>NZ_CP092348.1:2500-3632500 GCF_022354505.1 Rhizobium sp. C104 | reverse complement strand
TTAGGTAGAGCGTCGAGCGAATACCCCGGGGGTAGAGCACTGGATGGGCTATGGGGACTCACCGTCTTACTGATCCTAACCAAACTCCGAATACCGGGGAGTACTACTCGGCAGACACACGGCGGGTGCTAACGTCCGTCGTGAAAAGGGCAACAACCCTAACCTCCAGCTAAGGTCCCCAAGTCATGGCTAAGTGGGAAAGGATGTGAGGATCCCAAAACAACCAGGATGTTGGCTTAGAAGCAGCCATCATTTAAAGAAAGCGTAACAGCTCACTGGTCTAAATAAGGGTCTTTGCGCCGAAAATGTAACGGGGCTGAAGCCATGCACCGAAGCTGAGGATGTGTAGCAATACACGTGGTAGCGGAGCGTTCCGTAAGCTGATGAAGGGAGACCCGTGAGGGCTCCTGGAGGTATCGGAAGTGCGAATGTTGACATGAGTAACGATAAAGAGGGTGAGAGACCCTCTCGCCGAAAGACCAAGGGTTCCTGCTTAAAGTTAATCTGAGCAGGGTTAGCCGGCCCCTAAGGCGAGGCAGAAATGCGTAGTCGATGGGAACCACGTTAATATTCGTGGGCCTGGTGGTAGTGACGGATTGCACAAGTTGTTCATTCTTATTGGATTGGATGGGCAGCGGAGCGGTTCCAGGAAATAGCTCCACCGTATAGACCGTACCCGAAACCGACACAGGTGGTCAGGTAGAGTATACCAAGGCGCTTGAGAGAACTATGTTGAAGGAACTCGGCAAATTGCACGCGTAACTTCGGAAGAAGCGTGACCCCATTTTACGCAAGTATGATGGGGTGGCACAGACCAGGGGGTAGCGACTGTTTATCAAAAACACAGGGCTCTGCGAAGTCGCAAGACGACGTATAGGGTCTGACGCCTGCCCGGTGCTGGAAGGTTAAGAGGAGAGGTGCAAGCTTTGAATTCGAAGCCCCAGTAAACGGCGGCCGTAACTATAACGGTCCTAAGGTAGCGAAATTCCTTGTCGGGTAAGTTCCGACCTGCACGAATGGCGTAACGACTTCCCCGCTGTCTCCAACATAGACTCAGTGAAATTGAATTCCCCGTGAAGATGCGGGGTTCCTGCGGTCAGACGGAAAGACCCCGTGCACCTTTACTATAGCTTTACACTGGCATTCGTGTCGGCATGTGTAGGATAGGTGGTAGGCTTTGAAGCGGGGACGCCAGTTTCCGTGGAGCCATCCTTGAAATACCACCCTTATCGTCATGGATGTCTAACCGCGGCCCGTCATCCGGGTCCGGGACAGTGTATGGTGGGTAGTTTGACTGGGGCGGTCGCCTCCGAAAGAGTAACGGAGGCGCGCGATGGTGGGCTCAGACCGGTCGGAAATCGGTCGTCGAGTGCAATGGCATAAGCCCGCCTGACTGCGAGACTGACAAGTCGAGCAGAGACGAAAGTCGGTCATAGTGATCCGGTGGTCCCGCGTGGAAGGGCCATCGCTCAACGGATAAAAGGTACGCCGGGGATAACAGGCTGATGACCCCCAAGAGTCCATATCGACGGGGTTGTTTGGCACCTCGATGTCGGCTCATCGCATCCTGGGGCTGGAGCAGGTCCCAAGGGTTTGGCTGTTCGCCAATTAAAGCGGTACGTGAGCTGGGTTCAGAACGTCGTGAGACAGTTCGGTCCCTATCTGCCGTGGGTGTAGGAATATTGACAGGATCTGTCCCTAGTACGAGAGGACCGGGATGGACATATCTCTGGTGGACCTGTTGTCCTGCCAAGGGCATAGCAGGGTAGCTATATATGGACGGGATAACCGCTGAAGGCATCTAAGCGGGAAACCCACCTGAAAACGAGTATTCCCTATCAGAGCCGTGGAAGACGACCACGTTGATAGGCCGGGTGTGGAAGTGCGGCAACGCATGAAGCTTACCGGTACTAATAGCTCGATCGGCTTGATCGTTCTCATTGACTGTGCTCATCGAACGAAGTTCGATAGTGAGTAGTGAATAGGCAGTAGCAAGTAGTGAAAACTGCTCCGCCTCTTTCCTCACAAGCCTCAAAGACGTGTTCAAAACAAAACACTACCGACTAGTCACTAATCACTAGTCACTCGTGTACCAGCTTCTCAAACATAAAGTTGCGCTTTGCCGACCTGGTGGTTATGGCGGGGTGGCTGCACCCGTTCCCTTTCCGAACACGGCCGTGAAACGCCCCTGCGCCCATGGTACTTCGTCTTAAGACGCGGGAGAGTAGGTCGCTGCCAGGTCTGCAAAACGCAACTTCTTGAAATAAAATCTTCTCACACAAAACTAACGGCCCAAAGCCGATCAAAGGGCCGCTCACAAAGCGGCCTTTCGTGTTATAATCAAGCAAGTCAATCAGACTTGCCATGGCGCGGGGTGGAGCAGCCCGGTAGCTCGTCAGGCTCATAACCTGAAGGCCGCAGGTTCAAATCCTGCCCCCGCAACCAAATTCCCTTAGCACAACACCCAAAACCCGCCTCTCGGCGGGTTTTGGCGTTGCTGGGAACGGTCGTGGGATTCAGCGCGCAACAGCGGGATCCGTCAGTTCAGCTCATTCCGGGCCAGGAATTCCGCTGCTTGCACAGTCTCCAAAGCATTCGCGGTCTCCCTGAAGTACGGCAAGGTTTGCCAGAGAGTGCGGTCGCCGACGATATAGAAGCGGCGTTTGGCGCGTGTCAGCGCCACGTTCAGGAGGTTCGGCTTCGATGCGGCCCAAGCTGCGGCTCCGCTGTGATCGGCATCGGCGCCGAGCACCATAAAAACGATGTCCTCCTCCTTGCCCTGGAAGGTATGGACCGTGCCTATCCGCTCCCGCAGCCATCGAGACAACCTCAAAGGAGGGGACCGCATATTTCCGAGCGGATCGACCCATCCTGCATGGGTCAGAGCCTGCCTCAGATTGCTTTTGATCTCCTTGAAGGGCGAGATGATGTAGAGGTCCGGCAATGCGCCATCGCGGCGATAGGTTGCAGTGAGGACATCGACGATGAAGTCCGTCTGTTCGGCAACCGTCTGTTTGCCCGCTACCCTGCCCCTGACGTCGATCCAGGCGCTGTCACCATAAAATGGCGGCGCGTCGCCGGCCGGCCGGCGATTCTCCAGCCCGAATACCATCTTGTCCTGATAGGCGATCCGGTTGGCCAAGCCGAACATCGGATCGAAGCAGCGCCGATGCACCCTCAGTGGGGAGCCGATCCAAAGCCCGTCCGCTTCCTCGCCGGGGACGGTCGTTCCATAGCGGTTGGCGGCATCGGCGAGCATCTGCACCGACGCCCGGTTCGGCGAATATTGTCCTGCCGCCGTGTGGGCAGAGAGAGCAGAAGCGGCAGTGATCAGCGCGCTGGGAAGGATAAAGACCGGTTCGATCTGCTGCGGATCGCCGATCGCCATGACGCGGCGCCCTCGCAACAAGGCCCCGACCGCCGCTTGCGGCACCGCCTGACCGGCTTCGTCGATGAAGACCCAGCCGATCGAACCGGCGCCCAGCCCGCGAAATTGTCGGGCGAAGGAGGCGAATGTCGTCGAGACGATGGGAACGATCATGAAAAGGCTCTGCCAGATCAATGCTATGTGCTCGTCATCGACGGGACTGTTGTTGGACAGCAGTTTGCTGATGGCAACGATGTTTCCGCCAAAACCCCCGCCTTTTCTGCCAACCTCCGCCAGCCAGGCTTCGTGCAGCGTCAACGCCGCTTCCAGCAATGCCGAGCGCAGGCCTGCCAGCTCGTGCTGATGCCAGAGACCATCGATCTGCAACCGCTCGGTTTCGAGGTCTGTGAGACGCCCGGGCAAAGTGGGATGACCGAAAACTTCCCCCAGACGGTCGAATTCCTCTCTTTCCTCTCCCAGATTTTCTGTCGTGACCGCAGTGCCTGTTCGGCCCGCTCATGTTCTCGCAAAGACTGTTGCCGCTGAGGTTCATGGATTTTCGCAAGATACTGTTCACAGTCCGCCAGCGCCTTGCGCAATTCCAGCTGCCGGCGTGCATTGGCGCCGACATTCTGCCGGTGCTGGCGGGCGGGACTGCTCGGCATCACTCGCTCCCACCAGGCAGGCGCGCTGCGGTCGAGCAGCTGTTCCTCCTCCTTCAGATGTGACAACTCTTCCTTGATCTGGAGCATTTCCGCCGCGGTCAGGTCGCAGCGCTTCTGCGCGCGCCGAAGGTCGGCGGCGGCGGCCGCGACCCGTTCAAGCGCGTCGCGGCAGAATGCATCCTGTGAGACCCGCGCGATATCGTCGTGGAGATCGGCATAGCGCGCATATTGACCGATCTTGTCGCGAACCCGCTCGTCGGCGGCACGAAAGGCCGACGATGCTTCGGCGAAGCTCGGCCCCTGATAGCTCTCTCGCCACTGCCAGATCGTCTGCGGCTTGGCCGCGCCGGACCAGCCGGGGTTCGGCCTTTCGGGGATCTCCATGAAGGCGAACCGTTCTTTGAAGGCTCGCCGGTTCCTGGAGTTGCCGAGCGCGCAGGCGATCAAACCCCATGGGCGGTCGCCGTCGGAAAGCTTGACGGCGGCGCCATTGTCCTTTTGGCAGGCGATCTTGTGCGCGACCGTCTGCAGATATTGGAGGGAAGACGTCCTGGCGATCGAGCTTCGCTTGGGAAGGTCGCGCGAAACATTCTCCACGGCGGCATTGTTGGAAGAGGCGACCACCATTTCGAAACCGGCGAGGCCCGGAATCAGCGCCGATATCGAGGCGGTGCTGCGGTCTGTGAAGGTGACGCGGCGCGGCGATCCGTCAAAGGCATCGCGCGCCACCTTCAAGGAAGAGAGAACGCGGGCGCGCCGAACGATATTATCCGCGAACATGTCGCGAAGCAGGGTCGTCTTTCCCGTCCCCGGTGGGCCGTTGACCGAGAAAAGTCCGGTCTCCGAAAGGTCGCCAATGGCGGAGTTGATCGCGAACTGCTGCATGAGGCTCATCGCGTGATGAGATTCGCTGAGCCAGCGTCCACTGTTGAGTTTTCCGGGATGCAAGGCCCGAATGATCGCCTTGCGCCCATCCTCCGAATAGAGATCGATCCGCTTCTCCGGGGCGAGGGGGTGAGATATCGCCTGAGCGGCTCGGGAATATCACCGTGTTTGACGCACATTATCGCCCGCTCGATATCCTCGATGAAGAAGCTGTTCAGGATACCGATCTCTTCCTCGGCGCTTGCGCTCTCATCATCCTCATCGTCGGCATCGGGCGCATGGCTCTCCGGTCGCGGTGGCAGCGAGAGGATTTCGGGCCTTTCCGCCCTGTCTTTGTAGCGTATTTCAACCGCGGCAATGGGCTTCTCCTGATGCGTGGCGAAGCTCGCCCAATCGCAGAGCAATTCATGCAGCGTCAGGATTTCGCCGGCATCGAGCGGCTGATCGGCATCGTCGTCGAAGGATGAGGATCTCAGCTGTCGCTGCGTCCGAAAATTCTGAAGCAATTCCGTCAGTTGCCGCTTGCCGTCGGCAAATGCCTCGTGGCTGAGCGAGGAGAGGCCGGATTTTCGCACGCGCCCCAAAGCCCACGGAAGCGTGGACACGGAAAATGTTTCGAAAATCGGCTGCCCCAGGGGTGTCAGCTGCAGGCTGGCAAAGCAGGTATCGCCGTCGAGATCGCCGCGTTCGGCATCCTCATATTCGGCGATATCGGCCGCAGTCATATCGAAGTGCCTGCGGACAGCGGTAATTTCGGATTTGCCGAAAACGCCGAGAAACAGGGTAAAACCCGTGATCTGCTTCTCCTCGGGGATTGCTGGACGGCTGAGCGCGGCACTGTCATCGTCGAGCGTCCTTGCATGCAGCCAGAAGACACTTCGCCCTTCACCTGCGACGATACGGCTGGAGAGATCGTAGGGAATAAAGAACTCGATCTTGTGCCAGAAATCGAGAATGGCCAGAAGCCGTTCCCTTTCGGCGCCATCTGCATTGGTCTGCATGAGGTTCCACTGAGGCGTTGCAAATTAGGCTTGCGCCTCTTTTAACAACGATCACAGCTCGAAATCAAAGACCATGGCGGCTGCGCGTCCAGGAACCGCCAGAAGGCATTGTCCCGGCAGGTATCTCGTCAGTGCAGACGTGGCTGGCGTCGCTCGCTGAGCTGCCAGCCTCGGTTCCAGCGGGCGATGGTCTCGGACACGACATCGGTCTTATGAGGCGTGGGTTCGGCCCTCGCCTGGATCCGTTCGAGGGCGGCATTTGCCTTGGCAACATAGTCGAGTGCGGCCGGATCGTCCGAATGCACGTCCCGGATCGCGGCGAAAACGGCCTCCGCTTCGGCCAGCCGTTTGCCGGCTGCAAGAGCAATGCCACGCTTGTAATGCGCCTGGATCAGATGCGGCCCGACATCGCCGACCAGGCGGAACGTCTCGGCGGCCTGGTCGTATTGATGCAAAGCAAGCTGCGTATCGCCAAGCCGCATCTGGATCGGCGTCGGATCGGGCGCTTGCTCGGCGAGCGCCTTATAGGCGGCCAGAGCCTCCGTCAGCCTGCCCCGGTCGAACAGCAGATTGGCGAGGCCAAATCCCGCGCCGGTATGGCCTGGAGCCGATTGCAGGACCTGGTTGAAGGCAATCTCCGCTTTCCCGCGGGCGCCGTCGCGGTACATGTCGAGCGCCTGTTCATAGACGAAACGAATACTGCGCGGGTTGAGCGCTCCATGCAGATTCTGGCCATTGCGGGTGCGGAAGAGCGTGCAGCTGATCCGTCGTTCCTCGACCCCGAACATATATTTATAGGGCTCGTTCCCGCGCAGGAAGTCATAGGTCTTGAAGCCCTGCTCGATCGCCCGCCGGATGCAGTGGCCATGCAGGATGAGACCGGGAGACGGCGTCTTCCAGTTTTCGTCGCGGCCGGTGACATAGAAGAGGATCGCCTTCTTCCGCCAGTCGACGATATTCGCCAGCGCGCCAAGCGGCTGGTCGCCATGCCAGAAGACCGGCACCTCGAGATTGCCGTTGTCGAAGCAGTCCATCAGCATTTCGCGGGTGGTGATGATCAGCCGCTCGGTCCGCTCCGCGCCTTTGCGGGTGCTCCACTTGGTCCGCCAGAGATCGAAGAGGATGTCCAGGTCGCGATGGATGGTCTCGGGGGTCGCCGTCGTGATGCGGAAGATATCGCCGCCTTCGACCTTGCGCAGGAATCGCCGGAGCTTCTGGCGCGTCTGACTGCTCATGCGCTGTTCGAGATAATCGTCAAAGCTTGCCGGCAGGGGAACGATCGGGCAGATCGTATTGTCGATGTTTTCATTGTTTCTGGGCGAGCTGTCGCGAAACATCACCTCCGGCCCCCGCAGCGCCTCGATCATCTTCTCGCGCCGTCCGGCAGGGCCGCTAAAATAATCGAGCTTCAGGTCGGTCCAGTTCTGATGTTTGATAAACGAGGCAAAGCCGGCAATGGCATGATGTTCGTAATCCGGCCTGACGATGAAGCCGGTATAATCGGCCGCAAAATTCCCGGCCATTATGATCTCGTCGTAGAAGAGGCCGGTTTTTTCGTTGAGATGCGTGATGAGGCGCAAGGGAAAAAAAGCAACGTAGGGTGCATCCGGATCGCGTTCGCGAAGGGCGAGTATGAACCAGCGGCGCCGGCGCGACAGATAATTCTTCAGCCAGATCCAGGAGAGGAAATGCTGCGCATCGGGATCGTCCATGAAGACCTGGTCCCAGTTGTCGCGCACCGCCTCGAACCCGGCAATGGTGTCGATGATATCTATGCGCATGGCCGCCCCCCAATACTCCATACGTTACTCGGGAGCTTTCATTCTAAGGGGAAAAACCGATCTTCAAATAAGCCGTCCGGATGATTTTCAGGGCTTAATTATGATTAGTTTTGAGCCGGCAAATAACCCAGAATCCGGATATATTTTATTAAATAATTCAATTACATAGAGTTAAGCAATTTGTATGGAACACGATGCCTCAATATAGGTCGCCAAGGTGTCCAAAGTTCGGCCACTCACCATACATAAGGACTAGATCAGAGCTCGCCGGAGATCCGCGGGCTCGCATGGATAAAGGCCCAGAGCGTCCGGCTGATGGCGACGATCTCGGCTATCGACTTCTCCAAATGGTCGATCTCGCGCGCATCCATCTGCTCGATCTTGCCGTAGCGGATCTCCTTGTCGTCCTCGACCAGCCGCATCAATTGTGTGCTTGAGATGTCTCCCTTGTCGTCGAAGGAATAAATACAATGATTGTATTTGTTGCGGGTCTTGGATTCCTTCTTCAGCCGCGCCATGGCCGAAAGGATCGCTTTCCGGTCGGAAGGCGGGGTCGAAGCGAGCTTTGCAAGCCGTTCGATGAGATCCATCCGTGCACGTGTCGTGTTGAGGGTCAGGAACACGACGATTGCCGCATCTTTTTCGACCCGGAGGAGATGGGCAATGATGTAGATCAGCAGGCTTTCGGTATTCGTCCAGACATAGTTCAGGCGCCCGACCCGTAGCAGGACATCCGACATCGCCGCCATGCTCGCCCTTTCTTCCCCGGAGGGGACGATCCATCCCGAAGGGATGATACATTACCGACATCATATCAGAACACGGACAAATCCCTGATCCTCGCGGACCCCCGTCGTTTGCTGGATCGCTCAGCGTTCCTTGAAAGCCCGGGACATGCTGTCGGTAATTGGTTTGCTGATATATTCGAAGAAGGTGCGTTCCGACGTCTGGATCAGCACTTCGGCCGGCATGCCTGGAACCGGATGGAAATTATGCACCCGCGCAATCTCGGAGTCGGGTATTGCGACGCGAACGATATAGACGTCCTTGACCGAGAGGCCCGCATTCTCCTCGATCGAATCGGCCGAGACATAAAAGACCTTGCCCTCTAGAACCGGCGTCGTCCGCCGGTTGAGCGCCGTCAGCCTGACCGATGCCATTTCTCCCTCGCGCAGCTGATCGATGGAGGTTCGCAGCACCTGCGCTTCCAGGATCAGCGGCACATGCGCCGGCAGGATCTCCATGATCGGCTTGCCCGTGGTGATGACGCCGCCGGCGGTATGAAAATAGGAGCGTACGACGGTTCCCGACACCGGTGAACGGATGGTGGTGCGCTCGAGCACGCCTGCAGCCTCGCGCATCTGTTCGCGCACGCTGTCGAGATCGGATTCGGCGGTCTCAAGCGCATCGAGCGCCGCCTGCTTGTTGGAGTTGACGGCGATGACGGCTTCCTGGCGGAATTTGGCGATTTCTGCCTCGCTCTCGTTGATCTCGCCGTTCAGGCGCGCAATGTCGCCCATGGCATCGGCGATCGCCCGCTCGATCGCCAAGAGATCCGTCTTGCGCATATAGCCGACCTTGACCAGCCGGGCCTTGGAGTTCGCGTTCCTCGGTCAGCAGCGATAGCTGCCTTTCGAAGGATTCCTTTTGGCCGGTATAACCGGCGAAGCGATATTCCAGCGATTGGATGTTTTTTTCGATCAGATTGAGCTGCTCTTCGAGCTTGATCTGCTTGCTGTGAAAGACGATGTTCTGGCTCTGGATGATCGCGTTGATGTCCGGATCGCCCGCCTCTTTCGTCACAATAGCGGGAAGGTGGAATTCGCGCAGACCCTGCGCTTCGGCGCGCAGCCTTGTGACGACGGCTTCCAGGCGCAGGCGCCGAAGCTGCAGCATCCGCTCATTCGAGCGAGAGGCGGTTGGATCGAGGGTCAGCAAAATATCGCCTTCCCTCACGGTATCACCCTCGCTGACGCGCATCTCCTTGATGATGCCGCCTTCCAGATGCTGGACGATCTTGTTGTTGCCCGTCGCAACGAAACTTCCCTGGGCGATGACAGCCGAGGCGAGCGGCGCCGTTGCGGCCCAAAAGCCGAACCCTCCGAACGAGGTGAAGAGAACCGTCAGGCCGACGATGCTGTGCATCCGGATCGAGCGCGGCACGTCGCTATACCATTCGAGCTGCACCGGACCGGCGGTCTCCTGTTGTTTCCGTGCCATAGCCTTCACCCTTCGATGCGCGGTGCTTGTTGACCGTTATTGCTGTTGTTCTTCGATAGCGCCTGCAGCACCTCGATCCGCTCCCCGAACATGGCGACAGTGCCGTCCTTCAGCACCAGGATCTTGTCGACGCACTGGAGCAGGGCCGGGCGCTGGGTGATCGTCACGGTGGTGATGCCCTGCTTCTTGGCATGGATCAGCGCCTTGGCAAGGGCTGCCTCACCCTGTGTATCGAGGTTCGAATTCGGCTCGTCGAGGACGACGAATTTGGGATTGCCGAAGAAGGCGCGAGCAAGCGCGATGCGCTGCTTCTGGCCGCCCGAAAGCGGAGCGCCGTCGGCCGCCACGATGGTCTCGTAACCCTGCGGGAAACCCGCGATGAGCTCGTGGACGTCGGCCAGCACCGCGGCCTCGTAGATCTGGTGATCTTCGATGTCGTCGCGCATGCGGCAGATATTCGCCTTGATCGTGCCGGGAAAGAGCTGCACGTCCTGCGGCAGATAGCCGATGCTTTCGCCGAACTGGCGCTGATCCCAGTTTCGCAGATCCATCAGGTCAAGGCGCACATTTCCCGACGTGGGCACGATCGAGCCGACGAGCATCTTGCCGAGCGTCGTCTTGCCGGACCCGGAATTGCCGATGACCGCCAGCGATTCGCCCTTCCTGAGGGAGAAGGAGATGCCGTTGAGAATGACCTTCTTCTGCGGCGGCGGCACGAACAGAATGCGTTCGACATCGAGCCGGCCTTCCGGATTGGGAAGGCGCAGGCGCGGGAAGTTCAACGGCGAGTTCAAAAGCAGGCTCTTGATCCTGGAATAGGCGGCCGCCGACCGGTTGAACTGGTGCCAGCCTTCGATGGCGCCTTCGATCGGCGCCAGTGCGCGTCCCGAGATGATCGAAGAGGCAATCACCATGCCGCCGGTCAGCTCACCGGAGAGCGACAGATGCGCGCCCCAGCCGAGCAGAGTGATCTGGGTGATCATGCGGCAGGCCTTCGATATGCCGGAGAAGATGATGTTGCGGTCCTGCGCCTCGACCTGCGATTTCAGCGAGCCCGCCGTTTCCCGGCCCCACATCTTCACTGCCTCGGGGATCATCGCCATTGCGTTGATGATCTGCGAATTGCGCGACATGGAATCCAGGTGGAAATTCGCCCGGCTGAGATAGCTGTTGGATTCGGCAAATTGCCGGGCGGTGAATTTCTGGTTCAGATAGGCGATGAAGAATAGCACCGCGCAGCAGGTCATGATGATGATGCCGAGATGCGGATGCACGAAATAAACGACGACGACGAAGAACGGCATTAGCGGCGCGTCGAGAAACGCAATCAGCGTGCCGGATGTGAGGAAACCGCGCAGCAGCTGCAGGTCCTGGAGCGTCTGATAGTCTTTGCCGCTGCCATGCAGCGAGGCCCGCGCCGCAGCGCTGAGGATCGGCGCGCCGAGCTGCACTTCGAGTTCCACCGCGGTTCGCATCAGGATGAAGCGCCTAACCGTATCCATGAAGGCCTGAAGCAGCACGGCGCCGAGCACGGCGATCGAGAGCATGACGAGCGTGTCGATCGAGCGGCTGGTCAGCACCCGGTCGGATATCTGGAAGAGATAGAGCGGGATCGCCAGCAGAAGCATGTTGATGGCGATCGTGAACATCATGACGACCACCATGTTGCGCCGTACGGCCCCCATGCCGCGCGCGAGGCTGGCGGCGAAATTCACAGGCTCGCTGCGCTTGTGAAAACCGCCGCCACTTCCCCCGCCCCCGCCTTCGCCGCCCCCGGGATCGGAATGCTTGCCATTTCCGCCTCCGCCGGTGCGGAGACGCCTGTCGGTCTCGCTGACCGGACCGCTGTCGCCTTCGATGGTCTTAGCGAAAGGCATCGTCGGGCTCGATTTGAGCTCGGTTTTCTCTTTCGGCAGTTCAGGCGTCGCCCGCGCCTCGATCGGCGATGGGTCGGATGCCTCCGCCAGTGTTGCTTCAACCGGTTTTTCTTCCACTGGTTTTGTTGGTGCCGGGCCCCTCATCACTGCAGCGGGAGCCGCCGGTTCTGCATTCCAGGCTTTTAATGAGGATTCCAACGTCACCGTCTTTTGCGGGAGGGGTGCCTGCACCGTGGCTGCGCGCGCCATATGGGCAGCGTCGCTTGCTGGAACATCGGCCGGCGCCTTGCTGCGATCGGAAGACGCAGACGAAGCGGCGGCACCGGTGAGCCGACGAAGGTTCTCGACGGCTTCGTCGATCGCAGAGATGCACAGATCGTTCCTCACCGCTTCCGAGGGCGCAGCGGAGGGAATATTGCCTGACCTCAAATCGAGGGCGCTGCCCGCTGCAAAGACTTGTTTCGAAATCTGGTTCATCGTGATTCTCTCACAATCCTCAGGGTCACGCGACCACGGCTTGCATGACGTCGGCGGGATGCGCCGACGACCAAGAAAGGTCATGCCCTGCATTGATTACGCCATCGGCAGAATCGCCGGCCGCAGGATCATCGTCGTTGAGAAAGGCGATGACTTCGTTGGCGAGCCTGTCGTCTGCCTGGTGCGGCTGGGTCGTGTCATGCTCTACAAGCCCGCCCTGAATGAGGATAGCGTCCGAGTAGAGCTGGCCTGCCAGATAGGTCGTCTGGCCGAAACTGTCATAATCGATGATCTCGGCGATATTGACGACCGCATTGCTGCCGGTGTCGATCGTGACCGTTGCATCGGGATTGTTCTTCAGAAGCGTCGATGCCGCCTGGGTCACATCATCGGAATCGCCGAGGATGCTGACCTGCTTTATAACAGTCATGTCGTAGAGATTACCGGTAATGTAGAGCACGTTGAGGCCGGCATAGCCTTGGAAATTCACATCGAAGGACAGCCCTTCCGGCATGTTGGGATCGCGATCTTCGATGGCTTTCTGGGTCTCGATCATATAATCCGGCATTGCCTCGAAGGGGCTGCCTGCGCCGACATTGTGAATAGAGGCGAAATTCCAGATCAGATTGTCGCCGGTCTCGATGTCGGCGCCGGGATCGGCGCCGTCTTCCGCCCGCACCCAGTCATTGTCGTAGAGCAGCGAGATCTGCGTGATGCTGTTGATGTCGAGCACATTGCCGCCGATGATCACCAGATCATATTGCATGCCCATCCCGAAAAAGGAGGAGAGGTTGATGGAGGTGTTGCCGCCTGTCAGAACCGTGGTTTCGGATCCCGAGGTGGTGACCGTCATCGTGTCGTTGTCGCTGACGAAGTGATACTGCTCGACCCATTGTACGAAGGAGACATCGCCGTCGATGACACTGACGCGCCAGCTGGTCGGGAACGTCGGATCGGCAGCATCGGTTTCGGCATGGCTCGATGCTTCGAAGGTGCTTTGTTGGAAGACCGCGATATTCTTGGCGACTGTCCCCGCCTCCTCGGCCGAGTGCGCGGATGCGCGCAGCGCCGAGGCGATATCGTCATTATCGCTATAGACAAAGGATTGGGAAACCGCATCAACCTGATGGTAGTCGCCCATCACCGCGGTGACCGAGGTGATGACGGCGGTATTGATCACCGAGGCGACGTTGATGACGAAGTTCGCCCCGGCGGTCACCTCAAGGCTGTTGCCGCTTGGGTCGGTCTGCTCAACGGATGAATTGCTATCGTCGGGTTCTTCCGGGAGCTTGGCGAGACCGCGGTAGGGCAGGAAATCATCGAGGACAGGGATCTCGGCCTCGATCTTGCCGTTGACGTAAACCGGACCGTTGACCTCGGGATCGAGGCGGATGAAATCGTGCGTGGCGTCGGTGCTTGGCGGCGTTGCACCGCAGCTCTCGCTATCCTCGTCTTGGACATTTGCGGCATCCTTGGTATCGCGGGCATTATGGATGTAGCTTTCCAGATCCTGGGCGATCTTCAGGGCGCCGTCATAGCTGTCGGTTCGGTGGAGATCCGAAAAAGGCGTGAAGACTTCGGCCTTGGTGCCGAACTCCGCCAGCCGCTCGGTGACGAAACTCGTGTCCCGGGCAGCATGATTGCCGTCCGTCATGTCGAGATAGTCGTCGTCGTAAAGCACGTTGACCTGGAGGACATGACTGATCGCCGAACCAGGCCCGGCAAAGACATTCAATTCCGGCTCATTCGACAGCACGATATCCGTGGGCGAGCCGAAATGCGGTAACGGGATGTCCCTTGCGGCAATCGCCGCCAGCTTCTCGATGCTCTCTTCGAAGACGCGGCCCAAATGACGCGAAGGACCAAATTCGATCTCGTAACTGCCGCCTTTGTAGATGATCTCGGGATCGTAGTCCTTGAGCTGCAGATTGGAAGTGAAGGCCGCGGTAAACGCGTCCTGATCCGGCAGAACCGGTCCATCGTCGCCGGCTCCTGTGCCTTCGGCAAATTTGGTGCGCGCCCTCATCTCTTCGGTGGTCATCTCGAAGAGACCGATGAAGTGCGCAATGATTTCCGAAATCTTCTCGATATGCATGGTTCGGCCCTCCCATTCGAAATGACGATCGGCCTTTTAAAGCGGCCCCGCCGGGAGCCATGGTCGTCAAACCGTTTTCAAACAGTCGAACTGCACCGGCGCCGGCCGGTGCAGTTCGTCTTGGTCGCTGGAGGTTAGTATCAGGTGCCGGTATCCTCGCCGACGTCGGAGACATGAGAATTGCCGCCGATGACGCTGGAGTCGACCGTGTTGCTGAGCAGGTTCGCGCCCTGAACGAGCTCGAGGTGGAAGCCTGAATTGGCAAGGATCGCCGAAGCATCGGCCGCGCTCGAGCCGGTGGCGTCGTCGCCGGCCTTGAGATCCCAGCCCCGGCCGTCCATTTCCATGCCTTCCGCGCTATCGGCGGTGCCTGCATTGGCGTTCAAGTGGTTCTGGGCGCCTTCGTTCTCCATCTTGATGTTCCAGGCGCTGTCCTGGTCGGCCAGATGGTTTGCCTGAACGGCGCTGAAGCCGCTGTCGTTGCCCGCGCCGGACAGCGAGTCATTCAGAATGCTGTCGACGTCGAGCGTGAAGGAGAAGTCGTCGCCGAGGTTGAAGGTGAGGTCGTGGCCGGCAACGCCGAGGTTGTCGAAATCTTTGACGTCCTCGATGACGGCGAAGTCGGTGTCCGTCTTGTTGAAGCTGTCAGCGGTGTTGTTGCTATCGGAAACCGTCTTGGTGTCGGTATCGGTAATGGTCTTGATATCGGTGTCCGTAATCGTCTTGGTGTCGTTGTCGCTGTACGACTTGCTATCATAGCTCCAGTCGTAGTCGGTTTTGGTGTCGGTGATCGTCATGGTCTTGGTGCTGGTGTCGTCGTCGGACTTGTAGCTCCAGTCGTATTCGTTATCGCGGTTGTCGCCATTGTTGGCGGAGAGTTCGGCTTTGACGTCGACGTCGACGCTGTTGTCGGTATTGTCACGATTGTCGCCATTGGCGACGCCACCGACATAACCTGTCGAGCCGTCGTCGACTTCAGTTGAATTAATAGCGCTGTTGGCAAAGCCGTCGGCCAGCGCCCCGACCTTCGTGATTTCGGTTACGTCGCCCGATGGTTTCGGGTCGTGTTTATAGGCGTCAGACATCAAAATCTCTCCAGAAAAAAACCGGAGCAGCTTTTCGAAATCCCTCTCATCTCAAATGGGATCTTGCTCGCGCTCGCTCCGATGCGGTTAACATCGGCAGATGTATTCGATACCAGTCATCTGCAGCTTCATCGCGATTTGTTCGTCAAACCGTTGGTATTGGGACCGTACGTACTCAGTACAAGGCCGCACATATCCAGCTCCGCATCCTGACGAGGATGAGGAGTGTTCAGGCTTTATTGTCGTTGATTTGCCCTAAATGGATGCCACGTACCAAAAACACACGCCGATACCTGGATCGTCCATGCCGCCACTTTGGCGACGATCACAGATTGCTGGAAAAAATGCGGAGCCGATAGATATCAATTCGGGCTAAGGCAGATTGACCACCTCCGTCTAGCCCCTGTCGGTGGAGCAATGGGACGTCTCAGGTGGGGTATTGCCGAGCGACGAGAGTAAGACTTGCAGCGCTCGCCGCGGGGTTGAGTGGCGCCATTCGACGGTTGTTCGGCCCATATCCGCTTGAGGACGAAAATATAACAATCTGTACTGAACTATTACATCGAGCTCTGATCTATATTGGGAGCAAATTTAACCTCGAAGTACGCATCATAGTAAAAATACAACCAAAGCTTAGTATATTGTTGTTTTTCGCCCGCTAAAACTAATCACTTTGGGCCATTTCCTTCCTTCTCAATCCGTATTAACATAATTAAGAAATGTCTAAAAAATAAGGCGGTGACATCCGGGGCCGGCATTTCATACTATTGAATACCCGCCATCGCTCCACGTTTGAGTAAAGTGTAACGCTAGGGGAGGCGTATATGTTCATGACAGGCTCAGAGACGGAGAATTCTGACCAGGGACGGAAGTTGGAGTCATCGAGAAATACTATACTAGTGGTCGCCAAGGCGGACCTGTTTTCTGAATGCATGGTAGAAGCGCTGGCGAAGAAATTTCCGAACTGTGAGGTGTCAAGCATAACGAGCACAAAGCCGATGCTGGACAAAGATGCCAACGATATAAAGCTTGTTTTATTCTATCACATACCTGCGCCCGAGCTTCATGAAGCGCTGCAGGCTGCTCGCGAAAATCACCCGGAAACTTCCGTCGGACTCGTCGTCGAAGCGATCGACATGCTCGAACCCTATGTCAGCCGCCTGGTGGAGGCAAGGATCATCGATGGCGTCCTGCCGCTCAACCTGCGGCTCGATGTCTTTATGGCCGCGGTTGATCTGCTGATGAAGGGTGGCGAACATTTTCCGTCAGCCCTTCTCAATCGCCTCACCAACAAGAACACCCCGCTGGAGCCTTCGCTCTATCAGACAAAATCGGTCGATGCGGCGCGCACCAATGCGCTGAAGCTGAGACGCGACAGCATCTCCTCGTTGACCACGCGCGAGGTTCAGATCCTGGACCTCATATGCAAGGGCACGCAAAACAAGATCATCGCCGACAAACTGCATCTTTCCGAAAACACCGTGAAGGTTCACGTCCGCAACATCTACAAGAAGATGAACGTCCGAAACCGCACGGAAGCTGCATCCCGTTTCTTCAACGAGCATCCCGCCGGCGAGGACGACATGGCCGGCCGGTGGCGCAACTGATCCAGAGCAAGTCCGGCAAATTGGCTAGCGATTTTGCCAGGCAAAGCGCGCTATTGCCGGGAATGGCGTGAAAACAAAAAGGCTGAGCATCTTGGTGAACCGAAGAAAGGCGCAAATACTCTCGCGCGCCACGCGTCCATTCAGACGCGCAAACAAGGCCGTCGCACTGATTGTTGCGTCAGATCGACGGACGTGCGAAGCAGCGCGACTTCTGTCCGAAGCCGCTGGGAGAGCAGATATAAGGCGCTGAGCCGTGATAGGCGACGCGAACCGTTGGCGTAGCCGGGCGTTCGGGCCGATTTGCCGGATAGGCATAGGTTTTTGCAGCGCGCGGGGCCTCGACCACGACGACGTTCTTTTTCGCGACGGCGGCTATGTCGTCGTTAACGACGGTACAGGCCGCTGTCCCGATCGCAAGAAGCGTCGTTCCCCCGGCAAACATCGCAAGATGAAATAGACGCCAGCCTTTCGGCTGCGCTGCAGCTTGTTTTTTCAACATGGCCAAAACCCCTCGCATATGGCGCTTCCGGATGCAAGGCCGGTCGTGCGGTTCAGCCCGGCCGATCTTCCCGTTACTTCTAGGTGAGCTGCATTGAGTGAAGCTTGAGCGCGGTCTGGACACTCGCTCTGAGGGTAAAATAGACAGAAAATGATTAATCATTTGTTACATCAAAGAATAGTTGCGTAATTATTTCGAATACTTGGAATTTTTGAAGTTGACCTTATCCGCAATCGTCTTATCATTTTAATAGTAATTCAGTTGTTCTAAGAATAACTCAAAAGTTATTCATGTTGAGATAGTCGGTACAGAGTCGGTACAATGAATATCCAACAGGATAAGGACGGCATGAAGTGCTTAACTAAAACAAAAGACTAAAACATGGGAAGGAGTTGTAATGCGTAGTTTCGTTCCCAGCGAAGGCTATTCCGAAGTGACAGACATGCCGGTGCGCAAGGATTTGGGCACCGCTCTTGTGAATGGCGGCGCCGGTTTCCTCGGCTCGCATCTCTGCGAAAGGCTTCTACAGCGCGGCCACCGAGTCATCTGCCTCGATAATTTTTCCACCGGGCGCCGCGTGAACGTCGATCACCTCGCATCGAACGCCCGTTTTCAGCTCGTCGAGCACGATGTTCGCCAACCCTTCGATATCGAAGCGTCCCTCATCTTTAACTTCGCCTCGCCCGCCTCTCCGCCCGACTATCAGCGGGATCCTGTCGGCACATTGCTCACCAACGTGCTTGGCGCCGTCAACACCCTGGATTGCGCCCGCAAGACCGGTGCGGTCGTCGTTCAGTCGTCGACGTCGGAAGTCTATGGCGACCCGAACCAGAGCCCGCAGCAGGAATCCTATTGCGGCAACGTCAACCCGATCGGACCGCGGGCCTGTTACGACGAAGGTAAACGCAGCGCCGAGACCCTGTTTTTCGATTATCACAGGACCTACGGCGTCGACATCAAGGTCGGCCGCATCTTCAACACCTATGGGCCGCGCATGCGCCTGGATGACGGCCGCGTCGTCTCCAATTTCATCGTACAGGCTTTGCGCAATGCAGATCTGACGATCTATGGCGACGGTGAGCAGACCCGCTCTTTCTGCTATGTCGACGATCTCGTCGAGGGCTTCCTGCGTTTCTCGGCCGCCGGCAACGCCTGCCACGGCCCGATCAACCTCGGCAATCCGGCCGAGATCACGGTTCGGCGCCTGGCGGAGATCGTTCGCGACCTCACCAATTCGCGCTCACAGATCGTTCATCTGCCGGCGGTCACCGATGACCCGCGCCAGCGGCGGCCGGATATTTCCCGGGCCATGGCCGATCTGGGCTGGCAACCCTGCATCGGGCTTGAAACCGGCCTGGCGCGCACCGTCGATTATTTCGACGGCTTGCTTGCCGGCGCCGAGAAGGCGGAGGTCGTATGAGATGCCCCGCTACATTTTGGTTACCGGCGGCGCCGGTTTCATAGGCAGTCATATCTGCAAAACGCTGTCGCGTGCCGGTATGGTCCCCGTCACCTACGACAATCTCTCGACGGGGCATGCCGACAGTGTCCGCTGGGGACCGCTCATCCGGGCGGACCTCGCCGATGCCGCCACGCTGCGCCGGACCCTTGCAGAGTTTTCGCCCGATTGCGTCATCCATTGCGGCGCCAACGCCTATGTCGGCGAATCCGTCGAAATGCCCAGGAAATATTACCGCAACAACGTCGTCGGCAGCCTGACGCTGCTTGAGGCCTGCCTCGACCAGGATATCGACCGGATCGTCTTTTCGAGCAGCTGCGCCACCTACGGTGTCCCGGCCTCGTTGCCGATACTGGAGGAAACTCCACAGCACCCGGTCAATCCATACGGCCGCACCAAGCTGATCTTCGAGATGGCGCTCGAAGATTTTGCCGCCGCCTATGGCATCCGCTTCGCCGCGCTGCGCTATTTCAATGCGGCCGGTGCCGATCCGGACGGCGAGCTTGCTGAGCGCCACCATCCGGAAACCCATCTTATCCCCCGCGCCCTTCTCGCTGCCGCCGGCAGGCTGGAGCGCCTCGATGTCTTCGGCACCGATTATCCCACCGAAGACGGAACCTGCGTGCGTGACTATATTCATGTCAGCGATCTCGCCCAGGCGCATCTTGCCGCCGTCAATCACCTGATGGCCGATGGCGATTCGCTCAGCGTCAATCTCGGCTCCGGCCGCGGCACCTCGGTGCGCCAGATCCTCGAAGCCATCTATCGCGCGACCGGCCGTGAAGTTCCCGTCCGGTATCGTCCCCGCCGGGCCGGCGATCCGCCGATCCTCTTTGCCGACACGGCAAAAGCCAAGGCGGAACTCGGCTTCGCGCCCTCTCTCTCGGATATCGATACGATCATCCGCACCGCCGGTCCCACGTTCGGGCTGGAGGTGAAGGCATGAGCATCGGTTCGGAAATCGGCCATCGCACCAGGACGGCGAAAGCCGCCTCCGCGGATGCATTCGATGCCGTCTTCGCCGGCTGGAACCGCGTCGTTTACGGTTTCGGCATCCTCTGCTGGCTGGCGGCACTCGGCTATTTCTGGATCTGGTGGTGCCAGTCGGCTCACATCATTTCCTGGACGGCCTTCGTGCTCATTACCCTCGTGCTGGGCTGGATCACGCTTGTGCCGGCCTATTTCATCCTGATCTTCCTCGATGCGAGAACGGTCAGCCCCCACGCGCGGCTGCCGGAAGGGCGGGTGGCGATGGTGGTCACCAAGGCGCCGTCCGAGCCCTTTGCCGTGGTCCGCGCAACACTGCGGGCCATGCTCGACCAGATCGGCGTAGATTTCGATGTGTGGCTGGCCGACGAAGATCCTTCACAGGAAACCCGGCGCTGGTGCGCGGAACACGGCGTGCTGATCTCCACCCGAAAGGGCGTGGCGGAATATCATCGCGCCACCTGGCCGCGCCGGACGCGCTGCAAGGAAGGCAATCTCGCCTATTTCTACGACCATTTCGGCTATGCGCGTTACGATTTCGTCGCCCAGTTCGATGCCGATCATGTGCCGACTCCGACCTATCTCCGTGAGGTCCTCCGTCCCTTCGCCGACCCCGGCATCGGCTATGTCTCCGCGCCCAGCATCTGCGATGCCAACGCCGCGACGAGCTGGGCCGCGCGCGGCAGGCTCTATGCTGAAGCCAGCCTGCACGGTTCGCTGCAGACGGGTTACAACAATGGCTGGGCGCCGCTTTGCATCGGCTCGCATTATGCCGTTCGCACCTCAGCGCTTCGTGAAATCGGCGGCCTCGGCCCGGAACTCGCCGAAGACCACTCGACGACACTGATGATGAATGCCGGCGGCTGGCGTGGCGTGCATGCCGTCGATGCGATCGCCCATGGCGACGGACCGGCGAATTTTGCCGATCTCGTCGTCCAGGAATTCCAGTGGTCGCGCAGCCTCGTCACCATTTTGCTGCAGCATTCCGGCGGTTACATCGCGCATCTGCCGTGGCGGCTGAAATTTCAGTTCGTGTTCTCGCAGCTGTGGTATCCGCTCTTTTCCGTCTTCATGGCCGTTATGTTCCTGCTGCCGGTTGCCGCCTTGCTGACGGGCCATGTCTTCGTCAACGTCACCTATCCTGATTTTCTGGTGCATTTCACGCCGATATCGGTCGTGCTGACGCTATTCTCCGTGTTCTGGCGGGCGACGGGCACTTTCAGGCCGTATGATGCGAAGCTGTTCGGCTGGGAGGGGCTCGCCTTCATCTTCCTGCGCTGGCCGTGGTCGCTCGCCGGCAGCCTGGCCGCCATGCGCGATCGCATCTCCGGCTCCTTCGTCGATTTCCGCATCACGCCGAAGGGACAGCAGCAGCAGCATTCTCTGCCGCTGCGCGTCGTCGCGCCTTATATCGCGCTCGCCGGGCTGTGCGCCGTCGCCATGGCTTTTGCCAGCGAGGCCGCTGCCGCACAGGGCTTTTACATCTTCGCCGCGATGAACCTGTCGATCTATCTGTTGCTGACGGTGCTGATCGTCGTTCGCCATGCAATCGAGAACGGCCTGCCGCTGCTGCCGCAATCGCATGGGCTGCGGCTCGCGACCGCCATGGGGCTTGCCATCTGGGTTACCGGCGGAATGCAACTGGGCGGCCATGGCCTCCGCAGCCTCGAAGCCCTTTCCCATGGCCAGCCATTCGTCAGCTTCACCGAAACGCAATTTGCCGTGGCCGGCGCCGGCCTCGGCGGCGGCAAGACCAAGATCACGAAATTCCGTCTCAAATGGAATGGGTTCGGCAACATGGGACGGGACCAACAGGGTGTCTGAGCCGGCGGAACCGGTAAGTGTCGAACAGGAGGAAGTAATGCGTATCGGATCGAAACTTTATGGAGCGGCCCTTGCTCTCAGCTTGTGTCTGCCAGCGGCGGCCCAGTGCGCCGAGGCAGCTGGCAAGATGGCGCCGACGCCGACGCCGCTCAGCGCCTATGAGCTCTACCGCATCTATGGCGACAAGACCTGGGTCTGGAACACCGGCGGCGGCCGTTTCCTGGATGACGGCCGGCGTTTCGTCGCCTGGGTGAACGATAAGGGCAAGCAATCCTTTGCCGAAGGCAAGTGGGTGGTCGACGACCTCGGCCAGCTCTGCATGCGCGCCACCTGGACGAACGCCGAGGGTGCGGCCCGCGCCAGCACTTGTTTCGGCCACCGCAAGATCGGCAACACGATCTATCAGCGGCGCCAGCCGGACGGCAATTGGTACGTCTTCCGTCATGCGTCGGTGCGCGGGGATGACGAGTTTCGCAAGCTCGTTCCCATGGATTCGGTCAGCGACAAGGCGCGTGACCTGAAGCAGGTCCTGCTGAGCCAGGAAGTAGCCCGAAAAGGAGGGTGAGCCATGAAGAAGCTGATGAAAAAGAACCTCTCCACCGCAGCGATCGCGCTGCTCCTGCTGTGTGCCGCGGATATGCCCGGCCGAAGCGAGGTGCAATATGCGGGCATAGCCCCGAACCCGGCTGCAAGCGTCAAGACGATCATCGATAAACGCCCCGAACTTCATGCCGACGGCATCAAGTTCGGGGCCTACGATCCGCATGGCGATTTTGGCGCACAATCGAATGTCTCAACCGAAGCGCTGTTCCTGCCCTGGGAAGACGTCGATCTGGAGACGCTGCGCGTCGCCGATGCCTACGCGCAGGCCAGAGGCCGCAATCTGCTGATCACCGTGGAGCCATGGTCCTGGGACGTCGACTGGCGGCTGACCTCCGCCGAGCTTCGCCGGAAGGTCCTGCGCGGCGATTACGATGTCAACATGCGGGCGATCGCGCAGATGATATCCCAGCTGAAAAGCCCGGTGATCGTTCGCTGGGGCCAGGAGATGGAGGACAAGTCGGGGCGGTTTTCGTGGTCCGGGTGGAACCCGCGGGACTATATCGCCGCCTATAAGCGAATGATGGATATCGTCCGCCAGGAGGCGCCTGGCACTCAGATCATGTGGTCGCCGAAGGGCGAGCCGGGCTTGCAGGACTACTATCCCGGTGACGATTATGTCGATCTTGTCGGGCTCTCGGTCTTCGGCCTGGAACGCTACGACGAGCTTGCATACGACAAGCATCGGACGTTCTCCGAAGCGCTGAAGCAGGGTTACGATCTCGTCGCCGGCTATGGCAAGCCGATTTGGGTGGCGGAGCTCGGCTATCAAGGCGGCGACGCCTATGTCCGGCCCTGGATCGAAACCGCGACGCTGAAACAGAGCGCCTTTCCAAACTTGCAGGAAGTCGTCTATTTCAACGATCGGGATGTGCACGCCTGGCCGTACGATCTCGGCCGGCCGGACTGGCGCGTGGTCGATAGCGTCAGCAACTGATCCCACAAAACAAGGAGAGGTCCGCCGGGGTTCGCGGGCCTCTCCTCGCAGGTTAAAGCATGGCGCGCGATACGATCGCGACGCGGCTTAGCTCTTTGTTTTATGCATGTCGTTTGCGGCAAAAGCGCTTCGCGCTTTGCCTGGGAAAACCGCTGCACACTTGCGCGACACGCTTTAGGCGATCGATCATCCTTTGAGCGTCGCCTTACCCTCTTCGACGAGCCGGGTCGCCGCATCGGCCGGAGAAATCCGTTCGAAAGCGAGTTCGTCGCAGATCGGGCGCAGCACGCGCTGGTCGAACTGGGTCGCGCCCATCGGCACCGGCGGCGGATATTCGCCGACCTGATCTTTCAGAAGATTGACGTATTTGACCGTTTCCTGCTCCGTCGGATTGAGCTGCGGCAGAATGGCTTCACGCACTGTCGGCGACATCGGCACGCCGCGCTCGACGCCGAGGCTCTTGCCGGCCTCGATATCGTTGACGAAGAAGTCGATGAATTTCGCCGCCGCTTCGCCGTTCTTTGTCGTGGCGCCGAGACTCCAGATCAGCGCAGGACGGTAGTAGTGGCCCGACGGCCCGCCCTTTTTTTCCCGCGGCAGCATGGTGATGCCGAGCTTGTTCTTGATGATCAGCTGATAGCCGACCATCTGGTTGGAATAGGCCATGCCGATCACCGATTTGCCGACACCGAGGCTGTTGGTGTCGATGGTGTTCTGATCGAGCGTCTGGACGTCGGCGGCAACGGTTCCGCCCGCCTTGCGCAGCTTCTCCCAATAGTCGAACCATTGCGTGGCATCGTCGGCCGTGAAGCCGAGCCCGACGGTTTCTTTTGCAAAAAGGCTTTTGCCGCGCTGGCGCAGCCAGGCATCGAACACATAGGCGTAGCGGGCTGCATAGGGGCCTCCGCTCTTGCCGGAAGATTTTGTAAGTTCGACGGCGAGCTTGGCATACTCATCCCAGGTAAGGTCGGGTGTCGGCAGCGGGATGCCGGCCTTTTCGAATTCGACCGTGTCGAAAAACATCGAGAACGAGTTGAGGCCGAGGCCGACACCATAGAGTTTACCGTCGATGGTGGTCAGTTTCAGCATATCGGCGCCGAAGGACTGGACCTTCAGCGTCGAGGGGACGAATTCATCGAGCGGCAGGCAGGCGCCACGCTTGGAATAATCGGAGATCGTTCCCGGCTCGAGCTGGAAGATGTCGGCGATCGATCGGCCGGCCATCTGTGTTGCGAGCTTCGTCCAGTAGCCGTCGCCGGATAGCGATTCGCCGACGATCGTGACGCCGGGTGTCTTCGATTGATAGAGCTTGGCGACATCGAGCGTGCGCTTGGCGCGATCGTTCGAACCCCACCACATTGCACGCAGCGAGGTGTCCTCGGCAAAAGCCGGAATGGCGCTTCCCGCGCCAAAGGCGAGGCCGGCGGCTGCTCCGGCTGATCCCATCAGAAATGAACGGCGGTTGACCTGCATGATATCCTCCTTGCCCCAATATGCCCGCCGCCATCCTCCAATGGCGTTTGCGAGCAATTCGTCACAAAGACTACGCAAAAAAATAATTATTGCAAGAAATAATGATTATCTTGCAAATTTGCATAACTTGCATAAACTTTGCCCCATGAATGACGAAAAAATCGGGAACGAACAGAAAGTCAGACGGCCGCGCCAGGCCGATATCGCCACATTGGCCGGGGTCTCCGTCTCGACGGTGTCGCGGGTACTCGCCAACGAACCCGGCATCAGCGAAACCGTGCGCCGCCAGATCTTGAAGGTGGCCGCTGAGCATGGCTATCCGGTCAAATCAGCGACTGAAGCCGTTGCTGGCGGGCTGGCGCTGATCGCCAGCGATGGCGTCACCGGCGGCCTCAGCGTCTTTTATGAAGCGATTGTCGACGGGTTGCGCGCCGGCGCCGCCGACGCAGGCATGCCCTTCGAAATCCGCATGGTCCGCGAGGATCGCACGACGCCGGATGCCGTGCGCGACTATATGCAGGCAGCAGGCGCCGAAGGCCTCTTTCTCGTCGGCATCGATCCGAACGAGAGCCTGCGCGGCTGGCTGCGGGACACCTTGACGCCCGCCGTTCTCGTCAATGGCACCGATCCTCGAATGCAATTCGATGGCGTTTCGCCGGCTAATTTCTTCGGCGCCTATCAGGCGACGAGCCGATTGATGAAGGCCGGCCACTGCCGCATCCTGCATTTGAGCGGCTCGCACCGCCATACGATCCGGGAGCGCATCCGCGGCTTCGAGGCGGCGATCGCCGCCGTTCCCGGTGCCGAAGGCCGTTTCGTGGACCTCGCACTGCAGGGCAGCGCCAGCGGCGAGGCCCATGATCGCACGGCTGCGATCCTTGCTGAAAATGCCGGTTTTACCGCCGCCTTCTGCATGAATGATTTCATCGCCGTCGGCGTGCTGGAGGCCGTCACCGAAGCCGGTCTGCGTGTGCCGGAGGATTTCGCCATCGTCGGCTTCGATGATCTGCCCTGCGCGCTGATGACAAATCCGCAGCTTTCCACCATGCGCGTCGACCGTGCCGCCCTCGGGCGCGAGGCCATCTCGCTGATGCTGTCTCGTTTCCGCAACAGGACGGCGCCGGCGCGCCACATCTGCCAGGCTGTCATTCCCGTTTCGGGAGGGACCGTTGTGAACGCTGAAACCCGTGAGTGACGCCGATGACCTATGATCCCGCCAGCGCCAACCCGCTCGCAGGCAATCCGCTCGAAACCCGCGCCGATATGAGCCGGGCCCTGCTTGATCTCTTCGATCCGCTGCTTGCCTGCTTCTCAAAAGGCAATGCCCGCGTCAGGCTGAGCGGTGCGGCCGCCCATTTCGACCGGGCGGCGGCCGATCTTGAAGGCTTTGCCCGCCCGCTCTGGGGTTTGGCGCCGCTTGGCGCCGGCAAGGGCGACTTCGCCCACTGGCATCGGTTCGCCGAGGGCCTCGCAAACGGCACCGATCCCGCTCATCCGGAATATTGGGGAACGGTCAATGGCCGCGATCAGCGCATGGTCGAGCTTGCCGCTCTCGGTTTTGCCCTGGCGCTGGTGCCGGAAAAGATCTGGGAACCGCTCGATGCGCGCGCCCGCGGCAATGTCATCGCCTATCTCAAACATGCCAGGCAGTTCGACTATGCTGATAACAACTGGAAATTCTTCCGGATTTTCGTCGATATCGCCCTCGATCGCCTCGGCGCCGATTTCGACCGCAGCCTGACCCGGCACTATCTGGAGGAACTCGAAGGCTTCTATATCGGCGACGGCTGGTATCGTGACGGAAACGTCCGCCGCATCGACCACTATATTCCCTTCGCCATGCATTTCTATGGCCTGATCTATTCGAAGCTGGTCGACGACGATTATGCCAAGCGCTATCGCGAGCGCGCGATCCTCTTCGCCCGGGATTTCCGCCACTGGTTCGCCGCCGACGGCGCCACGATCCCCTTCGGCCGCAGCCTGACCTATCGTTTCGCCTGCGCCGGCTTCTGGTCGGCGCTCGCTTTCGCCGATGTCGAGGCGCTGCCTTGGGGCGAGGTCAAACACCTCTGCCTGCAGCATCTGCGCTGGTGGAAGGATAAGCCTATTGCCGATCGCGACGGCGTGCTGTCGATCGGTTTCGGCTATCCGAACCTGCTGATGTCGGAGAGTTACAATTCCGCCGGCTCGCCCTATTGGGCGTTGAAAGCCTTTCTGCCGCTGGCGATCCGGCAGGATCATCCGTTCTGGACCGCTGAGGAAAAGGCGCCGGAGCAGGCACCTGACGTCGTCCCCCAGCGTCATCCCGGCATGGTGATGATGCGGACGGGCGGCGATGTCGTGGCCCTTTCCTCCGGGCAGGAAAATCTGCAGATGCGTTTCGGCACGGAAAAATACGCGAAATTCGCTTATTCCTCCCGCTACGGCTTCAGCGTCGAATCCGACGAACGCGGCTTTGCGCTGGCCGCCTTCGATTCGATGCTGGCCTTCAGCGATGACGGCCTGCACTATCGCGTGCGCGAAACCAATGAGGAAGCCAAGCTCGTAGGCGACGTGCTGTATGCGAAATGGTCGCCGTTTGAAGATGTCGGCGTCGAAACCTGGCTCGTCCCGGCAGCCCCTTGGCATATCCGCCTCCACCGGATCAGCTCAGGCCGGCCGCTACGCATCGCTGAAGGCGGCTTTGCCATCGGCCGCCGGGATTTCGAACTCGATAGGCTGTCGGCTTCGGAAGGGGCTGCCTATGCGATCGGCGACGCCGATTTCACCGGCATTCTCGATCTCGGTTCTTCGGTCAGGCGCACCGGCCTGGCCCAGAAGGCGCAGCCTAACACCAATCTGATCGTTGCGAAAACCCTGGTGCCGCAGCTGCGCGGCCAGATCCCGGCCGGCGAAACCATCTTGGTGACGGCGGTACTGGCGTTCAACGATCCCGCTGCAGTCTCCTCGGCCTGGACGAAGCCCCCGAAAGCGCCCGACATCGCAGCGCTGGAGGCCCTAGTGCGGGAAAAGGGCGTGACCGTCAGCGCCATCGAAGCCCCGGGACAGATGCCATGAGCCGACCGGCCATTGTCCTTGCCATGCAGCCTTCTCGTACCGAATACGTCCTGCCCGACGAGATCCTGCGCCGGCTCGGCGGTATCGGTCGCCTGCTGGATCCCGAGCCGCTGCAGCATTTCGACGATGCGCGGGCAAGACGCCTGCTGAGCGAAGCCGAAATCCTGATCACCGGCTGGGGCGCGCCCTATGTCGGACCCGATATTCCCGCCGCCGCGCCGCGGCTTCGCCTGATCGTCCATGCGGCGGGCACGGTGAAGGGCATCATCGACGACGCCGTCTTCGAAGCCGGCATAGCGGTCAGCCACGCGGCCGAGGCCAATGCTATGCCGGTCGCCGAATTCACACTGGCGGCGATCCTCTTCGCCGGCAAACGCGCCTTCCGTTTCCGCGATCTCTACGTCGCCGACCGCAACCGCGATCGAACCTATCCGATGCAGCGCGAAGCGATCGGCAACTACGGCCGCACTCTCGGAATTGTCGGCGCATCGCGCATCGGCCGGCGGGTAATCGAGCTGTTGAAACCCTTCGGTTACAGGCTGCTGCTGTTCGACCCCATGCTCGACGCCGCCGAGGCAGCCGGCCTCGGCGGCGAGAAGGTCGAGCTCGACGAATTGATGCGCCGCGCCGATATCGTTTCCCTGCATGCGCCGTCGCTGCCGTCGACCCGGCATATGATCGACGCGCGAGGACTGTCGCTGATGAAGGACGGCGCGACGCTCATCAATACGGCGCGCGGCATTCTCATCGATGAGGCGGCGCTGCTTTCGGAGCTGAAGACCGGCCGCATCGATGCGGTCATCGATGTCACCGATCCGGAAATCCCGGAGCCGGATTCTATATTTTACGATCTGCCGAACGTCTTCCTGACGCCGCATATTGCCGGCGCCATCGGGCTGGAACGGGCGCGCCTCGGCGAGATGGCGGTGGACGAGGTCGAGCGCTTCGTGACCGGCCGGCCGCTGCTCTACCAGATCCACCAGGCAAATCTCGAAAACATCGCCTGAGGCGCATCGAGCGGCTCAGGCGAGTAAAGACAAAGACCTAAAGCGCTAGGAGCGAATCAGAAAGATCGCGACGCGCCTTAGCTATCAGCGCGCTGTTTTCAACGAATTCGGCGACCCGTCATCGGCAAGCTCAGGCATCAGATCGGAGATATTGACCACCTTGCCGGTGCGTGAGCTCGTCAGCGCGGCAATGCCGCAGAGCACGGACATGGCGCCGGCCCGCGTGCCGGCGCGCTGGCCGAGACGGTCTTCCATGTCGGGCTTGAAGATCATGTTGCGCATCCGGTCGTCGCCGCCGTAATGGCCGCCGGTGAAATGCGGAACGATGATGCGCTCGACCGCCTCCTTGCCGTTCGGGAAATTGCGGATGAGCAGGATCGTGTCCTGCTTCGGCTCTTCCCACGGCTGGGTCTCATACTGGCGAATTTCGATGCGTCCCTTGGTACCGTTGAAGGCAAGGTGATGGCCTTCGATCGGCTGGAAGGTGTTCAGCGAATAGGAGACATGGACATTGTTGCGGTAACGCAGGCTGACCACCATCGTATCGGGAATATCGATGTCCTCGCGGAAGACGCAGCCGTCGCGAAAATAGCCGTCAATCTTCGACGGATCTTCATAGAGCTGATCGAGAAAGGAATCCTTTTCGATATCGAGATAGTAGTCGCATTCATGCGCGTGCGGACAGAGCTTGCAGCGCGGTCCGCGGAACGGGCCCTTGCCGCCGTAGTTCTGCAGGTCGGCGAAGGAGGTGACGGCGTCGGGATCGCTGTCGAGATACCAGTTCAACAGATCGAAATGATGCGTCGCCTTGTGGACGAACAGGCTGCCGGAATTTTCCGTATAGGCATGCCAGCGTCGGAAGTAGTCGGCGCCATGCTTGGTGTTGAGATACCAGTGAAAATCGACGGAGGTCACTCGACCGATCTCGCCGCTGTTCAACAGCTCCTTGATCTTTGCGGCCGTTGGCGCGTAGCGATAGTTGAAGGAGACGTCGACGCGGCGGCCGGTGCGCTTTTCGGCATCGAGAATTCGGCGAATTTTCTCGACCGAGGTAGTCATCGGCTTTTCGGTAATGACGTCGATACCGGCCTCCAGCGCCCGCACGACGATATCGTCATGCGTATGGTCGGGCGTGCAGACGATGACCAGATCCGGTTTCTGCTCGGCGAGCATGGAATTGATGTTTTCATAGAGCGGCGCATTGCTGCCGATCATGTTGCGGGCGCGCTCGCCGCGCAATGAATTTGTCTCGACGATGGCTGTGAGGTCGACATGTTCGCGCCAGCCGGCCAGCAGATCCTTGCCCCACATGGTGGTGCCGCGGTTTCCTGTGCCGATCAGGGCAAAACGGCGTTTCTCCATCGAATGATCCTCCTGCATGCGTGATGAAACGAATATTGAAAAATCAGATCTGGCAGCAACTTTTGAACCGCTCGACGCAGGTGGCGATCACCTCGTCGGCCGGGCGTTTCCACCAGGTCTCTGCCGAAAAGATCTCCACTTCCTGCGCCCCGAAGAAACCGGCCGCCTCGATCATCCGTCTTATGCCCTTGAGATCGATGACGCCATCGCCCATCATGCCGCGGTCGAGCAGCATGTCCTTGGTCGGCACCTGCCAGTCGCAGATGTGGTGGGCAAAGATCCGTTTCATACGTCCGGCGCGGGCGATCTGGTTGGCAAGATCGGGATCCCACCAGACATGGTAGACGTCGATCGCGACGCCGACATCCTCGCCGAGCGGCTCGCACATGTCGAGCGCCTGGCCGAGCGTGTTCACGCAAGACCGGTCGGCCGCATACATCGGATGCAGCGGCTCGATGGCAAGCTTCACGCCTGATGCCTGGGCATGCGGCAGCACCGCGGCAATGCCGTCGAACACCATCTGGCGGGCCGCGACAATGTCCCTCGAAGCGCCCGGCAACCCACCGACGACGAGCACCAGGCAGTCGGCTGAGAATGCTGCTGCCTCGTCGATCGCCCGCTTGTTGTCGTCGAGATTCTTCTGCCAGTCGGCGTCGTTTGCCGCCGGAAAGAAGCCGCCGCGGCAAAGCCCGGTCAGCTTGATGCCATTCGATTTGACGATCCTGACCGCTTCGTCGAGTCCGGCCTTGGCGACCTGGTCGCGCCAGGGCGCGATCGAGGTGATGCCGTGCTTCAGGCAGATGTCGACGGCTTCGGCAAAACCGCATTGCTCGCGGACCGTCGCCAGATTGATCGAAAGTCCTTCGACCTGCATGTCATTTTCCTCCCATCGCCGTGACCGAGATCAGTGAACGCCGTTGACGGCAAGCACTTGGCGCATGCGCGCCGTTGCCAGTTCTGGATCGGCCAGCACCCGCGCCTTGTCGGCCAAGCGGAAGAGCTCTGCCAGATGCGTCAGGGAGCGGGTGCTCTGCTGGCCGCCGACCATGACGAAATGATCCTGCAGGCCGTTGAGATAGGCGAGGAAGACGACGCCGGTCTTGTAGAAACGCGTCGGCGCCTTGAAGATGTGGCGTGACAGCGGCACGGTCGGCTCGAGCAGGTCGAAGAATTCGTGGTTGCTCCTGCGGCCGAGCGCGTCGAGCGCAGCAGACGCTGCCGGCGCGATCGCATCGAAAATGCCGAGCAGCGCATCGGAATGGCCCTCTTCGTCGCCGGCGATCAATTCGGCATAGTTGAAGTCGTCGCCGGTATACATGCGCACGGCCTCAGGCAACTGCCGGCGCATCGCCACTTCCTTTTCTTTGGAAAGCAGCGAGATCTTGATGCCGTCGACCTTGGCGGCGTTGGCTTCGATCACGTCAAGGCAGGTTTTCATCGCCTTCAGGTGGTCGCCATTGCCCCAGTATCCCTCGAGCGCCGGATCGAACATTTCTCCCAGCCAATGGATGATAACGGGTTCCTTGACCTGGCGAAGGATGCGGTCATAGACCCTGACATAATCGTCCGGTCCCTTGGCCGTGACGGCAAGCGCCCGGCTCGCCATCAGGATGATGCGGCCGCCAGCCGCCTCCACCGTTTCGATCTGCTCCTCATAGGCTCTGAGAATGGTATCGACGGTCACGTCGGGTCCCGGCGTCACATGGTCGGTGCCGGCGCCGCAGGCGATCAGCGCATCCTTGCGGCCGGCCGCTTCGCCAAGCGCCCGCCGGATGAGGTCGCGCGCTTCCGGCCAGCCGAGGCCCATGCCGCGCTGCGCCGTATCCATCGCTTCGGCAACGCCGAGGCCGAGATCCCAGAGCCGGTGGCGGAAGGCGAGCGTCCGCTCCCAGTCGATCGCCGGCGTCAGCCAGGGATCGTTGTCGGCGAGCGGATCGGCGACGACATGGGCGGCGGCAAAGGCGATGCGCGGAAAAGCCTTGGCGTCGCGTTTTTTCAGTTCGATCGGCGTTCCGGTCAGCGTGTAGGGGACGATCTTGCCGTCCAGCGGGAGATTGATCGTCGTCACGGTTCAGAACTCCAATGCGGGAACATCGAGCCAGCGGCGTTCGGCCCAGGATTTCAGGCCGAGTTCGGCCAGCTGCACGCCCTTGGCGCCGGCTTCCAGCCCATAGGGCCACGGCGCGTCTTCGACGACATGGCGGATGAACATTTCCCATTGCACCTTGAAACCGTTGTCGAAAGCCTGCGTATCTGGAACCTCGTCCCAGGTCTTGTAGAAGTCGATCGTCTGCGGCTGGTCAGGATTCCACACCGGCTTCGGCGTGTTGACCCGGTGCTGGCTCCAGCATTTCGTCAGGCCGGCGACGGCCGAACCATGGGTGCCGTCGACCTGGAAGGTGACGAGGTCGTCGCGGCGCACACGCACGGCCCAGGAGGAGTTGATCTGGGCGATCGCGCCGCCGTCGAGCTCGAAGGTCGCATAGGCCGCGTCGTCGGTGTCGCAGTCATAAGGTTTGCCCTGCTCGTCGATGCGCTGCGGAATATGCGTGGCCCCGAGGCAGGAGACGGCCTTCACCTCGCCGAACAGATTGTCGAGCACGTAGCGCCAGTGGCAGAGCATGTCGAGGATGATGCCGCCGCCGTCGCCCTTGCGGTAGTTCCAGGAGGGACGCTGGGCCGGCACGCCCCAATCGCCTTCGAAAACCCAATAGCCGAATTCGCCGCGCACCGAGAGGATCTTGCCGAAGAAGCCGGAATCCCTGAGCAGCGCCAGCTTGCGCAAGCCGGGAAGGAAGAGCTTGTCCTGCACCACGCCGTGTTTGAGCCCGGAGCCGCGCGCCTTGCGGGCAAGATCGATCGCCACCTGCAGGTCGTCGGAAATCGGCTTTTCGCAATAGACATGCTTGCCGGCATCGAGCGCCCGGGACAGAAGTTCGGCGCGCATCAGCGTGGTGCCGGCGTCGAAGAAGATCGTGTCGTCGGGGTTGGCGAGAGCGGCATCGAGATCGGTCGACCAGCGCTTGATGTTATGCTTCTTCGCCAGCTCTTCCATCTTGGCGCCGTTGCGGCCGACGATGATCGGGTCGATTTCTAGCTTCTCGCCCGATTTCAGCGTGATGCCGCCCTGGTCGCGGAAGGCGAGGATCGAACGCACCAGGTGCTGATTGTACCCCATGCGGCCGGTAACGCCGTGTAAGATGATCCCCAAGCGTGCCATGTTTTCCTCCCTGGAATCTTTTGCGGCGCGAGCGGGCATCAAGCCGGGCCCTCCCAAGCCGGTAACTAAACAGTTACTTGATGGCAGAAGAGCGGCGAGGCTGTCAATAGTCAAATCCTGATTTCAGAATTCAGTGCTTGATCGAGGCGAGCGTCACGTGGACGATATGTCTTTCCCAGGCATTGAGATGGTTTGGCTCGATCAGGTCGCGGCCGAAGATCGTCGAAAGCGTGTACTGGTTGGACAGGTAGAAATAGCCGAGCGAGGCGATCGTCAGATAGACGTGCAGCGGATCGGCGCTCTCGACGAAGACGCCTTGCTTCTTTCCCCGCTCGAGGACGTCCGAAAGCTCGCCGATCAGATGCGAATGCAGTTCCTTGAGCCGGACGGATTGGCGCAGCCAACGGGCCCGATGCAGGTTTTCCGTGCCGAGCAGGCTGAGGAATTCCGGGTGCTGGAGAAAATAACGCCAGGTGAAGAGCGCCAGTTCCCCGATGCCTTCCTCCGGGCTGCGGTCACCGATATGGAGCGCGCGCTCGGCGGTGCGGATGCCGACATAGGCCTCTTCGAGCACGCGGAGATAGAGCTGCTCCTTGTCGCCGAAATAATGGTAGAGCATGCGCTTGTTGGTGCCGGCGCGCTCGGCGATGGCGTCGACGCGGGCTCCGCCCATGCCGTTTTCGGCAAATTCCCGGGTGGCCGCTTCCAGGATCGCGGCGCGCGTCCGCTCCGGATCGCGTTGCGCCGTGCGTTCCTGAGATGGGCGCCGGGATTTTTTCTTCTCCCGTTTTGGCCGTTGTCGTTCATCGTTTCCCCTCCGTCTCGCATGTTGCGCTCATAAGCCTTCGGTGCGAAATTGTAAAAACCGAATTTTAGAAGGGCGGCGAGCAAGAACCGACACCCCGCTTGACAGGCTTGCCGCTTTGCTCGTAGCTTGTAACCAATTAGTTATTTATGCAAGAGTAACTACATCGGAAGCGTGTGGAGGCGCTTCCCCTTTGGAGGAGGAAAAAATGAGCCTACGTATAAGCAGACGTAATTTCTTGGCGGGAGGCGCAACGCTTCTTTCGCTCTCGGCGCTCGGAACCAGCGCTTTTGCACAGGAAAAGCGCTTGCGCCTCCTGTGGTGGGGCTCGCAGCCGCGCGCCGACCGCACTAACAAGGTTTCGCAGCTCTATCAGTCGAAGAATGCCGGTACCTCGATCACCGGCGAATTCCTCGGCTGGGGCGATTACTGGCCGCGCCTTGCGACCCAGGTTGCCGGCCGCAATGCGCCTGACGTCATCCAGATGGACTACCGCTATATCGTTCAGTACGCGCGTCGCGGCGCTCTTGCGCCGCTTGAATCCTACATGCCGGCTAAGCTCAACCTCGACGATTTCGACAAGGCGCAGATCGATGGCGGCAGTGTCGACGGCCATCTCTATGGCGTCAGCCTCGGCGCGAATTCGGCCGCGACGGTTCTGAACACCACCGCCTTCAAGGAGGCCGGGGTCGATCTGCCGACGCAGGCGACCACCTGGGATGAGTTTGCACGCATGGGCGCCGAGATCACCAAGGCCGGCAAGCGCAAAGGCATGTTCGGTCTCGCCGACGGCAGCGGCGGCGAACCTCTGTTCGAAAACTGGCTGCGTCAGCGCGGCAAGGCGCTCTATACCGCCGACGGCAAGATCGGCTTCGGCGTCGACGACGCATCGGAATGGTACGATATGTGGGCCAAGTTCCGTGAGGCCGGCGCCTGCGTTCCCGCCGATATCCAGGCTCTCGACAAGAACGATATCGAAACCAATACAGTGTCGCTCGGCAAATCTGCGGCCGGTTTTGCCCATTCCAATCAGTTCGTCGCCTATCAGGCCATGAACAAGGACAAGCTGGCGCTTACCAACTATATGCGCATCAAGTCGGATTCGAAGGGCGGCCACTATCGCAAGCCTTCGATGTTCTTCTCTGTTTCGGCCCAGTCGAAAGCGATCGACCTGGCCGTGGACTACATCAACTTCTTCGTCAAGAATCCCGAGGCAGTGCTGCTCTTGGATGTCGAACGCGGCATTCCGGAATCGGCCGCCATGCGCGAGGTTGTCGCGCAGAAGCTCGATGAGAATGGCAAGGTTGCATTGGCCTATGTCAGCGGTCTCGGCGATCTCGCCGGCAAATTGCCGCCGCCGCCGCCGGCCGGCGCCGGTGAAGGCGAGCTGATGCTGCGAAACATCGCCGAACAGGTCGGTTTCGGACAGCTGTCTCCCGCCGATGGCGGCAAACAGTTGGTCACCGAAATCACGCAGATTCTCGCACGAGGCTGATCCCGTATGAGCAATGCGATGCGCACGCCCGCAGGGGCCATAAATGTCGAAAGATATCAGGGGGCCGTGGCCGAAGGACGCTTCCGGCGTCTCTGGAATGCCAATGCTTCCGGCTATCTCTTCCTCCTGCCATGGCTTATCGGCTTTTTCGGGCTGACGCTCGGGCCGGCCCTGATTTCGCTTTACCTCTCCTTCACCGACTTCGACATGCTGCAGTCGCCGCGGTGGGTGGGAATGGCGAATTACGTGCGCATCGCCACGGCGGATCCGAAATTCTCGGCCGCGATGCACGTCACCCTGACGTATGTTGTCTTCTCGGTGCCGTTCAAACTGACCTTCGCTTTGCTGGTCGCCATGGCGCTGGACCGCGGCCTGCGCGGACTGACCTTCTATCGCGCCATCTTCTACCTCCCTTCCTTGCTGGGCGGCAGCGTGGCGATCGCCGTGCTCTGGCGCCAGCTTTTCGCCAGCGATGGTCTCGTCAATGCCGCACTCTCGCAGTTCGGCATCGAAGGTCCGAGCTGGATCTCGCATCCGAACTATTCGATCTATACGCTGGTGGCTCTGTCGGTCTGGCAGTTCGGCTCGCCGATGATTATTTTCCTCGCCGGCTTGCGCCAGATTCCCCAGGATATGTATGAGGCCGCAAGCCTCGATGGCGCCTCGAAATTCCGCCAATTCTACAAGATCACCCTGCCGCTTTTGACGCCGGTGATCTTCTTCAACGCCGTCGTCCAGACCATTGATGCCTTCAAGGCTTTCACACCCGCCTTCATCATCTCCGGCGGCACGGGCGGTCCGATCAACTCGACGCTGTTCTACACGCTCTACCTCTATCAGGAAGCCTTCGGCAATTTCCGCATGGGCTATGCCTCGGCGCTCGCCTGGATCCTGGTGCTGATCATCGCCGTCTTCACCGCTTTCTCTTTCCTGACCTCGCGTTATTGGGTGCATTACGATGACTGAGATGACCGCTTCCGTCACTGCGGCCAGGCCGCCATCTGATATCACCAAACGGAGCCTGCCGGCGTCGCTTGTCATCCACGCCCTGCTGATCGCCGCATCGCTTCTGATGGTCTATCCGCTGTTGTGGATGGTTTCGGCATCGGTCAGGCCGGAAACCGAGATCTTCTCGTCGACCTCGCTTATTCCGTCGTCGATCGATTTCTCCTCCTACGCGCGCGGCTGGGTCGGCCTCGATGTCAGCTTCGGCCGGTTCTTCTGGAATTCGCTCGTCATCTCGGTGCTGGTGGTGACCGGCAATGTCATCGCCTGTTCGCTGACGGCTTTCGCCTTTGCCCGGCTGCGTTTTGCCGGCCGCAATTTCTGGTTCGCGATCATGCTCGGCACGCTGATGATCCCCTATCACGTGACGCTGATCCCGCAATATGTGCTCTTCCTCAACCTCGGCTGGGTCAACACCATCCTGCCGCTCGTCGTGCCGAAGTTCCTGGCAAGCGATGCCTTCTTCATCTTCCTGATGGTGCAGTTCTTCCGCGGCATCCCGCGCGAACTCGACGAAGCTGCCATGATGGACGGCTGCAGCGCCTGGCGCATTTACTGGAAGATCATGCTGCCGCTGTCGCTGCCGGTCTTGGCGACGGCTGCCATCTTCTCCTTCATCTGGACCTGGGACGATTTCTTCGGCCCGCTGATCTACCTGAACGACATGAACACCTATACGATCCAGCTCGGCCTGCGCACCTTCGTCGATTCCACCAGCGCATCGGATTGGGGCGGCTTGTTCGCCATGTCGACGCTGACGCTGGTGCCGGTGTTCTTCTTCTTCCTGTTCTTTCAGCGCCTGCTGATCGAGGGCATCGCCACGACGGGCATGAAGCGTTGATGGCGGCAACGGGAAAGAGCGACATGAGCATCAGAACGGTCGCAATCGTCGGCTGCGGCATTGGCCGCTCCCACATTGTCGAAGGTTATCTGCCGCATGCCGACAAATTCAAGGTCGTGGCGATCTGCGACCTGAACGGAGAGCGCCTGGCGGCAGTCGGCGACGAGTTCGGCATCGAACGGCGCACCACCTCCTTTGCCGAGCTGCTTGCCGACGACACAATCGACATCATCGATATCTGCACCCCGCCCGGGGTGCATCTGGAGCAGGTGGTGGCTGCCCTTGCCGCCGGCAAACATGTCGTTTGCGAAAAGCCGCTGACCGGATCGCTCGCCGCCGTCGATACCATCATGGCGGCGGAAAAGACTGCAAAAGGCGTGCTGATGCCGATCTTCCAGTATCGCTACGGCGACGGCATCCAGAAGGCCAAGCGGATCATCGACGCCGGCATTGCCGGCAAAGCCTATACGGCCTCGGTCGAAACCTTCTGGCTGCGCAAACCCGAATATTATGCCGTGCCCTGGCGCGGCAAATGGGCGACGGAACTCGGCGGCGTGCTCGTCACCCATGCGCTGCATCTGCACGACATGATGATGCATCTGATGGGCCCGGCAGCAAGGGTCTTCGGCCGTGTCGCCACCCGCGTCAACGACATCGAGGTCGAGGATTGCGCCTCCGCCAGCCTGCTGATGGAAAGCGGCGCCTTCGTCTCGCTGTCCTGCACGCTGGGTTCGCAGGAACAGTTGAGCCGGCTGAGGCTGCACTTCGAGAATGTGACCTTCGAAAGCAGCCATGAGCCCTATACGCCGGGCAAGGACCCCTGGAAGATCATCGCCGCCAATGACGACGTTCGGGGGCAGATTGACCGGGTGATTGCCGACTGGCAGCCGGTCGCGCCGCGTTTCACCACCCAGATGGGCCAGTTCCACGCCTTCCTCAGCGGCCAGGGGCCGCTGCCGGTGACGACGGTGGATGCGCGCCGGGCGCTGGAACTCGTCACCGCCATCTACCAGTCTTCCGACAGCGGCGCCGAAGTGCCGCTGCCGGTCGGCCCCGACAGTCCGAAATACGCCGATTGGCGCGCAAGAACGAAGTAACCGATAAATGAAACGAGAGGGGTTTTGAGAAGATGGCAACCAGTGTCGTTCTTCAGAAGGTCGAGAAGCGCTACGGCGCGATGGATGTGATCCATGGCATCGACCTGACGATCGATCCCGGCGAATTCGTCGTTTTCGTCGGTCCATCCGGCTGCGGAAAATCGACCCTTCTGCGCATGATCGCCGGTCTCGAGGAAATCTCGGGCGGCGGGCTGCTGCTCGACAACGAGCGCATGAACGAGGTGGCGCCCGCCAAACGCGGCATCGCCATGGTCTTCCAGTCCTACGCCCTCTATCCGCATATGTCGGTCTACAAGAACCTTGCCTTCGGCCTGGAGACGGCGGGTTACAAGAAGGCCGAGATCCAACCGAAGGTCAAACGCGCCGCCGAGATCCTGCAGATCGAGAAACTCCTGGAGCGCAAGCCGAAGGCGCTCTCCGGCGGCCAGCGCCAGCGCGTCGCCATCGGCCGGGCCATCGTTCGCGAGCCGCGCATCTTCCTGTTCGATGAACCGCTGTCGAACCTCGACGCCGAGCTGCGCGTGCAGATGCGCGTCGAGATCTCTCGCCTGCACCGGCAGCTCGGCAACACCATGATCTATGTCACCCATGACCAGGTCGAGGCCATGACGATGGCCGACAAGATCGTGGTGCTCAACTCCGGCCGCATCGAGCAGGTCGGCGCGCCGCTCGATCTCTACAATAACCCGGCCAACCGCTTCGTCGCCGGCTTCATCGGCAGCCCGAAGATGAATTTTCTGAAGGCCCGCATCGAAGAGGTCGGCGAGACGGAAACCAGCATTCATGTCTGCGGCAATTCCGTCCGCCTGCCACGCCGATTGAAAGGCGAGGCCGGTGAGGACGTCACCTTCGGCATCCGCCCCGAGCATCTTTCCCTCACGGAGGGCGCCATCACGCTGTCGACCGTCAACGTCGATCTCGTCGAAAATCTCGGCGGCGCCACTATGCTCTACACCACGACGCCGGATGGCCAGCTCCTGACGATCGCTCTCGACGGCCAGCAGAAGGTCGAGCGCGGCGCCAATGTGAAGACCTTCTTCGATCCGGCCCGCTGTCACGTCTTCGACGCCGCTGGAAAGACGATCTAACCGCCCTGCTTGACAGCCGATCCTGCTCTGCCCCATCATTTCGAGAAGGTGATGGGGGGTGATGCATGACGCCTGAAGATAGGATTCATGCGCTCGGCATTTGGCAGGGCCCGATCGAAATCTCGCCGATCTCAGGCGGCATCACCAACCGGAACTATCTGGTCAGCGATGCCGTCGCGCGCTGCGTGGTGAGGCTCGGCACCGATATTCCCATCCATCACATCAGTCGCCAGAACGAGCTTGCCGCAAGCCGCGCGGCGCATGCCGCCGGCATATCGCCTGCCGTCATCCACCATTCGCCCGGCGTGCTGGTGCTTGACTATATCGAGGCGCGGGCGCTGTCGCCGGAGGACGTCAGGACACCTGATATGCTCGCCCGGATCGTTCCGCTCATCCACGCCTGCCATCACGACATCGCCCGGCAATTCCGCGGCCAGGCGATGATCTTCTGGGTCTTCCACGTCATCCGCGATTACGCCGCCAGCCTGAAGGAGTCGGGCACCCCCTATCTTCCATTGCTGCCGGCCCTGATCGGCAGGGCCGAGACGCTGGAACAAGCGGCAGGGCCGTTCGACATCGCCTTCGGCCACAACGACCTGCTGGCCGCCAATTTTCTCGACGACGGCAAGCGGCTCTGGCTGATCGACTGGGACTATGCCGGCTTCAACACACCGCTGTTCGATCTCGGCGGATTGGCTTCCAACAACGAGTTTTCGGAAGCCGCCGAGCGAATGATGCTGGAGGCCTATTTCGACCGGCCGCTGACATCGGATCTCAGCCGGCGCTATGGCGCGATGAAATGCGCCTCGCTGCTGCGCGAGACGCTGTGGAGTATGATTTCGGAAATCCATTCCACCATCGCATTCGACTACGCCGCCTATACCGCCGAAAATCTCGGGCGCTTCGAACGCGCCTATCAAGCCTTTGAACAGGATCGATAAATGACGAAACAATTACCGAAGACGGCAAAAGCCGTGGTCATCGGCGGCGGCATCATCGGCTGCTCGACAGCCTATCATCTCGGCAAGCTCGGCTGGACCGATACCGTCCTTCTGGAGCGTAAGAAGCTCACCTCGGGCACCACCTTCCATGCCGCCGGCCTCGTCGGCCAGCTGCGCAGCAGCGCCAACATCACCCAGCTGCTCGGTTATTCCGTCGATCTCTATAAGCGGCTGGAGGAGGAAACCGGCCTCGGCACCGGCTGGAAGATGAATGGCGGCCTGCGTCTTGCCTGCAACGAGGAGCGCTGGACGGAGGTCAAGCGTCAGGCAACGACGGCCCAGTCCTTCGGCCTCGAAATGCAGTTGCTGACGCCGCAGGAGGCCTTCGATCTTTGGCCCCTGATGACAATAGACGATCTCGTCGGCGCCGCCTTCCTTCCCACAGACGGCCAGGCCAATCCCTCCGACATCACCCAGGCGCTGGCGAAGGGCGCCCGCATGTGCGGCGTTTCGATCTTCGAGGATACCGAAGTTCTCGACCTTGAAATCGACAAGGGGAGGATACTCTCCGTCATTACCGCTGAGGGGCGCATCGAATGCGAGCGGGTCGTCGTCTGCGCCGGCCAGTGGACACGCGCCTTCGCTGCCCGCTTCGGCGTCAACGTGCCGCTGGTCTCGGTCGAGCATCAATATATCATCACCGAATCCTTCGGCGTTCCCTCCAACCTGCCGACCCTGCGCGATCCCGATCGCCTGACCTATTACAAGGAGGAGGTCGGCGGCATCGTCATGGGCGGCTACGAACCGAACCCCATTGCCTGGGCCGAGAAAGGCATCCCCGAGGGTTTCCACTACACGCTGCTCGACAGCAATTTCGACCATTTCGAGCAGATCATGGAACAGGCGCTCGGCCGCGTTCCGGCGCTGGAGAATGTCGGCGTCAAGCAGCTGCTGAACGGCCCGGAAAGTTTTACGCCTGACGGCAACTTCATTCTCGGCGAGGCACCGGAGCTGAAGAATTTCTTCGTCGGCGCCGGCTTCAACGCCTTCGGCATCGCCTCTGCCGGCGGCGCCGGCATGGCGCTTGCCGAATGGGTGACGAAGGGCGAGCCGCCCTATGATCTCTGGCCGGTTGATATCCGCCGTTTCGGCCGTCCGCATTTCGATACCGACTGGGTGCGCACCCGCACGCTCGAAGCCTATGGCAAGCATTACACCATGGCTTGGCCATTTGAGGAACATTCGAGCGGCCGCCCCTGCCGCAAATCGCCGCTCTATGACCGGCTGAAGGCGCAAGGCGCCTGTTTCGGCGAAAAACTCGGCTGGGAGCGGCCGAACTGGTTTGCCGATCTCTTCGCCAACGAGGAGCCGAGGGATATCTACAGCTACGGCAGACAGAACTGGTTCGAGGCCGTCGGCCGCGAGCACAAGGCCGTGCGCGAGGCGGCCGTCATCTTCGACCAGACCTCCTTCGCCAAATTCGTGCTGAAGGGCAGCGATGCCGAGGCAGCCCTCTCCTGGATCGCCTCCAACGACGTCGCAAGGCCTGTGGGATCGCTCATCTATACGCAGATGCTGAACGACAAGGGCGGCATCGAATGCGACCTGACCGTCGCCCGCATCGCCGAGGACGAATATTATATCGTCACCGGCACCGGTTTCGCCACCCATGACTTCAATTGGATCGCCCGCAATATTCCGGCGGAGATGCATGCCGAACTGGTCGATGTCACCTCGGCCTATTGCGTGCTGTCGCTGATGGGGCCGAATGCACGCGCCGTGCTGGAACAGGTGACCGGCAGCGACGTCTCGAATGCCGCCTTCCCCTTCGGCCAGGTCAGGACCATCGGCATATCAGGCTGCCCGGTGCGGGCCTTGCGCATCACCTATGTCGGCGAGCTCGGCTACGAACTGCATATTCCCATTGAATATGCGACCACGGTCTATGACGTATTGATGGCATCAGGCGGCGAGCTTGGCCTAGTCAATGCCGGCTACCGCGCCATCGAGAGCTGCCGCCTGGAAAAGGGCTATCGCGCCTGGGGCTCGGATATCGGCCCGGATCACACGCCTGTTGAAGCCGGCCTCGGCTGGGCGGTAAAGATCAGGACGAACATTCCCTTCCGCGGTCGCGAGGCGATCGAGCGGCAGTTGTCGGGCGGGGTGAAGAAGCGCCTCGCCTGCTTCGTTCCCGACGATCCCGATACCGTACTGCTCGGCCGCGAAACCATCTATCGCGACGGCAAACGCGTCGGCTGGCTGTCGAGTGGCGGCTTCGGGTACACGCTTGGCAAGCCGATCGGCTATGGTTACGTCCGCAATACCGACGGCGTTACGGAAGATTTCATCCTCTCCGGCACCTATGAACTCGATATCGCCAGGGAACGGATCCCCTGCAAGCTGTCGCTGACGCCGCTTTACGATCCTGATATGGCGCGGGTGAAGGCGTGACCACGCAGTGTGGGTTTGCGCCTCCGCGGGAGAAGAGGCGTGTAGCACGCGCCTCGCTATCTCTCCCTAGTCAGAGCAAGGCGTCCGAGGAAGAGAGAAAACCTCAAAACAACGGCAGCCGGTCGTCCTGGATCAGGATCTCCAGCTTGTCCGAGACATCCTGCGCCCAGGCGCGGTGTCCGGTCAAAGCCGCCGGGAACAATCCGGGCAGGGTGAAGAGAGCCGCCGAAATCGCCGGGCCGGTGCGCGGGACATCGGCAATGAGTGCGGCGATTTCCGCGGCCCGGGGTCGCGCAGCTCGAAGCGCTCGCCATTGCCGTGTTCGCCGATCGCATAGCGCATCCAGGCCGCCACGGCGATCGCATAGGTCTCCGCCCGATCACCATGCGCCAGCGCTTCGCATGCCGGTTCCAGCAGCCGCTGCGGCAGCTTCTGCGTGCCGTCCATGGCGATCTGATAGGTGCGGTGCGCGATCGCCTTGTTTGCAAAGCGTGCTATCAATTCATTGGCATAGTCGTCGAGATCGATGCCCGGCACCGGATCGAGCGTTCTCGCCGCTGCATGCATATGGCGATAGGCCAGGGCTGCCAGGGCGGCATCGTCCATCACGTCCCGGATGAATTCATAGCCGCCGATATAACCGAGATAGGCAAGCAGCGAATGGGCGCCGTTCAGCATCCGGAGCTTCATCTTCTCATAAGCTGAAACGTCTTCGACCATCAGCGCGCCGCGCACCTTTTCCCAGGCCGGACGGCCATCGGCGAAATGGTCTTCGATGACCCATTGCGTAAAAGGTTCCGTCTCGATCGCCGCCATATCCGTGCGGCCCGTCAGCCGCTCGGCATCGGCATAGGTCGCGTCGGTGCTGGCCGGCGTGATACGGTCGACCATCGTCGACGGGAAGGGCACGTTCGCTTCGATCCAGCGATGCAGATCGGCATCGATGCGGGAGGTGAATTCGAGCACCAGGCGCTTCAGCACGGCGCCGTTGCTCGGCAGGTTGTCGCAGCTGAGCGGCGTAAACGGGGCGATGCCCTTCTGCCGTCGGCGCGCAAGGCCCTCCACCAGGTAGCCAATGACGCCGCGCGGTGCATGCCGGTTGGCGAGGTCGGCGACGATATCGGGATGTTTAAGGTCGAGACCGCCGGTTGCGGGATCGAAACCATAGGCCTTTTCCGTCACCGTCATGCTGACGATGCGGATCGCGGGATCTTCGAGCCGCGCCAGCAGGCCGGCCGGATCGCGCGGCGCCACATGCGCCTTCAGGATCGAGCCGATCACCTCGGCCGTCGTGCCTGATGTATCGCGGATCAGTGTCGTATAGAGCCCGTTCTGGGCGCTCAGATTGTCGGCGACATCGGGCGTGCGCAGGCTTGCCACCTCGATACCCCAGTCGCCGGCTGCGGCGGCCAGCGCGCCATCGGTAAACGGTGCGAAATGCGCGCGAAAAAGGCGCCGGGTCCCAGATGCAGGATGCCGCTTTTCAGCCGGCTGCGGTCATAGGCGGGAAGCTTCGCCGTCGGGGCGAGGCCGGAAAGGGTCTGCAGTCGTTCGCTCACAGCTTGTAGGCCTTCTTCGCATTGCCATAGGAAAGTTCGCCCGCCACGATCGCGGCGTCGCTCTTGGAAATCCGGTGCTCGGCGGCGAGCCCGGCGAGGAAACGGCAGACTTCGCGGCGCCAGACATCATGCCGCGCCGGGATCGAAAGCAGCGCCCGCGTATCGTCGTTGAAACCGGCCATATTGGCGAAGCCTGCCGTTTCCACCACCTGGTCGAGATAGCGGCGGATGCCGAGCGGGCTGTCGTGGAACCACCAGGGCGGGCCGATCATCAGGCAGGGCCAATGGCCGACCATCGGCGCCATTTCGCGCGCATAGGTCGTCTCGTCGAGGGTGAAGAGCAGCACCCGCAGCCCCGGCGCATGGCCGTATCTGGAAAGCAGCGCATTGAGGCCGCCGACCCAGTCGGTGCGGGTCGGAATATCGGCGCCCATATTCGGGCCGCGCGTCGCAAACAGCCCGCTGTCGGTGTTGCGCCGCGACCCCGCATGGATCTGCATGACCATGCCGTCCTCGGCCGAAAGCCCGGCCATCTCGGTCATCATCTGGCCGCGGAAGAGTTCCGCCTCCGCAGCCGACAGCGGCCCCCTCAGCGCCTTGTCGAGCAGCGCCTGCTTTTCCGCAAGCAGCAGATCGGCGGTGAAGGCTGTGGGTACGCCGTGATCGGTCGCGGTGGCGCCGAACTGGCGGAAATAGGCGCGCCGGCGCCGGTGCGCCTCGATCAGGCCCTCCCAGCGCGTCACGTCAGCGCCAGTGATCTCGCCGAACTTGACGAGATTATCGCGGAAGCCGACCGCATCCGGATCGGTGACGCTGTCCGGCCGGTAAGTGGTGCGCACCTTGCCGATCCAGCCGTCGGCGGTCATCTTCTGATGATGTGTCAGCGGGTCAAGCGCGCCCTCCGTCGTCGCGATCGTTTCGATGCCGAATCGCTGATGCAGCGCCCGCGGGCGGAATTCGGGAAGGGCGAGCTGAGTATTGATATGGTCGTAGAGCGCATCGGCATTGTCTGATGTCAGCGGCTCGGTGCAGCCGAGCACGGCCGACATGGCGTGGTCGACCCAGAGGCTCGACGGCGTTCCGCGGAAGAGATGATAATGCTTGGCAAAGGTTCGCCAAATCGTCCGCCCCGCAGCCACCGGCTTGCCGTCGAGCCTGGGAACGCCGAGCTCGTCCAAGGGAACGCCGACGCTGTGCAGCATCCGGAAGAGATAGTGATCGGGAATGACCAGCAGCGAGGCCGCATCTTCGAAGGGCTTGTCGTCGGCGAACCAGGACGGTTCGGTATGCCCGTGCGGGCTGACGATCGGAAGATTGCGCACCGTCTCGTAGAGGTCGCGCGCAATGGTCCGTATTGCCGGGTCGGCCGGAAAGAGCCGGTCCGGATGAAGAAAGCCGTTTCCTACATCCATCAGTATTCCTCCCTGATGGATAAGGGCCTACCCCACAACATCAGGCGCGGCAAGGTCTTTTAGTAACCGGATGGTTCGGTTTTTGCGCACGGTCGCACCAGCCATGGAAAGCATTGACGAAGCGGCCTATTTCCGCTTTGGGAGGAGCACTGTATTGCCGGTTTCGGCAAAGGAGGATCGATGTCCGACGAGACGAACCGCATCACCCGGCTGGAGGAAATGCTGGCCCATCAGGCCAAGACGATCGAGGAGCTTTCCGATCAGCTGACCGAGCAATGGAAGATCGTCGAGCAGATGCGCTCCAAGCTCGACCGGCTGACCGAACGTTTCCTGTCGCTCGAGGAGCAGTCGCTGGAAGCGCCTGGTATTACCCGCCCGCCGCATTATTGACGGCACGCGGCGAGAGGCCGCGTGCGCGATTTTCCCGGCTGGCCGATCAGACGCCGCCGATGCAGAGATATTTCATTTCCAGATAGTCGTCGGCGCCGTGGCGTGAACCCTCGCGGCCGAGGCCGGATTGCTTGATGCCGCCGAAAGGCGCGGTCTCGGATGACATGATACCGGTATTGATGCCGATCATCCCATATTCCAGCGCTTCCGCCACCCGCCAGACCTTCTTCAGGTCGCCGGCATAGAAATAGGCGGCAAGGCCGAATTCCGTATCATTGGCTTGAGCGATGACATCTTCGGCCGTCTCGAAGCGGAAGAGCGGCGCCACTGGCCCGAAGGTTTCCTCGCGCGCCACCTTCATGCCGCGCGCAACGCCGGCCAGCACCGTCGGCGCAAAGAAGGTGCCGGCGCCGTCGATGCGCTTGCCGCCGGTCAGCAGCTTGGCGCCCTTGGCAAGCGCGTCGCCGACATGGTCTTCCACCTTGGCAAGGCCCTGCTCGTCGATCAGCGGCCCGATCTCGACACCCGGCGTGAAGCCGTCGCCGACCGACATTGCGGCGACCTTGGCGGCAAGCTTGGCCGCGAAGGCGTCATAGACGCCCGACTGGATGTAGAGGCGGTTGGCGCAGACACAGGTCTGGCCGGCATTGCGGTATTTGGAGGCGATCGCGCCCTCGACGGCGGCGTCGAGATCGGCATCGCCGAAGACGATGAACGGCGCGTTGCCGCCGAGCTCCAGGCTCACTTTCTTGATCTGATCGGCGCACTGCCGCATCAGGATGCGGCCGACTTCCGTCGAGCCGGTGAAGCTGATCTTGCGCACCTTGTCATTGCCGCAAAGCTCGCGGCCGATCGCCGGGCCGTCGACGCCGACGATGAGGTTGAAGACGCCGGCCGGAATGCCGGCCTGTTCGGCGAGCGCGGCAAGGGCAATCGCCGTCAGCGGCGTCTGTTCGGCGGGCTTCGACACGACAGTGCAGCCGACGGCAAGCGCCGGAGCCACCTTGCGGGCGATCATCGCCGCCGGGAAATTCCACGGCGTGATCGTGCCGACGACGCCGACCGGCTGCTTGATGACGATCATGCGCTTATCTTGAGACGGCGCCGGGATCGTCTCGCCATAGATGCGCTTGGCTTCCTCGGCATACCATTCGATATAGGATGCGGCATAGAGAATCTCGCCGCGCGCTTCCGCGAACGGCTTGCCCATTTCGGCGGTCAGGATCGCGGCGAGTTCGTCAGCATTGGAGACCATCAGGTCGAACCATTTGCGCAGGAGGGTGCTGCGCTCCTTGGCCGGGCGGGCGGCCCAGGCCGGCTGGGCGGCATAGGCCGCATCGATCGCCGCCCGCGTCTCGGCTGCCCCCATGTCGGGCAGCGAAGCAAGCAGTTCGCCGGTTGCCGGATTGAGCACGTCAAAGGTCTTTGTGGCATCGCCCGATGTCCAGACGCCGTTGACATAGCCGGCAGCGCGCAGGAACGGCGAAGAGAAGGGAACGTGCCTTGTCAGGGCGGTGGTGAAAGCCATGTCATATCTCCTTGGGAGCGGCCGCCTGTTGCCGGCAACCCTTGTAATTCGGGACCCATCGCGTCACTTGGCCGAAGTCGCTTCCAGCATCGAGGCCTCGAGAATGTCGAGCGCCTCGCCGAACACTTCGTCCTGGATGGTGATCGGCGCGAGAAAGCGGATGACGTTGCCGTGGACGCCGCAAGTGAGCAGGATCAAGCCCTTGCCGAGTGCTGCCAGCCGCACCCGGTTGGCGAAATCGGCGCTCGGCAATCCCGTCTTTCGGTCGTTGAATTCGACGGCGTTCATGAAGCCCGGCCCGCGGATATCGACGATCTCGGGCACTGTCTCGCGCAGCGATTCCAACCGCTGCTTCAGCCGGCCGCCGAGCTGGTCGGCACGGCCGCAGAGATCCTCGTCGGCAATGACGTCGAGCACTGCGTGGGCGGCCGCGATGCCGAGCGGATTACCGCCATAGGTGCCGCCGAGCCCGCCCGGTCCCGGCGCATCCATGATTTCGGCGCGGCCGGTGACGGCGGCGAGCGGAAAGCCGCCGGCAAGGCTCTTTGCCATTGTCGTCAGGTCGGCCGCCACCTCGTGATGATCCATCGCGAACATCCGGCCGGTGCGGGCAAAACCGGTCTGCACCTCGTCGGCGATCAGCAGCATGCCGTGCTGGTCGCAAAGCTCGCGCAGCGCCTTCATGAAAGCTGGGGGTGCGGAATAGAAGCCGCCTTCGCCCTGCACCGGCTCGAGGATGATGGCGGCGACACGCTGCGGATCGACATCGGCGGCGAAGAGCTTCTTCAGCGCCGCGAGCGACTGGTCGGCGGTGACGCCGTGCAGTTCGACCGGGAAGGGGACGTGGAAGACGTCGCCCGGCATGGCGCCGAAGCCGACCTTGTAGGGCACCACCTTGCCGGTCAGCGCCATGCCCATGAAGGTGCGGCCGTGAAAGCCGCCACCAAAGGCGATGACGGCCGAACGGCGGGTTGCCGCACGGGCGATCTTGACGGCATTTTCGACCGCTTCTGCGCCCGTCGTTACGAAGATCGTCTTCTTCTCGAAATCACCAGGCACCAGCGCGTTCAGCCGTTCGGCGAGATGCACATAGCTTTCGTAGGGCACGACCTGATGGCAGGTATGGGTGAAGCGATCGAGCTGATCCTTGACCGCTGCGATGACCCGGGGATGGCGGTGGCCGGTGTTGAGAACGGCGATGCCGGCGGCGAAATCGATGTAGCGACGGCCTTCCTTGTCCCAGATCTCGGCATTCTCGGCGCGATCGGCATAGATCTGGGTCGTCATGCCGACGCCCCGTGAAATGGCGGCGTTCTTCCGGTCCGTAAGGCTCGTCGCGGTCATCGATGCGCTCCTGTCTGAAGGGTTTGAAATTATCTTGTATAAGTTCTGCAATTTGCCTATAAAACTCCTACATTTTTCCTGCAAGAAAACAAGTGGGATTTTTTGCTTCAAACATCACGCATTTTGATAAATGCTCGGCAGCGATTGGAATCGGGGATATTGGCGGATGAACGATAACGGGCCGGTACGCTACAAGGTGGCGGAAGCCGCACGGCTGGCGGGCGTTTCGGCCTCGACGCTGCGTCTCTGGGAAAGCCAGGGCCTGGTCGTTCCCGGCCGTTCGCAGACCGGTCATCGCCAATACAGCGCCGAGGATGTGGCGCGGCTGAAGCGCATCTCCTGGTATCGGGCCGAACGCGGTCTCAATCCCGCCGCCATCCGCGAGGCGCTGGAAGGTGAGGAACCTTCCGCCGATGGCGCCGAGGCAAGTCAGGATACCGGCCTCGGCCGCAAGCTGCGCAGCCTGCGCCACGCCGCCGGCAAGACGCTGGATCAGGTGGCCGGCGATATCGGCGTCACCTCCTCGACACTTTCGACGCTGGAGCGCACCTCGCAGGGCGTCGGTTTCAAGACGCTGCATGACCTCGCCGAGTATTACGGCACCACTGTCTCACGTCTCTCCGGCGAAGAAAGCGCCGAGGTGCCGGTGCTGGTGCGTGCCGGGGAATGGCGCAGCTGGCCGGAAACGACGCCTGGAGTTGCGGTGCAGTTGCTTGCCGAAGGCCCGAGAATGATGGATTGCCATCGTTTCGTGCTGGCGCCGGGCGCTGCGAGTGAAGGCGCCTATCGCCATGAAGGCGAGGAATTTATGCATGTCCTGTCCGGCCGGCTCGAGCTGGTGCTCGACAGCGATCAGTTCTTCGATCTCGGTCCGGGCGATTCACTTTATTTCGAAAGCCGCCGCTACCATTCCTGGCGTAACCGCCACGACGGCGAAACTGTGCTTCTCTGGATCAACACGCCGCCGACATTCTGAAGCGCCTGCAGAGGAAGCGGTTTCGCATTTTGCGGCTTTGCGCTATAGGGCTAGTGCATAATTCCTTAAATCGGAACCGATTTAAGGATAAAATTATACTGCAATTCATAAGTACCGCAGCGTGCTTTGCGCGTCTGAAAGACGCGCGGCGCTGTCGGGGACGCATTCGAACGAAAGATAGTCTCATGGCCGCCACCATACGTTATCACGAAGGCGACATTTCCGCGGCCGATGCCGCGCGCTACACCGGCGCGATTGCCATCGACACCGAAACGCTCGGCCTGGTGCCACGCCGGGACAGGCTCTGTGTCGTCCAGCTTTCACCTGGTGATGGCACCGCCGACGTCATCCGCATCGCCGCCGGCCAGAAAGCGGCTCCCAATCTCGTCGCCCTGCTCGAAGATCCGACCCATCAGAAGATCTTTCATTACGGCCGCTTCGATATTGCCGTGCTCTTCCACACTTTCGGCGTCACGACGAACCCGGTCTTCTGCACCAAGATCGCTTCGCGCCTGATCCGCACCTATACGGATCGCCACGGCCTCAAGGACAATCTCAAGGAGATGCTGGACGTCGATATCTCCAAGGCGCAGCAGTCTTCAGATTGGGCGGCCGAAACGCTGTCTCCGGCCCAGCTCGAATATGCCGCTTCCGACGTGCTTTACCTGCATGCTTTGCGCGACAAGCTGACCGCGCGCCTGATCCGCGACGGCCGCTTCGACCATGCGACGGCCTGCTTCGCATTCCTGCCGACCCGCGCCAAGCTCGACCTGCTCGGCTGGGAAGAGGCCGATATCTTCGCCCATAGCTGAGTAAATTGCCCGCGCCTTGCGTGAAACAAGGATCGTGGAAGCGGCTGGTCCGCGGCCGTTAGCAATTCGTTAACGCCTCTTTCCTAAAATTCCCATTAATATTTATGCATTTCGATGACGCCGGTATTGCGTCATGCGGACAGGAGGATCTGCGGGGATGCAAGGGGCCGGATGAGCGCGGTCCTTTATAGAGCCTGCTTTCATCGTCACTTTACGAAAGGAGCATGCCATGTTGACTCCCGTTCGTGCAGCGTCCAATGCAAGCTTTTCGTCTCAAGGCCAGACTGCGGCGATCGTCGCCGGCGGCCTCGGCCGTTCTGTGATTGCTCCCGCGTCGGTCAACGCCGTCGAAGCCGCCGACCTGAATTCCGCCGTTGCCGGCAAGCTCAGTATCCTGCTGCTTGCCGCACGCGAGCGCATGATCGAGGCCCTCTTCGATGCCATTGATGCCGCCGGCCGCGCCATCTCGCTAGATCGCGGCGAGGACGAAACCAATCTTGCCTTCGCCTCCCGGCTAGCCGATGCCATCCTGCGGCTGCCGGGCGTCAGAATCGACGAGGTCGAGCGCCAATTGACGGAGCAAGGCCACAGCCTGCCACTTCGGATGATTGCCGCAGCCCTGAAGAACCCTGCAGGCCCGGAAGCGGCGCGGATCGTCGCCTATCTGGAAATCGTCCGCTACAAGGACCGCGATCTCGCCGCTCGCGCTGTCGTGCGCTCGTACGGCCAGAATGACGCTTCGCCGATGCGCGCTGAAGCCCGGCCGGAGATCCAGCTGCATGAGGATCATGAGCCTGCCGCCATGCGCAAGCCGGCAGACGAGCTGTCGGCGCCGCCCGGCGCGCTCATCGAGGCGGCGGCGCTGGCCACCGCCGAGGAAGCGGTGATCGCCGAGGCCGTTGAGGTAGCCGATCCGGAAACGCCGCGGCCTGAAAACCGGGCTCAGTCCGCGTCGGCAGCGGCAAGCGAGGTCGCCGCGGAAGAATCTGAACGGCAGGAGATCGACACCGCGCCAGCCTTGCCGGCCGAAGCCACAGCGGCCGAGGAGGCGCGGGAAACGCCGGAGGCGCCCGCCCTCCAGCCTCGCACTGTGTCGGAAAAGGGCGATCCTGTCATTCCAAGGAACTGGACAGGAATTGCCGCTTCGATGACCGAAGAGGTCTCCGAGATGATTGTCACCATCATCCGCGAGCAGGATGTCGAAGCGGTGCTGGAGGATGGTCCCGTCGAAGCGGCCGTGGAGATCGATACGATACTCGACGATGCCGTCATCAGCGATGCGGCCGAAACCTTGACCAGGCAGCCGGCTGACCTCGCAGCAGCCGACGCGCGCCCCTCCGCAGCGCTGCACCCATCGCCGATGGAAACGGAGATCGTGGCTGCGGCTGCCCGCCAACCGAAAGAGACCGATGCGCCACTGCCAATGACGGCGATTCCCGAGACGGCCTATGTCCCGCTTGCAGCAAGGATGCCGGAGGGACTTGCCTATACGCAGCTGCCCTATCAGTTCGCCAAGGATGTCCCGCCGAACGGGAAGGCGGATGAAACCAGCCACCAGAATCAGCACCACCACGATGGGGCACCGCCAGATCAGCAGCAAGAGGATAAGCAGCAGGCGCAATCCGGCGGCGGGGATGCCGCGGCCGATGGCGAAGCAGCCAATGCGGCGCCTCAGCGCCGGACGCCGAGAATGATCGATACCGAGCCGACGCCATATCAGTCAGGCGCGGCCGCCGACCCGGTTTATGCGCTCTATCAGCGCATGGTCGGCTGGGAATAAATAACCTGAAAATGAAGAACCCGCCGGATCGCTCCGGCGGGTTCTTCAATTCAAAGGCTGATGCGAGGCTTATTCGCCGCCGCGGTTCTTGAGCGCTGCGCCCAGGATGTCGCCGAGCGAAGCGCCGCTGTCGGACGAACCGAACTGGGCAACGGCTTCCTTCTCTTCCGCAATCTCCAGAGCCTTGATGGACAGCATGATCTTGCGGTCCTTCTTGGAGAAGTTGGTGACGCGGGCGTCGAAGACCTGGCCGACCGAGAAGCGCTCGGGGCGCTGTTCGTCGCGGTCGCGGGCGAGGTCGGCGCGGCGGATGAAGGAAGTGATGTCCTCGTGGTTGACGAGCTTCACTTCGACGCCGCCGTCGTTGACCGCGATGACTTCGCAGGAAACGACCGCATTCTTGCGCAGGTCGCCCGATGCAGCGGCGTCGCCGACCGCATCCTTGCCGAGCTGCTTGATGCCGAGCGAGATACGTTCCTTCTCGACATCGACGTCGAGAACGACGGCCTTGACGACGTCACCCTTGTTGAACTCCTCGATGACCTGTTCGCCCGGACGGTTCCAGTCGAGGTCGGAGAGGTGCACCATGCCGTCGACATCGCCGTCGAGGCCGATGAACAGGCCGAATTCGGTCTTGTTCTTGACTTCGCCTTCGACTTCAGTGCCGGCCGGATGGCTGCGGGCGAATGCTGCCCACGGGTTTTCCAGCGTCTGCTTGAGGCCGAGCGAGATACGGCGCTTGGACGGATCGACTTCGAGAACGACGACTTCGACTTCCTGGCTGGTGGACAGGATCTTGCCGGGGTGTACGTTCTTCTTGGTCCAGGACATTTCCGAAATGTGGATCAGGCCTTCAATGCCCGGCTCCAGCTCGACGAATGCACCGTAGTCGGTGATATTCGTGACGGTACCGGAAATCTTCTTGCCTTCCGGATACTTGGCCTGGATGCCATCCCAAGGATCGCTCTCGAGCTGCTTCATGCCGAGCGAGATGCGGTGGGTTTCCTGGTTGATGCGGATGATCTGAACCTTGACCTGCTGGCCGATGTTCAGGATTTCCGATGGATGGTTCACACGGCGCCATGCCATGTCGGTGACGTGCAGCAGGCCGTCGATGCCGCCGAGGTCGACGAACGCACCGTAATCGGTGATGTTCTTGACGACGCCGTCAACAACCTGGCCTTCTTCGAGGTTCTGAACGATTTCAGAGCGCTGCTCGGCACGGGATTCTTCCAGAACCGTACGGCGCGATACGACGATGTTGCCGCGGCGCTTGTCCATCTTGAGGATTTCGAAGGGCTGCGGGTTGTGCATCAGCGGCGTGACGTCGCGGATCGGGCGGATATCGACCTGCGAACGCGGCAGGAAGGCGATCGCACCGTCGAGGTCGACCGTGAAGCCGCCCTTGACCTGGTTGAAGATCACGCCTTCGACGCGCTCGCCGGCTTCGAACTTGGCTTCGAGCTTGACCCAGCTCTCTTCGCGGCGAGCCTTCTCGCGCGACAGAACGGCTTCGCCGAGCGCGTTTTCAATGCGCTCAACGTAAACTTCGACTTCATCGCCAACCTTGAGCTGGCCATCCTTGGCGCGCGCGCCGAATTCCTTGAGCGCGATGCGGCCTTCGACCTTCAGGCCGACGTCGACAACGGCGACATCCTTTTCGATGCCCGTGACGATGCCCTTGGTGACATAGCCTTCGGCCAGATCGTTCTTGGCAAAGGACTCTTCGAGAAGGGCCGCGAAATCCTCGCGAGAGGGAGTAGCTACTGACATAAAATCTCCTGCGTGTCCTGAATAGCGGAGCGGACACGTATGCGCCGGTTGGTTTGCGTTGAACGGGCCTGAACCCAGTCCGCCCTCTTTCACGAAGGCAATCCGGCGCTTGGACGGAATTTCAGGCTGCTGTATTAGAAGCGATCCATGCGTCTGAGCATGCAAAATCGCTTGAATTTAGGCATTTCGGCTCAAGACCGCATCGATGATCGATTGAGCGGCTTGAAACGCGGCCTCTATACTCATTTCCGACGTATCAAGCAAGTGCGCATCATCAGCTGGTTTCAAAGGGCTGTCGGCCCGTCCCATGTCGCGTTCGTCGCGCCGCTTCACGTCCTCGAAAATCACATCGAAATCCGCCGTCGCCCCCTTGCCGAGAATCTCGTCGTAACGGCGTCTAGCGCGCACCTCCGGCGTTGCCGTCACATAGAGTTTGACCGGTGCATCCGGGCAGACGACCGTGCCGATATCGCGCCCGTCGAGCACGGTTCCCGGCGCCTTGGTCGCAAATCGTCGCTGTGCCTCGACCAGGGCCCGACGCACCGCCGGCATCACGGCTATTTTCGAGGCCGCTTCGCCGATCTCATGCTTGGAAAGTATATCGCGATCCAATCCGGCGAGTTCAACCTCCCGCGCGATCTTTTCGGCCACCGCCTCGTCGTCAAACGGCAGGCCGGCGTCGAGCAGCGCCTTGGCCGTGGCGCGGTAGGTCAGGCCGGTGTCGAGATGATGGAAGCCGTATTGCTCGGCGATGCGGCGCGAAAGCGTGCCCTTGCCGGCCGCAGCCGGGCCATCGATGGCGATGGTGAAAGTCTTGCTGCTCATGTGTCGATCCTGGGGCACCTGGCTGAAAGGCGGCGGCGCGGCGCCATGCACGGCGTAATCCTTTGTAAAGGCGCAGGATTTCCTGCGCAAGACCGAACCTTCCGGTGACGATCTTCGTTCAGCTCTGCGGCTGCCGCGGCTCGTTACCATAAACGCGCCGGGCGGTCATCCGCCGCTGGCGGAAATAGCTTGCGCTCCGATCATAAAGTTTGGCTTTGACATGGGAAGCCGCAGCGATTAAGGGGACCGGCTTATAAATTCCGATGGAACGCCGGCTTGAACGGCATTTGCCGAATCTTGCATTCGGCCATTCTCACGAGGCTTATAGTGGCGAAAGCGGAACTTGGAACCAAGCGTACCGATCCGGAAACCGGCAAGAAGTTTTATGATCTGAACCGGGATCCGATCGTTTCTCCTTATACCGGCAAGTCCTACCCCCTGTCCTTCTTCGAGGAAACCTCGGCGATCGCCGATGTTGCCGAAGAGGACGAGGTTGCGGAAGTCGATACCGAAAACACCGAAGTCGAACTGGTTTCGCTTGAGGATGCCGATGACGCCGCCTCCGGCGACGACATCCCCGATATCGGCGACGACGATGTCGAAATCGAAGGCGATGACGACGACGATACCTTCCTCACACCCGACGAAGACGATGACGATGACGACATGAGCGACATCATCGGCGTGACCGGCGACGAAGACGAAGTTTGACGGCTGCATTTCGGCCCGGTGAGGAAAAAATTCTCCGGGCCGAATTTTTTAGGCTTGCTATCTCCGAAAACCGGAAGTAATAAGCCGCCACTCCGCAGGGCACGCCCTGCGAAGCATCCCAGGACCGGCGCTCAGCCGGACCACCTTGATGGGGCTATAGCTCAGCTGGGAGAGCGCTTGCATGGCATGCAAGAGGTCAGCGGTTCGATCCCGCTTAGCTCCACCACGCTTCGCCCTTACGGGCTTCGCGTGGCGCAGCCGCGGGAGACCGTTAGGCCGAAGCAGTGCCCGGCATAGCCCGAAGGGCGACGACGTGCTGTCCGCAGCGTCGATTTTTCCGATCAGGAATACACTGGCTCTACCGCAGATCTGAAACAGCGATTCGCCGCTCACAACGCCGGAAAATCTACCCACACTGCCAAATTTGCACCATGGAATTTGCTCTGGTATTGCGCCTTTCGTGACAAGCACAAGGCGCTTGAATTCGAAACATACCTGAAATCGCATTTCGGCAGGGCTTTTGCCAGCAAGAGACTGGTCCAGCCGAATCTGACTTCAACTCGCTTGGCTAACGGGAAGACCGATTCCGAATAATCGCAGGTGCATGCGAAAGCGGTGTAGTTGGATCACGCGACGTGTCTGGCGCATTCAACGAAAAGACTCCAGGAATAGAGGCCGTCGGGCGACGCAGGCACTCCGCTCCCACGACCTCAATCTCTCGGCTATTGCACCGACAAACCGGCAGCCTCTATTCCCGCAAGAAACCGCCGCTGATCCTCGGTCCGCGCCAGCCGGCTGGTGACCTCCTGCCTGATGTTCGGGATCAAGGCGGGTGACTCGCGTCGGATCCAATCAAGCTGTTCCTCTGCCTCCTGCTTTTCTCCGAGCGCGCCGAGAATGGAGAGCAATACCAGGCGATGCATCGGATTATAGTTGAGATCCGACATGCGTGACCAGAGTTCCGCAGCCCGTGTATCGCCTCGCATGAAGGCGCAGAGCGCCATCCCGACCTCATAATATCCGCGTGGCCCGGCATTTTTGCCGACCGCTTCTGAAATCAGCGTGCAGCCTCTTTCCCATTCCCCCGACATTGACAGCCGCAGGCCGTATTCACCGGCCACTTCGGTATCGTTCGGATTGCTGGCATAGGCGCTGGCGCCGGCGCTGAGGGCCGCAACCGGATCATTGTCGAAAAAATTGGCGAGCATCAGCGCCTGAAGTGCGCGTGCATTCTTCGGGTCGAGCTGCACCGCGTGCTCGGCAAGTTGCTTTGCCAGGCCGAGCGTCGCGGCCGTCGCTTTTGTATGAAGTTGGTATGAAAAGCGGAACTCGTCGAGATGGATCAGCGAAAGAAGGGCCACGACATTGGATTCGGCCGGCATTTGCTCCACGGCCCGTTGCAGGCAGGATTTTGCCACCTCATGCGCCTGCACAGTCATTTCGCTGCGGTAGCTGTAGTAGGAGAGAATGCATGAAAAGGCGTCTGTGCGTCCGGCGATGGTCGCGGTATCAGTTTGAAACATGACGCCGAAAGGGCGCGCGACCGCAGTCGCGATATCCCCGGCAAGGCTTGCTTGCGTTTTCGGGATGCCTTGCACCGTCATGTCTGCATCGTAATTGTTTGCCCAGATGACAGCCGCATCCGCCCGCCGCACGAGCCTTGCCGTCGAGCGCAGCATGCTGCCTTCGAGCCGCACGCTTCCCTGCAGGGCATAGAGAGGCTCCAACGAAGCTTCGCCGGATTTACTCCGCGGCATGGCAGTGACGACAACGATATCATTGAAGCGCACCAGCTTCTCGATGATGTCGTCGGTCATGCCGCGAGAGATATCGGAGGCAAGGTTCCCGCCAGAGACATTGTCAAAACGCTCGACGATGATGGTGGGGCGGTTGTTGGCGCCCAGTCCCGTTTCGCGCTCTACACCCGGCGACCCGACCTGCCGAAGGATAGCCGCTGTCGAGGCTAGGATAATCACCGTGCCTGCTGCAAGCAGCCAATATCGAGGCGAAAGGCGCCGGTCCGCGGGGTTCCGGCCGATGGCATCCGTTGCTGCATGTATCTGTCCGTTATCCGCGCCTGACGCGTTCGCCTGTTCGGGCGGCAAGATATCTGCGGGTTCAGCGCCGCCGATGACATCGAAGACCGGCGCGTAGCCGCCCTTCGGGATGGTGATGATGATCCGGTCGGCGCCGCCGGCTGTGAGGTAATAGTGTTCGAGTTCCCGTCTCAGCCGGCCGGCTTCGATACGAACGCAGGGATCCTGCTGGGCATCGAAGTTCGCGTCCCGGCCAAAAACCGCTTGTGCGATGGTAAAGGCCTTCAGATAGTCACGGCGGCCCGCCAACGTTTCCGTGACCACAAATTCGAGGAACTTCCTCGTCCGTTCGGGAAGGCGGAATTCGCGGCTGGACAGAATGCGCTCAAGTTGCTGCTGTACCTCCTCCTGCGAGGCGGCGACCCTATTTATGCCTGCACTCGTCATCGGTTCCCCCAGACGCCGATTGCGAACAACCTGCAGCACGCTGTCTCAAACGATAGTCTCACCGCGGCATAACAGCAATGTCGCCCGGCCGAATACCCTAACCAACTCTAAGCCAATCCGATGATTAGCCCGAAGATGGACGCAGTCACGGCTTACGAAATGCCAGCGTAGGATACCGTATTCTACCGACGCCGTCATGTATCTTACTGCCTTAGTCTCCAAGCTCGCCCTATCATCGCCGTGTATTCTGGAGGAGGCTGCGATGACATCACCTGAGAGCTCTACACCCCATTCCATGACAAGCGCAGAGGAGCTGCGCAAACGTGCTCTGGAGCTTCAGCTTGTCGAGATGGAGCGCAACGAAAGGATCATGGCGCGTGAAGCAAAAAAACACGCGGAATTCGTCGAGGATTTTTTCCGCAAGCAGATCGGCGAAACGGAACGCGCCGTCATCAAGCGCCTTGTGATGAAAGCGGCGGCAGACGGCAAATACGAGGCATTGATCTACAGTTTTCCCTCGACGTTTTGCACCGACAGCGGCCGTGCCATCAACAACAACCTGCCGGGATGGCAGAAGACGCTGCAGGGAAAGGCAAAGGAACTCCTGGAGCTCTTCGAGCAGGTGGCCAAGCCACAGGGTTATGGGCTGAAGGCCATGATCATCAACTTCCCGGATGGCATGCCCGGAGACGTCGGCTTCTTCCTCACTTGGGAGCCGCCGGTCGACTGACCGGCAGTAAAGTAGGGGGTGATCAACTTGAAAGCGATCGAGATCGAGCGCAAGTTCCTCGTGCGTAACAATAGCTGGCGCGATTGTGCCGGCATTTCGCATGTCCTGCAGCAAGCCTATTTATCTCGCGATGAGAACTCGGTTCGTGTTCGCTTGATCGACGGTCGTTCTGCTTGCCTGACGATCAAATTCCGCACGACAGGGCTCGCCAAAGACGAATATGAATATGAGATTCCGGTCGATGAGGCGCGGGACCTGCTTCACCATGCGACCGGCCACGTCATTGAGAAACGCGCTATCGGGTCCTGTACGAGGGCAGAAACTGGGATGTGGACGTCTTTGCCGGAGCCTATGAGGGATTGACGCTTGCCGAGATCGAAATGGCGAGTGAAGATGATCTGCCGGTCCTGCCGCAATGGCTTGGGCGAGAAGTCACGGGCAACGATAGCTATTCCAACCGCGCTATGGCCGCTGCCTCAAGTAAGCCTCCCTTGGGTGCAGAATGCGGCGACTGATAATGGCGCCCCTCTGGAGACGCGCAGGCAGTGTAAAACCCTATTCACTGACAACGGTCCAATCGGCGTCTGGATTGAATTCCATGATCGCCGCGGCGCGCTGTTCCGTTTGCGGCCCGAGATCGCGTTGATAGATGACGTTCATCCCGTTGACGATAAAAGTCTGCACGCCGGTCACCCGATATGAGACCGGCCAGGCGATGAGCGCAAAGCCGCCGGTCAAGTAACCATTGACGAGGTAGCTTTGTTTGCCGCCGAGCACATTGTCACCCTGGGCTGTCAGGATGCGATAGCGATATCCGAAATAACCTTCCCCGCGTTTGGCGGCACCGAAGGCAGCTGTCTCGACCAGCGCGCTTGCCGGGCTTTCCTCCGGATAGACGCTTGGATCCCAGTAAAGGCCGTCCAGCTTGCCGGGACTGCTGATCAATTTTTTGGCGAACTCGTAAATACCGTCACCGTCGCGATCGTCGGATGCATATTGATATTGCGCGACCACATATTCGTGCATGGTATCGATCGTCGCGAGCTCGTTTTCGCCGACGCGCCGATTGACGATCTCCGCCAGGCCGCGCTGCGTGTCGAAGGACCATTTCCCGTCCTTGCCCTCGGTGAGCGGAAACGGCAGGGGCCAGAGACGGTCGCCGATCGCAATGAACTTCCGTCCCCCGAGATCCTCCAGAATCATCTGCCGCGCGGCGCCTTCGCGGATCAACCCATATGTGATCATCGCCTCGTTGCTGGACCGCAGCTTGTCCGCTTTCAGGCCGAGAAGGCCTGCAAACCCGTCGACATCGTTGGAAGCCAGAACTGCCTTGAGGCGATCGAGAACCGCCCCCGGCGTGCCAAACGACGGCGTCGGACCTGCCGTCGCAAACTCCGTGAGATCGGTCCGCATCTGCGATGCTGACGGGGTCGCGGAGACCACGCAGAGCACGGCAGAAATCATAAGCGGGATCAAGGTTGATTGAGTTCTCATCATATACCTCCGGCAGTCTTGGAAGGAAGATATCTATCGCCGGCCGCCGCCGCCACGGCCACCGCCGCCACCACCACGGCCGCCGCCACCACCACGCGATACAGGAGGACGGGAGCGCTGTGGCGCCGCACGCGGTGCAGAGCGAGGTTGGCTGCCCATGCTCTGCGCCCCCCGCTTCGAAGAGACCGCCTCCCGGCGGCCGGATTGGACATTCCCAAGCGCATTCGGCTGCCGGTTGCGATTATCGGGTCTGGCGGCCATCTGCGGTTTGTTGGGCTTCTTGACCGATTTCTGTGCTGGCTTGGCTGCGCGATTAGCCGATTGAGGACGGGCTTCGGGCCGGGTTGCATTCTGACGAGTGGCGGCCGTCGGCTTGTTTCCCTGCGGTTTGGACTTCAGCCCTTGCACCGTGCCTTTTCGAATATCGTCGGCGCGCGCCGCCGTTCCACGATTGCCTGGCCTCTCGCCAGCCTGGAAATCCTTGGCTTGGTTCCGCAGCTGGTTACGGTTGTCGGCTTGCAGGCCGGACTTGATCGTCGAACGGTCAAGCTTGGCAAGCTGGTCTTTGCCGATGCTCATTTTGCTGCGATCGACCTTCGACCAATCGACATCGTTCCACTTCATCTTGCCATTGAAGTCTCGACCGTTCAGGCAATTGTTGCAGTCGATATCGATGTCACCACCGCCCCAGCGACCGCCCCACACCCCCCAGTCGTCCCAATTAACGACGGCCGCCCAGGCGAGCCCGGTGACCGCGCCGGCAAAAAAAGCGGCTCCGGGATAGTAATAATTGTCGTACGGCTCCGGATAGTAGGAGATCGGCTCGGATGCATAGCCTGGGTCGTAAAGCATCTCCGGCGCATATTGCGGGATATAGATTTTTTCCGGATCGGTGGGACGGATGATGACATTGTCGTTTTCCGTAACGACCGTCACCTTGTCATCCGTCTTGATAATGTTTTTTGCCACTGCTTCATCGCGAAGTTGCTGAATGGCAATCAGCACATCCTTCTGCTGGTTGGCGAGCGCATCGGCAAGCGACTGGGTCCAATCGAGATCCTCACTCATCATCTTGACGATATCGGGGTAGTTCAGCAACGAGACGACGCTGCCGTCCCAGTCGCTCTTGGGCTTGAGGTCGGCGTTCTTGTTTTTCGCATCCAGAAAGCGCTGGGCTTCGATGATCTGCAAGGGAAGAGCGATGCGGCCGAAATCGCCGCGACCAGTTCGTCCGGATAAAGCGCGATCCGCGCCACGAGCACTTCAAGTTCATCGTCTGAAAGGAGTGTAGCCGTGGACGGTTCTGCCTCCGCCTGGTTGGGCGCAGCAGCCGGGGCAGGAGCCTGCGCTCGCACTGGGAGTGCCAGCTGCAGCGTGATGATCGCCAGGGTCGACAACCCAACCAGCAGCTTGCGTGAAACTCTATTCATCGCACAAGGACCTCCCTCTAATTATTGAATGACAGAAGCGTTCACCGTAGTTTTGGACTCACGGGAGTCCGCCTGAGCATCACAATTTTCGATTGTGCTATCGCTTCCCTCATTTCTTTCAGCAACGCATCGACCAAGCCTGCATATTCCAGCCGTCGCGCCTCCCTCACAGAGTCGGACAGCTGTTCGACATGCGCCAATGCCTGCGCCGCCGCCGCCAGATCCTCACACATGCTTCGAAACGTGTCGTTGACGTAAAAAAGTCGCTGCACCAGCCTTGCCTGGTCGGGAAAATGAGCTTCTGCCGCTTCAAGGGCGGACAAATATGTCGAACCACTTTCTCCCGACGCCATCTCCGCCCCCGCCGACGAACTGCCCTAAGCAGTGCGAAAACTATATAACAGCCGCACCTGCAGGAGACGTAAAATACGCGAACCTACGGTCGCCGGCTTCTGACAGCCGCATCCCGGTCGCCATACGAGGCGACGATTGGGATTCGGCGGCCGATCTCGCGTCGTTCCTTGCTGGACAGGCAATCTCCCCAGCCGGATCGGCCGCGAAGGCCCCGATAGAGATTACGCGATGCTACGGGTCTTTGCGCCGCAACGGGCCTATTATCCGATCGTCGCTTGCGATCAAAATGGCTCGGACAGACCAAGCCAGAGGGGGATCCGTGTTTCTCGACTATTTTGCCTTGGGCGTCTTGGTCTTCGTCGTGATCACGCTTTTCTATGCCATGATTGCCATTCACGACATTCTCCACCTGATGGCCAAGGCGCGGAACCGTCCTCATCAGGATGCCATCCATGTTGCGGGATGGGTCAGCCTCTTCACGCTGCATGCGATCTGGCCCTTCCTGTTCATTTGGGCAACGCTTTACCACGACGACCGCGGCTGGGGCATCCGGCAAGACGGAAAGCTGTCGGCGGAAGTTGCTGGATGAACTTCGTGTTCCTCGAACACTAAAGACATGTCCGCAAACACCTTGCCTAGGTTTGCACCGCAAAAACAAAGATCGAACGGGCACGAGGGCCAACGGCATCAGATAGGGAGCCAGGGGTGATAGGAAGTCTTCCCATGTTGCGGGGCCTAGCCGGCTTCAACAGAGCCTGGCTTCGCAGTGACATTCCGGCCGGCCTGTCGATCGCCGCAGTCGGTTTGCCGAGCGCCATCGCTTATCCCGCCATCGCCGGCCTGCCACCGGAGACCGGCATCTATGCCAGCATCGTCGCACCGATCGCCTACGCGATCTTTGGTCCTTCCCGGCTCTTGGTCGTCGGCCCAGACGCTGCGACCATGACCGTGCTGGCGGCCGCCATGGGCGCCATCATCGCCGCCGAACCCGCGACGGCAAGCGTCGACAGGGTTGCCATTGCCTCGGCCCTTGCGCTTGGCGTCGGCGTCTTCTGTATCGCGGCGAAATTGCTGAGGCTCGGCGTTCTCGCGAGCTTCCTCTCCCGTCCCATCCTGGTCGGCTTCTTCGCCGGCGTGTCGCTCTCGATCCTTGTTGGGCAAATCGGTCGCTTCACGGGGGTAAAGATCCAATCGGATGGACTGATCCCGCCGCTTGTCGAAATGCTCGCCAAGAGCAGTCTGATCCACTGGCCTTCGCTCGTCCTCGGACTCGTGATGTTCGCCTTGTTATGGATCGTCCGAGCCTTCCGATTCAGAGTTCCGGGTCCCGTTCTGGTGGTTGTCCTCTCGGTCGTCCTTTCGGCGATCTTCGATTTCCAAGGCCGAGGCATAGCAGTCGTCGGCGATGTCCCAAGCGGGCTGCCGAGTTTGTCCCTGCCTCCATTGCATCAGATGCCTCTCGATAAGATCGTGCTCGGCTCGGCCGCGATCTTTCTGGTCAGTTTCGGCGCCGGCATCGTCGCGGCAAGAAGTTTCGGCTCGCGAACCGGCGAGGAGGTCGATGCCAATCAGGAATTGGTCGGACTTGGCGCCGCCAATATCGCGCCCGCCCTGTTCGGCTCTTTTCCGGTCAGCGTCTCGGATTCCCGAACCGCGATAAATCTGTCGACTGGCGGTGTCTCCCAGGCCGCAGGACTGGTATCGGCCGCGACGCTGGTTGCCGCACTTGTGTTCCTTCACAGTGCGCTGCGCATACTCCCCATTCCCGCGCTCGCGGCAATCCTCGCGACGGCGGCGATCAGCCTCATCGATATTCACGAATTGAAAAAGATCTGGCGCATCAGCCGCATGGAATTCATTTTCGCGCTGATCGCCATGTGGGGCGCAATCAGCTTCGGTGTTCTCAATGGCGTCATCGTCGCGGTTGCGGCAACGCTCGTCTATCTCTTGCGGCAGACGATGTTTCCCCGCGACGGTCTTCTTGGTCGCATCGAGGGACGGCATGGCTTTTTCGATCTTGCCCGTTTTCCGGAAGCGCGCCCTGTGGAAGGTGCCGCCGTCTTCGCCATCCAAGGCAGCATTCTGTTTTACAACGCCGATTACGTGCGCATGCGGCTGACCTCGGTCGCGAAGGCACTTCCTGCTGAAACCAGATGTCTCGTGCTCGATGCCGGCGCCGTCACCCATATCGACAGCACCGGCGCAGCCGCACTCGACGCCGTGGCCGAGATCCTGGCAAAGCGGAATATCGTCTTCGCCATGGCCGATCTCAGCGAAGAAAGCCGCGGCATCCTCGAGCGCGCCGGGGTCATCGAGGCGATCGGCGCCGACAATCTCTTCAATGGCAGGGAAGAAGCACTGAGAGCGCTGATCGGTGTCGGCGAGTCCGGCAGTGCCGCGTCGGCAGGGTAGAGCAATTCCGGCAAAACTGCACAGCGGTTTGCGTCCAGAATTGTATGAAAACAAAGATAGCATGTTCGCGAAAGGGAGGGAGAGAAAATGGACGAGAATTACGAACCCAGCCGGACGGATGGAGAGGCAGGCCGCGTCGGAAAGGATAAGAAAAAGAAAAAGAAATCATGGGATTACGACAAGGAAATCGCACGGCTCCAGGTGGAACTGGCCCATTTGCAAGCCTGGATCAAGAAATCCGGCACGAGGGTCGTCATCGTCTTCGAGGGCCGGGATGCCGCCGGCAAAGGCGGCATGATCAAGCGTATAACGGAAAGGGTCAGTCCGCGGGTCTTTCGCATCGTCGCATTGCCGGCGCCGACCGACCGTGAGAAGTCCCAGATCTACATGCAGCGCTATATCGCGCATATGCCGGCGGCCGGCGAGGTCGTCATATTCGACCGCAGCTGGTACAACCGCGCCGGCGTCGATCGCGTCATGGGATTCTGCAGCGACAAGAAAGCGCAGCGCTTTCTTGAGTTGGCGCCTCGCTTCGAGGCGGCGATCGTCGAAAGCGGCGTCGTTCTGCTGAAATACTTCCTGACGGTCAGCGAGGAAGAGCAGGAACGCCGTTTCAGACGCCGGATCGACGACCCGCTGCGGCAGTGGAAACTCAGCCCTATGGATGTCGAATCCTATCAGCGCTGGTGGGACTACACGCGCGTTTATGACGAGATGCTGCGGATGACCGACAGCAATCACGCGCCGTGGTGGGTGGTGCCCTCGGATGACAAGAAACGTGCCCGGGTCAACTGCATTTCGCACATCCTGCAATCCATTCCCTATGAACGGGTGAAGTTTGAAGCACCCGACCTCGGCAAACGTCAGAAGCGGCCGGCGGATTTCATGGAGGACCTCAGCGTCCGCCATGTTGTGCCCGACGCGACGTCATAACACGGCTTTAGCCGAACATGGCTGAGAACATAGGCGATACGGCGGCGCAGGGAGCCGGGTCAGGGCAGATTTCGGTAGAGGCGAGAATAAGCGATCTTGTCCGGTTGGGCATCATCGGGCTTTTCGCCTATTGGACGATCGTCCTGATTGCTCCCTTCGCGCTGATCGTTATTTGGTCGGCAATTCTGGCGGTGGCGCTTTTCCCGATATTCCAAGCGCTCTGCAGGTTGCTTGGAAACCGGCCCGTCATCGCAGCCAGTATCATCGTCGTCTTTTGCCTCGTCCTGATCATTGCGCCCCTGGCTCTCGTTGCGGTCAATTTTGCCGACACAGCGCAGGCGTTGATCAACAAGTTGCGGGTGGGGGATTTCACGCTCCCCTCGGCGCCGGCGGCCATTCGGGAGTGGCCCGTCGTCGGCGAGCGTATCCATGACGCCTGGAATCAGATTGCAAGCGATCTGGCGGCGACGATCATCAAGTTTCAGGCGCCGATTCGTGAGGTGACGGCCGTTATCGTCACAAAGCTTGCCTCAATCGGCGGCGGCGTGTTGAGCTTTGTCGTTTCGATCATGCTTTCAGGAATATTTCTCACGCGGTCAGCACGCCTGGCTGCCGCCATACAAGTGCTGGCAAACCGCATCGCCGGTGAAAAGGGTGTCGGCTTTGCCCGGCTGGCCGGAGCCACGGTGCGCAATGTATCGCGAGGGGTCATTGGCGTTGCCTTCCTGCAGACCTTGCTCTGCGGATTGTGCTTTGCTTTCTTTGGCGTCCCGGCGCGTGGGGCACTGACATTCGTGATCTTCATGTTTTGCCTGATGCAACTGGGGCCTGGGCTCGTGCTTCTTCCGGTTATTATCTGGTCGTGGGTTTCGTGGTCGCCCGCCGCTGCTTTTGCGTTTACTGCCATCACCGTGCCTATCACGCTCATCGACAACATATTGAAGCCCATGCTGATGGCGCGAGGTCTCTCGACCCCGATGCCGGTCATCCTGATCGGTGTCATCGGCGGCACTCTTTCCCATGGGCTGCTGGGCTTATTTTTGGGGCCGGTCGTGCTCAGCGTCTTCTACGAGCTGCTGAGAGCCTGGGCCTGGCCGTCGGTTCAGGCCGGAGCGGAAAATAGCCGAGCCGCCAGCGTCGACGCCCTACCGGAACCCATAGAAAATAGGCAATGACGGTCTTATGTGGCGGCAGGCGAGATGCCCCTCGGATTGGTCGCGGTCAGTGTTGGGCGGGGTCACCGGTTCTTGCAGTAGACGACAACTTCCTGCTCAATTTCGCGGCATAGTCGTTCATACTCGCTGATCAGCTTGTCTTCCCTCGGGTTCTTGCTTCGGAACCGCTCCAGCGCGTCGGCTGCAAGATCGTAGGATTCAAACATTTCCGCGAGCGCTTCACTGGTCTTATTCGCGAGAAGATGCCGAATATCGGGAAGTCGCAACATCAATTTTCTGCGGCCGCGCTCTTTGCTCATGGGTCAGCTCCGCATTCAAACACTCTTGCAATGGATACGAAGCTGCGAAGGTGACGGATCGTTCCCGAGATCACGAACAAATGTATGGATTTGAGAACAATAGCCACGGGAAGCCGCATCCGACCCGGAATGGCTCTACATGTAAAGCGCGTCGCGATCTTTCAGGTTCGCTCCCCGCGCTTTAGGTCCTTGTATTTACGCATGTCGTTATCGCAAAACCGCTGCACACTTTTGCGCGACATGCTTTAGCTGCTGCCGTCACGGTCCGTTGCGTTTAAAGCCTTTACTGTGATGGCTGCGATGACGCCGGTCAGAACGATCCCTGCAAAACCGATGAGCAAGGCCAGGATTCGTGCCGAAACATGTTTGGGCGTGAAATCGCCGTAGCCGATGGTAAGTCCCGTCACGAAGGTAAAATAAAGCGCTTCGTCGATCCGCCAATTCTCGATCTGCCAAATGGCAAGCCCAGACGCGACCATGATCGATACGATGCCGGAGAGGATCGGCCAGATGACGCGAAGCTGCTTTGCCAGTGCGATGAAGAACAGCCGCCTCATCTGCCGGGTGTGCGGCCCGCCGGCTGATTGCCTGGGAACGCGGGACATCATCGCACTGCCGGCGGCAGGACATACAGCGTTATCGCGAAAATCATGTACACCATTAGCACCAGGACGCCGACAAACCATGCCGATCGTCCGCTGTTGGTGACGAACATCGCAGTCACCGTCGCAAGGAACATCATCGTCACGGCGCCCGGCCAGAATTGCAGATCCATTTGCGACGGGCCGATAACGTAGCTCATCAAGACCAGAACGGGTGCGACGAACAAGGCGATCTGGGACGCGCTCCCGAGCGCGATGCCGACGCTCAGATCGAGCCGGTTCTTACGCGCGCCGGAAAACGCTGAGGCCATTTCGGCGGCGCCACCGACCAATGCAACGACGATAAAACCGACAAAGGCGGGGGTCATTCCGAAGGCTTCGGCCGCTTCCTGCACGGACTCGACGAAAATCTCGCTCACCAAGGCGACAAGGACGGTGACCCCGCCAAGCGTGCCGAGAGCAAGACCGATCGGCCAGGGCGCTTCACCGGCCTCGGCATGATCCGCCGAAGAGAAAAATTCCCGATGTGTTCCAAGCGTGAACAACAGCCCTAGCCCGTATCCGATGATCAACAGGAGGGCCAGGCTGAGGCTGAGGGTTTGAGTGACGGGTGCGACCGATGCTGTGTCCAATCCGCCAAGTGCCGAAGGCATCAGCAGGGCGACCGTGGCCAGAAACAGCAAGCCGGCTTGAATACGCGCGCTGGCACGGTTGAATTCCTGAATGTGGTATTTGAGTCCGCCGAGCAGAAACGAAGCGCCGAGCATGAACAGCGTATTGGTGACGATCGCTCCGGCGATGGACGCCTTGACCAGCGTATATTGGCCGGCCTGCAGAGCAGCCAGCGCGATGACCAGTTCGGTCAGATTGCCGAGGGTCGCATTCAGCAGACCGCCTGCGGCGTCACCCGTCTTGGCGGCTACCGATTCGGTTGCGTGACTGAGCAACCCCGCCAGCGGCACGATAGCAAGCACCGAAAGGACAAACAGCGCAGTGTGGGCTTCGGGCATTACCGCCGCAGCTACGAACACCACCGGCACCGCGATCAGCAACCACAGCATAGGGCTGTCGCGGATCTCTTGCAAAAGGAGGCTCAACGGTTTGCTCCCTTTGGGTGGTGTTATTCGGGCAAAGCAGTCTGCTGGAAGAAGTTGACTGTCGACTCATCCGGCGGACCAAACCAGGTTGTAAACAACGTGCGGAAATCCTTGGCCGCATAGGCTTGGCTCAACGCTCGATCAACTGTCAGCCGGAAGTCCTCGTCCGTTCGCGCGAGTTCAAGACCAAGCGGCTCGTAGGTGAAATGACGTTTTAAAATAACCAGATCGCCAGAATTATCGCTGCGCGCCGCAGCGTCCATCAGAAGCGGCATGTCTCCAAAAAGGACAGCTGATCGACGGTCCAGAACGCGCTCGATGCCCTGCTGGAAGTTGTCGACGGATGCCGCCGTCGCGGCGAGCTGGAAGGTCTTGATCCTGTCCGACAGCCACCGCTCGCTTGTCGTGCCCGTTACAGACGAGAATGTCTTGTGCTCGAGTATTGTGCGCGCAGGCGAGCCTCGCCATACAGGCCTGTTCGTCGGTTCGCCATACTCCAACACCTCCCGTAGAGCCAAAGGCGCGCTGGCGCTGACAACGGCCCCGGTGCCGCTCGGAAAGATCGGGATGGAGAACGAGACCTTTTGCCTGCGGCTGAGTGTGACCGGCTCCGCACCGCAGACGAGATCCACGACGCCATCTGCAACAGCAGTCTCCCGCGCGTCGGCGCTCAGGGATACCCACTCCACATTGAGCCTCGACAGGTTCAGTTCGGCTTTCACGTTGTCTGCAACCTTGTTGCAAAGCGCGACCGCATACCCGTCGGGCGCTCCACTGTCGGTCTTGAACGAAAACGGTCGGGCGTCGGGCTCGTAGCCCAGTTTTAACGAACTGCTGGCGCGGACACGATCCAGCGTCTGTGCGTCGGCTGGGGCTAAACCTATTGACGAAAGCGCCGCGATGGCAATGACGGTGCCCGTTGCGATCCAGCGACCTTTGATAGACATGGTTTCTCCTCCCCGCTACTCGGCCGGCACACGGTTCACGCCGACGGCGAAGCGCGGTGCGATCAGGCCGTAGATGATGAAGCTGATGCCGGTCACGAGCATTCCGCCCAACACGGCATCCTTGCCGGAAGCATAAATTGCAAAGACGCTGTAAAGCATGCCGATCATGCAGATGACGGCATTAAGCCGGTATTTCGCAGGCGGCACACGCGCCGCCTTCATGATGACGAACAGCGCCGAGAGTGCGATGATGTAAGGCAGGACGTTGGTTACCACCGCGAGATTGACCAGAGCGGAAAACTGCTCGCTGAGTGTCGGAGAAATTGTCATGAGAGCAAGACATGTTTGCACGACACCGAGAATGATCATCCCCTTTACCGGCGCACCCATCTCGTTAACGTGGGAGAATATGACAGGGAACATTCGGCCCTCCGCGGCGGTGCGCGCAGTCTGCGCGATCGTGAACTGCCAGCCCAGGAGCGAACCAAGGCAGGCAAGCACTGCAAGCGCCATGATGATCGAACCGATCGTCGGATTGAACATAGTGGCGTAGGCCAGCGCGAAGGGTCCGGTCGAAGCTGCAAGTTCTGCGTTCGGTACGATGCCCTGAATGACCGTCGTCGACAGGATATAGATGACCGCAGCGCCAAGTGTGCCGAACATGCAGGCAAGCGGCACGTCGCGCTTCGGGTTCTCAACGGCATCCGAATTCTGCGCCGCCGACTCCATCCCGAGAAAGGCCCAGAGCGTCAGGGAAATACTCGATCCCATTCCTTGGCCGAGCGTCAGCCCCTTCGGATTCCAGGCGGCGGCGAAAGTGCTTGAACTGAACCACAGCCACCCGATGATCGAGAGCAAACCCACTGGAATGATAACACCCCAAACCGTGATCGAGCCGATACGCCCGGTGATTCGGGGCCCGCCGAAATTTGCCGCAGTCGTCAGCCAGAGAAGAACGATGAGCGCCAGACATGTCATGATCGGCGTCGAGGTCAAAACGGGAAAGAAGCCCGCGAGGTAGCCCACCGCAGAGATGCCGATCGCGACATTGCCGATGGCGAGCGACAGAAAATACAGAAAGAACACCAGGAAAAAGCCGTCCTTGCCATAGGCATCCTCCGCATAGGCCGACATGCCCCCCGGCCGCTGGTTGAAGATCCCTGCCTGAGCGAACCCGTAGGCAATCGCCATCGAGCCGATGGCGGTCACAAGCCAGGAGAGAAGCGAGATCGCACCCACTTGCGCCATGTTGGCAGGCAGCATGATGATGCCTGAACCCATCATATTGACCGCGACGATGAAGGTGAGTTGCACCAGGTTCATCTTTTTCTTGGCCGTGGCCTCGCCCGCAAGATGCATTGTGTTGTCGGTCATGATGAGATCCTCCCGTCCCCTTGCTCGCGCACGACGTACGTATAGAACTTGATCCGCCCATCGATCCGTTCCTGGAACACACCCTGGACTTCGTAGTTGAAGCCCGGGAAGCGATTGAAAGATTCTTCGAAAGCCAGGAAATAATCGCGCATCGGCCGCGCCCTTTCATCCCACCGCTCTCCCGGCACGATCACTCCGATGCCGGGGGATAGATCAATGCCAGCGTCGCCGAGATCCGGCCAGCGGCTTCAACGAGCGGCACGTAGTCGACATTGTTGGCCACCAGCGCTTCATAGGCCTGTTTCGGCGCAATTGCCGGTTCCGGAAAACTTTCTGAACGGAAACACAGGCGCTGCAGGTCCTTGACGCCGGCATCGCGATAGAACGAATGCATCTCCCTGCAGACCTGCCGAACCGTGTAGCCCGCATAACGCTCGCGATTGGCCGCAAACACCGTCGGCAGAACCTCCTGCAGAGGCGCGTCGCGATCCCAGAGGTTCTTGAACTTCACCAGCTTGGCCACCAGCGTATTCAGCTTGCTCTCATCCTCTGCCGGCGTAAGCAGGAAAAGCAGGCTGTTGAGATCGCACTTCTCCGGCACGACCCGCTGCTCGCGCAGATAGTTGGCGACCACGGTCGCCGGAATTCCGAACTCGCGATATTCGCCGGTCTCCCGGTCGATGCCCGGCGTCAGCAGCGTGAGCTTGTTGGGATCGACCATGGTGTAGCCGGGCGCATAGCCGGCGTAGCCATGCCATTTTGCCTCCGGGCCGAACCTCCAGCACTGCTGCTCGCGCTTGAGCACATCGGTGGGGATATCTTCCCAGCGTGTCTCAGCGAGGTCACTCGAATGCTTTGAACCGGACACCGAGATCTTGTCCGGCACGAAGGGATCAAAGAACCACTGCTCTTCGGGATTTGCACCCTTTGTTTCGTAATGCTTCACGAAGCCGCGCAGCTTCTTGCGAACCTCGATCCCGAGTTCGATACAACGATCCCAGAGCATTTCGCCCGCCTTGCCTTCATGGACCTTGGCATTGACGTCAAGCGAGGCGAAGAGCGGATAGAATGGAGAGGTCGACACATGCATCAGCAGCGATTCATTAAAGCGCTTGTGTTCGACGAACCGGCGCTGGCCGCTGATATGTTCGTCGCGCTTATGAATCTGCGACGCCTGTGAAAAGCCGGCACCCTGCTTGTGCACCGACTGGGTTGAAAACAATCCCGGCATGTCGGCCCCAAGGTCCTTGAGACGCATCGGGCTGTGGCCCTCGAAGAGCGGGTGGAAGGCATTATAGCCGATCCAGGCCTCGTCCCAGAGCACGTAGTCGCAGAGATGGCCGATCTTCTCCATGACTTGGCTGACATTATAAATCGTTCCGTCATAGGTTGCGAGCTGGATGCAGGCGAGGCGGAAGGGCCGGTCTGCCTTCGCACGGTTCTTGTCGGAAACGAGCGGATGTTCCTCGATCTTTCGCCGCAGCCAGCTTTCCTCCCATGCCGCCCAGTCCACCGCGCCGATCATGCCGAAAGAATTGCGGGCCGTTGGCAGATAGATCGGAATGGCGCCGGCTTGAACAAGAGCGCCCTGATGCAGGGATTTATGGTTGTTGCGATCGAAGAGCACGAGATCGCCGCTGCGCAGCACCGCATTGGCGACCACCTTGTTGGAGGTACTTGTTCCGTTGAGAATGAAATAGGTGCGGTCCGCACCGAAGATGCGAGCTGCCTGTTTCTGGGCTTCGACGGCTGGACCTTCATGGATCAGGAGGTCACCGAGATCGACATCCGCGTTGCAAAGGTCGTTACGGAAAATGCTCTCGCCGAAATATTTGAAGAATAGCTGTCCGGCCGGCGACTTCCGATAGAACTGGCCGCCCTGATGCCCGGGGCAGTCGAAGGCGATATTCGCCTCGCCGTCATACGCCATCATGCCGCCGAAGAACGGCGGCAGCAGCGACTTGCCGTAATTGACCGCGCTGGAGACGATCTGCTTGGCGTAGAAGGTCGGCGTCTGCTGGCCGAGGTAAACGAAGCCGTCGACCTCGCCGGCCATTTCGACGACGTCCATATCCTTGATGGTCAACGTATCGGCCATTGCCCAGATCGGTGTACGGAAGCCGATATCCCTCACCGCGCGAAGGAAGCTGCGAGCCGCCGACAGCTGGCCGCCTTCCACCGAGCCGATATAGGCGCCAACATCGGCATCCTCTGAGACATCGGCTGAATAATCGCCACGCAGTTCCACCTCGAAGCCCTGGTCGACGATCTGTGAGACCAGTTCCTGAGCCTGAGAATTGCCGCGATCGATGATCGCCACGATCTTCAGCAACTTGTGGAAGGGTATGGCGACCGTCGGAGACTTCACATCACGCGGGATCATTCCTGCTCCTCCCCTGCAATGCAATCGACAAGGTAGCGGCGTCCGCCGTCACCGGACGCGAAGCGAAGGCCGTGAATATCCGTTTCGAAACCGGGGAATTTGCGGTCGAAGTCTCGGGCGTAAAGCAGGTAGTCCTGGATGGACTTCGTCGATTGCGTGATCCTCTCGCCAGGCATGATCAGCGGGATGCCCGGCGGATAGGGAACGATCATCACGGCGAGGATGCGGTTCATCAGATCGTCGATCTCGATGCTCTCGATCTTGCCCTTGACCAGCCGGTCATAGGCATCGGCGGGACGCAGCGCCATCTCGGGCAGCACCGTGTACATCTCGCGCTGGGCTTTCGGCACGTCGTCCTTGCGGTAGATCGCATGGATCTTTTCGCAGAGATCTCTCAATCCCACGCCGGCATAGGCTTCCGGATGGGCTGCGGCGAGCGCCGGCAGCGCCCGCGTCAGCGGCGCATTGGCGTCATAGAGGTCCTTGAAATTGATGAGCTCGGTGACGAGCGTGCTCCACTTGCCGCGGGTAATGCCCATTGAGAAGAGAACAAGGAAGGAATAGAGGCCGGTCTTCTCGATTTCGATGCGCCGGGAAGAGAGGAACTTCGTGATAACGGCCGCCGGTATCCCGTGCTCGTCCATCGCTCCGCTTGCAGAGAGGCCCGGCGATAGGATGGTGACCTTGATGGGATCGACCATGACATGATTTTCGGCAAGGCCGGCGAAACCATGCCAGGCATCGCCCGGCTTCAGCACCCAGTCGGCATGGGTGTCGCTCGGCGTCTGCTCGGCAACCGTCGGCTCCCAGACGTCGAACCACCAGCTGCCCTCGATTTGTTTTTTCACGCTGTTCATCGCCCGGCGGAAGCTGATCGCCTCATCTATCGTCTCCTGCACCAACGCTCGCCCGGCGGGTTGTTCCATCATCGCAGCCGCGACGTCGCAGGAGGCGATGATGCCGTATTGCGGCGAGGTCGAAGTGTGCATCATGAAGGCTTCGTTGAAGCGTGTGATGTCGAGCCGCTTGGTCTCGGCATGCTGGATGTGAATCATCGATGCCTGTGAAAGCGCGGCAAGCAGCTTGTGCGTCGAGTGCGTGGCAAAGGTGATGGCGTTTTGCGATCGGGTCGGCTGGTTCGACGAGATGCCGTGGAAGCCATCATAAAATTCGTGAAAGTTGGCGTAGGCATACCAGGCCTCGTCGAAATGCAGCACCTCGACCGCGTCGCCGAGCGACGCCTTGATCGCATCGACATTGTAGCAAAGCCCGTCGTAGGTCGAATTCGTGATGACCATCAGCCGGACCTTGCCACTGGTCTGCCCCGCAAAGGGGCTTGCGGCAATCTTGCGGGTGATCGCCTCTTGCGTGAACTGATCCTTCGAGATCGGACCGATGATGCCGAGCCCATTGCGAGAGGGGATGAGATAGATCGGGGTGGCGCCCGTCATGATCAGCGAGTGCAGGATGGACTTGTGGCAGTTGCGGTCACAAAGCACGAGATCGCCGCGTCCGACCATGCCGTGCCAAACGATCTTGTTGGCCGTCGACGTGCCGCCGACGACAAACAGCGTCTCGTCGGTGCCGAAGATGCGGGCCGCGTTGCGTTCGCCCTCGGCGATCGGTCCGACATGATCCAACAGCGAACCGACGCTGGCGACCGATACGGAGATATCGGACCGCAGCGTGTTTTCGCCGAAGAACGTATAGAAAAGCTGGCCGACCGGGCTCTTGCGGAAAGCGACACCGCCGCCGTGGCCGGGAGTGTGCCAGGAATAGGCGCCCTCAAGCGTGTAGTCCATGAGCGCCTTGAACATCGGCGGCGGTAGCCGGTCGAGATAGTTGCGGGCGGCCTGCGCAATGGCGCGCGCCATGAATTCCGCCGTATCCTCGAACAGCCGGAAGAAAGCGTTGGCGTGGCGCAGTACCGTGGCGGGAACGTCTTCGGCGGTGGTTTCGTCGCCGAACAGGAAAATTGGCAGGCGGTCGTTCCTCTGCCGCTTTGCGGCCAGGACCTCTCCCAGAACCTGCCAGCGCGTGGTCTTGTCTTCGCTTCCGTCGACGGACACCAGCCAGCAGGATTCGGTGTTGAAGATATGCACGAGGCGCCGCGCATCCTCGTAGGAAACGCCGGAAACGATCCGGAAGCCCTCCTTCTCGATCGCAGCCGCGAGATCGCGCATGCCGCGGCCGGCAGCGCTTTTGCTATCAAAATCCTCGTCGATAACCGCTATCGGAAATGACATCTGGAATTCCATGCGTTCCTCCAGAAACCGAGGGTCAGAAGCCGCGATCGCTCTACAGCGACGCGCATCTCAGGTGACGGGATCGTACAGGACGGAAAATGCTCCGTCGTTGATTGCAATCAACGCGAGGCAAAAGCATTTCGATTTTTGTGTGAAGGCCGACGCGGAATTAGTCGGCCCATTCCGAATTGGCCGTAAAGGCGATCGTCAGCCAGCGATTGGCGCTCTCATCTCCGATTGCATCGCCTATCTCATCCCTGAGTGCGTCCCATTCCTCCACGGTCTTCGGACGTAGTCCTTCGGGCACGATGAAATAGAGCTCGATCTGCGTCGCCCTGCCTATCCGGGCGACATAGGCGCGATGAGAGAGAAAACCGAGGCGACGAACGGTTTCCGTGGCGACGTGATCGACATGCTCCTGGAGATCGACGGGCGCTATCAGCAGGATTTCGGTCATTGCCTTCCAGACGGTACCGATCGGAAGTGGGATCATGACCAGGCAGACCAGCGCCAGAACGGCGGGGTCCACATAGCTGGCAACCCACGCGATCGGCGTCGGCTGCACGGCCATGCCCATCAGAAATGCAATTAGCAGGGCAAGCGCGATGCCGCCGGACATGATCCAGGCCGTGATGTCGAGCGAGATGAAATCGGATTTGACCCGGGCATTCAGCTTGATGCCGAGGAAAGCCATGACGGCGCAGACTAACAGGGTGGCCGCTGAATAAGCGATCGCCATGCCGAATTGCAATTCATGGCCGCCGTTCAGGATGCTGATGATCGCGCTGATGAGCGCATAGACGGCGACTGTCATCAGCAGGCAGCCGTTGAGCATCAGCACGATCGGCTCCAGGTGCCAGAAGCCCATGGTAAAACGGTTTCGGATTCTGCCCGATTGGGCGTCGCTCTGCGTTGATTGTATGATCAGAGAGGAAACCCAGAGCGCCAACCCGGTCATCGCCGCATCGGCCAGCGCATAAACGCCGTCGAAGGCGATGGAGAACGATCCGGAAAGAATGCCGAAAACCACGCCCAGCGTAGCGACCACCACCGTCGCTGCGATTGAGATCCTGAGAAATCCCCGCTCGCCTAACATCATTGCCGTGCCTTCGACAGCCTTCATTGCAACTGTTTTATGCTGATCGTGAAGGTGAAACGAGATGTGAACAGGTGGGTCTGCCTTCATCTCTTGCCAGTCGCAGTCGCCCACGGCAGCCTGGCGACTGTCCTATCAGTGGAGGCGGCCTCGCGGCCTGCCTCAGCTTATAGATCTGGTCGGCTCAGATAGCGGTCATTTTGTATAGAATGTCATATTGCCGTTGCGTGCTCGCGAAACCCATTCGATATCGCTCGCGGTGAGCTTCTTTGTCTTGAGCTGGGCCGTAAGCCATTTGTTCGCGCGAATTGCATCTCGAATGGCTTTGACATGCTCTTCGCTTCCCTGCGTTGGGTGTGAGCCGGTCTCGGAAAAATCGGCCGTCCTATAGCTGACGATCGTGAATCTTCTGTCGTGATAGGTTCGCACCGCCTCAGGCAGATTCTCGCTCCAGTTCATTCTGCGATATTCGCGCCTAGTTTGCTGGGCCTCGACCGGCGCAATTCCGGCGGCGGCAGTCACTACGGCAAGTCCAATGATCATGGCCATCTTCATCGCACTAACTCCCGAGATCGAAATGTTGTTTGCTTGCCCAGGATAGCGCATGTACCCGCGCCAGGCATTGCGTACGATCAACGCTGTTCAAAGAACGGCATCCCCCTGCTCGCGCGGGCCTGACCGTGATGCTCGAAAGACCCCCACCGACTACGCATTGAACCGGATTGCGGCGTCCGTTCTTTGGGAGGAAGATTGCGTCTGGGAACGGGTGTCCAATTTGAATTAGGCTTCACAAAGGGCGTCTCTAGGGAGCGGAGCATGACAACGTCGCCAAACGGCAAGAGTCTTGGACTTGGTGCCTGCACCGCCATCGTGGTCGGAAATATGGTGGGGTCGGGCTTTTATCTTTCGCCGGCTGCGGTCGCGCCCTATGGCAATCTCGCGATCATTGTCTGGATTCTCATGGGTGCGGGGGCAATCTGCCTCGGCCTGACCTTCGCGCGGCTGGCAAGCCTGGTGCCCGCCGTCGGCGGACCCTATGCCTATACGAAGATCGCCTATGGCGATTTCGCCGGCTTTCTGATTGCCTGGGGATATTGGATTTCCATCTGGACGTCGCTTCCCGTGATCGCGATCGCCTTTACCGGCGTGATGATCGACCTCTTCCCGGCCCTCGGCAACCGCTTCACGGCGACCGTGCTGACGCTCGGCGTTATCTGGGCGATCGTGCTCGTCAATCTTCGCGGCGTCCATGCGGCAGGTCTGTTCGCGCAGGTGACGACCTATGCCAAGCTCATCCCCTTCGGAGCCGTCGCCATCATCGGCCTGCTCTTCATCGACACTTCGAATTTTTCCGATTTCAACCCGAGCGGCCAGCCTCTGTTGCAGTCGTTTGCGACGCTGGCGCCGCTGACCATGTTTGCCTATCTGGGGCTTGAATCGGCGACGGTACCGGCAGGCGATGTCGAGAACGCCGAACGAACCATTCCGCGGTCAACCGTAATCGGCATCTCGATCGCTGCGGCCCTTTACGTGCTTGGCACAGTCGTTGTGATGGGCCTCGTGCCGCGCGAGCAGCTTATCCATTCGGTCGCGCCCTTCTCTCAAGCCGCGGGCATCATGTGGGGGCGTCCCGGCGAATTGGTGATCTCGATCGCGGTCCTAGTCTCCTCGATCGGTGCGCTCAATGGTTGGACCTTGCTGATGGGGCAGGTGCCGATGGCAGCCGCCCGCGACGGACTGTTCCCACCGCTTTTTGCCCGACTCTCGAAGCGCGGCGTTCCGGCATGGGGCATGATCATCTCAGCCGCGTTCGCAACAATCCTGGTGCTCGTCCAGGCGCTTGGTTCAGATGGTTTTGCCGCAGTCTATCGATTGATGGTCGGGCTGAGCACGATGGCCGCCGTCGTACCCTACGCTTTTTGTGCGCTTGCTGGAACTCTGGTTGCTGGCGCGACGCGAGGGCGAATGCCAAAGGTAAGCACGATCGAACTTATCGCCTTTGTCTTTGCGATCTTCACCCTGTATGGATCCGGCGCCGAACCGGTACTTTATGGCCTCGTGCTCCTGATGCTCGGCATCCCCGTCTATGTCTGGCAGAGGCGCAATGCCAGTGTAGCGACAGACAAAGGGACGGCATCGGGTGCTGTCACGCACCCTGCCGTCTCTGGATAAACCGCATCGAAAGGTCAGTGCCAAGTTAGGCGGGCAAAGCCGTCATGAATAATTGTCCCGCGCTCAGCGCGCACCATCCCGGCAATATCGGCGAGCGAACCGATAGCGGCCGTCTTCCCGCTTGAACGCGCGAAATGGCAGGCCGCTTCCACCTTCGGGCCCATCGAGCCGGCAGGAAAGGAGAACTGGTTGAGGTCATCAGGACGAGCCAAATGGATCGCCTTCTGGGACGGCTTGCCCCAGTCGATGCAGACTGCGTCGGCGTCGGTTGCCATCACCAGCAGATCGGCATAAAGCTCGCGGGCCAGGAGTTCGGAGCAGAGGTCCTTGTCGATGACCGCCTCGACACCGGTCAGCTTTCGCTCGGCGCCCTTTTCGTACATCGTCGGAATGCCGCCGCCGCCTGCGCAGATCACGATCGTACTCTGCTCCAAAAGCCAGCGGACCGGACGAATCTCAAAGATGCGCTTCGGCGCCGGGGAGGCAACGACACGCCGCCACTTCTCGCCATCCTGTTTGAAGACCCAGCCCTTTTCGGTACGGATCCGGTCCGCCTCGACCTGTTCGTAGACCGGACCCACGAATTTGGTGGGATTCTCAAAACCGGGATCGGCGGCATCAACCTCCACCATGGTAAGAAGCGTTGCCAGAGGTTGTTCGAACGGCAGGAGATTGCCGAGCTCCTGCTCCAGCATGTAACCTATCATGCCTTCGGTCTCGGCGCCGAGAACATCGAGCGGATAGGCTTCCTCGGGCTTGTAGGCCGCCCCCTGAAGTGCAAGCAACCCGACCTGCGGTCCGTTGCCATGTGTTATGACGATCTGGTGCTCTGCCGCCAACGGCGCAATCGCCTGAGCGGCGATGCGGGCATTCCGCCTCTGGGCGTCGGCTGTCATCGGTTCCCCACGCCGAAGAAGCGCATTGCCACCTAACGCTATAACGATACGCATCCCTAGTCTCCCAATGTAGCGACAAGAAGGGCCTTGATCGTATGCAGGCGATTTTCCGCCTGCTCGAAGGCGACATTGGCCTCGGATTCGAAGACGTCGTCGGTGACCTCAAGGCCGTTGCTCATGCCGTAATCTTCCGCGATCTGCTTGCCCAATACGGTCTCGGTGTCGTGAAAGGCCGGCAGGCAATGCATGAATTTGGCTTGACGATTTCCGGTTGCCTTCATCAAGGCTTCGTTGACCTGATAAGGCGTGAGCAGCTTGATGCGTTCGCGCCAGACCTCCTTCGGTTCACCCATGGAGACCCAGACGTCGGTGTGAACGAAGTCGACGCCCCGCACTGCCTCGTTGGGATCATCCGTGACCAGCAGGCGCGCCCCGGACCTCTGCTGCAGCTCCTTGGCGATGATCATGTACTCATCGGAAGGCCAAAGCGACTTGGGCCCGCAAATGCGCACATCCATGCCGAGCAAGCACCCAATGATAAGAAGCGAGTGGCCCATGTTCGAACGTGTGTCGCCCACATAGGCATATTTGATGTCGGCGATCGGCTTGTCGCTGTGCTCGCGCATCGTCATCACGTCGGCGATCATCTGCGTCGGATGATATTCGTCAGTCAGGCCGTTATAGACCGGCACGCCGGCATAGCGCGCAAGCGTCTCGACGCCCTGCTGGGCAGAGCCGCGATATTCAATTGCGTCATACATGCGGCCAAGGACGCGCGCCGTGTCCTTGAAAGATTCTTTGTGGCCGATTTGCGAGCCGGACGGATCGAGATAGGTCACGTTGGCGCCTTGATCCGAGCACGCGACCTCGAAGGCGCATCTTGTGCGCGTCGAGGTCTTCTCGAAGATCAGGCAGATCTCCTTGCCCTTGAGGTGCTGTTGTTCGGTGCGCGCATATTTGGCACGCTTGAGATCTCGGGCGAGATCTAGGAGGTACCGGAATTCGCGCGGCGTATAGTCCTGCACGGTCAGAAGCGAGCGATTGCGCAGATTAAAGCTCATTGTCTTGCTCCGTCGGTCTGGTTCGTGGGTGTGAAACGTCAGTAAGCGGGGTCGCGCCAGATGGGACACGTCATACAGTGCCCACCACCACGGCCGCGGCCGAGTTCGGAGCCGCGAATGGTGATGACCTCGATTCCCGCCTTGCGCAGAAGCGTATTCGTGTAAGTGTTGCGGTCGTAGGCGACGACGACACCAGGCTCGAGCGCGACGACGTTGTTGCCGTCGTCCCATTGTTCGCGCTCGGCCTGGTAGGAATTGCCGCCGGTTTCGACGGTGCGCAATCGCGGCAGGTCGAGCGCCTCGGCGACGACATCGAGCATCGGCCGATTTTCAGGGTGAATCTCGAATGTGCCGTCGTCGTCCTTCGGGTGCATGCTGTAGCAGCGGACCTGATCGACGACCTCGGCAAACAGCGTGACGACATCGCGATCGCAAAAGCTGAAAACCGTGTCGAGGTGCATTGCCGCCCGGCTTTTTGGCATTAGGCAGCCGATCACCCTCTTTGCCGCCTTGCTGCGGAACAGGGCCTGCGCCACCTGGCCGACGGCTTGGTAGGTCGTACGCTCGCCCATGCCGATCAGCACGGTGCCGTTGCCGATCGGCATGACGTCGCCACCCTCCATCGAGGCATTGGCGAACGGCTGGTCCGAATCGCCCCACCAGATCTGGAAACCGCCGCCGAGGAAGATCGGATGAAACTTGTAGATCGCACGCTGGATCAGCGTTTCGGCGCGTCGTGCCGGCCAGAACATCGGGTTGCAGGTCACGCCGCCGTAGATCCAGCACGACGGATCGCGCTGAAACAGCGTATTCGGGATCGGCGGGATGACGAAATCCGTCTCCGGCAGGGCGCTGAGCATCAGCGACTTCGCCTTGACCTCGGGCAGATCGGAGATTGCGATGCCGCCGATCATGAATGCGGCGAGCTGCGCTGGCGGCATTTCGTCAAGCCATGGCCGCATCGCTTCGGCGATCTGCGAGCCGAGCACATTCGGGGTGATGCGGCGGTCCAATACGAAATCGCGCGCCTGCTTGTTGGTAAGCGTCTGGCCAAGCAGGTCGTGGAGCTCAAGAACTTCAACGCCCCGTTCCTGCATCTTCAGCACGAAATCAAAGTGATCTTTCTGAGCCTCATGCACCCACAGGACATCGTCGAAAAGCAGATCATGGCAGTTGGCAGGCGTCAGGCGCTGATGAGCCAGAGACGGTCCGCACACCATGACGGTTCTTAATTTCCCGACCTCCGAGTGAACCCCGAAACCACGCATCTGGTCCTCCTTCCGGTCTTCCGGACCGCGGCCGCGCCGCCCGTTCTTCGAAAATCAGATTATTTCGGCCCCCTCACTCGTGTCATTGATCGCAGACAATCCGTGGCACATTATGTTGCAGCCCCTTCACCGGCGGAGGCTCTGGGTTCATTGGAGACCCGAAACATCGCATCGATGGATTTGCCATAGGCGCCAGTGGGTAGGATGAATGTCGAGCGCTTCGCCGGTTACGGCGTTGATCCAGCCATCGGGGCGACGCTGGCAGGGAAAAACCAGGGCGTGGACGCCTTCGTCGTCGATGACGGCGAGCTCTACATCCTGTTCGAACGGAGCTTCGACGGGCAATCGCCACATCACCGAACCCTCCTAAGTGTCCGCCAGCAAATGATCCACTGCGTCAGCCGGATACGAGGCTGTGAATCCGGCCCACCAAGACTTCCCGCGTGCCACGGGCGCCACTCCTATGGATTTTTCACGATAGTGGAACAACGACGCGGAAGCATTGAGCCGGATCAATGGCGACGAAGGACGTCGGCTATGAAGTTGCGCGAGTGTTCGCGAGAGAAGAACAATAGAGACTACGCGATACTACACGGCTTACCCACCCAATGATGGTATCGTGAGCCCATTCTGGAGGATAAAAGACGGTCCACGGGGCCAAATTCTCAAGGGGCGGAGGAGACCATCATGCCGATCAAGATGGAGGCGCCGCGCGTCGTCGCCGAAGTCGGTTCCACCGTCGTAGTCGAGCCAGGAAAAGTCCCACCCGGCATATCGCAAGCGCAGCCACGCAAAACGATGGGTGCCTTGCGTGATAAAAACAGCGGGCTGCGAATGGACTGGATCCGGCAACTCCACGAACACATGCCGGACGCTGTGTTTTTTATCGGTGATTCTCATGCAATTTCAGCCTGCAACAAGGCTGCGGTCGCGATGTTCGGTTATGAAGAGCGCGAGATGATCGGCCAGAAGATCGGTTTTGTCTGGCGCTCGACACCGAATGTAAGACTGAATGGACGCTGGGCAGACCACGGGGCGGTACGCTCCGGTCTGGTGACCACCAAGAGCGGAATTCAATTTCCGGCCGCCCTTACAATTATTCGCAAGCATGACGAAACAGGCGCCTTCACGGCGGCGATTTTCGAGGACTTTCGAACCGAGCGCGAAACCCTGGAGCAAGTTCAGGAGCTGCAGCATCAGATTGCCCGTCTTGCACGAATGACTGAATTGGGAGAGATGGCATCCACTCTCGTCCATGAACTTTCCCAGCCGCTATCGTCTATCGCAGCTTATTCCGAGGGGTGCGGGCGCCTTGTCATGAGCAAACGTCGCCAGAGCGATAAAGAGCTTCGCCAAGCGCTGTCGGAAATTACGGAGCACGCGCTCTGGGCAGGAAGTATCGTCCAGAACGTCAGGGAATTCGCGGAACGTGGTGCGTCCGAGACGAAACTGGAGGCGATGCACGAGCTGATCCATAGGGCGACAAGGCTGGCGCTCATTGGGTCGCGGCGTAAGGATCTTCATACCGACCTTCGGCTCGAAGCGGTTCAGGACACAGTTCTTGGAAGCCGCGTTCAGATCGTGCAGGTGCTCACGAACCTGGTTCGCAACGCCCTGGAGGCGACGGAGTGTGTCAAGCAACCCTCGATCGTGATCAGGACAATAATAGACAATTCCTCGCATCTCGTTGTTGAGGTGTCCGACAATGGCTGCGGGATTGCGGCCGAGATGGAAGAGTCGTTGTTTCGACCCTTCGTGACCGGCAAACCGCATGGCCTTGGGATGGGCTTGGCATTGTCCAAGCGCATTATCGAAGCGCATGGAGGCCGCATAAGCGCGCGTCGAAGAACGGAGAGCGGTTCAATCTTCTCCTTCTCGCTTCCGCTGGTGGAGACCGAAACCGATGGCGAACGACCTTACGATTCATCTCGTCGATGACGAGGAAGCGTTGCGACGATCTTTGACGTTTCTGCTGGTGTCGGCAGGTTTTGCCGTGCGGGCGCATAGCTGCGCAAAACAATTTCTGGATCTTCTCCCTTTTTCGGGCAGAGGCTGCCTTGTGACGGATCTGCGCATGCCCGATGTCGACGGCATCGACCTGCTCCAGCACCTGCGCCGGTTCAACATGGAGGTTCCGGCGATCGTCATTACCGGCCAGGGCGACGTCGCCGCAGCCGTTCGGGCGATGAAGGCGGGGGCGGCGGATTTCCTAGAAAAACCTGTCGGGGAGGGGGCACTAATCGCAGCGATCAATCTGGCAATCGGGCAAAGGAGGCCGGGTCGCGCGGTTGCCGATTGCGAAAGTGTCGCAGCACGCGTTCGTCAGCTCACGGACCGCGAACATCAGGTTCTGACCGGCGTGCTGGATGGCTTGCAGAACAAAATGATCGCCTATCATCTCGGCATCAGCTCGCGCACGGTTGAGGTCCACCGCGCCAACGTGATGGCCAAGATGGGGGCTCGCAATCTTGCAGAACTCATGCGCATGACCATCGCCATAGATGCAGTTGAGCAGCCAACCGACACCGCCCGGATCCCGGCGATCAACGCGTGGCCAGCCTGCGCCCGATAATTTCGAAAACGATGCTTGCAAGTGGAAGCTCCTGCGATATGATGATTTAGAAAGTGCTTAAATAATTGCGTGATCTAATCGTAGGGGCGATCATGAGAAACGCAACAAAGATCGATGTATTCAGCAGTCTTGGACCGACGGCTGAGGAAATCTGCCGACAAGTCGAGCGAATTCTTGCAAGTGAAGAATTTCACGCGCCGAAGCGTGCGCGCAATTTTTTGGAGTTTGTCGTCAGTGAGACGCTCGCTGGTCGATCGGGCTTCCTGAAGGCCTTTACTATCGCAAATGTGGTTTTCGGTCGGGAAGCGTCATTCGACCCGCAGAATGATCCGGTCGTGCGGATCGAGGCAGGCCGAATACGAAAGGCCCTGGAACGATATTATCTTGTCGCCGGCCAGACGGACGACGTCATTGTCACTGTGCCGAAAGGCGGCTATGTGCCGCATTTCGAATATCTCCGCGATGCGCCGCCGCCGCCGCAGAACGAGCCGGAAAATGCTCGAATCGCATACCTTGCGCAGCAAGCTCATCCGCTTCCGGAGGTGCTCGCACCGACGCTACCGGCGGGTCGCGGCCGCGGGATCGGTCTGCCGGCCATCTTCGTTCTTCTTCTCCTCGCGCTGGTGTCTGCACTTTTTATTGTCGGAGGTGTCCCAGTGCGCACGCCGCCGCCAGCAGCCCCCGTGCCGACCGTTGCCGTCGAGGTTTTCGCCGAAAGCAGCTCCGTTGATTCCAGGGCGGATATCGCCCGCGGCCTGCGGGACGATATTATCGGCCAGCTTGCTCAGCTCGATGAGGTCATCGTCGTCTCCCATCCGTCAACGGGCGATCGTGCCGCTGCCGCCGACTACGCGCTTCAAGGCAACATCCAGATGGACGGCAGCAGGTTGCGTTCGGTCGCCAGGCTGGTGCGCCAAACAGACGGGGTCGTCATCTGGGCCGATAATTTCGATGCCGATTTTCGCGCGCAAAACAAGCTTGGAATTCAAGCAAATGTCGCCCGGCAAATCGCCGGTGCGATAGCGCAGCCTCATGGCGCGATCTTTCAGGCCGAACCGGCGATAATCGCCCGGTCGGCGCTAAAAGCAGACCAGGATGCTGAAGCCTGTACCCCAGCCTATGATAGCTATCTGCAGACGATGACTGCGCAAAACCATAGTGTTGTGCGCGAGTGCCTGCGACAAGCAACTCAGCGTAACCCTGATAATGCTACGTCCTGGGCGCTCTTGTCCCTCGTCTATCTTGACGAAGTGCGATTTCGCTACAGGCTCGGCACCCCACCTTCGGCCGAACCTCTCGAATTGGCAAATGCTTCGGCACAACGGGCGGCATCGCTCGCGCCGGACAATACCCGCGTGCTCCGCGCCGTTATGCTGGTGAATTTCTTCCGGGGAGATATCGACAAAGCACTGGCAGCTGGAACGGCGGCCTATGCTGCAAATCCTGACGATGTAGAAGTTGCAGGCGAGTACGGCTTGCGTTTGGCGATGTCCGGAAAATGGCAATCAGGCTGCGAGTTGGTATCGATCGCGATCGACAAAAATGCCGGCCCGAGAGGCTATTATGCGGGTGGCATGGCGATGTGCGCCTTTATGCGGGGCGATTTCGAAGCGGCAGAACAATGGTCGCGAATATCCGATCTCGACTGCAATCCCATACGCCACCTTGCCCTGCTGTCCATTCTCGGGGCTGCCGGCAAGATGGCCGAGGCCAAGCTGGAACAGGATTGGATCCTTGCCAACGCGCCGGCATTGATGACGAATATCCGTCAGGAGATTTCCCTACGCTTGCAGCGCCCGGAGGATCAGGAAAGGGTTTTTGCCGGACTGCGCGCCGCAGGCATCCCCGTTGAGCTGCCGTCGGGAGGATAATGCATTTCGCCCGGAAGTGTGCAGTAGTTCCGGGATAACGACATGGATCAAAACGAAGAGCCAAAGCATGTCGCATGAATCAAGTTTGATGCGACGCGTTTTGGTGCCAGCAACCATGCCGATTGGACGGTCGCCGGCGATCGGAAACACGTTCGCTGGCAATGCGGCTACGGAAGCGGCGCTGCGCCGCTCAGTTTGCGGCTACTTGAAATTTCTACAATGACTTGAGCGGCAAGTTCATCCTCGACATCGAGAATGGTTTGATCGCGCAGCTCGCGTTCATATTGATTTGCCCAGATGACCGCGCCGTCGGCGCCGTCGACCAGGCGGACATGCAGATGCAGGATCGCGCCTTCGACAAGGGTGCTGCCCTGAAGAGTGAACAACATGCCGGTCGTCTCCATGCCGGATCGACCAGGAGCAAGCACGACAAGACTGTCCACCTTCATGAGCTTGGCGATCAGCTGATCGACCAGTCCCTTGGCAAAATCCGCCCCGCGCGCGCTGCCGCCGAGGGCCACGAGGGGTTCGACGACGATCCTGGTCTTGCTCTTCGATGTCGAGGCGGCAGGTGTCGGCGGTGTCTTGGGTGGTGAGAGGTAGGATTCGAGCGGGCGGATGAGGGCGAGTACCGCGATTGCGCCGAAGAGGGCGGGAATACCGATCGGCAAGAGAAGATCGCGATAGCTGATTGGTCGCTCATGCCTGGGCTGACCATGTTCATGACCCGGTTGACGGTGCTCGTTCGTACGATTTGGTGCATCGGCGGCCCCCAGGTTCGAGGTGTCTTCATTGCTCGAAAAATGCGGAGCATAACCCCCTTTGGGAATGGTGATTTGTATCGGGTCGTTGCGTCCGCAGACGAGATAATATCGTTCGAGGGCGCGACGGATTCGCCCGGCTTCGATACGGACAACCGGATCGTTCTGGGCATCGAAGGAGGCATCGCGGCCGAATACCGCCTGTGCGATCGCAAAGGCCTTGAGCTGTTCGCCGTGCTCTTCAAGCGTCTCTTCGACGATATATTGCAGGAAGCGGCGCCCGCGTTCAGGTGCAAGAAATTCCGGGCTTGCGAGTATACGATCGAGCTGCGCGCGAATGCTTTCCGAGTCTTGACGCGCCTTGCTGCCCCCTCCTTCTTCCGGTGCCATATAGACCTCCCGCGATACCGCCGTATCACTCTCAAGGGGCGATAGCTTTATACACTCTTCTGCGTCCGCGTGCTTCCGTAGCAATACGTAAGGGGTATCTCGAATACCGAGGCGCGCGAAGACTGCTTATGCTGGACGCGGATGGGGGACGACGCACATGTTTCAGGATTACGCGATCGGAAAATACACAACGGTGCCCGGCCACCGCAATGGATCCGTTTCCGCGACAGCCAAAGATCAGTCGATCAAACTCAGCGCCGATGAAACGATCTATAGCGAAGGGGAATACGCCCTCGCGATCTATCAGGTCGAAACGGGTGCCGTGCGAATTTACCGCCTGACAGCGAATGGCCACCGGCACATCTTATCCTTCTGCGGCAAGGGTGAATGGTTCGGGCTCGAAAACGGCAAGGTCCGAACCGATTTTGCGGAGGCCATCTGCGAAACGCGGGTGCGGCCGTTTCCCACCAATCAGGTCGCGGTCGTCCCCATCGATCTTTTGCACATTGCCCTGACCAATCTGGCAAAGGCGCAATGCAAACAACTCATCATCAGCGAACAAAGCGCCTTGAAGCGCCTGGCGGCTTTCGTTCAGGAGATGGCTGACAGCCATCCGGAGGATTCGGAATTCGATATGATGATGTCTCGTAGCGATATCGCCGACTATCTCGGGCTGACGGTCGAGACGGTTGCCCGCTCTTTCACGAAGCTTCGGGAAAAACGCATCATTCGTCTTGCCGGCAAGTCGCAGCGGATCGTTCGGCTTCTCGACCGGGATGCGCTCGTCGCCTTGACGACTTAGCCGGTCGGCGTCGTTTGCGCGCCTCAGAACGCGGCGCCCCAGGTCACAACAGAGGGTTTGAAACATGACACATGCGCCCCGCCGCAAGTTAATCGGAATCACCAAAAGAGGACTTGCCGGCCTCGTCGTCGCCCCGGTTTTGGCGGCGGTTTTTCAACTGCCCACCATCCATGCCGAGGACGATCCTTTCTCTCAATTTCCGTTGGTTATCCATTGCAAGTACAACGAAACCTATCATGCCTTTTACATATCGCGGGTCTCGCGTGACGGCGTGGCGACCTATGTCGCATCCGACCGGATCGCCGGCACGATCACGCTCGGCGGACAGGCAAAAGCGATCGGCGGTGCCGGCGGTGGGAGCTGTGTCGGCAAAACGCTGGTGGAGCTTCGTGCATCGCATCAGGCCTATGATTTGAAGCCTTAGCGCTTCATCCGCCTTGCCGGCGAGGTCACTTTGCCGGCGCCGCCGTGTTTGCCGCCTGTTGCGCGCGGATCGCTTGCGCGGCCGCCGCCGCGGCGCCGCCACCCTTGTCGTCGCCGCCGACCTGCACCGTCGGCTGCGCGAATGCGATGCCGTTAGCCAGGAACACCTCGCGAATCCTGGCATAGGCCTTGCGGCGAATATAGGTCTGCATGCCCGGAACCGTGGTCATGGCGAAGCTCAGGACGATGCCGTAGTCGCCGAACTGCTCGACACCCTTCATCTTCAGCGGTTCGATGAAGTGCTGGCCGAGTTCCGGATCTTCGATCAGCTCAGCCCCGATTTTCTTGGTTAGCTTGCGCGCCTTGTCGATGTCGGTGTCGAAGCCGACGGTGATCCTGAACTTATCGATCACCCAGTCCCGGCTCATATTCTCGACAGCGCCCAATTCGCTGAACGGGACCGTGAACACCGGGCCGCGATGATGGCGGAGACGCACCGAGCGCAGGCTAAAACTCTCCACCGTTCCCTTGTAGTCCTTGGCCTGGATGTATTCGCCCACCCGGAAGGCATCGTCGAGCATGTAGAACACACCGTTGATGACGTCCTTGACGAGGGTCTGCGAGCCGAAACCGATAGCGACGCCGAAGATGCCCGCGCCGGCGATCAGCGGGCCGATCTGCACGCCGAGTTGCGCCAGCACAATCAGCCCCGCCATGACCGCAACAGCGACCGCGAGCGCATTGCGAAAGATCGGCAGAAGCGTGCGGAACCGTGCGCGCCGGGCGGCGTCGGCCGGCGCAAGCGATGTCGTGCTGGTCGATATGCGCAAGGTTCGGTCGATCCAGCCGCGAGCTGCCTGCCAGAGTAGGTCGGCAACCACGAGAATCAGAACGCTCTTCAGGCCGCCATAGAACAAGGCGACGATCATCGGGTCGCGCTGACCGAGCGTATCGGGATTGAGCTGCCAGACGAGCGCCAGCCATCCCACCGCAAGCGCGATAACACCGGCGCGTGCGCCTCGGGCGATGAGGATACCGCGCAAGCTGCCGGGATCGCTGGTGAAGGATAGCGCGAACCGGCCGACCGCATTCAGGATGCCGGGCAGTACCAGCGCGTAGATGCCGATCCAGAACAGGCCTCTCATATTGAGGCACCAGACGAGCCACAGCACGACCAGGAAGGCCGCTATCGCCGCTTTCCTGGCGCGGCTTCCCTCCCACACCGACCACACCGCCTCGATCGCAAGCAGCAGTCCGAGCACCGAGAAGCAGTAGGTGATGGCCTTGATGACGTCAGGGGAAACGCCAAGCGGCTCGCTTGCGGCCGCGGTCGCGCCCGCAAAACAAACGAGGCCGAACAGGATCAATAGCCTCCGCCGCAGGGATGCTCCCATCGCCGCCGCAGACAGCAGTGCGGCCACCAATCGAAACAGGATGAAGGCCGAGAGATAGGCAAGCAGCGTCACGCGCGCGAGCGGCGGCCATTCCACCGCGAAAAAGACGATGCCCATCGCGCCCGCGAATATGCCGACCGGGATCAGCCGGCCGAGCAATGCATCGCGGCGCGCGGCAAATCTGCGATAGATCGCCTCGGCGGCAAGACCGAAAGCGACCAGGCCGCCGAATATGAGGAAAACAGGCGCATAGCCTCTGCTGGCGGCTTCGCTCCGGGCTCTCGTCGCCGCCGCCGTCACCTCAGCCGGGATTGCTGGGATTGCTGACAAAATCGCATGCACACGCGCCCGCGCGCCCGCCTCCCAGTTGGCCAAGGTCGAATTGCCCGCTGGCGTGGCGGGTGTCGCGGCCCCGCTTTCCTGCTTGCGGCTATCGAGCCAGGCTTTCACCTCGGGATCTTGCAACAGGCGCACGAGTTCGTCGATCTTCTGTTGCGGGGCCGCTGGCTGAGCCTGCGCCAAAGCACTCAGCGCGAAGAAAAAAGCGGCGGTGAAGGAAAGAAGCCATTTCAAGCTGGAACTCCTCACTGCGTCAGCGGCTGTTTTTTCAGGTCGCCGTCGAGCGTCTCGTCGGCGGGTCGTGGCGGTCTCTGGCGCGTAACCGGCTGCTCGATGATCGCAACCGGCGCCGCCACCGCGGTCGCGGCAACAGTGCCGATATTCGTCACCGTTCCGCCGACGACGGCGGTAATACCCTGGCCCAGCGTGACCTTGGAATCGGTCAGCGTCTGGCCGGTCATCAGGCGCTGGCCGATGAGCTGGACGATCTCGGGACTTTCGGCGAATTTGCCGTGGTTGAGCCTGTCGTTGGTCTTCACCTTCGTCAGGTCGATGGCCGTGATGCCGGCTTTCTCAAGCTTCGAACGGTAGGGCTCTTCCGCCGGATTGATCGCGCCGAGACGGGAAACGCGTCCGGTGATGAAGCTGGAGACGGCGAGAGCCTTGTCGTCCTGGGAAACGAAGATCGTGAATTTTGGACGCGGCTCGCCCATCTCTACATATTGTTTGGCGAAGACCTGGATGTCGATGTCGGGTGAGGCCAGGATGACGTTGTGGATCTTCGAATTGACGTGGCCGTCGCGTATCCCCATCTGCCGCAGCGATTCCATGGCAAGCCAGGTCCCCATCGAGTGGGCCATGAGGGTGATGTCCTTGACGTCGGGGTCGGCTGCCAGCGTACGCAGCGCCTGCTCCAGTGCCGTGCGCGAGTAGTTGGTGCTTTCCTTGTCGTATTCGTAGGCGGTGATCTCCGCTCTCGACGGCCAGGTGAACAAGACAGGCGTCGCCTGCATCTTGCTGTCGTGCATGATCTGCGCCAGCCGGAAGACGGAATCTTCATAGGTGTTGTTGAAGCCGTGAATGAAGACGAGCGCATGCCCGCTGTGCACATGCTGCCGGAACCAGACACGGCCCTGCGCCACCGTGTCGATCTGCTGGACGTTGGTCACGGCAAAGTCGGTGGCAGGATCGGGCGGAAGGCGCTTCGGCCATTGCACGGTGCCGGCTTCGCGCTTTGCCGGGATGGAAATCGAAATCTGCGTCAGATGCGGCTTCGAACTGCGCTCGCCGTTGAACAGCGTCGCCGGGTTCCCGGAAGGCTCGCGCGTGGTCGCAACCAGCATGTCGACCCTTGATGTCGGCGGCATTGCCGACGAACTGGAAACCGGCGTCATCACGCCGCCCGGATGCCCGCAACTTGCCAGCAGAAGAAAAAGAGCCACGCCACGTCTTGGCATTCACACATCCAGCAGTCGCCCAAGGAGGCTTTCCGAGCCCTGGATACTAGCAGGCGGGGTATGGCGGCGCCTGTAGCATCACGTAATATCTGTGGCTTTCAAGCCGATCCGGCTCGTCGGCCAGCACATTTTCAGCCATTCCGATCCCCTTTGCCAATTCCTCAACGAAGAGGATGTATCTTTGCTGCCGGAATCGCAGCGATTCGGCTTCAGGATCCGCAACCCATGACCAGAGCAAGACGCCGCCGTCTCATCCGCACCCGACGCACCGCAACCGGGCTTGCCCTCGTCGGCGCCATCTCATTTCTGGCCGGCATGACCGACGCGACCGGTCTGCTGCTGACCGGCGATTTCGTCTCCTTCATGACCGGCAATACGACGCGGGCAGCACTCGCCTTGAGCCAAGGCAATCTCTATCACGCGGCGGTGCTGATCTCCGCCATCGGCGCTTTCGTGCTCGGCAATGCGGCGGGGATCGTCATCGCCCATGTCTCCGAGCGTCGCATTTTCGTGGTGCTCGGCTGCGTCGGTCTCGTCCTGGCGCTCGCCTCGCTGACGACGGTGCAGGGCCTGCTGCTTGCACGCTTCTATATGATCGTTTTTGCCATGGGCATGGTGAATGCCGCCGTCGAACACATCGAAGGACTGCCGATCGGGCTGACTTATGTCACAGGCGCGCTGTCGCGCCTCGGCCGCGGCATCGGCCGCTGGATCATCGGAGACCGCCATATCGAATGGACGATCCAAATCGTGCCCTGGGGCGGCATGGTGCTCGGCGCGATCGCCGGCGCGGTGCTGACGCGGCAGACCGGCGCGCATGCGCTGTGGCTGGTCGCCATCTTTGCGATGGCGCTGGCGCTTGCCGCCATGTTCATTCCCCGGCCGCTTCAGCGGCGCTTCAACCAGAAGCCCGCGCCGCACCACTCGGCCATTGCACGCGGCAAATAGAAGCGTCGCATTCCTGTTACCCTCGAATCGGATAGGAAGCATCGTCGTCCGTCTCAAGGAGTAGGTCTTGTTCCTGATTTCGAAGCTTGTATGGATTTTCGCTCAGCCGCTGTCGCTGGCATTCTTCCTCGTCTTCCTGGCCCTCATGGCCGGCCTTCTGCGCTGGCGTATCTTAAGCATCCTCGGTGCCGCGGCTTCGGCCCTCATCCTCTTCGTCACGCTCTACACCACGGCCGGCAACCTCATGATGCAGGGCCTTGAGCAGCGCTTCGCCAAGCCAGCCGGCGATCCGGAGAGCCTGCAATGCATGATCGTGCTCGGCGGCGCCTTCGAAAATGAGGTGAATACGGTACGCCACGGCATCGAATTCAACGGCGGCGCCGACCGCTTCGTCGAGGCCCTGCGGCTTGCGCAGAAATTTCCCGACTCGCGCATCCTGGTCTCGGGCGGCGACGGCTCCATCTCGGGCGTCTATGAAGGTGATGCGGCGGCATCCGAGCGCTTCTTCCCGCTCTTCGGCGTCGGCAGGGATCGGCTGATCGAGGAGACGCAGTCGCGCACCACTTTCGAAAACGCCGTCAATACCAAGGAATTCCTGGCGAGCCAGGGGCTTTCCAAGTGCCTGCTGATCACCTCGGGTTTCCATATGCCGCGCTCCGTCGGCATCTTTCGCAAGCTCGGTATCGATATCGTGCCCTGGCCGACCGATTATCGCACCGACGGTCAGGTCAGGCTGGGCCTGGATTTCACCCAGCCGAACCTCAATGCCCAGAACATGGCGACGGCGATCCGCGAATGGTACGGCCTGATCGGCTATTATCTCGCCGGCCGGACGTCGGAGCTGTATCCGCGCTGAGTTACTTTTTTGAAATTGTGACGAACTTCGTGCCGCGCACACGCGCGGTGACAATGCAGGGGTCACCTTCGGTGCGGTCGCAGAAACGCGGATGCATCTTCATTGCCAGCACCATGTTGCCGAAGCGCTGGACGAAGTCGTAGCCGTAGATCTGCGCCGTCGCGATCATGAAATAGCCGCCTTCAGCCACCTGCAGATAGAAATTATAGGTGCAGCCGTCGTCGTTGCATTGCGGCCCCTTCTGCCCGTCGCAGGTCAGCTGGCCCTCGTTGACTACGGCATCGATCAGCCCGTCATTGTTGATGTCCTGCCGAGTGACGAAGCCATCGGCGAATTCGGCCGCCTTGCATTGCTCCTGGAAATGTTTCTTCTCGTAGATCTCCGGATCGGAGATCAGCGATTGCTGACCGAAGGCCACAGCCGGCATGATGACCAGCAGGAGAATATTCAGAACGGCGAGCACCAGCGTTTTCACGGCTTTCCTCTTTTGGATAAGGCTCTGCAGCCCGATGCATGTCGCCCACAAAGTGTGCAGCGGTTCTTGGTCAACGACATGCATCAATAAAGACATTATCTTTATGGCCCCACCGCCTTGCGCCGCCCTTGCCGCCGTGGTTTTTGGTGAAATATTCCGCCGTTCCGGGGTTCGCATGTCCTTGCTCGTCTATCTCGATTACGCCGGCATCGCGCTGTTTGCCGCGACGGGCGCGCTCGCCGCCTCGCGCAAGCAGCTGGACCTGATCGGTTTTCTGTTTTTCGCCATGGTGACGGGAACGGGCGGCGGCACCGTGCGCGATATCGTGCTCGGCCGCGTGCCGGTCTTCTGGGTGCTGAATCCGGCCTATATCCTGGTCTGCTGCATCGTGGGCGTCGTGGTTTTCTTCACCGCCCACCTCTTGGAATCACGCTATCGCCTGCTGATCTGGCTGGATGCGATCGGCCTTGCCGCCTATTGCGTGCTCGGCGCCGCCAAGGGGCTCGCCGCCACCGGCTCACCGACCATCGCGATCGTCACCGGCACGCTGACGGCAACCTTCGGCGGCATTCTGCGTGATCTGATGGCAAACGAGCCTTCGGTGCTGCTCAGGCCGGAGATTTACGTGACCGCGGCCCTTATTGGCGCCGGCGTGTTCACGCTCGCCAATGGGCTGGGAATGCCGCTCTATCTGGCGTCTGCCTGCGGTGTCGTGGCGGCCTTTGCGGTGCGCGGCGGCGCTCTGTGGTTCGGCTGGACTTTTCCGACCTACAGGCACAAGCCCGGCCGGCACCCTGACGATGTCATGTAACGCGGGCGTCAGCCCTGCTTCGCCCGCAGCCGGATTACCACGTCGACATGGGCGATCTCCATGCCTTCAGGCGGCTCTGGCAGATTGGCGATCGTCAGGTTGCTGACCGGAATGTCGAGCACCTCGTTCTCGCCTTCGACGAAGAAATGGTGGTGGTCAGAAACATTGGTGTCGAAATAGGTCTTGGCGCTCTCGACGGCGAGAACGCGGATGAGGCCGGCTTCGGTGAACTGATGCAGCGTGTTGTAGACGGTTGCCAGTGACACCGGCACGCCGGCGGCAACGGCCTCCTCATGCAGTTCCTCGACCGTCAAGTGCCGGTCGCCCTTGGCAAAGAGCAGGTCGCCGAGCGCGACGCGCTGGCGGGTAGGCCGCAGGCCTGCGCCGCGCAGCCTGACCTCAATGGCGATCGGGAGTGCACCCGTCATCAAAACCAACTCCGATTATTCCTGCATAATTCAATCATGTTTCTTCAAGCGGTATAACTTTTGCACAGGAGCCTTTCAATAGTTCAATGGGGACAAGAGCCTGATAAACGCCGCCAAAACCGGCTTTTAACGCAAATAGGTCTGGTCGCAGCCCTGGCCTTCCTGTATGCGACCACCAAATAATAGCGCAAGCTTGGTCCGGGACCATGGATGAAGCCGCCTTGCTCGTGCTTCATTTTCTGAAGAACTTGGACTACACGTTCACATCCATGGGCTCACGCGGGAGGGAAAAGAAACTTTATGACGACCAGACAGTCCAGCTTCTCGTACGACGAACTCATCGCCTGCGCACATGGCGAGCTGTTCGGACCCGGCAATGCGCAGCTTCCGCTGCCGCCCATGCTGATGGTTCACCGCATCACCGACATTTCCGAAACGGGCGGGACCTTCGACAAAGGGTATCTCAGGGCCGAATACGACGTACGCCCCGACGATTGGTATTTTCCCTGCCATTTCGAAGGCAATCCGATCATGCCGGGCTGCCTCGGCCTTGACGGCATGTGGCAGCTGACCGGCTTCTTCCTGGGCTGGCTCGGCGAGGAAGGCCGCGGCATGGCGCTGTCGACAGGCGAAGTGAAGTTCAAGGGCATGGTCCGTCCGCACACGAAGCTGATCGAATATGGCATCGACTTCAAGCGCGTCATGCGCGGCCGCCTGGTCCTCGGTACGGCCGATGGCTGGTTGAAGGCGGACGGCGAAACCATATATCAGGCGGCCGATCTTCGTGTCGGTCTCTCAAAAGACAAGACGGCCTGAACCGCATCTTGAGCGGCTCACGAAACAAAAAAAGGTTTGATCAGATGAGACGGGTAGTTGTCACGGGTCTGGGTATCGTGTCCTCGATCGGAAACGACGCCGCCGAAGTCACCGAATCCTTGCGGCAGGCAAAGTCGGGTATCTCCTTCTCCAGCGATTTCGCAGAACACGGCTTCAAGTGCCAGGTTTGGGGCAGCCCCGCGCTCGGCGCTGCGGACCTTGCCGAACTGGTCGATCGCCGCGCCATGCGCTTCCTGTCGCAGGGCGGCGCCTGGAACCATGTCGCCATGAAACAGGCACTTGCCGATTCCGGGCTGGAAGAGAAGGACTACGCTCAGAACGAGCGCACCGGCATTATCATGGGCTCTGGCGGCCCATCCACCCGCACACTGATCGAGGCGGCCGACATCACCGTCAAGAACAACAGCCCGAAGCGCATCGGCCCCTTCGCCGTGCCGAAGGCGATGTCCTCGACCGCATCTGCGACACTTGCCACCTGGTTCAAGATCCACGGCGTCAATTACTCGATCTCGTCAGCCTGCTCGACATCAGCGCATTGCATCGGCAACGCCGCCGAGATGATCCAGTGGGGCAAGCAGGACGTGATGTTTGCCGGCGGCCACGAAGATCTCGACTGGACGATGTCCAACCTCTTCGATGCCATGGGCGCCATGTCCTCCAAGTACAACGATACGCCGGACAGCGCCTCGCGCGCCTATGACGTCAACCGCGACGGATTCGTCATCGCCGGCGGCGCCGGCGTGCTGGTGCTCGAGGAGCTGGAGCGCGCCAAGGCCCGCGGTGCGAAGATCTATGCCGAAATCGTCGGCTACGGCGCAACCTCGGACGGTTACGACATGGTCGCCCCCTCGGGCGAGGGCGCCATCCGCTGCATGCGCCAGGCGCTTGCATCAGTCAAAGGCGACGTCGACTACGTCAACACTCACGGCACCTCGACGCCGGTCGGCGACAGCAAGGAAATCGGCGCCATCCGTGAAGTGTTCGGCGCCAAGATCCCGCATATTCAGTCGACCAAGTCGCTGACCGGCCATTCGCTGGGTGCGGCCGGCGTGCAGGAATCGATCTATTCCCTGCTGATGATGCAGCACGGCTTCATCGGCGAAAGCGCCCACATCACCGAGCTCGATCCCGAATTCGAAGGCGTGCCGATCGTGCGCAAGCGTATCGACGATGCGAAGATCGATATCGCCCTCTCCAACTCCTTCGGCTTCGGCGGGACGAACGCCACGCTCGTCTTCCAGCGCTATAACGGATAATAAAATGACTGGAATCATGCAGGGTAAACGCGGCCTCATCATGGGCGTCGCAAACAACCACTCGATCGCCTGGGGAATTTCAAAAGCTCTTGCCGCACAGGGTGCGGAACTCGCCTTCACCTATCAGGGCGATGCGCTGGGCAAGCGCGTCAAGCCGCTTGCCGCCGAAGTCGGCTCCGATTTCGTGGTGCCCTGCGACGTCGAGGACATCGCCTCGGTCGACGCTTTGGTCGACGCGATCGAACAGCGCTGGGGCAAGCTGGATTTCATTGTCCACGCGATCGGTTTTTCCGACAAGAACGAGCTGAAGGGTCTCTACGCCGACACGACGCGCGAGAATTTCAGCCGCACCATGGTCATTTCCTGTTTCTCTTTCACCGAGATCGCCAAGCGCTGCGCGCCGTTAATGGAAGACGGCGGCGCGATGCTGACGCTGACCTATAACGGCTCGACGCGGGTCATCCCGAATTACAATGTCATGGGGGTCGCCAAGGCAGCGCTCGAAGCTTCGGTGCGTTATCTTGCCGCCGATTACGGCCCCCGCGGCATCCGCGTCAACGCTATATCGGCCGGCCCGATCCGCACGCTCGCCGGTGCCGGCATCTCAGATGCGCGCGCGATCCTCTCCTGGAACCAGCGTAACGCGCCGCTGCGCAAGACCGTCACCATCGACCAGGTCGGCAATTCGGCTCTCTACCTGCTTTCTGACCTTTCCGCCGGCGTCACCGGGGAAATCCACTTCGTCGACGCCGGTTTCAACGTTACCTCCATGCCGACGCTAGACACGCTGCGCAGGGCCGACGTCGAGTAGACACTCCTTTGATGTGAAACGTAAAGGCCGTGCGCAGATGATGCGCACGGCCTTTTTCTATCGATGGAATGCCCGGTAGCGAGGCAGGCTAAACTCTATTTCTTCGCCCACAGCACCTTGAAGCGGGCGTTGCGGCAGGTTTCGCCGCTTTCCCTGAAATTCGCCGCCAGAACCGGCTCGTAGGGCAGGCCGCGATTGGCGACCAGCATCAGACGGCCGCCGCCGCGTAGCGCAGATGCGGCGGTTTTGATCATTGCCTGGCCGAGCGCCGGCTCGGCTGCGTGGCCCTCATGGAAGGGCGGGTTCATGATGACGAGATCGTATTTGTCCTTGACCGGCTCGCCCGCCAGATCGTGCCAGAAGAAGCGCGCAGGCGCGTTCGGGCAGTTCTCCGCCAGATTGTCCCTAGCAGCCTCCAGAGCCGCGTGATCGGCCTCGTAGAGGTCGAGGCGGGTCAGTCCGCGCGACCTCTGTGCCAACTCGACGGAGAGATAACCCCATCCGGCGCCGAAATCCGCCACATCGCCGGTAAAATCCTGCGGCAGGCGCGAGGCGAGCAGTTCCGACCCGGCATCGACCCGGTCATGTGAGAACATGCCGGCGGTGGCATTGAAACGGCCGTCGACGCGTACCGGCGCCTTTGCCAGCTTGGAGACGATCTCGTCGGCGTCGGCAGGGCGGCCGAACCAGAAGGCGACACCGTGATATTTCGGCATATGGTCGATGGCGAGGCCGAAACCTTCGAGGCGCTTGCGCAGCGGCTGGATGCCGTCTTCCTTGGCGCCGGCAACGACGATCAGGCCGCCGGCCCGCGTGCGAGCGATGGCGGCGGCAAGATTGGCCTCGTTCTCGCCCTTGTGCTTCGTGCAGAGCACCAAGGCAGCATCGTAGTCCTCGCCCTCGATCTCAGGCTTTGCTTCGATCCGCTGCGCCTGAAGCTGCCGGTAGAGCGGCCGGAAGCCCTGGACGGCGCTCAGCGTGGCGGCAAAACCTTCCGGCAGCGCAAAGCCTGCCTCGGCACCGAGGAAGAGCACGCGCTCGGCCTCGCCGGGCGCCGCGACCGTGCCGCTGGCAAAGGGATGGAACAGGGTCTTCAGCGTCTCGCGGCTCATGGGTCTCGTCTCGTTAAAGCATGTCGCGCAAAAGTGTCGAGCGGTTTCAAGGCCACGACATGCGCAAAACCAGGATGCAAAAAGGGCGCGGAAGATTCCCGCGCCCGGAGTGAAATCTGGGAGACGCGGCTTATTCGGCCGCTTCTTCCTTCTTCTTCTCGTTCGCGATCTCCTGGCCGGTGGCCTGGTCGACGACCTTCATCGACAGGCGAACCTTGCCGCGTTCGTCGAAGCCGAGCAGCTTGACCCAGACCTTGTCGCCTTCCTTGACGACGTCCTGCGTCTTGGCAACGCGCTCGGACGCCAGCTGCGAGATGTGGACGAGGCCGTCACGGGCGCCGAAGAAGTTGACGAAGGCGCCAAAGTCGGCGGTCTTGACAACAGTGCCTTCGTAGATCTGACCGATTTCAGGCTCGGCGACGATCGAGTGGATCCACTTGCGGGCCGCTTCGATCTCCTTGCCTGAGGAGGAGGCGATCTTGACGGTGCCGTCGTCCTCGATGTTGATCTTGGCGCCGGTCTTTTCGACGATTTCGCGGATGACCTTGCCGCCGGAGCCGATGACTTCGCGGATCTTGTCGACCGGGATGTTCATGACTTCGATGCGCGGAGCGAATTCGCCGAGCTGGCCGCGGCTTTCGGTAATGGCCTTCGCCATTTCGCCGAGAATGTGGGCACGACCGCCCTGGGCCTGGCCAAGGGCGACCTTCATGATCTCTTCGGTGATGCCGGCGATCTTGATGTCCATCTGCAGCGAGGTGATGCCGTCGGCAGTACCTGCAACCTTGAAGTCCATGTCGCCGAGGTGGTCTTCGTCACCGAGAATGTCGGAGAGGACGGCGAAGCGATCGCCTTCCAGGATCAGGCCCATGGCGATACCGGCAACCGGCTTTGCCAGCGGAACGCCTGCATCCATCAGGGCGAGCGAGGTGCCGCAGACGGTCGCCATCGAGGACGAGCCGTTCGACTCGGTGATCTCGGAGACGACGCGCAACGTGTAGGGGAACTGCTCAGGCGTCGGCAGCATCGGACGGATGGCGCGCCATGCGAGCTTGCCGTGGCCGATTTCGCGGCGGCCCGGGGAGCCCATGCGGCCGGTTTCGCCAACCGAGTAGGGAGGGAAGTTGTAATGGAGCAGGAAGCGCTCCTTGTACATGCCCGTCAGGCTGTCGACATACTGTTCGTCTTCGCCGGTGCCGAGCGTGGCAACCACGATGGCCTGCGTTTCACCGCGGGTGAACAGTGCCGAACCATGGGTGCGCGGCAGAAGGCCGACTTCCGATACGATCGGACGAACGGTTTCGAGGTCGCGGCCGTCGATGCGGCTCTTGGTGTCGAGGATGTTCCAGCGGACGATTTTCGCCTGCAGGTGCTTGAAGATCGCGCCGACTTCTTCGGCCGTGTACTTGGCTTCGCCTTCCTCGGGCAGGAAGTGTGCCTTCACCTTGGCCTTGACGGCGTCGACGGCGGCGTAGCGGTCAGCCTTCTGAGTGATCTTGTAGGCTTGGCGAAGTTCAGCTTCGGCAAGGCCGAGCATCTCGGTTTCGAGAGCGGAATAGTCTTCCGGCTGGAAGTCGCGCGGCTCCTTGGCGGCCACTTCGGCGAGCTTGATGATCGCGTCAAGAACCGGCTGGAAGCCCTTATGGCCGAACATGACGGCGCCGAGCATGACTTCTTCGTTGAGTTCCTTGGCTTCGGATTCAACCATCAGCACGGCGTCGTAGGTGCCGGCGACGACGAGATCGAGGCTCGATTCGTCCATCTCGTCGAGATGCGGGTTGAGAACGTATTCGCCGTTGATGTAGCCGACACGCGCACCGCCCACCGGGCCCATGAAGGGAACGCCGGAGAGCGTCAGCGCTGCCGAGGTCGCGACCATGGACAGGATGTCCGGGTTGTTCTCGAGGTCATGCTGGATGACGGTAACGACGACCTGCGTGTCGTTCTTGTAACCTTCCGGGAAGAGCGGGCGGATCGGGCGGTCGATCAGGCGGGAGACGAGGGTCTCGTTCTCGCTAGGGCGCCCTTCGCGCTTGAAATAGCCGCCGGGGATCTTGCCGGCTGCGTAGGTCTTTTCCTGGTAGTTGACGGTGAGCGGAAAGAAGTCCTGGCCGGGCTTCGGCGCCTTGGCCGAGACGACGGTGGCGAGAACGACGGTTTCGCCGTAGGTGGCAAGAACGGCGCCGTCGGCCTGACGGGCGATCTTGCCGGTTTCGAGCTTCAGCGGGCGGCCGGCCCACTCGATTTCGACTGTGTGTGTATCAAACATGATTTGTCCTTCAATGCGGGAGCACGCGCCATCGCCGATACCAGGGCGCAGCGCACAGTCGACCGCAAATAATGTGACGTATCACGGGCAAGACAACGGGAGGCTTTTCATCCTCGGTTCCTCGACAAATCCGAGATCCCTTAGAAAACCAGGCCAAAGCTTTGAAGAAGCCTTGGCCGAAAGCATCCGGCAATCCTGCCCCATGACAGGTCAACGGTTGGTTTGGCAGAACCGGCCCATCCGGGTCCGCCGATCTTTCCACCGCTTGCAGATAGGGCGCGGCTGGAACATTTCATCGGGAACCGTGTCCCCAAACAGGATCCGGCGGGCGCTCGGAAAGCGCCCGCCGGGCAATCTTAGCGGCGGATACCCAGGCTGGAGATCAGCTTGGAATAGCGGCCTTCATCCTTCTTCTTGAGATAATCAAGAAGCGAGCGGCGGCTCGAAACCATCGTCAACAGGCCACGGCGGGAATGGTTATCCTTCTTGTGGTCCTTGAAGTGTTCGGTCAGGTTGTTGATGCGTTCGGTCAGGATCGCGACCTGGACTTCCGGAGAACCGGTATCGCCTTCGGCGGTTGCGTATTCCTTGATCAGCGCAGACTTGCGCTCAGCAGTGATCGACATCGGGTGATCCTTTCTAAGAGAGGAGATAAAGGTCGCCAAAAGCCGGGATGCCGTCCAGCTTTGGCCGTGAATGCGAGCAGGCGAACCTGACGCTGGCGCTGCCTATAAACCAATTAAGCAGCGATGGAAAGAGGGGAGCGCCCGCGGCGGTTTTCAGCGGCCCGCCATCGCCTCCCGGATCATCGCATCGTAACCCGCGGGATCCTGCAGCATGGCGAAATGGCTGGCCTCTTTCAGGATCACCAGCTTTGCGCCCGGAATTTCTTTCGCCATCATCTCGTTATGGTCGAGCTTCACGGCTTCGTCGTGATCGCCGATGGCGAGCGTGACCGGCACCGTGATCTTTCCGAGATCCGCTGCCGTCCAGGCCGGCTGTGTCGCCCACATCTCGGAGATCTGGGTGACGAAGGCGTCGTACTCGTTCGGCGTCGGCGACAGCTTCCGGTACTGTTCGCCGGCGACGTTGATATAGTCGTTGAAGGTCTTGTTGCTCATGACGTCAGGCTTGACGCCGTCGGTCGTGACGTTGGCGGCCTGGGCAATGACGCGCGTCAGCTTTTCCGGATGGTTCATCGCCATGTCGATGCCGATGATGCCGCCGTCCGACCATCCCACCAGGGTCACCTTGCCGATCTTCAGATGGTCGAGAAGGGCTGCATAATCCGATGTCATCAGGTCGTAGCCGAAGGGCTTTTGGCTGCGCGTCGAGCGCCCATGCCCGCGGCTGTCGGCAACGATGACCAGGTGGTCTTTGGCGAATTCGGCGATCTGGTGACCCCAGACATCGGCATTGCCAAGCCCGCCATGGATGAAGAGCATCGGCTCGCCTTCACCATATTCGGCGTAATACATCTTGATGTCGTTCACCTCAGCCATGCCGCTGGTCTTCGGCACGGGCATCGCCGGAAAAGCCGGCAGCTCGGCCCAGCGCTCGCCGGATTGAGCGCCGGTAACGGTGAGAAACATCGAAAAGAACGTCAGCATGCGGATCGCGGTTGCGCGCATCATCATCCCCCTTGCCGGGCCGCAACGGCCCCTCGGGCGGCCATCGCCCGAAAGGAAGATATCGCATCGCTACCGCCTGACAATCGTCAGCTGCATAGGTTCAGGCAAAAACCCGCTTCGGGCGAAACTCGCCCTGGCCGATCTCACCGATCGCGATCAGCCTGCCGCGGGCCGTCGCATAGGCTTCGCTTTCGGCAATCGGCGCATCGCGGCCGCGCACGAGGATCGGGTTGCCCATCTTCAGCCTGTGCGCCTGGTCGTCGTTGATGACGAGGTGAGGCAGGGCCGATAGCGCCTCGCAGGTGTCGATCAGCAGCGCGTCGAGGGCGGCAAGCCGCTCGTCCATGTCCTCGATCGCTTCCAGCGCCACGAGGTCCGCGAGCGGCACCATCGCTTCTTCCGCGAAGGGCGCCACGAAAGTGCGCCGCAGCCCGGACACATGGCCGTAACAGCCGAGCTCGCGGCCGAAATCGCGGGCAAGCGCCCTGACATAGGTGCCCTTGCCGCATTCCACTTCGAAATGCGCGCTATTCGCATCCGGGCAGGCGAGCAGGGTCAGCCGGAAGATATCGACTTCACGCGAGGGGATTTCGACGGTTTCGCCTTCACGCGCCAGATCATAGGCGCGTTCACCCGATATCTTGATGGCGGAAAACTGCGGCGGCACCTGGCTGATGGTGCCGATGTAGCCGGGCAGGATATCGCGGATCTGTTGTTCGCTGGGACGGTTGTCCGAGCTTGCGGTCACCTCGCCTTCGAGATCGTCCGTTGCCCGCTCTTCGCCCCAGCTGACCGTGAATTCATAGATCTTGCGGCCGTCCATCACATAGGGAACGGTCTTCGTCGCATCGCCGAGCGCGATCGGCAGCATGCCGGAGGCGAGCGGATCGAGCGTGCCGGCATGACCGGCCTTCTGCGCCTTGTAGAGCCACTTGATCTTGGAAACGGCTTCCGTCGAGCCGAAATCCACCGGCTTGTCGAGGATCAGCCAGCCGGAAATCGGCCGGCCTTTGGGTTTGCGTGGTTTGGACATGCGTCTCTTCTGTTTATTGTTCGTCGTTATCGCCGTCGAGGTCGCGGCGCACCTCGGGCGAACGCAGCAGCTCGTCGATTTTCTTGTAGTTGTCGAAGCTGGTATCGTCGCGGAAGCGCACTTCCGGCATGTATTTCATCTGCCGAAGCTGCTGCCCGAGCCTGCCGCGGATATACTTCGCATGACGGTTCAGCGCCTCGATGACCACGCTGTGGTCGGAAACGCCGAGCGGCGTCACATAGGCGGTGGCGATCTTCAGGTCGGGCGACATGCGCACTTCCGAGATCGAGATCACCGTCGCTTCGATGACATCGTCGCGCACTTCGCCGCGCTGCAGTACCTGGGTAATCGCGGCGCGGACCTGTTCGCCAACGCGCAGCATGCGCTGCGAAGGCGCGGAAGAAGTTGCTCTGGTCATTGTTATCTCTATTTGCCGATGCGGCTGGGAATCGAACCCGTCAAAGGAGAGCGTCAATGACTCCTTTGGCCGAAAAGGTCAAGCCGGCGGATGCCCGAAAGCCATCCGCCGGCTGGCGAATGGCTTTCGGAAAGCTGATGCTGCGCCTAAAGCGCGGCGGTTTAGAGCGTGCGCGTGATATGTTCGACGCGGAAGCACTCGATGACGTCGCCGGCGCGCATATCCTCGTAATTTTCGAAGGCCATGCCGCATTCCTGGCCCATCGGTACTTCGGAGACTTCGTCCTTGAAGCGCTTGAGGGTCTTGAGCTTGCCTTCGTGAACGACGACGTCGTTGCGGATGAGGCGGACGCCCGCACCGCGTTCGACCTTGCCTTCGACAACACGGCAGCCTGCGACCTTACCGACCTTGGTGATGTTGAACACCTCGAGGATTTCGGCATTGCCGATGAAGGTTTCGCGCCGTTCCGGAGAGAGCAGGCCCGACATCGCTGCCTTCACGTCATCCACCAGGTCGTAGATGATGTTGTAGTAGCGGATTTCGATGCCTTCGCGCTCGGCGAACTGGCGTGCCTGCGTATTGGCGCGAACGTTGAAGCCAATGATGGCCGCGTTCGACGCTTCGGCGAGCGAGATATCCGACTCGGTGATGCCGCCGGCGCCCGAATGGACGATGCGGGCGCGGACCTCATCGGTGCCGAGCTTTTCCAGTGCGCCGGCAATCGCTTCGATCGAGCCCTGCACGTCACCCTTGATAACCAGCGGGAACTCCTTGATGCCGGCGCTTTGGCGCTGCATCATCATCTGTTCCAGCGAACCGCGCTGTCCCGACTGGCGGGCAGCAGCCTTGTCGCGGGCCAGACGCTGACGATATTCGGAGATCTCGCGGGCGCGGCTTTCGCTTTCGACGACGGCGAACTTGTCGCCCGCCTGCGGCGTGCCGGAAAGACCGAGAACCTCGACCGGAGTCGCGGGACCCGCTTCCTTCACATGGTCACCCTTGTCGGTGACGAGGGCGCGCACGCGGCCCCAGACGTCGCCGGCGACGATGATCTGGCCCGGACGCAGCGTGCCCTTCTGGACGAGCACGGTCGCGACCGAACCGCGGCCACGATCGAGCTGGGCTTCGATGACGGTGCCTTCGGCAGTCCGGTTCGGGTTGGCCTTGAGATCGAGAATTTCCGCCTGCAGCAAGATCGCCTCAAGCAGCTTGTCGAGGTTCTTGCCGGTTTTGGCCGAAACTTCGACGTCGAGCACTTCACCGCCCATAGATTCCACGAAGACTTCGTGCTGCAGCAACTGGTTGCGGACCTTCTGCGGATCGGCCTCGTGCTTGTCGACCTTGTTGATCGCAACGATGATCGGAACACCGGCCGCCTTGGCGTGGTTGATCGATTCGATCGTCTGCGGCATGACGCTGTCGTCGGCTGCAACGACCAGGATCGCGATGTCCGTCGCCTGGGCGCCGCGAGCACGCATGGCCGTAAAGGCGGCGTGGCCGGGAGTGTCGATGAAGGTGATCTTCTGACCGCTCTGCTCCACCTGATAGGCGCCGATATGCTGCGTGATGCCGCCGGCTTCGCCGGAGACCACGTTGGCATGGCGGATGGCGTCGAGCAGCGAGGTCTTGCCGTGGTCGACATGGCCCATGATGGTGACGACGGGCGGGCGCGAAACCAGTTCGCCATCCTCGTCGGAGACGTTGAAGATGCCGAGTTCGACGTCGGATTCCGACACGCGTCGGACCGTATGGCCGAATTCGCTGGCGATGAGTTCGGCAAGGTCGGCGTCGATGACGTCGCCCGGCTTCATCATCTGGCCTTCCTTCATCAGGTACTTGATGACGTCGACGGCGCGTTCGGACATACGCTGCGACAGTTCCTGAATGGTAATCGTCTCTGGCAGAACCACCTCGCGGGAGATCTTCTCGCGGGTTTCCTGCATCTGGCCGCGACGGAATTTCTCCTGCCGGCGGCGCATGGCCGAGAGCGAACGGCCGCGGGCATTATCCTCGCCGTCGACGTTGGCAGTGGAGATCGTCAGCTTGCCGCGACGGCGCTCTTCATCCGTCTTCGGACGTGTCGTGACCGGCTTTGCCGGTTCCGGACGAACGACGCGGCCACGAACCGGGCCGCCTCGCGCGGCACCCCGATCGTCGTCTTCCTTTTCGTCGCGGCGGCCGCGAACGGCGCCGGGGGCGACAGCACCCGCTGCCGGACGGGCAGCAGTTGCTGCTCCAGCCGCATCGGGCCGGCGCGCGGCAGGTGCCGAGGATGCCGGTTGCTGTGGCTGCGGGGCGTCGGCTGGAGCCGCTACTGCGGCTGCCGGTTCAGCAACTGGAGCGGGCGCTTCAGCCTGCCGGATAGCTTCTTCGGCGGCCCTGCGGGCAGCTTCTTCGGCTTCGGCTGCCTTGCGGATCACCTCTTCGGCGGCCCTGCGCTTTTCTTCCTCGGCGCGGCGGATCGCATCCTGGGCGTCACGCGCTTGGGCGTCGGCAAGCGCCCGGCGGCGAGCGTCCATTTCCTCAGGCGACAGATGGTTAAGCACCACCGGCCGCGGACGGTCGTTCTGGCGCGGCGCCTGGTGGGACTGCTGCGGACGCTGGTTCGTCTGGCTGTTGTTGCCCTGCTGTATCCGCGGTGCCGGCGTCGGCTGCTGCGGGCGTGCCTGCACCGGCGCGGGCGCCGGTTCGGCTGCACGCACGGGAGCCACCGGAGCGACAGGTGTGATCGGCTTTTCGTCTTCCGGGCGCATCGGGCGCCGCTTGCGGGTCTCGACGACGACCGCCTTGGTGCGACCTCGACCCATATCCTGGCGAACGGTGCCCTGGCTCATCCCCGATGGTTTCAGGGTAAGCGTCTTTTTGCCCGTCACGCTGATTGTCTTGTCGTCGTTACTATCGGTCATTCGTTCCCGTTCCTTCGGACAGGGAGCGATGACTAGATCAGACCCTGTCGTTCAATACTTGTCGATCAATGAGAATGCGACCGGCCCATGCCGGTGACCGCCTCATTGTTTTTGCCGGCCAGCGCCGCCCGCTGCCCGGGACTGACCGCCAATACGGTACTGTTCGAGCATCTTTGCGCGCTTCACTACACCCTCACCCGCCTGCCCTGCAAGCACTGCGGCATGGATAAAAGCATTCTGGCCCATCAGGCCTTCCATTTCGCTCTCCGAGAAGAGACGGAAGGAAGGTATCTCCTCCTCGGTCTCCATTCCGAGGTGCCAGGCCTTGCGGGCCTGGTCGATTTTCCGGACGCCGTCATCCGCTGCATCAGTCGCATGGAACACCGCAAGGGCAGCCCCGCTCCTGACCGCGGCATCCACTTTCGAGGACCCGCTGACGAACTGGCCGGCTTTCCGCGCCATGTTCATCATCTGCATCAATTGCGCCGCAAGCAGCCGGTCGACGCCTGCGCCGAGATCGTCTGCCGCCTTCACGTCCATTTTCAGCGCGCGGGCGAAGAGTTTCTTCGCCACTGCCCTGTCGACCAGCGACCGGTCGATCTTCACCCAGCATCCGCGTCCCGGAAGCTCGCGCTTCAGATCGGCGACAACGGTTCCATCGGGAGCGGCAACGAAGCGGATCAGCTCTTCCGGCGATCCGCTTTCGCGCGTCACGATGCACATGCGTCCGTTCACGTCATAACCTGCAAGATCGTCGTCCTCGTCAGGGAGAGCGTCCGGCTCATGCGCGGTCATCATGCTTCTTGTTCGGCTTCGGCGACCTCTTCTTCGGTCCCCTTCGCCAGGTCTTCTTCGGTAATCCAGCCAGCCGACAGGCGGGCCTGGACGATCATCTGCTCGGCTTCGACGCGCGAGACGTCGAACTTCGAGAACAGGCCTTCGAATTTCTTCGTTTCGCCGTTCTTGCGTTCCGTCCAGCCGACGAGATCGTCGGCGGCACAGCCGGCAAAATCCTCGATCGTCTTGATGCCGTCTTCGCCGAGCGCCACCATCATCTGGGCGGTCATGCCGTCGATTTCGCGCAGCTCGTCCTGAACGCCGAGCGCCTTGCGCTTCTCGTCCATCTCGGCTTCGAGGCGCTCGAGGAACTCCCGGGCGCGCTGCTGGATTTCCTGCGCAGTCTCTTCGTCGAAACCGTCGATCGAGGAGATTTCGTCCAGATCGACATAAGCCAGTTCTTCGACCGCGGCAAAGCCCTCGGAGGCCAGAACCTGGCCGACCATTTCGTCGACGTCGAGCGAATCCATGAACAGGTTGGTGCGCTCGTTGAATTCCTTCTGGCGGCGTTCCGATTCCTCGGCCTCCGTCATGATGTCGATGTCCCAGCCGGTCAGCTGCGAAGCGAGGCGGACGTTCTGGCCGCGGCGGCCGATCGCAAGCGACAGCTGCTCGTCGGGAACGACGACTTCGATGCGCTCGGCATCCTCGTCGAGAACAACCTTGGCGACTTCGGCCGGCTGCAGGGCGTTGACGACGAAGGTCGCTGGGTCCTGGCTCCACGGAATGATGTCGATCTTCTCGCCCTGAAGCTCGCCGACGACGGCCTGAACGCGCGAACCGCGCATACCGACGCAGGCGCCGACCGGATCGATCGAACTGTCGTTCGAGATCACGGCGATCTTGGCGCGCGAGCCCGGATCGCGGGCAACCGACTTCACCTGGATGATGCCGTCGTAGATCTCAGGCACTTCCATGGTGAACAGCTTCACCATGAACTGCGGATGCGTGCGCGACAGGAAGATCTGCGGGCCGCGCTGTTCGCGACGGACATCGTAGACATAGGCGCGGACGCGATCGCCATAACGGACGTTTTCGCGCGGGATCATTTCGTCGCGGCGGATGATGCCTTCGCCGCGGCCGAGATCGACGATGACGTTGCCGTATTCGACGCGCTTGACCGTGCCGTTGACGATTTCGCCGACGCGATCCTTGAATTCGTCGAACTGGCGGTCGCGCTCGGCTTCACGCACCTTCTGCACGATCACCTGCTTGGCGGATTGTGCGGCGATGCGGCCGAAATCCATCGGCGGCAGCGGATCGGCGATGAAATCGCCGAGTGCGGCATCCGGGTTGCGGTCGCGGGCAAGCTCCAGCGGGATCTGCGTCGAATAATCCTCGGCCTTGTCGACGACTTCGAGCAGGCGCTGCAAACGGATTTCGCCGGTCTTCGGATTGATGTCGGCCCTGATGTTGGAACTCGGTGCCGTAACGGGAGCGTGCCGCCTTCTGGATGGCGTCGGCCATTGCGGCCAGCACGATCTCGCGGTCGATGACCTTTTCGCGCGCCACTGCATCTGCGATCTGCAGAAGTTCGAGCCGGTTCGCACTGACTGCCATTGTCTTGTTTCTCCGTCTTAACCCCGGGGTTCCCGTCCCTGGAGCGGTCTGTTGATCGGTTATTCCTGGTCGTCCGCTTCGTTCTGGTTGGCGGCCTGGGCTTTCGCCAGCTTGTCGGCGCGCAACGCATCGCGGATCAGGTCGTCGGTCAGAATGAGCTTCGCATCGCTAAGCGCCGTGAAGGGAATGGTGACCTTTTGCTCTTCCCCGTAAGCGACCTGGTCACGCTCGAGCGTGAAACCATCTACGCCTGCTTCGACGATCTTGCCGCGGAAGCGCTTGCGATTGTCGATCAGGATCGACGTCTCGCATTTCACAAGGTGGCCCTGCCAGCGGACGAAATCGGATTTCCGAACCATCGGACGGTCGATGCCGGGCGAAGACACTTCGAGATGATACTCTTTATCGATCGGATCTTCCACATCGAGGACGGGAGAAATCGCCATCGAGATTTCTTCGCAGTCCTGGACCGTCATCGTCCCGTCGTTGCGCTCGGCCATGACCTGCATCGTCGCGCCGTTCTGGTTCATCATACGGACGCGGATCAGCCGAAAGCCCAGGCCGACGAGGACGGGTTCGATGATATCGGCAAGACGCTGGTCAAGCCCGGTTTCGGTAATCAGCCGCGGCTCAAGTTCGTTGTCTGCGTTTGTCATGTCCGACAAGCGATGCGCTCCTCGCAATTTCATGCTGTTTAGGGATCGCGCTAATAAAAAAGAGCGGGTCCTTGCGGCCCACTCTTCATCAAGCGATCAAGAATTTGAGAGCCATATAGTCGGGTTTTTCCGAAATTGCAAGGTCTGCGACCGATTCGGCCAATTCGCTTACGGTGGGGTGACGAGACCTATGGCCAGCGCCGGTCTTGCGAATATATTGCCGTGGGGCGCAACAACAAAAGCGGAGAAATCGTGGCCTACACTTCGTCGACATTGGCGCCTTTGCGGCACGATACCTACCGCACCATCTGGTTCGCCAGCCTGTCCTCGAATTTCGGCGGACTGATCCAGGCGGTCGGTGCCGCCTGGATGATGACGACGATCACCGCCTCGGAGGACATGGTCGCGCTGGTGCAGACCTCGACGGCGCTGCCGATCATGCTGTTTTCGCTGATTTCCGGTGCGCTCGCCGACAATTATGATCGCCGCCGGGTGATGCTGACGGCGCAGTGCCTGATGCTGACGGTCTCGGCGCTGCTGACGGTCACGGCCCTTCTCGGCTGGATCACCCCCTGGCTGCTGCTGTTCTTCACCTTCCTGATCGGCTGCGGCACCGCGCTCAACAACCCATCCTGGCAGGCCTCGGTCGGCGACATGGTGCCGCGCGCCGATCTGCCGGGCGCCGTCACGCTGAACAGCATGGGTTTCAACATTACCCGCAGCGTCGGCCCGGCCATCGGCGGCGTCATCGTCGCCGCAGCCGGCGCGGCGGCGGCCTTCGCGGTGAACACCGTGAGCTACCTCGCTTTGATCTATGCCCTGCTGCGCTGGCGCCCGAGCACGCCGGTCTCGACCCTGCCGCGCGAGGCGCTCGGCAGCGCCATCTTCGCCGGCCTGCGTTATGTCTCGATGTCGCCCAATCTCGAAAAGGTTCTCCTCCGGGGCCTGCTCTTCGGCATCGGCGCCAGCTCGATCCTGGCGCTGCTGCCGGTTGTCGCACTCGATCTCGTCGGCGGCGGCCCGCTGACCTATGGTTTCATGCTCGGCGCCTTCGGCATCGGCGCGATCGGCGGCGCGGTGCTGAACGCGCGGCTGCGCCAGATGCTGTCGAGCGAGATGATCATCCGCCTGGCCTTTACAGGCTTCGCGCTGAGCGCCGTCATTGCCGCCTTCAGCCCAAGCGCGGTGCTCACCTCGGCCGGGCTGCTCGTCTCCGGCGCCTGCTGGGTCTCCGCCCTGTCGCTCTTCAACACCATCGTCCAGCTGTCGACGCCGCGCTGGGTGGTGGGTCGCGCCCTGTCGCTCTACCAGACCGTCACCTTCGGCGGCATCGCCGGCGGCAGCTGGCTCTGGGGTGTTGCCGCCGATCGCTATGGCGTCGCCGATGCGCTGCTGATGTCATCGGTCGTCATGCTGCTCGGCATCGTCATCGGCCTGCGTTTTTCCATGCCGGCCTTCGCCTCGCTCAATCTCGATCCGTTGAATCGCTTCACCGAGCCGGCTCTCAGTCTCGACATCACCCCGCGCAGCGGCCCGATCGTCATCCAGGTCGATTACGAGATCGGAGATGACGACCTTGCCGAATTCATGCAGCTGATGGGCGAGCGCCGCCGTATCCGCATCCGCGACGGCGCCCGCAACTGGGCGCTGATGCGCGATCTCGAAAATCCCGGGCTCTGGACGGAAACCTACCATACGCCGACCTGGGTCGAATATGTAAGACACAACCAGCGGCGCACGCAGGCCGATGCCGAAAACACCGACAGGCTTCGTGCGCTTCATCGCGGCGAAGGTCCGTTGCATGTCCACCGCATGATCGAACGCCAGGCCATTCCACCGGATACCGACGTCTTCCACAAGGCGCCGATCGACCTGCATCATTGAGGACAGCCATGTATCAATTCAGGCTCGCCCGCCAGTCCGATCTCGTCGCCATCGTCCGGCTTCTGGCCGACGACGATCTCGGCAGCGCCAGGGAAATCACCTCTGATCCCGTCGATGCGCGCTACCTCTCGGCCTTCGCGGCGATCGAGTCGGATGCCAATCAGCTCTTGGCCGTCGCCATCGATCCTTCCGATCGGGTCGTCGGCTGCCTGCAGCTGAGCTTCATTCCCGGCCTGTCGAGGACGGGCATGTGGCGCGGCCAGATCGAAAGCGTGCGTGTCGCAAGGGATGTTCGCGGCTCGGGCCTCGGCTCCGCGTTCGTCGAATGGGCGGTCGGCCAATGCGCCGCGCGCGGCTGCAGCTTGGTTCAGCTGACGTCGGACAAGACGCGAGCGGATTCGATCCGCTTCTACGAGAGGCTCGGTTTCGTGGCGAGCCACGAAGGGCTGAAGCGCAGTCTCTGAACAACTACTTCAGCTTGCTCTTCATCGTCGCCTCGGGAAAGCAGGTCGGTGCCATGCCGTTCTTCGCCTGCCACTGGCCGATCGAACGCCGGGTCTTGTAACCAGGCAGACCGTCGGAGCCCCCGACATCGTAGCCCTGGCGCTCCAGCGCCTTCTGCATGGCGGCGACATCGGAGCGCAGCATCTTGCCAACATCGCCCCATCGACCCTCAAAGGCACCGGCATTAGAGCCGATCCGGTCGGCGAGATTGCCGATATAGAGCGCGTAGAGATCGGAATTGTTATATTCCTTGATGATGTAGAAATTCGGGGTGACGATGAACTCAGGCCCATCGCGGCCCGCCGGAACCAGCATCATGCCCTCGGCCTTCATCTCGCTTGAGGGGAAATCCTTGCCGGAGATGCGGTCGATGCCGAGCGAGGCCCAGTGCGACAGCGGTTTTGAGAGATCCGGCCCTTCCTGCGCACAGGAGACCGCCTCCGGTATCGACACCTCGAAACCCCAGTCGTGGTCGCGCTGCCAGCCCTTCTTGACCAGGAAATTGGCGATCGAGGCGAGCGTATCCGGCACTGAGGTCCAGATATTGCGATGGCCGTCGCCGTCGAAATCGACGGCATATTTCAGGTAGCTCGTCGGCATGAATTGCGGCTGCCCGAGCGCGCCGGCCCACGAACCCTTGAAACCGGCCGGCGTCACGTCACCGCCGTCGAGAATATGCAGCGCCGCCACCAGCTCGGTGCGGAACATCTCCTTGCGCGTCGACATGAAGGCCTTGGTCGCCAGCACCTCGATCGCCGAATTCGGGATCTTCGCGGCGCCGAAGCCGGTCTCCCGGCCCCAGATGGCCAGCACGATCGGCCCCGGCACGCCATAGGTCTTCTCGATCCGCTTCAGCGTCGAGCCATATTGCGCGGCAAAGCCGCGGCCGGTTGCGGCAAGCCTCTTCAGATGGTCCTCGTTGAAATAGGGACCGGGCGAGGAAAATTCCGCCTGCGTCTGCTTCTGCTGCTTCGGCGGAGGGAAACCGGGCGGCGCGAGATCGGGCAGGTTCCAGTTCAGGGTGATACCGGAGAAGGCGGCCTTGAAGCTCTTCTCGGAAATCCCGTTCGCCTTCGCCTCCGGCCAGAGGTCCTTCTGCACCCACGTCTCGAACTGCGCCTCGACATCGGCTTTTGAAGGGGCTGCGTGGGCGCAGAGGGGGAGGAGGGCGGTTGTTATCGCGAGGGCGAATATCCGCGGCAAATGAAACCGTCTCATATTACCGTCCGTGCCCGAAGTGCTGCGGCAAGAGTGCCCTCGTCGAGATAGTCGAGCTCGCCGCCGACCGGCACCCCGTGCGCCAGGCGGGTGATCTTCACGTTAAGCCCCTGCAGCTGGTCGGTGATGTAATGCGCCGTCGTCTGTCCCTCAACGGTGGCGTTGACCGCGATGATCAGCTCCCGGATGCCGCCTTCGCCGATCCGGTCGATCAGGCCGCGAATATTCAGATCGTCGGGACCGATCCCGTCGAGCGGCGAAAGCGTGCCGCCGAGCACGTGATAGGCGGCGTTCATCGCGCCCGCCCGCTCCAGCGCCCAGAGGTCGGAGACGTCCTCGACGACGATGATGATCGATTGATCGCGCTGCGTGTCGGTGCAGACGGTGCAGGGATCGACGGTATCGACATTGCCGCAGCGCGAGCAGATCTTCACCTTGTCGTAAGCTTCGCCCATCGCATTCGACAGGGGCCCCAGCAGCTGGTCCTTCTTCTTGATCAGATGTAGTGCCGCCCGGCGCGCCGAGCGCGGCCCGAGGCCCGGCACCTTCGCCAAAAGCTGGATGAGTTTTTCGATTTCGGGGCCGGTGACTCGTTTTGCCATGCGCCGTTCTTAGCTGATATGCAACGAAAACGGAATCGCGGAAGGATCGGCCGTCCCATGAAAATCCTGGCGCTGTGCATCGGCAATCCGGAAAGGCTGGCCGGCAAGAGCTACAAGACCGGCATCTTCAAACACGCGGTCAACGGCGCGGTGATGATCGATGCCGAGGGGCTGGTCGGTGATGCCATCTGCAACCGCAAACACCATGGCGGCGTCGATCAGGCTGTTTATATCGAGGGATCGCTGACGCTCGACTGGTGGAGCGGCGAGCTTGGCCGGCCATACGAGGCTGGCACTTTCGGCGAAAACATGGTGATCTCAGGTCTCGACAATCGCGACGTTTCCGTCGGCGATCGCTTCATATCAGGCGATCTCGTCCTCGAAGTCAGCGCATGCCGCATCCCCTGCGCCACCTTCGCCGCCAGGATGAACGATCCGAAATTTGCCAAGCGCTATACCGCAGCCGCCCGCCCCGGCATCTATTGCCGGGTTGTCGCGGGTGGCGTGGCCGAAGCCGGGACGCCGGTGGAATATCAGCCTTTTCCCGGAAAAAAGGTGACGATGCCGGAACTGATGGAAACCTTCGGCCGGCGGCTTTCGGAGACGGACCGGGCGCGATATCTCGCTGCTCCTATTCATTACAAGCTGCGGGCAATGCTGGAAGCGCAGCGCTAGGAACAATTTGTCACCCTCGGATCGCGAGGGCGATGATCGCATCGTCCATCCGGGCAGCGATGCAATAAATTAAGTTGCCTGCTATCAGAATGGCAGCTTGAACCCGGGCGGGATCGGCAGGCCGGCGGTCAGCGCCTTGGTCTTTTCGGCGGCGAGCGCCTCGGCCTTGTCCTTGGCGTCCTTGTGGGCGGCGACGATCAGGTCCTCGAGGATCTCGACATCGTCTTCCTTGAACAGCGACGGGTCGATCTTCAGGCTCTTCAGCTCGCCCTTGCCGGAGATGATGACGGTAACGAGGCCGCCGCCCGCCTTACCTTCGGCCGTGAGCTCGGCGATCTCCGCCTGCATCTGCTCCATCTTGGCCTGCATTTCCTTGACTTTGCCCATCATGCCCATGATGTCGCGCATCGTCTCGCTCCTTCTTGAAATCAGAATTCTATGTCGTCGCCGGGCAGGATATCACCGTCTTCCGATTCGGCGGCGGCAGGCGGCGTCGCCTCATCCGCTTCTTCCTCGGGGGTCGGCGCCCTGACGCGCACGTCGATGATCTTGGCGCCCGGAAACTGCGTCAGGATGGCCGCGACATCGGGGTCCTGGCGGGCATCGCTGACGCGCTGTTGCTGAGCCTTGGCTTCCGCCTCGACCATCGTCGGCCCGCCTTCTTCGCGGCTGGTGCTGACGATCCAGTGGATGCCCGTCCATTCCTTCAGCTTGACGGCAAGCTCGTTCAGCAGTGTGCCGGGTGCGCCTTCGGTCAAGTTCACATCGAGGCGGCCGGGTTCGATGCGGACGGGCCGCACGAAGTTACGCACCAGCGCCTTCAGCTTGACGTCCCGCTTTTCGGCGGCGAGATCGACGATATCGCTGACCGAATTGACCGGAACGAGCGGCTTCGGTGTCTCGGCCGGTATCGTCTCGATCCGCCCGACAGGCATCGTCTCCGGCTGGCTGCTCGGCACGGCGCGCAGCATCGCCACCGGCGCGGACGCCTGCGGCTTGCCAGGTGCGATGTCCGGCGCGCGTGCGACGCTGCTTTGATCGGGAACGCGCGTGCCGCTGCCGCCGCCGTTGCCGGAAGGCGGGGAGGAGGGCCGCGGGCCGGCATTGTCGCCGGAAAATTCGGCAAGCCGCCGCGCTGCATCCTCGGGCGCCGGCAGATGCGCCGCATGCGCGAGCCGGATCAGCACCATTTCGGCCGCACCCGCCGTCCGCGACGAGCCTTCCGTTTCGGGAATGCCTTTCAGCAGCATCTGCCAGATGCGCGACAGCGTCGTGACCGCGACGCCCTTGGCGAATTCGGCGGCCTTGGTACGCTCGACCTCGCTGAGCGAGGGGTCGTTTGCCGCATCCGGCACATATTTTAGCCGCGTCACCAGATGGGTGAAATCGGCAAGATCGGTCAGCACCACCACCGGATTGGCGCCGGCCTCGTACTGGCTCTGGAATTCACCGAGGGCTGCGGCGACGTCGCCCTTGACGACATGCTGGAAGAGGTCGACGATCCGGGCGCGGTCGGCAAGGCCGAGCATTCCGCGCACGGCTTCCGCCTGCACCGCACCCGCGCCATGGGCGATCGCTTGGTCGAGCAGCGACAGCCCGTCGCGCGCCGAGCCTTCGGCGGCACGTGCGATCATCGCCAGCGCGTCCGGTTCGGCCTCGATGCCTTCCTTGGCGGCGATTGTCGAAAACAACCCGACGAGATCCGACGCGCTGATGCGGCGCAGGTCGAAACGCTGGCAGCGCGACAGCACGGTGATCGGCACCTTGCGGATTTCCGTGGTGGCGAAGATGAACTTCACATGCTCCGGCGGCTCTTCCAGCGTCTTCAACAAGCCGTTGAAGGCCTGCGTCGACAGCATGTGCACTTCGTCGATGATATAGACCTTGTAGCGCGCCGAAACTGGCCGGTAGCGCACCTGCTCGATGATCTCTCTTATATCGTCGATGCCGGTATGGGAGGCGGCGTCCATCTCGATCACGTCGACATGCCGGCCTTCCATGATCGCCTGGCAGTGTTCGCCGGGCGTGCGAAGGTCGATCGTCGGCTTGTCGACATCGGATGTCTTGTAATTCAGCGCCCGCGCCAGGATGCGCGCCGTCGTCGTTTTGCCGACGCCGCGCACGCCGGTCAGCATGTAGGCCTGGGCAATGCGGCCGGTTTCGAAGGCGTTGGTCAGGGTGCGGACCATCGGCTCCTGGCCGACCATCAGGTCCGTGAAATCCTTGGGGCGGTATTTGCGAGCCAGCACCCGGTATCCGGTGCCCGTCGAGGCGGCATCTTTTGATTGTCGCTCGGTGTCGCTCATCGCCCTGCTTGTCGCCCGGATCGTTGGGCACTTCGTGGAGAGAAGGTGGGAGGCTGGCACGATGACCCGTGCCGGGCTCGTTAGGGCTGCTTCCTTCCGGACCTGACCCGGTTGGCGAGTGGCTCGTCCACCACCAACCTCCCGGATGCACATATCGGCAATATCGTCATCAAAAGCAAGCCAACATGCGAAAAAACTGCTAGTCGTTGGAAAACATGGGAGGAATGCCCTTTGAACGGTTTCGTGCTCGACCCCCGGCTGGAAAACGACAGCACCAGCGTCATGGTCACCGGCCTCTGTGATCTCAGATTGTCGAGGGATGCCCGCTGGCCCTGGCTCATTCTCGTGCCGCGCCGGGCTGAAATCACCGAAATCTTCGAGCTGACGCCGCTCGACCAGGTGCTGCTTGCCTTCGAGACGGAGCTTGTCGCCAAAGCCCTGAAAGAGATCACCGGCGCAACAAAAATCAATATCGGGGCTCTTGGCAATATCGTCCGCCAGCTTCATGTTCATGTCATTGCCCGCTTCGAAGGCGATGCCAATTGGCCGGGTCCCGTTTGGGGATTCGGGCGCGCGGAGCCCTACGAGGACGGAAGAGAGACGAATTCATAGCGAAGCTGCGGGAAGCCCTTTCATCATGAGTCATTCGCTTTTCGATTCGGATGTGCCGCATCCCGAACCCAGCAATCTCACGGCTTTTGCCGCCAACGACCTCAATCGCGATTCCGAGCATCGCGACGAACACTCCGTCGAAAAGGCGCTGGCAAGGGACGGCACGCATATCTTCGCCTTCGCCAGAGACAGGCTGGTGCTGAAGCATGACGGTCAGGTGCTCGATCCGCTCTTTGCCCGCTACGAGCTGCAGGAATTGCAGCCGGATTGGGACGAGACCGTGCTTCTCGGCTACCGCAAATCGGGCGAGCCGCGGCTTGCCGTCCCCGTCGGCATCGACGTCGACGACCTCGCCAGCCATTACAAGCCTGCCGACGGCCGCACTTTGTTTCGCGAAATGCTGATCGACGAGGTGCTACTCGGCGAATTCGCCCAGGCCGCGAGCCTGATCCGCTGGAATGGCGACAACCGCTTCTGCGGCCGCTGTGGCTCGGCGATGGAGATCCACATCGGCGGCTACAAGCGTGTCTGCGCTGCCTGCGAACACATGATCTTCCCGCGCACCGACCCGGTCGTCATCATGCTGACGGTCGACGAGAGCCGCGACCTCTGCTTGCTCGGCCGCAGCCCGCATTTTGCGCCTGGCATGTATTCCTGCCTTGCCGGCTTCCTCGAACCCGGCGAGACCATCGAAAACGCCGTGCGGCGCGAAACGCTGGAGGAGTCGGGCATCCGCACCGGCCGCATCCGCTACCACGCCTCGCAGCCCTGGCCGATGCCGCACTCGCTGATGATCGGCTGCTACGCCGAGGCCAAATCCACCGAAATCACCCGCGACGAGACGGAACTCGAGGATTGCCGCTGGTTCACCCGCGAGGAAACGATCGAGATGCTGGAACGCCCGAGCGCGACTGGCAAGGCCTCGCCGCCGAAAGGGGCGATCGCCCACCGCCTGATGCGCGACTGGGTGGAGTGGAAGCGGTAACACCATGCCGGTCGCGCGCTCGGAACGGCTGCTGACGCTGCTTCAGACGCTTCGGCGTTACCGGCGGCCGGTGACCGGCACGGTGCTTGCCGAGGAGACCGGCGTCAGCCTGCGTACGCTCTATCGCGATATTGCCAGCCTCCAGGCCCAGGGGGCGATGATCGAAGGCGAAGCCGGCATCGGCTACGTGCTGAAGCCCGGCTTCATGCTGCCGCCGATGATGTTTTCCGAAGAGGAGCTGGAGGCGCTGGTCCTCGGTTCGCGCTGGGTCGCCCGCGCCGCCGAGCCGCGCCTGGCCGGCGCCGGCGCCGATGCGCTAGCCAAGATTGCCGCGGTGCTGCCGGCGGACATGCGGGACATGATCGATTCGGCCGCCCTCTTCGTCGGCCCTAAGCGCCGGGACGAGGACAAGGCTGACGTTTCGGCCATCCGCCGGGCGATCCGCCTTGAGCGTATCCTCGAACTGCATTACGGCGACGAACAGGGCCGGATCTCGCGTCGCCGGGTCTGGCCTTTCGCACTCGGCTATTTCGAGCATGTGCGGGTCCTCATGGCCTGGTGCGAACTGCGCCAGGACTTCCGCCATTTCCGCACCGACCGCATCATCGACATGACGCTGCATGAGGTGCGTTATCCGCGCCGCCGCACGGTTCTTCTGAAAGAATGGCGCGAGCAGGATGTGCCGCTTGAGAACTGAAACGCTGCTGCCATAAACTGTCAGCAGCGGGCGTTATTATCAGTACCAATCCACCAGGAAGGAGTACTGATCATGGCAATGCCTCCCGCCATCCATTTCGCCAACGAGCGTTTTGCAGCTGAGACCTTTGCCGATGTCATTTCGGCCGAAACTTTTGCCGACGTCCGCCAATCGGCGCGCTCCGGCTTGCTGGGACGGGTCATCGGCCTTCTCCGCAATCCCGGGGGAAACCGCTCGAAACTCGATCTTGAAACGACATCGGATTCCTTGAAGCGTGACCTCGGCTTTCTGGATGGGCGCGGCCCGCGCCGCGAGGATCGTTTTCCGCTCTAAGCCACTTCATTACCATTGATATTCCACCCGACGAACGGGGCGCGCGCCTCCACTTCCTGCTGCCATCCATTGGCAGCAGTCGGGTCCATCGTCCTTATCATTTCACATCAACGGGAGAACCGAAATGACCAGTCCGAACCTGATTATCCTGTACGTCAAGGACCCCGGCGAAAGCGCCAGCTTCTACCGCAACCTCCTGAACCGCGAACCAGCCGTGGAAGCACCGAATTTTGTCGCCTTTCCGCTCGAGGGCGGCTTCACCCTCGGCCTCTGGCGGCGCAGCAAGGTCGAGCCGCAGCCTTCCGCGATCGGCAACCGCGGCGAAGTGGCCTTCATGGTCAAGGGGGAAAACGCCGTCGCCAATCATTACGAGGACTGGCGCGGTCGCGGTCTGCCGATCGCCCAGGAACTGACCGAACTGGATTTCGGCCCGACCTTCGTCGTGCTCGATCCGGACGGCCATCGCCTTCGCGTCTGTGAGCCGGATAAATAATAGCTGATATGGAGGCGTCTCATGCATATGCCCGGAAGTCTTCAGCGCTTCCGGGCATATGCATGGAACTGAGGAGTTACAGCAGGCCTCGCATCGCATGCCCCTTGTAGACGCCGAGGATGCGCACCTTCTCGGAGAAGAACCGCAATTCTTCCAATGCCCGGCGCACGTTCGGATCGTTCGGGTGGCCTTCGATATCGGCGTAGAACTGCGTTGCCACGAATCTTCCACCGAGCTGATAGCTTTCCAGCTTCGTCATGTTGATGTTGTTGGTGGCGAACCCGCCGAGCGCTTTATAGAGCGCGGCCGGAATGTTGCGGACGTTGAAGACGAAGGTGGTGACAACCTTTTCATCAGCCGAATTCCGTTGCGCCCATTCCTCGTCGCGCGACAGCACGACGAAGCGGGTGACGTTGTTTTCCGTATCCTCGACATTTTCGGCGATGATCTCGAGCCCATAGAGATCGGCGGCAAGGCGTGGCGCCAAGGCGGCCATGGAGCGGTCGCCGGTTTCTTTCACCAGCTTTGCTGCACCGGCTGTATCGCCGGCGATGATAGGCTTCCAGCCGTTGGCGCGGACGATCTTCCGGCACTGGCCGAGCGCGTGGATATGGCTGTGCACCGTGCGGATCTCGTCCTTGGTCACACCCGGCAGCACCATCAGCTGGAAGCGAATCGGCATGAAATATTCGCCGATGATGTGCAGCCGCGATTCCGGCAGCAGATGGTGGATATCGGCGACCCGCCCGGCGATCGTGTTCTCGATCGGGATCATCCCGATGTCGGCGTCGCCATTGTCGACCGCCGTGAACGCATCCTCGAAGGTCTGGCAGGGCAGCGGCTCCATGGTGGGGAACATGTCGCGGCTGGCCATGTCGGAATTGGCGCCGAATTCGCCCTGGAAGGCGATCCTGTTGGTCTTGATGTTCATGATGGTTCCGTCAGTTCGACTTAGAGCATGATGCCGAAAAGTGTGAGCGGTTTTCGGATGACATCATGCTCTAACTCTTTAATTGAGAACAGGATTCAGATTTAGGCCAACCGAGCCTAAAATCATCCTGTTCTGGCGGAGAGGATGCGCCGCGCTTTTTCGAGGTCGGCGGGAGTATCGACACCGAGCGGAACCGTGTCAACGATCTCGGCGTCGATGCGCATGCCGGCCTCCAGCGCCCGCAGCTGCTCCAGCGCTTCGCGCCTTTCGAGTGTCGAAGGCCCGAGCGAGACGAACCGTTCCAGCGCCGCGCGCCGATAGGCGTAAAGGCCGATATGATGGTAGAGCGGACCCTTGCCGTAAGGTGCGGTCGCGCGCGTGAAATAGAGCCCGCGCAGTCGGGTGTCGGAAACGGGCGAGCCGACGACCTTGACGATGTGCGGCGCGGTTTTGTCCTCTTCATTATCGATTTCGGTCGTTAGCGTGCCGATATCGACCGCCTCGTTCTCCAGAGGGCGCAAAGCCGCGCGCACGGTTTCCGGATCGATCGTCGGCAGATCGCCCTGGACGTTGACGATGAATTTTGCCCTGCCGGCAGGATCGACCTTCTGCAGCGCCTCAAAGATCCTATCGGAACCCGATTGATGATCGCTGCTGGTCATGACGACTTCGAAGCCGGCGGCAGAAACCGCATCGAACACCCTGATGTCGTCGACAGCGACGACGACGCGGCCGATGGCTGCCTCTTGGGCGCGCATCGCCACTTGGACGATCATCGGCAGCCCGCAAATATCGGCGAGCGGCTTGCCCGGAAGCCGGGTGGAAGCCATCCGCGCCGGGATCAGTACGAGCACACCGTCTAAATTTGAATCACTCATTGGTCGGGCCTTCTATTCCGGGCTGAAAAGTGTCAAAAAGTCTCACGCACAAGACCATTTAGACAGTTGCAACGATCAGCCAAAAGACATAGGTTCCGCGCGATTTCAAGATGGTCCGGTTATGGTCTGCCGGCTGCAAGGGGAGCATTGCAGATGAATTCATACGTCAATACGGCCGTGGGGGCACTGCTCGGAACGATTTTCGTTCTGATGTCGGTCTCTATCGCGTCCGAAGGGATCTTCCATTCCGAAGCACCGGAAAAGGAAGGTTTCGCGATCGTTGCCGAAGAGGCGCCCGCCGCTGGTGGCGAAGCTGCGCCTGCCGCTGCTGCCGTTCCGATCGCGCAATTGCTCGCTTCTGCCGATGCCAAGGCCGGTGAAACGGTCTTCAAGAAGTGTCAGGCCTGTCATGACGGCACCAAAGGGGGACCGAACAAGGTCGGTCCCAACCTCTTTGGTGTCGTAGATCGCCCGATCGCCTCGCATGAGGGCTTCGCCTATTCCGCTGCGATGAAGGATTTCTCCAAGGGCAGCAGCGAGAAGTGGACCTTCGAATTCCTCAACAAGTTCCTGCTGGCGCCGAAGAAGGACGTTCCGGGCACGGCCATGGGCTTTGCCGGTCTGGCGAAGGATCAGGACCGCGCCAATGTCATTCTCTACCTGCACACGCTGGCCGATTCGCCGGTACCGCTGCCGGACCCGAACACCGCGACGCAGTAACGCGGACGCAACAAGCGCACCTCGCAGAGAGCCCGGCCCGCGACGCCGGGCTTTTTGTTGTGCGGAGAGTGTTCAGGCGCCCAGGAAATAGGCCCAGAGCGAAACCGTGATGGCGCCGAGCGCTGTCGTCACGGTGATCGTCGAGGCAGCAATACTATGGCCGACACCGAATCGGTTGGCGATCAGCCAAGCGTTGACGCCTGTAGGCACCGAGGACGTCAGCACGATCGCCGCCGTCCATTCCGGGCTGAGGCCGAGGAGATGGCTCGCCGCCCACACGCAGCCGGGCAGCAGCAGCAGCTTCAAGCTCGATGTGACGCTTGCTATGCCGAGATTGCCGGAAATGCCGTATTTCTCCAGCGCCATGCCGAGCGAGATCAGCGCTGCCGGGCCGGCAATGCCGGCGATCTGCTTGACGACAGTGGCGAGCGTTACCGGCATGCTGAGGCCGGAAAGATGCATCGCCATGCCGGCCGCAAGCCCGATCACCAACGGGTTGCGCACAAGATTAACGGCGATCTGGCGAAGCACCAGCACCATGCTGCGATCGCTCTTGCCGGCGATCTTGCGCTCGGCATGCTCCATCAGCACCGTGCCGGCGACCATCATCACCGGCAGATGCACGGCGAGCAGGATTGACAGCGCCACCAGCCCTTCGTCGCCGACGGTGCGCTCGACCAGCGGCAGGCCGATGAAGATATTATTGGCGAAAGCCGAGGAAACGCCGGCCAGCACGCCGATCCGCTCGTCGCGGCCGAAGAGGCGCGTGGCGGCGATATGGCCGGTCGCCCAGGTAATGGCAACGCCGGAGAAATAGACGATCCACAGCCGGAAAGGCGAGGCACCGTGAAAATCCGCCTCGGCAATGGTGCGGAAGAGTAAGAGCGGCACGGCGATCTTGAATACGAATTCGCTGAGCGCTTCGCCGACATTCGATGCCATCAAGCCGCTGCGGACGATCACCCAGCCGATGAGGATCAGGATGAAGATAGGAAGAACGTCGAGGATGATGGCTGACATGGGGGAGGCTGCTTTGCGCGGGGGAGTGTCGCACCTCTACCGCATAATTCCGTAAATCGGAATCGATTTTAGGATAAATTATGCAGCACTTGACAATGCTGCAGCAGCAAACGGCTTGGATTGAAAAACCAATCGCCGCCGATCCTGCAGCATCCGAGAAACAAAAAAGCGGGCACAGCCCGCTTTTCCGCTCCGGCCTTGCCGGAGCGATCGCGAAGCTGCCATTTCATCCGTGGTCAGCATCGCGCCGGTAAGATCGAGGGTTTCATCCCTCGTGCGTCCGACTGCAACTGAAAGCTGCTCATGCCGGTCTTCTCGCGACTATGTCTAGATTTCGAAAATGACAGGGGCATGACGAACAAGCGGCAGTTTTGCGAAGAAATAGATGCGCCATCCACCATTTATCCTTCCAAACCGTGGAAATTTCGCTAAGACCGAACCCCGGCTATCACAAATCCGGGACTCCCCATTTCATGACAAGATTCGATGTTCTGACAGTCGGCAACGCGATCGTGGATATCATTGCCCGTTGCGACGACCAGTTCCTCATTGACAACCAGATCACCAAGGCGGCGATGAACCTCATCGATGCGGAACGGGCCGAACTGTTGTATTCGCGCATGGGGCCGGCGCTCGAAGCCTCCGGCGGCAGCGCCGGCAATACGGCTGCGGGCGTTGCCAACCTCGGCGGCAAGGCCGCCTATTTCGGCAATGTCGCCGCCGATCAGCTGGGCGACATCTTCACCCACGACATCCGCGCCCAGGGCGTCCACTACCAGACGAAGCCCAAGGGCACGTTCCCGCCGACGGCACGCTCGATGATCTTCGTCACCGAGGACGGCGAACGTTCGATGAACACCTATCTCGGCGCCTGCGTCGAGCTCGGGCCGGAGGACGTCGAGGCCGATGTCGTGGCCGACGCCAAGGTCACCTATTTCGAAGGTTATCTCTGGGATCCGCCGCGCGCCAAGGAAGCGATCCTCGATTGCGCCCGCATCGCCCATGAAAACGGCCGGGAAGTGTCGATGACGCTGTCCGACAGCTTCTGCGTCGGCCGCTATCGTGGTGAGTTCCTCGATCTGATGCGCTCCGGCAAGATCGATATCGTCTTCGCCAATCGCCAGGAAGCGCTGTCGCTTTATGAAACCGACGATTTCGAAGAGGCGCTGAACAGGATCGCTGCCGATTGCAAGATCGCCGCCGTGACCATGAGCGAGGATGGCGCCGTCATCCTGAAGGGCCGCGAGCGTTATTACGTCGATGCGATCAGGATCAGGGAAGTCGTCGATACGACGGGCGCCGGCGATCTCTTCGCCTCCGGCTTTCTCTATGGCTATACGCAGGGACGCTCTCTGGAGGATTGCGGCAAGCTCGGCTGCCTCGCAGCCGGCATCGTTATCCAGCAGATCGGCCCGCGCCCAATGACCTCGCTGTCCGATGCCGCCAAGCAGGCTGGGCTTATTTGAAGGCTTCGCCGGGATAAGCGCCCCAGATTTCCGACTGCGCCACCCAGCCGGAGGCGCCGTCGATTTCGGCGCGGCACCAGTCGCCGTTGCATTCGCCGATCGTCAGCATCACGCCGGGTTCCAGCCTGGCGACGATCGACGCGGAGGGCTGCGCCTCGCGGCGCAGATTGACGAAGACGCCCTTGGCCTTCGTCTTCATCCACGGGGCGGCGATCGCCGCGCGCTGGCCTGACAGCAGCGACTGGTTGACCCAGCCTTCGGTGCCGTCGGCATCGCGGATGCGGCGCCAGTTGTCGTATTCCTGAATGATCTCCACCGGCAATCCGGATTTCAGATACATCCACGAAACGGCATAATCCGTTCCCGGGCCGATGCGCAGGTTGACGCGCTTGGATTTCAGGGTGACGAAACGCGGCAATGGCAGCCCGCTTGGCCCCTTGGCGGCCTGCGCATGGGCCAATTCGACGGTTCCCATGGATGCGGCCAGAGCGATGGCAAGGGCAAGGCAGGACTTCAGGACTTTGCTGCGCATGGAAGTTTCCGTTTGCTCGAATTCGCGGGCAGGCCCGGCCTGCTCGCGGTCCGGGCTCTGACATTCCCCAGCTGCACCGCGAGTTTTGTTTGTCTTCGCGCGCGGGTCTGGTAGAAAATGCCCGGATGGGAAAATTATCACCCCTCTTGGTTAAAGACCTCTGAACAAGGCACCACAGCCAGCCATGACAGCGAAGAAAAAACCGAAGGTCTACATCACCCGCAAGCTGCCCGATGCCGTCGAAACCCGCATGCGCGAGCTCTTCGACGCCGAGCTGAACATCGACGACGCGCCGCGTTCGGTTCCCGAACTCGTCGCCGCGGTCAAGTCCGCCGACGTGCTGGTGCCGACCGTCACCGATCGCATCGATGCGGCGCTGATCGATCAGGCGGGGCCGCAGATGAAGCTGATTGCAAGCTTCTCCAACGGCACCGACCATATCGACGTCGAGGCGGCGGCGCGTAAGGGCATCACCGTCACCAACACGCCGAACGTCCTGACCGAGGATACCGCCGATATGACGATGGCGCTCATTCTCGCGGTTCCGAGGCGGCTCGGCGAAGGCGCGCGTGTGCTCACCGACAAGCCCGGCGAATGGGCCGGCTGGTCTCCGACCTGGATGCTCGGCCGGCGCATTCACGGCAAGCGCATCGGCATCGTCGGCATGGGCCGCATCGGCACGGCGGTCGCCCGCCGCGCCAAGGCGTTCGGCCTGTCGATCCACTACCACAACCGCAAGCGCGTCAATCCGGCCGTCGAGGACGAGTTGGAAGCGACCTATTGGGAAAGTCTCGACCAGATGCTCGCCCGCGTCGACATCGTGTCGGTCAATTGCCCGTCGACTCCGGCAACCTTCCACCTGATCTCGGCGCGCCGGCTGGCGCTGCTGCAGCCGACGGCCTATCTTGTCAACACCGCGCGCGGCGACGTCGTCGATGAAGCTGCGCTGATCAAGTCGTTGAGGGAGGGTCGGATCGCCGGCGCCGGCCTCGACGTCTTCGAAAACGAGCCCGCCGTCAATCCGAAGCTCGTCAAGCTCGCCAATGAGGGCAAGGTCGTGCTGCTGCCGCATATGAGTTCGGCGACGATCGAGGGCCGCATCGACATGGGCGACAAGGTCATCATCAATATCCGCACCTTCATCGACGGTCACAGGCCGCCGAACCGGGTGCTGCCCGGCCGCTGAAGCCGAGCTGAGTCAGACGACCTCGATTAGAGGCACAAGGGTCTTGCGCATCTCGACGAAGGTCGTCCTGGCAAAGCCCGGATGCGCCTTCTCGGCGGTTCTCGAAAATCCGCAGGCGGCGAAGACGGCGTGATTGTCGGTGAGCTCGATGCGCGTCTCCAGCCGCAAAGCGGGAAGGCCGAGCCTTACGGCCGTTTCTTCGGCAATCGCCAGCAGCCGCTTGCCGAGGCCCTTGCCCTGGACCTCAGGCAGAACGGCGAGCTTGCCGACATAGAGACAATCGGCCTCCGGCCGCAGGAACAGGCAGCCGACCAGCTTTCCCTCATCGACGGCGGCATGACCGATCTCGGCTCTTGCCTTTTCGGCCAGCGACTCCGCCGTCAGCGTCAGCGCCGAGGATGGCGGATCGATCCTGCCGTTCATCGAAGCAAAGGCGGCGAGGATCAGTGCGAGCAACTCGTCCCAGCGCGTGAAACTATGATCAAGAGGAAAAATCGTCATCCGGCCTGTCTTTGCGTTGTTCGGCGTCGTTTATAGCGGACCGTGTCGAAGCGGGCCGAGAGCGCGTCATAGAGCAGCAGCCGTCCGATCAGCGGCTCGCCGGTGCCGGTGACGAGCTTGATCGCCTCCATCGCCATCATCGTGCCGATGACGCCGGTTAGCGCGCCGATGACCCCGGCCTCGGCGCAGGCGGGAATGAGCCCCATCGGCGGCGCTTCCGGAAAAAGGTCGCGATATCTAGGGTTGGGCGTCCCGTCCTCGGCGCTCTCATAGGGTTTGAGAACCGTCAGCGAGCCGTCGAACCGCCCGACGGCGCCGCTGACAAGCGGAAGGCGCGCTTCCTCAGCCGCATCGGCCGCGGCATAACGCGTGTCGAAATTGTCGGAGCCGTCGATCAGCAGATCGAAGCCGGACAGTTGCCGGAAGGCGGTCTCGGAGGAAAAGCGCTCCTCGAAGCGGATCAGCCGGACATGCGGATTGAGCCTCGCGATGGCGAAGGCGGCACTTTCCGTCTTTAATTCGCCGATCGTGCCGGAATCATGGATCACCTGGCGCTGCAGGTTCGACAGCGACACCCGGTCGTCGTCGACGATACCGAGCGTGCCGATCCCGGCTGCGGCCAGATATTGCAGGACGGGCGCACCGAGGCCGCCTGCGCCGATCACCAGCACACGAGCGGCTTTCAACTTTTGCTGACCCGCGCCGCCGATTTCGGGGAGTAGGATGTGACGGTGATAACGGGCGATTTCGTCGGGGCTGAGCGGTTCCATGGCGCCGATCTTATCATGGCGCTCGATACCGGGAAAAGTCGCCTCCGTCATTCGAATACCTTTCCGTCGGCCACCGTGAAGACTTGCGCCCTGTCGCCCAACGCCGAAAACATCGCGCGATCCGTTCCGGTCATGAAGGCCTGGCCGCCCAGCCCGTCGATGAGGTCGAACAGCGCGGCGCGGCGGCCCTCGTCGAGATGGGCGGCGATCTCGTCGAGCAGCAGGATCGGCGCATGGCCGGTGAGATTGCCGACGAGGCGCGCATGCGCTAGCACCATGCCGACTAGCAGCGCTTTCTGCTCGCCGGTGGAGCAGCGTTCCGCTTCCATCGCCTTTTCCCGGTGATGCACGATGAGATCGGCCCGATGCGGCCCGTCAAGCGTGCGCCCCGCGCCGGCGTCGCGGTAGCGGCTCTCCGCCAGCATGGCCGCATAATCGTCCTCGAGGTCGACCGAGGGGCGCGAAAACTGACCGTCCATGAAGCCGGAGAGCTGCAGCGATGCCGAAGGGAAGGGTGACGTCTCGCGCGTTTCCTCGATCAGCCGGGTCAGCAGGCCGAGCATCTCCTGCCGGGCGAGCGCCATGGCGATGCCGAGGCTCGCCATCTGTTCCTCGATGCCGGTAAGCCAGGAGGGGTCGAAGCGGCCCTCATCCAGCAATTTGTTGCGGCTGCGCATGGCACGCTCGAAATCGCTGGCGCGGCGGCCATGGGCGGGATCGAGCGACAGCACCAGCCGGTCGAGAAAGCGGCGCCGGTCGGAGGAGGCGCCGGTAAAGAGGCCGTCCATCGCCGGTGTCAGCCAGAGAAGCCGCAGATGGTCGGTGAGTTCGTCGGCGGTCTTGGCCGGGGTACCGTTAATTCGTAGCCTGCGGGCCGTGGTTTCCTCGCCCGTTTCGATACCGGTGCCGATTTCGACTTCGCCTTCCATGCCGTCGAGCGCGGCGAAGATAGAAAAACCACCGGCTGCACCGACGCGGGTAATGTCGCCATAGGCAGCACGGCGCAGTCCCCGGCCGGGCGAAAGCAGCGAGACCGCCTCCATGAGATTGGTCTTGCCGGCGCCGTTATCTCCCGTCAGCACGGCGTGCCGGCCGTCAAGGGCAAGGGCCGCCGCCGCATAATTGCGGAAGTCTGTCAGCTTCAGGCGGGAAAGAGCAACCTTGTGCGGCATCGAATGTCCGGAATCGTGAAGCGTGACAGCTAAGCCCAAGCGGCGTTGATGGCAAGGCTCGCAGCTTCGCTGACATGGCTCATTGGTGCTGCCCTCGGTGCGGGATGAGCATCAGGCACGATGCAGCGCAGAACCAAATTCTCAATGAAAATACAACCTAGGGAAGGACGTTCCGGTGTCGGACGGGCGCTATGGCCGGCAGCCTTCTTCAGTGTCTGCGAACCCGGTATACGCGGGGTTCTGCCACAATCGCCTCGACCAACTGACGTTACGTGAAGCCCAAAAAAGTTGGTTGAATTTTGCAACTGCAGGGTTGAGTTATCCTCTGAAACCGATATGGTAAACGAAGTGTATAGGTATCAGAGAGTGATGAAGTGCCAGATCCGGTTGATATTATCGTTGGTCGCAACGTAAGGCAGTTTCGCGCCCTTCGCCGTGTGTCCCAGCTCGAGCTTGGCGAAGCACTCGGACTGACGTTCCAGCAGATTCAGAAATACGAAAAAGGGACGAACCGCGTTTCCGCCAGCAAGCTGCATCAGATCGCAGTTTTTCTCGATGTCGAGATCTCCGCTCTCTTCGAGGGAGCCGGCATGTCGCAATTCGGCAGCCGTATCGAACTCAGCCCCGACGCCTATGCGCTTGCGCTGAGCTACGACAGACTGAACTCATCGGCCGGCAAGGAAGCGGTCAAGACCATCGTCACGATCATGAGTGGGGAAACAGCCGAAAACGCCGCCTGATCTCGCCGAGCGGGATAGCGCGCTCGTTCACGGTCCGCACGCTGCGTTCAGTGGATCTCGCATTCGTGCAGCGCCGTCAGCAGCTCGTCCTGCGTCTGGTGGCCCGCGTGATAGAGGTCGATCGCGATGCTGGCGATGGAAAGGCCCTGCTGGCTGCGAAGCTTGATGTTGCGCTCGGCGCACCATGTGTAGATGGCGCCGGCGAGAACGTCGACGTCTTCGGACTGAGAGGAAAAGGCTGGCGCCATGGCAGATACCCTTGGTTTGATTGTCCCGCGCGTCTGAGGACGCTCTGTTGTTTGATTCCGCGCCTAATCCTTTCCGGATATCGATTCCGATTTTCGGGCTTATGCGCTGACGGCAGAGACTGAATTCATTTGGAAAACTTGCAAGCGGCATCACGCGGCTGCGTTAACGCAAGTCATGAGCCGACCCATCGCCGTGCCGATCTGGGACAAACTGGCGGCGTCGAACGGCAAATGTCTCAAATCGGGATCCGCTGAAACGAAAAAGCCGGAAACGTTTCGGTCCCCGGCTTTCGAGATGCTCTAATCGATCGCGTCTCAGCCTTCGAAGAATTCCTTCATCCGGGCGAAGAAGCCGGTCGATTCGGGATTGTTCTCCTTGGAGGACAGCTGCTCGAATTCCTGCAGCAGCTCGCGCTGGCGCTTGGTCAGCTTTTGCGGTGTCTCGATCTGGATCTGGATGTAGAGATCGCCTGTCTGCGCCGAACGCAGCACCGGCATGCCCTTGCTTTTCAGGCGGAACTGTTTGCCCGCCTGCGTGCCTTCGGGCACGCTGACGCGCGACTTGGTGCCGTCGAGCGTCGCCACGTCGAAGGTGCCGCCGAGAGCAGCCGTCGTCATCGAGATCGGAACGGCGCAATAGAGATCGGCGCCGTCGCGCTGGTAGAATTCATGCGGCTTCACCGACAGGAAGATATAAAGGTCGCCTGCCGGTCCGCCGCGGGCGCCGGCTTCGCCTTCGCCCTGCAGGCGGATGCGGGTACCGTCCTCGATGCCGGCCGGGATATTGACCGAGAGCGAGCGCTCTTCCGTCACCCGGCCCTGGCCGTGACACTTCGGGCAGGGATCGGGAATGATCTGGCCGCGGCCGTGGCAGGTCGGACAGGTCCGCTCGATCGAGAAGAAGCCCTGTGCGGCGCGCACGCGCCCACTTCCCTGGCAGGTGCCGCAATTCTTCGGCTGCGTGCCGGGCTTGGCGCCCGAACCCGAACAGACGTCGCAGGTGATCGAGGTGGGAACGCGGATCTGCGCCGTCTTGCCGGAGAAAGCCTCTTCCAGCGTGATTTCCATGTTATAGCGAAGATCGGCGCCGCGTTCGCGGCCGCCCGATGAGCGCTGGCGCGCACGACCGCCACCCATCATCTCGCCAAAAATATCCTCGAAGATGTCGGAGAAGCCGCCGCCGGCAAATCCGCCGCCGCCACCGCCGCCCATGCCGCCATGCTCGAACGCCGCATGACCATAACGATCATAGGCGGCCCGCTTCTGCGGGTCCTTGAGCATCTCGTAGGCTTCGTTGATTTCCTTGAACTTGCGTTCGGCGTCCTTGTCATCCGGGTTCTTGTCCGGATGGAATTTCATCGCCAGTTTGCGGAAGGCGCTCTTCAGCTCTTTCTCATCCGCCGTCTTGGCTACACCCAGAGTTTCGTAAAAGTCCGCTTTTGCCATTAAGGATTAAACCCCGGAAATGGATTTCCGGCTGCCATGGTGAGCAGCCGGATCAGGTGTTGAAGCATAACCACGCCGTCGCGGATTACGCGGACTTTTTGCGGTCGTCGTCCTTGATTTCCTCGTAGTCGGCGTCGACGACATTATCGCCGCCTTCTGCCGAGGCATCGCCCGCAGCTGCGCCGCCCTCGGCCTGCTGCGCTTCATAGATCGCCTGGCCGAGCTTCATCGACACTTCCATCAGCGTCTGGGTCTTCGCCTTGATGTCGTCGGCATCCGGCTCGGTCGCTTCCGAAGCCGTCTTCAGCGCGGCGATCGCATCCGAGATCGCGGTGCGGTCAGCCTCGGAAACCTTGTCGCCGTAATCCTTCAGCGACTTTTCCGTGGAATGGATCAGGCTTTCGGCCTGATTCCGAGCTTCGACGGCCTCGCGACGCTTCTTGTCCTCGGTGGCATGAGCTTCGGCATCCTTCACCATCTTCTCGATGTCGGCGTCGGAAAGACCGCCGGAGGCCTGGATGCGGATCTGCTGTTCCTTGCCGGTGCCCTTGTCCTTGGCCGAAACCTGCACGATGCCGTTGGCGTCGATGTCGAAGGTGACCTCGATCTGCGGCATGCCGCGCGGCGACGGCGGCAGGCCGACGAGGTCGAACTGGCCGAGCAGCTTGTTGTCGGCAGCCATTTCACGCTCGCCCTGCGAAACGCGGATAGTCACCGCCTGCTGGTTGTCCTCGGCCGTCGAGAAGGTCTGGCTCTTCTTCGTCGGGATCGTCGTGTTGCGTTCGATCAGGCGGGTGAAGACGCCACCGAGCGTCTCGATGCCGAGCGACAGCGGCGTGACGTCGAGCAGCAGCACGTCCTTGACGTCGCCCTGCAGAACGCCGGCCTGAATGGCGGCGCCGAGTGCAACGACTTCATCCGGGTTGACGCCCTTGTGCGGCTCCTTGCCGAACAGCTGCTTGACGACTTCCTGGACCTTCGGCATGCGGCTCATGCCGCCGACGAGAACCACTTCGTCGATTTCGGCAGCGGTGACGCCGGCATCCTTGAGAGCGGCCTTGCACGGTGCGATCGTGCGCTGGACGAGATCGTCGACCAGGCTTTCGAGCTTGGCGCGGGTCAGCTTCAGCGTCAGGTGCTTCGGGCCGGAGGCGTCGGCCGTGATGAACGGCAGATTGATTTCGGTCTGCTGCGAGGACGAAAGCTCGATCTTCGCCTTTTCCGCAGCTTCCTTGAGGCGCTGCAGGGCAAGCTTGTCGTTCTTCAGGTCGATGCCATTGTCGCGCTTGAATTCACCGACGAGATATTCGACGAGACGCATGTCGAAGTCTTCACCGCCGAGGAAAGTATCGCCGTTGGTCGACTTCACCTCGAAGACGCCGTCGCCGATCTCGAGGATCGAGATATCGAAGGTACCGCCACCAAGGTCGTAGACGGCAATCGTCTTGCCTTCTTTTTTGTCGAGCCCGTAGGCGAGTGCGGCAGCGGTCGGCTCGTTGATGATGCGCAAAACTTCAAGTCCGGCGATGCGGCCGGCATCCTTGGTTGCCTGGCGCTGCGCGTCGTTGAAATAGGCGGGAACGGTGATGACGGCCTTTTCGACCTTTTCGCCGAGATAGGATTCGGCGGTTTCCTTCATCTTCTGAAGGATCATCGCGGAAATCTGTGCGGGCGAGTAGCCTTTGCCATTGGCTTCGACCCAGGCGTCGCCATTGTCGCCCTTGACGATGGTGAAGGGAACGAGGTGCTTGTCCTTCTCGACGGTCGGATCTTCATAGCGGCGGCCGATCAGGCGCTTGACTGCAAAGAGTGTATTCGTCGGGTTGGTGACCGCCTGGCGCTTGGCCGGCTGGCCGACGAGGCGTTCGCCATCATCGGAAAATGCCACCATGGAAGGGGTCGTGCGTGCACCTTCCGCATTCTCGATAACCTTCGCGTCCTTGCCGTCCATGACTGCGACGCAGGAATTCGTCGTTCCAAGGTCGATACCAATTACTTTTGCCATGTCATTCTCTCCTTGAAGCAAGCTGTCTGAACCCCGAGAAGGCATTCCCTGACAGCCCCTTACGGGATGGGTCTACTTAAGATTACGCAATCGTGATTGCGGTGATGCGGCGTATATAAGGAGCGGTTTTCTGGACTGCAAGGCGAGAAATGGCCCGGAATCCAGCAAAACGAATGTGGTGCATTCAATTTTTACAGTCACCGGGAAACAGACCGCCCGCCGTCCGGAAAGTGGCCGATTTCCAGCGTATCCGGCTTGTGCCGGCCGTGCAGCCATAGATCTCACTGGCCCATGATCAGATCGAGCAGGGTCGTGCGCCGCGGCTGGACCGAAGAGGTCGATTGCGGCCCCCCGACATCGCCGGGCGGCACCATGCTGTCGTAGCCGCCTTCGGCAACGTCGGCGGGAGGAACGGGCCCGTTGCCGGAGGTCGCACTCTGTTGCCGGACAGGCGCCTGCGGATAGCGGTTAGCACTGTCGCCGCCGCCGAAGACGCCGGAAATGATGCCGCCGATTGTCGACGGCGGCGCCTCGGCCGTCATCGGTTGTCCGCTGCCCGATTGTCCACCGCCCGGTGCCGTCTGCGCCATCGGCTGACCATTGGGATCGCCGATCAACTGGCCGTTGCCGAACAGCGGCGCCGGCGAAAGACCCTTGTGGGCGGCGATCATGAATTCCTTCCAGGCTTTGGCCGGAAGACCGCCGCCGGTCACCTTCTTCATCGGCTTGCCGTCGTCATTGCCGAACCAGACGCCGGTGGTGAGGTTGCTGGTGAAGCCGACGAAGAGTGCGTCGCGTGAATTCTGCGTCGTGCCGGTCTTTCCCGCCGCCTGCCAGCCGGGGATCTTGGCGCTCTTGCCGGTGCCGCTGTCGATGACGCCCATCATCATCGCATCCATTTCGGCGACGATCTGCTCGGACAGCACGCGCGGCGGGCTGTCATAAGTATTTTCGTAGAGAACCTTGCCCTCGGCGGTCGTCACCCGGCGGATGACGTGCGGCGTCGCCTTGTAGCCGCCGTTCATGAAGGCGGCATAGGAGGCGGTGAGTTCCATCAGCGACACCTCAGAGGTGCCGAGCGCGATCGAGGCATTCGGCTGCAGCTCGCTTTCGATGCCGAGCCGGTGCGCAAGCTTGATCACCTGATCCGGCCCGTCATACATCACCAGCTGGGCGGCCACCGTATTCAGCGACTTGGCAAGTGCGGTGGCCAGCGTCACCTCGCCATTGTATTTCTTCTCGTAATTTTCGGGCGTCCAGTCGCCGATGCGGATCGGCGCGTCGTTGAACACCGAAAAGGGCGTCAGTCCTTTTTCGAGCGCGGCGGCATAGACGAAGGGCTTGAACGAGGAGCCCGGCTGGCGTTTGGCCTTGACGGCTCGGTTGAACTGGCTCGTCGCATAATCCCTGCCGCCGACGAGCGCCCGGATCGCGCCGGTGCCGTCGATCGAGACGAGGGCCGCCTGCGAAGCGTCGAGCTTTCCGCCCTCCTTGTCGAGCACGTCGACCAGCGATTGCTCGGCTTTCTTTTCCAGCGACTTGTCGATGGTCGTATCGACGATGACGTCTTCCTTGACGTCACCGATCAGACCCGGCAGCTCGTCCATCACCATGTCGGCAACATAGTGTCCGGCGCCCGACCAATAGCTCTTGGCTGAAGCCGGGGTCTGCGACATTGCGGTCTTGACCTCGGAGTCGGTGATGAAACCCTGCTCGCGCATTGCCGCAAGCACGAGCTGGGCGCGGGCATTGGCAGCGTCCGCGTCGCGGGCCGGCGAAAGCCGCGACGGCGCCTTGAGCAGGCCGGCCAGCACCGCCGCCTCGCCGAGGTTCACATCCCGCGCCGATTTGTTGAAATAGCGGCGTGACGCCGCCTCGACGCCATAGGCGTTCGATCCGAAGAACACCCGGTTGAGATACATGGCAAGGATCTGGTCCTTGGTGTATTTCTGCTCCAGCCAGAGCGAGAGCAGCACCTCCTGCACCTTGCGTTCCAGCGTTCTTTCCGGGGAGAGGAAGAGGTTCTTGGCGAGTTGCTGCGTCAGCGTCGAGCCACCCTGCACCATGTGGCCAGCCGTGAAGTTGGTCACTACAGCCCGGCCGAGGCCGAGCGGATCGACGCCGAAATGCGAATAGAAGCGCCGATCCTCGATGGCGATGACGGCCTCCGGAATATAGGGCGACATGTTTTCGAGCGACAACGCCTCGCCGCCAGTGGCACCGCGATTGGCGATGACGCTGCCGTCGACGGCGGTGATCTTGACGTTCGGCGGCCGTTCCGGGATCGCCCATGTGCTGGCGCTCGGCATGCGCGAGCCATAATAGACCACCAGCCCGGCAACGCCGATGCCGGCCCAGATGAACAGCACGACGCACCAGTAGATCACGCGTCGCACGAAGCCGAACAAGCCGCCGCCTTCGCGTTCCCGCGGTTCGCGCCGCCGCCGGGGGCAGGGCGTTCGGGCGGCTTGGAGCTGCCGCGCCGTGTGGATCGGCTCCTGGCAATGCGGTCATCGGCATCGAGGGAAAACTCGTCATCGTCGCGGGCCGGGCGGCCGCTGAAGGACGGTTCGATTCTGTCGCCTGATCTGCCTCTGCCTGCCATCGCCGACCGGTCACACCCCATGTTCGATCGCGAAGCGTGACTTCGCACAACGGCACTCTTGCAGTCGCCGTCACCCGACTGAACTGTAAATGCGGCGATTTAACGGGGTGTTAATTATGGAAAGCAAAGCAGAACGCGCCGATAAAGCGCTTTGCGTCATTCCGGCTTCGTGCGCTGCGTTTCAACTCGTTTTATGGATGTCGTTATCCCAAAACCGCTGCACAGTTGTGGGCAACATGCATCGGCGCTCAAAACTGGCGAGCTTCGTAATCGTCGAGCGTTTCCGGATCCTGCTTATATTCCCATTCTCCGAGATGAAAACGCCGCCAGATCTGGCCGGAAGGATTGAGGTTCGCCCCATCGGTAAGTCGCACAGGAAGGAGGGGGTTGTGTTTATGCCAGACGGTAACATCAATAGCGGCTGCCCGAGCGCCGAAAAGCCTTGGGAAAACCAGGTAGTCTCGCGTCATCAGGGTCCAGCCTCGAACGGATCAAAATCGATCCGCAACATCTCAAAACTGCAATAAAGAATGCTGCAAGACAAGAGCATCACGATGCTCTCACATCAAATTGTCGCTGACCTCCCACAGGCATGATTGCCGGTCGTCGCGACTGTCACGATCTGACAGCGTCGCGCCGACTTGCGCGCGTCTGGAGCGTGCTTGCTTTCGCGGGGCGATGCCGCCTCGCGAGGAGCGAGGAAACCAGCCTGACCATGCGTTGCGCCGAATTGTGCGGGCTGCTTTCGCTGCGCCGCCGCAATCTTCTGACCGGCCGGCGGAACCAAGTGCGTCCGCGATAGTTTAGGGAGAAGCGGGACACCCCTCAACCCCTCACGTCCCGCGCATGATCGGCCGTCTCCCCTCAACACGCGCCGATCGACATCAGGCCCGGTGCATCCCTCTTGGGAGCGCCGGGCTTTTTCTTACGGCGTCCTTCTCGCCTTTTCCGCGCGATGGACGCTGCCATTGAGATAAGCGGCGGCCTTGCGGCCGCCGCTCCTGATATCTCAGTCGCAGGACGGATCGCCCGGGCGGCAGACGAAGGGCGAAGCCCTGGGGTCCGGGCGATTGTAGGTATCGGCCTTCCCGCCCCTGAACTGCGGCAGGTCGCGGAAATCCGAACTCCTGGTATTATCTCTGTTGTCATCTCGACGGTCCGACCTGCGGCTTTCGTCTCTGCGGTCGTCCCTTCGATTGTCGTCGCGCCAGTCCCGGTTGCGGTCCCCGTAATCGCGATCCCGGTTGCGGTCGCCGTAGTCGCGATCCCGATCCCGGTTACGGTAGTAATAATCGGGGCCGCGGCTCCAGCGGTCGCGCTCACGGTAGAAATCGCGGTCGCGGTAGTTGCGGTCCCAATAATTGCCGACGCTGAAGCTGATCATCGGAATGCCGAGCGGGCGGTAATATTGCGGACCGACATAGACACGGCGTTGCTGGTAGACGGCCTGTACATATTGGCCGGACACCCAGCCGCGACCGCCATAGAATTCGACGTCGCACCAGTTGACGTTGGAAAGACATCCACGAATTTCGACGGGGGAACCGGCAGGCACGACTGCGACGGCTGGATATCGGGTGCTCGGACCCGCTCGCATGTTGACGTTCGCCGTCGAGTAGCCCTCGGCGGCCTGTGCGATCACCGGCGCCAGCACAAACAGGCCAGCCGCGGCGATCTTAACAATGAGATTTTTCACGCTTCTCACTCCTGGTTGGCGCGTTTTCAGGCAGCGCGGCGCTGCCTTCTCTTGGCATATGCCATCTATAGAAAAGATAGAGCGATCGCCCGCATTTGTTAGGGCGTCGCCATTCTCCTTGTCTTTCAAGGGTTTATATCCGGGTCGCGATGAACGCAGCTTGAACGAGGGGGATTTTGTGATGTGGTATGGCGTTTTCGATATGCCGGATGAAATCGCGAATGCGCAGGACGCGAAAGTTGTCGGCTCTGCGATACATTAACGATCCGTTAACCTTTCCGAGGCAGTCTGGCTGCAATACCTGCTTCTCATTGACCACGGATGAACTGGCACTGAGCGAGCGGATGACGAAAGGCCGGTTTTAACCGGCCTTTTTGTTATTGCGATCTGGCATGCCTTACGCTCAGGCGGCGAGCGCCTGAAGAATCCGCACCCAGGAGCGGATGCCCTTGTGGTAGGAGACGAGCTCGTATTTCTCGTTCGGCGAATGGATGCGGTCGTCGCTGAGGCCGAAGCCCACGAGCAGAGATTCCATGCCGAGCATCTTCTGGAAGTCGCCGACGATCGGGATCGATCCGCCCATGCCGATGACGATGGCGGGTTTCGGCCACTCGTCGGAAAGTGCGGTCTTCGCCTTGGTCAGAACCGGCGAATCATAGGAGAGGTGGATCGCCGGCGAGCCGCCATGCGGATGGAACTCGACCGAGCAATCGGCGGGAATCTTCGAGCTGATATAGCTGCGGAAGGCTTTGCGGATGGCGGCCGGATCCTGCGTGCCGACAAGCCGGAACGAAACTTTCGCCGATGCCTTGGCGGCGATCACCGTTTTGAAGCCTTCGCCGGTATATCCGCCCCAGATGCCGTTGATTTCGGCGGTCGGCCGCGCCCAGGTGAGTTCCAGCACCGAACGGCCCTTTTCGCCGGATGGAATGGAAAGGCCGACTTCGCCGAGGAAGGTCTCGGCGGTCTTGCCCAGCGTCTCCCATGAGGCCTTGATGTTGTCGGGCGTTTCCTCGACGCCGTTGTAGAAGCCCTCGAGCGTGATGCGGCCGGTCTCGTCATGCAGGCCGGCGAGAGCCTCGACGAGGATGTGGATGGGATTGGCGGCAGCGCCCCCGAAGAGGCCGGAATGCAGGTCGCGGTCGGCGGCCGTCACGGTGACTTCCTCGCCGACAAGGCCGCGCAGTGCCGCGGCGATCGCCGGGGTGTCGCGGTCCCACATACCGGTATCGCAAACCAGCGCATAATCGGCCTTGAGCTCGGCGGCATTGGCTTCGAGGAAGGGCTTCAGCGATGGCGAGCCGGATTCTTCCTCGCCTTCGAAGAGAATGGTGACGCGGCAGGGAAGCGCGCCGTTGATCTCCTTATAGGCGCGGCAGGCCTCGAGGAAGGTCATCAACTGGCCCTTGTCGTCGGACGTGCCGCGGCCGGTCAGGATCTTGCGGCCGTTGCCGACATCCTTGATCGTCGGCTCGAAGGGGTCGTTTTCCCAAAGCTCGATCGGGTCGACCGGCTGAACGTCGTAATGGCCGTAGAACAGAACGTGCGGCGCGCCGGTGGACGCGCCGGCATGGTGAGCGACGACCATCGGATGGCCTGGCGTGTCGCGAACGGAGGCTTCGAAGCCGAGCGCTTCGAGATAGGCGACGAGCCATTCGGCGGCCTTGCGGCATTCGGCTTTGTAGGCGGGATCGGTGGAAATCGACTGGATGCGCAGCAGCTCGAACAGTTTTTCGAGGCTCGATGAAAGATTCTGGTCCGCACGCGAAAGAACCGGTTGTATGTCGGCCATTTTCGACTCCTTTTCGAAATTCGGCGGGACGATAGACCAAACCGGGAAAGCAGGCGAGGCGCAAAAAGTAAAAAATCAGGGGCGCGCTAGCATGCTGAAACCACGCAATTCGGTCTTGTGGAAACATCTGCCGCGATAATAAAGAAAGATCTAATTCAATTTACAGTTAATTAGCACAACCTAAATAGCATCGGCCGAAAATCAGCTGTTCGGGGGCGCGCACATGTTTTCGGTCATTGCATGTATTCGCGACAATCATGATTGGCGCTTGGTCATCGTGGCGGCCGTGGTCTGCCTGGTCGGCGCCATGGCGGCGATGCTGCTGTATTCCCGTGCCCAGGAGTGCGACGCCGGGCAGCGCAAGCTTTGGGTCGGCGCGTCGGGCTTTGCCTTCGGCACCGGCGTGTGGGCAACCCACTTTATCGCCATGCTCGCTTATGATGGTGGCACGCCGATCAGTTATGCGCTCGACCTGACGCTGCTCTCCTTTTTCCTGTCGGTCGGAGGCTCGTGGGTGGCGATCCTCGCCGCCTCGCAACGTGAGGGAAGATTTTCCTCCATTCGCGGCGGGGCGCTGATGGCACTCGGCATCGCCTCCATGCACCTGACCGGCATGCAGGCGATCGAGACACAGGCGGTCATCCTCTACGATCCCTTGATGACGCTGACGGCGGTCGTCGCCGGAATGCTTCTGTCGAGCGCCGCCTTCCACATTTTTTTCAATCTGAAGGGCATGAGGCGTCTCCTAACCTCATCGCTGGTCTTCGTCCTCGCCATCTGCACACTTCACTTCATCTCGATGGGCAGCATTACCTTTGTGCCGGACCCCGGCATGCAGGTTCCGACATTGGTGCTCGACACGCGGGTGCTCGCCGCGATCGTCGTGGTGGCGGCAACGGCTCTTATCCTCGTCGCCCTTGCCGTGGTCTTCGTCCAAAGCCATCTGACGGATCTGCGCGGACTTGCCAATGCCTCGCAGGAGGGCCTGCTGATCCTGCGCGAAGGCCGGATCATCGATGTCAACGAACGGTTCCAGGCATTATCGGGCTGGAAGCTAGCCGATCTCTCGGGCAAGGCGCCCTCGGATGTGCTGACGGTCGTTCAGGCGCCCCGGGAGAACAGGCCCGGCGAGACGCTGCTGAACACCCGCACCGGCAGAGAGATTGCCGTAGACGTAAACTCCAGCAGGATCGTCTATCGTGGCCGCGATTGCGAGGTGCTGGCGGTGCGCGATCTCACCGAGCGCAAACAGGCCGAGGAGATGATCGAGCATCTCGCCCACCACGACGTGCTCACCGATCTGCCGAACAGGTCGTTGTTCGACACCCGCATCCGGCAGGCGCTGCAGGTGGCGGAACGCAAGAACACCGAGGTTGCGCTGTTCTGTCTCGACCTCGATCGGTTCAAGGCCGTCAATGACATCTTCGGCCATGCCGAGGGCGACCGGATTCTCCGCAAGGTCGCCGCTATCCTGCGCCGGGTTGCCGGTGAGAGTGATACGATCGCCCGGCTCGGCGGCGACGAATTCGCCATCATCCAGTCCGATGGGCAGCAGCCGGCGGCGGCGCAAAAGCTTGCGGCTGATATCATCGACGAATTCGCTGCCGAGATGGACACGGCCCGTGACCCCACAGCGGTCGGCGTCAGCCTCGGCATCGCGCTCTATCCAAGAGATGGGAGCACGGCCGAAGAACTCTGCAACAACGCCGATACCGCGCTCTACCGGGTCAAGCATGATGGCCGCGGCAGGGCCTGTTTCTTCGACGCGGAAATGGACGAAGCGGCGCGCAACCGCCGCCAGATCGAAAGTGACTTGCGCCACGCGATCATCCGCAACCAACTCTATGTCAGCTATCAGCCGATCCTCAACGCGCAGAACGGCGAGATCAGCGGCTACGAGGCCTTGATGCGTTGGCACCGGCCGGGCCACGGCATGACCGAGCCCGACATTTTCATCCCGATCGCCGAGGAAAGCGGATCGATTGTTCAGCTCGGCGAATGGATATTGCAGCAGGCCTGCATGGAGGCCGCGCGCTGGCCGCAGCCGCTGAGGATTGCGGTCAATGTTTCGCCGGTGCAGTTCATGCTGCCCAACCTGTGCGAGCGGGTCGAGGCGGTCCTCGCCGAGACGGGGCTAGCAGCCGATCGGCTGGAGCTTGAAATCACCGAGACAGCCCTGATCCGCGATCGCGACCGGGTGATGGCAACGCTGCAGCGCCTGCGTCGGTTGGGGGTGCACATCGTCATGGACGATTTCGGCACCGGCTACTCTTCGCTTTCGAACCTGCGCTCGTTTCCCTTCGACAAGATCAAGGTCGACCGCAGCTTCACCGGGGTGCTGGAGCATGACGCGGCGGCGCGATCGATCGTGCGGGCGATTATCGGTCTCGGCCACAGCCTCGGCATGCCCGTCGTCACCGAGGGTGTGGAAACCGAGATGCAGCGCCGGATCGTCGTCGAGGAAGGCTGCGCGCAGGTGCAGGGCCTGCTGCTCGGCAAGCCGGATATCGAGCCGAGCATGAAGCCGGCCGTTCGCAAAAGCATCCTGTCGGAGCAAGCCGGAACCGCCGTGCCGCCGCGACGGCGCACACGCCTTGTCAGCGAAAATCGCAGCGAATGATCGCGCTCAGAGCGCCTTGGCGTTTTCCAGAAGACGGCGGATATATTCGAGCGTCAGCTCGCGCTCGAAAACCCGAAAACCTTTAAACAACGCAAGGTCGGCCTTGCGCGCGGTTTCGATCGCCTCGGCCTCCATGGCGCGGGCTTTCGGCGTCAGGAAGAGCAGTTGCGCCCGCTTGTCGGATGGATGCGGCCGGCGTTCGATCAGCCCGTCGCGGACCATGCGCGACAGCGTATTGGCCATGGTCGCCTGCTCGATATCGACCCGCTCGAGAAGCTGTTTCTGGGTCAGTCCGTCCTCGGCCCAGAGTTCCAGCAGGATGGGGAACTGGCCGGGAGAAAAACCGAGCCCGACCGCGCGCTGGTGCAGCGAGCGGGCAAAACCCTTCGCCAGCTGGCTGGCAAGGTAGGCTCCCGAATCCATGCGGTTAAATCCCATGATTGCAAGTTAGGCTCAAAACCATGCCGGAGACAATGCAGCAAATCGCATGCGATACTCCAAAATATGCAAGCCGCGACGATAATTTCGAGTGCCTGGAAAAACAAAAGTCGCCATGGCCTGGAGGTTGGCCATGGCGACCTTAAAGTGGGGACAAAGGCCCGGAGAGGGGGATAAGGCCTTTGTCCAAGCCTGACGCGGCGGGGGACAAGCCGGTAATCAGACCCGCGGCGCGATCAAGCGCCGGTGACATGGATTTGTGCTTGAGAATGTGGTTTTTCAAGGGAGGGTGATCGTTACAAATCGGTAACAGTTTGGTGAGCGGAATCTTCCGCCTCGCCCGCCGAACTTTATATGGACCTTGTCCCGTGCCCGCGCTATCCATGCAGCCATGAAAAAAGGCGATCACCTCTTCCTAGTCGATGGTTCCGGGTTCATCTTCCGGGCGTTTCATGCACTTCCGCCACTGACCCGCAAGACCGACGGCCTGCCGATCGGCGCCGTTTCCGGTTTCTGCAACATGCTGTGGAAGCTGTTGCGGGACGCGCGCAACACCGATGTCGGCGTCACGCCGACGCATCTTGCCGTCATCTTCGATTATTCCGCCAAGACCTTTCGCAAGGATCTCTACGACGCCTATAAGGCGAACCGCTCCGCCCCGCCGGAAGAGCTCATTCCGCAATTCGGTCTGATCCGCGAGGCGACCCGCGCCTTCAATCTGCCCTGCATCGAGACCGAAGGTTTTGAGGCCGACGATATCATCGCCACCTATGCCCGCCAGGCCGAGGCCTCGGGGGCCGATGTCACCATCGTCTCTTCCGACAAGGACCTGATGCAGCTCGTCAGCCCGAATGTCCATATGTATGACAGCATGAAGGACAAGCAGATCGGCATTCCCGATGTCATCGAGAAATGGGGCGTGCCGCCGGAAAAGATGATCGACCTGCAGGCGATGACCGGTGATTCCGTCGACAATGTGCCCGGCATTCCCGGCATCGGCCCGAAAACCGCCGCCCAGCTGCTCGAGGAATATGGTGATCTCGACACGCTGCTCGATCGGGCCACCGAGATCAAGCAGGTCAAGCGCCGCGAGACGATCCTTGCCAATATCGATATGGCCAGGCTCTCGCGCGACCTCGTGCGGCTGCGCACCGATGTACCGCTCGACCTCGATCTCGACGCGCTGGTGCTGGAGCCGCAAAACGGCCCGAAGCTGATCGGTTTCCTGAAGACGATGGAATTCACGACGCTGACGCGCCGCGTCGCCGAGGTCTGCGATTGCGATGCGAGCGCCATCGAACCGGCGATCGTCAACATTGAATGGGGCAAGGCTGCCCATGGCCCCGATCTCGATGCGGCCGAGCCGGCCCCGGTTGCCGGCGGCATACCCGAGGTTTCCGGCGAATCGGTGCCGGTGCCGCCGCGTGCGAAGGCCAAGGCTTCAGTCGAAGGCGCCTTTTCGCCCGCCGATCTGGCCAAGGCGCGGGCCGAAGCCTTTGCGACGCTGCCCTTCGATCACACGGCCTATGCGACGATCCGGGATCTCGCCACGCTCGACCGGTGGATCGCCGATGCGCGCGCCACAGGCCTCGTTGCTTTCGATACCGAGACAACGTCGCTGGATGCGATGCAGGCCGAGCTTGTCGGCTTCTCGCTGGCAATCGCCGACAATACGGCGGATCCCACCGGCACGAAGATCCGCGCCGCCTATATACCGCTCGCCCACAAGAACGGCGTCGGCGATCTGCTCGGCGGCGGCCTTGCCGACAACCAGATCCCCATGCGTGACGCTCTGCCGCGGCTGAAGGCCCTGCTGGAGGACGCTGCGGTCCTCAAGGTCGCCCAGAACCTCAAATACGATTACCTGCTGATGCAGCGCTACGGCATCGAGACTAGGAGTTTCGACGACACGATGCTGATCTCCTACGTGCTCGACGCCGGCACCGGCGCCCACGGCATGGACCCGCTCTCGGAAAAATTCCTCGGCCACACGCCGATCCCCTACAAGGATGTGGCGGGCAGCGGCAAGGCGAACGTCACCTTCGATCTCGTCGATATCGACCGCGCCACCCATTATGCCGCCGAAGATGCCGACGTGACGCTGCGGCTCTGGCTGGTGCTGAAACCGCGGCTGGTGGCGGCCGGCCTGACCAGCGTCTATGAACGGCTGGAACGGCCGCTGCTGCCGGTGCTGGCGCGCATGGAAGCGCGCGGAATCACCGTCGACCGGCAGATCCTGTCGCGCCTGTCCGGTGAATTGGCCCAGGGCGCCGCCAGGCTGGAAGACGAGATCTATATGCTCGCCGGCGAGCGGTTCAACATCGGCTCGCCGAAGCAGCTCGGCGATATTCTGTTCGGCAAGATGGGTCTTGCCGGCGGCAGCAAGACGAAAACCGGGCAATGGTCCACCTCGGCGCAGGTGCTTGAGGATCTAGCCGCCGCCGGTTTCGAGCTGCCGCGCAAGATCGTCGACTGGCGCCAGCTGACCAAGCTGAAATCCACCTATACCGATGCGCTCCCCGGCTATGTCCACGCCGAGACGAAGCGGGTCCACACCTCCTATTCGCTGGCATCGACGACGACGGGGCGCTTGTCCTCTTCCGAGCCGAACCTGCAGAATATTCCGGTGCGCACCGCCGAAGGCCGCAAGATCCGCACCGCCTTCATCTCGACGCCGGGCCACAAGCTGATTTCCGCCGACTACAGCCAGATCGAATTGCGCGTGCTTGCCCATGTGGCCGAGATCCCGCAGCTGACCAAGGCCTTCGAGGATGGCGTCGATATCCACGCCATGACCGCCTCGGAAATGTTCGGCGTGCCGGTTGAAGGCATGCCGGGCGAAGTCCGCCGCCGCGCCAAGGCGATCAATTTCGGCATCATCTACGGCATTTCGGCCTTCGGCCTTGCCAACCAGCTGTCGATCGAGCGCTCGGAAGCCGGCGACTACATCAAGAAGTATTTCGAGCGTTTCCCCGGCATCCGCGATTATATGGAAAGCCGCAAGGCGATGGCGCGCGACAAAGGTTATGTCGAGACGATCTTCGGCCGGCGAATCAACTATCCCGAAATCCGCTCTTCCAACCCGTCCGTGCGCGCCTTCAACGAGCGTGCCGCGATCAACGCGCCGATCCAGGGCTCGGCCGCCGACGTCATCCGCCGGGCGATGATCAGGATGGAGCCGGCGCTCGCCGAAGTCGGTCTTGGCGATCGCGTCCGCATGCTGTTGCAGGTGCATGACGAACTCATTTTCGAAGTCGAGGACGAGGATGTCGAAAAGGCGATGCCGGTTATCGTCTCGGTCATGGAAAACGCCACCATGCCGGCGCTCGAAATGCGCGTGCCGCTGAGGGTCGACGCGCGCGCCGCCAGCAATTGGGACGAGGCGCATTAGCCTCGTCTCCACAAAATCGGCAAAGATTTTTCCGTTCAATTCAACTCACTGAAATCGCAGCGAATTAGCGACGGGAGCCGTGTCGGAACGATACGGCGGGAAGGAACTTATTAACCTTCCTTTTCTATCCCGGTAGGGTCGTAATTTGTTAGGCATGAGTGAGTAGCGGACGCATGCGTTTTCCCAGAACCAATTTGACGGACGCCGGGGACTTTTCCAGCGGGACTGAAACGGACCTTCCGGCGGTCGAGCCGGGAGAAAAGCCGGCGGCGCCGATCTGGCAGAGCAATTTTTCCCTCGCGCCGAACGTCCGTTTTACCCGCACGCCGGAAACGCTGATCAGCAAGCGGCGGGTGCCGGATGAACCCGTCCGCGATGATTCGCAGATGGGGCAGCAGGCGATACGGATCGAGCCGGTCGCCGTCGACGTGCCCTTCGATATCTATCTGCCGGAGCCGGACGAACTTCCCGCAGCACCGCAGATGATCGAACTGCAGCCATCCCTTGTTCCCGACGAGCTGGCCGCGCCTGCTTTCCGGGCCACCGCCGAGCTTTCTTCCATTTCGGATTTCGCCTTCTGGGAGGTCATGGCCTTCGAAGAGGCCGAGCCGGTTCGCGCGCCTGCCGTGATCTCGTTCCCGAAGGCCGAGACGGCGCCAGAATCGATCACGTCGCTGTTCCGCATCATGGAATGGCGCCCGGGCCGGCCGGCCGCTGCTACCGCCGCCTCCCGCCCGGTTCTGCCGGCCGCTGCGCCCTCCGCAAAGCCTGCCCCGCGCCCCCGGCCGCCATATCCCTGGAACGGCCAAGGCGCATCCCCGTCGAGATCCCTGTTGTGCCGGCCCCTGCGCCTGCGCTGACCTCTCCGATTGCGCCCGTGCCTCAGCCGGCGCCTGCTCTTCACGTCGCTCCAGCCCCTCAGGCCGCGCCTGTGCCCCAGCGCACGCCGCCCGTCGCCGCGGTTCTGCCGTCGCCGCGCCTGGCGGCAAGGCCGGAAAGGATCGACGCCTCCGGCTATGAATTCCCGCCGCGTGCCCTGTTGCAGGAGCCGCCGGAACGGCTCGGCGAGATCATGTCGCAGGAGACGCTGGAGCAGAATGCCGGGCTTCTGGAAAGCGTGCTTGAGGATTTCGGCATCAAGGGCGAGATCATTCATGTCCGCCCCGGCCCCGTCGTCACCCTCTATGAGTTCGAGCCGGCGCCCGGCGTGAAGTCATCGCGCGTCATCGGCCTGGCCGACGATATCGCCCGCTCGATGTCGGCGCTTTCGGCCCGCGTCGCCGTCGTGCCCGGCCGCAACGTCATCGGCATCGAACTGCCGAATGTCACCCGTGAAACAGTCTATTTCCGCGAGATGATCGAAAGCCAGGATTTCGAGAAGAGCGGCTACAAGCTGGCGCTCGGCCTCGGCAAGACCATCGGCGGCGAGCCCGTGATCGCCGAGCTGGCGAAGATGCCGCATCTGCTCGTCGCCGGCACCACCGGCTCGGGCAAATCGGTCGCCATCAACACGATGATCCTGTCGCTCCTCTACCGCATGACGCCGGAACAGTGCCGGCTGATCATGGTCGACCCGAAGATGCTCGAACTTTCCGTCTATGACGGCATCCCGCATCTGCTGACGCCCGTCGTCACCGATCCGAAGAAGGCGGTCATGGCGCTGAAATGGGCCGTGCGCGAGATGGAAGAGCGTTACCGCAAGATGTCGCGCCTCGGCGTGCGCAACATCGATGGCTATAACGACCGCGTGGCGCAGGCCCGCGACAAGGGCGAGACCATCCATGTCATGGTCCAGGTCGGCTTCGACAAGGGCACCGGTGCCCCGATCGAAGAAAACCAAGCGCTGGACCTGACGCCGATGCCTTATATCGTCGTCATCGTCGACGAAATGGCCGACCTGATGATGGTCGCCGGCAAGGAGATCGAAGGCGCGATCCAGCGTCTAGCGCAGATGGCGCGTGCCGCCGGCATCCACCTGATCATGGCGACGCAGCGCCCGTCGGTCGACGTGATCACCGGCACGATCAAGGCGAACTTCCCGACCCGCATCTCCTTCCAGGTGACCTCGAAGATCGACAGCCGCACCATTCTCGGCGAACAGGGGGCCGAGCAGCTGCTCGGCCAGGGCGACATGCTGCACATGCAGGGCGGCGGGCGGATTTCCCGCGTCCACGGTCCCTTCGTCTCTGATGCCGAGGTCGAAAAGGTCGTTGCCCACCTGAAGACCCAGGGCCGCCCCGAATATCTCGACACCGTCACCGCCGACGAGGAGGAAGAGCCCGAAGAGGAGGAAGCCGGCGCCGTCTTCGACAAGAGCGCCATGGCCTCCGAGGATGGCAACGAGCTCTACGAGCAGGCGGTCAAGGTCGTCATGCGCGACAAGAAGTGCTCCACCTCCTACATCCAGCGCCGCCTCGGCATTGGCTACAACAGAGCCGCCTCGTTGGTCGAACGCATGGAAAAGGAAGGCCTGGTCGGGCCGGCCAACCATGTCGGCAAGCGCGAGATCGTTTCCGGTCGGGGTGACGGCGAGTAACGGGAGTCATCGGTTCCCCGAAGGACGAACGGCCCTGGCCTCAGGCTGGGGCCGCAGACCGGGCGGCGCGTTTGTGCACCACCGCGAGCAGGACTCCGAGAAAGATCGTCCCGACGATAAACAGAAATGCCGCCGCCACGATGGCCGGGCTGATGTTTTCGCGAATCGACGAGAACATCTGGCGGGCGAGCGTCAGCTGGTTTGGTCCGGCGACGAACAGGGTCAGGACGACTTCATCCAGCGAGGTGGCAAAGGCAAGCACGGCGCCGGAGAGGACGCCGGGCATGGCGAGCGGCAGCGTCACTTTCCAGAAGACCTTCGCCGGAGAAGCCCCCAGGCTCGCGGCCGCACGCTCGGTGCGACAGTCGATGCCCTCAAGCGAGGCGGTGATGCTAACCAGCACAAAGGGCACGGCGACAACCGTATGCGCCACGATCACGGCCGCAAATGTGTTTGGAAATCCGAGGCCGGCAAACAGGATCTGCAGCCCGACGCCGAGCACCACGGCTGGAACGACCATCGGCAGGAGGAATATCGTCCTCAGCGCCGCGGCAAAAACAACGCGCCTGCGCAACGCCAGTGCAGCCAGAATGCCGAGCATGGTGGAAAGCAAAGTGGTCCCCGTTCCGATCAGCAAGCTGTTGACGATGGATCGTCGCCAGGCCTCCTCGGTTGCCAGTTCCGCAAACCAGCGAGCCGAAAAAGAAGGAATGGGATAGGCCAGGAAGCTGCTGGAGGTAAATGCGATCGGAAGGATCGCCAAAAGCGGAGCCAGCAGAAAAGTGACCGTTGCTGCGCCGAACAGAAATTTTAGCAACCGAATTGTCATGTCACGCCCCCGTCGTCTTCATGGATATCCGGCCGTAAACGCCGTAGAGCGCGATCGTCACGGCGAGCAGCACCATACCGAGCGCACCGGCCATGCCCCAATTGGCGGAGCCCGTGGCGTAGAAGGCGATCACCGAACTGATCATCTGGTCCTTCGGTCCGCCGATGAGCGCCGGTGTGATGTAGTAACCGAGTGCTGCCATGAACACGAGCAGTCCGCCGGAGGCAATGCCGCGCAGGGCCAGAGGCAGCAGGATATGCAGAAAGCCCCGGATCGGCCTCGCGCCGAGAGAGGCTGCCGCCGGCATCAGGTTCCGCGGGATTGCGATAAGGACGCTGTAGATCGGCAGAACCATGAACGGCAGCAGCACATGCGTCATGGCGATGACGACACCCGTCCGATTGAAAAGAAGCGGCAACGGAGTGTTGAGGAGGCCGAGCGATACGAGGAGGGAGTTGATGAGTCCTTTGTCCTGAAGGAGCACGTACCAGGCGGCCGTGCGCACCAGCAGCGATGTCCATAGCGGCAGGAGGACCGCCGCAAGCAGGAGTTGTCGTCGCCAGCCGCTCGAGGCGGCGGCCAGCATCGCATATGGCAGGCCGATGAGACAGGTCGCGAGCGTCACGACGGCGGCCACGGCGAATGTTCTCAGCAGAATCGCCTGATTGGCGGACTCTCCGGCCGGCATCGCCACGATCGCCCCCGATGCGTCATGCTGAAGATCGACCGCGGCAAGCAGGTTGCGATCGGTATAAGGATAGGTCGCTTCGGCGATTGCCCGCCAGAAGGCAACGTCGTTCCATCGAGCGTCGATCTCTGCGAGGCTTACCGGCCCGGTACTGTCTCTCACGGCCGCGACGGTCTTTCGCATCAGTGTGCGGAAACCCGGCTGGGCGCTGTTCAGTCTTCGAACCACCTCTCCCAGTTTCTGGTCGTCGTCGAGCGATTTCAGGTCGTCGACAAGAGCCCTCCGCATTTCGTCGGTGGGTTCGGAGTTAAGGTTCCAGGCCGAAATCGCCGCTGTCGTCCGCGGCAGGTTTTTACTGACGACTGGATCGGACACCGCCTGCTCCAGCACGGTCAGAAGCGGCCAGATGAAGAAGACACCCAGGAACAGGGTCAGGGGGAGGATGAGGGCAAAGGTGCCGGTGCGTCGACGGAAAGCACTCATGCTGCGATCACCCAGCAGTCATCAGGTGTGAAGTGCGCCACCACCTCGGCTCCGATCGGCCACTCCGCCGATCGCATGTCCGTCCGGACCACGAAGCGGAAGGCATCCTCATCGAGCTGCACCCGCAGGTGGTCGCCCTGATAGACGCTGTCGAGTATTTTTGCCGGCAGGGCGTTCGCCGCTGCGCCGATGCCGCCGGCCGCCAGAGAAATGCGCTCGGGGCGAACGGAAATGTGGACACGGCTTCCGACAGAGAGAGAACTGTTGCCCGGTACCATCACATGCCGTCCGTCGGCGATCTCGACGGAGGTGCCGGCTGTGCCCGTCACCTTGACCGTTCCTTCTATCAGATTGGTTTCGCCGATGAATTCGGCGACGACACGTGTCTGCGGGCGGTCGTAAATATCACGCGGCGAACCGATCTGCTCGATGTTGCCGTGGTTGAAGACCGCAATCCGGTCCGACATGGTCAGTGCCTCGGATTGATCGTGGGTCACGAACACCACGGTCAGTTCCAGGCGCTTGTGGAGGGCTCGGATATCGAGCTGCATCTGTTCGCGCAGCTGTTTGTCGAGTGCCCCAAGCGGCTCGTCCATCAGCACGACGGCCGGCTCGAACACCAGGGAGCGGGCAAGCGCCACGCGCTGCTGCTGGCCGCCGGAAAGCTGGGCGGGCCTCCTGCTGCTCATCGCCGACAGTTGCACCATATCGAGGGCGCGTTTCACGCGCTCGTCGATCTCGCTTCGTCCGACCCCGCGCATCCTCAGAGGAAAGGCGATGTTGTCGGCGATCGACATATGCGGAAAGAGCGCATAATTCTGGAAGACGACGCCCATCTCGCGCCGATGCGGAGGCAGGTGGTCGATGCGGCGGCCGTCGAGAAAAATACCGCCGGCGGTCGGGTTTTCGAAACCCGCCAGCATCATCAGCAAAGTTGTCTTGCCTGAACCGGACGGGCCCAGAAGGCTGACGAACTCGCCCCTCTCGATGTCGAGCGTCAGGTCTTTGACGACCTGGTGCACGCCAAAGGATTTTGAGATTCTTTCAAAGCGTATGCGCGGCGCAGCCATGATGGCCCTCCGTTCGGATTGTCGGCTCCTGGGAGCGAAGTGACGAAAATGTGCGGAAGCCCCCACGGGTCGATCGGCAGAAGCGATCCCGCGGGGCGATATTCCGTCCGCTATTGTGCCAGCCAGGCGTCGAACCTTTTGGTCAATGCTTCCGAATTGTCGATCCAGAAATCCGTATCAAGGCTGACTGCTTCCTGCATGTTGGCTTGGGTGGTGGGCAAGTCGGCCAACTGGTCCGGCGGCACGCTTTTGCCGGCTTCCTTGTTCGGGAGGCCGTAGGCGATAAATTGCGGCAGCTTTGCCTGGTTTTCCGCTTTGCTGGCGAAGGCGATGAAGTCAAAGGCCGCCTCCTTGTTTTCGGCGCCCTTCAGAACGACCCAGCTATCCACGGCATAGATGCTGCCCGGCCAGACAACTTTGAACTGCCGACCCTCGGAACGGTTGATGCCGGTGATGCGGCCATTATAGGCACTGGTCATGGCCACTTCGCCGGAAGCAAGCAGTTGCAGCGGCTGCGCACCCGAGGTCCACCAGACAAGGTGCGCTTTCAACGCGTCAAGCTTGGCGAAGGCGCGGTCGATGCCCTCAGGCGTCGCGAGGACGTCGTAAACTTTGTCCGCCGGCACGCCGTCGGCCATCAGCGCGAATTCGAGCGTGTATTTCGGTCCCTTGCGCAGGGCGCGCTTGCCGGGAAATTTCTTCACGTCCCAGAAATCGGCCCAGGACTTCGGGCCATCGGCAATCTTGGCACCGTCATAGGCGATGGCGGTCGACCAGACGATGGCGCCGACGCCGCAATCACTCACCGCGGAAGGCAGAAACGCATCCTTGCCGCCAAGCTTGTTCCAGTCCACTTTCTCAAAAAGCCCGTCGGCGCAGCCGAGCGAGAGCTCGTCGGCTTCAACCTCTACGGCATCCCAGGAAGGATTGCCCGCCTTGACCTTTGCCTGAAGGACACCAATGCCGCCGTCCCAGCCTTCGTCGAGCAGAGGCTTGCCGGCAATATTGGAGAACGGCTTGAAATAGATCTCTCGCTGCGCATCCTGAAAGTTCCCGCCCCAGGACGCGATGGTAAGATCCCGGGCCGCGCTCGGCCCCGTAGCAAGCGCCAGCGACAGCAGGCTGAGAGCTGCAATCGTCGAAGTGTTGTTGAATTTCATTCGCTTCCCCTGTTTGTTGAGCGTCCGTCTGACGCCGGTTGACAGCCACGATCCTTGGGGATCGTCGGCAATCGCGGCCGCTCGCAAGGGATGGGCAAAGCCGGCGTCTGCGGACTTTGCCGTGGTGTCATCTCCGAGGCGGAGCGGCGTGTTGCGGGCAATGCTGGCGAATGTCCTGCGGGGCGGAAAGGCGCTTTTTGTTGACCGCGGTGGACACATAGATGCACCGCTCCCGACCAGTCTCCTCCGACAAGTGGTCGCACCGCCGGCAAATTGGATGTTTTCGCTTGCGAAAGGCGGAAAAACGCGATTGCCAATCAGTAAGCAGGTGGTGCATCCTATGCACCACCGTGCACCACTCTTCGTTACGCCAAAATTGCAAATTCCATGGCATATGAAGATGTAGACGGCATTCCGATCTTGGTTCGGCAGAACCAATTTCCGTTCTGGGAGACAGGATTGCGCAGGGGGAAATCATCGGCGGATGAACAGGAAGGTGTTCCAAAACGCGGACGTTTGCCGCCGCTTTCCATGGTGCGCGCCTTCGAGGCGGTCAGCCGCCTGGGATCGATGCGGAGAGCTGCGGACGATCTCAATCTCAGTCACACCGTCATATCCCGTCACGTCCGCAATCTCGAAGCCTGGTTTGGCACGCGGCTTGTCGATGCCGGCCCGCGCGGCATCAGGCTGACGGCGGAAGGCAGAGTTTTTGCCGAGACAGTCGGGGCGGCTTTCGATCTCATTGCCAAATCGACGGCAGAGCTGCGCCCAGCAGTCAACCGCACGGTCTTGCGCATTTGGTGCGTGCCCGGTTTCGCCACACGGTGGCTGACGCCACGCTTCAATCAGCTCCAGCTTGCCTTGCCGGGCATCGATTTCGTGATGCGCGCGACCGATCTTGAGCCAGATTTCACCCGTTATGAGGCCGATATCGACATCCGCTATTCCGAGGAGCCAAGGGGGAATGTCCGCTGGATCCTGCTGGAAAGGCCTCGCATGTTCCCGGTCACCAGCCCCGAATGGATCAGCCGAAACGCTCCGATACGGACCCTCGACGATCTGGTGCGACAGCCGCTGATCCACGAGGAAAGCCGCGATCAGTGGCGGCAATGGTTTCGCAAGGCTGGCTTCGAGCATGAAGTGACATTGAACGGTCCGCGGCTGTGGTCAGCCAACCTGACGGTCGACGCCGCGGTGGCAGGTCAAGGAATAGCGCTGGCCACCCGCCTGATCGCTGCGGATGACCTGCGCGCCGGGCGGCTCGTCGAATTGCTCGAAACCGATGTTCGGCTTGGCGGATATTATGTCGTCGGACCCCGTGAGCGATGGAACGAGGTGACATCGGCGCGTTTCCGAGCGTGGCTGCAGCAGTCGATCGCTGAAACGACGGGAGGTCACGCCTCTAATGAAAGCGGCGATCCACGCCAATAGTCGATAGGCATGCCAACCGCAGCGTCTCGCTGATGAACGCGGTCTTTCCGCCGGTGTATAAATCCCAATCGCCGTCTGCCTCGGCGGCCAGGCGGCGTTTCAGATCGGCGTAGGCTTTGGCCCTTTCGGGGTGATCCCGCAGATAGTTGCGAAACAGGATGCGCTCGCGATGGGCGCAATTGTCGGGGCCGCAGAGATAGAGCTTGAACCCGTAGCCTTCACGATCTCGGGTGAACGCCCAGCGTTTCTCGCCTCTGTCGCCATGGAAAACGAAATCTGACGCGCGCGCGATCTCGATCGCTTTCGGCAGAACGTCGTCGGAGATGGTGACGACGTCGAGGTCGATCTTCGGCTTGGCGGCGAGCCCGGGCACCGAGGTACTGCCGATATGGTCGATGGACAGCACGAGATTGCCGAGCAGGATGGAGATTTCGGCGCCGATGTCAGCAAAGAGCCGCGGCCAGGAAGGATCGTAGCCGACCACTTTGATGGCGCGCATGCCCTTCCTCTCAATTGCGGTCATACCTCGGCGAGCAGCCCATCGAGGATCGTGACCATCTTCTGCTTGGCCTCTTCGAGCGAGCCGCTATTGTCGAGCTCCGCCACGTCATAGTCGCCGCGCACCGTCAGCGGCCCGCGGGCGAGTCTCCGCCATGATATCCTCATGCGTCTCGCGCCCGCGCGCCTCCAGCCGGCTGGCGAGCACTTCCGGGCGAGCGGTGACGTTGATCACCTTGAGCCGCGGGAAAGCGGACTGGAAACGGTGAAGCGCCGAGCGTGAACCATTGGCGACGACGACATGGCCGCGCGACAATGCCACCGAGACCTCGGCTGGAATACCGTATTTCAAGCCATGGGCCTCCCACCAAACGGCGAAGGAGCCCGACTGCTCCATGGCGGCAAACCCCTGGAGGGAGACGGAAAGATGGTCTTCGCCGCCTGCGTCGCGGTGCCGGGTGATGACGCGGCGGGTGAAATGAATGTCGGCGCGGCCGGCGAAATGCCGGGCGGCAAGGTTCATCAGCGTGTCCTTGCCGGCGCCGCTCGGCCCGACGACGACGACCATGATGCCGCGTTCGGCTCCGGCTCCTGGATGGGGTTCGTACGGGCTCATGCGACACGGCGTCCCTGGCGCCAGACGGAGCGTGTCACCGGCACGCCATGCGAACGGTGGACGCGGACGAGATCGGCGCGCAGCCCGGTGGCGATCCGGCCGCGGTCGTTGAGACTGACGGTGCGCGCCGGCGTCGACGTCACCATGGCGATTGCCTTCGGCAGGGTAATGCTCTCGACTTCATCGGCGAGGATGAAGGGCGCATGCAGCAGGCTGAGCGGCACGTAATCGGAGGACAGCACGTCGAGCACGCCCATCTCGGCGAGGTCGCGGGCGGCGATATTGCCGGAATGGGATTTGCCGCGCACGATGTTCGGCGCACCCATCAGCACACTCATGCCGTGTTCGTGCGAGGCGCGGGCGGCGTCGAAGCTGGTCGGGAATTCGGCAAGCCGCACGCCGTTGTCGATCGCCTCGCCGACATGCGACAGCGTCGCATCGTCATGGCTGGCGACCGTGATGCCGCGTTCGGCACAGACCTTGGCGATGGCATTGCGGTGCGGCGTCGAATTTCGCGCCGATTCGGCCTGGCGCTTGGCGACGAAACGGGCGAAGACCTCGTCGCTCAGGCCCCGCTTCTTCTGGTAGTAGAAGATATACTGGTCCATCGTCTGGAACTGCCGCTGGCCGGGCGCATGGTCCATCAGCGAAACGAGCCGCACATGAGGATCGTTTTCGAAATCGCCGAAATGTTCGAGCACATTGTCGGCCGAGACCTCGCAGCGCAGGTGGAGGAGATGCTCGGCGCGCAGCCGGCCTTCCTTTTCCGCCGACTGGATGGCGTCGGCCATTTCCCGCATCTCGCCATGTTCGAAGCCGCCGTCCTCATCCGCACCCATGCGCAGGCAGTCAAACACCGTGGTGATGCCCGATGTGACGATCTGGGCGTCATGCGCCTGGACCGCGGCTGTCTTGTTCCAACGGATGCCGGGACGCGGCTGATAATGGCCTTCGAGATGGTCGGTATGCAGCTCGACGAGGCCGGGAATGACATAGTCGCCTTCGAAATCTTCGCCGGCTACCGAGCTTCCTTCGGAAATGTCGGCGATCTTGCCGTCGCGAATGAGGATCGAGCCTGCGAGGATGTTATCCTCGAGAACGATGCGGGCGTTGGAAAACACGGTCTCTTTGCTCATCTCGTCGGGTCTTTCAGCTTTTGGCGCCGGAAAGCGGCAGCCAGGAATGAACTTTGAACGGGGCGCCGCGCGTCTCCTCGGTGAAGACGGCGAGGCCGGAAATCGTAAGCGGCCGGCCGGTGAAATCGGCAAAACGCTCGGTCAGAATGGTTTTCATCACCGAGGCGCGTGGCTCGGGCACCTGGCCGGTGAGCGTCATGTGGAAGCCGAAATCCTCCATCACATAAGGATAACCCCAGCGCTGCAGATTGGCGCGCTGGCTGTCGCTGAGCTTCTCCGGGTTGCGCCGCGCCATATCGGCCTCGGTAAGCGCTGCGCGGAACGGTTCGAAGGATCTTACCACCTTCGCGGCGAAATCCTGAAGCGGTTGATGAACAGAACCGGGAACGAGGGCAAAAAAACGGCCGAGCTGGCCGAGCACCAGCTTGGGAATCTCGAAGGCTTCAGTGCGCGCGGCAAACTCCTCGACGACGGCCATAAGATCCCTCTCGGTGACCGAAGCGGCGAGCGAAAACGGCGCCTTGATCGTCGCGTGAAAGCCGTAGCGGCGCGGATCGGCAGTCAGCTCGAACTGCTCTGCCGCACCGAGCCGCTCATGCTCCGGTGCAGGATAGGTCTCGTCACTGAAAGCATCGCGGCCGAGCCAGAGCGAGGCCGCGCCGGTCAGGGGATCATCCTTCGGCGGCGAAAAATAGAGAGCGTAGCGCAAGGCTTTTATCCTGGGGATCGTCGAACGGGGAGCGCAATGTGCAGTGATTTGGCGGCGAACCGCAAGCAGGCTCCCGGCTAAAAGATTTCCGTGACAGAATGATGATGGCGGCAGCGCCGCCACGGCCTTTCCAGCCGATGGATCAGTGGGTTTTCGTGCCCATCAGCCGGTGGCGCAGCGCGTTCGAGGCGGCGTCGAAAAGGAAGGCGACGATCAGGATCAGGATGACCATGTAGGCGACGTTTTCCCAGTTGGCGTTGGTGCGCATCGCCTCCCAGAGTTTGAGACCAATGCCGCCGGCGCCGACGGCGCCGATAATCGTCGCGCCACGCACGTTCGATTCCCATTGGTAGAGCGTCTGGCTGACGATGACGGGAACGATCTGCGGCATAATGCCGTAACGATGGACCAGCACGGTTTGAGCGCCGGTCGATTTGATGCCTTCCCGCTGCTTGTTGTCGATATTCTCCAGCCCTTCGGAATAGAGCTTGCCGAGTGTGCCGGTCTCGGTGAGGAAGATCGCGCCGCTGCCGGCAAGCGGGCCGGGCCCGAAGGCGCGTGTCAGGAACAGCGCCCAGATCAGCATGTCGACCGAACGAAGGAAGTCGAAGAAACGCTTGAGGATCTGATTGAGGAGCCGGTTCGGCGTGATGTTGCGTGCCGCCAGGAAGGCGAGCGGGAAAGCGGCGAGCGACCCCAGCAGCGTTCCGAGGAATGCCATGACGATCGTCTGGAAAAGTTTGGTCCAGACGTCGCCATGCTGCCATTCGCTGTTGTTCCAGATGTCGTCGAAGGCGAGCGACAGGTTGGACTGGTCGGGCTTGATGCGCGGCCCGGAGACGATGAGGCCGACGACCTCGCCGAGCGGCTTGTCGAAGAAGGACGACTGCGTGTCGAAGATGAAATTTGCCCAGCCGATGAAACGTTTGCGGATCTTCACTCGGTCGACTGAGATGCTGACATTGCCGGCAAATCCGAGATCGGCAAGCACATTGTCGTTATAGACGGTCATCCAGCCGGGCACTGGTCCGACCACCTCAGGCGCACCGCTCGAAACATCGACCGGAACGGTGATGCCGTGGGCGGTGACGACCGTCTGGCTCTTCGAAACGGTGACCGTACGGCTGGTGCCGCTGATCGACACGGTGATGCTGCCGTCGGGATTGTTGACCAGCCAGTCCGGATGCGGATTGTCGCCGAGCGGCGAGAAGCGCGGATAGCGGATGTCGATCGAGCCGTCGTCCTCGATGCGGAATTCCGGCTGAACGTCGTAGCTCACCCATTGGCTGAGATAAATGCCGACGCGTTCCCAATGGGCTTCGGCGAAAAGCTTGGGCAGGTCGAAGAACCAGACGGCATAGAGACTGTAGAGCAGCGTCGCGATTAGGATCATCAGCCCGCCGAAACGCTGGCGGAACGAGCGGTGGAAATATTCCGGATAGCGCGCTTCGATTTCGTGCATGCGGTTGGCGTCGATCACCGTCATGGCGGCCTCAATGTTGCAGGAGGAAGGCGTGCTCGCCGACGAGGCGGCGGCGCAGCCATGCGGAGAATTGGTCGACGGCGACGATCGTCACGAACAGCATCAAAACGAGCGCCATCGTCTTGGCGCCGAAACCACGCGAGATCGAAAGCTTCAGCTCCTCGCCGATGCCGCCGCCGCCGACGGCGCCGATAATGGTCGAGGCACGCACGTTGATCTCGAGGCGTAAGAGCGCATAGGAGGTGAAATTCGGCAGCACCTGCGGCACGGCGGCGAAGCGCACCCGCTCCCACCAGTTGGCGCCGACGGCTTTCATGCCCTCATGCGGCTTCATGTCGATATTTTCGGCCACCTCGTAGAAGAGTTTGCCGAGCGCGCCGATCGTGTGCAGGGTTATGGCGATGATGGCGGCGACCGGCCCGATCGACAGGATCGCCGAAAACAGGCCGGCGATGACGATCTCGGGGAAGGCGCGCAGGAATTCCATCAGGCGCTTGGTGAAGATGCGCAGCGGCCATGAACTCGTCAGGTTGCGCGCGGCAAAGAAGCTCAAGGGAACGGCAAAGATGAAGGCGACGATCGTCGAAATCAGCGCCACGTTGATCGTCACGATCATCAGTTCGAAATATTCAGGGATATAGAAGGCGCCCCAGACGTAGACGCGGCCCTTGTCGAAATTGAATTCTTCGCCGCCCTTGTCGTTTGCGCTCGCAATGTCGAACAGCGCGCGCCAGACGTCGTTCCAATCCTTAGGGATGAGCCAGCTCAAGAAATCGAAAAGATGCGGCAGGCGGTCGAAGAAATGGCCGGCATTGCTCTCGTCGGCGAAGCGAACGGAGCTTGCGAAAGCCGCAATCAGAATAACCAGGCCGAGGATGGTGTAGAAGCGGCGCCTGGCGACCATCCGCTCCCAGGCGGTGCGGATCTCCCTGGTGCTCTGCATATGCGGCTGTGTATCGGCAACAGTCATGGACGCCTCGCCCGATCAAACATAAAAGGCGGCCGTTTCCGGCCGCCCCGCATTCCAAAAGCCGATCAGCCGCCGATGGCAGCCTTACGGACTTCGACGACGGCATTGTAGAAGTCGTGCTTGACCGGGACGTAACCCTTGTAGTCGCCGCCTTCGACAGCTGCGAAGCACTTGTGATCCTTCTCAGGCAGAGCCGTGAAGAAGGCTGCGAGCTTCGTCTGCCAGTCCTGGCCGAGCGCGTTGCGAACGACGAGCGGCCCGTTCGGGATCAGCGGCGAGCGCCAGACTTCGACCAGCTTGTTCGGATCGACGGCGCCCTTGTCGACTTCCTTGCGGAAGGTGCCGGAGGTGTAGCCGTCCTTGAATTCGCCGATGCCCGAGGAATCGTCGACGGCGACGTCGACCTTGCCGTCGTAAGCGGCGAGAAGGTTGTTCTCATGGCCGCCGTTGAACTGGGTCGAGGCGAAGAACTTGTCGTTCGGCATGCCCGTGTCCTTCGGGATCTGGGTCAGCGGCACGAGATAGCCCGAGGTGGAGTTCCGGATCGGCGTAGCCGAGCTTCTTGCCCTTGGCGTCCTGGATGGTCTTGATGCCGGAGGACTTGAGCGCCAGTCCGATCGAGTAGTAGCCGGTCGAGCCGTCCTTCTGCTGCGTCGTCAGGATCGGCGTAACGGCCTTCGGATCCTTGATCGAGACGGCTGCGTAGCCGGAAGCGCCGAGTTCGGCGAAGTCGAGCGTGCCGCCGAGCAGGCCCTGGATAACGCCGTCATAATCGGCGGCGGGGAACAGCGACACCTTCTCGAAGCCGAATTCCTGCTTCAGGTGGTCGGCAAGGCAGGTATAGTTGCGCAAGCGGTCGGTTTCGTTTTCGCCGCCGAGAATGCCGATGCGGAATTCCTTGAGATCGGCTGCATGGGCAGCGCCGGCGAGCGCGAAGAGCGCCGTTGCCGCAAAGAGTGCTTTCTTCAACATGTCGTCTCTCCTATTGACCGGTGCCCCCGGTCTTCCGTTACGAAGAAGTGTGCCCTTGACGCGGGCGTTCGATCGCGGCCGCCTCGCTCAGAGGCCGGCCAGCGCCAGCGGTTGGGTGCCGGCGGATTGATTGTCTGCCCGCTCGGTAGCCGGATTGATGGATGTCGAGGTCATCGTTTCGTCGATGCCGGCACCATCCCTGTCCGTCCCGTAGATCGCCTTCACCGCCTCGGCGGTCAGTTCCGAGCCCTTGCCGTCGAAGACGACACAGCCGCCGGCCATGCCGACGATGCGCTCACAATAGTTGCGGGCGGTATCGAGCGTATGAAGGTTGGTGATGACGGTGATGCCCTCGCGCTCGTTGATATCGCGCAGCGCATCCATGACGATCTTGGCATTCAGCGGATCGAGCGAGGCAATCGGCTCGTCGGCAAGAACCATCTTCGGGTTCTGCATCAGCGCCCGCGCGATCGCCACGCGCTGCTGCTGGCCGCCGGACAGCGTGCCGGCTGGCTGCAACGCCGTCTGCTCGATGCCGAGGCGTTCGAGCGCTGCGATCGCATGCACACGTTCCTCGCGGGTGAAGATGTTGAGGAGGCTGAGAAGCGTCGAGCGGTGGTTAAGGCGGCCGAGCATGACATTGGTGAGGACATCCAGGCGTGGCACCAGGTTGAACTGCTGGAAGATCATTGCGCAGTCGCGCTGCCAGTTGCGCAGCGCCCCGCCGCGAAGCCCGGAAACCTCGACGCCGGCGAAATGAATGGAGCCGGAGCTCGGCTCCTGCAGCCGGTTGATCATCCGCAGCAGCGTCGACTTGCCGGCGCCGGAGCGGCCGATGATGCCGACCATCTGGCCCTGCGGGATGGCGAGCGTGACGGAATCGACGGCGAGCTTTTTTCCGAAACGGCGTGTGACATTCTTGAGCTCGAACATCATGCTCTTCCCTTGCGATCCAGTCCTTTGGTCAGGATCGCATTAGTCCCGCTTGATGAACCTCGCATGTCATATTTGTGTAGTTCGTGTCACAATTCTCCGTGCCTATATCGGAGGTTTATCCACCGTATCTCGCTAGAAAATCTTCCGCGCTCAGGTTGCGAAAATCCTGCAACGCCTGGCGCAGAAGGTCATGGTCCCAGTCCCACCAGCCAAGCCTGTCCATACGCTCGCCGACCGCTTTCGGAAAGCGCTCGCGGATCAATTTAGCCGGCACGCCGCCGACGATCGAGTAGGCCGCCACGTCCTTCGAGACGACGGCGCCGGCGCCGATCACCGCGCCGTTGCCGACGGTGACGCCCGGCAGGAGGGTCGCCCCATGGCCGATCCAGACGTCATTCCCGACCGTCACGCGGTTTGCGCGCCGCCAGGCGAAGAAGTCCTCCTCCATGTCGCCGTCCGGCCAGTAATCGGCGGCGCGGTAGGTGAAATGATGCAGCGTCGCCCGCCAGGTCGGATGATTGGTGGCATTGATGCGCACGGCGGCGGCGATATTGACGAACTTGCCGATCGTCGCGCACCAGACGGAGCCGTCCTGCATGATGTAGGAATAGTCGCCGAAGGTCGCCTCGCTGATGCGGCAGCGTTCGGAAACCTCCGTATAGCGTCCGAAGCTGGACTCGCTGACGGAGGCTGTCTCATGGATAGAGGGCTCGATACCCAGCTTGCGGTTCATGCGGCGATCTTTCCGGGAGAGAAGAGCTGAACGTCGAGAATGCGGTCGGCGACCGCCTCGCGTACTTCCCCGTCGTGGAAGATGCCGAGAAGGGCGACGCCCGCCTGCTTCTTTTCCTCGATCATGCCGACGACGACGGCACGGTTCCGGGCGTCGAGCGAGGCGGTGGGTTCGTCGAGGAGCAGGATTCTGTGTTCGGTGATGAAGCCGCGGGCGATGTTGACACGCTGCTGTTCGCCGCCGGAGAAAGTGGCGGGCGGAAGCTGCCAGAGCGCTTCCGGCAGGTTGAGCCTGGCAAGCAGGGCGCCGGCCTTTTCCCGCGCCGTGCCGGCGTCCTCGCCGCGCGCCACCAGCGGTTCGGCGACCACGTCGATCGCCGCGACGCGAGGCACGGTACGCAGGAACTGGCTGACGTAACCGAGCGTATGGCGCCGCACGTGGAGCACGGTGCGCGGATCGGCGGCGGCGAGATCGACGATGCGTCCGTCGTGACGAATGAGGATCTGGCCGGTGTCGACAGCATAATTGCCGTAGATCATCTTCAGCAGCGAGCTCTTGCCGACGCCCGATGGGCCGCCGAGCACGACGCATTCGCCTGAGGCGACCGAGAAGGCGACATTGGAAACGACGGGCAGCCGGATGCCGTCGCGCAGATGCATGGTGAAGCTTTTCGAGACTTCGGAAACGACGAGGGGCGTTGGCATGATGTCTTCTTTCCTGGTTTTTGACCTGCAGTGGCGCTCAGACCTGCAGGATCGAGGAGACCAGCAGCTGCGTGTAGGGTTCGCGCGGATCGTCGAGCACCCGGTCGGTGAGCCCGTGTTCGATGACGTAGCCGTCTTTCATCACCATCATCCGGTGCGAGAGCAGGCGGGCGACGGCGAGATCGTGGGTGACGACGATCGCCGAGAGCCCGAGATCGTTAACGAGGCCGCGCACCAGATCGAGCAGGCGCGCTTGCACCGAGACGTCGAGGCCGCCGGTGGGTTCGTCCATGAAGACGAGGCGCGGGCCGGTGACGAGATTGCGGGCGATCTGCAGGCGCTGGCGCATGCCGCCGGAAAAGGCGCGCGGCTGGTCGTCGATGCGGTCGGCATCGATCTCGACACGTTCCAGCCAGTCGATCGCCGAGGCGCGGATCTTGCCGTAGTGCCGGTCGCCGATCGCCATCAGCCGTTCGCCGACGTTGGCGCCCGCCGACACCGCCATGCGCAGGCCGTCAGCCGGATTCTGGTGCACGAAGCCCCAGTCGGTGCGCATCAGGAAACGCCGCTCGGCTTCGTTCATGCGGTAGAGATCGCGGTAGCTGCCGTCGCGCATGTGATATTCGACGCTGCCGGTGGTCGGCAGCAGCCGGGTGGAGAGGCAATTCAGCAGCGTCGTCTTGCCGGAGCCGGACTCGCCGACGATGGCCAGCACTTCGCCCGGCCAGAGATCGAAGGAGACATCGCGGCAGCCGATGCGGCTGCCGTAGAATTTCGAAACGTCATGGACTTTGAGAAGCGGGATATCGCTCATTCTGCAGCCTCCCGGGCCAGCATCTCGCCGGCATGTCCGTGCGCGCGGCGGTCTTCGCAATGATCGGTGTCGGAGCAGACGAACATCCGCCCGCCCTTGTCGTCGAGAACCACTTCGTCGAGATAGACATCCTCGGCACCGCAGAGGGCGCAGGGTTTATCGAAACGCTGGATATCGAAGGGATAGTCCTCGAAATCCAGGCTGACGACGTCGGTATAGGGCGGAACCGCATAGATGCGCTTCTCGCGGCCGGCGCCGAAGAGCTGCAGCGCCTCCGACATGTGCATCTTCGGATTGTCGAATTTCGGCGTCGGCGACGGGTCCATGACATAGCGGCCGTGGACCTTCACCGGATAGGCGTAAGTCCGCGAGATGCGGCCGTTATGGGCGATATCCTCGTAGAGCTTCACATGCATGAGACCGTATTCTTCGAGCGCGTGCATCTTGCGCGTCTCGGTCTCACGCGGCTCGAGGAAGCGGAGCGGCTCGGGGATCGGCACCTGGTAGACGAGCACCTGCCCGACCCCGAGCTTTTCTTCGGGAATGCGGTGGCGCGTCTGGATGATCGTCGCATCCTTGGTATGCGTCGTCACCGCGACATTGGCGACCTTCTGGAAAAAGGCGCGGATGGAAACGGCATTGGTCGTGTCGTCGGCGCCCTGGTCGATGACCTTCAGCACGTCGTCGGGCCCGATGATCGAGGCCGTCACCTGCACGCCGCCGGTGCCCCAGCCATAGGGCATGGGCATTTCACGCGAGGCGAAAGGAACCTGATAGCCCGGAATGGCGATCGCCTTCAGGATGGCGCGGCGGATCATCCGCTTGGTCTGTTCGTCGAGATAGGCGAAGTTGTAGCTGGCCAGATCGCTCATTCGGCGGCTTCCTTCATGTCTTCGCCGCTGCTGCGGGCGGCTTCGAATTCGCGGCGCATGCGGCGGACGAGATCGAGTTCGGCCTGGAAGTCCACATAATGCGGGAGCTTCAGGTGCTCGACGAAGCCGGTCGCCTGGACGTTGTCGGAATGGGAGATGACGAATTCCTCGTCCTGCGCCGGCGCGGTGATATCCTCGCCGAGCTCTTCGGCGCGAAGCGCGCGATCGACCAGCGACATCGCCATCGCCTTGCGCTCGCTCTGGCCGAAGACCAGGCCGTAGCCGCGGGTAAACTGCGGCGGCGCCTTGGCGGAGCCCTTGAACTGGTTGACCATCTGGCATTCGGTGACCTGGATCACGCCGAGCGAGACGGCGAAGCCGAGTTCCGGCACGTCGAATTCCACCTCGACCTCGCCGATGCGAATTTCCCCGGTGAAGGGGTGATTGCGGCCATAGCCGCGCTGGGTGGAATAACCGAGCGCCAGCAGGAAGCCTTCGTCGCCGCGGGCCAGTGCCTGCAGGCGCAGGTCGCGGGTCATCGGGAATTCCATCGGCTCGCGGGTCAGGTCGCCGATCTCGTGATCTTCGGGCATGTCGCCGTCGGCCTCGATCAGGCCTTCCTCGCCGAGGATCTCGGAGACCCGCATGACGCGGCCGGTTTCGGCGGCGCGCTGGGCAGGCGCCTCGACCGTTTCGTCCTCAAGCAGCGAGGGATCGAGCAGGCGGTGGGTATAATCGAAAGTGGGCCCGAGAAGCTGGCCGCCCGGCAGATCCTTGTAGGTCGCCGAGATCCGCCGTTCGATCGTCATATCAGCCGTGTCGAGCGGCCTGGAATAGCCGAAGCGCGGCAGCGTCGTGCGATAGGCGCGCAGCAGGAAGATCGCCTCGATCATATCGCCGCGCGACTGGCGAACGGCGAGTGCGGCTAGCGTGCGGTCGAAAAGCGAGGCCTCGGCCATCACCCGGTCGACGGCGAGCGCCAGCTGCGCCACGATCTGGTCGATGCCGATCGCCGGCAGCGAACGGTCGCCGCGACGGCGGTCTGCCAGCAGGCGGTGGGCATTGGCGATGGCGGCCTCGCCACCTTTGACGGCAACATACATGAGCTCAGATCTCCATTGCTGTGATCTTGGTGGTGCGCGGCAGGCAGAGTAAGCGATTGCCCGATGTCAGCACGATGTCGATGCCGCGCGGGAAGAGCCCGCGGTTTTCGGTCCAGAGCCGCAGGAAAGTCTCCTGCAGGCCGACAGGCGCGATTTCCGTCACACTCTGAATCCCGGGACCCATCAGCGCCAGCCTGCGCCCACCCTCGAGTGCGGAAAGTTCGATCACGAGCGTCGTCGAACGGTCGGGATATTCCTGCGTGCCTGAGGCGAAGAGGCTGAAGGGGCAAAGCGTGGTACCGGCTTCCGTGAAGGCGAAGCGTGCCTCGGCCTTCTCCGTGGTCAGCGGCGCGCCGGTGTGGAAACCGAGCCACTCCGGCACGGCCGATTTCGCAAGCCCCTGGGAAAGCCAGACTGGTGTGTCGTGGTCGCAAAGTGTGAGCGCGATCGCGCCAGCGGCACTGCCAAGGGGGGCCGGCGGCGCGGCCTCGGGCTGGACGGTCTGGATCATGCCGGGGCGGGCCATGCCGTCCATCAGCATCTTGAAGACACTTTGGGCGTGGAAGACCGGGTCGGCAAAGCCGCCGGTCAAGGCTTCTGTCTTCGGGCCCATCAGTTGTCTCCCCTGACCATGGTGAAGAAGTCGACGCGGGTGGCCGCCGTCTCCTCCGCCTTGCGGCGTTCGGCCGTGGCGAGCCGCTCAGTGATCGGCAGAAGCAATGCCTGTTCGACGAAATCCTGCGTCGCCTCGTCCTGCCACAGCGCATCGAAGATCGCTGCCAGCCGGGCCTTCTCGCGATCGGTGCCGAGCGCCTGAGCATGACCGACCGAGCCGGAGTCGAGCCGGACCGTGGCCCGGGTCACCGTCACTTCGCCGAGATTGAAGGGAGCGCCGCCGCCGCCGATGCGGCCGCGCACCATCACCAGCCCCGTCTCCGGTCCGCGCACCGGATGCGCCGCAGGCTTTTGCGGCAACGCATCCCAGACTGCCGAGAGTTCGCTGCGTTCCGCGCGCGCCAGCAGATCGGCGGCGCGTTTGCGCCCGGATGCCGTCTGTGACGCAGCGTCTGTCCTGTCCGCCGATATCATCGCCGCTTCCCTTTAAATGTCTATTGATATAGACAACCATACAAGCTATACTTAGTCCTAAATCGATGTCGTGACAAGCGTGTGACATCGGGCGCGGGAAATGGCGGGAACGAATGGCGGGATTGAAGCAAGTGCAAAGGCAGACCGGCGTGGCGCTCTGGCGTCAGATCGCTGACCGGATTCGCGAGACGATCGGCAACGGTACCTATGACGAAACGGGAATGGTGCCGCCGGAAACGGTCCTGGCACTGCAATTCGGCGTCAACCGCCACACGGTGCGCAGCGCCCTGGCGGCATTGGCGCAGGAGGGGATCGTGCGCGCGGTACAAGGTCGCGGCACGCTGATCGAGCGCAAGGAGCGGCTGAATTTTCCGATCACCCGGCGCACCCGCTTCACGTCAGGCATCGGCGATCAGGCGCGCGAGATGCGCAGCCTACTGCTCGATGAGGTGCAGGAGGAAGCAAGCGCCGAGGTCGCCCGCTGGCTGGGTCTGAAGCAGGGGGAGCAGGTGATCCGTCTGGAAACATTGCGTCAGGCGGACAAGCGGCCGGTGTCAAAAGCGACGAGCTGGTTTCCCGCCGCACGCTTCGCCGGGATCGGCGAGGCCTATCGCAAGCGCGAATCGATCACCAAGGCCTTCGCCGATCTTGGCCTGTCGGATTATGTCCGTGCGACGACCGAAGTGACGGCCTCCCATGCGAACACGGCCGATCTGGCCGATCTGGAGCTGACGCCCGGCGCGATCCTGCTGATCGCCAAGGCGATGAACACCGATCTTGACGGTCTGCCGGTGCAATATTCGATCAGCCGCTTTGCGGCCGACCGAGTGCAGTTCACGATTGAGAACTGAGGGCAAATTGCATTCAGTGCGCGCCGGACATGTCGCCGAGCACTTCCTTTGACGCCACGGTCGAATCCGCCTTCAGCTTGTAGACCATGGGAACGCCGGTTGCGAGATTGAGGGCAAGCACGCCTTCCTTGGTCAGCTTGTCGAGCACCATGACCAGCGAACGCAGCGAATTGCCGTGGGCGGCGACCAGCACTTTCTCGCCCCGAAGCACGCGCGGTAGGATCTCGGTAAGGTAATAGGGCCAGACGCGGGCGCCGGTGTCGCGCAGGCTTTCGCCGCCGGGCGGCGGCACGTCGTAGGAACGGCGCCAGATGTGCACCTGTTCCTCGCCCCATTTGGCGCGGGCATCGTCCTTGTTGAGGCCGGAGAGGTCGCCATAGTCGCGCTCGTTCAGCGCCTGGTCGCGGATCGTAGGGAGATCCGGCTGGCCGACCTTGTCGAGGATGAGCTTCAGCGTGTGCTGGGCGCGCACCAGCACCGAGGTATAGGCGACGTCGAACTTGATCCCGTATTCTGCGAGTGCGGCGCCGCCGGCATTGGCTTCCTCGATGCCGAGCGCCGTCAGATCGGGATCCTTCCAGCCGGTGAAGAGATTCTTCAGGTTCCAGTCACTCTGGCCGTGGCGAACGAGGACGAGGGTTCCGCTCATGAATATGCCTCCGATATGTCGTTATTGGGAAGAAAGCCCGAGCACGTCGAGCATGGAATAGAGACCCGGCTTCTTGTCGCGCGCCCAGAGTGCGGCCTTGATGGCGCCGCGCGCAAAAATCGATCGGTCGGCAGCGCTGTGCGACAGGGTGACGATCTCGCCTTCGCCGGCGAAAAGCACCGAATGCTCGCCGATGACGGAGCCGCCGCGCAGCGTCGCAAAACCGATCGTGCCGGCTTGCCGAGCGCCCGTATGGCCGTCGCGTACGCGGACCGATTTCGAGGCGAGATCGATATTGCGCCCCTTGGCCGCGGCCTCGCCGAGCAGAAGGGCGGTGCCGGAAGGCGCATCCACCTTGTGCTTATGGTGCATTTCCAGGATTTCGATGTCCCAGTCATCGGGTTCGAGCGCCCACGCAGCCTGCTCGGCGAGCACGCTGAGCAGATTGACGCCGAGGCTCATATTGCCTGACTTGACGATGCGGGCATGGCGGGCCGCAGCAGTGATCCTGGCATTGTCGTCGTCCGAGCAGCCGGTCGTGCCGACGACATGGACGATGCGGGCCTGCGCGGCCAGCCCCGAGAATTCTACTGTCGCGGCGGGCGAGGTGAAGTCGAGCACACCTTCGGCGTCGAGGAAGGCCTGGAGCGGATCGTCGCCGATGATGATGCCGCTCGGGCCGAGACCGGCAATCTCGCCGGCATCCTTGCCGATAAAGGGTGAACCGCTGCGCTCGACCGCCGCATGCAGTGTGGCGCCCTCGATGGAATGGATGAGCCGGATCAGTGTCTGCCCCATGCGCCCGGCTGCGCCAACCACCACCAGTTTCATCGCAGCATCGCTCATGTCAGTTTCACCAGGTCAGTTTGAATCGGAGGCCGAAGGCCTCTGCAGATTGTTGAGGCGAGCGTAAAGACCGTCGCTGACCTTCGCAAGCGTCTCGTGATTGCCTTCTTCGACGACGCGGCCCTGCTGCATGACGACGATCTTGTCGGCGCGAACCACAGTCGAAAGCCGGTGAGCGATGACGACGACGGTGCGCCCGGTCATTGCCTCGTCGAGCGCCTTTTGCACGGCCGCTTCGGATTCGGTATCGAGCGCCGAGGTCGCCTCGTCGAGCAGCAGGATCGGCGCATTGCGCACCAGCGCGCGCGCAATCGACAGCCGCTGACGCTGGCCGCCCGAAAGCGTCACGCCATTTTCGCCGACCGGCGTGTCGTAACCCTGCGGCTGCGCTGCGATGAAGTCATGCGCATAGGCAAGCCGAGCCGCGTCTTCCACGTCGGCATCGGTCGCTTCCGGTCGGCCGTAGCGGATATTGTCGCGGATCGTGCCCTCGAACAGGTAAGGCTGCTGCGAGACATAAGCGAGCTGATGGCGCAGTGATTTCTTGGTGATGTGGGCGATGTCCTGCCCGTCGATCAGGATCTCGCCCTCGCGCGGATCGTAAAAGCGCGGAATGAGGTTGATGACCGTGGATTTGCCGGCGCCTGAAGGACCGACCAGCGCCGTGGTCGCGCCGCCCTCGGCGATGAAGCTCACACCGCTCAGCACGCTCTCACTGCCGTAGCCAAAGGAAACATTGCGGAATTCGATCCGGGCTTGCGTCACCGTCAGCGGCTGGGCATCCGGCAGGTCGCGTTGGCGCGGCTCCATGTCGAGCAATTCGTAGATCATTCGCGCATTGACGACGGCCCGCTCCATCTGCACCTGCAGTCGGGCAAGCCGGCGGGCCGGATCATAGGCAAGCAGCAGCGCCGTGACGAAGGAGAAGAAGGCGCCCGGCGGCACATTGTAGTAGATCGAGCGGTAGGCGGCATAGGCCAGCACGCTGGCGACGGCAAAACCCGCGAAACTCTCGGTCAGCGGAGAGGTGCGTTCGGAAAGCCGGGCAATCCGGTTCGCCCTGTTTTCGGCACCCTTGATGAGCTTGGTGACCTTGCGTTCCAGCTCGTCTTCCATCGTGAAGGCTTTCACGATGGCGATGCCCTGGATCGTCTCCTGCATGGCGCCGAGAACGTGGCTGTTCAAATGCACCGCCTCGCGGGTCGCCGAGCGCAGCCGCTTGGAAACGTAGCGCAGCGCATAAAGCAGCGGCGGAGCCATGATGAACACCGCAAGGCTGAGCAACGGATCCTGGAGGATCATCACCGCCAGCAGCGACACGAAGGTCAAAAGGTCGCGCACCGTCGAGGTGATCGTCAGGTTGAGCACGTCGCGGATGCCGCTGACGTTTTGGCTCACCTGCGCGGCGATATGGGCTGAGCGCGCCTCGCTGAAGAAGCCGACTGACAGCGTCATCAGATGCGAATAGAGTCGGCGCTGGTAACGCGCGACGATGTCGTTGCCGACCTTGGACAGCGCCACCGCCTGGCCGTAGCTCGCAAAGCCGCGCAGCACGAAGGCGATGAAGATCGAAAGACAGATGATCCAGACGACATCGGCGCGCCGGTTGGCGAAGGCCTCATCGATGATCGCCCGCATGATCCAGGCGGTAAACGCCGTCGAAAGCGCCACGACGATCAGGCAGGCAATCGCAAAGACATAGCCCCAGAGATGGTCGCGGCCGTTTTCAGCAATGATGCGCTTGAGGATGCCGGTTACGGTATCGCTGCTGACGCTCTGCGTTCTGCTTTCCGCCGCTTCCAAATATCGGGTTTCCTGTCTCGCGCCAAACGCGGCGCAGGGTGCGACGCGTACTTTTGCCGGCTCTATAAAGAGTTGGGATTGGTTTGGCTAGAGCGCCGCCCGCCCGGGTGGCGCGCGCGCCGGGCTCAGCGCCGCCAGCGGCGGCCTTCCGTCGAGACGCCGAAATTCGCCGGCATGCGGGCGTAGGAGGAAAGCCCGGCAAGCGCTGCCAGCGGATGCGTCACCACATAGGTCGGGATGGTGCGAAGCAGCGCCGTATGCGGCGCCTTGTCCTCGAAGGCCAAGCGGAATTCCGGCCTCCTCAGCGCCGGCAGGATCTTCTGCGAGATGCCCCCGGATAGATAAACGCCGCCGCGCGCCATGAACACCATCGCCATGTCGCCCGCCACCCGGCCGAGATAGGTGGCAAACAGCGAGACGGTCTCGACCGCCGCCTTGTCGCTGCCGGCAAGCGCGTGCGAAGTGATGTCGGCGGGATCCTTCATGGTCGGCTGGATGCCGTCGACCACGCAGATGGCATGATAGAGGTTGACGAGGCCCCGCCCGCAAAGGATCTGCTCGGCCGACACGCGCCCTTCGATCGTCTCGATATGCGGGAAGATTTGATAGTCGCGCTTGCTGCGCGGTCCGAGATCGACATGGCCGCCTTCACCGGGAACCGGGATCCAGCTGTGCTGGGCATGCACCAGCCCGCCGACGCCGAGCCCGGTGCCGGGTCCGAGCACGACGCGCGACGCGATCATGTCGCCAGTGGCGTCGCCGATGCGTTCGCGGTTCTCATCCGAAAGGGCGGCGACTGCGAGCGCCTGCGCCTCGAAATCGTTGACGACCAGCACGTCCTCCATACCGAGGCCCTCGATCATCGTCTTTGGCCGCACCACCCAGGCGCAATTGGTCAGCGGGATCTCGTCATCGTTGATCGGGCCGGCGACGGCAAGGATCGCCGAGCGCGGCTGCACGGCGGTCTTGTCGAGCACCCCCTGCTGGATCGCCGCGTCGATCGTGGCGAAATCCGCCGTGCGCACGTTCGGAAACTGTTTCGGCTCGGCATAGGCATCGGTCAGGATGGAGAAGCGGGCATTCGTGCCGCCGATATCGCCGATCAGGATCGGGAAAGGCAGCGGAGCGGTGCTGTGGTTCGGTTTTGGCATGGCCGGTTCCGTGCTGATCAGGCTTCGAGTGTGGGAAGAAGTTTTATAGCGGTCGCGTGATTGAGCGCCATCGGAATATCGTAAACGATGGCGAGCCGCATCAGCGCCTTGACGTCGACATCGTGCGGCATTGGCGTCAAGGGGTCGACGAAGAAGATCAAGGCCCTGACCTCGCCGGTCGAAATCAGCGCGCCGATCTGCTGGTCGCCGCCGAGTGGTCCGCTTTTCAATCTTGTGACATCGAGATCCGGAGACTGCGACGAGCACGCGCCCGCCGGTCGTGCCGGTGGCGACGATCTTCCAGCGGGAAAGAATGTCGCTGTGGGCGCGGGCGAACGCCGCCATGTCGTCTTTCTTCTGGTCATGCGCAATCAATGCAAGGCATTTGCCGCCGGCCATGAATCCTATCTCCGCCCAAGCAATTCAATCGATTTGACCGCTTCTATACCAAGAGTTTGCGATTTGAAAGACAGCGCCCCTTTCCGTCCGCCTCGGCCGTTCTCATTGGATCGCTGGCTTGTCGTTCGGAACCGGGCCGACATCCGGCAGTGCCTCATCGGGATCGGCGGCCGGCTCTGCTACCGGAGCAGCAGTCAGCGCGCTTGCGGCGGAGGGCCCGCCATAGGTGGCGGCCTGCATCGAGGCAACGGACGCGGCATCGAGCACGGCGGCACAGGCTTTCGGCAGGTCGGAAACCATCATTTCACGCGGCGGTTTCGGCGGCTTGGCGCCGGGCTTTGGCGGTTTTGGCGCGGCCCAGGGGGCAGGCGTGAACCACCAGGCGAGCGACTTGTCGCAGCCGTCGCCGGCGGCAACAGGCGCCTGCGGCGTGCATCCGGCAGCGCCGGCCGGGCATTTGATGCGGATGTGGAAATGCGAGTCATGACCGTATTCCGGCCGAAGCTTGCCGAGATTGGTGCGGTCGCCCGTCCAGGTGTCGCACATTTTCTTCTTGATCGCCGGGTTGACGAAGATGCGCTCGACCTCGGGATAGCTTGCCGCCAGCATCAGCAGCCGCGCCCGCGATTGCGTCCACACATTAGGGTCGACGGTCAGGAACTTGTCCTTTTGCAGCATGGTGGTGAAGGGCAGGTCCTCGCGTTCCTTTGCCGTCATGCGGCGCGCCGGCATCGGCGTAAACCAGACGTCGGCATCGAGGCCAATCTGGTGCGAGGCATGACCGTTGAACATCGGCCCGCCGCGCGGCTGCGCGATGTCGCCGACGAGAAGGCCCGGCCAGCCGGCATATTCGACCCCATCCTGTGAAAGACGTTCGAGCAGCGAAATCATCGCCGGGTTGCCCCAGCGTCGATTGCGCGAAAGCCGCATCGCCTCCCAGGTCGGCCCGTCGGCCGGCAGCGCCACCGCACCGGTCATGCAGCCCTTGGCGTAAAACCCGATCGGCTGCGCCGGTCCCTGAGTCGGCAGGCCGACGGCGCCGAACTGGCCCTTGGCGCTGCCGGGGCTCGGCGTCTTCTGTTCGGCCCCGACATCGCCGGCCGCAAGGCTCGCGCCGATTGCCCCGGCAAGCGTCAGTTTGCCGAATGTCTTGAAAGCCTGAGCGAAGCCGAAAGCCATGCTGTTTCCTTGAGAAGTGATTTGCGTTCGAATCTATCGTGAAAAGTGATTTTGGTGAATCGATGTTTTGGCTGGCGGGGATAGGCGGCGGCGGTGACGGATCGCCGCAGCGTTGCACCGCAAGTTGCGAGGGGGTGACACCAACGGCTCAAATTTTCGCGAGTCCGGCAAAAACCAAACTCTCACCTGTTTTTCGCCTGTATTTTTCGTATTGTCGAACCCACCAATAATGAGGGGAAAGCGTGAATGGCGGCTTTGTGGTCGAAGATCGGTTTGTTTGTATCGCTGACGGGCGTCTTGGCGCCCATGACGGCAACGGGTCAGGACCAGCCGTTTCGGATCGGCAGTTCCGTCATCAGTGAGATGAAGTACAAGCCGGGCTTTGCGCATTTCGACTACGTCAATCCCAATGCCCCAAAAGGCGGAGACCTGCGCCTTTCTGCCAGCGGCGCCTTCGACACCTTCAATCCTATCCTTGCTAAAGGCCAGATAGCGGCAGGGCTCTCGCTCGTCTACGACACGTTGATGAAGCCGACCGATGACGAGCTCCTTGTTTCCTATGGTCTGCTTGCTGAGGGCCTGTCCTATCCGGATGACGTCTCAAGCGCGACCTTTCGCCTCCGCAAGGAAGCGAAATGGGCGGATGGCCAGCCGATAACGCCCGACGACGTGATCTTCAGTCTGGATAAGACGAAGGAGTTAAACGCTGCCACCGCGAACTATTATCGCCACGTGGTGAAGGCCGAAAAGACGGGCGACCGCGACGTCACTTTCACCTTCGACGAAAAGAACAATCGCGAGCTCCCGAATATTCTCGGCCAGTTGGTGATCGTGCCGAAACATTGGTGGGAGGGGCAGGGGCCGGACGGCAAGCCGCGCGACATCTTAAAGACGACGCTCGAGCCTGTGATGGGATCGGGGCCTTATAAGATCGCATCCTTTTCGTCCGGCGCGACGATCCGTTATGAACTGCGCGACGATTATTGGGGCAAGGATCTCAATGTGAATGTCGGCCAGAACAATTTCCGCAACGTCATTTACACCTATTTCGGCGACCGGGATGTCGAGTTCGAAGCCTTTCGCGCCGGCAATAGTGACTATTGGCAGGAGACAACGGCGTCCCGCTGGGCGACGGGTTATGATTTTCCCGCGGTGAAGGACGGACGCGTCAAGAAAGAAGAGGTTGCAAATCCGCTGCGCTCCACCGGCATCCTGCAAGCGCTCGTGCCCAATATGCGGCGTGACCTCTTCAAGGATGAACGGGTCCGTGAGGCGCTGAATTACGGCCTCGATTTCGAGGAGCTGAACCGGACCGTTGCCTTCAACAGCTACAAGCGCATCGACAGCTACTTCTGGAACACCGAACTCGCCTCCTCCGGCCTGCCGCAGGGGCGTGAACTGGAAATACTGCAGGCCATGAAGGACAAAGTTCCGCCTGAGGTCTTCACGACGCCCTACACCAATCCGGTTGGGGGCGATCCGCAGAAAAGCCGCGACAACCTCCGCAAGGCGATTGCATTGCTGAAAGAAGCCGGATGGGAGATCAAGAACAATCGCATGGTCAATAGCAAGACCGGCCAGCCGATGAGTTTCGAGATCCTGTTGTCGAGCCCCGTATTGGAGCGCTGGGCGGTGCCCTATGCCAACAATCTCAAGAAAATCGGCATCGATGCGCGGGTGCGCACGGTCGACGCCTCGCAAGCCGTCAACCGCGAGCGCAGCTTCGATTACGACATGATCTGGAATGTCTGGGCGGAGACGATGAACCCGGGCAACGAGCAAGCAGATTATTGGGGGTCGGGTTCGGTCGACCAGCAGGGCTCCCACAATTATGCAGGCATCGCCAATCCGGCGGTCGACGAGCTCATCCGCATGATCATCTTCGCACCCAATCGTGCGGAACAGGTCGCAGCGATCAAGGCAATGGATCGCGTATTGCTGGCAAACCACTACGTCATCCCGCTGTTCTATCGCGATACCTATAACCTCGCCTATTGGAACACGATTACGCACCCCACCGACTTCCCGACCTATGGACTGGGTTTCCCGGAAGCCTGGTGGTCCGCCTCGGCAAAATGAGCGGGCTTGCAATGCAGGGGCCGTGGGCTCCAAATGGCACGAACGAATCACGACACGCCGGCAGCGCCGGCAAGGGAAGGCTGGCGGATTGAGCGGCATTGGACTGGACGGCGGGCAGACAAGAATGAAATTTCCGGAGGCTGAAAGCTGATGGGCGCTTATGTCATTCGCCGCCTGCTTTTGATGATCCCGACCATTGTCGGCATCATGGCGATTTCCTTCATTGTCATTCAGTTCGCCCCCGGCGGGCCGGTCGAGCAGGTGATCGCCCAATTGACCGGTCAGGCCGATAGTGCCGATCAACGCCTGTCCGGCGGCGGCGATCTTCTCGGGGGCGGCGGCAGCGACGAAGGCTCCAAATATCGCGGCGCCCAGGGGCTCGATCCGGAGCTGATCGCCAAGCTCGAAAAGCAGTTTGGCTTCGACAAGCCGCCGCTGACGCGTTTCGGCGAGATGATGTGGAATTACATCCGCTTCGACTTCGGCGAGAGCTTCTTCCGCAATACCTCCGTGCTCAATCTCATCAAGGAGAAGCTGCCGGTGTCGATCTCGCTCGGCATCTGGATCCTGATCTTCTCCTATGCCATCTCCATCCCGCTTGGCATCCGCAAGGCGATCAAGGATGGATCGACCTTCGATGTCTGGACGTCGGGCGTCATCGTCGTCGGTTACGCCGTGCCGAGCTTCCTCTTCGGTATTCTCCTGATCGTGCTTTTCGCCGGCGGCTCGTTCTACGACTGGTTCCCGCTGCGTGGCCTGGTCTCCGACAATTTCGACCAGCTCGCCTGGTGGCAGAAGCCGCTCGATTATTTCTGGCACCTCACTTTGCCGCTGATCTCGCTGTCGCTCGCCGCCTTCGCCACGACGACGCTCTTGACGAAGAACTCGTTCATCGAGGAGATCAAGAAACAATATGTGGTCACCGCCCGCGCCAAGGGTCTGAATGAGCGGCAGGTGCTTTATGGCCATGTGTTCCGCAATGCCATGCTGATCATCATCGCCGGTTTCCCCGGCGCCTTCATTTCCGCATTCTTCACCGGCTCGCTGCTCATCGAAAATATCTTCTCGCTGGATGGCCTCGGCCGCCTCGGCTATCTCTCGGTGGTCAACCGGGACTATCCGATCGTCTTCGCCACGCTCTACATCTTCTCGCTGCTCGGCCTTGTCGTCAGCCTGATTTCCGACCTGATCTACACCTGGATCGATCCGCGCATCGATTTCGAGCGGAGGGATGTCTGATGGACGCCGCCGCAAATCCTGCTGTCGCAACACCCGTCAAGCCGCCGCGCAAGGGCCTGCTGTCACCGACCAACATTCGCCGCTGGCAGAATTTCCGGGCGAACGGCCGCGGTTATTGGGCACTGTGGCTGTTCCTGCTGCTGTTCATCCTAAGCCTGTTTGCCGAATTCCTCGCCAACGACCGGCCGATCGTCGCCTCCTACAAGGGCGAGATCCTGTTCCCGGTTCTGATCGACTATCCAGAGGAGAAGTTCGGCGGCTTTCTTGCCGAGACCGACTACCGATCTTCGGTGATCGCAGACGAGATCAATGCCAATGGCTGGATGGTCTGGCCGCCGATCCGCTATTCCTACCGCTCGGTCAACTCGAACATTCCGCATTCGGCGCCGACCGCCCCCTTCTGGCTGATGAGCAAGGAGGAGCGGTGCTCCGGTTATCCTGAAGGGGCGAACGATCCTGCCTGCACGCTCGGCAATCTCAACTGGCTCGGCACCGACGACCAGGCGCGCGACGTGCTCGCGCGCGTCATCTACGGTTTCCGCATATCCGTGCTCTTCGGCCTGGCGCTGACCATCTGCTCAGCGATCATCGGCGTGACGGCAGGCGCCGTGCAGGGCTATTTCGGCGGCTGGACGGATCTCCTGCTGCAGCGCTTCATCGAGATCTGGTCGTCGATGCCAGTGCTTTACATCCTGCTAATCATCGCCGCCATTCTGCCGCCCGGCTTCTTCGTGCTGCTCGGCATCATGCTGCTCTTTTCCTGGGTCGGCTTCGTCGGCATCGTGCGCGCCGAATTCCTGCGCGCCCGCAATTTCGAATATGTCCGCGCCGCCCGCGCGCTCGGTGTCAACAACCGCACCATCATGTGGCGCCACATGCTGCCGAACGCCATGGTGGCGACGCTGACCTTCCTGCCCTTTATCCTCTCCGGATCGATCACGACGCTGACCTCGCTGGATTTCCTCGGCTTCGGCATGCCGCCTGGCTCCCCTTCGCTCGGCGAGATGATCGCCCAGGGCAAGAGCAACCTGCAGGCGCCGTGGCTCGGGCTGACGGCCTTCTTCGCCATGTCGATCATGCTGTCCCTGCTGATCTTCATCGGCGAAGCCGTGCGCGATGCCTTCGATCCGAGGAAGACGTTTCAATGAGTGACATGACAGAACCATTCCTTTCCGTCCGCGATCTCTCGGTTGCCTTTCATCAGGGCGGCCAGACCTCGCTTGCCGTCGATCACATCTCCTTCGATATCGCCAAGGGTGAAGTCGTGGCGCTAGTCGGCGAATCCGGCTCCGGCAAGTCGGTCTCGGCCAACTCGATCCTGCGGCTTTTGCCTTATCCTTCGGCCAGCCATCCCTCCGGCGAGATCCTGTTCAAGGGCAAGGATCTCTTGAAGGCGTCGGAGAGGGCCTTGCGCGAGGTGCGCGGCAACGACATCACCATGATCTTCCAGGAGCCGATGACCTCGCTCAATCCGCTTCATACGATCGAGAAGCAGATTGCCGAAATCCTGGCACTGCACCAGGGTCTGTCCGGCCAGCCGGCGCGTCAGCGCATCCTGGAATTGTTGAACCAGGTCGGCATTCGCGAGCCGGAAAAGCGGTTGAAGGCCTATCCGCACGAATTGTCAGGCGGCCAGCGCCAGCGCGTCATGATCGCCATGGCGCTCGCCAACCGGCCGGAATTGCTGATCGCCGACGAGCCGACCACGGCGCTTGACGTCACCGTGCAGGCGCAGATCCTCGAATTGCTCCGGCAGTTGAAGGCCACGCACGGCATGTCGATGCTGTTCATCACCCATGATCTCGGCATCGTGCGCAAATTCGCCGATCGCGTCTGCGTCATGACCAAGGGAAGGATCGTCGAAACCGGAACGGTCGAGGAGGTCTTCGCCAATCCGAAGCACGACTATACCCGCCATCTGCTTGCCTCCGAACCGCGCGGCGAGCCGCCGCTTGCCGACCCCGCAAAGCCGATGGTGATGGAAGGGTCCGACATTCGCGTCTGGTTCCCGATCAAGGCAGGGCTGATGCGCCGCGTCGTCGATCACGTGAAGGCGGTCGACGGCATCGATCTTTCGCTGCGTGCCGGGCAGACGCTCGGTGTCGTCGGCGAGTCCGGTTCCGGCAAGACCACGCTCGGCCTGGCGCTCACCCGGCTGATTTCCTCGCAAGGGCGGATCGCCTTTGTCGGCAAGGATATAGCCGGCTATTCGTTCAGCGAGATGCGGCCGCTGCGCAACCAGCTGCAGGTAGTCTTCCAGGATCCCTACGGGTCGCTCAGCCCACGCATGTCGGTCGGCGATATCGTCGCCGAAGGGCTGAAGGTGCATGAGCGCTCGTTGACAGCGGAAGAGCGCGACCAGCGCGTTTGCTGGGCGCTGGAGGAAGTCGGTCTCGATCCCCTGACCCGCTGGCGTTATCCGCACGAATTCTCCGGCGGCCAGCGCCAGCGCGTCGCCATTGCCCGCGCCATGGTGCTGAAACCGCGCTTCGTCATGCTCGACGAACCGACCTCCGCGCTCGACATGAGCGTTCAGGCCCAGGTGGTCGATCTCCTGCGCGATCTGCAGAAGAAGCATGACCTCGCCTATCTGTTCATCAGCCACGACCTGAAGGTGGTGAAGGCGCTGGCCAACGACGTCATCGTCATGCGTTTCGGCAAGGTGGTGGAGCAGGGCCCCTCATCGCAAATCTTCCGCGCTCCGAAGGACGACTACACCAAGGCGCTGATGGCGGCCGCCTTCAACATCGAGGCGGTGCCGACACCAGCCGTTCAGCAGTAAAGATCATCATGCCGACACCTCCTCCCGTTCTCGTCGATATCAAGTTCAATCCCGAAGGCGTTGCCCGCGCGCTGGAGACGGCCTTTTCCGATCGCGGCAGCATCAATCTCGCCGATCCGGCCGATCGGGGGCGTGATCTCAGCGAAGCAGAATATGCGCTGCTCTGGAAACCTGATGCCGACCTTTTCGTACGGGCGCCGAACCTCAAGGTGATCTTCTCGGGCGGCGCAGGCGTCGACCATATCATCGGCATGGACGGCCTGCCCGAAATCCCGATCGTGCGTTTTGTCGATCGCAGCCTGACGACCCGCATGAGCGAATGGGTGGTCATGCAGTGCCTGATGCATCTGCGCGGGCAATATGCGCATGACAGCTATCAGCGGCGCCGTGAATGGGCCAAGCTGATCGCGCCGGAGGCGGCCGAGGTGACGGTCGGCGTCATGGGCCTCGGCGTGCTCGGCCAGGATGCGGTCGCTAAGCTGAAGGTGATGGGTTTTAACGTCATCGGCTGGTCGCGCACCCGCAAGGAGATCGACGGCGTCGAAACCTTCGATGCCGGCGCGCTGGACGCGTTCCTCGGGCGGACCGATATCCTTGTCGGCCTGCTGCCGCTGACGCCTGAGACGACAGGTTTTTATGATAGCGGGCTATTTAAAAAGCTCCGCCGCAACGGCGCGCTCGGGAGGCCGGTCTTCATCAATGCCGGCCGCGGCAAGAGCCAGGTCGAAGCCGATATCGTTTCCGCCATCCGCGACGGCACCCTTGGCGGCGCTTCCCTCGATGTCTTCGAGGCGGAGCCACTTGGCCCAGACAACCCGTTATGGGAACTGGAAAATGTCTTCATCACGCCGCACGACGCGGCGGTTTCGGAAGAAAACGCGCTGTTCCGTCACGTCGAGACTCAGATCGCCCGTTTCGAGCACGGCGAGCCGCTGCAATTCCTGGTCGACCGCGGCGTCGGCTATTAGAGCATGTCGCGCAAACGTGTGTAGCGGTTTTCCCAGGCAAAGCGTGAAGCGCTTTTGCCGCAACGGTATGCGTACAAAACAATGGTCTAAAGCGCTAGAGCGAACCTGAACGATCGCGACGAGCGCTGGGCATCGGGAACCTTCGACACAGCCGACCGTTTTCTCTGCTGAAGTTCTGTGGGCCGGATCGGCCTGTCCAGACAGCGGAAGGAGACGATGATGGCGCATCAGACGGAAACACGCTGGGAAAAGTCCGACGGCAAGCTTCATAGGGAAGAGCAGATCCCGCCGGTGAAGGCAAGGCAGGGGCGCGCGGGCTATCGCATCCTGCTGGTGCTGCTCGCCGCACTGGTGCTCGCTTTCGTCGTCTGGATCCCCGTCGAGATTTGGGGCAAGCGCGAAGCAAACGAGGTGGCGCCGCAGCAGCCCGGCCAGCAGTTGCAGTCGCAGCAGCCCGCCACGGCACCTGCACCAACCCTGCAAAACGGCACTGCGGTTCCGACCGAGACGCAGAACACGGCACCGGCCGCCCCCGGTGTTGCGCCTGCAGCACCGGCCCAACCTGCGGCGCCGGCACAATAAATATTCGGTGGACGACGCATTGCATCCCGCCGCCATGCGCGGCGGGATGCTTGTTGTTTTTTCTGGACTTTGTCTGTCGATTTTTCGATAACAAGGCGCACGAGCCGGTTCGTGCGCCGGCCCGGAACTTGGCAACACCCGGGAGTTTTGGCAGCACCTGACCGGAGTGGACAGGGGCAGGAATTTTATGGCCAGGACCGATATTGCAAGACGCGTCTACAATCACGCCTGGAAACTCGATCCGATCATCCGCAGCCTGATCGACACCGACTTCTATAAGCTCCTGATGCTGCAGATGATCTGGAAGCTTTACCCGGACGTGAACGCATCCTTCACGCTCATCAACCGCACCAAGCGTGTGCGGCTCGCCGATGAGATCGACGAAGGCGAATTGCGCGAACAGCTCGATCACGCCCGGACGCTGAAACTCTCCAAGAAGGAGATGATCTGGCTGGCGGGTAACAGTTTCTACGGCCGCGCGCAGATCTTCGAGCCGGAATTCCTTGCCTGGCTTTCCAACTTCCAGCTCCCCGAATATGAGCTGTCGAAGAAAGACGGGCAATATGTCCTGGATTTCCACGGGTCCTGGAAAGAAACCACCATGTGGGAGATCCCGGCACTCGCCATCGTCAACGAGCTGCGGTCGCGCTCGGCGATGAGGGCGCTCGGTCCCTTCACCCTCGATGTGCTCTATGCCCGCGCCAAGGCGAAGATGTGGTCGAAGGTCGAGCGGCTGAAGGAATTGCCGGGCTTGCGCATCTCCGATTTCGGCACCCGCCGCCGTCACAGTTTCCTCTGGCAGCGCTGGTGTGTCGAGGCGCTGAAGGAAGGCATCGGCCCGGCCTTTACCGGCACCAGCAATGTCTTGCTGGCGATGGATTCCGATCTCGAGGCCGTCGGCACCAATGCGCACGAACTGCCGATGGTGGCTGCTGCCCTCGCGCAAACCGACGAGCAGTTGCGCAATGCGCCCTACAAGATCCTGCGCGACTGGAACAAGCTCTATGGCGGCAACCTTCTGATCGTCCTGCCGGATGCTTTCGGCACTGCCGCTTTCTTGCGCGACGCGCCGGAATGGGTCGCCGACTGGACCGGCTTCCGCCCCGACAGCGCCCCGCCGATCGAGGGCGGTGAAAAGATCATCGACTGGTGGAAGAAGATGGGCCGCGATCCGCGTCAGAAGCTGCTGATTTTCTCCGACGGTCTCGATGTCGACGCCATCATCGACACCTACCGGCATTTCGAAGGCCGCGTGCGCATGAGCTTCGGCTGGGGCACCAACCTGACGAACGATTTTTCCGGCTGCGCGCCGACCGAGATCTCAGGCCTCAATCCGATCTCGGTCGTCTGCAAGGTCAGCGACGCCGACGGCCATCCGGCGGTAAAACTCTCCGACAATCCGCAGAAGGCGACAGGCGACCCGGCAGAGGTCGAGCGCTACCTGAAATTCTTCGGCGCCGAGGACCGGATCGATCAGACCGTTCTGGTGTAGGCAAGCGACACGGCGCCGCCATCCCGCGGCGCATTGCTATGCCCGGCCATCGCATCCTCGATCGACCAGCCGAAGCGCCAGGCGTCGAACATCGAGTACCATTCCTGGAAATCGGTGATCGGCAGGATATCCGGCTTCGACATCGGATTGTCGGCCAGGCTGCGGCCACGCGCACGGTCCCGTACGCCACGCTCCTGCATCTCAAGCAGAGTCTCGAACATCGTCACCCCCTTGGTCCTATCCGATAGATTTATGCAATCATTCTAATAAAGCATTGTCGAGTCCGGATACGATAATTGGAGTTTTTCACAGGATTAGCCCCAAATCGCTAGTTCAGGGGTAACGGCGACTGCAACGGCCCGGGCATACGATCACGATCAGCAAAAATTGCCTGACGGGGAGGCCCGGCTTCCTGGCTGGGGTCCGCCACCGAGCCTCCCGGCTAGCCGAGCTTGAAGAAGCCGGCAGCGCCGACACGTTGCCGCCTTCCGGCCGAAGCGATCCAACCAAGATGGTTAGCACGGTTAAAGGGCTGTTAATATCCACCGGACGTGTCCCGATCCTGCGTAATCCCGACGTGGGCCGGCGGCATTCCTCTGCTTGTCAGGCAGCCAATCGCCGAAACCGGGTTCTGATCCGGTCGAGGTAATAATGGCCGGGAGACGGCGCCACCGCCATGGCGTGGGCTTCGGAGGACGGAACGCCTTCGAACAGCCGCTCCTCGCCATTCTTGAAGCAAATCCTCAGCCGCCCGTCTTTCTGGCTGAAATAGACGGATTTGATGATCTTCGATTTGACCGAAAGTTCTTCCACCTGTTTTATCTCCGTTTTTTAATTTGGCCGAAGATAAACCCAAACGTGCAAAGACGCGGTGAAGCCGCATGGTAAAAAATCAGGAATCTTGGCTACGTTGTCAGGACGTTAATCGGATACCGTCGCCACACCTCGATACTACCGATTGCTGGCTTCCGCGGCGTCGCGATACAAGCACTTGCTGAACAGAAAGATCGACGTTTGACAGCGCCATGTTTAATGACGATATCTTCCATCCGAAGGCGAAGAATGGCAGGGATGCAATGCTAGGTGAAGCGATTTCCTTTATAAGACGTAATCTGTCTTTTGTGTGTGTTGTTGTTGCAGTCAATTGCGCACTGGTCGCTTTTGATGATTACAGCGGCGGAAACAAAAGTAATTCAGCGCAATATTTCGTTTCCTTGTCTTTTGCATTCTTCATTCAGAAAGCAATATTGAATGGAGACGGGAAAGTTTCAAACCTGACCGGCGGCATGCGTGGCTTTGGTGGCTACATCTGGAAGAACTTGCTTATCGTGCTCGTCGTGTTTGGAATCGGGATTGGTGGCCCTGTCGCATGCGGGGCCGCGTCTCTATCAAGGAATGTATTTCTACTCTTATGTCTTGCGGTGATCGCAATTATCCTGCCGCTGCTGCTTGCCCTTGTCGGAACCTGGCCTATCGCCGGAATTGCGGGCTCCAAAAGCGGGCTTTCAGCTGCTTTCAGCCGGGGGAAACGCGGTTTGCTTCCCACGTTTTTACGGCTGTTTGCCGGACTTTTTCTGCCCTTCATCTGTGCTATGATATTGATGACGGCAGCAACATCGATGTCATACGAAGCCGATAGCATCTTTTCGGACGGAAAACTGAACCTCATCGCTTTGGCAATACTGGTGATTTGCCAATGGGCGTCGATATTCGGCCTATGCTACGTTTCGATCGTCCTGGCTCGCAAACTGCTGAGTTCCGCGGCTCCGCGGCATCCTATGGGAGGACGTCAGGGGAATGCGGTCGCAGCCACGAGCGTCTCGGAAATTTTCGAATAGGGCCTACAGCGCCGCGGGCGATAACCAACGTCTTCTGGTATATCCATGAACATAACCGCCGTTCTTTCGGCAGTATCCGCGCACATGGATGCTTCCGCCATAGCTCGGCCTCGCTCATGCTGCCAAGCCGAGAGGCCGCGCTCCGGACGCCGTAGCGGCGTCCGGCAGCACGAGGCTTCCGGCATCGGGCACCACCATCGGAACGACGTCTTCGAAAGCCGAACCCCGCGTTTGCGAGCCAGTTCATGCCCGGTGCGACCTTGCCAATCCGGCGGAGAAGGCCGTCAGCAAGGCCTTCCCCTGACCCCAGTTCTCAAGGCCGCTCTGCCCGTTGATATGGCCGAAAGGGCCGATCTCAACAAGACCGCTACCCCAGAGGTTGGCTCGCGTCCGGACATAGTCGAGCGAGCCGAAAGGATCGTCGGCGCTTGCGATAATCAGAGTGGGGAAGCGCATCTTTTTCGATGGTGGATTGCCGAATCCGGCCGCTTCGGCCGGGAATGAAGCGGACTTCGGATCCGGGACCGCCACAAGAAAAGCCCCGGCAACGTCAAGCGATGAGAGTTGCTGCCAATGAGCAACCAGCAGACAGGCAAGGCTGTGGGCAACGAGCAGCGGCGGGGTTGCCGATGCGCCCACAGCGCGATCGAGGGCCGAAATCCAGTCCGCCAAGTCGGGCTTGTCCCAGTCGGCTGGTTGAAAACGTCGCATTGCCGGGTTCGAGATTTCCCAGCGGGTTTGCCAATGAGCATCGCCTGAATCACCGATCCCCGGCAATATGATGATATCCTTCATATGTTTTCCTCTGATCATTCCTGCGGATGAAAATGATCCATTTTCATTTGCGCCGGAATGAATGATCATCGGAAAACGGCGTCCTTCTCCGATGATTTCAAGGTGTTCCCATGGCTTTTCAGGAAAACAATCGGGTGCTGCTTGATCCAACCGATGTCTCGATCATCGAGGCGTTGCAGGAAAATGGCCGCATTGCGATTTCCGAACTCGGTCGACGGGTCGGGCTTTCTCAGCCGGCGGCATCCGAGCGGGTCAAGCGGCTGGAAGACCGTGGTATCATTGTCGGTTACTCCGCCCGGATCGACCCCACCGCTTTGGGAATTGGAATGACGGCCGTGCTTCGCCTGCGCACGACGCACGAACATATCAAAGCCTGTCTGAAGCAGTTTGCCGAAATGCCGCAAGTCATGGAAGTCCTGCGCCTGACAGGAGAGGATTGCTTTCTCCTGAAGGTGCTGGTCCCGTCGCCGGGAGAACTCGAAACGATCGTCGATACGATCGCCCGTTTTGGATCCGTGACGACATCTCTGGTGTTGCGCAGCGAGACTCCGAAGCCGATCGGACGTGCCCTGCTGCAGCGCCTTTGAGATGCGGGGGCGATCGGGACGTTGCTGATCGCGGTAGACCGACGAAAGACGCTTCCGCGTCCCGCTCTCGGCACGGTTTGAAATCGATATCGAAAACGAGGAGTATGGCGGACAGGGTGGGATTCGAACCCACGGTACGCTTTCACGTACACACGCGTTCCAGGCGTGCGCCTTAAACCACTCGGCCACCTGTCCTTCTTGGGCGTTCGCGCCTGGATAGGAGCAAATCGTCGGAACGGCGCGATATATACCGATGAATTTTTGTCGATCAACCGAAATCTAACAGTTTTTTGACTTCTTCCGATAAAACTCGCCTCCGCCCGTCCATTGTGCTTCACCCCATCGACGACTATGTAATTCTCAAGGTGGAGAATGGCGCGGCCGGCCGGGATTGTCCGGCATAACGAGCGTCGGAGGAATTGATGCGTTTCCTGTTGCGTCTGGCCAGCCTTGTCGCGCTTGCGGCGGCCGTTATTGCCGGGACCATCGATTCGATCCAGTCGGTTGCGGCGTCCTCGGTGGTGGTGACGCCGATCTCCGATGCCTGGCAGGATGTCAGCCCGGCAACCCTCACATCGCTGCAATCCTCCCTTTCCTATTATATCCATCCGCGTTTCTATACTTTCATCTTCCAGTGGCTGATGCTGCAGCCTGCCTTTGCCGTTTTCCTGGTGATTGCGCTGCTTCTCTGGATGATCGGCTATAAGAAGCCGCCGGTGGCTGGTCGCTTCACTGCATAGGCAAGCCGTTTTCCTCCGCGGATCGGCGGGCACTCCGATCCGGCGCCGATGTTTCCGTAGCCCCGGCGTGGCCGTTGGATTGGCTGGAAATTTGGCATCCAGGCGGCGGAGATGTCTAAAAATCAGCCCCCGGGAACGGATTTTCGGCAATCCCTGCAAATCTTTACCAGCCGAAAAATTTCTGGTGAATTTTTCCGTGAGCCATGCAAGGATGCGCGCAGCCAGGCCTCCGGGGGAGGTCGGTGGTTCCGCAGACATGTCCGGAAAGGACTTGCGGGAGGACCCCTGAACGAATAGCAACAACAGGGCTGCACAATGAAAAAATCCCTTCTCACTCTCCTTGCCGTGGCTGCCATGTCGACGACGGCGCTTGCCGCCGATGTCAAGCCGGCGCTGGTTTACGGCACCGGCGGGAAGTTCGATAAGTCCTTCAATGAGGCGGCCTACAACGGTGCCGAGAAGTTCAAGGCCGAGACCGGCATTGCCTATCGCGACTTCGAGCCGACCGGCGACACCCAGGGCGAGCAGGCCATCCGCAACTTCGCAAGCCGCGGATTCAATCCGGTGGTTGCCGTTTCCTTCGCCTGGACTTCGGCCATCGAGAAGGTCGCAGCCGAATTCCCCGACACCAAGTTCATCATCGTCGACTCCGTCGTCGACAAGCCGAACGTCCGCTCGGTGGTCTACAAGGAAGAAGAAGGCTCCTATCTCGTCGGCGTTCTCGCCGGCATGGCGTCGAAGACCGGCAAGGTCGGCTTCGTCGGCGGCATGGACATTCCGCTGATCCGCAAGTTCGAATGCGGCTATGAGCAGGGCGCACGTGCCGCCAAGGCCGATGTCGAAGTTTTCCAGAACATGACCGGCACCACGGGCGCAGCCTGGAATGACCCGGTTCGCGGCGGCGAACTCACCAAGAACCAGATCGATCAGGGCGCCGATGTTATCTACGCGGCAGCCGGTGCCACCGGTCTCGGCGTTCTGCAGACGGCTGCCGACAACAAGAAGCTGTCGATCGGCGTCGATTCCAACCAGAACCATCTGCATCCGGGCTCCGTCCTGACCTCGATGGTCAAGCGCGTCGACCTCGCCGTCTACAATGCCTATACCGACACCAAGAACGACAAGTTCACCGGCGGTGTCCAGGCGCTCGGCGTCAAGGAAGATGGTGTTGGCGCCGCGATCGACGACAACAACAAGTCGCTGATCACGCCGGAAATGCAGGCGGCTGTCGACAAGGCCAAGGCCGATATCATCGCAGGCACGATCAAGGTTCACGACTATACCTCGGACAACGCTTGCCCGAAGTGATCCGCGCCCGGATGTAATCGACGATTGAGATCGGGCGTATGGCGGAGGGGATTTTCGCCATACGCCCTTTTCTTATTTGGAGCCTGCAGTGACAGATAAGCCCGCTATCGAGCTTGTCGGCATCGACAAGAAATTCGGTGCCGTCCATGCCAACAAGGACATCAACCTCACCGTTGCCAAGGGGACGATCCACGGCATCATCGGTGAAAACGGCGCCGGCAAATCGACGCTGATGTCGATCATCTACGGTTTTTACCATGCCGACAGCGGCGAGATCCGCGTCAACGGCAATCCCGTCAGCATCCGCGACAGCCAGGCGGCGATCGCCACCGGCATCGGCATGGTGCACCAGCATTTCATGCTGGTCGATAATTTCACGGTGCTGGAGAATATCATGCTCGGCGCCGAAGGCGGCATGCTGCTGGCGAGAGGCGTCGCATCGGCCCGCGCCGAACTCAAGCGGCTGGAAACGGAATACGGCCTCGAGGTCGATCCGGACGCGCTGATCGAAGAGCTGCCGGTCGGCCTGCAGCAGCGCGTCGAAATCCTGAAGGCGATGTATCGCGGCGCCGAGATCCTGATCCTCGACGAGCCGACGGGCGTGTTGACGCCGGCCGAAGCCGATCACCTCTTCCGCATCCTCAAGGTGCTGCGCGATCAGGGCAAGACGATCATCCTCATCACCCACAAGCTGCGCGAGATCATGGCGATCACCGATACCGTCTCCGTCATGCGCCGCGGCGAAATGGTCGCGACCCGCAAGACGGCGGAAACGACGGTGGAGGAGCTTGCCGAGCTCGATGGTTGGCCGCCGCGTGCTGCTGCGCGTGCAGAAGGGCGAGGCGAACCCTGGAGCGGCTGTGCTCTCCGTCCGCAACCTCACGGTCAAGGACAATCGCGGCGTTACCATGGTGGACAATGTCTCCTTCGATGTGCGTGCCGGCGAGATCGTCGGCATTGCCGGGGTTGCCGGCAACGGTCAGTCCGAATTGCTGGAGGCGATTGCCGGCATCCGCAAGCCGGCCTCCGGCGAAATCCTTCTCGACGGCCGGACGATCGACAAGGCCGATCCCGCTCGCCTGCGCGAACTCGGCCTCGCCCATATTCCCGAGGACCGCCACCACATGGGCCTGGTTTTGAAATTCGAGGAATACGAAAATTCCGTGCTCGGCTATCACCGGCGACCGGGCTACAGCAAAGGTCCGCTGCTCGATCTCGAGGCGATCCGCAGGGATGCGATGGAGAAGATCGAAAAATACGACATCCGCCCGCCGAACCCGCGGCTGAAGACGGCGAATTTCTCCGGCGGCAACCAGCAGAAGATCGTCGTTGCCCGCGAAATCGAGCGCGACCCGAAGATGCTGATCATCGGCCAGCCGACCCGCGGCGTCGATATCGGCGCCATCGAATTCATTCACCGCCGGATCATCGAAATGCGCGATGCGGGCAAGGCGATCTTGCTCGTCTCCGTCGAACTCGATGAAATCCGCTCCCTTTCAGACCGTATCCTTGTCATGTTTGCCGGCCATGTGGTCGGCGAGAAGACGCCCGATGCCGGTGAACAGACCCTCGGCCTGATGATGGCCGGCATTGCCGCGTGAGGCCTTTATGAGCACTGCTTCCGTTCCGCTGCCAAACTGGATCAACTACGGCCTGATCCCGCTTCTGAACCTCATCGTCGCCTTCCTGATCTCCGGCTTCGTCGTCTGGCTGATCGGCGAGAGCCCGCTCGGTGCATTGTCGCTGCTGATCGAAGGCGCGTTCGGTAGCGGCGAAGGCATCGGCTTCACGCTCTACTATGCGACGAGCTTCATCTTCACCGGTCTGTCCGTGGCTGTCGCCATCCATGCCGGTCTCTTCAACATCGGCTCGGAAGGCCAGGCCTATGTCGGTGGACTGGGCTGCGCGCTGGTGGCGCTGGCGCTCGATCGTTACGTGCCGTGGTATGTGACGATGCCGATCGCCGTCATCGGCGCCGGGCTCTTTGGTGCTGCCTGGGCCTTCATCCCAGCGTTCCTGCAGGCCAAGCGCGGCAGCCATATCGTCATCACGACGATCATGTTCAATTATATCGCCGCCGCCCTGATGGTGTACCTGCTGGTGCATGTGCTGATCGTGCCCGGCAAGATGGCGCCCGAAACCCGCACGTTCCTCGAAGGCGGGCAGCTCCCCAAGCTTGGCTGGGTCATGAGCATCTTCGGCAGCAAATTAGGTGCTGCGCCGTTCAACGTCTCCTTCGTCATCGCCCTTCTTGCCGCCTGGTTTGTCTGGATTCTGATCTGGCGTACCAAGCTCGGCTTCGAGATGCGCACGCTGGGTGTGAGCTCGACGGCTGCCGAGTATGCCGGCATTCCCTACGCACGTATCGTCATTATCGCCATGCTCATCTCCGGCGCACTCGCCGGCATGATGGCGCTCAATCCGGTCATGGGCTCTTCCGCCCGCCTGCAGGTGGAGTTCGTCGGCGGCGCCGGCTTTGTCGGTATCGCGGTATCGCTAATGGGCCGCAATCATCCGCTCGGCATCATCTTCGCCGCGATCCTCTTCGGCATCCTTTATCAGGGCGGCGACTGGATCTCTTTCGAAATGCCGAACATCACCCGCGAGATGATCTTGGTCATCCAGGGTCTGGTGATCCTGTTCGCCGGCGCGCTGGAATATATGTTCCGGCCGGCGATGGTGCACCTCTATCGACAGTTCAAGCGAGCCTGAGGAGCGGACGATGGACTATTATGACATCTTCATCAGCGTTCTGAGCTCGACCATTCGCCTGTCGATCCCGCTTATTTTCACCGCTCTCGCCGGCCTGTTTTCGGAACGCGCCGGCATCTTCGATATCGGCCTTGAGGGTAAAATGCTGGGCTCGGCCTTTGCTGCCGCCTGTATTGCCTATCTCACCGGTTCGGCCTGGCTCGGGCTTGGTGCGGGCATCCTCTGCTCGGTGGCGCTCAGCCTGGTGCATGGTTTTGCTTCGATCACCAACCGTGGCAACCAGATCGTCTCGGGTGTGGCGATCAACTTCTTCATCGCCGGCATCACCATCGTGCTCGGCCAGGCCTGGTTCGGCCAGGGCGGGCGCACGCCGCAGCTGTCGCCGGAAGCGCGCTTCGCGCCGATCATCCTGCCGGGCGCAGATGCCATCCATAGTGTGCCGATCCTCGGCCCGCTCTATGCCAATGTCATCTCGGGCAACAATATCCTGACTTACCTTGCCTTTCTTGCCGTGCCGTTTTCCTGGTGGGTGCTTTACCGCACGCGCTTCGGCCTGCGCATGCGCGCCGTCGGCGAAAACCCGGGTGCGGTCGATACGGCGGGCATCTCGGTCGCCTGGCTGCGCTACCGCGCCGTCATGTGCGCCGGCATCCTCTGCGGCTTTGCCGGCACTTATCTGGCGATCGCCCAGTCCGCCGCCTTCATCAAGGACATGTCGGCCGGCAAGGGCTATATCGCGCTCGCCGCTCTCGTCTTCGCCAAGTGGAAGCCGGTGCCTGTGATGTTTGCCTGCCTGCTCTTCGGCTTCCTCGATGCGCTGGCCAATTTTATGCAGGGCAAGCAGGTGCCGTTGATCGGCGAGGTGCCGGTGCAGGTCTTCCAGGCGCTGCCCTACATCCTCACCTGCATCCTGCTTGCCGGCTTCATCGGCGTTGCGACCCCGCCGAAGGCCGGCGGTGTGCCCTATACGAAGGAGCGTTGATATGTCTCACGACCTGTTCGAAGCCGCTCGCGGCGCCATGGCTTTTGCCCATGCGCCCTATTCGAAATTTCCGGTCGGTGCAGCGATTCGCGCCGAGGACGGCAAGGTCTATACCGGCGCCAACATTGAAAACCTGTCCTTTCCGCAAGGGTGGTGCGCCGAGCCGACGGCGATCAGTGCCATGATCATGGGCGGCGCCAAAAAGATCGTCGAAATGGCGGTCATTGCCGAAAAGCTGCCGCTCTGCCCGCCCTGCGGCGGTTGCCGCCAGAAGATCTCCGAATTCGCCTCCAAGGACACGAAGATCTATCTCTGCGATGAGATGGGCGTGCAGAAAACCATGACGATGGACGAGCTTCTTCCCTTCAGCTTCGAGACCGAACTCGGATGAGGGCGACGGTCGATCTGCTCGCCGCATTGCTCGGCACCATTAAGCCGCGCCACGGCATCGTGCTCGGCTCCGGCCTCGGCTCTCTCGTTGGTCAGCTGGACGGCCCCGTGCGCATTCCCTATCGCGATCTGCCGGGCTTTCCCGTCAGCGCCGTCTCCGGCCATGCCGGCGAAGTCGTTGCCGGCCGGCTCGGCGGCGAGCCTGTCGTCATGCTCTCCGGCCGCGTCCACTATTACGAGAAGGGCGATGCCAATGCTATGCGCCTGCCGATCGAGGTGCTGAAGGCGCTCGGCGTCGAGGCGCTGATCCTGACCAATTCGGCAGGATCGCTGCGCGAGGACATGCCGCCCGGCTCGGTGATGCAGATCACCGATCACATCAACTATTCCGGCATGAACCCGCTGATCGGCGAGGAAAGCGATCACCGTTTCGTCGGCATGACCAATGCCTATGATGCCGGTCTTGCCGCCGCGATGCAGAGGGCTGCGGCAAAGCTCAAGATCGAGCTGGCGCAGGGCGTCTATATGTGGTTCTCCGGTCCAAGCTTCGAAACGCCGGCCGAAATCCGCATGGCGCGCATTCTTGGCGCCGACGCGGTCGGCATGTCGACGGTACCCGAGGTGATCATCGCAAGAATGCTGGGCCTTAGGGTTGCGGCCGCCTCCGTTATCACCAACTATGGAGCAGGCATGACCGGCAATGAACTCAGCCACGAAGAAACCAAGGACATGGCGCCCATCGGCGGCGCCCGTCTCGCCGCCATATTGAAAGAGATGATTGCGGCCAGAACAGGATGATTTTAGGCCGGGTCGGCCTAAAATCTGAATCCTGTTCTACATTAAATAGTGAGAGCATGATGTCGTCCGAAAACCGCTCACACTATTCGGCCTCATGCTCCAGAGGAAGTGAAAATGAATAGTCATTCCATCCGGGAAACGGCGGCTGTCGCCCTTTCCCTTCTCGATCTCACCAATCTGAAGGACGATTGCACCGAGGCGCAGATCGACGCGCTCTGCGCCCGCGCGCAGACGCCCTATGGCAACAGCGCCGCGATCTGCATCTGGCCGCGCTTTGTCGCCCAGGCCCGCAATATTCTCGGCACCGGCCATGCCGTGCGCATCGCGACCGTGGTCAATTTCCCGGCGGGCGAGATGGAAGTGGCCGATGTCGCCGCCGAAACCCGCGAGGCGATTGCCGACGGCGCCGATGAGATCGATCTGGTCATCCCCTATCGCAAGTTCATAGCTGGCGATGAGAAGGCGGTGACCGACATGGTCAAGGCCATCCGCGCAGAATGCACTGGGCCGGTTCTGCTGAAGGTCATCATCGAGACCGGCGAATTGAAGGAGGCGGCAATGATCCGCCGCGCCTCCGAACTCGCCATCGAAGCCGGCGCCGATTTCATCAAGACCTCGACAGGCAAGGTCGCTGTCAACGCGACGCTCGAAGCCGCCGACATCATGATCCGGGCCATTCGTGAAAGCGGACGCAAGGTCGGTTTCAAACCGGCCGGCGGCATCGGCTCGGTGGCCGATGCGGCGCTCTATCTCAGCCTTGCCGAAACCATCATGGCGCCGGATTGGGCGATGCCCTCGACCTTCCGCTTCGGCGCTTCCGGCCTGCTCGACGATATACTGGCGGTTCTCAGCGGAGCGCAGCCGGCATCGGCGGCGGCGTCGGGCTATCGAGATGATCCCGCAGGAGATCATCCGGCGCAAGCGCGACGGCGGCGAACTCGACGCTGCCGATATCCGGTCTTTCATCGATGCGCTTGCCGCCGGTCGATTGTCCGAGGGCCAGATCGGCGCCTTTGCCATGGCCGTCTGGTTCAAGGGCATGTCACGTGAGGAAATCGTGGCCTTGACGCTGGCGATGGCCGATTCCGGCGATCGGCTGCAATGGGCGGATATCGACCGCCCGATCGCCGACAAACATTCGACCGGAGGCGTCGGCGACAATGTCTCGCTGATGTTGGCGCCGCTCGCCGCCGCCTGCGGCCTCGCAGTCCCGATGATATCAGGCCGCGGCCTCGGCCATACCGGCGGTACGCTCGATAAGCTCGAATCCATTCCCGGCTATATGATCACCCCGGATGCGGACCTGTTCCACAAGGTCGTGAAGCAGGTGGGATGCGCCATAATCGGTCAGACCGGCGCCCTGGCGCCCGCCGACGGCAGGCTCTATGCCGTTCGCGACGTGACCGCCACCGTCGATTCCATTCCGCTTATCACCGCTTCCATCCTGTCGAAGAAACTTGCGGCCGGGCTTCAAACGCTGGTGCTCGACGTCAAGGTCGGCAACGGCGCCTTCATGGCCGACCCTGCCCAGGCGGAGACCCTGGCGCGGTCGCTGGTCGAGGTTGCCAATGGCGCAGGCGTCAGGACCTCGGCGCTGATCACCGACATGAGCCAGCCACTCGCCGATGCCGCCGGCAATGCCGTTGAAATGCGCAATTGTCTGGCTTTCCTGGCGGGTGGGAAGGCGGACACGCGGCTTGAGGCCGTCGTTCTCGCCTTCGCCGCCGAGATGCTGGTGAAATCAGGGATTGCCGCGTCCTCCGATGAAGGCGAGGGGATGGCGCGTCGGGTGCTGTCATCGGGAAAGGCTGCGGAGGTTTTCGCGCGCATGGTATCCATGCTTGGTGGTCCGGCCGATCTCATGGAAAACCCCGACAAGTACCTCGTCAGGGCGCCTGTGGAAAAGCCTGTCCTAGCCGCCCGATCCGGCTGGCTTGCCGCATGCGACGCGCGCGGCATCGGCATCAGCGTCATCGATCTCGGCGGAGGCAGACGCCATCCGGCCGACCGGATCGATCATCGCGTCGGCTTCTCAGAATTGCTGCCGCTTGGCACCCGCGTCAGCGCGGGCGAGCCGATCGCGCTGGTTCATGCCGCCGACGACGCAGCGGCGGCAAGGGCCGCGGCCGCCCTTGCCGCGCACTACCGCATCACCGAAGACAGTCCGGAGCTGACGCCGGTGATTTCGACCCGGATCTGACGCGGTTATTGCTTGAGGCTGAGCGAACCGTCGGCGACGGAATAGGAGGCGAGCTTCTGCAGGAAGCTCATGCCGACCAGCGTCGTTGTCAGTGCATCGTCCTTGAGGACGAAGGCTTCGACGTCCCGCACGCGAATACCGCCGATTTCGACCCGGTCGAGCATCACATGCGCCGCCTTCGTCTGGCCGTTGGCCGTGTTGACGCCGTAGCGGAAATCGAGCTGGTTGGCCGTGTAGCCGAGCCGGCGGGCAAGCGTCTCGTTGAGCGCGACATAGGTCGCGCCGGTATCAATCAGGCCCTGCACCGGCTTGCCGTTGATCTTGAAGCTGCCGGTATAATGGCCCTGGGCATCCGCTTGCAGGCGGATCGCATTGCCGGCGGAGACCGGCGCGGGTGCTGCGGGCTTGTCGCCTTCGGTTGAGATGTAATTGGCGGAAAGAGCGTCGGCAGGCTGCTGGCTGGTGCTTCCCAAGAAGGAAGGCGCCTGTGTGGCCAGCACCGCGGCGATACTGGCGAATATGACGGTACGCACGAGCATGAAACAGAAATCCTTCCTGTATAAACCCCGCTTCATGCGGGGCCTCATTCTTCAAGCTTGCTACGCTCCAAGTGCTGACAAGTTGCTAATACCGACAATAAAAACGGCCCGGATTGAGCCGCCGGGCCGCAAACTCTTTCGATTTGGTAAAAGAAGGCTGAAGTTTACTTGGTGCCGTACATGCGGTCGCCGGCATCGCCGAGGCCGGGCATTATATAGCCCTTCTCGTTGAGATGGCTGTCGATCGACGCGGTGAAAACGGGAACGTCGGGATGGGCGGCGCGGAAGTTCTGGATGCCTTCCGGGGCGGCGAGCAGGCAGAGGAAGCGGATATTGTGGGCGCCGCGTTCCTTGAGCTTGTCGATTGCGGCGATCGAGGAATTGCCGGTTGCCAGCATCGGGTCGACGACGATGATCAGGCGCTCGGCCACATCTTCCGGCGCCTTGAAGTAATATTCGACCGGCTGCAGTGTCTCGTGGTCGCGGTAGACGCCGATATGCGAGACGCGGGCGGAGGGCACGAGATCCAGCATACCCTCGAGCAGCCCGTTGCCGGCGCGCAGGATCGAGGCGAAGACCAGCTTCTTGCCCTCGAGGATCGGCGATTCCATCGTCTGCAGCGGCGTCTCGATCGTTTCCATCGTCAGTTCGAGATCGCGGGTCACCTCGTAACAGAGCAGTGTGGAGATTTCGCGCAGCAATCGCCGGAAACTTCCCGTCGATGTCTCCTTGCGCCGCATGATGGTGAGCTTGTGCTGCACAAGCGGATGATCGATGACCGTGACGCCGTCCATGGGGAAGCCTTTCATTCTTTCTATCGAATGTTTCTTTCACGGAAATCGGCCCGACCGCAAGAGTGGCGGCCAATTTGCACCGATCTTCCCCAGCCTCGCTCCACATTTGGCCTCAAAGCCGGGCGAGCAGCGCCTCGCGTGTCACTTCGTCGACGAAGGCCGCTTCGATCGCTGTTCGCGTCATGGCATCGATCTCGGCGTCGCTGAAGCCGAAAGCCTCGGCGGCAAGTTCGTATTCCCGCGCAAGCGATGTATGAAAGAAAGGCGGATCGTCCGAGCTGATCGTCACCCGCACGCCGGCTTCCTTCAGCCGGCGCAGCGGATGGGAGCCGAAATCGGGAAAGACCCCGAGCGCGATATTGGAGCCCGGGCAGATCTCGAGTACGGTGCCGAGATCGGCTAGCCGCTTCACCAAATCGAGATCCTCGATGGCGCGCACGCCATGGCCGATGCGCGAGGGGCGCACGGCATCGAGCGCGTCGGCGACGCTGAAGGCGCCGCAGACCTCGCCGGCATGGATGGTCAGCCCCAGTCCGGCATCGCGGGCGATATCGAAGGCCCTGCTATAGTCGGCGACGCGGCCCATGCGCTCCTCACCGGCAAGGTTGAACCCGGTTATCAAAGGATTGCCGGCCTTTGCTGCGTATTCGGCCGCACCGATCACGCTCTCCGGACCGAAATGCCGCTCGCCGGTGACAATCAGCCGGGCCTCGATGCCGCTCTTTTCCCTGGCCCGCCGGATGCCCTCGCAGATCCCTGATATATAGGCATCGGCGCCGAGGCCGATGCGTTTGCCATGATCGGGCGAAACGATGAGTTCGCTGTAGATCGTATTGATGCCCGCCAGTTCGTCGAGATAGGTCTCGGTCAGAAGCGCATAGTCCTCCTCGGTCCTGTAGACCTCGGAAACCTTGTCGTAACATTCGAGGAAACTTGCGAAGTCATGCCAGACATAGGCTCCGCCGCGAAGCTCGCCGCTGATGTCGACGCCGTATTTGCGCGCCTGCGCCGCAGTCAGTTCTGGAGGAGCCGCACCCTCCAGATGGCAGTGCAATTCGACCTTCTTCAAATGCGACGTCACAGAAAACTCCTTCCATGCGGTCCGGCCGGAATGCCGAGATGGCGCGCAATGCTCTCGCCAATATCGGCATAGCTGCGACGCACGCCGATTGAACGCGACCGAATGCCGGGACCATAGGCGATGACAGGCACGCGCTCGCGCGTATGGTCCGTTCCGCGCCAGGTCGGGTCGCAGCCGTGATCGGCAGTGAGCACGACGAGATCGCCCGGCTTCAATCTCTTGTGGACTTCGGCCAGGCGTGCATCGAAGGCTTCGAGTGCAGCGGCATAACCCGGCACATCGCGCCGATGGCCGTAAACCATGTCGAAGTCGACGAAATTGGTGAAAACCAGATCGCCGTCCCCGGCCTCGTCGATGGTGGAGAGCGTCGCATCCATCAGCGCCTCGTTGCCGTTCGCCTTGATGAGGCGCGAAATCCCTTGATGCGCGAAGATGTCGCCGATCTTTCCCACAGCGTGCACGTGCCGGCCGTGTTCGACCAGCCGGTCAAGCAGCGTCGGCTCCGGCGGCAGCACCGAGAAGTCGCGCCGGTTTCCGGTGCGCTGGAAGGTAGAGCTGGAATGGCCGACGAAGGGCCGGGCGATGACACGGCCGATATTGTAGCGATCGAGCAGTCCCCGGGCGACTTGGCAGAAGGCGAGCAGACGATCGAGGCCGAAATGCACTTCATGCGCCGCCACCTGGAAGACCGAATCCGAGGAGGTGTAGCAGATCGGCTTGCCGGTGCGGATATGCTCCTCGCCAAGCCGGGCAATGATCTCCGTTCCCGAAGCATGGCAATTGCCGAGAATGCCGGACACGCCGGCCTCCTTGCAGAGAGCCTCGATGAGTTCCTCGGGAAAGGCATCGCCCTCCGTCGGGAAATAACCCCAATCGAAACTGACGGGTGTTCCTGCGATCTCCCAATGGCCTGACGGCGTATCCTTGCCGCGGGAGATTTCGGTGGCGGCGCCGTAAATGCCGTAGACCTTCTCCGGGATCGGCATGCCGGCCGGGAACCGGCCGGAGGCGGAGCGGGCGATCTGCATCAGTCCGAGTTCCGACAGGTTGGGCAGGCAAAGCGGCCCGCTGCGCAATCCGGCGCGATCTCCGGCTCCCGCCGCGCAAAACTCGGCGATATGGCCGAGCGTATCGGCGCCCTCATCGCCATAGGCCGCCGCATCCGGCGCTCCGCCGACGCCGAAGGAATCCAGAACGAAAAGAAAGGCACGCGCCATTTTACACCCGAAGAGCCGATCACCGCCCCGGAAACGTCGGAGGCAGCATAGCCTCAGCCATATAATGCTGCGGCCGGCTTGGCAAATTCGAGAAGGGGCGTCAGCAGTCGCCGCAAGGGATCGAGTCGCCTTGCCGCTGGCGGTAGAAATAGCTGCGGCTGATGGTGATCGTCCGCATGCCGTCCGGCATGAAGTTCGGTGCAAACAGGAACATCGTATAGGGGATGCTGAGCTCGGTGCGAACAAGGAAGCTGTTCGCCGTCTTCATATCGGACGGCACATTGCTCACGGCCGTGTTTTTGGCATAGGGCACCGTCCCATCCTGCGCCCAGGACCAGAGCACCTTCGCATTGGCGCTGGCGTCGATGGTGATCCCGGTGATTTTCAGCGTCAGCGACGTCGTATTGTAGGGCACGAAGATCGAGTTTGCGACCGACGGCATCTGCGCAAGCGCGCTCTTGGTGACGGATTGCTGCTGGGTGACGACGTCGGCCACCGTGCTTGCGGCGCGTGTCGCCCGCTTGCTGACGCTGAGGCCGACCGTGATCTCGAAAGCGCCGATATAGAGCATAATGAGCACGGGAAAGAGGATCGCGAATTCGATCGCTCCGGCGCCCTTGCGGTCTTGTGCCAGCCGCCGCACCGTCAATACCAGCCTGATGAACGGGTTGAGAGGCACCATTATGGATACTGCTCGCTCTGGAAGGCCGCGGTGGCGACGATCAGATAATAATTCGGCATCGAACCGTCGGAGGGCCGTATCGTCGTGATATAAGGCCGGACCAGATCCGTGATGATTTCCCAGCGGTAGTAGGCGCGGACCATGTTGATGGTGCCGGCGCCGCCCGGTGTATATTTGAAGGCAGCCGTGTTGATGTCGGCATATTTGTCGGTGGAAAGCTTGGGAACCGTTGTCGGAATGGCCGAGAAAGTACTGAACGTCTGCACATCCACGTAGAGCTTGCTCGGCGTCGCCACTTCGGTCGTTGAGCAGCGGATCAGGATCGAGATCTCATTGCAAAAGGCCTGGCGGAACTGCGCCTGGTTCATATCGGTCGTGCGGCCGAGATTATAGGTGATCTGCCCGGTTCGCATCTTCCGGCTCATCGTATCGACGGCGTTGGAGACGAGCTCCTCGGCGGCAAAGGCGACGAAGGTTTCGAGGATGGCGAAAATCACCAGGAAATAGGGAATGGCGAGCAAGGCAAATTCGATCGCCGCAGCCCCCTCGCGCGAGCGGGCGAGAGCGCGAAACCGCAGGAATCGGAATGGCGCTGGGGAGTGCGCCTTATCCGTCTTCTGATCAATTACCGTCATTGCCTGGACCCGAGCGACATTCTCTGTCCGCCACACTAGGGTCCGTTCGTTGATTTTCCGTTTCAGTCTGACGCGACGATTTTAACGAATGGCTAAAGTAAGGGCGGGAAGCCGATCAGGGCGAGGTGGTGCCGGTCGCCGCCTGTTGCGCGTGCTGTTCGCAGTTCGGCGTGCAGGACAGCACGGAGCGTTCGGTCTGCCGGTAGACGCGCACCGTATTGCCCTCATCGATCGACACAAGAATGCGCTCGTCGAGGATGGCATTGCCGTCGGCATCAAGCAGCACCAGATTGGTGGTGCCAAAGCTGCGTCCTGTCAGCACGATGGTCTTGGCGTCGGCGACGGTCGCATCGGCGACCTTGGCATTGCCGACGATGACCTTGCTGACGGGGCGATCGAGCTTCAATACGCGCGCGTGATCCATATAGACACGCAGCATGTCATCGTCTGCGGCCGCGGAAACTCCCGAAACACCGAAAACGGCGATCATGCCGGCAAAGAAAATAGATTTGCCGCTCGATGACATTTGGTCCTCTTTCACGATCACAGCGCAATATCGACATAGAATGGAAAAAAATGGTGAACGAAGCCTTAAGCCAGCAGCCTTGTTCCGGAATGAGGCGCGATGATCCGATATGGCACGGCCTCTGAGGCGCACGCGGCGGTTGGACATCGTGCTATGTGCTATTTCCGGATGAATGGAGGTGGTATAACGGGAATATTGTTAAATATTGAGGTAAGCCCGTAAGAAAATACTTACTCTACAAAGGCATGTTGTCTCGTTCAAATCTCGTTAACTCTTTTCCTTAAGTCGATAGAAACGCCCATTCGCTAGGTTGCAGTCATCCGATCAACGGCAACAGTTGGCGGACGTGCTGAACATCAACTGGAGTTAGGAGTTACCATGACCAAGCTTTTTAGCCGTTTTCTGAAGGACGAATCCGGCGCGACCGCAATCGAATACGGCCTGATCGCCGCCCTCATTTCCGTAGCGCTCATCACCGGCGCAACCGCGCTCGGCACAAAGATCGGCAACACGTTCAACGGCTTGAGCACCAAGATGGACAGCGCCACTTCGGCGGCCAACTAAGACGAGCGTTGCCGACGCGGCCTCTGCCTAATACCGGCCGGATTTGCTTCGGCCGAACTATCGAGCGGGCTCACAGGCTGAACAGCCGTGAGCCTTTTCGCATCAAGTCAGGATCGGGTATACGCATGATCGCAGCTGCAGTCTTCGTGATACTGCCACTCTGCCTGGCCATGGCGGCCTTCTCGGATCTGTTCACCATGACGATCCCGAATCGCGTTTCCTTGATCCTCATCGCCTCCTTCTTCGTTCTCGCGCCCCTTTCCGGCCTTGGCTTGCAAGCGATCGGCATGCATCTCGCCGCAGCCGCCATCGTCTTTTCCGCCTGTTTCGCTCTTTTTGCCTTCAATGTGATGGGCGGCGGCGACGCCAAGCTGTTGAGCGCCACCGCGCTCTGGTTCGGTCTGAACGAATCCCTTCTTTTCCTGATGACCGATGTTGCCATAATCGGCGGCTTCATCACCTTGTTGATCCTGATGGTGAGAGCGCAGTCGAACACGATCCTCGCTATCGGCCTGCCGGTGCCGAATTCGGTCCTATTCGCCAAGAAGATCCCCTACGGCATTGCAATCGCGATCGGCGGCTTCATGGCCTTCCCGTCCTCGCCGCTCTTCCTCACCACGCTGGAAAGCCTGAAATAACGGCATTTTAAATGCCCGTTAACTTAAAATGTAAGCGTTCCATTAACCATAATTATACCAATTGCTGAGCATTCTGCAGGGCGAACATATCGTGCCCTGAGGAATGATCGATGAAACCGGCCCGCCTTATAATCCTAGCTGTCGCCGTGGTGGCAGCCGGCCTTGCCGGCTTCCTGGCGATGCAAATGGCAGGCAGTGGCGGTGTCGTCACCCAGGTTCAGTCGGTCATCGAGAGGGAGCCGACCGTCAACATCCTCGTCTCGAGCGCCAATCTGGCGGTCGGCGAAAGGCTTGACGATAAGTCGGTTCATTGGATGCCCTGGCCGCAGGGCGGTGTCGTCCCCGGCCTGATCACCGAAGCCGACAAGCCGGACGCGATCAAGGGTCTGCAGGGTGCCGTCGTGCGTCTGCCGATTTTCGAAGGCGAACCGATCCGGCCGGAAAAGGTCGCCGATTCCAACAGCCGCATCCTTTCCTCGCTCTTGCCGGCCGGCAAGCGCGCCGTCGCGACCGAGATATCGGTGGCAACCGGTGCCGGCGGTTTCATCCTGCCGAACGACCGCGTCGACGTCATCATGGTCCGCAAGGGTACCGAGGCCAATAAGCTCATCACCGAAACCGTGCTGAGCAATGTCCGCGTCCTCGCCATCGACCAGCAGATCCAGGAAAAGGACGACGGCTCGAAGGCCGTGGTCGGCACGACCGCCACACTCGAGCTTACGCCGGATCAGACCAAGGTTCTCGCTGTCGCCCAGCAGATGGCGGACCGGCTGTCGCTGGCGCTGCGCTCGGTCGCCGATGCGCAGGAGCAAGATACCAGCGCTGCGGACTATCTGCTGAGCGGCGACAACGGCAGTGCGAGCATTCAGGTCATCAAATCGGGCGCCATCGTCACCGATGCCAGCGCCGCGCCGAAGGCGGAGTAAAAGAACGTGCAAATGGGCAATTCAACGCGGCGCGCCGGGCTTCTCCTGACAGGTTTCTTCTCGCTGGCGGTCGGCGTCTCCGGTATTGCGCCGGCCTCTTTCGCGCCGTTTCTGGGCTCAAGCGAGGCGCGTGCCGATTCCGAAAACCTGGTCCGCATCTCGCAGACCGGCCGCGATGCCCATCGTCGGCTGAAGCTTGGGCTGAACAAGGCTGTTGTCGTCGATCTGCCGGAGGATGCGCATGATATTCTCGTCTCCGATCCGACCATGGCCGATGCCGTCACCCGCACCTCGCGGCGCATCTACCTGTTCGGCAAGAAGGTCGGCCAGACGAATATTTTTGTTTTCGGCGCCGGCGGGCAGGAGATCGTCAATCTCGACATCGAGATCGAGCGCGATGTTTCCGGCCTCGAAGTCAATCTCCACCGCTTCATTCCAGACTCCAACATCAATGTCGAAATCGTCTCCGACAACATCGTGCTGACCGGCACCGTGCGCACGCCGCAGGATGCCACGCAGGCGGCCGATCTGGCGCAGGTCTTCCTGAAGGGCGGCGAAGCGACGACCAGAACCGAGACGGCATCGGGTACCGGCGGCGACAGCTCGGTGGCGCTCTTTGCCGAAGGCCGCCAGACCTCGCAGGTCGTCAACCTGCTGCAGATCGAAGGCGAAGACCAGGTCACCCTGAAGGTGACGATCGCCGAGGTCCGCCGCGAGGTGCTGAAGCAACTCGGCTTCGACAATTTGGTTTCCAATTCCTCCGGCATGACGGTCGCCCAGCTTGGCAGCCCCAGCGCCGACAGCGCCACATCCGTCGTTGGCGGCGGCCTGGCGGCGCTGTTCAAGAGTTCGATCGGAAAATATGACATTTCCACCTACCTCAACGCGCTGGAGCAGGCCAAAGTCGTCAAGACGCTCGCCGAGCCGACGCTGACGGCAATATCGGGCCAGGCCGCGACCTTCAATTCCGGCGGCCAACAGCTTTATTCGACAACCGACAGCAACGGCAACGTCACCGTCGTGCCGTTCAACTACGGTATCAACCTCGCCTTCAAGCCGGTCGTGCTCTCATCGGGACGCATCAGCCTGCAGATCAAGACCAATGTCTCCGAACCGGTCGCCGGCAGCAGCGGCGCGACCTATCAGCGGCGCTCGGCGGAAACCTCGGTGGAACTGCCCTCGGGCGGATCCATCGCGCTGGCCGGCCTGATCCGTGACAACGTCTCGCAGACGATGGGCGGCACGCCCGGTGTTTCGAAAATCCCGCTGCTCGGTACGCTCTTCCGCCAGAAGGGTTTCGAGCGTCAGGAAACCGAGCTTGTCATCATCGCGACGCCCTATCTGGTGCGTCCGGTGGCGCGCAATCAACTCAATCGGCCGGACGATAATTTCAGCCCCGAGAACGACGGTGCGACCTTCTTCCTCAACCGCGTCAACAAGGTCTATGGCCGCCGCGAGGCGCCCGTCGCCGATGCACAGTTCCACGGATCGATCGGGTTCATCTACAAATGAGCGGGGCAGGATCGGCAGCAATGGAAGAGAACAGAGATCAGGCGATGGCCCATATCAATTCGACGACACCCCGCCTCGGAATCGAGAAGGGGCTTTTTGCCGCGGTCGCCATGGCGCTGGCCGTGCTTTCCGGATGCGCCGGCCCGCACGACCAGCTGACGACCGGCGGCATTCCCGACGACTATCGCGCCCGCCATCCGATCATCGTGACCGAAGCGGAACAGACGGTCGATATACCCGTCGCCTCCACCGATCGCCGGCTGACAAACGCCCAGCGCGACCTCATTCGCGGTTTTGCCGCAAACTATATCGCCCGCGCCTCGGGTCCGGTTTATGTGCTGTCGCCGCAAGGCTCGCCGAATTCGGCGGCAGCCTATCAGCTGCGCAATCAGGTCCGTGCCGAGCTGGCCTCAAGGGGAATCGCAAGCTCGAAAATCGTCAATACCTCCTATGCCGCGGTCGGGCCCGGCGATGCGGCGCCGATCCGGCTGAGCTTTACCGGCACCACTGCCATCACCACTCAATGCGGCCAGTGGCCGAAAGACATCTCGAACGATTTCACCAACCAGAATTACTATAATTTCGGCTGTGCCTCGCAGAACAACCTCGCCGCCCAGATCGCCAATCCGGAGGATCTGGTGGCGCCCCGCGGCATGACGCCGATCGACGCACAGCGGCGCAACAATGCTATCCAGGAATACCGGACGACCACGTCGACGATCGAAGAGGTCACCGGCAGCGACAGCAGCTTCTGAGACGGAACGGGATGATGAGCGCGATCGAATACGAAATCAAAAATCCGAGCGAGCTTCGCCACGCCGAGGAGGCCGTGCGCATGGCGGATTTGGAAAACATGCGGCCGCTGCCACGCATCTCCGTGCATGCCTTCTGCGAGAGTGAGGCTTTGCAGCAGGTCATGGAACGCTGCGCCAATGATCGACGTGTGGCCAAGGTCAGCCTGCGCATCACCAGCGGCGGCATCGCCGCTGCCGCCAATATGTTTTCCGGCGCCCCGACGCCGAACCTCATCATCCTCGAGACCAAGGCGAACGCGGGCAGCCTCCTCGCCGAGCTTGCGCCGCTCGCCGCTGTCTGCGACCCGACGACCAAGGTCGTCATCGTCGGCTACTACAACGATATCGCGCTTTATCGCGAACTCATCCGTAACGGCATCTCCGAATATATGGTCCAACCGGTCGCCATGCCTGATATTCTGACGGCGATGGCCTCGATCTTCGTCGATCCAGAAGCCGAGCCGCTCGGCCGCAGCATCGCCTTCATCGGCTCGAAAGGCGGCACCGGCGCTTCGACCATCGCGCATAATTGCGCCTTCGGCATTTCCAATCTCTTCTCCACTGAAACGATCCTGGCCGATCTCGACCTGCCATATGGCACGGCGAACATCGACTTCGATCAGGATCCGGCGCTCGGCATCGCCGAAGCGGTCTTTGCGCCCGATCGTCTCGACGAGGTCTTCCTCGACCGCCTGCTGACGAAATGCTCCGAGCATCTTTCCCTGCTTGCAGCACCCTCGCTGCTCGACCGCGCCTATGATTTCGACGGCCATGCTTTCCAGCCGGTGCTCGATGTTCTGCAGCGCAGCGCGCCCGTCACCGTGCTCGACGTTCCGCATGCATGGTCGGAATGGACACGCTCGGTGCTGTCGAGCGCTGACGAGGTGGTCATCACCGCCGTTCCCGATCTCGCCAACCTGCGCAATGCCAAGAACATGCTGGATGCGCTGCGCAAGATGCGGCCGAACGACAAGCCGCCGCATCTCGTCCTCAATCAGGTCGGCATGCCGAAGCGCCCGGAGATTTCACCGTCGGATTTCTGTGAGCCGCTGGAGATCGATCCGATCGCGATCATCCCCTTCGACATCAATCTTTTCGGCAACGCCGCCAATAGCGGCCGGATGATCTCGGAAGTCGACCCAAAATCGCCGACGGCGGAGACCTTTTCGCAGATCGCGCACATCGTCACCGGCCGTATTGCAATCAGGAAGGCGAAGAAGGGCGGCTTGCTGGGCCTCCTGAAGCGTAAGTAGACGATGAGCAATTCCAGCAAAACTGTGCAGCGGTTTCGCCAGGCAAATCGCGAAGCGCTTTTGCCGGGAATTGCGTCAAAACAAAAAGATAGAGCATTTCCGTGACTCGGAGAAAACGGAAACGCACTAGAACAAGCAGATTGGATTAAGCGGCATGTTTGGAAAACGCGGAAATGAAGGGTCCGGAAAGGTCGGAGGGGCGATTGCTCCCCGCCGTCGGCTCCGGCTGCCGCCCCTGCGGCCTCTTCCCCTCCATTCTGGTCGAACCCTCTCGCGAACCCGCACGCCAGCAGGTGACGCCGCCGCCGATGCAGACGCCGCAGCGCAAGCGCCCTGTCCGCACTGATGAATATTACGACACCAAGGCGCAGGTCTTTTCTGCGCTGATCGATACGATCGATCTCTCGCAGCTTTCCAAGCTCGACGGCGAAAGCGCGCGCGAGGAAATCCGCGACATCGTCAACGACATCATCACCATCAAGAACTTTGCGATGTCGATCTCCGAGCAGGAAGAACTGCTCGAGGATATCTGCAACGACGTCCTCGGCTACGGTCCGCTAGAGCCGTTGCTGGCGCGTGACGACATCGCCGACATCATGGTCAACGGCGCCGGCCAGACTTTCATCGAAGTCGGCGGCAAGACGATCGAATCGGAGATCCGCTTCCGCGACAATGCGCAACTTCTCTCGATCTGCCAGCGCATCGTCAGCCAGGTCGGACGCCGCGTCGACGAATCGAGCCCGATCTGCGACGCCCGCCTGCCTGATGGCTCGCGTGTCAACGTTATCGCGCCGCCGCTGTCGATTGACGGGCCTGCGCTCACCATCCGCAAATTCAAGAAAGACAAGCTGACGCTCGATCAAGCTCGTCCGTTTCGGTGCGATCACGGCTGAGGGTGCGACTGTGCTGCAGATCATTGGCCGGGTGCGCTGCAACGTCGTCATTTCGGGTGGTACCGGCTCCGGCAAGACGACGCTGCTGAACTGCCTTACCAACTATATCGACAGGGACGAACGCGTCATCACCTGCGAGGATACCGCAGAACTGCAGCTGCAGCAGCCGCATGTCGTGCGTTTGGAAACGCGCCCGCCGAATATCGAAGGCGAGGGCGAGATCACCATGCGCGATCTCGTCAAGAACTGCCTGCGTATGCGTCCCGAGCGCATCATCGTCGGCGAAGTGCGCGGACCTGAAGTTTTCGACCTGCTGCAGGCGATGAACACCGGTCACGACGGCTCGATGGGCACCATCCACGCCAACACGCCGCGCGAATGCCTGAGCCGTATCGAATCGATGATCGCTATGGGTGGCTTCACTCTGCCGGCAAAGACGGTGCGTGAGATCATTTCCAGCTCGGTGGATGTGATCGTCCAGGCGGCGCGCCTTCGCGACGGTTCGCGCCGCATCACCCAGATCACCGAGGTGATCGGAATGGAAGGCGAAGTCATCATCACCCAGGACCTGATGCGTTACGAGATCGAAGGCGAAGATGCCGGCGGCCGCCTGATCGGCCGGCACATGTCGACCGGCGTCGGCAAACCGCATTTCTGGGATCGCGCCCGCTATTTCAACGAGGAAAAGCGTCTTGCCGCCGCCCTCGACGCGATGGAAGCGAAATCGAAGGACTAGGCGAAATGTTCGGGTTCGATCCGATAGTGCTGGCAATCGTCGTCCTCGCCGCCGTATCCGCGGCGGCAGTCGCCTATGCCCTGATGTATTCCCGGATCGAGGCCGACAAGAAATCGGCAAGCCGCATCGACCGCGTCAAATCGGCCGAAAGCGACCGGGTCAAGGTCAAGGCTGCCCGCGACCGGGTGCAGGAAATGTCGAAGCGCCGAAAATCGGTGCAGGACAATCTCAAAGATCTGGAAAAGCGCCAGCACGAAAAGACCAAGAAGACCCTGACGATGAAATCCCGGCTGGTCCAGGCCGGCCTGACGATCACGGTCGGGAAATTCTATCTCATCAGCGCCATCTTCGCCTGCGTGCTGCTGCTCATGGCGTTCATCATCGGTGTATCGTTGATGGTGATAATCGGGATCGCCGTCGTCGCCGGTCTCGGCCTGCCGCGCTGGATCGTCGGCTTCCTGATCAAGCGCCGCCAGAACAAGTTCCTCAATGAACTCCCCAATGCGCTTGACGTGATCACCCGCTCGATCAAATCAGGCCTGCCGCTGAACGATGCGATCCGTCTTATCGCCACCGAAGGCACCGAGCCTGTGAAGAGCGAATTCCGGCGCGTAATCGAGGCGCAGCAGGTGGGTCTCAGCATCCCCGACGCCTGCGCCCGCATGACGGCCCACATGCCGCTCCAGGAAGTCAGCTTCTTCGCCATCGTCATCGCCATCCAGTCGCAGGCCGGCGGCAATCTGTCGGAAGCGATCGGCAACCTTTCCAAGGTGATACGCGAGCGCAGGAAGATGAAGGCCAAGGTCTCGGCGCTGTCGATGGAAGCCAAGGCGTCGGCCGTCATTATCGGTGCGTTGCCCTTCATCGTCGCGACCCTCGTCTATCTCACCTCGCCGAGCTACATGATGATCCTTTTTACCGATCCACGCGGCCATTTCATCATGGGCGTCTCGGCGATCTGGATGTCGATCGGCATCTTCGTCATGCGCAACATGGTCAATTTTGACATTTAGCCGGAAGGACGCCCCATGTCGCAGGACCTTGCCGCAACCCTGACCAATCCGAGCATGCTGATCGCGCTCCTCGTCGCGATTGCGGTCTTCGCCACGTTTTATACGATCGCTGTCCCCTTCTTCGAGCGCGGCGATCTCAACAAGCGTATGAAGGCCGTTTCGACCGAGCGCGAGCAGATCCGCGCACGCGAGCGCGCCCGTATGAACACCGAAACCGGCGCCGGCAAAGCCTCGCTCAGGAGCCAGAACAATCGCTCGGTCCGCCAGATCGTCGAGCGTTTCAACCTGCGCAAGGCGCTCGTCGACGAGAATACCGTCAACAAGCTGCGTGCTGCCGGTTTTCGCTCGGAGAATGCGCTGAATACTTTCCTCGTGGCGCGTTTTCTGCTGCCGTTCCTTTTCCTGGCGCTTGCCGCCTTCTGGGTCTTCGGCCTCGGCAATCTGCCCGAAAGGGGCATGCCCATCCGCCTCTTTGCCGTCATCGGCATCGGCTATGTCGGCTTTTACGCGCCGAACATCTATATCTCGAACCGCATGGGCAAGCGTCAGCACTCGATCAAGCGGGCCTGGCCGGATGCGCTCGACCTGATGCTGATCTGCGTCGAATCCGGCATCTCGATCGAGGCGGCGATGCGTCGCGTGTCGGAAGAACTCGGCGAGCAGTCGCCACCGCTCGCCGAGGAGATGGTGCTGACCACGGCCGAGCTCTCCTTCTTGCCGGATCGCCGCGTGGCGCTCGAAAATCTTGCCACGCGCACCCAGATCGAGCTTGTACGCTCGGTCACGCAAGCGCTGATCCAGGCCGACCGCTACGGCACGCCGGTGGCGCAGGCGCTGCGCGTTCTCGCCCAGGAAGGGCGCGACGAGCGCATGAACGAAGCGGAAAAGAAGGCGGCCGCCCTACCGCCGAAACTGACGGTGCCGATGATCCTGTTCTTCCTGCCGGTGCTGATCGCCGTCATCCTCGGCCCGGCCGGCATCCAGGTGTCAGACAAGTTCTGATCTTGCCGCCGGTTAAATCGATTCCGATTTAAGGAATAATGCGATACCTTCGATCTCGAACGAGGGTTCTTGAATGTCTTCCGCAGGCGTTTTCATCAGCATCATGGCAGCCTTGGTGGTCGGAGCGATGAGTCCCGGCCCGAGCTTCGTGGTCGTCTCCAGGATTGCCATTTCGCGGTCGCGGCTGGATGGTCTCGCGGCCGCAATCGGCATGGGCGCCGGCGGCGTGGTTTTTGCCGTATTGGCGCTCGCCGGTCTGACGGCGCTGCTGTCGCAATTCGAATGGCTCTATATCTTGCTCAAAGTCGCAGGCGGCGCCTATCTCATCTATATCGCCGTCAATATCTGGAGAGGTGCTGGAGAGCCGCTGGAGGTGTGCGAAGCCGGCGATAGCCACCGCGCACCGAGGCGGAGCTTCATGACCGCGCTACTGACCCAGCTCAGCAACCCGAAGACCATTATTGTCTATGCCAGCCTCTTTGCCGCGCTCCTTCCGAGGACGGTGCCGCTCGATCTCATGATTGCGCTGCCGCTCGGCGTCTTTGCGGTGGAAGCGGGGTGGTATTCGATCGTGGCGCTGGCCTTTTCGGCCCGCCATCCGCGGCGGCTCTATCTCGCCGCGAAGAGCTGGATCGACCGGACCGCCGGCGCCGTCATGGGCGGCCTCGGATTGCGTCTTATTCTGTCGGGCCTGAGCGCCCGCTAGAGCATGATGCCGAAAAGTGTGAGCGGTTTTCGGACGACATCATGCTCTAATTTTTGTCTAAGACCATTGTCAGTTGGTGTTGCTGCCGTCCGCGGCACCCGGCGTCTTGTCCTTGGCGGCAAGCTTCTGCCAGGAATTCTGCTGCGAGAGCATGCCGCGGAGATAGGCGACATTGGCATCGGCCTGTTGCGGCGAAAGTTCGCGCCGCGCGATCTGCTCGGCTTCCGGGAAACGTCCCTGTAGGCCGACGACGAGCGCAAGGTTCTGCCTGACGCGGCTGTCGGCTGTCGGTTGGCCGGCGGCGGAGCGCAGGTAGGTTTCGGCGGTGCGCAGATCGCCGGTCAGCACATAGGACATGCCGAGGTTGGAAAGGATGGAGGGCTCGTTCGGCTGAATGTCGAGCGCGTCGCGGTAGCGCTGCCGGGCATCGCTTGCCCGGCCCATCTGGTCGAGGATCGCGCCTTCGGCCGAGATCAGTTTCCAGTCCGGACGATCCGGTGTCTGGGCGCGACCGATCGTGTCGAGCGCCTGCTGGAACTGGCCGGCCGCCGCCTGCGCCTTGCCATAGGCGGCCAGCACGTTGCGGTCGGCGGGATTGCTGATCGCCACCTGCTGCATGACGGCGAGCGCCTGCGCATCACGGCCGTTCATGCGCAGCAGATTGGCGTAGTTGACGCCGGTGACCGGATCGCGCGGGTTCTTTTCATAGGCCTGGCCGAGGCGGTCGGTTGCCGAGCGCAGCTCGGTCGCGTCCATCTCTTCAACCGGCTTGGTGAGCTTCGGCACCGAGCCTGTCGTCATCCGATCCTTGGTCGTCGAGCAGCCGGCGAGTGCCAGGACGAGCAGCGATGCGGCAACGCCCTGCAGGAGACGATGGGTGAATGTGGTGGTGAGCGAGGCCGGCATGACGCGTTCCCTGGATTCCGAAATCGGCGCCTGACCTCGAACGCGGAACAGGGAAAGGTTTGACGCAATCTTCGCTCCAGCAATAGTCTGTTAACCCTAACAGACCGTTAAGGAGTGATTCCTTACGACCGCCGAAGGACAATCATGGCCCCCTATCAGTTCATCGAGAGACCGACCCCTTTCAACACGAAGGGCGGTTCGACGCTGCCGATCTTTGCCGTCACCCCTGCCCATATTGAGACTGGCACGATTGATCCGATCGCGCTCGATTGGGCGCAGAGGGCGGGTTACAAGGCCGAAAGCGGGTCGCTGCTGCTGATTCCGACGGCCGAAGGCCATCTCGGCGGCGCGCTTTTTGGTCTCGGCACCAATCCGTCCGAGCAGCCTTACATCACCGGCAGGCTCGCCCGGGCGCTGCCCGCCGGCGACTGGCACATCGAAACCGCACCGCTGACGGCAAATCGCCTGGCGCTCGGCTTTGGTCTCGGCAGCTACCGCTTCGACCGTTACAAGTCTGAAAAATCGCCGGCGGCGACGCTGATGATCCCCCGCGATGCCGACAGTGCCGACATCAAGCGCCAGCTTGCCGGCGTCTTTCTCGCCCGCGACCTCATCAATACGCCGACCAATGACATGGGGCCGAACCAACTCGAAACCGTGTTCCGTGGTTTGGCTGCACATTACAAGGCAGAGGTTTCGGTTATCACGGGCGACGAGCTGCTCGAGCAGAATTTCCCGCTGGTTCATACCGTCGGCCGCGCCAGTGCCGATGCGCCGCGTCTTCTAGAGCTGCGCTGGGGCAAAAAGGGCCATCGCAAGGTGACGCTTGTCGGCAAGGGCGTCTGCTTCGATACCGGCGGCCTCGACATCAAGCCCGCCGCCTCCATGCTGCTGATGAAGAAGGACATGGGCGGCGCGGCGAATGTCATGGGGCTCGCGCTGATGATCATGGACGCTAAGCTGAAGGTCGATCTGCGTGTCATCGTCCCGGTCGTCGAAAACGCCATCTCGTCCAATGCCTTCCGCCCCGGCGACATTTATAAGAGCCGCAAGGGACTGACCGTCCAGATCGACAATACCGACGCCGAAGGCCGTCTTATCCTTGCCGATGCGCTCGCCTATGCCGACGAGGAAGAGCCCGATCTCCTGATCGACATGGCGACGCTGACCGGTGCGGCCCGTGTCGCGCTGGGTCCGGATCTCCCGCCCTTCTTCACCGACGACGCCAATCTGGCGCATGACCTGACCGAAGCGAGCCTGGAAACCGACGATCCGATCTGGCGGCTGCCGCTCTATTCCGGTTATGACAAGGATATCCGCGCCAAATTCGCCGATCTCACCAACGCGCCGGCCGGCGGCATGGCGGGAGCGATCACCGCGGCGCTCTTTCTCAAGCGTTTCGTCGGCAAGGCGAAGAGCTGGGCGCATTTCGACATTTACGGCTGGGCCCAGTCCGAGCGGCCGCATTCGCCGGGCGGCGGTGAAGCACAGGCCATCCGCGCGCTCTTCCATCATATCCGCGAGAGCCTGCGCTGACGGCTGCAAACGAGGGCTGAGGGGCGGTGGCATGACTTTTCATGCGCTGCCCCCGCTGTCGATCGTTAAAATTTTATTCACCCTGCCGGGCGGCAATTGCTGCCGCCTCTTGCATGTCCATGGCAACTGCCGGAAAATGAAACGTTAGCGTAACGATTTTCCGGAGGGGCCGTGCCGATCGAACTGACCGCCTCGCAGGCGCTGGGGCTCTGGCATGGCGTGGCGCTCGATCAGGTCCGCCACGATGACCGCGATTTGACGTTGCGCCAGATGGCGATCCTGCTGCATATTTATCTGGTGCCGCCGCCGCATACGGTGCGCGGGCTTGCCGCGACACTTGAGGTCACCAAGCCGGTCATTACCCGCGCCTTGGACACGATGGGCGAGATGGGCCTGGTCGATCGTGTGCGCGACGATGCCGACCGGCGCAGCGTGATCATCAAGCGTACCGTCGGCGGCGCGCTATACCTGGAAAAGCTCGGCGACCTCGTCCGTGATCAGGCCCGCCGGCTGCCGCTCTGAGAGGCCAATTGAAAAGGAAACTCAATGACGATGCTCGACCGCCGCCTGCATGCCTATCGGCCGGATCTCGCTGAAGCGGGACTTGAAGGCAAGGTGGAGGCGTTGCGCTTCGTCGAAGGCGCCCCGGCCCGCATTGCCGTTCCGGTCGCGGCCTTGCGCCCCGAACCAGACCTTGCGCGCGGCATCGATACCGAGGTGCTGCTTGGCGAGGATGTGACGGTGTTCGATCGCGCCGACGGCTGGTGCTGGGTGAAAGCCGCTTCGGACGGCTATGTCGGTTATCTCTCCGCAGAAGCGCTTTCGGAAGGCAGGCCGGCGCCGACCCATTTCGTCACCGTCCAGCGCACCTTCCTTTATCCGGAACCGGAGCTGCGCAAACCCCACCAGGCGATCCTGTCCATGGGAAGTCGCGTCCATGTGGCCGGCGAGGCGGAAGCGCGCGGTAACCGCTATGTCGTGCTGGAGGATGGAACCGCGATCTTCGCCAAACACGTCCAGCCGATCGGCACGCTCGACGGTGCCGATTACGTCGAGATCGCAGCCCGTTTCCTGGAAACGCCCTATCTCTGGGGCGGACGTTCCGGCCTCGGCATCGATTGTTCCGGCCTCGTCCAGCTGGCGATGCTGATGACGGGCAGAGCTGCGCCACGCGATACCGATATGCAGGTGGCAGGCCTCGGCCAGCCGATCGACCGATCCGAAATCCGCCGTGGCGACCTGGTATTCTGGAAGGGTCATGTCGCCGTCTTCGAAGATCCGGAAACCATTCTGCACGCCAACGGCCATAGCATGACGGTGGCGCGCGAGAATTTCGAGGCCGCGGTCGAGCGCATCGGCTGGCTCTACGAGCAACCGACCGGGTATCGCCGCCCGGTCAGCTGATCGGAGGCCGCGGCCAGGATCTTACCCCACCCGTCCAGTCCTCGAAGGCTTTCGACAGTCTGAGCACCCGCATGTCGTCGAAGCGCGGCCCGACGATCTGCAACCCGATCGGCATGCCTGAGCGGGAGAAACCGCAATTGATCGAGGCGGCCGGCTGCTCCGACATGTTCCACGGCACCGTGAAAGCGATATGTTCGAACGGCAGGGCCGGATCATTGGTCGGAGATGCCCATTCGGCCGGATAGGAGATGATCGGATTGGTCGGCGAAAGCAGGGCGTCGACCTCGGTGAAGAACCGTCCGCAGCTCTTGCGCATCTCGATCGTCTGGTTGAAGCCTCTGACCGCATCGACGCCGCGGATGTCGGCGCCACCCTTCGCCCAATCCCTGATATAGGGCAAGATGCTGTCGCGCCGCTCCTCGTCGAGATCAGCAATATCGCCCCAGAGCCGGGATCGCCAGAAATTGTCGAGCCCATCCAGCATTGCACGTGTCAGCACTGGCTGGACCGATAGAATGGTCGCGCCGGCCGCCTCGAATTGTTTCGCCGCCGTTTCGACCGCGGCCCTGATCTCGTCGTCCACCGCAAGCCCGCAGCCGGCATCGAGCATCAACCCGATCGTCATGCCCGACAGGTCGATGTCGAGATCCATCCAGTTGAAATCGTTCGGCGGGAGGCTGGTGCCGTCGCGCCAGTCCGGCCGTGACAGCGTCGCCATCGAAAAGGCCGCATCCTCGACTGTGCGTGCCATCGGCCCGACGCAGCGCCCGACATAATAGGGATCGGCCGGAATGCGGCCATGGCTTGGCTTGAAGCCGAAGATGCCGGTCCAGCCGGCGGGAAGGCGCACCGAGCCGCCGATATCGGTCCCGATATGCAGCGGTCCGTAACCGGCCGCTGCCGCTGCGGAAGCCCCGGCGCTCGATCCGCCGGGATTCTGCGTGGTGTTCCAGGGATTGCGGCTGAGAGGATGAAAGCTCGAAAGCCCGGAGGAAAGCATGCCGTAATCGGGGCAGGTGGTCTTGGCGAAGATCACCGCGCCGTCTTCCCGCAGCCGGGCCGCGGCCGGCGCGTCGGCCTCTGCCGGTTTGAGTTCCACTGCCCTTGTGCCTGATGGCACCGGTTGGCCCTTCGTGGCGATCAGTTCCTTCAGCGTCACCGGGATGCCGTCGAGGGGACCTAGCGTTTCTGCCTTCGCCCAGCGCTCCGTCGAAGCTTTCGCTTGGGCGCGCGCCGATTCCGGATCGTAGAGGTAGAGCGCCGAAATCGACGGCTCCCAGGCGGCGATATGGTCTTCGAGGGCGAGCCAGTATTCGAGAGGGGAAAGGCTTTTATCGGTGAAACGCTGCCTGAGTTGGCGGATGGTGAGGTCGGTTTCGGTCATGGCATGGTCTTTCGGGCTTTTCGTCTTGGGAGGACATCAGCGGCTCGCCTCGCGCGGGTCGAGCAGATCGCGCAAACCGTCGCCGAGCATGTTGAAGCCGAAGACGGTCACAGCGATGGCAAGGCCGGGCAGGATCGCCAGCCAGGGGGCGAGCGCCAGATAGGTTTGCGCATCGGCAAGCATCCGGCCCCAGGTCGGCGCCGGCGGCGCCATGCCGAGCCCGAGGAAGCTGAGACCCGCTTCGGTCAGGATCGCCAGCCCCAGCTGGATCGCACCATGCACGATGATCTGGCTGATGATATTCGGCAGTACATGGCGCAGCGAAATGGTCAGGCGTGTATTGCCGATCGCGCGCGCCGCCGTCACATAGTCGCGGCTCCAGGCCTGCAGCGAGGTCGCGAGTGTGACACGGGCAAAAACCGGGATCATGAAGACGGCGATCGCGGTGATCGCGGTGAACCGCCCTGGCCCGAGAAAGGCGCCGAGCACCATGGCCGACAGGATCGGCGGAAGCGCGAAGATGACGTCGCAGATCCGCATCAGCAACGCCTCGAAGGGACCGCGGATTGCCGCCGCCGAGATGCCTGATATCGAGCCGAGCGTCCCGCCGATCGCAACCGCAGTGATGGCGATCGACAGTGAATTCCAGCATCCCGCCATCAGCATCGAAAGCACATCGCGGCCGAATTGGTCCGTGCCGAGCAGGCCGAAGGCAAGCGGCGGCTGCAGCTTGTGGATGATCTGCATTTTCGCGGGCGGCAGCGGTGTCCAGACGAGCGACAGCAGCGCAACGGCGACCAGCAGGCCGATGATGACAGACCCTGCAATCAGGTTCATTCGCCGGCTAAATCTAAAGACCCGGCGGCGGCTGATGATTGCGGTGGATACGATCGGTGCCATGCGTCAGGCCGCCTTTCTCATCCTGGGATCAATCGCCAGATAGGAGAGATCGACGATGAAATTCATCACGATGACCAGGCCTGCGAAGAACAGCACGACATCCTGCATGACGATGATGTCACGCTGGGAGAGCGCCTGCAGCGCGAGCCGCCCGAGGCCGGGCAGGTTGAAGACGTTTTCCACCAGCACCGCGCCGGCGACGAGAAAGGTGAATTGCAGCCCGATCATAGTCAGGATCGGGATCAGCGCGTTCGGCACGATATGCCGCCAAAGCACTGCACTGCGTGACAGTCCCTTCGCCACGGCGGTGCGGGCAAAATCCTCATGCATCGTATCGAGCACCGCCGAGCGCGCCACCCGCGTCAACACGCCCGCTTGCGGCATCGCCAGCGCGACGGCGGGCATAACCAGCGCCTGCAATGCCGGCAGCAGACCGGAGCTCCAGCCCGGGAAGCCGCCGGCCGGCATCAGCCCGAGCATCGTCGAAAATAGAATGATCAACAGCAGTGCCACCCAGAAGGCGGGCACGGCGATGCTGATCTGCGAAAACAGCGTTGCGATGATGTCGAAGACACCGCCGCGGCGCGAGGCGGCCAGCACCCCGAGCGGCAGGGCAATCGCCACAGAAAGCATAATCGCCATCAGCGCCAGCGGCAGCGTCACCGCCAGCCGCTCGACGATCAATCCCGCGACTGGCACGCCATAGGTTAAGGAATTGCCGAGATTGCCGGAGAGCACGCCGGTCAACCATTGCCCGTAGCGCAGCAGCAGCGGCTGATCGAGCCCGAGATCGTGGCGCAGTGCGGTAAGCGTTTCCGGTGTTGCCGAGGTGCCGAGCATGATCGAGGCGGGATCGCCGGGCAGAAGGTCCATGACGGCGAAGATCAGCAGCGAAACGACGGCCAGCGTGACGAGAAGACCGGCGAAGCGGCGGGCGAGGAGGGTGATCATGCGTGCCACGCTTTCGATGCGGCACGGCGGCTTCCCCGCCCTCCCTCATTCCTGTGCTCGTCACAGGAATCCAGCCACGGCGCATCTGCGCCGTGAATAACTCTCGTCCAGGCACGGAAGTCTCCCGCGCCCAAGGACTTGGGCGCGCTGGATTCCTGTGTCGAGCCCAGCAATGAGGGACGGAGAGGGTTGCGACCAGCATTGAGCGTTTCGCTATGCAGCTTCCCTGCGCTCATCCCATGCCTCTCAATCCGCACGAACTCGCCGCCTACTCGTCCCAGGAAACGCCGGAGAGTACGTTGGAAGGGATCGGCTCGTTCTCCCACAGCCCCTTCAGCTTCTTGTCCCAGACGCCGAGTTTCGGCATGACGAAGAGGTAGAGCGCCGGCACGTCCTCGGCGAGGATCTTCTGCGCTTCGCCATAGATCGCATTCTGCGCGGCGGGATCGGTCGTCTCCTGGACCTTCTTCATCAGCGCGTTGAAAGCGGCGTTCTTGTAATTGAAATAATAGGGATCGCGGGCATAGATGTCGATGTCGAGCGGTTCGGCATGGGCAACGATCGTCATGTCGAAGTTGCGGTCCTTCATGATGTCCTGGACCCATTTCGCCGGAAATTCGGTCGGCTCGATATTCATCGTTACGCCGATCTCGGCAAACATCGCCTGCATCACCTGGGCACTGCGCGGCGCATAGGCCATCTGCGGCGATTTGATCGTGAAGGTGAAGCCGTTGGGATAGCCGGCTTCGGTCAGCAGCGCCTTCGCCTTTTCGACGTTGTAGGGCAGCACGCCGGTCATGTCCTGATAGCCTGGATCGTTCGGCGTGTAGTGGCTGCCGATCGGCGTGCCGAGGCCGGACCATGCGCCGTCGATTACCGTCTTGCGGTCGATAGCCATCATCAGCGCCTGGCGGACGCGTTTGTCGTCGAACGGCTTCTTGGCATTGTTCATGCCGGCAACGACCTTGAGCTCTGTATTGCCGATCCTGGTGACCAGCCTCGCATCGCCATCGAAGGAACTCATCAGTTCGGGTGCTGCAAATTCCGGAAAGGCATCGAGATCGCCGGACTTCAGCGCTGCCGCCTGCGCCTGCGGATCCGCGATGAAGCGGAAGGTCACCGTGTCGAGCTTGGCGGCCGTATCCTTGTTCCAATAATCGGCATTCCTGGCGAGTTCGACCTTGTCGCCCTTCGCCCAGCTGGCGAATTTGAAGGGGCCGGTGCCCACTGGCGTCGTCTTGTCGTCGGCAGCCGTCTTCGGCGCGACCATCACCGAGGCTGGCCAGCCGAGCCAGTAGATCAGGCTGCCGGTCGGCGCCGAAAGATGCAACACCAGCGTTTCGGCATCGGGCGTATCGATCGAGGCGATCGAGGCGAAAAAGCGCTTCTGCGGATTGATCGAATCCGCGCCGCGGGCGCGGTCGAGCGAAAACCTGGCGGCAGCGGCATCAAAAACCTCGCCGTCATGAAATTTGACGCCGGTCTGCAGCTTGAACGTATAGGTCAGGCCATCGGGAGAGATCTCCCAGCTTTTCGCCAACTGCGGCTGAATCTTACCAGCCTGGTCGATCGTCACCAAGCCCTCGAACACGTTCTGCCAGGTCACCTGGCCGATCGCGACCGGTGCTGCGATCGTCGGATCGAGACCGGTCGGCTCGACGCTCATGCCGAGATTAAGCGTGGTCTTCGCCGCCTCGGCCGGCGTCATTGCCGTCATCACCAGGCCGGCCGAAAGCGCAGCACCGAGCGAAAGCCGCCGGGCGAAACGCGCTGAAGGCGCAAACGAAAGCTTGATCATCATGTTCCCTTATCTGGCCGCGCGTCGATGACGAAGACCTTTTGCGAGGAGAGTGACACTATGCCGGTGCACACACAATGACGATTTTGTGTGCTCAGTGTAGCCGAAAAAGCTACACCGTAAATCTGGGGGCAATGCAAGCTCGAAGCGTCAGTCCTTCGTCTCGGCCCGGCGGTTCGTGCGCTCGCGCATGAACCTTTCGATGAAGTCGAGCAGTTTCGTCGCGGCGAAGGACAGTTGCCGGTCCGGTGCAACGCAGAGATCGACATGGGTGCGGATGCCGGTCTTACCGGCGAGCGGAATAGCAAGGAGCTGACCCGCCTCGATCTCGCGGCGGACAGTCAGCGCTGGCAGCAGCGTGGCCGCAGCCCCGCTGAGCACAAGTTCCTTCAGCATTTCGAGCGAGCTGGTGACGAAGACGGGATCGAGGCTCAACCCCTCCTTCTCGAACAGCGCATCGAAAGCCTGGCGGAAGCCGAAGGATTGATCCGGCAGCGCCAATGCGTAGTCGGCAAGTTGCCCGATAGGGATCTCGGTATGCGCGGCGGCCGGATGCTGCGGCGTGACGATGAGATCATAGGCAATCTCGGAGCGCAGCCGGACCTTGGTGCCGGACATCGGTGGCGCAAACAGCGTCACCGCAATATCCGCCTCGGCGCTGTTGACCGCATCGACCGCCTGCCGCGCGCTGGTGATTGTCACGGTGAAGCGCAGCTTCGGATATTTCAGGCTGAATTCGGCAAGCGCCGGCGCCAGCAGATTGGCGACGGTCGCCCCATTGGCATAGATGCTGACACGGCCGCGCTGCAGGCCCTTCAGGTCTTCGATCAGCTGCTGCACGTGATCGAGTTCGCGCAACGTCCGGCCGGCGCGGGCGGCAAGCAGTTCGCCGGCGGCCGTCAGCTTGACGCCGCGGGCACTGCGTTCGACGAGCGGCGCGCCGAAATGATATTCGAGGTTCTCGATCTGCCGGCTGATCGCCGTCGGCGCGACATTGAGGTTTTCGGCCGCCTGGCGCATCGAATTGGTCCTGACCAGCTCGTCGAAATACATCAGCGCCCGGATCTGCATTCACGTCTCTCCGCCATTGGGCATATTGGATCTGTAGAGAGTCTGACCCTATTCAATCAGCCGCCGCTCGGATAGCGGTCGCGCCAGGCCTTTTGTGCGCCCTCGACCGGAAGGGCGGTCGCGGCGTAGACGCCACGGGCGATCGCCCGGGCCATGACGATGGTCGCGAGGTGGCACAGCTCCATCAGGCTCGCCATGTCGTCTCTTCGATGCTTCGCCGTCGAAGCGGCAAAGACGGTGTCGCCGTCGAGCGGCAGGTGCGCCGGCAGCAGGGCTCGGGCAAGGCCGTCATGGCCGGCGAGCGAAAGCCGGTGCGCCTCGGCCTTCGTCAGCTGCGCATCGGTCACCACTGCGCCGATCGTGGTTGCCGGCGTGTTCATGCCCTTGAGCCGCATCCGGTGGTCGGCCACCGCAGGCATGCCGAGCCCGCCGAATTCCGCATCTTTTTCAAAAGGCGCCGCCCAGAAATGCGGCCCGTCGCCGATCGTTGCCGAACCGAGCGCATTCACGGCGACGATCGCCGCGACGCGATACCCGGCGCTGCTGACGGCGCTGGCCGAGCCGAGCCCGCCCTTGACGGTGGCCGTCGTCGCTCCCGTCCCGGCACCTGTCGTGCCGAGCGCGAATGTGCCCTTGGCCGCAGCCTGGAGTGCCGTGTAACCCATGTCGCGATAGGGCGAGTGAAGGCCCCAATCCTTGTCGCCGCCGTTCAGCAGGTCCATCAGGATCGCCTGCGGCACGATCGGAATGCGCACCGACCCGACGGCAAAACCGCGGCCGAGCTCGCGCAGGCCCGCCTGCACGCCGCCGGCGGCATCCAGCCCGAAAGCCGAGCCGCCGGAAAGCACGAAGGCATCGACGGCATTGACGGTCATCGACGGATCGAGCAGGCCGGTGTCGCGCCCGCCGGGCGCACCGCCGAGCACCGTGCCGGAGGCGACGGCCGGTTCGTCGAAGACGATGACCGTGACGCCGGAACCGAGCGCAAGGTCGGTCGCATGGCCGACGGAAACGCCTTCGATGTCGGTGATGAGGTTCAGAAGATCGGGCAAGGGCGGATCCTTATGCGGATAGGCCGCCGATAGGACTGCAATTGCTCTTAAAAAACAAGACCGGCCCCAAATGGCGGGACCGGTCGGACATCGAAAAAAGCCGTGAATGCTATTGCCGGCCTCATGCCCTCAGGCATGAAGCGGCTTCGGATGACGGCGGGTCATCAGATCGTGGATGGCCAGCCGCACCTCATCGGGCGAGCCGAAACGCTGCTCGTCGAGGTCGTGGACATGAAACTTCACGGCGATGAACTTCAGCCGGTCTTCATCGGGAATGACGATCCCGACGGGAACGCCTGCATATTCGATAACTTGCTTCTTCATAGATAGAACTCCTGCCGCGCGACATGCGCAGCCATGGCGAATTGACTTGTCTGGTACCGTTGAAAGGAGGACGAACGTCACATTCGACAGTTCGGGCGGGAGAGGGCGCCCGGACGGTCATTGCCAAGCACAGATCGCCCAAGGTCGGCGAGAATATCGATGTCTATCATGCTCGTTCCTTGCGTTGGCGTTGCACTTGAGAGGTCCCGGAAGAGCCCGGGACCGGCGATGGCTGCCACTGATAAATCTACTAACTTGGTAGAGATTACCCTGCAGCCTGTCAGAAACATATTCCGAAACGTGTCAAAATATCGACGATCTGAAAAAATCCATTCCATCCCAGCCGAACTTTACGGAAAGAAACATATCAGCTCGTCGTAAAATTCGCATGACAGAATCGAAACTCTTTCGACCGCCGCAGCAGAGATAGGAAGCCCGGCTGATTCAGGCAATGGGCCGTTTCATTAAAAATCGAAATGCCCTGAAATGAACGATTTGGTTAAGGCCGCATGCCCTTGTCACCAGCCTTCATCGAGCACCTTTTCCAGCATGTCCGCGAAGAAATCCGCGCTGTCGATGCCGAGGCAGAGCGGCGGTTTGATCTTCAGCACATTCTGGTGATCGCCGGTCGGCTGCATGATGACGCCGAGGGTCAGAAGCCGCTCGCAGACTGCTGCCGTCTCTTCGGTCGCCGGCTCCAGCGTCGTTCTGTCGCGGACGAATTCGAGCCCGAGATAGAGCCCCATGCCGTGCACGGCGCCGGCAATCGGATGGCGATCGATCAGTGCGGCAAGCCGCGCCTTCAGATGATCGCCGACCTCTCGCGCATTTTCCTGCAGCTTTTCCTCGGCCATGATGTCGAGCACCGTCATGCCGGCGACGCAACTGACCGGGCCGCCGCCGGTGGAGGAAAAGAACGTGCCCTCCTTCTCCAGCGACCTGGCGATCTCCCGCGTGGTGATGACGGCGCCGAGCGGATGGCCGTTACCCATGCCCTTGGCGATGGTGATGATGTCGGGCACGACCCCTTGCTGTTCGAAGCCCCAGAAATAATGGCCGAGCCTGCCATAACCGACCTGCACTTCGTCGGCGATGCAGAGGCCGCCGCGGGCGCGCACCTGTGCATAGACCTGGGCGAGATACCCGTCCGGCAGCGGAATGCCGCCTGCATTGCCGTAGACCGATTCGCAGATGAAGCCGGCAAGACCTTCGCCGCCAGCGTCGATCCCCTCCAGCACCGGCGTTATCGCGCCGAGATAGCCGGCCGCCGTATCGGGACCTCGGAATGCGCCGCGATAGGTATTCGGCGACGCGACGGCATGCACCCAGTCCGGCCGGGTGGTCAGAGCCTCAGGATTGTCGGCGATCGAGGTGGAGACGGCGTCACTTGCCGACGACCAGCCATGATAGGCTTCGAGCAGGCAGAGCATGTTGCGCGCGCCGCTATGAGCCTGCGACAGCCGGATCGCCAGATCGTTCGCCTCCGAGCCGCTGTTGACCAGGAAGACCGTATCGAGCCCATCGGGCGAAAGTGCTGCGAGCCGCTCGGAAAATTCCGTGATCGCGGCATAGTGGAAGCGTGAGTTGGTGTTGAGCCGCAGCCATTGGGCGCTGATCGCCGCCGCAAGCTTGGGATGGCCATGGCCGAGAATGGAGACGTTGTTGACCATGTCGAGATAGGCGCGGCCCTCGACATCGAACAGATGCTCCTTCCAGCCGCGCTCGATCTGCGGCGGCGCTGCGTAATAATTCTTCTGTGCCCCGGCCAGATGTGCCTGCCGCCTGGCGAGCAGCTCGGCGGTTTCCGGTTTCGGCGCATCGGCCCCAGGGCCGAGAAGCAGCGAGGGAGAAGGGCAGAGCACCGACCAGGCCGCCGCCTCGCGCGGCGTGGCAAAGAGCGGCGGCTCGAGCCCCGCGATGCTGCAAAGCTGGACGCGCAGCCCACCGAGCGATGAAGCCTCGCCGACGACCGCGCCGAGCGGCTCGCCGCCGGCAACCTCGGCGCCGTCCTCGACCGAGAGGTCGAGCCCGTCGAGATGCAGGGTCATGCCGTCGCCGGTCAGCGTCAGATGCTGGTCCTTCCAGCCGATGCGGCCGGTAAAGGGCGCGGCAACCGCGCTGCCGGCGGCAAGGCATATATCGATATGCAGGGCGCAGGTCGCCTGTCTCCCGGCGGTTCCCGCCTGGGACAGCCGATATTCGCCGTAGCGCGTTGCTGCCGTGCCGTTTTCGGTTGCAGCCCGGGCAAGCAGCCGCCAGTCCATGTCGGCATTCAGCCAGTTGCCGGCGGAAAAATGCGGGCTGCACACCCCAAGGTCGACATAAGCGATCCCGGTGGGATCAATGTCAGGCAGCAGCGGCAACCATCCTGATGTTTCCGGGGCAGCGACATTCCCGCCGGCTGCCTGGAGGATTGCTGCTTCCATCAATTCGAAGGGAACCGACATCGCCGTATCGAAGATCGCCCGCTCGCGATCGAGATTGCCGCGGACATAATCATTGTCGGGATCGACCGAAATCTGCTGCTCGCTGCTGGCGACGAGGATGACCGCGCGGGCGACGATCAATGGCCAAAGCGCCTTCAATTCCTCCTCGGTCAGCGGATAGATCGCCTGATAGGCAGTGACGGCAGGCAGGATATGAAAAGGGTCGCCCTCGGCGTGATGCAGCAGCGAGGCGCAGGTGACGGCGAGGTCGCCGACCAGCCAGCCGCGGATGATGTCGCCGAAATCGATCACTCCGTCGGGAATGATTTGGCCATGGGCACTGCGATGACCGACGACATTATCGCCGGTGACGTCGTGATGCACCGCCTGCAGCCGAAGCGACGGCGCCAAGGGCTGGATGCGGCGAACGGCCATCACCATGGTCTTGGCGATCCGGTCGCGCGCGGCACTGTCGGTGATGGCGGAAAGCAGTTGCACCGCGACCGGCCCGGCCCGCCTCAGATCCCATTGCAAGCTGCGGTCGAGGCCGGGATGGTTGAAATCGGCAAGCGCCTGCGCCAGCTTGGCGCAGAGCGCGCCGAGCGCAGCAACGGAAGCCGGCGCCAGGTAGGTCAGTTCCGTCAGCCCTTGGCCTTCCAGATATTCCAGCAGCCGGACTTGGTAGCCCTGCCCGCGCACCGTCAGCACGACGATCTCCCGCCCCTCATTGCTGGCAATCACATTGGGAACGCGTGGCGCATCCTGCTTGCTCTTGAGGTGATGGATCGCTGCATTCTGCGCTTCGAGTTCGCGGGCCTCGTAAGCGGCATGGCAGATCTTCAGGACGTAGCGGCCGCGATCGCTATCGACGCGGTAGTTCCGATCCTGCTGACTGCCGAGTTCGGCGATGGTGCCTGACAGGCTGTAATGGGCAAGAAGGATCTCTTCCGCGTCGGCAACGGTCACGTTGGGACGCGGCAGTGACATGCGATCAACAAGCGCCTCGTCGGTCATGACACCCCTCCCGCAGCATGATTCGATTACCTATTGAAGGCGATAATCAAATACTTGCTGCTGGCAGGCAACGGGAGATTGTCGTCTGTCAGCAAAAGAGATGTGGGTCTCGACCGCGTTCAACCCATGCGTTCGGAAGCGTAGCTGCCGGGGCTTGCCGGGAAGACCACTGTTCTATTGCCGTTGATAAAGGTGCGATGGTGGATATGGGCGTGGATGGCCCGGGCCAGCACCTGGCTTTCGACGTCGCGGCCGATCGAGACATAGTCGTCGGGCGACTGGGCATGGGTGATGCGCGCCGTATCCTGCTCGATGATCGGGCCTTCGTCGAGGTCGGCGGTGACGTAATGGGCGGTGGCGCCGATCAGTTTGACGCCGCGGCCATAGGCCTGCTTGTAGGGGTTGGCGCCCTTGAAGCTCGGCAGGAAGGAATGGTGGATGTTGATGATCTTGCCCGACATCTTCTGGCACATCTCGTCCGACAGGATCTGCATGTAGCGGGCAAGCACGATCAGTTCGGTGCCGGTCTGCTCGGCCACCTCCATGATATGGGCTTCGGCCTGCACCTTGTTGGCCTTGGTGACCGGAATATGGTGGAAGGGGATGTCGTGGTTGACCACGACCTTCTGGTAGTCGAAATGGTTGGAGACGACGCCGACGATGTCGATCGGCAGCGCGCCGATCTTCCAGCGGTAGAGCAGGTCATTGAGACAATGGCCGAAGCGCGACACCATCAACAGCACCTTCATGCGGCTTTCGCTGTCGTGGAATTCGTATTCCATCGAAAAGGGCGCGGCGACGGCGGCAAAATCGGCGCCGATCTCTGAGCCGGAAAGACCTTCTTCGGAGATGAAGGAGACGCGCATGAAGAACTTGCCGGTATCGAGATCGTCGAACTGCGAGCTGTCGATGATGTTGCAGCCCTTTTCCGCCAGATAGCTCGAAATCGCCGCAACGATGCCGCGCGTCGACTTGCAGGATACCGTCAATACATAGCTTTTCATGTCTCTCCCTCTTCCCTCTTCAAGGCCGCGGCCGTGCTTAGATCAAAGCCTGGGCCGCGAACAGGCCGGTGCGCTTTCATTCATGCGACAAATTGCAAGATGACCCATCATGTTTGTGCAAGTTCTCTCGCTTCCGGGTCTTTATGTCTCGCATGTCGTTATCGCAAAACCGCTGCACAGTTTTGCGCGACAGGCCTTAGCTTAGGAGAAGTTACGCAAAAAACTGTGCCGCCAGCGCCGTGGGCATGCGTATTCTCGCCTTCGATGGACGAAGTTAGGCCGGCGGGCGGCTCGCCAGCGCCACTTTCCGCCGCGGTGTGGTGATTTCGTGGATGATGGCGCCACCGATGGACGAGAGCACCAGCGACAGGATCACGAAGAGCACAGGCTGCTGCAGGATGCCGATCGGCAGCCGGTCGGCAGCGACCCTCAGAAACGCGAGCGTGAAGGCGTGGGTGATATAGATGCTGTAGGAGCAGTCGCCGAGATAGTTCAGCCAGCCGATAAAAGGCAGCCTGGAAAAGTCGATCGAGACCGCCCCGTAGACGATGAAGATCGCCGGGATTCCCCAGGCGTAGAACCGGCTTTCCGGCCGCATCAGCGCCTCGTTAATAAAGAGGAACGCAAAGCCGATGGCCAGCGCCGCCCATGCCCAGCGGTTCGGCAGAAGCACCTTCTGCCGGTAGAGCCAGCCGAGCACGGTGCCGGCGAGAAACTCCAGGATGATCGGCTCGCCGTAGAAGCGGGTGGCCGTCGTTTCCGGCAACAGCCGGCAGGCGATCAGGATGACGGCGAAGACGGCAAACATTGCCGGGATGCGGCGGATTTCCGAGAGCGGCAGCAGCAGCGCGAAGATGAGATAGAAGAACATCTCGTAATTCAGCGTCCAGCCCGGCACGACGACGGGGGTGATCGCGCTCGGAGCGGCGGCATTGGCCCATGGCAGAAAAAACAGCGAGGCGATCAGATGCGGCAGGTCGAACACTGTCGATTTCAGCAATGATGGGGCCACCAGCGCCACGACAGCCGAAAACAGCGTTGCCAGCCAATAGAGCGGGACGATGCGTTTGATTCGCCGACGGGCGAAATCGATGGGGCTCATCGCCCGTCCGCTTGTCGTCAGCCACATCACAAAACCGCTGAGCACGAAGAAGATGTCGACGCCGGTCTCACCATAGAGGAAGGCAGTGGCGTCGAGCGCAGGATTGACCTTGGCAAGCTGCAAGATCGCGTGGAAATAGACGACCATCAGCGCCGCTACGGCGCGCAGATATTGAAGCTGGACAAGCATCGAGCATCTTGCTCCCCAGAGCATGATGCCGAAAAGTGTGGGCGGTTTCGGACGACATCATGCTCTATTTCTTTGATTTAGAACAGGATTCAGATTTTAGGCCGATCCGGCCTTAAATCATCCTGTTCTATGGCTCGCGCGGGCGCCGTGCCGCTGCGGTCAACTCTCTACATCCGCCGCACCATCCTGACGGATGCGCGGGCTGTCGTGGAAACGCATATATCCGACGACGAACCACAGGAGCCCGGCGATCTTCATCGAGAAAACGGCGGTTCCCCCGATCATCATATTCAGAAAAATGAAAAGAGAAAGTGAATGGGCGCAACGCCGCTGCGCCGCCGTGCGCCCGGCGGGAAAGAGGCAGACGAACAGCCATAGCGCGATAACGCCGAAGATCGTCGCCGCGTAGATCAGGTAGACATAGCCGCTGTCGGCGAATTCGGCGACCCGGTCGACCGAAAGCCCGAGGATGGCGAGCGGATCGAGCTCCATGATCTTCTTCATCGTCAGGTTGATACGGCCGGTGAAATTGTCGCCCGTCGCATTGGGTTTTAAGGTGTAGACGAGGAAGCCGGCGGCGACGATCAGCGGCATCAGCGCCAGATTGAAATTCCTCGGGATCTTCGGAAAGACGAAATAGCCGACGATGCAGGCAAAACAGAAGATCAGCATCGTGCGGGTGTCGTTCGTCACCAGGATCAGCACCGCGGTGCTGACGAACAGCAGCCGGTCCCAGCGGCCTATTCTTTCCCACATGGAAATCAGATAGATCGCGATCACGCCGCAGAAATTGGCGAGCGACACCTGTTCGAGGAAGATCGACGACGAGCGGTGGTCGATGATGCCGAAGGAGAAACGCTCGGGAAAACCGAGCGCGTTCTGGAACAGGCCCGTCGTGTTGTAGCTCAGCGGCAGCAGCCCGCGGGTATTGGCGAAATAATCGGACGGATGCACGATGCTGACATAGAACGGCACGCTGACGATCTCGAAGATCAGGAAGATCATGACGGCAAGGCTTGCCCAGCGAAAGGCAAGCTTCATCGTCTTCTCGTTGCTCCAGCCACCAAGGCCGGAAAAGCAGAAGATGATCAGAACGTTGCGGAAATGATCAACGAACAGCATGCGGTTGAGCACGCTGACATAGATCGTCACGACAAGCGTGAACAGCAGGAACAGGAAAGCCGGCAGATCGGTCTCGTAGATCCCCTTGTGCAGGATGTAGAGGATGGCGCTCGCCATGATCAGGCCTTCGCTGGCGGCGACATGCGTCAACGAGAGCGGCATGATGTTGTGGTTGATGAAGGCGAGAATGCCGTTGTAGAGCACCGACAGCAGTCCGAGCCAGAGCACGAGATAATCGGTCCGCGCCGCTTCGCTGGCTGCACTGCCGGCCATAGAGAAAGCTGCCTTCTGGTCGAGGACCGCCACCATCAATTCCCCGCTGGCTTGACGCTGGCGCAGGCGCCGGCTTTCGCTTTTGCCGAATTGGAGAGAAGCCGCATCTGCGGCCGCTCGGTGCCCTTTCGCGGCTGGACGTTGAACGGCTCGTCGGCCGGCCACCATTCGCCCGCGGCCCAATAAGACCAGCCAAGCCAGGCGTCGCCATTATCGGACATGGTGGAATAGATCTCGGTCAGCCCGCTCATGCAGTCCTTGTCGGCGGCGGCGCCGAACTCGCCGAGAAAGCCGCGCTTGTGGTTCGTCTTCAGCCAGGCGGTGACGCCGGCGATCGCTTCGACAGCGGCGGTGGCACCCTCGCAGGTCGGATGGGTTCCGGAGGAATCGACGTCGAGATACTGGTGAACCTCATAGGCGTAGAAGTCGAGCGGATCGCGCACGCCAAGCATCACCGTGCCATTGGCGCCGCCGATCACATCCTTCTCCCAGCTGTGAGCGCCGCTCCAGGCCGTACCCGGCACCAGGATGAGGTTGCGGGCGCCGACGGCGCGGATGCTACGAATCGCCGCATTGGCGGCATCGAGCCAGTCCGTCGCCTTGATATCGTGCGGCTCGTTCATCAGGCCGAAGAGCACGCCATCCCGATTGGCGAATTCGACCGCGAGCCTTGCCCAGAAGTCGGCGAAGGCCGCGTCGGTCGCCGGCGCCGTGCCGACCTGCGTCTTGTCGTAATAGCCGAAATTATGCGGGTCGAGCAGCACGGCCATGCCGTGCTTGCGGATCAGGCCGACCGTATCTTTGATCCGCTTGAGTTCGTCCTCGTCGAGCCGTCCGCCGAGCGCCGGCTGCAGCCGCTCCCAGCGAAAGGGCAGCCGGATGATCGAGCTGCCCTTTTCGGCGAAATAGCCGATCGTGTCTTCGCTGGGATAGGTATAGTTCGTGCCGTAGACGCCGTCGCGGTCGCCATATTCGCCGCCGGAAAGATTGACGCCGCGATAGCAGGGTAGGTCGGCCGCGAGGGTCGGCGAGGGGACGAGAGCAACCGCAAGCAGCAGCGCCGTCAGATGTCGTCTCGTCCTCATGGCTGTCCTCGTAATCCAGGCAAATCGCAACATCGGCGTCGCTGAGATTATTTTAACGGTCCGTTAGCTAAGAATTTCTAAAGTCTGAGCACCTCGGCTTCAGTCTTTCACGCTGGGCAGGACACGAGTGCGCGTATGAACCAGTATGACAGGAACAGGGTAAGCCGGCTCCCTGGCTGGCGCAGTTATGAGTCGTCTCAGACTGCGCCGGAAGGTGTGCGCATGCGCAGTCCCGTGGTCCGTCCGGACGATTTTGTTCCGCCGGCGCCAGAACCCGCCCCTCCTGCCTTTGTGCCGCCGCCGGCAAGTGTTGCGCAAACGCGCCAATCCGAGCGCCCGGCGCCTCCGTCCCCGGCCACACCCCCGGCGCCGCCCCCGACGGCGCCTATGAAACAGCCGGTCGTGGACGCGGCGTCGAACGCGGCGCCCGCGCCTGCCGCACCGCTTCTGGACCTCCACTCCAGCGTCGCCGCGATCTGGAGCCGTCGGTTGGTCGTGCTTGGTCTTGCCCTTCTCGGCGCCGTTGCCGGCGGGGTGGTGGCGCCCACCATTGGGCAGAAATTCACCGCCGTCAGCAGCCTTTATTTCGATCCGCGCCAGATCGGCCTTGCCGATGCGGGCGGGCAATCTTCGGGGCCTTCGCCGGAAATGATCTCGACGTTGATCGACAGCCAGGTGCAGATCCTGACATCCGGCAATGTGCTGCGCCGCGTCGTCGAGACCATGAAGCTCGACCAGGATCCGGAATTCACCGGCGGCCGCACCGATGGCGCCGCCGTGATCGGCACCCTGCAGAAGGCATTGGTCATTACCCGCCAGGCCAGCACCTATGTCGTCTCGCTCGCCGCGACAACCAATGATCCAGAGAAATCGGCAAGGCTTGCCAACCAGGTCGTCACCTCCTTCACCGAGGAAGAAAACAGCGCTTCGAACGGCATCTACGAAAACACCTCCTCGACGCTGGACGGACGTCTCGACGATTTGCGCCAGAAGGTGCTGGAGGCCGAGCAGGCTGTCGAAACCTTCCGCGCCGACAACGACATGGCCGCGACCGAGGGCAATCTGATTTCCGATCAACGGCTCGTCTCGCTGAACACGATGCTGGTGACGGCGCAGGAAAAAACCATCCAGGCCAAGGCCCGCGCCGATGCCGTCGCCAATCTCCGCGTCGAGGATATCGTCGCCGGCAACCAGGCGGAGGGTGGTGTCACCTCGCCGCTCGTCAGCCTGCGGCAGCAATATGCCACCCAGGCCGCCGCCGTCGGCAGCCTCGAAAGCCAGATGGGCACGCGTCATCCGCGCCTGCAGGCGGCCCGCTCCTCGCTGCAGAGCATATCAGGCGAAATCAAGGGCGAATTGCAGCGGCTCGCCACGTCGGCAAGAGGCGAATACGAGCAGGCGAAGGCCGCCGAGGACAGCATCGCCAAGGAGCTTGCCGTCCAGAAGGCGCTGCAGGCGAGTACCTCGGACAAGCAGGTGGAGTTGAACGAATTGCAGCGCAAGGCGACGGCGGCGCGCGATATCTACGAGACGGTGCTGAAGCGCTCCAGCCAGACGAGCGAGGAGCAGAACCTCAACCAGAGTAACATTCGCGTCATCTCGCCGGCCGAGCCGCCTGTGAAGGCCGACGGCCCGGGAAAGAAGATCCTGCTCGTCGCCGGCATCATCGGCGGTCTTCTTGCCGGTTTCGTCGTCGGCGCCGGTTTTGCGATCCTCGCCGGCCTTTTCAGCCACCCTGTCATCAGAAGTTATTTCAGCAAGTCACCCGCGACCGCCGCTTGATGACGGTCGGCGGTTTCCCTACATCCTGTGAGTGCCCTATTGCCGGCAGGAGAATTCCCATGCGGCCTATGATGATGCTTCTGATGTCGCTCGTTGCCGTGTCCAGCCTTGCCCCTGCGTCCGCCTTTGCCGTCGACTGGACGAAATCCCTCGATTCCGGCGTTCAGCCCCTCTACCCCTACAAGGGCCTGCCCGGCGTCAAGGCGCAGCCGGACAAGAAGGAGGAGGAATCGTATAATTGCCGCACCGAAACCGTCCAGATCCGCCGCCGCTACGACGAGATCTTCCGCTCCGGCGGTATGCCGACGCTGATGTATGTCTGCGAACGCGACGGCTTCATCTCGATGGACGACAAGGTGCCGCTGCGCGGCCGCTATCAGCCGGTGCGGTAGGCACTTCAGCCGGTCGGCAAAGCCGCCGGATGTACCTGTCGGAAATATTCTCTCGGAAGCTCCATCCTCAGATAGTCGAAGCCGGCATTGGCGTCCGGTCGATCGACGAGCGAATATTTGACTGTGCCCTCTTTCTCGGTGCGCCGCAGCGGCAGGCTTTCGGCCACTGCAAAGCCCAGCCGCCTGTAGAGGCCGATCGCTTTTTCATTGTGGGAGAAGACGTGCAGTTCGGCCGTTTCGGCCCCAAGTCCTGAGAACATCCACTCCAGCATTGTCATGCCGCAATGGAACATCAGGTTGCGGACGTCGCTCGCCCTGCCGCGGATGACGTTGTCGAATTCGGCGGCGCCTAGCCGGATGTTGCAGAGGCCGAAGTTGCCGAGCCGGTTTCCGCCGTGATCGCAAATGACAAACAGGATTCGGTCGGCGGCTGGCAGTGAGATGGTTTCGAGCCAACGCCGCGTGCGTTCTTCGGTGGCACGGAACTGAGTGAGGAAAAACGGCATCGACTGGTTGCGCCACGTCGTCAGGTCGTCGACCAGGCCGCGCTCGTCGAGCATCGACCTGTCGATGCATTGCAGGTCGCCCACATGCATGCCGCTATCGTCCCTGATCGGGAGTCGGAGCCGTCCGGCCGGATCCGCATTGTCCTTGAGGCTGACGATATCGACCTGCGTCATGAACGACGATCCCTGATTGTCCGCTTACGCCTTGCGGCAGACGCAGTAGCCGCCCGGCGAAGAAGACAGCACAAGCTTGCCGTTCAGAACCGGATCGACTTCGAAACGGTCGGTTTCCGTCAGATAGTCGGTAACGGCCTTCAGTGGCTCATTGCCGCGCAGCCAGACCTTGGAGCGTTTTGTGAAAGCCTGTTCTTCGGTCAGATGGCCGATGAGCGTATCGGCGACGACGAGATAGCAGCCTTCCGTTACCAGCGCACCGTAGGCGCGGCACTCGGCCAGAACGTGCTCGTAGGAATGGTCGCTGTCGAGCACCACCATCACCCGGGCACCCGGCGGAATCTCGGCTTTCACGGCGGCAAGCACGTCGTCGTCGACGGAACCGCCCTGGATCATCTTGATTCGGCTCGACATGGGATGGGATTCGATCGACTCGCGATTATGGGCGCGGATGTCGATGTCGACGCCGACAACTTTGGCCTCGTCGTTGCCCATGGCGGCGAGGATCGACGCCATGAAGATCAGCGAGCCGCCGCGCGCGATGCCTGTCTCGATGATGACATCGGGCTTGGTCGCCCAGATGACTTCCTGGGTTGCCAGGATATCGACTGGAAGCTGTATGATCGGCACGCCCATCCATGACCACAGATAGAAGTAGTCGAATTTGTCGAGCCCGATCAGCGTATTCAGCGATTGCTGGAAACTTGCCTCGTCCTTGCCGAGCGCAAGTGACATTTCCCGCTTGTGGGCTTCGAATTCGAGACGATCGTCCTTCGTGGTCATGACTGTTCTTTGTCCTTCGCTGTAGGGCTGTCTTAGATCGACTGCCGCAATGCTGTATTGTTGTGGTAGATCCGCCCGGCCGCCACATCGAGCAACGTTGCCGCCACCCGGTCGATATCGGCTTCGCTCATGTCGTGATAGCTGGGCAGGTTGATCGCGCGGCCCGGAATGCTCCAGGCGTTCACGTTCTGTGGCCGATCCTCGAACATGTCGAGGCTGGACAGGGGATGGAAGAAGACGCGCGCGTCGATATTGGCGATCTCGAAGGCCTGCTGCATCATCTCGCGGGTGGTACCCGTCGACGGATGAAAGACCGCGGTCGGCATCCAAGCGCCATTGATCGTGCCGCTGTATTCCGGGTTCATCGAGATGCCGGGCAGGGCGGAAAGCCGCACCATGTAGGCTGCAAGGATCTCCCGCTTGCGGGCGACGAGTTCTTCGATGCGTTCCAGCTGTGCGCAGCCGATGGCCGCCTGAATGTTGGACATTTTGTACTTGAAGCCGATCGCGTCGGGCCAGAATTGCTTGGTCTGGCCGCGAGCCCGGCCGTGGTTGCTGAGCGTCAGCACCCGCTCGTAAAGCGCGGTGTCGCTGGTGACGAACATGCCGCCTTCGCCCGTCGTCAACGTCTTCGTACCGTGGAAAGAGAAGGTACCGAAGGCGCCCATCGAGCCGGCACGACGGCCATTCCAGACGGAGCCGATGGCTTCCGCCGCATCCTCGATCACCGGGATGCCGGTGCGCTTGCCGATGTCGAGCAGCGCATCCATGTCGCAAAGATTGCCATAGATATGGGTCGCGATGATCGCCTTGGTCTTCGGAGTGATGTGTCGCTCGACCTCGCGAGGATCGATGCACCAGGAATCCGGCAGTACATCGACGAAGACTGGCTTGGCGCCGAGATGGACAACAGGTGAAACTGTGGCGACCCAATTGGTGTCGGCAAGGATGACTTCGTCGCCTTCGCCGACGCCGAGCGCGGCCAGGCCCATGTGCATGGCGCCGGTGCAGTCTCGATGTCGCGATGGCAAAGTCGCTGCCGAGATAGGTCTTGAAGTCGCGTTCGAAGCGATTGATGTAGTCGTAGCAGCGTGCGCCCCAGCCGGTCGCTGCCGCATCCGTGGCATAATCGGTTTCAAGCTGGGTGATGGAAGGCTTGGTGTAGAAGATCCTGTTTGTCATGCCGCTAATTTCTGTTGAATTGAAATCAAGACGCAGGCGCCCGTCACGACGCTAGTTTTTGAAACTGGTGCGAGGCTCACATGATGATGTGCCGGGCAAGATCGTGCTCGTGGAACACCAGATTGGGCAGATAGCCGAGTGCTACGAAATATTCCCGGTCTCTGTCGACGTTCACGAAGACGGCGGTGCTATCGAGCGCACTGTCGCTGAGTTCTGTCGTCACCCTTACCTTTTCGCGTAGGCCGAGTTCGCGCATCAGCTCTTCGAGCGCCGCGATTTCCGTAAAGCCGGCGAGAAGCAGCGTATCGATGCCGATCGCCGAATTCACTTCGCTCACAAGCGTCTGGATGACGACCATCAGGGGCAGCGTTTCACGGAAGGGGCGGATTTCCGGGTGATCGAGCATCCCGCCCCACATGATGCGGGTATAGAGCTCATACGCCTTGATGTAATTCTTACTCACTGCCCAGAAGCGGAAGGCGACCGCCATGCGATTGAGCGTGAAGATCTTGCACATCTCCTCATATTGGAGACGCTTCTCTGGCGTAAGGGGCAGCGCCCCGCGCCTGACGCCCGTATAGAGAAAATATTCGAGCCCGCCACGATAGCGATCCCAGCTCGTCATGACGTCGTTGGTGCCCTCCTGCTGGCGATCGCGGGTGATCACCGAATTGGTGATCGAGCGGTAGAACGGCCGCTGCAGGAAGGTAACCGCGCCCTGATCGAGAAAATGCGCAAGGAATGGGAACGGGTAGAAACAGAATTCCCGCGGGATCCAGGCCGACCGCAGGGTTGACGAGCGGTAGATGGCGATTTCCGGAAAGATGTGGCGTTCGCAGAGATATTGGAAGACTTCGCCGAAGCTGCCGTGCGGAAACTTTCGATCTTCCTCGACATCGTAGAACTTCATGATGTCGGTTTTGGCGACCTCGTCGTAGAGGAACCACGGTGCATGGGCGCAGGTCACTTCCCGATTGTTGTCGAGATATCTGATGGTGTCGGCCACCGCCCCGGCAATTAGGATATCATCGTCGGCCAGGTAGATGAGATATTCGCCCTTGCTGAGGCGCATAGCGCTTGTGACGTTCGCCGCGGCGCCGGCGTTGGCTTCACGCTTATAGTAGCGGATCGGCAGCCCGCGGCCGATGAATTCCTCGACCACGTGCTGCGTGCCGTCCGTGGAGGCATTGTCGCAGATGACGACTTCGAAGGGAAAGTCGAACTTGTAGTCGTTCTCGCAATAGGTCAGCGAGTTTCTGAGATAGGCTTCACGATTGTAGGTCGGGATGCAGATGCTGAGTTTGATGCCGCTCAAACGCTTGCTTCCTGGCTATAGCTTTCAAGCGCGGCATCGCGCTCGCTGATGACGCTCGGCGTGAACGGCCAGGCGATGGAAAAGGCAGGATCGTCCCAGCGGACCCCACGGGCAAGTTCCGGCACGTAAGCTTCCGACATCTGGTAGAAGAGTTCGCACTCATCCTCGAGCGTCAGGAAACCGTGTGCGCATCCGGCCGGTATGTAGAAAGCGTTGCAACTGGCAGCATCGAGCTCGACGGAAGCCCATCGGAGATAACTCGGCGAATCCGGCCTCAGATCGAGCGCCACGTCGAAGACCCTGCCGCGCGTGGCGCGCACGAGCTTCACCTCCGGCCGCGGTTGGGCCTGGTAGTGCATGCCGCGCAGCGTCCCGCGCCTATGGTTCCGCGAGACGTTGCATTGCGGATAGACCGGCACGAGACCGCGGTCGGCAAAGGTCCGCGCGTCGAAAGTTCGCGCGAACATTCCCCTGTCGTCGGAGCGCGCGTCGACTTCCACGACAAAGGCGCCCGAAACCGGGGTCGGAAGAAATTTCATCCGAGCACCGTCAGTTCCGGCACCGCAACGGCGAACCGTCCGCCCCAGGCGCCGACCCTGCTGTTGGCCGCAACGACTTCGTTCTTGATATTCCAGGGCAGGATGAGCACATAATCCGGCTGCGTCTCGTCCATTTTCTCAGGCGCGTAGATCGGCAGCTTGCTGCCCGGCAGGTAATGGCCCTGCTTGTGCGGGTTGCGATCGACGACATAATCGATGAGTTCGGTGCCGACACCGCAGAAGTTCAGCAGCGTGTTGCCCTTGGCGGCGGCGCCATAGGCAGCGACACTCTTGCCGTTCTGCTTGGCTTCGTTGAGGAAGGCAAGCAGCCCGTCCTTGATCGGCGCTACACGGCTCTGGAAGGCCTCGTAGGTTTTCGTCCTGTCGAAACCGGCGGCGGCCTCATCGGCGCGCACTTTGGCAAGGTCGGGGCCGGTTGGGTGAGCCGTGGATGTTGCGCGGCAGGCAAGCACGCGCAGGCTGCCGCCATGGGTCGACAGTTCCTCCACGTCGAATACTTTGAGGCCGTGCGCTGCGAACACCTTTTCGACGGCCAGCAGCGACAGATAGTAGAAATGTTCGTGGTAGACGGTATCGAACTGGATGTTTTCGATCAGCCGCAGCAGGTGCGGGAATTCGACGCTGACGACGCCATCCGGCTTAAGAACGGCAGCGAGCCCGCCGACGAAGTCATTGATATCGGGCACATGCGCCAGCACGTTGTTGCCGATGACAATGTCGGCGGCAAGGCCAAGCGAGACGAGGTCGGCAGCCGTTTCCTTGCCGAAGAAGCGCGCTTCGGTGGGAACGCCGATTTGCCGCGCCACCTCAGCGACATTCTCAGCCGGTTCGATGCCGAGCACGGGCACGCCGGCCTCGACGAAATGCTTCAGCAGATAGCCGTCATTGCTTGCCACCTCGATGACCTGCGATGCCGGGCCGAGGCCGAAACGCTCGCGGGCCGTGACGGTGAACTGGCGCGCATGCTCCACCCAGCTGTCGCTATAGGAAGAGAAATAGGCGTAGTGGCTGAAGATATCCTCCGGCGGAACGAAGGCGTCGGCCTGCACCAGCCAGCATTGCGAGCAGACGAAAGCGCGCAGCGGATAGGAAGGTTCCGGCTGCTTGAGCTGCTCTTCGGTCAGATAGGCATTGGCGAGCGGCGTCGAGCCGAGATCGACAAAGCGGTGCGTCAGCGGAGCGCTGCAGAACCGGCAATTATGCGCTGTCATGATACTGTTTCCTCATAGGCCGCGATCTGGCCGAGCGAGAAGGCGCGCATGTCGGCTCCCTCGCGGTTGGCCTTGTACCAGGCGGCTGTCCAGTCGATAGTCTGCTGCAGGCTGAGGCGCGGACGCCAGCCGATTGTGTCGAGCGCCAAGGCCGAGCTCAGCGTCAGCGCCGGCGCTTCCGGCAGATGTTCGCCTGGCGCCGGCCGCCACACGTCTCCGACGCTGTGCGCGCGTCCGAGCGCCTCGGCAAGTTCGCAAACGGTCGCGAAGCTCTCAGGGTGCGGACCGAAATTCAAGGCATCAGGCAGATCCCTGCCACGCTCCTCGGTCAGCACCTCGGCGAAACGGAGATAACCGCCGAGCGGTTCCAGCACATGCTGCCAGGGGCGGATAGCCTCGGGATAGCGCAGCATGATCGGTTCGCCGCCTTCGAAGGCGCGGATGAAATCCGGGATCAGCCGATCCCTGGACCAGTCGCCGCCACCGATGACATTGCCGGCCCGCACTGTGGCGAGCCTGAGATCGCGTCCCTTGAAGAAACTGTCGCGATAGCTCTGGCAGACGAGTTCGGTGCAGGCTTTGGAATTGCTGTAGGGGTCCTTGCCGCCGAGCGTATCGGTCTCGACGAAAGGTATGCCGCTGCCGCTGTTCGCGTAGACCTTGTCCGAGGTGATGACGAGCACGGTCTTGACGGAGGGCGTGTGCCTGACCGCGTCGAGAACATTTGCCGTTCCCAGGACATTGGTCGAAAAGGTCTCGGCCGGGTTCTCATAGGAGCGCCGCACCAGCGCCTGTGCCGCCATATGGATGACGATCTCCGGCTCGAACCGCCGGGAGAGCGCAAGCAGCGCCTCGGCGTCGCGGATATCGACGATATGGTGGCCGCGATCATCCCACGGAGCAAGCTTCTGGTAGAGCGACGGTTCGGTCTCGGGTGCCAGCGACACAGCGGCGACATCGGCGCCGAGCCGCTCCAGCCACAGGGAAAGCCAGGAACCCTTGAAGCCGGTATGCCCGGTTAGGAAAACCCGCCGCCCTTTCCAGAAGTCCGTCAGGCCCATAGCTTCCACGGCGCCTTTCCGGAATTCCAGAGTTCTTCCAGATGGGTGCGCTCGCGCAGCGTATCCATCGGCTGCCAGAAGCCGTCATGCTTGAAGGCGGCAAGCTGGTTGTTGGCGGCAAGCCACTCCAGCGGCCCGGCTTCCCAGATCGTGTCGTCGCTTGTGATGAGATCGACCACTGAAGGGTCGAGCACGAAGAAGCCGCCGTTGATACGCTGGCCGTCGCCTCTCGGCTTCTCCACGAAGGAGGTGATGTACTGGCCCTCGATATTCGTGGCGCCGTACCGTCCGGGCGGGGTCACCGCGCACATCGTCGCCTTCAGGCCGTGATCGCGATGGAAAGCGACTTCGGCGGCAATGTCGATGTCGCCGACGCCGTCGCCATACGTCATGCAGAAAGGTTCGCCTGGTGTCAGATGGTCGCGAATGCGCCCGAGACGGCCGCCGGTCATCGAATGCATGCCGGTATCGACGACGGTGACGCGCCAGTTCGGCCGTTTGCCGCCGTGATAATTGATGCTGTTGGCGCCGAGGTCGACCGTGATATCGCTGTGGTGGAGAACAAGGTTTACGAAATATTCCTTGATCATATAGCCCTTGTAGCCGGCGCAGATAATGAAATCATCGAGGCCGTGATGGGCGTAGATGTTCATGATATGCCAGAGGATCGGCATGCCGCCGATTTCGACCAGAGGCTTAGGCCGTACGCTGGTCTCCTCGGCAAGGCGCGATCCGAGACCACCGGCGAGAATTACAACTTTCATCCCAAGCGAACTCCAGAGTCTTTGGAAGCGATTATTGTCTACGGCCGGCGCCCGGCGAGGCCGCCCGGCATGCGGGGGCACTCACAGGTGGAACGGCCGTATGGTCATCCTGGTCCCGGTATCCGATTTCGTTCTTGTGCGAGGCTTGCGGGGGTGTCGACCAGGTACCGCGCGCGCTCGGCAGGCCGTTGAAACGCTTCCTGCCGTCCCGGCACGCTTCTTGCATTGTTACTAATATTCTAACTCTTGGGGAGAAAGTGCCATGCAATGGAACACATCGGCGGATTTTGCGCCTCTCGTTCTCTTTCTCGGCGACCGGCACAAACGCAAGATCGTCCGGACGCTCCGAGACGCCGCTGAAGTTCTGATGACCGACTGGCCGTTTGAGGATGGAGAGGAATATGTTGCGGCGGTGAAGGTTTGCGCCGATGCCGTCATGGGGCAGGCTGGGATGGACGAACTCAGGGAACTGCTTCTGAGCGCCGCCAGAGAAGCCGGCATGGGAGTGCTGACCGTCATTCCCGACAGCAGGAAGACCCATATGGCCGCGTGAAGGTCGTTAACCCTGCCCGATCGACGGCCAGGCATCTGGATCAAGCTGGAGTGGACTGCCTTCCGTTTCGGGCGATCTCAGGCTGGCAGTTCCGAAATCAGGGCAATTAAGGAGGCTGCGCACTATTTCAGTTTAATGCCAGCAGCGACGTACCGGTTCGAATTCGTCAAGTATGGAGAAAATCTCTTGCACATAGTCCGTCGCGGTCCATTTGCGCGCACGAATATGACCCTTTTCGATCATCTGTTGCCGCAGTTCGGGGCTTGCCTGCAATTGTCGAACCGCAGCGGCGATTGAGTTCCGGCGCCAATGCGTCGACGTATAAGGCCGCATTCTCCAATTGTTCGCGGGCACCGTCATAGTCTGATGCAATCACCGGGCAGCCAAGGGCAAAGGCTTCCAGAGGCGGCAAATTATCCGGTCCGAACAGGCTTGGATAAGTAAGCGCGAACGCTCCCTGATAAAGCGCAGTCAGGTCTTCACGAGCGACAAAACCGAGGAACAGCACCTGCTGCTCTACACCAAGGGTGCGCGCCAGCGAGCGCAAGTGGTCCAGATTACCGTGATCGGAGCCGACCAGCGCGAGCTGGAACGGCTCGGTCTCTCCGTCATTGATCAACCGTAATGCGTGCAACAAATTGGCGTGGTTCTTGTGGGCCCAAAACTGTGCTGGATAGTATAGATACCGGCTGGTAATTCCCAGCGCCCGGAGCCGGGATGCGGTGTCGGCCGCAGGTGGATTGAAGCAGAAACTCGGCGTCGGCAAGGGAAGGACACGGATGCGCTTTGCGGGAACGCGGTAGAAGTTTTCGATTTCGCGCCGGCCCTCTTCGGTGCCTGTGATCACATAGGCAGCACGTCTGACATAACGGCTGAAGAATTCTTCGCGGATATCCCACAGGCTGCTCAGGCTGACTTCGGGAAACCAGGGCTGCAGCCTGTGCTGGAGGTCGAACACGGTGGTAATGTAGGGCACGTCGAAAGCCTCATGCTCATAGTGCCCGATCGACCAGGTGAACTCGATTTCATTGCGAACCAATACCGCGGCGGCCCGACTGATTTTTGGCCCCTTTTCGATCGCTCTCTCGCCTTTTCCCAATAAGCGCCGGACGAAAAGCTTGACGCGGCGGCGTGGCGTCAGCGGCGGCTCGGGAGCATCCATAGGGGAAATATGGACATTGTCGGGCCGGCCTGGAAGAGCAGAAAAATCCTCTTGCTTGTGGTGCTCACAAATCACGTGGAATTCGTGATGCGACTTTGCAGCCAGTTCCAGAAAGGACCTGAATATATCCTGCTGATAGGTAAACACGCCGCCAGAGTGCGGGGAAGGGTCATTGAAGAAAAAACCGATCTTCAAACTGCGCTCCGTTGTTGGCCCTGGTCAGTAGCCGTAGGCCCGCCCGACATTTTCCGCACGACGTAGGTCATGTTCCAGTCGCCGCTGGAGACGGCCTTTTCCGGCTGCAAAAATGGGCACCGCAGAAGAACCTCAAAGCCGAGCGCCTTCAGCAAATCGACCATTTCCTGCGGAAAATAAAACCGCACGCGATGGTTCTCACTGAAATGCTTCACCACCCCGTCGGCATACTCGACCTTGAATTCAAAATTGACGACGGCTTGTTGTGCGACCGTATCCAAGGTGGTACGAGAAACGCGCTCAACCTTGCGTTTGTCGTCCGCTTCCTGCCTTACCTTGTGGGGAGAATATTGCGGCAGCACTGCCGTGCCGTTCCACACATCGAAAATGAAAATGCCGCCGGGCGCCATTTTCTTTGCGATATTCTTCAAGGTCAGCTCAAAATCGGCAAAGTCGGTGAGGTAGCCAAGTGCCGCGAACATGGCCAGGACGACGTCGAAAGTACCCTGGATTGCGTCGGCCGTCTGAAACGAGCACTCATGAAATCGCACATCCAGCCCACGTTCGGCCGCGCTGTTGCGCGCCACCGCCACCATTCCCGATGAGATGTCGCTGCCTTCGACAACATAACCCTTGGCCGCCAGTTCCATGGCGTGGCGCCCGGTCCCACAGGCGAGATCCAGAACCCGAATCGGTACATGGTTTTGACGCGGCGCATGCTGCTCTATCAGAGCCGCGACAAAACCAGCCTCGCCGGCATAGTCCTTATCGCGGTATATGAGGTCATAGATCGCGGAATATTCACCGAACGGAATCGGTTCCTGCTCTTTGCCTGTCACGGGCGCATCAGCACTCATTGGTCCAAGACTTCGATCAGGCTCTGACAGACATAATCAATGTCATCATCAGAGATTGCCGGGCCACTCGGCAAGTAAAAGCCGCGCAGGCCAAGGTCGTTCGCAACCGGGCATTCATCGGCGCTGGTCCAACCGCGTTTGATAAAAATTTCCTGCATGTTGTAAGGCAGGAAATTCTCGCGGCTCTCGACGCCTTTTTGCGCCAGCGCATGCATCACCTCTGCGCGCCGACCGGCGTTGCGTCCGCTGACGAGCACCATGTACATCCAGTGAACGTTTCGGGCATACGGCTTTTCCATCGGCAACTGCAGGTCGTCGCGCCCACCAAGGCGTTGTCCATACGCGTTCGCGATGGTCCGTTTGGCGTCGATGATCTGTTCGATCTTGCCGAACTGGGCATGCCCGATCGCCGCCTGCAGATTTGTCATCCGGAAGTTATATCCGATGTCCTTGTGCATGAACTTGTTCTTGTCGCCGAACGCCAATCCCTTGAGATTGCGTGCGCGATCGGCCCACTCGCCGTTATTCAGTGTCAGCATTCCGCCTTCACCGGTCGTGATCACCTTATTGGCGTAGAAACTGAAGCAGCCGATGTCGCCGATGCCGCCGACCTTGCGGCCTTTATACAGAGCGCCATGAGCCTCGGCACAGTCCTCGATGACATAGAGATTGTGCTCGCGAGCGACTTCCATCACAGGATCCATGTCGACCGGGTGACCAAACAGGTGCACCACCAGGATCGCCTTGGTTTTGGATGTGATCTTTGCTCGCAACAGCGTTGGATCGAGATTCAAAGTATCGGCTTCGGAGTCGATCGGCACAGGATGTGCGCCCTGGTACAGCACGGCGAAAAACGTTGCCATATTGGTCAGCGAGGCCACCAGCACCTCGTCGCCGGGACCGATGGACAGGGTCGCCAGCGCCAAGTGAAGTGCCGTGGTTCCGCTGGAAACCGCCACGCCATGGGCACAATCGCAATAGGCCGCGAATTCCTGCTCGAACATTGGCAGGTAGTCGCCAAAGAAACCCGAGATAGCGCCTTTGGCCAAGGCATTGTTGACGTGATGGGTCTCTTCCGCCCCCAACAATGGCTGCGAGACGGGCACGCGACGTGTGGACACGGGCAAATCCTGACGTAGAGGGTTTATCGACATGGGTTAAGCACCGGCTGCCAAAGGAACGTCGAGACGGAACGTGTCGCTTTCGTATTCCTTGCCGCCACGCGGTCCACTGGTAAAGACCAGCAACTCCGCCTCATCCAAGCCGACGAGGGCGTGACGCACATGCGGCTTCGTAACGGTGAAATCGCCGGGATTCATCACCGTCTCGACCACTGGCTCGCCGGGTACCTGACTGACCAGCTTGATGCTGCCCGAGATCAGATAATTCCACTGGGTGGTTTCCTTGTGGTAGTGGTTGCCGCGCACGGCGCCTTTGGAAAAGGTGATGCGGGTAATCGCGTTGATGTTCTCGTTTTCGAGAAGATCGGTGATTTCGCCACGAGCATCCTTGAATGCGGGGACCAGCGAGATTTTCGCCATTGCGTGCTCCTTAAGAGTAATCAGTCGACGATTTTGGGGAAGGGGATCGGGATAATGAATTTGCCTCCCCGGCGCCGAAATTCATGCAGGTTCCCGATGATTTCGTCGGCGAAATTCCAAGCCAGGAGCAGAGCATAGTCAGGCTGATGTTTGAGCAGTTCTTCGTCAGAGACCACCGGAATGTGCGCCCCTGGGGTATAGCGACCAATCTTCAGCTTTGATTTCTCGGTGACGAAATCAAGTATGTCGGCGTCAAGCCCGCAGTAATTGAGCAAGGTCATGCCCTTGGCGGGAGCGCTGACGGCTGCGATCCGTTTGCCTTCATGTTTCAGCGAATGAAGCATCCAGGTCAGTTCGTCCTTGTTGCGCCGCACGGCCGCGGCAAACTCGGCAAGTTTGTCATGGCTGTATATGCCCATGTCCACCTCTGCCTGCGCCATCCGTTCTGCGTCCGGCGAGGCAGGCCACATGCCGATCCTGCCGACATGCACACGGAAAGAGCCGCCATGGATATCGCGCTCCTCGATATGAAATATCTCCAGGCCGTGTTTACGGAAAAAGGCCAGCAACGGTTTGACCGACAGGTATGAGAGATGCTCGTGATAGATAGTGTCGTATTCATTGTGCTTGAGCAGATTGACGAAATACGGCGCTTCGAAAATGAACACACCGCGTTCGCTGAGCAATTCCTTGACACTCGATATGAAGCTGTCGAGATCATCCACATGGGCAAATACGTTGGTCGCCGTCACCACTGATGCATGGCCTTTATCAGCAACGATGGTGCGAGCGGTATCTTCATTGAAAAAATCACAGATCGTGTCGATGCCATTGGCCTGCGCGATCATGACGATGTTTGCCGCAGGATCGACTCCCTGCACCCGCAAGCCCTGGCTTTGGAAAGCTCCCAGCAGCACACCCACATTGCTGCCGATATCCACCGCCAAGTCCTTCGGCCCCAATTGCAGGCGCGCAACCACACTGGCGGCGAATTCGGACCAGTGCGCCTGGCCGGTGCGGGTGGTGGAGGATTCGTAGGGATAGTCGTTCCGGTATAAAACTTCTGGAGATACGACATGACTCAACTGAGCCAAACCACAATCGTCACACATCATCACCTGCAAGGGATAATGAACGTCCGGCTCGCGCGATTGATCCTTGCGCCGGAATTGGTCGGCCGGAGGTGTAAAACCCAAGTCGAGAAATTTATGCAACTTGGTGCTGCCACACATACGACAATTCATGGGTGATATCCCTTTATTTCCTGTAGTCCGAAACCCAACCGGCGATGCACTTATTTGACAGCAGACCGCCGAATTCAATTGATCAAGGGTTTGCGAAATCGGTGTACTGAATATTGAACGGACGACGGCAATGCAACGAAGTTTTTCCGATCCGAACGGCGTTCCCGCACTGATCTCGCCCAAAAGTCGATCATCTCAGCGACATTCTTCCTCGACGCATCGTCGGCATGAGGCTTGCCTGATGGTTTCGGAGAATCGGACTCAAGGCCGCTTACGCAACAGGACGGTTGCAACGAGGTTGCCGACGTCAGCTTTCAGCTGAGGGCTGCACCTGAGCTGTTGGAAAACAAGGCGCGAAATCTATCCTGCGAAATTCGCCCAGTTCGCCGCCGATCCGAACAAAGCGGCCGATCGTTCCGGACAGGGCAAAAACCGCACTTCGGAATCCCGAAATTCTGCCGCTTCGGGATCCCGAAATGCGCCGGGTTTTGCGAGGTGTCGCCGTCGGGAAACGTCGAATGATTTCAAGCCCGCAACCAATTTCGGGATTACGAAGCGCTATATTGATTATGATAGGGAGTTCCGGCGATCGCCGCCAGTACTTGTCCCGAGAGGACGGTTAGGTCTCGAGATCAAGCTGGAGCGGAGTGCGGGTTGCTTCGGCGACTTTACGCTTCCGATTTTTTGCCGCACGGCGTGGCGGCTTTATGATCCCCGGCAGTCGATGGCGGCCCGCTATCGGCGACCGAGAATACGCGTCAATGTGGATTTTGAAAGTCCTTGAAATTGAGCAGACAAGCCTTGAGCGCTTTGCCGCGGGTCTTTTCCACAGGCACAAAATGCGTAAATTTTGGAAAGGCTTAACTTCTTGATCCGGTAGTGATCAAGAATGGAATGGTGCCCAGAAGAGGACTCGAACCTCCACACCCTTTCGGGTACCAGCACCTGAAGCTGGCGCGTCTACCAATTCCGCCATCTGGGCGACGGAGAGCGATGTAAGGGGGCGGCTCCTGACTGTCAACCGGGTTTTTGAAGTTTTTCTGACAGTTGGCGAAAAACAATTGATCACATGCGAGGGAGTGGCCGGAGGGCAGGCATAGCGCTTCTCTTGGTACGCCCTATATAGAGAAAATATCGAAAGGAATGCCTCATGCCCGTTGCCCGCACGCTTCTGTTCGCCGGTCTTCTTGCTGTTTTCGCGCCAGCCGTGGCCGGCGCTGATTCGCTGAAGCTGGGCAAGCCGGGGGTCGGGCCGCTCAACACCGGATCGACGCTGTGCGATTTTCGCGGCTGTTTCGGTTTCGGGCCGCAGCAATGGCATCGCCCCGCTTATATCCAGCCGAATTACCGGCCGCGTGGCGCGACGGGGCCGACCTATTATCAGCCGGGTGCTGCCGGGCGGCCGCAGCTGACCTATGACCCGCCGCCGGTGCGCCGGGTGCAGCCGAACGCTCCGAACAAGCATATCGCCTGGTGCACCAATGAATACCGCTCCTACAATCCGAGGACGGATCATTTTCTCACCTATGAAGGCGTCTACAGGGTCTGCCGCTCGCCCTATCGCTGAGGCTGCTGCGGTCAGCTTTCCAGCGAGGCGCGGTCGACATGGCCGAGATCGCGGCCGGGCTCGATAATGTCGCGGACCCGCTGCTTCAGCTCCTTCGGCCCGGGAAAGCCGTTGTCGCGCTTGCGCTCCCAGATCAAATCGCCATTGACGCGGATCTCGAAATTGCCGCCGGTGCCGGGGATCAGCGCCACCTCGCCAAGGCTGTCGGAAAAGGTGTGCAGCAGCTCCTGCGCCATCCAGGCGGCGCGCAGCAGCCAGTTGCACTGGGTGCAGTAGAGGATCGAGACGCGGGCTTTTTCGGTCATGGTGTTTCCTTTCATTCGCGTGGATTTAAGCCCTTGCGGCGTGCTCACGCAATGGCGCGCAAGCATCTTGCGCGTCGTTCGCCGGCATGGTCTCTTCCGTCGTCGGTCACACCGGGGAGAGCCCATGCGAGTCGCAGTCGTCGAAAATATGCGCAATACCGGTCTTGGCGCGCTTGCCACGGCACTCGACGAGGCGGGAGCTCATATCGAGTGGTTCCGCGTGTGGCAGGACGGCATCCTGCCGCGGGATATAGTCGGCCATGACGCGCTGGTCGTTCTCGGCGGCGAGCAGAGCGCGCTGGATGATGAGACGCATCCTTACCTGCCGGAGCTCGTGCGGCTTTCGCGTGCCTTCGGTGATGCCGGCAAGGCCGTGCTCGGCATCTGCCTCGGCAGCCAGATCCTCGCCCGCGCCTATGGCGCCGACAATCATCTCGGCACCGCCCGCGAATTCGGCTGGCACAAGATCGGCGTCACCGCCGAGGGCCGGGTCGATCCGCTACTGTCGGCGCTTGGCAGCGAATTCACCATCTTCGAATGGCATGCCGACACGTTTTCCCTTCCCGAAAGTGCGGTGCGTCTGGCGACGAGCCTGGTCGCCGATAACCAGGCCTTCCGCATCGGTCGCGCCGTCTACGGCACCCAGTTCCATTTCGAGGCCGGCCGAGCAGTCGTTGAGCAATGGAAGGCGGAATTCCCCGATACGATCGAGCGCATCGCTCCCGGCTGGCTAGAGAACCATGCCGAACTGGCGGCAAGACATGGCGGTGCCGCCGATGCCGCGGGCCTTGCCATCGCGCGTGCCTGGGTCAGCCTGATCGAACCGGCAGAGATCGGAATATTGTCCGAGGCCTCGGTTTGAGAGGCGACTCGATGCCGGCGAGCGAATATGAAAAGATGGCGGCGGGTGAGTGGTATTGCTGCCTCGACGACGAACTCGATGGCCTACGCCAGCAGGCGCGCCGTGCCGTTCACGCCCATAACACGCTGCCGCCGGATAAGCGCGGGGCTGTCGCCCCGGCGCTCAGAGCGCTATTCGCTGGGGCGGCGCCCGATATCTTCATCGAAGCGCCGTTTCACTGCTCCTACGGCATCAATATTACCCTTGGCAAGCGCGTCTATTTCAATGCCGGCTGTACTATCCTCGATTCCGGCCGCGTGGCGGTCGGCGACCGCACGATGTTCGGCCCCGGCGTGCAGATCTATTGCGCCGAACATCACAAGGATGCCGCCTTTCGCAGCGCCGGTATCGAGATCGCCCGGCCGGTTGCGATCGGCAGCGATGTCTGGATCGGCGGTGGCGCCATCATCCTCGGGGGAGTGATGATCGGCGATCGTGCGATCGTCGGCGCTGGCGCCGTTGTGACCAAAGACGTGCCGACGGGCGCAACCGTGGTCGGCAATCCGGCGCGTCGGATAAACGCCGTCTGAAACTCGGGCTGCCGCGTCTCCCTCGACAATGGCGCCGGCTCCGCTAGATCAGGTGGCGAAAGGGGAGAACTATCATGACAGCACAGAACCTACCCATGGAAGGCGGCTGCCGCTGCGGCCGGGTGCGGTTGAAGATCAGCGCGCCGCCGCTGCTGACCATGGCTTGCCATTGCACGGGCTGCCAGAGGATGACAGCAAGCGCCTATTCGCTGAGTGCCGCCATCCCCAGCGAAGGTTTCGAAGTGGCGAAGGGCGAGCCTGTCATAGGTGGCTTGCACGGCACGACGAAACATTATTTCTGCCCGCATTGCATGAGCTGGATGTTCACCCGCCCGGAAGGCATGGACTGGTTCGTCAACCTGCGCGTGACCATGCTCGATGACCCCAGCTGGTTCACCCCCTTCATCGAGACATGGACGAGCGAGAAACTGGCCTTTGCCGAGACCGGCGCGGTGCACAGCTACACGGCACTGCCGGAGATGGCGGCCTATGAGGGGTTGGTCAAGGAGTATATGGCGCGAGGTTGATCTCAGAAGCCTTGGAAGAGGAAGTCCAGGGCGCTGATGATACGATCGCTGTCGGCCGTGAGATCGGCGGCTGCGACGCCTATCTCTTTAACGGAAATCGCACCGATAAATTGGGTCGCCATAACGTATGGCACGCCGTTGATCACGAATTGCGGGTTGAGCTGACGCATGATTTTGGGAAGAGCTTCCAGCGGAAGCATTGGCGCCATGATCCGCGTCGTGAGGTCGCCATGCAGGTCTGACTGCAGATCAAGCGCAAGCGCATTCGTATGGATCAAATTGTAGACATGAAACCGAGCCATCAGAACTGTCGATATTTATGAAACGGCAGGCCGTGCTTTTCGACATAGGCATTGGAGGCGGCAATTGCCTCCGCGTTCTCGATACGCCATAGCCGTTCGCGTTCCGCCTTTATGGCCTTCGCGATCCCATCTTCCGCCGCCCGGGATATGTTGATCTTCAGCTCACGCGCCTGCGATACGAGTCCCTCATCGAGAGAGAGGTTTGCCGCTTTCCTTGCCTGCTGTGCCATAACGATCTCCTTATGCGCAGATCATATGCGCATAAGGTGCCATTGAGAAGCGTTATTCGTCGCCCATCTTCAGCGCTGCGATGAAGGCTTCCTGCGGAATCTCCACCTTGCCGAACTGGCGCATGCGCTTCTTGCCGGCCTTCTGCTTGTCGAGCAGCTTGCGCTTGCGGGTAGCGTCGCCGCCGTAACATTTCGCCGTCACGTCCTTGCGCAGCGCCGAGATCGTCTCGCGGGCAATGACGTTGCCGCCGATCGCCGCCTGGATCGGGATCTTGAACATGTGCTTCGGGATCAGCTCCTTGAGCTTCTCGCACATGTCGCGGCCGCGCTTTTCGGCGGCGGTGCGGTGCACCATCATTGACAGCGCGTCGACCGGCTCGCCATTGACGAGGATCGACATCTTCACGAGGTTGCCCTCGCGGTGATCGGTCAGCGTATAGTCGAAGGAGGCATAGCCCTTGGAGATCGACTTCAACCGGTCATAGAAATCGAACACGACTTCGTTGAGCGGCAGGTCGTAGGTCAGCATCGCGCGTGTGCCGACATAGGTGAGCTCGATCTGGATGCCGCGACGATCCTGGCAAAGTTTCAGAATGCCGCCGAGATAATCGTCCGGGGTCAGGATCGTCGCGCGGATCCACGGTTCGTGGATTTCCGAGATCTTCACGACGTCGGGCATGTCGGCCGGATTGTGCAGCTCGCGCTCGGAGCCGTCGGTCATGAACATCTTGTAGACCACCGACGGGGCGGTGGCGATCAGGTCGAGGTCGAACTCGCGCTCCAGCCGTTCCTGGATGATCTCGAGATGCAGCAGGCCGAGGAAGCCGCAGCGGAAGCCGAAACCGAGAGCGGCCGAGGATTCCATCTCGAAGGAGAAGGAGGCGTCGTTGAGGCGAAGCTTGCCCATGGCGGCGCGCAGATCCTCGAAATCGGCGGCATCGACCGGGAACAGGCCGCAGAACACCACCGGCTGCGCCGGCTTGAAGCCCGGCAGCGCCTGTGCGGTCGGCCGCTTGTCCTCGGTGATCGTGTCGCCGACGCGGGTATCGGCCACTTCCTTGATCGAAGCGGTGATGAAGCCGATCTCGCCGGGGCCGAGGCTGTCGACGGTGACCATCTTCGGCGTCAGCACGCCGACGCGCTCCACCTGATATTTCGCATCCGTGCCCATCATGCGAATGGTCTGACCCTTGGTCAGCACGCCGTCGATGATGCGCACGAGAACCATGACGCCGAGATAGGTGTCGTACCAGCTGTCGACGAGCAGCGCCTTCAGCGGCGCCTTGTCGCCGCCCGGGCTCTTCGGCGCCGGCAGCTTGTGGACGATCGCCTCAAGAACATCGGGAATGCCGAGGCCGGTTTTCGCCGAAATCAGCACGGCCTCCGAAGCGTCGATGCCGATCACTTCCTCGATCTGTTCCTTGATACGGTCGGGTTCGGCGGCCGGCAGGTCGATCTTGTTGAGGACGGTGACGATCTCGTGGTTGTTGTCGATCGCCTGATAGACATTGGCGAGCGTCTGCGCTTCCACGCCCTGGCTGGCGTCGACGACGAGCAGCGAGCCCTCGCAGGCCGACAGCGAACGCGAGACTTCATAGGCGAAGTCGACGTGACCGGGCGTGTCGATCAGGTTGAGAATGTATTTCTCGCCATTGTCTGCCTGGTAATGCAGGCGCACGGTCTGGGCCTTGATGGTGATGCCGCGCTCGCGCTCGATATCCATATTGTCGAGCACCTGCTCGGACATTTCGCGCTCGGCAAGGCCGCCCGTCGTCTGGATCAGGCGGTCGGCCAGCGTCGATTTGCCGTGGTCGATGTGGGCCACGATCGAAAAGTTGCGGATATGGGATAGCGGAGTGGTCGAATTGGTGCTCATGCGCGCCATATAGCAGCGCCGCCCCCTGCCGCAAAGCGGTAATTATCCCGCTGTTTACGCTATTTTGCGGGCCGGTCGGCGGCGTGTCAGACCGGCCAGGTCTCCAGCCGCCAGGCCGAATCCCAGAACATCCATTCATATTGCGAGGCGCGAACGAAGACATCCATCATTTCGGCGCGCTCCACCGGCGATGCAGCGCGGGCGGCGATATCGGTCAGCGCGATCACTTCGCGGGCGCCGGCGGCAAATTGCGGATCGCCATAGGTGTTGATCCAGGCCTGGAATGCATTGCCCTCGATCGCCGGCCGGCTCTTGATCGCCTCGCCGACATGCCAGTAGATCCAGAAGCAGGGAAGGATGGCGGAAAGTGCGACTGCATAAGAGCTGTGATAGGCCGTGGCGAGCAGGAAATTCGTATAGGCGAAACAGGCAGGCGACGGTTCGGCCGTTGTCACGTCTTCAGAAGTGATGCCGAACTGGGTGAGGAAGCCGGCATGCAGGCCCTGCTCGACGGTGATCGCCTTCTGCGCCGAACCGAGAAAACGCAGCACCTGCGCATTGTCGGGCGCCTTGGCCGCGACGATCGCCAGGCAGCGTGCATAGTGCTTGAGGTAAAGCGCATCCTGGAGAATGTAGTGCCGGAAAACCTCAGGCGGCAGCGTGCCGTCCGAAAGACGCGTGATAAGCGGCAGCACCTCGATCTCGGCCATGACGGGCGCGATCCTGTCCCAGGCGGCGGCCGTGAAGCTTCCCGTCAGTACCATGCTCTGCGTGCTGGCGTCCATCACTATCTCCAATCTCAATTGCGCTGCCATATATCTGCGAGGCTGTGGCGAAAGCAAGGTTGGTTTGCCCCCTGCGAGGCTTGATTCCATCATCAGATCATTTATTTCTCTTATAGTAGAATCAGGGATCGGATATGGAAGAGCAACTGGAACAGGCAATCGGCATCCGTATCCGCAAGCTGCGGCTGGACAAAGGATTGACCCTTGACGATCTCGCCACGGCTTCCGGCGTCAGCCGGGCGATGATTTCGCGCATCGAGCGGGCGGAGGCGAGCCCCACCGCCTCGCTGCTGGCGAGGATTTGCGCCGCTCTCGGCCTGTCATTGTCTGCCTTCTTCGCGGAGGAGGGGGAGCAGGCCTCGCCGCTTGCCCGCCGGCAGGAGCAGCAGATCTGGCGCGATCCGGAGACCGGTTATCTCAGGCGGTCGGTCTCGGCACCCGGCACCGCCTCCGACGTCGATATCGTCGAAGTCGAATTCCCCGCTGGCGCCCGCGTCAGCTTTCCCCGCATGCGGCCTCCCATGGCATGACCCAGCATATCTGGCTGTTCGACGGCGAGTTGGAGATGACGGCGGGCGAGGTGGCCTACCGGCTGCGCCCAGGCGATTGCCTCTTCATGCCGGTCGGCGAAGGCCATGTCTTCCACAATCCCGTCAACACGCCGGCACGCTATTGCGTCGTGCTCGATCGCGGCGGCCGCTAACAGCTTCAGTTCAGGAGAAGACCATGCCCGATATCTGCATCCTTTCCGCCGAGGAGGCGCGCGCCGCCATTCCGGGGCTTGCGCAAGTGCTTGCAGATTGCGTCGCCGGCGGCGCCTCCGTCGGCTTCATGCAGCCCTATGGGCCAGACGATGCCGAACCCTATTGGCGCGATGTCGCCGATGCCGTCGCCACCGGCGGCAATCTGTTGCTGGTCGCCAAACTGGAAGGCCGGATCGTCGGCACGGTGCAGGTGGGGGCCGCGCAGATGCCGAATCAGCCGCACCGCGGCGATCTGAAGAAGCTGCTGGTGCATCGCTCCGCCCGCGGGCGCGGCCTCGCCCGGTTGCTGATGGAGGCCGCCGAACGCGAGGCGGCACGGCGGGGCAAGACCCTGCTGGTGCTCGACACGGCGACTGGCAGCGATGCCGAGGCGATCTATCCGCGCCTGGGCTGGCAGCGGGTCGGCGTCATCCCGGATTATGCGCTGTGGCCGGAAGGCGGCTTCTGCGACACCACGCTGTTCTACAAGCGGCTCGCCTGAATGCGCCGGCCGGCTCATCTCAGATGGCTCATTCCGGATGGCTGAAGGCGGAAAGCGTCTCGTGGAGCCTGGCCCCAGCTGTCCATTGCGCCGCGTTCCAGCCGAACTGCCGTGCCGCTTCGATATTTTCCTCAATATCGTCGATGAAGCCGATCTCGCCGGGCTGGACGCCGGCACGCCCGGTCGCCAGCCTGAAAAAATCCGGTGACGGTTTGCGGTGTCCGAGTGCTGCGGAATAGAGGATGTCATCGAAATGAGCGTTAAGACCCAACTGCTGCATCAGGTGGCGCGCCCGTCTGTGCTCCTGATTTGTCGCCAGAAAAAGCGTGACGCCGCTTTGCCGGAGAGCAGCGAGGTCCTCCAGGAGAGTGAGATCAAGTCGGGAATCGTTCTCGAACCAGTAATCGATCATCGTCGCGGCGCTGAGATGCGGCGCGATCTTTTCCAGTACTTTGGCGAGGCTGGGCTCCAACGGCTCACGGCCAACGATGATGTCGGCCCAGCACGTCTGGAAGAATTCCCGCTGCAGCAGGTCGAGGCGAAGCCCGAGATCGCGCTCAAGATAGGTGAAGAGCGGCAGGCCGTCAGCCGGCCGGCCATGAATGAGCACACCGTCGACATCGACCATCAGCACTTTCATGCGGAGAATTTCCTCGTTCTCAAAACAGCGAAGGTGGCGCTATTGCTCTGGATGATCAAGAGCTCGCTTCGCCGCTTTTTTGTCGCGGCAACCCCGTGTAAATCTCGATCGTCAATCAACGGCAGGATCTGAAATGCGCGTCATTTATTCCGAAGACCACAAGCTGCGCGATGCCAAAACCGAACTCTATGCCGGCCAGCTGGTGACGCCGTTCGAGGCGCCGTTCCGGGCCGAATGGATCCTGGCGGCGGTCAAGGAGGCGGGTTTTGCCGATGTCGTGGCGCCCGAGGCGCAAGGGTTGGAAACGGCCAAAAAGGTGCATGATCCCGCCTATCTCGATTTTCTCGCCACGGTCTGGGACCGCTGGGTGGCAGCTGGTTTCACCGGCGAGGCGATTGCCAATTCCTTTCCGGTGCGCCGCACCAGCCAGCGAGTGCCTGACAATATCGTCGGCGCGATCGGCCATTACGCCAATGCCGCCGACACCTCGATCACCAAGGGTTCCTACGAGGCGGCGATCGCCTCGATGCGCTGCGCGGTGACGGGCGCCGACTGGCTGGGTGAGGGCAATCGTTTCGCCTTCGCGCTTTGCCGCCCGCCCGGCCATCATGCCGGCATCGATCTTTTCGGCGGTTATTGCTTCATCAACAATGCGGCTGTGGCGGCGCGGCGGCTGCTCGATCGCGGCGCGAAAAAGGTCGCCGTGCTCGATGTCGATTTCCACCATGGCAACGGCACGCAGGATATCTTCTATCATAGAGGCGATGTCTTCACCGCCTCGCTGCACGGCGATCCGATGCAGGCCTTTCCCTATTTCCTCGGCCATGCCGACGAGGAGGGCGAGGGGGCGGGCACCGGCGCCAACCGCAACTATCCGATGCCGCCGGGCACGCCCTGGAATGTCTGGTCTTCGGCGCTTGCCGACGCGCTCGCCCGCATCAGGGCCTTTGGCGCCGAGGCGATCGTCGTCGCGCTCGGGGTCGATACTTTCGAGCGCGACCCGATCTCCTTCTTCAGCCTGACCTCCGACGATTTCACCCGCATGGGTGCGCTGATCGCTTCAGCCGGCCTGCCGGTGCTCGTCTGCATGGAGGGCGGCTACGGCGTGCCGGAAATCGGCCTCAACGTCGCCAATGTTCTCAAGGGTCTTGAAGCCTGATCGCTTGATATGAACGACGAGACTGGTCCATCCGATATCCCGACACCGCGCATGCTGAGCTGGGCGCGCAACTCCGCCATCTATCGCCTTGAGCGGCGGATGATGACGGAAAAGCAGCTCTTCGACGCCATCACCCGCAAGGCCAAGGAGAAGTTCGAGGATATCAGTGCCGCACAGCTCAAGGCGGTTGCCGATTTCGCCGTCAAATTTGCCTATGACAACAAGGTGCTCGACGATAGCGCCTATGCCGAGATCAGCACGCGCTCGGCCGTTCGCGGCGGCAAATCGAAACGCGCGATTGCCCAGAAGCTGACAGCCAAGGGCGTCTCCGGCGACAGGGTCGAGGCGGCACTTGCGGACGCGGACGATCTTTATGCCGCAGCGATATTCGCTCGCAAGCGCGCCTTCGGCCCCTTCCGCCGGGTCGAGCTCGACGACAAGCGAAAGGCGAAGGAGCTCTCCGCTTTTGCCCGCAATGGCTTCAGCTTCGAGATAGGCAAGAAGGTCTTCGATATGAGCTTCGAAGATGCCGAAGAGGTCATCCTCTCCGGCCGCCTTTGATGCATCAGGTCTTTTGCTGCCTGCATCAGAAGTTTGAATTTGCCGGTTTCAAGTCGCCTCCGTATGAACAGCGCTGAAGCGGAGATGCACATGGAAGACAGAACGAGTGACGGTTCCGGCGTGCTGGCAATGAAAGCGCCCGCAGCATCCGGCGGCCTGGCAGCTGGCGCGCTGATGTGCCTGATGTCTATGTCCTCGATCCAGTTCGGCGCGGCACTTTCCTCCTCCGCCATCGCCGCCTATGGACCTGCCGGCGCCAGCTGGCTGCGCCTTGCCTTTGCCGCTCTCATTCTAGCCGTCGCCGTGCGTCCGCGCATATTCAGCTATACGAGAGAGCAATGGACAAGTGCTCTGGTTCTCGGCACGACGACGGCGCTGATGACGATGAGTTTTTTCGCGGCGATCGAGCGCATACCGCTCGGTCTTGCCGTAGCGATCGATTTTCTCGGCCCGCTTTCGGTCGCGACCATCGGCTATGGCCTCAGCCGGCGCCTCGTCTGGCCGTTCATTGCCGCGCTCGGCGTTCTGGCTCTTGCCCATGATGGTGAAGGCTGGGTTGGGAATATCCAGGGCATTCTCTTTGCCTGCGGCGCGGGAACGGGTTGGGCGATCTACATCGTGCTCACCAAGAAGATCGGCGCAAGCTTCAAGGGGCTGGAAGGGCTTTCCATGTCGCTGATGGTCGCCGCTGTCGTCGCCACGCCCTTCGGCTTCGCAGGCGCCGTGCCGGCGCTCGATAGCTATGGCCTGATCGAAATGGCGGGCCTTGCCGTTCTCGTGCCGCTGCTGCCCTACACGCTGGAGCTGATTGCCCTGCGGCGCATGCCGACAACTTCGTTCGGCATCCTCATGAGCCTCGAGCCGGCCATTGCGGCTCTTGCGGGCTTCGCCATTCTGACACAGCCCATGACCCTTCTGCAGATGGCGGGAACGGCGCTGGTCGTCGCAGCAAGCGCCGGCGCCACCTTCTCCGCAAAGCAGTAAGGGATCAGCCCATCTTTCTGGCGGGATCGTCGAGGGCGGGATTGTAGAACAGCGAGAGCGTCAGGCTTTTGGCGATCCGCTCGGCCGTCGCCATGAACCAGGCCTTTGCCTCCGGTGTTGGCGCGATATCGTCGAGGGTTGCGGCAAACAGCGACAGCCATTTCGGAAAGAGATCTGGCGTCAGGTTCTGGACGCCGGTATGCGCCTGTACCGGCTTGCCGCCATAGGCGCCGCTGCGGAAAGCGACCGCCGACCAGAAGCTTTTCATCTTCTCCATATGCGCCGGCCAGCGGCCGGAGAGCCGGGCGTCGAACACCGGGCCGAGATCGGGATGAGCAAGCACGCGGGCGTAAAAAGTCTCGACCAGCCTGCCGATGAAGGCCTCGTTGACACCCATTTCCAGCATCTCGGCCTCCGCCCTTTCGCGGATCGCCGCGACATGGGCAGGGCGCCCTTGAATCTCATTGTCCATCATAAACCCCGGCGCCGCGTGATGCGGCAGCACTCATATAGGTGTTTACGACAGCGAGCCAAAGGCGTTCGTGCCCGCTTGCGGCAATCTGTCAGCCGGCCTTCGCACGCTCTTGACCCTCATCCCCTCCTTCTTTAGATTTAGAATAATTCTAAATTTGGAGAAAGTCATGTTGGCGCGGTTTTTCAGATCCTCGAAACGATCGTTCGAATCGCTGTCCGAGCAGGAGATTCTCGCTCTCGCGATCGCCTCCGAGGAAGACGATGCCCGCATCTATCTCGCCTATGCCGACAGGCTACGCGGCGAATTTCCGGCCTCGGCCAAAGTCTTCGAAGATATGGCCGAGGTCGAGGACACGCATCGCAAGTCGCTGTTCGAAATCCATCGCCAGCGTTTCGGCGAGCGCATTCCGCTGATCCGGCGCGAGCATGTAGAGGGCTTCTACGAGCGCAAGCCAGACTGGCTCAGGGCAAATCTTACCCTGGAGGCGATGCGCCGCGAAACCGAGGCGATGGAAGAGCAGGCTTATCGTTTCTACGTCGAGGCGGCAAAACGCACCTCGGATGCCTCGACGCGCGAGCTTCTCGGCGATCTCGCTCTTGCCGAGCAGGGGCACGAGGACATCGCCCGCATGCTGGGCGACAAACACACGCCTGAAGATGTCAAGCATGACGAGGACGCGACGGTGCATCGGCAATTCGTGCTGACCTATGTGCAGCCGGGCCTTGCCGGGCTGATGGACGGCTCGGTCTCGACGCTGGCGCCGATTTTCGCCGCCGCCTTCGCCACGCAGGATACCTGGCAGACCTTCCTCGTCGGCCTTTCAGCTTCCGTTGGCGCCGGCATTTCGATGGGCTTCACCGAAGCCGCACATGACGACGGCAAGATCTCCGGCAGAGGCTCGCCGGTCAAGCGCGGCCTTGCCTGCGGCATCATGACGGCGCTCGGCGGTCTCGGCCACGCACTGCCCTATCTGATCCCGCATTTCTGGACGGCGACAATCACCGCTGCCGTCGTTGTCTTCTTCGAACTCTGGGCCATCGCCTTCATCCAGAACCGCTACATGGAAACGCCATTCCTGCGCGCCGCCTTCCAGGTGGTCCTCGGTGGCGGCCTGGTGCTCGGCGCGGGGATCCTGATTGGGAATGGGTGAGCTGCGGTCGGGCGCAGCCCGAGCAATCGATCCGTGAATCGATTGCAGCAGCGAACGCCCGGAGCCATTCGGAGGGCCGGGAGACGGTGCGGCAAACGCAACCCATTTACAGTGCCGCAAACCCCACGACGATTTTATATCACCGCCGCAGGCACAACAATCGGCCCTTATCGTGAGGCGCCCCGCGCCGGGCTGGAGAGAGGGCCCGCCAGCATCCTTGCCCTTCGCTTGCGCTCCGTGCATTCGCGGCTTTGCCGCTCCCCCTCATCTGCCTGCCGGCATCTTCTCCCCGCTGGGGAGAAGGGACTCGCGGCACCGTCTCGATCCTCTTGAGACCTTTGATGCAGGAATGATGCCCGTCAGGGCAGATGAGGGGTGAGGAGCGCAAGCGACGAACGCCTTGAGCGTAGCGAAAGGCAGGTAGCGGCAAACACCACAGTTCTCCGGCATAGAAAAAGACACCGTCCACCCAAAAAGCAAAAGGCCGGCTTTCGCCGGCCTTTTCCCACGCCCCCCAAAACTCTTAACGCAGTGCGCCGACCAGAACGTCGCGGCCGTTCTCGATGGTGACCCAGCGGCCGGAATTGTAGCTCGACTGGCGCTTGACGAAGGAATAGGGCGTCCCAAACCACGGCTTAACGTCGGAAGCGAGGTTGTCGAGCACGAAGTCGCCCTCGGCGGTGCGCAGCGTCAGCACGGCATGGCCTTCACCGTCGGGCTTGCGCACGACGGTCATCAGCAGATCGGCGGCCGAAAAGCCGCGCTGGATCAGCATGCGGCGCTTCAGCAGCGCGAAATCCTCGCAGTCGCCGGCAGTGGTCGGATAGGCCCAGACTTCATCCTTGCCGTATATTTCCTTGTCGGTCATCGGTGTGATCGTGCGGTTGACCGTGGCGTTGACCGAACGCACCAGCGACCACTTTGCCGGGGTCATCTCGACCGGGCCGGAATTGCGGTTTGCCCCGCATTCGCTGCGGTGAATCTGACAGAAATCATAGTGTCCGATCGGCTGGGATGTGGCATTGCCCGTGACCATTGAAGCATTTCTGCTGGGGGCCGGTATGGCGGCCGTCGCCATCGCAAACATGGCCATCATGGCCACAAAAATACCCTTCATCCGCACGCCCGCTCTTCCTCGCATCGCCCCTTATTTATTAACAAAGTGTTAATGGAGAGGGCCAAGAAGAGTCAATCGTTACTTCTTGGGAGCACCTTGCAACTCGCCGACATGGTTAAAATGCAACGGGTTGGGCACTTGCGTCGGGGGAGTTTCTTGGCCGGTGCCGTCTAAACGGGCATCTGCCTGCTCGTCGATGAACGGATGATGCCTTTCACGGCGCTGAGCAGAAGCGCGATATCGCTGGGGCGGGAAAGGCGGTGGTCGCCGTCGCGGATGAAGGTCAGCACCACGTCGTCGGCGGGAAGATGTTCGACGAGCTTCATCGCATGCGCATGCGGCACGTCGGCGTCTTTCATACCCTGGAGGATATGCACCGGGCAGCCCGTTTCGATGATGCCGTCGAGCACCCGGTTTTGGCGGCCGTCCTCGATCAGCGCCCTGGTATAGATGTTCGGCTCGGGACTATATTGCGACCGTTCTTCGAAATAGCCGCGCTCGGCAAGCGATTTGCGCTCCTTGGCCTTGAGGTTCGGCTCGATCAGCTCAGAGGTGAAATCGGGTGCGGGCGCAATCAGCACCATCCCCTCGAGTTTTGGGCCTTCGAGTTTTGGACCTTCGAACTTCGGGCCGCCCTGCCGCGCAAGCTCCTGCGCCAGGCGGAGCGCGATCCAGCCGCCCATCGAGGAGCCGACGAGGATTACCCGTTCCGGGGCGACATGACGGATGACGGCCAGCGCCTCCTCAAGCCAGCGTGAGATCGTGCCGTCGCTGAAGCTGCCGCCGGAAAGTCCGTGGCCGGAATAGTCGAGGCGGATGCACGCAAGCCCGAGTTCGGCCGCCAGCCCGTCGAGTTCCACCGCCTTGGTGCCGCTCATGTCGGAACGGTAGCCGGACAGCCAGACGAGCGCCGGGGCGCTGTTGCCGGCCCGCGCCCGGCGCACCAGCATGGCGATCTCACGCGCCGCCTCGCCCTCGCCGACCGTCAGGAACTGCGGCTGGGCATTGGGCATCTGATCGAACATCGGCGAAACTCCTGTTATTTTGGTCTATAAAACAGATTCTTGGCAGGCTGACAGCGGGTGATTTTTCCGCTAAAGGATGATATTGACTCCGTTGCAGCGATGACGCGACACGTTTGTGCACCCCGATATGGGAGCGCGAGGCTGCAACGTTCCGAAACAACGCGAGGAGAATACGACCATTCGCAGACCTTTTAAAACCGACGCGCCCGTGAAGGACGGACCGCGCTCGAACCGTGAAATCCGCATTCCCAAAGTTCAGCTGATCGGGGCTGACGGCGAGAATATGGGCGTCGTGCCTACCGACCAGGCCTTGAGAATGGCTGAGGAAGCCGGCCTCGATCTCGTCGAAATTTCCCCCAATGTCGAACCGCCTGTGTGCAAGATCCTCGATCTGGGCAAGCTGAAATATGCCAACCAGAAGAAGGCTGCCGAGGCGCGCAAGAAACAGAAGATCGTCGAAGTCAAAGAAATCAAGATGCGCCCCAATATCGACACCCATGATTATGAGGTGAAGATGAAGGCGATGGGTCGCTTCTTCGACGAAGGCGACAAGGTCAAGGTAACGCTGAAGTTCCGCGGCCGCGAAATGGCCCACCAGGAGCTTGGCATGAAGCTGCTGCAGCAGGTCAAGGCCGATACGACCGAGTTCGCCAAGGTCGAAGCCGAGCCCAAGCTCGAAGGCCGCCAGATGATGATGGTGCTGGCGCCGAAGTAAGCGCCAGGCACTTTTTCGCCCCAAGGCCGTCCGCAAGGGCGGCTTTTGTGCTTTCTAACACTGGTGCTTACGAGCGTGCGAAGATTCCTCCGCAGCCCCGTTGCACTTTCAGGACGCTGCGGTTATAAGCGCGCGTCCGAACTGACCGGCAGGGCATGCCGTGGCAGTTTCGAATGCTTGCGGAACGGTTCGTCGCCGAAGCCGCAGATCAACAACAAACGCTCCCGCACCTTGTTGCGACGGCCGGAGAACCGGACTTCGCGAGAAGGGCTTTTTTGATGAAGCGCGCAGGGAGGACAGAAGGAGTAGCAAAATGCCCAAGATGAAGACGAAGTCCTCTGCCAAGAAGCGGTTCAAGATCACCGCAACCGGCAAGGTCAAGGCTGCCGCTGCCGGCAAACGCCATGGCATGATCAAGCGTACCAACAAGTTCATTCGCGATGCACGTGGCACCATGGTTCTCGCAGAACCGGATGGCCGCAAGGTTATCAAGAATTACCTGCCGAACGGTCTCTGAAACTCGTCCGCGAACGCTAGATTTAAGGAGATCATGATATGGCACGTGTAAAAAGAGGCGTCACCGCCCACGCCAAGCATAAGAAGGTTCTGAAGGCCGCCAAGGGCTTTTACGGCCGCCGCAAGAACACCATCCGCACCGCCAAGGCTGCTGTCGATCGTTCGAAGCAGTACGCTTACCGCGACCGCAAGGTCAACAAGCGCAACTTCCGTGCGCTCTGGATCCAGCGCATCAACGCCGCTGTCCGCGAATTCGGCCTGACCTATGGCCGCTTCATCGACGGCCTGAACAAGGCCGGCATCGAAGTCGACCGCAAGGTTCTCTCCGACATGGCGATCCACGAGCCGGAAGCATTCGGCGCGCTCGTCAATGCTGCCAAGAAGGCTCTTGAGTACCTCAAGGAAGCCGGTACGGCCAACGAGTTTGAAGGCGCGGTCAAGTAACCAGCGCTTCCCAAGCTTTGAATTTATGATTTTGGGAAACCCGCGCTGGTTTGGGCTAGCGCGGGTTTTTCTTTCTTTATATCCCTGCGCCGGCCTCTCCAGCCTGCCGTTCGAACGCCGCCTGATCTGGACGGAAAGAAGACAATGTCAGATATCGACCAGCTTAAATCCTCTTTGCTTGCCGAAATTGCTGCTGCGGGTGACGAGGCGGCCCTGGAAGCCGTGCGCGTATCCGCGCTCGGCAAGAAGGGCTCCGTTTCCGAACTGTTGAAGACGCTCGGCGCCATGACGCCGGAAGAGCGCCAGACCCGGGGTGCTGCGATCAACGCCCTGAAGAACGAAGTGACGGACGCCATTGCCGAACGTAAGTCCGTGCTGAAAATGGCGGCGGTCAATGCGCGGCTGAAGGCCGAAACGGTCGATGTCAGCCTGCCGGTGCGCTCTTCGCCGGCCGAGCGCGGCCGCATCCATCCGATCAGCCAGATCGTCGATGAGATCACCGCGATCTTCGCCGACATGGGCTTCTCGATCGCCGAAGGTCCCGATATCGAGACGGATTATTACAATTTCACCGCGCTGAATTTCCCCGAAGGCCATCCGGCCCGCGAGATGCACGACACGTTCTTCTTCCATCCGGACGAGAATGGCGAGCGCAAGGTGCTGCGCACCCATACCTCGCCTGTGCAGGTGCGCACCATGGAAGCGCAGAAGCCGCCGATCCGCATCATCATTCCCGGCAAGACCTATCGCCAGGACAGCGACGCTACGCATTCGCCGATGTTCCACCAGGTCGAAGGCCTGGTCATCGACAAGAAAGCCAATGTTGCCAACATCCGCTGGGTGCTCGAGGAATTCTGCAAGACCTTCTTCGAGGTCGACAGCGTGACGATGCGTTTCCGCCCGTCGTTTTTCCCTTTCACCGAGCCCTCTTTCGAGGTCGATATCCAGTGCGATCGCTCCGGCCCGATCGTCAAGTTCGGCGAAGGCACCGACTGGATGGAGATCCTCGGCTGCGGCATGGTCCATCCGAACGTGCTGCGTTATGGCGGGCTCGATCCGGACGAATATCAGGGTTTTGCCTGGGGCATGGGCCTCGACCGCATCGCCATGCTGAAATACGGCATGCCCGACCTGCGCGATTTCTTCAACGCCGACGTCCGCTGGATGACGCATTACGGCTTCCGCCCGCTCGACATGCCGACGCTGTTCGGCGGCCTCAGCGCTTGAACGGAGAATTGGGACGATGAAATTCACGCTCTCCTGGCTGAAAGAGCATCTGGAAACGGATGCCGGCCTCGACGAAATCTGCACGCGGCTCACCCAGATCGGACTGGAGGTCGAGGATGTCGACGACAAGGCGGCGTTCAAGCCCTTCGTCATCGCCAGAGTTGTCTCGGCGGAAAAACATCCGCAGGCCGATCGCCTGAAGGTGCTGATGGTTGATACGGGCGCCGGCGCGCCGGTCCAGGTCGTCTGCGGCGCCCCGAATGCACGCGCCGGCCTCGTCGGCGCCTTTGCTGCTCCCGGGACCTATGTTCCCGGCATCGACGTGACGCTTGCCGTCGGCAATATCCGCGGCGTCGAAAGCCACGGCATGATGTGCTCCGAAAAGGAGTTGCAGATCTCCGACAGCCATGACGGCATCATCGATCTGCCGGAAGATGCGCCGGTCGGAAAGAGTTATGCCGCCTATGCGCATCTCGACGACCCGGTCATTGAGATCAACCTGACGCCGAACCGTCCGGACTGCACCTCGGTCCACGGCATCGCCCGCGATCTCGCCGCCTCCGGAACTCGGTACGTTGAAGCACCGGCCTGCGCCGTCCTTCGCCGTCGAAGGCGAAACGCCGGTCAAGCTGACGCTCGATCTCGACGATCCGAAACTCTGCCCCGGCTTTTCGCTCCGTCTGGTGCGTGGCGTCAGCAATGGCCCGAGCCCGCGCTGGATGCAGCAGCGGCTGACCGCCATTGGCCTGCGCCCGATCAATGCGCTGGTCGATATCACAAATTACATGACCTTCGATCAAGGCCGGCCGATGCACGTCTTCGACGCTGCTAAGGTCAAGGGCAACCTCACCGTCCGCCGCGCCACGGAGGGCGAGACCGTGCTGGCGCTCGACCAGCGCGAATACAAGCTCGGCCCGAACAATGTCGTCATCGCCGATGAAGACGGCATCGAATCGATCGGCGGCATCATGGGCGGCGAACATTCCGGCTGCGACGAAAACACCGTCGACGTGCTGATCGAATCGGCCCTCTGGGACCCGATGAACATCGCCAAATCCGGCCGCAGCCTCGGCATCATCACCGATGCCCGGTACCGCTTCGAGCGCGGCGTCGATCCGGACTATATGGTGCCTGGTCTCGAACGCACGACGGAACTGGTGCTGGAGCTTTGCGGCGGCACGGCCGCCAGAGCCGAGGTCGTCGGCTATCAGGGTTACGAAGCAAACATCGTCGATTTCCCTTATTCCGAGGTCAAGCGTCTGACGGGGCTCGACGTCTCGGATGAGGAAAGCAACAGCATTCTGACCCGCCTCGGCTTCACGGTCTCCGGTTCCGGCGAGCGTGTCTCCGTTGCCGTTCCTTCCTGGCGTCCCGATGTCGACGGGAAGGCCGATCTCGTCGAGGAGGTCATGCGCATCCACGGCGTCGACAATATCAAACCGGCGCCGCTCGAAAGCCATGCGGTCGTCAACGGCAAGATCCTGACGACGCTGCAGATCCGCACGCGTCTCGCCAAGCGGGCGCTTGCGTCGCGCGGCATGCTCGAAGCCGTCACCTGGTCCTTCATTCCGGAAGATCAGGCCAAGCTCTTCGGCGGCGGTTCGCCCGCCCTCAAGCTTGCCAACCCGATTGCCGCCGAAATGTCGGACATGCGCCCCTCGCTGCTGCCGGGCCTGCTGACCGCAGCCCAGCGCAATGCCGACAAGGGTTATGCCGACGTCGCCATCTTCGAGGTCTCCGGCACCTATGAGAACGACCGGCCGGAAGGTCAGCGCCGCGTTGCGGGCGGCATCCGCCGCGGCACGGCTTCGCTTGTCGGCGCCGGCCGCGCCTGGTCGAACGCCGCCAAGGGCGGCGGCAAACCGGTCGACGTCTTCGACGCCAAGGCCGATGCGCTCGCCGTCATCGAAGCCTGCGGCCTGCCGATGGGCAACATCCAGATCGAGCAGGGCGGGCCGGAATGGTATCATCCCGGCCGCTCCGGCACGATCAAGATGGGGCCGAAAGTCGTGCTCGGCTATTTCGGTGAATTCCATCCGCTGACGCTGGAAGCGCTTGATGTCTCCGGCGCCCTCTGCGGCTTCGAGGTCTATCTCGATGCCATGGCCGAGCCGAAGAAGAAGGCGACCCGCACCAAGCCGGCGCTCGATCTTTCGCCTTTCCAGGCGGTCAAGCGCGACTTCGCCTTCGTCGTCGACAAGACGGTGGAAGCAGGCGCCGTCATCAAGGCCGCGACCGGCGCCGACCGCAAGCTGGTCACCGGCGTCAATGTCTTCGACGTTTTCGAAGGCGCGTCGGTCGGCGAAGGCAAGAAGTCGGTGGCGATCGAGGTTCAGATCCAGCCGGCCGAGCGCACGTTGACGGATGAGGATTTCGAGGCGCTGACGCAGAAGATCGTCGCCAGCGTGACAAAATTCACCGGCGGTGTTCTCAGATCCTGATCTTGCCGGCTAACAATAGGAATAGTCGACCGGTCGCTGTGGCCGGTCTTTTCACCTATGAAGATGGTAAAGCTTGCCGACGATCGTCCATCGGCCTTCGATCTTCAGCAATGAGAGATAATCGGTGAAACGCATTCCGGCGAAATCGTCGGTGACCTTGACGCTGGCCGCATCGCCCTCGACATCGACGCTCTGTATATCCATGAAGGGCTGCGTGCCGGGCGGGGCTGGCTCCTCCGCCAGGATCGCGGCGATGAACTCGTCCCGCGTCAGCCATTCGACGGCATTCTGGTAATAGCCGATGATCGAGCTTTTCGGGTGAAAGGCCTTTTTCAAGGCTGCCTCATTGGCGAAGGCCATGCCTTCGACATAGAGATGAACCGTCTGTTCGACTGCCTGCCTATCCGACATAGTTTCATCCCGTTCTCCGAGATGGCGTTAGATAGTTTCGCCGGCCGCGAAGGCAAGCCCGGCCTGTTGAATCAGGCCGGGCTTTTGTCGCTTAAAGGTTCGTCATGGCAAGCGACGCGTCCGAATAACGTTTTCCCGCCACCTGCCCGGCCGGGATGGCCTTGCCGAGCTGCTCGAGCTCGGCCGGGCTTAGCACGATATCGGCGGCGGCAGCGTTCTGTTCGAGATGGTGAAGCTTGCGGGCGCCGGGGATCGGCACGATGTCGTCTCCCTGGCTCAGCACCCAGGCGAGCGCCAGCTGTGCGGCGGTCACGCCCTTTTCGGCGGCAAGCTGTTCGAGCGTTGCGACCAGAGCGGCGTTGGCGTCGAAATTCTCCGCCTGGAAGCGCGGCACCTGCCGGCGGAAATCATCGGCGGCAAGATCTTCGGTCTTTATCGCCCCTGTCAGAAAACCGCGGCCGAGCGGGCTGTAGGGCACGAAGCCGATGCCGAGTTCGCGGCAGGTGGCAAGCACGTCTTCCTCCGGATCGCGCGTCCAAAGCGAGTATTCGCTCTGCAGCGCGGCGATCGGATGGACCGCATGGGCGCGGCGGATGGTGGCGCTGCCGGCTTCGGAGAGGCCGAGGGCGCGGACCTTGCCTTCCCTCACCAACTCGGCCATGACGCCGACCGTCTCCTCAATCGGCACGTTGGGATCGACGCGGTGCTGGTAGAAGAGGTCGATGGTCTCGATGCCCAGCCTTTTCAATGAGGCCTCGGCGACTGCCCGCACATGCTCGGGGCGGCTGTCGACGCCGGCGATGGCGGCAGCACCTTGCTGGCTGGTATCGATCTTGAAGCCGAACTTGGTGGCGATCACCAGGTGGTCGCGGAATGGTTTCAGCACCTTTCCGACAAGGGCCTCGTTGGTAAAGGGGCCATAGACTTCGGCGGTGTCGAAAAACGTGACGCCGAGTTCGACGGCGCGATTGAGCGTCCTCACCGATTCCGCTTCGTCGCTGGCGCCATAGGCAAAGCTCATGCCCATGCAGCCGAGGCCGACGGCTGAGACGGTCAGATCGTTTCCGAGTTTCCGGGTTTTCATGTTGCGCTCCTTTTCTGAGCTGGGACCGCTCTATGCGGTACGGGCAGACCATATCCTTGCCGCACCAGTCAGAAAATACATGCAGCTTCTAACGGGTTGTTCTATTCTTTCGATCAATGAACAGAACACAGCTCTCGCAACTCGCCGTTCTCGCCGCCGTCTCTGAGCATCGCAGCTTCCGCGCCGCGGCCAAGGAACTCCTCGTCGCGCCGTCAGCGATCAGCCATGCGATCTCGAGCCTCGAGGAAAGCCTGGGGGTCAGGCTCCTGGCGCGCACCACCCGCAGTGTCGCGCCGACGGAGGAGGGCCGCCTGCTTCTCGAAAGGCTGCGTCCGGCGCTCGAGGAGATCGATATTGCCCTGGAGGCTGTCCGCGATACGCGCGCCAAGCCGGCCGGCAACCTGCGCATCACTGCGCCGCGTTTCGCCTCCGATCTCCTGCTCGCCCCGCGCCTCGGCGATTTTCTCAACCTCTATCCCGATATCACCCTGGAGATTGCCAATGAGGACGGCTTCACCGATATCGTCAAGGAGGGGTTCGACGCCGGTATAAGGCTGGAGGAGAGCTTGGAGGCCGATATGATCGCGGTGAAGTTCTCACCCCCTTTGACCACTGTCATCGCCGCATCGCCCGAATATTTCGAGCGCCATCCAAAACCGGAACACCCGCGCGACCTCGTCCATCATCGATGCATCAAGCGGCGCTTTACCAATGGCTCCATCTATCGCTGGGAATTCGAAAAGGATGGGCAGGAATTGGTTGTTGCGGTCGACGGGCCGCTGATTGTCAGCGAGGACCGGCTGGCCCTGCTTGCGGCGCTTAACGGCGCCGGCCTTGCCTATCTCTTCGATATGCGGGTGGATGCCGAGCTGACGAGCGGCAGGCTCGTGCGGGTACTGGCGGATTGGTGCGCGCCCTATTCCGGGCCGTTTCTTTACTATCCCACCCGGCGGCAGATGCGCCCGGCGCTGCGGGCCTTCATCGATTTCTTCAGATATGTTTAGAAGAATGCGGGCGGCGGTAAGAGACTTGCCGCCCGCTCTCATCCGTCAGGCAGCCTTGGCCTTCTGGTTTGCTGCTGTGGTGGCGAGCTGCGAGAGGGTCTTGTCGGTCGCCGTTTCCTCCTGCAGCGTCTGGTCGAGCAGGCTGACGACATCCTTGAAGCCGAGCGTCGCGGCCCAGGTCTTCAGTGTGCCGTAACGGGCGATTTCATAATGCTCGACGGCCTGGGCCGCGGAAATCAGGCCGGCATCCAGCGCTGGCGTGCCCTTGAATTCCTCCATGATTTCCTCGCCCTCGGCGATAATGCCCTGGATCGCCTCGCAGGTCTTGCCCTGGGCGCGTTTGCCGATCTTCTCGAAAACCTGCTGCAGGCGCTCGACCTGGCCTTCGGTTTGCTCCAAGTGCTTCTGGAAACCCGCTTTCAATTCGGGGGACTGGGCGGCGCGCGCCATCTTCGGCAGGGCGCGCAGGATCTGCCGTTCGGCAAAATAGATATCCTTCAGCGTGTCGTAGAAGAGATCTTCCAACGTCTTTTCCTTGGCCATTTTCTCGATCCTTGTTCTGGGGAAGGCCGCGAATGCGGCGACACATTAAGAAGCAAGGATTGCGCAAATTGTTCCCGATCGATTTCGGGTGGACTGGAAATCTGCTCCGGGCGATGTTTCCTGCCATCGATGTGGGAGGAAGAGAACGTCATGCGAAAGCCGGGTTCGATGAAGGGTCTGGAGGATCTTGGCCGGATAAGGCTGTCGCAGAACTTCTTCTTCCGCGATTTCCTGCACTCCGAAATTGCCGATTTCCACCGAATTCCCAACATTCCCGAGGACCCCGATCTGGCGATCGAGGCAGGCAGGAGGCTTTGCCAGGAATTGCTGGAGCCGCTGGAAGCGACCTTCGGTCGTCTGCATATCCGCTCCGGCTATCGATCGCCCGATGTCAACAGGTTCGGCAACGACAACAATCTGAACTGCTCGACCAATGCCGCCACTGCCGCCCATCACATTTGGGACATGCGGGATTTCGACGGCTGCATGGGTGCTGCGGTCTGCATCGTCGTGCCGTGGATGCTCGACCGCTACAGCGACGAAAGCGACTGGCAACGGCTCGCCTGGTGGATCCACGACCATTTGCCTTATGCCTCGCTCTGCTTTTTCCCGAAGCTCTGGGCTTTCAATATCCAGTGGCACGAACGGCCAAAACGGGTGATCCAGAGTTATATCAGCCCACGCGGCATCCTAACCAAACCGGGCATGGCGAACTGGGAGGGGCGGCATTCCGAATGGTACGAGGGTTTTCCCGCACTCAAAAACTGATTCGGTAGCGAATGTGCCCGTCGCTCTCGACATAGCTGTCATAGAGCGCCCGGGCCGTCTTGTTCTGCTCGTTCGTATGCCAATAGAGCCGCGACCAGCCCTTCGCCTTGCCGAGTTCGACGAGATCGTCCATCAGCGCCCGCCCAACGCCTTTGCCGCGTGCCTCGGGATCGACGAACAGGTCTTCGAGATAGCAGTCCCTGCCGCGGATCCACGTGCCCTCATGGGTGAGATAGAGCGCAAAGCCCATGATCCTGCCGTCGACCTCGGCGACGCGCATGAGGATCGCCGACGCCGGATCGAAAACCCGGCGCCATGTCTGGTCGGTGATATCGGCATCGACCGTGACTTCGTAGAAGGCGAGATAATCAGCCCAGAGTTCGCGCCAACGCGCTTCGTCTTCGGGGCGGGCATCTCGGATCGTCACGGTCATCGTTTCTTCTCTTTCAGCGGCCGGCTTCGTCGAGCAGCGCCATCGCGTCATCGGAAAGCTGAAGTGTCGCTGATTTCGCCAGGCTTTCAAGCTGCGAAAGGCTGGTGGCGCTGGCGATCGGCGCCGTCACGCCCTTCTTGCGCAAAAGCCAGGCGAGCGAAATTTCCGCGGGCTTGGCGCCGGTTTCAGTGGACACCCTGTCGAGTGCGGCAAGAATGCGCAGGCCCTTGTCATCCAGATAGGTCGAAACCCGGCCCTCGCGGGCGCGGCCTTGCGTATCCGTCTTGCTGCGGTACTTGCCGGTGAGGAAGCCGGCGGCGAGGCTGAAATAGGTGATGACGCCGATATCCTCTTTGACGCAGAGCTCGGCCAGCGGCCCCTCGAAGCTCGAGCGCTCATAGAGGTTATATTCCGGCTGCACCACATCGTAACGCGGCAGACCGGCCTTTTCGGCGGCGTCGAAGGACGCCTGCAGCAGTGTCGCATCATAATTTGAGCAGCCGATGGCGCGGATCTTGCCCTGCTGCTTCAGCTTGGCAAAGGCAACGAGCGTTTCCTCGTGGGGCGTATCGGCGTCCGGCCAATGCGAGAGATAGAGATCGATATATTCGGTCTGCAGCCGGCTGAGCGAATCCTCGACTGCTTTCAGGATATAGCTCTCCTTGAGTGTTTTTCCCTGGCCCATATCCGAGCCGACCTTGGTAACGATCACGGCCTTGTCGCGGGAGAGGCTTGCCTGCTTCAGCCAGCGCCCGATGATCTCCTCGGAATCGCCGCCCTTGTTGCCGGGAACCCAGGCGGAATAGACATCCGCTGTATCGATCGTGTTGAGGCCCGCATCGAAGAAGGCGTCGAGAATGGCGAAGGATGTTTCCTCGTCGGCCGTCCAGCCGAAGACATTGCCGCCGATGACGATCGGCGCGACCGAAAGACCTGTTTTTCCAAGCCGGCGCATTTCCATGACGCTCTCCAAAATGGTGATGTAATTGAAATCGCGGGTACGGCAGAACGCGGTCCCGGAGCATGACGCCGAAACATCATTCTCTAACGATCTGAGAGAACCTAGCGCGATCCGGGCATGAGGGAAGGCAAACTTCCGTGATTTCAGCCCGCGCCATTGCGCCGCAGCGAAGGCCTGAATATGGTTCGCGGAAACCTGTTTGGGAGGCTTGGACCATGTTGCGCTTCGGTATCATTTCAACGGCAAAGATCGGCCGCGACAATGTCGTTCCTGCAATCCAGGACGCGGAGAATTGCGTCGTCACGGCGATCGCCAGCCGTGATCTCGCGCGCGCCAGGGAGATGGCCGACCGTTTTTCGGTGCCCCATGCCTTCGGCTCCTATGAGGAGATGCTGGCCTCCGATCTCATCGACGCGGTCTATATCCCGCTGCCGACCTCGCAGCATATCGAATGGTCGATCAAAGCAGCCGATGCCGGCAAGCACGTGCTCTGTGAAAAACCGCTCGCCTTGAAGGCCGGCGATATCGACGATGTGATCGCCGCCCGCGACCGCAACCGCGTGGTGGTCACCGAAGCCTATATGATCACCTATTCCCCGGTCTGGCAGAAGGTGCGCGCGCTGATCGATGAGGGCGCGATCGGCAAGCTGCGGCATGTGCAGGGCGCCTTCACCTATTTCAACCGCGATGCCGCCAACATGCGCAACATTCCAGAGCTTGGCGGCGGCGGCCTTCCGGATATCGGCGTCTATCCCGTCATGGGCACGCGTTTTTCCACCGGCAAGGAGCCGCTCCGCATCCAGGCCGTTACCGAGCGCGATCCCGAATTCGGGACGGATATCTATTCAAGCGTCAAAGCCGATTTCGGTGATTTCGAGTTGAGCTTCTACATCTCGACGCAGATGGCCAACCGCCAGGTCATGGTCTTTCACGGCACCGACGGCTATATCGAGGTCAAGTCGCCGTTCAACGCCAACCGCTTTGGGCCTGAAGAGATCGAGCTTACCGACCGCAGCCACAATGAATCGCGCATCTTCCGCTTCCAGGACAGTCGCCAGTACAAGCGGGAAGTCGAAGCCTTTGCCCGGGCGGTGAAGGACGGCAAGGAAGAGCTCGTCACGCTCGAAAATTCGAAATTGAACCAGAAGGTCATCGACGCGATCTACCGCGCCAGCGAGAAGGACGGCTGGGAATCAGTCTGATTATTCGGCGCGGAAGACGAAGCGCGAATAACCGAAAAAGCTGAAGATCATCGAGGCGAGGCTGGCGATCACCATGGCCGCCAGCGGCTGAAGGGCAGGCAGCGACAGCAGAAGTGCGGAATAAAGCCCGTAATTGACCAAGGCTGCCGTCACGCCGACCGAACCGTAGCGAAAGCCTTCGGCGGCAAGCGATCGGCCGGAGCGATCGAAGGTGAAGCTCCGGTTGAAAGCCCAGGTTGCCGCCATTGCCAGCGCGATCGCGACGAGCCGTGCCAAGAAAGGCCCGAGCGGCGTCAGATGAAGCAGCGCCGACAGGACGCCGGCATCGACGAGAAAGCCGATGCCGCCGGCAATGACGAAGCGGACGAGCTTTCTCATGCCGCATCCGCCTTGCCAGGACGCCCACGCGATGCGGGCGCTGCCTCGCCGAGCGGCGCCTTGGCCGCGCTCGGCGTCTCCAGGCTCATATAATGGATACGAAGCTGTTCGGCGCGGGCGCGGGCCACCGAATCCAAGATGACGCCGGCGGTAAACAGCATGAACGAAATCATCATCAGCGCCATCGACAGCACCCAGGTCGGCATGCGGCTGACGAGACCCGTCTGGAAATATTCCGCCAGCACCGGCGCCATGAAGCCGACGCTCGCCAGCATGAAGGTGGCGCTGATCGTGCTGAAGAAGGCGAAGGGCCGGGTTTCCTTCATCAGCATCGCGAACATCCAGAGAATCCTGCCGCCGTCGCGAAAGGTCGAAAGCTTGGAATGCGAGCCTTCCGGCCGGCGGCCGTAATCGAGTTCCAGCTCGCTGACCGGCAGCTTCAGCCGCGAGGCGTGCACGGACATTTCGGTTTCGATCTCGAAGCCGCCTGATACCGCCGGGAAGCTCTTGACGAAGCGGCGTGAGAAAGCGCGGTAGCCGGAAAAGATATCGGTGAAGTCGGGGCCGAAGATCGTCCGGTAGAGCAGGTTGAAAAGCCGGTTGCCGAGCGCATGGCCCTGACGGCCGGCATCGGCATGAACGCCGCGGCGGGTTCCCACCACCATGTCGGCCCGCTCGGTCAGCAGTGTGCGCACCAGTTCCTCGGCATCGGCTGGCGTATAGGTGCCGTCGCCGTCGGCGATGATGTAGATGTCGGCGTCAATGTCGGCGAACATCCGGCGCACGACGTGGCCCTTGCCCTGCCGCCGCTCGCGCACGACATGCGCCCCGGCAAGCATCGCCTGCAGGGCGGTGCCATCGGTGGAATTGTTGTCGTAGACGTGGATCGCCGCATCCGGCAGCGTCGCGCGGAAACCTCGCACCACAGGGCCGATCGTCGCGGCTTCATTATAGCAGGGAAGCAGGACGGCAATGTCCAGTTTATCGGTACTCGATCGGGCCATGACTTTACTCGTTACACAAAAGCCGAGCCGAGCCTAAACCACCCGGCGTTAATAAGACCCTATGACGAAAGCAAAATCGGCAGCTGCCGCAATCGGCTTTACACTTTCTTGATCGGCTGCGGTTAAGCTTCGGCATCCGGAAACGAAGCGCTAACCACGATGAACGCCGTGCAGCCGATCACCAATGCCGCATCCGTGACCGCCGCCCAAAGGGGCGGGTTGGGGCGGTTGATGATGCGCCTGTGGCCAACCGTCATCTGCTATAGCGTCATTCTCGCCACCATCCTCCTCGTCGCCAAGCTTTTCACTGCGACCGATTATGTCGGTCCCGACAATGACGACGGAATGCGTCTCATCGAGGTTCGCGATTTTCTCGCCGGGCAGGGCTGGTTCGATCTGATGCAATATCGCCTCGGCCTCGGTGGCGGCACGCTGATGCACTGGTCGCGGCTGATCGATCTGCCGATCGCTTCGCTGATCTGGTTCTTCGGTCTGTTTGCGCCCCACGAGACGGCTGAGGCCCTGGCGCTTGCCGTTTGGCCGGTTTCGCTCGTCCTCCCCGCCATGCTTGCCATGGCCGTTGCCGGGCGGCGCATCGGCGGTGTCGCCGGCATGCATATCAGTCTCGGCATGACCGGTCTTGCGATCTACACCGGCAACCGTTTTGCGCCTGGAGCCATCGATCATCACAATGCGCAGCTGGCGCTGGTCGCGACGATGGTGGCGATGCTGCTGGATCCGCAGCGGCGCGGCAGGAGTTATGCGGTTGCCGGCATCGCGGCAGCGGTCGCCATCGCCATCGGCGCCGAGACGACGCCTTTTGTCGCGGCCGTCTGTCTGACCATCGCTTTGCTCTGGGCGTGGGAAGGCGAAAAATTCGCCGTCGCCGCGAAGGCATTCGGGCTGGCGCTGGCAATGGCGATCAGCATTCTCTTTGTCGCAACGGTACCGCCGCGGCTCTATTCGATGGTCACCTGCGACAATCTCTCGCTCGGTTATTACAGCCTGGCGGCGATCGGCGGCGGGCTGCTGCTGTCTTCGGCGGTCTTTGCAAGCCGCCTGAGTCGCCCCTTGCGCTTTGCGGCGCTTGGCCTCGTCGGTGCCGGTGTTCTCGGTTCGGCGATGGTGATTGCGCCGCAATGCCTGAGCGATCCGCTCGCCGGTCTTGATCCGATGCTGGTCGAACTCTGGCTGAGGAATGTGTCGGAAGCGCAGTCGGCCTTTGTTCTTCTACGCACCGATCCCTTCTCCATCGGTGGTTTCTATGCGGCCGGCCTTTTCGCCATCGCGGTCTGCATCTTCCGCATCGTTCGGCGCGATCGTATGCAGATCCATCTGGTCCTGCTCTTCCTGCTGATCACCAGCTGGGCAATTGCGCTGGTCCAGGTGCGCGGCTCCGTTTTCTCGAACCTGATCTCCATTCTGCCACTTGCCTTGCTGATCATCGATATCAGGCGGATTTCCAATAGCGACAGCGAGAATGTTGCCGCCGCCTTCGTTTATATCGTCACTGTCCTCGCAAGCGTTCCGGCCGCCTGGGCACTCGGCGGCGGACTTATCGCGCTGCAGATGGGCAACGGCGCACAGAAGCAGGCGACGGAAAAGGTGCTTTCCTGCACATCGAGGCAGGCGCTGGCGCCGCTTGCCGGGCTTCCGGCCGGCCTGGTCTCCGCACCTTCGGAAATGGGCGTGCCGATCCTTCGTTTCACGCAAAACCGGGTTCTCTCCGCGCCCTATCACCGCAATCAGGGCGGCATGCTGACGGAACTGCACATCGGGCTGGCGGAGCCGCAGGAGGCGGAAGCCTTCCTGAAGGGGGCTCATGTGACGGTGCTTGGCTTCTGTTCCGGTGACCTGCAGACGCGAGAGATTGCCAAGCTGAAACCGGATGGGCTCTATGCCGAGCTCCGCAAGGGCAATATACCGCCCTATCTGGAGCCGCTTCCGAAGGCGGCCGATGTGGGCGTTCAGTTCTTTCGCTATCGGCCGGCGAATTGACGCCGGCAGTTCTTTTAGTGGGAAACGCGCGTCGCGCGGCGAAGGCGCGCATTCGCGTAGAGCCCGGCCACGAAGAGCATGAGGCCGCCATTAAAGCCGAGAACGGCATAGACGAAGGCCAGGATTGAGACCGGGCCGGGCGACGTAATCGCCGCCGCCGCGAAGGTTATTCCAATGAGCGCGGCGATCAACGCGATCGCGGCAGCCGAGCGCGTTTGCCCGGCGCTGACGCCCAATGCGGCTGCTGTGAGAATAATCATTTTCAGCACCTTCCCAGAGATAACGAGGGGAAGCATAGGAAGCGCCAACTAACAAAGATTTACCGGCCGTCCCGGCCGAAAAGCCTTTGTATTGCGGTGGTTAGCAATCCCTTTCGTCTATAACGCGCATTCTAACTATGCGTTCCGCAACCAAACGGATTTACCCGATTTCGCTGCGATCTCAGCAGCCGAGGAAACAGGCTTGTGCCGCGGCTGCGACCTTCCAGTTTCCCGCCGATCGACATAGAAAGAAGAGATGAGCAACCTCTTCGACAGCGATTCGCCAACCAATCTTGCCGAATATTCGGTTTCGGAGCTTTCCGGCTCGATCAAGCGCACCGTCGAAACAGCCTTCGACCAGGTTCGCGTGCGCGGCGAAATCTCAGGCTATCGCGGGCCGCATTCTTCGGGCCATGCCTATTTCGCGCTGAAGGACGATCGCGCCCGCATCGACGCCGTCATCTGGAAGGGCACCTTCTCGCGGCTGAAGTTCCGTCCGGAAGAGGGCATGGAAGTCATTGCCACCGGCAAGGTAACCACCTTTCCTGGCTCCTCGAAATATCAGATCGTCATCGAGACGCTGGAGCCGGCCGGCGCCGGCGCGCTGATGGCGCTGATCGAGGAGCGCAAGCGCAAGCTTTCCGCCGAGGGCCTGTTCGATGCCGCCCGCAAGAAGCGGCTGCCCTTCATGCCCCGCGTGATCGGCGTCGTCACCTCGCCGACCGGCGCCGTGATCCGCGATATTCTTCACCGCATCTCCGATCGTTTTCCCGTGCATGTCCTCGTCTGGCCGGTGAGGGTGCAAGGGGAGGGATCAGGCGAGGAGGTGGCGAACGCCATCCGCGGCTTCAACGCCCTGGAGCCGGCCGGCGTCATCCCGCGCCCGGATGTGCTGATTGTCGCGCGCGGCGGCGGCAGCCTGGAAGATCTTTGGAGTTTTAACGACGAAATCGTCGTGCGCGCTGCGGCCGAAAGCCGGATACCGCTGATCTCGGCGGTTGGCCATGAAACCGACTGGACGCTGATCGACTATGCCGCAGATGTCCGAGCGCCCACACCGACCGGGGCGGCCGAAATGGCCGTGCCGGTCAAGGCGGAACTTGACGCGCAGGCCGCCGCCCTTGCTGCGCGGCTGCAAGGCTGCATGAACCGGCAGATGGATCAGCGCCGCCAGTCCGTTCGTGCCCTGATGCGGGCATTGCCATCGCTCGATCAGCTTCTCGCTTTGCCGCGCCGCCGTTTCGACGAGGCGGCGACCGGCCTTGGCCGCGGTCTGGCACTCAACACCATCAACAAGCGCCGCGGCTTCGAGCGCGTCGCCGCGCATCTGCGCCCTGATGTGCTGTCCAACCGCATCGCCGAGCGGCGCCAGCTTCTGAGTGATCGCATGGCCCGGGCCGAACGCACCGTCGAGCGCCTGCTCGACCGCTCGAAGTCCCGCATTGATCGCGCTGAGGCAGTCTTCGCCACACTGCCGGCCCGGTTTAAGACGCAAACCGATCGGAGCCGTGAGGCTCTCGCCAATCTTTCGCGCCACGGCGATACGGCGATACGCCACCAGTTGGCTCGCGCCCGCGCCGAGCTTTCAGCGCAGGATCGTGTGCTGCAGTCGCTATCCTATAAGAATGTGCTGAAACGCGGCTACGCCGTCATTCGCGTTGAGGATGACAGGCCGGTCTCGCAGGCAGCGTCGCTCTCCGCCGGCACGGGTATCTCCATCGAGTTCGCCGATGGTCGCGTTGGCGCGATGACGACGGACGGTGGCGCCCCACCTGTCGGCACCAAGAAGCGTGGCGTGAAATCGGCCGAGCCGCCGAAGCAGGGAAGCCTGTTCTGATGATGCGGATCCTGCTGGTGCTTGCCCATCCGCTGCCGGATAGCTTCGCAGCCTCGGTGGCGTACACGGCTCGGCAAGCATTGGAAGCCTCAGGTCATGTCGTCGATCTGCTCGATCTCTACGCCGAGGATTTCGATCCACGCCTGTCCCAGGCGGAGCGGAGCGGTTACTTCGATATACCCTACGACACCTCAGTCGTTGCCGACATCGTTGCCCGGCTGCAGTCGGCCGACGGGCTCGTTCTCGTGTTTCCGCAGTGGTGGTTCAATTTCCCAGCCATTCTGAAGGGATTCTTCGATCGCATCTTCGCGCCAGGTGTGGCCTTCACGCACGACGCCGCCGGCGGTCGTATTGTGCCTGAACTTACCAATATCAGATTGCTCTATGCGCTAACGACGACGGGCTCGCCTTGGTGGCTGGTGCATTTTTATATGGGCAATCCCGTTCGGCGTCTGCTGAAGCGGGGCATTGCTAGCTTCTGCTCAAAAAAACTCGTCTTTCGCATGCTGAGCCTGCATGACATGGACCGCGCGACGGAGGCGAGGCGCAAGAGGCATTTGGATCGCGTCCGCAAGGCGCTTGCCGCCGTCTGACTATTCGAAATCCGACAGGAATTTCTTGAGCAACCGGTCGAACTCGGCCTTGTCCTCGGCTGTCAGGTTGCGTGTCAGCCGGCGCTGATTGGCGACATGCGCATCGACAGCGGCCTCGACTGTCGCCAGCCCCTTTTCCGTCAGTGCGATCAACACGCTTCTGCGGTCCTGTGGATTGACGACGCGCTCGACGAAGCCCGCTTTCTCCAACTGGTCGATGCGGTTCGTCATCGTGCCGGAGCTGACCATGGTCATCTCCAGAAGCTCGCCCGGCGAAAGCCGGTGGGGGGCGCCGGCGCGGCGGAGGGTGGCGAGCACGTCGAAGGCGGACGTCGAAAGCCCGTGTTTTAAGAGCACCGCCTCCACTTCGCGGCCGAGATGGGTGCCGAGGCGCTTCAACCGTCCGAGCAGGCCCATCGGTTCGACGTCGAGGTCCGGCCGTTCCTGTCGCCATTGCGCCAGGATCTTGTCGACGTGATCCATGCTGCTGTCTTTGCTCATGATCCACCGATAACAGCCATTATCTTGACGTCAAGATAAAAAGGCGTAAGATGCGTTTATCTTGAAATCGAGATTCTTGATATGAAGACAAATCTCCGCTCCGCCGCCGACCTTGCGGCAACCGCGCTCGCACCCGCCATCTGGGGCAGCACCTATATCGTCACGACCTCCTTCCTGCCGGCTGGATATCCGCTGATGGTGGCGATGCTCCGGGCCTTGCCGGCCGGACTGCTGCTTCTGCTCCTCGTGAGGAAGCTGCCTTTCGGCATCTGGTGGGGAAGGGCCTTCATTCTCGGTGCCCTGAACTTCTCGTTCTTCTGGGCGATGCTCTTCGTCTCTGCTTACAGGCTCCCGGGCGGCGTTGCCGCAACGGTCGGCGCGGTGCAGCCGCTGATCGTCATTGCGCTATCGCGCCTTTTCCTCGGCAAACCGATCCGGCCGCTTGCCGTGCTGGCCGGTCTTGCCGGCATGGCCGGTGTCGGGCTGCTGGTGCTGACGCCGAAGGCGGGGCTTGATCCTGTGGGAATTGCCGCCGGTCTTGCCGGCGCCGTCTCGATGGCCTTCGGCACGGTGTTGACACGGCGCTGGGCACCACCGGTGTCGAACCTCACCTTCACCGCTTGGCAATTGACGGCAGGCGGCATCCTGCTGGTGCCTTTTGCGCTGTTCCTCGAACCGGCGCTGCCGACGCCGACTATCGCAAATATTGCCGGCATCGCCTATCTCGGCCTGATCGGCGCGGCCTTCACCTATCTGCTCTGGTTTCGCGGCCTCTCCCGGATCGAGCCCTCGGCGGTCGCCTCGCTCGGCTTTCTGAAGCCCTGTCGTCGCGACCCTGCTCGGCTGGCTGGCGCTCGGCCAGAGCCTGACGCCGGCGCAGATCGCCGGCTTCGCCATGGTGCTTGCCAGCGTCTGGCTCAGTCAGCGCGCCACGATGCCGGTCAGGCCCATTCGCCCTGCCGCATCACCGGAACCCGCGAACCATCCGGCTTGACACCGTCGATGTCGACCTTGTTTGACCCGATCATCCAGTCGATATGGATCAGGCTGGAATTGCCGCCTTGCGCCTTGATCTCTTCCTGGCTCAGCGTCGCGCCGTTCAGGAAGCACTTGGAATAGCACTGGCCGAGCGCGATGTGGCACGAGGCATTTTCGTCGAACAGCGTGTTGTAGAACAGGATGCCGCTGGCCGAGATCGGCGAGGAGTGCGGCACGAGCGCCACTTCGCCGAGCCGGCGGGCGCCCTCGTCTGTATCGAGCACCTTGTTCAAGACTTCCTCGCCGCGCGACGCTTTCGCCTCGACGATGCGTCCGGCCTCGAAGCGCACCTGGATATTGTCGATCAGCGTGCCCTGGTGCGACAGCGGTTTGGTGCTCGAAACATGGCCTTCGACACGCAGCGCATGCGGCGTGGTGAAGACTTCCTCGGTCGGTATGTTCGGGTTGCAGGTAATGCCGTTCTTGGCGGTGGAAGCGCCGCCATGCCATTCATGCCCGTCGGCAAGGCCGACCGTCAGATCGGTGCCCGGTCCCCTGAAATGCAGCGAGGCGAAACGCTCGGCGTTCAGCCAGGCGGAGCGTTTGGCCAGATTGGCATTATGCTCGGCCCAGGCGGCGATCGGATCGTCCACATCGACACGCGAGGCGGCAAAGATCGCCTTGGCGAGCTTGGCCATCGCAATTGGCTCTGGATCGTCGGGGAAGACCACCTTGGCCCAGGACGGATTGGGATAGGAGACGATGTTCCAGTTGATGTCGAAATTCGAAATTTTTTCCAGCGCCGGCTTGTAGGCGGTGGATGTGGCGCGATTGGCGCGGCCGACCTTGCCGGCATCCTGCTCGGACAGCAGCAGCGGATTGTCGCCGGCGACCGCAAGGCGCGCCGCTCCGTTGGCATAGGCCTTGGCCATACCCTCATAGAGCCAGTCGGAGGCCCGGTCGAAGCTCTCGTCGCTGCCGTACTGATAGCGCGAAAGCGTCGTTTCCTCGTCGGAATAGAAGGCGGTTACCAGCCCCGCGCCGGCCTGATAGGCGTGCTTGGTGATGAGGCGAACGAGCGGCAGCGCCACCACAGGCGCGGTGACCACCAGATCCTGACCTTTGCGCAGCTGCAGCCCGACCTTGACGGCGACCTCGGCAAGCTTCTCCAGCTTGACGGGATCAATGATGTTCTGGCTCTGGGGCATGAAAGTCATGGCTCACCCTGCTTTCTGTCGATGATGCTTTGAGGCTGGCAGACTTAGACCCGTTTGCGGCGAAAATGAAGCGTTGTCTCGCCGAATTGCCGGCGGCCGGATGGAGGTCCGGCCGCTTGGGCGCGCTTCAGGCGGCGGCAGCTTGCCTGAGCAGGATCGAGGAATGTTTCTCGAGGAATTCCATCAGCCGCTGCGGGTAATCCGCGCCGACAGCCGCCCGGACGCTCGGACGTTCAGACAGTGCCTTGCGCCAGCGTTGTGTTTGCTCGAGCCCGTCGAAGATGCCTCTGTCGCCGAGCGTATCGAAGAGATCGAAATAGCGGAAGACCGGCGCGAAGACGGCATCGACCAGGCTGAAGCTGCTGTCGGCAAAATAAGGCCCGTCGCCCAGCACCCCTTCGAGCGTCTCGAATTTGGCAATCAGCGCTTTGCGCTTGGCGTCCAGCTGCAATTCATCCTGCGCCGTTTCATAGCCCCATAAATCGGAAAGCACCGAGGAGCCGAATTCCATCCAGCCGCGATGACGGGCCCGGGTCAGCGGATCGGCGGGATGCAGGGCAGCACCGGCTTGCGTTTCCTCCAGATATTCGCAGATGACGCTGCTTTCGAACAGAATGGCCTCGCTGCCGTCCTCCGCCTCGATCCGCAGCAGCGGCACCTTGCCGAGCGGCGAGATCTTCAAAAACCAATCCGGCTTGTTGGCAAGATCGATGTTGATGCGCTCAAACGGCACGCCCTTTTCGAGAAGTGCGATCGCGGCGCGCTGCACATAGGGGCAGAGATGATGGCTGATAAGGGTAAGCTTGCTCATGGAAATCTCCTGGTCACAATCTATGCAAATGCATATAATATCGCTTGCGGCGGAATTCAAGATAGATGTAATTGCATTTATGTCCGAGAAGATGCCGAAACCCAGCGAAGCCTCGACCCGTGCCTGGACGAGCATCATGCGCGCCCGCGAGCGTCTGCTCGGCGCGATCGAAGCCGACCTGAAGGCGGCCGGCATGCCGCCGCTTGCCTGGTATGACGTCTTGTGGGAACTGGCGCGCGCGGGCGGCAGGCTGCGCCCTTATGAGATCGAAGAGCGCACCTTGCTTGCGCAGTATAACTTGTCCCGCCTGGTCGACCGGCTGGAAAGAGAGGGTCTCGTCCGGCGCGAAGTCTTCGCCGAGGACGGCCGCGGCCGCTGGGTTGTCATCACCGAGGCCGGCCGGCAGCTCCGTGAGTGCATGTGGGCCGTCTATGCAGGATCGATCGAGACCCATATCGGCTGCAAGCTTGCCGAAAACGAAGCCAAGACGCTTGCCGGCCTGCTCGACCGCTTTCTCTGAGATCAGGCGACCAATGGCGTGGCGATCGCCTTCAAGACCTTCAACGCATCCTTCGGATCGAGCCGCACCTGCAGCCCGCGCTGCCCGCCATTGATGTAGACGAGCGGCTCGACAAGAGCGGCTTCTTCGATGGCCGTCGGCACGCGCTTCTTCTGGCCGAAGGGGCTGATCCCGCCGACATGATAGCCCGTCAGCCGCTCGGCATCGGCAGGCTTCATCATATTGGCGGACTTGCCGTGAAAGGCGCTGGCGAGCCGCTTCATGCTGACCTCGCGATCCGACGGCACGACGACGCAGACCGGCTTGCCGTCCACCTCGGCCATCAGGGTCTTCAGCACCCGATGCGGCGCTTCACCCAGAGCCTCGGCCGCCTGCAGCCCGACGCGCTCGGCGCCGGGATCGTAGTCATAGGCATGGACGGTGAAGCCGATGCCAGCCTGGGAAAGAACCTGTGTCGCGCGCGTGGTCTTGGACATCGGCCGTCTGTCAGCCCCGGAACGTGTCGGCATAGATCTCCGGCTTGAAGCCGACGAGCAATTTGTCCTTCGTCTCCAGCACCGGCCGCTTGATTATCGACGGCTGGTCGAGCATCAGCGCAATCGCCTTTTCCCGGGTCAGGTTCCCGCGCTCGGCATCGGGCAGCTTGCGGAAAGTGGTGCCGGCGCGGTTGAGCACGGTGTCGAGGCCGGCCTGGTCGATCCAGGATTCGAGATGGGCGCGGTCGATGCCGAGCGCCCTGTAGTCGTGAAATTCATAGGCGACGCCGCGGTCTTCCAGCCAGCTACGGGCCTTCTTCATCGTGTCGCAATTTTTGATGCCATAGATGGTAACAGTCATGTCGATCCATTTCCCTGTGATGGCAGCGGGATAACATGGGCGAATGCTGGCGCAAACGCCGTGCGGCGTTTTATCCCCGAACTCGCCGGCTCAATTTTCCAGCGTGCCGGCCTTGCGCGAGGCCCTGCTCGGGCTGCCGCAGACGATCTTCATCAGATCGCCGCGCCGCCGCACCAGCCGGTCGGACGTCCGAGTCAGGATCAGCCCGTCCTGCGGCGCATGCAAATCGATGCTGCCGCCGGGCTGCCCCGGCCGGATGACGATCGTCGCCAGAAGCTCGCCCTCTGCAACCCTGTCGCCGATCTTGCGATGGAATAGCACGGCGCCGCCTTCGGGCGCGCGAAGGATCTCGACATTATCGAGCGGCACGGCCGGACCGGAAAATGCCGTAGTGGCCGTCTCGCCGCTGACGATCCCGCGCGTCACGAGGAAACGCCAAAGCCCGTCCGCGTCCTTCTTCGCCAGCGTCGGATCGACATCACGCTTACCGCGCAGCTCGACCGTGACCGAAAGCCGGCCCGGCAGTCGGGATCGGCGCTCGCCTGGGACCTTATATTTCCAGGCAAAGCCGACGGCCTCCTCGAAGGCCGAGCTTTCGCCATCCGAAAGCAGCACGGCCTCCATGTCGAGCGCAGCGGCGAGATCGGCCGCTTCCGGCCAGAAGGCCTCATCGATATAGGCATATCGCAGCGATTCATCGTCGCAATGCAGATCGACGACCAGATCGGCACCGAGCGCCAGATGCATCAGCTGCCGCTTCAATCTGTCGGTAGCCGGGTAATCGTCGAGGTCTTCAATCAGAGTGGCGCGATCGGCAATGGAGATCAGCGGGAAATCCCGATTGAAATTGGTGCGGGAGCCGAGATCGAAACGGCCCTGCAAATCACCGAAATGCGATTGCGCCGCACCGATCGGATTGGCCTGCGGCACGATGGTGATATCGCCGGCAATTCCGCCTTCGCTTTCCGCCTGCCGCAGCCGCTCGCAGAGGAAGTGCAAGAGCGCCGTTCCCGGCAGCTCGCCGGCATGCAGTGCCGCCTGGATATAGATCGTCGGCGCCTTGTGATCGCAACCGAAAAAACGCAGCACCGGCAACCGCCACTCCGTTCCAGGCGTATCGCCCGGGATGATGATCTCTGAAACGTCCATGCTGTCTTCGCTCCGCATTGCCATCCGAACGGCGCTTCCAGCTTTATCCGCGGATATCCGGCAAGCGCAAGTCTCACCGGGCACGGTGCCTCAGCCGAGCAGCGGCCAGCGATCGATGATGTTCGGTTTTTCCGAGAAGGCTGTGGATCAGCAGGAATTCGACGCCGCTTGCCGTTCGACGATCGCGGTAGGGCAGAGAGCGAAGAAAAGCCGTGACTGTCACTCCGGCTTTCACCCGGCCGCCCGCGCCGATTCTGACCATGGTCGAAATCGAAGGAAGTCTGTTTATGGGCTATCCGGCCGTCATGACCCACCTCGTCGTTCCCAAACGGCATGAAAGATACGCCGGCATGATAGGATATCAAGAACAGAAAAAGAACATGAGGCGCAAGAATCGGGTTGAAACAGCGGCCGTCCCGTACGATTTTGGTGTTGATCGAAAAACGTGGAGGCTGTGTTATGGCCCAGACGACATACCACTATCTGATCTTCGAAACCGCCGGCGGTTTCTGCGGCATCGCCTGGCGCGACGCCGGCATCGCCCGCTTCCAGTTGCCGACGAAGTCAGCGGAAGCGACAGAACGCCTGCTGCGCCGCCGCCTGCCGGATGCCGAACCCGGCGCGCCGACGCCCAATGTGCTCGAAACGGTCGCGGCGGTGAAGCGCTATTTCCAGGGCGAGGAAACGGATTTCTCAGGCGTCGAACTCGATCTGGCCGGCCAGGATGCCTTCTTCAGGGATATTTATGCAGCGGCAAGGCGTGTTGGTTGGGGTCGTACGACCACCTACGGCGCGCTGGCGAAAGAGCTCGGCGCCAGGCCGGAAGCCGCCCGCGACGTCGGCCAGGCGATGGCAAAGAACCCGGTCGCGCTGATCATTCCCTGCCACCGGGTGCTGGCCGCCGGCGGCAAGATCGGCGGCTTCTCCGCTCCCGGCGGTTCGTCATCGAAGGCCCGTATGCTGGAACTCGAAGGCGTCAGCCTTGCCCCGCCGCCGCCGGCCCAGCAGTCGCTGGGCCTCTAGTCGAAATGCCGGCTGCTCAATACGGGCTCGCCGTCGGTCGGATGATGATCTCGCTGACATCGACGTCATCGGGCTGGCTGATGGCGTAGAGGATCGAATTGGCGACGGCCTCCGGGCTGATCGTGACCGCTCTGAACGCCTTCATGGCGTCCCGCGCGGTCGGATCGGTGATCGTCTCGGCCAGTTCCGAGGTCGTCGTGCCGGGAGAAATGACGGTGACGCGGATGCGATCGGTCTCCTGCCGCAGCCCGTCCGAGATCGCACGGACTGCGAATTTCGTCGCGCAATAGACGGCGGCCGTCGGCGAGACACTGTGGCCGCCGATCGAAGACAGGTTGACGATCTGCCCTGATCCCTGCGCCTTCATGATCGGCAGGGCTGCGGCGATGCCGTAGAGAACGCCCTTGATGTTGACGTCGACCATCCGGTCCCATTCCTCGACTTTGAGAGCGTCGAACGGCGAGAGCGGCATGACCCCGGCATTGTTGACGAAGACGTCAAGCCGGCCGAATTCCGATCTGGCAAAACCGGCAAAGGCCTCGACCTCGGAACGGTCGGTGACATCAAGTTTTCGCAGGCGCACCATTCCCCCCTTGGCTTCGATTTCGCCGGCAAGCGCCTGCAACCGCTCGGTGCGGCGCGCGCCGATCACGATATGGGCGCCTGCGGCAGCCAGCACTCTTGCCGCAGCCTCTCCGATGCCGCTGCTGGCTCCAGTGATGGCAACGACTTTTCCTTCGATCTTCGACATTTCAAGCTCCATTTTTCGATGAGTGTTTTCTGGGCGATCAGCTGGGGAAATCGGCGCTGAGCGTCGTCTCTGCCCAGGCGTCGAAATTTACCCGCAGCGCATCGAGCCGTTCGCGGGCGATCTTCAGGGCAGGCGCGCCGAGCAACAGCCGCAGTGGCGGCTCGTCCGCCTCGAATGCCGATATGATCGCGGCTGCGGCGCGCGCCGGATCGCCTGGCTGCTTGCCGGAGACCGAACGGGTGGCCTGGCGCCGTTTGCCCGATGTCTCGGCATAGTCGTCGATAACAGTCCTGGATTCGACCATCGACCGACCGGCCCAATCCGTGCGGAAGGCGCCGGGCTCGAGGATCGTCACATCGATGCCGAGCGGTTTGACCTCATGGAAAAGCGACTCCGACAGGGCTTCGACCGCGAACTTAGTGGCATGGTAGTAGCCGGTCGCGGCGAAGGCGACGAGTCCGCCGAGCGAAGAGACGTTGAAGATATGCCCCCGACGGCGCGAGCGCATGCCCGGCAGGACGTGTTTGGTAACGGCGATCAAGCCGAAGACATTGGTCTCGAACTGGGCGCGTATTTCGGTTTCTTCGCCCTCTTCGATCGCCGAGAGGTAGCCGTAACCGGCATTGTTGACGAGCACGCCGATCGCGCCGAAATGCGCTTCGGCGTCCTGGACCGCGCGGGCGACGGAGCGGGCATCCGTCACATCGAGCGCGAGAGCAAGGGCGCGGTCGCCGTGTGCTGCCGTGAGATCTTTCAAGGCTTCGGGTCTGCGTGCGGTAACGGCGGCGCGCCAGCCCCGGGCTAGAACCGTTTCGGCAAGCGCCCGGCCGAGGCCGGACGAGGCGCCCGTTATGAACCAGATGGGTGTGATGGAAGACATGATTGTCGTCCTTTCCGGCCGGAAACGGCCTTATCCCGAGTGATGTATTATTTGCGGCGAAACACCATGCCGCCATGATGGAGTGTGTTGCCGTCGGCAAAATCGCCGTCGGCGGTGAAGCCGGTGTCGTCCCAGTATTCGATGTGGCTTCCGGTGACTTCGTAGCGGCCTCGATAGGCGCTTTCCCGGCTGCCGCGGGCCTCGTCGTAGCGCCCATCAGCCAGAAGTTCGTGGCGCACACGGCCATCATCCGTGACCCACATGCCGACATAGGGATGTTGTTGCATCATGTCCTCGCTTGTTTGTTGACGCACGGATTGCCCGGCGTTGAGACCATCCGCGGCTGCCCAACCGATCGCCGTGCCGGCCAAGGTGGTTGCGGCGGAAAGAAGCAGAACAGGTCTGGCTGAAATGTTTCGCATCGGTCTTCTCTTCGAAAGAGGCCTGTCCATGAACACTGCCTTGCTTGGCCTCGAGAGGAAGATAGTCTCCTTGGTCGACGTGATTAAGTTGCCAATTCGGGATGCCATGGTTAGAAATACTAACCAATGGTCGATGATCTCGAAGGCATTTCGGTCTTTCTTGCGGTGGCGGAGGCGCGCAACTTCCGCCTCGCCGGCGAGCGGCTTGGCGTCACCCGCTCCGCCGTCAGCCAGGCTTTGCAGCGCCTGGAGGATCGCCTCGGCGTTGCGCTCGTCCAACGCACGACGCGCAGCGTCAGCCTGACCGAGGCCGGCGAAGTGTTCTTCGAGGCGGTTCGCCCGTCTGTGCGGCAGGTCAGGGATGCGATGCAGACGCTGCGGGAAATGCAGGCGCGCCCGAGCGGCCTGCTCAGGCTCACCGTCTCGTCGATCGCCGAGAGTTTTCTGTCTGGCACCTTGCTGGCCGGCTTCATCGAGGCCTGCCCTGAGATCAAACTCGATATCACCATCACCGATGACGAATTCGATATCGTCGAGGCCGGCTTCGATGCGGGCGTCCGGCTCGGCGAGGTGATCGAGCAGGATATGATTGCAATCTCGGTCTCCGAGCGGCAGAGGCAATATGCCGTGGCATCCCCCGCCTACCTCGACAGCCGCGGCCGTCCGCGCCATCCCGGCGAGCTGCAGGGTCATTGCTGCATCGGCTGGCGGCCGCGTCCCGATACGGCGCCCTATCGCTGGGAATTCACCGAAAATGGCCGCGATTTCGAGGTCTCCGTCGATCCCGCCGTTACGACCAACGACATGGGCATGATGATCCGCATGGCCTGCGCCGGCGCCGGGATCACCTTCGGCATGGTGGAAACCTTTCAGCCCTATGTCGAACGCGGCGAACTCGTACCGCTGCTCGAAGATTTCTGTCCACCGTTTCCGGGCTTTTATCTCTATTATCCCAGGCGCCAGCGGCAGCCGCTGAAGCTACGGGCCTTGGTCGATCATATCAGGACGTCCGCCAGGCGTTAGTCGCCTGCCGCTGAAAGCAGCTATTGGCGTGAATTGTCCGCTCTTTGTCCGCGGCGTGCATTTCGCTCCGCTTTCAAATCGCGGAGTATGGCGTCATGATCAATCTCGAACGAGCAAAAAATGTCCGATCATGATACCGTTCTTCTCGTCATCGACGCCCAGGAATCCTTCAGGCACCGTGATTATTGGGATGAAGACCTCGCCTCCGCCTATATCGATCGCCAGCAGGCTTTGATCGACGGCGCGGAAGCCCGCGGCATGACAGTCATTCAGATCTTTCATGTCGATGGAAACGGGCCGTTCTCCGAAAGCTCCGGGCTCGTCAGAACGCTTGCCCCACTCCGGATCGCCCCGAAGGCGACCTTCAGGAAGAGCCGCCATAGCGCTCTCGTCGGTTCGGGGCTCGACGTGTGGCTGACCGAGAATGGCGTCCGCCGTCTCCTCGTCTCCGGCATCCGCACCGAACAATGCTGCGAGACCACGACGCGTCACGCCTCGGATCTCGGCTATCAGGTCGATTATGTCGGCGAAGCGACCCTGACATTCCCGATGACCGACGGTATCGGACGCAGCTGGAGCGCCAGGGAAATCCGGGACCGAACCGAACTTGTTCTCTCCGGTCGCTTCGCGCGGATCGCGACCGTCGAACAGGCACTGACAGGCCGTGGGGAGCTGCTCGCCGCATGACCGACCCTGCGCAGCCCCTCGATATCCCGGTTTTCGTCGTCGTCCCGCCGCGCGTTCTGCTGCTCGACGTGGCCGGCCCGATCGAGGTGCTGCGTAAGGCCAACCTCGAACAGAACAGGGTGCGCTTTACCGTCACCTATATCGGTCCGTCGTCGACGGTCGGCAGCTCGATAGCTCTTGCCGTTACCGGCGTTGCTCCGCTGCCGGAGCGATTGCCGGATGGCGCGCTTGTCGTCATTGCCGGCAGCGCCGACGCCCCGATGGAAAACGGCCTCGAGCATAGCGAACGGGAATGCGCCGATGAGGCTGCCATCGTCGAATGGCTGAGACGTGCCATTCGTCCGGGAATTCGCCTGGCCTCGATCTGTTCGGGCGCATTGCTCGCCGCCGAGGCGGGAATGCTCGACGATTGCGACTGCACCACTCATCACGGCTGCATGGAAGACCTGATCAGGCTCGCGCCCACGGCGCGTGTCCGGGAGAATCGGCTTTATGTCGAGGACGGAGAGCGCCTGACGAGCGCCGGCATCACCGCCGGCATCGACCTCATGTTGCATATCGTCGCCGAAGCGGCGGGCCACGCATGCGCTGTCGCGGTGGCGCGATATCTCGTCGTCTATCTCAGGCGCGGCGGCTCGGACCCGCAGCTTTCACCCTGGCTTGAAGGCCGAAACCATATCCATCCGGTCATTCATCGTGTGCAGGACGCAGTGGTGGCCGATCCGGCTCAGGACTGGTCGGTCGCAGCACTTGCACGCCTCAGCGGCGCCAGCCCCGCAACCTCTCGCGGCTGTTCAACGAACAGACAGGCATGAGCGTCACGGATTTCGTCAATCGTATGCGCGTGGCGCTCGCCCGCGAGATGCTCGCCGGTTCGCGGCTGGACATGGAGGCGGTCGCAATGCGCGCCGGCTTCGGCTCGGCGCGGCAGCTACGCCGCGCCTGGAACCGCTTGCATGAAAGCCCGCCGAGCACGGCGCGATCAAGGCTGTGATCGTCTGTCAGGTATCGGGCGATGAGATCGTATCAATCGCGATCATGGGAACGTCGGGCTTCCGCCAGGATGCCGGCTTCCATCTCTTCCAGGGTTTTCGGCTCGCCATTGAAGGGAAGCGTGCTGAACACGTCGTCTGCCTGCGTCAGCGCGAAGGCGGGCGCTTGCCTTTGCAGCACACCGTCCGGGTTTTTCTCGACAATGAGACGAGTTCCCGCCTTCCATTCCCGCCGTTGGCACACGGTTTTGGGAAGTATGACCTGTCCTTTGGTCGATACGGTGGTAATGAGGTTTTCAGCGCGGGCCATCGGTTTGGTCCCGTTTGGAAGACGAACATAAGATAGACAGGTGGGCCGCGATACCCAAGGATCACGATCCGGGCGAGGCGCGCGCCCTTTTGCCGGAGAAGCTATGCTGGACGAAGTCTTTCCCGTTCCGACCAGGGCCTTGATCCGGCAGGGTGGGCGAGCCTGTTTTTATCGTCTCGTCAATACGAGCCCCATTTTGTTCCAAGTGCAATCGGGAACTAAGATCATCATGGCGGATGACAGGCCTTTGCGCCTTGAGGCCGGCGCATACGGCTTGCTGCCCGACTATCAGCCATTGACGATGGAGAACATTCCGAAGGCGCCGCGAAACTATCAGACCGTAGCACTTCCCGTTCCGAGACAGTTGTTCGAGGATGCCTATGCGAGGATGGGGCCAATCGCCGTTCCCTCGCGGCCGCTTCCGGCAAGCACCTCGAGCTTCCCGGAAGAAGCCGCCGTATTGTTTGACTATTGCTGTCAGCCCGGCAACCTGGCGAGGCTTCCTGGCGCCATTGCCAGGGCCAGGCTGATGGAACTCGTCACCTGGTTTGCGCTCTGCGGTGCGGTGCTGGGTGAAGGCCAGAGTCCTCGGCTTGAGGATCGGCTGCGGCAGAAGATCGAAAGCGATCCGGCCTTTGATTGGACATTGGCGCATGCGGCGCGTTCGTTCAACATGAGCGAAGCGACACTGAGGCGCAGGCTGGCCGCGGAGAATACCGGCTTCAGCGAGATCCTGAGCGATACGAGAATGAACCGGGCGCTGGGGCTCATTCATACGACGACGCTGCCGATGGCGCAGGTCGCGCTTGAGGTCGGCTACGATTCACCCTCTCAATTTTCGGCGCGTTTCAAAGAGCGGTTCGGCGTCAGTCCGCGCCACGTGCGCAGTGGTTCCGAGCATTTTGAACGGATCGGGGCAGAAGTTGAGCATAGCGGGGCAGATGCACTGACTCGCTGACGGTAGTTTTCCGGCGTCATCAACCGCAGGAAAACAGCATGCGTCTCATAACAGCAGTCCTTCTCGCCGCGTCCGTCTTTGGCGCCACGGCCGCCCAGGCCGAAATGAAACTCACCTCGAAAGATCTGACTTCAGGCAAGTCCATGGCTGATGCGCAGGTCTTCAACAGCTTTGGTTGCGCGGGCAGCAACATCTCGCCGGAACTCGTTTGGTCGGCTGCACCCGAGGGAACCAAGAGCTTTGCGGTCATGGCTTACGATCCGGATGCTCCGACCGGCTCGGGCTGGTGGCACTGGTCTGTCTTCAACATTCCCGCAAATGTCTCGAAAATCGCCACTGGCGCCAGCGGTGAGAAAAAACTTCCAACGGGTGCCGTGGAAGGCCACACCGACTTCGCTACGTCAGGATATGGCGGCGCATGCCCGCCGGCCGGCGATGCGCCGCACCACTACCAGTTCACCATCTACGCGCTCTCGGTCGACAAGCTGCCGCTTCCCGAGACCGCGCCCGGGGCCATGGTTGGTTTCTATGTCAGGGCAAATACGCTCGCCAAGGCCTCCATCGAGGTGACCTACGGCCGCTGAAGCCGGCTGACCTCCGGCGACCAGTTCAGGCTGGCCGATAGATCTGCGCCACCGCGCCGCCTGGAAAAGCCTTCGAGCTCATCAGCTTGAGAGGCTTCGGCGCGGTGAGCTCGGAGAATAACGGCAGGCCTTTGCCGAGCGCCACGGGGATCTCAAGCAGGGCGAACTGATCGACCAGTCCCTCGGCGATCAGGCTGCGGCCAAAGCTCACGCCGCCATGGGCGATGATCGGTTTGCCCTCCTCGGCTTTCAGCGTCGCGATTTCTTCCGCGAGGTTTCCGCCTGCCACATGTGCCTCCGCCCAGCTTTCCGCGCCGGGCTGCAGCCCTGGAGATTGTCCGGTTCCCGCCTTGGCGCCGATGTCATCGAGCGTCGCCGCCACCTTGCCGAGGATCGCCGGCCCCTGTCGTGAGAAGACGGCCTTGGGGATCTGGTTCATCGGTGGCGCGAAGGCCAGGGTGGACGTCGGCCAGAAGGGGGCCATGGCAAGGAAGCTGCGGCTGCCCATGATGTGCAGGCCGGCTTTCCCTATATATTCCACGCTCCAATCCTTCGCCTCCTGATCGGCGCCGAACATCCATGTGTTCCGGCCATCCAGATCACTGACGAAACCATCGACCGATATGGACATTTTCAGGATCAGGTCTCTCATGGCGTTCTCCTCGTTGGGCTTTGGCCCAAGGACGAACCGGACCGGGAAGATCCGACATTACCCGATCATATTAAGTGTCAGGGCCGCGCCTATCGCGACGCAAAGCGCTGCTTTGCCGAATCCGTGAACGGCATGAACAACGCGACAAGCGTGCCTTCCGGATCGCGGAACTGCACCGACCGATTGCCCCACGGCATCAGTTTAGGCTCATGAACAACTTCGACCCTATCCTTCAGCCGTGCATATTCTGCGTCGACGTCATCCACCATGAACTCGATGATCGCCGTTCGGTTGGCGCCGGCCTCGGCGCTACCTTCTTTGAACAGCGGTACGGTTTCCATGCTGCCAATGGCGAGCGCCGCCGAAGGGGTGACGATCTCGGCGAAAACCGGCGCCAACCACTCGGCCGATTGTCCGGTGACCATTTCGTAGAAGCCGACCACAGCCTTGATATTGCCGGCAATCAGCCGGGTTGAGGCAAATTTCATGACTTTTCCTTCCAGAAGGCCGCAAACGCGCGCCACGTCGCTCAGGCCTTGTCCCACAGGCCTGTTGCCAGCATTATGGCAACAGGAGTCAGGAGTTATGCGAAAAGCCGATCGTCTGTTTCAGATCATTCAGATCCTGCGCCGTACGAACCGGCCGGTGACTGCCGCGGCAATCGCCGAAGAGATCGAAGTGTCCAGGCGCTCGGTGTACCGCGATATCGCCGACCTGATCGGCCAAGGGGTCCCTATCGTCGGAGAGGCCGGCTTCGGTTATTTGCTCGACCCTACCTATGACATGCCGCCTCTGATGCTGACGCCCGACGAGATCGAGGCGATCGTGCTGGGTGCACAATGGGTCGCAGGACGCGGCGATAAGGCGTTATCCGCAGCGGCACGGGACGTAGTGAGCAAGATCGCAGCCGTTATCCCCGAAAGGCTACGTCCATACATCGCCGAGCCAAGCGTTGGAGCAAAGCCTGGCACGATCACCCCGACACACACGGTCGATACGAACGAACTGCGCCATGCGATCCGTGAAGATCGGAAGCTTCGTCTGCGGTATCGATCCGATACTGGGGAGGAGACCGAGCGGATCGTGTGGCCGGTCATCCTCGGCTACAGTGAAGCAACGTGCCTGATTGTCGCGTGGTGCGAATTACGGCAGGACTTCCGTCATTTCCGAACCGATCGCATGCTAAAGATCGAAGTGCTGGAGGCGAGCAACGGCCTAAGGAAAGGCGACTTGCGTCGCCGCTGGGAGCGATGGCGCGAGGAGCGCTCTCGCTCCGACCACTGATCGCCGGGAGCCGCCGGGGCAGATGGCCCGCTACAGAGATATCGGTTGCGATCCGAGCCTAGTTTAGGTGGACAGCTACTCGCTGCCGCGGCGCTTCGCTGCCTGCGGATCGCGTCCGAAGCAGGCGGCGTTCTGCTGATTATCGACGCAAAGGGCGAGCGCGCGGCCCAATGGCATGTCAGCTATGGGGCCCAGCCGCTGGAGAGCCAGCCGCTTACGCTTGTCATGCCGCTCGCCACCTTCGCCGTTGATCTCAAGGGCAAGGGTCTTCTCTGACGGTCGTTCAGGCCTGTCGCCTTGTGGAGCAGAGTCACCAGTTCACGCTTGTTGCGCGGCGGCCGGCCATCGACCGTCTATTCCGAGGCTTGCCCCGCGATAAACGGCGATAGATGCCAGATGATTTATTGCTTTTTCAGTACGTTATTAAGGGTTTTGGCGCGCTATCGGCGGCGTTCGGATAGGCCAAAATCATTCCCACTCGATCGTGCCGGGCGGCTTCGAGGTGACGTCATAGACCACGCGGTTGATGCCACGCACCTCGTTGATGATGCGCGTGGCGGCGCGGCCGAGGAATTCCATGTCGTAGTGGTAGAAATCCGCGGTCATGCCGTCGACGGAGGTGACAGCGCGCAGTGCGCAGACGAATTCATAGGTGCGTCCGTCGCCCATCACGCCGACGGTCTGGACGGGGAGCAGCACGGCGAAGGCCTGCCAGATGGCGTCGTAGAGGCCGGCCTTGCGGATTTCGTCGAGATAGATCGCATCGGCTTCGCGCAGGATTTCCAGCTTCTCGCGGCTGATGCCGCCGGGGCAGCGGATGGCAAGGCCTGGGCCGGGGAAGGGGTGGCGGCCGATAAAGCTGTCGGGCAGGCCGAGCTCGCGGCCGAGCGCGCGCACCTCGTCCTTGAAGAGTTCGCGAAGCGGCTCGACGAGCTGCATCTTCATGCGCTCCGGCAGGCCGCCGACATTGTGGTGCGACTTGATCGTCACCGACGGGCCGCCGGTGAAGGAAACGCTCTCGATCACATCAGGATAGAGTGTACCCTGGCCGAGGAAATCGGCGCCGCCGAGCTTCTTCGCCTCTTCCTCGAAAGTTTCGATGAACAGCCTGCCGATGATCTTGCGCTTGGTTTCCGGGTCGCTGACGCCTTCGAGCTCGCCGATGAAGCGGTCGGAAGCGTCGACATGCAAGAGATGCAGATTGTAATGCTCGCGGAACATGGCGACGACATTGGCCGCCTCGTCCTTGCGCATCAGGCCGTGGTCGACGAGGATGCAGGTCAACTGATCGCCGACCGCCTCGTGGATCAGGAGTGCGGCGACCGAACTGTCGACGCCGCCCGAAAGCGCGCAGATGACGCGCTTGTCGCCCACCTGCTTGCGGATCTCGTCGACCGCCTTCTGGCGATAGGCCGACATCGACCAGTCGCCCTTGATGCCGGCAATGTTATGAATGAAGTTGCCGATCAGCTTTGCGCCGTCGGGTGTGTGCACGACCTCGGGGTGGAACTGCACGCCGTAATATTTGCGCTTCTCGTCGGCGATGAAGGCGTAGGGGGCGTTGGAGGAGGTAGCAACCACCTCGAAACCGTCAGGCAGCGCCGTGACGCGATCGCCATGGCTCATCCACACCTGATGGCGCGAGCCGGAGGACCAGAGGCCCTCGAACAGCTGGCAGTCCTTGTCGACGTCGAGGAAGGCGCGGCCGAATTCGCGGTGATGGCCGCTCTCGACCTTGCCGCCGAGCTGCATGCACATCGTCTGCTGGCCATAGCAGATGCCGAAGACCGGCAGGCCGCTGTCGAAGATGATCTGCGGCGCTCGCGGCGACCCCTCGTCGACCGTGGAGGCCGGGCTGCCGGACAGGATCACGGCTTTCGGCTGGAGGCGCTTGAAGCCCTCTTCGGCCGATTGGAACGGAACGATCTCGCAATAGACGCCGGCCTCGCGCACGCGTCGTGCGATGAGCTGGGTCACCTGGCTGCCGAAATCGACGATGAGAACGGAGTCGGGATGTGCTGTCTGGGTCATGGCGAGGCTTTAATGAAAAGCGCTTCGCCTTGCAATCCGGGAAATCGGCGGCGTCGGATTTTTATTGTTCCGATTGTCCCCCGCGCAGCTGACGCGCGGCGCTTTCGAGCGGTCAGAACCAGAAAACCCCGTCCTCCAGCGCCGTGAACAGGCTGTCGACGCCGTAGGAGAGCTTGCGGTCGACGATGTGCAGATATTCCGTCCAGCCCGAGATGTGCTGCAGCTCGACCGCGCCGTCGGAAATGCCGCGAAGGCCGATCAGCGGCAGCTTGTAGCCCTGGCAGGCGCGCAGCACCGCATAGGTCTCCATGTCGACCATGTCGGCGTCGATGGCGCTATAGGCGGTGCCCGAGATGACATTGCCGCCTGTCGAAAGGCTTGCTTCGGCAATGCCCGGAATGCGCAGCGGCAGCTCAAGCGTTGCCGGCAGGTCGAGAAAGGGCGTGCGGCCCTTTTCGAAGCCGAGCGGCGAAGCGTCCATGTCGCGGTAGGAAACCGAGGTTACCTGATAGATTTCCGTCTGCTCCAGTTTGGCGGAGCCGGCCGAGCCCAGCGAAACCACGAGATCCGGCAGGTCGTCGGCGGCATCCAGCCGCGCCAGCGTCTTGGTCAGCGCGACCGCCGCCTCGACCGGGCCGACGCCGGTCATCAAGGGTTCGATCCGCGACCGCAGGAAGGGGCCGTATTCGGCCTCCGCCGCCATGACGAACAGCATGGATTTTCCCGCGACCGACTTCAACTCGAATTTCATCCCGTAATCCCTTCTCTACCGCGGATCACCATCATCGTTCCGGTCATGGAGGCGATGAGTTTCGCCGGCCCGTCGCTGATCGCGTAGCCTCGCCCGTCGGCGACGATGATGGTGGAGCCGGGTTTGGTAATTTCCCCGCGGAACAGGAAACGATCGCCACGCCCCGGCGACATGAGATTGACCTTGAATTCGATCGTCAGGATCGAGGCTTCGGGGTCGATGACGCTGTAGGCGGCAAAGCCGCAGGCTGAATCGAGCGCTGCAGAAATGATACCTGCGTGCAGGATGCCGTGCTGCTGTGTCAGTTTGACGTCGAAGGGAAGCTCGATCTCAACGACGCCGTGCTCGACGCGCGTCAGCTCCGCGCCGATCGTCTCCATCGCTGCCTGCCGCGCAAAATTGCGGCGGATTCGCGCGCGGAAATCGCCCCTGTCAGTCTCGCTCATGTCTGCCCCTCTTGCAGCCGGGAAAGTGGCATGGCGGGCCGGATTCGACAAGCTGCACATTGCTGAAATCGGTCTCAGCGCCGATGGAAAGCTGCGGCCGTGTCGCCGGGGCAACCTTTCGTCTTTCCGTCGCCATGCAAGCGGGTGATGCAAGCCGGTGCGAAGACGATTGCAGCTTCGCGCTCAGCGCGTATTCTCCGCGTCATGTCTCGAAAGAACGGAGCGCCGGCGCATGACGACGATATCGCAATCGGTCCGCAATTTCGAGACCTGGCTGGCGGGCGAACTCGGCGGCGATCTCGTCAAGGAGGATCTTCTTGAGAAGCACGAGAAGATGCGCAGCGGCGGCTTCGTCTTCCTGCGGGCCACCTATTGGCGTTGGTGCGAGACCATCCTCGATATCTGCCCGGAGCTTGGCCGCGCGCCCGAAGTGCTGGCGATCGGCGATACGCATCTGGAGAATTTCGGCACTTGGCGCGATGGCGAAGGCCGGCTCGTCTGGGGCGTCAATGATTTCGACGATGCGGCTGTGATGCCCTATGCGCTGGATCTCGTTCGCCTTGCGGCAAGCGCCATCCTGGCGCGCGGCGAGGATGGTCCCTCGGTTCGGATGATCGGCGAGTTGATCCTCAGCGGCTATCGCAGGGGCCTTGAAAATCCACTGCCCGTCATTCTCGAGCGGGATCACAAGTGGCTGCGCAAGGCGCTGATGCTGCCGAATTCCGAACGCCGGGAGTTTTGGGAGAAATATGAAATGCTGCTTCCCGGACGCGAGCCGCCGCCATCCGCTTATGCCAAGGCGCTCGCAGCTGGACTGCCGCCCGGTTCGGGACCTTTCGTGGCGAAGCCGCGCAGCGGCGGCACCGGCAGCCTCGGCCGGCCGCGTTTCGTCGCCTATGCGGAATGGCAGGGCGGGCCGGTGCTGCGTGAGGCCAAGGCGCTGATGCCGTCCGCCTGGTCGCTTCGCCACAGACCACAGGACATGGCGATCCATGTGGGAGAGATCGCCAATGGGCGGGCGCGGTGCGTCGATCCGCATTACCAGATTTCCGGCCGCATCCTCGTGCGCCGGCTCTCGCCGAACAGCTGTAAGATCGAAATCGACCGCCACTCCGAAATCCTGCTTTCGCCGACGATGCTCGAATTGATGGGTTTCGAGATCGCCAATTGCCATTCCAACGATGCGGCTGCGACAGCGAGGATTCTCCAGGATATCAAGACGCGGGGAAACGAATGGCTGCATGAGGCGGCCAGGGCCGCCGCCTCAAGCGTCAGTGCCGAGCAGAAAGCCTATTCGCGCGGCGGCTAAATCCGCACGATATGCTGGTCCCATGCGACGTCGCTGCGGGTCGACAGGAAATCGCCGTCGTAGGAGGAGACGGCAAAGCCGCTTTTGGCCGGGGCGATGCCGGCCGCGTCCGGAATGATCGTCTCGGCCAGGACCTTGCCCGTCCTTGCGTCGAGGGTCACCGAGGCGCCGCCCTTCGGCGAGGTGATGCCGACGATGCCCTCGCTGCGGTTGACGGCAATCGCACCAACGTAATTAGCCAGCCTGCGCGTCGTCTGCTCCGGCAGGTCGATGAAGGAAAGCTCTTCGCCCTTGGCGAAATGGCCGACGAGCGGCGGTAAATCCTTGCGGTGACCTTCGTATTGGCAGGCAAACCAGATGCGGCCCTTGTCGTCGAGATCGACGTGGCGGGTGGAAAGCTCCGCCCATTGCGCCGGCAGCACATGTTTTTCGACAAGCGCCCCGGTCGCCGCATCGATCAGCGCCAGCGACGGCTGCATCTCCCCGAGATTGAGTTTGGTGCGGCCGAAATCCGGATGCGTCTCGATGCCGCCATTGGCGACGATCAGAAGGCCTCCGTCATCGGAAACCGTCATATCGTGCGGACCGATGCCATAGGTCTCGTATTCGCCGATGCGGGTGAAGCGGTTGCCGGCGTCGTAGATGCCGATCATACCGCGATTGCCGTCGAAGTCGTTTTCGCTGGCGTAGAGAAAACGACCGTCGGGAGAAAAGGCGCCGTGGCCATAGAAATGCCGGTCTACCCTGGCGCTGATGACGATCGGCTCGCTCCTGTGCCAGGGGTCGAAGATCATGGCATAGGTGCCGGGCCGGCGGGCGAAAGCGACGGTCCTGCCGGAGACGGCGCTGAACGCCATGCCGTGGGCCCGGGCGGGAAGCTTGACCTGGTCGACGATCTCGCCGCGCTCCGTCACGGTGGCAACGGCAAAGGAGCCGTCGGCAGCGCGAATGCCCGAGGCATAAACTGCATCGGCCCGCTCCAGGGCCATCAGCGACTTCGGCGCCAAACTCGCAAGGAAGCCGAGTCCGGCGGCCTTGACGAAACCGCGTCGGTCGATAGCAGTTGTTCGCGTCATCGCTTCAGTCCCCGTCTGAAAAGGAAAAGCCGGCCGAGAGGCCGATTGCGGCGCCATATTCGTCGCTGATCCTAGTGATCAGATCACGGCTTTCGGCCAAAAGCGTGTCGAGCTTGGCCTTTTCCGCATCGCTTGTGGCGGCGTCTATATCGGGGTTGAGTTTCGGCACGCTGTCGAGCAGCGATTTGAAGTCTTCGTCGATCGAGGCGGCGACTGCCTGTTTGTCCGGCGGCAGAAGCTCGGCCATGCCGGCCTTCTGCCAGAGCGTGCGCAGGCCGTCGATATTGGCGGTCATTGATTTCCAGGTATTCTTGGAACGCCAGTAGATCGCCATGCGCGGGCGCGGCGTGGTGTCCTTGCCCTTGTAGAATTGCTCCAGCCGCTGGTCGCGGACGTTCTCGGCGCCGTGGACGAGAATGCCGAGCAGCGCTGTCACGGCTTCCTTATTGTCCATGAAATCGTTGCTCTGCGGACCCGGATGTTTCCAGCTCGCCTGCACGCCGTCCGGCTTTTCCCAGGCGGCGACGACTTCGCCGGCCTCACGCTGGATATTGCCGGCGACAGCGGCGCCGTAAAGGCAACGGAAGCCGCCCTTCTGCTTGATCAGATCGTCCGAGCCGTTGCCGTAAAGCACGTATTCCAGCGCCGTCAGGCCCTGCAGCGCCACACTCTTGCCGGCGATCGCATCGACCGTCGCATCCTTCGGGTCGGCCTTGGCGATTAGCGCCTGCACCTGCTTCAGGCCAACGCCCTTGCGGTCGGGGTAGAACAGGATGTGTTCGAAGAGATTGTCCTGGATAACAGGTCCGGTCTGGACGATTTCGATGATCGACCAGTAGCGGATCGTATCGTCAAAGGCCGACTTCGCCTTATCCAGCGTCTGCTGGGTGCCGCCGTCGCAAAGATCCTTCATCGCCGTCGTCAGCCGGGCGGCGGACTGCTGCATGTTGCGATAGCCGGGGCGGATCACCTCGTCGACCGCGCGTTGCATCACGGCGGGAACGGCATCCTCGTTCATCCCTGCCGGCGGAGCGGCGGTCTGGGCAGCCGCCGACGTGGCAAGGCCGATCAGAGTGAGGCAGAGCAGGGGGTGCCAAAGGCGCATCAAAGTGACTCCAGGAATGTAATCAGGGCCGCCCTGTCGTCTTTCGACAGGGAGGAGAAAGCGTTGCGGGCCTTGTCTGCTTCGCCGCCGTGCCAGAGGATCGCCTCGGTGAGATCCCGCGCACGGCCGTCATGCAGGAAAAAGCTGTGTCCGCTGACAGTCCGGGTCAGTCCTATACCCCATAGCGGTGGCGTGCGCCATTCACGTCCGCTTGCAAGACCGACTTGCTGCCCGTCGGCAAGCCCGTCGCCCATATCGTGCAAAAGGAAGTCGGAATAGGGCCAGATCAGTTGGAAGGACTGCGCCTTGTCTGCCGAATCCCGGCGGGTGACGAATTTCGGCACATGGCAGGAAATGCAGCCGCTTTCATAGAAAATCCGTTTGCCCTTCAGCGTCTCGGGAAAGCTCGCCTTGCGGCGCGCCGGAACGGCAAGATTTTCGGAGTAGAAGGTCACGAGGTCGAGAATGGGGCCCGGCGCTTCTTCCGCGCCCAGCCGTTTCTGCACGCCGGTCGGCAGATCGAGGCATTTCTCCTCCGCCTTGGTGCAATCACCATGCGCGTCCGGGTGGTCGGGTGTCGAGATGCCGATATCATTGGCAAATGCGTCGGCATTCTGGTCGCGCACCGTGGCGTTCTGTGCCTTCCAGCCGAAGCGGCCGAGCGCGATCTCGCCGCTGCGGTGATCACGGACGATCGCCGCCTTGCCCGAAATGCCGTCGCCATCGGCATCATCGGGGTCGGCATGGGCAAGGATATCTGCCTCGGGAATGGCCTCGATCAGCCCGAGGCCGATCATGGCGGGGGCGACACGCGCCGAGATCGTCGTCGCCGCATCGAGCGGTCCATAGGCCAAGTTGGTCGCCGCATAATGCGGGCGGCGCAGAGACACGGTTTCGCCGTCGCCAAGCGTTGCCGTCTCCTCATCATAGCGGATCGTCATCCGGCCTTCGGCGGCAAGACCGGGAACGGCAAGATCCTGCAGCTGATGGCCATAGACCGGATCGGGGAAATTGAGGATATCCGCGCCTGCGATCGCCTTTTCTTCCTCCGGCGTTGCGGCCGCACGGGAAAGCCGCAGGAACATCGAGACGGCGCTTGGACCCCCTTCCGGCGGTTTGCCGCGGCCGTCATTGACGTGACAGCTCATGCAGGAGCGGGCGTTGAAGAGAGGGCCGAGCCCATCGGAAGCCTGCGTCGAGGAGGGGGAGGAAACCCAGAGCTTACGGAAAAGCGCATTGCCGAGCTTGAAATTCTGCTCTTCCTCGAAGGGAATGTTGGCCGAAATATGCGAGAAACTGTCTTCGGTGACGGGATCGATCGAGGTCGCCCCGCCCGCCTGCATCGCCTCATATTGTTCAGCTTTGGAAAAATCGCTAGTCGGCCGCGTCACGTCGGCGACGCGTTTGAGATCGGTTTCGGGAAGGTCGGTGCGTTTGGTTGGAAGATCGAAACCGGAGGCAAAAGCCACGGGTGCTCCGGCAAGGGCGGCGTAGGCTGCGACGCGGAGGCATGGGCGGAGTTTTGAGAGGACGCGATGAGCCCGAGCGGTAAGCTCCGGGGTGCTGGCGCGCGCTTCCTTTGCAACGCCCTCATTCGCTTCCTCGGGCTTTGCCCGAGGGATGTCACAGGAATCCAGTGCGCCCAAGTCCTTGGGCGTGGAAGACTCCCCTCTGACCGAGTCATTCACGGCGCGGACGCGCCGTGGCTGGATTCCTGTGACGAGCACAGGAATGAGGGAAGTAACAAATCGCATTTCAGAGTCGGGGCCGCTCCGTCATCGAAGCGGCCCGCCTTTGCTTATTTGAAGACGGCGTTAGGATTATCCAAGCTGTCGGAACCTTCAAGCTGAACCGTGCCGAGATCGAGTGCGGCAATAACGCGCTGTACCGATTTCGTCTGGTCGATCAATCCGTCGATGGCGGCCTGAACAACGGCGTTGCCTTCCTTGTTGCCTTCGCCGATCATCTGGTCGTACTTCTCGACTGTCTCGCCGCGCTTGGCCATGGCATTCATCGCGTCGAGCGTCTTGTTGAGCTTGCCTTCCGTCTCGGCGTCGAGCGCTTTGTCCTTGGCGGCCACCAGATCATGCAGCGACGGTCCGCTGAGCTTGGTGCCGTCGACGCGGGTATAGTTGCCGGTATAGGCGGCGGCAATGCCGATCGCGTCGTTCAGATGCGAGTTGTAGGTGTTGTCGGAGAAGCAATCATGCTCTTCCTCGGGATCGTGCAGCAGCAGGCCGAGCTTCATGCGCTCGCCGGCAAGCTCGCCGTAGGAAAGCGAACCCATGCCAGTCAGGATCGCGACGAGGCCGGCCTTCGGGTCAGCTTCGACATTCTTCGTCGCAGCGCCGTCCGCGTTCCAGTTGTCGGTCATTTCCTGCAGGTCGGAAACCAGCAGGGTGGAGGCGGATTTCAGATATTCGGCGCGGCGGTCGCAATTGCCGTGCGTGCAATTCTTCAGGTCGTAATCGGTCGCCGGGCGGTTGCCGGCGCCGGGTCCCGTGCCGTTCAGATCCTGGCCCCAGAGCAGGAATTCGATGGCATGGTAGCCGGTCGCGACGTTTGCTTCGATGCCGCCGGCCTCGGCCAGCGTGCCGGAGAGGAATTCCGGCGTCAGCTTGGAGGCGTCGACATCCTTGCCGTCGATCTTGATCGTCTTGTTGGCGATGACATTTGCGACATAGAGAGAGTTTTCGTCGCTCTCGGTGCCGTAGGAGGGATCGACGTAGTCGATCAGGCCTTCATCGAGCGGCCACGCATTGACCTTGCCTTCCCAGTCGTCGACGATCGGATTGCCGAAGCGATAGACTTCCGTCTGCTGATAGGGAACGCGCGCCTTGATCCAGGCGTCCCGGGCGGTCTTCAGCGTCGCGTCATCAGGCGTCTTCAGGAAGGCGTCGATCGCGGCATCGAGCGCCTTTGCCGTTGTCAGCGAGTCTTCGTATTTGGCATGGGCCACTTCGGCATAGTGTTTCACCACGGCGGCGGCATCGGTCTCGCCATGCGCGGGAAGGGCGAGCAGGGCTGCGGGGGCGATCGCCAGCACGGCTGCGCGGAGTTTATTGAGCTTCATTATCCTCTCCTGTGACGGATTTTCCGTCTAAATCGGGCCCCGTCTCTTCGCCCAAAAGCAAACTGGTGTCAAATGCTCTAGTTTGGAATGGTTTTAAGGATGCAAGAGGTCTGCACACGCGCTTGTTTTGCGGAGCATTCGCCCGGAAAAATCGGCAACCACCGCGCCATTTGCCGCGGCGTCAGCCCTTCCGCTGCAGGCGGCAAAAGAAGAAGCCGTCCGTATCTGTGGAAGCCGGCGTCAGCGTCACTGTCAGGCCATCGGAAGAGTGCGGGCGCGGGGCGTCTTTGCCGAAGAGCGCATCCCAGGCGGGCAGGGCGCTGACGATCTGGAAATCAGGATTGTCGGCCGTGAAGCGGCGCACCTGTTCCTCGTTCTCCTGCGGCAGCACCGAGCAGGTGACGTAGATCAGCTCACCGCCTGGCTTGACGAAGCCGCTTGCCTGCGCCAGCGCGCCCTGCTGCTGGGCGGTGCGTTCGTCGAGGTTCTTCGCCGTCAGCCGCCATTTCGTATCGGGGCGGCGGCGCCACGTGCCGGTGCCAGTGCAGGGCGCGTCGACAAGCACCTTGTCGCAGCGTCCGGCAAGCCCGGCAAGGCCCTTGGCGTCGTCATGCACCTGGACATTGCGTGTGCCGGCCCGCTTCAGCCGCTCGATGATCGGGGCCAGCCGCTTGCGGTCGGCGTCGTAAGCGTGAACCTGTCCCTTGTTCTGCATGGCGGCGGCCATGGCGAGCGTCTTGCCGCCACCGCCGGCGCAATAGTCGAGGACCTGGTCGCCCTCATGGGCGAGCACCAGGTCGGCGACGATCTGCGAACCCTCGTCCTGAACTTCGAACCAGCCTTTTTGGAACGAAAGTTCGGCCGTCACGTTGGGAAGTCGCGAAGCGCCTTCGCCGGCGGCAATCCGGATGCCGTAGCGGGCGATTTTCGCTGCATGTGCACCGGCGCGTTCGAGCGCCTTGACGGCCTTGTCGCGGGAGGACTTCAAGATGTTGGCGCGCAGATCAAGTGTCGGGCGCGTCGCGAGTGCCTGCGCCTCGGAGAGCCAGCCGGCGCCGAAGGCCTGTTCGAAGGAGGGTTGGACCCATTCGGGAATATCGCCGCGGATATGCGGCGGCGCATCGTCGAGCGAGCGGCTTGCGAAGGCCGAGAGGGCATCGGCCGAAAGCGGTGCCGGCGCGAACTTGTCGTCCGCCAGTTCGGCGGCGAGACTGTCGGGGGTGAAACCCCATTGGCGGAACATGACGGAATGGGCAATGGCGGCGGCACTCTCGTCGTCCATCAGCCAGGCATGGGAAAGCCGCATGCGCAGGGCGTCATAGACGATGTTGCCGATGGCGGCGCGGTCGCCGGAACCGGCGAAGCGGTGCGCAAGGCCCCAGTCCTTCAGCGCGTCGGCAACGGGCCGCTTGCGGGCATCGATATCCGCGAGCACAGAAATCGCCCCTTCGAGGCGGCCGCCCAGACGCATTCACAAATCTCCTAATTGCCATGACGTGTGATCGGTCCGCATGGTCACGACAGGCGCGGGCGGAATGTTCACAAGTCTCAACCGCGTGGTAACCGCGATTGACGGCAAGAGCAAGCGCCGGTGACGGCGCAGCCAATTGCTGCAAGGCCGGCCTGGCCCCAGCTGACCACCTCGATCAGCTTTGGCTGATCACCGGCTGTCAGCTTTAGCTGATCACCTGGTAGCAGACCTTCGCCGTGCCGGAGCTGACCATGCCGATGTTCTGTGCCGCGGCGCGCGACAGGTCGAGTACCCGGCCGCGGATGAACGGACCGCGGTCGTTGATGCGAACGACGACGGTGCGGCCATTGTTGCGGTTGGTGACCTTGACCTTGGTGCCGAAGGCAAGCGAACGATGTGCGGCAGTCAAGACGGCGGGATTCATACGTTCTCCGGAAGCAGTTTTGGAGTGAAGTGCGTACCATGAAGCACCGCCGCAGCCATTTCCAGCAAAACTCTCCGCCGGAAGCAGGAAAGAGCAGGCTGCAATAGTTGCGGCAGCGATAATAGAACGACATATTTTCTTCAAAACAGAGTATCCCTCAACTATTGAACTCACGCCCTTGCAGGCGGCGGGGCTTAAATCTGTGAAAAAGTGGCGAAAAAGTGCCGCGCATGATCACGGAATGTTACAATATGTAATATTCGTGAGTGCGATGATGGAATTTCGGAAGCGGGCGGTGATGGGGGAAACGGAAAAAACGCAGTGAAATCAGTTAAAATCCGAACGAATTTTTCAGTGGAGCGGTTAACATCCCGGCACTCACAAAAATCGCGAAATTTTTTTTCCGGCTTCGCCATATTTTCCGCCACATTTGCGCAAATTTAAAGGCCGTTAACCATAATATACGGCGAAAATCATCCCGACAAATGGGTAAAGTAGGTATTTCCTACTCATTATGGGCGCTGATTTTGAGTGTATGAAACGCTTGGGCTCTAGCCCCGCCAGCGTCCGTCCTGCCACAATTGCGCAAGCGACATCGGATAGTTCGGGAAGGCGAATTCGAAGCCGGCGGCCTTGAGTTTCGCATTCGAAACCCGCTTGTTCTCGCCGTAGAAGGAGCGCGCCATCGGCGTCAGCTCGGCGGTCTCAAACGCCTGCTCCGGCGGGGGTTCGACGCCCATCAGCCGTGCCGCCTCGACAATCACGTCCTGCGGCGGGCCGGGCCGGTCGTCGGTGACGTTATAGATGCCGCTGAGGCCATGCTCTGACAGGAAGCGGGTCGCGGCACCGATATCCTCGACGCGGATACGGTTGAACACCTGGTCCTTCTTGATCAGCCGCCGCGCCGTGCCCTTGTCCAAATTGCAGAAGGCATTGCGCCCCGGCCCGTAAATGCCGGAAAGGCGCAGCACCGCCGCCGGCACACCGCACGCCTCACCCATTGCCAGCCAGCCCGCTTCCGCTTCGAGCCGCTCCTTCGAGCGCCCGGATACGGGCACGCAGGGTGTTTCCTCATCGATCCAGGCGCCCTTGTGATCGCCATAGACGCCGACGGTGGAGAGATAACCGATCCATTCGAGGCTGGACGGCAGGCTTGCGCGGTCTTCGTCCAGCAACCGAAGCAACGGGTCGCCTTTGCCGGGCGCGATCGACTGCACGAGGTGGGTGACGCTTCCCAGCGCCCGGCGCAAGTCGTCGGTCACGGTCTCGCCGTCGAAAAGGAAGGCTTCGATGCCGTATTGCCGGAACGCCGCCATCTTGTCGGCCGAGCGGGTAGTGCCGGAAATGCGCACGCCGTTGCCGGCAAAGGCCTTGGCGATCGCCGTGCCGGAAAAACCGCAGCCAAAAATCATCACATGCATCAGCCCACTCCCGCCAACCGCCATTCGTTCAATACGTCGTCATCGCTCTCACCAGCCCTTTGTGCGGCAAAGGCCGAGAATTCGTCAGCCGCCATCAGCCGCGACAGCGCCCACACTGCCATTCCCCGCACCACCGGCGAGGCGTCGCCGGCGAGCAGCCGACATTGGGCGATAAGCGCCTTCTCGCCGGAATTGCCGGCGGCGATCAGCACATTGCGGATAAAGCGGTCACGGCCGATCCGCTTCACCGGCGAGCCGCTGAAAAAGGTGCGGAAAGCGGCATCGTCAAGCGTCAGCAGAAAGGCGATCGATGGCTCCTGCAGATCGTCCCGCGCCTTCAGCTTCATCTCGGAGGCCGCATTTGCGAACTTGTTCCACGGACAGGCGGCCAGACAATCGTCGCAGCCATAGATGCGATTGCCGATCGGCACCCGCAGTTCAGGATCGATCGGCCCCTTATGCTCGATGGTGAGGTAGGAAATGCAGCGCCGCGCATCGATCTGATAGGGTCCCGGAAAGGCGGCCGTCGGGCAGGCGTCGAGACAGGCGCGGCAGGAGCCGCAATGATCGGTCTCTTCAGCGTCGACGGCGAGATCGGCGGTGGTGAACATGCTGCCGAGAAATAGCCAGGAACCGTGCGTGCGGCTGACGAGGTTGGTATGTTTGCCCTGCCAGCCGAGGCCGGCTGCCGCCGCCAGCGGCTTTTCCATGACAGGGGCGGTATCGACGAAGACTTTGACATCGGCGTCGGCCCGCGCCGCAAATCGCGTGGCGATTTCCTTCAGCCGGCCCTTGATGATGTCGTGATAGTCGCGGTTGCGGGCATAGACCGAGATCGCAGCCTTATCGGGTTTGGCGAGGATGCCGCGCGGATCTTCTTTAGGGGCGTAGTTGAGGCCGAAGACCACGACGGACCGCACCTCGCTCCAGAGTGTGCGCGGATCGCCGCGACGGTCGCGGGTCTCCGCCATCCACTCCATCGTCCCATGGCGCCCGGCATCGATGAACTGGCCGAGGCGCTCTTTGGCTTCGGGAATCGCGTCGGGCCGCGTGATGCGGCAGAGATCGAATCCCTTGGCGGCAGATTCCGCCCGCACGAACATGGTCAAATTGTCGCGGCGGCGGCGCTCTTTGTCATCTCTATCGGCTTCGGGCATGGAGAGCCCTCGTCAGAAATCCAGATCGGCATAATGCGAAACCGGCGTCAGGCCGCGCACCCGCTCGGTCAGCATCGGCCGGAAGGAGGGGCGCGATTTCAGCCGCTGGTACCAGTCCTTGACGACGGGCGCATCAGCCCAGTCGATCTCGCCGAGATAATCGAGGATCGAAATCGAGGCCGCGGCGGCAAGGTCGGCATAACTCATCCGCTCGCCCGCAAGCCATTGGCGCGAGCCGGCAAGCCAGGTGAGATAGCGCATATGCTGGCGGATATTCGCGCGGGCCGTGCGCAAAATCTTCGAATCCGGCGCGCCGCCGCCCTGATCGGCGGTCATCTGCAACTTGTAGACACGCTCGCGGGCGAGCGGCTTGGTCACGTCGTTTTCCATCTTCTGCATGAACCACTCGCTCAGCCGGCGGATTTCCGCCCGCTGGAAAGGGTCCTCGGCGAGCAGCCGCCGGTCGCGCTTCAACACGCCATGCGTCTCGTCCAGATATTCGGAAATGACGGTCGCGCCGCAGAGCGCCCGCATGCTGTCGTCGACATAAACAGGCAGCGTGCCGGCCGGGTTGAGCGCCAGGAAATCCCGGCGCTTCTCCCATGTCTGCTCCTCGATCAGATCCGCCTGATAGCCGTATTCGGCCAGGATCAGCCGGACGAAGCGAGATGCGGATGACATGGGATGATGATAAAGCGTGGGCATCGATACTCGAGCTTCGTGATTGCTGTTACAGGACTGTGTGGCAGCTCAGTTATAGCGCCCTAGTCATGACTCATTGGTTGAAGCTATAGGAGCTTGGCCCCGCCAATACAAGCGAATCGGATTTTACGCCATCTGACAATGGCGAGATACGGTCTAACGAAAGAATGGAAGCGGCGGCCTGATCGACCCAAGCGGTCAGGCCCGACCGACCTTTAAACGGAGACAATGTATGGATTATATCAATGCTGCGCTTCTCGGTGTCATCGAGGGGATCACCGAATTTCTTCCGATCTCGAGCACCGGCCACCTGATCATTGCGGAGCAATGGCTCGGCCACCGGTCGGACATGTTCAATATCGTCATTCAGGCCGGCGCTATCCTCGCCGTCACCATCATCTACTGGCGTCGGCTGCTGGATCTGGTGCTTGGCTGGCGGGAGCCTGAGAATCGCGACTATGCCGCCAAGCTGATCGTCGCCTTTCTCATCACTGCGATTCTCGGACTTATCGTCAAGAAGCTCGGCTTCGAACTGCCGGAGACCGCGACGCCGATCGCCTGGGCGCTCATCATCGGCGGTTTCTGGATGATCTTTGCCGAATGGGCCGCGGCGCGCAAAGCCCCCCATAAGGAAATCACCTGGCTCGTCGCCATCCTCGTCGGCATCGCCCAGATCGTCGCCGGTGTCTTCCCGGGAACCTCGCGCTCCGGCGCTACGATCTTCGTCGCCATGCTGGCCGGCACCGGCAACCGCGCCGCAGCGACCGAATTTGCCTTTCTCGTCGGCATCCCCACCATGTATGCGGCGAGCGGCTATGAATTGCTGAAGACCTTCAAGGACGGCGGCGCGGCAAACGAAGACTGGACGGCACTCGGCATCGCCTTCGTCGTTTCCACGATCGTCGCTTTCATCGCCGTCAAATGGCTGCTGGCCTATATCAGAAGCAACCGCTTCACGCTGTTTGCCGTCTACCGCATCATTCTCGGCGTCCTGCTGCTCGGCATGGCCGCAACCGGCTTGATCGGCTGAGACATCCCAACGCATTGCATTCGCGCGGCTCCCCGGCGCGAATGCAATTTGCCGCGTCGAGCTTATGGACAGGCATGCGATTGCCAGCCAAGGGCGCCGTATTTTTCAGATAGCAAGATAAGCGGTGCTCGCTGCTGTTTTGAAGCGGGCAAGACCGGGCGTTCATTTTGGAGCGTCCTGCTTCAGGCGCTCCGACCGCTAGGTGTCTTTATGAAAGATGCCGGCGGCGAGGCCGGCCTTTCGTCAATGGCTGATCGAAGCCGTCGAGCAAGGATCGACGCCGTAGGCCGGCGAGCAGCCGCCCTTCACTGCTGCGACCGAACCGGACGCAACGAAGGAGCCTGCAAGGATAACCAGCGCCGCACACGCAAACAGGAGCGCGATTGACTTGCCCATCGAGAAATGCCTTTCACAGTGATTGCCGCACGCGATGCCAAGCGTTGAGTCCGTTGGAAGACGCGCGGGTTTGGTAGTCAGTGGAATGGCAAATAGCAATAAACGTTCCTGCTAAATTTGGTGTTAATTCCACAAAATTTCCGATGCGTCTTTTATGCAACTGCGCCTGATATGGCCGGCACAACAACATTTCAAACTTGCGCCGGCTTTGCTTAAGCCGGCAAAGCAAAACGCCGTCCGCGGCGTGCGCGAACGGCGTCCTCCAGAAGCTCGAAACTGTTCAGGCGGCCTTGCCGGTGCCGGTATACTGGCCGTGCGGACGATAATGCACGAGATAGGAGCCGAGCACCGATGCGGCCATGGTCGGCGCAATGCCGAGGCCCTTCAGCGTGCGGCCTTCCGCCTCGGCGGCCGGCGAAACGATGTTGTCATGCTTCAGCATACGAACCTGATCCGGGGTGATCGGCGGCGTTATGAGGGGGATCAGCGAGGCGATGCTGCCGATCATCGACGCAATGCCGAAGGGCAGGGAGACCAGCGGGTTCTTGCGGCTCGTCACCTTCAGCATCATCTCGAGACATTCGCGGAAGCTCAGCACCTCGGGCCCGCCAAGCTCATAGACCTTGCCGCCGGCAACCTTGCCGTCGACGGCGCGGGCGACGGCCTCGGCGACATCCTCGACATAGACGGGCTGGAATTTCGTCTTGCCGCCGCCGATCAGCGGCAGGACCGGCGACATGCGGGCCATGTCGGCAAACTTGTTGAAGAAGCTGTCTTCCGGGCCGAAGACGATCGACGGGCGGAAGATCACAGCATCGGGCTTGACCGAGAAGATGGCGGTTTCGGCGCGGCCCTTGGTGCGGCCATAGCCGGACTCGGAATTGGCATTGGCGCCGATCGCCGAAATATGGGCGAGCGTGGCGCCTGTGCCGCGCGCCGCTTCAGCGACCGCGCGCGCGCCGAATTCCTGCACCGCGTCGAAGGTGTTGCGGCCGGTTTCGTGCAGAATGCCGACGCAGTTGACGACATGATCCGCACCGTCGACGGCGCGGTCGATCGAGTTGCGATAGCGCAGGTTCGCCTGGACGAAGGAAATCTGGCCGACATTGCCGAGCGGCTGCAGGAAGCCGGCGAGATCGGGACGGCGCACGGCGACGCGGATATTGTAGCCGCGCTTGGCGAGTGCCCGGACCACGTGCCTGCCCACGAAGCCGGATCCTCCGAATACGGTGACGAGCGGCGGCAGGTTGGCAAGGGTCATGGCAGGTTCCTCGAAAGGCTGGGCAGGATGCTGTATCGGCACCCGTCTTAGCCGAATCCCGGCGCGACGGGAAGGCCCATCGCACCGTCAGTTTTTGCGGATCCGAACTCGCCTGACGCATCGTCCGAAACGACGCACGGCGCTCTAGACGCCTTCGACGACGACCATTTCCGCATCCGCCGCTTCCTGGCGGATTTTGGCGGCGATCTGGTATTCCGGTGAATTGTAGCAGTCGACGGCATGCTGCATCGAGGGGAATTCGATCACGACGTTGCGGGCGCGCGCCTTGCCTTCCAGTTCGGTCAAGGCGCCGCCGCGCGCCAAGAAATTTGCGCCGTATTTTTCGAAGGCGGGTTTGGCCGCCGCCACATAATCCTTATAGCGCTCTGCATCGCGAACATCGACGCGGGCGATCCAATACCCCTTGGCCATGGTCTTCTCCCTTTTGGTGTCTGTCAGCGGTTTGCCGGCCAGCGCGCAGCAACCATTTCGTTGAGCACGGCGCGAGCGGCATGCCGGGGATCGGGCGCCTTGACGATCGGCCGGGCAACGACGAGGTGTGTCGCTCCCGCCTTCAGCGCGTCGAACGGCGTCATCACCCGCTTCTGGTCGCCATGGTCGCTGCCCGTCGGACGAATGCCGGGGGTGACGATCGCCATGTCGGGTCCGACGATCTCGCGCACCTCCGCCGCCTCAGCCGCTGAGCAGACGATACCGCCCATGCCAGCGGCGCGCGCTTGTCCGGCTCGGCGCAGCACCAGGCTGTGCGGATCCTGGCTGTAGCCGGCGTCGGCAAGGTCTTCGGCATCCATCGAGGTCAGCACGGTGACGCCGAGCAGGCAGAGGTCGGAGCCGGCCGCCGCCTCGACCGCCGCCTTCATCGCCTTGGGATAGGCATGCAGCGTCAGCATCGACATGCCCATCTTGGCGATGTTCTCGACGCCTGAAGCAACGGTATTGTCGATGTCGAGCAGTTTCATGTCGAGGAAGATCTTCTTGCCGCTTGCGGCAAGATCGCGGGCGAATTCCAGCCCGCCGGCAAAGACCAGCTGATAGCCGATCTTATAGAAGAGAATGTCGTCGCCGAGCGTGGAAACCAGTTTTTCCGCCTCGCCGATCGTTGGAACATCCAGGCCGACGATCAGCCGCTCGCGTGCGTCCATTTCAAGTCACCCCCGCCAGTCTTCGATGGGTGTCCAGTCGCATGTCAGGGCCAGATCCGCAAGGCCGAAAGCATAGAGATTGCCGCCGCCGCCCGGCTGGTCGCGGTCGCGGCCGATCGGCTTGCCGGCCAGATGGCATTTGAGCAGCGTGCCGACGCCGCCATGGCCGACGAAGGCGATCGGGGCTGTCGCATCATGCGTGGCAAGAACGGTCTTCACCGCCTCGACGATGCGGGCTTGCGCGTCGACGGCGCGCTCCCAGCCCTTGAAGCTCTCTTCCGGATGGGCGAAGAACCAGTTGGCCGCTTCCTCGAATTGCGCAGGCGGCAGGAAGCCGGTGGCCGAACGGTCGTTTTCATGCATGCCGTGGACGATCTCGATCGTCACGCCGGTGGCTTCCGCCAAAATTTCGGCCGTCTCGATCGCCTTGGTTTCGTCGCTGGAGATGATCTGCCGCAATTGCCGCGCCCAGGCGCTCTCGGCCGCTTTGCGCGCACGCGCGGCGCCGACATCGGAAAGCCCCCATTTTGGCACCGGCACGTTGGCATCGATCTTGACTTGCGGATGGGTGATATAGAGTTCCGAACATCAGCCGCGCTTATAAATCCAGAGCTGCGCCGGCGGGATGTTGCGCATGACGAAGTCGAAATGCTGAATATGGTAACGGTCGGGATTGGCGGCGATCGGCGAGATCGCGCCGTAGGAGATCTGCACCACCGGCCGGCCGGCAGGCAGGCGGTCGAGCAGGCTTTCGAGCAGCGAGACGCGCATCGCCATCGGGAAGTTCAAGAGCGGAATGCAGGAGATGACGCAATCGAACGTCTGGTCGCCGAAGGTGCCAAGTGTGGTCTTGAGATCGAAGGCATCGCCGTTGATGAAGTGCACACCGGGATAGGCGCGCAGCAGATGCTGGTGGAAATCCGTCGAATATTCGATCGCGACCAGATTGTCCGGCTTCACACCGCGGCCGAGGATCGCCTTTGTGATCGCGCCGGTGCCGGGCCCGAGCTCGAGCACCGGTAGCCCGGAATGCATGTCGATGACGCTTGCCATGCGCCTGGCGGTGATCGAGGAGGTCGGCACGATCGAGCCGACCGTCTTCGGCCCCTGCATCATCCCCCGGAAGAAACGGATTTCCTCATCGAATCTTTTCCCGAGCTGTTCCTTGACCTTGACCCTTAAGCGCATTCTCCACCCATCCGCATGTTGATCGACTGTCTTAATATGCCGCTTGTCGCTGTCGGGACAAGGATTTTCGCAACAAGGATACCGGCATCAACAGCTCATGCGGCTTTCGGGGCGGAACGCGGCATAAGATCGGCAAGCCTTTGGCAAAGATGATCGGCGTCAACAGGCGCGCGCAGCTTCTTGTCGGTATTGTCGAAATAGAGATAAACGTCGCGGCCCTTGCTGGACGCTGCGAGCGGCGCCAGCACCCGCGTCGCATTTTTCGGTTCTCCGCCGGTTGCCCAGGCACGGATGCGTTCGGCCCATAGGTCGAGTGCCTCGTCCTCATAGCCGCTGACATAAAGTTGTTCGGAACCATGCAGGCGGCAATAGATGAAATCGGCGGTGATATCCATTAGCAATGGCCATTCCACCGTGTCGGCGCAGACGAGGGCGACATTATGTCGCCGGAGCATCTCGATGAAGGCGGGAGAGCGGAAGCTGTTGTGGCGGATTTCGAGCGCGTGGCGGATCGGCTGATCGCCGTCGCTTCGAAGCCAGGCCCGGCCTTTGACGTGCCCGTCATGCCGCTTGGCAAGTGCTTCAGCCGCATCGCGGTCCTGCGGCAGCAGCGCCAGGAAATTTTCGAAAAGATCGGGATCGAAAGCCATGTTCGGCGGGAATTGCCAGAGGATCGGCCCAAGCTTGGGGCCAAGCCGCAGCAGGCCGGAGGCGAGAAAATTGGCGAGCGCCGTCTCGATCTCGCGCAGCCGCAGCATATGCGTGATGAAGCGCGGCCCCTTGACCGCGAAGACGAAATCACCAGGTGTTTCGTCGCGCCAGCGGCCGAAGCTTTCCGAACGCTGCAGGCTGTAGAAGGTGCCGTTGATCTCGATCGACGGGAAGCGCCGGGCGGCGTAAGAAAGCTCCTGCTTCTGCGGCAGGTCCTTCGGATAGAACTGGCCGCGCCAGGGCGCATAGGTCCAGCCGGATACGCCGATGCGCACCGTTCCCGCCTTTTTCATCATCGGATCCTCCGTTTTCACAGGAGGAGCAATCCTCCGCTTAACTGGAGGAAAAACGGGGCCGGGGGGCCTTCGTTCCCGTCAGACGCGCATCGGCATCAGCACGTAGAGCGCATCGTCGCCCGCCGTGTCGCGGATCAGCGTCGGCGAGCCGGCATCGGCCAGCAGGAAGATCGCTTGCTCGCCGGAAAGCTGCGCGGTGATGTCGAGCAGGTATTTGGCATTGAAGCCGATTTCCATCGCATCCGTGTCGTAACCGACGGCGACTTCCTCGGTCGCGCTGCCGGAATCCGGATTGTTAACCGTCAGCATCAGCTGCCCTTCGGACAGCGCCAGCTTGACGGCGCGGCCGCGCTCGGACGAAATGGTGGAAACACGGTCGACGGCCTGGGCGAAGGTCGTGCAGTCGACGCGCATTTCCTTGTCGTTGCCCGTCGGGATGACCCGCTGGTAATCCGGGAAGGTGCCGTCGATCAGTTTCGAGGTCATGACGATCGAGCCGATGGTCAGGCGGATCTTGGCGTCGGAGACCTCGACGGTCACCGTCACCTCCGGATTGTCGACCAGCTTCTGCAACTCGCCGACCGTCTTGCGCGGAATGATGATGCCGGGCATGCCTTCGGAGCCGGAGGGCGCATCGACATCGGCGCGCGCCAGCCTGTGGCCGTCGGTGGCGACTGCCCTGAGCTTCAGGTCGCCATTGCTCTCGATCGTGTGGAAGAAGATGCCATTGAGATAGTACCGCGTCTCTTCCGTCGAGATGGCGAACTGCGTGCGGTCGATCAGCATCTTCAGATCGGTCGCCTTCAGCTTGAAGGAATGCGTGAAGGTGCCGGCGGTCAGATCGGGAAAGTCGGATTCGGGCAGGCACTGCAGCGAGAATTTCGAGCGGCCGGACTGCACGGTCATCGAGCCGCCGTCGGTGCTGGTGGCGAGCAGCACTTCCGAGCCGTCCGGAAGCTTGCGCACGATATCGTAGAGAAGATGGGCCGGAACGGTGGTGGCGCCGGCCTGCTCGACGCTTGCCGGTGTCGCCTCGGTTATTTCGAGGTCGAGGTCGGTCGCCTTCATGTCGAGGTTCTGGCCGTCGGCCTTGAGCAATACGTTGGACAGGATCGGGATCGTGTTGCGACGTTCGACCACGCGGTGCACGTGGTTCAGCGATTTCAACAGGTTTGACCGCTCAATAGTAATACGCATGGAATGCTACCGCTTTCGACCGTGACTGTCCGGGCGCATCGAGCACCCGAAGAATGCTTTCCCGGCCTGAGACCGGAGGAGTGGACGGGCAAAATGGCAGACTTCAGCATCGGATTGCAAGAGGCATGGAGGGCCAAGCGCCTGCATTTGCGGTTTTCCCGGGCAATTCTCACAGAAATCCGAACCCTTGCCGAAGCCGTGCCGCTCGCCCATAAAGGCGCGATGACGGCGGGACGAAAGCAAATTGCATGAATGAGGAAACGACAGAGCAGGCCGCCACCCGGCGAAGCTTCCGCCTGCACAATATGGCGGTGCCGGCGCGGCCGCTGGAGCCGGCGCTCTATCTGGTCGCCACCCCGATCGGCAATCTCGGCGATATCACGCTGCGGGCGCTGGAAACGCTGGCCGGCGCCGATGTGCTCGCCTGCGAGGATACGCGCGTCACCCGCGTGCTGCTCGACCGCTACGGCATCCAGAATCGACCCTTCGCCTATCACGAATACAATGCCGACGAGGCCGGCCCGCGGCTCCTCCAGGCGTTGGAGGCCGGCCGCTCGGTGGCGCTGGTCTCCGATGCCGGCACGCCGCTGGTCTCCGATCCCGGCTATCGGCTGGCGCAGCAGGCAATTGCGGCAGGTTACCGCGTCATTCCCATTCCCGGCGCATCGGCGCCGCTTGCAGCCCTTGTCGGCTCCGGCCTGCCGAACGACGCCTTTCTGTTTGCCGGCTTCCTGCCGGTCAAGGACAAGGCCCGCCGCGACCGTCTCGGCGAACTTGCCGCGGCCCCCGCGACGCTGATCTTCTTTGAATCGCCGCATCGCATCGGCGCCACGCTTCTTGCAGCCGCCGACGTGCTGGGCAGCGCCCGGCCCGCCTCCGTCTGCCGCGAGCTGACCAAGACCTATGAGGAGTTCCGCCGCGGCACGTTAGGCGAGCTTGCCGCGCACTACCGGGAGGTGGACAACGTCAAGGGCGAGATCGTCCTCGTCGTCGGGCCGCCGGAGCCGGTGGAAACGCCGGAGGCCGATGTCGAAGCCGTGCTGGCCGATCTGTCGAAGACCATGCCGACGGCCAAGGCCGCGGCCGAGGCGGCCCGTCTCACCGGTCTGCCGCGCAAGGTGCTCTACCAGCGCCTGCTGGAGCTGAAGGGCGCCGATGGGCGATAGCGACCTCACCGCCCTGAGAAGAAAGGCGCTACGCCGCGGCCTGATGTCGGAATATGTCGCCGCCGTCTTTCTGATGCTGAAGGGTTACCGCATCCTGGCGCTGCGCCACCGCACCCGGCTCGGGGAGATCGATATTATTGCCCGCAAGGGTGACCTCGCCGTCTTCGTCGAAGTCAAGGCCCGCCACGGCGAGGCGGCAGCTGTCGACGCCGTCTCCGCCGCCGCCCAGAAGCGCATACGAGCGGCAAGCGATCTCTGGCTCGCCCGCCAGCCGGATCAGGCCCGGCTTTCCCAGCGTTACGATATTGTCGCGGTGACGCCACGGCGGCTGCCGCGACACTTTCCTGACGCCTTCTGACCTCGTTTCAACCCATCCTTGTCCGGATCGTTAAAATTTTAGTGCCCGTTTGAACCAGGTGCTCACGACTCTCTGTTAGCCAAATCTCGGTAGGGATAACAATTGGGGATTGTTTCATGGCCTGGAAGCTGATGCTTGCAAGTGCGGTCGCCATGGCCGCGCGCTCGGTGCCTTATGCCGTGGTAAAGCCGGCCGGCAAATCCTTCGTCGCGCATGCAAGCGATCTCTTGCCGCTGAAATCGACGCCGATCAATCCGGACTGGATTATCAGCGGCAATCCGCAGGCCCGCACCGCCGAGCATTCGCGCGGTCATGACGAGGCCTCGCTGACGGCGATCTGGGACTGCACATCAGGCGAATTCCGCTGGTATTTCGGCTGGGACGAGACAGTGATGATCCTCGAAGGCGAGGTCCATATCACTGCCGAGGACGGCACCGAACGCACGCTCTGCGCCGGCGACGTCGCCTTTTTCGCCGGCGGAACCTGGGCGAGCTGGCGGGTCGACAACTATGTCCGCAAGGTCGCCTTCCTCCGCAAGCCCTTCCCGAAGCCCCTGGCGATTGCCTATCGCCTGCGCAACATGCTGCGTAACGGCGGCAATCAGGGCATCGCCGCCTGAAAAGCGCCGCCGCCCATCATGCGCGACTAATCGGGCTGGGGCGGGGCGGTGGTTTCGCCCTCTAAAACCTCGCAGGCAAACAGGATCGGATTGTCGAGCTCAGGCGCGGTCTGCTTGTTCAACAGAACGGCGACCGCGGCGGCGGCGACATCCTGGATCGGCTGCTTCACCGTCGTCAGGCGCGGCGTCGTCATGCTGGCGAGCGGGATGCCGTCGAAGCCGACGATGGAAAGGGCCGCGGGAACCGGAATTCCCAGATCATGCGCTGCCCGCATGCAGCCGATTGCCTGCTGGTCCGAGCTGGCAAAGATCGCCGTCGGCCGTTCGTTGCGGGCGCGGGCCAGAAGATAATTTCCAGCCGAGCGGCCGCTCTCATAGTCGAAAGCGGCTTCGGCGATCAGCGGCGGTCCCGCCGTTTTCGCGCTGCCGTCCGCCTGCTCCCCCGCCTGCTCGATTGCGTCGAGATAACCCCTCAGGCGGTCGTTGGCGGGGACCGAGTGTCCAGGCCCTGAGATGAAGCCGATGCGGCGATGGCCGAGCTTCAGAAGGTGCTCGACGCCGAGGCGAACGCCCGCGCGGTGATCGGCGGCGATGCCGGAATATCCGGGCATAAGACGGTCGACGACGACGATCGGCAACCCTTTCGGCAGCTTGAGCGTATGAAAATCATTGCTGGGGACGAGAATGATGCCGTCGACCTTCCGGCTCGTCAGCTGCTTGATCCGATCGGCTTCCTTGGCCGCATGATCAAGCGAGGTCATGACGATGATATTATAGCCGTGATTGGCCGCCGCCTGTTCTGCCGATTGCACGAGTTCGGAGAAGAAGGGATTGGTCAGATCCGGGATGACGATGCCGATCAGGCGGCTGACCTTGCTGCGCATGCTTCTTGCCGACGGGTCGGGCAGATAACCCAGGTCCTTGATGATCCCTTCGACGCGTGCCCGCACATCCTTGGTCACGGACGGATGATCGTTCAAAACCCTGGAAACGGTGCCGGTGGAAACACCCGCAAGCTTGGCAACATCCCTGATCCCGACCTTTGACATGACAGAAATAGATGCCCTTCATCTTCGCCTGCGCAAGGCGCCCGAGGGCGCCTGATCCTGGCTTCCAGCTAATGGTCTTCAGGTCCCTAGTCAAAGGGCCGTGTCTCGATTCCAGCGTCTGAACGTGCGAGCAGCGCCTGCCTAAGAGCATGGAAACGGTTCATCGCGCTCATGTCAATATGCGTCGAACGTGGCGATGCAGTTCGCTCCAGGGCGCCGTTTTGGTCGCTTGACAATTTTTGGAGGCGTGTTACCCATTTGGCGTTGGAAACGGTTCATTTGCCGCGGGCAACTCAGATGGAGCTGAGCCCTGGGCCGTTCGGAGGAAAAAATGTCCAAATTTAAGCGTGAATCCGTCTTGATCAATGCACCGCGCCGTGCGGCCTTGAAGCTCGGTATCGCCGGTACCCTGGTGCTGGCGCTGTCCTGCAGCGTGTCGACTGCCTTCGCGGCCGAGAAGCCGAAGGTCGGCCTGATCATGAAATCCTTGTCCAATGAGTTCTTCAAGCAGATGAAAGCTGGCGCCGACAAATATGCGGCTGAGAACAAGGACAAGTTCGATTTCAAGGCCGTCGGCATGAAGGACGAGCGTGACTTCGCCTCGCAGGTCGACGCCGTCGAGAACTTCGTCACCCAGAAATACGATATTATCGTCGTAGCACCCGCCGATTTCAAAGGCGATGGCGACGCCGCTGGCAAAGGCGGTCAAGGCCGGCGTCAAGGTCATCAACATCGACGTACCGCTCGATGCCGATGCCAAGAAGAAGGCCGGTATCGATCTGGCTTTCTTCGGACCTGACAACAAGGAAGGCGCAAAGCTTGCAGGCGATGCGCTGGCCAAGGATCTCGGAGCCGGCGCCAAGGTGGTCATCCTCGAGGGCAACCCCGAGGCCGACAACGCCAAGGAGCGCAAGGAAGGCTTCATGGCCTCGGTCAAATCGGGCAAGCTCGAGCTTCTCGACAGCAAGACCGCCCATTGGGAGACCGAAGAAGCCAATACCGTCATGACGAATTTCCTGACGAAGTATAAGGATATCCAGGGCGTCATGGCCGCCAACGACTCCATGGCTCTCGGCGTCGTCAAGGCTCTCGATGCCGCCGGCCAGGCCGGCAAGATCAAGGTTGTCGGCTTCGACAACATCCCGCCCGTTCAGCCGCTGATCAAGGATGGCAAGATGCTCGCCACCGTCGAGCAGTATGGTGCGCAGATGGCGGTCATGGGCATCGACTACGGCCTGCGCGAACTTGCCGGCGAAAAATTCACTGGCTGGGTCAAGACCGACGTCAAGCTCGTCACCTCTGCCGATCTGAAATAAGCGGATCGCCGGTTGTAAAACCAAAGGAGCGCCGGCTGCTGGCCGGCGCCAACCGCTAACAAACCGATTGACGCGTTGATCGCTCCGGATGAGGCTCGTTTTCGAGCCTCTCCTATGCGCCTTCGCGGAGGATCGCATAAGCGCGCATGAGGTCGACGTGTCAGACGCAGTAGATGACGACATCCTGAGGCTGGAAGGGATCGGCAAGCGCTTCCCGGGAGTCGTGGCGCTCAAGGATGTTTCGATGCGGATCGGCCGCGGCAAGGGGCATGTTCTCCTTGGCGAGAACGGCGCCGGAAAATCGACCCTGATCAATCTGCTCGGCGGCGTCTTCAGGCCGGATGACGGTCACATCCTGTTCGACGGCAGGCCTTATCACCCGGCCTCGCCGCTTGAGGCGTTCAGGGCCGGCATCCGGGTTATTCACCAGGAACTGCATCCCCTCTCCAACCTGACGGTTGCCGAAAACCTGCTCTTCGAACATCTGCCGCGCCGCTACGGCCTGGTGAACTACAAGGCGATGAACGCCAGGGCCGCCGAACTGCTCGAAGAGGTCGGCCTCGATGTCGCCCCGACGACGTTGGCGAGCCGCCTCAGCGTCGCCCAGCTGCAGCTGGTCGAGATCGCCAAGGCGCTATGTTACGAAAGCAAGCTTCTCGTTCTCGACGAACCGACGGCGACCCTGACCTCCAAGGAGGTCGATCGCCTGTTCGAGATTCTGAAACGGCTGAAGGGCCGCGGCGTCACCACCCTCTATATCTCCCACCGGCTGGAGGAAATCTTCGAAGTCGGCGACGAGGTGACGGTGCTGCGCGACGGCCAGCATGTGATCACCCGGCCGCTGGCAGGCCTTGCTATTCCCGATATCGTCGAGCTGATGGTCGGGCGCAAGCTTGCCGATCACGGCATCTTCAAAGGCGACAGCACAATATCCGGCGAAGCGCTCGGTGTCTCCGGCCTGAAGGTGACGCGCAACAGCCCGGAACTGTCCTTCTCGGTTGCCAAGGGCGAAATCGTCGGCATTGCCGGCCTGGTCGGCAGCGGCCGCACCGAGGCGGTGCGCGCCCTCTTCGGCGCCGACCTGAAGGCCTCTGGCGAGATCCGCCTGGACGGCGCGCCGGTCGAGATCAACTCGCCGAAGGATGCGGTTGCCGCCGGCCTGTGCCTGGCGACCGAAGACCGCAAGATGCAGGGCCTGATGCTCGACATGAGCTGTGCCCAGAATGCCACCATCACCGATCTCGCCAAGATCTCCCGCAACGGGCTGATCAACCGGAGAGCGGAGGACGATCATTCGCAGCGCCTCGTGCGCGAGTTGCGGATCAAGACCCCCTCTATCCATCAGGCCGTCAGGACCTTTTCCGGCGGCAATCAGCAGAAGGTCGTCATCGCCAAATGGCTGTTCCGCGGTCCCAAGGTGCTGATCTTCGATGAGCCGACCCGCGGCATCGACGTTGGCGCCAAGGCCGAGATCTATGAGCTTTTGTGGAAGTTTGCCGCCGAAGGAAAAGGTGTGCTGGTCGTGTCTTCGGATCTGCCGGAGCTGATCGGCATTTGCCATCGCATCATCGTTTTCTCCGACGGCAAGATATCGGGCGAAATCGCCCGCGAACAATTTGACGAGAGCAGGATCCTGTCGCTCGCCTACAAGGAGTACAGCCGTGTCCGCCAGCATTGAAAAACAGACCGAGGCAAAAGAGGCGCGCTTCTGGGACAAGCTGATCAGGATCTCGATGAAGGAGGCGGGCGTCGCCATTGCCCTCGTCCTGATCCTGGCGTTTTTCTCGGCGACGGCGCCCTATTTCGCCACGCCGGAGAATTTCCTGAAGATCTTCGTGCAGATCGCCATCAACACCGTGCTGGCAGCCGGCATGACCTTCGTCATCCTGGTCGGCGGCATCGATCTCTCTGTCGGCTCGCTGCTTGCCCTTTGCACGGTGATCGGTGCGACGATCATGATCAATCCGGTGTTTTCGCCATGGCAGGCGATCATTCTCGCCTGCCTGGCATCAATGGGCACCGGTGCTGCGCTCGGCGCCGTCAACGGCTGGATCTGCGAGAAGTGGAAGCTTCCGTCCTTCATCGTCACCCTCGGCATGTTGAATGTCGCGAGCGGCCTGGCCCGCGTCGTCAGCGACAATTCGACGATTACCGGCCTGCCTCAGCCTTTCGTCGATTTCGGCAACCTGATCTTCTGGGGCATCTTCCCGTCGATCTTCCTGATTGCGATCGTCGTCGTCCTCATCGGCTGGTTCGTGCTGCGCTACACCGTCTTCGGCCGCTTCGTCTTCGCCATCGGCACCAATGAAGAGGCCGTCCGCCTGTCGGGTCACCAGCCGAAACGATACAAGATCGCCGTCTTCACCATCTCGGGGCTGACGGCCGGCATTGCTGCCATGGTCTATTTGCTCCGCCTCAATGTCGGCAGCCCGGTCGCCGGCATCGGCTACGAACTGAATGCCATCGCCGCGGTCATCATCGGCGGCACCAGCCTCTCGGGCGGCAAGGGCTCGATCATCGGCACGTTGGTCGGGGCCTGCATTCTGCAGGTCCTGTCGACCGGATTGCAGCTCTTGGGCGCCGACGACAACATCAAGCCGATCGTCATCGGCGCCGTCATCGTGCTCGCCGTCATTCTCGACAGCTATCGCGGCCGGCTGATGCGCATCCTCGAAACCCGGTAATTGGCTGGCGCCGGAAGCCTTGATTGACCGTTGCGTTTGATACCGGGCCGACCTACATCTGTCCGGCATTCAGCGAGGGACGGAAATGGCCAAGATCACCAATGTAGCGGTCCAGATGGACCATGTCGCCGGCATCAATATTGCGGGCGACTCCACCTTCGCCATGAGCCTGGAAGCCCAGGCGCGCGGCTACCGGCTGTTCCATTACACGCCTGAACGCCTGAGCTTCCGCGACGGCAAGCTCTTTGCCAGCGTCGAGCCGATGCTGCTGCGCGACGTCAAGGGCGATCACTTCGAGCTCGGCGCGCCCGAGCGCGTCGATCTGTCCACCATGGACGTGGTGCTTCTGCGCCAGGACCCGCCCTTCGACATGGCCTATATCACCTCGACGCATCTGCTCGAGCGCATCCACCCGAAGACGCTCGTCGTCAACGATCCGGCCTGGGTGCGCAATTCGCCGGAAAAAATCTTCGTTACCGAATTTGCCGACCTGATGCCGAAGACGCTGATCACCAAGGATGCCGCCGAGATCCGCCGCTTCCGCGACGAGATGGGCGATATCATCCTGAAGCCGCTCTACGGCAATGGCGGCGCCGGTGTCTTCCATTCCACGCGCGACGACCGCAACCTCTCTTCGCTGCTCGAAATGTTCGGCCAGCTTTTCCGCGAGCCCTTCATCGCTCAGCAGTATCTGCCGGACGTGCGCAAGGGCGACAAACGCATCATCCTGGTCGACGGCGAATTTGCCGGCGCCATCAACCGCGTCCCGGCCGAGCACGACAGCCGCTCCAACATGCATGTCGGTGGCCGCGCCGAGGCGACCGAGCTGACGTCGCGCGAACAGGAAATCTGCGAGCGCATCGGTCCGGCGCTGCGGGAACGCGGCTTCCTGCTCGTCGGCATCGATGTGATCGGCGATTACATGACCGAGATCAACGTCACCTCTCCCACAGGCATCCGCGAAGTGAAAAAATTCGGCGGCGCCGATATCGCAAGTCTGCTCTGGGATGCGATCGAGCGCAAACGCGGCTGAGCCTGCCGGCCGCAGCCGGACGCGGGCATGATCGGATACAACCAAGGTCACTTGCTTCGTCCGAATATGTTCCGCGACTGTTCTTGTTTTATTCTTTTTCCATGCCAGATTGCAACCGCTGGCCTTAAAGGCCGCAGGGCGGTAAGTAAAGTTTGCTGGGCAGGGGGTAGGCGGATGGTCGCGCGCGTCAGTACGGTTGCATTTCAGGGTATCGAAGGCGTGCCGGTCGAGGTCCAGGTCATGGTCGCGCCCGGCAAGATCGGCATGCAGATCGTCGGCCTGCCCGACAAGGCCGTGGCCGAAAGCCGCGAGCGGGTGCAGGCCGCCCTTCATGCCTCCGGCCTGTCGCTGCCGGGCAAGCGGGTGACCGTCAATCTGGCGCCCGCCGATCTGCCGAAAGAGGGCTCGCATTTCGATCTGCCGATCGCGCTTGCCCTGATGGCCGCCCTCGGCGCCATTCCCGCCGATGCGCTGTCGGATTATGTCGTCGTCGGCGAACTCAACCTCGACGGCACCATCGCCGCGATATCAGGCGCGCTGCCGGCTGCCATCGGCGCCAATGCGCTCGGCAAGGGGCTGATCTGCCCGGCCGAAAGCGGCGCCGAGGCCGCCTGGGCCGGCGCCGAGGTCAATATCCTCGCGCCGCGCAGCCTGATCGCCCTCGCCAATCATTTCCGCGGCACCCAGGTGCTGTCGCGGCCGGAGGCGTCGATCCGCGCCAATGCCGCCAACCTGCCGGATCTTGCCGAGATAAAGGGCCAGGAAAGCGCCAAGCGTGCCCTCGAAGTGGCGGCCGCCGGCGGCCATAATCTCTTGATGGTCGGCCCTCCCGGCTCCGGCAAGTCGATGCTGGCCGCACGGCTGCCGTCGATCCTGCCGCCGCTTTCGGCGGCCGAGCTGCTTGAAGTCTCGATGGTCCATTCGATCGCCGGCCAGCTTACCGGCGGCAAGCTTTCCGATCGCCGTCCCTTCCGCACCCCGCATCATTCCGCCACCATGGCGGCCCTCGTCGGCGGTGGCCTGCGCGCCCGTCCCGGCGAAGCCTCGCTTGCTCATCATGGCGTACTCTTCCTCGACGAATTTCCGGAGTTCACGCCGCAGGCGCTCGATGCGCTGCGCCAGCCGCTCGAAGGCGGCGAATGCGTTATTGCCCGCGCCAATCACCGCGTCTCCTATCCGGCGAAATTCCAGCTGATCGCCGCCATGAACCCCTGCCGCTGCGGCATGGCCGGCGAGCCCGGCCACAGCTGCGCCCGCGGCCCGCGCTGCATGAGCGATTACCAAGCCCGCATCTCCGGCCCGCTGATGGACCGCATCGATATCCGCATCGACGTACCCGCCGTCTCCGCCGCCGATCTCATCCGCCCGATGGCCGCCGAGGCCAGCGCCGACGTCGCCCGCCGCGTCGCCCGCGCCCGCGAACGGCAGCAAGAGCGCTTCGAGGCCGCCGGCGCCAAGGGCATCGGCACCAATGCCCGCTGCTCCACATCAATGATCGAGAAACTCGCCGAACCGGATGCCGCCGGCCTGCAGCTCTTGCGCGACGCCGCCGAAAAAATGAAATTCTCCGCCCGCGGCTACCACCGCGTCCTCAAGGTCGCCCGCACCCTGGCTGATCTCGACGGCAAACCGACCGTCGGCCGCCTGCATCTTGCCGAAGCGATTTCTTACCGGATCGCGGGGGAGAGGCTGACGGCGGCGGCGTAAGAAGAGTGGATTTTCTAACAAGTCTGAGGCCGGCTGGGCCGGCGCCGAGGGTAATATGCTCGCGCCAACCCCACAGCCTGATCGCCCTTGCCAATCATTTTCGCGGCATTCAGGTCCTGCCCCCTGACAGAATAACGCGTCCACGGTGGAAAAAAGTTCGCTGTTAGCGAATATTGTTCTTGTAATTGCGGCAGGGCGAGTTTACATCTCGTTTCAGATCACGAGCGGAAGAAGTCGTTATTTTCAGGCCATTCGCGAAAGCGAATGCCGTGGAGGGCCTTCGTGCCCTCTGATCTTACCCGGACGCCCGAGGAGACCCGAGAGGGGACGACGGCGGCGGGCGAAGCAGAAGCAACCCCGACGAGCGGGTTGCTTCTAGGTAGACGGTGCATGCTGCTGGTTCCGAGTTTGTTTGGCGACGACCCTTAGGGATGGTCCCGAGGGCAAACAGAAGGGAATCTCTATGTCTGTAGAAGAAAGTGATCGCCAGCGGCAGCGGTTAAGGAGTGGAACAAAGACGCGCTGGAAGCAGTTCGTCTCTTGGTGCTGGAAACAGCTGAAAAATCCGCAAATGTTGAAGGTGGTCGTCAGGCTGGCTTTGACCATATATCGCATATTGCGAGTATGCCACGATATCTTCGGACCGTCGTGATAAACCGTGAACCCAATATCTACAAGGAAGGGAACGTAATATGTTATCCGAAGCCTTGAGATTAATGAGGGTTTTCCATGACTTGAAGCAGGTTGAACTTGCGGAAAAGCTTGGTATTTCCAGATCGCATCTCTCAGAGATCGAGAGTGGAAGCAAGATACCTTCACTTGATATAATTGAGCGATACTCAAAGACCTTCGGAATCCCGGTGTCTTCGATAATGTTCTTTTCCGAGAACATCGAGAATGCCGGAAAGGGCGAGAGGGCGAAAGCTTTTGTTGCGTCGAAGGTCATCAGTTTCTTACGGTTGATCGAGCAGAAATCATCGTCGAATGCCGCGTAAGTCATTCCGTTTCCATAAGATCGAAGATAGCGCTCTTTTCAATGTGAGCACACGTAAGAAGCTCGCAAACGTTTTGATGTGTTCGCTACCGCTTCTGAAGGCCGTCGAGGGTCTGGATGTTCGCTATAAGAAACGTTGGAAGCGAAAAGACAGCGACACCGCGCCTTGGCTGACACAACCCCCGCCACCTGACCAAGCAACCCAGTACCGTCCTATCGATATTCCAGTCGATCAGTTGAAAAAGTTGCAAGCACGGATCGCAGACCTGCTTTCCCGCATCGAAACTCCCCCTTTTCTTTGTAGCCCTGTTAAAGGCGTCTCTTATGTGGATAACGCAGGAAGACACGTTAACAATCGCGCCTTCTGGCTCCTCGATATTGCTGACTACTTTCCGAACTGCAGCGCCGATCGAGTAGCCTGGTTTTTCGGAACGATCATGAAGTGTGCGCCTGATGTTACGGCGGTGCTGGTGTCGTTGACTACCGATATGAATAGGTTGCCCCAAGGATCACCCTGCAGTCCGATCCTTGCTTATTACTCGAACATGAAAATGTGGCACGACGTGGCGACCTTGGTTGCAGGGGCTGGGTGCATCCTCAGTGTATATGCGGATGACATCACTATTTCAGGAAAAACTGTGCCGGGCTCCCTCATTTGGCAAGTGAAGCAGGTTATTTTTAGGAACGGCTTTAAGCTTAAACACGAAAAAGAACTGAGCCTTATGGCCTCCCCTGCCGACATAACCGGCGTAATCGTTAGAGACGGAAAGCTCAAACTACCAAATCGGCAGCATAAGAAGATTGTTGACCTGTCAAAACAGCAGAAGATAGCAACCGATACGAAACTGCTGGCCAAGATAGAGAGTCAGATACGTGGGCGTCTCGCTCAGCGTAGGCAAATTGAAGAAGCCATCTAGGCCAACGTGGTTGCTTCCCAGGATCAGTTCCGGCCTCAGTCATCGCCAATTGCTGAGTCCGATTCTCCGTCCGCAGGAGCATGCCCCTGCGGACGGTTGCCGCAACGGCCCCGACGGCGTCCATAGGCGTTGTTGTTTGCACTCGGGCGTCCGAACTTCTGGACATGATCCAATCGGACAGTTCGGAAAGTCCCATGCCTCTTGACCTTGTCCCTTCCAATTGTAAGTTCGCTCCTGTCGATCACGTTAGCAATAGCAAGGGGCGCCGCAGCGCCCCAATATTTTCCCGAGAATTAGGAATGGGAAAGCGGAGCTGAAGCTCTACGTCAGCTCCCGAGCCCCTCAAACAGCGCCGTGGACAGATAACGCTCCGCAAAGGACGGAATGATCACCACGATATTTTTACCCGCATTCTCCGGACGGCTGCCGACCTTGATCGCCGCGGCTAGCGCCGCACCCGAGGAGATGCCGACCGGCACGCCTTCGAGCCTGGCGACCAGGCGCGCCTGTTCGAAAGCCTCGTCATTGGTGACGGTGACGACCTCGTCGTAGATGCCGGTATCGAGGATCTTCGGGGCGAAGCCGGCGCCGATGCCTTGGATTTTGTGCGGACCGGGATTGCCGCCGGAGAGGATCGGGGAATCGGCGGGCTCGACGGCGATGATCTGGATCTCGGGCTTGTGGCTTTTCAGCACCTGGCCGACGCCGGTGATCGTGCCGCCGGTGCCGATGCCGGAGACGAGGATGTCGACCGTGCCCTCGGTGTCGTTCCAGATTTCCTCGGCGGTCGTCTTGCGGTGGATTTCGGGATTGGCCGGGTTTTCGAACTGCTGCGGAATGATGGCGTCGGGAAGCGACGCCGCCAGCTCCTCCGCCTTGGCGATCGCGCCCTTCATGCCCTTCGGTCCCTCGGTCAGCACCAGCTCGGCGCCGAGCAGCGCCAGCATCTTGCGGCGCTCGACCGACATAGTTTCCGGCATGGTGAGGATCAGCCGGTAACCCTTGGCGGCGGCGGCAAAGGCGAGCGCGATACCGGTGTTGCCGGAGGTCGGCTCGATCAGCACCGTCTTGCCAGGGGTGATCTTGCCCTGCGCTTCCAGGCTTTCGATCATCGCCACGCCGATGCGGTCCTTGACGGAGGCGATCGGGTTGAAGAATTCGAGCTTGCCGATCAGGTTGGCCACCACGCCCTTTTCCCGCGCCAGCTTGTCGAAGCGCACGAGCGGCGTGTTGCCGATGGTCTCGGTGATCGAGGAATAGATGCGGCCGCGGCCGGGCTTATGCGACATGAGTGCCTCCCTTTGAAATCCTACGTCTGAAATTGAGGAGGAGAATAGGGTCAAAGGGCTGAAGAGACCAGACCGCGTTCATGTCGGGAGGGCGGGCGTCGGAGAAAAAAAGCTTTGAAAACCGTTTCTTGCCGGATGTTTATTTCAGGCCGCCCGTGTGGCGATGAAGGCCGCCGTGCCGGCCAGGATGCCTGAAGCAACCCGGTTCAGCGCCTGCAGGGCGCGCGGCTTTTTCAGCATCGTGCGGGCCCGCGAGGCCAGCAGCATATAGGGCACGAGCACGACGATCAGCACCACGAAGGTCACCGCAAGCAGCATCGCATAGTCGCGCAAGCTTATATGGCCGATATCGATCAGCGTTGGCGCCAGCGCGACATAGAACAGCATCGTCTTCGGATTGCCGAGCGTCACCAGCAGGCCGGAAAGGAAGGACAGGCCGATATTGCTGGATTTCTTCGCCGCGATATCCTGCGGCACCAGTCCCGCCGTCCACAATTTCCAGGCGATATAGCCGAGATAGAGCGCGCCGGCGATCTTGATGACGATGAACACCTCGGTGAAGGTCTGCGCCACAAAGGCAAGGCCGAGAATGACCGCGGTGAGATAAGTCATGTCGCCGAGCACCAGGCCGAGGCCCATGAAGAAGGTCTCGCGGAAATTCGAGCCGAGCGCGCGGGCGACGATCGCGGTAATCCCGGGTCCGGGAATGGCCGCGGCGATGAACAGCGCTCCGGCATAGGCGATCAGGGCGGTAAGGCTCATCTTTGATATCCACTGGATTGCGCGATCTCTCTATAGGCGCGCGTTGCGGCTTCATCAATGCTTCGGTGCTGATCGGTCCATAACCATAAGGAATAGGTCTGCTGAACCTCGGTCCACTTGGAAAGCGGTCGGGCCTTGCTAGTTCTCTCTCTGCACGCGCGCCGTCAGTGTCTTCTGCGCTCGAAAAGGTCGGCGGCGTCGAGATTTTGATCACCAAGGAGAGAATGAATGTCCCCGACCCCAGCCGAAACCCGCAGACTTTCGCCGCTGAAGACGCCGTCCACTCTGCCGACCAACGCCGTCACCGACATTTCGGCGGCGCTGACCGCGCTGCTCGCCGATGTCTTCGCGCTTTATCTGAAAACCAAGAACTTCCACTGGCACATGTCCGGCCCGCATTTCCGCGACTACCACCTGCTGCTCGACGAACAGGCCGAGCAGATCTTCGCCATGACCGACGACATTGCCGAGCGCGCCCGCAAGATCGGCGGCGTGACGCTGCGCTCCATCGGCCAGATCGCCCGCCAGCAGCGAATTTCCGACAATGACGCGGATTTCGTCACGGCCGAGGACATGCTGTCGGAACTGCGTGAGGACAATGGCCAACTCGTTTCGCTGCTGCGCGAGGTGCACGATCTCTGCGATGAGCACAATGATGTCGCGACCGCCAGCCTGATCGAGAACTGGATCGACGAGTCCGAGCGCCGCACCTGGTTCCTGTTCGAAACGACCCGGCGGCAGAAATAATATCGGCAGTCGGGCGTGGCGTCATCTGTGCGGCGCGCCCGGCTCTCAGCTCTGCAGCGCCCTCGGCCGCAGCCATCTCGGGCTCCAGCCGAGGTTCATGCCGGCGGCGGCAATGAGGATGATTGCGGCGCCCGCGATCTGCATCGGCTGCAGCGCGTGGCCGAAGGCCAGCCGGTCGACGAGGATTGCCGCGATCGGATAGAGGAAGGACAGGGCCCCCGTCAGATGTGTCGGCAGCCTCTGGATAGCGCCATAGAGCAGCACATACATCAGCCCGGTATGGACGACGCCGACGGTCACCAGGATCGCCCATGTCCCGAGATCCGCGGGCGGATGCGAAAAGTCGGTCATCGGCGCCAGCATCAGCATGCCGGTCGCGACCTGGATCAGCGCGATCAGATGCGGCGGCGTGCCTTTCAGCCATTTCGCGGCAAGTGCTGCCAGCGCGTAGAAGAAGGCCGCGCCCAGCGCCATGAGGATGCCGAGGCCGTAGCCGTCGACCGTATTGCCGCTCCCACCCGGTTTCGCCTGGACGATCGCCACCATGCCGGCGAAGGAAAGCATCAGCCAGAACAGCTTGGTGGCGGTTATCTTTTCGCCGAGAAACAGGGCGCCGAGCATCAGCAGCATGAAGGGCTGGGTGTTGTAGACGGTCGTGGCGATCGAGATCGTCGCATGCGAATAGGAGGCAAACAGCAGCAGCCAGTTCAAGACGATGGCGATGCCGCCGAAGATGGCGATGCCGAAGGCGCGCAACGTCAGGATACCAGGCCGAAGCAGCCCGAGCGCGCCGCAGATGACGAGTAGAGTCAGCGCGCCGAACAGGCAGCGCCAGAACACCACGCCGCTGACCGGCTGGCCCGACATGACGACGAACCAGCCGATCGTCCCCGAGATCAGCATCGCTGCCGTCATCTCCGCCGTGCCTCTTCTAATGTCGCCGCTCATGATCGCCTCCGTTTTCGATGGCATCATGATATTGCGGCGGTGCGCGATTTTATATAAGGTTGAAAAGGATGGTGAACGGCATAGCCTAATAATATGAGGAAAGATTGACGACATGCCTAACGATGTGCAATCGCTAGACGAAACCGATCAGGCCATTCTCGAAGCATTGGCCGGCAACGCCCGCATCTCGCTGAAGGAGCTGGCGCAGCAGGTGGGCCTTTCCTCGCCAAGTGCGGCCGAGCGCCTGCGGCGGCTGGAGGAGCGCGGCGTCATCAAGGCCTTCACCATCGATCTCGATCCTGCCGCCGTTGGCTACCCCCTGCAGGCGATCGTCCGTGTGCGGCCGCTGCCGGGACAGTTGCACATCGTCGAACGGCTCATTCAGGAGATTCCCGAAATCGTCGAATGCGACAAGGTCACCGGCGAGGATTGTTTCATCGCCCGCCTGGTCATCCGCTCGATGGCGGAGCTCGACGGTCTCCTCGACCGGGTCGCCGAACGGGCGGAAACCAACACCGCGATGATCAAAGCCTCGCCCGTCAAGCGCCGCCTGCCGCCGCTGTCACGGAAAAAGTAAGGCGGCGAACTTTTAGAAGTCCGCCATCGGAGACAGCATTGCCGGAAAGTGCGGGGCCTCATCGCCGAGCCCGCGCAGCATCAATACCGTGCCGCTTTTCGCCGGCTGCGGAGCACCCGCCCAGTCGAGCTTGTCGGGACGGAAAAACACCTCGATGGCGGCGGAGGCGATGTCGAGCCCGCCGAGGATGACTGCAAGCGTCGGGATCTCGACCGCCACGACATCGAGAAGGCTGAAGCGACCCGCCGCATCCATCTTCCAGGCGATCACCGCTTGCAGGTCTTCGATGAAGCTGACGCGGACATCGGGATCGAGCTGCGTGTTGATGAGAAACATCGCCGCATTGACGGTGACCGAGAGCGAGGTCGAAACCGGGCTCCGCGCGTTCAGCAGCGATTGCAGCAGGGCAAGATCATCCGCATCGGTCGGCGCAAGTTGCCGGGCAGGTCCTGAAAAAATCGATGGGTCTGGTGCCGCTCCCTGATATCGATGCTGTGGTATCGCGCGGAAACCATAGGGCTCATAGAGCGACGGCTTGTCGGTATAGAGGATGACGGCTTCAAAGCCCTGCCGGTCGCACCAGTCGAGCGCCTTCACCGTCAAATCGCGATAGAGCCCGCGTCGGCGCCATGCCGGCCGCACGGCGCCCGATTGCAGCCCGGCGGCATGGACGACCCTGCCATTGAGAACGAAAGGCAGCGCAAAGGCCGAGATATTGGCGGCAAGCCCGCCCTCGGCATCGAACCAGCCGAACGGCATGCTTGTGGGGTCGGGGCCGCCGAGCTGCTGCAACGGGCCGATATCGATGCCGAAAATATCCCGGAGCAGGCGCACCAACGCCGCCCAGCCGGCCGGGTCGCCGAAATAATCCTGCCGGAAGAATAGGCCCGCGCTGTCGGGGCGCTTTGTCATCACACGCCGGTGGAACCGAAGCCACCGGCGCCGCGCGTCGTCTCGCTTGCGGCGGCACTTTCGGCCACCCGCACCTGGGTCACCGGCGCAATCACCATCTGGGCGATGCGCATACCTCGTTCGATGATGAAGGCTTCCTCGCCGAGATTGACAAGCAGCACCTTCACCTCGCCGCGATAGTCGCTGTCGACGGTTCCGGGCGAATTCAGGCAGGTGATGCCGTGTTTGAAGGCAAGGCCGGAGCGCGGCCGCACCTGGCCCTCGAAACCTTCGGGGATCTCGAAGATGAAGCCGGTCGGCACCAGCGCCCTTTTGCCAGGCTGAAGCGTCAGCGGCGCTGCCTCGTCGACGGCGGCGCGCAGGTCCATGCCGGCGGCGCCCTTGCTTTCATAGGCGGGCAGGTCGAGGCCTTCGCCATTGGCCAGGCGGATGAGATTCAGCGTCGGTCTCACATCATGATGAATGGTCATGGCCCATTACTTTGCGCCCTGAGCGCCGAGGTCAATTGCAATGCCAGGCTTTAATCGCTAGATACGCGGCAATTCCACAGGATTCACAAGCATGGCCGAAAGTCTCGCCGAGGCGGTCTCCCGCCGCCGCACATTCGCTATTATCGCTCACCCGGACGCGGGCAAGACGACGCTCACCGAAAAGCTGCTGCTGTTCGGCGGCGCCATTCAGCTTGCCGGCGAAGTCAAGGCGAAGAAGGATCGCATGCAGACGCGCTCCGACTGGATGAAGATCGAGCGCGAACGCGGCATCTCCGTCGTCACCTCGGTGATGACCTTCGAATATAACGACAATGTCTTTAACATCCTCGACACGCCTGGTCACGAGGATTTCGCCGACGACACCTATCGCACGCTGACCGCCGTCGACGCCGCCGTCATGGTCATCGACGCCGCCAAGGGCATCGAGCCGCGCACCCTGAAGCTTTTCGAAGTCTGCCGCATGCGCGATATCCCGATCATCACCTTCATCAACAAGATGGACCGCGAAAGCCGCGATCCCTTCGAGATCCTCGACGAGGTGGAAGAGAAGCTGGCGCTGGATACGGCGCCGATCACCTGGCCGATCGGCCGCTCGAAAACCTTCTGCGGCTCCTACAATATTGCCGCCAACACGGTGCGCGGCTCGGATACCGAAATCGAGGGAACGCCGGTCAACGGTCCGCAGGCTGTTGCCGATCGGCTGCCGGAAAACGAGCGTCGGGCTTTCGTCGAGGAGACGGAACTGGCGATCGAGGCCTGCCGGCCCTTCGACCGCGAATCCTTCCTGGAAGGCCATATGACCCCGGTCTTCTTCGGCTCGGCGCTGCGCAATTTCGGCGTTCGCGATCTGATCAACGCGCTCGGCGAATTTGCGCCGCCGCCGCGCGACCAGGTCGCCGACACCCGGACCGTGCATGCGACCGACGACAAGATGACGGCCTTCGTCTTCAAGATCCAGGCCAACATGGACCCCAACCATCGTGACCGCATCGCCTTTGCCCGCATCTGCTCCGGCAAGCTCGAGCGCGGCATGAAGGCAAGGCTTGCCCGCACCGGCAAGCAGCTCGGTCTGACGGCGCCGCAATTCTTCTTCGCTTCGCAGCGCCAGCTCGCCGACACTGCCTATGCCGGCGATGTCGTCGGCATTCCCAACCACGGGACGCTGCGCATCGGCGATACGCTGACCGAAGGCGAAGCCCTCGTCTTCCAGGGCGTGCCGAACTTCTCGCCCGAGATCCTGCGCCGTGTGCGGCTGGAAGATGCGATGAAGGCGAAGAAGCTGAAAGAAGCGCTGCAGCAGATGGCCGAAGAAGGCGTCGTCCAGCTGTTCTCGCCGGAAGACGGCTCGCCGGCAATCGTCGGCGTCGTCGGCGCCCTGCAGCTCGACGTCCTGAAGGAACGGCTGATGGCCGAATACGGCCTGCCGGTCTCCTTCGAAATGTCGCGTTTCTCCGTCTGCCGCTGGATCTCGGCCGATCAGCCGGCCGATCTGGAAAAATTCCTCACCGTCAAACGCGGCGATATCGCCCGCGATCTCGACGGCGATCCGGTCTTCCTCGCCCAGGACGGTTTTTCGCTGCGCTACGAATCCGAACGCCATCCGGCGATCAAGATGGTCGCCATCAAGGAATATCACGCCGCCAAGGCGGCGTGATCGGTCGCCGCTATTTTTCCCGCAGCGCCCGGCGGAAATTCTGGGTGATCGGCTCGGCCAGATAGGAAAGCACGGTGCGGGCGCCTGTCCGGATCATCGTTTCGCTCGACATGCCGGGCAGAAGCTTGCGGCCTTCCAGCTTGGTGAGTTCGCTCTTGTCGATCAGCACGGTCGCCGCGAAATAGGGCGCCCCGCTGCGCTCCTCCACCATCCGGTCGGCCGACACGATCTCAACGACGCCGTCGAGCGGCGGCAGGTTGTAGCGGGCAAATGCCGGGAAACTGACGCGTGCGCGTTGTCCGGGCGCGATCGTCTCGACATCTTCAGGCCGGACCATGGCCTCGACCACGAGCTGCTGGCCGAGCGGCACGACCGTCATCAGTGTCTCGCCGGGTTTGATGACGCCGCCTGTTGTGTGGACCTTCAGGTCCATGACGATGCCATCGACGGGCGCGACGACATTGGTGCGGGCAAGCACGTCCTTGGCGGACCGCTCCTCCTGTCTAAGGTCGAACAGCTCAGCTTCGACCTTACTCAACTCTTCCACAGCCTCGTTTAGCCGCAAGGTGCTGAGATTGAGGATTTGCATGTCGATCTCGGCCATGGCGCTCTTGGCGCGGGCAATGGCCGCGACATTGGTCGCGCGTTCCCCCTCGACCTCCCGTTGTTGCCGTCTTAGCAGCAGGCCGCGCTCGCGGGTGACCAGCCCGCGTTTGAGGAGGCTTTCAAGATCCTTGGTTTCACCCTCGAACCCCTCGATCTGCTTGTCCTCGGTGATGATCAGCTCCTCCAGTCCCGTGATCTCTTCCTGGGTCTGACGACGGCGCTGGCTGAGAATTTCACGCTCGTCCTGCAGATTGTGGTGCTTCGCCGCGAAGACATCGCGCTGGGCGGCCACCGCGTCCTTTGCCGAGCGGGTGGGGTTTGCGAGCAGCGCCGGGTCGAATTCGATCTCGGTCTTGTCGTCGCGCTCGGCCCGCAGACGAGCGGCCAGCGTCTCACGCGTTGCGATCCGGTTCTGGACCAGATCGAGCCTCGCCTTTGCCTGTGTGGCGTCGAGTTGGATGAGGACAGTACCCGCCTTGACGATATCGCCATTGGCGGCGTTCAGACCGGCGATGATGCCGCCCTCCAGGTGCTGGATGAGCTTGCGGTCGCCGGCAACCTTGATGACCCCGGGGGCCACTGCGGCGCTGTCCAGCGGCGCCAGCGTCGCCCAGCCCCCGGCCATGCCGAAGAACAGGAATATGATCGCGAAGCCGGTGATCGTCACGCCGGTCAGGCGCAGGGGGACCGGAGCGGTGGGCGGTGAAACCGGTAACGGAACGACCTTCATATCCTTCATGTCTGTCTCGTTTCTTCTCACTTCGCCACGATAGTCGGCATCTGGGTGACCTTGCGCAGGCGCACGGCCAGTTCATTGAAGACGTAATCGCGTGGACCGAAGAGGTCCTGCTGGCCGCGGTTGAGAACCAATATCTTGTCCACCGTTTCCATGATGTTCGGCCGGTGCGCGATCAGGATGACGGTCGTGCCCGTCGCCTTGATCGTGCCGAGGGCCGCGATTAAGGCCTCCTCACCTTCGCGGTCGAGATTGGAATTGGGCTCATCCAAGATGACGAGGGCCGGGTCGCCGTAGAGCGCCCGCGCCAGGCCAATGCGCTGGCGCTGTCCGCCGGACAGGACCGCGCCGGATTCGCCAATCTCCGTCAAGTAACCCTTCGGCAGCCCTTTGATCAGGTCGTGGACGCCCGCCAACTGCGCTGCCTTGACCGCCTTGTCGAACACCACCGGACTGACCGTGGCGAAGCGGCAGATATTTTCGCAGACGTTCCCGGCGAAAAGCTCGATGTCCTGCGGCAGGTAGCCGACATGATGACCGCGGTCCTCCGCCGCCCATTGGGCGACATCCATGCCATCAAGCAAAGCCCGCCCGCCAGAAGGGCGCCAGGCCCCGGCCAGGATGCGTGCTAGGCTCGTCTTGCCGGCCCCGCTCTGGCCGATCAAAGCCAGGGATTCACCCGGCTCGAGACGGAAATTGATCCCTTTCAGAATATGTTCGCCGCCCTGTCGGGCAAGCACGATATTGTCGGCCTCGAACCGGCCTGTCGGCCGCGGCATCGCTGGAACCGGTGCGGCCTCGGGGTGCTCGCCGGCGACGGCGGTGAGACGCCGGTAGGCGGCGCGCGCGCCGACCGTCGCCTTCCACGTGCCGATCGCCTGCTCGACCGGCGATAGCGCGCGGCCCATCAGTATGGAGGCGGAGACCATGATCCCCGGGGAGGCCTCATTGCGCAGGACGAGATAGGCCCCGAGGCCCAATATCCCCATTTGCAGAGCCAGCCGGTGGCAACGCGCGATGGCCGAGATGATGCCACCGCGGTTGGCGGCAACAACCTGGCCCCTGTTTGCCTCGTCTTGCTGCACCTTCCAGCCCTCGAGCAGTGGCTTCAGCATGCCCATCGCCTGGACGACCTCGGCGTTGCGGATCGCAGCCTCGGCTTGGGTGTAGGCCCGCGACTGTGCGCTCGTCGCCTCGGTCAACGGCTTGCGTGTCAGCCATTCATTGAGCAGGGCCAGCGTAAACAGCACCCCGCCACCCGACAGCGCCAGCCAGCCCAGCCACGGATGCATGAAGAAGATGGCGGCGAAAAACAGCGGCGCCCAAGGTGCATCGAGAATCGGGAAGATGCTCGGGCTGGTGAAGAAATTCCGGACCTGGTCGAGGTCGCGCAGCGGGCGGGCATTGGCCTGGCCGGGCTTTGAGGCCGCATATTCCACCGATGCCGTCAGCAGAACGGGCGCCAGCCGCGCGTTCATCCACGATCCAAGGGTTGCCAGAAGGCGCCCGCGCACCACCTCCAGCCCCGCCATTGCCGCAAGTGCGCCTGCCGCCATCAGCGATAACATCAGCAGCGTCTCGAGACTGTGGCTGGACAGCACGCGGTGATAGACCTGCAGCATGTAAAGCGCCCCGGTCAGCATCAGGACGTTGATGGCGCCGCTGAACCAGATAAGCGGCCGGATAGCCCGTCTGGCTTCTTTCATCACAACCTGAAGCGCCGGGGGCGGCTGTTTGGTTTTCATCTTTTATGGCTCTGTACTCGAGATGACACTTTGCGCAATGGATGACGGGGGCAGCGAATGCTGCCCCCGTTGGTTACATGTCAGGCGACGTCGACAAGTATGTGCTGCATCACCGTCTGGTCTCCGTCCGCATCGACCACCTGGAAGGCGAAGTCGAGGTTGGCATCCGGTGTCTGGCTGACGGTTGAGGTGAAGCCGATGTCGGTGATCTTCAGCACGTCGTTGTCGGCGCCGTCGAAATTTACCAGGCCGGCGGTCGCATTGCTGCCGCCGTTGGCGCCGGTCGTCCGCACCAGGTCGATCGCTGTGTTGTTGCCGGTGATGCCGTTGCCCGACTGCATGATCTGCACGCCCTGGAGCACGTAGTCTTCGCCGGTCGCGTTGTAGTCGTTCTGCTCGACGATCACGAGGCCGTCATTGTTGTCGAGCGTGAACTCGCTGCTGTAGGGGGCCGGCACTTGCCCCGTCTTGTAGATGTCGGCGTTCGACACATACATGGCCCGCGTGATCGTCGTATTATCGTCTCCGTTGCCGGCGATGTTGTCGGCGCCGTTCTTGTCGATCAGGTTGAGGATCAGCATCAGGTCTTCGCTGTTGCCGATGCCGTCGAATTTGATCGCCATCGTGCCGGCGGTCGCTGTCGGGGTGGTGGCCTCATTGGAGATACCGACATCGCTGTTGAAGAACCGCAAGGTGAGCAGTTCGTCTTTTTGGATCGTGTCGCCGGCGACGCCGTTGGTGCTCTGTGTTGCAGACACCCACGTCTCATTCCCGTTGCTCACCATCTCGTGACCGCCGATGGTGAAGGTGGTGTCAGTGGACGAGCCTTGGCCATTGCTCGTCAAGCCGAACGGGTTGGCCTTGTTGACCAGGTTGCCGGTGAACTGCACATAGAAGTCTTCATCGGCAGGTGTATTCGAGTCATCTGCCTGCAGCTTTTCCAGCACGATCGGCGGGTGGCCGACATTGCTCGTCGGCTGCTTGGACAGCAGCTCGCTCGTATGGAGCACGTCGAAACTGAAGCCTTCGAGCGGGTCGGTCAGGTTGATGGTATAGGTGTCGGCGACCTTATCGAAGACGAGGGTGCCGCCTCCCGTGCCTGTCTGGGTGCCGGCAGCCGGATCTCTGTCGTAGGTGAAGGTGAAGTTGAACGTCGCTGAGGTGAGGCTCTCCGACGCCAGCGTCACATTCGAGGTGAGGAGATTGCCTCCGCCGCCGCCGGTGATCGTGCCGGTCAGTCCGATCTGGACGCCGGCCGTTACGCCATTCTGGTCGACAAAGTCGGAGCCGCCGCCGGTGTAGAAAGCGGCTGGGTGAATATCAGCGCCGATATCGTAGCCGAAGGCTCCGCTCGCCGAGGCGTTGAGCACGTTGGCGAGGGTTTCGTGCTGGGTGCCTGCGAGAGCGGGGTTGCCGTCAAACGGCACGGTGATCGTCGGCCCGTCGTCCTCGAAATTGAGGTTCTGGCCGATATTGTGGGTGGCGGTTGCCTGATCGCCGTCCTTGTCGGTGATGGTCGCGGTCAGGGTGATGAGGTCGTCGGCCGCCAGGGTCCGGCTGTCATCTGGGTTGGCGGCATCGGCGTGGATGATCGCCCGTTGCTGGTCGAGGGTGACGACGCCGGCAGCACTGACGCTGACGGTGAAGACGATGGCGCCGGCGGCCGATCCAGCGCGACCAACGACGTTGCCACCTTCGAGGAAGAGCAGCACGGACTGACCGGTTGCCGTGTCGGTGAGGCCGCTGACATTGGTGACCTGGCTGATGCCGAGCGCATAGGTGATGCCGTCGCCGTCGGCCCCGGCATTTGAGGTGAAGAAGGTCGAGAAGTCGCCCGGCGCGTTGGTCGCAAGGATAGTCTCGTCGACCGTCAGGTTCGGCGGGCTGCCGGTTGCCGTGATCGCCGGCCCGTCATCCTTGAAGATGAGGTTCTGGCCGATATTGTGGGTGGCCGGGGCGTGATCGCCGTCCTTGTCGGTGATGGTCGCCGTCAGGGTGATGAGGTCGTCGGCTGCCAGGGTTCGGCTGTCATCCGGGTTGGTGGCGTCGGCATGGAAGATCGCCCGTTGCTGGTCGAGGGTGACGACGCCGGCAGCACTGACGCTGACGGTGAAGACAATTGCGCCGGCGGCGGATCCGGCGCGGCCGACGACACTGCCGCTTTCGAGGAACAGCAGCACGGACTGGTTGGTTGCCGTATCGGTGAGGCCGCTGACATTGGTGACCTGGCTGATGCCAAGCGAGTAGGTGATGGCGTCGCCATCGGCCCCGGCATTTGAGGTGAAGAAGGTCGAGAAGTCGTCGCTGGCATTGGTCGCAAGGATAGTCTCGTCGACCGTCAGGTTCGGCGGGCTGCCGGTTGCCGTGATCGTCGGTCCGTCATCGTCGAAATTGATGAAGGAGCCGACCTCTTCGTTGTGAGCATTGCTGACCTCGCCGCCGTAGTGCACCTCCTTGACGTCGAAGAAGTCTTTCTCCGTGTCGATGTTCTTGATGGTGAAGCGGTCGAAGGTTCCGCCGGCCCCGCCTGCAGTGGTGAAATCGATCGTCACGCCCTCGCCGACATTTTCGAGAATCAGTCCATTGCCGCTGAGATTGACCGTGATGCCGAGTGCGGCCGCCGTTGTTGCCACACCGTTCAGCTTGAACGTCACGCCGGTTATATTGATCTCGGTATCGTTATCGTCACCCGGGAATGCGGAGCCCTCGGCATTGTCGTCGTTATTGTAGGCGTGGATCTCGATGTCAGCGACGGTGCCGGTCGGAGTCGATTGCGAAACCGAGAAGCCGGCGCTCGAGACGTTTTCGATGTGAGCGGTGTAATCAGGCGCGGTTGGCGTATCGGTAAAGTCCTTGCCCGCGCTCTGGGTGCCGCCGCTGATCAAGTCGATTTGAAGCTCACGGCCGAAGCGCACATCTTGAGAGGCGACGCCCAGGCCCTGCGTGCTGACATTGACTTCCGCCTGCGCGCCTTCGTCGTGAGCCGTCACGAGAATCTTCTGTGTGCTGCCTGTGTCGGCGTCGAGGATGTACCAGTCGTTGTGTCCGGAGGGTGCGTCGTCAAGCTGGCTGAAATTGACCACCGTGGTCCCTGTGACCGAGGCAAATACCTTATTGGTCAGATCGATGCGGTCGTCGGGGTTGGTTGCGTCGGGATGGAGCAGCGGCACGTATTGGACCGTATAGAGGTCATGGGTGGCGCCGGTGCCGATCAGTCCGAGCGAGAAGGCAAGCGGTCCCGTCTCGGCGGGTTCGGCGAGCGGATCAGAGGTACCGATGACGCCGATCACGACGTTTGCATTCGTTGCGCTCTGGAACAGCCAGACATAATTGCCGTCGACCGTGCGGATGTTGCTGTTGACGCCGACGGTGGTGGAAAACGGGGTCCCGGAAGAATTCTGCGTGAGAACCACCGAGGTGATGGTTTCCCCTGCGCTCGCCGAGGCGACGACGAAGTTGGACTGGTAGGCGACTTCAGGTGAGGATAGCCCGCCCGAGCCATCGAGGCCCAACATGTATTGCAGCGTTGTGTTGGTGCTGTGCGGCGCAAGCAGCGGATCGATGTCGTCGTCCTGCAAATTGGCGCTTTCGTCGATGACGATGTCCTGGGTTGTGATGTCGAGTGCCATGGAGATGCTCCCTCGGTTAGAGTCTGCAGGGGTCCAGGCCCCGGGCGCCGAATGCACCCGGCAGGTCTCCCCCGCGCATCGAACTTGCTGCTTTCCATCGAGTCGCGATTGTCTCGCCGATGGAGGGCGCCAGTCAGTTGGAGGGCATTAAGACCAAAGTCCGTCGGTGGATTAAGACCAAAGTCCATGTACAGAGGTTGCCATAACGACAACTCCAAATATTACATCCTCTTAAAATGCAAGAAAGAGTTTGTAAAATCCGGAATAAAGACATTTATGACTATGAAACCCCCACCGAATACGCCATGCAATTCCCCTCCGCTTTCTTTTATACTATAAGTTGGGCGAATTTGCACTTAGCAAGTTTGAGCTAATGGGGGATCTGTACTGAGCCTTAGCAGAATTTTTTCCGTTTTTTGCGAATGAATACATTGCGTTGACATTTCGCCAGGTCAAACGCGGACCTGCGGCGCGGCGATATTCAAAGATCCGACGCGGCGTCCGGTTGCGACAAGAGCAAGGCAAGGGGTCGCGCCGAATGTTTCTCAGTCTTCGCCGTCGGACCGTGGCAGCGGCTCGATATTCTCCACCCAGGGCAAGGCCGAGCGGCACCATATCTGCTTCCTCGGGGTGAGTTCCCGCCGCTGGTCGATGCCGCCGAGGCGGATGCCGATCGCGCCGCCGTCGCCATCCGTGCGGTAGAGCGGCGATCCGCAGTTCGGGCAGAAGAATTGCCGGCTGAGGCCGCCGCTGTCGCCGTATTTTGCATAGCCGCGCGGCTCGCCTGAGGTGAGCTCGAAACTTCCCGGCCGCGCCGGCGCGGTGATGCGATAGGCAGAGCCGGTCAGCCGCTGGCAATCGGTGCAATGGCAGATCGACACCCGCTCCGGCTCGATCGCCGCCTGATAGCGGATGGCGCCGCAATGGCATCCTCCGGTGATATGCATCCGCATTTCCTCAATCCGCCGGCTGCGCGGCCGGGTGCGTGGCGTAGAAGGCCTTGGCATCCGCCGTGAAGGCGGCCCGTTGATCGGCCTTGGTATAGAACATATGGCCGCCGCGATAAAGTTTCAGCCCGACGCGGCCGCCGCTAAGCGATGGCGGCAAGTGGTCGACCACGTAGCGGCTGACGCCGTAGGGCGTCACCAGATCGCTGTAGCCATGCGCGATCAAAAGATGGAAGGCCGTGTTCGAGGCAAGCAGCTGCCTGATGTCATCGGTCGCACTTGCCTGGAAGCGCGATCCGCCGCCGCGTCCGCTGCCCCATTCCCAGCGCCGGCTGATATCGCTGTCGAGCAGCGAATAGGTCATCTCGGTTTTGAAGCCAAGTTGGTTGCGGGCATAGTCGGCAAAGGCGCCGCCATAGGCGCGGGCGAAGCCATCGAGAATGGCGTCGTCGCCGCGGTCGTAATCCGATTCAGGATAGGCGTCGGGGGCCGCAAAAGAGGCGTCGTAAGGGCTCATCACTTCGCCGTTGCCCCCGTCGGAATGTTTGACGAAGGAGTTGCCGAGGAAGCCGCGGTTGCGCGTGACGATATCCTCAGGGATGCCCGTCAGCCCGGCAATCCTGCCATAGAAGGCGGCGGCATTGGCGCCCGTCGGCGGCGGCCCGGCGAGCGTCGTCAGATAATCCCCAAGCGCGAAGGTTTCCGCTTCGCGCAGCTTCCCTTCGTCAAAGGCGTTGTGCCGGTCGAGTTCGGCCGCCGCCAGCGACGGCAGCTCCAGTGCTGCGCCGAGCGGGAACTGATCGGCGTTGAACATCAACTGGCCCTCGAGCAGGGGCGACAGCATCACCGCGCCGGCGACGATAATGCCCTGGCTTTCCTGCAGCGCCGAGGCGACCTTGGCGGCGCGGAAGCCGCCATAGCTCTCGCCGAGAAGATATTTCGGCGCGTTGGAGCGGTTGTTGTGCGCGACATAAAGCGCGATCGCCTTGGCGATGCTCTGAGCGTCCGCGTTGACGTTGTAATAATTGGAGGCGTCGTCGGCCTTCACCGTCCGGCTCCAGCCGGTGCCGATCGGATCGATCAGCACGAGATCGGTGAACTCAAGCCAGCTCTGTGGGTTGTCGACGAGCTGCGCATGCGCGCCGTCGCGCGCCTGAGGCCCGAAATCGAGCACCTTGGGCCCGACCAGCCCGAGATGCAGGAAGGCGGAAGCCGCACCCGGGCCGCCGTTGAAGGCGAAGGTCAGGGGCCGGCCCGGGCCGCCGCCTTTCGCGACATAGGCGGTGTAGAAGATGGCGCCGGTCGGCGCGCCGTCCTGGCCGAAGAGATCGAGTGTGCCGGCGGTTGCGGTATAGGCAAACTTCCGGCCGCCGATCGTCATTTCGTGCTCGGTGACGGAATCGGCCGGCAGCAGCTTCAGCACGCCGTCGCGCGCGCTGCGCTCGACATTTGCCCCGGGTTGGGTGCTTTCCTCAGCCGAGGAAAGGGCAGGGGCCAGCGACACCGCCAGCGCTGCAAACAGAAACAGAGGTCGTAAACGCAAGATGTCTCCTCCGGCGGTACGGGCTGCAGGTAAAGCATGTCGCGCAAAAGCGTGCAGCGGTTTTACGGCAACGGCATGCGTAAGAACAAAGAGCTAAAGCGCGTCGCATGAATCAAGTTTGATGCGACGCGCTCTAGAGATAGCGTAACATCCGCGGCCGGGCGACCGACATCAAGAGATGGTGATGGGCCGGTGAGGGCTCAGATCACCTTCTCCACGGCATGAACATCGATCTCGATCGACCGGCCGGCCTTCCAGCCGTTGATCGCGGCTCCGAGCCCAAGCGCGACGAAGAGGGCGGCGCACCAGGAAAAGCTGCCGGTCCAGCCGCGGATGAGGCCGACGATGAGCGGGCCGATTGATGCAAGCAGGTAACCGACGCATTGCGCCATGCCGGACAGATGGGCGGCGACATCGGGATCGCGCGACCGCAGCACGATCGTCGTCATCGCCGCCGCGATCAGCCCGCCCTGGCCGATGCCCTGCAGCACAGCCCAGAGCCAGACGGTCGACAGCGGCGCAAAGAGCAGGCCGAGCAGGGCCGTGACGGCGACGCCGCAAAGGCTCGCATTGATCAGCCGCTGGTCTTTCCCGCGCACGGCGATATGCGGCACGATCAGGCAGGATGCGGCCTGCACCATCACCGAGAGCGATACGATCGCCCCGGCGGTGACGCCGTCGAGGCCGCGCTCGCGCAGGATCGGAACCAGCCAGCCGAAGACGCAATAGGCAAGTGCGGATTGCAGACCCATGAACAGCGTCACCTGCCAGGCGAGCCGATCCCGCCAGAGGCCTTTGACATGAAATCCGTTTCGCCTTGCCTTGCCTCCGCTGCGCAGAACCTGCGGCAGCCAGATCAGCCCGACGACGAGCGCCGGCAGTGCCCAGATAGCGAGCGCGCCTTGGAGAGAGCCGCCGAGCGCGTGTTCGATCGGCAGTGTCAGCCCCGCCGCACTGGCCGCACCCGCGCAGAGCGCCATGGTGTAGAAGCCGGTCATCAGCGCGGCGCGCCCGGCAAAATCCCGCTTCACCAGCCCCGGCAGCAGCACGTTGCCGACGGCGATGCAGGCGCCTGCCAGCGCCGTGCCGATAAAAAGCAGCGGTACGGAGGAGAGCCCGCGCAAAGCGGTGCCAAGGGTCAGAAGCAGGATGACGCCGAGTAGCGTCCGTTCGGAACCGAGGCGTTGGGCAAGACGCGGTGCAAGCGGCGAGAATGCGCCGAGGCAGACGACCGGCAGCGTCGTCAGCAGGCTGGCGCCGAGCGCGGTGAGACCAAGTTCCGAGCGGATCTCCGGCAGCAGCGCCGAAGCGCTCGAAAAGACCGGGCGCAGGTTGAAGGCGATCAGCACAAGGCTGGCGCCAAGCAGGAAACGATCCGCGGCTCCGCGGACCGGTGTTGCCTGCGGCGGCGGCAGGCTGCCGGCCTCGGCATCGATCAGCAGTTCGTCGGATGGGTCGAGCGTGGCGGCGAGATCGCGGGAAGGCGTGTTCATGACAGGATCATCCGGTCGAGGGCGGCAAGAACCGGCGCCATGAAGCGGCGCACAGCCAAATCCGCCCTGTCCGGATCGCCGGTTTCGATGGCGTCGACGATATCGGCATGCGCCTGCATATCCGGTTCAGGAATATCCTTCCCGAGCGTCGCCGCGATGGTATCGGCGATCGAGGCCGAGAAGAAATCGTAGATCTCGATCATCGCCCGGTTGCCCGAAGCGGCGATGACGGCCTTGTGGAAGGCGAGGTCGCGTTCGATGAAGGCGGCCTGATCGCCGCCGTCGTAACTGCCGCGTTCGGCAAGCAGCCGGCGAAGCCCGGCAACCGTCTCCGGCGTCTTGCGAAGCGCGGTCAGCCGCGCGGCCTCGACGTCGAGCGCCAGGCGAGCCTCGAACTGGTCGCGCAGGCTGGCGCGCCGGGCCATGGTCAGCGGCCGGCCGGCATCGCTGGTCGCCCGCACATAGGTTCCCGAACCCTGCCTTGTTTCGAGATAACCCTGCGACACGAGAACCCGCACCGCCTCGCGCACCGTGCCGCGGCTTACCGAGAGCATGGCAGACAGCGAGGCTTCATTCGGCAATTTCTCGCCGACCGCCCAGCGTTTGCCGAGAATATCGCTGCGGATCGCCTCGACGGCATCATCCGCGAGATTGGTCCTGCTGATTGCACGCATCCCACTACTCATAAAGTCATCTGATGACTTTATGAGTAGTGGGATTTCGATGGTCCGTCAACGATCTTATATCAGGGCAATAAAAAGGGTCGCCTCGGCGACCCTTTCCATGAGTTTGGCCTCAAACTGGCCCGGGCTGTCTACGCAGCCCCAGGAAGGCGGGATTACAGCGAGGGCTGCCTCGCTTTCATCACCTCTCCCATGCCCGTTACGAGGTCCGAAATCTCATTAGACATTGGATCACCTTCCTTTCTTTCTGTTGCTGATCGGTCAAAGGTAGGCTGATTCTTTTCAGATGCAAGAACAAATCCGTGCAACGCGCTGCCGCAAGGCAATCCGTATGTTCACAAAAGGACACAGACTTTCGCCGAATTTGAAGATGCCAGAGTCATGAATCCGTCATCTTGCGCTTGCAAATCGGCGGCGCGTTAAGCTGTTATTAGCCGCGACGACAGACAATTTCAGCATGCCCGCCGGTGCGGCGGCGGGGTCCGGAGCAAGAAAGCCATGTGTCGCTGGGCAGCCTATCGCGGAGACCCTCTCTATCTCGAGGAGCTGGTATCCTCGCCCGCCCATTCGCTGATCGAGCAGTCGCATTGCGCTACCCGCGCCAAGACGGCGACCAATGGCGACGGTTTCGGCATCGCCTGGTATGGCGACAGGCCCGAGCCCGGCCGCTACCGCGATATCCTGCCGGCTTGGTCGGATTGCAATCTGAAGAGCCTGGCGCGGCAGATCCGCTCGCCACTCTTTCTCGCCCATGTCCGCGCCGCCACCGGCGGCGGCACGCGCCGCGACAATTGCCACCCCTTCACGCATGACACCTGGTCCTTCATGCACAACGGCCAGATTTCAGGATTCGAGCGCCTGCGCCGGCCGATGGAAGCGATGCTCGACGACGAGTTGTTCAACGCCCGCGGCGGCACGACCGATTCCGAGCTGATGTTTCTGCTGGCGCTGCAATTCGGCCTGCGCGAGGCGCCGATCGCTGCGATGGCCCAGATGGTCGGTTTTGTCGAGGATCTGGCCGAAAGCATCCTCGGCTCGATTGTGCTGCGCTTTACTGCCGCCTTCTCCGACGGCAAGACGCTCTATGCGATCCGCTATGCCACCGATCGCAAGGCGCCGACGCTTTATGCCTCACCTGCAAGCGCCGGCTATTGCCTCGTCTCCGAGCCGTTGAACGACGATGTCGATGCCTGGGCGGAAATTCCCGATGGCAGCGCCGTCACCGTCGGTAAAGATGGCATCAATGTCGCCGACTTCCGGCCGGAGAAGCGGAGTGCCGCAAAGCCCCAGCGCGTGGCCATTCCTGCCTAAACGCCTGGCAGCAGCGGAGCCGCAGGCGATTAGCTCAGTTGCTTGGCGATCAGCGCCGCGAGCCTTTCGGCAACCTCTTCCTTCGCCAGATCAGGCCATTGCTCGACGCCGTCGCGGCGAATGAGTTTGACGCTGTTGCGGCTGCCGCCCATGATGCCGGTGGCGGGCGAGACGTCATTGGCGACGATCATGTCGGCGCCCTTCCGCTCGAGTTTCGTCTTTGCATTGCTTTCGACGTCCTGCGTCTCGGCGGCAAAGCCGATCACCAGCTTCGGCCGCATCGTATGATGGCCGACGGTTTTGAGGATATCGGGGTTCTCGGTCAGCGCCAGCGTCGGTATGGATTCGCCCGGATGTTTCTTCAGCTTCTGGTCGGCGGCCGAGGCCACCCGCCAATCGGCCACAGCCGCGACCATGACGGCGATGTCGGCCGGCAGCGCCGCCAGCACGGCGTCGCGCATTTCCTCCGCCCGTTCGACATGCACGGTGTTGACGCCGACAGGGTCGGCAATCGTCACGGGCCCCGAGACCAGCGTCACCTCGGCTCCCAGTTTGGCAAGGGCGGCGGCGATCGCATGCCCCTGCCGACCGGAGGAGCGGTTGGCGATATAACGCACCGGGTCGATCGGCTCATGCGTCGGGCCTGAGGTGACGATCGCCTTGCGTCCCTTCAGCGGTTTCTCCCCGTCGTCGAGCATGGTTTCGGCGGCCGCGACGATCTCCAGCGGCTCCGCCATCCGGCCGAGCCCGGCCTCGCGGCTTTCGGCCATCTCGCCGGCCATCGGCCCGACGAAGCGGATGCCGTCTGCCCGGAGCAGCGCCGCATTGCGCCGCGTCGCCGGATGCGCCCACATTCTGGGGTTCATCGCCGGTGCCGCGAGCACCGGCCTCTCCGTCGCCAAAAGCACGGTCGAGGCGAGATCGTCGGCCAGCCCGTTTGCCATCTTCGCCATCAGGTCGGCGGTGGCCGGGGCAATCAGCACGAGGTCGCAGTCGCGCGCCAGCCTGATGTGGCCAACATCCTGCTCGTCTTCACGCGAAAACAGATCGAGGAAAACATGGTCAGCCGCCAGCGCGCCGACGGCCAGCGGCGTGACGAATTCCTGGGCCCCCTTGGTCATCACCGGGCGCACGCTGGCGCCGCGCTCGCGCAGCCGGCGGATCAGATCCAGGCTCTTATAGGCGGCGATGCCGCCGGAGATGATGAGGAGGATGCGTTTGCCGCTGAGAGCCATGGCTTTCTTCCCGTCGCCTTATTGACCGGTCCCGACCCTAAGCCTTTGGCGGAGAACATGCAATCGCGAGGGCGACAGGCATCGGAGCTACTCCGGAAGCCGCCGCATGACGATCGCGATCGCCATGCCGAGGCGGGCAAGCTGCGGCGGCAGCCAGTCTCCGCCGCACTCGTGGGTCAGAGGTTGCTCATCCCGCCGTCGATGATGAGTTCGCTGCCGACGATATAGGCGGCCTCATCGGAGGCGAGAAAGACGATCGTCTTCGCGACTTCGCTGGGGTTCCCGAAGCGGCCGACGGGGATCTGGGACTGGATCTGCGCGGTCATCGCCTTGGAATCCGCTTCCGACGCCCCGAGCTTGCTGTAGAGCGGCGTGGCGATCGGGCCCGGGCTGACGGCGTTGACGCGGATGCCGCGGCCGATGAGTTCGCCCGACAGGGTCTTGGCAAGCGTCAGCAGCGCGCCCTTCGTCAGCGAATAGACGCTGGAGTTCGGCATGCCGATATGAGCGTTGATCGAGGTGTTGAGCACGATCGCGGCCTGCTTCGAAAAAATCGGCAACAGTGACTGAATGAGGAAGAACGGTCCTTTGACGTTGATATCAACCGACTTGTCGAAGGCGGCTTCGCTCCACTGTTCCAGCGGCCCGAATTCGGCGACCCCGGCGTTGACGAAAAGGATGTCGAGCGTGCCGAAAGCCTCTCTAACGCTATCGGCGACGGCCTTCTGGCCGGCCGCATTGCCGGCATCGGCCTGGATGACGGTGGCTTTGCCGCCAAGTTCGGCCCGGGCCGCCTCGACGCTTGCCGCGCTGCTGCCGGTAACGACGACGCGGGCGCCCTCGGCGATGAACTGGCGGGCGGTTTCGAGACCGATGCCGCTGGTGCCGCCGGTGATGAGGGCTGTCTTGTTCTGCAGGCGTGACATGATGACGTTCCTTTGACCGAATTTTGGGCCGCGGCCCGTTGTTGGGAGAATGCCCTGAAAAAGGCGGCGCGATAAGCCGGCGCGTTGAAGGATCATCAACCCGCAGCGGATAATCGCGCCGCGCCGCCTCAGGTGCGGGTGATCGAAGCGCCGCCGTCGACCAGCGAGGCCGTGCCGGTGACGAAGCTCGCATCGTCGGAGGCGAGATAGAGAACCGAGCGGGCGAGTTCTTCGGGTGTCGCGACACGCTTCAGCGCATGCAGATTGGTGACGAAGGCCTGCTTCTCAGGCGTATCGTTCATGTCACGATACATGTCGGTATCAACCGCACCCGGCAGGATGGCATTGACGCGCACGCCCTGCTGGCCGAATTCGGCTGCAAGCGCCTGCGTCAGGCCGATCAGCCCGGATTTGCTGGCGGCATAGGCGGCAACGCCCGGAAAGGCGAAGCTGTAGCCGACGAAGGTCGAGGTGAAGATCACCGAACCGCCGCCATTTTCCACCATTGCCCCGATCTGGTGCTTGGCGGCGAGGAAGGAGGCCGTCAGATTGATTGCCAGTGCCTCGCTGAAGCCTGCTTCCGAAACGGCGGTGCTCGGACCGGCTTCGCCGAGCGTGCCGGCATTGTTGAAGGCGATGTCGAGCTTGCCGTAATTCGTCACCGCGGCGGCGACCAGCGCCTTGTGGTAGTCTTCCGAGCGTACGTCGCCGGCAATGGCGATGGCGTCGCCCCCCTCTGCCTTGATCTCGGCGACGAGGCTGTCGAGTTCGCCCTGGCGGCGGGCGCCGACGACGATCTTGGCGCCTTCGGCGGCGAAGAGTTTTGCCGTGGCGCGGCCGATGCCGGAGCTTGCGCCGGTGACGATTGCGACCTTGTTGTTCAAGCGGTTCATGGTTCCATCTCCTGCGTTTGAGGTGAGACGGCCCCTGCCGTCCCTTTCGATGAGTGGAAGATGGCATTTTCCTTTCGTTCGGATTAGTCTCCAGATCGGGGAACTCGAATTCGGAAAAGCCGAACGATGATCAGGATCGAAGGTATTGCGGCTTTCGTCGCCGTGGTTGAGGCGGGCTCGGTCAGCGAGGCGGCCCGGCGCCTGCGGTTGTCCAAATCGGTCGTCAGCGAAAGGCTGGCCGAACTGGAAAAGTCGCTTGGCGGCATACTGCTGCACCGAACGACGCGCAAGCTCACCTTGACGGAGGATGGCACGGTCTTCCTCGAGCGTGCCGCGCGCATCGTGCGCGAGATCGAGGAAGCCGCGGCCGACATGGCCGAGCGGCGCGGAACGCTGTCCGGCCCGATCCGCATCGCCGCCCCAGTCACCTTCGGCCGCATGCATCTCGGCCCGGCGCTTTATCCCTTTCTTGCTGAACATCCCGAGATCGAACTGACGCTGGATATCGATGATCGACGCGTCGATGCCGCCTCGGACGGTTATGATGCCATCATCCGCAATGGTCCGATCGCCGATAGCCGGCTGGTCGCCTGGAAGCTCGCGCATAGCCGCCGCCTTCTCTGCGCCTCGCCGGATTATCTCGCGCGCCAGGGAATTCCGTCGTCGCTGGCTGATCTCAACAGCCATCGCGGCATCTTCTACACCAATCGCGGCGTTGCGGACTGGCGCTTCCAGACGCCCGACGGGGCGATCGTCGTCCGCGCGAAACTGGCGCTCGGCATCAACAATGGCGACATGCTCCGCGACGCCGCGATTGCCGGCCTCGGCATTGCGCTGCTGCCCGCCTTCATCGCCGGCCCGGCCATCCGCGAGGGCCGGCTTGCCGAAATCGATGTCGGTCACAAGCCGGAGGCCGAATTCATCTATATGGCGCATCCCGAGGGCCGAAACCCCTCCGCCAAGCTCCGTGCCATCGCCGATCACCTGAAGAAGAGTTTTGGCGATCCGCCCTATTGGGATCCGGCGGGCTAGAGCATGTCGCGCAAAAGTGTGCAGCGGTTTTGCGACAACGACATGCGCAAAAACAAAGACCTAAAGCGCGAAGAGCGAATCTGAAAGATCGCGACGCGCTTTAGCTCAGCAGGCTCATCAGGTTCTCGGTGACCGGCGAGCGATGTGTTTTCAGGATTGCCAGCGCCAGGCGCGCCACGGCCGGAGGCCCCTCGATCGGCCGGTAGGTCACACCTTCGAGCTTGATCCGCGAAATCGAGGCCGGCACGATCGAGACGCCGAGATCGGCCGCCACCAGATTGACGACCGAGGAAATCTGCGGCGCCTCCTGCGCCACGGTCAGCTCGAATCCCGCCTTGCGGCAGGCGAGCACGACATCGTCGTAGAGGCTCAAGCCCACGAGCCGGGGAAAGAGGATGAAGGGTTCGTCCGCCAGCATTGCAAGCGGCAGGCTGCGATGTCTTGCCAGAGGATGGCTGGCGGGCAGGGCGATCACCATCGGCTCGTCCGGCAGCCGCCGCAGCCGGATGCCGGCGGGATCGTCCAGGCTGGGGCGCATGAAGGTGGCGTCGAGCTCGCCGCGTTCCAGCTTCTGCATCAACGCCAGCGTATTCATTTCCGTCAACGACAGCCGAACCTCCGGCCAGCGTGCGCGAAACAGTCGAATCGTCGTGCTGACCACGGGGTTGAAGGCGGAGGATGCGGTGAAACCGAGCGACAGCCGGCCGGTCTCGCCGCGATTGGCGCTTTGCGCCGCAAGCTTCGCCTTCTCAGCTGCCACCAGCGACGCCTTTGCCTCGCCAAGGAAGGCCGCGCCCGCTGCCGTCAATTCGGCGCCGTGCGGCACACGGTGAAACAGCGCCGCACCCACTTCCCTCTCCAGGTCGCGGATCTGCTGGCTGAGCGGCGGCTGCCCGATGCCGAGCTTGCCTGCGGCACGGGTGAAATTGCCTTCCTCCGCCACCGCCAGGAAATATCGCAGGTGCCGCAACTCCATCGCCATCTCCAAAACCTATCGGAATCGACGGTCTCATATATTGGACAAATGGAGGCGCTTTGACTAGATCGGAGGCTGGAAGGATGAAGATGTGCCGACGTCAGTGCATGCAGTGAAGACCGCCGAGACAGCCGCAATCCCAGGGCAGAAGCAATACCTGACCCGCGGGACCGGCGCCTATCGCCGCGCCAGCCTGGCGCTCTTCCTTTCCGGCTTCTCCACCTTCTCGCTGCTTTATTGTGTCCAGCCGCTGCTGCCGATCTTTTCGCAGCAATTTTCCGTCAGTCCGGCCGAAAGCTCGCTGTCGCTCTCGCTCTCCACCGGCTTCCTCGCGGTCGCCATCGTCTGCGCCGCCGCCGTCTCGGAAGGTCTTGGCCGCCGCAGCCTGATGTCGATATCGCTGGTCGGTGCGGCATTGCTGACCATCGCCACCGCCTTTGCCCCGAATTGGCATCTGCTGCTCGTCATCCGCGCTCTCCAGGGCCTTGTTCTCGGCGGCGTGCCTGCTGTCGCCATGGCCTATCTCGCCGAGGAAATCGATCCGCGCGGCCTTGGCGCCACCATGGGCCTTTATGTCGGCGGCACGGCCTTCGGCGGCATGTCCGGCCGCGTGCTGACCGGCATTCTCGCCGAATATCTCACTTGGCGTCCGGCGCTCTTCATCATCGGCGCCATCGGCCTTGCCGCCGCGATCGGCTTCATCGCCCTCCTGCCGCCATCACGCAATTTCGTCCGCCGGCCGGGCTTCGATCCGCGCTTTCATGCAAAAGCCTGGCTCGGCCATCTCAGCAATCCGGCGTTGCCCTTCATCTTCGCCATCGCCTTTCTGGCGATGGGCTCCTTCGTGACGATCTATAATTATGCCGGCTTCCGCCTGGTGGCGCCGCCCTACGGCCTCAACCAGACCGAACTCGGCCTGATCTTCACCGTCTATCTCTTCGGCATCGGCGCCTCCTCGATCGGCGGCCTGCTCGGGGACAGGATCGGGCACTTTTCCGTGCTTCTCTTCGGTCTGGCACTCACCGCCGCCGGCAGCGCGTTGACGCTCTTTGCCTCACTCCCGGTCATCATCCTCGGCATCATCGTGCTCACGACAGGCTTCTTCATGAGCCATTCGATCGCCAGCGGCCTTGTCGGCAAGCTGGCGCATGGCACCAAAGGCCACGCCTCGTCGCTCTATATGCTCGCCTATTATGTCGGCTCCAGCCTCATGGGTTCGGCGGGCGGCTGGTTTTACGCGGTTGAAGGCTGGGCCGCCGTCGTTATCTTCACGCTTGTAATGCTGGCGCTGGCCTTTGTCTCCGCCTGTTTTGCCCAGCAATTCGCGAGGAGAAAAGCATGATCCGCATAGACCGCCTCGACCATCTCGTGCTGACCGTCGCCGATATCGCCATCACCTGCGATTTCTATTCCCGCGTCCTCGGCATGTCGGTCGAAACCTTTGCAGAGGGCCGCAAGGCGCTGAAATTCGGCGGGCAGAAGATCAACCTGCATCAGGCCGGCCACGAATTCGATCCCAAGGCGAGACACCCCACACCCGGCTCCGGTGACCTCTGCTTCATCGCCGAGACACCGCTTGCCGATGTCATCGCCCATCTGGAGGCCTCAGGCGTTGCCATCGAAGAGGGTCCGGTCGAACGCACCGGTGCGACCGGACGTCTGCGCTCGGTCTATTTCAGGGACCCCGATGGCAACCTCCTCGAAGTTTCCAATCTGATTGCCTGACGTCGGCCTCCTGCACATCAACCAAGCCGGATATAGGGCACGTTCTTCTTTGCCACCTCATCCAGCGCCTCCTCGTAACCGGCATCGGCGTAACGCATGACGCCGAGCGCCGTATCGTTGGTCAGCGCATGGTCGAGCCGTTCGTCGGCGGCATCCGTGCCGTCGGCGACGACCGTGACGCCGCAGCTCGTCATGTAGCCCGCATAGCCGCCGCCGCCGGAATGGATGACGACCAGATCGGCCATCGATGAGCAGAGCATCATCGCATCGATCAGCGGCCAGTCGGCGATCGCGTCGGACCCGTCCTTCATCCGCTCGGTCATGATATTTGGATGCGCCATGGCGCCGGCGTCGAGATGGTCGCGGGAGAAGGCGACCGGGCCCTTCAGTTCGCCGCTTGCCACCAGCGCATTGACACGTCTTGCGAGTGCCGTGCGTTCGCCGTGGCCGAGCCAGGCGATGCGGGCCGGAAGTCCTTCAAAGGGCACATGCACGCGCGCCAGCCGGATCCAGTTGGTGATGATCTTGTTATCGGGAAACATTTCCAGCAGCAGATCGTCGATCCGGGCGATATCGCTCTCCTCGCCTGACAGAGCCATCCAGCGGAACGGGCCGATCGCCCGGGCAAACAGCGGCCTGAGATAGGCTTCGGTGAAGATCGGAATGTCGAAGGCATTGGCGACACCGCCCTCTTTGGCCTGCGTGCGGATCAGATTGCCGTTGTCGAAGACTTCCGAGCCACGCTTCTGGAATTCCAGCATCGCCGTCACATGGTCGACGATCGAGGCCCGGCTTGCCGCCATCAATTGCCCCTGACCGTCGTCGCGCAGACCCTTGACCTGCTCGAGGCTCATGCCCTTCGGCACGTAACCGTAGACGAGGTCATGCGCCGAGGTCTGGTCAGTGACGATGTCGGGCACGATGCCGCGGCGGGCGATCTCCGGATAGACTTCCGCCGCATTGCCGACGAGGCCGACGGACAGCGCCCGCTTGTCCTTTGCCGCCGCGTCGATCATCTGAAGGGCGGTATCGAGATCGGGGGCGATTTCCTGGAGATAGCCGATCTGCTGGCGCTTGCGGGCCCGCTCCGGGTCGATGTCGACGCAGAGGATCGCAGCCCCCGCCATGCGGCCGGCGAGCGGCTGCGCCCCGCCCATGCCGCCAAGACCGGCCGTCAGCACGAACCGGCCGAGGAGATCGCCGCCGAAGCGCCGCTCGGCGATGCGCATGAAGATCTCGTAAGTGCCCTGGATGACGCCCTGGCTGCCGATATATTGCCAGGCACCGGCCGTCAGCCCGCCCCAGCAGATCAGCCCCTTGCGCTGCAGCTCGTAGAACACTTCGGCCTTTGCCCATTGCCCGACGATATTGCAGTTCGCCATGATGACGAGCGGCGCCTTGGCATGCGTTCGAACGAGGCCGATCGGCTTGCCGGACTGGATGAGTAGCGTCTGGTCCTCCTCCATCTCGGTCAGCGCGTTGACGATGCCCCTGTGCGCCGCCCAGTTGCGGGCCGCCTTGCCGAGCGCGGCATAGACGATCAGGTTATCGGGATCCTCGCCGACGGAGAGCACGTTTTCGAGCAGCCGCAGCAGCGCCTCCTGCCGCCAGCCCTTGGCGCGCAGCTCCGGCCCGCCGGGAATCGGAAATTTCGGATGACGTGGATTGGCCTTCGGCATCGTGGGTTCCTCGTTTTGCTCTCTGCTTTTCCCTTCTCCCCGCTGGGGAGAAGGGGGAATGGCATCGTTCGTTATTTGCTGGGCAGCGATCCCACATAGGCGAGTGCCGCATCGAGCAAACGCCGTCTCAGGGCATCGTCGCCATAAACCTCGGCACCGCCTCGCACCCAGCCATGCATCACCCGCTCGCCCGACAGCATCTGGATCACGCCCGGCAGCGCCAGCGCCCAGCCGTCATTGCCCTTGCCGAGACGGATCAGCATGCCGTCATGGCGCGCGCAGCAGAGAAGATTGCCGTTCAGCATGAAGGCCCAGCCGCCGAACATGGACTTTTCGGCAAGGCCCGGCTGACCGCCGAGCTCCTCGCGCATCAGTTCTTCGAGACCCCGATCGCGCGCCATGGCTCAGGCCTTCGTCGCCAATGCATAACGTGCGATCTCGATCCCCATCGCCTTTTCGACGACGGGATAGACGGTCGGATCGAGCACGCTTGCCGACAGCGGAATGATATCCATCGGCACATGCAGAATGAAGACATGCATGCCCTCCTTGAGCTGGCCGACACTCAGCGGCTCGCCCTCCGGTGAAAGCGTGGTGATCACCGCGGGGAAGGTCGCAAGCCTTTTGCCATCCGCATCGTCCACCGCCATATATTCGTTCATCACATGCAGCGTCACCGATGTTCCGCCCGCGCCGACGGTGATCGTGCCGATGTCGAAGGCTTCCTTGGTGTAGACGACCTCCTTGCGGGTAATGATTCCTTCGGCAAGGATATGTCCGCCCGTCGTCTTGCAGATCGCGTCGATGACATCAGATCCGCCGCGCTTCTCCGCCGCGATGATTGCCTCGCCGAGCGCAAGCGCCATCGAGATGCCGCCGAGTGCTGCATGGCTGCGGACATAGGAGGCGCGGAGCGGATTGCGGCAACTGGCGATGAAGCCGCCGGATTGATCGGCAGCAGCGCGCAGCACCGGCGAGATCTTCGCCGTCGCCCCCTTCACCACCAGCTCGATGTAACGATTCTCGGCGCGATTGCCGCCGACAGCGGTCTGGATCATTTGCTCGGGCGAACCGGCCATGCCGATCGAGCCCATGTCGCCCGTCGGATGCGCGCGGATATCGCCGACCGCGTCGACCACCTTGGTGCCGAGGATTGCTGACGGCAGCCAGCCGTTCAGGGTCGAGGATTTGCCGTTCTGGCCGATGATCAGCCCGGAAAGCTTTTCGCCCAGCGCCTCCTGCAACAATTGCACCGATTTCACATAGTCGATGCCCTGCATTTCCCAGGGAGTGGTGGAGGCCGGCGCGCCGATCGCGGCTGCAGTCGCAATCCAGTCCTCGTCCTTCAGCTCGTCGATCGAGACCAGCTCCGGCTTGCCGACATTGACGGCGGCAAACCCAAGCATCCGTCCGTGATCGGCCCAGCCGCCGCCGCCGGCCGCATAGACGGAGCCGCCCTTGACGGCAGCTTCCACGTCCTTCTCAACGAGTATGCGTCCCATTCGCCTTCTCCTGATTCAAGCTTTTGTCCATCTCGCGCACCGCCTCGAACAGCACGGCGGCGCCGAGCGCGATATCGTCGTTCTCAGCCCACTCGTCGGCCGAATGGCTGCGGCCTTCCCGGCAGGGCACGAAGATCATCGCCGCCGGCGCCACCTTGGCGATCCAGGCCGTGTCGTGCCCCGCGCCGGAGGCCATGCGCCGGTGTTTCGCGCCGACCCGCTCGCAGGCAGCCTCCAAGGTCGATAGCAGCCCGGCATCGCCAGGCGTCGGCTGATTGTCGGAAACCCGGTTCGGGGTCTTGATCGCCACGACGTAGGCCCCCGCCAGCTTTTCGACATGGCCGTCGAGCCAGCGGCAGAATGCCTCCATGTCGGCGCGGATTTCGGCACGGCCATCGATCAGCAGCACCACCTTCGACGGCACGACATTGGCGGCATTCGGCTCGATCCTGAATTCACCGACCGTTGCTGCAAAATGGCCCGGCGTTTTGGCAAGTTCTGCAGCGGCGTTGCGGATGTCGAGCACCAGCTGTGATGCCGCCACCAGTGCATCCGCTCGCCGGTCCATCGGCGTCGTGCCGGCATGGTCGGCCCGCCCTTCGACTGTGATCTCGATGCGGGTAATGCCTGATATCGCGGTGACGATGCCGATGTCCTCCTTTTCGGCTTCGAGCACCGGGCCTTGTTCGATATGAAGCTCCAGAAAGCCTGCTATATCGGGTCTGTTCTGCTGCATCAGCACGTCAGGTCGGCCACCAACCTGCGCGATGCCCTCGGCCAGGTCGCGTCCGTCGCTGACGCGCGAAAGCCAGGCCTCCGGCAACTGGCCGGTCATGCCGCGGCTGCCGATGCAGGACACGCCGAAGATGCTCACCTCCTCGGCAAGGAAATCGACGATTTCCAGATCGTGATCGAGCTCGATATTCTGATCGCGTAGCGCGCGCGCCACCTCCAGCGCCGCAATTACCCCGGCAATGCCGTCAAAGCGGCCGCCGTCCGGCACCGTGTCGGAATGCGAGCCGGCCATGATCGTGCCGAGCCACGGCTTCCGGCCTGTCCGCCGGCCGACCAGATTGCCGGCGGCATCGATCCGCGTTTCCAGTCCCGCCGCCTTCATCCGCGCTTCGATATAGGCCCGGCCCTCGAGAAAGAGCGGCGAGAAGGCTCGCCGCGTCCAGGGATGCCCCGGCTCGGTAATCCCGGCCAGCGCCTCGATATCTCCAGCGATCCGGTCGGCATTGACGGGAAGATTGCGCCTCATGCTTCAACTCCCGCAATAAGCTGGCGCGGCAGCGGCCGTACGAAGCGCCCGGTACCGGGTGTGGCCAGCACCTTTCCGCCCTCGGCGATCTTTTCACCCCTGAGATAGGTGGCGGAAACGGTCCAGGGCAGGCGAATGCCGTTGTAAGGGCTCCAGCCGACGACATTGTTGCCGCTTGCCGCAGCGTCATAGACGCTGTCCCTCGGTTCGAGCACGGTGATATCGGCATCTTTGCCCGGCGTCAGCGCCCCCTTGATATGGTCGAGCCGGAAATGCCTGGCCGGATTCTCCGCCATCAGCCTGGCTGCCCAGGTCAGCGGAATGCCGCGTTCGACGGCACCTTTGACGAAAAGCGGCACCATCACCTCGAGGCCGGGAACGCCGGAGGCGTTGGCGAGCATGTCGGGATTGGTCTTGCGGTTTTCCGACCAGCTGACGTGATCGGTCGAGACCAGCCAGACATCGCCCTCGGCCACTTTCCGCCAGAGCGTCTCCACCTCGGCGCGCGGCCGCACCGGCGGATTGATCTTCGCCTTGCCACCGAGGCGCTTCACGTCGTTTTCCTCGTCGAGCGTCAGATAATGGATGCAGCATTCGACCGTCGCCGCAAAGCCGTCGCGGCGATAGGCGCGGGCGATATCGTAGCCGCGCCCGAGCGAGCAGTGCACCACGTGCGCCGGGCAGTGGGTCACGGCACCGGTCTCGAAGATCGTATGCATCGCCAGCAGCTCAGTGATCGGCGGCCGTGACAGGCCGTGCGCCCGCCAGTCGGTGACGCCGCTTGCCTTCACCTCAGCCATATAGCTGCGCACCGCCTCGTCATCCTCATTGTGTACGCCTGCCGTCAGCCCGGTCGGAGCGATCTCCGCAAAACAGGCGTCGAGCAGGGTCGGCGGAATGCGCGGAAAACGCTTGGGATCGGTGCCGAAGGTCGAGAATTTGAACGCCGCAACGCCGGCCTCGACCATCTCGCCGATCCGCGCCGGGCCTTCTTCCGGGTCGACGGTGCCGTAAAGCGCGAAGTCGACGCGCGCCTGCTGCCCGGCATGGTCGATCTTGCGTTTGACCGCCGCCGCCGAGCAGACAAGATCGCCCTCGTCATAGGGCATATCGACGATTGTTGTCACGCCGCCGGCCGCTGCCGACCGCGTCGACCAGATGAAATCCTCCTGGTCCTTCTGCGAGAGCGAATGCACCTGCGCGTCGATCGCGCCAGGCAGGATCAGTGCTTTGCCGAGCAGGTGGCGTTCCCGCGCCGCAGGCGGCACGCCGAGGCCGACCTCGGCGATCTTGCCGTTGCGCACGGCAACATAACCCGCTTCGACAATGCGGTCCGGCAGCACCACCGTGCCCTGCAGAACGAGATCGAAGTCCATGTCGGCTCCTCCAAAAAGCTGAGTTCAGATTGCCTGCGCCTCGTGGCGGGTCAGCCGCTCCTCGATATGCTCCAGTGATCCGAGCGCAAAGAAATCGTCGAAGGAGGCGATCGGAACCTGTGCAGTCAGTCTCGACAGGAAGTCGTCCGAGCCGAGCTCCTCCTCGATTGCCTCCACCTCAGCCGAAAGCGGCCGGTCCACGATATAGAAATCCGCATGTTTGCGCACGACCTCGTAGAGCATGGCGGCAACGCCCTTCGGTTCATCGCCGAGGATGTCGATCGCCTGGGCGGAGAGCAGTGCCTCCAGCGCCGCCAGGCGCTTCAACGCCTGCATCTGCCGCTCGAAGCGCTCGATGACCAGCGGCAGGAACGCCGCCTCGTCCTCCAGCCCGGCCGCCACCACCAGCGACTGCGCCGACACCGGATTGGACATCGACAGCACGCGCGAAAAAATCTCGCCGGCAAGTTTGATGATCGGCCCGAATCCGGTGGCGATCCGCCCCGGCGGCACGAGATTGACCGGCAGGTCGCGCCGCTGGCCGTTGCCGAGAATGACGCAGCGGTTGAAGGCGTTGCGCGCCGCATGCGCCATGCAGAGGGCGGCCGATTCGAGCAGGATCGTCACGTCGAGCGGAAGCGATCCGCCCGAGGTCATCACCCGGCCTTCGACCACCACGGGATTGTCGTCCGAACGCCCGGTGGCGGCAAGGATTTTGTGGCCGGTCGATAGCAGGTTTTCGATGACCGCACCGAACACCTGGGCAATCATGCGCAGGCTGAGCGGATCCTGCACATGCGTTGCAACAGGCCAGTTCCAGTCATCGGATGCGTTGCAGAGCCAGGCGCCGATCAGCGCCTCGCGCGCGGTGCCGACATGGCGGACCGCCTTCCACGGATCACGCGATGCGCCGAGCGCACCGGCCGCCATCATCGCCGTCGCCAGCAGGATCCGGATCGAGGCCGCCGCATTGCGCGTCGTTTCCGCCGCCGCGGCAAAACTTACCGCATTGATGCTGAGCGAGGCGAGGCTGTCGCGCGGCGCCATCCGCACCGGCTCCAGCCCGGCCGCCCGGAAGGCTTCCGCTGCCTGCATGCGGTTGCCGCGATAGATCGCTTCGCCGACCCCGGTCAGCACCGCGCCGATCTGCCCCATCAGGCCGATATCGGCGCAGCCGATCGAGCCGGTGCGGCGCACGACCGGGATGAGATCGGCTTTCAGCATGGTGATATAGGCCTCGATCAACTCCGGCGTGCAGCCGACCTGGCCGGTCAGAGCCGTATTGACGCGGATCGCCATGGCATTGCGGACGACATTGCAGGAAAACGGCGTGCCGGTGCCGAAATGATGGGCGCGCACCAGGCCGAGATTGAAGGTGTCGAGTTCGTCGGCCGACCATTCCACATCCTTCATGGCGCCGACGCCAGTCGTCGAGCCGTAGACGGGCATGCCGGAGGCGATCGCATCCTCGACGATCTCGCGGGCAATGGCGATGCGCGCCATGCCGGTGGCCGAAGCCGAAATCGTCGCCTTGCCCGCACCGATCGTCACCATCTCGGCAAAACCGAGCGGCCGTCCGGAAAGTTCGATGCCAGGGCGTTCGTGCTGCATGTGCCATATCTCCTAGAACAGGATGATCTTAGGCCGGTCCGGCCGAAAATCTGAATCCCGTTCCAAATTAAAGAGCTAGAGCATGATGTCGCCCGAAAACCGCTTACACTTCGGCATCATGCTCTAACGGCGAGACTAAGCGAGCCCTCGGTCGCATGGGATATCCTAAATGCCGAACACAGCATGTTTTACCGATGGATCAGCTCAGCATCCAGGCAATATAGAGAAGCGTCAATGCAATGACCCAAAGGGCGATCCTGGCCGAGCGGTTGTGTCGCGCCTCGGCCTTGCCGATCGCCTCAGCCGTCTGCGCGTCGAAGCGTAAGCCGTGTTCGCTCATGTGCAGAAGCTGGTGGTGGAATTTTTCGGTCTTCGCCGCAATTTCCGGCACGGCTTCGGCAAGTTTGACCGCCGCCTTCAGCCCATCCTTGAGGTCGGTGGCGATCCGCTTCGGGCCGAGATTGGTGCGGATCCAGTCGCCGACGACAGGCTCGGAGGCTTTCCACATGTTGAAGCGCGGGTTGAGCATGCGCGACACGCCCTCGACCACCACCATGGTCTTCTGCAACATTACCAGCTCCGGCCGTGTCGCCATGTCGAAGAGTTCGGTCACTTCGAACAGCAGCGTCAAGAGTTTGCCCATGGAGATCGTCTCGGCCGGCTGCCCATGGATCGGCTCGCCGATCGCCCGGATCGCCTGGGCAAAACTCTCGACATTGTGGTGGCCCGGCACATAGCCCGCCTCGAAATGCACCTCGGCGACGCGGATATAGTCGCGGGTGATGAAGCCATAGAGGATTTCGGCGAGGAACCGCCGTTCCTTTTTGCCAAGCCGTCCGACAATGCCCATGTCGACCGCAACGATCATGCCGTCCGCATCGACGAAGAGATTGCCCGGATGCATGTCGGCATGGAAGAAGCCGTCGCGCAGCGTGTGGCGCAGGAAGGACTGGATCAGCGTGTCGGCAAGCAGGTTGAGATCGTGGCCGGCCGCGCGCAGTCCTTCGACGTCGGACATGCGGGTGCCGTCGATCCATTCCATGGTGATGACATCGCGCCCGGTGCGCTCCCAGTCGACCTTCGGCACGCGGAAGCCGGGATCCTTTTCGGTATTCTCGGCGATTTCGGAGAGGGCGGCCGCCTCGAGGCGAAGATCCATCTCCACCTTCGTCGTCTGCTCCAGCGTCTTCGTCACCTCGACCGGCCGCAGCCGTCGGCTGGAGGCCAGGAAACGCTCCTGCATATGGGCAACGAGGTACATCGCCTCGATGTCATGAGCAAAACGCTGGCGCACGCCGGGCCGCACGATCTTGACGGCGACCTTCTTGCGGCCCTCGGATGTTTCGACTTCGGCCGGATGCACCTGGGCGATCGAGGCGGCGGCGATCGGCTCGCCGAAGCTCGCATAGAGTTCGCCGATCGGCCGCCCGAGCGAGCCTTCGATATTGGCCTTGGCGGCAGCCGAGGGAAGAAGGCCATCCGATCCTGCAACTGCGACAGGTCGTTGGCGAATTCGACGCCGACCACGTCAGGCCGCGTTGCCAGGAACTGCCCGATTTTCACATAGGAGGGGCCGAGCCGCTCGACGGCATGCGCCAACCGGTCGCTGCGCTTCTGATGGCGCGCCTTGCTGCGCTCGAAAATCGTCACGAAGGATTTGGCGAGCGCCACCGGAGGCGGCAGGCCTTCGGACGGCAGAGCTGACACGACGCCCTCACGCACGAGCACCCAGCCGACGCGCCAAAGGCGGAAATAGGCCCCGAACGTGCTCATGCTGCAGTGCCCCGCCGGCCGAGGTTGGTGTTTGCTTCCCTCATTCCCTCAGAGCTTCCAGCCGGAATGCAGCGCGGCGATGCCGCCGGTATAGTTGGTGTAGGTGACGCGGGAAAAGCCGGCCTGACGGATCATCGCCGCGAAATTCTCCTGGTTGGGGAATTTGCGGATCGATTCCACCAGATACTGGTAGGGTTCGGCATCGCCGGTAATCGCCTTGCCGAATTGCGGAATGGCATTGAACGACCAGGCGTCATAAATCTTGTCGAGCAGCGGCATGTCGACCTCGGAAAATTCGAGCACCAGCAGCCGTCCGCCGCGCTTCAGCACGCGATAGGCCTCTGACAGTGCGGCATCGATCCGCGGCACGTTGCGGATGCCGAAGGCGATCGTATAGGCGTCGAAGCTCGCCGCCTCGAAGGGCAGTTCCTCGGCATTCGCCTCGACGAAGGTGAGATTGCCGGAAAGCTTCTTCTTTTCCGCCCGCTCGGCGCCGACGCCGAGCATCGAGCCGTTGATATCGAGCACGGTCGCATGCGCCTGCCGGCCCGAGGCCTCGACGATGCGGAAGGCGATGTCGCCGGTGCCGCCGGCAACGTCGAGCACCTTGTAGCCCTGCTCCTTGCGCGGGTTCAGCGCCGAAATCATCGCGTCTTTCCAGGCGCGGTGCATGCCCATCGACATGACGTCGTTCATGATGTCGTAGCGCTTGGCGACCTTGTGGAACACCTGGTTGACCAGGTCCTGCTTCTCGCCGCCCGGCACCTCGCGGAAGCCGTAGGAGGTCTCCATGCCGCCATCGGCGGAAGTGCGGCTTTCAGGCATCAGACTGCTCCGTTCCTCGATATTCAGCCGCGCAGGCCATAGCGAAAGACCGCGCGCGACGTTATCACTGGGCCGCGCTCTCCGCGGACCACTGGCGCTATAGCGCACATCGTCCTCGGTTGAAACACGTTAGATACAGATGGGTTAAGATGCCGGAATTGCCAGAAGTCGAAACGGTAAAACGCGGCCTGGCGCCGGCGATGGAGGGGGCTCGTATTGCCAGGCTTGAGCTGCGCCGTGGGGATCTGCGCTTTCCCTTTCCCGACGCTTTCGCCGACAGGGTTTCCGGCCGCACCATCGTCAGCCTTGGCCGCCGCGCCAAATATCTGCTGGTCGATCTCGACGATGGCAACACGCTGATTTCCCATCTCGGCATGTCCGGCTCTTTTCGGATCGAGGAGGGTCGCATCGAGGAGGGCGCTGGCGCGGCCACGCCTGGCGAATTCCACCATGCCCGCTCGAAGGACGAGAAGCACGATCACGTCGTCTTTCATCTGGAAAGTCCAGCCGGTCCGCGCCGCGTTGTCTATAATGATCCGCGCCGTTTCGGCTTCATGGATATGGTGGGGCGCGCCGATCTTGCCGCCCATCCCTTCTTCCGCGATCTCGGCCCGGAGCCGACGGGAAACGAGCTCGGCGCCGCCTATCTCGCCGAGCGCTTCCGCGACAAGGCGCAGCCGTTGAAGAGTGCGCTGCTCGACCAGAAGAATATTGCCGGTCTCGGCAATATATATGTTTGCGAGGCGCTGTGGCGCGCCCATCTTTCGCCGATCCGCGCCGCCGGCACGCTGGTGACGGCAGGCGGCCGGCCGAAGGAGCAGCTCAACCTGCTCGTCGCCTCGATCCGCCATGTCATTGCCGATGCCATCGCCGCCGGCGGATCCTCGCTGCGCGACCATATCCAGACCGACGGATCGCTCGGCTATTTCCAGCATTCCTTCTCCGTCTATGATCGCGAAGGTCAGGCTTGCCGCACGCCCGGCTGCGGCGGTACGGTCGCCCGCATCGTCCAGGCGGGCCGCTCCACCTTCTATTGCGCCACCTGCCAGAAGTAAGAACGGGAGAACAGCATGGCCTATGAGACCCTGATCGTCGAAACCCGAGGCAATGTCGGCCTCGTCACGCTGAACCGACCGCAGGCGCTGAACGCGCTGAATTCCACCGTCCTGAAGGAGTTGAAGGAGGCCTATGCCGCCTTCCATGCCGACGAGGCGGTCGGCGCGATCGTCATCACCGGTTCGGAACGCGCCTTTGCCGCCGGCGCCGATATCAAGGAGATGCAGGCGCTTCAGTTCGCCGATATCTATAAGAGTGATTTCATCAGCGGCTGGGATGAGGTCGCCAAGGCCCGCAAGCCGGTCATCGCCGCCGTCAGCGGCTTTGCGCTCGGCGGCGGCTGCGAACTCGCCATGATGTGCGATTTCATCATCGCTTCGGAAACGGCGAAGTTCGGCCAGCCGGAAATAACCCTCGGCGTCATCCCCGGCATGGGCGGCTCGCAGCGGCTGACGCGCGCCGTCGGCAAGGCGAAGGCAATGGATCTCATCCTGACCGGCCGCATGATGGATGCGGCCGAAGCCGAACGCTCGGGACTCGTTTCGCGTGTGGTGGCGCCCGAGCGTCTGCTCGACGACGCGTTGGCGGCGGCGGAAAAGATCGCCTCGCTTTCTCAGCCTTCGGTGCTGATGGCCAAGGAGGCGGTCAATCGCGCGTTCGAGACCACGCTGGAGGAGGGGCTCCGCTTCGAACGCCGGCTGTTTCACAGTCTGTTTGCCACCGACGACCAGAAGGAAGGCATGGCGGCCTTCGTCGAGAAGCGCAAACCGGCTTTTAAGCACCGTTGAACGCTTTTCGGCGGTTCCGGCTGCAAAGCTTGAAAATCCGCGTTGACGTGGGCCGGCTTTAGAGTTATATGCCCGCCCACGGTTCGGAAAGCCGGTTTGGTTTTCCGCGATTGCTCCCGCATTGCTGGATTTTGTGGCCGCAGGGCCCGCGGTAATGGCGGAGTTTGTTCGAATTCTTGAGAGAGGCATCCATGGCCAATACAACTTCGGCGAAAAAAGCGACCCGCAAGATCGCCCGCCGTACCGACGTCAATAAGGCTCGTCGCTCGCGCGTTCGTACTTTCGTTCGCCAGGTCGAAGAGGCCATCGCATCCGGTGACGCCGCCAAGGCGAAGGAAGCTTTCCTGGCGGCTCAGCCCGAGCTTGCCCGCGCCGCCAGCAAGGGCGTGCTGCATGCCAACACGGCATCGCGCAAGGTCTCGCGCCTGGCCGCTCGTGTGAAGGCTCTTTCGGTCACCGCGACCGCGTAATCTTCCGTTAAGAACTTCCTCGTTATGATTAGCCCGGTAATTTTACCGGGCTTTTTGATTCCGCCGATCAGCCCCTCTATGGTTAATCCTGCGACTGTTTCGTGTCAGCGCCATGACAGGAAAAATTGTTTGATAACAAACACTTGCGCAAGGATGCTTTCACGCCACGCGAACTCTGACCCGACGTTCCGGGACCAGGGGGAAGTCAAGAAGATTTTTATTTTTTTCTTTCCATGCGTGTCCAAATAGCCCGAACGGGGAATCTCCTTGATTCAAAAGCGATTCTTTTTTGACGGTGGTGTGACGCCCGAAAAGGGCAGGCGGAGTCAATGCCCGCTTCTTAATTTTGCGTAAAATTCATCGTTGATATTGCCTTTTGATCCTGCCTAAATGGCTTCCAACAGAGGGCGCGGACATCACCTGTAGAGGCTCGGTCTTAACTGCCACGTCGGCAGGGCGATAAGTTTGTGCCATTTGTTACGGAGCCTTGCGCTTCCGTTTTTTCAAGCACTCGACGGATTTGGGCCGTAACGTGGCTGTTACGGGCAGGGATGTTTTGTGCCTTCAGTGGCCACACGTTTAAGGCGAGGTCGCCGGAGAAGGTTAAAGTAATATTGCGTACGGGCTGATCGGTCGAAAACGAGGATCGACCGCCAGCCTGGCACGGAAAGCCGGTGAAGGTTGCCGCATGAACGCGGTCCCTGCAACGGTGTTCTGCGCCATGTTTGAGTGAACCGGCAGGTAAGCGGCTTCATGAGGATGCCGTCAGCTCGCCAAAGCGGGGAATAATCGGGCGGCTATTTTAGCGGAAGCCGCCCGGTGGAATTGAAAGGCGGCATTATGCAGATGAATACGATGACGGCGGGCGGGCCCGACAATGGGGATGTGGCACCGCAGGCGTTTGGCTCCATTCGCCTCGAAGGGGGAGAAGCAAAGGCGGAAATGAAGCACAGCATCTTGTTTGAGCGCGTCAGCGCGCGCTTGAAGGCCCAGGTCGGCCCTGACGTCTATGCCAGCTGGTTCGCCCGGCTGAAGCTGCATTCGGTGTCGAAGAGCGTGGTTCGCCTGTCGGTTCCCACCACCTTCCTGAAGTCGTGGATCAACAATCGTTATCTCGATCTCATCACCGGTCTGTTCCAGGCCGAGGATCCGGAAATTCTGAAGATCGAAGTCCTGGTGCGCACTGCGACGCGCAGCGGCACGAAGGCGCTCGATGAGGCGGTTCAGCCCGAGCCGGTCGTTGCCCCCAGGCGCGCCGCCCCGCAAGCGCCCAGCCGGCCGGCCAGGCCGTCCAGCAGGCGGTTTCCTCCGTTGCCGCGGCAAGGCCCGCAAGCTTTGGCGCGCCGCTCTTCGGTTCGCCGCTCGACAGCCGTTTCACCTTCGACACCTTCGTCGAAGGCAGCTCGAACCGCGTCGCACTTGCGGCCGCCAAGACGATCGCCGAGGCCGGTTCCGGCGCCGTGCGCTTCAATCCGCTGTTCATCCATTCGACGGTCGGCCTCGGCAAGACCCACCTGTTGCAGGCGATCGCCAATGCGGCGGTGCAGAACCCGCGGGCGCTGCGCGTCGTCTATCTGACGGCCGAGTATTTCATGTGGCGCTTCGCCACCGCGATCCGCGACAATGATGCGCTGACGCTGAAGGATTCGCTGCGCAACATCGATCTCCTGATCATCGACGACATGCAGTTCCTGCAGGGCAAGATGATCCAGCACGAATTCTGCCATCTCCTCAACATGCTGCTCGACAGCGCCAAGCAGGTCGTCGTCGCCGCCGACCGCGCCCCCTGGGAGCTGGAATCGCTCGACCCGCGTGTGCGCTCGCGCCTGCAGGGCGGTGTCGCGATCGAATTCGACGCGCCGGATTACGAGATGCGCCTCGAGATCCTCAGGCGTCGCCTTGCTGCGGCCCGGCTTGAAGATCCGTCGCTCGAAATTCCGGCCGAACTGCTCCAGCACGTCGCCCGCAACGTCACGGCCAGCGGCCGCGAGCTGGAAGGGGCTTTCAACCAGCTGGTCTTCCGCCGCTCCTTCGAGCCGAACCTGTCGATCGAGCGCGTCGACGAACTGCTCGCCCATCTCGTTGGCTCCGGCGAACCCCGCCGCGTGCGTATCGAGGATATCCAGCGCATCGTCGCGAGGCACTACAATGTCTCGCGCCAGGAACTGGTCTCGAACCGCCGCACCCGCGTCATCGTAAAGCCGCGCCAGATCGCCATGTATCTGTCGAAGACGCTGACGCCGCGCTCCTTCCCCGAGATCGGACGCCGTTTCGGTGGGCGCGATCACACGACCGTGCTGCACGCCGTGCGCAAGATCGAAGAGCTGATTTCCGGAGACACCAAGCTGTCGCATGAGGTCGAGCTTCTGAAGCGGCTGATCAACGAATAACGACCCGATTTTCGGAAAACGTTGACGGCTGGAAGCGATTCCGGCCGTTTTGCTTTATGAGCTTTTTATTCTATACCTCCGGCCACCCCGTGCATGCCCGATTTGGAGCGGCGTGTGCCGGGCAAAGACTGAAGCGCCGAAGAGGGCGCATGGGAGGATCATAAATGAGTTTTAGAAAGATCGCCGTTCTCGGCCTGGGCAAGGTCGGACGGCTGGCGGCGACGCTGTTGCATGAAGGTGGTTTCGAGGTCATCGGCGTCGATGCGCAACTGCCGCTGAGCGACGTTCCCTTCAAGTGCCGCGCCGGCGATATCTCGGACCCGCAAGTGGTCGGCGAACTGTTGTCGAATGTCGAGGCGGTGCTCTCCTGCCTGCCTTACCATCTGAACATCGAATTGGCGCGCGCCGCCCATCTCGCCGGCATTCATTATTTCGACCTGACCGAAGACGTTCCCACCACCAATTTCATCATCGAATTGTCGAAGACCGCCCGCGGCCTGATGGCGCCGCAATGCGGCCTGGCCCCGGGTTTCGTCGGCATCGTTGGCGCCAGCCTTGCCGACGGCTTCGATCGCTGCCGTTCGATCCGCATGCGCGTCGGCGCCCTGCCGCAGCATCCGACGGGGCTGCTGGGTTATGCCTTCAACTGGTCGCCCGAAGGCGTCGTCAACGAATATCTGAACGATTGCGAGGTCATCGAAGGCGGCGTGCGCAAGCTGGTCTCGCCGATGGAATGGCACGAGACCGTCTATGTCGGCGGCGTCAAGCTCGAAGCCTTCACGACCTCGGGCGGCCTCGGCACCATGTGCGACACCATGCTCGGCAAGATCGACAATCTCGACTACAAGACCATGCGTTATCCCGGTCACATGGAACTGATGAACTTCTTCTTCCACGAGCTTCTGATGCGCGACAAGCGCAAGCTCGCCGGCGAGATTCTGACCAATGCCAAGCCGCCGGTTGAAGACGATGTTGTCTATGTCCATGTCGCCGCCGAGGGCACGGAGAACGGCAGCCTGCGCCGCAAGGAGTTCGTGCGCGCCTATTACCCGATCGAGATTGCCGGTGCACGCCGCACGGCGATCGCCTGGACGACGTCAGCCTCCGTCGTTGCCGTTATCGAAATGGTCCGCGACGGCCTGCTGCCGGCGACCGGCTTCCTGCACCAGGAGCATATTCCGCTGGAGATGTTCTTGAAGACGCCGACCGGCAGCCTGTTCAAGGCCGGCGCCACCAGCCACGGCTGAGAATTGTTTTCCAACGCGGCGTTGATGTCATCGCCGCGTTGGAAACAATCCGTTGTCAGATGTCAGCAGGCGAGATCGGCGACGACGGAATCGAGGATCAGCATGCCCGCCGGCGTGCAGCGCAGCCGTGAATTGCCGATCCGCTCGATGAATTTGTGTTCGAGCAGAAACTCTTCGCGCTTCGGGTCGAGGTCACGGCCGGAAAGCTGCTGCCAGCGGGCAAGATCGACGCCTTCCCTGAGCCGCAACCCCATCAGCAGCAGTTCGTCGGACTGTTCCTCGTAGCCGAGCCGCTCCTCGTCAAGAATGCCGTGGCCGTCGCGCTCGACCATGTCGAGCCAGGCTTCCGGCTTGCGCTCGGTCGCCGTCGCGATCTTCTCGGGGCCACGCGTCAGCCGGCCGTGCGCGCCGGGGCCGATGCCGGCATAATCGCCGTAACGCCAATAGGTGAGGTTATGCCGGCTTTCGGCGCCCGGCCGGGCGTGGTTGGAAACCTCATAGGCCGGCATGCCCTCGCGCGCGGTGATTTCCTGCGTCGCCTCGTAGAGCACAGCCGACTGCTCGCCATCCGGCACGATCAGCTTGCCTGCTTTGTGCAGGCCGTAAAACGGTGTGCCTTCCTCGATGGTGAGTTGATAGAGCGAAAGATGATCGACCGCATAAGAGATCGCTTGCTTCAGCTCCCTTTCCCATTGCTCAACCGTCTGGTGCGGCCGGGCATAGATGAGGTCGAAAGACATGCGCGGAAAAATGTCGCGCGCCAGCCGGATCGCCTTCAGCGCGTCGGCGACATCATGCAGCCGGCCGAGAAATTTCAGGTCGCGATCATCAAGTGCCTGCACGCCGAGTGAGACGCGGTTGACGCCGGCCGCCCGGTAACCGCGGAAGCGATCGGCCTCGACGCTGGAGGGATTGGCCTCCATGGTGATCTCGATACCATCGGGCACGTGCCAGTGCCGGGCAATGCCGTCGAGAATGGCGGAGACTGTTTCCGGCTTCATCAGCGACGGCGTGCCGCCGCCGAGGAAGATGCTCGTCACCGTCTTCGGCCCGCTCATAGCCCGGATCGCCGCCATCTCCTTCAGGAAGGCTGCTGCAAAGCGCTCCTGATCCACCGGCTGATGGCGCACATGGCTGTTGAAATCGCAATAAGGACACTTCGCCGCGCAGAAGGGCCAATGCACATAGACGCCGAAACCGGGCTCGCCGGTATCGGGCAGCAGCGCAGCATCGCGCGAGGAGCCTGGCGTGTCGAAATTGTCCACTTCGCGACCTTATGCCTCCAGGCAGGTTTCGACAAAGAGTTTGAAGGCACGCGCCCGGTGCGACAGCGCCTGCGGCTTGCCGATGTTCCAGCCGTGTTTTTCCTCGCCGCTCATCTCGCCGAAAGTGACGCCGTAACCTTCCGGCTGGAAGACCGGATCGTAGCCGAAGCCCTGCGTGCCGCGCGGCGGCCAGACGACATTGCCTTCCACTTCGCCGCGGAAGAGCTCGGTATGGCCGTCCGGCCAGGCGAGGCAGAGCACGCTGACGAAACGCGCGGTGCGCTGTTCCGGCTTGCTCGCGCCCGCATCCTGCAGCGCCTTTTCCACCTTCGCCATCGCCATGTCGAAATCGCGTGTGCCGTCCGATGTCTCTGCCCAATTGGCGGTGTAGACGCCGGGATCGCCGCCGAGCGCATCGACCACCAGCCCGGAATCGTCCGACAGCGCCGGCATGCCGGCTGCATTGGCGGAGGCCACCGCCTTGATCGTCGCATTCTCCTCGAAGCTGGTGCCGGTTTCGTCAGGTTCGACGAAATTCAGCTCGGCCGCCGATTTGGCGGTGAAGCCGAGCGGTCCGATCAGTTCCTGGATCTCGCGGATCTTGCCGGCATTGTGGCTGGCGACGACGATGGTCTTCGTTTCGAGCTTGCGCATTCAGATATCCTATTCGATGCCCCAGATTTTAGCCTCCGCGCATTCCAGGCTGTTGCCGGCTGGATCGCGGAAATAGATGGAGCGGCCGCCATTCGGCCAATGCACCTCGGATTCGATCGCCACACCGGCCGCCGTCAGCCGTTCGGCCATCGCATTGATGTTGCGGCCGGACACCCGAAAGCAGGCATGGCCCTGTCCGGTCGTGCCATGCGGCGGCACCTGCAGCGCGTCAGGCGACGGCGGCTTCACGGTTTCCTCCGGATTGAAGATCAATAGAACGCCGGGGCCGCAGCGGAAGAAGACATGCCGGTTGGCGGCGCGGGTGATCTTTTCAAGCCCGAGGACGCTCTCGTAGAACGCCTCGGCCTCATCGAGATCGCGCGCATAAAGCGCCGTTTCCAGCATGCCTTCCAGCATGGGGTTCATCCCGCAATCGCCTGTTTCTGCAGGGCGACGAGTTCGCCGATGCCGTTCTTGGCAAGACCCATCAGCGAAGTGAATTCCTCTTCGCTAAATGGCGTGCCTTCGGCCGTTCCCTGGATTTCGACGATGCCGCCGGCGCCGGTCATGACGAAATTGGCGTCGGTCTCGGCCGAGGAATCCTCGAGGTAATCGAGATCGATCACCGGCTGGCTGGCGAAAACGCCGCAGGAGATGGCGGCGACATGATCCTTCAGGACCCGGTCGACCTTGATCATGTTGCGGCTTTCCATCCATTTCAGGCAGTCGTAAAGCGCGATCCAGCCGCCGGTGATCGCGGCCGTCCGCGTGCCGCCATCGGCCTGGATGACGTCGCAATCAAGGGTGATCTGCCGCTCGCCGAGCGCCTGCAGGTCGACGACGGCGCGCAGCGACCGGCCGATCAGCCGCTGGATTTCCTGGGTGCGGCCGCCCTGCTTGCCGGCGGCCGCCTCGCGCTTCATGCGCTCGCCGGTCGCCCGCGGCAGCATGCCGTACTCAGCCGTGACCCAGCCCTTGCCGCTATTGCGCAGCCATGGCGGCGTCTTTTCTTCGAGGCTGGCCGTGCAGAGCACATGCGTATCGCCGAATTTCACCAGGCAGGAACCTTCCGCATGCTTGGAAAAATTGCGCTCGAACGAGACCTTGCGCATCTGGTCGATTTTTCTGCCTGAAGGCCGCATTCTTATCTCCTGGGGTTTGTTGACCGCTTCTACGATTGGCGGCGCCCATTTGCAAATTCCCTTTTGCCACGGCTGCGAGTTTGACTTACTTTTCGCGAAGTATCATCAGCGCGGGTTCGAGAGTTTCATGGGCATCAGGTCGACATCGGTTTCGGATGCCGTTGCTGCGCTGGACGAGCGCTCCAGGGAAATTTTTCGCCGCATCGTCGAGGGCTATCTGGAGAGCGGCGAGCCGCTCGGGTCGCGCAATCTGTCCCGCCTGCTGCCGATGTCGCTGTCGCCGGCCTCGGTGCGCAACGTCATGAGCGATCTCGAGGATCTCGGCCTCATCTATTCGCCGCATATCAGCGCCGGCCGGCTGCCGACCCAGATCGGCCTGCGTTTCTTTGTCGATGCCTTCATGCAGGTCGGCGATCTCTCCGCCGAGGACCGCGCCAGCATCGACCGCCAGGTGCGGGCCGAAAGCGGCGGCAATCCGGTGGAATCGATGATGAACGAGGCGAGCCGCATGCTGTCGGGCATTTCGCGCGGCGCCGGCTTGGTCATCACCTCGAAAAGCGATCCGGTGCTCAAACATGTGGAGTTCATCCGGCTGGAGCCGACAAAGGCGCTGGCCGTGCTCGTCGGCGATCACGACCAGGTGGAAAACCGCATCATCGAGCTGCCGGCGGGCGTTACCTCCTCGCAGCTGGCCGAGGCGGCGAATTTTCTCAATGCCCACATGTCCGGCCAGACCCTGCCGGAGCTGCGCAAACAATTAAGTCAGCTGAAGGATAACGTCCGCCACGAACTCGATGCCCTGTCGCGTGATCTCGTCGAGCGCGGCATCGCCGTCTGGGCCGGCAGCCCCGACGAGGGAAAGCCGGCGCAGCTGATCATCCGCGGCCGCGCCAACCTGCTTGAAGGTCTCGCCGGCGCCGAGGATCTCGACCGGCTGCGGATGCTGTTCGACGATCTCGAAAAGAAAGACAGCCTGATCGAGATCCTCAATCTCGCCGAAACCGGCTCGGGCGTGCGTATCTTTATCGGCTCGGAAAATAAGCTCTTCTCGCTGTCCGGCTCATCGCTCATCGTTGCGCCCTATCGTGACGACGACGATCGCATCGTCGGCGCCGTCGGCGTCATCGGCCCGACGCGGCTCAATTATTCCCGTATCGTGCCGATGGTGGACTACACTGCCCAGCTCGTCTCCCGGCTTTCACGCAATCCGCTTTGACCACTTTGACGAAGACCGCGGAATTTTCGCTTCTTTGTCACGCAGACTTGATTTTTTTCGGTCAAACCTCGATATCGGGCGCATCTGAAGACACCAACCGGAGACCGTCATGACCGATGACACGACGAAAAACGGACCTGACGCAACTGCGGCCGATGCCGCAGCCGACGCTGCCGCCTACGTCGAGAACGATATTGCGCAGGAAGAGGCGCCCCAGCCTGATGCACTCGAGCTTCTGAAAGCCGAAAACGGCGAACTGCGCGACCGCTATCTGCGCCTTGCCGCCGAAATGGATAATCTGCGCCGCCGCACCGAGCGTGAGGTCAAGGACGCCAAGTCCTATTCCGTCGCCGGTTTCGCGCGTGACATGCTCGCCGTCTCGGACAATCTGCGCCGGGCGCTGGATGCCATTCCGGCAGAGGTCAAGGACGCGGCCGATGCCGGCCTGACCACGCTGATCGAGGGCGTCGAGATGACCGAGCGCGCCATGCTGTCGGCGCTCGAGCGCCACGGCGTTCGCAAGCTGGAGCCGGTCGGCCAGAAGTTCGATCCGAATTTCCATCAGGCGATGTTCGAAGTGCCGAACCCGGATGTGCCGAACAACACGGTCGTCCAGGTCGTGCAGGCAGGCTTTTCCATCGGCGAGCGCGTGCTGCGCCCGGCCATGGTCGGCGTCGCCAAGGGCGGTCCGAAGGCCACCGAAGCCGAAACCAATTCGGTCTTCGACGAGAAGGACGCCTGAACCTTCTCCCTTTGGAGAAGGATGCCGAAATCAGATGCGGGCGAAGCGTTCGATCAAAAGATCGAAGAAGCCGTCCGCATCGACTTGGCGCATGACCTTTGCATTGCGCTTGCGCTCGGTGACATGCCACCAGTCGACGACCGTCATGCCGACGGTGAGTTCGGAGTGGATCTCGATTTCGACATTGCAGTCTCGGCCGTTGAAAAGCTCCGGCTTCAGCAGGTAGGCGATCACGGTCGGGTCATGCAGCGGCCCGCCGTCGGAGCCGTATTTCTCGATATCGAAGCGTTCAAAGAATTCCAGCATCTCGACCATCGCCTTTGCCGGCGCCGTGCCGATCTCGGCCATGCGCTTCACCCGATCCTTGCGGGTCAGCAACTGGTGCGTCACGTCAAGCGGCATCATCACGATCGGAACGCCCGAGCGGAAGACGATATCGGCGGCCTCGGGATCGACGTAAATATTGAATTCGGCTGCCGGCGTGATGTTGCCGCCCTCGAAAAAACCGCCGCCCATCATCACCAATTCGCGGATGCGCGGGGCGATGTCGGGCGCCTTCTGTAAGGCCAGGCCGATATTGGTGAGCGGCCCGAGCGTGCAGAGCGTCACCGTGCCTTCTTCCTCACGCCGCAGCGTCTCGATGATGAAGTCGACGGCATGTCCCGTTTGCAGCGCCATCGTCGGCTCGCTGAGGTGAGGACCGTCGAGGCCGGTCTTGCCGTGTACATGCTCGGCGGTCACCAGCTTGCGGGCGATCGGCGCGTCGGCGCCGGCAAAGACCTTCGTCTCCGTCTGGCCGCAGAGTTCACAGACGATGCGCGCATTGCGGCTGGTCAGCGAAAGCGGCACGTTGCCGGCGACCGTGGTGATCCCCAGCAACTCCAGCTCGTCGGGACTGCCGAAGGCCAGCATAATGGCGGCCGCGTCGTCCTGGCCGGGATCCGTGTCAATGATGATCTTTCTTGCGCTTGCCATCCGATGCACCGTTTTCTTCATTTCTCGTCACAAATCGGCACATTCTGCGCCGGCCCGTTTTGATGCGAGGCAGCCGCCGCTTTGTCAAGCAAGGAGCCATCACCACCTCAAAATTGAGGGGTGGTGCCGAGACGTCACCCGCGTCTTGCAGCGCCGGGGTGCTGTCCCCATATTAGCGGCATCCGGATGCTGCCCTTAAGGTCCGGGATGGTCGCTTGCATCAAGGACTTGAAAAGAGATGAGCCGCATTACCCCTTTCGCCAGCCCGCTGCTTCTGGGCTTCGATGCCATGGAAAAGACGCTGGAGCGCATTTCCAAGGCGAGCGACGGATATCCGCCTTACAATATCGAACGCATCGCCGCCGATAACGGCGCGCCGGAACGTCTGCGCATCACGCTGGCTGTCGCCGGCTTCGGCGAGGAGGAACTCGATGTTTCCATTGAGGAGAACCAGCTTCTGATTCGCGGCCGTCAGGTGGAGCACGGCGAACGGGACTATCTCTATCGCGGCATCGCCGCCCGTCAGTTCCAGCGCACCTTCGTTCTGGCCGACGGCATGCAGGTGCTCGGCGCCGGTCTGAAGAACGGTCTGCTCTCCGTCGATCTAATTCGACCGGAGCCCGCGCGCATGGTCAAGAAAATTAACATTTCGGTCTCACAGTAGCACAACGGTTTGTCGAACCGTTGGTCCCTTCTTCCGGAGGAACAGGAATGTTGATGAAAGAAGCCACGTCTCACTTGACCAAATCCGAGCTTGCCCACATCGGCAGCGGCGAGGTCGCCTATATCAGAAAGATGCGCACCGAAGAGGTCGCCAAGTGTTTTCCCGAGGCGCCGGATATCGATCCGAACGTCGATCTCTGGGCACTTTTCGGCGCCGACGGCACGCCGATCCTCTTGACGGACAACCGCTCCAGCACCTTCTTCAAGGCTGCCGAGGATGAACTGAAGACGGTCAGCCTCCACTGACCGTCAAGATAATGCCTGGCGCGTTGTGCTGCTTTTGCGGTGCACTATCGCTTATTCGATTTCGCTGCGGAGGCTGCGTCAGGATAGGCTCATCGTTCGTGCCACACGGCACGCCCGTCACTATTGCCCGTTAGCCGCCGTTGAAACTCAGATCTTCCTGAACGTCAAATAGGCCGAAGACCGGCCCTCGCGTCGCGCCTTGGCCTCGTAGCGTGTGCTCGGCCAGCCCTCATAGGGCGTCAGCCAGTCCGCCGCATTGTCGGCCAGCCAGTTGAAGCCGCCATGGTCGCGGCATTTGAGCAGCGTCCAGTTCACATAGGTGTCGATGTCGGAGGCGAAGCAGAACAGGCCGCCCGGTTTCAGCACGCGGTGAAAGCGGTCGAGATTGGTCTTCGAGACGAAGCGGCGCTTCCAGTGCTTCCGCTTCGGCCAGGGATCGGGATAGAGCAGGTCGATCTGATCGAGCGAAGCGTCCGGCAGCCAGTCGAGCAGTTGCGTCGCGTCGTCATTATAGACGCGGATATTGCGCGCCCCGGTCTCGCCGATGCGCGACAGCAGCTTCTGCATGGAATTGACGAAGGGCTCGACGCCGATGAAGCCGGTCGAAGGCCTCTCGAGTGCGCGGTGGATCAGGTGCTCGCCGCCGCCGAAACCGATTTCCAGCCGCAATCTGTCGACCGGAACCGTAAAGAGGGACGTCAGCGGCTCCAGCGGAGCCGCCGAAAGATCGATAAGGAATGCCGGCAGCAGGCTGTTCAGCGTCTCGGCCTGGTGTTCGCGCAGGGCCTTGCCTTTGCGGCGACCGAAGAAGGCTTCAGTCGCCCGGCCGCGGCGTTCCATATCCGTCATGCTTTATCTCAGGCCTTTACGCTTTCCTTGAGGGCCTTGACGAGGTCGGTGCGCTCCCAGGAGAACGAGCCATCGCGGCCGGCCTTGCGGCCGAAATGGCCATAAGCGGAGGTCTTCGCATAGATCGGCTTGTTGAGGTCGAGATGGCGGCGAATGCCCGACGGAGACAGGTCCATATTCTTGCGGATCGCTGCTTCGACCTGATCTTCGCTGACCTTGCCGGTGCCGTGCAGGTCGACATAGATCGACAGCGGCTGGGCGACGCCAATCGCGTAGGAAATCTGGATCGTGCAACGGTCGGCTAGGCCGGCGGCAACGACGTTTTTCGCCAGATAGCGGGCGGCATAGGCAGCCGAACGGTCGACCTTGGTCGTGTCCTTGCCGGAGAATGCGCCGCCGCCATGCGGTGCGGCACCGCCGTAGGTGTCGACGATGATCTTGCGGCCGGTGAGGCCCGCATCGCCGTCCGGTCCGCCGATGACGAACTTGCCGGTCGGGTTGATGTACCACTTGCAGTCGTCAGCGATCTTCAGTTCGCCGAGCGCCTCGCGGATATAAGGCTCGACGACGGCGCGGACCTTCTTCGAATCCCAGCTTTCGTCGAGATGCTGGGTCGAAAGCACGATCGACGTTGCTTCGGACGGCTTGCCGTCGACGTAGCGCACGGTCACCTGGCTCTTGGCGTCGGGGCCGAGCTTGGCGACTTCGCCGTCACCCTTCTTGCGGGCAACCGCGAGCAGCTGCAGGATCTTGTGGGAATAATAGATCGGCGCCGGCATCAAATCCGGCGTTTCCTTGCAGGCGTAACCAAACATGATGCCCTGGTCGCCGGCGCCCTCGTCGCCCTGCTGGTCGGCGGCGCTGTCAACGCCCTGCGCGATGTCGGCCGACTGCGAGTGCAACAGCACATCGATCTTGGCCTTCTTCCAGTGGAAGCCGTCTTGCTCGTAACCGATATCCTTTATGGCGCGGCGGGCAGCGGCCTTGAACTTAGAAGGATTGATGACGTCCTTGCCCTCCTTGTCCTTCTTCATCAGGCTCGGCGGCAGGCGGACTTCGCCGGCGATGACGACACGGTTGGTGGTCGCCAGCGTTTCGCAGGCAATGCGCACGCCCCACGGATTGACGCCTGTTTTGGCCGCTTCGCGGTAGACCAGATCGACGATCTCGTCGGAGATGCGGTCGCAAACCTTGTCAGGATGACCTTCGGCAACAGATTCGCTGGTAAAGAGATAATTCGCGCGCATTCCGGGATTCCCCTCAAAGAATAAAAGCTAGCTAGTAGGTACTCAGTTCGAGGCCCGATGACAAGCGCAGAAGGACATAAATATATCTTTATATCTGCGGCAAAGTGACAAATTTTGCCCCAAAAACGCAAAAAAGGCGGCCTTTCGACCGCCTTTGGGATTCAGCGATTGGTGTGGCTCAGTCGGAGTCGGCCTCGGCTGCCAGAGCCTTCACCAGCTCCACGACCTTGCGGCGAACCTTCGGATCGGAAATCTTGACGAAGGCGCGGTTGAGCTGCAGGCCTTCGGAAGAGGAGAGGAAATCGACGACGTAATTCGAGCTGGAGGCTTCGGCCATGCCGCCGCCGGCGCCTGCATGTTCGCCGGGTGCGTCCTCGAAGAAAAAGGAAACCGGAACATTGAGGATGTTCGAGATGTTCTGCAGACGGCTTGCGCCGACGCGGTTGGTGCCCTTTTCGTACTTCTGGATCTGCTGGAATGTGATGCCGAGGCTTTCGCCAAGTTTTTCCTGGCTCATGCCCAGCATTGTTCGGCGAAGACGAATACGGCTGCCAACGTGGATGTCGATCGGATTCGGCTTCTTTTTGTTTTCAATCATGGTCGTGCCCTAGCTAAGAATTTCAACCTGTTTAACCGGCATGCCCCTGATCCATCCCAAACGCCACGTTGCAAGCGGTGAGAACCCACCTTTGAACATACGTCCGGAACGCCGATTGTCATCACTATGCAATTTTAGGGGTTTTTGGTCAATTCAACCCGGAAATAAAACCTCTACGAGAAACCAGCGCAATCAAAATGAGCAGCGCCTCGGTCAACCAGAAGTATGTTTGCCGGGGGAATGCCGTCCCCGCTTCTACGCCTAACCTATCAAGAGTTGCATCAATAAAGCCGGTTTGTTCGAGATCGAGGCCGGCAATAATTTCCCCTGTGCATTCACAATTGCTGAAATACCGCTGTTGGCGTCGCGAATCAGCGGCAGTCCGGTTTCAACAGCTCGCACCCGCGCCTGCTGGAAGTGCTGATAGGGGCCTGGCGTCGCACCGAACCAGGCATCATTGGTGATATTGAGGATCGCATTGGCGTCTTCGATGTCGCCGGTCATTTCATCGGGGAAAATGATCTCGTAGCAAATCAGCGGATAAAGATTGAGCCCGCCGGGCAGCGCCAGCAGGTGCCGGCTCACTGCTGCCGAAAACCCTCCTGGTATTTCGACGACGTTCTGGATGCCGAATTCGGTGAGCAGGTCCTCGAAGGGCAGGTATTCGCCGAACGGCACCAGATGCACCTTGTCGGAGGCGGCGATGATCTGGCCGCGGCCGTCGATCACATAGATGGAATTATAGTAGCGCGTCGGCGTGCCGGGCCCCATCTCCTCGGCGCGCACGGCTCCGGCAATCAGGATCTGGTTGTCGTCGAGCGTATCGGCGATCCGCGTCAGCGCATCCTGATTGTCGGTCAGTATGAAGGGGATGGAGGTTTCCGGCCAGACGATAATGTCGGGCTTGCGCCCGCCATTTCTCGGTGCTTCGGCCGACAGCTTCAGATGCGTCTCGAAGATCGCATTGCGATCGGCGTCGTTGTCCATCTTTGCCGCCTGGTCGATATCAGGCTGCACCAACCGCACCACCGGCCGCTTATCTTCAGGCAAGGCTTCGGCCCGCGGCGCGACATAGAGGGCATAAGCGCCATAACCGAGATGGGCGGCAAATAGCAGGACGGCGAGCGCGATGCCGGTGCGTGCGCCTTGCCGGGTGCCGACAAGGGCCGGCGCGGAAAAGACGAATACGGCAAGGGTAGTCACCCCCATCGCCCCGATCACATGCGCCGACTGCATCATCAGTGGAACCGGCATCATGCCATAGCCGATGGCGTTCCAGGGAAAGCCAGTCAGGACAACGCTTCGCAGCCATTCCATCAGCCCGAAGCCGGCCGCCAGTGCGGCGATCCGTCCCATGCCGTCGGACCAGAAGATGCGGGCAAGGGCCACCGCCAGCCCGTAGAAAATCGCCAGACAGGCCGGCAGCCCGAGAATGGCGAGTGGCAGCGCCCAGGCGAATTCCTCCTGATCGACCAGCAGCGCATGGCCGAGCCACCACAGGCCGGCGACGAAATAGCCGAAGCCGAACAGCCAGCCGGTGGCAAATGCCGGCCACAGCCTGCCGATGAGGCCGCTGTCAGGCGAAGCCGCGGCCCCGTCGATCAGCCAGACGAGCAGCGTGAAGGAGACGAACATTGCCGCGAAGAAGCCGAAGGGTGGCAGCGCCAGCACGGCGAATGCTCCGGCGGCAATGGCCAGCAGCGACCGTTTGAAACCCCAGACGAGGATAACCCTGTCCGCAAGCCGCTCCATGCGCACTCCCATCAAACCGCGAATCAACCCATGCGCAGTCTTTCAAAAAAGCGGCTCTTTGTCCTGTTAATGAAGATCGCCCGGAACCGCGCAGCGGGTTCCGGGACAGCATTAATTGGCGGTTGATTCCGCTGGCCGGTCGTCGCCGGCGTCGGAGCCGGGGGAATGTCGCCATCCACCTTGGCGCGGCGGCGGATCGCATGGCGCTTGCGGGTGATGCGCAGCCGCTTGATGCGGCGCGGATCGGCGTCGAGGATGTGGAATTCGAAGCCCGGCAGCGCCTGCACGACCTCGCCGCGCACCGGGATGCGGCCGAGTGCGGAGAAGATCAGACCGCCCAGCGTATCGACCTCGTCGACCTGCTCGCTGATGTCGAAATCCGGCCCGATCGCCGCGGCGATCTCTTCCAGTTCGACGCGGGCGTCGGCAATGAAGACGTCTTCGGCAACCCGCTTGAACATCACCTCTTCGTCGTCGTGTTCGTCGTCGATGTCGCCGACCACCATTTCGACGATGTCCTCATGCGAGGCGAGCCCGTCGGTGCCGCCATATTCGTCGATGACCAGCGCCATCTGCGTGCGGTTCACCTGCATGCGGCGCAACAGGTCCGAGGCCAGCATCGACGGCGGCACGAACAGGATCTTGCGGATGATGCCGGCTTCCGTCAGCGTCTTCTGCAAGTCGACGCGGGCGAGATCCAAATTCGGCTTGGCCGGCCGCGTGGTCTTCTGGATATTCTCGGGCGCAACCTCGATCGCCGGCAGCGCCGGCAGGGCTGCGGCCGGTTTCGCCGGGCCGCGGCGCTTGTTGCGCGCCTGCTTGGCGACATAGGAGAGCAGATCGCGGATATGCACCATGCCGCGCGGATCGTCGAGCGTGTCGGCATAGACGGGCATGCGCGAGCGGCCGGATTCCTCGAACAGGATCATCAGCTCGCCGATGGTGATGTTCTGGTCGACCGCCTCGATATCGGCGCGCGGCACCATCACGTCGGCGACGCGCACCTCGCGAAAGCGCAGAATGTTATGCAGCATTGCCCGTTCGTCGGGTGAAAATGCGTCATCGCCGGCCGCATCGGTCATCAGCGCGTCGGCAAGATCCTCGCGCAGCCGCGAGCCCTGCTGCGGGCGAAGGATGCGCGCGGCGCGCGACCAGAAGGATTGGGATCGGCCGGATGGCCGACTACTACTGCCCGCCTCGTCGGAAGAGGAGGATGGCTCGGAGTCCTTGGCGTCTGCCGCCGGCTTCGTCGTAAAGTCGCTCATGGTTCCATTTTAAGGTCTTGACCCTCGTAAGGATCAGATAGGCCGAGCTGCGCCAAAATGCGAGTCTCCAGCCCCTCCATAATTTCGGCTTCATCACTATTCATATGGTCGTAGCCGAGAAGATGCAAGAAACCGTGCACCAGAAGATGGGTCAGGTGGTCATCGAAACTCTTTTCGAGCTCGATGGTTTCCCGCTCCACCGTCTCCCGGGCGATGATGATGTCGCCGAGCATCGGACCGGGCATTTTACCGGGCCGAACCGGAAAGGCTGGAAAGGAGAGCACGTTGGTCGCCTTGTCCTTCCCCCGCCATTCGGCGTTGATGTCCTGGATCGAGGCGTCGTCGGTGAAGACAAGCGAGACCTCGGGCGGCATCGTCGGGAAGGGCTGCTTCTCGCTGTCGCGGAGATAGACCAGGGCAGCGCCGAGCACGCGCTCGCAAAAGGACAGCAGCGTCTCCTCGCCCGGCCAGCCGATGTCGTCGACGCTGATCTGGATGTCGAGTTCTGCCATCAGTCCTGCCGGCTGACCGCTTCGGCTTCGGCATAGGTGGAATCATAGGCCCTGACGATGCGCCCGACCAGCGGATGGCGGACGACGTCGGTATCCTTGAAGCGCACGATCGAGATGCCCTCGACACCGTTGAGAAGCTGCAGCGCCTCGACGAGGCCGGATTTGACGCCGCGCGGCAGGTCGATCTGGCTCGGGTCGCCGGTGACGATCATCCGCGCATTCTCGCCGAGACGCGTCAGGAACATCTTCATCTGCATCGATGTCGTGTTCTGTGCTTCGTCGAGGATGATGGCGGCGTTGGCGAGCGTGCGGCCGCGCATGAAGGCGAGCGGCGCGATTTCGATGACGCCGGCGGTGATCGCCCGGTCGACCTTGTCGGCGGGAATCATGTCATAGAGCGCGTCATAGAGCGGGCGAAGATAGGGATCGACCTTTTCCTTCATGTCGCCGGGCAAGAATCCGAGGCGCTCGCCCGCTTCGACGGCCGGGCGCGACAGGATGATCTTTTCGACCGCGCCGCGCTCCAGCAGTTGGGCAGCGTGGGCGACGGCGAGATAGGTCTTGCCGGTGCCGGCCGGGCCGACGCCGAAGACCAGCTCGGCCCGCTCCAGCGCCCGGATATAGGCGTCCTGTGTCGGCGTGCGAGCAATGATCGTCTTCTTGCGGGTGGAAACCTGCGCCATCGTCAGCTTGGCCTTGCGCTCCATGGTGGGAAGGCTGAGCTGATCGTCGGCGGCGACCGCCATGCGGATTGCGCCCTCGACGTCGGATCGTTCCACGCTGCCGCCTTTCTGAAGTTTTTCATAGAGATAGTCGAGCGTGCGCCGCGCCTGGTTGGTGGTCACGACATCGCCTGTGATGACGACCGAATTGCCGCGGGCCCGCGCATCGATGTTGAGCCGTTCCTCGAGCAGCTTGAGGTTCTGATCGAATTGACCGAAGAGCTCGCTGGCGAAGCGGTTGTTCTCGAACGTCAGGACGAAGTGATTGGTATCGCTCGGCGTGCGGGGGTGGCGCGGTGAAGAAGAAACCAATTCTTGTCCGTTCAAGCGGTCGGGCTCCTTGAGTTAAACCGCAGCCTCTGCGCGTTCGGCAAACAGGCTGTTGTTTCCGGTTCCTGTGATTCGCACTTTAATAATGTCACCGATTTGCGATGCTTTTGCATCAACATTCACGGATTGAAGCCAGGGAGAACGTCCGATCAGCTGTTCCGGCATGCGACCGGGCTTTTCCAGCAACAGGTCGATCTCTTTGCCGACGCAGGATTCGGCAAATTCCTGCTGCTGCTTCACGAGAAGCGCTTGCAGGCGTTCCAGCCGTTCTGCCTTGATCTCTTCCGGCACCTGGTCCTTCAGTTCCGCGCCGGGGGTGCCCGGCCGTGTCGAGTATTTGAACGAGAAGGCCTGCGCATAGCGCACCTTCTTCACAAGTTCTAATGTATCCTCAAAATCTTCGTCTGTCTCCCCGGAAAGCCGGTAATGAAATCGCCGGACAGGGCGATGTCGGGCCGCACCGTGCGAATGCGTTCGATCAGCGAGAGATATTCGGCCGCTGTATGGCGCCGGTTCATCGCCTTCAGGATACGGTCGGAGCCCGATTGCACCGGCAGGTGCAGATAGGGCATCAGCGCCCGAAGATCGCGATGGGCGTCGATCAGCCGGTCGTCCATGTCGCGGGGATGGCTGGTGGTGTAGCGCAGCCGCGCAAGGCCGGGGATCTCGGCAAGCCGGTAGAGCAGGTCGCCGAGGCTCCACGCCTCGCCCCTCGGCCCGGCGCCGTGCCAGGCATTGACGTTCTGCCCGAGCAGGGTGATCTCGCGCACGCCGCCTTCGACCAGCTTTTCGGCTTCCTCGACGATCTGGGCAACCGGCCGCGACACTTCCGAGCCGCGGGTATAGGGCACGACGCAGAAGGTGCAGAATTTGTCGCAGCCCTCCTGCACCGTCAGGAAGGCGGTGACGCCGCGGGCTCGGATCTTCCGGCTCTCGGCGATCGGCAGATGCTCGAACTTGTCCTCGACCGCATATTCCGTATCGACGACGCGCTGGCCCTGCTTGGCCCGGCGCAGCGCCTCCGGCAGGCGGTGATAGGTCTGCGGGCCGATGACGACGTCGACGGCGGGCGCCCGGCGCAGGATCTCCTCGCCTTCGGCCTGGGCGACGCAGCCGGCAACGCCGATCATCATCTCCCGTCCGTCCGCCGCCTTCTTCTTTTTCATGTCGCGCAGCCGCCCGAGCGCCGAATAGACCTTCTCGGCCGCCTTCTCTCTGATATGGCAGGTGTTGAGCAGAACGAGGTCCGCCTCTTCCATATCCTCAGTCGGTTCGTAACCGTCGCGGGCGAGCGCATCGCTCATGCGCGTGGAATCATAGACGTTCATCTGGCAGCCATAGGTCTTGATGAAGACCTTGCGGCTGTTGGAACCGTCGCGGCGTGTCGGCTCCGGAGCCTGGAGAAGGGCGCTGTCCTGTGTCATGGCGCGCTATTTAGTGGTTTTTGCCGCCTGAGAAAATCGAAATCTTCTTTTAGGAGATTTCGCGCCCGCGCAGGCGGCTGTTCAACAGGTTGCGGATGCGTGAGGCGATAGTCGCGCTCACTTCCTTGCGATTGGTGTCGGCGCGGTATTCCACCGCCTCGCCGAAGGAAACCTCTGCGTCGATGGCGCCGCATCGCACGATATCGATCAGGTGCGGCAAGAGCTCGATATCCCCCGGCCAGGCGGCGAGCGGCCGGTGATAGCGGCCCATGGCGATGCCGTGCACCCTGGTATAGGCAACCGCCACCGGCTGCACCACCACGGTTCCTGTGGGCGAAGCGGGCACGGCCATGGCGGCAGCGCCGAACAGCGAGGACTTGACCTCCAGCAGCCGGTTGCCGTCCGAGGTCGTGCCCTCTGGGAAGAGCACGACGATTTCGCCATCGGCCATCCGCCCGGCGATCTCGTTTGCCTGATGGCCGGTCTTGCGCCTCTCCTCGCGTACGACGAAGACGCTCTTCTGCAGCTTGGCGAGCGTGCCGAAGATCGGCCATTCGGCCACCTCGATCTTGGCGATGAAGGCGACGTCGGCAACCGCCGACAGCACCATGATATCCATCCAGGAGGAATGATTGGAGCAGAGCATCAGCGGCCGGCGCTCTTCCAGCTGGCCGGTGACGCGGACGCGGATGCCGAGGCAATAGCAGATGATACGGTGCCAGACGCGCGGCAGCCGGCGCCGCAGCCGCCAGTCGAAACGGAGGGCGAGCAGTTGCAGCGGCACGAGCACGATGCTGACGGTCAGGATGACGACCGCAGCACAGGCAATGCGCAGCCAGGCGATCAAATGCTGGTCTCCCCGGCGGCCATTGCTTCAGAGGTCTTCCTTCTTCAGCGGAACGCCGTAGAGTTCCAGCCGGTGGTCGACCAGCTTGAAGCCGTGCTCGCGAGCGATGCGCTCCTGCAGCGCCTCGATCTCCGGCGAGCGGAATTCGATCACCGTGCCGGTTTTCAGGTCGATCAGGTGGTCGTGATGCTCTTCCGGCACCGTTTCGTAGCGCGAGCGCCCGTCGCGGAAGTCGTGGCGGGCGATGATGCCGGCATCCTCGAACAGTTTCACCGTGCGGTAGACGGTCGAGATCGAGATCTTCGCATCGACCTTCACCGAGCGGCGGTAAAGCTCTTCGACATCGGGATGGTCTTCCGAATCTTCGAGGATGCGCGCGATGACGCGGCGCTGCTCGGTCATGCGCATGCCGCGTTCGGTGCAAAGCTCCTCAAGGGTCTTGGCTACATCAGGCATGGCCCGCCTTCAAAAGATATTCGTCTTGCGACAATGCCGAAGGGCTTTGGCGCCGATCAGCAAGTCATCTCTCTGTCAGGGAACTAGCGAAGAACGCGCTTCATGACAAGCGCCGTGGAGAGAGCGCCGTTTTCCTGCTTGTAATAACCCTTGCGTTCCCCGACCTTTTCGAAGCCGAGCTTGCGATAGAGGCCAAGCGCTGCCGTATTGCCGTCGTCGACTTCGAGAAACATGCTCTCGCCGCCGCGTGCGCGTGCTTCCCGCATCGCTGCCTGCATCAGTCGCCAGCCGAGCCCGGCGCGAGCGACCTTCGCCTGCACGGCGATCGTCAGGATCTCCGCCTCGCCGGCGACATGGCGGGCGAGAATGAAGCCGGGAAGCGGCTTTTTCAGGATGGCATTGGTCTGGCGGGCGACGAAGCCGAACACGGTGTCCTGCATCAGCAACCCGTGAAATTCACCATCGCCCCAGGGCCGGGCAAAACGTTCGCCGTGCAGGACGGCGACATCGCGGCAATCCTCGCGCTCCATGGCGATGATCTCGAATTCCGGCTTCAGCGTCAGATAGGCTTCCAGCATCGTCATACTCGTCGGGCAATCGCATACCCGGCCTGCGGCTTGGCATCGGGTCCGCGCAGATAAAGGGGCTTCGGCTTTCCGGCATCGGGGGAGGCGGCAGCACCGAGGCGCGCCACGACGGAGATCGGGAAATTGTTGCTGTGATCGCCATGGGCGTCCGCCTTCAGCAGCGGCGTTGCCGATCCGGTGATCTCGCCGTCGAAGCCTGCGGCAAAAGCCTGCGCTTGCGCCACGCTTAACGCCCGTGGCGCGTCGAGGGGCGAACCATCCGATGAAAAGGACTGGAGGTAGATTTCGTCCCGCTTGGCATCCATCGCTGCCAGCACGGCGCGGCCGGGCGTTTTTTCGCGCTGGGCTGATGCCATGACCTCGAGCGTGGTGACGCCGACGGCGGGCACATTGAGGGAAAGCGCAAAACCGCGGGCTGCGGCAACGCCGACCCGGATACCGGTAAACGAGCCGGGGCCGATGGCGACGGCAATGCGGTCGATATCGGAAAGCGCCATATGAGCCTGATCGAGCGCGCGATCGACGATACCGATCAGATGTTCAGCATGCCCCTTGCCGATCATGTCCGATGCCTCCCCCAGCATCGTATTCCTGCCGCTGTCGTAAACGGCGGCAGCGCAGTCTACACCTGCCGTGTCGAGCGCCAGAACAATCATGCCATCAATTTCCGAAAAATCTATTGTCGCCTGATCATAAATTCGTCTGGCCGAACCACAGATGAACGGCCGGACGAACGCCAGAATTTTTAAGCGGCAATCACTTCCTGCACTTCCGGAACGAAATGGCGCAGCAGGTTCTGGACGCCATGCTTCAACGTCGCCGTCGAAGAGGGGCAGCCGGCGCAGGAACCCTTCATGTTCAGATAGACCTTGCCGTCCTTGAAGCCGCGGAAGGTGATGTCGCCGCCGTCCTGGGCAACGGCGGGGCGCACGCGGGTCTCCAGAAGCTCCTTGATGGTCAGCACGATCAACTCGTCGCCTTCGTCAAAAAACTCGTCGCTGGCGTCAACGTCTTCGGAGAGGATGGAAGCATCGCCCATGACAGGCTTGCCCGACATGAAATGCTCCATGATCGAGCCCAAAATAGCCGGCTTAAGATGCTGCCATTCGGCATCGTCCTTGGAGACGGAAATGAAATCATAGCCGAAATAGACACCGGTCACACCCGGTATTTCGAACAGGCGGGCAGCGAGCGGCGAAGCTTCGGCCTCCTCGGCACTGCGGAACTCGGCCGTGCCGCTTTCCATCACCACCTTGCCCGGCAGGAACTTCTGCGTGGCGGGGTTTGGCGTGGCTTCGGTCTGAATGAACATCTGGGTCTCCATGCGGCCGGCCCATGCCTCGCCGTCTTTAGAATTCTTCAAAAGAAGATAAGCCGATTGCCGGTGCCATTCAAGAGATTTTTACTCAAGAAATTGTCAGCAGAGGGCGTCGATTTCCTCATTGGTCAGCGTATCTGGCAGCACGGTGACCGGGATCGGAAACGCCGCCGCGCGGCCGGCGATCGACGAAACCAGCGGTCCCGGGCCTTCCTTCGCCGAACCGGCGGCCAGAACGAGGATCGCCACATCGCGGTCGTCCTCGATCACGGCGTTGATTTGTTCGGCCGCACCACCTTCGCGGATGACGATCTCCGGCTCGATGCCGATCGTCTCGCGCACGATCTGGGCGATCTTGGCAACGACCGCCTCGGCCTCCTCGCGCGCCTCGGCCCGCATGATCGCCTCGACGCCGAGCCATTGCTGGAAATCCCCGTCGGGAATGACGTAGAGCAGCACCAGCCCGCCATTGGAATTCTTCGCGCGCCGGCCGGCATAATGAACGGCGCGCTGGCATTCGGGTGTACCGTCGATCACCGCCATGAATTTGCGGCGATGACCTTCGAGCCGTGAGAGTCGCTTCGATACCATGGCGCGGACTCTGACACCCGAAGCGGAAAATTTGCAAGCCCAGTTTTTTCCTCTTCTCCTCCACGTGGGAGAAGAAGAGATCACTCTCAGTAAAGGAAGCCGATCACATCGCGGACTTGGCGCATCGTCACCTCTGCGCGGGCCCTGGCCCGTTCGCCGCCCCTGCGCAGGATAGCGTCGATATGGCTGGTGTCGTCCATCAGCCGGCGCATTTCGCCGGTGATCGGCGCCAGCACGTGGATCGCCAAATCGACCAGCGCCGGCTTGAAGACGGAGAACTGCTGGCCGCCGAATTCGGCCAGCACGTCCGCCTTCGATTTATCGGCAAGCGCCGCATAGATCGCCACCAGATTGTCGGCTTCCGGCCGGCCCTGCAGACCTTCCACCTCGCTCGGCAAGCCGTCCGGATCGGTCTTTGCCTTGCGGATCTTCTTCGAGATCGCCTCCTCGTCATCCATCAGGTTAATGCGCGAGAGGTCGGAAGGGTCGGATTTCGACATTTTCTTGGTGCCGTCGCGCAGCGACATGACCCGCGGCGCCGGTCCGCCGATCAGCGGCTCGACCATCGGGAAATAGGCATGCACCGGCTCGTTGCCGACGGTGATGTCGACACCGTAACCGGTCTTGCGAATATGCTCGGCATAATCGAGGTTGAACTTCATCGCTATATCGCGGGCAAGTTCCAGATGCTGCTTCTGATCCTCACCGACCGGCACATGGGTGGCGCGGTAGACGAGAATATCGGCGGCCATCAGGCTCGGATAGGCGTATAGGCCGAGCGAGGCCTGCTCGCGGTCCTTGCCGGCCTTGTCCTTGAACTGCGTCATGCGATTCATCCAGCCGATGCGGGCGACGCAATTGAAGATCCAGGCAAGTTCGGCATGCTGCGGCACGGCCGACTGGTTGAAGACGATATGTTTTTCCGGATCGATGCCGGCGGCGATGAAGGCGGCGGCGATCGAACGCGTCTGGCTCTGCATGTCCTCGTGCACCAACTGGGCAGTGAGCGCATGCATGTCAACGACGCAGTAGATGCAGTCATTGCCTTCCTGCAGCGCCACGAAGCGGCGGATCGCGCCGAGATAATTGCCGAGATGCAGATTGCCGGTCGGCTGCACGCCGGAGAATACGAGTTTCTTGAATTCGCTCATGTCGTCCTCAATAGGCTGGTGGAGGGCCCCAGGGCTGTTCGCCCATGTTGCTAACGCCGCGGCTTATGCACGGGCAGCCGATCGCAATCAAGAGGTTCAGGCAGCGTGATGCTGTATCAGATCGAAGCTGTTGCCGTAGGGATCGGCAAACACCGCGACCGTGCCGTAAACCTCATGCCGCGAGCTCCTCCAGAAAGCGCACGCCGGCGGCGCGCATTGCGGCATGGTCGCGGGCGAAATCGTCGGTCTTCAGGAAGAAGCTGACCCGGCCGCCTGTCTGGTTACCGATCGCCGCCCGTTGCGTGTCGTTTGCGGCCTGCGCCAGCAGAAAGGCTCCGCCATCTCCTCCTCTGGGCTTCACCACCACCCAGCGCTTGCCCTCCGGCTGCGGCTCGTCCTGAAGGCAATCGAAACCAAGGGCGCCGCAGTAGAATGCCTTGGCGCGGTCGTAGTCGTCGACGACGAGGGTGACGAGGAAAAGCGACTGGGTCGTCATGTCATATCTCCCGATTGAGATGTTTATTCCAGGCTGGATCGGCAATGTCCGTTATTTTAAGCCGAAGTGATCAAGTCCGTTACTCACAATTGAGTATAAAATTTCACAGAAAAGCTTTTATTGAACTGAAAATCCTCGACCGCGCAGGGGCGTGCGATGGCCGCCCTGTCAACCGCCAGGAGGAACCATGCAGACCGCCAGTTTGCTCGCCATGGCAGGCCTTTTCGCCCTACAATCCGCAACCAGCGCCGTCGGTCAAGACAGCAAACGGCCGGTCATTCATCTTCCCAAGCAGGAGGCACGCCCAGCCTACACCGTCCAGACCGTCAGTGTCCGCACCGGCTGTTTTCCCGCGCGTCTTCAGGCGGTGCTGTCGCATATCGCCGCAAAAACCGGACGCCGGCCGATGATCACCTCCGGCCTCCGGGCGCATCCCCGCCGCCATGGCTCCCTGCATGGAAAATGCCTGGCGGCCGATATCAGGATGCCGGGCCTGTCGGAACGCACCATCATCGCAGCCGCCAGGAGCGCGCCCGGCATCGGCGGCATCGGCACCTATTGCAACGGCATCGTTCATGTCGATGTCGGACCGCAGCGGCGATGGGTGGATTGCTAGACCTTGACGGCGCTACGCATCCTCCGCCGCCGCCGGCTTGCGGTTCAGATTGCGGCGGATCATGCCGAGATCGGCGCCGCCGATCAGGAAGGCGGCGGCGAAATAGACCAGCATGGAAATCGCGATCAGCAGCCCCAGCGTGCCGATCTTGGTTAGAAGCGGCGAGCCGGAGGCGAGCCAGGGTGCGAAATACTGCTTGAGAAAGACGATGGCCGCCCCCATGACCGCCGCCGCGACGATCAGCAGGGCGGTGCGTTTTGCCAGCGCCCATTCCCATGTCAGATGGCCGCGGCGCAACAGCGTGGTGAACAGCAACACGGTGCTGATCCAGCCGGCAGTGGCTTCGGCCACGGCGATGCCGGGCGCGCCCATAAAGGGAAAGAGGGTGAGCGCCGTGGCGCAGTTGGTGGCAACGGCGATCGCCGAAAAGCGCATCGGCGTCTTGGTGTCCTCGCGCGCGTAGAAGCCCGGCTGCAGCGCCTTGATCAGCACGAAGGCCGGCAGGCCGATGCCGTAGATCGCCAGGATCGCGCCGACGACGGCGGTGTTTTCCTGATGGAAGGCGCCGCGCTCGTAAAGCACGCGGATGATCTCGTCGGAGAGGATCCACAGCGCGAATGCGGCAGGGATCGTCAGGAACAGCACGAATTCGATCGAGCGGTTCTGCAGGTTTCCGGCTTCGCGCAGATTGCCGCCCTTCAGCGCCCGGGCAAGTTCCGGCAGCAGCACCACGCCGACGGCGACGCCGACGACGCCGAGCGGCAGCTGATAGATCCGGTCGGCATATTGCAGGGCTGCGATCGCGCCGTCGCGGGAGGAGGCGATTGCCTGGCCGATCAACTGGTTGATCTGGGTGATGCCGCCGGTCACGGCGGCCGGCACCGCAAGGATCAGCAGCCGCTTGACGTTCGGCGTCATCTTCGGGAAGCGGAAGCCGATGCTCATGCCGGCCGCAAGCACGCCGATATAGACGACGGCGAGCTGCAGCACGCCGGCGGCAAGAACACCCCAGGAGAGATACCAGGCCGTCGCCAGCGGATCGGCGCCGGTATAGAGTGCATAAAACAGCGCCCCGATCATCACCACGTTGAGGAAAACCGGCGCGATAGCGGCGGCGAAGAAATGATGCAGCGAATTCAGCATGCCGCTCATCATCGCCGTCAGCGACATGCACATCAGATAGGGAAACATCACCGCCGCCATGCGGATGGTGATCGAGAACTTGTCGGGATCGTCGGCAAAACCCGGCGCGATGACGAAGCGCACCAAAAGCGGCATGGCAAGCTCCATCACGATGGTGATGAGGAGCAGCACTGAAAACAGCACGCCGAAGACTTCCTCGGAAAAGCGCTTGGCCCCTTCCGTGCCGTTCGCTTCGATCTCCTTGGCAAAAAGCGGTACGAAGGCGGCGTTGAAGGCGCCCTCGGCAAACAGCCGGCGAAACAGGTTCGGGAAGCGGAAGGCGGCGTAGAAGACGTCGGCCATCGGTCCGGTGCCGAGTGCGGCTGCCATCAGCGTTTCGCGGGCGAAACCGAAGATGCGGCTGCCGAGGGTGGCGCCGCCGACGGTTGCGAATTTCTTGACGAGGCTCATGCTTGCGGGCTCATGCGGGCGAATCGGCTTTCTTTTCGGCTGACGGCGATGTCCGGGCGGTGGCGGCCGGCGCGATGATGCCGGAGGGCATGCGCTCGCGCAGTTCGTCTTCCTCCTCGGCCATGACTGCCTTCAGCCGGGCGGTGATGTTGGCGCGCTTGCTGTCGCCGGAGATTTTCTGGCCGACCAGGTCGGTGACGTAGAAGGTGTCGATCACCTTCTCGCCGAAGGTGGTGATGCGGGCCGACTGGATGTCGAGCGACAGATCGGAGAGCACGGCGGTGATCTCAGACAAGAGACCCGGCCGGTCGAGGCATTCGACCTCGATGACCGTGAACTTGTTCGACAGGCTGTTGGTGATGTTAACCGACGGCGGAATGACGAAGGCCTTGCTCTTCTTGCGGTTGCGCGCCCGCGTGGCGATGACCTCGGGCAGCCGCTTGCGGCCGGACAGCACGTCCTCGATCATCCGTCCGATCGTCGCGGCCCGGCGCAGCTCGTCGGCATCGTCGGTAAATTCGCGGCTGACATGGATGGTGTCGAGCGCCCGACCGTCCGACGTCGTGAAGATCTGCGCGTCGACGATGTTGGCGCCGGCCGCAGCACAGGCGCCGGCGATAACGGCGAGCAGCCGCGGATGGTCGGGCGACAGCACGGTGATTTCGGTGATCGCGTGGAAACTGTCGGTGCGCACCGTGGTGGCGAGCGCCTGGCCGGCTTTGTCGGCCTGGCGGATGAAATGGGCGTGACGGATCTGGTCTTCCAGCGGCACCGAGAGCAGATAGGGCTGGTAGTGCAGCTTGGTATAGGTATTGCGGTCCTTCTGGCTCCAGTCGGCAAGGGCCGCATGCAGCGCCTCGGCGGCGGCATTGGCGCGCTCTTTGCGGGAGACTTCCGAAAAACCGCCGGCCAGCAGCAGCTCGGTTTCATAATAGAGCGTGCGCAGAAGCTGGCCTTTCCAGCCGTTCCAGACGCCGGGGCCGACGGCGCGGATATCGCAGATCGTCAGGATCAGCAGCATCTTCAGCCGGTCGAGCGACTGCACCCGGTCGGCAAAATCGGTGATCGTCTTGCGGTCGGTGAGGTCGCGGGTCTGCGCCACCATCGACATCGTCAGATGTTCCTCGATCAGCCAAACGACGATTTCCGTCTGCTTCTGCGACAGGCCGAAGCGGCCGCAGAGCTTGCGGGCGACGCGGGCGCCGGCAATCGAATGATCCTCCAGGCGGCCCTTGGCGATATCATGCAGGAGAACCGCGACATAGAGCGCCTCGCGGTCTTCGATGCCTGAGAACAGCTTGTTGGCGAGCGGATGCAGATCTTCGGCGCGTGCCTGATCGATCTCGGAGAGAACGTCGACGGTGCGGATCAGATGTTCGTCGACCGTATAGTGGTGATACATGTTAAACTGCATCATCGCGACGATCTTGCCGAATTCGGGGATGAAGCGGCCAAGCACGCCGGCCTCGTTCATCCGCCGCAGGATCAGCGCCGGATCGCGCTTCGAAGTCAGGATCGACATGAACAGCCGGTTCGCCTCGTCGTTTTCCCTGAGCCGGTTGTCGATCAGGGCAAGCGAGCGAGTGACGCGTTTCAGCGCGTCCGGATGGAATTCCAGCCCGTTGATGTCGGCGACGTGGAAGAGCCGGAGGATGCTGACGGGATCGCGCTTGAACACCTCGGCGTCGGCAAGCGCGATGCGGCCGCGGTCCTCGACGAATTCGACGCTGCCGGCGATCTTGCGGTTGCGATGGGTGAAGCGGCTGATGACGCCGGTCAGGCCCGGGATCGACTTCGCCTGCTGGTCTTCAAGCGCAGCGCAGAGGATGCGCGTGAGATCGCCGACATCCTTGGCGACGAGGAAATAGTGCTTCATGAAGCGCTCGACGGCCGAAAGGCCGGGGCGGGTGTGATAGCCGAATGCTTCGGCGATTTCGCGCTGGATGTCGAAGGACAGGCGCTCCTCGGCCTTGCCTGTCAGGAAGTGCATATGGCAGCGTACCGCCCAGAGAAAATCGTCGGCTTTCTCGAGCAGGCGGTATTCGTGCTTCGACAAGACGCCGAGCTTGACCAGCTCGGCCTGGTCGCGCACGTGATAATAATATTTCGAGATCCAGAACAGCGTGTGCAGGTCGCGAAGCCCGCCCTTGCCTTCCTTGACGTTCGGCTCGACGAGATAGCGTGTATCGCCTGCCTTGCGGTGGCGCTCGTCGCGCTCGGCAAGCTTGGCGGCGATGAACTCAGGGCCGGTACCGGTGACGATTTCCTTGTCGAAGCGGGTCTCGAGTTCGGTTTCCAGCCGCTGCAGGCCGCAGATGTAGCGCATTTCCAGGATGGCGGTGCGGATCGTCATGTCGGACTTGGAAAGCGCGATGCATTCTTCCACCGTACGGGTGGCGTGGCCGACCTTGAAGCCCATGTCCCAGAGCACGTAGAGCATGAACTCGACGGCCTTGTGCGTCTCCTCGGTCGGGCGCGGCGGGAAGAGGAAGAGCAGGTCTATATCGGAGCCCGGCGCCAGCGTGTCGCGGCCGTAGCCGCCGACGGCGGTGACCGCAAACTTGTCCTTCTGCTGCGGAAAGATATGGGCGGTGGCGAAATTGTAGAGGACGGTGATGATCTGGTCCTGCAGCCAGGAAATCCGGTAGGCGCAATTCAGCCCGCCGCCGTCGGCCATAAGTGCGGCCCGCGCCTTCTGCCGGCCTTCCGTGCTCGCCTTCTTGAGCACCGCAAGCAGGTCGGCGCGCAGCACGTCGGGCCGGTTGCGGTTGGCCTCGGCAACGGCGTCGCACTGCTTCTGCAACAACTCGACGTCGAGAATATGGGAAAAATCAAGCTCGCGCATCGCTGTCGCCGGGGCGGTTTCCTGTTCATGCCGGGCGGCCGCATCCGGGCTCGCCTCGTGTTTCGTCCGCATGCGCTATAACCCCTTTATCAGGCGATTGACACGGGCCCTCATACTGCAAGAACCTTTAAATTTGGCGAAATGGTGTTGGTAAGCCGCGCGACGGCTTTCCTGAAAACTCAGGCGGTGGCCCGCGCATTCAGCAAATGCAGCACCTGCCGCGTCTCTCTCATGATCTCCTCAAGCGACTGTCTGTCGCACTCGCGATAGCCGGCCTTGGCGATCGAAGTTCCGAGTTCCGAGATCATAGCGCAGCAGCGGGTAATTTTCAGCATGCCGATCGGCGACGTCCAGCCGCGCGCATTGCGATCGGCGTCGGCGCGCCGCATCGTGTCGAGCATGGAGCAGATGAGCGAGAGGCGCTCCGTTTCGCGTATCAGCTTTTCCATGAACATCGCGTGCCGCTGCCCTATTTCAATTTTTTCTTGAGGTCGTAAAGCGCGTCCATTGCCTCGCGCGGCGTCATATCGTCAAGGCTCATCGCCTTCAGCGTCTCCTCGACCTTGGACGGTCCGCGGGCCGTGTCCTCGCGGCGCACCGCCACCTGGAAGAGCGGCAGGTCGTCGATCAGTTGGCTCGCCGGGTTCTTGCGGTCGGCATCTTCGAGGCGAGTGAGCACATCGCGGGCCCGCGTCACCACCGAGGCCGGAAGCCCGGCAAGGCGGGCGACCTGGATGCCGTAAGAGCGGTCGGCCGCGCCCGGGCCGACCTCATGCAGGAAGATGACGTCGCCGTCCCATTCCTTGACGCGCATCGTCGCGTTCGATAGCCGGCCCAGCTTTTCCGAAAGCACGGTCAGCTCATGGAAATGCGTGGCGAAGAGGCCGCGGCAGCGGTTGGCCTCGTGCAGATGCTCGACGGAGGCCCAGGCGATCGACAGGCCGTCGAAGGTGGCGGTGCCGCGGCCGATCTCGTCGAGGATGACGAGCGAACGGTCGCTCGCCTGGTTGAGGATCGCAGCGGTCTCGACCATCTCGACCATGAAGGTGGAGCGCCCGCGCGCCAGGTCGTCGGACGCGCCGACGCGCGAGAAAAGCCGGTCGACGATGCCGATATTGGCTGAGGTCGCCGGCACGAAGGAGCCCATCTGCGCCAGGATCGCTATCAGCGCGTTCTGCCGCAGGAAGGTCGATTTGCCGCCCATGTTCGGGCCGGTCAACAGCCAGATCGCGCCGTCCTTGTCGCCTGCCTTCGGCGAGAGATCGCAATTATTGGCGACGAAGGGACCGCCCGCCTGCCGCCGCAGCGCCTGCTCGACGACCGGATGGCGGCCGCCCTCGATGGCAAACATCTTCGAGCTGTCGACCTGCGGACGGCAATAGGCCTGCTCTTCGGCGAGCAGCGCCAGGCTGGCTGCAACGTCGATGACGGCAAGCGCCCGGGCGCCGGATTTGATCGCCTCGGCTTCCGCAACCACGGCCGCCGTCATCTTCTCGAAGGCGGCAAGCTCGATCGTCAGCGCCCGATCGGCGGCATTGGCGATGCGGCTTTCGAGATCGGCAAGTTCGGTGGTGGTGAAGCGCATCGCGCTCGCCATCGTCTGGCGGTGGATGAAGCGGGCCTTGGCTTCGGCCGTGTCCGTCATCGGCGAGGCATTGCCGGCGGTCACCTCGATGAAATAGCCGAGGATGTTGTTGTGCTTGATCTTCAGCGACCGGATGCCGGTCTCTTCGGCATATTGCAGTTGCAGCCCGGCGATCACCCGGCGCGACTGGTCGCGCAACGCCCGGACCTCATCGAGTTCGGGGCTGGCGCCGTCGCGCAGGAAGCCGCCGTCGCGCTTCAGCAGCGGCAATTCGTCGGCAAGCGTTTCGGCCAGCAGGGTTTCGAGCGCTGCGGGAAGGGCCTGCAGCCCGGACAGCGCCTGGCCAAGCTCTTCCGGCAGCATCGCATTGGCAAGCATGGCTGCCACGTCGTTTGCCGCTTGAAGGCCCTGGCGAATGGCTGACAAATCGCGCGGGCCGCCGCGGTCGAGCGCCAGGCGCGACAGCGCCCGCGGCATGTCCGGCACATGTTTCAGCGTGTCGCGCAGATTGCCGCAGAGCGAGGGTTCGTCGATCAGGAAGCCGATCGAATCGAGCCGCGCATTGATGCGGGCGGGGTCGGTCAGCGGCGACAACAGCCGCTCGGCCAGAAGCCGCGCGCCGCCGCCGGTGACGGTGCGGTCGATCGCTTTCAGCAATGAGCCGTTGCGGTCGCCCGACAGCGTGCGGGCCAGTTCCAGATTGGCGCGGGTGGCGGGATCGATGAACAGCGTTGACGCCGCACTTTCCCGCTCCGGCTTGCCGAGCGCTGGCCGCTCGGCGATCTGAGTCTTCTCGACATAGGCGACGGCGGCGGCAGCCGCCGCCAGCTCGGCGCGCGAGAAGGTGCCGAAGCCGTCGAGCGTCGCAACGCCGAAATACCGCGCGATCCGACCTTCGGCGCTGGCGCTGTCGAAGAGCACGGCAGGCTGCGGCACGGCGGTGCGACCGAGCACGTCGAACACCGGCTTGAGTTCCGGATCGTGGAAGATCGTCTCGGGCAGGATCAGTTCGCGCGGATCGATGCGCAGGATATCGGCAAGCAGTCGCGAGGCTTCGGTTTCGGCCAGCCGGAAGACGCCGGTGGAAATGTCGATCCAGGCAAGCGCCAGCAAAGGTTCGGCCCCGCCGCGAATGCGGGTCAGCGCCATCAGATAGTTGGATTCCGAGGGCGAAAGCAGCTTTTCTTCGGTGATCGTGCCCGGCGTGACCAGGCGGACGACATCGCGCTTGACGACGGATTTGCCGCCACGCTTTTTCGCTTCGGCCGGATCTTCGACCTGCTCGCAGACGGCGACGCGGAAACCGAGCGAGATCAGTTTCTGCAGGTAATCGTCGGCCGCATGCACCGGAACGCCGCACATCGGGATATCCTGGCCCATGTGCTGGCCACGCTTCGTCAGCGTGATGCCGAGCGCGCGGGAGGCTTCCAGCGCATCCTCGAAGAACAGCTCGTAGAAGTCGCCCATGCGATAGAAGAGCAGCGAACCCGGATTGTTCGCCTTGATCTCTATATATTGCTCCATCATCGGCGTCGCCGAGGCACGACTTTCCGCCGTGGCAAGCTCGGCAGCCGAAAAGGCTTCATTCTCTGTGTCTATTCGTGCGTTCACGGAGGTGCAGTTTTTCCCAAAAAAACAGGTGCCAACCCTATCCGCGCGCCGCTATAGATGACAACAGCATTTGAGGAAGAGCGAAGCGTCGCCCACAGGACGTTGGAGGATTTATGCCCGATATCGATAAGAAGGACCGGCCGGCGACATCAGTTACCGACCAGGAGGCGCTCGATTTTCACGCCACGGGCCGGCCCGGCAAACTGGAAGTCGTCCCGACCAAGCCGATGGCGACGCAGCGCGACCTGTCGCTCGCCTATTCGCCGGGTGTCGCCGTACCGGTGAAGGCGATCGCCGCCGATCCGCAGACGGCCTACGATTATACCGCCCGCGGCAACATGGTCGCCGTCATTTCCAACGGCACGGCCATTCTCGGTCTCGGCAATCTCGGCGCGCTGGCCTCCAAGCCCGTCATGGAAGGCAAGGCGGTGCTGTTCAAGCGCTTTGCCGACGTCGATTCCATCGACCTCGAAATCGATACGGAAAATGTCGACGAGTTCATCAACTGCGTGCGCTTCCTCGGTCCCTCCTTCGGCGGCATCAATCTCGAGGATATCAAGGCGCCGGATTGTTTCGTCATCGAAAGCCGGCTACGCGAGCTGATGGATATTCCCGTCTTCCACGACGACCAGCACGGGACGGCGATCATCGCCGCCGCCGGCCTGATCAACGCGCTCGAACTGACCGGCCGCGACCTGAAGACGACCAAGCTCGTCTGCAACGGCGCCGGTGCTGCGGCGATCGCCTGCATCGAACTCATCAAGGCGATGGGCTTTGCGCCGGAGAATATCATTCTCTGCGACACCAAGGGCGTCATCTACCAGGGCCGCACCGAGGGCATGAACCAATGGAAATCGGCGCATGCGGCAAAGACCGATACACGCACGCTTGAGGAGGCGATGGACGGCGCTGATGTCGTTTTCGGCCTGTCGCAGAAGGGCGCCTTCTCGGCAGAGATGATCCGCTCGATGGCGGATCGGCCGATCATCTTCGCCATGGCCAATCCCGATCCCGAAATCACCCCGGAAGAGGTGGCCCGCATCCGCGACGACGCCATCATGGCGACCGGCCGCTCAGACTACCCGAACCAGGTCAACAACGTTCTCGGCTTTCCCTATATCTTCCGCGGCGCTCTCGACGTCCGCGCCTCCACAATCAACGACGCGATGAAGATCGCCGCCGTCAAGGCGCTGGCAAACCTTGCCCGCGAGGATGTGCCGGATGACGTGGTTGCCGCCTATCAAGGCAACCGGCCGCGCTTCGGCTCGCAATACATTATCCCGGTTCCTTTCGACCCGCGGCTGATCTCCGCGATCCCGGTCGCGGTGGCGGAAGCGGCGATCGAAACCGGCGTCGCCCGCAAGGTCATCACTGATATGGCCGGTTATGCCCGCGAGCTTTCGGCGCGCCGCGATCCGATCGCCTCGACGCTCGCCAGCCTCTATGAGCGGGTGCGCCGCCGCCCGAAGCGGATCGTCTTTGCCGAGGCCGAGGAAGAACAGGTCCTGCGCGCAGCACTCTCCTACGCCAACCAGCAGCTCGGCACCGCCATCCTGCTCGGCCGCGAGGACCTAATCCGGTCGACGGCCGAACGCGCCGGCATCGATCTCAACCGGCCGGGGCTTGAAATCGTCAATGCCCGTATTTCCACCCGGGTCGAAGCCTATATTGACTATCTCTATGCCAGGCTGCAGCGGCACGGTTATCTCCACCGCGACGTTCAGCGGCTAATCCATAACGACCGCAACCACTTCGCCGCCACTATGGTGGCGTTGGGCGACGCCGACGGCATGGTGACGGGTATCACCCGCAACTATTCCACCGCGCTGGACGATGTGCGCCGCTGCATCGATGAAAAGCCTGGCCACCGCGTCATCGGCGTGTCGCTGGCGCTCTGCCGCGGCCGCACGGTCTTCGTGGCCGATACCGCCGTCCACGACATGCCGACGGCCGAGCAGCTTGCCGATATTGCCGAAGAGGCCGCCGGTCTGGCGCGGCGCATGGGCTATCAGCCGCGCGTCGCCATGCTCGCTTATTCCACCTTCGGCCATCCCTCGGGCGAACGTTCGGAGCGGGTGCGCGAGGCGGTGAAGATCCTCGACAAGCGTCGCGTCGATTTCGAATATGACGGCGAGATGGCGGCCGATGTCGCATTGAACCGCAAGGTGATGGAGCAATATCCCTTCTGCCGCCTTTCCGGCCCCGCCAACGTGCTTGTCATGCCGGCCTTCCACTCGGCCTCGATCTCGACCAAGATGCTGCAGGAGCTTGGCGGCTCGACGGTAATCGGCCCGATCCTCGTCGGTCTCGACAAGCCGGTGCAGATCACCTCGATGGGCGCCAAGGACAGCGACATCGTCAACATGGCGGCGATCGCCGCCTATGGGGCGGGTTCGTAACCTGTCCTGCGTTTCTGAGACGCCTTTTGGCCCGGCCGACTGTGCGTCGGCCGGGCATTTATCCGGCTTTAGACTGGCGCCAAGGGGTGAAGCATCATGTGCGCCAAAGCCTGCCAGCCATTGCCGGCCGATCGTGCCTGGCCTCGAGCGCGCCTCCTGAAGATGAGATCAAGTTGAGAAACAAACTTGTCGTTTTAGCCATCGTGGTCGCCAGCTGTTTCGCTTATACGAAATTGATGGCCAGGGTCGGCTCAGGCTCGCCGCCTCCGGATGCGCCATTGGAACAACAGGCTGACCTCATTCGCGTTTATAAATCCGAACGCCGCATGGTCCTTTTGAGAGGCGATGTTCCCATCTCTACATACCGGATTTCTTTAGGCACGGCTGCCGATGCCGGGCCCAAGCAGCGAGAAGGTGACGAGAGAACACCTGAAGGGCGTTATGAAATAGACTGGCGAAATCCAAAGTCCATGGCCTATCTGAGCCTGCACATTTCCTATCCAAACCCGGATGATCGGCGCAACGCTGAAGCAGGAGGTTTTCCTGCCGGGGGCGATATCATGATCCACGGGCTTCCCAATGGCTGGGGCCTCTTCGGAAACGTCCATCACCTGTGGGATTGGACGGATGGCTGTGTTGCAGTAACCAACTCGGAGATGCGCGATATCTGGGCTCGCGTCCCCAACCATACACCGATAGAGATCATGCCCTGAAACATTGCCGGGGCCTGGCGACTAGGAAAGGCTCTAGCTCGCGAAGCGGCCGGCGTCGGCGCCGTAATAATTCAGGTAGCGGTCGGAAATGCTGGAGATCGGCAGCACGATCAGCACGTCGGTCGTGTTGAAGGCGTGGTCGACGACGGCGCTGGAGCCGACCATCGCGCCCAAGCGCATGTAACCCTTGATCAGCGGCGGCAGCGCCATCAGCGCGCGCTTCGGGTTGACGGCCTCGATCGGCATCAGATCCATGTTGCGGGCGAGATGCGGCAATGCGCTGACGGCCCATTCGTTCTTCGCCAGCACATTGTGGTAGAGGAAGGACAGCGCCAGCGCATGGCTTTCCAGATAGACGCCGGGGAAAGAGGCGCAGCCGAACATGGCGCTGACGCCGTGCTTCAGCGCATAGGCCCAGTTGCCCTGCCACAGAAGCTCGACGGTGCGTTTGGTGCGGTATTCCGGCAGTACGCAGGAGCGGCCGAGCTCCATGAAGCGCTTATCCGGATGTTTGGCGAGGAGGCCCTCGATCTCGAATTCGGAAGCCGAGTAAAAACCGCCATTGGCCATGGCGACATCCTGGCGCAGCAGGCGGTAGGTGCCGACGATCTGGTCTTCCGGGTCGCCCTCGATCGTGCGGTCGAGAACGAGAAGATGGTCGCAAAAGGCGTCATAGGCATCGACATCGCGCTGGCGGCGCATGGCGTCCAGCGGCAGTTGCGCCTTCATTTCGTCGACGAAAACGCGGTAACGCACGGCTTGGGCGGCATCGATCTCGCGCGCCGTGCGGGCAAGCCGGGTTTCCAGATTGCCGATGCGGCCGAGGATGTCGCCGTCCGTCTGCGCAGCCGCCGTCAAGGGCGGTGCAACCTCGGTGGTGTCACGATTCAGGATGTCGATGGCGGACATGGCGATTCTCCCGTTGCCGGCTTATCGACGCCATAAAACACTTCTCTGCGACAGGAAAGTGACATATTGAATTTGTGAACGCAAGAAGCATGCCGGCCCCGCGGCACGTTATCGCGCCTCTGCCCGGCGGGCGGAAAGTGCGGCCACCGCCTGCACTTCGGTCAGCAGCCGCACCGGGTCGACCGGCTTTACCATCACCCGGTTGGCGCCGTTCAGCAACACCTGGCGGCGCGATTCGTCGCTCTTGTCGGCGGTCAGCACAATCACCGGCACCGAGGCCAGATCGAGCCGTCTTTCGTGGCCGCGCAGGCGTCCGAGCATGTCGATGCCGTTGCCGCCGGGCATCGACAGGTCGCTGATGATGATATCGGGCCGGGCATTCGCCTCGCAAAGGGCGCAATCGAGCAGCGCCTCGAAATCCTCGACATGGCGCACCTTATGCCCGCCCTTCTCCAACACGACGCGCACCAGCATGGCGTTGATCGGATCGTCCTCGCCAAGCAGGATGTTGAGCCCGCTGGCGGCAACCATCGGCTCCGCCGCCGAAAGGCCAAAGCCCGGCTGGTTGTCGTTCAGCGCGTCGCGCTTCTCCATGCCGCGCATGCGCCCGCGCAGCACGTCGATCAGCGACTGTTCGCGCAGCGGCCGGATGAGCCAGGCATCGAAGAGGTCGAGCGGATGGGCGCTGCGCTCTTCCGGATTGACGAGCAGCACCTTGCGCAGGCCAAGGGCGGCGATTTCGGCGCGATCGGCAAGATGGGCGGCAAATTCCGCCGACATGCGATGGTCGATGATGATATCGGTCGGCCGCTTTCCGCTATTGGCCAAGCCGAGCAGCGTCGTCCGCGCGCTCTCGCCGTCGCTGACCAGATGGCAGAGGCCGCCGAGCGCGGTGATCGTCTCGGCGATGGCGGTGCGTGCAGCACCCGTCGGCGCCAGGAGCACGACGCTGTTGCCGGCAAGCAGCGTATTGCGCCGGTCAGGGCGCTCGCTGCCGATATCGACAGGGAAGCGGATGGTGAATTCGCTGCCTCTGCCCTTTTCGCTGGCAACCGTCAGCGTGCCGTTGAATTCGCGCATGATGCGGGCGGAGATGGCAAGGCCGAGCCCGGTGCCGCTGCTCCTGTCGGCAACGGTCCCGCCCTGTTCGAATTCGCCGAAGACTCGCGCCTGCTCCTCCGCCGTCATGCCGGGACCGCTATCCGTAACCGTGATCGACAGGTCGTCCGCATCGAGCGAGACGCGAATGAAGACGCCGCCGACCTGGGTGAACTTCACCGCATTGCCGATGACGTTGAACAGAACCTGGCGCAGCCGCGCCGGGTCGAAACTCATATTCTCCGGAACGTCTGATGACACCGTGGCGCCGATCTCGATGCCTTTTTCATGCGCCCGATGGGCGAGCATCTCGACGACGCTTTCCAGAAGCTTGCGCAGCGATTCCGAGCGCGGGTGCAGCGCGAAGCGGCCGACCTCGATGGTGGAGAAATCGAGCAGATCCTCGACGAGCTGCGTCAGCGCGTGGCCGGACTGGCGGATATTGGCGAGATAATCCTGCTGCTCCTGCGTCAGCCGCGTCTCGGCGAGGAGATGCGTCATGCCGAGCAGGCCGGAAAGCGGCGTGCGCACCTCGTGGCTGACGGTGGCAAGCAGCCTCGACTTGGCGGCGCTGTTATATTCGGCCTTCTGGCGGGCCTCCTCGCGGCCCTGCGCGATCAGCCGCTCGTCGGTCACATCGCGCGCCACGCTCTGCAGCAGCAGCCGGCCGTTTGCCGGGTCGCGGGTGACGACGTCGCGCCAGAGAAAGATGCGCTGGCCGTCCGGCGTCGAGATCTCGACATCGAAGCAGTGGGGTATCGGGCCGGGCCGAAAGGCAAGCCCGATCTCCTCGCAACTGTGCCCTTCGGGACGCAGGCGCCCGGTCAGCCGGCGAAACGTATCGTTGGCGGAAATGATGCGCCGGTCCATGCTGCGGCTGACGGTGATATCGCCGAGCACGTCGTGGACGTCTGCAAACAGCTTGGCGCCGTCGTTCCAATCCGGCAGCGACTTGCCGCCGCTGGGGGGCCTGCGCCGGCGAAACATCAGGACGGCATAGCTGGCGATGACGGCAAGGCCGAGGACCACAAGACCGCCCGAAAGCAGCAGAGGATCGCCGGCATGGGCAAGCAGAGTCAGGATCATCGCGGCAAGCAGGCCAGCGCCGCCAAGCCAGTAGACCAGCAGGCGCCGTGTCGCTGCAGGCCCCATCTTGCCGTCATCGGCCGCCTGAGGCGCCGATGTGCCGGGTCGCGAGAAGAACTCCGCCATCCGCTCTTCACGCGGCTTGGCGGCGGGTCCGCCGAAGGCGGCGGACAATCTTTCCTGCAACTGTCCCAGATTCTGCATGCAATCTGGCTAACATGAGGCCTCTTCCGAATGCCTTCAGGAATTCGATAAGATTTTAGCGGCCGGCCTTTTTCGGCAGCAGCAGCTCGTCGAGAATGACGCAGCCAGCCCCGATGGTGATGAAACTGTCGGCGAGATTGAACACCGCGAAAGACCAGCTGTCGGTGTAAAACAGGATGTAATCGATCACGTGGCCATAGGCGAAGCGGTCGACGAGATTGCCGATCGCGCCGGCGATGATCAGCGCGTAACCGAGATGGGCAAGCCAGCGGTCCTTCGCCGTGCGGTACCACAGCCAGATGACGAAGGCGACGATGACGAGGCGCATGCCGACGATGAACCAGCCATCCATGCCCTCCAGCATCGAAAAGGCAACGCCGAGATTGTAGGTGCGGTAGAGCGCCAGCATCGGAATAACCGGCACGGCCTCCTGCAGCGGCAGGTAATGATCGACAGCGATCTTGACGATCTGGTCGAGGAGAACGGCGACGATGATGAAGAAGAGGATCGGCGCCGGGCGCGAAAACAGCGCGGGGCGGGCAGGCGTCTGTTCGGTCATTTGCCCTCGGCAAGTGAGAGGAGATGGCGGCGCGCCTCGAAAAGCATGACAGCGGTGGCGACGGCGAGATTCAGGGAATCGGCGCGGCCCTGCTGCGGAATGCGGGCAAGCGCGTCGGCTTGCCCGGCCAGTTGGTCCGGCAGGCCGGATTGCTCGTTGCCCATCAGCAGCACGACGGGCTTTTTCCGGTAGTCGATGGTGCGGTAGTCGACCGCGCCGGCAAGATGCGTCGCGACCACGGAAACGCCGCCCGATTTCCGCCAGGCGATGAACTCTTCCAGTGTTGCCCGCGCCACCGGAACGGCAAAGACCGAGCCCATGGTGGCCCGCACCGTTTCGAGCGAAAAGGGATCGGTCGTCTCTCCGATCAGAATGATGCCGGAAGCGCCGGCCGCATCGGCTGTGCGGATAATGGTGCCGAGATTGCCGGGGTCGCGCACCCGGTCGAGCGCCACCCAGGTCTCGCCATCCCTCGGCCGAATGTCCCGAAGCGGCATCCAGCGCTGCTCGAAGATGCCGACGACCATCTGCGGATTGTCGCGCCGGGTGATCGAGGCGATCACCTTTTCGCTGACTTCGAGCACCAGCCCACCCGAGGCGACGGTCTTTGCCGCCATCTGCTCGACCAGCGGCTTGCCCTTGGCGGCCTTGGCATAGACCAGCGTCCGGATTGTCCAGCCGAGTTCGATCGCATCGATGACGAGCTTCAGTCCTTCGGCCAGGAAAGTCCCGCTTTCCTCCCGCGACTTCTTGTTCGTCAGCGCCTTGATGTCCTTGATGATCGGATTGGCAAGCGAGGTGACTTCCTTCACCTGTCCGACCCTGCGCGGTCCCTGATCGTGGAAGTCCTTGCTCATTTCGGCACCCAGCGGGAAAAGAGGGAGGTGGAAAGCGCGCGGCCCGGCGTCTTGCCGTCGAGGCCGGCTTCGCGGATGACCAACTCGCCGGATTCGACCACGCCGCCGGCGCCCCGCATCGTCTCGCGCATCAGCTCGTGGATCGAATAGAAGCTGGCGCGGATCGAATAGGCGGTCAGCACCAGGCCGACGGCCTTCGGCGACAGGATCTCGCGGCAGACATCGAGCATCAACGGCAGATGCTCGAAAAGATGCCAGACTTCGCCGTTCGGGCCGCGGCCGAATTTCGGCGGATCGGTGAGGATGATGTCGTACTGGCTGCCGCGGCGTTCCTCGCGCAGGATGAATTTCATCGCGTCTTCGCAGATCCAGCGGATCGGCAGCTTCTCCATGCGCCCGAGCGCCTGGTTTTCCCGCGCCCAGCCGATCGCCTTCTTCGAGGCGTCGACATGGGTGACTTCGGCGCCGGCTGCGGCGGCAACCAGCGAGGCGACGCCGGTATAGCCGAAAAGGTTCAGCACTTTCAGCGGCCGGCCGGCCTTTTCGACCTGCTCCTTCATCCAGCTCCAGTGCACGATCTGCTCGGGGAAGACGCCGACATGACGGAAAGAGGTGAAACGGCCGAGGAAATCGACGCCGAGCAGGTTGAGCGGCCAGGTCTCTCCCAGCGCCTCCTTCGGGAAGCGCCAGCGGCCGCTGCCTTCCTCGTCGGTATCGCCGGTGAAGACGGCATCGACCTTTTCCCAGACATGCGAGGGCAGCGACGGCCGCCACAGCGCTTGCGCCTCGGGACGGATGATACGGTCAGGGGCCGTATTGCTCAAGCTTTTCGCCGTTGCCGCTGTCGATCAGGTGGAAGTCGCCGGCCCCGAGCGATTCGAGGATCACGGGCACGCGCTCAGCCGGGCGCTCGCCGCTGCGCGTCATCAGCGGCCGTTCGGGCGCGGCAGGCACGGCAGCCTCGCGCACCGTCTCGCGGGCAGCCGCAGGCCGCGCGACCGGCTTCGGCGGCCGGCCGACCCGGTCGTCCCTGCGGCTTTCCCCGGAAGGACCTGATGTCTTCTTCTGGCCCGGCCGGCGTTCTCTTTGTTTCAACGTGCTCTTCCGCGTGTCTGTCGGGATATGGTGAGAGCGTCTGCATCTTCTGCAGCGCCCTTTGAATTATGCAGTAGCCCAGAAAAGCGTGCCGGATCAACTGCGCGCCGGCGCGGCATTTATTTCAAGCCTCCGATGACCGCCGGCGAAGCCAGCTTTCCGCCGCATAAAGGGCTGCGACATGCATCGACTGCATGATGACCGCGCCGGACTGCAGGTCGCCGAGGAGGGCGGCAAGATCCTCAAACAACAGCTCGACCTTCTCGCCCGGGTCGAAACGCGGTTCACCGGCTCGGCTGAGGTCGAGTGCAAGCCAGCTCGTCACCGCGTTGCTGTGGCTTGCTGCATTCGGGTAGGAGGTGAGCAGCTTGACGAAGGTCGAGGCTTCATAGCCGGTCTCCTCCCGTAGTTCGCGCCGGGCTGCCGCCATCGCCGCATCGCCGGTCTCGCTGTCGCCGCGCTCGACACCGCCGGCGACGAGCCCGTGGATGATCTCGCCGCGTCCATGCCGGTATTCCCGCGTCAGCAGCACGCGGCCGTCGGGCATGACAGGCACGACGTTGATCCAGTCGGGATAGTCGAGCACATGGAAGGGCGCGACGACGGTCCCATCGGCGGTGACGCAGTCGTCGCTTCGCAGCCGGATCCAGCGATCCTCATAGGTGATGCGGCTTGCCGCCACGCTCCACGGCCTCAATTCGTCACTCATCGCCAATTCCTTGCCCCGGAACGAGCGGGATAACATTCCTCTCCGCCTGGCAAAAGCCTTTCCCGCTGGGATAAAGTGAGCGAATCGGAGATGGGGTTATCGAATGGATTTCACCGGCGAAGAACGCATCGCCGCGCCGCGGGATGTCGTCTGGGCAGCGCTCAACGATCCCGAGATCATGCGCGGCTGCATTCCAGGCTGCCAGGCCATCGAGCGGCTGTCGCCGGATACCTTTGAGGCGACGATCAAGGTCAAGTTCAGCCTGCTGTCGGCTACCTTTCATGGGCTGCTGACACTGTCCAATGTCGATGCGCCGAACAGCTACACGCTGTCGGCCGAAGGCAAGGGTGGTCTTGCCGGCTTTGCCAAAGGAGCCGCCGATATCGTGCTCGAAGAAAGCGGTGCCGAGACCATCCTGCATTTTCGGGCAAAAGCCGAGCTCGGCGGCAGGCTTGCCCAGTTCGGCGCACGTCTGCTCGATGCGACCTCACAGAGGCTCGCCGAAGGGTTCTTTTCGGATTTCAATGCCGCCGTCGTCGCGAAGATGGCGGCTGGCTGATCCGGGCCCGACGCCACGCGCTTTGGGCTTGGCGTGGGTTGGGCCATGGGCTACATCCACGTCATGACGTGGACAATCAGGCCGCCGCGGGCGGAAGACCAGGAAATGCTCGCGGAGATTTATCTTTCCGTGCGCCGCGAAACATTCGTCTGGGTCGATCCCGGCAAATTCCACCGCGAAGACTTCGCCGCCCATACGAATGGCGAGACGGTCTTCGTCTGTGAGCATGAAAACGGCGGAGTAGCCGGCTTCCTGTCGCTCTGGCCGGCCGATGATTTCATCCACATGCTCTATATCAGCCCGGACTTCCAGGGCTTTGGCGCCGGTACGGCGCTGCTGCAGGCGCTGCCGGAATGGCCAGGCCACCGCTACCGGCTGAAGTGCCTGGTGAAGAACCGGCGGGCGAAGGCTTTCTACCTCGCCCACGGTTTCCGTGTGACCGGCAACGGCACGTCGCCGGAGGGCGACTATCAGGAACTGAGCTTTTTTCCGGTTTGACCGCTGCCGAAGCATCGCCGAAACCGAGCCGGTTTATCGTGCCGGAAGCTGCCCGGCGATTTCCTCGGCGCGGCTCTTGTGGCGGTCGGCCTCGCCCTGCCAGCGGATGGCTTCCTTGGCCTCGATGCGGGCGCGCTTGCGGTGTTTACCTTGGCTGAACCAGGTGGCGGCCGAGCCGATCAGCATGCCTGCGATCAAGGCAACGACCAGGAAGACGAAGAAGGGCGCAGAAACCGCAAGCACCTGATCTTCCGGCCGGAACGGATTGAAGGCGAGCGTGACGCTTTGCCGGTTGGCGACGCAGAAGACGATGAGGATGACGCCGAGCGGCAGCAGAATCAACAGGTTGACGATCTTCTTGGCCATTGGAGTTCTCCATGCGTCGGATGGCGCCGCCCTTTCTGAGCGGCGCGTTATAACTACGCATCGGCCCCGAAAATCGATTCCGATTTTCGGGGCCGATGCGTTAGCAGAATAGGAAAACGGTCTTCGAGATCAAGTGCGGATTCGCCGCAGGCGGCGTGCGGCGCTCAATCCTCTTCGTCGGCCTGGCCGGGATTGAGCCGCTCGCGCAGCTCCTTGCCGGTCTTGAAGAAGGGAACCCACTTCTCCTCGACGAAGACGGTATCGCCGGTGCGCGGGTTGCGGCCGGAGCGGGACGGGCGGTTCTTGACCGAAAACGCGCCAAAGCCGCGCAATTCGACTCGGTTGCCCGCAGCCAGTGCATCCGTGATCTCGTCGAGAACCGCGTTGACGATATTCTCGACGTCGCGATGATAGAGATGCGGGTTGCGTGCTGCAACAATCTGCACCAATTCGGACTTGATCACGTTCGCCCCCTTAAATTATTGATTTCTTATCAATCGCGGCCAACCTGCCAAACTGAAAGCAGCCCGTCAAGAAGCAACTTTGGGGGCAGGATTCCATTGATATCCTGGCCTTTCAAGAGATCATCATAACCGAAGATCGTAATCAACCGCGAAACAGCCCCAGCGAGCAGAAAGGGCGTGTTGCTCTTCTTGTCCCAGTCGACCATCGGCAGGTCGGCGTCGACGCCGCGCGATTTGAGATAGGCCCGGATTTCCGGCTCGCCGCCGATCGTATCGACGAGTTTCACCTTGAGCGCCTGGCGGCCGGTATAGATCGTGCCGTCGGCGAGCTTCAGCACCTCGTCGCGCGGCAGCTTGCGCCGGTCGGCGACCAGATCGACGAACCAGTTATAGCTGTCGACCACCATGTTGCGGATCATTGCCTTGGCCTCCTCGCTCGCTTCGTGGAACGGCGAGGGTTCGGCCTTCAGCGGCGAAGATTTGATCTCCTGCAGCGAGACGCCGATCTTATCGAGCAGCGGCTGGATCTGCGGATACTGGAAGATGACGCCGATCGAGCCGGTGATCGAGCTGTCGCCGGCAATGATCGTGTCGCCGGCGGTGGCGATCATATAGCCGGCGGAGGCGGCAAGCGTGCGCACATCGGAGACGACGGGTTTCTTGGCTGCGATCGCACGGATCGCCTTGAAGATCTTTTCGCCGCCATAGGTCGTGCCGCCGGGCGAGGAGATCGAAATCACTGCGGCCTTCACCTGATCGCTGGTCTCGACTTTCTTCAGCCGCTCCAGAAGCTCGTCGTCGTCGACGATCAGTCCCGAGATCGTCACGTGGGCGATATGCGGGCGCTCCGTCCCGCCATTGCCGAAGGCGAAGCTGTAGAAGGCCAGACCAAGTGCCACGAAGAGGGCGACCGCGACGATACGCCAGAAGCCGAGCTTGCGGCGCAGCCGCCGGCGATCGGCGATGATCGAACTGTCCATGAGAAACCTCCAGCGCTGGCCCGGCTTCGGCATGCCGCCGATCGATCCGGTGAAATAGGTGGCAGCGGCGCGTACGAATGCCACTTTTTGATGTTTTTCCGTTTTGTTGCTTGTTGCAGAAAAAATTCCATATTGGCAAGCCAATGTAATAATGCGAAACGAACTGTGATTGGCGGCCGGCTTTGTTGCGAGGCGCGGCAATCACCGCACATGGAACGAGACCTATGCTCGATACCCTGAAGAACAACGGAAATGCCGCCTATGCGGGCTCCGGCCGTAGCGCCTATGGCGATGCGTTGTTCCATTCCGCCCGCGTGCGGCGGCTGAAGATTTTGCTGCCGGTGGCAGCCCTCATCGTCGCGGCTGCCCTCCTGGCGGTGGCGTTGGTCAGCATCTATCTGCCTGAGAACGTCAAGTTCGAAGGCGCCAAGATCGAAAACGGCAAGGTCGTGATGGAAAAGCCGGCGATCGCGGGCCGCAATTCCGACGGCATCAATTATTCGATGCTCGCCGAACGGGCGTTGCAGGATATCCGCAATCCCGATCTCATCACGCTGGAGACCATCAAGGCCGCCGTGCCGATGAATGACGGCCTGATCGCCCGCGTCGTCGCCTCGACCGCCGACTACAACCGCGCCACCGACAACCTGCATATGACCGCTCCGTTCACCCTGGTGCTGAGCAGCGGCCTCAACGCGAATTTCCAGTCCGCCCGCCTCGATATCAAGGGCGGGAACATGCGCAGCGACGACCCCGTCACCATCACCAAGGACAATGCCTCCATTGTTGCGAAGACGCTCCAGATAACCGATAAGGGGCGGGTGATCACATTCGAGGGGAATGTTCGCATGAATGTCGATCCATCCACCATCCATAAACAGGGCACTTAACCAGCCGGGTCATCCATGACAAAAGATTGTCGCATTTCCACTTGCAAGACTGGCTTGGCGTTCATTGCCGGCGCATTTGCCCTTGTTCTGACGGCCGCGGGCGCGGGAGCGCAGCAGGCGGCCACGATGTCGGGCATGAAGCTTTCCAACGACCAGCCGATCCAGATCGAAAGCGACAAGCTGGAAATCCACGATCAGGAACACACGGCTTTGTTCACCGGCAAGGTCAAGGTCGTCCAGGGGACGACGACGATGCAGTCCGGCAAGATGACCGTCTATTACAAGGACAAGGCGGCAAAGCCGGCCGCCGACGGGACGCAACCCGCCGCCCAGCCGCAGCAGTCGGCCTCGCTGGCATCGGGCAGTGCCGATATCGACAAGATCCTGGTGACCGACAAGGTCCTGCTGACATCGGGCACGCAGACGGCGACCGCCGATGACGGCAAGTTCGATATGGCCTCGCAGACATTCATCCTCACGGCGGATCAGGGCAACAAGGTTATTCTGTCGGATGGACCGAACGTCTTCACCGGCTGCAAACTGACCGTTCACATGCAAACCGGTCAGGCGGAGCTTGAAAGCTGCGGCGGGCGTGTCCAAATTCAGCTCGATCCAAAATCGCAGCCGAATGCGCAGCAGAAGCAGAACTGAGAAGCCGGCCTCCCACGTGAAATTATCATCGCTATCCACCATGTTCGGCCAGCCCGGGCCACAAGCTGCGGGCGCCGCCGACAAAAGCCGTTATCAGGGAACGCTGATCGCACGCGGTCTGACGAAGACCTATGCGACGCGGCGCGTCGTCAATGGCGTCTCGCTGGTGGTGCGCCGTGGCGAGGCCGTCGGCCTGCTCGGCCCGAACGGCGCCGGCAAGACCACCTGTTTTTACATGATCACCGGCCTCGTGCCGGTGGATGAAGGCACGATCGAGATCGACGGCAACGACGTCACGACCATGCCGATGTACCGCCGCTCCCGTCTCGGCGTCGGTTACCTGCCGCAGGAAGCCTCGATCTTTCGCGGCCTGACGGTGGAAGAAAATATCCGCGCCGTGCTTGAAGTGCACGTCAAGGACAAGGCCGAGCGCGAGCAGAAGCTGAACGAGTTGCTGGAAGAATTCCATATCCAGAAGCTGCGCAAGAGTGCTGCAGTTGCCCTCTCGGGCGGTGAGCGCCGCCGTCTCGAAATCGCCCGTGCGCTGGCGACCGACCCGACCTTCATGCTGCTCGACGAACCCTTCGCCGGCGTTGACCCGATCTCGGTCGCCGACATCCAGAATCTCGTCCACCACCTGACGGCGCGCGGCATCGGCGTTCTCATCACCGACCACAATGTGCGCGAGACGCTGGGTCTGATCGACCGGGCCTACATCATCCATGCCGGCGAAGTGCTGACCCATGGCCGGGCGAACGACATCGTCAACAATCCGGAAGTGCGCCGGCTTTATCTCGGCGACAATTTCAGCCTCTGAACGGTCGATGATGCTAAAGACGGGGACGCTGCCTCAGTCATCCTGAAACGGCGCAAACCTTTCGCCGGCACCTGTCCCACCGCAGAAATTAACCGCGCCGACATAGTTCCGCTTGACCAAATGAGATAAAAAAGCAATTTTTGGGCCAGTTGGATTTCCGTCGCCTGAAGTGTGATCGGACGCGGTTTCCCGGAGGAATCGAGGGAGTTTCGCGTCCGTCATGGCACTGTCCGCCAGTCTTTTCCTGCGCCAGAACCAATCGCTGGTGATGACACCGCAGCTGATGCAATCCATCCAGCTGCTGCAGATGACGCATGTCGAGCTCACCCAGTTCATCGCCCAGGAAGTGGAGAAGAACCCGCTGCTCGAATTTCCGTCGAATGACGGCGAGGCGGGCGCAGAACGCGGCGAATCCGAGGACGAGCCTTATGGTCATTCGCCGGAGGATGCGGGCTCGGACGATGGTTACGACAACCGCACCGACGCGCTTTCCAGCGACTGGTACGACAATGGCGGCAGCGCCAGCACCAGCCGGCTGAACGACGAGCTCGACGCCAACTACACCAATGTCTATCCCGATGACAGCGCGCCGCAGCGCCTCGATGCGCCGGAACTCGTCGGCCAGTGGAAATCGATGCCGGGCAGCGGCGGCGAGGGCACCGATTACGATCTCGACGATTTCGTCGCCGGCCAGGTGTCGCTGCGTGATCATCTCGCCCAGCAGATCCCCTTCGTCCTGCCCGACATGGCCGATCGGCTGATCGCGCAGAACTTCGTCGATCAGCTCGACGATGCCGGTTATCTGCAAGTCGATCTCGTCGAGACCGGCGAGCGGCTGGGCACGAGCCTGACTGCGGCCGAGCGTGTGCTTGCCGCACTTCAGACGCTCGATCCGCCGGGGGTTTTCGCCCGCAGCCTCTCCGAATGCCTGGCGATCCAGCTCAGGCAGAAGGACCGGTATGACCCCGCCATGCAGGCGCTTGTCGAAAACCTCGAACTGCTGGCACGGCGCGATTTTGCCACGCTGAAGCGGCTCTGCGGCGTCGACGAGGAAGACCTTCTCGATATGCTCGGCGAAATCCGGCAGCTTAATCCCAAGCCTGGCAGCGGTTTCGAGACCGGCGTTTCCGAAGCGATCATGCCCGATGTGGTCGTCAGGCCCTCCCTGGAGGGCGGTTGGCTGGTCGAGCTCAATCCGGATACGCTGCCGCGCGTGCTCGTCAACCAGTCCTATTTTTCCCGTGTGACCAGGAATGGCGATGATCACGCCTTCCTGTCCGAATGCCTGCAAAGCGCCAACTGGCTGACGCGCAGCCTTGACCAGCGGGCAAAAACCATCATGAAAGTGGCAAGCGAGATCGTCCGCCAGCAGGATGCCTTCCTGCTGAACGGTGTCGACCACCTGCGCCCGCTGAACCTGAAGACGGTCGCCGAGGCGATCAAGATGCACGAATCCACCGTCAGCCGCGTCACCTCGAACAAATACATGCTGACGCCGCGCGGCCTCTTCGAGCTCAAATATTTCTTCACCGTCTCGATCAGCGCCGTTGCCGGCGGCGACAGCCATTCGGCCGAGGCGGTGCGTCACAAGATCCGCGCGCTGATCATGCAGGAGAGCCCCGACGCGGTGCTCTCCGACGACGATATCGTCGACATGCTGAAGAAAGGCGGTGTCGATCTCGCCCGCCGCACGGTTGCCAAGTACCGCGAGGCTATGAACATTGCCTCCTCGGTCCAGCGCCGGCGCGAAAAACGGGCGCTCGCCAAGGTCGCCGGCTTCTGACGCTGCAATGCTTCGGTCTTGATCGAAGCATCCAGCTCCAAATCCCCGTTATTTCTCTGACGTCTTGAACGAATTGGGAAAGCCGACCATGACGCCGCAAAATCCGAAGCTTGCCAGGGAGCTTCTCCTGCTGCTGGCGCTGGCAGCCCTCTGGGGGTCGTCCTACACTTTCATCAAGATCGGCGTCGAGACGATCCCCCCGGTGACTTTGATCGCCGTCCGCACGCTGATTGCCGGCGGCATTCTGCTCGCCGTCCTCCGCTACCGGCGAATCCGTCTGCCCACTGACGGTGGGACGTGGCGGCGGTTTTTTGTCCAGGCCTGTCTGAACAGCGTCATTCCCTTCACGCTGATTGCCTGGGCGGAACAATCCGTCGATGCCGGGCTGGCGGTGATCCTCAATTCGGCAACGCCGATCTTCACCTTCCTGCTGACCGTGCTGATAGTCCGCCACGAGCAGGTGACGGCGCGAAAGCTTTTCGGCGTCATATCAGGAGTTGCCGGCATCTGCCTGGTCATCGGCGTAGAGGTGCTCGGCGGTCTCGGCGAAAGCCTGATGGCGCAGCTCGCCATCATCCTGGCGACAGCCTGCTATGCCGGTGCGGCGATTTTCAGCAAGAACTTCAAGGGGCTCGATCCCGCCGTGCCGGCGGCCGGCTCGTTGATCTCGGGCGCGGTCATTCTCCTGCCGGTCAGCCTCGTCGTCGACCGGCCGTGGACGCTCGATCCCTCGGCCGCATCGATTCTGGCGCTGCTGGCTCTGTCCGCCTTTTCGACGGCGCTTGCCTTTGCGATCTATTTCCGTCTCGTCCAAACGTTGGGCTCGGTCGGCACGACGTCGCAAGCCTATCTCAGAGTGCCGATCGGTGTTGCGATCGGCATCCTTTTCCTCGGTGAAAGGCTGAGTCCGACGGCCTGGATTGGACTCGTTTGCGTCATCTTCGGTGTCGCAGCCATGACGATCCCGGCGCGGGTTATGGCAACCACAGCGAGAATCCACTAAAGGTCATTGGTAAGTGGCCGGTGAAATATGCTGTAATTACCGTGTTTTCGATGCGTGCGTCGCGTGTATTAGTGATGCCGATTTTTCGCCCTATTGACTTTTCAACAGCGGCTGGCTAGAAGCCCGCCGCAATCGATGCCGCAAACGGCGTCTGGAGTTATCCCCAGCATCAGAAGGGCACCAAGGACCAGCAGGCTGACGCCGATCTTGCTTGAGATTGCGCGAAGTGCTTGGATGAACCTGAGGCTTGGCGTAAACTGATACCCGCAAACGACGATAAGAAGGGAAACTCCATGAGTGTGCGTGTGTCCGGTAAACATATGGAAATTGGTGACTCGTTCCGTCAAAAGATCGAGGACCAAATTGGTATGGCCATCACGAAATACTTCGACGGGGGATATTCGGGTCAGGTGACCGTGGAAAAGGCGAGTTCTCGTTACTCGGCAGACTGCAAGCTTCATCTCGACAGTGGGGTGGTGCTGCATGCGGCCGGCGAGGCGACGGACCCGCTGCTGGCTTTCGACGCCGCTTCGGAGCGCATCGAAAAGCGCCTGCGCCGCTACAAGCGCAAGCTGAAGGACCATCATGCCGGAAACCATCTGAACGGTTTTGCAGAAGTCTCCTACACGGTCATGGATTCCGTTCCTGACCACGAAGATGAGATCCCCGACGATTTCGCGCCGGCCATCGTCGCCGAAAGCACGAAGCAGCTGAAGACCATGTCGGTCGCCACCGCCGTGATGGCGCTCGACATGACCGACGAGCCGCTTCTCCTGTTCCGCAGCCCCGGCAAGGAACACTTGAACATCGTTTACCGTCGGCACGACGGAAATATTGGCTGGATCGATTCCGCCAATATCAAAGGCTGAGATCAGGCGGTGAGCGGCGGTATCGCCGCCGCTCGTTGCATTTGATCCCGGCGACAGAAGGAAAAAGAAATGGCATTGGCAGATTTGCTCCATCAGGATGCGATCATTCCCGCCCTCAGAGTAAATTCCAAGAAACAGTTGCTTCAGGAATTGGCCGCAAGAGCCGCCAGGATCACCGGGCTCTCCGAACGGGAGATCTTCGACGTCATCCTGCAGCGCGAACGCCTTGGCTCGACCGGCGTCGGCAACGGCATCGCCATTCCCCACGGCAAGCTGGTCAACATCCATTCGATCGTCGGCATCTTCGCCCGGCTGGAGCAGCCGGTCGATTTCGAAGCCCTGGACGACCAGCCTGTCGACCTCGTCTTCCTGCTGCTGGCGCCGGAAGGTGCCGGTGCCGATCATCTGAAGGCCCTGTCGCGGATCGCCCGCGTGCTGCGCGATCACGATCTGGTCGCCAAGCTGCGCGCCACGGATTCCGCTTCGGCAATCTACGCTTTCCTCAATGAGGAACAGACGTCGAACGCTGCCTGAGCGTCATTTATGTCTGAAATGCGAAAGGCGCCGGCTCATCCCGGCGCCTTTTGCATGATAATGCATGGCGCCGGGAAGTGTGCAGCGGTTCCCGGATAACGACATGCATAAAAACAAAGAGCCAAAGCGCGTCGCATGAATCAAGTTAGCCGTGACGCGCTTTAGGGAACTGATGCTCAGAACTCTTCCCAGCTATCCTGCGCCACGGCAGCCGAGCCTCGCGATGGAGCTGCCACGCGGCGGACCGCGGGGGTGGCACGAGGCGAAGCGGCCGGGGCAGCCGGCGCCCGCATCTGCTGGGCAACCGAGGTCAGTGCTGCGGCATTGCCTGAGCCTGCGACGCTGAAACGGGTAGCAAGCGCCTTCAGCGTCTGTGCCTCGTCGTTGAGGGCGACGCTGGCGGCGGTGGCTTCCTCCACCATCGCCGCGTTCTGCTGCGTCACCTGGTCCATCTGGTTCATGGCCTGGTTGATTTCCTTCAGGCCGACGGCCTGTTCGCTGGCCGATGCCGAGATCTGGCGGATGAGATCATTGATGCTCATCACCTGTTCGGCGATCTTGTGCAGCGTGCCGCCGGCCCGCCCGACCAGATCGACACCTTCCTTGACCTGGACGGCCGAGGTGTTGATCAGCGTCTTGATTTCCTTGGCGGCATTGGCCGAACGCTGCGCAAGTTCGCGCACCTCCTGGGCGACGACGGCAAAGCCCTTGCCGGCTTCCCCGGCACGCGCCGCCTCGACACCGGCGTTCAGCGCCAGCAGGTTGGTCTGGAAGGCGATCTCGTCGATGACGCCGATGATCCTCGAAACCTCCGTCGATGACTGCTCGATCCCTTGCATCGAGGCGATCGCCTTCTGCACCACTTCGCCGGACTTTTCGGCGTCCTGGCAGGCGAGGTTGACGTTGTCTGCGGCCGTGCGGGCGTTGTCGGCGCTGGAATCGACCTGTGCGGTGAGTTCGTTGAGTGCGGCCGCCGTCTCCTCAAGGCTTGCCGCCTGCTGTTCGGTGCGCTTGGCGAGGTCGGAAGCGCTGTTGCTGATTTCGCCGGTGCCCAAGCCGATATTGGCGACGCTGAGGTTCATCGTGTTGATGGTCTCTTCGAGGCTCGCAAGGGCGGCGTTGAAGTCCTGTTTCAGCTTGCCATATTCGCCGGGGAAATCGTCGATAATGCGGTGACTGAGATTGCCCTGCGACAGCGCCGAAAGGCCATCGCCGACGATCGAGACGATATGGCGCTGAAGCGATACCGATTGCTGGCGTTCCGATTCCGAACGGCCGCGCTCGGTCTCCGCCGCCTGCCGCTCTCTGGCGGCCTCGTCTTCGAGGCGACGGCTGTCGGCGAGCGTGAAGCGGAAGCCTTCGAGCGCCTTGGCGACCGAACCGATTTCGTCGGTACGGTCCTGGGCGGCGACCGGTTCGTCATACTTGCCGTCGCCCAGCGCTCCGACGCTGGCAACCAGCCCGCCGAGCGGTCGCTGCACCAGCGAGCGAACGGCGAAATAGAGCGCCAGCATCACTGCGCCGAGCACGATCAGGCCGTTCACGATCATCATGGTGGTCTGATCCTGCACCGGTGCGTTGATCGCCGTATGCGGGACATCGACGAGCACGACCCAGGTGGCGTTGACGCCGGGAACCGCGAACGGATAGACGACGCGGTCGAAAGGATCGAGGCCGTCATAGGCGAGGTTTCTGACGAGGCCCGGCTGTTTGCTTGACAGCGCCGATTTGACGGTGTCGGCGCCTTCGCCGTCATACTGCTTGGTCATCAGGTCGGGGATCGGCGCGACGATCCAGTTGCCGGTCTGCGACAGCAGCGTGACGCGGCCGGAGCCGAACGGATGCAGCGCCTGCAGCTTATCGGTCAGCGATTTCAGCGAGATGTCGACGCCGCCGACGCCGATCATCTTGCCACCCGACATCACGGGATAGGCGATCGAGGTCAACAGCGTCGGAACGTCGGTACCTTCGGCCATATAGGGCGTGGTGATCGCGCCCTTGCCGCTGTCGGCGGCGAGCTTCCACCATTCGGCGGTATAATCATTATCGAAAGTCGAATATTGGATGCCGCCATCCTTGGTTTTCGACCAGTAAGGCGTGAAGGCGCCGTTCTTGTTCGTGCCTTCGTCTTTGTCGTTGGCGATCTCGGTGGTCTTGCCGTCGAGCGCGCCGAGCTTGCTCGCAAAACCAGCTGCCGAAGGCGAAGGCGTTCTGCTCGAGATTGGCCTTCAGCACGTTGATCATGCCCTTGCGATCGAGCGCCTTGCCTTCATGGCCGCGGCCGATGACGCCGGACATGGTGCGCGCGGCGCTGGCGAGTTCGCCGACATTGGCGGCGATTTCATTTGCGATCGATTTCGCCTCGAGGTTCGCCTGATCCATCGTCAGCGTCTGGACGCGGTCCCGGGTCTGGCCGATGAGGAAAAAGTTCGAAACGACAAGGACAAGCGCGATGGCGATGCCGGTGATGACGATGAGCTTCGCGGCAAGCGATTTCATGCGGAATATGGACATGGGAATCCTCGGGCAAGGATGCGCCGAACGGGCATTTTCCGGCGCAGGAGCAAAGGCATCGCCCCGTCATGGAGCCGCCGCCTGCAGCGCCGTGCATCTGTTAAAGACGCGCAAAGGACGCCGCAGCATTTTGAATTATGCAATGGACGGCCGGATCAAAGGCATGCGTCACCGGCGACCAGGAGCAACATCGCTGGGGATCTGTTAAATTTGAATGAAATTTGGGCCGTGCGCCGCGGTAAAAAGGCAGGAATTCCCCTTAAAATTAAGGGCCCTGCCGGCGGCTTCGCAAAGAGACGCAGCTTATATCCTGGCTGCGACGTCCTCACCCCAAGGGATCGAAGGCTGCGCCCCGGATTTGAGGCAGGCGAGTGAACCGGCAACGGCCGCACGGCGCAGCGCCGAGGCAAAATCCAGGCCCTCGTCGAGGCTCGCCGCGAAATAACCGCAGAAAGTGTCGCCGGCGCCGACCGTATCGACGGGTTCGATCTTCAGACCCTGCGCCCTTAAGATCGCTCCGTCGCGAATGGCGATGACACCGTCGCCGCCAAGCGTCACGATCAGCGTCTGGCCGGTTTCGGCGTGCAGGCGCATCAGGGCTGCCTCGCGCGCCGGTGCGTCCATGCCGTCCTGTCCGGCTAGCCGCTCGAACTCGGTCTCATTGGCAATGACGATATCGGCAAGCCGGCCGAGGCGCGGCGCATCGGAAATCAAGGGCGCAAGGTTGAGGATACTGGTGACGCCCTTGGCGCGGGCGGCCGACAGGGCGCGTTCGACGGCATCAGCCGGCACTTCGAACTGCAGCATCAAGATATCGCCTTCCTTCATGCCGCCGATCGCCGTCTCGGCATCGTCAGCGGTGACCACGCCGTTGGCACCGGGAACGACGGCAATCATGTTTTCACCGTCGCCGCCGACAAGGATCAGCGCCGTGCCGGTGGGACCGTCGACATGCTTGACCAGAGAAAGATCGGTTCCCGCATCATCGAGCAGGGCAAGGGCATCGGCGGCGAAGCTATCCTTGCCGACAGCGCCTGCCATATGCACGTAGCGGCCGGAGCGCCGCGCAGCCAGTGCCTGGTTGGCGCCCTTGCCGCCGGCGGCGGTGGCAAAACCGTTGCCGGCCACCGTCTCGCCGGGCTTCGGCAGACGCTCGGTGGTGGCGATGAGATCCATGTTGATGGACCCGAAAACTGTAATCATCAGGGGTGTCCCGTCCTTTGGCGCATGCGGGCGAGACACTGCCCGAAGCGGTCACTCCTCGTCAACCACCCTGAGCTTGAGAAGCCCGGTGCGGCTTTCCACCGATTTGGCTGCGGGTTCGGTGTCGCGGCCCGGTTTGCTGTCGCCGCCGGCCTCGAATTCCAGCGCTTCGATCTTGGCGCCTCGCTTGGTCAGTTTGTCGGCCGAGGTGACGACCATGTCGATATCCTTCTGCGCCATGGCGAAATGGCCCTGCAGCTTGCGCACCCGCTCGTCGAGGCGGCCGAGGTCGTCCATTAGGATCGCCACTTCGCCTTGGATCAGATGTGCCTGCGCCCGCATGCGCTGATCCTTGAGCACGGCCTGGATGACCTGGATCGACAGCATCAGCAGCGATGGCGAGACGATGACGATGCGCGCGCGGTGCGCTTTCTGCACCACCGGCTCGAAGTTTTCGTGGATCTCGGCGAAGATCGATTCCGACGGCACGAAGAGAAAGGCCGTATCCTGGGTTTCCCCCTGGATCAGATATTCTCGGAAATGTCCCTGATATGGATCTCCATGTCGCGGCGGAACTGCTGGCCGGCGATCTTGCCCGCCTCCGGGCTGCCGGCGTCGCGGATCGCGTTCCAGGCCTCGAGCGGAAATTTCGCATCGATCACCAGCGGCGGCGCACCGTTCGGCATGCGGATCGTGCAGTCGGGCCGCGAGCCGTTGGAGAGCGTTTGCTGGAAGGCATAGGCGCCCATCGGCAGGCCGTCGGCGACAATGGTTTCCATTCGCGACTGGCCGAAGGCGCCGCGCGTCTGCTTGTTGGAAAGAATGGCCTGCAGCCCGACGACATCCTTGGCGAGCGTCTGAATATTGTTCTGCGCCGCATCGATCACCGCCAGCCGCTCCTGCAGCCGCTGCAAATTCTCATGCGTCGATTTGGTCTGCTCGGTGATCGTCGAGTTGACGCGCTGCGACATGCCGTCGAGGCGTTGGCTGATCGCCTGGTTCAGCTCGCTCTGCCGCGCGCCGAACACCTCGGTCATCACAGCGATCCGGCCCTGCATCTCCGCCTGGATCTTCAAAAGCTCGGCCATGCGCGCCTCGCTTTCAGCGGCACGAAAGCTTGCCTCCTCCGCCTGCTCGCGGCGAAGGCTTGCGCCGCGCAGCAGCAGCACGATCACCAGCAGGATAAGAGCCAGCAGAACCCCGCCGGCAAGCGCCAGCATGGCCGGGCTGATCGAGGCAAGCGACAAACTGAACGAATCGGAACTAGCGGTCATGCCGTAACCATAACAGAAGAGGTGGCAATATATAGATCAAAACGTGAACGGACATAGCGCCCCCAATGTCCTCGCAGGCCGAGGCGCTTGCTGGCCAAAAGGGTCGTTCCGGTACCGCTGCCGGCCAGCGGCCCGCGGCGAATATGGCGAAATTCCGGGCGGGGATGCAAAAAAGCGTCTTCCCTGCCTGCCGGATAATTCCATAGTCGGAAAAGATGGGTTATGGGAACGCCATGACCATCAAGCCACTCATCATTCTTCCCGATCCTATTCTCCGCCAGGCCTTCGAAGCCGATCGAGCGGGTCGATGCCGACCTGCAGCGTCTTGCTGACGATATGCTGGAAACCATGTACGACGCGCCGGGCATCGGCCTTGCGGCGATCCAGATCGGCGTGCCGCGCCGCGTGCTCGTCATCGACGTGTCGCGCGAAGGCGAGGAAAAGCAGCCGCAGGTCTTCATCAACCCGGAGATCGTCAAATCTTCCGACGAACGCTCGGTCTATGAAGAAGGCTGCCTGTCTATCCCGGATTATTATGCCGAGGTCGAACGCCCCGCCGTCGTCTCGGTCAAATATCTCGACCGGAACGGCAAGGAACAGACGGTGGAAGCCGATGGCCTGCTCGCCACCTGCCTGCAGCACGAGATCGACCATCTGAACGGCGTGCTGTTCATCGATTATATCTCGCGGCTGAAGCGGGAGATGGTGATCAAGAAATTCACCAAGGCGGCGAAGTCGAAGGCGCTCTGAGCGTCGCGTTGAAATTTCGCCGGCGAGGCGCTATGATATCACTGATATCATAATGGAGGTGCCGATGGGTGACCTGCTTATTCGCGATGTTCCGGATGCAATGAAGCGGCAGCTTCAGGAAAGCGCGCAGCGCAATGGCCGCAGCCTTTCGGAAGAGGCGATCGAAATCATCCGCCGGCAGATTGCTGTCGGGCGTTCGGGGGCTTCCGCCGGACAGCGCTTTCGCTCGCTGATGAGCGATGAAAGATTGAGCGATGAGGAGGTGGAAACCATCGCCGCATCGCGCCACGAACCCGACCGCGAACCGCCGCGCTTCGACACATGATCGTCCTCGATACGAATGTGATTTCCGAAATGCAGGGGAGAACCCACAGCGAGCGGATATTGAACTGGCTTGATGGCTATGACGTCGAGACGCTTTTCCTGACGACGATTGCCGTCGCCGAAATGCGCTATGGTCTTGAACTTCTTGATGACGGCAGGCGGAAGGCAACGTTGATATCCGACTTTAATAAGATCGAGTTGGAATTTTCAGGCCGTATCCTCGGTTTTTCCCTGAGCGCGGCCAATCGCTACGGCCTCTTGGCGGCACAGCGCAAGAGGGCGGGCGGCCGATGGAGACCAAGGATGCGATGATCGCCGCCATCTGCCTTGCAAACGGCGCCACGCTCGCCACCCGCAACACCAGAGATTTCGAGGGGCTTGATCTCAAGCTCGTAAACCCGTTTGAAGACGGCTGATCCTCAATTGGCGAGATAGAATGTCTCTTAGCATCATTTTCATGGGAACACCGGAGTTCTCCGTTCCGACCCTGCGCCTGCTGGTCGATGCCGGACACAGGATCATCGCCGTCTATACGCAGCCGCCGCGGCCGGGCGGGCGACGCGGGCTCGATCTGCAGAAATCGCCGGTGCATCAGGCGGCCGAACTGCTCGGCCTGCCGGTTTTCACGCCGGTCAATTTCAAAGATCCCGAGGAGCGCGAGAGGTTCGCCGCTCTCAAGGCCGATGTCGCCGTCGTCGTCGCCTATGGATTGCTGCTGCCGGAGGCGGTTTTGAACGGCACCCGCGACGGCTGCTACAACGGCCACGCCTCGCTGCTGCCGCGCTGGCGGGGTGCGGCGCCCATCCAGCGGGCGATCATGGCGGGTGACGCAGAAACCGGCATGATGGTGATGAAGATGGACAAGGGGCTCGATACCGGCGCCGTGGCGCTCACCCGCACAGTCGAGATCGGCCCGAACATGACGGCAGGCGAACTGCACGACCGGTTGATGCAGGTCGGCGCCAAGGCGATGGCGGAAGCCATGGTGAAGCTGGAGATGAACGACCTGCCGCTGACGCCGCAGCCGGAAGATGGTGTGCTCGATGCCGCCAAGATCGACAAGGCCGAAACCCGCATCGATTTTGCCAGGGATGCCCTAGATGTGCACAATCATATCCGCGGTCTGGCGCCATTTCCCGGCGCCTGGTTCGAGCTCGAGATCGGTGGCAAGCCTGAGCGCGTGAAGGTGCTCGGCTCGGAGCTGGCTGAAGGCGAGGGGCCTGCCGGGCAATTGCTGAGCGACGACCTCGCGGTCGCCTGCGCCTCGGGTGCTGTGCGGCTGACCAGGCTGCAGAAGGCAGGCGGCAAGCCGCTGGCCGCGGCCGATTTCCTCAGGGGTACGCCGCTTGCCGTCGGCACGAGGCTTTCCTGATGCCGCGCTTCCGCATGACCGTCGAATATGACGGCGGCCCCTATGTCGGCTGGCAGCGGCAGGAGAACGGCCCCTCGGTGCAGGGCGCGATCGAAGCCGCAGTGCTGTCGCTGACCGGCGAGACCGTCTCGATCCGCGGCGCCGGCCGCACCGATTCGGGCGTCCACGCCATGGGCCAGGTGATCCATGTCGATCTGTCGAAGGCATGGTCGCCGTACCAGCTGCAGAATGCCTTGAACGCGCATCTGAGGCTTGCCGGCGAGCGTGTTTCCATTCTCGATGTCGAGGCGGTTGCGGAATTCTTCGATGCCCGTTTCTCGGCGTTGCGCCGCCATTATCTCTACCGGATCGTCAGCCGACGGGCGCCGCTGGCGCTGGAAGCCGGCAAGGCCTGGTGGGTACCGAAGGCGCTCGACCACGAGGTCATGCACGCCGCCGCCCAGAGGCTGGTCGGCCGCCACGATTTCTCCACCTTCCGCGCCGCTCATTGCCAGGCAAACAACCCGGTGCGCACGCTCGATCGGCTGGATGTGACGCGCAGCGGCGAGCTGATCGAGATCCGCGCCACGGCGCAGAGTTTTCTCCACAACCAGATCCGCTCCTTCGCCGGCACGCTGAAGCTCGCCGGCGAAGGCAAATGGACGCCTGACGATGTCGAGGCCGCCCTTGCGGCGCGCGACCGCAAGGCCTGCGGCCCGGTGGCGCCGCCCGACGGGCTCTATTTCCTGCAGGTGGATTATCCGGAGGTGATCGTCGACCGGCGCAGGCCGGTCAGCGAGACCGATGACGATCCATCGTAAGCTTGGTCAGACCGGATAGATGCCGAGGAAGTGCTGCAGATATTCCGAAAGGATCATCGACGGCACCAGCAGCACCAGCGTCATTGCCCCGACCATCAGCGGATGACCGTGGCAGATCATCCGCAGAATGCGCGCCAGCACGAAGACCTGAGCCAGCATGAAGGCAAGCAGCAGCAGCGAGACAAGGCCGACGGAGCCGGGAAGGAAGACAACCATCGCCAGCAGCAGCCCGTTGATATAGGAGAGCGGCACGCCGAGCCAGTTGACGCTGACGACGACAGGGGCGAAACGCTCGCCCATGCGGAAGGCAAGCAGCAGCAGCCCGGCAAAAACCAGCGGCACGAACCAGTTGGCGAGCTCGACGAAGCCGAGCCTGAGATAGAAGGCAAAGCCGACATCGGCTTCCGGCGGCATCGACCGCAGAAAGACCTGCCGCCACCAGAGCCAGGAAATGCCCATCGGCGGCAGGCACCAGGCGATCGCCCAGAACGAGCGGTTCACGCCGCGCTCGGACAAATCGAGGTAGCGGAAGCCGCGCGGATCCAGCCGGATCAGCAGCCAGAGGCCGGCCAAATAGTATTGGACTTCCCTAAGCCCCGGCATTGGCGAACCAGTGGGCAATGAAGGTCTCGTAGATCGCCGTCAGCATCTCCAGATCGGAAACGGCGACGCGCTCGTCGACCATGTGCATCGTCTGGCCGACGAGGCCGAACTCGACGACCGGGCAATAATCCTTGATGAAACGCGCATCCGAGGTGCCGCCGGTGGTCGAAAGCGCCGGCGAGCGGCCGGTGACACTTTCGACGGCTGAAGAGAGCGAGGCGATCAGGGCATTGTTGCGGGTGAGGAAGACATGGCTCGGCCGGTCGGCCCAGACGATATCGTATTTCACCGGTTCGCGGCCCGGCCGCAGCCGACCATCCCCGGCGGCGGCGTCGAGGCGCCGCAGGATTTCGGCGCGCAGCGTCTCGGCCGTCCAGCTGTCGTTGAAGCGGATGTTGAAGCTGGCCGAGGCCTTGGCCGGAATGACGTTGGTCGCCGGATTGCCGACATCGACCGTGGTCACCTCAAGGTTTGAGGGCTGAAAATCGTCGGTGCCGCCGTCGAAGGGCGGATCCATCAGCGCCTCCGTCAGCTGCAGCATGCCGCGCACCGGATTGTCGGCAAGATGCGGATAGGCGGCGTGGCCCTGGACGCCATGCACGGTGATCTTGCCCGACAGCGAGCCGCGCCGGCCGATCTTGATCATGTCGCCGAGCCTGTCCGGATTGGTGGGCTCGCCGACCAGGCAGGCATCCCAGCGTTCGCCGCGTTCGGCCGCCCACTGCAGGAGCTTGGTTGTGCCGTTGATCGCCGGGCCTTCTTCGTCGCCGGTGATCAGCAAGGAAATCGAGCCCTTGGGCGGCCCGCTCTTTTCGATATGGCGGGCGACGGCGGCGACGAAGCAGGCAATGCCGCCCTTCATGTCGACGGCGCCGCGACCGAAGAGTTCGCCCTTCGATATCTCGGCGGCGAAGGGCGGATGCGTCCAGGCGGCCTCGTCGCCGACCGGCACGACATCGGTATGGCCGGCAAACATCAGATGCGGGCCGTCCTTGCCAAGCCGGGCATAGAGGTTTTCAATATCGGCGGTTCCCGCTTCGCTCGCTTTCACCTTGTCGACAGTGAAGCCGAGCGGCGCAAGCATGGCGTCGAGCGCCGACAGCGCGCCGCCTTCGGCCGGTGTCACCGAGGGGCAGCGAATCAGCGTCTGAAGATTGGCGACGGGATCGGTAGCGGTCATGGCGTCGAACTATCCGGCGGGAATGGCAAAGACATGGCAAGGCGGCGGCCTCGCGCAAAAGACGCCGCCTGTTTACCGGATCAAAGTCCTGGTGTCATCAATCTCTGAGCAGCTCGTTGATGCCGGTCTTGGATCGGGTCTGTTCATCGACGCGCTTGACGATGACGGCGCAGTAGAGATGCGGCGCTGGCTTGCCGTTGCCCATGGTCGCACTGCCCGACGGCATCGAGCCGGCGACGACGACGGAATAGGGCGGCACTTCGCCGTAGCTCACTTCGCCGGTGGCGCGGTCGACGATCTTGGTCGACTTGCCGATAAAGACGCCCATGCCGAGCACCGAGCCTTCGCGGACGATACAGCCTTCGACCACTTCCGAACGGGCGCCGATGAAGCAATTGTCTTCGATGATCGTCGGGCCGGCCTGCATCGGCTCCAGCACGCCGCCGATGCCGACGCCGCCGGAGAGATGCACATGTTTGCCGATCTGCGCGCAGGAGCCGACCGTCGCCCAGGTATCGACCATCGTGCCTTCGCCGACATAGGCGCCGAGATTGACGAAGGAGGGCATCAGGATGGCGTTCGGGGCGATATAGGCCGAGCGGCGCACGACGCAGTTCGGCACGGCGCGGAAGCCGGCGGCGCGGAACTGGTTCTCGCCCCAGTTCTCGAATTTCGAGGGCACCTTGTCCCACCAGGTGGAATTGCCCGAGCCGCCCTTGACCACGTCCATGTCGTTGAGGCGGAAGGACAGGAGCACGGCCTTCTTCAGCCACTGATTGACCGTCCAGGCGCCGTCGGCGCCGCGCGTTGCGACACGAACCTTGCCGGCATCGAGCAGGTCGAGCGCTGCTTCGACCGCATCGCGAACCTCGCCCTTGGTCGACGTGTTCACATTGTCGCGATTGTCGAAGGCGGCTTCGATGGTCTTTTCGAGGGATGCGAGGTCGGTGGCGCTCATGAGAATTCCTTAAACTTCGATCTTTATCGTGGAGACGGCGGAGTCTCCGGAATGCGGTTGGCAGGGATTTAACCTGCTCTACAGCATGCAGCCGTAGAACGGAATGATTTTTCCAACAAGATCATACTTGGATTCAAGGCGTTATAGCGACATATCCGGCTTTGAAGCCGGCAAGACTGAAAGGCATTTCGACATGGCGAAGGGACGAAACGGCGGGTCGCGGCGCAAGGATGGCGTATGGGACCCGCTGAAGAGCAGCTCGACCGACAGGCAGCGCGCCGAGGCTGTGCCGAAGACGCCGCAGACGATGTCGCCCGCCTACCGCCTTGCCTATGTCGACGAAGATTTCCTCTGCCGTGAGGAGCTGCGGCCGATCCGCCTGCAGCTGGAGCTGCTGAAGACGGAGATGATGCTGACGGAGCGCGGCATCCGCTCGACCGTCGTCATGTTCGGCGGCGCCCGTATTCCCGCCCCCGGCCAGAGCGCTTGGGCGGCACGCAACGACATCCAGCGCGCCAATCTGGAGGCGGCCTCCGTCTATTATGACGAGGCGCGAAAATTCGCCCGGCTCTGCTCGAAATATTCGGCGACCCTCGGGTTCCAGGAATATGTCATCGTCACCGGCGGCGGTCCCGGCGTCATGGAGGCCGGCAATCGCGGCGCGGCCGACGAGGGCGCACCCTCGATCGGCCTCAACATCGTGCTGCCGCACGAACAGGCGCCGAACGCCTATGTGACGCCGGAACTCAGCTTCAACTTCCACTATTTCGCCATTCGCAAGATGCATTTCATGGTGCGCGCCAAGGCAATCGCCGTCTTTCCCGGCGGCTTCGGAACGCTCGACGAATTCTTCGAATGCCTGACGCTGATCCAGACCGGCCGCATGGAGCGGCTGCCGCTGATCCTCTTCGGCGAAGCCTTCTGGCGCCGCATCGTCAATTTCGATGCCCTGGCCGAATTCGGCACGATCGCGCCCGACGACGTCAAGCTGATCAGCTTCGTCGACACGGCCGAAGCCGCGTGGAAGATCATCCAGGATTTCTATGAGCATCGCGAATAGCGGCTCGGCATCCCGTTCGTAAGACGTGGCTCTTTCCCCGCCGGGCGGGGAAGAGCGGAGGCGATGGTTCGCCCAACCTTGCAGCCGCGGCCTACAGCAGCGGCCGGTCCGGCATGTCGTCGATCGAGATGACGCCGTCCTTGTTGCGGTCCATCCGCGCAAACAGCTTGTCGAAGGCGGCAACGGCTTCCTGTTTGGAAATCTGGCCGTTCTGGTCGGTATCAACCCGGTGCATCATCATCGAGGCGCGCATGAAGTTGCCGCCATGGCGCATCCAACGGTGCCCGTCATGACCATCATGCCCGCCGTGACCGTCGCGTGGCGGCCGGCCCTGGTCGTCATTGCCTGGCGTCGCGGCTGCGGTATCGGTATCCTTGTTTTCGCTGGCCTCCTGCTTGCGCTGATCTCTCATCGCCTGCATCTGCGTCTTCTGGTATGCGCTGATTTCACCGGGCGTCAGCGAGCCGTCATTATTGGTGTCGATCGCAGCGAAAACCTTGTCGAGGCCGGCGGTCGCTTCTTCTTTGGAGACCTTGCCGTCCTTGTTGGCGTCGAACTGCTTGAGCATCCTGACATAGGTGATTTCGCGGAAGGCGGCAGGCCCCGGACCGTGCATGCCGGGGTGCTGGCGCGGCGCGTCACCGGGTGCGGCATGGCCTGCCCCGGCGGCTGCGCCGAAGATGAGGGTGGAGGAAAGCGCTGCCAGTATCAGCTTGTTGCGGTACATCGTATTTGCCTTTCGTGAGGTGTCCCCTCACGAAGAAAGCTACGGCAGCAGGGCGGAAAGCCCCAGTTAAACATCGGTAAGCTGAATGAAACTTTGGTAATCCGTCAGTCGCCGCCAACCCAGGGGCCAGATCAGCTCCGAGCGGTAATCTTGCCGAGAAAGGCGGCGAGGTCGTCGGTGACGAAATCGATGTGATCCTCTTCGCCGCTGGTCTTTTCCCACCATTCGACGAGCGTGTCTTCCAGATTGCGCGGCACCAACAGCACTGTCTGCATGCCGAGCGCCTTCGGCACCGTCAGATTGCGCGGCAGATCCTCGAACATCGCCGCCTTGCTCGTTTCGACGCATTTTAACGCCGTGAACTTGTCGTAGGTCGCCTGCGCCGGCTTCGGCACATAGTCGGCGGCGACGATATCGAAGATGTCGTCGAAATGCTCGAGAATGCCGAGCGCACCGGCCGTCATTTCCGCATGTTTGACGCTGCCATTGGTAAAGATGAACTTACGCCCGGGCAGCGCCTTGATCGCCGCGGCGAGTTCCGGCTGCGGCGTCAGCGCCGTGTAGTCGATCGCATGCGCCTTTTCGAGGAAGTCGTTCGGGTCGATGCCGTGATGAATCATCAGGCCCTGCAGCGTCGTGCCGTGCTCGAGGTAATATTGCTTCTGCAGCTTGCGCGCCTCTTCCCGCTCCATCTGCAACAAGGCCGCGACATAGGCGGTCATGTTCTTGTCGATCTGCGCGAAGAGATTGACATGATGCGGATAGAGCGTGTTGTCGAGGTCGAAGACCCAGTCTGTGACGTGCGCGAAATCGGCTTTATCAGGCGTGCGGTCGATCTTTGTCATGGCGGTCTTATGGCATGGGCGCGGCCGCAAGGAAATCGACAAGAATAAAATAGACGCCCGATTTTCGGCGGACGGCGCATGCGCGGGATGCTAGAAAGCGGATATGCTTTTCGAACGCCCCGACGACGATACGCTCTATGACGCCTTGATCGCGCGCAGCGCTGATTATGAGGGGCAGGCCTATGTCTGCGTCAAGACGACGGGCATCTTCTGCCGGCTGACCTGCCCGGCGCGCAAGCCGAAGCGGGAAAATACCCTGTTCTTCGAGACGATCGCCGCTTGCATGCATTCCGGCTTTCGTCCCTGCCGGCGCTGCAGGCCGCTGGAACAGCCGGGCAGGGAGCCGATCGTCGACGAACTGCTTGCGGCACTCGACGCTCAGCCGGAGGTTCGCTGGACCGAGGAGGAGATTGTCCGCCGTGGCCATGATCCCTCGACGGTGCGCCGCGCCTTCAAGCGGGCGCTCGGCATGACCTTCCATGACATCGTCCGCTATCGCCGGCTCGGCGAAGCGGCCCGGCAGCTGGCCGACGGCGCGCGCGTCATCGATGCGCAGATCGACGCCGGATACGAGTTCTCCGAGCGGCTTTCGCACGGCATTCCAGCGGCTCGTCGGTAAAGCGCCGGCGCTCTCGCAAAACCGCGAATTGCTCGTTGCCGATTGGTTCGCCACCCCGCTCGGGCCGATGATCGCGGTTGCCGACAAGACGCATCTGCACCTTCTCGAATTTCATGATCGTAAGGCGCTGCCGACTGAGCTCGAAGCGCTGCAGAAGCGCGTCCGATCCTCGGTCGCAATCGGCCGCACCCCTGTCATCGACCAGATCGAGGCGGAGATCCGGGATTATTTCGAGGGCCGGCCCACCGTTTTCACGACGCCGCTGGCGCTTGGCGGTACGCCCTTCGAAAAACATGTCTGGGCAAAGCTGATGGAAATCCCTGTCGGTGAGACGCGCGCCTATGGCGATCTTGCCAGGGAGATGGAAAGGCCGGAGGTGGTGCGGGCCGTCGGCCGCGCCAATGGCGCCAACCAGCTTGCCATCATCGTGCCCTGCCATCGTATCCTCGGCGCGGATGGTTCGCTGACCGGCTACGGCGGCGGGCTCTGGCGCAAACAGTGGCTGCTGCGCCATGAAGAGAAAATCAGTACACAGGCGAAGATGGAGGAGACAGCATGAACCAGATTGAGAAGGCCAAGGCATTCGCCGCGCTGCATAAGAAGGGCGATCCGATCGTCCTCTACAATATCTGGGATGCCGGCACGGCGAAGGCGGTGACGGAAGCCGGCGCCAAGGCGCTCGCGACCGGAAGCTGGTCGGTCGCCGCAGCCCACGGGTTTGCCGATGGCGAGAAACTCCCGATGCAGGTACTTGTGGAGACGGCGAAATCCATCACCGCCGTCATCGACCTGCCGCTGTCGGTCGATTTCGAAGGCGCCTATTCGGCGGAGCCCGAGGGGGCGGCGGCCAATGCCGCCAGGCTGGTGGATGTCGGCGCCATCGGCATCAATTTCGAAGATCGGGTGGTTGCCGGCGAGGGGCTCTACCCCGCCGAGAGCCAGGCGGCCCGCATCCGCGCCATTCGCGCCATGGCCGACGGCAGAGACATCCCCTTCTTCATCAACGCCCGCACCGATCTCTTCCTCGCCGAAGGCGATCTTGCCAAACATGCCGGTCTGGTGGACGAGGCGATCGAGCGCGGCAGGGCCTATGCGGCGGCCGGCGGCAACGGTTTCTTCGTTCCCGGCCTGATCGATCCCGCCTTGATCGAAAAGATCTGCGCTGCATCGTCGCTGCCGGTCAATATCATGATGCGGGCGGGCGCTCCCGATGTGAAAACCCTGGCAAAGCTCGGTGTCGGCCGCATCAGCTATGGACCGGGGCCTTACCGGTCGATGATGGAAAAGCTGAAACAGGAGGCGGCGGCGATTTACAGCACGCTCTGAGGCCGAGATGTGCGCGGGCCGCAGCTCTCAGATGAAAGACTGCGGCCCGAAAATGACATCCCACTCCGCTCAGGAACGGAAGCGCAGATTGCGCCGTGTCAGCTGGTCGACCGAGGTGCAACCCATCAGCTTCATGTCCCGTTCGATCTCGGTGCGCATCGTCTCCAGCGCCCGTTCGACGCCGGGCCGCCCGGCGGCGGCAAGCGGGAAGAGATAATAGCGGCCGAGCCCGACCGCCTTCGCCCCCAGCGACAGCGCTTTAAGAACATGCGTGCCCCGCTGCACGCCGCCATCCATCATCACGTCGATCCGGTCGCCCACCGCGTCGACGATTTCAGCCAGCTGGTCGAAGGCGCTGCGCGAACCGTCGAGCTGGCGGCCGCCATGGTTGGAAAGCACGATGCCGGTGCAGCCGATCTCGACCGCGCGCTTGGCGTCTTCGACCGACATGATGCCCTTCAGGCAGAATTGCCCGCCCCAGGCCTGCACCATGTCAGCCACGTCGTTCCACGACATGGAGGGGTCGAGCATTTCGGTGAAATATCGGCTGATCGACAGGGCGCCGCCGTCCATCTTCACGTGGTTTTCGAGCTGCGGCAGCCGGAACGCCTCATGCGTCATCCAGTCGATCGCCCAGGACGGCTTGATCGCAAACTGCATCATGCCGGCGAGATTGAGCTTGAAGGGAATGGCAAAGCCGGTGCGCTTGTCGCGCTCGCGGTTGCCGCCGGTAATGCTGTCGACCGTCAGCATCATCGCCTGCACGCCGGCATTCTTCGCCCGCGCCATCATCTCGTGGTTGAGGCCGCGGTCCTTGTGGAAATAGAACTGATAGACCTGCGGCCCGGCGCTGATCTGCCGCGCTTCCTCCAGGCTGATCGTGCCGAGCGAGGAGACGCCGAACATCGTGCCGTATTTTCCCGCCGCCGCCGCGACCGCCCGCTCGCCCTGGTGGTGGAAAAGCCGCTGTAGCGCCGTCGGCGAGCAATAGACCGGCATCGCCAGCTTCTGCCCCATGACGGTTACCGACATGTCGACCTCGGCCACCCCGCGCAAGACGTCGGGCACCAGATCGCAAGCTTCGAACGCCGCGCTATTGCGCCGATAGGTCACCTCGTCATCTGCAGCGCCGTCGATATAATCGAAGATCGGCCCGGGAAGCCGCCGTTTGGCCATGCGCCGGAAATCGTGAAAATTATAGCAGTCTGTAAGGCGCATCTGTTTGCTCGACCCGTTAAGTTTCGGGGCGCAACCTAAAGCACGATTCGAAATCTTGCCAAGGCTAGATCGGGCGATTTGCGGCTTCTTCGAGCGGATATCGCAGTCAGGGGCGCGATTCCGCCTGATGTTGCGGCTGATTGCCACCGGAAGCGGATGTGTCGACGCGCTTCAACCCTCGCCGTGGCACGATCATGTGCGGGAGCTTGATCGCCGAAGCCAGGCCGATCCCCGCCAGCAGCCGGATGAAATACCAACCGAGGTCCAACTGCCCCGGCTCGATGCCGAGCCGCGCCGATTCCGGAAAGGCGTGATGGTTGCCGTGGAAGCTCTCGCCAAAGGTCACCAGCCCGAAATGCGGCAGGTTGTAACCCTGCACCGCGACGTCATCGACACGCCATCCCTGATGACCGGCCCGGTGGGCGAAATGACCGACCAGCCAGTGTCCGGTCAGCGACACCGATACCCGCACGGCAATGCCCCGTGCCTATCTCTCGGCATCCGGCTTGACCGCCGGCGAGATCGCAGACCGCTTCAGCATGTCCAAGCCGGCCGTTTCGCAGCATCTTTCCATTCTTGAAACGGCGGGGCTGATCAGACGGGAGAAGCAGGGCCAGTTCGTCCACTATTCCCTGTTTGGTCAATACGCTCAATGGCTTCGTGCAGGAGGTCTGCCCGGTCAGCCGGCCGATCAAGAAGGAAAGCCAGGCGCGCGTCCGCGCCAAAGAATTGCCTTGAGCATCGGGGCCGATCCTGTGCCGGCGTGATCGCGAGAAAGGATGGAAGAGGTCGGGCAGGCGCCTCTGACGCATGGGCGCTACTGACTGCTCTTCCCGATGGAAAAGCTGAAACAGGACTCACGAGCAGGAGGAGGGGAGACGCGCCCTTCGTTCCGATGAAAGGCGCACCCTCGATCAGGGAACGATCAGCGTCCCAATGCCGTGCTCGGTGAAGATTTCCAGCAGGACGGAATGGGCGGTCTTGCCGTTCAGGATGACGACGCCCTGGACGCCGGCCTTGATCGCATCGATGCAGGTCTCGACCTTCGGGATCATGCCGCCCGAGATCGTGCCGTCGGCGATCAGCGCATGCGCCTCGGCGACGGAAAGCTCCTTGATCAGTTGACCATTCTTGTCGAGCACGCCGGCCACATCGGTCAGGAACAGCAGCCGGGTGGCGTTGAGCGCGCCGGCAATGGCGCCGGCGAAGGTATCGGCGTTGATATTGTAGGTGGCGCCGTCGCGGCCGGGTGCGACGGGCGCGATCACCGGGATCATCTCCGAGCGGGCGAGCAGATCGAGCAGCGTGCGGTCGACCTCGACCACTTCGCCGACGAAGCCGAGATCGAGCACGCGCTCGATGTTCGAATCCGGATCCTTGACGGTCTTGCGCGCCTTTTCGGCGAAGACCATGTTGCCGTCCTTGCCGCAAAGGCCGATCGCCCATTCGCCGGTCTGGTTGATCAGCGCGACGATTTCCTTGTTGATCGAGCCGGCGAGCACCATCTCCACGATCTCGACCGTCTTCTGGTCGGTGACGCGCAGCCCGCCCTCGAATTTCGATTCGATGCCCATCTTGTTCAGCATGGCGCCGATCTGCGGGCCGCCGCCGTGAACGACGATCGGGTTGACGCCGGATTGCTTCAAAAGGGCGATGTCGCTGGCAAAGGCCTTGCCGAGTTCGGGATTGCCCATGGCGTGGCCGCCATATTTCACGACGATCGTCTTGTTTTCATAACGCTGCATGAAGGGCAGCGCCTTGGCCAGAAGCCGTGCCTGCAGTTCGCTTTCGGAACTCGTTCATGGGGACCCCGCGGAATTGTTCGCGGCCTTTTATCGCAAGTTTCCGACAGAGGGAATAATCCAGAGGGCAATAGTTTTTCGTATCTGGCGCGGAGCCGGTGGCCTTTAGCGTCCGGCGCACCCAAGCATGAGATGAGGAACGGCATGCAAGGCGATGAGATTGCAGACCTGATCGGCCGCGTCGCGCTCGGCGACCGCCGGGCCTTTGTTGCCCTTTACAATCAGACCGGGCCGAAACTTTTTGCCATCTGCCTGCGTATCTTGAAGGATCGCACGGAAGCCGAAGAAGCCCTGCAGGAAGTTTATATCAGCATCTGGCAAAGGGCCGGAAGCTACCAGGCAGCGACAGGATCGTCGGCAGCGTGGCTTTCGGCGATTGCCCGCAACCGGTCGATCGACGCGTTGCGGTCGCGCAAGCCCGTCGCCGACGAAATCGACAGTGCCTATGATCTTGCCGACGCCGCACCCGACCCGGAAATGCAGACGGTGACGAAGGATGAAGGAAGGCGGATTGACACCTGCATGGAAGAGTTGGAAGCTGATCGTGCGGTCGCGGTGAAACGGGCTTATGTCGAAGGGCTGAGCTATCAGGAACTGGCCGATCAGTTTGGTGTCCCGCTGAACACGATGCGGACCTGGCTCAGGCGCAGCCTGTTGAAACTGAGAGAGTGCATGGAACGATGACATCGCCCGACAAAAGCAAGGGAGACCGCTCCCGCGACGAGGTTCTCGCCGGCGAATATGTGCTTGGCGTCCTGTCGCTGCAGGATCGGCGGGTGGTGGAAGAGCGCATGCGCCACGATCGGCCCTTTGCCGCGATCGTCAGCCGCTGGGAAACCAACCTTTCTGCCTTCAATGACGAATATGAAACCGCCTCGCCGAACCGGGAAACCTTCAAGCAGATCGAGGCGCGGCTATTCGGCGATGCTCAAAAACCCGCATCCTTTTCGCAAGGCCTCTGGAATTCGGCAGTCTTCTGGCGCTCGCTGAGCTTTGCCTGCGTCGTCGTCGCCGTCAGCGCCGTCATCTTCGCCTCGGGCGTCGTGCCTGAGCCGCAGGGACCGACACCGCTGGTCGCCTCGCTTTCCGGCCAGAACAGCGCCATCAATCTTCTTGCCTCCTACGAGCTGCAGAGTGGACGGCTGAAGATCGTGCCGGTCGCCGCCGGCAAGCCGGAGGAGAAGTCGCTGGAACTCTGGCTGGTGCCGGGCAGCGGCCTGCCGAAATCGCTCGGCGTCTTCCAGCCGGGCGAGAGCGGCGAACTCGTCATTCCCGCCGATCTGCGCAGCAATCTCGCCGATGGCGCGACGCTTGCCGTCAGCCTCGAACCCTTCGGCGGCTCGCCGACCGGCCAGGCGACCGGTCCGGTGATCGCAAGCGGCGCATTGCGCCGGCCATGATCGGGCGCCGGCCGTAAATCGCGTCGGCCATGAAATCATTTTCTCCTGTCTGAAACTCTTTGGCGCAAGCCGCCGTAGTTCGAAATGTCCGGACGACGCTCAGGCATTAAGCCCGCGGATCGTGTCCGGTGAGGAGAAAATCATGATCAAGTCCGTATTGCGCGGTTTTGCGCTCGCCACCGCCCTGTCCGCCGTCGCCTTTGCCGCCGCCAAGAACCCTGAAGTCGGCGGTGCGCCGATGTTCGCCACCAAGAACATCATCGAAAACGCCGTGAATTCCAAGGATCACACGACGCTGGTCGCCGCCGTCAAGGCAGCCGGCCTGGTCGGCACGCTGGAGGGCAAGGGTCCCTTCACCGTCTTTGCGCCGACCAACGAAGCCTTCGCCGCCCTGCCGAAGGGCACCGTCGACACGCTGCTGAAGCCGGAAAACAAGGCGACGCTCACCAAGGTTCTGACCTGCCATGTCGTTGCTGCCGACGCGATGGCCAAGACGGTTGCCAAGATGATCAAGGATGACGGCGGTGAGCACGACATCAAGACCGTCGGCGGCTGCGTGCTGAAAGCCAAGGAAAGCATGGGCAAGATCACCCTGACCGACGAAAACGGCGGCGTCTCGCATGTGACGATCGCCGACGTCAAACAGTCGAACGGCGTCATTCACGTCGTCGACAAGGTGCTGCTGCCGAAGATGTAAGCCCGCCCATCTTGGCAGGGCCCGGGGCGCTCTTCGGGGCGCCCCGAAAGTAGCCGAGAATGACTTGCCTTGTGATTTCCGACCAGTTTTCTAGCGATGAGGCTATCGGGTCGCTTCGGCTATTGGGAAAACGAGCGAGACACTCACGCCGGCGTCGGGGGACGAGGTGACTTCGACCTTGGCGCGGGCGTTCTGTTTCAGCGACTGTACGATCATTGCGCTTAGTTTACCCGGGTGCGGCCAAGTCACATCTTGAGGAAGCCCGACCCCGTTATCGGCGACGGTGATCCTGCACCCTGTATCGCTGACGACACAACGGAGCGTGATTTCTCCGCCATCACGCCCCACGAAGGCATGTTTGAGCGTATTGGTGAGCAGTTCGTTGATGACCAAGCCGGCGGGCATGGCCACATCGACCGAAACCGGCCAGGTGTCGACCTTCATGTCCAGCCGGATCCCTTCCACGGCGTGAGCCGCCATCACCGAGGCGGCAATCTGGCTCACATAGGTTCCAAGATCGACTGTGGCACCTTTCTCTTCGTCCGACAGCGAGCGATACAGCAGCGCCAGGGCCTCAATTCGCCCGGCAAGCCGTGCAAACCTTTCGCTTTCCTCGCTCTGTTGCGCATTGCGTGCCTCCATCCGGATCAGCGCTGTGATCATCTGAAGGTTGTTCTTCACGCGATGCTGAAGTTCGCGCAGAAGGACATCCTTCTCCGTCAGCAGTTCACCGAAGCTTTGATCGGCCGCCGCCTCATTGCGCGCCGCAAAGGCCACCAATCGGAACAGCGGGGTATCATCATCGTTGACGATGGTATTCGACCAGACATCGATAATGGCAGTGCTCTCGGGTTCGGCCACCAGCGAGAACGCGCCAATATACTCCTCGGCAGAGGTCACGGCGGCCGTGAGCGTCGCTCCTCCCGAAATGGCGGTGGAATTCAATTCGATCTCGGACCAGGTCTTTCCCTCGACCTGCTTTGCGCTCAGCGCCGTCAGCCGTTCGAATTCGAGATTGACATAGATCAGCGCCTCGCGGTCGCCGAGTTCGGAGACGGCCACGGCAAAAGGGACGTGATCGAGAAAGTGTCGAAACCGATCGTCATCAAGGGCTTCGGCCAGATGGGGCAGGTTGCCGACGCCTTCCGGCGACAGCGGCTGGTCTTTGCTATCGGTCATCTCATTACTCGCGCACGCGGACTGCTCTTGCACCGCCTGGGATGGAGGGTTGCTTCAAATACTGCGGGGACGCAAGTGCAATCGCCGCTGATCCGCTTACGCAAGCAGTTTCATGATGCGATGATAAGGATCCGAACCCGTGGGGCCAAACCCGGCAAGGCTATGCCCGGTCATAGGTAAACGAGGTCAGCAGCGTCGTCACGAAATTGCTCGCCCGTTCCTTGACCAGGACCTCCGTCCATTCATCCGTGCCGCGCAGCCGCAAGTCCGTGTAGATGCTGTCCACCGCTGCCTCTTCGATACGCTTGATGTGCGTCCTGAACGAAGCCTCGCCGCCACCATGATACATGTCCCTGATAACCATTCGGAGAATCTCCTGAATGGCGATCTGCCAAGCCGTATTGATCGACTGGAGTTCCTTGATATCGTCCGCCATTCAAGCTTCCTTCAGGATGAGTTCACGGTGAGCGCAGTGTGAGGTCAGCCGGCCCGGGTGCGTTTTGCAACGAGCGCGGCCGTTGTTGTTGCCCGGTCGTTGCGTTCCCTGGAAAGCCGCGCCTCGCGAAGCCGCAAGGTCTTTGCCTGTTGCGATTGGACGTCGGATTCGAGTTCCTCGGCCGCCTTGTTCTTTGCAAAGAACTGGCTCTGGACGTTGCCGAAGGCAATCTCCGCCCGCTGGCGGGATTTGCTGTATGTCTCTGTCATGTCGGGTCCGATACTGAGAGTTCGATGGGCGAGCGAAAACAAAAAGGCCAGGCAGTTCGCCTGGCCTTGCATGGATAACGTGCTTCCGGCAGTGCCAGTACATCCGTGGTCAAAGGAAAGCAGATATCGAGTTAAGCGTTCTGGAGATTGCAAGCGGACATCTTGCCCGACTTGTTGTCACGCTCGAGATCGAAGCCGATCTTCTGGCCTTCGACGAGTTCGCGCATTCCGGCGCGCTCGACGGCGGAGATGTGAACGAAGGCGTCAGCGCCGCCATTGTCAGGCTGAATGAAGCCGAAGCCCTTGGTGGAATTGAACCATTTAACGGTGCCAGTGGTCATGATGAACCCTTTCATAGCAATATTGAAGAACCGCAGCGCCAGGGCGATACGGATGGTGATAGCGATTTTTGAAAGGAAGTTCGTTCAGGCCGCGGTGCTAATCGCGCGATAACCAAGCCAGCAAGCAAAATTCGATAGTTGTCATGTAGCGCAAAGGACGCGCGCCGTCAACCGTTAGTTTTTCATCGCCGGTCGATTCAATCTTTGGATGCGTCGGTGGCCTTTGCACCAAATGGGGACTCGGCCGACTGAAAAGCCGCGGATCCGAAAATGTGGGAAGGAGCTTCGGAACTGGCCGGATTCGCGCGTCGCCGAACATTGCCGCAGCTATCGGCGAGCGCTGAACCATCTAGCGCCGCTCTATTTCCAGCGGGCGACGCCGACGGTTTCGCCGATCGCCTGGCGCAGATCGTCCAGCCCGTCGCCCTTTTCCGACGAGGTGGACAGCACGCCGGGATAAGCGGCCGGGCGCTTGCGGATCTTTTCCGCGGTCTCGGCAAGCAGCTTCGGCACGGCCGGCGCCTTGATCTTGTCGGTCTTGGTCAGCACGATCTGATAGGAGACGGCCGCCTTGTCGAGCAGATCGAGCACGTCGTCGTCGTTCTTCTTGATGCCGTGGCGGCTGTCGATCAGCACATAGACGCGCTTCAGCGTCGCGCGGCCCCGCAGATAGTCGAAAACCAGCTTGGTCCACTTGTCGACCTGCTCCTTCGGCGCCTGCGCATAACCGTAGCCGGGCATGTCGACGATCGCCATCGGCGGCATGTCGCCGCTTTCGCCGGAATAGCCATCCGGAACGAAATAATTGAGCTCCTGGGTTCGCCCCGGCGTGTTCGACGTGCGCGCCAGCCCCTTCTGGCCGACCAGCGCATTGATAAGCGACGACTTGCCGACATTGGAACGGCCGGCAAAGGCCACTTCCAGGGGCCCTTCCGGCGGCAGGAAATTGAGCGAGGGTACGCCGCGGATGAAGATCCATGGGTGGCCGAAGAGCGGCTTTTCGGTTTCGGGCATGCGGGCTCTGCAATCTCCGGGTTCTGTCTCTTCACCGGGCTTCGTGGTTTTGAGGGGAGATGTCAAGCTTCGAGGCGGTTAACAGCCCATTGCGGTCCCCACGGCCGACGGCTCTGCGTCTCATCGCGCGCCCAGGCTGACAAGGTAGGCGCACAGCATATCGGCCATTGCCTCCGAATAGGCTTCCATGTCTTCGCTCTTCCGCGGTCTTTCGGAGAAATCCTTTCCGACGGTCGTCAGGGTTGTCATCATAACGTCGCCGGCGAGCACTCGGGCTGCCTCAGGGAGGGCGGGAAGCACCTCCCTCAGGAACGCCTCGATCACCGGATCGCCAGCCTGTCGCGCCTCCCGGGCCTCCGGCGCATCCCTGTAGAGCGGAGCGGCGTCGCCGAGCGCCACACGGACGGCGGCCTCTTCGCACTCCGAGCGAATAAAAGCCTGAACCAATCTGCGCACCCGGCGAAGCGGCGGCTCCGATCGGTCGTTGAGGATCTCACTCAGAAGACCGGTGGTCTCGCGCCACTCGTCGCTCTGCAGCCGAAACAGGATCGCCGCCTTGTTCGGAAAATATTGGTAGAGCGACCCAATGCTGACGCCTGCTTTCTCAGCCACGCGCGCGGTGGTGAAGCGGTGCGCGCCTTGCTGCGCCAAAACCTGAACAGCAGCCTGCAGAATGGCCGAAACGAGCTCGTTCGACCGCGCCTGTTTGGGCTGTTTTCGTGAGGAAATTTCAGAGCTTGGGCGATCGGCCATTTCCAGGCTCCCGGATGCGATTAGCGAATGCGACGAATTAATCGTATTTTTTCGATCGGCACAACAACGCTCTCGACAAAGGATTTGCCATGACCACGTTAACGACCTCACCGCTCGCGCCGCTGCTCGAGCATTTGTTCGAACAGGCCGACAAGGCGACGAGCCCCGGCCTGGCGGCACTGTCGCGGGAGGAGCGGGATCGCCTCTTCCACAGCAAGACGGAATACCGCAATTTCTACGGCCTGATAAAGGACCTGTGGCTGCCCGTGTCGCGCAGGACCGGCGAGTTGCTCTATATGCTGGCACGCGCCAGTGGAGCACGTGAGATCGTCGAGTTCGGCACGTCGTTCGGTATTTCCACGCTCTATCTCGCCGCCGCATTGCGCGATAACGGCGGCGGCCGGCTGATCACCACCGAGTTCGAGCCCGACAAGATCTCCAGAGCACGGCAGAACCTTGCGGCGGCCGGGCTTGCCGATCTCGTCGAGTTTCGGCAGGGCGATGCGCTTGAAACCCTCGTCGCCGATCTTCCCGGCAGCATAGATCTGGTCCTGATGGACGGCGCAAAGTCGCTCTATCTGGAGATTTTGTACATCTTGGAAGGCCGCCTCCGGCAGGGAGCGATTGTCATCGCCGACGATGCCGACGCCTGCCCGGAATACCTCGGCCACGTGCGCGCGCCTGGCCGCGGTTACATGTCGACGCCGTTTTCCGAAGATATCGAGCTTTCCATGCGCGCTTGTTGAAGCCGCGTCGGCGCAGGGTGATTGCTCACCGATACGAACAGAAAAGCCCCGTCGGAGCGGGGCTTTTCTGTAGCACATTAACCTGCTGCAATAGGCAGCTGCGTCATTTCGACGGCGCCGTTTTTCGTCGGAACAGGCCCTTCAGATTGTCGAACAGCTCGACCTTGACGCCCTGGCGCTTCATGATCACCGACTGCTGGATCACCGAGAGCGTGTTGTTCCAGGCCCAGTAGATGACCAGGCCGGCCGGGAAACTTGCCAGCATGAACATGAACACCAGCGGCATCCAGTTGAAGATCATCGCCTGCGTCGGATCGGGCGGGGTCGGGTTCATGCGCATCTGCAGGAACATGGTGACACCCATGATCAGCGGCCAGACGCCGAGATGCAGAATGGTCGGCGCTTCGAAGGGCAACAGGCCGAACAGATTGACGATCGTCGTCGGATCGGGGGCCGAAAGGTCCTTGATCCAGCCGAAGAACGGCGCGTGCCGCATCTCGATGGTGATGTAGATCACCTTGTAGAGCGAGAAGAAGATCGGGATCTGCAGCGCCACCGGCCAGCAGCCGGCGATCGGGTTGATCTTCTCTTCCTTGTAGAGCTGCATGGTCGCCTGCTGCAGCCCCATGCGGTCATCGGCGAATTTCGCCTTCAGCTCCTCCATCTTCGGCTGCATGCGCTTCATGTTCGCCATCGAAGCATATTGCTTGCTGGCGAGCGGGAAAAACAGCGCCTTGACGACGATGGTGGTGCACAGGATCGCCACGCCGAAATTGCCGAAGAAGCGATAGAAAAAGTCCATCAGCTTGAACATCGGCTTGGTGATGAAATAGAACCAACCCCAGTCGATCAGCCGGTCGAACTTCGGGATCGAATAGCTGGTCTCGTAGCCGTCGATGACGGGCACTTCCTTGGCGCCGGCGAAGACGAGGTTCTTGAGCTCGATCGACTGGCCGGGCGCAACGGTGAAGGCATCGTCCTTGTAGTCGGCCTGATAGCGCGGCTGGCCATCGGCAAAATGCGAGAAGCGTGCTTCATAGGCCGAGGTCTGCGGCGGAATGATCGTCGCGGCCCAGTATTTGTCGGTAATGCCGAGCCATCCGCCGGTGGATTTCGGCGGCATGACGGCTTCCTTCTCGGCGGCGGTATATTTGGTTTCGACGAGCCCGTCATCGCCGATGACGCCGATGAATCCTTCATGCAGCACGTAGACGGAGGGCGTCGTCGGCTTGTTGTAACGCGTCACACGGCCGTAGGAAGACAGTGATACGGGAGCCTGGCCGGTATTTTCGACCTTGTCGGCGACGGTGAACATGTAGCGTTCGTCGACGGAAATCGTCCGGGTAAAGGTCAGGCCCTTGTCGTTGGTGTAGGAAAGCGTCACCGGCGTCTTGTCGGTGAGCTTGGCGCCCTCGGGCGCCGTCCAGAGCGTCGAGGCGCCGGGAACGTTGCCCGTGGCGTCGCTGCCGATATAGCCGAGCTCGGTGAAGTAACCATCCTTGGTTTCCGCCGGGCTGAACAGGGTGATGGTCGGGCTCGAGTCGTCGACGGTCTCGTGATAGCCCTTGAGCTTCAGGTCGTCGAGCCGGGCGCCGGCGAGGTTGATCGAGCCGGAAAGCGCAGGCGTATCGATGACGACGCGCGGGTTCTTTGCCAGCGCCTGTTCCAGCGTTGCCGTGGCGACGGCCTGACCGGAAGGGGCGGTCCCACTCGTCGGGGCCGGCGCCGCGCCGTTGGCTGCGGGCTGCTGCACCTGTTCGGTCTTCTGCTGCGCCTTCTGGGCTTCCTGCGCCTTGCGCTGGGCCTCGATGCGCGGATTCATATAGAGAAACTGCCAGCCGAGGACGATCAGCACCGAGAGAGCGATCGCAATGAAGTAATTGCGGTTTTTTTCCATCATACGTTCCTGGGGCGTCCGTCTCCGGAGCGCCGGGGTTTCGGCCTGGTTTCCACGCGAAATTTCAGTTCCGCGGCCAATTCTTTGAAGGACGCCTCAAGCACGTCCCTGCGCGCGACAACCACATAGTCGTGTCCGGGCTGCATTGCAAACCCCGCATGAAGCCGCACCGCCTCTTTCAGGCGGCGGCGCATGCGGTTGCGTTCAACCGCGTTGCCATGTTTTTTGGTGACTGTAAATCCGACGCGGGCTTGGCTGTCGGGTTCCTTCCGGTCGAGGACTTCGAGAAGAAAGAGGCCGCCGCGGCGTTTTTCGCCCTCGCGCACGGCAAGAAACTGCGGGCGGCTTTTCAGCCGCCCGACAGCGTGTTTTTCTTTTTTGGTCGTCAATTCGCCCGCCATCTCTTTTCGGGCAACCCGGCCTTAAGCCGAAAGACGCTTGCGGCCCTGCGCGCGGCGGCCGGCGATGACCTTGCGGCCACCCTTGGTAGACATGCGCGCACGGAAGCCGTGGCGACGCTTGCGAACAAGCTTGGATGGTTGGTAGGTACGCTTCATTTATTTAAACACCGCGGAGTGCGGCCCTTCTTGAATTTGCATAATGCAAGGAGCGTTATTTTTCGAACGGGCGGGCCATAAAAGGCTGAGTGACCGGACGTGCGGCGGCTTATAGGGATGAAGCCGGTGAAAGTCAATTATACCGGATAATTTCGCTGCAAGCACCAACTCGGCAAGTATTTTCGCACTCCGGTATTAATAAATTCGATCTGCGCCGACTGGTTGTGATTTGTCGGCGCGGCAGACCGATCGCCCGGTTTTCAGGGCTTTGTGCGTCCCGGCCAGGGTCCACATGGATAATTTCCCCAGCCATAATCGTAAATAATGGAAATCTAACTTTAATAAATTTCGCCGATATTCAGGTCATCGGCTGGAATTTGCTTTCCAGGCAGTGGCGTACCTCAGGAGACAGCATTGAAGATCCGCGGCAAAATTAATCTGTTGGTATGCGTGATGGGCGCGGTGGCGCTTCTGATCGGCGCAACGGCGCTCTCGGCCATGCACGAATATAATCGCAACCTGACGGCTTACGAGCAGGCTGCCGCCCGCGCCTATGCCGGCGAACGCCTCAACCGCTTCGTCACGGCCGTGGTCATGGAAGCGCGCGGCATCTATGCGGCCAAGTCGATCAAGGACACGCCGAACTTCGCCAAGGGCCTGCTGGCCGGCCTCGACGAGATCGACAAGGTTATCGCGGGCTGGGCGCCGCTGGTTCCGGAAGACGAGAAGGGCGATTTCGCCAAGCTCGTCGCCCGCGCTGCGGAATTCCGCACCTTCCGTATGGAGACTGCCCGTCTCGGCACCGAAGTCGGCCCCGAGGCCGCCAGCGCCCAGGGCAACAATGACGCCAACCGCGCCAACCGCAAGGCGTTCCAAGCCGAAATCGACGCGGTCGTCGCCACCGACAAGGCAGCGCTCGAAACCGTCAATACCGAGATCGAAAGCTTCCGCACCTGGGTACTGATGCTCGTCCTCAGCATCACCGGCATCGGCATCGCGGTCGGCATCGGCATGGGCTTCTATATCGGCACCAGCCATCTGAGCCGCCCGATCAAGCGCGTCACCCGGGCGATCAATGAGGTCGCCAGCGGCAATTTCGAAGCCGAGGTTCCCTTTGCCGGACGCCAGGACGAAATCGGCGAGATGGCCGCCGCCGTTGCGGTCTTCAAGGCGAACGGCCTAGCCGTCAAGCGCCTGAACGCTCAGGAGGCGGCGATGCGCGCCAAGAGCGACGACCTGCAGTCGAGCATGTCCGTCGTCGTCGCCGCGGCTGCGGCCGGCGACTTCGGCCACCGCATCGACAAGGACTATGAGGACGAGAACCTCAACCAGTTCGCTGGCAACATCAACACGCTGCTGTCGAGCGTCGATGCCGGCATCGGCGAAACCCGCCGCGTCATCGCAAGCCTTGCCGAAGGCGATCTGACCCAGACGATGCGCGGCAGCTTCCAGGGCGCCTTCGCCGAGTTGCAGCAGAACGTCAACAATACCTTCGTCACCCTGCAGGCGACCATGCGCGAAGTGCGCGAGACGACGGAGGCCATGAACGGCAACACCGCCGAGCTGCGCAATGCCAGCGACGACCTGTCGAAACGCACCGAGCAGCAGGCGGCCGCCCTCGAACAGACATCGGCAGCGCTCGACCAGATTACTGCCGTCGTCCAGAACTCCACCGAGCGGGCGCATGAAGCAACCGTCATGGTCTCCGAAGCCAAGGACAAGTCTGGCGCTTCCGGGGTCGTCGTGCGCAACGCCGTCGAAGCCATGGGCCGCATCGAGCAGGCCTCGCGCGAAATCAGCCAAATCATCAATGTCATCGACGAGATCGCCTTCCAGACCAACCTGCTGGCGCTGAACGCCGGCGTCGAGGCGGCACGCGCCGGCGAGGCCGGAAAGGGCTTCGCAGTCGTCGCCCAGGAAGTGCGCGAACTCGCCCAGCGTTCGGCAACGGCCGCCAAGGACATCAAGGCGCTGATCACCAAGTCGGGCGACGAGGTCCAGGTCGGCGTCAAACTCGTCCAGGCGACCGGCGAGGCGCTCGCGGAAATCGGCACCCGCGTCATCGCCATCAACGATCATATCCATTCGATCGCCACGGCTGCCACCGAACAGTCGACCGGCCTCAAGGAAGTCAATACCGCCGTCAACCAGATGGACCAGGTGACCCAGCAGAATGCCGCGATGGTCGAAGAGACCTCCGCCGCCACGCACAGGCTTTCGGCCGAGGCCGGCGGACTGGTCCGCCTCATCTCCCGCTTCAGGCTGTCGGATGACGCGCCGGCACCGGTGGCGCTTGTCCGCAACGAGCCGCAAAGGCCGGTCGCCTCGCCCGCCCGCCGGGCGATCGCCAAGGTCGCCCGCGCCTTCGGCGGCAATACGGCCGCCGCCGAACAGAGCTGGGAAGAGTTCTGATCTGTTATCGATCATGCGCTTTGAAACGCCGCCTCCGGGCGGCGTTTCTTTGTGACGACATGACGCTGCTCGCAAAGATTTGAAAGCGGAGCCTTTTGGTCTAATATAAAGCTCCAACGGTGAAGGCGGCTGGAAGGTTGCCGATCGGGCGAGACAAAAATGCCGGTACAAGATCAGGGCGACAATCCTTCGGCCGAAACCCCCGCGACCGGCGAGACCGCAAGGGCGCCGTGCCCGTCTGCCGGTATGTTCGGCGGACTGTCGGGCAAGCTGCTCTGGCTGACTGTCTTCTTTATCATGCTCGCTGAAATCCTGATCTTCTTCCCCTCGGTCGCCAGCATGCGCATACGCTGGCTGGAGGACAGGCTGAACACGGCCGCTGCCGCCGCCATCGTCATCGATGGGCTGCAGCCGGTCGAGCTGCCGCGCGCGCTGCAGAAGGAGACGCTCGAGGCCACCGGCACCAAGGCAATCGTGCTGCGCAAGGATGGCACCTCGCGGCTCTTGGCGACGACCGATATGCCGACCTCCGTCGATGAAGCCTATGATCTCACCGACGTGCCGCCGGCAACGGCGATGCGCGATGCGCTTGACACCTTGATCTTCGGCGGCAGCCGGATGATCCGCGTCTACGGCCCGGTCGGCGACACCAATACCGGCGTCGAGGTGGTGATGAAGGACAGGCAGCTGCGCACCGCGATGTTTGCCTATTCCCGCAACGTTCTCCTGCTATCGGTGCTGATTTCGCTCTTCACCGCGACGCTGATCTTCTTTGCGATCAACCGCATCCTGATCGGCCCGATCCGCCGGCTGACCGGCAGCATGCAGCAATTCTCCTCCGATCCGGAAAACCCCGCGCATATTTATATCGGCGAGGGCGGCCGCGACGAACTGGCGGTTGCCGGCCGCAACCTCACCTCGATGCAGATGGAGCTGCAGAAGACGCTGAAGCAGCAGAAGAACCTCGCCGCTCTCGGCCTCGCCGTTTCCAAGATCAATCACGACATGCGCAATATCCTGGCCTCGGCGCAGCTGATGTCGGACCGGCTGGTCGATGTCGACGATCCGATGGTCAAGAGCTTCGCCCCGAAGCTCCTGCGCACCATCGACCGCGCCGTCGGCTATACCACCGAGGTGCTGTCCTACGGCAAGGCGAGCGAATCCGCCCCGCGCCGCCGCCATATCCCGCTTTTGGAACTCACCCAGGACGTCAAGGACATGCTGGCGATCGATCCGCAAAGCGGCATCGAATTCACCGAGCAGATCGGCGCCGATCTCAAGGTCGATGCCGATGGCGAGCAGCTGTTCCGGGTCATCCACAATCTCTGCCGCAACGCGCTGCAGGCGCTGACGGCGCCGGGCGAGGCTGCCCCTGGCGCCGTCAGGCGCATCACCGTCGCCGCCCAGCGCGTCGGCAGCGTCGTCAGCATCACTGTGGATGATACCGGCCCCGGCATGCCGCTGAAGGCGCGCCAGAACCTGTTTGCCGCCTTCCGCGGCTCCGCCCGCTCCGGCGGCACCGGCCTCGGCCTGACGATCGCCCGCGAGCTGGTGCTCGCCCATGGCGGCACGATCGCGCTGGTGGAAAAACCGACGGTGGGAACCCAGTTCCGCATCGAGATTCCCGATCGCCCGGTTTCGCTGGAGGATTACCGCAGCCGGACGCACCTTGAGAAGTGACCGGATTTCGAAAGCCGCGGCCGCAAATTATGAAACGCGCGATTTTTTCCGAAATGCTCTTGCATTGTCCCGAAGGACGCTTTAGAGGATCGCCCACGCAAGCGGCACCGCCGCAATTGCACGCACCCGTAGCTCAGCTGGATAGAGCACCAGACTACGAATCTGGGGGTCAGGAGTTCGAATCTCTTCGGGTGCGCCACTTCCTTTTTAGCAGCTTTAATTGCACTCAGTGCCGGATGGGCAACGTCATCTGACGTGGCTCTCTGATATTGTGCGTAACTGACCAGCATCTTTTCCTATGGTCCCATCGGAGGAACTGTGTCCGGTGGCAGTTGCCTGCGGAGGAAATTTGCCGTGACAATTTCAGAATTATTGACCGTCTCCAACCGACATCAGTTTCCCTTGCCGGATTTTCAGAACGGCGATGAAATAAGGTTTCCCGGCGCTTTGGTGTCGGCATTGCTTGATCGGTTCACAAAATCAGGAGACGCCGTCTTCGATCCCTTTGTCGGCTTAGGGACGACCTTCTTTGTCTGCGAGCAGAATGGCAGAATCCCTTATGGGATAGAAGCCGACCGGCAGAGATATGAATGGGTCAGGGAACGCATCACGACAAAGGATCATCTCTTCTGCGGTGATAGCGCGGGGCTGGCAGCCTTCGGCCTTCCCGAGATGGATTTCTGCATCACATCGCCACCATACATGCCCCATTGGCATAAATGGAACCCGCTTTACAACGGCGATCCCGATTATGACGGCTATGACGTTTATCTGAAACGCATGCAGGAAATATACGGCCAGATCTGCCAACGCATGAAGACGAATGCCTATCTTGTCGTTCAGGCCGATAATCTGACCAACGAAAAATTCTCCCCCCTTGCCTGGGATCTGGGAAGAGCTTTGTCAAAGGTCATGATGCTTGAAGGGGAAATTGTGGTGAATTGGTCTGAAGCGGTGGAAAGCGGCAACCGCTTCACCCAATGCCTCGTGTTCAAGAATACAGGCGGATGAAAAGTTCGCCGCGATAGCCGTTACAGTCTGTGCCCCAAGGCAGCCAAGCGAAAAACTATTGCTCGGCCGGGAAATCTCTTTCAAAGTCTTCCTTTTCTTTCTTGCCGTACGCGGATGAGTAATAGCCACTGCAAATCAGATATGAGCACTCATCCGGATCGCCCATTTCCCATCCCGGCAGGCAGGTAACCACGCGCTGGAATTTTTCGTTGCAAAGGCCGTGGTTTGCCAAGAGCCGCGGCTCATTTCCGAAATACGCGCTTATGGCTTTCTGGCGTGTCCATGCCGGAACGACTTTCCAATCCGCGGCGCCACCCTCAGCGCTCACATTGCCGGTCGCACAGAGCGACCAGTTGGAAATCACGACCGGCTGATCGCAGGGAAAGGCCTGGACGGCGCTTCCCAGCAGGATCGAAACCAAAGCCAGTAGCCGCTGGCCATAGACCATCGCGCCCTTCTTCCTCATGCCGACCTTTCGCATCCTGGCCTCCACCACGTTCAATTACCTGCCACCGTCTGACGGGATCAGGTGACCTCAAAAATGCCCTAAGATTTTTTTCCTAGTTCATGGAATGTTCTTACGCTAGATTGCTTGCCGTTGCAACCATGGAATGTTGAATTCCGGAGAATATTGTGGCGATTGGCAATGTCGGCGCCTGGTCTTTCCCTCCGCATCTGTGAAAAACGAGTTCTTCTGTCGTTTCTCGGAAGGAGGCGCTGGCGGCCAAGCTGAGGGGCTGATAGGGGAGTTCAACCCGCAGGACAAAAGCCGCCCCAGTGCCGGAAGCCGCCGGCTCGCGCCTCTCGGTGGAAGCATCAAGCCCAACAGCGTCCAAAATGCCTGGCCCTACTCCTTGATCGGGATTCCGGCTTCGATCGCAGCCTCGATGAAGGCCTGCCGCGCCTCTTCCCGGTTTCGTTTGCCCGACATGACATCCGCGCAAACCGCGCAGGCCCGATCCAGGGCCGGCCCCTCTTCGGTCGGCCAGTCTTCGATCAACGCCCATGTTGCCGCCTGGGTCGTCTGGATGACCACCCACTGATCCGGGCCTTCAAGGGCTAACGTCACCGGCTTCTTCCAAATGGTTTGCATGTCTCAGGACCTCCGCTGCGTGCTCTCTGCCGTCTCCTCACATAAGGCGGTTTATCCCGCGTGGCGAGGCGACGGCTAGAGCGAGATGTTTTTTTCAGCAAAGCCGACTGCAGGCTTATGCGGCGCCTCTTAGAAATCCTGGGCGAATTCGCACGCCAGCAATGTCTTGCCTTTGAAGGCATCCCCCTGGCGGGCGGCGATGGAAACTTTTCCAGGCCCGGCAAGTCCGGGCTCAGGCTGCTGATCGGCTGGAAGCTCGCGCGCATAGCCCTTGGTGGAGGTTCCAAGCAGGTCCGAGGTCTCCGGCTTCAACCCGTATTTTTTCGCCAGATCGTCAGCGCGTTGGCCCTCGACCAGAATTCCGACCGCATTGCTGGCAAAGAAAACCTCCGTCGACTTGAAGCCGTCGTGGCCGATCTGGCTCGGGATCTTGTAGATCGCTGCACCCAGCGACGACGTGTCCGGCTTGGCCAGAGCTTCCGCGGCATCATAGATTTCGGTTGCCGATGTTATCGAATAGGGCGGCTTGCAAAGGGCGGCATCGAAGAACTTTTCATTGGCCGAAGCGGCCAGGGCGTGTTCGGCCTGAAATGTCTGAAAAGCAACGAATAGCGAGATGGCAGCGGTGCGCATGAATTTGGCGTTATGCATGTGATATTTCCACGAGTTGGCAGTAGCGGGCCGCGTTCGATGATAAGTCCGGATGCTTCAGGGATTCGGAACGGCATTGCCACCTTAGGTTTAGCTTTCGGTCTTTTCGAAAGTGCCGCCAGATGTTTAATTGGAGATCGCTGTCCGGCTCGGATAGAGCGGCTCCGCTTGTCGAGACAGAGCATCACAGTCCCTACGACGGCGGGAGAGCCATGATCGCAGCCTATATCGACGAAATCATCATGTTTTGCGCAGGCCTGTGGATGACCTCGGTCGGCTTTGGTTATCTGCCGCTGCCCGGCTACTCCGCCAATCCGCCTTTGGTTCGTCACTTCAAGTGGATGGGGCCCATACTGCTCGTCATCGCCATCGTCCTGGCCGCCGCCTCATCAGGGCTGGAGTGAACAAATGAACAATATGTTGGCTTGCCCATCGTGCGGATTGGACGAAACAGAATCGATTGTGCACTTCGATTCGTACATTCTTCGATGCGCCGCCTGCGGCGAAGCAATCGTCGCGACATCATTCATGGCGATGCTCGAGTCGGATCACGCGTTTTCAGCCTTTGCCGATCCGGGGCCTGGAAAACACCTTGCGCCAGAGATGCTCATCGCTCGCGGACCGCTTCGGCAGATCTCAACGACAATCAGCGGCGCGGCGTCTAACGGAACGCTGATACGCCTGATCCCTGAACCCAAGGATTGAAATCCGACTTCGCGTCGGTTTATGGGTTTAGCCCAGCGACAGCCGCGCCGCGCACCAGTGCCATACCGCATCGACCGCCTTTCGCGGCGATGACGCGCGTTTGCGGATAAGGAAATAGTCCGGTTCGATCAGCGTCGTCGCATCCGTCACCTGCACCAGCCGCCCGGCCTCGAGATCCGCCGCCACGAACGCCCGGCAGGCCAAAGCGACGCCCTGGCCGGCGAGCGCGGCATCGAGGGCCAGCGTGGTGTGGTTGAACACCGCGCCCGGCAGCTTCTCGCGCGATCGCAGGATGAGCGGCCAGGGGCTGACCGCGTCATGCAGAAGCGGCAGCTTGCGAAGCGCATCGGCCGTCAGCGGAAGGGGTAGGCCCTTGACGAGGTATGGGCTGGCGACGGCGACCAGTTCCTGGCGGAACAGCAGCCTTGTTTCCAGCGAGGCTGGGAAGGGCCCGCGGGTCAGCCGCACCGCAATGTCCACCTGATCGCGGTCGAAGTCCGACAGCGCCTCGGTGGCGACCGTTCGCAGTTCCACGTCGGGGAGGGCGGCTTTGAACTCGGCGAGACGCGGGATCAGCAGCTTGGCGGCGACCGTCGGGGTGACGCTGATCGTCACGGCGTCCGGCCGGGCGAGAAGCCGTCCGGTCGCCTCGCCGAGCGTGTCGAAGGCGCGGGTCACATCCGCCAGATAGGCTGCGCCTTGCGGGGTCAGAGCCAGACCGCGCGGCAGACGTTGAAACAGCATCAGGCCGAGTTGATCCTCCAGCGCGCGGACCTGCTGCGCCACCGCACCCTGAGACACTCCCAGCTCCTCGGCGGCGGTGCGGAAATTCAACCTGCGGCCCGAGACCTCGAAGGCGCGGAGCGCATTCAGCGGCGGCAGCTTGCGGCGGGGTTGGGCCATTGAGATTTCCGGAGGCTCTCCAGTAGATTTTCTACAGTCTGACACGTTTCTTTCTGAGGCGAAAGTCGGCGCTGTCTCTGGCATACTGCTTCGCAATTCAACGATTGGAGGCTTCGATGTCTAAAGAAAAAGTCGCTCTCATCACCGCAGGCGGTTCCGGCATGGGTGCTGTCGCCGCACGGAAGCTGGCTGCGGACGGCTATCGCATTGCGGTGCTCTCTTCGTCGGGCAAGGGCGAGGCGCTCGCCAAGGAATTGGGCGGTGTCGGCGTCACCGGCTCGAACCTGGTCAATGACGATGTGAAGCGGCTCGTCGATCTGGCGATGGAGAGATGGGGGCGGATCGATGCGCTGGTCAATTCCGCCGGCCATGGGCCGCGTGCGCCGATCCTCGAAATTACCGACGAGGATTGGCACAAGGGCATGGAGGTCTATTTCCTCAGCGCCGTGCGGCCGATCCGGCTGGTCGCGCCGATCATGGAGGCCCAGGGCGGCGGCGGCATCGTCAACATCTCGACGGCATGGGCCTTCGAGCCATCGGCGATGTTTCCCACTTCGGCCTTCGCCCGGGCGGGGCTGGCAAGCTTCACCAAGATTTTTGCCGACACCTATGCGGCGAAGAACATCCGCATGAACAATGTCCTGCCCGGCTGGATCGACAGCCTGCCGGCCACCGACGCGCGGCGCGACAGCGTGCCGATGGGCCGCTATGGCACAGCCGAGGAAATCGCCGCGACCGTCGCCTTCCTGCTCTCCGAGGGCGCCGGCTACATCACTGGCCAGAACATCCGCGTCGACGGCGGCATTACCCGTTCCGTCTGAGTCAGGCCATGGAAACAGATCATGAGGCCGTGCCGCCGAACCTCGCGGATATAGACGCTTCCGCATGGCGGGAGCTTGAAACGGCTGCGTCAAATCCGCAGTCGGGTTTCCGGTTCGTGAACCTCTGCTCGGTGGATTCAGAGGCGAGGCCGCAGGCGCGCATGGTGGTCTTGCGGCGCGCCGACGGGTCATTGCGGGTTCTGGAATTTCACACCGATAGCCGCAGCCCGAAATGGCGGGAGCTTTCGGCAAATCCCCATGTCGTAGTCCTCGGCTTCTGCCCGCAGACGCGGCTGCAGTTTCGCCTTCAGGGAACGGTCGAACTGCATGCCTCCGGCAGCGATCAGGCGAACGCCGCCTGGGACACGCTCTCCCCCTGGACGCGGACGACCTACACCGGCGGTCCGCCCGGCGACGAGTGTGGTTTTGACATGATCGATGAGGCGGTTCTACCAAAGCCTGCGGATGAGGCGGAGGGAAAGCCGCACTTCGGCCTGCTGATCTTTCGCGCCCGCATGCTGGACTGGTTCCAGTTGCGCCGGCAGGGCAATCGAAGGGCGCTGTCGACCTATGACGAGACGGGCGCTCTTGCCGCCTGTCGATGGGTCAATCCATAATCTGGGAGGCCATGATATGGAATGGGCGCACCCTCATGGGCGCAGCCGGACGACGATCGAAGCTCCCGGAACCCTCAACTGTTCCGCCATCGCTTCCAGATCTTTTCCATCGGTGCCCGCCAGAACAATGTGGCCATCCATGATCGGCTCCCTCATCCAAGGTTCCATGACGACCTTGTCGTTGATCAGCAACTGCGTTTGCCGTCCCAATGCGGCTTGCGTGAAATCGCGGAATTTGGCGGTGCTTTCCGGCGTGAGTACGATAGTCAGCCCCCGATCATAAGAGATGGGAGACCGGGCGACCTCGGCGCTCTTCACCTCGAGCGAGACGGGCGCGATCGCTTCAGCCCCGTCTTTTTCCGTCACCACCGCCGTCTCCTGCGATTCCGGCGGCGAAGGCGGCGTGGAAAGCTCGTCCAGGATGCCCGGCCCGGCCTTGGCAGATGGCAGCGGCTCGACATGCAGATCGGGCGTCTGCAATACCTTGGCCGTCACCACGGCGGGGAGCGGCAAGCGCGCCGGCATGTCGTCCCGCAATATGTGGGTGTAGGTGCGCAGCGTAAATCCGCCTGTGGTCACGCTGACGATCTCGGTGGCTTCGACCGCCGAACCATCGTCCAGCGAGACGACGAATTTGGCGCTTCGGGTCTTGCCGGCGCGTTTGATGGAAGCCAGCTGATCGGCGGTAAGGTTCTTTACCCGCTCGGGAAAGGCCGCCATCATCTTTGCCGTCGCCGGCTGCTGCGACTGACTCAACGCTGCGGGATCGAATTCTTCCGAGAGGGAAAGAGTTGCCGTGTGGGAGGCAGCGTCGGTGGACTCAAGGGTCCAGGTCGACACCACGGGGACATTGACGCCGCTATAATCCTCGATCCGCGACGCCGCCGCGGGCTGCCCGATCTGCATGACCTGATCCTGATAGAATTGTCCGGTCGCAAGCAGCTGCGCCTCCGGCACCAAGGCGGTGACGATCAGCAGCGGGTTTTGCTCTATCTTGCCGATGATACCATTGACCCCATTTTCCGCGGGCGCGGTCCCACCTGGTCCATTGGCGGCCATTTCCCGCATATGCGCCAGGATCCCATCGACGCCGAAGAGGTTGGTGGGAAAGCCGTTCAGGTCCGTTTCCAGCTCGAGCGTGCTGGTGCCATAGACTGCAAGGGAGTTCCGATAGAGCAAGTTCATCTGATAGCTGTCGGTAGGGCCAGCAGTGCCTTCCGGCAATTCGGCATTGAGGGACCAGCGGGCCCGCATGCCGCTTTCATCCCGCGACAGAACCGTCATGCGCTGGCGAAATACGCCGCGCGCCGTCACCGCGGCACCTGGCTTGTCGAACCAGAACGACATATCGCTTTCGGTGGCTTTCTGAACGCTGTAGCCGCGCTCGGCGCCGGTCGCCGGCGCATAGCTGGGGATTGTGACGCCGTCATCGGACCACGCCGGACCGGAGAGCGTGACACAGACGCAAAACCAGACAAGTCTTCTCCAGTGCGGTGATTTCATGCTGGCTGGCCTCTGACATTCCTGCCGAGATCCTAGCAGGAAGGCCTCGGTGATATAAGATCAAAACTAAGAATATTTTCCTATCCTGTGGATCGTGCTTGCGATATGTTGCACGCAATTGCAACCATGGAATGCTGAATGTCGAGCAAATTTTTTCCCGTTGGCGAAATGATCGTCCGGACGAACTTCCGCTGTCGCCCGCAGAATTCCCGGCCTCGCAAGGTGGGAGTCTTGCCGAAGGATCGGCTGGCAACGAGGGTTAGGGGCTGATGGTGGAATTCAACCCGCGCGACAAGAGCCGAACCAGTGCCGGAAAGACGCGGGCGATGGTGCGAAAACATACCGCTCCGCCCGGCAGGAGCGATGACGGCAGCCTTCGCTGGCAATGGCTGACGATCCAGTTGCTGGAATCGCCGGCATTCACGACATTGAGCGCCAATGCCTGCCGCGCCTTCTTCCGCATCATCATCGAACACACCGCCCATGCCGCCTTGGAAAACGGCAAGCTTGTCGTGACCCATCCCCAGTTCGTGTCCTACGGCGTCACCGGCGAATATGTCGCCGATGCGCTTGATGAATTGGCATATAAGAGGCTGGTCAAAGTTCGCCGCGGCCGCGCAGGCAGCGGGGTCGCGCATCCCAACCGCTTCACCCTGACATTTGTCGGCGACCATGAAGGCGCGCCGGCCACCGACGAGTGGAAACAATGCACGGCCGATAGATGCCGGAAATGGTCCGAGACCGACCGCAAACTTGCCGCCGACAAACGCGGGCGCGTCGGCCGGAAGAAAAAACGCCACTTCGGAATCCCGAAATCCCACCGCTTCGGGATCCCGAAATTCGCCGCGCTTCGTGAGCTATGACCCTCGGAAAATATTGAGGGATTTCAATGCCGCAGCCAATTTCGGGATTCCGAAGTGCTATATAGAGTTTGGTGGGGACGAAGGCACTTTGCCACGATCAGGAACTCCGTCTCCCGCCCGCCGATCCTTCCGGCCGAAACCGTGCGCAGCAGAAGGCCGAAGGCTTCATAGAGCCAATAAAGCGGAGGAATTCGGTCCTTGAGCGCATGCACCTGGGTCGACACATATTCTCCGACGAAGACGATATCCATGCCGAGTTCCTTCAGTGTCCCGGCGATCTCCGAATGCGATGCCTCTGCGGCGTGCTCGACGCGAAACGGGGCATAACCCGGTTTTCCCGCGTTTTTCTGCCGCAGCACGTAGCGGTAGAACAGGACGTGGGTCCACCAGGGCGTGAGGTCGGTGAAGATCCCTTTGGTCGAATTCAGGATCGGACCCTTGACGAAGACCAGGCCACCGGGGGACAGGGTGTCGTGGGCTCTGAGCAAGGCGGCGCGCGGGCTTTCCAGATGCTCGAGTACGTCCCAAAAGACACACGCGTCGAAGCGGCGGTCTCCGTAGTCGATAGTCTGCGCATCGCCGAGGATCCGCTCGCAAGCATCCCGGTTCCTCTCGAGCTGCTCCTTCGAGATATCCAGCACCGTATATCTGGCGCCCTCCAAGGGAATATGGGTGCGGGAGCCGCCGCCAACCTCGAGAATATCCGTGTTGATCTTGCTTGAAAAGGCTGACCGCGCGTGTGACAGCGCATCGTTTACCCACGGCGAAGCCATAATCTTCCTCCCCAGGAGAGATTAGCGTCTGCGACTATAAGTAAGCATTAATATAACGTTTAAGCAATATTTAAACTTTCGATGCCGGTGTGCCTAAAGCGCGTCGCGTCAAACTTGATTCATGCGACGCGCTTTAGCTCTTTGTTTTCACGCATGTCGCTGCCGCAAAACCGCGGCACACTTTTGCGCGACATGCTTTAGTTTCGCGCAACCTTGCTGATGTACCCGCAGGTCTGATGAGTCTCAGAGGCGCTTCGGCCGGAGGATTGCATGATGGTGGGTATTTTTCGGGCTCTGGCGGTCCTTGCGATGATGACGGCGCTTGCCGGCTGCATCGACCATGCCAATGATCCGGTGCTCCTGGCGGTGGGCGTGCCGGTCAATCCGCCTGCTGTTGCGCACGGCATCTGCATGACCGATGGCAACGCCATGTATGACGAGGCGAGGAAGCAGTATCAGCTGCGGGCCCAGCTGACCGGCTACGCTCAGGCCGACGAGCTGGAGGCGGAAACGATAGCGCGCGCTGCGGCCCACCGGCAATATGTCGCCTGCCTCTCCGGCCAGGGCTACCGGACATTATACGCGAATTGAGAACAGAGAATTCAGATTTCCACCCTGGCGCCGTTTGAGCCCGTCTGCCGATCGCGACTTTTCACGTTTTTCGGCGCTTTGGTCACGCCGGATCGCCTGCAATCACGAGTTTTGGAAGCTGCATGTGAGCGAGGAACCAGGCAGCTGGAAAAGGCATTTTCATCAGGTAAATCCACGAAGGAGGGTTTATCATGAAGACGCTCAGACTGACCCCTTTCACCACGGTGCTCAGTGCCTTTCTCGCCCTCGCGTCGATCGCGTCGATCGCGCCGGCGCAGGCGGCACCTGTCCAGGCAGTTCGGCCGCCCGATCTCCAAGCCGAAAAAATGGTGCAATATAAACCACATGCCGGGTCCTGGCATGGATATCAGGGCTTTCACACCGAGCGCGCCGGCACCCGCCGCCATTCCGACGGTTACTGGTATCCGCTTGCCGCCTTCGGCGTCGAAGCCGGCACCACGGGCTCCATCGTTCGCCAGCCGGTGAACAGACCGGCAGCCCCGGAAATGTGCAACCCTACGTTTTCCGGATCGATCGGTCCCGGCAGCATGCCTTGTGATAACGGCTATTGAGCCGGCAAATGAAAGAGGCGGCCCTGAGCCGCCTCTTTCTCGATCATGGGGCCGCTCACATATCCGTGACCTCCATTTTGGCGCCGTAGTATGTGACAGATCGCCTTCCTAACTCCGGGGCGCAAATTCCCTGAATCCTCCCAAGGAGACGATTATGACCACGACCTTCAAGAGCGGCCTGACCGCCGCCGCTTTCAGTGCAATCCTCGGCCTCTCTGCCTTTTCGGCCACGGCAGCTCCCCTCCAGTCGAGCGCGACGGAGCAAGGTGCGACAGCGCGCCCGGTTGCTCAGGAAACCAAGGTTGAACATGACAGGCGCACGACCGGTTCGATCGGCGAGCGCGCGGAAAGCATGGGTTCGACACACTATATGATGAACCCGAAGAAGCCCCTCAACATGGATTGCAAACTCGGCTTCAACCCCACGAGCAGCTCCAGCTGCAACTATTGACGAGCGCCCCGCCGTTCGCGGCCAAGTTGGCAGACTTTGTCGGCAATATGGAGGCGGCCTTTTTGGGCCGCCTTTTGCTGTAGGGACCGGTACAACCGTCTTCCACAAATCTTGCATCAACTGCAAAAATGCAATAAGTGAAAAATCAACAGAGATTTCGACAGAAAAAACCGCGCAAATCGCCTGTTCGCACAGGTGTTTGATGCGTCTGCCTTGGAATTGCCATGCTCGCCGCGATGGTCGCATTTCATAATCAATCGAATTTCAGACAGGTGGGATAGTCATGACCGCAAAGGCTGCATGCTCCGATTTCCTGCATTTTTTTCGCTCCTGGATCAGCAACCCGCTTCGTGTCGCCGCCATCGCGCCGTCGGGCGATTCGCTTGCCAGGATCATGACCAGTGAAATTGCCGCGCTCGACGGGCCGATCATCGAGCTTGGCCCCGGAACCGGCGTCTTCACCCGGGCGCTGTTGACGCGCGGCGTCAGCGAGGCGGATCTGACCCTGATCGAGTACGGCCCGGAATTCATCGCCGCGCTGCAGGCGCGTTTCCCTATGGCGCGTGTGTTGCAGATGGATGCGGCCCAGCTCGCCCATGCCGATATTTTCGAGGGCGAACCGGTCGGCGCCGTTGTCAGCGGCCTGCCGCTCTTATCGATGTCGCCGCGCAAGATCGCCTCGATCCTGGCCGGAGCCTTCGCCTATATGCGGCCGGGCGGGGCCGTCTATCAATTTACCTATGGGCCGCGCTGCCCGGTGCCGCCGCCGATCCTCGACCGTCTCGGCCTGAAGGCGGTGCGCATCGGCGGCACGGTGCGCAACCTGCCGCCGGCCTCCGTCTACAGGATTTCCCGCCGCAAACCGCTTGAGCTGTCGCGCGAGCGCTTCAGCTATCGTGAGAGCGAAGCCGAACTCGACGATATTGCCGCTTTTTCCAACGAAACCGGCGGCTGAGTGATGATGCCGGGCTGACATGGCTGACAGCAAACGGACGGCGACCGGGGAAGGCAGGCGGGAACGCAAGCGGCGGCAGACGCGCGAGCGCATCGAGCAGGCGGCGATGACACTCTTTCTCCAGCGCGGCTTCGAGGCCACGACCGTCGAGGACATCACCGAAGCGGCCGACGTCTCCAAGCGCAGCTTCTTCGACTATTTCCCCTCCAAGGAAGAGGTGGTGTTTGCCTGGCAGGACAGTTTCGCCGATCGGCTGATGGCTGCGATCGCCGCAAGGCCGGCAGAAGAGCCCTTGGTGGCCGTGGTCGAGGCGGCGATCATCGCCACCGTCATCGCCGCTGTCGACGAGCGCGGCCTGGCGCTCGCTGAACTCATTCATCGCACGCCGGCGCTGAACGCCCGCGACCAGCTGAAATATGCCAGGCTGGAGCAGAAGCTCGCCGAGGCGCTGCTTCTGCGCAAGGGAAATGATCCGCAAGAGCGGTCGCGCATGCGCATTCTCGCGGCGGTCGTCATCGGCGCGCTGCGCGTCGGGGCCGAACTTTGGCAGCAGCGCCCGCCGGGTGCCGCGCCGCAGGATTTTGCCGAGGAAATCTTCGCCGAGCTCTGGAGGATCCTGGCTGAATTCGGCGACGAGGCGAAGACCAGGCTTTGATGTCGGTCGCTCAATCCGCGCACCCTGCGGCATTTTCGGTTCCGTCCCTGTCCGTGCCCGCGGCTCCCTCCTATATGTGCAAGCGTCATAAAGGCCATAGTCTCGATATCACCGTGATCGGCGGATCATCACCGCGCGCCGATGACCGGTGAACCCGGCGGCACCGCGCTGCGCCACCCACTTTAACGATTTCATTGACCAGGAGAGGAAAGATCATGTCCAGTCATAATGCAGCCAAGTCAGGCACCTTCAAGATCGGCGGCGAGATCGCCGTCAACCGTCTCGGTTTCGGCGCCATGCGGGTCACCGGCAAGGGCATCTGGGGCGAGCCCGACGATCATGCCGAATCCATCCGCACGCTGAGGCGCCTGCCGGAACTCGGCGTCAACTTCATCGATACCGCCGATTCCTACGGTCCCGATATTTCCGAATGGCTGATCAAGGAGGCGCTGCATCCCTATGGCGGCAAATCCATCGTCGCCACCAAGGGCGGCCTCACCCGTCATGGCCCCGACATCTGGCTGCCGGTCGGTCGCCCGGAATATCTGATCCAGCAGGCGCATAAGAGCCTGCGCAATCTGGGGCTCGAGCAGATCGACCTCTGGCAGCTGCACCGCATCGATCCGAAGGTGCCGGCCAAGGAGCAATTCGATGCGATCAAATCGCTGCTCGATGCCGGTCTTATCCGCCATGCCGGCTTGAGCGAAGTCTCCGTCGCCGACATCGAGGCGGCCTCGAAGCACTTCAAGGTCGCCACCGTCCAGAACCGCTACAATCTCGTCGACCGCACCAGCGAAGACGTGCTCGATTACTGCGCCAAGCACAATATCGGCTTCATCCCCTGGTTCCCGTTGGCCGCCGGCGATCTCGCCAAGCCCGGCTCGCTGCTCGACACGATCGCCAAGAAACACAATGCCGCGCCAAGCCAAATTGCGCTCGCCTGGGTTCTGAAGCGCAGCCCGGTGATGCTGCCGATCCCCGGCACCTCCAAGGTCAAGCATCTAGAAGAAAACGTCGCGGCTGTGGATATCACGCTGTCGGACGAGGAATTCTCCGCACTCGATGCCGAGGGCCGGAAGGTCTTTAAGGCGGCTTGAGGAGCTGACCGGCGGAGCCAATCCAAAACCCCTCCCCACAAGGGGAAGGGGCCAACTTGCTGCACCGCTTCAAGTAACCGTCGATCGCACCAATCCGTCGAACGGTAACAACAGACAAAGACCTTCACCGTCTTTAGCCCCTCCCCCTTGTGGGAGGGGTTGGGGAGGGGAAAGGGCGGGAGGATGAGCGGCAGGCGGCGACCTCTGAGTTGCAGCAAGATTTTTCGGCACAATTTTGACCACCTGGTCAAACATGCCGCAAAATGAGGCGCCTCCCTGCTGTTTCCTAGGCAAGCCTTGCACTGAGTGCAATGCTGCATTGCGGTATTTTCGCTATTCCCGATCAAGTGAATGGGGTATCACTATCTTCGTAAGCAGCGCACTCCTCCTCCCAGCGCTCTTACATCGGACTGACAACACTCCTCCTCCCAGTTGTCAGTCAGGATCAAGAGCCTGGCACACCTCCTCCCGCGCCAGGCTCTTTTCGTTTTCCCAATCAAGCTCTTCCTTCTAGGCAATTTGACTCTGCGGCTGTCGTCGGCCTATTTGAACGGGCGCCGCCTGTCGGTGCGCGAACCGGTTGGAGTTTGGTCATGATCGGCAGATGGCGCGGCCCGCGGGCGGCTCTGACAGGTCTTCTGCTGGCGGCGTTCGCGCTCGCCGGCTGCGGCGGCAGGCCGGTCGGCGTCATGCAGGCGGCGGGCAGCGTTCCCCCGGGCACGTCGAAGGTGGACCTTCTCGTCGCGACAACGCGCGCTGCCGACGACAATCCGGCCGTGCTTTTCTCAGGCGAACGCGGCACCGGACTTACCGTCAATGCCGTCGATGTTTCGATCCCGCCGGAGGCCAATCGCAAGGTCGGCCAGGTGCAATGGCCAACGCGGCTGCCGGCCGATCCCTTACGCGATTTCGTCACCGTGTCGGTCGATCCGCTCGAAGGCGAGCGGGCGGGCGAGACCTGGCTGAAGGGCCATATGCCTAAGAGCCGCCGGGTGCTGGTCTTCGTGCACGGCTTCAACAATCGGTATGAGGATGCCGTCTACCGCTTCGCCCAGATCGTCCATGATTCGCATGCCGACGTCGCTCCCGTCGTCTTCACCTGGCCCTCACGCGCAAGCATCTTCGATTACAATTACGACAAGGAAAGCACCAACTATTCCCGCGACGCGCTGGAGGAATTGCTGACCCGCACTGCCGCCAATCCCGCCGTCAGCGACGTCACCATCATGGCCCATTCCATGGGCACGTGGCTGACCGTCGAAGCGCTCAGGCAGATGGCGATCCGCAATGGTCATGTCGCGTCCAAGATCAACAACGTCATCCTCGCCTCGCCGGATCTCGATGTCGACGTCTTCGGCCGCCAGTTCGCAAGCCTCGGCAAGGACCGGCCGCATTTCACCATCTTCGTCTCCAGGGATGACCGGGCTCTGGCGTTGTCGCGGCGCATTTCCGGCAATGTCGATCGCCTCGGCCAGATCGATCCTTCGGTCGAGCCCTACCGCAGCAAGCTGGAGGCGGCCGGCATCACCGTGCTCGATCTCACCAAGCTCAAGGGCGGCGACCGGCTGAACCACGGCAAATTCGCTGAGAGCCCCGAAGTGGTGAAGCTGATTGGCGACCGGCTGATTGCCGGCCAGACGATCACCGATTCCAATGTCGGCCTCGGCGAAGCCGTCGGCGCAGTGGCGATGGGCGCTGCCCAGACGGCCGGAAGTGCCGTCAGCGTCGCCGTCAGCACGCCGATCGCCATCTTCGATCCGCGCACCCGCCGCAACTACGACGCCCAGTTGAAGCGCCTCGGCCGGTCGGTCGACAATACCGTCGGCTCAGTCGGCGACAGCGTCGGCGCCGGCCTGCCGGAAAGCCAGTAAAAAATCCATAGGCATCACTACCGATCTGATATATCAGAGTGGCGAAGGGCAATTCTGTCTGCAGTATGGGTGGGTTGATGGCATGGCTGAAGAGACGAAGAAGAGGGTTGTTGTCGTCGGCGCAGGCGTGATCGGCGCCTCGATCGCCTTCGAGCTGCAGCGGCGCGGCCTTGCGGTGACCTTGGTCGACAAGGGCGAGCCGGGCCGCGGCACCTCCTTTGGCAATATGGCGAGCATCGCGCTCGATTTCGTCGCCGGTTCCTGCCCCTCGACCTGGAAGAAAATGCCTGGCTGGCTGCTCGATCCCGAAGGCCCGGTCTGGCTGCGGCCCTCATATGCGGCAAAGATGCTGCCCTGGTTCCTGCGTTTCCTCGCGGCCGGCCGCCCGTCGCGCCTCCGCGCGATCGAGGATGCCGGCATGAGCCTCTCACAGCGCGCCCTCGGCGATTTCAGGCAGATGCTCGAGGCGATCGGCGCGCCCGAGCTGATGACCGAGGAGGGGTGTCTGGCGATCTACGAGACCGAGGCGGAATTTGCCGCCGACCGCGGCCATCTCGCCATGATGCAGCGCTACGGCCTCGAATTCGAAGTGTTGAGCAACGGCGCCATTCAATCTTATGAGCCGGCTCTTTCCCCATCGATCGCCAAGGCCGTGCTGCTGCCCGACAACAAGTCGATCCGCGATCCCTATCAGCTGGTGGTCAAACTTGCCGAGGCGGCCAAGGCCGCGGGCGCGGCCTTCGTCTCCGGTATGGTCCGGAATATCGAGCGCAAGGGCGATGGCACCGCCGTCGTGCTGCTTGAAGACAGCAGCCGCATCGAGGCGGATTCCGTCGTGCTGGCCGCCGGCGTCCACACCCGCTTCCTCGCCGAAAAGCTCGGCGAGCCGATCCCGCTTGAAACCGAGCGCGGTTATCACACGCAGATCATGAAACCCGGCATCTCCATGCGCTATTCGATGATCTGGCCGGCGCGCGCCTTCATGGTGACGCCGACGGCGGGCGGCATCCGCGTCGGCGGCAATGTCGAACTTGCCGGCCTCGATGCGGCTCCGGATTTCCGCCGACCGCGGGTGCTGGTGCGCCATGCCCAGCGCGCGCTGCCGGGTCTCAAACTCGAGGAGGCGACGGACTGGATGGGCCATCGCCCGGCGCTGCCCGATACGATCCCGATCATTTCGCCGTCCTCGAAAATGCCGGGGGTTTTCTATGCGACAGGCCACGGCCATCTCGGCCTGACCTATGCGGCAACGACAGCGCGGCTGATCGGCGATATGGTGACCGGGCTCAAGCCACCTCTCGACATCACCCCGTTCCGCATGGACCGATATTAGGATTTACTGTCGATGGCGGCCTCGGCCGTCACATCCGAACTGGAGTTTACGACATGAGATGGAAGCGCACGATCCAGCTGCTGGACGTTCATGCCGAAGGCGAGATCGGCCGCGTCGCGATCGGCGGCGTGCCGAAGATCCCCGGCGAGACCATCGCCGCTCAACTGCATTGGCTGAACACCGATCCGAAGGGTGACGAGCTGCGCCGCTTCCTCTGCCTGGAGCCGCGCGGCGCCCCGATTGGCTCGGTCAACCTGCTGCTGCCGGCAAGGCATCCGCAGGCGGATGCCGCCTTCATCATCCTGCAACCGGATCAGGCGCATGCGAGCTCCGGCTCGAACTCGATCTGCGTCACGACGGCTTTGCTCGAATCCGGCATCGTCGAGATGCAGGAGCCGGAGACGATCGTGACGCTCGAAACCGCGGCCGGCCTCGTCAAGGCGGTAGCAACCTGCCGCGACGGGCGCTGCGAGAAGGTCAAGCTCACCATGGTGCCTTCCTTCGTGCACGAACTCGACGTCGAGATCGACACGCCGCATTGGGGACGGATCAAGGCCGATCTCTGCTATGGCGGCATCTTTTACGCCCTGGTCGATGTCGGCCAGATCGGTTTGACGATCGAGGAGGCCAATGCCGCCGGCCTCGTCCAGGCCGGCATGATCCTGAAAGAGCTGATCAACCGCGACATCACAGTCGTCCATCCCGAGATTCCGGCGATATCAGGCGTCGCCTATGTGATGTTCCGCGATAGCGAGGCCGACGGCACGGTGCGCACCTGCACCACCATGTGGCCGGGCCGGGCCGACCGCTCGCCCTGTGGCACCGGCAATTCCGCCAATCTTGCCGCGCTCCATGCCCGCGGCAAGGCGAAAGTCGGCGATGTCTTCACCTCGAAATCGATCATCGGCTCCGAGTTCGAGGTCGGGCTGCAGGCGGTGACCGAGGTGGCCGGCCGCCCGGCCGTCATCCCAACAATCACCGGCCGCGGCTTCACCTTCGGCCTCACCCAGGTGGCCCTCGACCCCTTCGACCCGCATCCCGCAGGCTTCGCGCTGACGGATGTCTGGGGGCCGTCGGCGGGAGAGATCTGAACGCCCAAGGCCACGATGGGCCGGGGTGGATATGGGCATCAACCAGATATGCTGCCGGCGAGGTTGGCGTTTGAGCGTTTGCGGCCGGGCAGCGGGGTCGCGTCAATTGCCCGCTCCGAGCACCTGCGCAGCAGCGAGGGATCGTCGATCACATGCGCCGGCACCGCGTAGTAGCGGCGAACCGTCACATCCCTGCCGGCAGCGCGGTAGCTGAACGGTTCCGAGCCATCTGCCTCGAACTCCGCGCGCATCGCGGCGTCGACGCGCAGATACAACGTGCCCTTCATGACGAATCCGAACTGCGCGCCGTTTCGGACGAGGGCGGATCCGCCGAAGAACCGCCTTACATCGATGGCGCCCGGTGGGGCGATCTGGCTCGCAAATTCGAGCGCCAACTGGCGTGTCGCCTCGCTAGTCATGGGGCTGCCCCGCCGAAGGATCAAAGAAGCCGGTGATCGCGCTGAGCCGGCCATCGGACATCGCCGCGAAGCTTGTCCCCGTCTGCAGGACGGTCTCGTCGTCGTGGCGCAGTTCCCAGCGTGCCAGCGAACGTTCATTGTGATGGAGGACGCTCAATATTATGAACCGGCCTGCCGGCATACTCTCCTTGAAGCCGGCCATGTAAGTCGAGAGACCGGCTCGCCCGGCGATCGCTCCATTCGGATCGCAATAGGTCACATCGTCGGCGAGGCAAGCCGACATTTCCGACTCGCGCGCGTCAGCGTCCAACGACCAGATGGCCGCATATCGATCCCATAGCGCCTCAGGCGTCATAACAGTATCTCCAGTTGATTGAATTCGTCTTCGATCGCCTGCCGCAGGCGGGCTTTGTCTTCGCCGCCGCGAATGAGCACGAGGAGGCCTTGATAGAGGGCAAGAAGACGGACGGCTGTCCGGTCCGCCTTGGCTTCGTCCGCGTCTCGAGCCACAATCGACGACTCGCCGAGCCTCGAGCGGAACGTGCTGCGAAGAAGACCAAGCGCTGCTTCGACACGGGGATGCGTTTTGACCTCACCTCCAAATTCCACAGCCATGTTGGTGATCAGGCAGCCCAGGGAACCGTTGTCGGGCTCATGCAGCAGTGAAAGGAACAGTTCGCGCAAGCCTTTAAGGCCGCTCCCCGGCGGCGCAAATCGCTCGATCCGCCCCTCCAGGACCGTCCGGTTATAATGTCTGAACGCCGCGTCGAAGAGGCCGGCCTTGTCGCCGAAGGCGTGATAGATGCTCCCGCCTTTGAGGCCCGTCGCCTCTTCCAGGTCTCGGATCGACGCACCTTGATAGCCGTGCTTGCGAAAGACCTGCATCGCGCCCTTCAACACCGCCTCCTCATCGAATTCCCGCGTTCTGCCCACACTCGCCTCGATTCTTTATTGATCGTTCTAGAATGACCGATCAAGAATGCGAGTGCAAGGCCTTTCGTAAACTTTCACCAATCATGCCTCCGATGTCGCTGGCGAGATGGGCAACGTGACGAGATTAAGGATTCCGTCGCGGATAGGCCGCGTAGCCGAAATCGAGATCCCTTATCTCAATTGCCGCGGCGACTGGTTGAATTTCTGGCGGAAAGCCGTTGCGAAATGTGCGGCATCCGAAAAGCCGGTCTCGAAGGCGATCTGCGTCATCGAGAGCGTGCTGTTCTCCACCAGAAAGCGGGCATAACGCAGGCGGGTCTCGATGATGAACCGCTTCGGGGTCATGCCGATGCCTTGCTGGAACAGGCGCCCGAACTGACGCGGCGACAGCCCGATCATGCTGGCTGCCTGCTCGGGTGATACGTCGCGGCCCTTGCGGCTCTCGATCAAAACGACCGCGCGCTGAATGCGGGAATCCTCGACATGTCGAAAGCTGGAAACCCGGCCTTGGTCGAAAGCGCTCAAGCCCTTGTGCTCGGTCAAAGACAGCTGGTGAACTGCCTTGGCCGCCCGGTCGGGACCGCAATGGGTGCCAATGAGTTCCGTCATCAACGACAGGATCGAGACGCCGCCGGGAACGGTGATGCGGCCGTTCTCGATCAGGAAGTCGTCGCGCGTCGAGAATGCCTGGCGCGGAAAGGCGATCTTGAAATCCTCGGCATGGAAGGGATGAACGGAGGCTTTGCGCCCGGTCAGCAGGCCCTCTTGGGCGAGTACGAAGACGCCGGTGCAGACGCCGATCACCGGGACTCCGGCGGATGCGGCGACCCGAAGGTAGTCGCGATGCTTGCTGGGTGCTGCGCGTAGATGCGGCAGGAGACCGCCGATGACGGCGATATAGTCGAAGTCCGTCGGGTTGATATAGGGCGCATCGGCCTGCACGCGGATGCCGCAGCTCGCCACCGCGGCGTGGCCCGGCGCTCCCATGATCGACCAGCGGCAATGCAGGGGTCGGGAGTTGTCGGCAAAATCGGCCGCATGCCGCAAGGGCTCGACGATCCCGGTCAGCGACATCATCGGGAAGCTCGGCCAGAGCAGAATGCCAATGGAGAGATCGGCCTTGCGGTCTCGGGCCGCCAAAAGCCGTTCGGCCCACAATCCATCGAGCCAGCGGACATAGTCCGGCTCGATGGCCGGTGCATCTGAAGGGGTGGCGTCTGTGTTCATGGCGGCCGACCTTAAGTCAGCCATGTCGCTATTTCAAAGAAAATGTCCGATTTCTAAAATTCAACGCCGCCTTTCGGTGGCAAGCTCTCTCTCGTCGAACTCGACATCCGGCGACAAGACCCACCGGACCGGGGAACCAAAAACAAATCAAGGATCAGAACAATGGCACTTTCTCTTTCGAGAAGGGTGGTGATGTGCGCGCTGCTGGCAGGCAGCTTCATGGCATCGGCACCGCTCGCAAACGCATTCGAACTTGCCGAGCAGGGCAAGCTGACGGTCGCCTTTACGGGAGACATGCCGGGCTCCGGCTGGCAGGACGGCAAGCTGATCGGCTACGATGGCGAGATCATGCAGCGCATCGCCGACAAGCTCGGCCTCAAGATACAGCCGGCGCTGATGGAATGGTCGGGTACGATCGCCTCCGTGCAATCCGGTCGCGTCGACGTGATGCTCGGCACGATGGGCTGGACTGAGAAACGTACGAAGATCATGACGTTGTCCGAGCCGATCCATTATTTCAAGAACGGCATCATGCAGTCGAACAAGACCAACTGGGATAAGCTTTCCGACCTGGAAGGCAAGAAGGTCGGCACGATCACCGGCTTCTCCTTTGTCCCGGAACTGAAGATGATCAAGGGCATTGAGCTCTCGCTCTACGACACATCCGACGCTGCCGTGCGCGATCTCATTGCCGGGCGTATCGATGCCGTCATCGGCGACCCCCCGGTGGTTTCCTACGCCATCAAGCAGAACCCGGATTGGAACATGCACTTCCTTGCCTTCACGGATAACAGCGCGGATTTCCCGCTGCTCACCGGGCTCGGTCAGGTCGTCTATGGTCTCAACCAGAAGAACGACGATTTGCGTCAGAAGATGGACGCGATCATCGCCGATATGTGGAAGAGCTGTGAGATGAAAGAGATCGGCGCACGCTACGGATTGTCCGCCGATGTCTGGTTCAAGCCGGTGGGTGCAAACTTCCGTGCCGGCGTCGACCGCCCCGGCGATTACAAGCTTCCCTCCTGCGCAGCCGGCGGCTGACCGGGCTGACGGATGAAGGCTGCGGCAAGCGGCCTTCATCCGACCTCTTCGCCACGACACAACAGCATAAGGAAACTGCGATGAATGCGCTTTTGAGCGTGGCGGGCCTGCGCAAGAGTTATGGCCCTGTCGAAGTCCTGAAGGGGATCGATTTTACCGTCGCGCCCGGTGAGAAGATTGCCCTGATCGGCCCCTCGGGCTCCGGGAAATCGACCTGTCTGCGCTGCATGAATTTTTTGGAGAAACCGAGTGCCGGTGAGATCTGCCTCGATGGCGAGCGGATCGGCGTTCGCAACGGCCAGGTGATGAGAGATCGGCAGCTTGCGCCACAGCGCGCCGAGATGGGCATGGTCTTCCAGCTCTTCAATCTCTGGCCGCATCTCTCTGTGACGGAAAACGTTGCGATCGCGGCACGCAAGGTCCGCGGCCTGTCTGCCGGCGAGGCGCGCGAATTGGCCCTGGAGATGTTGGCGAAAGTGCACATGACGCACCGCGCCGATGCCTCGCCGCTGGAGCTGTCCGGCGGCCAGCAGCAACGTGTGGCCATCGCGCGGGCGCTCGCCCAGAAGCCGAAACTCATGCTTTTCGACGAACCGACTTCAGCTCTGGATCCCGAACTGGTCCATGAAGTTCTGAAAGTGATGGAAGAGCTCGCCGCCGAAGGACGCACGATGCTGATCGTTACGCACGAGATTGCCTTTGCCCGCGACATCGCTGACCGGGTGCTGTTCCTCGACGGCGGAAAGATCGTCGAGGCCGGGCCGGCGCGCCAGGTCATTACCGCGCCGCGCGAGGCACGCACGCAAGCCTTTCTCAACAAGATCCGGCACTAGGCGCCATGAGCGGATTCTCGCTATTCCTCTCCGTCGTTAATGGGCTCGCCGCCGGGCTTGAGGTAACCGTCCTGGTGACGCTGGCCTCGCTGGCTTTTGCAACCGGCGTCGGCTTCCTCCTCGCCCTCGTCAGGCAATTCACCGCCATCAGGGTCGTCAATCTGGCGATCGACGCCTATTGCGAAATCCTCTGCAACGTGCCGGCCCTGACGCATCTGTTCATCCTCTATTTCGGGCTTGCCAGCATCGGCGTGAGGCTGACCTCGATTGCTGCCGCCATTCTGGGTCTCGGACTGATCGGCGCAGCCATTACCTCATCGATCTTCCGTGCTGGTTTCGCCTCTTTACCAAAAGGCCAGGCGGAGGCGTCGCTTGCTGCAGGTCTGACGCCGCTCCAGACGATTTTCGAAATTTTGACGCCGCAGGCCATGCGGATCGCGCTGCCGGCGCTCGGGAATTACGCGGTGCAGTTCCTCAAGGACACCTCAGTCGTCTCGGCCATCGCGGCGCCTGAAATCATGTTCTTCGCCCGCTCCATGGTCACCTCGTCCTTCCAGACAACGATGATCTACGCGACGGCGGCGGCACTCTATCTGCTGCTGAGCCTGCCATTGATGCAGGTGACGCGATTCCTCGAAAGACGTTACGGGAGGCTGAAAGGATGATCGGGTTTTTCGCACCCTACCGCGACTATGGTGGCGAATGGCTGCCCTTGTTGTTGCGGGCAATGGTGAATACGGCAGTGCTTTCCGTATGTGCCTTTGCTCTGGCGCTCGTGCTCGGTTTGCTGCTTTCGCTGTGCCAGAGATCAGATTTCCAGGCGTTACGGCATTTCGCGGCCCTTTATGTGACGGTCGTGCGCGGCGTGCCGCTGCTCGCGGTGCTGTTTCTGCTTTACTTCGGCCTGCCCGGCATTGGGATCGTCTTCGATGCTTTCGGCGCGGCGATCGCAGGTTTGGCGCTGTGTTTTGCGGCTCAGATCGCCGAACTCTTCCGGGCCGGGCTGAAGGCGATCCCGGCGGGGCAGCGCGAGGCGGCCCTGGCTGTCGGTCTCACGCCGGTCCAGAGCTTCCGGCTGATCATCTTCCCGCAGGTCGTCCGCGTCATCCTGGCGCCGATGATCGTCACCTTCGTCGCGCTTCTCAAGGATTCCTCGCTCGCATCGCTGATCACCGTCAACGAACTGGTTCTGACCGGCCGGGCGATGGCGACCGAGTATTTCCTGCCGCTGCAGATCTATGTGGCGGTCGGCCTCTGCTACTTCGCGATCGCCTGGCCGTTTTCTGTCTTCTCCCGCCGGCTTGCCGTGCCCGCCCGCTAAATCATAAGGTTCAGACCATGACCACCGATATGACCGTTGCCGCGGTCACCGCGTTTCCCGCCGCGCCGGCACGTAAGGCCCGCCCCCTCATTCTCATAACGCCCGATCTCGACGAGACGCCGCAACAGCCGACGGAATGCGAATATGTGGTGCGCTCGAACTATGCCGAGGCCATCACCAGCGCCGGCGGGGTGCCGCTGATCCTGCCCTATGACGCCGAAAACATCGAGGCGGCGCTGGCGCTTGCCGATGGGATCGTCCTGACCGGCTCCCGGCCGGGGGCCGAAGTGGCCGATCGGCGCCGCGACTTCGAGCGTCAGCTGGTGGCCAAGGCGCTGACGGCAGGCAAACCGCTGCTCGGTATCTGCCATGGCATGCAGCTGATCGGCGAGTGCCTCGGCGGCGAGTTCCTCAGCGAGCTTCCGGCCGCCGGCATTTCGCACATCCCGCAGGACCTGCCCGATGAACTGGCGCACGAGATCATCGTCGAGCCCGGCAGCCTGCTTGCCGGCTGGGTCGGGACGGGGCCGACCCGGGTCAACAGCCTGCATCGCCATGCGCTGTCCGGTCACGGGCGCTTTCGCATCATCGCGCGGGCACCCGATGGGATCATCGAGGCATTCGAGGGCGAGACCGAGGCATTTTGCCTGGGGATCCAGTGGCATCCCGAATACCGTCTGACGGCCCTCGATCTGGAAATTCTCAAGGCTTTCGTCGCGCGCAGCGCCGAAGCCGGCAAAAGCAGAAGGGCTGATCCCGGCATGAGCGCAAGCGATGCCGTGCACAGGCGTCTTGCCGTCCTCGGCCTCAGTTTACCGGAAGCCGCAATGCCGCCCGGGGCTTTCGCCGGCGCTGTGCGAACCGGCAATATCGTCACCATGTCCGGTCAGGTGCCGGTGACCGGTGGAGCTGTTCGGCGAACCGGTCGGCTCGGGGCGGATGTCTCGATCGAGGAGGGCCGCGAATGCGCGCGGATCTGCCTTCTCAACCTGCTTGCTCAGCTTGAGCGCGCCGGTGGTGGGTTCGACAAGGTGCGCGGCTTCGTGCGGCTTGCGGGCTATGTTGCCGCAACGGATGATTTTACCCGCCATGGGGCGGTCGTCGACGGCGCGTCCGAGCTGCTGCGCGATCTGTTTCCGGATCGGTGGGAGCACGCCCGCATTGCGATCGGCGTGTCATCTCTTCCGCGGGGCGTTCCGGTCGAAATCGAGCTGACCGCGCTTGTGGGAAGCGAGGTCTGACATGGCGCGCATCGCAGTCATCGGCGCAGGCGTGATCGGCGTTTCCTCGGCCTATCTTTTGGCCAAGGCAGGGCACGATGTGACGCTTATCGATGCAGCAGCCGAACCCGGCAGCGGCGCCAGCGCCGGCAATGCCGCGCAGCTCTCCTGGGCCTATGGCGATGCGATGGCATCTCCCGGGCTGCTCAGGCATCTGCCGGCCATCGCTCTCGGCCGCGACCCCGCCTTCCGGATTCGCTGGCAGCTCGACCCGGATTTTTTTCTCTGGGGGCTGCGCTTCCTCGCCAACGCGTCATTTTCGCGATGGTGGAGCAATACCCGGGCCATTCTGGAACTCGCCGGAGAGTCCCGCCGCGAACTCGCATTGCTGGTGGCGGAAACCGGTCTGTCCTTCGACTACCGGCTTGCGGGAAAGCTGCATCTCTATCCGGATCAGCGTAGCTTTGCCGCGGCCCAATCAGCCGTCTCACGGAAAAATGCACTCGGATTCGAGCAGCAGATGCTCTCGAACGCGGAAGCCCAGGAGATCGAGCCTGCCCTTGCCGGCTACCAAGGCGAAATCGCCGGTGCGGTCTACACGCCGGGTGATGCGCTCGGCGATGCAGCCGGCTTTTGCCGTCAGCTGACACACCATATTGCTCAGCACCACCGGGTGTCGCTGCTCTTCGGCCGGAAAGTGGCGGGCTTCTCACGACAGGCGGACAGGCTTGCGGCCGTGAGGTTCGACGACCGGGAGGAACTCGCGGTCGATACCGCCGTCGTCGCTGCGGGCGCTCAGGTCCGTCTGCTTGCCGCGGAGCTGCCGGAGGTCCGCCCGGTGCGTCCGGTGAGAGGCTATTCGCTGACCGTGCCGCGGACCGCTGCCGCACCCGCCATCAGCCTCACCGACGTAAAACGCAAGCTGGCTTTCGCATCGATCGGGGATCGTTTCCGCGTCGCCGGTCTTGCCGATATCGACCGCCCGGGCGCGGGCTTCGACCCGGCGCGTTTCGAAGCGCTGCGCGGCGCAGCCGTCGGCGTCCTGCCGGCCCTCTTCAAGAACAGCGTCGTTCTGATGCGATGGTCAGGCGAGCGGCCGATGACCCCGTCATCCCGCCCGATCATCAGGCCCTGCGAGCATCTGAAAGGTGTTTACATCAACACCGGCCACGGAATGCTCGGCTGGACCTTGGCATTGGGCTCGGCCCGAAAAATGGTGGACCTGATCGCCACACAGACGAGATGATGACTAGACGATAGCTAGTAAACGAACGGATCCACCCCGGCCGCCGACGGTGTGCCCGGCTCTTTCGGATAGATCACGCCCTTGCGCAGGATGATGTTGGCGTAGAGCCTGGGCTCGCCGGTCTGGATCAAGGCATGGGCAGTCTTCACCCTTCCGTAGAAATCCTGGCCGACGAGCGGCACCACCGGCCGGTGCGGTTCGTGGCGGGCGCAGCAGTCGATCATCTCCTCATGCACGGGGTCGAGCTTGTCGCGCTCGGCCTTGACGGTCGAGCGGAAGATCGCCTCCGCCACGAAATCGTCGATCGGCAGCACGCTGAGCACGGCGTTCAGAACCGGGACGAGGTGGTGGCCGTCGAGCCGGATCAGCCGGCGGGCATGTTCGACGCCCGGATAATTGCCGTCGACGATGGCGATCTCGTCGCCGTGGCCCATGGCGCGAAGCGTCAAAAGCAGCTCCGGGCTCAGCAGCGGATCAAGTCCTTTCAGCATGGTCTACCTCCTTGAAGAGTACGTTCTGGTCGGTGAGGTACCGCGCAAAGATCGGCAGGCTGGCGCCGCCGATGGCACGCGCCTGGGCGCCGACCGCGCCCTCGATGATTTCGGGCATGACGACGCCCTGCAGGTCGAGCTTGGCGGCTTCGTCGATGGTGGCCTGCACCACCCGGCTGCGCACCCAATCGGGAAAGCCGCCGTCGATGACGGCCGCGCTGAAATCGACGATCGAGGCGGCGGCAACGATCGCCTGCGCCAGCGCCTTGGCGCTATCCTGGATCCAGGCTTCCATCGGCTCGCCGAAATCCACCCAGCCGTCGGCGGAATACCAGAGCGGCTCGGGATCGATGCCGCGCTCGCGCAGCATGTTTTCGAGCACGAAAATCGAGGCGATTTCAAGCAGCTGCATCGTCTCGCCGTTCTTGCCGCGCACCGGCAGCGGCCCGATCGCGCCCGCCGTACCGGTGCGGCCGGAAAAGATCGCCGAATTGAGCACAATGCCGCCGCCGATGAAGGAGCCGATGAAGAAATAGACGAAATCCGGATAGGACGGCCCGACGCCGAAGACCAGTTCGGCGCCGCAGGCGCTGGTCGCATCGTTCTGCAGAAAGACCGGATGGGAGACGCGGGCGGCGATGTCGGCCTGCAGGTCGACATCCCGCCAGACCTCCATGGCGCCGACCGGAGCTCCCACCTCTTCGGCCCAGTTCCAGAGTTCGAAAGGGGCGGCGATGCCGAGGCCGGCGATGCGGCCGCGCTGCTTGTCGTCGAGCCGGTCTTCGAGTTCCTGGATGCCCGAGGTGACGAAGTCGAGGATTTCATCCGGCAGCGGATAGGCATAGGTGCGGTGCAGCTGCATGCGGATGCGGCCGACGAAATCCATCAGCACCAGATCGGCGCTGCGCCGGCCCATCTTCAGGCCGAAGGAATAGACGGCATCGGGATTGATATGCATCGGGATCGACGGCTGGCCGACACGGCCGCGCACCGGTTCTCCGCGCGACAGTAGCCCTTCCTTCTCCAGCACCCGCATGATGACGGAGACTGTCTGCGCCGACAGCCCGCTGCGGCGTGCGATATCGGCCTTCGACAGCGCGCCGTAGAGACGCACCAGCGACAGCACGAGCCGTTCGTTATAGGCTCGCACCCTGACCTGGTTCGCACCTCCGGCCGGATTCAGAATTGGTGGCGGGACCGGCGTGTGTTCCGGTCCATCCAAGGACGACATGGCCGCTCCTCCCGATTGTTGGCCTATGCCCTAATTCGATCGAGCATGCCACATCGAATTAATAATTCAATTGGATTTATTTATTGACAAGCCAATTTCTTTTCGCTCTTAATTGCCGTCGTCAAGGGCACGGGACCGCTGGGAGGCATTAGCGATCCACGGCGAAGTGTCATATCTTAAGCTTCCGGCCCCGCAGGGGCGGCGCCGGCAAACTCTGGGAGGAGTTCCATGAAGAAATCTGTTCTCGCTTTCGGCGCGCTCGCGCTTGGTGTCACCTTTTCCGCTCCTGTCATGGCGGCTGACGTTGCTGCCTGCCTGATCACCAAGACCGACACCAACCCCTTCTTCGTCAAGATGAAGGAAGGTGCGACGGCCAAGGCCAAGGAACTCGGCGTCTCGCTGAAGTCCTATGCCGGCAAGGTCGACGGTGACAGCGAAAGCCAGGTCGCAGCGATCGAAAGCTGCATTGCCGACGGCGCAAAGGGCATCCTGATTGCTGCTTCCGACACCAAGGGCATCGTCTCTTCGGTCAAGAAGGCCCGTGATGCCGGCCTGCTGGTCATCGCGCTCGACACACCGCTCGAGCCGGCCGATGCTGCCGACGCCACCTTCGCCACCGACAACCTGCTCGCCGGTAAGCTGATCGGCCAGTGGGCCAAGGAAACGATGGGCGACAAGGCCAAGGATGCCAAGGTCGGCTTCCTCGACCTGACGCCCTCACAGCCGACGGTCGACGTTCTCCGTGACCAGGGCTTCATGATGGGCTTCGGCATCGATCCGAAGGACCCGAACAAGATCGGCGACGAGGACGATGCCCGTATCGTCGGTCATGACGTGACCAACGGCAATGAAGAAGGCGGCCGCAAGGCCATGGAAAACCTTCTGCAGAAGGATCCGAGCATCAACGTCATCCACACGATCAACGAACCGGCCGCTGTCGGCGCCTATCAGGCGCTGAAGGCCGTCGGCATGGAAAAGAACGTGCTGATCGTCTCGGTCGACGGCGGTTGCCCGGGCGTGAAGTCGGTCAAGGAAGGCGTCATCGGCGCCACCTCGCAGCAATATCCGCTGATGATGGCAGCCCTTGGCGTCGAAGCGATCAAGAAGTTCGCCGACAGCGGTGAAAAGCCGAAGCCGACCGAAGGCAAGTCCTTCTACGACACCGGCGTCTCGCTCGTCACCGACAAGCCGGTTTCCGGCGTCAAGTCGATCGACACCAAGGAAGGCACGGACAAGTGCTGGGGCTGAGGCCTGATTGTTGAAAGCAGACCGGCCGGGGCTTGATCCCCGGCCGTTTTCGACGGACGATGTGCCGTCGCCTCACGAACCGGCTAATCAAAGACCGGATGGATATCGGTGACGGCCCCCGCGCGAGTTCGGCGCGCGGATGCGGAGGAGGAACCATGACCGGAACACAGGAATTCGAACGTGTCCTCGACGGCAGCGACAAGAGCGTTGCCTCCTTCGAGCACGAGAAAATCTCGCTGATCAAGCGCGCGCAGCATTTTCTGCACTCGACGCCGGCCGCCGTGCCGCTGATCGTGCTGGTGCTGGCGATCGTCATCTTCGGGATCACCATCGGCGGACGGTTCTTCTCGTCCTATACGCTGACGCTGATCCTGCAGCAGATCGCCATCGTCGGTATTCTCGGCGCCGCCCAGACGCTGGTCATCCTGACCGCCGGCATCGATCTTTCGATCGGCGTCATCATGGTGATCTCGGCGGTGATCATGGGCAATGTCGCCATCACTTACGGCATACCGACGCCGATCGCGGTCGCAGCCGGCATGCTTGTCGGCGGCCTTTGCGGATTGCTGAACGGCTTCCTCGTCGCCTACATGAAGCTGCCGCCCTTCATCGTCACGCTCGGCACCTGGAACATCGTCATGGCGACGAATTTCATCTATTCCGCCAATGAGACGATCCGCGACACCGACGTCGACGAAAAGGCGCCGCTGCTTCATCTTTTCGCCGTGAGCTTCAAGCTCGGCAGCGCCGTGCTGACCCTCGGCGTCATCGCCATGGTGCTGCTCGTCCTGGTGCTCTGGTATGTCCTTAATCACACCGCCTGGGGCCGGCATGTTTATGCGGTCGGCGATGATCCGGAGGCAGCCAAGCTCTCGGGCATTCAAACCAAGAAGGTGCTGCTGACCGTTTACGCCATATCAGGCGTCATTGCCGGCTTGGCCGCCTGGGTCTCGATCGGCCGCAATGGCTCGATCTCGCCGTCCTCGGCCGTCACCGATTTTAACCTCCAGGCAATCACCGCGACTGTGATCGGCGGCATCTCGCTGTTCGGCGGCCGCGGCTCCATTCTCGGCACGCTCTTCGGCGCGATGATCGTCGGCGTCGTCTCGATGGGCCTCAACATGCTCGGCGCCGACCCGCAATGGAAAGTCCTTTTGACAGGCGTGCTGATCATTGCCGCCGTCGCCATCGATCAGTGGATCAGAAAGGTTTCGGTGTAATCATGGCTCGCGAACCCCTTCTCACCGCCCGCGGTCTCGTCAAGCGTTATGGCCGCGTGACCGCACTCGACAATGCCGATTTCGACCTCTATCCGGGTGAAATCCTCGCCGTCATCGGCGATAACGGCGCCGGCAAATCCTCGCTCATCAAGGCGATATCGGGTGCCGTCACCCCGGACGAGGGGTGATCACGCTCGAAGGGCGGCAGGTGCAGTTCCGCTCGCCGATGGAAGCCCGTGAGGCCGGCATCGAGACCGTCTATCAGAACCTCGCCTTGTCGCCGGCGCTGTCGATCGCCGACAACATGTTCCTCGGCCGCGAGATCCGCAAACCGGGCGTGCTCGGCTCGATGTTCCGCATGCTCGACCGGCCGGCGATGGAAAAGCTGGCGCGCAACAAGCTCTCCGAACTCGGCCTGATGACCATTCAGAACATCAACCAGGCGGTGGAAACGCTCTCCGGCGGTCAGCGCCAGGGTGTTGCGGTCGCCCGTGCCGCCGCCTTCGGCTCGAAGGTCATCATCATGGACGAACCGACGGCGGCGCTTGGCGTCAAGGAAAGCCGCCGCGTGCTGGAGCTGATCCTCGACGTGCGCGCCCGCGGCCTGCCGATCGTGCTGATCTCCCACAACATGCCGCATGTCTTCGAGGTGGCCGACCGGATCCATATCCACCGCCTCGGCCGGCGGCTGACGGTGATCGATCCGAAGGAATACACCATGTCCGACGCCGTCGCCTTCATGACCGGCGCCAAGGCGGTGCCGACGGAGCCCGTCGCCGCATGAACGCACGCATCGATGAAATCGCCGGCGAGGTGCTTGACCGCGCCGGCCATTCCAAGCGTTTCCTGGTCGCCATCGCCGGACCGCCGGGTGCCGGCAAATCGACCATGGCCGACAATCTGGCGGAAGCGCTGAAGGCCAAGGGTGAAAGTGCCGAAGTCCTGCCGATGGATGGCTTCCACATGGACAACGCCATCCTGATCGAACGCGGCCTGCTGGCGCGCAAGGGGATTCCCGAGACCTTCGATGTCCGCGGTTTCCTCGATATCATCCGCGCCGTCAGGCTGGCCGATCAGGAGGTTCTGGTGCCGGTCTTCGACCGCTCGCGTGAACTCGCCATCGCCTCGGCCCGCCCCGTTTCCCCCGATCACCGCTTCATCATCGTCGAGGGCAATTATCTGCTGTTTTCGCTGGGCAAATGGGCCGAACTCGAAGGCGTCTTCGACTTTTCGATCATGCTGGCGCCGCCGATCGAGGTCCTCGAGGAACGCCTCTGGGCGCGCTGGCGCGGCTACAACCTCACCGAAGAGGCCGCCAACGCCAAGGTCTACGGCAATGACCTGCCGAACGGCCGGCTGATCCTCGAAAACCGTCGCCCGGCCGATGTGACGCTGGAGATCGCGCTGGCGTGATGCCGCGGCGATTGTTTTCATGTAAAAGATAGTGCTATCGAGACGGCAGACGCATCGCTTCGGAGGCCTGCCATGCAATCGATCACCATCCGCCGTCCTGATGACTGGCACCTGCATCTGCGCGACGGCGCCATGCTGGAGGGCGTGATCGCCGATACGAGCCGCACCTTCGCCCGCGCCATCATCATGCCCAATCTCGTGCCGCCGGTCGTCACGTCAGCTGACGCCAAGGCCTATCGCGAGCGCATCCTCAAGGCCTTGCCTGATGGCCATCGTTTCCAGCCGCTGATGACGCTTTATCTGACCGAACATACCAGTCCCGATGACGTGGAGGAGGGGAAGAACAGCGGCCTCATCACCGCCGTCAAGCTTTATCCCGCCGGTGCCACGACCAATTCGCATGGCGGCGTGCGCGACATGGAAAAGGCGATGCCGGTGCTGGAGCGCATGGCGAAGATCGGCCTGCCGCTCTGCGTCCATGGCGAGGTGACGACGCCGGAGGTCGATATCTTCGATCGCGAGGCCGTCTTCATCGACACCGTGCTCGATCCGCTGCGCCAGCGCCTGCCGGAACTGAAGGTAACGATGGAGCATGTGACGACGTCCGATGGCGTCGATTACATCAAGGCGGCCAAGGGCAATCTCGCTGGCTCGATCACCACCCACCATCTGATCATTAACCGCAACGCCATCCTCGTCGGCGGCATCCGTCCGCATTATTACTGCCTGCCGGTCGCCAAGCGCGAAAACCACCGGCTGGCCTTGCGTGCGGCGGCCGTCAGCGGCGACCCGCGCTTCTTCCTCGGCACGGATTCCGCTCCGCATGTCGATCCGCTGAAGGAATGCGCCTGCGGCTGCGCCGGCATCTATACCTCGGTCAATACGATGAGCTGCCTTGCCCATGTCTTCGAACAGGAAGGCGCCCTGGAGCGGCTCGAAGCCTTCGTGTCGCTGAACGGGCCGGCCTGGTACGGGCTGCAGCCGAACGAGGAGCGCATCACCCTGTCGAGGCAGGCCGAACCGGTCATCTTTCCCGCGAGGATTGAAACCGGCGCCGGTCCGGTGACGGTGTTCGATCCGATGTTTCCCCTGCATTGGCAGGTGGTTCAGCAGGCGTAAGCTTTCAAATTTCAATTTTAAATAGAATATTCATCTTAAACTTCGGCGCGACGTTAAACGCGTAACATTTGCATTGTGCAGTGCATCATTTGTTAACGGATGCATAAGACATTCCTCCTCGCAGGCCGATAAGCTGCCATTCGAAGCGACAATAGCTGCGGAGACTGAAAAGCATGATGCTTGACTATAACTCCCTCTTGTTGGCGCTCGGCGTCTCCGCGGCCTGCCTTGCGGTGACGCTGATGGGCAGCTGGCTTGTCCGCCGCTCCGAAACCGTGCTGCTCACCGCCACCGTCGGCCTTGTCCTCGTCGTCAGCGGCATTTTCGTCTATAGCGCCTTTGTCAATACGCCGGAGACATGGCTCGGCGTCGCCAATTTCGTGCTGTTTCACGCCGGATTTGCCACCATCTGGGGGGCCGGCAAACAATTCCTCACCGGCCGGGTGTCTCTCCTCGCCATCGCGGTCCGCGCGCTTGCGGCGATGGTCTTCTCCGTCGTGCCGATGCTGGCAGGCTATGACGGGCTGGCCTTCATCGCCGACAATCTTGCCATCGCCCTTTTGCTCTTTGCCACCGCCCGGCAATATTGGCTCGCCCGTGCCGAAGCACCGGCGCCGCTGCTCGGCATCACGGTGCTTTATACGTTGACGGCGATCTCCTTCGTTCTCTGCGCCGCCGTGCTGATCTCCGACGGCAAGCTGGTGCTCGGCAAAGCTCCCAGCAACTGGGCCGAAGATCTGAGCCTTGCCGTCTGCATCGCCGGCATGACCGGGATCGGCGCGCTGTCGCTGGCGCTGCATCAATGGCGGCTCGCCGCCCGCCATCGTCTCGATGCGATCACCGATCCGCTGACCGGCCTGCTCAACCGCCGCGCCCTCTTCGACCAATACGGCACGCGTCCGATGGGAACGACCACCGCCGTCATCGTCTTCGATATCGACCATTTCAAATCCGTCAACGATCGCTTCGGCCATGCCGCCGGCGACCGCGTGCTCAAGGTCTTTGCCGGCGAACTTTCGGCCCATTGCCGCACCGGCGACACCGCTGCCCGGCTCGGCGGCGAGGAATTCGTACTGGTGCTGAAGGAGATCATGCCCGGCCGGGCGGAACTCAGGGCCGAGCGCATCCGCCGGGCGTTCGAGGCGCGCGAGATCCATATCGATGACGAAGTGCTGACATGCACGGTCAGCGTCGGCGTTGCCCCCGGCCGTTCGAAGAGCTTGGATTTCGACACCATGCTGAGTGCCGCCGACAAGGCGCTCTACGTCGCCAAGCGCGCCGGCCGCAACCGGGTCGAGCTTGCCAGCTACCTCAAGGCGGTTCCCGTCGAGGCAACGCGCACCGCGTCTTGATTCCTGACCGACCCTCTCATATTATCGCCCTCGGCCGGATGCGGCCAGCCGCCCCGCGACGCTTCTGCGTTATGGTGAATGCATCCAGGCAACATCCTTCACATCCCTTGCCGTTTGGCGATCGATGGCGAACGGGTCAGCAGACGCGGGCACTGATCTTCCTGTTTGCCGCCAACGGAAGGATGACATCATGCGCGATTTTCGCGATGCCAAGCTCATGGCAAAGACATTGCGGCAGGTCCTTGCCGACCGCGACATTTCGCTGACCCACAGCGAGACGCTCGAAATCGTCGCCCGGCAATTCGGGCTCGAACAATGGAATATCCTCTCGGCAAAGATCGATGCGGCAGGAGCCAACCCCTCTGCCGTCGGCATCGAGCCGCCAATGCCGATCTTCCGCATCTTCTCGGTCGAAAAGGCCATGGAGTTCTATTGCGGCTTTCTCGGCTTCCATCTCGATTGGGAGCACCGCTTCGGCGAAAACTTTCCGCTCTATTGCCAGGTCTCGCGCGACGGCATGGCGCTGCACCTGAGCGAACATTCCGGCGACGCCAGCCCCGGCGCCAAGGCCTTCGTCCGCGTCGCCAATATCAGGGCCTATCACGCCGAACTCTCAGGCAAGGACTACCGCTACATGAAGCCCGGCGTCGAGCAAGCGCCGTGGGGGCTGGAGATGACCGTCACCGACCCCTTCAGCAACCGCATCGCCTTTTGTGAACAGACGTAGACTTATGGGATAACTAAGGTCACGGCTTGGCTCCCTCTTCTCCCCAGCGGGGAGAAGGTGGCCCGAAGGGTCGGTTGAGGGGGCGGCACGGTACATCCTATAAGTTGCCCTTCGCTTACGCTCCGTGCATTCGCGGCCTTGCCGCTCACCCCCTCATCCGCCTGCCGGCACCTTCTCCCCGCTGGGGAGAAGAGACGTGTAGCAGCGCCGTGCCGTTTCTTCTTCAGTCAGAGCAAGATATATCGGGCGAAAAGTTGCTCGCTTCTTCTTCCAGCTGTCCGGTCTAAAAGGGCGCAACGCCAGCGCGATGGGGTCGCGTTCATGCCTGCCGAGAGGAACAAAATGAAATACCTTCCAGTCTTCGTCTTAACGCTTCTGGCGATTTTTTTCGGATGGTTATTCTATGAAAGGTACTGGAAGTTCCGAGATTGCATATCGCAGGCCTTATCAAGTTGCCTCACTCCCGACGGTGATAACCTGACGCAAGGCGGCTCTCTGTGGGCTGGTTTGGCGGGTCTGTTCTTGTTGCTCGCGGTGATCTCAGCCTGGCGCGTTTTCCGGGGCCGGTGACCGAGGCGGAAGCGAAGCTGCGGCACCCTCCAATCTGCGTCATTCAGAGGTGCGATCCGCAGGATCGCCTCGAAGGACACGCCGCAACGGTGCTCCCTGCATGCCTCCGCCTCTTCTCAAACGATCATCAACGCCCGCACGAAGGCCACCGAGGCAATCAGCGAGGCGATGGTCCGCACATGGTTCCACCACGTCCAGTCCCTGACATAAGTGGTCCAGAACTCGACCGCTTCCGGCCCATTGCCGCCGACCTTTGCCAGCGCATCGTTCATCGGCACGTTGAAGATGATGGTCGAGAGGAAGGAGGCGAAGATGTAGAGGGTTGCTCCCGCCAGCATCAGAAAAGATGCCCCGCCGCGCCAGTCGATGAGGGCGAGCACGGCGATGACGAGGCAGAGGATCGCCGTCGGCATGAAGAGGCCCATGAAGGGCGAACGGACGATCGTCACGTTGATCGAGTTCATCGCCGCAATGCCTTGCTCTGCCGGGATCCGCGAGAAGGCGGTCATGATAAAGGTCGAGAAGGCAAAGAAGATGCCGGCGACGAGGCCGCTGCCGATCGCCGCGGCGACGAGGGAGAGGATGAGAATGATCTGCATGGTCAGGCGCTCCATATTCCGGTTGCCACGGTCCGGTGGGCATATTCGCTCAAATCGGTGGCGGGACGGCCGAGAATTTCGGCGACGCCGCCCATCACGTTGGAATTGCGGCCATCGAGGACCTGGCCGAAGAGCTCCTCCAGAAGTTCGATCAGGCCCTGCGGCAGGCCGGCATCCGCAAGCCCGCCGGTGAAATCCGCCATCGACACCTGCTCATATTCGATCGGCCGCCCGGCGGCCTGAGCGATCTCGGCGACCGCCTGGCGGAAGGTCAGCGCCCGCGGGCCGGTCAGCTCGTAAGTCTTGTTGCGATGGCCGGGATCGGTCAAGACGGCGACGGCAGCATCGGCAATATCGTCTGCATCGATGAAAGGTTCGCCGATCTCGCCCGCCGGCAATTGCAGCCGGCCGCCAATGATCTGCTCGACAAAGGCGCCCTCGCTGAAATTCTGGCAGAACCAGGAGGCGCGCAGGATGGTGGTGTTTATGCCGGACGCTTTCAGCGCCGCCTCGCTGCGCTGCGCGCCCTCTTCGCCGCGGCCGGAAAGCAGCACGATATGCTCAAGGCCACATTCCACCGCGACCTTGGCGAGCGCTTCGATCGCCTCCGCCGCCCAGGCGACGGATAGGTCCGGCTGGAAGGCGACATAGGCGCTCGATGCGCCGTCAAGCGCGCCGCGCCAGGTCGACCTGTCCTCCCAATCGAAGGGCCATGCGCTGGAGCGCGATGCCGCGCGGGCAGTGAGGCCCCGCTCTTCCAGGCGCTTGATGATACGGCCGCCGGTCTTTCCCGATCCACCGACGAGGACGATTTCGGAAGTCTGCATGTCAAAACTCCTCCCAAACTTTGAAAACAAGAGAAACTCTCTCATTTGCAAAATGAGATAATCTCTCTTATTTTGTGTGTCAACGTGGAAAAGGAGAGAGCATGTCGGAACAGCCGGTCGCAACGCGCAGGCGCCAGCAGGAGTCTACCGGCCAGCTGCGTCGCATCCCGAGCCAGCAGCGCGGCCGCGAACGCTTCGAAAAGATCCTCACTGTGGCCGCCGAGCTGATCGAAAGCCACGGCAGCGACGGCCTGAAGATGAGCGAGATCGTCGAAAAGGCCGGTCTTTCCTTCGGCGCTCTCTACCAATATTTCCCCGACAAGACCTCGATCATCCGCACATTGGCCGAGCGCTTCAACGAAGAGGGCAGGCGGTGCGTCGAAGAGGAACTGGCGAAGGTGACCGACGCTGCGGCCCTGCAGGGCGCGCTCGCCAATATCGCCGATGAGTATTACGCCTTCTTCCGCCGCGAGCCCGTCATGCGCGACATCTGGCATGCGACCCATACCGACAAGCTGCTGCAACAGGTCGATGCCGAGGACATGGAATTTCATGCCCAGGCATTTCTCGCCGTGCTTATCCGTCTATGGCCGGATCGCGACCGCAAGGAGCTGCTGGCGATCGCCCGGCTGACGATGCAGCTTCTTGCCGCCGCCGTGCGTTATGCGGTGTCGCTGAATGCGGAGGAGGGCGCCCAGGCGATCGCCCTCTTCAAGAAAATGCAGATCGTTGATATCGGCCGCCTGCTGCAGCAATAGCCCGCCTTTCGTCTGGAAACGGCGGGCTCTTGCTGCTATTCCCGCAAGGATCCAAGCCGAAGGAGAGCCGTATGATCCAGACCACATTTCCCGACCGCGCCGTGATGGCAGAATTGCTGGCCAAGATGCTCTGGGAAATCAAGGCGGTGCATTTTAATGCCGCTCAGCCCTATAAACTCTCCTCCGGCATGGCGAGCCCCGTCTATATCGATTGCCGCAAGCTGCTCTCCTTCCCCCGCATCCGCTCGACGGTGATGGATTTCGCCGCCAGCACCCTGCTACGTGACGCCGGTTTCGAGCAGTTCGATTGCATCGCTGGCGGCGAGACCGCCGGCATTCCTTTCGCCGCCCTGCTGGCCGATCGCCTCGGCCTGCCGATGATCTATGTCCGCAAGCAGCCGAAGGGCCATGGCCGCAATGCCCAGATCGAAGGCAACATGCCGGAAGGGTCGCGCGTGCTCGTCATCGAAGACCTGACGACAGCCGGCGGCAGCATGTTCAAGTTCATCGATGCCGTCCGTGCTGCCGGCGGCATCGTCGATCATGGCATCGCGCTGTTCTTCTACGGCATCTTCGGTGAACAGCGCTTTGCTGACGGAAAGGTCAGGCTGCATCACATCGCCACCTGGCGGAATGTTCTGGCCGTCGCCAGGGAGCAGAAGCTCTTCGACGACAAGACGCTGTCGGAAGTCGAGGCCTTCCTCGATGCGCCGCTGGCCTGGTCGGGAAGGAATGGTGGCGTGAGTGAGCTTTCGCTCTAGCTGGTTGACAAAAGCTCGCTTAATCGGTTGATGAACATATCAGTGCTGTTGGGAGGAATACGATGATTTTGTGCTGCGGCGAAGCCTTGATCGACATGCTGCCGAGGGACACCACTCTCGGTGAAAAGGGCTTTGCGCCCTATGCCGGCGGCGCGATCTTCAACACCGCGATCGCGCTCGGCCGCCTCGGCATCCCCACCGCCTTCTTCACCGGCATTGCTGATGACATGATGGGCGAAATCCTGCTCGCGACGCTGAAGGCGAGCAACGTCGATTACAGCCCATGCGCCATCACGCCGCGTCCCTCGACGATCGCCTTCGTCAAGCTGGTCAACGGCCAGGCGACCTATGCCTTCTACGACGAGGGCACGGCCGGCCGGATGATCACCGCGGCCGACCTGCCTGTTCTCGGCGATGATTGCGAGGCGCTGCACTTCGGCGCGATCAGCCTGATCCCCAGCCCCTGCGGCGAAACCTACGAAGCCTTGCTCGACCGCGAAGCCGCAAGCCGCGTCATCTCGCTCGATCCGAACATCCGTCCTGGTTTCATCAAGGATAAGTCGTCGCACATGGCCCGCATCAAGCGCATGGCCGCGAAAGCCGACATCGTCAAGTTCTCCGACGAGGACCTCGAATGGTTCGGCCTGCAGGGCGACCATGATGCGCTCGCCGCCCATTGGCTGAACCACGGCGCCAAGCTCGTCGTCATCACCAAGGGCGCGGAAGGCGCTTCCGGTTATACCAAGGACCGCAAGGTCACGGTGCCGAGCGAACGCGTCACCGTCGTCGACACGGTCGGCGCCGGCGACACCTTCGATGCCGGCATCCTGGCTTCCTTGAAGATGGATGGTCTGCTGACCAAGCCTCAGGTCGCCTCGCTCGACGAAAAGGCACTCCACAACGCCCTGACCCTCGGCGCCAAAGCCGCCGCCGTCACCGTCTCCCGCGCCGGCGCCAATCCGCCCTGGGCGCGCGAGATTGGACTTTAAGGCTTAAGCCCGAGTCTGCCCCTCATCCGGCTGCCGCCACCTTTTTCCCCGCTTGCGGGGCGAAGGGGGGTGTGCCGCAATGCCGGCGAAGCCGGTCTGCCCAAAACAAGATGAACACCCATGCGGGCTTCGACCGCGCCGGCATCGTCTTGACATCCTGTGCTCAAGGCAATTCTTTCGTACGCGCGCGCGCCTTGCTTTCCTTCTTGATCGGCCGACCGACCGGGCAGACCTCCTGTACGAAGCCGTTGAGCGTATTGACGAGATTGTTCTCGATCAGGGAGTAGTGGACGAACTGGCCCTGTTTCTCTCGTCTGATCAGTCCCGCAGCTTCGAGGATAGAAAGATGCTGCGAAACGGCTGGCTTGGACATGCTGAAGCGGTCAGCGATCTCGCCAGCGGTCAGGCCCGACGCTGAGAGATAGGCGAGGATCTTCCGGCGTGGCGCACTGGACAGCGCGTGGAATACCCGCTGGGCGGCGCTGACGGAGCTGCCTTCTACAGCGTCATCGAAAGTCTCTTCGTCCAAGTCCGGTCTCCGTGCCTGCGGCATCATCGCATCGATGCGTTAATCAATTAAGCAATTAATGTATTGCTTAATTGATTCTATTCGTGCAAAGTAATTAGGTAATTGCTTAAATAATGAATTGATGGGCGATGTTCAAGTGGAAATGCGCCCGATGGGAGGGAGTTTGCCATGAGCAGTATTTCCACTGGACGCATGATCGACAACGGAAGCGATCCGGTGAAGGGCAGAGTGGTCTGGATGCCTGCAAAGTCGATCTGGATCACTGCCATGACGTTGATTGCCATCATTGGCGGCCCACTGACCTTCGCCTGGAGCGCCTTTGCCGTCTTTATCCTCTTGACCGCCATCACGATCTGCCTTGGTCATTCGGTCGGCATGCACCGGCTGCTGATTCATCGCTCATTCAGCACTCATATCTGGATCGAGCACGTTCTCGTCTACCTCGGTACGCTGGTCGGCATGGCCGGCCCCTTCGGCATGATCTATGCGCACGACATTCGCGACTGGGCGCAACGTCAGCGAGACTGCCATGACCTCTATGCCCATCGGCGGCCTTTCTTCATCGATGCCTTCTGGCAGATGCATTGCATCGTGGCGCTGGACCATCCGCCGCGTTTCGTCCTCGACGAGCGCGAGCGGCGCGACCGCTTCTATCGTTTCCTGGAAGCGACATGGATGGCGCAGCAGATCCCCTTGGAACTCGCGCTCTTTGCGCTCGGCGGACTGCCATGGGTGGTTTGGGGTATTGCCGTGCGGATATCCGTGTCGCTGACCGGACACTGGCTGGTCGGTCATTTCGCGCATCGAGTTGGCCATCAGGGCTGGAGTGTCGATGATGTCGCGGTACAGGGCTATAATCTACCGCGTTTCGGGCTGGTGACCTTCGGCGAGAGCTTCCACGGCAACCATCACGCTTTCCCGGAATCGGCTCGGCTCGGCATCGAGCCGGGGCAGCTGGATCTCGGCTGGTATTTCATCCGGCTGCTGGCAAAGCTCGGTCTGGCTTCGGCGATCAAGCTCCCACACACGATCGTGCCAAGGCGGGGATTGAGACGCATCGACGCAATTGTAACGGCGGGCGACAGTCATCCGCCACATCACGCAGCAGGTCGCGCGGAATCTCGCACGTAAGTGCCTCCTCCTGCCGCTACGTCTCGATTCCCTCTTCTTCCCTCAGGTCCGAACGCCGATCGATCAGGAGCCTGTCCGGGAGTCACGCTCCAGTCGAGGCTCGGGAGCAAGTACCAAGTCTCCCAAGAAGTTTTCGCACCAAAGTGAGACGTCGTGGGTTAGCAGATGCTCCATCATCATACTCCAGCGGTCGCGGCGCTCCTCCAGCGACATGGCAAGGCCCTTGGCGATGGCATTGGCAGTGCCTTCGACATCGTAAGGATTGACCAGCAGTGCGCCCTTCAACTCTCGAGCCGCGCCGGCGAAACGCGATAGCACCAATACGCCCGGCCGATCGGGATCCTGGGCGGCAACATATTCCTTGGCGACGAGGTTCATGCCGTCGCGCAACGGCGTGACCAGCCCGATCGTCGCCAGCCGGTAGAGGCCGGCGAGCACGTTGCGACTGATCGATCGGTTGACATAGCGGATCGGCACCCAGTCGACCGTTCCGATGGCGCCGTTGACGCGCCCGGCCTGTTCGGCGACCATCCCCTGCATATGCTCGTATTCGGGAACTTCCGATCGCGACTTTGGCGTGACCTGCAGATAGGTGACCTTGTTCTGGTAGGCAGGATTGCTGGTCAGGAAGCGTTCAAACGCTTCCAGTCTCTGAATGATGCCCTTCGAATAATCGAGGCGGTCGACCCCGATGATCATGTCCCGGCCTTCAACGCTGCGCCGGGTCTTCTGTACCATGACGTTGTTTGCGGCTTTTTCGGCGAATTCGGCGAATCCAGCGGTTTCGATGCCGATCGGATAGGCGCCGGCCTTGAAGACCCGCCCGTGCGAATCGAACAACCCGTTGCCGAGGTCGTCGCCGATGCCCTCCCTTCTGAGATAGCCCGCGAAGTTCTGCAGGTCGTAGTCGGTCTGGAAGCCGACGAGATCGTAATGCGAGAGCCCGCGCATGATTTCCTCGTGGACCGGCATGGTGACGAGAATGTCCGCCGGCGGCCAGGGGATATGCAGAAAGAAGCCGATCCGGTTCTTCAGCCCCATCTGGCGGAGTTCGGCCGCCAGTGGAATGAGGTGGTAATCGTGAACCCAGATAATATCATCAGGCTCGATCAGCGGCGCCAGCCGGTGTGCAAAGAAGCGGTTGACGCGGAAATAACCGGCCATTTCCTTCCGGCCATATTCGGCGAGATCCAGGCGGTAGTGGCAGATCGGCCAGAGAACGCGGTTTGCAAAGCCGCGATAGTATTCTTCGACGTCGGTGTCGGTGAGGTCGGTCAGGGCATAGGTGATGTTGCCCTTCTGCAGTTGTGACAGCGCGCCCGGTTCCCTGTCGCCACTCAACTCTCCCGACCACCCCATCCAGATGCCGCCGCGCTCCTGCAAGGCTGCCTGTAGCGCGACGGCAAGGCCGCCGGCAGCAGCACCCCCATCTTTGCTCGGCACGGGAACACGATTGGAAACGACGACAAGACGGCTCATGGAGTTCCTTTGCCTGAGAGCGGTTCAGCTTTTTATGGAAGCGCCTGCTCATCGGCCGATGGGATTGATGGAACGGAGCGTCGTCCCAGGCTTGATAGGCCATGTCTTGGGAAGCAGCCCCTGCACAGAATTTGCTTAAATCTAGGGTGATTGCCGAGAAATGAAAGAATTCCTTCTATAATTTTCCATTAGAAGAACATTTCATCCGCTTCCGCACGACGAGCGTCTGTGCGGCGGCGCACCAGATCCTACTGATATCGGTTTAACATTTGCGGCTGTGATGATGATGTCGGCGCTCGTCGCGATGTCGGCCCGTGGATGGCCTGCGCGGGTCACAGCCCGCCGCGGGACGCCGCTCCCAGGAATGGGGCCGTCGGAGGACGGGCATAAACGTCTGCCCGGCCTCTTGCGTTAAGATGAGGCGGCTGCCTCGAGTGCTTACTTCGCGAGCTTTGACAGCGCTGCGACCAGCCCCTGCGTCGAGGAATCATGGCCAGCCGCGCTCTCCTTGCCCTCGACGACAGGCAGCAGGCCGGTTGCCAGTTCCTTGCCGAGCTCGACGCCCCACTGGTCGAAGGAGTTGATGCGGAAGAGCACGCCTTCGACGAAGACGCGGTGTTCGTAAAGCGCGATCAGGCGGCCGAGCGCATAAGGGGTCAGCTTGTCGTAAACGAAGGTGATCGACGGCCGGTTGCCGGTAAAGACGCGGTGCGGCGCGATGAAATCGGCCTTTTTGTCGTCCATGCCCTTGTCGGTCAGCTGCTTCTTGGCTTCTGCGAAGGTGCGCCCCTTCATCAGCGCTTCCGACTGGGCAAGCACGTTCGAGATCAGCAGCTGGTGCTGGTGGCGCAGTTCCGGCTCGAAGGCGTTGGCGGCGATCATGAATTCGGCCGGGATGATGCTCGTGCCCTGATGGATGAGCTGGTAGAAGGCGTGCTGGCCATTGGTGCCGGGCTCGCCCCAGACGACCGGGCCGGAATTGCCCTCGACCGGCGTGCCGTCGATGGTAACACCCTTGCCGTTCGATTCCATGTCGAGCTGCTGCAGATAGGCCGGGAAGCGCGACAGGCGCTGGTCGTAGGGCAGGATGGCGCGCGTGGCGTAGCCGAGCACGTTGCGGTGGTAGAAGCCGATCAGGCCGAGCAGCATCGGCAGGTTTTCGGTAATCGGCGCCTGACGGAAATGATTGTCGACGGCATGGGCGCCGTCGAGGAACTTGCCGAAATTCTCAGGGCCGACGGCGATCATCAGCGGCAGGCCGATCGCCGACCAGATCGAGTAACGGCCGCCGACCCAGTCCCAGAAGCCGAAGACGCGGGCGCTGTCGATGCCGAAGGCGGCGACCTTGTCGAGCGCCGTCGAGACGGCGGCGAAGTGGTGCTGCACGGCGGCTTCGCCGAGCGCCTTGGCGATGAAGTTGCGCGCCGTCTGCGCATTGGTCATCGTCTCCACCGTCGTGAAGGTCTTCGAGGCGACGATGAACAGTGTCGTTTCCGGCTGCACCAGCTTGAGGATATCGGCGATATGGGCGCCGTCGATATTGGAGACGAAATGCGCGCGCGGGCCGTCATGGAAGGGGGCAAGCGCCAGCGTCGCCATGACAGGGCCGAGATCCGAGCCGCCAATGCCGATATTGACGACATCGGTGATCGCCTTGCCGGTGGCGCCCTTCAGCGTGCCGGAGCGGACGCCGTCGGCAAACTTGCCCATGGCGGCAAGCACCGCATTGACGTCGGGCATGACGTCCTTGCCGTCGACCAGAACCGGGGTGTTGGAGCGGTTGCGCAGCGCGGTGTGCAGAACGGCGCGGTCTTCGGTGAAATTGATCGCCTTGCCGGAGAACATTTCCTCGCGCTTCTTCTCGACACCGCCGTCTTCGGCGAGCTTCACCAAGAGCTTGAGGATGTCGTCGTTCACCGCCGTCTTGGAAAAATCCATCAGCAGATCGTCAAGCGCGACGGAAAAGCGCGAAAAGCGCTGCGAATCGGCGGCGAAGGCGGCACGGATATCGGTTGCCTTGGTGGCATCAGCGGTGCTTTTCAGCTGTTCGACGATGGCGTTCATGGGAGGCTCCTTTGGAGGCGGAAAGGTTGCGGAAACTATTCGCTTTCTCACCCGCAAATCAAGTTCAGCCACCTGCCGAAATAGAAAAAAGCCACCCGCGGCAAGCGGATGGCCCCTTCAGGAAAGCCTCCAATTCATCAAATCGTCAAATTCAGCCGCGCAGGTCCTTGCGCAGGATCTTACCAACAGGCGACTTCGGCAAGCTCGGTGCGGAATTCGATGAAGCGCGGCCGTTTGTAGTTGGTGAGGTTGGCGATGCAATGGGCTTTTACCTCGGCTTCCGTCAGGTTCGGATCCTTCCTGACGACGAAGAGTTTTACCGCCTCGCCCGAATGTCCGTCCGGCACGCCGATGGCTGCGGCCTCGAGGATGCCGGCATGCATGGCGGCGACTTCCTCGATCTCGTTCGGATAGACGTTGAAGCCGGAGACCAGGATCATGTCCTTCTTGCGGTCGACGATCTTGGTATAGCCGCGGTCGTCCATGAAGCCCATGTCGCCCGAACGGAAGTAGCCGTCATCGGTCATCACCCGCGCCGTTTCCTCAGGCTTCTGCCAGTAGCCGGCCATCACCTGCGGCCCGCGGATGCAGATCTCGCCGACGTCGCCGAGCGGCAGGGAATTGCCGGCCTCGTCGCGGATGTCGAGTTCGGTGGAGGGAAGCGGCAGGCCGATCGTGCCGGTGAACTCAGGCGAATCGAAGCGGTTGGCGGTGGCAACGGGCGATGTCTCGGAAAGGCCGTAGCCTTCCGTCACGGCCGTGCCTGTCATCTTCAGCCAGCGGTCGGCGACCGGGCGCTGCACAGCCATGCCGCCGCCGAGCGACATGATCAGCGAGGAGAAGTCGAGCTTGGCGAAATCGGCATTGTTCATCAGCGCATTGAACAGCGTGTTGAGGCCGGGAAAGATATGGACCTTCGACTTTTCGAATTCCTTGACGAGACCGGGAATGTCGCGCGGATTGGCGATCAGGATATTGTGGGCGCCGAGCGACATGCCCATCAGCGAATTCACCGTCAGCGCGAAAATGTGGTAGAGCGGCAGGGCGCAGAGGAAATTCAGCACCTCCGGCTCTTTCTTGCGTTCGAAGGCCGATCGAAGCCAGAGCGACAGCTGCACCTTGTTGGCGAGCAGGTTTTCATGCGTCAGCACCGCGCCCTTGGCAACGCCGGTCGTGCCGCCGGTATATTGCAGGAAGGCGATGTCGCTGCCTGTCAGCGCGACCGGCTGGAGCTTTTTCCCGCACCTTCGCTAAGCACCTGGCCGAAGCTCTTGTGCTGAGGGATCGACCAGGAGGGAACGAGCTTCTTCACCTTGCGCACGACGAAATTGACGATCAGCCCCTTCGGTCCCAGCATTTCCCCGAGCGAGGTGACGACGACATGGCGCAGATCGGTCTTGTTGAGAACCTGTTCCACCGTGCGTGCGAAATTCTCCAGCACGAAGATCGCCTTGGCGCCGGAATCCCGCAACTGGTGTTCGAGTTCGCGCGGCGTATAGAGCGGGTTGACGTTCACGACGACGAGGCCGGCGCGCAAAATGGCATAGGTGGCAATCGGGTTCTGCAGCACGTTCGGCATCATCACGGCGACGCGGTCGCCCTTCTGAAGGCCGGTGCTTTGCAGCCAGGCGGCGAGTTTGCGCGTCTGGCTCTCCAGTTCGCGGTAACGCATCCCCTTGCCCATGCTGGAAAAGGCGGTCCGGTCGGCGTAACGGGCGCAGGATTTTTCCAACAGTTCGGCAAGCGAGGCATATTCCAGCGGCGGAATCTCTGCCGGAACGATATCGGGATAGGCGGCAAGCCAGGGTTTGTCAGGCTTGGCTCCATTCGGATGGACGGATATGCTGTTCATCTGTCTCTCTCCCCTGCGGCCGCCGCGCCGACATCATTCGGCAGATAACCAGAAAGATCCTCCATCTTCCAGTCCGGCAGCTTATGCCATTGCCTGAACGGTTCAAGCCGAATGAAGCTATACTAACCTTGACGTAAACGTCAACATTCCGCCGACACACGATCATGGAATGGATGGGGCACAATCATAGAAAGATGGGGAACTTTGAGTCTGCCATGACGTTGATCTTGCATACTCACCATGAGGAAACACCAAAAGGAGGTGCACAATGCTGAACCAGGATACTGACGCCACCCGCCGCGACCCGAATGTCAAGAGCACACACTCGCTGATCGCCAGCGACCGCGTCGAGGGCACCCGTGTTTATGGGGCCGATGGCAAGCATATCGGCTCGATCGAACGCTTGATCATCGGAAAGCTCGACGGCCGTGTTGCCTATGCCGTGCTGAGCTTCGGCGGGTTCCTGGGCATCGGTCACGACCACTATCCGCTTCCCTGGGAAAAGCTGAACTACGACACCCAGCTGGATGGCTATCGCATCGACCTGACCAAGGAGCAGATCGAAGGCGCCCCGAGCTATTCGGACGATGACGACACCTGGTACAACGACAATGGCCGCCGGGTCTATGATTACTACGGCGTGCCGCCTTACTGGATGTAACGTCGTCCGATAGGCCGAGCTGGAAGGGCCCCGCGGATGCGGGGCTTTTTAGTGTTGGGCGACAAGGTCGTTGGCCGAGCGCAAGACGGTGCCGACGACAATATCGTCTGCCACGATCGCCTTTGCCGTCTTGACCGCAAACACATGGCTCTCGCCCGGCAGCAGCGTCACCAGCATCGAATCGACAACGGCATCCGGATCCAGCCGATCGGCCATCAGGCAAAGATCCTTGAGGAAGTTCTGCGCCGTCACCTTGACTCCATACCCGCCGTCGATCCCGACGACATCGACCGTCAGCCGCGGCGCCGGCAAGGCAAGCTCGATATCCTCGACGAAATAGTGAAAGGCGCGCCGGTCGAGCATCTGCACGACGATCACCTCGTCCTTCGGTAAGTCGGGAGTGACGATAGCTTCGGGCAGCGGAAATTCCTTTGCTTCGAAACGGTCGCAGAGCAGGCGCCAGAATTCGAATTCGGCAAGCACCGTGCCGTCAAGCTTCAGGCGTTTGCCGCTGATCTTCGCCCGCCAGAATAGCGTCCGTTCATTGACGGCCACCGCCGCAAGCCCGCCGCCGCGCGGCTGGATCGTCAGCAGGCGCGGATCATAGGCTGCCTTCAGCGCATACCAGAGCGGCTTGCGGCGCCCGGCTGAATCGAGTGCCGCCCACGAGGTCACCGGCCAACAATCGTTGAACTGCCAGACCACGGCACCCTTGCAGATATCCCGATGCGAGCGCATGTGCTCGACGCCGAAGCGGATGGCGCGCGCCTGGTTGAGCTGGGTGGTGAAGTGCCAGTCGTCCATTGTCCGCGGCTCCGGCAGATGGCCGGACAGGCCGCGGATCAGCTTGCCATTGCCCTCCGTTGCCTTCTGGTGGTGGAAGACGCCGTTCGATTGCGGCGTCAGCGGCGCATCGTGCACGCTTTCTTCGATCGTTGCCCAGGCCGGCGGCGCCTGCCAGCCGAATTCGGAGCAGAAGCGCGGGATATAATTGCGGTAGACCTCGTAGCCGACATCGTTCCACACATCCCAGATATGTTTGCAGCCATGTGCGTCGGCATTGGGCTCGATCTCCATCGAGCCGGAATAGGGACTGCCGGGGTAATAGGGCCGGTCCGGATCGAGTTCGACGCAGAGTTTCGGCAGCAGGTCGAGATAATAACCGAGGCCCCAGCTTTCGCCCGCCTTGATGATCGGCCGCCAGCCCCATTCGTCGAAGCCCCAGATGTTCTCGTTGTTGCCGTTCCAGAGGACGAGCGAAGCATGCGGCATCAGCCGCACGACATTGTCGCGCACCTCCGCCTCGACCTCGCTTCTGAGCGGCTCCTCCTCCGGATAGGCGGCGCAGGCAAAGAGGAAATCCTGCCAGACCAGCATACCGGCGCGGTCGCAGGCCTCATAGAATTCGTCGGTCTCGAAGATGCCGCCGCCCCAGACGCGCAGCATGTGGATATTGGCGGCCTTTGCCTCCTCGATCCGCGCGGCATAACGCTCAGCCGTCACCCGCGGGGAAAACAATCGTCCGGAATCCAGTTCGCCCCGCAGATGAAGAGCGGCACGTCGTTGATGACGAAGGTAAAGGCCGAGCCGTGCTCATCGGCCGAGGTATCGAGCCGCAGCGAGCGGAAACCGAGTTCCCGCTCGTGAGCGTCGAGCAGATCGTCGCTCCCATCTTCGACCAACCGGAGCATCATCGGATAAAGCGGCTGCGCGCCGAGATGGTGCGGCCACCAGAGCTGCGGCGAGGCGAGGGCAAGCTCGAAGGCTACCTCGTCTTCGTCGGCGGCGATCACCACCGTCTTGGTCACGCCGCCGATTTCGGCAATGAGCCTCAACGGCGTCGTGTCACCATGCCGCGCCAGCCTGGCATCCACTTTTATCAGCCCGTCGCCGCCGGCAAGCGTCGCGGAAACCCTGGTTTCGGCAAGCCGCGCCCGATCCCAGCTTTCCAGCCGGACCGGCTTCCAGACGCCTGCCGTCACCAGCGTCGGCCCCCAGTCCCAGCCGAAATTGCAGGCCATCTTGCGCATCAGATTGCCCGGTCCCGGATAGTTGTTAGGACGGTAGCCGTAATGTTTTTCCATCTCCGCGCCATAGGCGTAGGCGGAGCGAAAGGTGACAGAAAGGTCGTTGGCGCCAACCTTCAGCAGCCGGGAAACATCGAAACGATAGGTGCGGTGCATGTTGAAGGTGCGGCCGATCTCTTCCCCGTTGAGGGCGATCACCGCGACCGTATCGAGCCCGTCGAAGACCAGCTCTTGCACCCTGCCATCGTCCGGCATCGCCTCGAAGCTGCAGCGATAGGTCCAGTCGGTCTTGCCGATCCAGTCGTTGGTGATCTCGTTGACGTCGATATAGGGATCGGGGATCAGCCGGTTGGCCATCAGGTCGAGATGCACGCAGCCCGGCACCGTCGCGGGGATCACAGCCGGCAGGCCAAGCCTGGCTGTATCGTTACAGGAGAGCGTCCAGCCGGAATTGAGCGCAGTCTTTTCGATCATGGCGGGCTCCTGATGCATGCCGCTTGAAGCTGTGGGATTATTTGTGGTTTGGAACGTCTCGGGGGTTCGGCGTCAGATGCGTCAGAGAAACCGGCCGTGGCGCTGCAGCACCTCGATCTTGTAGCCGTCGGGATCGCTGATGAAAAAGAACAGGCCGAAGAGCTTGCCGTCGCGGTTGAGCTCCACCAGTTCGCCCGGATTGAGTCCGAGCTTCGACAGCCGCTCGCGCTCGACCGCCACCTCTTCGACGGAGACGGCGAGATGGCCATAGGCATTGCCGGGATCGTAAGGCGCGGTCCGGCCCTTGTTGACGGTCAGTTCCAGCTCGAAGCCGGTCTCGGCATTGCTCATATAGATCAGCGTGAAGGTTTCGAAATCGACGCGGTCGGCGACTGAAAGGCCGAACGCCCTCTCGTAGAATTCAACGGAGCGCGCCTCATCGAGAACGCGGATCATGGAGTGGATCATCTTCGCCAAGTCTGCCTCCCATTATCATCAATTACGGCAGTCTTGGTACCCGTCCTTTTACGCCGCGCGCAAGCCGATTCTTCGCGTAATCGCCGCTTCGACGAGGCCCATGGCGTCATAGATCAGCACCGCCATCAGGCCGACGATCAGGCCGCCCTGCAGGATGAAGGCGGTATTGTCGGAGATCAGCCCGGCGATGATGACCTCGCCGAGACCCTTGGCCGCAACCGTCGAGCCGATCGTCGCCGTGCCGATATTGATGACGGTCGCGACCTTCAGCCCCTCGAGGATTAGCGGCAGGGCAAGCGGCAAGCTCGACGCGAAAGAGCCGCTGCGTGCCGTTCATGCCCATGCCGTCAGCGGCATCGAGAACCTGCGGCGAAACCTGCTTCAAGCCGGCAACAGTATTTTCGAAGATCGGCAGCAGGCCGTAGAGAAAGAGCGCGATCAGCGTCGGCATGGCGCCGAAACCGGTGGCGGGAACGGCGAGCGCCAGCACCGCGACCGGCGGAAACGTCTGCCCGGCATTGGCGATGGCGCGCGACAGCGGCAGAAAGTCAGCCCCGCTTTCCCGTGTCACGAAGATGCCGCCGACAACGGCAAGCACGGCGCTGCAGACGATCGAGCCGATCACCAGCTGCAGATGCCCGACAGCAAGCGAGGCAAGGCTGTTCTGCGTATAGACGGCAGGCGCATTGTTGTTGGTCAGCGGCGTGAGCAGGAAGGAGAGCCACTCCGTCCTGAACAGCAGGATCAGGAGCAGGGCGAGCGCCGCCAGGCGGAAGAGATTGGCGACGAGGAGCTTCATGCCTTGCGGCCCAGTTCGAGAAGCCGCGTCATCGAGATCGATCCCACAGGCGCCTTTTCGCCGTCCTGCACGGCCGCCTCATCGACCCCCTGCCAGATCATCTCGGCCAGCGCATCACGCAGGCTGAGCGACTGCGGCAGGGCATAGGCGAGGCCATTCTTGGCCGGCTCCATGCTCTCCTTCAGCGGCAGCAGCGACATCAGCTTCAAGGCCCGGTCGGACGTCCCGGTTAATTGCTGGACGAAGGGGTCGGCGGGTTCGGTGAGGATCTTTTCCGGCGTCGAGCATTGCAGCAATCTGCCCTGGCTCATCACCGCGATCTGATTGCCGAGATGGAAGGCCTCATCCATGTCGTGGGTGACGAGAATGACAGTCGTGCCGAACTGCTTCTGGATCGCCAAGAGATCGTCTTGCGCCTTGCCGCGGATGACCGGATCGAGCGCGCCGAAGGGTTCGTCCATCAACAGCAGTTCCGGCTCGGCCGCCAGTGCCCGGGCGACCCCGACGCGCTGCTGCTGGCCGCCGGAAAGCTGGTGCGGATATTTGTCGGCGAAAGTTGCCGGATCGAGGTTGAACAATCCAAGCAGTTCCTCGACCCGTCTGGCGATACGGGCCGAATCCCAGTCGAGAAGCTGCGGCACGGTGGCGATATTCTGCGCCACGGTGCGGTGCGGGAAGAGCCCGTGCCCCTGGATCGCATAGCCGATCTTGCGGCGAAGCTCCGTCACCTCGACGTCGATCACATTCTGCCCGCCGACGAAAATCTCGCCCTCGGTGATCGGCACCAGCCGGTTGATCATCCGCATCAGTGTCGATTTGCCGGAGCCGGAGGTACCGACGATGACGGTAATCTCGCCCTTCTCGACCTGCATCGAGACATTGTCGACGACGGTGGCCGTGCCATAGCGCTTGGTGACGTTCCTGATCTCGATCATGCTCATGCGGCGGATCCCCGGATACTGTCGATGACCGCATCGAGGATGACGGCCGATGAGAAGGCGAAGAAGACGGTCGGCACGGCGCCGAGCAGGACGAGGTCCATGGCCGTCTGGCCGAGTCCCTGGAAGATGAAGATGCCGAAGCCGCCGCCGCCGATCAGCGCGGCGATCGTCACCATGCCGATCGCCTGCACCAGCACGATGCGGATGCCGGTGAGGATGACCGGAAAGGCAAGCGGCATGTCGATGCCGGTGAGGATCTGCCGGCGCGTCAGCCCCATGCCGGCCGCGGCATCGCGCACCGAGGGGTCGACGCCCTGCAGGCCGACGACGGTGTTGGCAACGATTGGCAGCAGCGAATAGAGCACCAACGCGATCAAGGCGGGCGCCGTGCCGATGCCGCGAATGCCGATGGCCGATGCCAGCGCCACATGGGTGGCGAGATAACCGAGCGGCAGCATCAACAGGCCGAAGAGCGCAAGACTGGGGATCGTCTGGATGAGGCTGAGGCCCTGCAGCACGATGGCGCGCAGCTTCGGCACCCAGAAGCAGAGGATGCCCAGCGGCAGGCCGAGGATGATGGCGATGGCGAGCGAACCGAAGGCCAGCAGCAGATGCGAGATCGCTTCCGTCTCGAACTGCGGCGCCCGCGTCGAGAACTCCTTCATGATCGACAGGCTGTCGAGCAGGCCGGAGGCGAGCGAGATGAAGAGCAGCGCGGTGTAGCCCGCAAGGGCCGCGACCCGCATCCAGGGCGCCAGCCTTATTTTCACCAGCGCATCCGAGATGACGAGCCCGATCACCGCAAACAGCACCCAGAAGCCGCCGCCGGGCGTCATCCGCGCCACCGTGCTGCCGGGCGGTGTCGCCGCCGTCGAGACGAGGCCGATCGCAACGACCAGCGCCGCAAGGCAGAGTGTGGCGATCACGAGCCGGGCGAGAGCATTGCGGAGAAACAGCGTCGCCAAGGCCGTGAGAATAAGCAGCACGGTCAGGAAGATGACGGAAGGCTGGGGAAGAAGCTGCGTCAGCAGCATCGGCTTGCCGGCGGCGATGCGGTTCGCCTTGACATAGATGAACGGCATCAGTGCCGTCGCCGCAATGCCGCCCGCCACCAGAACCACGCCGAGCCGGTCCAGCCTGCGGACCGCTGAGGTTTCTTCCATCAAATCAACCCTGTCTGAGCAATCCCGTCCGGCCAACCCTATCAGCAGAGGGGGCTCCGCCCGCAATCGGGCGGAGCGAGTGATGATTATTTCAGGAAGCCTTTTTCCTTGAGATAGGCTTCAGCGACGGATTTCGCCGGCTCGCCGTCGACCTGGATCTTGGCATTGAGCTTGCGCAACTCGTCGGCGGTCAGGCTCTTGAAGATCGGCGAGAGCACTTCCTCGATCTTCGGATTGGCTTTCAGCACCTCTTCGCGGATGATCGGCGTCGGCGCATAGACCTGCTGCACGTTCTTGTCGTCTTCGAGAACGGTGAGCTCGGCCGCTTCGATCGCGCCATCCGTGCCATAGACCATGGCGGTGTTGACGCCGTTGGTTTGGTCGGCGGCCGCCTTGATCGTCGCCGCCGTGTCGCCGCCGGAGAGAACGACCATCTGGTCGGGCTTCAGCTGGAAGCCGTAGGTCGTCTGGAAGGCGGGAAGCGCGCCGGCTGAATTGACGAATTCGGCAGACGCCGCCAGCTTGGCGGCACCGCCGCCGGCGACCCATTTGCCGAAGTCCGTGAGGCTCTTCAGCTTGTTCGGTTCCGCGACGTCGCTGCGCACGGCGAGCGCCCAGGTGTTATTGGCAGGCGACGGCGTCAGCCAGACGATCTTGTTGGCGTCGTAATCGAGCTTCTTCGCCAGCTCGTAACCCTGGTCGATATTCTTCCAGGCGGCATCGTCGGCCTTGTTGAAGAAGAAGCCGGCATTGCCGGTATATTCCGGATAGATGTCGATTTCGCCTGCGGTGATCGCCTTGCGCACGACCGGCGTGGCGCCGAGCGCGATGCGGTCCTGCGTCTTGATGCCGTTGGCTTCGAGCGCAAGCGCAATGACATTGCCGAGCAGCGTGCCTTCCGTGTCGATCTTCGACGAGACGACGACATCCGCGGCGTGAGACGCACCCGCCGCGAAGGCGGAGAGCGAGACGGCGAGTGCGAGTTTCTTCAGCATGGAATATCCCCTTGGTTGACACTGTTAGCACTTTGAATTGCTGCATTATGCAGGTGCGCAAGCTCCGAGCGGGAGCTCTGCGCACAGAAGTTCGCCAGCCAGCGCGACGACGTCGCCACCATGCCGGAATTGCGTGCGTCATGGAAATAGCGTGCACGCCCGAAAAATCGATGCAAGCCCCCTCCAGTATTTGCAGTCGCGGCACGATTATGGCGGCGAATGCATCTCCACGCGTGGAAACGCATTCCCTTTTCCAGGGCCGGCGCGATTTGTTTTTGTCCCCTTGCGTGTTTCCGCGGTGGTCCGGTGCTCTGTTGCGGATTGCCGCCGCCCGGATTTTTCTATGACGGAAACGATAGCCCGCCTCTTACGATGCAGGGATATCTTTTTTCGTGAACACATCATATCGTCCGGTTTTTCCAGCGCTTTCCGGAGCCAGCCCTTTTGCATCTCGGCGCCCTGTTCATAAGCCACCATGTGCTGACCTCCGGTTCGGTGCGCGAGACCGCGCGGCGCTTCCAGCTGTCGCCCTCCACTGTCTCGACGGCCATCCGCCATCTCGAAACAGAGCTGGCGATGAAGCTGACGGAACGCGCCTCCGGCGAGCTGGTGACGCTGCTCGCCAGCGGCAGGGTGCTGGAGGGACTGGTGCCGATCACGGCGGCAATCGGCGAACTCGGTCAATTCGCCGGTCATGACGCTGCGGCCGCCGATGCCCACGCGGCCTGGGCATCGCGCATTCCCCTCAAGATCGTCACGATGGAGCGCTTTCTCGAAGTCGCCGATCAGGGCAGCATCAATCGCGCCGCCCGCCGTCTTGGCCTGGGTCAGCCGCAGCTTTCGCTTCAGCTTGCCAACCTGGAGAAATTTCTGGGTGGCCGCCTGTTCGAGCGGCAGGCGCAGGGCTCGGTGCTGACGGAGGAGGGCAGGCGCGCCTACCAGGTCTTCACGGCGATCAGCCAGGCATGGAACGATCTGAAGTCTTCGGCCGACGAGCGATATCGGCGCACCGTCCGGTCGCTGCGCATCGGCTCGATCATCCCCACGGGATCGGAAAGCTGGGTGGCGCGCTGCCTGGGTTCGCTGGTTTCGGAATGGAATGCGCGGCGCAGCAACAATGCGATATCGCTGGTCTCGATGACCGCCGACGATCTGCGCGAGGCGCTAAAGAGTGGCCGCATCGATGTCGCCATCCTGGATTCGGTCTTCGGGCTGGAAAGCTTCCGCCATCGCGAGCTGCTGCAGACCGACATGGTGGTGATCGCGCCGCCGGATAGCACCGAAACGAATGTCGCCGATCTCGTCGCCGGCCATGCCATCTGCATGCCGAGCCCGCGCACCGGCCTCGGCCACGCGGCCATGGCCTTCAGCTATGAGCGTGGCCCGAACCGGCGGTTCCGCAGCCAGGATATCACTGCGGCGGATTCGCTGCCCGTGATCGTCGACCTCGTCGCCAATCACGGCTACGTTTCCTTCTTGGGCCGCGTCAGCGCCATGCCGATCGCTGATAAGGTGCGCATTGTCGATCTCGACGAACATCTGCCGATGTCCTATCACGTCGCCTTCAATCATCGCAAAGCCGCCGCCGATGCCTGCGCCGTCATCATCGAGGCGGCGGCGAGAATCACGTCTGAGCCTGTCGCGCAGACCGAAAGAGTTAGGGAGAGCGCGGCATGACGATCCTGCTGGAAGTGTGCGTGGATAGCGCCAATGGCCTCGCCGCCGCCATCGAGGGCGGCGCCGACCGCATCGAGCTTTGTTCGGCGCTGGAGCTCGGCGGTCTGACGCCGCTGCCGAGCTTGATGCGGATCGCCGCCAGGGCGCGTATTCGCGTCTACGCAATGATCCGCCCGCATGCCGGTCCCTTCATCTTCGACAGGGCGGACGAGGAAGCGATGATGCTCGATATCGACGCCGTGCGCGCCGCAGGCCTGGCCGGGGTCGTCATCGGCGCCAACCGGCCTGATGGTACGCTCGACATGCCGCTGATCCACCGCCTGAAGGCGCATGCGACAGGCCTCGGCTCGACGCTGCATCGGGCGTTCGATCTGGTGCCGGATGCCGATCAGGCGCTGGAACAGGCGGTCGAACTCGGCGTTGAGCGCATCCTGACATCCGGCTGCGCGCCGAAGGCGGCCGACGGAACCGAAACCCTGAAACGCCTCTCGGCAAGGGCCGCCGGCCGCATATCCATCATGCCCGGCAGCGGCATCCGCCCCGCCAATGTCACCGCCATCTTGCAGGCAACCGGCGCCCGCGAGGTCCATGGATCCTGCAGCTCACCTGTGGAAAGCGCCGACCCCTGCGCGGTCGCCTTTGGTTTCGAGGCGAAAAGCGCGAACCGGACGGATAGTGCGGTGGTCAGGGAGATGTGCAGGGCGATTGCGTCAATGGAGCGTTAGCGGTCTCGCAATTCCGGACGGAAAGCGTTTTGCGATTTTGAAACGCGAATGCAGTGCTTGCGGCATGGGTCCTCGGGTCAAGCCCGAGGACGACGGAGTGTGGTGTGGGCGCTGCGGCAAGTAGGTGCCGTAGACACCAAACGACAAGCAAATTGGGACCGCGGGTTTTCCCTATTTTTACGCGATCCCGGACATAAAACGGGCGCCCACCTTTGATGGAATTGCTCCAAGCGTCCCGGCCCTTGCCGCGTGGTTTCCCCACCCTCCGTCATACTCGGGCTTGACCCGAGTATCCACGACGCACTCCACGTGCATGCTACCGTCTTACCCTAATCTCCAACCCTGATCACCGCCTTGATCAACCCGCTCTTCTCATGCGCCCAGCGCGCCAGATCTTGCGGCGTATCGGCCAGCGCCGTCCGGTGGGTAATCAGTTTATCCACCGGCACCAGCCCCTTGGCGATCGAATCGACCACATGCTCGAAATCGACGCGGGTGGCGTTGCGGCTGCCGATGACCATCATCTCGCGTTTGTGGAATTCCGGGTCGGAGAAGCGGATATCGTCCTTGACGACGCTGACCAGCACCAATGCGCCGCCATGGGCGACGAAGGAGAAGGCTTTTTCCATCGACGGGCCGTAACCGGTGGCGTCGAAGACGACGTCGAAACCGTCGCCATCGGTTTTTTCCCGCACAGCCTCTAAGGTTTTCTCACCGGCGACGATGCCGGAGGTAAAGCCGAAGCGCTCCGATGCCATCTGCAGTCGTTCGGCACTGGTATCGAGCAGCGTCACCTCGTGACCGGCAATGCGCGAGAAGATCGCCGCGCCGAGGCCGATCGGGCCGGCGCCGATGACGAGGGCGCGCGCGCCGGCGCCGGCCAGCGAGCGGCGCACCGCGTGGGCGCCGATCGCCAAAAATTCCGTTGTCGCCGCCGCCTCCAGGCTGAGGCCCTTGGCGGGATAGAGATTGCCTGCCGGAACAGAAATCTCCTCGCAGAAGGCACCGTCGGTATGGACGCCGAGCACCTTGATGTTGGTGCAGCAATTCGGCTTGCCCTGGCGGCAGGCGACACATTGGCCGCAGGAGAGATAGGGGTTGACGATAACAGGTGTGCCGGCCGCAAGCGTTACGCCGTCGCCGGCTGCGATGACCGTCGCCGAGATCTCGTGCCCCATCACCCGGGGATATTCGAGGAAAGGGTGTTTGCCCTCGAAGATATGATAATCCGTGCCGCAGATGCCGACATGGCTGACCGCCAGGCGCACCCAGCCGGGCGCCGGTGCGGCGGGAGATGGCCGCTCGACGATCTCGAGCACGCCGGGTTCGCGGCAAACAACTGCTTTCATGACAGGTCTCGCATTCCTGGAAATTGAAGAAGCCGGCCTGTGCGACCGGCTTCTCTGAGTTTCTCAATTGCTCTTGCGGCGGCGCAGCTGGTCGAAGAAGACGATCACGATGATCAAGAGACCGGTGATGATGCGCTGCCAGAAGGAGTTGACGTTCAGAAGGTTGGCGCCGTTGTTGATGGTGGCGAGGATGAAGGCGCCGATCAGCGGCCCGTGCACCGAGCCGACCGCGCCGAACAGGCTGGTGCCGCCGATGACAGAGGAGGCGATCGCCTGCAATTCCCAGCCGTCGGCCTGCGTCGCATTGCCGATGGCGATGCGCGAGGCGAGCAGCACGCCGACGAAGGCGGCAAAGCCGGCCGACAGGATATAGGCGAGGTAGATCATGCCCTTGACGTTGACGCCGGAAAGGCGGGCAGCTTCCGCATTCGAACCGACGGCGAAGAGATAACGGCCCCAGCGGCTGAGATGCAGGAACACGAAGGATGGCACCGCCACCAGGATGACCATCCAGAACAGGCTCGGAATGCCGAGGAAATCGGCGCGGGCGAAATTGCTGAAACCCTCATCGGTGATGCTGATCGTCGAACCGTTGGTGATCAGCAGGCCAATGCCGCGCAGCGATGTCAGCGTTGCCAGCGTGATGATGAAGGGCGGCAGGCCCATATGGACAATGCCGAAACCGTGGAAGGCGCCGATCGCCACACCGATGGCGAGCGTCAGCACGATCGCTCCCCAGAGCGGCACCCCCGCCTGCAACAGCCAGGCGATGATGACGGTGCAAAAGCCGACGATCGCGCCGACCGACAGATCAATGCCGGCGGTGATGATGACGAAGGTCTGGCCGAGTGCGAGGATTGCCGTCATCGCGCCTTGGCGCAGCAGGTTGGAAATGTTGAGCGGCGTCCAGAAGCTAGCGGTGACGAAGCCGAGTACGATCCAGAGGAAGATCAGCAACCCGATCAGGGTCAGGCCGAACAGGATGTTCATCTTCCGGCGCGGCGGCGGCGCGACGATTTCGGTGGGGGTGGCAGTCATGAATTTTCTCCCTCTTAGAGAATTTTCGTTTTTCCGAATGACGGAAATTCTCTATCTCTTTGTTCTCACGCAATTTCCGAACGCAAAACCGCAGCGCACTTTTGCTGGAATTGCTTGTGCTCAGACGCCGATCGCTTCGCTGAGCACTTGTTCATGCGTCGCCGCGTGGAAATCATGGCTGGCGACGAGCTTGCCGCCGCGGAAGACGTGCAGCCGGTCGGCCAGTTCGTAGACTTCAGGCAGGTAGGAGGAAATCAGGATGATGCCCGCCCCCTCCTTCAGAAGCTTGGCGAACAGCCTGTAGATTTCCGCCTTGGTGCCGACGTCGACGCCGACGGTCGGCTCGTCGAAGATGAACAGTCTTGCGCCGTGGCTCAGCCACTTGCCGATGACGATCTTCTGCTGGTTGCCGCCCGACATGCTGGAGGCCGGCACGCGCCGGCTCGGCGTCTTGATGCTGAGATCGCGGATCTGCTTGTCGGCATTGGCCGCTTCGCGCGTATGACTGATCACTGGTCCTTGGCTAAGGCGCCCGAAGACCGGCAGGTTGATGTTGAGGCCGATCGGCAGGTTGAGGCAAAGCCCCTGGTCGCGCCGGCTTTCCGGCGCCAGCGCAATGCCGAGTTCCATCGCCGTGCGTTCGTTTCGGATATCGACGCGCTTGCCCATCCATTCGATGTCACCGGCGCTGATCGGCTGGCGTCCGTAGAGGCCGAGCGCGAATTCGCTGCGTCCGGCGCCGATCAGCCCGTAGAGCCCGACAATCTGCCCGGCTTTGACGCTGAGCGACACGTCCTCGAAGCCCGGACCCGAAAGCCCCTTGACCTCGACGATCGTCCCGCCGATCGCAATCTCTTCCTTGTGGTAGATCTGCTCGATCGAGCGGTTGATCATCAAAGCGATCAGCTCAGCATCGTTGGTCTCGCCGATCAGCCGTGTGCCGACATGCGTGCCGTCGCGCAGCACCGAGACACGGTCGGCCAGTTCGAAGACTTCCTCCATGCGGTGGCTGATATAGACGATGGTGACGCCTTCGCCTTGCAGCCGGCGGATCAGCTTGAACAGCTGTGCGGATTCCTGGCGCGTCAGATAGGCTGTCGGTTCGTCGAAGATCAGGAACTGGGTGCCGCGCATCGCCGCCCGCGCGGTTGCCACCAACTGCTGCTGGCCGATGGTCAGTGAGCTCAGAAGCGCGGCCGCCGGCAGGCCGAAGCCGAGATCGTCGAGCACGGCCTGCGCCATTTTCACCATCTGCTTCTTGCGCATCAGGCCGTAGCGGTTGACCTCGTCGCCGAGGAAGAGGTTGGCGGCGACCGTCAGGTGCCGGCAGAGCACGACTTCCTGGTGGACGGCGTTGATGCCGCGGGCGATCGCCTCGTTCGGGGTCGACAGTCCTACCGGATGGCCGCACCACAGGACCTCGCCGGCCGTGCGGGTAATGACGCCGGTGAGCAATTTGATCAGGGTGGATTTGCCGGCGCCGTTTTCGCCGACGATGGCGTGGATCTCTCCGGCCAGAAAGGTCAGCGTCGCCGGCTTCAGCGCCTGGACATGACCGTAATTCTTTTGCAGGCCCTTAAGTTCGAGGATAGGCGATCCGGTCGGGATGCGATTGGCTTCTTTCAGCGTGGCGCTGTCATCATGGCGATGACTGACCTCTTCCAGTCCGATCATGGACCTCTCCTCTTCTTGGTCGTCTCATTTCCACCCTGGCAAACCATAGCATGGATGGAAAAGGCCGCGCCGGTTTTTAGAAAGCCGGCGCGGCCCGTTCTTGTCGGATTACTTGATCTTCGGGTTCAGGAGCGCGTCGATCTTCGGATCGGCCATGTTCGCCTTGGTGACGAGGTTGGCGCCGGTATCGACATTTTCCGGAACCTTTTCGCCCTTGGAGACGGCAAGCGCGGTCTTCACGCCGTCATAGCCCATGCGATAGGGGTCCTGGACGACGAGGCCGGCAATGGCGCCGTCCTTGAGGAAGCCAACCGTCTTGTCGTCGCTGTCGAAGCCGATGACCTTGATCTTGTCGCCGAGCTTGTTTTCGGCGATCGCCTGGCCAACGCCCTGTGCCAGTATGAGGTTCGAGGCGAAGACGCCGACGAGCTTCGGATTGGCCGTGATCAGGTCGGTCATCATGTTGAGGCCGGTGGTTGCCTGGCCGTCACCGTATTTGTCGGCGATGACCTTGAGACCGGGATGCTTGGTCTTGATCTGATCCAGGAAGCCTTCGCGGCGCTGTTCCAGCGAGCCGACGCCGGGAAGATTGGTGAGGATGACGATTTCGCCTTCTTCCTTGCCCGTCATCTCCTTGATCGCGGCGGCAAGACCGTCGGCTGCGATGCGGCCGCCCTGGACGTTGTCCGTCGTCAGGAACGACTTGAATGCCTTGGAATCGGCACCTGAGTCGATGCCGATGATCGGTACCGACTTGGCGGCTTCATCGATCGGCTTGCCGAGCGCCTTGAATTCGGTCGGCGAGATGACGATGGCGGCCGGCTTGCCGGCAACGGCGTTCTCCAGAATGCTGATCTGGCCGTTGATGTCGGATTCGGCCTGGGCGCCGAGCTCCGGCACGTTGACGCCGAGATCCTTGCCGGCCTTGCGGGCGCCGGCCAGAACGATCTGCCAGTAGAAGGACGTCGTGTCCTTGACGATGATCGGGATCGTCACATCGGCGGCAAAGGACGTGACCGGCATCGCCGTGGCGATAACGGCAGCGCCGGCAAGCGCGGTAAAGGCGCGGCGCGACAGAAGGGATTTCATGATGGTCATAAGGGTTCTCCTCTCAAGATGCGTTCTCCTCCGAATAAATCGGCCGCTGAACGCAGGCGGGCGATTTTTATCGATAAAAAACATTTGCAGGCAGAAGCTAGCTGAGGCGCAATCAAATTGCAAGAGCGCCGATCCGGCTTTTTTGCTTTGGTAAACTCCTGCCAAGCAACTGATTTCATTTCAATACAACGATAACCTAAAGTAGGTATCAGCCGAGATCGACCTCATGCGGATGCACGACGCCCTTTTTCAAAATCAGGTTGCCGTAGAGCCGGAATTCCGTCGTCGCGACGATATAGGCAGCCTTGCGGGCCATCGCGTAAAAGGCGAAGCGTTCGACCGGCACGATCGCAAAATCGCCGGCGCGCCTGGCAACGATCTGTTGGAACTCGGCGCACACCTCCGGCATGGCGTGCGGGTCGCCGACCACCTCCATCCGCCAGGCCGCTTCCGGCACGAAAGTGTCGAGCGGCATATGGGCGAGGATCGCTTCAGCCATCGCGGTGGCGCTGACGCCGTCGGCGCGGATGACCGGCGGGCCCATCGAGCCTGAGGGAAAATTAGCGTCCGAAATGACGATATCGTCGCCATGCCCCATCGTCTTCAGCGCATGGAGCAGGTCGGGGCCGAGCAGCGGATGAATACCCTTCAGCATAATGTCTCCTCGAACTCGGACCGCTTCGGCGCCGAGCGGCGGCGCGACCAGCGTATAGGGTTCGAATTCGGCATAGATCTCGTCGGCAAGCCGTGGTTCGACGATTTCCATGTTGCGCGTCAGGCTCGACGGTTTGGCCGTGCCGATCAGCACCGATGCGACGATCGGTTCGAGCAGCGGAAACTGCAGGGCGGGTGCTGCCAGCGGCACGCCGTGGCGCTTGGCGATCGCCTCCATGGCGCCGACCTTGGCAAGCACCTCGTCATCGGCCGGCATATAGTCGAAATGTGAACCGGGCACCGGGCCGGTGGCGAGAATGCCTGAGTTGAAGACGCCGCCGACGACCAGCGACGTGCCCTTCTGCCGGCAGAGCGGCAAAAGTTCGGCGACCGCCGAGCGGTCGAGCAGGGTGTAGCGGCCGGCCATCAGAATGCAGTCGAGATCGGCGTTGCGCATGACGTCGAGGCAGACGGGCACTTCGTTGACGCCGAGGCCGAAGGCGGAGATCGCGCCCGAGGATTTCAGTTCTTCCAGCGCCTTGATGCCGGAATCGAGCAGCTGCTTCTGGTAGACGGCATTCTTCGCCGCGCCATGCGTATAGACGCCGATATCGTGGACGTAGAGAATGTCGATGCGGTTGAGGCCGAGGCGTGCATAGCTGAACTCGACCGAGCGCATGATGCCGTCATAGGAATAGTCGTAATCGGCATCGAAGGACAGCGGATCGACATAGCTGTAATCGGGCACGGTTCCGGTCGGCACCGGCCTGAGCAGCCGGCCGACCTTGGTCGACAGCACGTATGAGCCATCAGGCTGGTCGCGCAGGAAATCGCCGACGCGGCGTTCGGCCAGGCCGAGCCCGTACCAGGGCGCCACGTCGAAATAGCGGATGCCGCTGTCCCAGGCCGCCTGCAGCGTGTCCATCGCCTGCTGGCGCGGGCAGGCGCGGTAGAGGCCGCCGAGCGCTGCGGCGCCGAAGCTGATTTCGGTCACCTCAAGCTTGGTCTTGCCGATCCGTCTCGTTTTCATCATGCCTCCTGGCGAAGAACGTGAAATTCTCTGGCCATTCCCGGAAACCGCGAAGCGGGCTTTCCGGGAATTGCGTAAAACAAAGGACTAGAGCGTAGCCCCCAGATGCCAGGGCACGAATTCATTGTCGCCATAGCCGAAGAGTTCGCTCTTGGTCTTCTTGCCGGAGGCCGTGTCGACGATCAGCTCGAAGATCTCGCGGCCCTTGCCGCTGATCGTCGCGTCACCGGTGGCGATCGTGCCGCAATCGATGTCCATATCCTCTTCCATCGAGGCATAGAGGGCCGAATTGCTGGAAAGCTTCAGCGACGGCGCCGGCCGGCAGCCGAAGCAGCTGCCGCGGCCTGTGGTAAAGGCGATCATGTTCGCCCCGCCGGCCACCTGGCCGGTTGCCGAGACCGGGTCGTAGCCTGGAGTGTCCATGAAGACGAGGCCGGGGGCGGTGACCCGCTCGGCATAACCATAGACCGCCGTCAGCGGCGAGCGGCCGCCCTTGGCGACGGCGCCGAGCGACTTTTCCAGAATGGTGGTGAGGCCGCCGCGTTTGTTGCCGGGTGAGGGGTTGTTGTCCAGCGAGGCGCCGTGCAGGGCGACATAATCCTCCCACCAGGCGATTTTCTCGTCGAGTTTCTTGGCCACCTCGTCGCTGACGGCGCGGCTGCGCAGCAGATGTTCGGCGCCATAGATTTCCGAGGTTTCCGACAGGATTGCCGTGCCGCCGGTGGCTGCCAGCAGATCGGCCGCGACACCCAGCGCCGGATTGGCGGTGATGCCGGAAAAGCCGTCCGAGCCGCCGCATTGCAAGCCGATGATGATCTCGCTGACCGACATCGGCACACGCTTTTCCCTGCCGACATCGGCCGCAATTTCGCGCAGCATGCCCATGGCCCGCTCGACCGCGCGGCGCGATCCGCCGGCATCCTGAATGTTGAAATGCCGCTTGGAGGCACCCGCACCGCTCTGGCCGTATAGCGTCAACTGGTTGACCTCGCAACCGAGGCCGATCATCAGCACGCCGCCGAAATTCACATGTCTTGTATAGCCGGCCAGCGTCCGGTGCAGCACGTTCATGCCGTCGCCGGTCGAGCTCATGCCGCAGCCCTGGTCATGCACGATCGGCACGAAGCCGTCGATGCCGTCATAATGCGGCAGGATTGTCCGGTTCGCCTCGTCGGCGATCGCCCGGCAGACCGTGGTGGAACAGTTCACGCTGGCGATGATGCCGATATAGTTGCGCGTTGCAGCCCGCCCGTCGGCGCGGCGATAGCCCATGAAGGTGCGCGCCTTGTCTTCGCTCGACGCTGTCTCCGGCGCCGAATTGGCGGTCGCAGCCAGCCGGTCGTTTTCGAAATGCAGATTGTGGCTGTGCACATGGTCGCCGGCCTTGACCTCCGCCGTCGTGCGGCCGATCGCCTGTCCGTATTTCACCACGGCGGTGCCGAGCGGAATATCGGCGATCGCCACCTTGTGGCCGGGGTCGATTTTTTCACGGGTTTCAATGCCGGCAACCGTCGAACCCGGCGCGATGGCCGCCGTTGCGACCGCGACATTGTCACCGGCCGACAGGATGATCCAAGGCAGTTTGTCCAAGTCTCTTCTCCCAGAGCATGACACCGAAAAATCTAAGCGGTTTCGGACGACATCATGCTCCAACTCTTGAATTCAGGAAACACTCGCTGCACCGGCGAATGCGCATTGATTTTGTTTTTTATCTACAATAAACATTTTCAAGTCAACGGGAATATTGATCCTGTGGACGAGGGAGGCAATGAGCCGCAGGCGACTGGAAATAAGCTAAAGGTCGTTTGAACAAGCCCCGGTCTGTTTGCCCTGCTATGCAGAGGCGATTGCGCACGAGGGCGGAAAGCGGGGGTCTGGTGGCAAGGCAGAATACGGTCTTCAAGGAAGCCTACAACAGGTATGCCGTGGCTCTGCGCACGGATACCGCACTGCCCTCTGAGCCGGAGATCGCCGCCCAGCTCGGCGTCAGCCGCTCCACCGCGCGCGCCATCCTGACCCGCCTCAGCGAGGAAGGCATCATCCGCTGGAACAAGCGCCAGAAGATCGTACTGCGCCAGCCCACAGACCGCGACCTCTTTCCCTCCGAAGAAACCGACTCCCTGCATGACATCATCGAGCGCAGCTTCATGCAGCGCATCCTTGCCGATGATGCCGCCCCCGGCATGCAGATCAACGAGCTGGAACTTGCCCGCGAGATCGGCACCGGCACGACAAGCGTGCGCGAGTTCCTGATCCGCTTTTCCCGCTTCGGCCTCATCGAGAAACGGCCGAACAGCCACTGGACGCTGAAAGGCTTCACCCGCGAATTCGCCCTCGAATTGGCCGATGTGCGCGAGATGTTCGAGCTGCATTCCGCTGCCGAATTCGGCCGGCTTGCCAGGGACAGCCAGGCCTGGACCGATCTCGCCGCCATCCGTGACGAACATCACGCCATGCTTGCCGACATCAACCAGCGCTTCAAGGATTTCTCCGTCCTCGACGAACGCTTCCACCTGCTGATCCACCGCGCCTCGAAGAACCGCTTCATCGCCGATTTCTACGACGCCATCGCCATCGTCTTCCACTATCACTACCAGTGGAACAAGACCGCCGCCCGCGAACGCAACGAGCGCGCCATCCACGAACATCTGGATTACATCGCAGCGCTCGAATCCGGCGACCAGGCCGCAATCGAGAAAGCCTGCCGCATCCACCTGCGCTCCGCCCGCCAGACCCTGTTGCAATCCCTGCCGCAGATGGCGACCGACAGTGGCTGAGCGTAAGCGAAAATCGACAAAGGGCGTGCCGTGCAGCCCCCTCATCCGACCCTCGGGTCACCTTCTCCCCGCTGGGGAGAAGAGGGGAGAATGCCGCTTCGCCAACGATTCCATTGAATGGGGTGTCTTTGGACAGGCGCGTTCGTTTGGGCAGTGTCGGCGCATCTTGCTCCCTCTTCTCCCCAACGGGGAGAAGGTGGCCCGCAGGGGCGGATGAGGGGCCATACGGCACAACGCCAAACTTCGGCACGATGAAACCTTCTGATCCATAAGCCGTTATCGTGCTTATGAGCGGCGCAAAACTTAAACCGAAATCGGTCGACGACACCGAACCGCAGGGTTCCGAGACGACGGCCGAGGATAAGCCATCGACTGCCGAGGCCGTGCCGCCGCCAGATCTTCCACCTCCAGATGTCGTCGAACCCGGTCCGGAACTCACGCCCGAGGAGGCGGAGCAGGCGCGCAAGAAGTATCTGCTCAAGCGTTTCTGGATCAGCGCGCGCCATTACTGGGGCCGCGGCGGCGACAAGTTCGCCTGGCCGTGCACACTCGGGCTGCTGGCGCTGATCGGCATCAATGTCGGCTTCCAATATGGAATCAATCTGTGGAATCGGGGGATTTTCGATGCCATCGAGCGACATGATGCCGGCACCGTCTATTTTCTGAGCGCCGTCTTCGTGCCGCTGGTGCTCGGCACCGTCGCGGTCGTCACCACCCAGGTCGCGCTTCGCATGATGATCCAGCGCCGCTGGCGGTCCTGGCTGACGACCGCCGTCATCGGACGCTGGCTGGCAAACGGCCGCTATTATCAGCTGAACCTGATCGGCGGCGACCACAAGAACCCCGAAGCGCGTATTTCGGAGGATTTGCGGATTGCCACCGAAGCCCCTGTCGATTTCATCGCCGGGGTCATTTCCGCATTCCTGGCGGCCTCCACCTTCATTGTCGTGCTTTGGACGATCGGCGGGGCGTTGACGCTGCCGATCGCAGGCTTCACCGTCACCATTCCCGGCTTTCTCGTCGTCACCGCAGTCCTCTATGCCGCAATCACCTCCAGTTCGATGGCATTCATCGGCCGCCGTTTCGTCCAGGTCTCCGAGGCCAAAAATCAAACCGAAGCCGAATTTCGATATACGCTGACGCATGTGCGCGAAAACGGCGAGAGCATAGCCTTGCTCGGCGGCGAAGAGGAGGAGCGCAACGACCTCCACAAGACCTTCGCCAATGTGCTCGGGCAATGGGCGCTGCTTGCCCGCCAGCACATGCGCACGACGCTGGTGTCGCATGGATCCATGCTGATTGCCCCGGTCGTGCCGGTGTTGCTGTGCGCTCCAAAATTTCTCGAAGGCAGCATGACGCTCGGACAGGTCATGCAGGCAGCCTCAGCCTTCGCCATCGTCCAGGGCGCGTTCGGATGGCTGGTCGACAACTATCCCCGCCTTGCCGATTGGAACGCCTGCGCCCGCCGCATCGCGTCGCTGATGATGTCGCTCGACGGGCTGGAGCGGGCCGAACAGAGCGACGCGCTCGGCCGCATCAAGCGCGGCGAAACGGAAGGCGAGGCGATGCTCAGCCTGAACGATCTCTCCGTCTCGCTCGACGACGGCACCGCCGTGGTCACGGAAACCCGGGTGGCGATCGAACCCGGCGAGCGGGTGCTCGTCTCCGGAGAATCCGGTTCTGGCAAGAGCACACTGGTGCGGGCCATCGCCGGTCTTTGGCCCTGGGGTGACGGCAGCGTCAATTTCCACGCCGACCGCCGCTTGTTCATGCTGCCGCAACGACCCTACATTCCTTCCGGGACGCTGCGCCGCGCAGTCGCCTATCCCGGCGCTGCCGATAGCTGGACGTCCGATGAGATCAAGGCGGCCCTCGACAAGGTGGGACTGGCTTACCTGAACGACAAGATCGAGGAAGACGCGCCATGGGACCAGACCCTGTCGGGCGGCGAAAAGCAGCGGCTCGCCTTTGCGCGCCTGCTGCTGCATACGCCCGATATCATCGTGCTCGATGAAGCGACCTCGGCACTCGACGAAAAGAGCCAGGATAAGATGATGCAGATGGTGATCCATGAATTGCCGGAGGTGACCATCATCAGCGTCGCGCATCGCGCCGAGCTCGAAGTCTTCCATAGCCGCAAGATCACCCTGGAACGGCGCGAGGGCGGCGCAAAGCTCGTCAGCGATATCGACCTCATCAAGCGCAAGAGAAAACGGAACTTGCTGTCACGCGTTCTGGAGAACCGTCGCTCCCCGCGAAAGGCCGGCACGGCCTCGAACAAGAGGCGCAGCCCCTGAAGAGAACCTGGCTTTCGCTTGGTCGCGGTGCCCGGTGGGCCTTCGTTTTCTATTGCTCATTCTGGGGGAGGTTGTCGGTGATATCGTAGTAGTCGCCCTTATCAGCGACAAAGATATGCATTTTTAGTTTGGTTTCGGTCGGGCTATCAAATGCACCCATCGCGACAGCAATCCAGTCTCGATGCGGTGGATCCCAAAACAAAGATGATCCGCATATCGTGCAAAATCCACGCCTCACCTTTTCCGAGGATTGATACCAGGTGATATGTTTGTCTCCTTGGATCGTGATCTGACGTCGAGGTACGTCGGTTGAAGCGAAAAAGTGCCCGGATTGTTTTCGGCATTTGGAGCAGTGGCAGGCGTCTGGCGCTTGCAAACCGCCCTCGATCTCAAAAGTTACGGCGCCACACAAACAGGATCCTTTGTGCATAAGCGTTCCTCTCATAAGTCCCATATTGCCTATAATTCTGTGCCCAGGATATGGCGGTTACCGCTCGCCCGCCGAAGCCTCCGCGCCGGCAATCCGATCCAGATTGTCGATCAGCCGCTTGAGCAGATCGACGAGCTGTGCCGCTTCCGCCTCCGTAAACCCTGCCAATGCCTCGCTGTTTCCCTGGAACAAGGCCGCAACAGCTTCCGGCATGCCTTCCCGCGCCGCCTTCGTCAGCACGATGTGGCTGCTGCGCCCGTCAGCCGGGTCGCGCGTCCGTTCGATCAAGCCGTCCCGCTCCATGCGGGCGAGCATTTGTGCCATCGGCGGTTGCTCGACCCTGGCAAAGCGGGCGAGGTCTCGCTGCGTGCTTGCCGTGCCATCTCCAAGCGCCACTAGCACCGGCAACTGGCCGACACCGAAGCCGAGCGGTTTGAGGCGCATCTCGCTCAGCCGAGCAAAGCCCCGCGCCGCAAGACTGATGAGATGCCCCGGTGTTGACAGCACGTCTTCGCCCATCTGCTTCCCCGTTCTCATGCGCTTGACCACAAGATATATATGTACGTATATATCTCCATGAGCGGTCTTCGACAATGCCGTTTCGACACCGAATGTTTCAATCACCATCGGGGAAGCGATATGCCGCAGAATGACATCGAAATGATCAAGCGCATCTATGCCAGCTTCAATGCGAGAGACATCGACGCGGTCCTTGCCGTCCTTTCTGATGATGTCACCTGGGCCAACGGCATGGAGGGCGGCCATATCCATGGCCGTGAGGCCGTGCGCGATTATTGGACTCGTCAGTGGGCTGTCATCAGTCCGCATGTCGAGCCGGTCGCATTCGAAAAAACCGAAGACGGCGCCCTTGCCGTCGAGGTGATCCAGTCGGTCTTCGACTTGGACAGCCGGCCGCTGCAGGGGCAAACCCACGGCCTGCGGGACAAGATCGTCACGCATGTCTTCCGCATCGAAGCAGATAAGATTATTCGCTTCGATATCCGGGATGGCGTGTCAGGCCCGGCTTGAGCGTCGAGAGCCGAATCGTTTAATGCGAGGTCGCCTCGCTTGCGACAGCCGCGCCCCGCTTTTCCGGCCATGCGCGACCGGGATCAGCCAGGTGGTGACGAAGGTCAGCACCGCGACGACCACAACGCCCCAGAAGCTCCAATGCAGCGCCGCATTGAAGACGGCGCGGATCGCCGGATCGGCGGCGAGCGCCGACAGCCCGGTCGGCTGGTTCAGCGCGGCATGCAGGCCGGCCGCCGCCTCGCCGCCCGCATAATGATTGATGCCGGCATTGAGGATGGCGCCCAGCACGGTGGCGCCGAGCGTATTGCCGAGGCTGCGGGAAAAGATGATCGACGAAGTGGCGCTGCCGCGCATCGACCATTCGACGCTGTCCTGCACCAGCACGATGCTGGTGAGGCTGATGAGACCCATGCCGAAGCCCATGAAGAAGGAGCCGGCGCCGGCAACGATCGGCGAACTGTCGGGGGTCAGGAACAACAGGAAACAGGCGCCGAAGGGAAACATCAGGCTGCCGACGCGCAAGGTGCGCTGGATGCCGAAGGCCCTGTAGAAACGGCCGGAGAGCATCACCGCCAAAGGCCAGCCGACGACGAGCATGGTGAGCGTGAAGCCGGCGACAAGAGGCGAGCGGCCGAGCACGCCTTGCACATAGAGCGGCAGGATTGTCGAAAGCCCGATCAGCGCCATGCCGGCCAGCAGCGTCGCCGCATTGCTGGTCGCGATCAGCCTTCGGCTCCACAGCGGGATCGAGATGATCGGCTCCGGCGCCCGCCTCTCCTGGGCCAGGAAAAGGATGCCCGAGACCACGAAGACGGCGAAAAGCGACAGCAGGATCCAGGCGCTGGCATCGGTTTCCGTCAGCATGACGAGAAGTGCCACGATCGAGATCGAAAACAGCACCGAGCCGAGGTAATCGATCTTTGCCTGCTTGTGCGCCACGTCCTCCTTCAGGAAGAGCATGAAGGCGATGATTGAGATGACGCCGATCGGCAGGTTGATCCAGAAGATCCAGGCCCAGGAGATATTGTCGACGATGATGCCGCCGGCCAGCGGCCCGACGACAGCCGAGGTCGCCCAGACGGTCGCCATGAAGCCCTGGACGCGGCCGCGCTCCTCGAGCTTGAAGAGATCGCCGATGATCGTCGTCGTCACCGGCTGGATGGCCCCGGCGCCCAGCCCCTGCAGCAGCCGGAACAGCACCAGCGACATCATCGACCAGGCAAGCCCGCAGAGCAAAGAGCCGACCAGGAAGATCAGTATGCCGCCGATCAGCACCGGCTTGCGCCCAAAGATGTCGGAAAGCTTGCCGTAGATAACCGTCGTCGTCGACTGTGCCAGCAGGAAGGCTGAAAACACCCAGCTGTAATAGGAAAAGCCGCCGAGCTCCCCGACGATGCGCGGCATCGCGGTCGCCACGATCGTCGCCTCGATCGCCACCATGAAAGTGGCGAGCATGATGGTGGCGACGACAAGCACGCGGTTCGAGCGATGCGCTGCATTCGACATGACGATCCTCTTCGGGTGCTCCGCAGATGCCGGAAAACGGCAGGCTGGGCAGGGCGATCGCCGCTTGCGGAGGGATGTGGTACTATTACGTCCTGGAAACCGGCCGGTAAAGCAGTTCTCACGGCAACCGTTGTCTTATGCGGTTTGACGGCAGCGAAACGAAGGCCCGGCGCCCAGCCCCAGGCCCTTATCCAATCAGGCGGACATCCGCCCTATCCTCACTGCGGGCAGGCCTCGCCGCCCGAGCCGGTATCCCCGGAGCCGGCGGTGCAACCCGGCGTCGGCTTGAGATCAGGATTGACCCCGCCGGGATTGATCGTGCTGCGGTCGATGTTGAGTTCGACGCCGCCAGTGCCCGTGGCATTGCCGCTCGTGCTGCCGGTGGTGCCGGTATCGGTGCCGACGGAACCGCTGCCCGCCGAACCAGTGCCGCCGGATCCGGTGCCCGCCGAGCCTGAGCCGGAACTTCCCGAGCCGCCGATAACAGGCGCCACCGAAAGCCGCCCGCTGGAATTTGCACCACCAGCCGTCTGCGCCATGGTCGAGCCGGCAAGGCTGATGGAAAGGAGGGATATTGCGATGAGTTTGCAGGACATGATGTTCTCCATGCTCGTTTGTCTCAAGGGGAGAACCGGCTCGGCGGCGGCATTGTTCCGAGCGGAATTGGTCGCGCGGCCGCTTCACCTGCTCATCATGCAGCCCGTCATCCCTGGTTGATCAACGATGCCGCCCTCAGCAATCCGAGGCGCCGGCTAGGGGCGCTGATCGTGACCATCCCGACCGTCTATGCCTACCCGGCAGCTCAATGAAATCTATAGCCTACGCAGGACAGTCATTCGCCCTGCAGCATTTTAAACTTTCGCGCCGCCTTAGGGCAAAGCATCGTGAACTGCTTGATCAGCGGCGGCATGCCTGAGGAGCACGACACATCTGCATCCTCCGGTAATGGGAAAGTGGCCCGCAGCGGTTCTCCGCCAGGAGGAACGAAGGACAGGGTGCCCTTGCGGCAATCGGCGGTGGAACGGTAAGTGTCTTTGCCATTTTCCTTCAGATACATCGCCACGCACTGCTCAACAGTCAGTTTCCCGCCATGTGCGACCGTCTCGTATCCCGGATCTCGCTCGCAATATTCCTGAAAGTTGGCCTGATTGACGTTCCCTTCCATAACCGCAGCGCGTGAATCGGTGCCGGTCCTGCTGACCAGCGTTCCGTCCCACCCAGCACATGAGGCAAGAGGGAAATCCGCGGCCTGTGCCGAGGACATAGCAAAGGTGAAAACTACCATACTCAAAAGCGATATCCGCATAAATCCTCCTAATTGCTGGCCTGCACGCGCTCGATCGACATCCAGCCGCTCATGCGAACTGAAGGGCAGCCCGACCGCGTTGAGAGAAGATGCCCACCACCTGTCGAAGCTTGCCTGCCGAGCGCCCAAACGTAGCTAAAGGTGGACGCAGGATATTAAAAGGGGCTTATAATGGAGGTTGTTAGCACGCGATTGAGGAAAAAATGGTGCCGCTTGCAGGACTCGAACCTGCGACCCCATCATTACGAATGATGTGCTCTACCACCTGAGCTAAAGCGGCATTTCACGGCCGAAGCATGCGGCCCGCGATTTGCATGGCGCTGATACAGCCATTGTCCGAAGATTTCAAGCGCTCTGTCATGGCTTTGGCAAAAAAGAGGGCAGGGTGTGGAAGACTGCCCTCAGAGTGCCAGCCGGGCGCGGGCGGCCTTATATTCGGCCTCCAGCCGGTCGACGAGTTTGGCAACCGGTTCGACGGCTTTGACAGCGCTGATGCCCTGGCCGCTGCCCCAGATGTCCTTCCAGGCCTTGGCGCCGCCGACCGCCTGCTCGAAATCCATCTTCGAGACATCGGCGGCGGGCAGGTTGTCCGGGTCCATGCCGGCAGCCACGATCGAGGGTTTCAGATAGTTGCCGTGCACGCCGGTGAAATAGTTGGAATAGACGATATCGCCGGCAGCGCCTTCGACGATCGCCTGCTTGTAGGCCTCGGTGGCGCGCGCCTCTTCAGTGGCGATGAAGGGCGAGCCGATATAGGCCATGTCGGCGCCCATCGCCTCTGCGGCGAGGATGGCGCCGCCGGTGGAAATCGCGCCGGCAAGCAGCAGCGGCCCGTCGAACCATTCGCGGATTTCCTGGATCAGCGCAAAGGGCGACAATGTGCCGGCATGGCCGCCGGCGCCGGCCGCCACCGCAATCAGCCCGTCGGCGCCCTTGCGGATTGCCGAATGGGCGTGGCGGTTGTTGATAATGTCGTGCAGCACGATGCCGCCATAGGAATGCACGGCGGCGTTGACCTCGGGCACGGCGCCGAGCGAGGAGATGACGATTGGTACCTTGTATTTGACGCAGAGCGACAGATCGTGCTCCAGCCGCTTGTTCGACATATGGACGATCTGATTGACGGCAAAGGGGGCGGCCGGCCTGTCGGGATGGGCGGCGTCGTGGCGGGCGAGCTCTTCGGTGATCTCGGCCAGCCATTCGTCGAGCTGGCTCTCCGGCCGGGCGTTCAGCGCCGGAAACGCGCCGATGACACCCGCCTTGCATTGCGCCAGCGTCAGCTTGGGATGCGAGATGATGAACAGCGGCGAGCCGATGACCGGCAGTCTCAATTTATCCCTCAGGATCGGGGGCAGGGCCATGGTTCATGCATCCATTGACGTTTACGAAAACGTCAATCTCTTAACAGAGAAGAAAAGGCGATAAAAGAGCGGCTGCCACGCCTTCGTCGATTTCTGCCGGAATATATGCAGCCGACAGAGCCATTAGAATAAGGTCCGCAAGCGGTGAAACCTCGCGATTATCCCCGCCGATCCGCTGCAGCCGGGCCTGCAAGGCTTGCGGTTTGACGCGCTTGCCGCTACCGAATTTTGATGGAGAACGGCGGGGATTGCAGTCCGATGCCGGGTTCAAGGTGAAGGACTTGACGTGAGCGGATTAGAAACGGCCATCAGAACAGCGCTCGATAATTCCGATCGCGACAATCCGGAGGTTCGAGCGAGGATCTATCAGTCGGCCCGCCAGGCGCTTGAAGCCGGCCTGCGCAAGCAGGATATTACCGATACCGAGGTGGTCGCCCATCATCGCCATCGCCTGGAAAGCACCATCCACGCCATCGAAAGCGAAGAGCGCGACCGCCTTCACCCGCGCCAGAGGCCGCCTGAGGTGCCGGTGCCGCCCGTCGTCGAAATGCCGGCGCCGCCGGTCCATCAAGCTGATGCGGGTGATATCGACAACCATATCGACAGCCCCGTGGCCACCGGCGAGACTCGTGCTCCCGAGGTGGCCCACAGCCGCAGCGACGATTTCAGCCTCGACAACGTGCGTGCCGGCAGTGCCGATCATCTCGCCGCCGCTCCCGTCGGCGAGGAGCGGCTTGCCCGCGGCCAGCGCGCCACCGACATGGATTTCCGCCCGGAGCGGGCGGCAGGCCGCCGCAAGCCGCGCAAGTTCTTTTCCAGGCTTCTCGTCTGGTGCGTCCTGCTCGCCTTCATCGGCATTGGCGCCTGGTGGGCGCATACGTCGGGCCTGCTTTTGACGGCCGCCGAGCGCGACACCAGCGTCGCCAATCCGCCGGCGAGCACCCAGCCGGAGGATTTCACCGGCAATGACGACAGCGCCGGCAATGCGGCCCCTCATACCGACGAGCCGGTGACCATCGATCCGCAGAACAGCTTTTCGGCCGATTGGATCCCCGTCTTCAAGCCCGATGACGCCGACAAGGTCCAGAGCGGCCCGCGGGCGCGCACCGAAAAGATCGCCGAGAATGACGGCCCCGCCGTCCGCCTGATTTCAGAAAGTGGTGCGGCCGACGGTAATATCTCGATCAGCGTTCCCGCCTCGGTGCTGCAGCAGCTTGCCGGCAAATCCTCGACCATCGCGCTGACGCTGCAATCCACAACCGACGAGCCGACGCAGGTCACCGTCGAATGCAATTTCCAGTCGCTCGGCAATTGCGCCCGCCATCGCTTCAACGTCACCCGCGAAAAGTCGGATGCGCTGCTGCAGGTGAAGTTCGACCGTTCGCTGGCGCCGAATGCGCCGGGCACGCTGACGATCAACAGCGATCTCGACGGCAAGGCGCGCGGCATCAACCTCTTCGCCATCCGCATCCTGCCGGGGCAATGATCCCAGCCTCGGCAAAGCCGATGGCCCCAGCCCCGGCAAAGCCGGTGGCTCCGGCTCGTCGCCTACTTCAGGAAACCAGGCCCTGAGCCGATGATCTGCTCGTCGACCGTGCCGAGCGCCTGTCTGTCCTTGCCGTCATAATCCATTCTGTTCAGCATGTGGCGGATGAGTTCGAGGCGCGTCCGCCGCTTGTCGTTGGCGCGGATCACAGTCCAAGGCGCGAAATCCGTATGGGTTTCCTTCAGCATCCGGTCGCGCTTTTCGCTGTAGTCGTCCCATTTCGTCAGTGCGGCGATATCCATCGACGACAGTTTCCAGACTTTCAGCGGATCGTGCCTGCGGTCGTGGAAGCGCTTCAGCTGCATTTCGCGGCCTATATCGAGATAGAATTTGAAGAAGAAGATGCCCTCATGGGCGATAATCTTTTCGAGCTGTGGTGCCTGCTTGAGAAAATCCTCGTATTGCTGCGGCGTGCAGAAGCCCATGACCGGCTCGACGCCGGCGCGGTTGTACCAGGAGCGGTCGAATAGCACGAATTCGCCTGCGGTCGGGAACTGCGCGACATAACGCTGGAAATACCATTGCCCCTGTTCGCGCTCGGTCGGCTTGGTCAGCGCCACGACGCGGGCAAGGCGGGGGTTCATATTCTCCGAGGAGGCCGAGATCGCGCCGCCTTTGCCGGCCGCATCCCGCCCCTCGAACAGCGCCATCACCCGCTTACCTGATGCCTGCAACCAGAACTGTACCTTGACGAGTTCCACCTGCAGCTTTTCCAGCTGCTCGACATAGTCCTCTTCCTTCAGCTTCTTCTTGTGGGGAAAGTCGCCGGATTCTAGTGCGTGTTCATCCACCCAGTCCGGCAGGACGGGATCGTCGACATCGAAGGTGCGTTTCTTTCCGCGGATCTCCAGCTCCACGGCCCTGCTTTCGACGGTCTCGGCCATATGCTCCTCCTAAGCCCGATCGGTTCTTTCTCTCAGGCGAACATATTTACCGTTGGAAATCAAATCTTTCGCATTCGGCCGATAATTTTTCGCGGGTTTCGACTGCGGCCTTTCGCTTGAGACGCAGCAGCCGAAAACTTCTGTCATGAATTGCCGCTATCAGGCAGAGTTCAATACTAAGAAAAACGAATCGACGCCGCGAGGGCACTTGGAAGACGAAACTCCGTGGAGAAAGAGCCTGTTGGCGCGCATCCGGCGCGAGCGGCCGGTGCTGCTGGCGGCGATCCTCAGCGCGCTCGCCGCGCTTGCCGCCGGCATGAACAAGTGGGTTGTGCTTGGCCTCCTGCTTGTCATGATCGTCACCGCGCTTTTCAATGAGGCGCCCGTCATCAAGGACGAACCCGCCGAGCCCATTGAAATCAAGCCGGAGGTGCCGCCGAGCCGCCTGCCTGAGGTTTCCGCCACGCTCTCCGGCCTCGATATCCCGGTCATGGTGCTGTCGGACGACGCCTCGGTGCTCTTCCAGAATCGCGCTGCCGAAAAGGCCTTCGGCGAGGTGGCGCTCGGCGCCCATATATCGGGCCGCATGCGTTCGCCCGGCGTGCTCGACATGGTGCGCGAAACCATCGCCACCAACGCGCCGAACCAGATCGAGCATGCCGAGCGGCTGCCCTCCGAGCGAGTTCTATATCGTGCGCAGCGCCCCCGTCGAATTCGCGGCCGACGGCGGGCCGCATGAGCGGTATTTCATCCTTTCCTTCCGCGATATTTCGGAGGTCCGCCGCATTGACCGCATGCGGTCAGATTTCGTCGCCAATGCCAGCCATGAGCTGCGCACGCCGCTTGCTTCGCTGCGCGGCTTCATCGAGACCATCCAGGGGCCGGCGAAGAACGATCTGAAGGCGCAGGCGCGTTTTCTCGCCATCATGTTCGATCAGACGACGCGCATGAGCAGGCTGGTCGACGACCTGCTGTCGCTGTCGCGCCTCGAGCTGAAATCGCATATCGCGCCGGATGAAAAGATCGACCTGGTGCCGCTGCTCGGCCATGTCAGAGATGCGCTGGTGCCGCTGGCAAGCGATGTCGGCGTCGACATCAACCTGCATCTGCCCGACGGCAAGGTCGAGGTGCTGGGAGACCGCGACGAGCTCGTCCAGGTCTTCGAGAACCTGATGGAAAATGCCTGCAAATACGGCCAGGAGGGCAAGACCGTCGATGTCTGGCTGAAGAACGGCGCCGGCCAGCCGGTCGAGGTCAGCATCGTCGACCAGGGCCCGGGCATCCCGGCCGAGCATGTGCCGCGCCTGACCGAGCGCTTCTATCGCGTCAGCATCGAGGACAGCCGATCGAAAAAGGCACCGGCCTCGGCCTTGCCATCGTCAAGCACATCCTCACCCGCCACAGGGCGCGGCTGATCGTCAAGTCCGAGGTCGGCAAGGGCACCGATTTTACGGTCCGCTTTTAATGCGCATTGCCTGTCCGCGGTGCCTTCTACCCGGCTCGCCATAATGATGTTGAGGTAGATTTTGCAACACAAAGTGGAGTGGCGCTCAAAGTTCATGGCGTTGTTGACGCATGTGTTCGGACCATTTTAAAATTTATATTTTATATCAAATACTTAACCTGTCACAAATGTTTCACGCCTTTGACATAAAAGGACGGTGCTTACAGCGCTAAGAGAGTCTCGCCGATGAAAAAAGGCACTGCGAGGGCCTCTCTGAAGGCCGCACTCACACAAGCCCAATGCCGGGAGATTTCTAATGAACACCTTCAAGCTCACCGTTGCCGCGCTCGCTGCAACCGCCGCTTTCGCTGGCGCTGCCGTCGCCCGCGACCAGATTCAGGTTGCTGGTTCGTCCACCGTCCTGCCTTACGCAAAGATCGTTGCCGAGTCCTTCGGCGAAACCTTCACCAACTTCAAGACGCCGGTCGTTGAATCCGGCGGCACGGGCGCTGGTTTGAAGGAATTCTGCAAGGGCGTTGGCGAAGACACCATCGACATTGCAAACGCTTCGCGTCCGATCAACAAGAACGAAGCCGAAGCCTGCAAGGCTGCCGGCGTGACGGACATTCAGGAAGTCAAGATCGGTTATGACGGCATCGTCTTCGCAACCGACTCGTCCAACCCGGATGTCGCCTACGTTCCCGCAGACATCTACAAGGCCCTCGCAGCCCAGGTCGTCGTCGACGGCAAGCTCGTCGCCAACCCCTACAAGAAGTGGTCGGACGTCAACCCGAAGCTTCCGGCTGTTGATATCGCTGCCTATATCCCGGGTGAAAAGCACGGCACCCGCGAAGTCTTCGAACAGAACGTCCTCGCTGCCGGCTGCAAGGCCTCTGGCGCACTCGACGTGATCGCCAAGGAAATCGCCGACAAGGCCGCTCAGACGAAGGCCTGCGTCGCAGTCCGCAAGGACGGCGCTGCTGTCGACATTGACGGCGACTATCCGGAAACGCTCGCCCGCATCGCCGCCAACAAGACCGGCGTCGGCGTATTCGGCCTTTCCTTCTATGAAAACAATGCTGACAAGCTCAAGGTTGCCAGCATGAGCGGTATCGTTCCCTCCACGGAAACGATCGCCAACGGCACCTACCCGGTTTCCCGCCCGCTGTTCTTCTACGTCAAGAAGGCACATCTCGGCGCCGTTCCGGGCCTGAAGGAATACGTCAACTTCTTCGTATCCGACCAGATGATCGGCCCCGACAGCCCGCTCGTCGAATACGGCCTGGTTGCCGCTCCGGATGCCGAGCGTGACGCGATCCGCAAGGACGTCGAAGCCGGCAAATCTATGTGATGACTTTGCCGGCGCGGCGCTGCAAAGCCCGCGCCGGCATTGCCTTTTCCCTTTGCGCGCCGGCGTTTCCGGTGCTGCAGGGTTGAATTCATTCCGCATGATTGGAAGCTGAAGGCAGGCTGATGAGGCTGCCGGGCTTTGGGGGCTACGGGCCTGGGGACGTAACGAATGAGCACATCCATCATACTTTTGTGCCTTGTGGTGATCGGCGCCGCCGCCTATCTGGTCGCGCGCAGCCGGGCCTCAGCACTTGCCGGAGGCAGATCCTCCGCATTGCATTCACGGCCGGCCTATTACGGCGCCTATGCGGCGATCTGGGCGGTTCTTCCCGCCCTCATCGTGCTTTGCGTCTGGCTTTCTGTCAGCCCCGGCATCATCCAGACCTCGGTTCGCAGTGGCTTCCCTGCCGACGTCAAGGCGCAAGCCGCCGTCGAGCAGGATCTCGGCTATTCGATGGTGGCAACCGTTGCCCGCGGCCTGACGATGCTGAGCGCGGATGAAACCGCAACGGTCGCCGGCGATCCGGCCGCCCTGCAGGCCAAGCTCAGCGAGAAGGGCGTGCCGCTTGCCGGCCAGCCGCAGCCTTACATGCTCGACGCCGCCAAAAAGCTCAACACCATGAGCATGACGAGCCGCCTCGCCATGACGGCGGTGGTCTTTGTTCTCGCTGTTGCCGGCGCCTTCTATGCGCTGCGCGCGATTGCGCCCCGCTTCCGCGCCCGCAACCGGGTCGAGCGCGTCATGCTCTGGGGCCTGCTGCTCGCCTCTTCGATCGCCATCCTGACGACGATCGGCATCGTGCTTTCCATGCTGTCGGAAGCAGCACGCTTCTTTGCCGTCGTTCCTGCCGCCGACTTCTTCTTCGGCACCGTCTGGGATCCGCGTTTTGCCGGTGCCGGCAGCTCGTCCTTCGGCCAGTTCGGCCTCATCCCGCTGCTGCTCGGCACGCTTTATATCGGCCTGGTCGCCATGCTGGTCGCCGTTCCCGTTGGCCTCTTCGCCGCCATCTACATGGCCGAATACGCCTCGCCGAAGCTGCGCGGGGTCGCAAAGCCGCTGCTCGAAGTGCTCGCCGGCATTCCGACGATCGTCTACGGCTTCTTCGCCCTTGTCACCGTCGGCCCGTTCCTGCGCGATTTCTCCGCTCAGATCAGCGGCCTGCTCTCCGGCAGCTACACCAACTTCATCCAGGCGCAGAGCGTCCTGACCGCCGGCATCGTCATGGGCATCATGCTGATCCCCTATGTCTCCTCGCTGTCGGACGACATCATCACCGCCGTGCCGCGGGCGCTGCGTGACGGTTCGCTCGGTCTCGGCGCCACACGCTCCGAAACCATCAAGAAAGTGGTCTTGCCGGCCGCTCTGCCAGGCATCGTCGGCGCATTGCTGATGACGGCCTCGCGCGCCATCGGCGAAACCATGATCGTCGTGCTGGCCGCCGGTGTCGCCGCCCGCATCCAGATCAACCCCTTCGAGCCGATGACGACGGTGACCGTCAAGATCGTCAACCAGCTGACGGGTGACCTTGAGTTCACCTCGCCGCAGACGCTGGTTGCCTTTGCCCTCGGCATCACCCTGTTCTGCATCACACTTTGCCTCAACATCTATGCGCTCTACATCGTGCGCAAATACCGGGAGCAATACGAATGACGGATATTGTTTCTCCCACAACAGGCGTCACCATCTCCAAGGCGCCGGCGCGCCGCGATATCGGCATCAAGCGCCGCTACGCCGCCGAGCGCCGGTTCCAGGCCTATGGCATCGCCGCCATCAGCTTCGGTCTCGTCTTCCTGTTCATCCTCCTGTGGACGGTGATCGGCAAAGGCTACACCGCCTTCCAGCAGACGGCGATCACCCTGCCGATCGAATTCTCCGAGAAGATGATCGACCCGAGCAACAAGCGTGCGACCGACCCTTCGGTGCTGGTTGCCGCCAATTATCCGGTTCTGCTGCGCGATGCGATCGTCAAGCAACTGAACATCAACGCCTCGAGCAAGCCTGACGTGCGCGATGCATCCGCCATGCTTTCCAAGAGTGCGCCGATCCAGCTGCGCGACATGGTCGTCGCCGACCCGTCGATCATCGGCAAGAGCGTCAATGTCACCGTGCTCGCCGACGCCAATGTCGACAGCGCCAACAAGGGCCAGATCGACCTCTCGGTCGATGAAAAGAACCGCAAGGTCAACGACAAGCAGGTTGGCTGGATGAACGAGCTGAAGGCGAGCGGCGCTCTGCACAAGCAGTTCAACACCGGCCTCTTCGTCAACGGCAATTCCAGCCGTCCGGAGGCCGCGGGTCTTGGCGTCGCCCTCATCGGCTCGCTCTACCTGATGCTGATCGTGCTGGTGCTGGCGCTGCCGATCGGCGTTGCCGCCTCGATCTATCTCGAGGAGTTTGCGCCGAAGAACCGACTGACGGATCTGATCGAGGTCAACATCAACAACCTCGCCGCCGTCCCTTCGATCGTCTATGGTCTGCTCGGCCTTTCCGTCTTCATCAACTTCGTCGGCCTGCCGCGTTCGGCCTCGCTGGTCGGCGGCCTGGTGCTGACGCTGATGACCCTGCCGACGATCATCATCGCGACGCGCGCCGCGCTGCGCGCCGTGCCGCCGTCGATCCGCGCCGCAGCGCTTGGCCTCGGGGCCTCGAAGATGCAGATGGTATTCCACCATGTTCTGCCGCTCGCCATGCCCGGCATCCTCACCGGCACGATCATCGGCCTGGCGCATGCGCTCGGCGAAACCGCGCCGCTGCTCTTGATCGGCATGGTCGCCTTCGTCGCCAACGCGCCGACGACACCGCTCGATCCCTCGACGGCTCTGCCGGTGCAGGTCTATATGTGGGCGAACGAGGCCGAACGTGCCTTCGTCGAGCGTACTTCGGGTGCCATCATCGTCCTGCTCCTGTTCCTGATCGTCATGAACATGGGCGCCATCCTCTTGCGTCGTCGCTTCGAGCGCCGCTGGTAAACGGAGTTAAACATCATGAATATGTTGACGGAAGCTGCAGTTGAAAAGGCGCTGGATCAGAAGATGAGCAACGTCCCGTATAAGATGATCGGTCAGGATGTCTCGGTTTACTACGGCGAGAAGCGCGCGCTTTTCGATGTGAACCTGAACATCCGCGAAAACACCGTAACCGCGCTGATCGGCCCGTCCGGCTGCGGCAAGTCGACCTTTCTGCGGAGCCTCAACCGCATGAACGACACGATTGACGGCTGCCGCGTCGCCGGCAAGATCACCCTGGACGGCGACGATATCTATGATCCCGATATCGACGTCGTCGAACTTCGCGCCCGCGTCGGCATGGTTTTCCAGAAGCCGAACCCGTTCCCGAAAACGATTTACGAAAACGTCTCCTACGGCCCGCGCATCCATGGCCTGGCCAAGTCGAAGGCCGATCTCGACCAGATTGTCGAGACCAGCCTGCAGCGAGCCGGCCTCTGGAACGAGGTCAAGGACCGGGTGCATGAATCCGGCACCGGCCTCTCCGGCGGCCAACAGCAGCGTCTCTGCATTGCGCGTGCCGTCGCCGTCAGCCCTGAAGTCATCCTGATGGACGAGCCCTGCTCGGCGCTCGACCCGATTGCCACCGCCAAGGTAGAGGAGCTGATCCACGAACTGCGTGAGAATTATACGATCGTCATCGTCACCCACTCCATGCAGCAGGCCGCGCGCGTCTCGCAGCGCACCGCCATGTTCCACCTCGGCAATCTGGTCGAGGAGAACGACACCGACAAGATGTTCACCAATCCCGACGATCCGCGCACCCAGGACTACATCATGGGTCGCTTCGGCTGATTTTGGCGTCACCAAGCCTTCCCGTTATTCGAGGATAAAGCCCCATGGCATCGACACATATTTATTCTGCCTATGATGATGATCTGAAGTTCCTGTCCAGGCGGATTTCCGAAATGGGCGGCCTGGCCGAGCAGATGGTCGCCGAATCCGTCCGGGCGCTGGTCAACGGCGATACCGCGCTGGCCCAGAAGGTGATTTCCGACGACGTGATCCTCGATCACGCCGAGCGCGAAATCGGCGACAAGGCGATCGTCACCATCGCCCGCCGTCAGCCGATGGCTTCGGACCTGCGCGAAATCATGGGTTCGATCCGCATCGCCGCCGATCTCGAACGCGTCGGCGACCTCGGCAAGAACACCGCCAAGCGCGTCATCGCCGTGCAGAGTACCGGCGTCCCGCGCAAGCTCGCCCGCGGTCTCGAGCATCTGTCCGAGCTGGCGCTCGTCCAGCTCAAGGAAGTGCTCGACGTCTACACGACACGCGCCGCCGACAAGGCGAGTGCGATCCGCGAGCGCGACAACGAGATCGACGCGATGTACACCTCGCTGTTCCGCGAGCTGTTGACCTACATGATGGAAGATCCGCGCAACATCACCAGCTGCACGCATCTTCTCTTCTGCGCCAAGAACATCGAGCGCATCGGCGATCACGCCACCAACATCGCCGAGACCATTTATTACATGGCGACCGGAGCACAGCCGGAAGGCGACCGTCCGAAGGACGACAGCGCCAACACCGTCGGCGCGGTCACGGAATAACCGCCTAAACCAGACGATTGCGCGCGCGCCCATGTGGGGCGCGCGAAAAGGTCGCAGCCAATTTTTATGAATTTGCGCAGGATGCATTGCTTAAATCACCCCCGGTTTAAGGATCATGCGCGAGGAGACCGACACGCATGATCCCGAGAGTTGCAGTTGTTGAAGACGAGGAAGCCCTGAGCGTGCTTCTTCGCTACAATCTCGAAGCTGAGGGCTTCGAGGTCGATACCATCCTTCGTGGCGACGAGGCCGAAATCAGGCTTCAGGAGCGCACGCCCGACCTTCTTATCCTCGACTGGATGCTGCCCGGCGTCTCCGGCATCGAACTTTGCCGGCGACTGCGCATGCGACCGGAAACCGAGCGCCTGCCGATCATCATGCTGACGGCGCGCGGTGAGGAGAGCGAGCGCGTCCGCGGATTGTCGACGGGCGCCGACGATTATGTCGTCAAGCCTTTCTCGACCCCGGAACTCGTCGCCCGCGTCAAGGCGATGCTGCGCCGCGCCCGCCCCGAGGTGTTGTCGACCGTGCTGAAATGCGGCGATATCGAACTCGACCGCGAAACCCACCGCGTCCACCGCAAGAGCCGCGAAGTCCGCCTCGGCCCCACCGAATTCCGCCTCTTGGAATTCCTGATGTCGTCGCCCGGCCGGGTCTTCTCCCGCTCGCAGCTCCTCGACGGCGTCTGGGGCCACGACATCTATGTCGACGAACGCACCGTCGACGTCCATGTCGGCCGCCTGCGCAAGGCGTTGAACTTCTCCAACATGCAAGACGTCATCCGCACCGTCCGCGGCGCCGGCTATTCGATGGAAGCCTGAGGGGTTTCCATCTTTTGTGCCGGTGTCGGCCCCTCACTCTAACCCGACCGGGGTCGAGCCACTCGTCTCGACCCGTCCTTCGGACCCCCTTAAACGGGGCGAGGAGACGTGTCCTACGTGACGTTGGAGAGGGACCGAGAGGTCGCGGCATATCCCCTTCGCCGCGCAAGCGGGGAGAAGGTGCCGGCAGGCGGATGAGGGGCAGCCACACCCAGCCCACTCGCATAAAAAAACGGGCCACTCGGCCCGTTTTCGAATTCTCTGCAATGTCGCCCGCTCAGCTCGCCCGCGCGGCCGCGCGGCGGCGTTCGTTCACCGGCTGGTAGGCTAGCTTCTGGTGATAGCTGCAATAGGGCGAGTTGTCGGGGATTCGCAGCCGCAGAAGTGGAAGTCGTCCTTCAGCGGATCGCCGACCGGCCATTTGCAGGTGCGTTCGGTCAGTTCCGTCAGGCCGAGGCGGCGCGAGATCGGCACGACCACGTTGCCCTTCGGCACGTATTCCATTTCCTCGACCGTTTCGATCTCGATCTCTTCCTTCAGCATCGTCGCGCCCTGCTGGCGGGTAACGGTGCGGGTAGCGATCCGCGAGGCGTAGTTCGGTGCGCGCGGTGCCGATGTATTGCGTTTCGGCGTGCGCGCCGCGGCGGCCGTGCCGCCGGCCTTGGCGCGGCCGGGAAGGCTCAGCCGGTGAACCTTGCCGATCACAGCGTTTCTGCTGACACCGCCAAGTTGCGCCGCGATCTGGCTGGCGCTCAGTCCTTCGGCCCAGAGCTTCTTGAGTTTCTCGACCCGCTCGTCTGTCCAGTTCATGCCCTGTCTCCACCTTTTGCGTTGGTGATGGCAGAATCCCTCACCGTTGTCCCGGAAGCCTCCGAAACAAGAAACGCTTGATCAATTTTGGTGACTAGTTCCGCCGCATGCAGTCTAGTAATTGAACTTTAACCTAGTGTGAGCCTGACTCCGTGACAAGAGTCGCATGAATCCGGATGAATCGAATTCGGAGTTTTCCCCAACTTGCTTCCGCTGCGTGGCATTTCTGCAATATTGCCTGTTGAAGGCCGAAAACACCGCTGTACAAGCTTGCTGCATGCGCTAAGGGCGCAGTTTTGTTGACATTGCAGCGCGAAAAGGAAATAGTACCGCTGGCCGCCGCAAGGCGGCATTTTTGATTTTTCGGGCCTGGTTTTCTTAGCCGGAGTCCCATGTTTGACAACGCTGATCGGGAGACCCGCGCCATGGCTGAAGCCGCGCCGCTTTATGACACCTATTCTCGTGCCCCACTGCGGTTCGAGCGAGGCGAGGGCGTATGGCTGATCACCGAAGGCGGCGAGCGTTATCTCGATTTCGGCGCCGGCGTCGCCGTCACCTCGGTCGGCCATAGCAACCCGCATGTGGTTGGGGCGCTGAAGGAACAGGCCGACAAGGTCTGGCACCTCTCCAACATCTATGAGATCCCCGGCCAGGAGCGCCTCGCGAAGCGGCTGACGGACGCCACCTTCGCCGACAAGGTGTTCTTCACCAATTCAGGCGCCGAGGCGCTGGAATGCGCGATCAAGACGGCGCGCCGCTACCAGTTTTCCAAGGGCCATCCCGAGCGCTTCCATATCATCACCTTCGAAGGCGCTTTCCATGGGCGCACGCTCGCGACCATCGCTGCCGGCGGCCAGGAGAAATACCTCGAAGGCTTCGGCCCCAAGGCGCCGGGCTTCGATCAGGTGGCCTTCGGCGACATCGAAGCCGTCCGCGCCGCCATCACCGATGCGACGGCTGGAATTCTCATCGAGCCCGTGCAGGGCGAAGGCGGCGTCCGCCCGGCCACGCCTGAGTTCATGAAGGCGCTTCGCCAGCTCTGCGACGAAAACGGCCTGCTGCTGATCCTCGACGAGGTCCAGACCGGCGTCGGCCGCACCGGCAAGCTCTTTGCTCATGAATGGTCGGGCATCACGCCCGATATCATGGCGGTCGCCAAGGGCATTGGCGGCGGTTTCCCGCTCGGGGCCTGCCTTGCGACCGCTGAGGCCGCCTCCGGGATGAAGGCCGGCACGCACGGCTCGACCTATGGCGGCAATCCGCTCGCAATGGCCGTCGGCGGTGCCGTGCTCGACATCATCCTCGCCGATGGCTTCCTCCAGCAGGTGCGCGACGTAGCACTCGTCTTCCGTCAGGGACTGGCCTCGCTGAAGGACCGCTATCCCGATGTGATCGAGGATATCAGAGGCGAGGGGCTGCTGCTCGGCGTCAAGGCGGCGGTTCCTTCAGCCGAACTGCTGCAGGCGATCCGCGCCGCGCATCTGCTCGGCGTGCCCGCCGGCGACAACGTCATCCGCCTTCTTCCGCCCCTCGTCGTCACCGCCGAGGAAGCCCGCGAGGGCCTTGCCCGCATCGAGCGCGCCGCCGAGAGCATCCGCGCCTCCAAGGTCAAGAAGACGGCTTGAAAGGATTGCGCCTGCGGGCGCACGACAGGTAAGAACATGGCTCCTAAACATTTCCTCGACCTTTCGGCGGTCACCTCAGCCGACCTCAGAACCATCATGAACGATGCGCTCGCCCGCAAGCAGGCCTTCAAGGCCGGCAAGGGCGACAAGCCGCTCGCCGGCAAGATGCTGGCGATGATTTTCGAAAAGCCGTCGACCCGCACCCGCGTCTCCTTCGATGTCGGCATGCGCCAGCTCGGCGGTGAAACGCTGTTTCTATCAGGCACCGAGATGCAGCTCGGCCGCGCCGAGACGATCGGCGACACCGCCAAGGTGCTGTCGCGTTATGTCGATGCGATCATGATCCGCACCACCGAACATTCCAGGCTGAAGGAGCTTGCCGAGCATGCGACCGTGCCGGTGATCAATGCGCTGACGGATGACACCCATCCCTGCCAGATCATGGCCGATATCATGACGTTCGAAGAGCACCGCGGCCCGATCAAGGGCAAGACCATCGCCTGGACCGGCGACGGCAACAATGTGCTGCATTCGCTGGTCGAAGGGGCGGCGCGTTTCGGCTACCGCATGAACATGGCCGTGCCCCTTGGTTCGGAGCCCAAGGATCACTATCTGAACTGGGCCCGCAATGAGGGCGCCGAAATCATGCTCTGCCATGATGCCGACCGTGCGGTCGACGGCGTCGATTGCGTGGTGACCGATACCTGGGTCTCCATGAATCAGGAACATCGGGCCCGGGGTCACAACGTCTTCCAGCCTTATCAGGTCAACGCGGCCTTGATGGCCAAGGCCGGCAGCGATGCATTGTTCATGCATTGCCTGCCCGCGCATCGCGGCGAGGAAGTGACGGACGAGGTGATCGACGGCCCGCAATCCGTGGTCTTCGATGAGGCGGAAAACCGTCTTCATGCGCAGAAGTCGATTCTTGCTTGGTGCCTGGGCGCGATCTGAACCACAATCGGACGCCGCGTGTGAAAACGCGCGGCCGCGCGAGCGAAGGGCACCCTGTCCTTTCGCTTGAAAACTAGGAGTGAATCCATGGCAGAAGCTGCAACCGCCCTCGGCCAGTTCGATTTCGCCGGCGATGACCATGTCGTCCCCTTCCAGGTGGAGGGTCTGGATGTGCGCGGCCGCGCCGTCCAGCTCGGCCCGATGCTCGACGCGATCCTCGAGCGCCATCATTATCCCGCACCCGTCGCCCGGTTGCTTGCCGAAGTCGTGGTGCTGACGGTGCTGCTCGGCACCTCGCTGAAGTTCGACGGCAAGTTCACCGTGCAGACCAAGGGCGATGGCCCGGTCGATCTTCTCGTCGCCGATTTCTCGACGCCGGAAAATGTCCGCGCCTATGCCCGTTTCGATCAGGCGTTGCTCAACAAGGCCATTGAAGCTGGGGAAACCGAGCCGGAGCAGCTGCTCGGCCGGGGCGTGCTCGCCTTCACCATCGATCAGGGCAAGTTCGGCCAGCCCTACCAGGGCATCGTCGAACTCGACGGCACCTCGCTCGAGGACATCGCCGGCGTCTATTTCCGCCAGTCGGAGCAGATCCCGACGCGCGTACGCCTGGCCGCGGCCGAGCTCTTCGACCGCGACGATGCCGGCAAACCACGCCATCGCTGGCGGGCAGGCGGCCTTGTCGCCCAGTTCCTGCCTGAGGCGCCGGAGCGCATGCGCCAGCCGGATCTCCACGGCGGCGACGGCGACACCGGCGGCCGCCCGCATGGTGAGGACGACGCCTGGACCGAAGCCCGATCGTTGGTCGAGACCATCGACGCCGATGAATTGACCGACCCGCTGGTTGGCACCGAGCGGCTGCTGTTTCGCCTGTTCCACGAACGCGGCGTCCGCGTCTACGAACCGCGGGCGGTCTTCGACCGCTGCAGCTGTTCGCGCGACAAGATCAAGGGCGTGCTGAAAGGCTTTACCGCCGAGGAGATCGAGGCCAGCCAGGAAGACGGAGAAATCGCAGTCACCTGTGAATTCTGCTCGACCACCTACCGCTTCGAGCCGGCCGAACTTCAGCCGGCCGAATAGGCTCGGTTGAGCACGCACAGAACGAATACGAAAGATTAGCGATGATGCAGCACGGTGACTCGACTTTCGGTAGTCACTGTGCACCAATTACCCAATTGGTTCGGGGATGGGGACTTCATGCGTATTTTTTATGTCGTAGTCGCACTCATGGCTGCGATGCCACGAATTGGCTTGGCTGATGATAAGGCAATCCAATGGAAAGAGGTCGGGGGCTGGACCGTGGCTGTCGACCCGACTTTAGACAATGGCTGTTTTGTTCTGACTTCCTTTGATGATGACACCATTTTTCGTCTTGGCTTCAATTTCCGAAAAAAGGACAAACCTCTGTACATTCTGCTTGGAAATCCGAACTGGAAATCCTTGGAGAAAGGTAAGCATTATCCCATCGAACTCTCGTTAGACCAGTCTCGATGGACGGCTGATGCGAGAGGTCTTGATCTCGATGGCCTCAAATCATTGTGGATCGATACCGACGATACCGACTTGATTGAGGAGTTCGCTGGTAAACTGAGTTTCCGCGCCCGCTTTAACGGAAAAGAGATTGTTGCCCTCGGTTTGAAAGATTCCGAGAGGGCAGCGGATGAGTTGCTCGCCTGCCAAAAGGCGGTAAACGATGCGGTCATGAAACAGCCGGGGCCGCCACAATCAAAAGATCCGTTCGAAGCAAAGCCAGGCACCCAAGCCTCGGATCTTTTTGACCTTTAGTTGATTGCTGACTGGGCAAGCCCGAGGATCCACGGCGGGGGGTACGGCGCCCATGTTGGTACTGACTGGAAGGCTGCAGCCGGCCGCGTCCGAGCGCAGTGATTGCCGCATGGGTCCTCGGGTCAAGCCCGAGGACCCATGCGGCAAGCACGGCGTTCGCGTTCGAACTGACAAGCAACCCGTCAGTTGAGCACGCGCAACAGCCCCGGTGAATCCAGCGAGAAAGCGGGGATGTCGACATCGAACATCTCGCCTTCATCCGTTTCCATCTGGTAATGGCCGAACATCAGCCCGGAGGGCGTGTCGAGCGGGCAGCCGGAGGAATATTCGTAGGTATCTCCAGGGCTGAGCCGCGGCTGTTCGCCGACGACGCCGGGGCCGGTCACCTCGTCCACCTGTCCGTTCTGGTCGGTGATATTCCAGTAGCGGTTGACCAGGCGAACCGCGATGGCGGAATTGTTGCTGATGACAATCCGGTAACCCCAGACATAGCGATCGTCTTCCGGATCGGATTGCTCCTCCAGATAGAATGGCTCGACGACGACTTCGATATCTTTTGTGAGGGCGCGATACATGCCTTGCACCTTAGTCAAGATATGTTACCCGTATCTTATAAGAGGCGCTGTCCGTCAAGAAACGGAACGTTGATCGTGACTAAAACGGTCCTGATCCAAGCTGTTTCGATTGTTAAGCCTAATTGACAGTGTTAATTTCACTTCCGAACGCCGGCACCGCCGAACTTGTTCCCCGGCCGGACCGCAGTGAGGTCCGGCCTATCACATCGTGGCGTGCCGAACCCCCGAGGGGTCCGGCCGCCATGGGTGGGATCAGGCCGAGACCTTGGCAAGCGCCTTGGCGAAATCCTCGATCAGATCGTCGGTATCCTCGATGCCGGCCGAAAGGCGGACCGTGCCCGGGGAAATGCCGAGTTCGGCGCGCGCCTCCTCCGTGAGGTTCTTGTGCGTCGTCGTCGCTGGATGGGTGATCAGGCTCTTGCTGTCGCCGAGATTGTTGGAAATCTTGATGATCTCGAGCGCGTTCTGCAGCGCGAAGGCCGCCTCCTTGCCACCCTTCAACTCGAAGGCGACGAGGGTCGAGCCGCCGGTCATCTGCTTGGCGATGATGTCGGCCTGCGGATGGTCCTTGCGGCCGGGATAGATCACCTTAGCGACCTTGCCTTGCTCGGCCAGGAAATCGGCGATCTTCGCCGCATTCTCGGTCTGCTGACGCACGCGCAGCGGCAGCGTTTCGATGCCCTTCAACAGCGTCCAGGCATTGAACGGCGACATGGCCGGGCCGGTATGGCGGAAATAGTCGTGCAGGTTCTCGTCGATCCATTCCTTGTCGGAAAGCACGACGCCGCCGAGGCAGCGGCCCTGGCCGTCAATATGCTTGGTGGCGGAATAAACGACGATATGGGCGCCAAGCTCCAGGGGCTTCTGGAAGAGCGGTGTCGCAAAGACGTTGTCGACAACGACCTTGGCGCCGATCTGGTTGGCGAGCTTGGCGACGCCTGCGATATCGATCACTTCGAGCGTCGGGTTGGTCGGGCTTTCCAGGAAGAACACTTTGGTCTTCGGCGTGATCGCCTTTTCCCAGTTCGCCAGATCCCGGCCGTCGATCAGCGTGCAGTCGATGCCGTATTTCGGCGCCAGCGTCTCGACGACCCAGCGGCAGGAGCCGAACAGGGCACGCGCAGCGACGATATGATCGCCTGATTTCAGCTGGCAGAGGATCGCCGCGCTGACGGCCGCCATGCCGGAAGCGGTGGCGCGGGCGTCTTCGGCGCCTTCGAGCATGCACATGCGCTTTTCGAACATGTCGTTGGTCGGGCTGCCGTAGCGGGCGTAGATGTAGCCGTCCGTCTCGCCCTTGAAGCGGGCTTCGGCCGCCTCCGACGTCTCATAGACGAAGCCCTGCGTGAGATAGATTGCCTCGGATGTTTCGCCATATTGCGAACGCAAGGTTCCGCCGTGGACGAGTTGGGTTGCCGGGCGCCAGGTCTTGCTCATGCCATCACCTTCACATAACAAAAAAACCGGCCGCAAAAGCAGACCGGTTTCAACCCGGTCTTTTTAGCCACTTGTTTAACGTGGCTGCAAGCCGACCGGCCAAATCACCACGGGATAATTCTGCAATACTGCTGTTAGCTGCTTGCGTCAATTCCCCGTATTTGGTTTTGTCGGCGGCAAATGATGGATGAGGCATGATGGCTCGTGAAACGGGAATTCTGGCGGACCGCGCGATCTCGGCGCTGTTCGAAACGGGGCGTCTGATCTCCGAACGGGAGCTGGACCGTGACCAGATCCAGCCGGCAAGCCTCGACCTGCGCTTGGGCGCCAAGGCTTTTCGCGTGCGCGCCAGCTTCATGCCCGGCCCCTCGCACCTGGTCTCGGACAAGCTCGACCGCCTTAGCCTGCATGTCATCGACCTTTCCGAAGGTGCGGTGCTCGAAACCGGCTGCGTCTATATCGTGCCGCTGATGGAGAGCTTGGCGCTGCCGGCCGACATGTCGGCCTCGGCCAATCCGAAGAGCTCGACCGGCAGGCTCGATATCTTCACCCGCGTCATCACCGATTACGCCCAGGAATTCGACAAGATCCCATCCGGCTATGCCGGCCCGCTCTATCTCGAAATCAGCCCACGCACCTTCCCGATCGTCGTGCGCCGCGGCTCGCGCTTGTCGCAGATCCGCTTCCGCGTCGGCCAGGCCCTGCTCGGCGAGCCGGAACTGTTGAAGCTGCATGAAAGCGAAACGCTGGTCGCCAGCAAACAGCCGAACGTCTCCGGCGGCGGCATCGCGCTGTCAATCGACCTTGCCGGAGATGAAGACGGCCTGATCGGCTATCGCGGCAAGCACCACACCGCCGTTGTCGACGTCGACAAGAAAGATCAGCACGACATCTTCGATTTCTGGGAGCCGCTCTATAGCCGCGGCCGCAACGAACTGATCCTCGATCCCGACGAGTTCTATATCCTCGTCTCGCGGGAGGCCGTGCACGTGCCGCCGGATTATGCCGCCGAAATGACCCCCTTCGATCCGCTGGTCGGCGAATTCCGCGTCCATTACGCCGGCTTCTTCGATCCGGGCTTCGGCCACGCACCGGCCGGCGGTCGCGGCAGCCGCGCCGTGCTCGAAGTGCGCAGCCACGAAGTGCCCTTCATCCTCGAAGACGGCCAGATCGTCGGCCGCCTGGTCTACGAGCACATGCAGGAAAAACCGACCAGCCTCTACGGCTCCGGACTCGGCTCCAACTACCAGGCCCAGGGCCTCGAACTCTCGAAACACTTCCGCATCTGAGAGATCGGTCCCGCGCGGCTTGACAGCGGCCCCCATCTGTTGGAAATCTCAGCGGATCGCGGGTGTAGCTCAATGGTAGAGCAGCAGCTTCCCAAGCTGAATACGAGGGTTCGATTCCCTTCACCCGCTCCAACTGCCTTTCCAGCGAACTTCTCTAATCCCCAAAAAACCGGATCGGCTTGTACCGGCGGTGCGCGATGATCAGGCTCCGGTCGGGCTGGATGATGTAGGTTTCTTCCACCTGCTGGCCATACTGGTCGATGAAATCATGCGGGAAGGCGGAGCCAGCAGGTGATTTGGTGAGCTTGCTGCGTGGCTGGCCGTTATAGGTGATGCTTCCCGGGATCGGCTCCAGGCCGGGGCCGCTATAGGTGGCGGTGCTGCACCCGGTGAGAATGAGGCTGCCGATCAAGCCGATGAGTGCGGGTTTCATGTCCATCCCTTCCGATGCGCCGAGGATGCGATCTTACTCCCGATCGGATCACGCTCGCCAGATGAAACGGCGTATCCGCCTTCAATCCTTCGAGAAACGCTGCTTGGGACGCCGTGATCGGGCGCGGGCTATTTCATTGCCGAAACCGGCGCCGTCTGCTAGATCGGCAGCGTCGAAAAAGGCAGGATCGGTTGAGGTAAGCCCGATCCCTTCCGTCAGAGCGTCACGAGCGCTCTCAAAGAAGCTCTGCTCCGTAGCCTATGGCAAGAGAACCCGCGACGTGATCTGCATCAGATGCGGGATCCCGGCGGCGTGCGGAGACGGCAAATTGCAGTCCCGGGATTTTTTTGAACGGAGACTGTCATGCGCCTGAACCATCTCGATTTTCACGTACCCGATATCGCTGAAACGGCGGACTTCTTCATCCGCCATTTCGGCCTGACGCTGAAGGATATGCGCGGCAACAACGGCCTCGCGATCCTGGAGGACGATACCGGCCTCGAAATCGTCCTCAGCCACGCCATCGCCAAGTTCGGCATTGCCGACCAGGTCGAACTGCAGCGCCAGACCTATCATATCGGCTTCATTCTGCCTGATAGGGCGGATGTCGATAGGGTTCACGCCGGGCTGGTTGCCGCCGGCGTGGAGCTCTCCGGCCCGCCGGCCGCTATGCGCGGCGGCTGGCTGTTTTATTGCACGGCGCCGGGGAATATCCTCGTGGAGGTTGGGTGGCGGCCGGCCAGGTAAACGCGGCGAAAGGAGGAGATGCCGCGGCCTTGCGATTGCCTCTTCTCCGGAGCGGGGGTCCGAAGGACGGGCGAGACCCGTGGCTCGCCCAGGCTGGTGCCCGTAGGGCGGATGAGGGGGCCGGCGAAGCCGGTCTTTTCATCGACGTCCATGCAGGCTTCGACAGTGGGATAGATTGTGACGGGAGGGCTTTCCGCGTAGCCCCCTCATCCGCCTGCCGGCACCTCTCCCCGAGGGGAGAAGAGACTTGTGGCTGCCGCTCAGTTCCTCGCTCACCTCTCACAAGGCAAATCGCCTACGGAAGGGTGAGGTGCAGCCATCGGCGCGAAACGCATAGCTGCACCTTGTGCCGAGATTTGCTGCTCAGAACTCCGTCCAGTCACCATCCTGGCCCTTCGGCGCGCTGTCGGTTGCGGCGAAGGCGTTGGCGAGGGTCTGGCCGAGGGCGCGGGCCGGCGAGGCGATCGGGCGGGCCGCACCTTCCCGCGCGACCCGGATCGCGGGTGCCTTGGCCACTGGGCGCGCGGCGGCGCGCGGTGCGGCTGCCGGCGGTCGGGCAGAGGAAATCGGCGCGGCAGCGGCGAAGCCGCCGGTGCCGGTCAGCTTGAACTGGCCGAGCAGGTTGTTCAGCGCCGTCGCTTCCGTCGCCAGGCTGTGGCTGGCGGCTGTCGACTGCTCGACCATGGCCGCGTTCTGCTGCGTACCCTGGTCCATGGTGTTGACGGCGGTGTTAATCTCCTGCAGCCCGATCGACTGTTCGCGCGAGGCTTCGGCGATGGCGTGGACGTGCTGGTTGATTTCCTGCACTTCCTGGACGATCGAATCGAGCGCCTTGCCGGTTTCGCCGACCAGCGAGACGCCGGTCTGCACATGTGTGCCGGAATTGGTGATCAGGTCCTTGATTTCCTTTGCCGCCTTGGCGGAGCGCTGGGCGAGCTCCCGCACTTCCTGGGCAACGACGGCAAAGCCCTTGCCGGCTTCGCCGGCACGCGCCGCTTCGACGCCGGCATTCAAGGCCAAGAGGTTGGTCTGGAAGGCGATATCGTCAATGACACCGATGATGTTGGAGATCTCGCCCGAAGACTTTTCGATCTGCTGCATGGCGGAGACGGCCTTGCGGACGATCTCGCCGGATTTTTCGGCGCCGAGGCGGGTGCGGGCGACGAGCTGGCTCGCCTCCTCGGCGCGCTTGGCGGCGTCGCGCACCGTCGTGGTGATCTCCTCCAGTGCTGCCGCCGTCTCTTCGACGGAGGCCGACTGCTGTTCCGTCCGCCGGGAAAGCTCGTCTGCGGAAGAGCGGATCTCGTTGGCACCGGCGCCGATCGCCCGGGCATTGGCGCCGACCGTATGCAGCGCCTCGTTGAGCTTCTCGACCGAATTGTTGAAATCCTCGCGCAGCGCGTCGAGATGGGCGACGAAAGGCTGGTCGATATGCGAGGCGAGATCGCCGGCGGCAAGGCGGCGCAGGCCGTCGCCGAGCGCGGTCACGGCGCCTTCGAGCTCCGCAGCTTCACGGGTCCGCTGCGCCTCGCGTTCGCGGCGCTCGCCGTCGCTAAGGTTGCGGTCGGCTTCGGCACGCGCCTCGATCCGCGCACGCTCGATCGCGTTGTCGCGGAAGATCGACACGGCCTTGGCCATCTGGCCGACTTCGTCGCCGCGGTCGAGGCCGCCGACCTCGCTTGCGGTATCGCCCTCGGCAAGCCGTGTCATGCGCAGGTTGAGCCTCGTCATCGGGCCGGCAATACCCATCTGGGCGACGACCACGCTGAAGCCGACCGCGAGCAGCACGGCGATGCCGATCAGAACGAGGCAGAAGACGATCCGCCCGTTGACCGAAGCCGAAAGCGCGTCGCCGCCGTCGTTGAGCATCGCCATCATCGCATCATTGTTGGCGATCATCTTCGGCGTCAGCGCATTGAGCTTGGCATTGATCAGAGCAACGCTCGCCTGCGCCCCGGCGCCGTCCTTGGCTTTGCTCTGCTCGATGATCTTGTTCGCCAGCGTTTCGATCTCATCGATGCCGGCCTGAATCTCGTCGATCGCCGGCTTGCGGCTCGGCACCAGCGCCAGCGCATCTTTCATCCGCTCACGGGCCTGCGGCAGCTTGCTCGGCGTGGCGAGCGTCGTCTGGAATGCCGGCGTATCCGGCTTCATGTCGGCAAGCAGGCTCACCTGCAGCACCGAGGCCACCACCGAGGCGCTGGCGCGCGCGCTCTGCATCGAGGCCAGCGCTTCATGATCGATGAAGGCGCTGTAGGCGGCGTCCGCACGGCGGAATTCGGCGACGACATAGACCAGCCCGGCCATCGTGATCAGCCCCAGCAGCGCCACGACCGATATGATTTTCGTGCGGATTTTCAGATGCTTCATGGAAATGTCACCCGGTTGACCGGGCGTCGCACGCCCGGTTCTTTGAAATCAATTGTTGCAAACAGAGCACTGCGTCGGTGTCGCGGCTCAGGGATTATTGCGGGGTTGACGCATGCATCATGCAATCGGCCGGCGGGTCCGTGTCGTCGTCACAAATAGAGGCGATATTCTTTAATTCCGCGCTAACGGCGGGGCGGCGCCGCGGTGATTTTTGGGAGCGTCAACCGGCAAGCCGCTCCGGCTGCCACCGCGCCGAAGGCTGCCCCTCGCCCTAACCCTCTCCCCGTTCTGACGGGGAGAGGGGACGTGCCATGAAAGAGGTTAGCGAGGGACGGAGAGGTCGCGACATATCCCCTTCGCCCCGCAGGCGGGGGTCCGAAGGACGGGTCGAGACGCGTGGCTCGACCCCGTTTGGTGGCGGCAGCCGGATGAGGGGCGGATGTGGCACGATCCGTCCCATGCATATTCCCCGTCCCGCATGACTCTGCTACATCTCGCCGACACCACACGCTTCGCGCTTAATTCGAGACCAAGATCACGATGATGCAATCCAAGTTGGCATCCCTGGCTGTGAAGGGGTTTCTCGCGTTCGGCCTGTTTCTGGGCGCTCTATCTTTTGGCTTTGCCGCATCCGCCCAGCAGGCAACACCCTCGCTGCCGCTGCTTTTCGATGCCCGTGAACGTCTGGCGCGGCCCGATCTCTCCTCGCTGGTCCGCCTGCGCTTCCTGACCTCGGTCGATTTTCCGCCGTTCAATTTTACCGATCAGAACGGCAAGCTTTCCGGTTTCAACGTCGATCTCGCCCGCGAAATCTGCAGCGAGCTGGAGATTTCGGACAAGTGCCAGATCCAGGCGATCCCCTTTGCCGATTTGAAGGATGCGCTCGCCGCCTCGCAGGGCGACGCCGTGATCGCCGGCCTTGCCGTGACGCCGGAGCTGCGCCGGCAATTCGTCTTCTCCCGGCCGTATCTGATGCTGCCGGCCCGCTTCGTGCGCAATCTCGCCGTGCCGCTCGACGGCAAAACGGCTGCCGCCCTTTCAGCGCACCCGGTCGGTGTGGTCAGGGGCACGGTGCACGAGGCGATGCTGGCCGCGTTCTTTCCGGCGATCAAAGCCCAAACCTTCGACACCAAGGACGCCCTGCTTACGGCACTCAAGGATCGCAAGGTCGATGCCGCCTTCGCCGATGCGCTGCAGCTCTCCTTCTGGGTCTCCTCGCCGGCCTCGGCCAAATGCTGCGCCCTGTTCGACGGCCCTTATCTCTCCGAGCATTTCCTCGGCGAGGGCATGACGATCATGCTGCGGCAGAAGGATAGCGTGCTGACGGCGGCGATCGACCATGCGCTCGCCACGCTGTCGCGCAATGGCCGGCTCCAGGAAATCTATCTGCGCTATTTTCCCTACGGGCTTTATTGAGCCTTCAAGCCTAAAGCGCGTCGCGATCTTTCAGATTCGCTCCTCGCGCTTTAGCTCTTTGTTTTTGCGCATGTCGTTGCCGCAAAACCGCGGCACATTTTTGCGCGACATGCCTTATCCCTTGCGGAAGCGGGCAATGGCGCTGCGCTCGATCGCCGCGCAGGTGAGCTTGTCGAGGCCGAGCCGGTCGCGCAGCAGGCTGAGCAGCCGCAGTTCCTCGGCTTTGACGGAGAGATCGGCGGAAGCGACTTCGACGGCCAGCGCATAGGCGGTGTCGTAGAGTTTTGCCGGCAGGGTGTCGCGCACGGTTTCGAGAACGACGTCGAGGCCTTCGGGCCCGGCCAGCAGCGAGGCGCAGTCGCGCGCCACCGAAATCAGCTTGTCGTCGTCGAAGTCCCGGAAAACCGGCAGGAACCCGATCAGTTGTCCGATCCTTTCCATCTCCCGGTCGTTCATCGTGCTGTCGACGGCTGAGGCCATCACCATCACGTAGATCAGCGCATCATGGGCGGAAAGCGGCTTGTTCATCTCTGATTCCTTTTTCGATCAGCCCAGAGTGGGAATTGGCAGCCGGCATTACAAGGGATCGGCGCCCTGTCAAGACCGCCGGTTATCTCCGGCGCGGATCGTCGCCGTAAAGGCCTTTTCCGGCTTGCCTGGCCTTCTCGGCGGCCGATGCCAGCGGCGAACCCGCCGCTGCCTCGGCCCAGCCGTTTTCGGCAAGCCATGCGCCGAGATCCTGCGTGCCGAGCCGGCAGGCGACCGTCGCCGTTTCCGTCCATTCAACAGCGTCGAGATCGCAGGCGATGCTGCGGTTGCGCAAGAGCTTGGCGCAGCGCGGTCTTTGCCATCATGCCGCAGGGCCATTGCCGGCCGGTCGGCCCGCATATCTTGTCGGCCGGCGTCGGCACGATGCCGGCAAGCTGCAGCTTGCGCTCGCCGAAGGAGAGAAGGCCGGCATTTTCGACTGCCGGCCGCGCCAGCTCCACCGGTTTTTTCACGGCTGGGCTTGCCGTCTGCCCGGCGGCCGTCTCGGCCCGTTTCTCGCTCTCGGCGACTTTGGGTGCCGTGCCGTCGGCAGCCCCGAGGGAGGGCGCCGCCGGTTCCGTCGAGCGGACGATCACTTCGGCCCGGTCCTCCGAAATCGCAGCCGGTTCGCCGGCTGGCGCGGGCTGATCCACCGCGGCCACCGTTTCCTCGGCAGGCACGGGCTCGCCTTCGGCCGTGCCGCCCCGCAGCCTTGCTTCACCCGCCATCAGCAGGCCGGCCACCACCACCATGCCTATGAGACCTGTGAAGATGGCGGCAGGGCGCATGGAATATCTTCCTATTGGCTGGCCCAGATGATGCGGGCGATCCAATCGACATCGGAAAGCTCGAGGGTGCGGTTGGGATGCTCGGGATTGAGCGACATCAGCTCGATCGAGCGCGGGCTCTGGCGCAGCAGCACCTTGGCCATCACCTCGCCCTCGCATGTGCGCACGACGACGCGGTCGTTGCGGCGCACCTGCGCGCCGGGCTCGACGATCAGCACGTCGCCGTCGCGATAGAGCGGCATCATGCTCTCGCCCTGCACCTCCAGCGCATAGACGGCTGATTTCTGCGCCGGCGCCGCCGGAAATTCCACCACGTCCCAGCCCTGGCCGGCCGGAAAACCGCCATCGTCGAAGAAGCCGCCGGCGCCGGCTTGGGCAAAGCCGAGCAGCGGGATTGAACTGCCCTGCGGCGGAAAGGCGCCGTCAGATTGGCCGGCCGGCCGCTTGGAAAAACCGGCATCGGGCTGCAGAAAGGCAAGGAACTGCTCGACGCTCGCCCCGGTGGCGTCGAGCACCTTGGCGATCGATTCCGTCGAGGGCCAGCGCAGCCGCCCATCGGCGGAAAGCCGTTTCGACTTGTTGAAGGAGGTAGGGTCGAGCCCGGCACGCCGCGCAAGACCGGATGGCGTCAGTTCGTGCCGCTCGGCAAGCCTGTCGATCGCTCCCCAGATCTGATCGTGTGACAGCATAGGCGCCCGATTCCGTGCGCGGCTCATCCGCGCGTCAGCCGGTCGGAATATTAACCGACCGTGCCGCCGGAGTAAAGGCAAAGGAGGAATAAAATCCTGATATTGCAAGGGTTTCAGGCGACCATCGCCATGTTGATCTTGCCGAGCTGGATGACTGCCTGCGTACGGCTGTCGACGTCGAGTTTCAAGAGGATCGCCGAGACATGCGCCTTGATCGTCGCCTCGGAGACGCCGAGTTCGTAGGCGATCTGCTTGTTCAACAGCCCTTCGCCGAGCATGGTCAGCACCCGGCTCTGCTGCGGCGTCAGGGTATGCAGGCGGTGGATCAGGTCGGCGACATCGGGATCCTGCTCCTGGCCGCCGCGGTAGTTTTCCGGCGTGGCAATGTCGCCGGCAAGCACCGTCTGGATGCTGCGGCGAATGTCGTCGATGCCGGCGGATTTGGAAATGAAGCCGGAGGCGCCGAGTTCCAGCGCCCGACGGATCGTCGTCGCATCGTCGGTTGCCGAGACGATGATGATCGGCAGGCTGGCGAATTCGGAGCGCAGCGCCATCAGGCCGGAAAAGCCGCTGACCCCGGGCATGGCGAGGTCGAGCAACATGAGGTCGGCCTCCGCATGGGCGCCTGCCGCCTTGCGCGCCGCCGCGAAATCGCCGGCTTCGACGATCGCCTGCCGGCCTTCCATGCCGATGACGGCCTGGCGCAGCGCATCGCGAAACAGCGGATGATCGTCCGCAATGATGATGGTCTGTTCCTGCATCGAAAACTCCCTCCCAAGAGCCCGATCGTGCCTGCATGCGCCGCCGTCCCCTCCGAGGTTTGCATGCATGCCTAGTGATATGACTATATCAGATCAGGTCTTCTGCGGAAGGGGATTGGCGTTTTCCTCAGCCTGAAACTCCTTCACCATCCCCATGAAACTCTTCATCATCTTCTCCATGATGCTGATCGAGCGGTCGATCTCGGCATCGCTCGGCAATGCGCGCTGGATGGGGCCGCCCTGTTCCAGCTTCGTCACCCGCTCGGACAGCCGGTCGAGTTCGTCCTCGTAGGCCGCCCGTTCGTCGGCCGCCATCCGGCAGACGAGGGCGCCGTCCTTGTCCAGGCAGATCGACATGGCCCCGGTCTGCCGGTCGAGCCGGACGAAATGGTCGCCGCTCTTCTCCAGCTGGAACCGACTTGCATCGGCCTCGGCTGCGGCCGCGCCAAACGGCAGGAGAAGAACGCCAAGTGTGAGAACCAAAATCTTCATCGTCTCATCCTCCGGATTTTGCTTGTGCGGGTCCTGTTTTTAAGCGCCGGGGCGTGGACATCGCCGCCTCTTTCCGGCAAAGCGCTGGTGATCGAGGACCAGCAACCGCGAGGCCATGATGACCCTGACACCGACCCTTTACAAGATCGTGACGGAAACGCTCTGGCAGCAAGCCAGACAAACCGGCATTTTTCATGGCGCCGGCATTGATCTCAAGGACGGCTTCATCCATTTCTCGACGGCAGAACAGGCCAAGCAGACCGCCGCGCTGCATTTTAACGGCCAGGCCGGCCTGCTGTTGATTGCCGTCGATGGCGGGGGCTTCGGTGACAAGCTGGTATTCGAACCCTCGCGCAACGGCGATCTCTTCCCGCATCTCTATGCCGATCTGCCGCTTGAAGCCGTGCTCTGGGAAGCGGCGTTGCCGCTCGACGAGACCGGCGCCCATATCTTCCCGGAGCTGCAGCCATGATCGATCCCTTCAAACGTCTCGCCCGCAGGGGTCTCTTCCTGTTCGATCCGGAAACGGCGCACGGCATGTCGATCGCCGCCCTGAAATCCGGCCTCGTGCCCGCCTGCCAGATCACGCCCGATCCGCGCCTGCGCCAGACCGTCGCCGGCCTCACCTTCGAAAACCCGCTCGGCATGGCCGCAGGCTATGACAAGAATGCCGAGGTGCCAGAGGCGCTCTTGAAGCTCGGCTTCGGCTTTACCGAGATCGGCACGGTGACGCCGAAACCGCAAGCCGGTAATCCCCGGCCGCGCATCTTCCGCCTGGTCGAGGATGAGGCTGTCATCAACCGCCTCGGCTTCAACAATGAAGGCCATGAGGCCGCTTTCGCGCGCCTCGCGGCGCTGAGCGGCAAGGGCATCGTCGGCGTCAATATCGGCGCCAACAAGGACAGCGAGGATCGCATCGCCGATTACGTCGCCGGCATCCGCCGCTTCCATTCGGTGGCGCGCTATTTCACCGCCAACATCTCCTCGCCGAACACGCCCGGTCTGCGCGACCTGCAGGCGCGTGAAAGCCTGGCAGCGCTGCTGTCGGCGGTGCTGGCAGCACTCGACGAGATGGCGGCGACCTCCGGCCGCAAGGTGCCGGTCTTTCTGAAGATCGCCCCGGATCTGACCGAGGAAGGCATGGACGATATCGCGGCGGAAGCGCTCTCGCATGCGCTGGATGGCTTGATCGTCTCCAACACCACGCTGTCGCGTGACGGACTGAAAGATCAGCGCCAGGCGAAGGAGACGGGCGGTCTCTCCGGCGTGCCGCTGTTCGAAAAATCGACTGCCGTGCTTGCCAGAATGCGCAAGCGCGTTGGCCCCGCGCTGCCGATCATCGGTGTCGGCGGCGTTTCCTCGGCCGAAACCGCGCTGGAGAAGATCAGGGCGGGCGCCGATCTCGTCCAGCTTTATTCCTGCATGGTCTATGAAGGCCCTGGCCTGCCCGGCGATATTGTCCGCGGCCTCTCCAAACTCATGGACCGCGAAAAGGCATCCGGGATCGGCGAGTTGCGCGACAGCAGGCTGGATTACTGGGCGGCGCGAAAAGTCTGATCGGCCCGCGGCTTGACCAGCACGGCCAGGAAAAAGCCCCGGAAGAGCAGGAAGGCGTTCATAGCAAGCCACAGGCCGTGATTGCCGACGAGCGGCACGAAAACGGCAAGCATGGCGAGGTAGCCGGCAAAGGACATCAGCATCCGGTTGCGCATCTCGGCCGACCATGTCGCGCCAATGAAGACTCCGTCCATCAGGAAGGCGAGTGCGCCGGTCAGGCCGGTCACCGCCGCCCAGGGCAGATAGGTTGCTGCCGCCTGCCGCACCTCGGGCGAAGTCGTCAGCACCGAGATCAGCCAGGGACCGGCGAGGAAGAAGAAAGCGGAAACGATCGCTGCCAGCCCGAAGGACCACAGGATCGTCAGCTTCAGCCCGCGGTCGAAGGCCGGCCGGTAACGTGCGCCGATCGCCCGGCCGGTGATCTGCTCGGCGGCATTGGCAAGCCCGTCGAGATAATAGCTGGAGAGCAGGACGAAATTCATCAGCACGGCATTGGCGGCAAGTGTGACCGCGCCGAAGCTGGTGCCGATCCGCGTCATGATGGTGAAGGCGCCGATCAGCACGAAGGTGCGGATCAGGATGTCGCGGTTGAGGGCGAAAAGCTCGGCCAGCCGATGCCGCGAAAAGATCTCCGCCCATGCCGGCCGCTCGGCCTTGGCAAAGCCGCTAAGCACGATGGAAAGCCCGGCAAGCGCGCCGGCCATCTCGCCGGCCATCGTTCCCCAGGCGACTCCCGCCACGCCCCAGTCGAGCGTCAGGCCGAGATAGATCGACAGCAGGATATTCATGCCGTTGATGATCGCCTGCAGCAGCAGCCCGATCTTGCCCTGTCCGCGCCCGAGCACGAAGCCGAGAATGGCGTAATTCGCAAGTGCAGCCGGTGCAGCGAGAATCCGGATCGAGAAATAGGTGCTGGTCGCCTCTGCGATCGCGCCTTCCGCGCCCATCAGCCGCAACCCCGCCGTATTCAGCAGCGGCGAAAGAAAGAGCAGAGCCAGCCCGCAGCCGAGCGCCGAAATCAGCGCCCGGGAGAAGACCGCCTGCTGCTCGTGCTGGTCGCGCCGCCCATAGGCCTGCGCCGTCAGGCCGGTCGTCGAGGCGCGCAGGAAATTGAAGCTGCCCATGATCAGATCGAACAGCATCGCACCGATCGCCAGCCCCGCCAGCGCTTCCGGATCACCCATACGGCCGACGACGGCGGTGTTGGTCAGCCCGAGCATCGGCGTCGTCATGAAGCCGAGCGTCATCGGAATGGCGATCGACAGCACCAGCCGGTGCGTCACCTCGAAGGCGAACCTGTTATTGTGCGTATCCATCCATGGCCTGATATCGAGGCCGAATCGCCTCAGCTCGACAGCACCATGGCCCAATAGGGCAGGTTCCGGGAAGCTGAATTGTGGGCAACGGCGACGCCGAGGCCGTCATAGCGCCCGAGCATGTTTTCCAGATGATGCGGCGAGTTGATCCAGGCGGTCACCACCGCATCGACGCTCTGCTGGCCGGAGGCGATATTCTCCGCCGCCGGCAGCCGGACGCCGCTCGCCTTGACACGGGCGCCGAAACTGTCGGTCAGCCCCATCAGATGCGCCATCTTACCGGCACTTGCCATGCGTTTGGCCTGGAACAGCGCGGCGGTGCTCGCCGCCGGATCGACAGCTAGCGGCGGCAAGCCGTTCTTCGCTCTCAGTTGGTTGACCAGCGGCAATACGCTCGCCGTTTCGTCCTCGCCGTTCGAAGGCGTGCCGGCAAGGCGCGGGGTGGTGGTGCAGCCGGCGATGCCGGCGGCAAGCGAAAGCCCGGAAAGGATGAGCAGGCTGCGCCTGGAAAGATCGATCGATGTCATGTTACCGGCGATAGCTGAAAAGGCGAAGGATGACGAAAAGCGGGATGACGATCGTCGCCCCGAGGAGGAGGTAGTCGCCGACGCGCCCGAGCGCTGAAAAACCGCGATGCCAGATCTCCAGGATGAAGTCGCGGAAGCCATAGATGATGTTCCACGGCGTCAGGCCGAACACGGTCATGACGAAACCGACGATCAGCGACACGACGACAAGCTTTATCAATGTGCGGGCGAAGGAATCGCCGAGGAACCTGTTCACCTGATCGGACATGCGCCATCTCCTGTTTGCCCTTGGAATAAGGTTGCGGCGTGTTGCCCGCAAGCCCTTTCGGGGATTGGCCGCTTCGCCTCTGAAATAGGACTTGAGTTTTTTGTGGCCGCCGCCAGATGCGGGCCACGTAAAACTGTGCAGCGCAACGACATGCGTCAAATAAAGAGCCGATGATGCAGCCTCACCAGCTTTCCTCAGGCGACGTCATCGCCGACCGCCGCGCCGATTATGCCCGAATGCTCGACGAGGGCGGCGAGCCGGAAGCGGCCGCCGAGCTGATGGAACAGGCCCTCGAACTCGTGCCCGGCTGGGCCGCCGGCTGGTATCGCCTTGCCACCTATCGCGAAAAGGCGGGCAGCGGCGAGGCCGCGATCGAGGCCTATCGCAACACGCTTACCCTTGATCCCGACGACATTTTCGGCGCCGCCCTCAAGCTCGCCCTTCTCGGCGACGGCGCCACACCCGACCGGCCGCCGAGCCGCTATGTCGAGCGCCTGTTCGACGACTATGCCGACCGTTTCGAATCGGCGCTCGTCGAAAAACTCGATTACACCGTCCCGCAGAAGCTCGCAGCCCTCGTCGCATCCACCGGCAGGCATTACGCACGTGCCGTCGATCTCGGCTGCGGCACCGGCCTGCTCGGCCCCGAGATCCGCGCCGGCGTCAGCCGCCTCGAAGGCTTCGACCTCTCGCAGAACATGCTGGCCAAAGCCGCCGAGAAGGGAGTTCTATGATCACCTCGCCCGGGCCGATCTCTCGCTGGCGCCCAATTTCTCCGGCTTGTTCGCCGACGCCGCGCGCCATCGCGCCGAGCTGGTAACGGCCGCCGACGTGCTGATGTATCTCGGCAATCTCGAAAGCGTCTTTGCCATCATCGAGGACCTCGCCGCATCGGGCGCCGACATCGCCTTTTCCGTCGAGGATGCAGGGGACAGCGGGGGCTTCCACCTCGCGCCGTCGCTGCGTTACGCCCATTCGGAGGCCTATGTGAGGCAGCTCGCTGCCCGCCACGGCCTCGAAATCCTGAAGATCATCAAGACGGTCATTCGCAAAGATGGCGGCAAACCGGTTGCCGGCATTCTGTTTCTTACGCGCAAACCCGCGTGAGCGAATATTTCTTGCGATTTTTTAATAGGACAGCATTGCTTACCTATTTCACTTGCTCGGCACGCCAGAACACTGATATTGCACAGCTATCCGCAGAAAGCGCGGCCAAAACGCCGGGCGATCCTGTCCATTTCACAATCAAAACCACCGCGTCCGGCTTTTCCCCCGGACGTGTTCCCGAACGCGTCTGCTGTTGGAGACTGGCGACATGACACAGCTCATCAATGCCCTTGGCTTCTGGAATACCAGCGCTACGCGCCATGCCCCGATCGAGGACGTGCAGGGCATATTCTCCGGCAGCCTGGTCGCCGCACTCGGCCTCTACGTGCTCGCCAGTGCCGGGCTTTTGACCGGCAGCACCGCCGGTGTTGCCTTCCTCCTGCATTATGCCTTCGGCGTCAATTTCGGCCTTGCCTTCTTCCTGCTCAACCTGCCGTTCTTCTGGCTCTCCTGGAAGCGTCTCGGCATGGCTTTCACGATCAAGACCTTCGTCGCCATCGGCCTGACCTCGGTACTGGCCGACGTGCAGTCGCGCTTCTTCTCCATTTCCAGCATCCACCCGGCCTGGGCCGCCCTTCTCGGCGGCCTGTTGCTCGGCTTCGGCGTGCTGGCGCTCTATCGCCACCGCGCCAGTCTCGGTGGCGTCGGCATTCTCGGCGTCTATCTGCAGGAGCGGTTCGGCATCCGCGCCGGCCTCGTCCAGCTCGCCATCGACCTCTGCGTGCTCGCCGCTGCCTTCTTCGTCGCCACGCCGCCGGTGGTCTTCTATTCCGTCCTCGGCGCCGTCGTCCTCAACCTCTTCGTCGCCATCAACCATCGCGCCGACAGGTACATCGCGCTCTGACATTACAAATCGGTAAGCCATTCTAAACAAAACGTAACTTGCCTGAAGCCCCTCCCGGCGCGACACTTCTTCCCGCGCCGGATTTGATGAGGTGAGTTATGTCAGATTTGGAAAAGCTTGTGAGACGCCGCATGCAGGAAGAATACGCCAAAGGCGCTTCCGCAGAGGAAATCGCGAAAGTCGTCCGCGACCTCTTCAACAGCATCGACCTTTCGGGCTTATCGCCTGACGCCGTTGCTGTACGAGCCACTCCGAATTACGAGTGACCTTATATTCAACCGACCCGAATTTTTCGGGTCGGTCGCCGGGATGCCATCATGAAGGCGCCTGGAGGGCAGATGATGGAGTTGAGAAGCCCACGTAAAAATCGCAGCCGGGCCCCGATTCCTCGCTGTTCTTGCTCCAAAAATCACCCCACACTCCGTCCTCCTCGGGCTTGATCCGAGGATCCACGCCGCCCCACCGCGGCGGGGCCATTGATCCCAGGCTCAAGGCCTGGGATGACGGAGGGTGGGGGCCTGTTTTGCCAAACTCGCCGTTGACGCAGCGGATGACACGTCGCACTTCCTGGTTCAGCGCGGTGCCGTGTGGCCCCGACGTTTGCCTGGGTTCAGCCCCCAGCCTCAACCCCGTGGCATTGGCCTCAAGCGGCCTTGACGGCAGCATCGATCGGATGTTGCGAGCGGAAGCCGACGGCAAGCCGGTTCCAGATATTGATCGCGCCGATCGCCACGGTGATCTTGGTCATCTCCTCCTCGGAGAAATGCGCCTTCAGCGCCTCGTAATCGGCATCCGGTGCGCCGGTTTTGGCAAGGTTCGTCACCGCATCGACCCAGCCGAGCAGTGCCCGTTCTCTGGCGTCATAAACAGGCGATTCCCGCCAGACGCACATCAGGTTGATCCACTGCTCGGAGAGCCCATCATGGCGGGCTTCCTTCACATGCATGTCGACGCAATAGGCGCAGCCGTTGATCTGCGAGGCGCGCAGCTTGATCAGGTGGATGAAGCGGCGCTCCAGCCCGGAAGACTGGACGTACTGCTCGAGTGCGGCGACCGCCTTGTAGGCATCGGGGGCGGCTTTGGCGAAGTTGAAACGGGGTTGCATGGTCTTCTCCTTTGATATGGCTCAGCGAGCCGTCTTGCGTTCATGGATTTCAAGGAAGGCGCAGCCTCTGGCTGCGATCGATCCATCGTCGAGGGCATTCAATTCGATGCCGAGATCGGCAATGCTGGTCTTGGCCAGTTCGGCCCGGTAGACCCGTTCTGCCCGGAGCATCGCCGCGCTGATATTGCATGGCTTGGCAAAGAAGCGATCGGAGACAGGGTTCGGCCCGCGCTGGCGGATTTCGGCGCAGCGGAACGCCGGCGCCGGTCCTTCGACCGCGAGCAGGATATCGAGCAGCGAAATCTCTTCCGCCGCCTTTGCCAGCCGGTATCCGCCTTTCGGCCCCGGCACGGTATCGAGGATGCCGGCGCCAGACAGCGCCTGCAGATGTTTCAACAGATAGCTCGTCGACACACCGTGGAATTCTGCCAGGGCTGCGGCCGACAGCACGCCGCTCTCGGAAAGGCCGGAAAGCATCGCAACGCTGTGAATGGCCTGCTCGACGCCATCGCTCATCTTCATCGAGGCAATCTCCTAATCGTGGATAAAAGATATCCATGATTATATCGGCTGTCAAGAGCAGACCTTACGGCTGGCGGCTTGCCTTTCTCCCGACGGCGGATAGAAACGGGAAAAACGACAGGGGAAGATCATGGCAGCCAACGCCTTCACAGGCCTTCTGAACTCCAGCGCCGACCGCCACTCGCTGTTCGACGACGCCCAGGGCATCGTCGCCGGCAGCATGCTCGCCGTGCTCGGTGTCTCGCTGCTCTCCGGCGCCGGGCTGCTTGCCGGCGGCACGGCCGGTCTCGCCTTCCTCGCCCATTACGCGACCGGCTTCAGCTTCGGCCTCTGCTTCTTTGCCGTGAACCTGCCCTTTTATTATCTCGCCTTCCGCCGCATGGGGCCTGCCTTCACCATCAAGACCTTCGCCGCCATCGCGCTGACTTCGGTCCTGTCGGAATTCGTCCCTGGCTTTATCGGTATCGGGCATGTCAATCCGATCGCCGGTGCGCTCTTCGGCGGCCTCGTCATCGGCGCCGGCCTGGCGCTCTTCCGTCACCGCGCCAGCCTCGGCGGCATCGGCATTCTCGCCCTCTATATCCAGGATCGGCTCGGCTGGCGCGCCGGCCTCGTCCAGCTCGGCTTCGACTGCGTCATCCTGGCGCTCTCCTTCCTGGTCGCCAGCCCCTCGATCATCGCCTGCTCCGTGCTCGGCGCGGTCGTGTTCAACCTCACGCTTGCCATCAACCATCGCAAGGACCGCTATATCGCCGTATGAGGCGATGGACGCTCTTCTTTTTCCTTCCTATTTCACTACCTTCAGGGCGTGGACCAGATCGATTCCGAAGCCCGCGCTTTGCTGCCTGCCGCCTTTACCCGCTGGTTTGCGGAAAAGGGCTGGCGGCCGCGCGCGCATCAGCTGGAGCTGCTGTCCCGCGCCGAGGCCGGTGAAAGCACGCTGCTGATTGCGCCCACCGGCGCCGGCAAGACGCTTGCCGGTTTTCTGCCGTCGCTGACCGATCTTACCCGCCGCGGCAAAATTCCGCCCGGCTCCGCCTTCACCGGCATTCACACGCTCTATGTCTCGCCGCTGAAGGCGCTGGCAATCGACATCGAGCGCAACCTGATGAAGCCGGTGGCGGAAATGGGCCTGCCGGTCACCGTCGAAAACCGCACCGGCGATACGCCGAACGCCAAGCGCCAGCGCCAGAAGCTCAATCCGCCGGATATTCTGCTGACGACGCCCGAACAAGTCGCCCTGCTTCTCGCCAACCGCGAGGCCGAGCGCTTCTTCAGGGATCTGAAATATGTCGTGCTCGACGAGCTGCATTCGCTCGTCACCTCCAAGCGCGGTCATATGCTGTCGCTCGGCCTTGCGCGTCTGCGACGTCTTGCCCCCGGCCTCCAGACGATCGGCCTGTCGGCGACTGTCGCCGAACCGATGGATCTGCAGAAATGGCTGGTCGCCCAACAAGAGGGCAGCGGGCAGGAGAGCAGGGAACACCATGCCGGTCTCGTCGTCGTCGAAGGCGGCGCCAAGCCGGATATCTCGATCCTGTCGACCGAAGAGCGCATTCCCTGGGCCGGCCATTCCGCCAAATATGCCATTCCCGATGTCTACCGGCAGCTCCTCGACCACCAGACGACGCTGCTCTTCGTCAATACCCGCAGCCAGGCGGAAATGCTGTTCCAGGAACTCTGGACGATCAATGACGACAACCTGCCGATCGCCCTCCATCACGGTTCGCTCGATGTCGCCCAGCGCCGCAAGGTCGAGGCGGCGATGGCCGAAAACCGGCTGCGCGCCGTCGTGGCCACCTCGACGCTCGATCTCGGCATCGACTGGGGCGATGTCGATCTGGTCATCCATGTCGGCGCGCCGAAGGGCGCCTCGCGCCTTGCCCAGCGCATCGGCCGCGCCAATCACCGCATGGACGAGCCGTCGAAGGCGATCCTCGTACCGGCCAACCGTTTCGAGGTGATGGAGTGTCAGGCAGCGCTCGACGCCAATTATATCGGCGCCCAGGACACGCCGCCCGTCGGCCGCGGCGCGCTCGACGTGCTCGCCCAGCACGTGCTCGGCATGGCCTGCGCCGAACCCTTCGACATGCTGGATCTCTACGACGAAATCGTCAGCGCCTCGCCCTATGCCGATCTCAGCTGGGAGACCTTCGAGCGCATCGTCGATTTCGTCGCGACCGGCGGTTATGCGCTCCGCACCTATGAGCGTTATGCCCGCATCCGCAAGACCAAGGAGGGCCGCTGGCGTGTCTCCAATCCGGCCGTCGCCCAGCAATATCGCCTCAATCTCGGCACCATCGTCGAAAGCCCGATGCTGAACATCCGCATGGTCAAGCGCGGCGAGGGCGGCCGGATCGGCCGCGGCGGCGCCACGCTGGGAAAGGTCGAGGAATATTTCCTCGAGCAATTGTCGCCGGGCGATACTTTCGTCTTCTCCGGCAAGGTGCTGCGTTTCGAGGGCATTCGCGAAAACGAATGCCTGGCCTCGCAGGCCTTTTCGCTCGATCCGAAAATCCCCTCCTACAACGGCGGCAAGTTTCCGCTGTCGACCTATCTCGCCGAGCAGGTGCGGGCGATGATTGCCGATCCTGACCGCTGGCGCCATCTGCCGGATCAGGTGCGCGATTGGCTGTCCTTGCAGGACGACAAGTCGATGCTGCCGAAGCGCGACGAGTTCCTGATCGAAACCTTTCCGCGCGGCAGCCGCGGCTATATGGTTGCCTATCCCTTCGAGGGCCGTCTCGCCCATCAGACGCTCGGCATGCTGCTGACCCGCCGGCTAGAGCGGGCCGGCGCCAAGCCACTCGGCTTCGTCGCCACCGATTATTCGCTGGCCGTCTGGGGTCTCGAGGATATGGGGCTGATGATCGGCAATGGCCGGCTCAGCCTTTCCGACCTCTTCGACGAGGACATGCTCGGTGACGATCTCGAAGCCTGGCTCGACGAATCCTTCCTGCTGAAGCGCACCTTCCGCAATTGCGCCGTGATTGCAGGCTTGATCGAGCGCCGTCATCCGGGCAAGGAAAAGAGCGGCCGGCAGATCACCGTCTCGGCCGATCTGATCTATGATGTGCTGCGCAGCCACGAGCCGGATCACATCCTTTTGCAGGCGACGCGGCAGGATGCGGCGACGGGACTTTTGGATATTGGCCGCCTTGGCGATATGCTGAAGCGAATCAGGGGCCACATCACCCATCGCCCGCTCGACCATATTTCTCCGCTTGCCGTGCCGGTGATGCTGGAGATCGGACGCGAGGCGGTGCCGGGCGAGGCCCATGACGCGCTCTTGGCCGAGGCGGCCGACGATCTGATCGCCGAGGCGCTCGCCTGAGGAGACTGGGCCCGAAGAGATTGGGCCCGAAGAGATTGGGCCTGACGAGAATTGGAAACGACGATAGTGATGAACCGCCTGGCGCTGGCGCGCGACATATCCGGATTGGCTGCGATCCCCGGCATCGAGACATCGGTCCATGGCATTGCCGCTGTCTGCGATCCGCTCGGCGCCCTCTATCTGCCGGACGCCGGCCTGCTCGTCGTCTCCGACCTGCATCTGGAAAAAGGTGCCGCCTTCGCCCGCCGCGGCATGATGCTGCCGCCCTATGATACGCTGGCGACGCTGACCGTGCTTGCCGCCCTCATTTCCCGTTATGATCCGAAGCTCGTCGTTTCGCTCGGCGACAATTTTCACGATCGCATCGGCTCCAAACATCTGCCGGAGAATTTTCGGGCGCTGATCGTCGCCATGGCCCGCGGCCGCGAATGGATCTGGGTCAACGGCAACCACGATCCCGACGGCGTCGTCGATCTGCCCGGCACCTCCGTCGACGAAATGCACTATGCCGGCCTGACTTTTCGCCATGAGCCGAGGAACGGCTTGCAGAGCGGCGAAATCGCCGGCCACCTGCACCCGTCGGCAACGGTGCGCCGCCGCGACAGATCCATCCGCCGTCCCTGCTTCGCCACCGACGGCGCCCGCCTCCTGATGCCCGCCTTCGGCGTCATGAGCGGCGGCCTCGATCTCGGCCATCAGGCGATGAAAGGCCTGTTCGACAAGGGGTCACTGATCGCACATCTGCTGGGGCGAGATCGGATTTATTCGGTCAGGTACGGGAATTTGCGGGGGTAGCGATCTCCCCACCTGCGGGGGGATGCCCGGCAGGGCAGAGGGAGGCGCCACACGGCACGCCCCAATATCGCTAATCACACCCCTGCAACTGCTGCTGATAGGTCCCAGCCATCCGCGCGAACTTCTGCGCGGTCTGCTGCAATTGCCCGTTCGAGCGCCAGTCGCCGCGTTTGTATCCGGTCGGGCCGGAGTAATAGGCGAGATAGAGATTATAAGCATCGTTCAGCGGAATGCCGGTCTCGGCGCTGTTCTGGGCGTGGTACCAGCCGATGAAATCGATCGCGTCGGCGAAGTTCGCCCGCCGCGCCGTCCAGTTCCCGGTCTGCGACTGATAATGGTCCCACGTTCCGTCGAGCGCCTGCGAATAGCCGTAAGCGGTCGAAGGCCGCGTCCAGGGAATGAAGCCGAACAGTTTGGTGCGGGCGGCCGCGCGTAGGGCTGGAAGCCGGATTCGGTATACATCGTCGCCATCAGGATCGGCACCGGCACGCCGTATTTCTTTTCCGTCCGCTCGGCCGCACTCTGCCAGCTGGAGAAAAGTCCGTCGCGCTCGTCGAAGACGGCGCAGATGTTCCGCGTCTGCTTCGGCGCCGTCGCGCAGCCGGCGAGCAGCGCGAGACCCACAGCGGTCAGAACGATACGAGTACGCATGACAAAATCTCTCGTTTCCGAGAGATTACTAACTCGTAAATGTTAAAAACCGGTTTTTAGTCGAATACGAAGTTTTCTGAAGGGCTGCCTGTGCCGTCCAGGGATGGATGCCGTCGCGCAGCCAGAGGACGCTATCGCGCCAGAAACCCTCGCAATGACGTGAATGGAACAGGCCGAAATGGCCGATCGCCTCGAAGCCGAGATCGGCGGGACGCAACAGCACTTCGTCGATCTCGGCATTGCAGTAATAGGCAAGCGTGCGACGGATCGCCGGCACGGTTCCGAGCTCGTCGTCCGACATGGCGACGGCCAGGATAGGTGCGGTCACCGCAGCAAAACGCGCGAGCACCTCGTCCCGCTCCGCAGCCGGGTGGCTCATTTCCATGCGCGCCCGGCGAAAGCTCCATTCATGGGCGACGCCGGCCGGCAGATCCTCGAGCCAGCCGAGGCGTTTGCCGGGAAAATAGCCGAAGAGCGCCGTCAGCGCCGGCATGGCGACGTGCCATTTCATCAGCAGCCGCATTCGGCGCGCCGGCGCATAATCGCGCCAATAGGCGTATTGGGCGCCCATCGTCAGAATGCGGTCGATCCGGCCGGCATATTTCGAGAGGCCGGGCAGAAAACCGCCGATGCTGTGGCCGACGATGCAAAGCGGCTGGTCCGCCCGTCCGTCCATAAACCGCAGCGCCGCGTCGAAATCCTTTTCGCCCCACTCCCGCCACCGATAACCGCAGCCGCGGAGCCGCGCCGGCCTCGAAAGCCCAATGCCGCGGTAGTCATAGGTCAGAACGTCGAAACCATGAGCGGCGAGAAACTGGGCGTAACGGTGATAATAACGTGCAAGCACGCCGGTCGCGGGATTGATGATGACGCTGGCGTGAGCTTTCGCCCCGCCCGAGGTCCAAAGGTGGCCGCGGAGCATCACGCCATCGCTGCATCGGATCTCCACCGGTGTATCCACCGCCGGCCGTTCATCTTGTTCTTGCGCAAGCGACAGGTCAGCGCCTTCTGCCATGCTCCGTCTCCCCAATCTTCGGGGATGATGATAGAGGCGCCATTTCCGCAGGAAAAGCCGAATGCGGCCCCAGATTGGGCCGCCGGCGTCATCAGATAGTCTAAGACGCTACGCTTTCACCGGCTCGTAGCGCAGGATCACCGCACCGCCCTGCGTCGTCGAGGATTCGATGAGCTTCAGCGGCACCTGGCCCTCGGCAGGCTTGAAGAGCGGGTTGCCGCCGCCGAGGATGACGGGCACCACGCAGACCCTGATTTCATCGATAAGACCCGCTTTCAGCAGGCTATCGGCGAGCTCGGCACTGCCGAAGATGAAGATCGTTTTGCCGTCTTCCTGCTTCAGCCGCGTCAGTTCCGGGATCGGATCGCTGACGACGCGGGCATTGTTCCAGCCGGGCTCGGTCATCGTCCGCGACACGGCGATTTTGGCGATGCCGTTCATATAGGCTTTGATTGTGTCTTCGCTTTCGGCGGTCGGCCAGTAGGAGGCCATGCCCTCATAGGTCTTGCGGCCGAAGACCAGGAGATCGCCTTCCTCGCCGAATTGCTCGGCATAGTGCTGCAGCTCCGGCCCCCAGGCGAGATTGTGGAAGTCGATATCCCAAGGCTTGGTGCCTTCGAAATAGCCGTCGAGGGTCATCAGGTTCCAGACGATAATCTTTCTCATGTCCATCCTCCTTGTGGATTGCATTCACCGCAACAAACCGATTGCGAATAGCAACTGGTTCAAGCTAGAGCGACTGATAGCAAAATGCAAGCGGTTTTCACGGGAAGGCAAGATGAGCCGCATCCGTGTCGCGTGCCATTCCGGGAGGAGATTTTCATGAATGCCGCGCCGGCGGCGGAGATCAGTCCTTGCGGAAGATCAGGCTGGCGCCCCAGCCGGTGATGACGGCGAGCAGCACGGCAGCGCAGCCGTAGAGGATCGGCTGACCATGCGCGGCGTCGGTGATCGTCTGCTCGATACCGGTCTTGATGACGCGCAGCGGAAGCGATTCCTCGGTAATCAGAGTCCCGCTCTTGAAGAGATAGGCGCGCACGGTGTGGACGCCGTTCGGAATGTTTGCCGGCAGCCGCAGGCTCGCCTTGAAGAGGTTGGAGGAAACGAAACGCACGCCGCTCGGGTTGCGGTCGTAGAATCCGCCGCCCTGCTGCAGCCGCCGGAAGGCATCGCGGAATTCGCCGAGATTGCTGCCGTCGCCGACGAAGCCGACCGGTGTCAGCGGAATATGGTCGATGCCGATCCCCTGGTCGGTCAGTTCGAGTGGCGTCGTCAGGTCGTCGATCATCCGCGAACTCGACATCGAATAGGAGTGCGGTACGGATTCGAAGGTCATCGAGCGCGTATTCACCCAGATGCCGAAGACGCGCTCCTTCTTGCGCACCGTCGCATCCTGACGCGGGCCCTCCAGGACCACGACCACGTCATATTGGCCGATGGCGAGCAGCAGCTGGTCGGTATTCGACAGCGCCCCGAAGATGGTCAGATCGGCGCCGTGGAAATCCGAGGTGATGGCGATTTCGCTGGTCGACGTGCCGATCTCAAGTCCTTCACGCACTGCTTCGGTTGACTGCCCCGGCAGCCATTGCGCTCCGGCCGCCGCCGGCAGCAGACAAAGCAATGTGAGGACGGCGGCAAGCAGGCGCATCAGTTGTGGGCTCCGATCACCACCGAATAGATGTCGGCCGGCGTCACCACCAAGGCGATCGCCAGACGCAGGCCGACGGCAAGCACCAGCAAGCCGAGCAGGGCGCGCAGCTGCTCGCCGCGCAGCTTCTGGCCGACGCGCACGCCGTATTGCGCCCCGATGACGCCCGCCACCATCAGGATGAAGGCGAGCACGATATCGACGGAAAAGTTCGTCGCCGCCTGGACGATCGTCGTATAGGCGGTCACGAAGATGATCTGGAACAGCGACGTGCCGACGACGACATTGGTCGGGATGCGCAGCAGATAGATCATCGCCGGCACCATGATGAAGCCGCCGCCGACGCCCATGATCGAGGTGAGGATGCCGATCGCAAAACCGAGCGCGACGATCGGAATGACGCTGAGAAAGATCTTCGATTTCTTGAAGCGCACCTTCAGCGGCAGTCTGTGCACCCAGTGCTGATGGCCGGGTTTGCGCGGCGCCGGCGGCTCGTTGCGCGCCGCCCGCCGCATGGCATTGATGCTTTCGAGCAGCATCAGCCCGCCGACCGTGCCGAGGAAGATGACATACATCAGCGAGATGATCAGATCGAGCTGACCGATGGCGCGCAGCAACGAGAAGATCCAGATGCCGACCGTGGCCCCGGTGAGGCCGCCGATCAAAAGCACCGTGCCGAGCTTGACGTCGAGCGTGCCGCGCCGGAAATGGGTGATCGCGCCGGAGATCGACGAGGCCACGACCTGGTTGGCGCCGGTGGCGACGGCAACCACGGGGGAATATTGTAGAAGATCAGCAGCGGCGTGATCAGAAAGCCGCCGCCGACGCCAAACATTCCAGACAGGAATCCGACGGCCGCCCCCATGCCGAGAATGATGAAGATGTTCACCGACAATTCTGCGATGGGCAGATAGATTGTCACAGCCGACCCCGAATGATGACCGCTCCTGCCGGGCGGTTTCTGTCACGTCCCCGTTCGAATGCGCACCATACTGTGAAATCGTTGCCAGAGGCTTTCGATCGGCCCTTGGATCGAGCGATGGAGATCGGTGGCAGAAGATTCGCCGGATGCGCGGATGGATATGTCCCGCATAATCCGGCTTTTTTCAGGTTTTGTGACAGTCGGCGGCAAAATTGGAAAAAGCCTTGCGGCATAGTGCCGCCAGGCTTTTTCTAAAGCAATTTCAGCAGAAGGGCCGTGCGGTTTGCGCCCGGTTTGGCGCAATCACGATAGAAGTCATTTCCGCGCCCGAGGGAATGGAAATGCTCTAGATCGCTTTGGCTCCCTGCTTGTTGCGTTCGAGCAGCGCCTTGACGGTTGCGTCGGTCACCTTGCCGTCCGGCTCTTGGCCGATCGACTTCTGGAAGTTCTTGATCGCGGTCACCGTCTTGGCGCCCATTTCGCCATCCGGCGTCCCGGCGTCGAAGCCGTTATTGTTGAGGATCGCCTGGATGTTGCGGACCGCCTTCTTCATGTCGACGCTCGCCGTCTTCAGGCCGGTTCCCGCCCATTCGTCCGGAATGTCGATGGTATTGCTGCGGTGGTCGAGCGGCTCCGGCTTCCAGAGATCGGCCTTGGCGCGGGCACGTTCGAGCTGGTCGGGCTTCATGGCGTTGGCCACTTCGTCGCGCTTCTGCGCCGCATCCTTGTCGCCGGCCTTGGCGGCAATCGCAAACCATTTGTAGGATTCTTCGAGATCCGCCGGGACGCCGTTACCCCTCGCGCAGAGGATCGCCAAGTTGAACTGGCTGTCGGTGATGCCGAGGTTGGCAGCCTTGGTGAACCAGGAGGCGGCCGTCGCATAATCCTGCTGGCCAAGAGCGCCAGAGGCGTAGAGCACGGCGAGATTGTGCATGGCGCTGGCATTGCCCTGGTTTGCCGCCTGTTCGTAGAAGCCCTTGGCCTTGGCGATGTCGCGTTCGACGCCGTTGCCCTTCTCGTACATGCTGCCGAGCCGGTATTGCGCCGGTGCAAAACCCTTGTCGGCCGAAAGCTGGTACCAGCCTGCGGCTTGCTTCTGATCGACGGTGATGCCGTTGCGGCCGTCCGAATAACGCGCGCCGATCTCAAACAGCGCCAGCGCATCGCCGCCCTGCGCCGCATCGGCAAGCGATTTCGGCTGGATGGTGTCGGGAATGGCGATGGCGGCCTGGGGCGCGCTGGCCGCCGGCGTATTCGCGACGAAGCCCGATGTCTCCTGCGCAGCACCCGATGGCGCGCCGGGGGCAAAGGTCGCGGCCCCTTCGCCGTCGAGCGGCGTCGCGTCGGTCAGATGATCTCCGGCAACCGGTGGGGTTGCCTCGGGTTGTGCCTGCTCGGCGGCGGGTGGGGTCGCCTCCGCTGTGGGAGCGGCCGTCTCTGCGGCATTGCTGTCCGACTGGGCCGGCGTCGCTTCAGGCAAGGCCGGCTGCGGGTTCTCGGTCGCGCCGGTCAGGGCCGAGACCTCGGCCGGCGGCTGCGGTGCGCTCTCGCCGCTCGTCAGCGTTCTCGCAAGCGGAAAGGCCATGATCGCGAGCAGCACGGCGCCGACTGCCAGCAGGATCGGCCGGCGGTAACGCGAAAAGGCGCTGGTCTTGCCTGCCTTATCCGTCTTCTCGGAAATCTTGCCGCCCTTGTCGGCAGCCTTCTTCTCGCCCTTGACGGCTGCCTGTTTCGGATTGGCGTCCACCTCCATCGCGGCCGCCTGAGCGGCGCGACGGGCAGCGGCGATATAATCGGCGCGATCAGTTTCGGCGGCAGGTTTGCCACGTGCCGCACTCTGGCTGGCGCGAACCCGCTCGAGGATCTTCTTGACGTCCGGTGCGCCCGAGCCCGGCTCGAGCAGTTCGTTTGATGCATCCGACGGCATCACGTCGGCGGGATCGATCGACGGCGCGGGGTCGATCATCGGGCGTTCGGCTGCCCGGTTTTCGGCCTTCTTGCCGGGCCGCAGCCGCTTGCCGAGGCTGGCGAGCAGGCTGGCCTTTGCCGGTGCCTGTGCCAGCGCGGGGGTGGCAGCCTCCGGCGTCCTGGTGGCGGCTTCGATGGCGATCGCGCTCGTTCCGCTCATGGCGGTTGCCTGTGCCGGGGGGCAGGTTCGGGGGCGACCTCGGCGGTGCGGATGACGGGAGAGGCCTTCGCCGTCGCGACAGCGGCCGGCGCCTTGTTCATCTCGGCCTCGGCCACCATCAGCGCATAGGGATCGACATCGAAGTCGACCTCGGCCAACGGCATCTGGGCGGCCGGCCGCCCGCGCTCTTCCATGCCATCGAGGCGATCGGCGATATGCACCAGCGTCTCGTGCAGCGCCTTGAAGGTCTTGTGCGTGCGTTCCTCGCTGTCGCGGCTGATATCCTCGAGATGGCGCAGGTCTTCGGCGAGCGCCGTCAGCGCCGACATGTCGGCGGCGGGCACGCCGCCCTGGGCGGCGCCATTGCGCGAATAGGCCTCTACGACGGCCTCAGCCGCCTGGCGCGCTGCCTCGATGATATATTCGTCGCTGGTCGCCATATAATCTTCGATCGCGCCCATCCGCCGGTCGAGATCGGCGGGGATCGCAGCGCTTTCGCGCGGCTCGCTCATCAGCGCCGAAAGATTGGCGATCTGGTCTTCGAGGTTCTTCAGCGCGTGCGGATCGGTCGGAGCTGCCGCCGTGCTCTCTTCCAGCCGGGCGGCGATGTCGCTCAGCCGTCCTTCCAAACGCTGGAAGGCGCCGTCGTCGACCGCCGCCACGGGCGCCGGCTGCTGATAGGCCATCTCGTCGATGCGTCGGGCGAGATGATCGAGCCGCTGCGCCAGCACGTCGTTGACGGCGCCGTTTTCGAGCGCGTCGATCTTGCGGGAAATGTCGGAAAGCGGTCCGGTGAGATCGGGCTGCGGCGCGGCCTTCTGGGTGTGCTCCAGCAGATAGGACAGATGTTCCAGCCGTTCGTCGAGTCGCGACGTCGCTTCCGCCTTGGTCAGCTCCTCGACGCGGGATGTTAGGGCCTCGAGCCGCAGCGCCAGCTCCTCATCAGGCGTTGCGCGATTGGCCGCATCATGACTCATCAGGTCGATCTGGTCGGCCAGCGCCGAAAGCCGGCCCTCCAGCCGCTGCATCAGCCCCGGATCGTTGGCGGCGGCCGCGCGTCCGCTGGCCGCGATCGCCCGGCTGATCTCGTCGAGCCGCATGTCCATGGCGGCGAACTGTTCGGACATCACCCGGTCGTGCGGCTGGATCATGCTGCCGAACTGTTCCATCGCCGTGGCGATGGCGATGAGCTTGTCCTCAAGCGCCCTGACCGCCGGGCTTTCGCCCATGCCGCCGATATGGCGCTTGATGTCGTCGAGCCGATAGGCGAGCGAAACCAGTTCTTCCTGCAGCCCCTCGGTATCGAGGGCGGCAAGCCGGCTTTCGAAGCCGTCCCAGCGATTTTCCATATGGCGCAGCGAATCCTCGCGCGCCAGCCCGTCCATCAGCGAGCGCAGTTCCTCGAAATCCTCGCGAAGGCCGGCGGCCTCCGGGGCGCTCGAACGGCCGGTCAGCTGGGTGATGCTCTGGGCAAGGCGGCCCATATCGGCGCGCATGTCGTCGGCGAAGCGGCCGTCTCCGGCATTCGTCTTGATCTCGCGAAGTTCGGCGCGCAGCGCGTTCATCTCGCGGGTGACGCCTTCGGAAATGTCGCGCTTCAGGTCTTGGCGCAGGTTGACGAGCGCCTGGGCGATCTCCGTCATCGTGTCGTCGCCGGGGCGGAAGGCGGGTGCCGCCTGCGGTGCGGCGCGCGGCGCAGGGTCGCGCAATTGCGGGGCCGGCTCGCGTCCGTAGGGCCGCTCACGGCCGGCTTCGAGCGCGCGTTGGCGCTGGCGGATTTCGGCGAGCGGATCCGGCCGCGGCTCGATCGGCGCCCTTGCCGGGCGCGGAGGGTTGGAGCCGGCATAGGGATCGCGCTCGGCCGTTGCCGTGCGCGGCCGCTGTTCGCGCCCGCTGCCCATCAGCCCTTCAATGCGCGCCTCCAGCCCCTCGATCGTGCGGTTCAGCGCATCGAGCGAGGTCCTGTCGGACTGTCGGGAAGGATTTGATCGCGATCCGTTCATCTTCTTGCTCGCTTCGACTGCTCGACCCCTCGTCAGAGCTCGATCTGTGGCTTTTCCGTCTGTGGCCAGCGTCTTCACGCGGACCGGAGCATCTTTCATCAGAAGTTAGTCAATTAGACTTTCCTCAAGCTGAACGATGTAGCGGCATCCCTGGGAAACGCGAGACTGGGAAAAGGAATGCGGATTGCTGTTGCTCAATCCGCACCTTTCACGAAACGTGGTAAACAAGCCGTTAATGTCGCTGAGAATTTTTTAACGTTTGGGCTCAAAACGCCGTTTTTGGCGGCAATTGCCGGCCAATTGGTCGGATCGAAGGGCGGTGCGCGTTCAGGCCGGCCGCTTATATTGCAGCTCGATCTTCACGCCCTCGGGGCCGTAAACGAAGACCTGGCCGAGATCGGTGTCGGGGATATCGTAATATTCGTAGCGATAGCCGCTCGACTTGATGCGCTCCAGCGCCGGGGCGAATTCGTAAAGGCTAAAGGCGACATGGTTGAAGATGCCGGGTGGAAAATCACCGCTGCGCGATGTCAGGCTGAGATGGATGACCGGGCGGTCGTCGAGATAGAGCCAGTGGCCGGGCGAGGGGAAAGGCGGCCGGTAGCCTTCCTCGACGCCGAGCACGGTCTTGAAGAAGCCGATCATGCGAGGCGCATCGCGGGTATCGATCGTGACATGGTCCAGGCGCGGCATCGGTTCCTCCCTGCCAGCTCTTTCGACGAAACATAGTCTGTTCGTAACCGCCGCGAAAGCGGCCTCTTCTGCGCCGCCGGCAGCTCAGAAATTCTCCGTCCATGGCCGGACTTCCACTTCCAGCGACCAAGCACTGCGGTGCTGGCGAAGCACGTCGATATAGGTCTGGGCGATCGCGTCCGGCAGCAGCGTGCCGTCTGGTTTCTCCGCCCGGTCCGGCCGGATTTCGGAACGCACGCCGCCGTCGATGACGAAATGGGCGACATGGATGCCCATCGGCCCGAGCTCGCGGGCGGCACTCTGGGCAAGGCCGCGCAGCGCGAACTTGCCCATAGCGAAGGGAGCCGATTGCGCAAAGCCTTTCACGCTTGCCGAAGCGCCGGTGAAGAAGATCGCGCCGCGGCCGCGCGGTATCATGTGCTGCGCCGCCTGTTGCGCCACCAGAAAGCCGCCGAAGGCGGTGGTCGCGATCGCCTTTTCCACTTCGGCGGGGTCGAGTTCGGCAAACGGGCCGCGCACCCGGGCGCCGGCATTGAAGATCACGACCTCTGGCCCGCCGATGGTGGCGGCAGCCTCTTCGAACAGCGCCGCGACGCTGGCAGGCTTCGACACATCGGCGCTGAATGCGCTGGCGCCTGTTTCCTCCAAGAGCGCCTGGAGCTTTTCGATGTTGCGGGCGGCAAGCCCGACCTTGACTCCGAGCGCCGACAATTGCCGGGCGAGCGATGCGCTGATGCCGGAACCCGCCCCGACGATGAGGGCGCTGGCATAGGGAAAGTCGGACATGAGTATCTTCCTGCGTGGATCGTCCGAAAGAGGTAGGAAGTGCCGATGGCTCGTGCCAGCGCCCTGGCGGGAATTTCAGTGCGGCCCTACCGCATCGATCGAATAGGCGCTGATGCGCGAGAGGTGATTGAAGGAAAGGCCGGTCTCCTCGGCCCATGCATTGAAGGCCTGCTGGATCAGCGGCTGGTCCTTCTTCGCTGTGCCGGAGGCAGACAGCGGCACGCCCGCCGATCGCAGGCAGGCGAGTACGTCCATCGTGGCGACGAAGCTGTCGCGGCCGATGCCGCGCAGGAAATATTGCCCGGTCATGCCGCCGAGCCGGCTGCCGCGTTTGCTCAGCAGGTCGAGAAGGCCGATCTGGTCCTCTCGCGGCCAGTCGGCGATAAAGGCGCCGGCGCTGCCATATTCCTTCGCCAGCTCCCTCACGAAAGCGGCATTGGCGCGCACCGCCATGATCTTCGCGCCGTTGCGGATGATCCGTTCGTCCGAGGTCAGCTCATGTCAGTAATCGTCCGGCGCAATATTGAGCATTGCCGGATCGAAACCGTAAAACGCCGCTTCGAAGCCCGGCCACTTCGCATCGATCACCTTCTGGACGAAGCCGCTGTAGAAGATACGTCGGGTCATGTCGGCGAGGATGCGGTCGTCGGGCATGGTGCGCAGCCGGTCGTGATCCGGCCGATGTTTCTCCAGCATTGCCTGCAGCGCTGCCGCGCCGCCTTTCCGTTGCTCCGCACGCTGCCTTATCGCATCGAAACTGATCATCTGAAGCATTCCCGATCTGCGGTTTAAAGAGCCTTGCCGCTTATACGTCGTTCCGCAATGGACAAGGAAGGGGAGACGACGTCTCGTCAGCAGTTGCGGATTCGCGCCCGTAATTTTTTTCGCGAAAGGCAGCCAAGGTGGCGATTTTGACGTTTACGCAAACGTCAATATTTTGTAAGACAGTCCGCGAGGCCGGCGCGACCGGCAGTCGAATGGGAGGAATTTGACAGATGCCAGTCTACAAGGCCCCGGTGAACGATACGCTCTTCGTCCTGAACGACGTGCTGGGCCTCGAACGCTACAACAATCTGCCGGGTTTCGCCGACGCCACGCCCGATATGATCGAAGCGATCCTCGGCGAGGCGGCCAAGGTGGCCGAAGAAGTTCTCTTTCCCGTGAATTATTCCGGCGATCAGGAAGGCTGCACGCGCCACGACGATGCCAGCGTCTCGACGCCGAAAGGCTTCCAGGAGGCTTACAAAGCCTATCGCGATGGCGGCTGGATCGGCCTTGCGGTGCCGGAGGAATTCGGCGGGCAGGGGCTTCCCTATACGCTGCATACCGCCGTCGGCGAATATACCTCCGCCGCCAACATGTCGTTGATGATGTATCCGGGCCTGACGCAGGGCGCGATCGCCGCGATCCTCGTCCACGGTTCGGCCGAGCAGAAAACCACCTATCTGCCGAAGATGGTGGACGGCGCCTGGACCGGCACGATGAACTTGACCGAGCCGCATTGCGGCACCGATCTCGGCATACTGCGCACCAAGGCAGTGCCGCAGGCCGACGGCAGCTACAAGATCTCCGGCCAGAAGATCTTCATCTCCGCCGGTGAGCATGACCTTGCCGACAACATCGTCCACTTGGTGCTTGCCCGCATCGAAGGCGCGCCGGAGGGTACCAAGGGCATCTCGCTCTTCATCGTACCGAAATTCCTCGTCGGCAAGGACGGTGCGCTTGGCGCCCGCAACGCGGTCACCTGCGGTGCGATCGAGCACAAGATGGGCATCCACGCCAACGCCACCTGCGTCATGAATTACGACGAGGCGACCGGCTTCCTGATCGGCGCCGAAAACCGCGGCCTCAACGCCATGTTCGTGATGATGAACGAGGCCCGTCTGATGGTCGGCCTGCAGGGTATCGCCATTTCCGAGATCGCCTATCAGAATGCCGCCAACTACGCCCGCGACCGCATCCAGGGTCGCTCGCTGTCCGGCCCTAAGGCGCCGGACAAGAAGGCCGATCCGATCATCGTCCATCCCGATATCCGCCGAACGCTGATGACCATCCGCGCCTTCAACGAGGCCGGCCGCGCCTTCCTGCTCTGGACGGCGCTCAAATCCGATATCGCCCACCGCGCCACCGACGACAAGGAGCGCCAGACGGCCGACGATATTCTCGGCCTCGTCACCCCCATCCTCAAGGGCGTGATGACCGACAAGGGCTTCGATAACGCCGTCATGGCCCAGCAGGTCTTCGGCGGTCACGGCTATATCGAAGAACACGGCATGAGCCAGTATGTGCGCGATGCCCGCATCGCCATGATCTATGAAGGCGCCAACGGCATTCAGGCGCTCGACCTCGTCGGCCGCAAGCTCGCCCTGAACGGCGGCCGCGCCGCCATGGCCCTCTTCAAGGAGATCGGTGATTTCTGCGAGGAGAACCGCGGCGACGAAAAGCTCTCCTTCTTCACCAAGCATCTGAAGAAGGGCTTGAACGACGTCCAGGCCGCGACCATGTGGTTCATGCAGAACGCCATGGCCAAGCCCGACAACGCCGGCGCCGGCTCGACCGACTATATGCATCTCTTCGGCCTCGTCGTTCTCGGCTATATGTGGGCAAAGATGGCGAAAGCCGCCGATGACGGCCTTGCATCCGGCGATGCGAGCCGCGAAGATTTCCTGAAGAACAAGCTGGTGACCGCCCGCTTCTTCATGGAGCGCATCATGCCGGAAACCGCGCTGCGCAAGACCCGCATCGAAGCCGGCGCCGACACGATGATGGACCTGGCCGCGGAAGCCTTCTAATTGAGGTTCCCCCTTCTCCCTAGCGGGGAGAAGGTGGCCCGAAGGGTCGGATGAGGGGGCCGCAGGCGCGGCTTTCGTTTGGCTCCGGCCTTGCCGGAGACCCCTCATCGCCTCGCTTTGCCCAAGGTCGAGCCACTGGTCTCGACCCGTCCTTCGCACCCCGCTGGGGAGAAGGGAAAACACGAAATTTACCGGCGCCCGCCGCGCCGCCAGGGAGACGAGACAATGACCGAGGTTTTCATTTACGATCACGTCCGCACGCCGCGCGGCCGCGGCAAGAAGGATGGCGCCCTGCATGAGGTGCCCTCCGTCCGCCTTGCGGCCAAGACGCTGGAGGCAATCCGCGACCGCAACGGGCTCGACACCACGACGGTCGACGACATCATCATGGGCTGCGTCGATCCGGTGATGGATGCCGGCGCGGTCATCCCCAAGGCCGCCGCTTTCGAGGCCGGTTATTCCACCAGGGCGCCCGGCATGCAGATCTCCCGTTTCTGCGCCTCCGGGCTCGATGCCGTCAATTTCGGCGCCGGCAAGATCGCCCAAGGGGCCGACGACATCGTCATCGCGGGCGGCGTCGAAAGCATGTCCCGCGTCGGCCTCGGCATGTCCGGCGGCGCCTGGTTCATGGATCCCTCGGTGAATTTCCCGGCCTATTTCATGCCGCAGGGCGTCTCGGCCGATCTCATCGCCACCAAATACGGTTTCAGCAGAACCGATCTCGACGCCTATGCCGTCGAGAGCCAGAAGCGCGCCGGACATGCCTGGGCGCAGGGTTGGTTCGACAAGTCGGTCGTCCCGGTCAAGGATCAGAACGGCCTGACGATCCTGGATAAGGATGAACATATGCGCCCGGGCACCGATATGCAGGCGCTGGCTTCGCTCAATCCGTCCTTCCAGATGCCGGGCGAGATGGGCGGCTTCGAAGCCGTCGGCATCCAGGCGCATCCCGAGATCGAGCGCATCAACTATGTCCACCATGCCGGCAATTCCTCCGGCATCGTTGACGGCGCCGGCGTCGTCCTGCTCGGCTCGAAGGCCGGCGGCGAAAGCATGGGGCTGAAGCCCCGCGCCCGCATCAAGGCCTTCGCCAATATCGGCTCCGATCCGGCTTTGATGCTGACCGGCCCGGTCGATGTCACCGAGAAGCTGTTGACGCGGACCGGCATGCGCCTTGCCGATATCGACCTCTTCGAGCTGAACGAGGCCTTCGCCGCCGTGGTGCTGCGATACATGCAGGCTTTCGACATCGATCACGACAGGATCAACGTCAATGGCGGCGCCATCGCCATGGGCCATCCGCTCGGCGCCACCGGCGCGATGATCCTCGGCACGGTGCTGGACGAACTTGAACGCCGCGACCTCAACACCGCGCTGGTGACGCTCTGCATCGGCGCCGGCATGGGCACGGCAACGGTTATCGAAAGGGTCTGAGGATGGGCTTCAACACCGGCACGATCGAAACCGAATATGCGGAGGTCACCGAGCACTGGTCGCCCCGCGTCATCGCCGATCTCAACGGCCAGAGCGTCAAGCTCGCCAAGGTCCAGGGCCAGCTGACCTGGCATTCCCACCGCGACGAGGACGAGCTTTTCCTCATCTGGAAGGGGTCGCTGACCATCGAATATCGCGACCGCCCGCATGTGCATCTGAGCGCCGGTGATTTTCATGTCGTGCCGAGAGGTGTCGAGCATAATCCGGTTGCGCCAGAGGAATGCTGGATCGTGCTTTTCGAGCCGTCGCAGACCAAGCACACCGGCGATGTCGTCACCGAAAAGACGAAGACCTTAGACGCGCAGCGCAGCCATTTGCCGGCTTGATCGGGGAGGAAACCCAATGACCTACACCAATTTCACGCTCGAAACCGACGCCGACGGCATCGCTCTCGTCACCTGGGACATGCCCGGCAAATCGATGAACGTTTTTACCGCCGAGGTGATGGCCGAACTCGACGCGATCATTGACGCCACGACCGCTGACGCTGCCGTCAAGGGCGTCGTCTTCACCTCGGGCAAATCCTCCTTCTCCGGCGGCGCCGATCTGTCGATGATCAAGTCGATGTTCAGCGCCTATCAGGACGAGAAGGCAAACAGCCCGGAGACAGCGGTGCAGACGCTTTTCGGCCTGGTCGGGCGCATGTCCGGCCTGTTCCGCAAGCTCGAAACATCGGGCAAGCCCTGGGTTTCGGCCATCAACGGCACCTGCATGGGCGGCGCCTTTGAACTGTCGCTTGCCTGCCACGGTCGTGTCGCCTCCAACGCCAAGAGCGTCAAGATCGCGCTGCCCGAGGTAAAGGTCGGCATCTTCCCCGGCGCCGGCGGCACCCAGCGTGTGCCGCGGCTGGCCAACGCCCAGGACGCGCTGCAGATGATGACGACCGGCCAGTCGCTGACCGGCTCCCGCGCCAAGGCGATGAACCTCGTGCATCAGGTGGTCGACCCGGATCAGTTGATCCCCGCCGCCAAGCAGATGATCAGGGATGGCCTGAAGCCGGTCGCCCCCTGGGACGAGAAGGGCTTCAAGGCGCCGGGTGGCGGCATCTGGACGCCGGCCTCCGCCCAGCTCTGGCCGGCCGCACCGGCAATCCTGCGCCGCGAAACCTCCGGCAATTATCCAGCCGCGCTCGCCATCCTGAAATGCGTCTATGAAGGCCTGCAGGTGCCCTTCGATACCGGCCTGAAGGTCGAGCAGCGTTATTTCACCGAAGTGCTGCAGACCCGCGAAGCCTTCTCGATGATCCGCTCGCTGTTCATCTCGATGCAGGAACTCGGCAAGGGTGCCCGCCGCCCGGCAGGCCATCCCAAGACCGAACTGAAACATGTCGGTGTCGTCGGCGCCGGCTTCATGGGCGCCTCGATCGCCTATGTCACCGCCGCCGCCGGTCTCCCAGTGACGCTGATCGACCGCGACATGGAAGCGGCCGCCAAGGGCAAGGCCGTCTGCGAAGGCCTGGTCAAGGATTCCGTCGGTAAGGGACGGTTTACGCAGGACGAGGCCGCGGCCCTTCTTGCCCGCATCACGCCCTCCGCCGATTATGCCGGTCTCGCCACCGCCGATCTCGTCATCGAGGCGGTGTTCGAGGATCGCGAAGTGAAAAAGTCGGTCATCGAGGCGGTCGAAGCCGTACTGCCGGAAGGCGCGATCTTCGCCTCCAATACCTCGACCCTGCCGATCACGGGACTGGCGAAGAACTCGAAGCGCCCCGCCGATTTCATCGGCATCCACTTCTTCTCGCCCGTGGAGAAGATGATGCTGACCGAGGTCATCCTCGGCAAGGAGACCGGCGACAAGGCGCTCGCCGTCGCTCTCGATTATGTCGCGGCGATCAAGAAGACGCCGATCGTCGTCAACGACACCCGCGGCTTCTTCGTCAATCGCTGCGTGCTGCGCTACATGTCTGAGAGTTACGACATGCTGATCGAGGGCGTGCCGCCTGCGATGATCGAGAATGCGGCGAAGATGGCCGGCATGCCGGTCGGTCCCCTGGCGCTAAACGACGAGGTGGCGATCGACCTGTCGCTGAAGATCCTCAAGGCCACCGCCGCCGATCTTGGCGAGAAGGCGATCGACCCCAGGCATATGGAGCTGATCTCCCGAATGGTGGAAAAGGAGGGCCGTTTCGGCCGCAAGAATTCCAAGGGCTTTTACGACTATCCGCCGAAACCGGCGAAAAAGTCGCTCTGGCCCGAACTGAAGAGCCTCTACCCGCAGAAGAAGGCGGATGAGGTCGATGTCGCCGTGCTGAAGCAACGCTTCCTCGTCACCATCGCGCTCGAAGCCGCCCGCACCGTCGAGGAAGGTATCGTCACCGATCCGCGCGAAGCCGACGTCGGCTCGATCCTCGGATTCGGCTTCGCGCCCTATACCGGCGGCGCGCTCAGCTATATCGACGGCATGGGCGCTAAGGCCTTCGTGGACCTGGCAGAAAAGTTAGCTGGGGCTTACGGAGATCATTTCAAGCCGACGCCGCTGCTGAAGGATATGGCTGCCAAGGGTGAGACGTTTTATGGGCGGTTCGATCCTTATGCGGGGGCGAAGGTGGCGGCGTAAGCCGTTTCGCGGTCTTGGTTTTAACGGGACGAGCTTTTCCGTTGTGCCGCGGCCGCCCCCCTCTGCCCTGCCGGGCATCTTTCGCACAGGTGGGGAGATCACAAGTGGCCAAACCTTCCCGTCCCTCGACGGTTTCGCCACGCTGTGACGCCAGTTGTTTGGGGAAGCCAGTAAGCCAAGCCAATCTCCCCACCTGGGGGGAGATGCCCGGCAGGGCAGAGGGGTGGCCACGGCACGCCGTCCAAGAACGTCCCGCAAGCTGATTCGACTTTTCCGTGCCGACGCCTTGCCACGGACACAATTCCCGATTAAACGTTCTCGCATCGATCTTGCTAGATGAACTTTGAAACGGCGCTTGCGTCGTTCCTGGCGAACTTCCTCCAAAATCGGTTTTCATCGCCGCTCGTGCTTCGGTACGCGCGGCAATCTTCTATGAGCGATTCGAAAAGGATATCGTCATGAGCACTGGTACCGTAAAGTGGTTCAACGCAACCAAGGGCTTCGGCTTCATTCAGCCGGATGACGGCGCTGCCGACGTTTTCGTCCACATCTCGGCCGTCGAACGCGCCGGCATGCGCGATCTCAAGGATGGCCAGAAGCTGTCTTACGAGCTCGTCCGCGACAACAAGTCCGGCAAGATGTCGGCTGACCGCCTCCAGGCGGCTTAAGGCCCAGAGCAATTTCCAGGAAAACTGCGAAGCGGTTTTCCGTCGGGAATTGCGTAGAATAAAAAGCAGCGCGTCCCTTGGACGCGTGGAGCTTTGAATATCATCTCCGGATCGTGACCACGGATGTACTGGCACGGTTCGTTGAGATGGCAGGGAAGGTCGGGTTAGCCCGGCCTTTTTTATTTGCGGTCAGCCCCGGCCGTATCATCGCAAGGCCGATCGTTCAGCCGCGCGACGCCTCTTCGGCCTCCAGCATCTCCATCACCCGCGCCATCACCCCCCGCGCGGCATCGAGTTCGGTCGACATAAACGCGGCTCCAAGCCCATCGGCCCATCGGGCCTGCGCCACCTCGATGACGCCGAGCCGCGCTGCCCCTTCCGCGGTCAGCCGCACCAGCTTGGCCCGCTGGTGCTGCGGGTTGTCGGCATAGGCGATCAGCCCTTCACCCTCCAGCACGTCGGCAAGCCGCTGCACGCCCTGGCGGGCGAGGCCGAGCGCACGGGCGATCTGCGCCACCGACATGTCGCCGCGCCTTGCTGCGGCCAGCACCTGCCATCGCGCGCTTGTCTGTCCCGCGGGCTTCGCCAGCTGGTCGCCCGCCGCCGTCAGATGGCCGGCGAGGCGAAGGGCGGTGATCGCGAAAGCGGAAAAGGCATTCCCCTCCATCGTTCGCTCCGGCCGATTTTGTTTGACAACATGTTGTCGATTTTGTATCTCATCCATAATGACAACATATTGTCATATCGAAGTGTTGAAGGCAACAGTGAGGCGAGCGCCATGAAGAAGACCTACAAGGGAAGCTGCCATTGCGGCAAAGTGCACTACGAGGTCGATATGGATCTCGAAGAAGGCACCGGCCGCTGCAATTGCTCGATCTGCGCCAAGCGGCGCTATTGGGGCGCCAACGTCAAGCCGGAGGATTTCCGGCTGATGTCCGACGCAGCTGAGACATCAGATTACCAGTTCAACACGAAGAGCGGCCATCACCGCTTCTGCCGCACCTGCGGCGTGCCTGCCTTCGGCGACGGTTATGTCGAGGCGGTCGGCGGCGCCTATGTCTCGATCAACATCGCCTGTCTCGACGATATCACCCCTGAGGAACTGGCAGCCTTATCAGTCCGTTATTACGACGGCAGGCACGATGCCTGGTGGAACGAGCCTGAAGTGACGAGTTATCTCTGAAGCAATTCAGCAAATTGCGTGGCGGTTGTCGGATCGTCCTCCTCTCGTTCGTCCTCTGGCCGTAGTGGAAAAGGAGAACGATCGTGAACGACGAAGCCAATGCCAGGCATGAAGAAGAGGCGATCATCGCCATGCTGATGATGCGGGCCAAGGCGCTCGGTGAAAAGAACGCCGAAGAGGCGCTTTCCTATGAGGCCGAGGATTCCGTCGAGTTTTCGCTGGCGCCGCCGCTCGTCATCAATGGCAAGGACGAGGCCGGCGTGCAGGCCTGGTTCGATACTTGGGAAGGCCCAATCGGTGGCGAAGTGCGCGATGCCAGGTTGACGGTCGGCGGCGATGTCGCCTTCTGGAGCGGGCTGACGCGCATGACAGGCACCAAGACCGATGGCACGGAGGTCAATCTCTGGTTCCGCCAGACGCTGGGCCTCGTCAAGCGGGATGGCCGCTGGCTGGTCGTCCATCAGCACGCTTCCGTCCCCTTCGCCATGGATGGCAGCGGCCGTGCGCTGCTCGATCTGAAGCCGGAAAGTGCAGGCCCTGCGGAATAATCCCGTCGTCTTCAAAGCATGCCGTGCAGACCGCGCAGCGGTTTTGCGGCAAAGACATGCGAGAAAATAAACACTTAAAGCGCGCGCGGATCTGAAGGATAGCGGCGCTGCTTTAGAGCATAAGAACTTTCTTTTAATCAAATTTTGCAAGCATGAATATTGGGGGGCCTTCAGTTTCTGCTGGATGACGGTTGTTTAAACGCGCCGGCGAATTGGACTTAAGGCATGCGCCAGTACAGCAGCGAAGGCGAGCGGGAACATGCTTTTCAAGTCTACGACAAGTCGCAATCTCTTCTCTGTGGCGGCCTGCGGCGTCATTGCCGTTATTGTCGCTTCGGGGGCCATTTTCTATCGGTCCTATACCGAAATTCACAGCGGCAGCATCGAGCAGATGCGCCAGATCGCGACGGCCGAGGCGCTGAAGGTCGAAAAGAACATCGGCGGCACCGTGCATATCGTGGACGGTCTGAACGCCGTGCTGACGACGATGAAGGAAATGGGCGACACCGATCGAGCCAAGGCGGACAAGGTCCTGCGCAACATGCTGCAAGCCAACCCCCGGTCCTTGGGATTTGGACCGGATGGGAGCCGAATGCTTTCGACGACAAGGACAAGGAATACGTCGGCAAGGAAGGACACGACACGACGGGCCGCTATGTGCCCTATTGGGTGCGCAGCGGCGGCCAGATCACCCATGCGGCTTTGACGGATTACACCGTCGCTGGAGCGGGCGACTATTATCAACTGCCGTTCACGCAGCGCAAAACCGTGATCATCGAGCCCTATTCCTATGCGATCGATGGAAAAGACGTTTTGATGACCTCTGTCACCGAGCCGATTGTGATCGACGGCAAAGCCGTCGGCGTTGCCGGCCTTGATCTTTCGCTTCAGGACACCGCCAAGGCGCTGTCAGCCAGCCGACCGATGGGAGCGGGCTTTCTTGGCCTGGTCACCAGTGCCGGCAAGATCGTCAGTCACCCGGATGCAAGCCTCATCGGCAAGAGCCTTTCCGAGACCGGAGCGAAAACTGCGGATTGGGACCATCTCATCGCCAACGCCGGTCTTGAGCGTGAAGTGACCAATGAGGACGGCAGCGTCTCCCTGGCAATTGCCACCGCCGTCAAGCTTGCCGAGGGCTCCAATTGGTATGCGATCGTTTCGGTCCCGAAGGCAACACTGTTCGCACCGCTCTATGCGGTGGTTCGGGATGCCATCGTCGCGACGAGCCTTGCGGCGGTGCTGCTGGGCATTGCCGGGTGGCTGATCGCACGCCGCTTCGTCGGCCGGATTTCCGGCGTCATCGCCGAGACTGCCGAGATTGCCGCGGGCAAGCTCGATGTCACCCTGAAGGACGGTGAGGCGAAGGACGAAATCGGCGATCTCTCGCGCTCGCTGAAGGCGCTATTGGAGAGCAACCGCGACAGGGCGCGTCTGGAGACCGAGGCAGAAGAAAACCGCGCGCTGCAGGAACGGGAGCGTGCCGAGCGCGCCCGGATCGACCAGGCCCAGGAAGCGGACGTCAAATTCGCCGTCGGTGAATTGGCGCTTGGCCTAGCCAAGCTTGCCGAAGGCGACATGACGAGCGCGCTCGAGCATCCTTTCGCCGCGACGCTTGATGAGACCCGCATCAATTTCAACGAGTCGGTCGTTAAACTGCGTTCGGCGCTGGTGTCGTTCTCGCAGAATGCGGAGGTCATCCAAAGCGGCACCGAGGAGATTCGTTCTGCGGCCGACGATCTGGCGCGCCGGACGGAACAACAGGCTGCCTCCGTCGAGCAAACTGCCGCGGCGCTTGAGCAGATCACGACATCCGTCAAGGATTCCACGGCGCGTGCCGAAGAAGCCGGATCGATGGTTGTTCGCACGAAGGAAAATGCCGAACGGTCCGGCCAGATCGTGCAGCGGGCTGTCGAAGCGATGAACGACATCGAACAGTCCTCCAAGTCGATCTCCAATATCATCGGCGTCATCGACGAGATCGCCTTCCAGACGAACCTGCTTGCGCTGAATGCCGGCGTCGAGGCCGCCCGTGCCGGAGAAGCCGGCAAGGGCTTCGCGGTCGTCGCTCAGGAGGTCCGGGAGCTGGCGCAGCGCTCGGCCGGCGCAGCCAAGGAGATCAAGGCGCTGATTAGTGCTTCCGGCGGCCAGGTGCGGCATGGCGTTGCCCTGGTGCGTGAGACCGGCGATGCCTTGGACGGGATTGTGCAGGAGGTGCAGCAGATCGACCGCAATGTCCACGCGATCGTCCAATCCGCGCGCGAGCAGTCGACCGGCCTTCAGGAAATCAATACCGCCGTCAATCAGATGGATCAGGCGACGCAGAAGAACGCGGCTATGGTCGAGGAGTCGAATGCCGCGGCCCACACGCTTGCGACCGAGGTTTCCGCCCTGTCCGGACGGTTGGGCCAGTTCCGCCTCGATACGGGCACGGGCATGACATCGGCTATATCGCGATCGAACGCGCCGCGTCCGCTCGCCGCGCCGAAAATCGTCTCGTCGCATGCAACGATCCCGGTTCCCTCGCCGGCGCGTGCGCTGAAGAAGACGCTGGCGGCCGCGCTTGGCGGCGGTTCAAAGGCGGCCGCGCCGGCCGACCACGGCTGGGAGGATTTCTGACCCGATCCCTTCAACGGAACGGTGACGGATCCCCACCATGGATGATTGCGGCGGCCGTCCTCAGGCCGCCGCCTTCCGTCGTCCGGCGCGAAGCCCGAGCAGTCCGGCGCCCATCAGCAGCAGGATTGCCGTCGCATAGATATCGGTCGTCAGCGCATAACCGGCAGATTTCGCCAGGAACCCGGCAAGAATCGCCGGCAGGCTGAAGGCGAGATAGCTCTGAACGTAGAACGCCGACAGCAGCCCGGCCCGTTCATCCGCCTTGGCGAGCGGCATGATGGTGCCGATCGAGCCGAGGAAATTGGTGCCGAAACCGGCGCCGGTGAAGACGGTGCCGATGAGAAGCAGCGGCACATTGGCGAGATGCACGCCGGCAACGACCGTCAGAATGCCGAGCGTCTTGGCCGACACGCCGAAACCGAGATTGGCCGAGGCCGACTTGCCGCGCCTGAGATAGACGGTGATCGCTCCGCTCGCCATCAGCGCAGTCACGACGGCCCCTCCGGTCAGTGGCGCGCGGCTGCCGGTGGTGCTGGCGACCAGCGACGGGACCAGCGAAAGATAGAAGCCGGCGAGCGTCCAGTTGGCGATGTTGATCGGCGTCACCAGCGACAGCGGCCGCTTCACCTGCTGGGGAACCGTGACCCTGGGGATCAGCGAACCGAGCGCGCCCGGCCGTGTGCCGCCGGTCTCCTGCGTCAGCCAGATCGCCGCCGCCAGCAGCGCGAAGGCGAGAAGCAGCAGGGCATAAATGAGATGCATCGGGAAGGGGCCGTATTGGATCAGGGCGCTGGTGCCGACCGCGCCCACCGCCATGCCGCAAAGCGGCGCGATCGAATTGACGATCTGCCCCTTTGCCCGGTCGACATCCACGAGAGCAGCGCCCAGCGAGGCGCCGGCGATCCCGGTCGCAATTCCCTGGACGATCCGCGCCGCAATCAACCAGCCGGGGCCGCCGGCGACGACGAAGAGGCCCATGGCGATGATTTCGAGCACCAGGGCGAAAAAGATCACCGGCTTGCGGCCGAGATGATCCGAGAGCGAACCGGCGGTCAGGAGCGCTGCCAGCAGCGCGAAGGCGTAAACGGCGAAGACCACCGTAATCAGCACCGGCGAGAGCGAGAAGTTTTCCTGGTAGATCCGGTAGAGCGGCGTGGGCGCCGCGGAGGCGCCGAAAAAAGTGGCGAGCGTCAGCGCATGGAAACCGATCGAGGGCTGCGGCGCATTCTCTGTGGATTTGGCTGCGGCGACCATATATAAGCCCTCTTAAAGCTAAGCCGTTGCGTTAGCTCCATGTAAGGCGAGTGCATCGTAAAGGCAAATTCTTTGCGTTTATGGTTCTGTCAAAGATTTTGAACCATGCGTGTGTAAGGCATGTCGCCCGGAAGGTTCCGGGATAAGAGGTCGGGTTGCAGGCATGGCAGTGAAAGAGAATCTCCGTCCGGGCGGCAGAAGCGCCCGGGTTCAGGCATCGGTGCACAAGGCGGTCCGTGAGCTATTGGCCGACATGAACCGTGCCGAGGTGACGATTCCGCTGATCGCCGCCAGCGCGGGTGTGACGCCGTCGACCATCTATCGCCGCTGGGGCGACCTGCAGGAGCTTCTTGCCGATGTCGCCGTCGAGCGGCTGCGTCCGGATATGCAGCCGATCGATGCCGGCAGCGGCAAGGCCGATCTACAGGCCTGGGCTGAGCAATATGCCGAGGAAATGTCCTCCGGGCCGGGCCGCGAGATGATCCGCGACGTGCTGGCGGCACAAGCGGGCGCCAATGCCTGCAAATGCTCGGAATATACCCGCCAGCAGATCCTCGTCATCGCCGAGAGGGCCAAGGCCCGTAGCGAGATCTTTCCGGATGTGGACCGGGTCATGGATGATGTGGTGGCGCCGATCATGTACCGCATCCTGTTCGACGACGTGCCGGATGCCGCGCGGGTGAGCGATCTAGTCTCGCGCGTCATGACCACGAAGGATTGAGCCTGTCTCTTACTCCGCGGCCGCGCGCTTGAGGCCGGAAATCTGCGTGATATAGGCGCGCAGGGCTGCCGGCCGCACCGGCTTGTGCTGGACGGCGATGCCGTATCGCTCGGCCTCGCTGCGCACTTCAGGCGTGCGGTCGGCGGTAACCAACAAAGCGGGAATATCGGCGCCGAACTGCCGGCGCAGATGCAGGATCGCGGCGATGCCGGTGCCGTCGTCGAGATGATAATCGGCGATGGCGAGATCCGGCGGCCCGTCACGGCCGTCGCCTGATATCACGTCGGCGAGGCCATTAAGCGCCTTGACCTCGCAGCCCCAGCCGCTCAGCAGCAGCCGCATGCCCTCGAGGATCTTCGGCTCGTTGTCGATGCAGAGGATCTTCAGTCCCTTGAGCGGCTGCCCCGGCCGGTCGGCGGGCGTGACGGCCGCCGCCGCCTCGGCCGGCCGCGAGATGTCGAGCGGCATGGCGATGCGGAATTCCGTGCCCCTGCCGTGCGTCGAGTGCAGCTCCACCGGATGGTTGAGCACCCGGGCGATGCGGTCGACGATCGACAGGCCGAGTCCGAGGCCGGAAGCGGTTTTCGCCCCTTCGTCCAGCCGGGCGAATTCCTTGAACACCGTGCGGAATTTCGACGGCGGTATGCCGATGCCGGAATCGATCACCTGGATGATCACCTGGTTACCGCGCCGCCGCGCGCCCACCAGCACCTTGCCGGTGATCGTGTATTTGATCGCGTTGGAAACGAGGTTCTGCACCAGCCGGCGCAGAAGATTGGGGTCGGAGCGCACCCTGAGCGACGTCCGCATGACCACTAGCTTCAGCTGTTTTTCGCGGGCGATCGGCGCGAAATCGGTTTCGATCCGCTCCAAGAGGTCGGAAAGTGCGACGGCAGCGAGCCGCGGCCGCATCGCGCCGGTATCGAGCCTGGAGATATCGAGCACCGCGCCGAGAATGGTTTCGACCGATTCCAGCGCCGAATCGATATTGCGGACGATCGGGCTGTTGTCGGATTGCGCCATGCGCTCGACCAGTGCCGAGGAATAGAGCCTGGCGGCGTTCAGCGGCTGCAGGATATCGTGGCCGGCGGCGGCGAAAAAGCGCGTCTTGCCGATATTCGCCTCGTCGGCGGCGGCCCGCGCCTCGGCGAGTTCGTGATTGACGCGGGTCAGCTCGGCCGTGCGTTCGGCAACGCGCTGCTCCAGCGTCTCATTTGCCTGTTTCAGCGCCTGGTCGGCGCTGACGCGCTGGGTGATATCGGTGAAGGTGGCGACGATGCCCTTGTCCGGCATGGCGTTGGAGCGCACCTCGATAATCCGCTCGCCGCCGCTGAGCACCAGTGCGAAGGGTTTGTCGAGCGTCAGGAAATGCCGCACCGTCTGATTGAGATCGCCGGGCGCGATGTCGCCGCGCTCGCTGAGTGTTTTGACGATATCGGACAAGGGGAAACCGACCTGGCCGGCGCTTTCCGGCAGGTCCAGCAATTGCCGGAAGCGCCGGTTCCAGATCGTCAGCCGGTTGGAGCTGTCGAAGACGGCAATGCCCTGGTCCATCTGCGAAAGGGCGGTTTGCAGCATATCCTGGTTATATTGCAGCGCCTCGCTCGCCTGGTCGAGCAGCCATGCAGTGTCGGAAGAGGCGTCCTCGGTCTTCTGCAGGATCAACGACAGCACCAGCCGCGCCGAGGACGAGCCGATGGCGCTGCCGAGCAGCTGCTCGCTGAAATGGATCAGCGCCATATCGGCCGGCTGATCGTCCTCCAGCTTGCGGCCGGAGCTTTGTTCGTAGGTCGTCAACGAGCGCTGCATGCGTTCTTCGCCGAGATAACGCGAGATCGCCGCCTTGAGATCGCCGACGCTGATGCGGGTCTTCCAGCCGCGCGTGGCAAATTGCGAGCGCGAATGGCGTTTGACGAAGATGCCGGCCTGGATGCGTTCGAGTGGCCTGGCATTGCGGGTCAGCGAGCCGACGATGAAGAAGGCGGTGTTGACGAGGAGGCTCATCACCGTCGCATTGACCAGCGGATCGGCGTCGGGCGCGGCAAACAGTGTCGTGCCCGGAAAGATGAAGCCGAGCACGGCGCTCGCCACATAGGAATAATCGGGGCCGCCGAGCGAGGGCAGGAACAGCAGGTAGATCCAGATGACGAAGCCGGAGGAAAGCCCGAGGATCGCGCCGCGTGCATTGGCCCGCCGCCAGATCAGCCCGCCGAACAGCGCTGGGGCGATCTGGGCGATGGCGGCAAAGGAGAGAAGGCCGATCGAGGCAAGGCCGGCGGTGCTGTCGGTCGAGCGGTAATAGGCGTAGCCGAACAGCAGCACCGCAAAAATGGCGCTGCGGCGGATGTTGAGCAGCGTCTTGGCGAAATTGTCGCGCTGGCTGGCGCGGCCGGCAAGTTTACGCCTCAGGAAGATCGGCATGATGATGTCGTTCGACACCATGATCGACAGCGCCACGGAATCAACGATGACCATCGCCGTTGCGGCGGAAAAGCCGCCGATGAAGGTAATCAGCGACACCACCGGCATCTCACCGGCCAGCGGCAGCGACAGCATGTAGAAATCGGCATTGCCGGCGCCGCCGAAGGTCAGCAGTCCGCCGATCGCCACCGGCAGCACGAAGAGATTGATCGCAATGAGGTAGGTGGGAAACAGGAAGCCTGCGAGTTTCAGCTGTTTCGGCGTCCGGTTTTCGACGACCGTCACGTGGAATTGCCGCGGCAGCAGGATGATCGCGAAGGCCGACAGCGCGATCAGGGTGATCCAGCGGCTGATCGGCGTGTGGTAGCTGAGGGCCGACATGACGAGGCTGTTGTCGACGGTCTTTTGCCAGAGATCGCTCGGGCCGTCGAAGAGAAACCAGATGACGCAGACGCCGGCCGTCAGGAAGGCGACCAGCTTGACCACGGATTCCATCGAAACGGCGAGGATGAGGCCGTCCTGGTGTTCCGTCGCGTCGGTATGCCGCGTGCCGAACATGATGGCGAAGCAGGCAAGCACCAGCGTCGCCACGAGCGGCAGGTCGAGAAAGTAGAGATTGCCGCTGCCAATGCCGTAGTCGGACGGGTTGACCATCGCGCTTACGGTGCTGGAGATCGCCTTCAGCTGCAGCGCGATATAGGGAATGGTGCCGATCAGCGAGATCAGCGCGACGATGGTGGCGACGGTCGGGTTCTTGCCGTAGCGCGCGGCGACGAAATCGGCAACCGAGGTGAGCTTCTCGGCCTTGGCGAGCTCGATGATGCGGCGAAGCAGCGGCATGCCGAGCGTGAAGACCAGAATGGGGCCGATATAGATGCCGGCAAATTCCAGGCCGCGCTGCGCGGCAAGCCCGACGCTGCCGAAATAGGTCCAGGAGGTGCAGTAGATCGCCAGGCTCAGCGCATAGACCACCGGCCATCCGCCTTCGAGCGCACCCGGGCCGCGCTTCTTGCGGTCGCCATAGCTTGCCACGGCGAAAAGCAGGAGCAGATAGCCGAAGGCAGACGCGAATATGACCCAGCCTGGAAGCATTGACCCTCCGCCGGCGGAAAACCCGCCGGGACCTCCCGCAACCCTTTCAGCTTAAGTCATTTCAGAGGCGTTGAAAATTCCCGCCCGTCTAGGCCTTAAGTCAAAGACCACCGGGGGTATTGCCAAATAATTGCGATTGCCGATTGATTAATCGCAATGAAGATGTAGCTAATGAAATCCATCGCATACTCTCTGAAATGGATCGAAGGGAGACGGATCCGATGCTCAACGAATTCAAAGCCTTTATCGCCCGCGGCAATGTCATGGATTTGGCGGTCGGCGTCATCATCGGCGGCGCCTTCGGTGGCATTGTCAAATCTCTGGTCGACGACCTCATCATGCCGATCGTCGGCGCCATTTTCGGCGGCTTCGATTTTTCGAATTATTTCCTGCCGCTCTCCTCTGCCGTCAACGCGCCGACACTGGCAGCCGCCCGCGCGCAAGGGGCGGTGTTTGCCTATGGCAGCTTCCTCACCGTGCTCATCAACTTCCTGATCCTTGCCTGGATCATCTTCCTGATGGTCAAGGGCGTGAATACCCTGCGTGCCCAGGTCGAGCGCAAGGAAAAGGCCGCACCGGAGGAACTGCCCCCGCCGCCGGCAGACGTTCAGCTGCTCACGGAAATCCGCGATCTTCTGGCCACACGCCCGACGGCTTGATCCGAGCTGGAGCCCATCCGTTCCTGCCGGACTCATTCATCACGAAAATCGATGTGCCATCACTGGATATCATGGGATTTGCCGGCGCAAATCCTCTATGAAGGCGGAAACCGGAGATATGCATGTCGATTGTGAAGAGCCTCAGCCCGCGCGCCTTGGCGGCGCCAGAAAGCGGGATCGTCGAAGTCGTCAATTATGCCCGCGGCCGCGAAGGCCTGCTGCCTCTCTGGGTGGGGGAAGGCGACCTGCCAACGCCGGATTTCATCAGCCGGGCGGCGATGGACGCGCTTGCTTCAGGCGAGACCTTCTACACCTGGCAGCGCGGCATTCCCGAGCTTCGCCAGGCGCTTTCGGATTATTACTTCAGGCATTTCGGACACCGGCTTCCGGTCGAGCATTTCTATGTCACCGGCTCCGGCATGCAGGCGATCCAGATCGCCGTGCAGACGATGACCTCGCCGGGTGACGAATTCGTCTATCTCACCCCCGCCTGGCCGAATATCGCCGCAGCCCTGGAGATCGCGGGTGCGCGCTCCGTCGGCGTCGAACTGCAGTTCGAAGGCGGCAAATGGGCGGTCGATCTCGACCGCGTCGAAGCCGCCATCACGCCGAAGACCAGGGGCATCTTCGTCAACACGCCGTCGAATCCGACGGGCTGGACGGCGACGAAGAAGGATCTTGCCGATATCCTGGCGCTGGCCCGCCGGCACGATCTCTGGATCATGGCCGATGAAATCTACGCGCTCTATTATTTTGCCGGCGGCCGGGCGCCGTCTTTCCTCGATGTGATGCAGACGGACGACAAGATCATCTTCGTCAATTCCTTCTCGAAGAACTGGTCGATGACCGGCTGGCGCGTCGGCTGGATCGTCGCCCCGCCTCAGATGGGCCAGGTGCTCGAAAACCTCATCCAGTATTCGACATCGGGTGTCGCCCAGTTCATGCAGAAGGGCGCCGTCGCAGCCCTTAATCAGGGCGACGATTTCATCGCCGCCAATATCGCCAAGGCGGCCCGCTCCCGCGATCTTCTCTGCGACGCGCTTGTCGCCACCAATCGCGTGGAGACACTGAAGCCGGATGGCGCGCTCTATGCCTTCCTCAAGATCGACGGCGTCACCGACAGCCGCAGCGCTGCCATCGACATCGTCGACAAGACAGGCGTCGGCCTTGCCCCCGGAACCGCGTTCGGCGCCGGCGGCGAACTTTTCCTGCGCGCCTGTTTCCTGCGCGATCCCGCCCAGGTGGCGGTCGCGGCCGAGCGTCTCTGCGATTATATCCTCAAGCGCTGAGAAGCGGCTCGATCCAAACGATTTCGTGCCGGAATCGGCCGATCGATAAAACTTGAGCAAAGCCTGAAATCGGCCTCTAACCACAAGTCCAAACATACCGGTTCAAAGGGCCTGGAACGGCCGTTCGATAAGAAAATTGGAAAGAAAAACCGGGCCTGATGACCCTGCTATAAAACAAGGCAGGGATGCGGGACATGGCGGTTTTGGTGACGGGCGGCGCCGGATATATCGGCAGTCACATGGTTTGGGCGCTGCTCGATGCGGGGGAGGATGTGGTCGTGCTCGACCGCCTCTCCACGGGCTTTCGCTGGGCCGTGGCGCCGGCGGCGCGTTTCTATCTCGGCGACGTCGCCGATCCCGACATCTTGAAGAAAATCTTCATCGAAAACGACATCGAGGCGATCATTCATTTCGCCGGCTCCGCCGTCGTCCCGGTCTCGGTCGCCGATCCGCTTTCCTATTACGACAACAATTCAGGCAAGACCCGGGCGCTGCTCTCCGCGTCGGTCGAAGCCGGCATCCGCAATTTCGTCTTCTCGTCGACCGCGGCCGTCTACGGTCAGCAAAAGACCGACCTGCCGGTGAAAGAGACTGCCTCCCTCAATCCGGAAAATCCCTACGGCCAGTCGAAGCTGATGACCGAATTCATGCTGCGCGATGCCGCCGCGGCCTATGACTTCAACTATGTCGCGCTTCGCTACTTCAACGTTGCCGGGGCCGATCCCGACCACCGCGCCGGCCAGTCGACGTCAGGCGCCACCCACCTCATCAAGGTTGCCTGCGAGGCAGCGCTCGGCAGGCGCGACAGCGTCAGTGTCTACGGGATCGATTATCCCACCCATGACGGCACCGGCGTGCGCGACTACATCCATGTCACCGATCTTGTCGATGCGCATCTGAAAGCGCTGCAGCACCTGCGCCGCGACAAGGGTTCGCTCGTTGCCAATTGCGGTTATGGCAGCGGCTATTCCGTGCTCGACGTGCTGAACATGGTCACCCGCCTGCACGGACATTCCTTCAAGATCCACATGGCGCCGCGCCGCGCCGGCGATTCAGCCAGCGTCGTCGCCGACGCTTCGCTCGCCCGGCAGGTGCTCGACTGGAAGCCCAGGCACGATTCGCTGGAAACCATCGTCCAGAGCTCTCTCGATTGGGAACTCTTCCTAGCGAACAGAAACGTCGACGACCTGCACAGCATCCACCGGGCACTCGCAGCCGCTTCCTTCTGAGCGGCCTGAGCGCTGACCATCCCGCGCTTACAAGCCTCGCATGCCGTCACGTGAATAAGGAATGATCAAGCTTTCTCTGGCCGGCTGTGGCCGACGGAAAAGGGAAGATGAAGAAGTTTCTGGCCTCATTGCAGCTGCAAAAAGACAATCCGACGCTTCTGACGGCGCAGTTTCGGGCCCTGTCGTCGCAGATCCCCATTCTCTATGTACTCCTGGTCATCAACGCCCTTGCGGTGGCGATCACCCATCTTGAATCCGCGCCGCTCTGGCTTTCGCTCTATATCCCTGTCGCCTTGAGCATCGTCTGTGTCTTCCGTCTCTGCTGGTGGGAAATCAGGGGCAAGGAGAACGTCACAGCCGAGCGCGCCTACCGGCTGATGAAGATCACCATATCGGGCGCCGCCATCCTCACCGTCGCTTTCGGCGGCTGGGCGATTGCGCTTTCCCAGTATGGCGATGCGTCCCAGCAGGGCCAGATCGCCTATTTCCTCGTCGTCACCGGCATCTCCTGCATCTTTTGCCTGATGCATCTGCCGATGGCGGCGGCGCTCACCACGGTCATCACCTTCTCGGCCATGGTCGCGACCTTCATGTTCTCGGGCAATCCTGTTTTCGTCGCGACCGCCGTCAGCGGCCTCTTCCTGATCCTGCCCTTCCTCAGGGTGATCGACAGCTATTTCCAGAATTTCGTCGGTCTAGTGCAATTGACCGAGGAACTGAAGCAGAAGCGGGCGGAAGCCGAGCAGTTGAACCTCGTCAATAGCCGCAACGCGCTGCAGGACCAGCTGACCGGCCTCGCCAACCGCCGCAGCTTCTTTCTCTCGCTGGAAAAACGGTTGCAGAAGGATCCGTCCGCGCCGCCCGTTCTCGGCATTCTCGATCTCGACGGCTTCAAGCCCGTCAACGATGTCTTCGGCCATGCCGCCGGCGATCTGGTGCTCAAGGAGACGGCCCGCCGTTTTGCCGCGCTGGTCGGCGAAGAGGGCATCGTCTCCCGTCTCGGCGGCGACGAGTTCGGTATCATTTTCCCCTGTTCGATGACACGCCAGGCGATCGCCGATCTCGGCCAGGCACTCTGCGCCGCCGTCCGCGATCCCTATGAAATCCCCGACGGCTCGGTCCGCGTTTTCGGCTCCTGCGGCATCGTCTATCCCGAGATCGGCAGATACACCGCAGAGGATCTCTACGAGAAAGCCGATTTCGCCCTCTACCAGGTCAAGAGCAAGCGCAGCAGTGGCGTCGAATTCTTCTCGGCCGAGCACGAGAAGATCCTGACCCAGCGCCACCTGATCGAACTCGAGCTGCAGGCGAATGATTTTGCCAGCGAATTGAAACTCGAATATCAGCCGATCGTCGAGTTGAAGAGCGGCCGCGTCGTCGGTTACGAGGCGCTTGCCCGCTGGGACAGCGCCCGCTTCGGCCGCATCAGCCCCGAAGCTTTCATTCCCGCGGCCGAGCGCACGGCCGTCATCGGCCGGATGACGCGCATCCTTTTTGCCAAGGCGCTCGAAGCGCTGGCAATCATTCCATGCCATCTCAAGCTGTCCTTCAATCTTTCGGCCCGCGATATTTGCGACCATGAAACATCGATGGCGCTGCTTGGCATGATCACCCGCTCCGGCCTCGATCCCCGGCGCATCGAATTTGAAATCACCGAGACGGCGCTGCTCTCCGATTTCGACACCGCCGACCAGGTCATCACCATGCTGCGCGCGGCCGGCATTTCGATCGCGCTCGACGATTTCGGCACTGGCTATTCGAGCCTCAGCCATATCCACCGTCTTGGCTTCGACAAGCTGAAGATCGACAAGGCCTTCGTGATGAATTTCGATCGCGACGCCCGTTGCATGAACATCACCCGCTCGGTCGCCAATCTCTGCCAGAATCTCGGCATTGCCTCCGTTGCCGAAGGCGTCGAAAGCGAAGGGGTCGCCGAGGGATTGAAGGCGATGGGCGTTCGCCTGGCGCAGGGCTATCATTTCTCGCGGCCGCTGCCGCTGGAGCTTGCCATCGACTACGCCACCCGCTGCGAAGCCGAAGCCATCGCCCGCAATTCGCTGTCGGCCTGAACCGATCGATTTCGCCTGTGTTAAATCGACTGGAGCGACGCTGCATCGTCGTCTATTCATGGTCCCGAGCCTTTCCTGGGCAGAATGTCTCAATGGATCAGGAAGGCTCCAGCAGCGGAGGCGAAGCATGCAGGACGGCGAAGTCATCATTGAACAGCAGGGCACTGCCGGCATCATCCGGCTCAACCGACCGCGGGCGCTGAACAGCCTGACGCTGCCGATGATCCGGGCGATCACCGAGGCTCTTGATGGCTTTGCCTCTGATGCCGGGGTGGCGAGTGTCGTGGCGACGGGGGAGGGTGAACGCGCTTTCTGCGCCGGCGGCGACATCCGGGCCCTGCATGAAAGTGCGCGCGCCGGCGATGGGCTCGCAGGCGCCTTCTGGCGCGAGGAATTCAGCCTCAACCATCAGATCGCCGTCTACCCCAAACCCTATGTCGCGCTGATGGACGGCATCACCATGGGCGGCGGCGTCGGTCTATCGTCGCATGGCCGCCACCGCATCGTCACCGAGCGCACCCGGCTTGCCATGCCCGAAACCGGCATCGGCTATGTCCCCGATGTCGGCGCCACCTGGCTGTTGCCGAAGGCGCCCGGCGAAGCCGGAACATGGCTCGGTCTGACCGGGCTCGATATTGGTGCTGCCGACGCGATCCACACCGGGCTGGCCGATCGTCACATCGCCTCGTCGCGGCTTGGCGCCGTGATCGAGGCGCTGTCGGCCCTGCCGCTTGACAGCTCGTCCAGCGAAGTCGATGCCCTCTTGCAGCAGTTTGCCGAGCCTGCCGGAGAAAGCCGGCTCAGGCAGAATGCTGCGATGATCGATCGCGCCTTTCGTTTCGACAGTGTCGAGGAAATCCTGGCAGCGCTTGCCGGGGAGGAGGGCGACTTCGCCGCCGAGACCCGCCGGGTGCTGTCGACCCGTTCGCCGACCAGCCTGAAGCTCGCTTTGGCGCTGCTCAGGGCCGGCCGACGCAGCGCCTCGCTTGCCGAATGCCTTGGCCGCGAACTCGGCGCCTGCCTGCGGATGCTCGATAATCCCGATTTCTTCGAAGGCATCCGCGCCGCCGTCATCGACAAGGACCGCAACCCGAAATGGTCGCCGGCCTCCGTCGAGGCGGTGGGAGCTGCAAGGATCGAGCATTTCCTGAAGCCGGCCGAACCGCCGCTATCTCTCTGAGACGATAGTCGATTTATCGCCACATGCCGCGCATGCGGGCGCCGACATCGATGCGCATCTGCCGCACATGCGCTTGCGCGGCGGTCTCCGATTTCACCTGCGGCCAGCTGCAGGCCTCGAAGAACTGCAGCAATGTTGCCGGAATGAAGCGGCTGCGCGAGGCATAGACGTGCCGGTCGCCCTGCGCATTCTGCCCATAGGTGAAGAAGCGCTGCGGCACGACGAGATCGAGACCGTCCCGAGCACGGGTCATCGCCACATAGAGCAGCCGGCGTTCCTCCTCGATTTCGGCGGTGGCGCCGACGGCGAGATCGCTCGGAATGCAGCCGTCGACGACATTCAGCATGAAGACCCTCGTCCATTCCTGGCCCTTGGCGGAATGGATGGTGGAAAGGATGAGGTAATCCTCGTCGAGCAGCGGCACGCCGGCCTGGTCGCTGGTGGCATCCGGCGGATCGAGGGTGAGCTCGGTGAGGAAACGCTCGCGTGAGGCATAACCGCTAGCGATCTGCTCGAGCTGCAGCAGGTCGGCCTGCCGCGTCGCCGCGTCCTCGTGCAGCCGTTCCAGATGCGGCGCATACCATTGCCGCGCCAGCTCGATTTCCGCCGGCCAGCCGGCCTTGCCGGATTTCATCTCCTGCAGCATCGAAACGAAACCCGTCCAGTCTTCCCCGGAACGCGGCGGCGCCGGCATGGCGGCGAGTGCCGTGATCGGGCTCGCATCCTCGGCCATCAGGTCGAGCGCCTTCTGCGCCGTCGACGGCCCGACGCCCGGCAGGATCTGCATCAGCCGGAAGCCTGCCACCCGGTCGCGCGGGTTCTGCGCGAAGCGAAGGGCGGCCAGCATGTCCTTGACATGGGCGCTGTCGAGAAACTTCAGCCCGCCGAACTTGACGAAGGGAATGTTGCGCCGTGTCAGCTCGACCTCCAGCGGCCCGCTGTGATGCGAGGCGCGGAAGAGTACGGCCTGCTGCTTGAGCGTCAGGCCTTCCTCGCGGTTGTCGAGCACCATGTCGGCGATATAACGCGCCTGGTCAGCCTCGTCGCGCACCGTGACGAGGCGCGGCCGCTCGGCAGATTGCCGCTCGGTCCAGAGGTTCTTGGTGAAGCGCTCCGAGGCGAGATCGATGACGGCGTTGGCCGCCGCAAGGATCGGCTGCGTCGAGCGATAGTTGCGGTCGAGCGTGACGATATTGGCGGCCGGGCTGAAGGCGGCGGGAAAATCGAGGATGTTGCGCACCGTCGCCGCGCGAAAGGAATAGATCGACTGCGCATCGTCACCGACGACCGTCAGCCCCTGGCCTTGGGGTTTCAGCGCGAGCAGGATCGAGGCCTGCAGCCGGTTGGTGTCCTGATATTCGTCGACCAGCACATGGTCGAAGCGGCTGCCGATATCCTCGGCAATCACGCTCTCGCCGACCATCTGCGCCCAGTAGAGCAAGAGGTCGTCGTAATCGAGCACGTTCTGGCTCTGCTTCGCCTCGACATAACAGGCGAAAAGCTCGCGCAGCTGTTTCTCCCAGGCCGCGCACCAGGGAAAAGCGTCGCGCAGCACCTGATCGAGTGCCGTTTCCGAGTTCACTGCCCGGGAATAGATGGCAAGGCAGGTGCCTTTGGCCGGAAACCGGCTTTCCGTTTTGGAGAAGCCGAGATCGTGCCGGATGAGGTTCATCAGGTCGGCGCTGTCTTCGCGGTCGTGGATGGTGAAATCGGCATCGAGGCCGATCTGCTGCGCATAATCGCGCAACAGCCGCGCGCCAATACCGTGGAAAGTGCCGGACCAGTGAAGCGCATCGGCCATGACGCCGGCGTTCGTGCCCAGCACATCCCGGCAGATGCGCTCGACGCGCCGCGCCATCTCGGCGGCGGCCCGCCGCGAGAAGGTCATCAGCAGGATGCGGCGGGGATCGGCGCCCTTGACGATGAGATGGGCGACCCGATGCGCCAGCGTATTGGTCTTGCCCGAGCCGGCGCCGGCAATGACCAGCAGCGGCCCGGCAATATGGCTGCCGTCGGTGAGCGTGCCATGCTCGACGGCCATGCGCTGCTGGGGATTGAGCTTTTCGAGATACATCCAGCCGTCCGGTCGGGCTTCCGCAGAATCACTGCGGAAAGATTAGATGTTCCTTGAATGTTCGCGATTTCAGCCGCTGTCAAGCATTCTGGCGCAGAGGGGTGCCTCAATCGGGGAAATCCGGCCCTACCACGCGCCGCACCAGCTTCAGGCTGCGATCTGGCTGAAGAATGTAGGTTTCCTCGACGCGCTGGCCGGTCCCGTCGTAGAACTGGTGGTGGACGGCGCTGCCGACCGGCGATTTGGTCAGTTTCGTTCGCGGCTGGCCGCCATAGGTGATGCTGCCGGGAATGGGGTCCAACGCCGGACTATCGGCCGACGAGCAGCCGGCCAGCAACACTCCGGCAAACAAAACGGGCAGCAGCACTTTCATCACCGTCATCCTCTTTCGGCTGCAGAGAGATATGGAAGCCGCGGCACCTTTCGCCAAGGGTGGGCCAAGCCTGGCCCGCAGAAATCACGCGCGAATATCCGGTCGAGACCGGCGGGCCGCAACGAAAAGCGTTGTTGCGGCGTTAACCGGATATACCAACCTCAGGAGGCGCTTTGGTGATCGGGTATCCTTTATTCCCCGACCATGACGAACCCGGCCGACAAGGCCATGGCGATGCGGCGACACGTGCTTCGGTGGAGAGCGCTCTTCATGCCGCCGATGATCTCGACGCTGAGGAAATTGCTGTGAGCATGCTGGGCTCCTATGTCATTCTCGACGGTTTCGTGCGACGGCGCGGCGATGTCGAGCGGGCGGTCGCAATCGCCGAAAGCATCGTCGGCCGAGGTTATGTGCACAGTCGTCTGTTGCGGCGCTGAGGGAACCAAGTGCCCTTCCGCGGGTTGAAATGCCGGATCGAAACGCTGGAGACCCCTCATGCAGTCGCTTCCTCGCCTCTCGGCAGTCACCATGATATCGGCCGGCGTTTTTGCCGGTTCCGCTTATGCCTCGCTGGAAACCGGCACAAATTATTCGGCGCTGCCGAAGGACCAGGTCGCCCTCAATGAATATACCGGCGCCATCGCCTGCACGCCGGCAGAACCGCAGTATCTCCCCTCCTTCATCCGCGCCGGCGATGGCACGATCATCGGCGTCGGTTATATCGAGGTGGAAAGTGAGGGTGGCGCGGACTGCTGAAAATAGTCCTGCCCAAACGAGGCTCGCCTGCGTTCCCGCAGAGGTGACGAGCCTCTAACCATCATCATGATGGCTGCGTGTCTTTTATGAATAGACTTATCCCGGGCACAACGCCCGTTGCACCAAAACCCGCCATAGGTTCGATGCAGGGTTAAGTAAATTAAAGCGTCGCACCGTTCCGGCACACTCCGTTTACGGAAATGCCGGCAGAAGAACCCAGTTCATCGTGGCGGAGCGTGCTTCCGCGTCCTGTCGGACGCTTGGGCGCTAATGCAACTTCAGCTTCGCCTCTTCGGCCGCCGCCAGGAATTCGGCTCGTGCTTCCTCCACGCTCTTGCGCCCATCGAGCGCTGCCCGGCAGGTGCTGCGGGCCTTGATATAACGCAGCCCGCGCGAATTCGGCCAGAAATCCGCCAGGCATTTCAGCGCATCGAACGGCCCGCTGACCGTTCGCGCGTCGGCATCTTCGAAACCGACCTTGACCGGGCTGTCCCATTTTTCAGTTGCCATCAATGCTCCTCCACGATTGTCGACAGAAACAAAGCATGCAGCGCCTCCGTATTCCTCCGTGGAGACGTCGCCATAGTGGCATTCTAGCGGGATTTTCACGGCCAACAATGGTGAATCGTTTGTTGCCGATGAGGCCAAATGTCAGCTTGTGGAGGACGGACCGCGAGCGGGCGCCAAACGAAATTTTTCGCAGTCGCAAATAAGTTGTATGGCGTCGGCGCGGTGCCACCGCTACCGTGCCGGGAAATCTGAGGGCTCGAGATGAGTTTAGATCGAAAAATGATCCAGGCTGCTTTTCTCTGCGCGGCGCTGGCAATGCCGGCCTTCGCTCGCGGGGCAGAGGTATCTGCTACTGAAGACGCTTTCCTGACACATATCTCCGTCGAAACCATCCCCGAAATGCAGCGGAAATATTTGCAAGCTACCCTCCCGGTGTACGGCACGGTCATTGATCTTGGCGCCTATCTCTCGGCAGAGAAATTTGATCACTGGTATGTCGAAAGCGTGTTCGATGGAGTTCCTTTGGGGCCTCACGAACCAATTCCAGATGAGGAAGTAGTGCTGACCGGAGAATTGTTCGACCTCTGGCAGTTTTCGCCCTTCATACCTTATTATCTCGAAGTCACCGAAATCCCGGATTGCACTGCCGTGCTGTCCGCTTCGTGCGGATGGCTGCCCCTCACCCTAACCCTCTCCCCGTAAACGGGGCGAGGGGACGTGCCATGCAAGAGGTTAGCGAGGGACGGAGAGTTCGCGACATTCCCCCTTCGCCCCGCAAGCGGGGGTCCGAAGGACGGGTCGCGACGCGTGGCTCGACCCCGGTTGGTGGCGGCAGCTGAATGAGGGCAAGCCGAGCGCGCGGAAAATGATATCGGATACTGAAAGAGAAAACTGGTGCTGCCGAGTGGGATTGAACCACCGACCTCACCCTTACCAAGGGTGTGCTCTACCACTGAGCTACGGCAGCAGGACCAGGACCCGTGCAAGCCGGGTGGCTCAAATCGCGGGAACGGGGCGGCTATTGCCACAGCTTGGCGGCAAGCGCAAGCAGCAAATTCCAACTTCGCGTGGATTGGGGCGCAAGGCCCTTTTGGATCGGCGCGAATTCGGCTAATCCTGTCACATGAACGACAAGACCGAAACCGGCCAGCAGAGCCGCAAACAGGCGATCGAGGCCCAGGCGAAACTGCGCCGCGAACGCGCCGCCGAAAAACTCAGGGAAAATCTTTCGAAACGCAAACAGCAGGTGCGCGCCCGCCGTTCGGGCCAGGCCGACGAAACAAATGGACTGCCTGCCGCAAAAATGGACGAATCGTAATGTTCCGTCCGCGGTCAATTGAAGCGTCGCGAAAAATCCCTTAAACACCCCACTCCCTATTCCAAGGCAGTATTTCAGGAAAGGCGGGCGCGGCCCGTAAGCGCACATGGATCGTATCAGAATCGTCGGCGGTAATGAGCTGAATGGCATCATTCCGATTTCCGGCGCCAAGAATGCCGCATTGCCGCTGATGATTGCCTCGCTTCTGACCAGCGACACGCTGACGCTGGAAAACGTGCCGCATCTGGCCGATGTCGAACTCTTGATGCGCATCCTCGGCAATCATGGCGTCGATGTCGCCGTCAACGGCCGCCGCGAGCGCCAGGAAGATTCCTACGCCCGCACGATCCATTTCACCTGCCGCACGATCGTCGATACCACCGCTTCCTACGAACTGGTCTCGAAGATGCGCGCTTCCTTCTGGGTCATCGGCCCGCTCCTGGCGCGCGAAGGCCATTGCCGGGTGTCGCTGCCGGGCGGCTGTGCCATCGGCACGCGTCCCGTCGATCTCTTCATCGAGGGCCTGACGGCGCTCGGCGCCACTATGGAGATCGACGCGGGTTACATCAACGCCAAGGCGCCGAATGGTGGCCTGATCGGCGCGCGCTACACCTTCCCGAAAGTCTCCGTCGGCGCCACCCATGTGCTGATGATGGCGGCAACGCTCGCCCGCGGCACGACCGTCATCGGCAACGCCGCCCGCGAGCCCGAGGTCGTCGATCTCGCCAACTGCCTGAACGCCATGGGCGCCAAAATCTCGGGCGCCGGCACGGCGACCATCACCATCGAAGGCGTCACCTCGCTCTCCGGCGCGCGCCACCGCGTGCTGCCGGATCGCATCGAGACCGGCACCTATGCCATGGCGGTTGCCATGGCCGGCGGCGACGTCGTGCTCGAAAATACCGATGTAGCGCTGCTCGACACCGCCTTGGAAACGCTGCGCCGCGCCGGCGCCGACATCTCTTCGACCAACAACGGCATGCGCGTCAGGCGCAATGGCGCCGGCATCAAGCCGGTCGATATCGTCACCGATCCCTTCCCGGGCTTCCCCACCGACCTGCAGGCGCAGTTCATGGCGCTGATGACCCGCTCTTCCGGCATCTCGCACGTGACCGAGACCATCTTCGAAAACCGCTTCATGCATGTGCAGGAGCTGGCCCGCCTCGGCGCCCGGATCACGCTCTCCGGCCAGACGGCAAAGATCGAGGGTGTCCAGCGGCTGCGCGGCGCCCCCGTCATGGCGACCGATCTGCGCGCCTCCGTCTCGCTCGTCATCGCCGGCCTTGCCGCCGAGGGCGAAACCACGGTCTCCCGCGTCTATCACCTCGACCGCGGTTTCGAGCGGCTCGAGGAGAAGCTGACCCGCTGTGGCGCCGTCGTCGAGCGCATCAGCGAGTAAGCCGTTCATCCCGGTTGCGTATTTGGCCGCAGCATCTTATTTCCCTTGTCTGACGCATCGCCATTTCGGCGGTGCCTGCTGGGATGAAGCTGAATGACCGAACTGAAGCTTGTGGCGCTCGATGACGAGGATCTTGCGATCATCTCCGCGCATATGCAGGACAGCGTCTTCAAGGTCGGGGATATCGACTGGTCGCCGCGCGACGCGCAGTTCGCCCTTGCCGTCAATCGTTTCGTCTGGGAAGGTGCCGAGCGCAAGCGCAGAGGCTTCGAGCGCCGCCGGGCTGCCCTGGTGTTCAAGCGGGTGCTCGCCGTGCGGTCGCTCGGCATCGACCGCGGCAAACGCGACGAGGTGCTGTCGCTGCTGGCCCTGCGCTTCGAGCAGAAGGGCGAGGGACCGGAGGGTACGATCGAGCTGTCGCTGTCCGGCACCGTCTCGCTTGCGCTCGATGTCGAATGCATCGAGGTGCAAATGGCCGATATCGGCGGTGCCTGGGAGGCTTCGTCCAAGCCTCGTCACCGCTAATGCATGTCGCCCGGAAATGTGCTGCGGTTCCGGGATAACGACATGCATAAAACAATGAGTGTTTGACGCTTGAGGTTTGAACATCGCAGTTTCGAGTTGAGAAGGAATATCGGCCTTGGCAATCTGGCTGGATCAGGCATCGGAAGGTTTCGAGCAGCGTTTTGCCGCCTTTCTGACGACCAAGCGTGAAGTCTCCGAGGATGTGAACACGGTCGTTCGCGCCATCATCGATGATGTCAGGGCCCGCGGCGATGTGGCGCTTGCCGAATATTCGCTGAAGTTCGACGGCATCGATTTCGCCGCCGTGCCGATGCGGGTCACGCCTGAGGAATTCGACGCGGCGATCGAGGCGGTGCCTCCGGAAGTGCTGGGGGCGCTGAAGCTCGCAGCACTGCGCATCGAAAGCCATCATCGCCGGCAGCTGCCGAAGGACGATATCTACGAAGACGACATGGGTGTTGGACTCGGCTCGCGCTGGACGGCGATCGAGGCGGTCGGGCTCTATGTTCCGGGCGGCACGGCGAGTTATCCGAGCTCGGTGCTGATGAATGCCGTGCCGGCCAAGGTTGCCGGCGTCGATCGCATCGTCATCGCCGTTCCCGCCACCGGCGGTGCCGTCAACCCCGCCGTGCTTGCCGCAGCCAAGCTTGCCGGTGTGACCGAGGTTTATCGTGTCGGCGGCGCCCAGGCGATCGCCGCTCTTGCCTATGGCACCGAGACGATCGCCCCGGTTGCCAAGATCACCGGTCCCGGTAATGCCTATGTCGCAGCCGCCAAGCGCCACGTCTTCGGCACTGTCGGCATCGATATGATCGCTGGCCCTTCCGAAGTGCTGGTCATCGCCGACAAGGACAACAATCCCGATTGGATCGCCGCCGATCTGCTGGCGCAGGCCGAGCACGATGCCAGCGCCCAGGCAATCCTGATCACCGATAATGCCGAATTCGGCAAGGCGGTGGAGCAGGCGGTCGAACGCCAGCTGAAGACGCTGAACCGCGCCGAGACCGCCGCGGCAAGCTGGCGCGATTTCGGCGCGGTCATTCTCGTTGCCGATCTGAACCAGGCCATTCCGCTTGCCAACCGCGTCGCCGCCGAGCATCTGGAGCTTGCCGTTGCCGATCCGGACCGGCTGCTCGACGGCATCCGCAATGCCGGCGCGATCTTCATCGGCGCCCATACGCCCGAGGTGATCGGCGATTATGTCGGCGGGTCCAACCACGTGCTGCCGACGGCGCGCTCGGCGCGTTTCTCCTCCGGCCTTTCGGTGCTCGATTTCGTCAAGCGCACCTCGATCCTGCGGCTTGGCCCACAGCAATTGCGCACCCTCGGCCCGGCGGCGATTGCGCTAGCCGTCTCCGAAGGCCTCGATGCCCATGCGCGATCGGTTGCGATCCGCCTCAACCTCGAAAGGTGAGGGGATGGCGGCGGGCGATTTCCGGCTTTGCGATGTCGTCCTCGACGATACGATCGGCCGTTCGACGCCCGATGTCGAGCATGAACGCGCCGTCGCCATCTTCGATCTGATCGAGGAGAACCGTTTTGCGCCGATCGGCCATGCCGGCGGCCCTTACCGGTTGAATATCTCGCTGGTCGATTCCAAGCTGGTCTTTGCCATCAGGACGGAGGAAGGCATCGACGTCGCCACCCATATCCTGTCGCTCACCCCCTTCCGGCGGATCGTCAAGGATTACTTCATGATCTGCGAGAGCTATTATGAAGCGATCCGTTCGTCGACGCCGAGCCGCATCGAGGCGATCGACATGGGCCGGCGCGGCATCCACAATGAAGGTTCGCAGACGCTGAAGGACAGGCTGACCGGCAAGATAGAGGTCGATTTCGACACCGCCCGGCGGCTGTTCACCCTGGTCTGCGTGCTCTACTGGCGCGGATGACGGCAATGGATCGCGCCGCCGACGTCGAGGAAGGAAAAAGGCCGGGCGCCATCCTCTTCATGTGCGGGATGAATGCCATCCGCTCGCCGATGGCCGAAGCGATCGCCCGTAGTATTCTGCCGGCCAATACCTATATCAGGTCGGCCGGCGTGCGCGCCGGCGAGCGCGATCCTTTCGTCGATGTCGTGCTCGACGAGATCGGCCTGTCACTGGGGCGCCGCCTGCCGCAGACGCTTGAAGAACTCGAAGACGATTATTTCGATCTGATCATCACGCTGTCGCCGCCGGCCCATCACGCCGCCCTCGAGCTGACCCGCTCGAATGCGATCGACGTCGTCTACTGGCCGACGATGGATCCGACGGTCGTCAGTGGCACGCGCGAGCAGATTCTGGAGAGCTACCGCGAGGTCCGCGATCACCTGGCCGGCCTCATCGAAAGCCGGCTGCTCAAACGAAATGGCATTGCCGCGCAATCGGCATGAAAACAAATAAAGGAAAGCCTGATCAACAAGGTTCACAAACCTTCGTTGATTGTGTAGTTTCCGCCCAAATTTTAAGGGCGCGCGCTGCGCTGCCTTTTCAACCCACAGGAAGAAAACACTTATATGCCGAAAGAAGAAGTCCTCGAATTCCCGGGTATCGTCACCGAACTTCTGCCGAATGCGACGTTCCGCGTGAAGCTCGAAAACGAACACGAGATCATCGCCCATACCGCCGGCCGCATGCGCAAGAACCGCATCCGCGTTCTCGCCGGCGACAAGGTGCTTGTGGAAATGACGCCCTACGATCTGACCAAGGGCCGCATCACCTACCGTTTCAAGTAAGCTTGCCCAAGATCCTGCAAGGGGTTTTCTCCCGTCTGCCGATGGTCGAGGTTCCATGGCGCTGAAATACAAGCTCATTCTGGCCTCGGGCTCGCCCCGCCGCGTCGACCTGCTCAACCAGGCGGGCATCGAACCGTCGCGGCTGATGCCGATGGATATCGACGAGACGCCGAAGAAGTCGGAGCATCCGCGTTCGCTGGCGCGCCGGCTTTCGGCCGAGAAGGCGGAAGCGGCCCTTGCCGCCATCAAGAGCGATATCACCTGGAAGGGCAGCTATATTCTCTCGGCCGATACGGTGGTCGCCGTCGGCCGCCGCATTCTCGGCAAGGCCGAGTTCGCCGACGAGGCGTTAAGTTCGCTGCATCTGTTGTCGGGACGCAACCATCTCGTCTATACCGGCGTTTGCCTGGTGACGCCGGATCGCAAGATCCGCCAGAAGATCGTCGAGACCAAGGTGCGCTTCAAGCGTCTCTCCGGCTTCGAGATCGAAAACTACCTGGCCTCCGGCCAGTGGCGCGGCAAGGCAGGCGCCTATGGCATTCAGGGACTTGCCGGCACCTTCGTGCAGAAGATGGTCGGCTCCTACACCAATGTCGTCGGCCTGCCGCTTTATGAAACCATCGTGCTTTTGACCGGCGAAGGCTTCGACGTGCATAGCCGGTGGCCCGAGGGCTAAAGCCCGAAGGCCGACTCCTGAACTAAAGCATGTCGCGCAAAAGTGTGCAGCGGTTTTCCCTGGCAAAGCGCGAAGCGCTTTTGCCGTAACGACATGCGTAAAAACAAAGAATTAAAGCGCAAGGAGCGAATCTGAAAGATCGTGACGCGCTTTAGGACGGACCGATCATGCCCGAAGACAACAAAGCCGCCGCCAAGGTCGAACCGCTGCGCAAGGCGCGCCCTTGCCCCGAATGCGGCAAACCCTCTCACCGCGAACATTACCCCTTCTGCTCCAACCGCTGCCGCGAGGTCGATCTCTCTCGCTGGCTGACCGGCGCCTATGCCATTCCGGTTGCCGACGACGAGACCAAGGCCGAATATCCCGATGAGGAAAACTAATGCATGTCGCCCGGAAGTGTGCAGCGGTTCCGGGGTAACGACATGCATCAAAACAAAGAACTAAAGCGCGTCGCATGAATCAAGTTTGATGCGACGCGCTTTAGAGAATTCGGCCAGCGAAGCTCTTATTTTTCCTCACGAATCGGCAAAACGGGCAAGACCGTCAAAAAAAGTCATTTGACGCTTGCCATGGCCGAACAAGATGCTATAACCCCGCTCGCTTCCGGGGCGAACCAAGGCCCCGCGGTTCTTTTTCGAAAAAGGCACCATCGGAAGCAGGTTAGCCCAGGTAGCTCAGTTGGTAGAGCAGCGGATTGAAAATCCGCGTGTCACTGGTTCGATTCCGGTCCTGGGCACCACTCAATCCCCTAGAACTAATCTCCATGCACAGTATTGGATAGCGGGCCAGAAGCTGGCCAACAAACCCCTCTGTCGAGAAGCTAGTGCCGCCCTTTTGTCGTCTTCGCCAGCATCTCGCTCAGAGTTGCCGCCGAAAGCATGGATTCGGCCAGAAGCTTCTTGAGCTTCTGGTTCTCTTCCTCCAGGGCTCTTAGCCGTCTCGCATGGAGACCGGCATTTCCGGACTGCAGGGATTGCCACCGATAGAAGGTCGGCTCGCTGATGCCGTATCGGTGGCAAACATCGGCCACCGTCACGCCGGGCTGGTGCTCCTTGAGAATGCCCGTAATCTGGTCGTCGTCAAATTTTCGCTTGCCCATCACCGCTTCAGTCCTCACGAAATGCTCTGTTGAAACTGTCGAGAAGCGGTCTGACAGCGTAGAGCGCCACGCTGCTTTTGCCGGTTTCGATCAGTGTCTGTGCGGGCATGCCCGCGACCAGTTCGACATCACGCATTTTCGCCAGCCGCTCGTCCGTTACGCGGATTGTCGCGGCATAATAGGGTTGGCCGCTCTGCGTATCGGTGAGGCGGTCGGCTGACACATACTCGACCCGACCTTTCAGCAGTGGAACGCGCCGCTGATTGTATGGAAGAAGGTGCACCTGCGCCTCCAGCCCCGCATGGACAAGATTGATGTCCTCCGGCCTGACATGGGCAGACACGATCAGGCGATCGGAGCGTGGCAGAAGATCGACGAGCGGTTCGCCCGCACCGATCACCCCGCCTGCTGTGTGGATGCGCAGGTTCATGATCGTTCCATCTTCGGGAGCCCGGATATCGGTCCTTGAAAGTTGGTCGTCGATCGCCCGCAAGCGCTCGCGCAATTGCATGATCCGGCTTTCCGTATCGCGCATGCCTTGGGCGACTTCGCTCAAGCGGTCGCTCTCAAGCTTTGCGAGATCGACCTGCGAACTCGCTGATCACCTGGTAGGCGCGAGCGATCTGTGCCTCGACTTGGCCCTGCTGGCCGTCAAGATCTGCTTTTTCGCGCTCGAGGTTGAGAAGCCTGCTCCTTCGTTCCAGTCCCTTGGCAGTGAGGATCGTCACCTGATCCAGTTCTTCCTGCGAGATTGCGGCTCTGTCGGCCAGTGCCCCTTTCTGAGCACCAAGCCCGACGATTTCTTGCCGCACCTGCGCGATTTTTTCATTGCCGATCTGAATTTCCGCCTCCATGACCCGGCGGCGGGCCTCGAAGATTTTCTGTTGCCCGGTCAGAATCGCGCCGACCGAAGGATATTTGTCCATGGCTGCCCTGAGATCGTCGGGATAGGCGACATGGTCGCCGCCCGTCTGCTCCGCAAGCAGCCGGGCGCGGCTTCCTTCGGCGTCCCAAAGCTGCCCTTGGATGCTGTCGCGCTCCGAGCGGGACTTGGTGTCGTCGAGTTCTATGACGATTTGCCCGGCCATCACCGTGTCGCCGTTCCTGACGAGGATCCGCCGCACAATTCCGCCTTCGAGATGTTGGATGGTCTTGCGGCTGGTCTCCGGCTCGATAACGCCGGATGCGACCGCAGCGCTGTGCAGCGGGGCCAGAGCCGACCAAATTCCCAATCCGACGACAAAGACGAGGATCAGCAGGTTCCCCGTCCAGACGACGCCTCTGAGCACCGGCATGGGCGAAGGGGCGGCGGGTCCGCGCTGTTTCTGTTCGATCACCGGCGGATAGGCAGTCTGCCTGGCTGTCGCTGTCCATCCATGAGCGAAGCGCTGGCCCATCCTTGACGAATTCGAAAATTTCGCCGGCGGCGCGTCCAGTGGAACAAGGGTCATGGCAGCATCCCTCCCTAGGTTCCCGTTCGAGCCGGTGGCTGAAGATAGGTTTCATAAATCCGCTCGCTGTCGCCGAAGGCAGCCACCGTTCCGTTGCGCATGATGGCAATCTTATTGGTGACCGGCAGGATCCCCATCCGGTGCGTTATGATAACGACGGTCATGCCCCTGGATCTCATCCGCTCGATTGCCGTAAACAGCATGCGTTCGCCGTCATAATCCAGGCTCGAATTCGGATCGTCGAGAACGATAAGGGACGGATTTCCATAGGCGGCCCGTGCCAGCCCCAGCTGTTGGCGCTGAGCCCGAAGGAGCAGGTTTCCGCCTTCACCGATATCGGTCTCGTAGCCCTGCGGCAGTCGCATGATCGCGTCGTGCAATCCAACCAGCTTTGCGGCGTCGATCGCCTTGCCGGGATCTCCTCCGTCCAGCCGGCCGATCACATCCTTGATTGCTCCGCCGAAAAGCTCGATATCCTGCGGCAGGTATCCGACGTGGCAGGTCCCCCCGCAAAGACGCAGAGCCGAGATATCGACCCCGCCCAGAAGAGCATATCCGCTCGTTGCCGGCACAACGCCTGCCATGATGCGGCCCAGTGTCGATTTTCCCGATCCAGACGGACCGATGAGCGCAATGCAATCGCCAGGTGCCAGGCGCAATGTGATATCGGTCAATATCGGTCGATCGGCGAATGGCTTGATATAGCTGACATTATCGAGAACCAAGCCATTGGGTTCCGGCAGCGGCACCATGCGGGCATCGCATTCCGATGCAATTGCTATCAGCATTCTGTTCAAGCGATTGAAGGCATTGCGCGCAAACATGAAGGAGCGCCATGCCCCTATTGCGCCCTCGATCGGTGCGAGCCCACGCCCGAGCAGCAGGCTCGCAACGAAGATGATTCCGGGACTGCCGCTGTTGACGAGCACCAGCCAGGTCGCCGATCCCATCATCAGGATCTGCGCCAATGTGCGGATCGATTTCGAGAAACCAAGGATGATCTCCGTGCGATGCATCGCGATGTCCTGGGCCCTTCTTGCCATTTCCGCATCGCGATAGACGATCAGCGCTGCACCGTCCTGCATGCCCATGGCCCGGATCACTTCGATGTTTTTCAGTGCGGTCGCAAATCGCAGATAGCTCCTCGAAAGGGCAAGATTGGCGTGAGCAAGCGGCGCTCGCGTCGCCAGTTCCGTCGCCAACGCAAACAGCAAGAGCGCAACTGCGCACAGAAGACCGATGGTTCCAAGCAGCGGGTGAACAAGAAAGAGCAGAAGCAGGAATACCGGCGCCCAGGGAACGTCGAATAAAAGCGAGCTGGCCGGTGAATCGAGGAACTGGCGCAATGCGGCGAGATCCCTGTAGCACTCTGAGGCGGCTCCCGTATCGGCGCGAGCGGCATATTCGAACGATGCGGTAAGCACCATGGGCCGCAGCCTGTGGTCCAGCCAGCTGCCGATGCGCGAAAGAGCTGCCCTGCGCACGATATCGAGCGTCGACCCGACCAGCACGGCGATGGCGATGATCATCGTCAGCATCAGCAGCGTGTCGACGCTTCGGCTCGACAGGACCCTGTCGTAGATCTGCAGGAGATAGATGGAAGGCGTGAGAAGAAAGAGATTGTAGCCGCAGCTGTAAAGGAAGACCAACCCGAAGGCCCCGGCACAAGCCCGGAGCGCAACAACGAGCTGTGTCGGTGGTCGCGGCGGTTTTATGGAGATTGTTGTCATTATCAGATCTCGCTGCACTTGATACTGACAAGAAGAGACTGCTTGCCCTGAGGACCGCCGGCCGAAACCAGCGGCCCTTGATGTCGTCTGAGTTCAGGAACCGAGATGGTCGACGTCGATATGGCCGAAGGCGTTGATGAAGTGATCGAGAGAATTGGTCACCGTCGTCGTTTCGGGATCCGTGTGGACCAATGCCGACGAGATATCGCCGCCATGCGCCATGTTTCCGTTGCCGCCGTTGCCGCCGACACCGGCGAGGATGGTGGCATGCTGATCGGCCATAAGCTGCGTATATTGTGTCGCGGTCGTTGCCGCAGCCACTGCAGCCGTGTCGCCGCCGCTTGAGTTTCCTTGACTGCCGTTCGAGTTGGAATCTCCGCCCGCGCCGCCGTCGCCGTGGTTCGAGATTTTCGCCAGGAAGCCGTTCTGGGCCTCGGTAAAGCCACCGGATCCACCATGGCCGGCATCCCAATCGGCCGTCTGCCAAACGTGATCGCCGTTGTGCACATCGGTAGTGGCCCCATAGACCTTTTGCACGGGATCGACATATGCAACCGGGTTGTAGTTGATGTTGCCATCGTTGTGGCCATCACCACCGTTGCCGGCATTCGCGTCACCCGCATCCGGATGGCTGAGATGAATCGTGTCGGATATTTGTGGAATAGGCATTGATGTCACTCCTCTACTTGGTTTCGTGCGTGTTGGTTTTTTACGGCGTCCCCCTGCGGCATGCGTTCCGGCATATCGCCACAGCCAATACGACCGCGGAGGAATATTGCTCGCGATTTAAACTTTGAACTACCTAGATATTCGGAGACATTCCTTCGGATGTATACTTGATGTGGCGGAACGTTATTTGGATTGATGTTTGGTGATTTGGCGCAGGGCGGCATGCTCATGATCAAGTCTTCGACTTCGCCGAAGCGACGCCCGGAGCCTCTCATCCAAAGCCGATTGAGTGCTTGCAACGCGCACAGCGGGTGCTGCGGCCATGACACCCAAATGGCTAGAGAACTAGCCGAGTGGATGTAGACGAATTGCAGGCTCTGCTTTTCCGAGGTTCAGATGCACAATGCCTGAACAATTAAAGGCGGCATGGCGCCGCATGCTCGGTGGCCGTGCGGTCGACCGCGAATGGAGACGGTAATGGCGGAACCTCGTCCCTTATTGGAAGACCTGCCCAAGACGGGCACCGATCAACACCTCGCCGCCAATGTGGCTGCGGGGCATCTGGCACTAGTGCCGACCTGGCTTCCATTGGATGTCGCTTCCGCGCCAACTCATACGTCAGCCGGCAGCGGTGGTGACGGGATAAGCGAAGGCGTGATCAGCAGCAATGCGTTGGCCGTCTTCATGCCGTCCAATGCGGCTATTGCGGGACCTCATTCGAGTGCCGACGCTTTCCAGGGCAACGATGCATCAATCAATCAGCATCCCACCGAAATGGCTGGGATCGGCGGGAATGGCGGAAGCGGCAATGTTGCCATCGGCAGCGGCGATGGCGCCACTCATGCCGGCACCGGGGGCAACGGGCTCTTCTATGGCGGGCTGGTCAGCACCGAAGTCGCAGTCTTTGCGCCCGTCAATACCGCTGTGGCTGCCGGCCCAGGCGCGGAGGCTCACGCCGAGCAGTCGAACAACGCAATGTTCCTGCAGGGCGCAACCCAGATGGGTGGCATAGGCGGCTCGGGCGGAGACCATAATGTCGCGACCCATGGCTCGTCGATGAGCCCGGGAACTGCGTTGACATTGACCGGCGACTATTATGCCGGCCACGGCGGCGATGGATATTTCGTCGGCAGCATGGTCGACGTGAGCATCGCCATCTTCTCGCCGATCAACATCGCCATCGGCGCCGCAGGCGGCTCGGCGGAGGCTCATCAGACAAACAATGTGATTTTCGATCAGGGCACTGTGCAGATCGCAGGCATGGGCGGCAATGGCGGTGGCTTCAACCTGTCGTCGGACACGATTTTTACCGGCAACCATGCCGGTGGCGGTGGCGGCGACGGATCGTCGACCGGCGCCATGGTCGACGTCAATTTCGGCTATTTCCATCCCATCAACATTGCCGTTCCCGCCGGTGGGACGGCGGACGCCCAACAGATCGATCATGTTCTCTATGATCAGCATGCGCTTCAGCTGGCCGGCATAGCGGGCCACGGCGGAGAGGGTAACCTCACGGACGCCCATTCGGCGCTCGTCGACGACATTCTGACTTTCATGCATAGCTAGCGGGATAGACTCCCCGCTCGTATTGCGCCGGCACAACTGCACGAGATTGTTCTCGGTGCCGTTTTTCAAGCCTTATGATTAATCGCTTTCTTCGCTCGGTTTCAACGGAGATACCGACCATTCCCCCATGACCTTATCGGCATAGTCGGCGCCTTCGCGATGCTGCCTGAGTGAAAAGCGATGCCGGCTGGTATTAATGCGTCATTGGAGCGCGGTTTTCAGTAATCAAAAAGGGTAGTCGCCGATCTCAGGCTTTTGTTGCTTCCGGCATTTGTCGTTTTTCTGTCGAGATTTGCAACTGTTTTGAATTGAGACAGATAAATAACGCCGAACCGATCCGCACCTTGTTATGTAAGACAGCATTTTGCAGAATTGGACCGTAGCAGATCGGTTGGCTTTTCAACTCCTTTCAAAGCTTTGTTGACCTGCTTGCCGTACGTGAATTCGGCGAAGTCGGGAAAGTCTTCGGCGATAAGTCGAGCCATCGGCTAATGATGAACAAGCGCATCAATATGCTCTCAGAGAATAGTTATCTCTCATGGAAATCTTATAGGCTATAATAATTATCCTGAGAGATCAGACTATTGATAGTGGCAATACACTCGCTTTTTCTCATGACATGTCGCGAGAACAGGAATAGTATGAATGACTGTTGGGTTGCACATAATCTGGGGAGCACGCAGGTGTCCGACAGTGCTGGAACAAAGCGCCGGCGCAATGCACCAACTGTGATCATTATTGAGCATTCTACACTGGCGCGCACAACCGTGGTGAAGCTACTTGAGCGGGAACTCGCGGGGTGGAACTTAATCGATTTGAGCTCGACCGAAAGTCTCGATCGGGCGCTTGGAGCCGAGGTGCGTTTGATCGCATTGGATCTGGCCGGCAGAGGTTTTGAGAGCGCCAGCCTGCGGGATGATCTCGCCGCGATTACCGCACGTTTTCCCGAGGTTCCTATCACGTTGCTCTCAAGTACGGATGACGCCATCATTGCCCGTCAGGCGCTGAAGATCGGCATCCGCGGCTTTTTCTCGACGTCCCTTCCCATCGACATTGCTCTTGCCGGTCTTCGCCTCGTCCTGGCAGGAGGAACATTTTTCCCACAGCTTCTGGGGGCAGTTACAAACGGCTCAAACGAGCATAGCCCCGCCAGAAACGAGGCCGAAAAAAGCCTGGATGAGAGGACGCAATACTTGGCGCTTGCCGAGTTCACGCCCCGCGAAGCGGATGTCCTCGCAGAGTTGCAATCCGGCTGTTCAAATAAGGTCATTGCAGGAAAGCTCAATTTGTCGGGGCATACGGTGAAGATGCATCTGCAACACATCATGCGAAAGCTGCAGGCGCAGAACCGGACTGAAGTGGTTGCCCGCTTGATCCAAAGAGCCGCCAGCGGGCCTGACGCCTCGCCCAGTTAGGCCCAGCACCACCCGCGCGGCCGTGTTCATGTCAGCTGGTTTTATATCGTGAATCCCTCATGGGAACCGCGAGTCCAGCCGGCCGTTACCTTTTGAGGAACGGAGGATATGGACATGCGCAAGAAAAAGGCCATCGTCGAGGCGGCGCTCGAGTCCGAATATGAGCGCCAGCCGCTCGGGATCATGAATACGGAGCAAGCCCTCGAGCTTGAGGATGCCGACGGTCTTGTTTTCAGTCACCCGGATAAAGAGGCCGGGGTGACGGATCACTTTGTCGATCAGGAACAGTTGCGCCGATTGGTGCAGTAGATCTTTGCGCGTTTGGAAAAACGCGCAGCTATCGATCTCAGGCAATCATATAACCGCCGTCCACCGGCATCGATATCCCGTTCACCATCGCCGCCTCATCCGACAGCAGGAAGAGAACGACTTCGGCGACGTCGCTCGGCTCGGCGAAACGACCGACGGGGATGCGCTGCATCATCCCGGCGGCCTTCTCGGGGTCGCTCCAGGCCTTCACCGCCATTGGTGTCAGCGTCACCGTCGGGTGCACGCCGTTCGCGCGGATGCCGTGCGGGGCAAGCTCCTTCGGCATGACACGCGTCAAGCCATCCAGCCCGCCCTTCGATGCACAATAAGCTGCGTGGTCGGGGATCCCGACAAACGAGGCGACCGACGAGACGTTGACGATGGCGCCTTTGCGGCCCTCCTTGATCAGGAAGCGGGCATATTCCTGCGCCACGATCATCGGTGCACGTGTGTTGACCGCCACAAGCCGGTCGAATGCTTCGACTGTCGTCTCCAGGAACGGCTGGAGTTCGGTGGTGCCGGCGCAATTGATCAGGAAATCCGCCGGCAGGGCCGCAATCGCCGCCTTCCTCGTCGCATCGGCGTCGGCGAGATCGACCTCTATGGCGCGGCAACCCGCTTCCTCTCGCAGGGCGTCGACGTCGGCGGAACTGCGGGTGAGGGCAACGACATCAGCACCCCGTTCGACGAGCATCCGGGCAATTTCGCGTCCGATGCCCTTTCCCGCTCCGGTAACGATGACCGTCTTTCCATTGAAGTCCATGGTCGCCTCCTTACAGTCTCTGGCCCGTTTCCCGATCGAAGATATGTGCACGCCGGGGATCGATGTGGAAATACACCGTCCGTCCGGGATCTACCTCGATACGTTCGCGGATCAAGGCGTCGATCGGCACACCTTGCGTACGGCCGAAGATCAATGTCTCCGAACCCGTCGGCTCGAACACTGATACCTCGACGGGAACGCCATCGTCGCCGATCGTGATATGCTCCGGTCGGATGCCGTAGGTCACGGCTCGTCCGTCGTCCGCATTCGTCTTGTCGACGGGCAGGACGACGCCCTGGTCTGTGACGACGACCTTCCTGCCGTCGCGGGTGGCGATGCGGCCCTGAAGGAAGTTCATCGATGGGCTGCCGATGAAGCCGGCGACGAAGAGATTGACCGGGAAGTCGTAAAGATCGAGAGGCTTGCCGATCTGCTCGACCCTGCCGTCGCGCATCACCACGATCTTGTTGGCCATCGTCATGGCCTCGATCTGATCGTGCGTGACGTAGACGGTGGTGGTTTTCAGCCGCTGGTGAAGCTCCTTGATTTCGACGCGCATGGTGACGCGAAGTTTGGCGTCGAGATTGGACAGCGGTTCGTCGAACAGGAAGACCTGCGGATCGCGGACGATGGCGCGGCCCATCGCCACGCGCTGACGCTGCCCGCCCGACAGTTGCTTCGGATAGCGATCGAGATAACGCGTCAGGTCGAGGATCTCGGCGGCCCTTCCGACCTTCTCGTCGATCTCCGCTTTGGGGCGCTTGGCCATCTTCAGCGGAAAGCCCATGTTTTCGGCGACCGTCTTGTGGGGATAGAGCGCGTAGCTCTGGAAGACCATCGCGATGTCGCGCTCCTTTGGCGGAGCGTTGGTGACGACACGGCCGCCGATCCGGATGTCGCCGCCGCTGACGGTCTCGAGGCCGGCGATCATCCGCAGCAGGGTGGACTTGCCGCATCCGGAGGGGCCGACCAGCACGACGAATTCGCCGTCCTCGATGTCGACGCTGACGCCGTGCATGACCTGAAGCGCGCCATACCTCTTGGTGACGTCGCTAACCTGTACGTTTGCCAATGTCGTTCCTCCCTAAAGCATGTCTCGCAAAAGTGTGCAGCGGTTTTGCGATAAAGACATGCGTAAAAACAAAGACCTAAAGCGTGAGCGAATCTGAAAGATCGCGACGCGCTTTAAAGCAGCGCGGCTGGTGTGTTGACGGAAGTCATCGGCTCATCCCTTCCAGACGATGTAGGCGCCAAGCACCGCCGAGATTGCCGCCGCGCACCATACCGACAGCCCGACCGGCTCGATGAACCGCATCCAGAACAACGAGAGAGCGACCCAGATCACCACCGAGATGAACAGCCGGTCGAACCAGTTCGTTTCGATCGGCAGAAATCCCGGCTTGCGTTGGTTGTTTCTTGATTGAGAGCTCATGGCTTCACCCTTTCACCGCACCGAAGGTCAGGCCGGCGACGATGTGACGTTGCACCACTGAAAAGACGATGAGCGCCGGCACCAATGTCAGCATCGAGATCGCGGCCATGATGCCCCAGGCGGTCCCGGTGGTCGTCACATATTCCGACAGGCCGGTGGTCAGGGTTCGCGCATTGAAGTTGGTGAGCGTCGCTGCGAGCAGATATTCGTTCCACGCAAACACCCAGGTCAGGATCAGGGTCACCGCAAGTCCGGGCCGCGCCAGGGGAAAGACGATGTCATAGAGGACGGTCCATGGGCTGGCGCCATCCATATAGGCCGCCTCGTCCAATTCCTTTGGAATGCCTTCGACGGTCGGGCGCAGCGTCCAGATGGCGAAGGGAAGGTTGAAGGAGCAGTAGACCAGGATCATGCCCAGCCGGGAATCGGCGAGCGAGAAGTCGCCGATCTTGTAGACCTGCGTCAGCAGCAGGAAAAGCGGCAGCAGGAAGACCGCCGGAGGCGCCATGCGGTTGGTGATCGTCCAGAAGAAGATGCTTTCCTTGCCCGCGAGGTCGAAGCGGGTCAGCGCGTAGCAGGCAAAGAAGCCGAGCGTCGTGACGAGCAGTGCGTTGCCCGACGATATGATCATCGAGTTGAGCATGTATCCGCGCAGGGTCGGATTGGTCAGCACATCCTGGTAGTTTTTCCAGAAGAAGCTGCGGAGCACGACATCGGGCGTCGAGAACAGGTCGAAGGGCTGTTTCACCGATATGACGAACAGCCAGTAGATCGGGAAAAGCGTCGCGAGGCTGATTAAGATCCAAAGGACGACCGGAAGCCAGGGGGTCTGGTTTTTCATCGGATCAACCTCTCTTCACGCGGGGCGCAATCAGGCCGACATAGAGCAGCCAGCACACGACGATGGTGAGGTAAAGGACGATGACGGAGATGGCCGAACCATAGCCGTAATTGGTCTTGGGGAAGACCTCCTTGAAGATGTGGACGCCGATATAGCGTGTCGACGAACCCGGGCCGCCGCCGGTCAGCATCAGGACCTCGTCGACGGTGCGCAGCGCATCCATCAGCCTGATGAACACCGTGGCGAGCAGGGCCGGGCGGATCAGCGGGAGCGTGATGTGCCAGAAGATCTGGCTCTTGCCTGCGCCGTCGATCTGCGCCTGCTCGAACGGATCGGGCGGGAGCGAGACCAGTGCGGCGATCAGCGACAGGGTGACAAGCGGCGTCCAGTGCCAGATGTCCATGATCACCGTAACGGTGAAGGCCGCGACAGCACTCTGGCCGATATTCAGATCGTAGCCGAACCAGCTTCTGAGAAGATACGGGATGATGCCGATCGACGGTGTGGTCATCAGCTTCCAGACAGAGCCGACGATGATTGGCGCCATGATCAGCGGCAAGGTGTGGATCGTGCGAAACACCGCTTTTCCAGGAAAATCCTTCAGCAGCGCCTGGGCGAGGATATAGCCGAGGATCAGTTCCGAGACGACCGCGAAGAAGACGAATGTGAGGGTTATGCCGAGCGATGCCAGGAATTGGGCGTCGAAGACGAGCCGCCGATAGTTGTCGGCCCAATTGAAGACCATGCCCGGATTGGCCGCGAACGGGTTCCATGCATGGAACGAGACCCAGAGGACGTAGATGAACGGAAAGATCCCGAACAGTCCAAGGATCACGATGGTCGGTGACAGCAACAGCCACCCGAGCTTCTGCGAATGCATCGCCTATCCCCCATTGAACGTTATGTGACGTCCGCCCATCCTGGAGCGAAAGATGACGGGTCGTAGGACACGACCCGTCAATTGGGGAGGATGTTTATTTGCGATAGCCGAGCGATGTCAGTTCCTCTTCGGCCTTGGCCGCCATCTGGTCGAGCCCTTCATCGGGAGCGATCTTGCCGGTCAAGATGTCGTAGAAGATCGGGGCGGTCGCTTCCCGCACCTGCGCATGGAAGGGGTAGGGAGGAGCGCCGGCGAAGAGTTTGCCCTCATCCTTCAGCATCGTGTAGAAGCCGCCGAGCTTGGTATCCATCTCCTTCACCTTCGGATCGTCGAACGTCGCCTTATTGGTGATGCGCGGCGCAGCGATGGCCCAGTCGGGCTGCACTTCGTTCTGACCGATGAATTCGAGGAACAGCAACGACGCTTCCTTGTTCTTCGACGTGATCGGCACGCCGAAGGCGCCGCCGTCGTAGTAACCGATATAGCCCTTTCCGGCTTTTGCATCGTCCAAAACGCCTGGTTCGAGCGGCGGCAGCGCGAACCCGACCTTTCCGACGACCTTCGACTGCGCTTCATCGCTTGCAATCCACGCGGCATTCTCACCGTAGATCAGCCCCTGGGCGACACGGCCGGCGGCAAAGGTCGTTGCCGTCTCCGTCCAGGTCGACTGGGTCGATTCCGGCGGAGCGATGTCGCGCAGGTGCAGCCAATATTTCAGCGCGGCCTTCGCCTTGTCGCCGTTCATCGTGCCGCCGTGTTCGACGGTGGCCGCATAGTTGTTCTTGGCGTCGATGCCCCAATTGTAGACCCCGAACGTCGGCACGATGGACTCGAAGAATTCATACCAGGAAGCCGGATGGCCGGTATGGGCCTGGGCGGTCGTGCCCAGAGTTCCATGCCGTTGTCCTTGCCGTACTTGGTGAAGAATTCGGCAATCTGAGTGTATTCCTCGTGGGTGGTCGCCGGCTTCAGGTCCTTGCCGGTTTCCTTCTTGAAGGCCTCCTTGATCTTCGGATCGTCGAAGAGGTCCTTGCGATAGAGATATGTCTTGAGGAACGCTTCCATCGGCGTGCCGAAGAGATCGCCGTTGGCGTCCTTGAAATAGTCGGCGAAGCTGGTGAAATTCGAATCGTCGTAGGTCGGGGCCTTCAGATCCGGCTGATCCTTCAGCGTCTTGGTGATGTCGACGAGGAAATTCCTGGCCAGATAGGAATAGATGATGTCCTGCTCGATGTAGACCATGTCATAGATGCCGGTCTTGGCTTCCATGTCCTTGATCGCCTTGTCGTACATCTGATCCCAGGAGGTCGTCTCGATTTCGACCTTGATGCCGGTCTTCTTTTCGAATTCCGGAGCGAGCACGTTCTTGATGTAGTTCGATGGCGGGGTGCTTTCGGTGACGCCGTGCAGGGTCACACCCTTGTATTTTGCGCCCGCGTCGGACCAGAAGTCAGCCCAGGCCGGCGAAGCGGTCGTCGCAAGGCCGAGCGTCAGCGCAAGCGCGCTAGCCTTCAAAGCATAGTGCATTTCCAATCCTCCCAGATAGCAGCGAGAACATTCGCCGGTGCTTGTGTAGGCCAAAAAAACCGACAGCGCAACATTTGTTGTCTAAACATGCAAATAGATAGCCTATCCCATTGATTTTCACAGGAACAAATTTTTCGTACCGACCTGGAAACGAAGGCCATGGCATAAAATGCTGCAACGCAAAGTCTTTTTGCAGGACAGCAAAATGACGGTGTCAGAATTTATTTGTTGCCTTGCCAAACTAAATGGCATAGCACTGGGCACAATCACCGGCATATCGTGGAGGAAAGACCTATGCGTCGATTGGGTATCCATTCATTTGTATGGACAGGCGGCCAAACGCAGGAAGGCCTGGAGATGGCCCTCAACAAGACCGCCGAACACGGATATCGCACCATCGAATTTGCCTATCTGCGCCCCGAGAAATTCAATCTCGACCGGCTGGCAAAGCTCGCCCAGTCCCTCGATGTGGAGATCGGCGTAACCATGGGGCTGCCGCTCGACAAGGACGTGTCGAGCGAGGACGCTGCTGCGGTGTCCGCCGGCAGGCAGACGCTGGCCGACGCCGTTCGTGCAGTCCGTGATATCGGCGGCAACAAGCTCGGCGGGATTCTCTATTCCGCCCACACCAAGTACAATCGCCAGCCGACGAAGAAGGGCTGGGACAACAGTGTGGCCGCGATCGCCGCGACCGGCGAGGTCGCCAAGCAGGCGAACGTCGACATAGTGCTGGAGGTGGTCAACCGGTTCGAGACCAACCTGCTGAATACCACGGCGCAGGGGCTGAAGTTCATCGCCGAGACGGGATCGCAGCATGTTCGTCTCCATCTCGACACGTTCCACATGAACATCGAGGAAGCCAATCCGGCCGCCGCCATCCGTCTTGCCGGCGACAAGATCGGTTATTTCCACATCGGCGAAAGCAATCGCGGCCATCTTGGTGATGGCGTCATCGACTTCGAGCTGATCTTCGACGCCCTGCTCGACATCGGCTACGAAAGAGACATCGTGTTCGAGAGCTTCTCGACGACGGTCGTGGATGAAGGCCTGTCGCTCGCCTGCGCCATCTGGCGCGATACCTGGGAGGACAATGATTTGCTTGCGGCGCACGCCAAGCGCTACATCGAGCTGAAATATGACGAGGCCAAGCGTCGCCGGGCCACAAACGCGCGGCCCTGATTATCCTTCTGACAGCCTGTTCCAGTCGTGTAAGGGTGGGCGGCTTGAAGGGAATAGACCTATGAACGACACCGTCTCCATCGGAAGTTCGCCGCGCAGGATCCGGCAGAACAACATCGTCGCCGCCTTACAGACGATCTATGTCCACCGAAGCCTCAGCCGGGCCGATCTCGCTCGTAAGCTCGGCATGAACCGCTCATCCTCGGGAGAGATCGTCGCCGAACTGACCGAGGGCGGGTTCGTTCAGGAGTCGGAGGAGAGCGGCAGGCAGCGCCTGGAACATTCCCGTGCTGGCCGTCCCGGCATCATGCTTGAACTGGTTCCGGATGCTGCCTTCTTCGTCGGGATAGAGATCGGCGTCGAGCATATATCGGCCGTCGTTGTCGATCTCTCCGCCGAAGTTCGCGCATGTCGGAAAGTCGCGTTCGACACACCGTCTTCGACGGTGGAGGAGGCTGTGGCGCAGGGTATCGAACTGATTGTCGGCGCAATGGCGAAGCGCATGATCGACAGGTGCAAAGGCTTGGGCCTATCGACGCCGTCCCACGTGCGTCCGGATGGATTTGTCACACTGGCGCCGATCATCGGCTGGCGGGACGTGCCGTTGAAGGAAATTGCCCGGTCAGCCTTCCCGACCGCCGTCCCGATCGCGGTCGAAAACGATGCCAATGCGTTTGCGATCGGCGACAGCTATCGTCACGGCGTCGCAGGGGTGACCCTGTTCCTGCTGATGGAAACGGGCGTCGGTGGCGGCATCATGATCGATGGCAAGCTGTTTCGCGGCGGCCATGGTCTGGCGGGAGAAATCGGCCACACGCTGGTGCCGGGAAGCGGCGGTCAGAAGCTCGAACAACTGATCGGTCGCGAGGTGCTGATCGGTCAATATCGCGAGGCTGTCGGACACGAGGACGCCGATCTGCAGGATTTCCTTGGTGGCGTTCGCGACCGCGTCCCGGCCGCGGTCAACATCGCCGAAACCTGGTCGCGCCATCTTGCATATGCACTGCTGCAGGCCTGTCGCCTGCTCGACCCAGACAGGATCGTGCTGGGCGGCTCCGTGGCACCGCTCTATCCAATGGTGGCTGCCCGCGTGGCGGTTCACATGTCGGAAGGCCAGAACATCGCTTTCCCCACGCCGGAGATCGTCGTGGACGATGATGCAGAGTTCGATTCCGCCTTCGGGGCGGCATGCATGCTGCACCGGCGCTTTCTGTCGTTGGAGAACGAGGAGTTCGGCAGCGAGGACGGTGCGCCGGTCCAATCGGCGCTGAGTTAAGAGACAACAGGGATCGAAAGCAGGACTGCATATGGCTTCAATACTGGCTCCGGACGCACTTGGTCCCACGGTTTGCGTAGGGGAGATCCTCGTGGAGATCGTCGCAACGACGGTTGGAAACGGCTTCCTCGAAGCCCAGCCGCTCGTCGGTCCGTTCGCGAGCGGTGCGCCGGCGATCTTCATTTCGCAATGCGGCCGTCTCGGCGGTCAGGCGGCAATGGTCGGCGCCGTCGGCGATGACGATTTCGGCCGGGTCAATACCGATCGCCTCAAGCGCGACGGCGTCGATATCTCGGCGATTTCGATCGATCCGGATTACCCGACGGGAAGCGCTTTCGTTCGCTACCGCAAGGATGGCTCCAGAGATTTCGTCTACAACATCGCCACCTCCGCAGCCGCGCGCTTCGGCTGGTCCCGAGGGGTCGCCGATCTCATCGATCGGACCGGGCACCTTCACGTGATGGGCTCCGCGCTGTCGGTTCCGAGTGCCCGTGCGGTGATCGACAAGGCGGTCGACATTGTCAAGGCGCGCGGCGGAACGCTGTCGGTCGATCCGAACCTTCGCAAGGAGTTGAAGCTGGACGAGGAGACCGAACGCCGGTTTGCCAAGCTTGTTGCTGCCGCCGATCTGCTTCTGCCGTCCGGAGAGGAGCTTGAGCGCGCCGCCGGTGTCGAAGGCGAGGCGGAAGCGATCCAGCGTTTGTTCGAGATAGGCGTCAAGGAGATCGTGCTGAAGCGCGGCGCCGGCGGCGCGACCTACTTCGCCAGCAGCGGAGACCGCATCCACGCTCCCGCCTTCGTCGTTCAGGAGGTCGACCCTACGGGGGCCGGCGACTGCTTCGGCGGTGCCTATCTCACCTGCCGGCGGCTCGGAATGTCTCCAAAGCAGGCTCTGACCTATGCCTCGGCCGCCGGCGCCCGCAACGTCACGGTGCTGGGGCCGATGGAAGGTGCGGGCACCCGCCCGGAACTCGATGCATTTGTCGCGTCAACGGAAAGGCGGCCGTGATGGAGGTGCATCTCAACGAACTGGCGAGGCTCAGGATCGAAGGCCACCCGAAAGGCGTGACCTCCGTATGCTCCGCCCATCCGATCGTGCTGCGCGCCGCCCTCCGGCACGGGCGGCAACAGAAAAGCACCGTGCTGATCGAAGCGACCTGCAACCAGGTCAATCACCTCGGCGGCTATACCGGCATGACGCCGAGCGATTTCGCCTCCCTCGTCATGAAGATCGCGGCGGAGGAGGGGTGCCCGGAAAAACTCATCGTTCTCGGCGGCGACCACCTCGGCCCCAATCCGTGGTGCGACCGGCCTGCGGAGGAGGCCATGGCCGAGGCGGAGACGATGGTTGCCGCCTATGTCGACGCCGGGTTCCGCAAGATTCACCTCGACGCTTCGATGGGCTGCAAGGGCGAACCGATGGCGCTCGACGACGTAACCACCGCCCGTCGCGCCGCCCGGCTTGCCGCGGTCGCCGAGGCTTCGGCCAGGAAGACCGGTGGCGCGATGCCGGTTTACGTCATCGGCACCGAAGTGCCGCCGCCGGGCGGGGCCGACCATCCCCTGACGACGATCGAGCCGACGGCTGCCGCGGCGGCGTTGAAGACGATCGAAGTCCACCGCCGGATCTTTGCGGCGGCCGACCTCGGGCAGGCGTTTGGGCGGGCAATCGGCCTGGTCGTTCAGCCGGGTGTCGAATTCGGCAATCACAACGTCATCGTCTACGACAGCAGCAAGATGGAGGCGCTGCAATCGGTGCTGACCGAGGAGCCGCAATTCGTGTTCGAGGCGCACTCGACCGATTATCAGGGCGCCGAGCCGTTGAGCGCGCTGGTGAAGGACGGTTTTCCGATTCTGAAAGTCGGTCCCGAACTGACCTTCGTCCTGCGCGAGGCGCTCTACGGGTTGGACGCGATCGCTTCCGATCTCCTGCCCGGTTATGGCCAGCGTCCGCTCTATGCGGCGATGGAAGTGTTGATGCTCGACCAGCCCGGAAATTGGCGGCGCCACTATCACGGAACGGAGGCCGAGATGCGTTGGCTGCGGCATTACTCGCTGTCTGACCGCATCCGCTATTATTGGGCGTCGGCTGAAGCACAAGAGGCCGTCTGGGGCCTGTGCGAGGCTCTTCGAGGGCAGTCGGTACCGCTGCCATTGTTTTGGCAGCATATGCCGGCCGCCCAGCATTTCGCCGAAGCGCCGCTCGATCCGGATGAGGTTCTGATCTGGAGAGTAACGAAGAGCCTGGCGGACTATCATGCCGCCTGCGGCGTCGGAAAAAATGAGCAATCGGGATCAAGATAGGAGGAGACATCGATGCAGGAATTGAATGGGAAGATCGCGGCGGTCACGGGTGCGGCCTCCGGCATAGGATTGGCTTCCACGGAAGCAATGCTTTCCGCAGGCGCGACGGTCGTGCTGGTGGACCGGGATGAGAAGGCCCTTGGGGCGGTTTGCAGCCGGCTTGGCGAGCGGGCTATTCCGCTCGTGATCAACCTGCTCAATCCGAACGAATGCGCGGGACTGCTTGAGGGCGTCCTGGCGAAGACGGGCAAGATCGACATCCTGCATGCCAATGCCGGCACCTATATCGGCGGCGACCTTGTGGAAACCGACCTCGATACGATCGATCGGATGCTCAATCTCAATGTGAATGTCGTCATCAAGAACGTTCGCAATGTCATTCCGCACATGATCGAACGCGGCACCGGCGACATTGTCGTCACGAACTCCGTCGCTGGACATTCGGCTATCCCGTGGGAGCCGGTGTATTCCTCGTCGAAATGGGCGATGACCTGCTTCGTCCAGACGATGCGGCGCCAGCTTCTGAAAAACGGCATTCGCGTGGGGTCGGTTTCTCCGGGGCCGGTCATCAGCGCTCTGCTTGCGGATTGGCCGGAGGAAAATCTTCGCAAGGCCAAGGAGGCCGGCGCTTTGATCGAGCCCAAGGAAGTCGCCGACGCGATCATCTTCATGCTGACCCGTCCGCGCAACGTCACCATCCGTGATATCGTGGTGCTTCCAAGCGCCTTTGACATCTGAAGGAGCCTGATATGAGCTACCAGAAGAAATTTCGCCTCGACGGCGAACGGGCGGTGGTCACCGGCGGAGGGCGCGCCATCGGGCTATGCTGCACCGAGGCGCTGGCGGAGGCGGGTGCGGCTGTCGTCGTCATCGAGCGCAGCGACGCCGACGCCCGGCAAGCGCTTGCGCTGCGCGACAACGGCTACGACATCGAAGTCCGGCTGGGCGACGTCACCGACGCGGCCCGCATGGACGAGATCGCCAATGAGCTTGCCGACGGAGGCCGGCCGGCGACGATCCTCGTCAACAATGCCGGGATTGGCCAGAGCGGCATCCCGGCGGAGGATCTCACCGACGCGGACTGGCTGCGCATGATGGACGTCAATCTGAACGGCGTCTTCTGGTGCTCGCGTGCTTTCGGCCGTCACATGGTCACGATGAGGCGGGGCGCCATCGTGAACCTCGGCTCGATGTCGGGTCACATCTGCAACCGGCCGCAGCCTCAGACGGCCTATAACGTCTCCAAGGCGGCAGTCCATCACCTCACGCGGTCGCTGGCCGCCGAGTGGGCGCAGCATGGTATCAGGGTAAACGCCGTCGCGCCCACCTACATCGAGACACCGATGGTGGTGGCCGTCGAAGCCAATCGCGAGCGTATTCCGCTCTGGCTCGCCGACACGCCGATGGGCAGGATGGGAACGCCGGAAGAGGTTGCCAGCGCGGTCCTCTTTCTGGCGTCGGGTGCAGCCAGCCTGATGACCGGAGCAATCGTCAACGTCGATGCAGGCTTCACCTGCTGGTAGTCCTTGCGTGAGGCGTGCGCCTCGTCCGCACCGGAAAGAGGCGGTGATCGGCCGCCTCGGAGACGCAAGTCCGCCAATGGGCAACTTGCCGCAGCAAGCAGCAATCTGAAAGTGGATAGTCGTCAGCTGTCGGGCGAAACGCGTTTTCCCCGTGCGGCCTTCCGGTAGACGGATGGAGTCTTGCCGACATGGCGAAGAAACGCGCGATTGAAGTTCGACAAGTTGGTGTAGCCGACTTCATAGCAGATATCCGTCACGGTCTCATCGGACTCCGACAGCAATTTGCAGGCCCTGCCTATGCGCAAACTCACCACGTAATCCGTAAAGCTGCGTCCGGTGTTCTTGATAAAAAATCGGCTGAAGGTGTTTGTCGACATGTTGACTACGGATGCGACGTCGGGGAGCTGAATTTTCTCAGTAAAGTGGCCGTGGATATGGAGAATTGCCCGCTGCATGGTGTTCAGCGTCGCCGCGTCGACATTCGGCGAGAAGTCGGGCGATGACAAAAGTTCGTATTCGCGGGAATCTGCCAGCAGTTCCAGAACGCGAAGGAAACGGATCAGCCTTTCCAACCCACCAACTGCTCCAATGCGTTCGAGCAGAAGAGTCGCACGTCGAGCTGTAGTCCCCGAAAATCGCAATCCACGCTGTGCGGCCGTCAGAAGCGTGTCCAGGCGCTTCATCTCCGGCAGATACCTGCTTGCTTCTCGAATTTTGTCCGGATGAAATTGAACGACAAGATCCCGTTCCGGGATCCTGTCGCCTTTGCCAATATGCGAGACCCAATCATGTGGCAGATTGCTGCCGACGATTGTTAGATCGCCGGGACCGAAATTGCCGATATAATCACCAACATACGCCGTGCCGGACGATTTGCGGATAAGGTGTATCTCGAATTCCGGATGAAAATTCCAGAGCGAATTTGCCCAGGGATAGTCGTCGATCCGCCAGAGGAAGGTATCGTCTTCAGCGGTCAGAACGTGCTCAAATTTCGGCGCCAGCCGCGATGTTCCGTTGCGGGCAACCGACGGCTTGGTCAAGCTGGTCGAGGCGCTCATTCCACTTGTTCCATCAACGGATAAGCCGGGTTGAGGATAGCGGTTAGCTCATCCAGTTACCACCATCGACGTTGTAGGTCTGTGCGACGATGTAATCGGCTTCTTTCGAGGCGAGGAAGATTGCCATTCCGGCCAGGTCTTCCGCCGTCCCCATGCGGCCGAAGGGAACAGCTTCACCGACCAGCCGCTTTTTCTCGCCAAGCGGGCGGTTTTCGTATTCTGCGAATTTCGCATCCACGCCGTCCCAATGTTCGCCATCGACGACGCCGGGTGCAATGGCGTTGACGTTGATGCCGTGCTTGATCAAGTCGAGCCCGGCTGACTGCGTCAAGGAAATGACAGCAGCTTTCGTTGCGCAATAGACGGCGACCAGAGCCTCTCCGCGTCGTCCCGCCTGGCTCGCCATGTTGATGATCTTGCCGCCCGTGCCGCGCGCGATCATCGATTTCGCCGCTGCCTGCAGCGTGAAGAGCGTGCCCGAAACGTTGATGGCAAAAAGTGTATCGAAGCTCTCGCGGGTAATGCCGGCGATCGGCGCAAGATCGAAAAGCGCGGCATTGTTGACGAGAATGTCTATGCCGCCTGTCTTGGCATCGACAGCGGCAATCGCCTGGTCGATGGAAGTCTGATCGGTAACGTCGATCTTCAGTGCATAGGCGGATGCGCCAAGTTCGCTGGCCGTGTGTTCGGCGCGCTCGAAATTGATGTCGGCGATTGCGACGGTAGCGCCCTCGCGGATGTAAGCCTCTGCGAACGTTCGGCCGATGCCACGCGCCGAACCGGTAATCAACGCTGATTTTCCTTCAAGCCGTTTCATTACTTTGCCACTCCCTTTTCGTTGAATCTATGGATCCTCGCCGGATCGGGGGTTAGATAAACCGTCTCCCCGGCGCGGATGCCCGTCTCACCCAAGACCCGCACCGTCAGCAGGCCCGCCACCTCGGTGCGAACATGGATGAAGGTATCGGAGCCGAGATGTTCGGTGACGCTCGCCTCACCCTTCCACAGGCCTTCGGCCGTGGAAATGGTCAGATGTTCGGGCCGGACGCCGATGGTATGTGCATTCAGCGCGGCGGCGTTCTGGCCTGTTATGAAGTTCATCTTCGGCGAACCGATGAAGCCGGCGACGAAGAGGTTGCGGGGCGGCTGTAGAGTTCGAGCGGCGAGCCGACCTGCTCGATATTGCCCCTGTTCAAGACGACGATCTTGTCGGCCATGGTCATCGCCTCGACCTGGTCGTGGGTGACGTAGACCATTGTCGTCTTCAGCTGCTGATGCAGCTCGCTGATTTCGAGACGCATGTTGACGCGCAGCGCTGCGTCGAGGTTCGACAGCGGTTCGTCGAACAGGAAGGCCGAAGGCTGGCGCACGATGGCGCGGCCGATCGCCACGCGCTGGCGCTGGCCGCCAGACAGCTGGCGCGGCTTGCGCTCCAGATAATCGGTAAGGTTCAGCACCCGGGCGGCATCGCTCACCTTGCGGTCGATCTCAGCCTTGTCGACGCCCGCCATCTTCAGCGGAAAGGCGATGTTGTTGCGCACGCTCATATGCGGATAGAGCGCATAGGACTGGAACACCATGGCCAGGCCGCGTTCCGACGGCGCCTTTTCGGTGGCGTCCCTGCCGTCGATGACGATCTTGCCGCCGGAGACATCCTCGAGACCGGCGATCAGCCTGAGCAGCGTGGACTTGCCGCAGCCCGACGGGCCGACGAAGACGACGAACTCGCCGTCCTTGATATCGAGATCGATCGAAGGGATGACCTTGGCTTCGCCGAAGACCTTGGAAACCTTCTGAAGGGTAATGCTGCCCATGTTTGTCTCCCTTTATCTTATTTCACAGCGCCGAAGGTCAGGCCGCGGACGAGTTGTTTCTGGCTGAACCAGCCAAGGATCAGGATCGGCGCGATCGCCATCGTCGATGCCGCCGACAGCTTGGCGTAGAACAGGCCTTCCGGACTGGAATAGGAAGCGATGAAGGCCGTCAGCGGCGCCGCCTTGGAGGCGGTGAGATTGAGCGTCCAGAACGCCTCGTTCCAGGCAAGGATGATGTTCAAAAGCAGCGTCGAGGCAATGCCGGGCACCGCCATCGGCGTCAGCACGTAGACGATCTCCTTCATCAGCGATGCCCCGTCCATGCGGGCCGCCTCGAGGATTTCGCCCGGGATTTCCTTGAAGTAGGTATAGAGCATCCAGACGATGATCGGCAGATTGATCAGTGTCAGCACAATCACCAGGCCGGTGCGCGTGTCGAGCAGGCCCGAATTGCGAAACAGCAGGTAGATCGGGATCAGCGCGCCCACAGGCGGCATCATCTTGGTCGACAGCATCCACATCAGCACGTCCTTGGTCCGCTTGGTCGGCGAAAACGCCATCGCCCAGGCGGCGGGAATAGCGATGATCAGGCCGATCAGCGTCGAGCCGAAGGAAATGATCACCGAGTTCATGAAGTGGCTGAGATAGTTCGACCGGCTCTGCACCTCCGCATAGTTCTCCGTCGTCCAATGGAAGAACAGGAACTGCGGTGGCGAGGCGATGGCATCGGCTTCCGACTTGAAGCTGGTCAGGAACGTCCAGAGGATCGGGAAGAAGATCAGGATGCCGAGCGTCCAGGCGATCGCGGTGACGATGACCTTGCGCTGCGTTGTGACTTTTCTGGCCATCTCAAGCCTCCAGATTCTTGCCGACGAGGCGGACGAGGAAGATCGCGACGATATTGGCAAGCACGACGGCGACGATGCCGCCCGCCGAAGCGCCGCCGATATCGAACTGCAGCAGCGCCTGGGCATAGACGAGATAGGTGAGGTTGGTGCTGTCGGTGCCCGGCCCGCCATTGGTGGTGACGAGAATTTCGGCAAAGACCGAAAGCAGGAAGATCGTCTGGATCAGGATCACCACGGTGATGGCCCGCGCCATGTGCGGCAGGATGATGTAGATGAATTTCGAGATCGGACCGGCGCCGTCCATTTCGGAGGCTTCCTTCTGCTCCTCGTCAAGCGACTGCAGCGCCGTCAGCATGATGAGGGTGGCAAAGGGCAGCCATTGCCAGGCGACGATCAGAATGACGGAGAACAGCGGCGCATTCGCCAGCCAGTCGATCGGCTGCAGGCCGAGCGCCTTGGCAAGATGGGCAAACAGGCCGTTGACCGGGTTCATGAACATGTTCTTCCACACCAGTGCTGCCACCGTCGGCATGACGAAGAACGGCGCGATCACCAGAATGCGCACGATGCCCTGTCCGTACATCGGCTGATCAAGCAGCAGCGCAAAGGCGATGCCGCCGATGACGGTGATCAGCAACACGCCGGCAACGAGCAGCAGCGTATTGATCAGCGCCGCGATGAAGGCCGGATCGGACAGGAAGTATTCGTAGTTGAGCAGACCGACGAAACTCTCCATGCCGGGGCTGAGCAGATTGTAGTTCAGCAGCGAGAAATAGATCGTCATCGCAAGTGGGACGATCATCCATGCAAAGAGGAGCAGCACGGAGGGCGCAATCATCAGGCGCGCCGCGGAGCGGGTATGCAAGGTTGCCATGGCAATCACCGATCTGATCTGAAGCGGGGAGCGGCCGCAGGAAGGCTTTGTCTGAAAAAGCGGCCGCCGATGCAGTTCGGGCATCGGCGGCCCAGAGGGGCGGATTGTCAAGAATCCGCCTCTTGCTCAGGAGGTTGTTATTTGATGTAGCCGGCTTTGGTCATTTCCCGGGTTGCCAGCTGCTGGGCGCTCTTCAACGCCTGATCGACCGAAATCTGGCCGGCAAGGGCTGCCGAGAACTGCTGACCCACCGCCGTACCAATGCCCTGGAATTCCGGGATCGCCACGAACTGGACGCCGACATAGGGGACCGGCTTGACGGTCGGCTTGGTCGGATCGGCCGCCTCGATCGAGTCGAGCGTCATCTTGGCAAACGACGCCGCCTTCTGGTAGTCCGCATTCGCATAGAGCGATTTGCGGGTGCCCGGAGGTGCATTCAGCCAGCCTTCCTTCTCGGCGACGAGGTTGCTGTATTCCTTGCTGGTTGCCCAGGCGACGAACTTCTCAGCCGCTTCGGCCTTCTGGGTACCTGCCGGGATGGCGAGGCTCCAGGCCCAGAGCCAGTTGCCGCGCTTGCCGAGGCCCTTGTCCGGGGCGAGCGCGAAGCCGACCTTGTCGGCGACCTGCGACTGCTTCGGATCGGCGACGAAGGAAGCGGCAACCGTTGCGTCGATCCACATGCCGCACTTACCGGTCTGAAACAGCGCCAGGTTCTCGTTGAAGCCGTTGGAGGAGGCGCCCGGAGGGCCGGCATCCTTCATCAGCTTGACGTAGAAATCGAGCGTGTCCTTCCATTCCGGCTGATCGAACTGCGGCTTCCACTTCTCGTCGAACCAGCGGGCGCCGAAGGAATTGGACATGGCCGTCAGGAAGGCCATGTTCTCGCCCCAGCCGGCCTTGCCGCGCAGGCAGATGCCGTAGACTTCCTTGTCCTTGTTGGTGATCTTGCGGGCAGCGTCGGCAATGAAGTCCCAGGTCGGCGCGTCGGGCATTTTCAGGCCGGCAGCGTCGAACAGGTCCTTGCGGTACATGACCATCGAGCTTTCACCATAGAACGGCGCAGCATAGAGCTTGCCGTCTACAGTCAGGCCGCTGCGGATGGCCGGCAGCAGGTCGTCGACGTCGTAGTTGGCGCCGAGATTGTCGAGCGGCAGCAACCAGTCCTGTTTCGCCCAGATCGGAACTTCATAAGTGCCGATCGTCAGCACGTCGTACTGGCCGCCCTTGGTCGCGATGTCGGTCGTGACCTTCTGGCGCAGCACATTCTCTTCGAGGGTTACCCATTCAAGGTCGATGCCCGGATTCTTCGCCTTGAAGTCATCCGTCAGCTTCTGCATCCGGATCATGTCGCCGTTGTTCACGGTCGCGATTGTCAGCGTTTCAGCCAGAACGGTGGAGCTGAGTGCTACGGAAATAAAGGCGCCGAGTGCGCCTGCCAAATAATGTCTCATGGATCCTCCCAAGACAACTCACCCCGAAACGTCAGCCATTCCTCCAAAGGTGAGCGTGGGATGCAATTTAAATGGCCAGTGGGAGCAAACTAGCGCTTGAGGAGCTAAAAACCGATACTCTTATGCAAATCTCCGACCGTAAACGATTTCTGATCTCTTGCAATTGTATCAGCGCGGCCCCGCCTGACTCAGGGCCGCGACGGCCTGCATGGCTGATGAGGCGAATTCAGCGCGCCAAATGGACAATTAAAGCGAATATGGAAACGTTACCACATTTTCTTGACTCGCAATTCTCCTGCGTTTATTCGAATGTGGAAACGTTGCCATATTGGGAGGAAGCTGATGAAATCCGCGCGGTTGAACCGACTTTTCGGCGTGTCTGGAAATTGTTTTGACGTTGCTATCGATCACGGCATGTTCAATGAACGGACTTTCCTCGCCGGCATCGAGAACATGAAGACTGCCATCGAGGTGATCGCGCAAGCGGCGCCGGATGCCATCCAACTGCCGCCGGGGACGGCGCCCATGCTGCAGGCTATTCCCGGCAAGCATCGCCCGGCGCTGGTGCTGCGCACCGACATCGCCAACATCTATGGCAATCCCCTGCCGTCTCAGCTGTTTTCCGAAATGATCGACAGGGCGGTGGAACAGGGCGTTGCATTGGATGCTGCCTGTGTCGTCGTCAATCTTTTGATGCTGCCGGACCAGCCGGAAGTCTACCGCGCCTGCGTGCGCAATGTGAACAGCCTGAAACGCGAGTGCGAGATCTACGGCATGCCGCTGATGGTCGAGCCGCTCGTCATGCAGGACAATTCCAAGGGCGCCTATATGGTCGACGGCGCGATCGACAAGATCCTGCCGCTCGTGCGCCAGGCGGCTGAACTCGGCGCCGATATCATCAAGGCCGACCCCTGCGACAATGTCGAGGAATATCACCGCGTGGTCGAAATCGCCCAGGGCCTGCCGGTGCTGGTGCGCGGCGGCGGCCGCGTTTCCGATCAGGAAATCCTGATCCGCACCAAGCAGTTGATGGAGCAAGGCGCCCGTGGCATCGTCTATGGCCGCAACGTCATCCAGCATCACAATCCCGGCGGCATGACGCGGGCCTTGATGGCAATCGTCCATGACAAGGCTTCCGTCGAGCAAGCCTCGCTGCATATTGGCTGACGCGCGTCTGGGGAGGGCATGTCATGACGAAAATATTCCGCTTCGGCGTCATCGGCTGCGGTCTGATGGGGCGCGAATTCGCGAGTGCCGCGGCGCGCTGGCTGCATCTGGCCGATGTGAAGGCGCGACCGGAAATCGTCGCCGTCTGTGATACCAACGCGACGCTGCTCGACTGGTTCAAGGATCATGTACCGACGGTTCGGCAGTTCACCGCCGATTATCAGGGAGCTTCTGGCCAATCCCGAGGTCGATGCGGTCTATTGCGCCGTCCCGCATGTGCTGCACCAGCAATTCTACATCGACGTCCTGAAGGCCGGAAAACATCTTCTCGGCGAAAAACCCTTCGGCATGGACGCCGCGCAGAATCGGGAAATCATGGCGGTTCTCGCCGAGCATCCCGAACTCCTGGTCCGCTGCTCGTCGGAAATGCCTTTCTTCCCCGGCGCACAGAAGGTCATCGCGCTCGCAAAAAGCGGCGAGATGGGGGATATAATCGAAGTCGAGGCGGGTTTCCTGCACTCTTCGGATATCGACCGGCAGAAGCCGATCAACTGGAAGCGTATGGCCGAGATCAATGGCGACTATGGCTGCATGGGTGATCTCGGCATGCATGTGCTGCACGTGCCGCTGCGTCTCGGCTGGCGCCCGACGACCCTGCATGCGCAACTGGTCAAGAAGGTTACCGAACGTCCCGACGGCAAGGGCGGCATGCTGCCCTGCACCACCTGGGACAATGCCACGATCAGCAGCCGCGTACGCACTGGGGATCAGGATTTCCCGATGGTGCTGAAAACCTGGCGCATCGCGCCCGGCGAATCCAACACCTGGTACATCAGGGTTCTCGGCATGAAGAAAAGCGCATTCTTCAGCACGAAGTCGCCGCGCCAGTGGCAGTGGATGGATTATAATGGCGGAGCGCAGGCCTGGAGCACCGAGGATCTCGGTTATGGCTCGCTGTTTCCGGCCATCACAGGCAAGATCTTTGAATTCGGTTTTGCCGACGCCATACAGCAGATGTGGGCGGCCTTCGTCGATGAGCTTGCCGGCGGGGATGCGAACGGTTTCGGCTGTGCGACGCCGGCCGAGGCGCAGGCGCATCATGCGGTCCTGACGGCAGCCCTCAAATCCGGTCGCGAGGACGTCGTGGTGCCGGTCGCGTATGACGGGGTGTCCGTCTGATGCAGCGCTCCGCGATCAACGCCGCCTTGCTGCGGGCAACCGAGACCCTCGAGCGCTGGCATTGGTCCCTGCCGGCATGGGGTTCCTGGACGGCGGCGGATTTTGCCGCTCATCCCGAGGCATCGGCCTATTTGCGCGCCCATCGAGCTGGGTTGGGATGTCACCGATTTCGGCTCGAACCGCTTCGCCGAATGCGGCCTCGTGCTGTTTTGCCTGCGCAATGGCATCGTTGATATCTGGGGTGAGCGGACCTATGCCGAAAAGCTGCTCTTCGTCGAGGAAGGGCAGCTTACGCCGACCCACCGTCATGCGGCGAAGATGGAAGACATCATCAATCGCGCCGGCGGCGATCTCGTCATCGAATTCGCCGCAACCGACGCCGATGGCAATGTGCTGACGGAGGATGTGACGGTTCCGGTCGACGGGCTGCCGCACCGGCTCGCGGCATGGGAGCCGCTGATTCTTGAGCCTGGCCAAAGCGTGACGATCCGCACCGGGCTTTACCACCGCTTTTACGGCAGGAAAGGGGGCGGACCTGTCCTTGTCGGCGAGGTCAGTCAGGTCAACGACGACAACAGCGACAATTTCTTTCTGGAACCGATCGGGCGCTTTGCCGCGATCGAGGAAGATGAGCCGCCGCTGAGACCCTTGTGGAATGAAGGAGTCAGCTGATGCGAGCCGGGGAGGAGGTTTGCGATCGCGATAGTCAGAAGCACGGCGGCATCGTCTGCGCGGGAAACTTCATCGTCGATCGCGTCCACACCCTGTCCTATTGGCCAGAACAGGGCAACCTCGCGCATATCCTGCACCAGGATCTGGGCGTGGGCGGCGGGGCGGCCAATGTCGTCACCGATCTGGCCTCGCTCGGATTTCCCGGAAAGCTGGCGGCGGCGGGATGCATCGGCGCTGATCAGGACGGGGAGATCGTCAAGGCCCGCCTTACACTTGCCGGCGTCGATGTCGGTGGGTTGACCGCGCTTGCCGACCGGGTGACGGCGCATACGCATGTCATGAATGTGCCCGGCCAGAACCGCACCTTCTTCTATCATGGCGGCGCCAACGATGCCGTCACGGATGAGCTCGTCTCACCAGCCGCCTTCGCTGAGGCCGGCTATCGGCTGTTCTATCTCGGTTATCTCATGCTGTTGCCGGGTCTCGACCGCATCGGCCCTGACGGTCGTTCCGGAGCGTCGCGCCTGCTGGAGGCTGCGCGCCGCGCCGGGCTCACGACCTGCGTGGATTTCGTATCGAGCGAAGACCCGGAATTTGCGTCCAAGGTCGGCGTCGCTCTGCCCTTCTGCGATTATCTGATCATCAACGAGATGGAGGCGGGTCGGGCAACCGATGTTGTCGTTCGCGACGCGAAGGGAGATTTGATCGAGGCGGGGCTTTTGGAAGCGGGCGAGCGCCTGCTTGCCGCAGGCGTCACCAAAGGCGCGATCATCCATGCACCGGAAATCTGCTTCTGGTTTGCATCAGGCGCTTCCCCGATCATGACGCGTTCACGACCCGTCGATCCTGATGACATCGTCAGTACGGTCGGCGCAGGAGACGCCTTCTGTGCCGCCGTGCTCTACGGTCTGCATGAGAACTGGCCGGTCGAGCATATTTGCGCCGTCGCCCATGCTGCCGCTGCGCATTGCCTCGCGGGTGCGACGGCCACCGATGGCATCCCCGACATGTCTGTGCTCCTTCCAGAGGCGCAGGAGGCGAGCCCGCAATCCGCTTAGCCCATTGGTGTCGCCTCAGGAGAGGGCGGTTCCAATAACCATCCAGTCAGAATGGAGGAGCAGACATGAAGCTATTCACTATGGCAGCCGCGCATGGCACCCTTGCCGGCGCAGGTCCGAGTGGGGAGGCAGTACGATGACCCATACGGAAACGGCGCGGCTCTCGGGCAAGGTGGCATTGGTCACAGGGGGAGCGAGCGGTATCGGCAAGGCCGTATGCGAACGCTTCGCCGCCGAAGGCGCCAGGGTTGTCGTGGCGGATCTCGACGGTGAACGATGCGCACGGGTGGCGGAAGCGATCGGTCCGCATGCCTGGGGTGTGGCGCTTGACGTGACCAGCCAGGACAGCATCGAAGAAGCTGCACGCTTCGCCATCGCCACTGCCGGTCAGATCGATATCCTGGTCAATGCCGCAGGCATTTACGAGGTCGAGTCCATTCTGGAAATATCCCGGGAGCGCACCGCTAGGGTATTTCAGGTCAATATCGAAGGCGTGATTTTCATGACACAGGCCGTTGCCCGGCACATGGTGGAGAGAGGGGAAGGTGGACGCATCATCAACTTCTCGTCCCAGGCGGGGCGTCGGGGCGAAGGACCTGCTGTGGCTTACTGCGCATCCAAGGCGGCGGTCATCAGCATCACGCAAAGCTGCGCTCTGGAGCTGATCCGTTACGGCATCAACGTCAACGCCATCGCTCCCGGTGTCGTCGATACGCCGATGTGGGACGTCGTCGATGCAAAACTCGGCAGCCGGGAAGGTTTGAAACCCGGTGACGTCAAGCGCCGCGTGGCTGCCGCCGTTCCCGCCGGACGATTTGGCGCTCCCCAAGAACAAGCTGCAATGGCTGCCTTCCTGGCCGGGCCTGATGCAGCATATATCGTGGCGCAGTGCTACAATGTCGACGGCGGCAATGTCATGAGCTGAGCGCTTGAGCCGCGTCGCGGGTGCATCATCCTACAAGGCGGCTTCATCAGCACGACCGGCAATCGAACTTTAGGTCTGGGGGAGTGGAATGAAGGCTGTACGCTTGGAGTCGATCGGGTCTTTGACCATGCGCAACGTTGAGAAACCGGTTGCCGGGCCAGGCGAGCTGCTTATCCGGGTGGCAGCAGCCGGCATCTGCGGTTCCGATCGCCACATGTACAAGGGCGAATATCCGACAGCGATCCCCGTCACGCTGGGCCACGAATTCTGCGGCATCGTGGAAGAGATCGGCGATGGTGTGACACGGTTTAGCGGCGGGGAGCTCGTGACGGTCGACCCCAATATCGCCTGCGGCATCTGTCCGGCTTGCACGCAGGCGCGGCCGAACCTGTGCGAGAGCTTGACTGCCATCGGCGTGACGCGGGATGGCGGCTTTGCGGAATATGTGGCGGTGCCGCATGCGCAGGCCTTCGTGTTGCCGGCCAACCTCGATCCCGTTCACGGCGCCTTCAGTGAACCGCTGGCCTGCTGTATCCACGCCATCGACAAGGCAAGGATCCGTGCGGGTGAAAGCGTCGCGATCCTCGGCGGGGGCGTGATCGGTCTGCTGATGGTGCAACTCGCCCGCCTGGCGGGGGCGAGCGAGATCATTTTGATCACGCGCCAGCAGTCGAGACGCCAAACCGCTTTGCGCCTGGGGGCGACACATGCCTTCGACCCGGCCTCCTCCGACACGATCGCTTCCGTGCGAGAGGTTACCAAAGGCGGCACAGACGTGGTCATCGAGTGCGCCGGCGTGCCCGATACGCTTCAAAGCGGTCTGAGGATGGCGCGGCGCGGTGGCACATTCGTGCTTTTCGGGGTCACGCCGGCAGGTGTCGAGGTGCCGGTTCTGCCCTTCGATCTGCTGGTGAACGAAGTCGATATCAGGCCGGCCTACCTCAATCCTTTCACCCATTCGCGCGCTGCTGCAATGGTAGCAAACGGGGCATTGGAGCTGGACGCGCTGGTCACCAAAACCATCGGTCTCGAGGAGGTCGCCGACGTGGTGGGCAACGTGCCATTACCGGGCGAGATCAAGGTCATCGTCCGACCCTAGCTTCGCCGCGCCACTCTGATCCGCACCGCCTGCTCAGCTGCGGATGGGGCCGGTGGAATCGCGCTCGATCAGCGTGACCGGCACCTTTACGATCGCACCCTGCCGAGATGCGTCCCCTGTCTGGTGCTCTTCGATCAGCGCTTCCAGTAACCGTGCTGCTTGCTGCCCGACATCGCGGATCGGCTGCGCGACCGTTGTCAGCCGCGGAAAGACATAGGCTGCCTCCGGCAGGTCGTCGAAGCCGACGACCGAATAGTCGTTCGGAACGGAAAATCCGCGATCCTGGACGGCATGGATTGCGGCAATCGCCGAAACGTCGGTTGTGCCGATGATCGCGGTGACCTCAGGTCGAGACGCCAGCAATTCTCGCGCCAGTCGGTAGGTTTCCGCAAAGCTGTGCTCTTCCGCCATCGCCACGATGGCAGGTGCGATGCCATCCTTGGCCATTTCCGCCGTGATGCCCTGAAGGCGAAGCTGGATAGGTTGGCTGTGTGCCGGCGCGCCGACGATGGCGATCGCCCGGTGGCCGAGGTCGATCAGATGGCGCGCCATCAGCCGTCCGCCTTCCGCATGATCGGCCATGACAGCGTCGTCGGCGATGCCGCTCAGCTCACGGTCGATGGCGATGATCGGTATACCGGCATCCCGCAGCACCCCGAAATGCTCGATGCTGCCGAAGGCGCTTGCGACGATGACACCGTCGACGCGCTGGGCAAGCAGCATGGAAATATAGCGCGCCTCGTGATCCATATTTTCCGCCGTGCTGCAGATCAGCGTCTGATAGCCGTGCTGAAACAGTTCCTGTTCGATGGCATGGGCGAGGATACCGAAGAACGGCACGTCAATCGACGGCAGCATCAGCCCGATCATCCGGCTTGGTGCACCGCGCAGCATACGGGCACCCTTGCTGGGTGTGTAGTTCAGTGTCCGGATCGCCGACTCTACGCGATGCCGGAGCTCAGGCGAGGCGTAGCCGCTGTTGTTGAGCACACGCGAGACCGAAGAGACCGACGTTCCTGCAAGTTTGGCGATATGTCTGATGCTGGTCGTCACGGCCCGCATTTCTCTCTTTGTGCAGCACTGAGCGTCTTTGCAGCTGCGCAAAGGACGCTGCAGCAGTTTGAATGCTGCACAACTTATCCTTAAATCGATTCCGATCTAAGCAATTCGTACGCCACAACCAAGCCATTTCGAATGAATGGCTATTCGGCATGGACACCTGATGAACGACACAGTCATCCTTTTTCACGGCATTGCCCGGACGAAGAAAAGCATGGAGAAGCTCGCAGCCTTCCTGTCCGGGAAGGGGTATCGGGTTGCGAATGTCGGTTACCCCTCCACCAGGTTTTCGATCGGCGACCTTGTCGACATCGTTCGGCCGCAGATCGACGCGGCTGTGCAGGAGGCAGGCGACGGCCGTGTGCATTTCATCGGTTATTCGATGGGTGGGCTGCTTATCCGTGCTTTTCTCCGGAACCATCGCCCGCCGAAGTTGGGAAGAGTGGTCATGGTCGGAACGCCGAACAACGGCAGCCAGATCGCCGATTTCCTCAAGACCTGGCCGCTCTACAGGAAGTTCTATGGACCGGCAGGGCAGCAGCTGATTACCGATCAAACCGCAATGACCAAGCTGTTCGGCACGGTCGATTACGAACTTGGCATCATCGCGGGGAACCGGACCATCGACCCGGTCTCTTCCCTGATCATCGGCCTTAGAATTCCGAATGATGGAAAGGTGTCGGTGGAGAGCACACGCCTCGACGGCGCCGCGGCGCATATCGTCATTCCCGCCAACCACACTTTCTTGCCGGTCAACAAGATCATGTGGAGGCAAGCCCTGTCGTTTCTGCAGGATGGACGGTTCGCAAGCTGAACACCGACAGTTGCCTCATCGACAGTTTCAAAACGCACAGCGTGGGCTGACCTCACCGTTGAACGATGAGGTCCTGCTTGACCTTTGAAATCAGCAGGCGGGAGCCGTCAGCGGTGAAGTGCCCGTAGTCGAATTGCACCGGGTCCCCGCTTTTTGTCCACACGATGCAGTCGGGATTGCACATGGTCTTATAGGTGGAGATGTACATTGCTCCGCTTCCGGCCAATGCGTCGTGAATATCTACACCGATGCGCTGCCGAGGCGCCAAATGATCGGCGGCATGAAATGGCTGCTTCTCATAGAGACTATGAGCGAGCAGCCGCGGCAGGGAAGATTTATATTCTGCCACTGGTCCGAAGACGACGATCTTTTTGGCAAAGGGTGAGAGGTAGTCCACCGTCTTTCTGATGAGTTTGACGTCATCTTCAGTCCAGCGTCCGGCCAACACGAGAACATCGACCTTGTGGCTCGGCAAAAACTCTTTGAAGACGTAGTTCATGAGGTCTAGGCAGCGCTCTTCGCCTTCGGCTTCAAGAGTAGGACGGCATCCTGATGCGTTAGCTTGAAGGACGTTGGTCCCCGGCAGCGTTTTCAAGCCCGGATATAGGTGCGCAGCGTGACTATCACCGATGAGCGCTATGTTTTGCTGACTATTTGAGAGAGCCAAGCAGGTATCACGATCGTATTTTTCGATACCGTCGTTTGACGTAAGGAAGCATTTTCCACTGCGGAAGGCTTTCGAGGGGTCGTAATCGGCAAATTCCGCCACCCGCTCAACGAGCTTGTTGTCGTCCTTCATTTGATCGGCGGCGAGTTGCCCGACGAATGCCAGCATTGCTACGGAAGCAATTGAGGCAGCCCCGGCGGCCACGGACACCAGAGGCCGGTATCGCATCGTTCGGAAGGGCGTTTCGATAAATCGCCACGAGAAATATGCGACGACAAAACTCAAAGCGACGGGCACCAATTGCCAGCCATGCTCCCACGCCCCGTACTGGTTCGAAAACACCCAGATCGGCCAATGCCACAAATAGAGGGAATACGAGATCAAACCTATCGAGGTGGCGACCCTCAATGATAGAAGCCTGCTGACCAGCGTGCCTGGACCCGCCCAGATGATAAGAGCCGTGCCTGCCGTCGCGGGTAAGGCCATTAGCCCTGGAAACTCAGAGGTTTTCGACAACAGCAGCGCGCTGAGGCCGATCGCCAAGGCGCCGATTGCCGAAAGCGCATTATTGATCCGCATATCGGAAAATTTCGTCAATGCCGGTGCTGCGATGAGGGAGCCTACCAGCAGCTCCCACGCGCGATATTGCACAAGATAGAAAGCTGCAGAGCGGTTGATTGGAACAGCGATGATGGAAGCAATGATGCTGACTGCGAAAAGTCCCGCAATGGCTATCCCGGTTGCCCTGCGGCCATAACGGCTCGCTGCCATGACGATCAGCGGAAAAATGACGTAGAACTGCTCTTCGACCGACAACGACCATGTGTGCAGGACCGGATTGAATTCCGCGGAATCATCGAAATATCCAGTCGTCAAATAGAAATAGGCATTGGAAGCAAAGAGCGCGGAGGACGTCACTGACTTGAAGACCCGCAGGCTTTCGTCAGGCAGCATCGTAAAATACGAAACCGCCATCACGACAGCATACATGGCCACGACAGCGGGAAGAATTCGTTTGGCCCGACGGCTGTAGAAGTTGCCGATCGAAAATCGGCCATCGCTTACTTCGGCGAGGATTATTTTTGTTATCAGGAAGCCCGATATCACGAAAAAAATGTCCACCCCGATAAATCCGCCGGGGAGAATGCGATCAAATCCGCAGTGATAAAGAATCACAAAAATGACGGCTACGGCTCGCAGGCCGTCGATATCTTGACGATGCGTAATCATTGTCGGCCTCGGTGTTTGGCCTCCCGGGATTTCGTAACGTGAGACCGATCAATATGCAACCAGAGTCATGGTAAAATGAAAACAACTCGCCTTAGAGGCGCTTTCGGCCCAGAGATAGAGGCCCAGCGAGCGAGCGCAAGGTCATCTATGTTTTCGAGATAGTGTTTTTTTTACCACTGGTCCGATGGCGCCGACGAGGAGAAGAATGGCGTCCATCAACTCAACAGTGATTGACTAAACAGCTGCCTTTCAACGGTCCCCAACTCAGGCCACAGAAGAAGACTGACGGGCGATTAAAATGAGCTGCTGAAACGCAGCGGCGGCGTTGCCAGAACGCCATGCAGGAAAAATCGGGCGAACATGTGACGAGCCCGGTACCGGCCGATCCTCGACCCGAGATGCAATGCGACTTCAACTCGCTGCGAGGGCGTCGGCTGGTTGAACGCGATAATCGGGGCGGACTGTCTCTATTGGTCTATGTGCAGAGATTCTCAGCGGCCGTTCAGGTGAAGATAATTTTCAGATATTCAAACATCCGCCACACCGTCGCTCACTATTGTCAGCGACAAGCGTATCGAAGGAAGATCTGATGCCCGCCATCTTGCGAAAGAAAATTCATGGAGCATCCACACGGGGGCAGGTCATCGACGGTGCTGAGGATATCGGCGTCGCTTATCAGGTGTTTTCCGACACGGTGGTCGAAGACGTGGTGGTCAAGAACTCTCCGCGCGGCTTCAAATTTCACAACGGCAAGAATCTTGTCGTAAGGCGCTGCGAAACAGAAAATGTGAACGGCGACGGCATTTACCTTACGATGACGTCGAATGTTTTGCTGGAAAACAACCGCGTCGGCGCAGCGCCCGGCCAAGGAGCGGATTGTTGCCAATTCGCCTACGAAAACAAAGATAGCTATATAAGTTCCAATGTGGTGGTCCGGGGCAACCTTCTTTTACAAAGACCGACCAGCACCTCGAACAAGGGGGCGCTGGTTTGCGGCAGGACCCGAAACTACCTCGTTGAATATAATTTCATCGGCGGGAAGAATTTTTCTTTTTCATCGATCGGCGACGACGCCGTCGTGCGCAGTAACATCATGCGCGACGGCAGGATGAACGATTATTCCTTCGGTTATGGAGTTGGCGATCAAGTCAGCCATGCCGGCCACCATGTTTATGACAACAGGATCGAGAACAGCAATCGCGGCGTGAGTTTGAGCGGTTATTCCGATCAGAATCTGGCATTTCGCAAAGATATGAATATCCACGATAACGTCATCAGCGAATGTGACATCGCTTTTTTCGCCAATCGACCATGGTCCGGAAGCTTTCGGCGCAACATATTCCTGCGGTGCAAGCAGGGCATTCTGCTGAAGGGAAACGGGGAGGCGACTGCGGGGGACATTGACGGCAACTATTTCAATGACGGCAGCTTTCTGAACGTCACTCCGCCGCCGCTTCGCGTCAAACCCGACGGAAAGGCTTCCGTTTCTTCAGGTGAATGGACATCCGAGCCCGACGAAATCCGCATCCAGTGGCGTAACAAGGGGATCGATATACCGGGCGCCAACCGGCCATCTATAACGGTCGAAGCCGGCATGGAACTGTCATGCGTCTTGCTGGCCCGCAAGGAGCAGAATTGGATGTTGGCGATCGCTGAGACTGCTTATGACGATTTCACGCCGCGTGCGTGGCAGGAAAACATGCTGCCCTGGCAGAAGCGGTATTTCTCGATTTGAACGGCTGCTCGCATGCCCATCCGGCGGCCGACGATATTGACCGATGCGACAAGAAGGACGGAATGAGGCGCTCTATCGCCAGACGTCGAACACACCCTCCCTCAAGGCTGGCGTTGATTCCGGTTTGTTCGCAACCTGGGACGCAGTTCCGAGAGTGCGATGACCATATGTGGCCAGCAAATGAAAGGTGCCAGCATCATGCCTGCCTCGGTCATGGCTCCAAGCATGATGAGGATGATGATAACAATCTCCTTTCGCCTGGCGCCGGATTCTGCCGGATCGGGGTCGACGATTGTCATCTTCCGGAACACGCGGGTCAGCGCAAACAACGTCCATGCGGTAACGCCTGGAATGCCGATATTGAGCGCTAGCTCAAGATAGGTGTTATGGGTCGATCGTGCATCGAAGGTAACCTTGACGTACTCTTCCATGACATCGGGCTGACGAAACATCGCAAACCCATAACCTGTTAGGGGCCTATCCCAGATCAATGGCAATAGCTGTTCCCAGATATTGGTGCGACCGGAGAAAGTAATATCTTTGCCGAATGCTTCTGCAACCGCTGAAGCCACGCCGAGGTAAACGAAGCTGGCGCCGAACCCGATGATCACGAACAACAGGAAAACGACGAAGGAACGAAAAAGGCGGTTCGGGTAAATGTGAATAACGCGAATGCCATACAGCATCATGCTGCCGAACATCGTCAAGACGACAGCCGTCGAGGACTTCGTTGCCACAATCAAGGCGAGAAGGCAGAGCATTGCAGCCCAGCGTACCAGGGTACTGTAACGAAGCCGGCCGAATTTCTCCGTCGATAGCAGACAGACAAAACTGACCGAGCAAAACTGCCCCAACGTGTTCTTATGATAAAATGCGCCTTTGACCATGCCCGCATAGCTGCCACGCATGATGGCGAATTGTGGGAAAGCTGCTGTGTAGAGAACGTTGATGAATGCGGCGGCAATCGCAAAACGCCCGAGGACTCGGAAGGCTTCGACATTGCCGTAGCGCGCGCGGTACAGAAGAGGCGGGATGGCGAGAACGATGACCGCAGCCAATCCCTTTAAGGATGCGGTCTTGTCGATGGAGAAGACGATCGATGTCAGGCAGGAAATGCCGACAACCACGATGAACGGCGAAAACCTTGAAAAGACCCGTAGGAACTGTTTCTGTTCCAACAGAAAATATAATCCTGACAAAGGGATAAGGCCGTAGAGCAATATTTTCATCGGCAGCGGGTCGACCGCGGCGCCGTCGTCGAAGTTTGCAGGCAGGCCGTACCACATGCCTGTCGCCCGCCATAGAGACGCGTAAAATGCTATCGTAAGGACCAGCTTTGCCAGCACATCGCGCCGGACGCGCCACCGAGGCACAGACTGCCGGTGGTAGCCCGCCGGATAGTGGTGTCTTGCCAAAGCTGCATTTTCTATCGTCATCAAGGGCTCATATAAATCAATCTGCAGAACCCCGGCTGTTCGCCACGATCAAGGCGATGCCGGTATTCGATTGAACGGAGGCGGGAACTGATCTGCGCATCCTCGGCTTCCGCTCGCGAAGAACGAATTCGTTTTTGGCGGTTTCGATAACGTCGTCCTAGTTTCCCAAACTGCCCGTTTCGGTGGGCGATCTGGCCAGGGCAATTTGACCAGTGGCCCCAAGCTTCTCGAGGCGGCACGTCTCACTTCGCCATGCGGCGCGACTTTAAGCGAACTCATTCCGCGAATCCAGCCGATATAATCATGTCATCATGTCGCGCCGTTAACCATCCGATCGACTCTGGACTATTGGCACTACCCAGGCGATTTTACGGCGCACCCAATTTTCGGAACCAAACATCGGCTCCGCCGTTGAATGCGATGTCCAACCGTGTCCGGGAGACAGACATGGCACGTCAGACATTCTGGAAGGGCTACCTCAAGCTCTCGCTGGTGACGGCAGCCGTCTCGCTGACGCCGGCGACGACCGAAAGCAATAAGGTGCGCTTCCACGTTCTCAATCGCCAGACGAAGAACCGCGTCGAAAGCCGCTATGTCGACAGCGTCACCCACAAGCCGGTCGCCGACCGGGATCAGGTGAAAGGTTATCCCCGCGGCGAGGACGACTATGTTCTGCTGGAAGACGAGGAGATCGAGGAGGTCGGGCTCGAAAGCACCCGCACCATCGATATCGACAGCTTCGTGCCGCGCGGCTCGATCGACTGGATCTGGTACGACAAACCGCATTTTCTGGCGCCCGAGGATAAGGTTGGGGTGGAAGCCTTCTGCGTCATTCGTGAGGCAATGAAGGCAAACGATGTGGTCGGCATCGCCCGGCTGGTGCTTTATCGTCGCGAGCGTGCCGTGCTCCTGGAGCCGCAGGGCAAGGGCATCATTCTCTGGACGCTGCGTTATGGCGACGAGGTGCGTGAACCGGTGACCGAACTCGACAGCAAGGCCGAGATCGACAGCAAGCTTCTAACGTTGATGAAACGGCTGGTGAAGGAAGAGACCAAGGATTGGAGCCCGGCCATGGTGCAGGATCCGATCCAGAAGCGCCTGAAATCGATGATCCGCGGCAAGCAAAAGAGCCTGAAGAAGGCCGCTCCCGCGAAAAAGCCCGCGCCGGTGAAATCGACCGGCAACGTCATCAACATCATGGATGCGCTGAAGAAGAGCCTTGCCGCGGATGACGGGCGCAAACCGCATTAGCGAAAAGGTGAGGGCATTTCACTCGATAGATCTCAAAAGCCAGCTCAGCTCGCCTTCTTGCTGCGGCTGTCGCTGCGTGCCGGTGCCTTCTTCGCTGGCGCCTTCTTTGCAGTGGCCTTGCCGCTCAGCCCGGCGCTCTGTCGCAGCGCCTCCATCAGGTCGACGACCTTACTTTCCCGGGGCTGCTTTTTCTTTGGCAGTGCCCGGCCCTCGATTTTTGCCTTCACCAGCTCGACGAGGGCAGCCTCGTAACGATCCTCATATTCGCTCGGCTCGAAGGTGCCTTGCTTGGTCTTGAGGATATGGCCTGCGAGCTCGAGCATCTCCTTGTCGAATTTAAAGTCGGGAATGTCGTCAAAGACGCTGTCGGCCGAGCGCACCTCGTAGTCGAAGTTCAGCATGGTCGCGACGATGTGGTCGTCATGCGGGCGGATCAGCAGCGTCCGGTTGCGTCGGAAAAGCACGGCTTCGGCAAGTGCTGCGACTTTGCCGTCAAGCATGCTCCTGGCAATCAGCGCCAGCGCCTCTTCATCATGTTCGTCTACGGGCGCGAGATAGTACGGACGGTCGAAATAGAGCTTGTCGATGCCGTCATAGGCGATGAAAGCCTTGATATTCAGCACCTTGTCGCTTTCCGGCATGAGTGCGGCGATCTCGTCGCCCTCGATGACGATGTAATCGCCATTCTCCAACTGGTAGCCCTTGACCTGGTCGTCCCGCTCGACCGGTTTGCCGGTTTCACTGTCGATGAATTGCCGCTCCACCCGGTGGCCGGTCCTGCGATTGATGATGTTGAAGGAGACGCGGTCGGAGGAGGAAATGGCGGTGTAAAGCCCGACGGCGCAGGCAAGGTCGCCCACTTTCAGATGACCTTTCCAGCTTGCCCGCGCGGCCATTCCATCCTCCGTCGCAAATCAGAGCCGACTGTTGCTCTTGTCGGTTTCGAGTTCTTGAAAGGCCCAGCCGCGTCCGTCAGGCGCGGGATAGGCGAGCAGCGCGTCGCCATCGCCGATCTTCTGGCGCGACGCGGCGTCCCTGGCGTGAACGATCGCTTCATCGGCCGTGGCATAGGTTTCAGAAAGCGTGTCGCCGAGCTTGTAAGCCCAGCCATTGTCATGCGGCACGACCTGATAGGTGATATCGGCCATTTCGGATCTCCTCTTTAGTTCCGATTTGGTTTGCGCCGCTCGTCGAGGGCGATGATCTTCTCCACGGAGGCGATATCCTCGCTGGTGACGACAGGCACCGGATCGCCCGCGATCGCCTCCAGCACCTCTTGTGAGACGGCGCCGTTGCGAATCGCCCATTCCAGCGTCTCGCGTGTTTCGCGCTCGGCCTTCAGCTGCACATAAAGCGCGACGATCAGCCGATCGCGGGCGTCCATGCGCCGGCCTTGGCGATCCATACTGCGGACATCAGGCATCGCAATCCACCTTTGGCACCGATTTCGTTCAGGTGTAATCAACTGATGACGGATGGAAAGGTTCCGAAACCGATGGGTGGCACTTGCCTCTTGCGGCGCCGGGCGGCGATTGCCATCTGCAGAATGTTCGTCAAAGGATTTCACCATGGTCGATCTCAAGGCCCGCCCCCGCCCGACCGGCGCCACCGCCGCTCTCGGCCGCACCGGTTTTCCGCATGTCACCTCCGCCACCAAAGGCGAGATCGATATCGTCACCGCGCCGTCGCAGCCGGGTTTCAATCCGCTCGACCTGCTCTATGCCTCGCTCTCGGCCTGCCTCGTGCTCAGCGCCCGCATGGCCGCCAGCCAGATGGGCGTTCTCGACAGGATCAGCGGCATCACCGCCGAGGTCACCGGCGAGAAGGCGACGGAAGGCCTTTCGCGCGTTGCGAGGTTCAATATCGCCTTCTCGATCAGAGGCGATATCGATGAGGAGACCCGGCAGAGAATCGTCCATGCGGCCGAAGACGAGATCTGCACGGTGAGCAATACGATCCGCGGCAACCCCGATTTTTCGACGACGATATCGGCATAGGTTCAATCTATATAATATTTATAGACAATTGCCGGCAGAGGATTGCGCGGCCCATGCCCGGCTTCTATGCTTGGGCATCTAAAGCGATGATACGGCCACCATGCAGTCCAAGCCTTTCCCGAAATCCGAACGGCCTGTCGTCGCCATTATCGGCGGCGGCGTCTCCGGCGCCGGCGTCGCCTATCATCTCGCCCGGGCGAATTGCGGCGAAGCTCCCGTCATCCTGGTCTTCGAGCCGCGCGCCGAACTCGGCCGCGGCCTTGCCTACGACACGGATGATCTGGCGCACCGCATCAATGTCCCGGCTGCCAAGATGAGCCTGCAGCCGGACGATCTGGGCGAATTCCAGGCCTGGATCGAAGCTCGCGATGCCGTTGCCGGCGACAGCAAGGCCAAACAGCCCGATGGCTCGCTTTTCCCGCGGCGCCAGCTGTTCGGCGAATATGTCGCCTCGCTGCTGAAACCACTGCTGGAAGACGGTCGCGTGCGTCATTGTCACGCCGCGGTCACCGGCGTCGAGCGTCGTGCCGGCCGCTGGACGATCCGCGACGATAGAGGCGGCGTGACCGAGGCCGATATCATCGCGATCGCCACCAGCCATCCGCCGCCCGCAGCCCCCGGCCAGCTGGCGAGCCGGCTCGCCGACCATCCGCGTTTCGTCGTGGATACCACCAAACCCGGCGCGCTCCAGGTCATCCGCCCGCATGACCGGGTGTTGGTCATCGGCAACGGCCTGACGGCGGCCGACGTCATCGCCTCGCTTGCCGAGCACGGACATGAGGGGCCGGTGACCGCGATCTCGCGCCGTGGCCTGCGTTCGCGCGGGCATGCGCCGGTGCCGCAGCCGCTCTTCGGCGATTTCCTCGCCGATGCGACCCATTCCGCCGGCTCGCTGCTGGCAAGGATCCGCGCCGCCATCGATGCGGCAAAAGCGGAAGGGATCAGCTGGCACGGCGTGATCGATCAGGTGCGGGCGCAGGGATATGATCTCTGGCAGGCGTTGCCGGTTGCCGAACGCCGCCGCCTCGTCCGCCATCTTCGTCCCTATTGGGACGTGCACCGGTTCCGCATCGCTCCGCAAGTCGAGGCCGTGCTCGACGCGGCGATTGCTACCGGCCGGCTCGAGATCCTTGCCGGCTCCGTCGCCGATGCGCGCATCGAGGGCGAGTTCATCCTGTGCACCTTGCAGCCGCGGCAGCACCGCCAGCCGCTGGAGCGGAGTTATGACGCCGTCATCGTCACCACCGGCCCGGCCCATGGCGGCATTCTCGAAACTCAGCCCTGGCTTGCAGCCCTTGCGGCAAACGGCCACCTGTCGCTCGATCCCACTGGCCTCGGCCTTGCCTGCACCGGGCATTCGGAGGCGATCGGCCGGTCAGGAGAGGCGGATCCGTCGCTGCTGATCTCCGGCCCGCTGGCGCGCGGCACCTTCGGCGAGCTCGATGGGCCTGCCGCAGGTGACCGAGCATGCCTTCTTCGTCGCAAACGAGATTGCCGGAAAGCTGCGGGTGAACACGACACACACGCATCCGGCCTGATTTTACATTCCCCTGATTTTACATTCCCCCTGATTTTACATTCCTATGTCGCTTGGCGGCTGTCGTTCATGATCGACATCTGATACTCACGGCAGCCAACATCCCATCGCCCTGCTTTCGGGCGACCAGAAATATCGAGATCATGTTGCAGGCTGCCTCCACCCTTTCCGAAGCCTCGCCTTCCAATCGCCTCGCCCTTGCAGCCCTCATTCTCGGCGGGGCGGCAATCGGCGGCTCGCCGATCTTCGTCCGGCTCTCCGAGGTCGGGCCGATGGCGACGGCCTTCTGGCGCGTGGCGCTGGCACTGATCCCGATCTTCATCGTCTCGCTCATGAAGAAGGATGCGGGGGCGAGGCCGCAAAGCCTTTCCGATTACGGCATGCTGATCCTGCCGGGCGTCATGCTGTCGCTCGATCTCGCCGCCTGGCACCTTTCGCTCACCATGACTTCGGTTGCCAATGCGACGCTGCTGGCCAACCTCGCACCGGTCTTCGTCACGATGATCGCCTTCGTCTTTTTCGGAGCGAGGATCAGCGGCGTTTTCCTGTTCGGGCTTGCCTTGGCCTTGGCAGGCGTCGTCGTTCTAAAGGGCGGGCCGGCAGCCATCGGCAATGGCGACCTCAGCGGCGATGGCATCGCGATGATCGCGGCCTTCTTCTACGCTTGTTATATCCTGGCGATCGGCAGGCTGCGCAGCCGGTTCGATACGATCAGAATCATGATGTGGAGCACGGCGTCCGCTGCCATTTTCATCTTCCCGATCGGCTTCTTTTACGAAGGTCAGATGCTGCCCGCGAGCCTCTATGGCTGGTCGATCCTTTTCGGTCTCGCCTTTATCAGCCATGCCGGCGGGCAGGTGGCGATCACCTATGCGCTGGCCTATCTGCCGCCGGCCTTTTCCTCTTTGACGCTGCTGCTGCAGCCGGTCATCGCGGCTATCCTTGCCTGGGGGCTGCTGAACGAAGCGATCGGCACGATGCAGGCGCTCGGCGCTGCCGTCGTGCTCGCCGGCATCATGGTTGCCCGCGCTTCCCGCGTTCTGGTTTAAGCATTTCGGAACCGGCGCCTAAAGCGCGTCGCGATCTTTCAGATTCGCTCCCCGCGCCTTAGCTCTTTGTTTTTGCGCATGTCGTTGCCGCAAAACCGCTGCGCAGTTTTGCGCGACATGCTTTAGCGGTTTTCCTGCAGCAGCCATTTCTGGATGATCGGCACATCGGCATCGCCGAGATCATGGCCGCCGGGAATGACGTCGGAATCGACCGTGGCGCCCGAACTCTTCAGCCGATCTTCCAGCTCGCTCGCATATTTGCCGTAGGCATCCGTCTTGCCGCTGATGACGAGCAGGTCGGTGCCCTTCAGGTCGGCATGCGGATAGTCGCTGAGCACCGGCATGGAGCGCAGCAGCACCGCCTTGTGAACCAGGTTCGGATGCAGGTAGAGCAGCGAGTTCAACAGGTTGGCGCCGTTGGAGTAGCCGACATAGACGACCTTCTGGGGATCGAGCCCGTAGGATTTGACGGCGCCCTCGATGAAGGCGGCGAAGGCCTCCGCCTCGGTCTTGATGTCGTTCTGGTCGAAGGAGAAGGGAGTAATGCGCTTGTACCAGCGCGGAAACCCTTCCTCGGTCGCCCTGCCGCGCACGCCGAGCAGAGTCGCCCGCGGTGCCGCCTTGTTCAGCAGCGGCATCAGCGTCGTCTCGTTGCCGCCGGAGCCGTGCAGCAGCACGAAGACGCTGCCGTCGGGATCCGGCGGCGTATAGAAACGGTGGACGAAAGGCAGCTCGCGGTAATTGATGCGCGGTTGGCCGGGCATTGCAAACTGCGGCAGCACGACCTTCAGGTCATGGAGATTGGTGATCGCTTCGGGCGGCGCAAACAGCTTCGTCCCGAGAGCGGCCTGCTCTTCATCCACGATCATGCCCGGCTTGTCGGTCGCAAGCTCTATCAACGTGCCGCCGGGCTCACGGGCATAGAGTGAGCGGAAATATTTGCGGTCGTGCATGTTGGTCGGCGATGCGTCGGTGGCTTCCAGGGCCTTGCGGACGGAATGCAGCGTCTCCTCGTCGGCAGCGCGGAAGGCAACGTGATCGACGGTCCCGGTGCCCGGCGCGCCGGACCAGAAGCCGCGGGCATCGCGCACGTCGATGACGTCGCCGGACTGCGAAACCAGTCTGTCGATCGTGCCGCGATTGGCATGGAAGCGGTAGCCGAAATGGCTCTCGAGGAAGCTGCGGCTTTCAGTCGGCTTTTCCGTCAGCATGGTCGCGCCGCGCACGCGCTGGATGGCGTGCTCCGCGGGGATCGAGGCGCCGTGCCAGGCCGCCGGCGATGTGACGTGCTTTGCACCGGCGAGCTTGAGGATGATGTTGTCGGGGTCCTTCAGCCGGAGCACGGGCTCGCCGAATTCGTCCGCCGGTCCTTCCGAGCGCAGGCCGAAGCTCATGGCGCGCGTCAGCCAGTAACCGATGCTGGCGGGATCGATCGACAGTGATATTTCACTGATCTGGCCGTAGCCGGCCCGGCCGGGCGCACCGTCTTCCCATGCGAGGAAGGTAAGCAGCGAACCCGGCGTCCCTGCCGCATCGCCGTAGAACAGATGGAGTTGCGTCGCGTCCTCGTAGCCGGCCGTCTGCTTGACCAGCCGCAGGCCGAGAAAACCTGCGTAAAAGTCCACGTTCGCCTGCACCTTTCGGGTGACGGCCGTGACGTGATGTATGCCTGATACCATCGGAAGCAGTCCTGATTGAAGCGGAGTCGTCAGGAGCGCGAGTATGAGAGTTGCGAAGGTCATACCGTTGCCAATGACCACCGCTTAGTTTTGTTCCGCACAAAGCGCAAGCGAATCGCCGCGCTGCAGCAATTCCAGATGATCGACATATTCGAGTGCCTCTTCGAGTTGCTGCAGGGTCGGCGGCTTGACCATATAGGCGCGCGCACCGAGATTTCTGGCCCGTTGCCGGTCGGTCTCATCGCTTGACGTGCTGAGAATGCAGACGGGAATCTGGTTGAGGCGGACATCGGTGGAAAGCGCACGCAGCACCTCGAAGCCGTCCATGATCGGCATGTTGATATCGAGCAGCATCAGGTCGATCTGCGGCACCTCGGCAATACAGGCGCGTTCTTCGAGCAGCCGCATCGCCTCGCGCCCGTTGGTGGCGACATGCAGATTGAAATTCACCTTCTCCCGCCGCATCAGCTTGATCTTCAGAAGCTGGATATCGGCCGGGCTGTCCTCCACCAACAGCACTTCGGCAAGCCTGCCTTCGCCTTCACCCGGCTGCTCCGCAGGCTTGCCGCTGTGCGGGATGGCCGCTGCCGGCAGCGGCTCGGGCCTCGTCTCGGCGAGCGGCACGTCGAGAACGAAAGTGGCACCCGGGCCATCCTCCGCCTCGCACCAGATCGAGCCGCCATGCAGTTGTGCGATGCGGCGGCAGATGGCAAGGCCAAGCCCGGTGCCCTCGATGCCGCGGCCGACGAGGCGTTTGAACGGCTGGAAGATCAATTCGCGATGCTGAGGATCGATGCCGGGCCCGTTGTCGCGTACGGTGAGGCGGCAGAAATCGCCATGGGCTTCGCCTGAGATCGTGACCTCCGGAACCTTCTGCTCGCAATAGCGGATGGCATTCGACACGAGGTTCTGCAACAGCTGGGTCAGCAGCGTCGCATCGCCCATGACCTCCGGCAGCGCGCCGCGGATGATGATCGCGCCGCGGCTTTCGGTCTGCTGGCGCAGATTGTCCTCCACCTGGTCGAGTACGGCAGAGAGCGAAACCGGCGTGAGCTCCGGCCCGCCGGAGGCTTCGAGCCTGGTGAAGCCCGAGACCTTGACGATCAGGTCTTCCATATGGTCGGCGGCACTCAACACGTAATCGAGCAGTTCCCGGTCGTCGGCCGGAAGCGCAGCAGAACCGTGCAGGATGCGGCTGAAGGATTTGATCGTCCTGAGCGGCTCCTTCAGATCATGGGCCATGGCGCGTGTGAAAATCTCGAGCGATTGCCGCTTCTGTTCCAACTGCGCTTCCAGCATGCCGTGCATGATGGCGTTCTGGATGCAGCGATGCAGCGTTTCCGGCGACAGCGAATCCTTGGTGAGATAGTCGCGTGCGCCGGCCTTCATCACCTCGACGGCGACGGTTTCACTGCCTTGGCCGGTCAACATGATGACGTTGGCGGCGGGATCGTTCTCCAGAATATCGGCAAGAACGCCGAGCCCGTTGCGGCCCGGCAGCGAATAGTCGAGCAGGATGCAGTTCGGCCGTTTGCGGCCGTTCAGCGCAAGGCCCTCTTCGCCCGTCTCCGCCTCCAGGACGCTATAGGCGGTGCTGGAGACGCGGCCCAATATGCGGCGATAGACCTCGCGATCGTCAATATTGTCGTCGATGATGAGAATGCTGCACTCTTCGGCCAATCTGTCAGTCCTCGAGCGGCAGAATGGCGATTTCGAACCAGTATTCCTTCAGTCGCTGGATCGCCGCGAAGAGCCCGTCGAGATCGACCGGCTTCTGGACATAGGTATTGGCGCCGAGCGCATAGCAGCCTTCGATATCCCGTTCGTCGTCGGACGTGGTGAGGATCACCACCGGGATCTTGCGCCAGCCGGCGTTCGATTTAATCGCCTCCAGCGTCTTGCGGCCGTCAAGGCCCGGCATGTTGAGATCGAGCAGGATCAGCCCCGGTTTCGGCACCATCACGGCCAGCATGTCGAGCGCTTCCTGCCCCGAGGCTGCCCAACGGATCGAGTTGCGCAGATTGGTGCGTTTGAACGCGCGCATCGTCGCTTCGAAATCGTCTTCGCTGTCCTCGACGATCAGGATCGGTTGCGTGTCACGCTGCTGCATTCTGCCCCTCGCGCTTTTTTCCCAGAGTGAAGTAGAATGTGGTGCCGGCGCCGACCTCGGATTCCAGCCAGATATCGCCATTGTGCCGCGCGATGATCTTGCGGACGAAGGTGAGGCCTGCTCCGGTGCCGTCGTCGGAATCCTGCGATTTTTCCAGCCGTTTGAAAATGCGGAAAATATCCTCATGGAATTCCTGGGGTATGCCCTTGCCGTTATCCCTGACGAAAAACACGTTGCGGGCAATCGTGCCGTCCTGGCCGACGAACCGATCGAGATAGCCGATCGACACCAGCGGCGCCGGTTTGTCGTTGTATTTGATCGCATTGGTGATGAGATTGCGGAACACTTCGGTCAGCCGCGGCGCGTCGCAGACCACATCCGGCAACTGGCCATCGATGATGACCTTGGCATGGCGTTCCTCCAGCAGCAGCTCCATGGTCGCGACGACATCCTTGACGATCAGGCCGATATCGCTGCGCTTGACCGCCAGCTGCTGCCGCCCGAGCCGGGAGAAATACAGCAGGTCGTTGACGAGTTTTTCCATGCGCTGGCTGAGGCGCACCAGCCGGTTCAGTCGGCGCACGCCGTCGTCGTCGAGTTTGTCTTCGTAGTCCTCTAGCAGGAATCGGGAGTGGTTATGCAGGCCGCGCAGCGGTTCCTTGAGATCATGCGAGGCGATATAGGCGAATTCGTCGAGGTCGTGATTGCTGCGCTCGAGTTCGGCCGTGTAGGCCTCGAGCTGGGCAAGCGTCGTTTTCATCCGCTCTTCCTGCCGGGCCCGCTCGCTGATATCGCGCACGATGCCGACGAAGATCTTCGCATCGCCGGTGGAAACGGCGCTGATGGAAACGTCGATCGGAAAGACGATGCCGTTCCTGCGTCGTCCGGAAACCATCCGCGTCGTGCCGATGATGCGCTCCTCACCGGTCTTCCGGTAATGGGCGAGATAGCCGTCGTGCTCGGAGTGGTAGGGTTCGGGCATCAGCATCTTGATATTCCGGCCGATCGTCTCCTGCGGGGTGTAACCGAACATGCTTTCAGCCGCCGGGTTGAAGCTCCTGATCGTTCCGCTCTCGTCGATGACGATGACGGCATCGGGCGTGCCGCGCACCAGCGCGCCGAAACGGACGCGCTCGGTTTCGAGGTTATGATTGTTGCGCATGAAATAAAAGACGAGGATCGCGATCAGCCAGAGCGTCGCAGCCGTAATCGTGCGGTTGGCGATCTCCTGCCAGAATGCCGCCTCGTTGTGCCTGACGGCGAAGAAGCCGAGCATCAACAGCACGGTGCAGGCAAACGCGAAGAAAAGCGGCGCATTCCTGTTGCCGAACCAGAGCGCCGTCAGCACCAGCGGCACATAGAGAATGCCGTTGGCAACGCCGAGCGGCGTGTAGAGATCGACGAGGAGGCCGGTGAAGCAGACCGCAGCCGGGATCCAGAGCGGAATCTGTGCGCGGTTTGCCGGCTGCATCCACCAGGAGCGCGCCAGCAGGCCTGAGCCGAAGATCACCATGCCGACCGCCGTATGCAGCGCCATCGCCGCATAAGGCCCCCAGCGGTAACCCTGTTCGGCATCGGTGACATAGCTGGCGAGCGCGATCATGCCCAGGGTGATAACGATGTAGCTCGTCAGCTCCTGCACCACCTGGCTTCTCCTCTCGACGTAGAGAGAGAACAGCAGCGAAAGATTGGCGATCAGGAAGACCAGGGCCGTGTTTGGGCCCATGCCGCCGCCGATCTGCGCGATGAAATCCGGCGGAATGACGAAGCGGGTGATCAGCAGGTCGATATTGTGGAACGTCCGGCCGATGGTGACGATTTCCAAGAGCCGGGCCGCAGCGATCGCCGCCGCAATCCCTGTCATGACCGTTGCGGCAATCAGAAAGCGACGGGCAGCCAGCGTCGAGGCGGCAAGCCCAAGGCCGGACAGCACGAAGCAGAGCGCGGTGTTGAAGGCCATCGACGGAAAGCCGGGAACCAGCGAAATGATCACCTGGATCTGCAATAGCCAGCCGGCAAGGGCGCTCATTCCGAGAAGGAACATCAGGCAGCCGACCGCAATCGCAAAGCCACGGTAGCGCTGCCGCTGCCGCTGGTCCTGCAGGTCCACGTTGCCACTATCCTGCACCCGTCATGTCCTCCTCGGTTCGCGCGGCCATTTTTTCCGAAATCGAGGAATACTCAATAGGCAGGGGAGAACGACGCCGCGCTTTTTCCGAAACGATTTTTCGACAAGATGGATCGAATTTTCGCGAAATCGCGATATCGTGAGGTCGAAGGACAGCAAGGTTCATCGAACAATATCCAAATCATGGTGCTGAATGCCAACCATAATTTACGTCGACGACAGCAGGGATGATCTCTTCTATCTCGACTATATCCGCAGGAAGCAGCAGATAGATGTCGATCTATTCTGTTTTTCGACCGCCGAGACGGCACTGGCGGCGCTGGAGCAGCGCGCGGCGGAAGGCTGGGCGCTGCCGGAACTGCTGGTTGCCGATCTGTACATGCCGCTCGACAGCGGCATCGCCCTGGTAACAAGGCTGCGCCGGGACGACCGTTTCAAGGCGATGCGGCTTGCCATCTGCAGCGGCTCGGATGCTGCCGAGGACCGCGCGCGCTCGCTTGAGGCCGGCGCCGACGCCTATCTGGAAAAGCCGCTTGATCTTGCCGGGATTATTCTCAATCTTGAGCTGTAGGAAGCGGCGAAGGCCCGGTAACCTGTTCCCCGTCCCATGTCCCAACCATTTGACAAAGCGCAATTGACAAGGTCGAGGCCGCACCACAAGATGCAACCGAAGCGAAGCAAATGATTGGCAAAATAAGCGCTGAGAGAACCGATCGACCCGCGTTCGCCGCCACGAACATCAGCCAACCCCTTAGCCAAATGGGTCTGTCGGCTCTCTCGCGCTTACGTCTGGCACTGCCTTCCTGCATTCTTGGATGTTGAATGCAGGAAGAAAACGATACCCAGGTAAGAACTACTGCGCTCAGTAAAATCTGCCCGTGCATCACCTGTAGCTGAGATAATTGATGATTTCCGCCTTTGAATGCCGAAAGTCCCCGTTTCGATATTCGTCATCAACTGTCTCGCAATTTTTGTAGCTCTTCGCGTTTAAGACGTATATCCCAAGATTTCGGGATCGGAGGCATCGAGGAGAGGAAGAGTGGGAATGAACAACGCCCCGGCAATTCCCTTTCATGCCGGACCGGAGCTGAGCCGGGCGATCAACCGCACCGATTTTTTCCGGCTGCTGAAGTCGGCGGCACAGCACTACAACTTCGACAATTTCGCGCTTGCCCGTATTTCCGAGGCGTCTGCCCCTTTCGGGGAACGCGATATCGTCATCACCAATGTCGCCGAACGGCGTGTCGGCCTTTTCATCACGACGTTGAAGGAAGCGCTCGGGACCGTCCGGGCAAAGTCCGCCCAGTTTCTGGCAACGCCGGTTCATGGCAGGAGCGTACGGCCGGAAGATTATCGCTCGGATCTCGTTTTCAATGAGTTCCTGAGCGGCGTCTTTCTGTTCATCCCGCTGTTCACCCCCGAAGGGCGGCGCTATTGCCTCGTCCTCAGCGGCGAGCGTCAGGAGCCGGATCAGAGCGAGATCGCCGATATGCTTCTCGACGCGATGCGCATTTTCGACAAGCTTTATGAGGAAATCCTGACACAGGAAATGTCCGGGCGGCTCACCCAGCGCGAGCAGGAAATCGTCAAATGGACGAGCGAAGGCAAGACGTCGGCTGAGATCGCCATCATTCTCGGTCTTTCCGAACATACGGTCAATTCGCACATCACCGCGGCTGCGCGCAAACTTGACGCCGTCAACCGCGTTCACATGGTGGCGATCGCCTTGCGGAACGGCTTGGTCACGTGAAGCCGGTTTCGGGATTGGGGAAATTAAGTCGATGATCACCGAAACTGTGCGAAAGAATGCCGTGAAGGTTCTCTTCGTCGACGACGAATTCATCGAATTCCGTGCGCTCAAGAAGAAGATCGCCGATCTCTCCGAGCCGGCCGTCGAGGTTGAATATTCGCCATCGATCGGTGACGCGCTGGAAAAGATCCGCTTGGCGCGTTTCGATCTCATCCTGCTCGACAACCGCCTGCTGCCGAACGCCGATTTCCGCGAAACGGTGCCGGAACTGCGCGGCATCGGCTTCACCGGCCCGATCGGCGTCGTCTCGACCGACATATCGGGCGGCTATTTCCAGGAATTCCCCGATTACGGCGTCGATTTCCGCATCGGCAAGGACGAAATCGACGCCCAGACGCTGCAGCACATCATCCGCGAATATGTGAATTATGACGTCCCGGATTTCTGGAAGGACGATTACAGCATCTGAAAAGACGCACGCTTTCAGATGCATGTCGCCTGGTAGTGTGCAGCGGTTCCGGGATAACGACATGCATCAAAACAAAGAACTAAAGCGCGTCGCATGAATCAAGTTTGACGCGGCGCGCTTTAAGCTCAGGCGACCGGAAGGCGGATGAGGAAGCGGCTGCCGCTTTGATCCGAATGTTCGAGGCTGAGATCGCCGCCAAGCGCTGCCAGAAACTCTCGCGCCGTCGTCAGTCCGAGGCCGGCGCCCGGCACCGTTCCCGCCTTCGGCAATTTCCAGAACGGCTCGAAGATCCGCTCCCGATAGGCCGGATCAATGCCCGCCCCATTGTCGGAAATCCGGATGAACCAATTCGCCACCTCCCGCTCCGCGCTGATGACCACATGAAGCGGCGCTTCGCTGCGATAGGTCAGCGCATTGATCAGCAGATGCCGCAGCACTAGGCCGAGCAGGGCGGGATCGCTCCGGAGCGAGGGCAGACCCTGGCTTTCCAGTGTCGCATCGGAAACCGCGGTTTCATCGGTCAGTTCGCCCCAGACATTTTCGGCCAGCGCCTGCAGATCGACCTCTTCGGGCGTCACCTGAGGTGCTCCACCGGCAAGGCTCATCAATGCCTTGGTCAGGCGCTGCGCGGCTTGCGCCTTTTCCATGATCATCCGGAGGCTCTGAAGCTGTTCGCCGTCGAGCGTTCCCTCGAGATCGTCGAGCAGCAGTTCGGCATACATGGCGATATGGCGCAGCGGCGATTGCAAATCGTGCGAGGCGGTTGCGAGAAAACGCTTGATGCGCTCCTCGCTGCTATCGTCCACTTCCGGTCGTCTCGTCGGGTTTGATGACATTTGGCGGTTTCCCCGATCTCTGCTGCTAGCGCCCCACATCCTATCAGACGCGCCACGGGCGCGGTAATCCTTTGAATCGCTGCAGGATTTTATCCTTGCAGTCATCGACAATAGAAAGAGGGCGCCGGCTCTGCAACCGGCGCCCTCTTCAAGGATGTGTTAACAGGCGGATTTTAGCTCGCCGACTTGCGCGGGCGGCCCTGTTCCGGCGGGATGATTTCGACGGCGCCATCGGTTGCCGCTGCCGCCTTGGCATGGCGGCGGCGCCAGTCGCCGAGGAAGAGCAGGATCGGTGCCGCGATGAAGATCGACGAGGCGCCGGCCACGAGAATGCCGAAGACCATCGGGATTGCGAAGCTCGAGACGGCGCTGCCGCCCCAGATCGCCATCGGCACCAGGGCGAGGAAGGCCGTCGCATTGGTGTAGAGGCTTCGTGCCAGGGTCTCGTTGATCGACTTGTCGATGATCTCGCGCAGCGGCATCGACTTGTAGAGCCGCATGTTTTCACGCATGCGGTCATAGACGACGACCTTGTCGTTCACCGAGTAACCGACGAGCGTCAGGATGGCGGCGATGGCCGTCAGGTTGAAGTCGAGGCCGGTGATCGCAAAGAAGCCGATCGCCTTGGTGACGTCGAGCACCAGCGTGACGATGGCGCCGACGGCAAACGGCCATTCGAACCGCACCCAGATATAGATGAGCATCGCGAGGCTGGCGATCACCACCGACAGGATGCCGGCCCAGGCAAGCTCGCCGCTGACCTTCGGCCCGATGACATCCGTGCCTTCGACGGTGGCGGTCGGATCGATCTTGGCGACTTCGGCCTTCAGCTTGGTCACCGCTGCCGTCTGCGCCTCTTCGCCGCCTTCCTGCCGCTGGGCGCGAACCAGAATGCTGCTTTTGTCGCCGAAGGACTGCAGCGTGATTTCGCCGAGGCCGAGACTATCAAGACCTTCGCGGAACTTTGCCAGATCGGCGACCCCTTGGGTCTTGACGGACATCTGGATGCCGCCGCGGAAATCGACGCCGTAGTTGAGGCCGGGGTGAATGAAGAGCACGACGGAGGCGATCGAAAGCAGCGCCGACACGGTGACGCCGAAGAAGCGTGCCTTCATGAACTCGATGTGCTTGTCATAAGGGCTGAACGGGATCAACGGCCGGATATTCAGCACCTTGAACTTCCGACGGCGGGTGATCTCGATCATCGCAACGCGAACGAAGGCGACCGAGGTGAACATCGAGATGATCAGGCCGAGCGCCATGGTCACGGCAAAGCCGCGAACCGGGCCGGAACCGAAAAAGAACAGGATGGCCGCGGCGATCAGGGCCGTCATATTGCCGTCGATGATCGTCGAATAGGCACGATTGAAGCCGGTATCGATGGCGGCGAATGCGCCCTTGCCCTTGCGGGTCTCTTCACGAATACGCTCGTTGATGAGGACGTTCGCATCGACCGCAAGGCCGATGCCGAGAACGATACCGGCAATGCCCGGCAGCGTCAGCGTCGCACCGACCAGCGTCAGGGCCGAGAAGGTCAGGATCGTGTGGATCAGCAGCGCGATATTCGCCAGCACGCCCCAGGTGCCATAGAGAACGAAAATGAAGACTGCAACGAGGATAAAGCCGACGATGCCGGAATAAATACCCATCTTGATGGCATCGGCGCCGAGGTCGGCGCCGACGGTGCGTTCCTCGATGACCGTCAGCTTGGCGGGCAGGGCGCCGGCGCGCAGCATGGCGGCAAGCGTCGTTGCGCTGTCGGCCGAGAAGTTGCCGGAGATCTGGCCGGAACCGCCGGTGATCGGCTCGCGGATGACGGGCGCGCTCAGCACCTTGTCGTCGAGGACGATAGCGAAGGGATTGCCGACATTCTGACGGGTGATATCGGCAAAACGGCTGGCGCCGGCGCTGTCGAAGCGGAAGCTGACGATCGGCTCATGCGTGTTCGGGTCGAAGCTGACGCGGGCGTCGGAAAGCCGGTCGCCGGAGAGTTCGACGCGGTCAAGCACCGGATAGGTCCGGCCTTCATCGTCCTTCAGCATGGTCACGCCGGGGCCGGGCTGGTTGTTCGGCGACAGCATATGGAACGACATCTTCGCCGTGGAGCCGAGAAGCTGGCGCAGCCGCGTCGGATCCTGTGCGCCCGGCAGCTGCACGAGCACGCGATTGGCGCCGATGCGCTGAATGGTCGGCTCGGAAACGCCGACCTGGTCGACGCGCTGGCGGATGACTTCAAGGCTCTGCTGGACGGCGTTGTCGACATTGGCGGAGATGCCGGCCTTGGAGAAGCCGATGGTAATGGTCGCTCCGTTCGCTATGACATCAAGATCCGACTGGCCGGCGCTGAGGCCGGTGCTGATCGGGTTGGCGAGCGTCTTGAGGTCGGTGACGGCAGCATCGCTCTGCGTGGCATCGGTCAGCGTCACGACGATTTGGTTCTGGCTGCGGACGACGGCCTTCGGCTGGATGCCCTTTTCGCGCAGCACGCGACGCGCATCCTGAAGCAGCGATTGCAGCCGCTCCTTGGTCAGATCCGCCTCGTCGACTTCCAGAACGAGATGCGAGCCGCCGCGAAGGTCGAGACCGAGCGACACCTGTTCATGCGGCAGCCATGCCGGCACGCGCTGAAGGACAGATTGCGGCAGGACGTTAGGCAGGGCGATCAATAGGCCGATCAGGATGATCACCGTATAGGTGAACACCAGCCATGGTGAAGTACGCATGTTGTATTCCTTAGATAATCGAGGGCCGGCGCTCGGGCGCTGGCGGCATGTCGTCAGATGTCGGAAGCGCCTCGGCGCAAACGTCAGGCAGCGACCGGCGGTCCGCGCGGTTGATGGGTCCTGGAGATCGCGGCATGACGCGGAGCATCAAATGCCGGAAAGGCGGCTGCAATGGTCCAGCCGGCGAGATCGACATCCGGGGCAGCGGCAAGCATGGGCGATCCGCCGTCATGGGCCGCCTGCTTCGGCGCAAGCCGGCGCTCGGTGGCAAGCACGCCACGCACGGCATCGCGCGCGGTCAGCTGCGGCGGCTGTGTATCCCGGCCGGAAGAGGAAAGCGTATTGACGGCGGCAGCCGGCGAAATGACCAGATTGCCGCCGACGAGCAGGCCGATATAGGCAAGGATGGCGACAAGCAGGGAAGCGGCGACACGGCTGGTCAGATGGTGCTGATCCAGCTCCACCTTCTCCGTCCCGGCGATGTCACTCCCGTATCGGCTCAAAAGCGCGCCAATCTCTCATTCTTTTGGCGGCGGAGGCTCATCCGCCGCAATAATTGTATCAGGCCCATGCCCGTCTTCATAGGGCACACTGTCATGATGCACTTGAGCGAGCCGGTCAACCATGCCAAGCGCGATTTCACGCTCGCCCATGATGACGGTGTCGGCGCCATAGTGCTTCAATTCATCGACCTCGGCATCGGAATGGGCGCGGGCGACGATGAGGATCGACGGATTGACGCTGCGCGCCTGCTCGGCAATGCGGCAGGCCTCGAAGGCGTTCGGGATGGCGATGGCGATGCTGCGGGCGCCGGAAAGATTGGCGAGGTCGAGGGTTTCCCGCATCACCGCATTGCCCATCAGGGTTTCGACCCCTTGCGCCCTCAGCTCGCCGATGCGCTTGTCGGAATCCTCGATGACGAGAAAAGGTGTGGCTGACGATTTGAGATTCTGTCCGACGATGCTGCCGACCCGCCCGTAGCCGACGAGAATGGCGTGGCCGCGGAGAGCAGTCGGGTGCACCTCGTCGTCTTCGGGCTGCACCTCTTCATGAGCGACCGCCGCATCCGCGGAGGGGGCGGATTCCACCGCGGCTTCCTCTCTTTTTGCGCCTTCTAGCATCGGCCGCATGCGGTCGCAGAGGAAGAACAGCAGCGGATTGAGGATGATCGAGATGATGGCGCCGGCCAGGATCAGATCGCGGCCTTCCTCCGGCAGCAGCCCGAGTTCGACGCCGAGGGCGGCGAGAATGAAGGAGAATTCGCCGATCTGGCCAAGGCTGGCCGAAATCGTCAGCGCCGTGCCGAGCGGCTTCTTGAAGGTGAGCACGATCAGCAGGGCGGCGACGGATTTGCCGATGACGATGATGAAGATGGTGGCGAGGATCGGCAGCGGCCTGTCGATCAGGATGTTCGGATCGAACAACATGCCGACCGAGACGAAGAAGAGCACGGCGAAGGCGTCACGCAGCGGCAGGCTTTCCTGGGCGGCGCGATGGCTGAGTTCGCTTTCGGCAAGCACCATGCCGGCAAAGAAAGCGCCGAGCGCCAGCGACACGCCGAAAAGCTTGGCCGCGCCGAAAGCGACGCCGAGCGCGATCGCCAGCACGCCGAGCCGGAAGAGCTCGCGCGACCCGGTATGGGCGATGCGGTGCATCGTCCAGGGAATGAGCTTGCGGCCGAAGACCAGCATCAGCGCCACGAACAGCGCCACTTTCACCAGCGTCATGGCGATCATGCCGCCGATGCCGAGATCGAGCCCGAACAGCCGGTTCAGTCCGGCCGAGAGCGGCTCGACCGGCGCGTGACCCTCACCGCCGATGCTGGCTGCGGCCGGGATCAGCACCAGCGCCAGCACCATGGCGAGATCCTCGACAATCAGCCAACCGACGGCGATCCTGCCGCGCTCCGTCTCGACCAGGCGCCGCTCCTGCAGCGCTTTCAACAGCACCACTGTGGAAGCGACCGAAAGCGCCAGGCCGAAGACCAGGCTGCCGCCGGTCGGCCAGCCCAAGAAGGCACCGAGCCCCCAGCCGAGCAGTGTCGCAAAGGCGATCTGGGCGATCGCGCCGGGCACGGCGATGCCGCGCACCGACAGCAAGTCCTTGAGCGAGAAATGCAGCCCGACGCCGAACATCAGCAGGATGACGCCGATTTCGGCAAGCTCCGGAGCCAGGCTCTGATCCGCCACATAACCCGGCGTATGCGGGCCTACCAGAACGCCGGCAATCAGATAGCCCACCAGCGGCGGCATGCGCAGCCGATGGGCAAACGCGCCGAAGATGAAAGCCAGCACGAGGCCGCCGACGATTGTCGAAATCAAGGGCGTATCGTGCGGCATTGCTGTCTCCCGATCTGGAAATCCCGTTTATAATGTGACATATATGGTTTATATCGACCAATATGGGCAAGTTGTAATCATGGGTCAAGGCGCAAGGGAAACAATTCTGACCCCGGCTCTCTGCAGGGCGGCGCGCGGCCTGCTCGACTGGACCCAGACCGATCTTGCCGAAAGGGCGGCCGTCTCCCGCAGCACCATCCGCGATTATGAGGGGCGCCACCACAACATCCACCGCGCGACGGAGGCGCAGCTGCGCCTCGCCTTCGAGGAAGGCGGCGTCAGATTCGTCGAGATCGAAGGGGCGGGCACCGGCCTCTGCCTGCCCACGGCATAATTTCCTAAAGCGCGTCGCGATTTTCAGATTCGCTCCTTGCGCTTTAGCTGTTCGTTTTTACGCATGTCGTTGCGGCAAAGGCGCTTCGCGCTTTGCCTGGGAAAACCGCGGCACGGGTTTGCGCGACAGGCTTTAAATCGGAATCGATTGGCTCAGGGTGCCAGGCAGGCTGCGGCGACCTTGTAGACGGAGAGCGACTTGCCCTTGTAATAGCCCTCGGTCGGCTGCCAGTTCTTCAGCACCTCGGGCGTCTCGGAGGCGCAGTCTGAAGGGCCCGATCGTCAGGTAAAGCACCTTTCCGGGGATGTCGGCCGGCAACGCGAATTCCTGTTCGTAATAGCTCTCCGGAAGGCCGGCGGGCGCCCGTGCATAGATTCTGTAGGGCGCATCGCGCAGCGTGTAGAAAAGATCGGCGACCATGTCGCGATCGTCGGTGACGATGATGTCGGTGCCGGCCTGAGCCGCGAGTGCGGCGGTCTCGCGGCTGACCTCGGCGCGGCCGAGATAGCGCTTCATCACTTCGTCGCCGTTCGGCAGCAGCAACTGCTGCGGAAAGATCGTCGCCAGCGGAAAGAGCAGGCTGGCGATGCCGTTGATGCCGAGCGACAGCCGCAGGCCCTTCGGCCACATCCGGTAAAGCAGCCAGACGGCGAGGATGGTGCCGGCGACATAGGCGGTCACGGCCCAGTTGGCATAGGCCTTGGCGACCGTTGCCTGCAGCGTGATCAGCACCACCACCGGCATCGACAGCCAGACCAGCATCTTTTCCCGGTCGTCGCTCCTGCCCCTGATCATCCGATAGACCGCCCAAAGCATCGCAAAGAAGATGATCGGCCCGACGACGCCGAACTGGGCGGAGAAGAATTCAAGCCCGCGACGGAGATTGATGCCGAGATCGCTCCAATGGGCGATATCCTGCGTATGCCGCACCGTCGTATTGTTGTGCTGCAGGTTCCACCAGAGGTTGGGCAGGGCGACGACCGCCGCGACCGCAACCGCGACGATGAAATCCCGGATGGCGATGCGCGCCGCCGGAATGAGGAGGAGGGCAAGCGCGCCGCCCGGAACAACGAACAGCACCGCATATTTCGTCAGGAAGGCGAGGCCGACGCCGAGGCCCATGACCAGCGCCAGCCCGACCGAGCGCCGCTGTGTCAGGCTGAAATAGGCAAGCAGGGTGATCGCGATGAAGAACAGCAGGATGACATCGGTCGAGAAAAACACCGAAGAAAGCGCCACACCCGGGAGGGTAATATAGGCGGCGCCCGTCCAGCCTTCGATCTCCGGGCCGACGAAACGCTTTGCAACCTTCATCAAAACAAGTGCCGCCGCCATGTGGATGAGCGGCCCGGAGAGCCTGATCCAGTAGATGGCGTCGGAGCCGGAAAGCGCGGTCATCGCCCGGATTACCCAGGCGATCATCGGCGGCTTGGAATAATAGCCGAGATCAAGATTCTGCGCCCAGAACCAGTACTGCGCCTCATCGACGAAAAGGTCCGTCCGGTCGAAAACTAGCGTGACGACGCGCCAGAGCGTGAAGCCGAGAACGATGAGAAGACCAGATCTGGGGGACATGAACCACGTGTTCCGCTGACATGAAAGGCGCCAGTGCGATACACCAAAGGTGCCGGACTGCCAACGGGCAGGGAGGGGTTTTAGAAAACCCGAAGCGCGCTGATATCGCGGTTTGCGGCGAGAGAATCGAGGCGGGCGACGGCGGCAAGCAGCGTCATTGCAATCAAGCAGGCACCCAATCCGAGAACAATCATTGCTCTGTCCTTGTCGACGTCATGTCTTGGTTATCGACCGGCCTATAACATGGAGCTTGCGTGTGCCTTGTAGCAGCCGTGCAACTCCGCCGCAGTATTTGCTGCAAGCGGCCTTGAATTGCTTCAAAAGCCGGCAATGCGAAGGGCTTATTAACCTTCAAGCAAGGAATTAACCATAAACATTGGTTTACACGTCGGAATGGGAAGATGCACTCGTTCCCACCAGGCATGACGCCGTCCCGCCGTACCGGGTTGATCCGGTATCCATCTCTTCAGACAGCTCCGAAACATAGCTGATCAGGGGGCTTCGACCCGCCGGTTGTAACCGGTGGTGAGAACCGTCTCGAGGCTTTGCGTTCTCTGGATGCTGCGAAAGTTTTTAACCAGGCATTCGCCTGGACAGTGGGTCGGGGACAGGCGTTGAGGCAGGACATGCCATCAGAACAGGCTCGTGGAGCACAGGCAGGCAGCTTGCGCGACCGCCTGCGCTTTGCCGGCCTCGATGCCGACCAGTGCGAGCTGGTGCGCCGCAACCGGTCGTCCCTCGAAGCGCATCTGAAGGCAGGCCTCAGAGATCTCTTCCACAGGTTCCAGTCTTTCCCCGACGCGGCGCGCAATTTCGACAGCGAGCGCCAGGTCGAGCGCCTGCATGATCTGCAGTCCTCGCATTGGGACGTGCTGACGGATGCACGGTTCGATAGCCTCTATGCCGAACGCGTCAAAGTTCTCTCCGATACCGAAAGCAAGATCGGCCTCGATCCGCGCTGGCACGTGGCCGGCCACGGCGTCATGCTGGAGCATGTCGTTTCCGGTCTCGCCGAGGAAATTGCCGGCCGTCCGCTGCTGCCGTCGGCCAAGCGCCGCACCCGCGAAATCTCCGATCTGATGACGGCGATCATCCGCCTCGTCATGGTCGATGTGGAAATTGCCGTCTCGCTGCGCTTCAATGCTCAACGCGCCGCCGAGAGCCGTGCGCTCGCCGATCAGCGCGCCGACAACGAAGCCGAGATCGTCAGGATCTTCGGCGATGTCATCGAAGGCCTTTCCGCCCGCGACCTGACGCGGCGCGCGCCGGTCGACGGCGCCCATGCGGCGACTGCCGCCGCGCTGAACGGCGCACTGGATGGTCTCCAGGCAGAGTTTACTGCCATCACCGAACGCACGTTGAAGGCCGAAGCGGCGACGGGTTCGCTTGCCGGCCTGTCCAGGCAGTTCGCCGGCACGGCGTCCGGCCAAGCCGACCGGCTGCAGCTTTCCGCCGCCGCGCTTGCCGGCATCGCCGCCAGCGTTCGCGACGGGGCCGCCGACAGCCGCGCCGCCGAGCAGGCCGCCGCCTCGACGCGCGCCGCCGTCGAGGAAAGCGGTGAGGTCGTCGGCCGCGCGATCAGCGCCATGGCCGATATCGAGCAGTCGGCCGAAAAGATCGGCCAGATCATCGGCGCGATCGACGAGATCGCTTTCCAGACCAATCTGCTGGCGCTGAATGCCGGCATCGAGGCCGCCCGCGCCGGCGATTCCGGCCGCGGTTTTGCCGTCGTCGCCCAGGAGGTCCGCGCGCTCGCCCAGCGTTCGGCCGAAGCCGCCCGCGAGATCAAGACGCTGGTGACGACGACCAAATCGCAGGTCGATGCCGGAGTGCAGATGGTCGGCCGCACACAGGATTCCATCGGCAGCATCGTGCGCCAGGTTACCGACATCAATGCCGCCATCGCCGGCATCGCCACCCGTACCGGCGAACATGCCGCGAGCCTGGATAGCGTGACTTCAGACGTCAAGGGTCTGGGCGGCGAAGTGGCAGGCAGCGCCGGCCTTGCGGAGCGCTCGGCCGAAGGCGCCGACCACCTCCATACCGTCATTGTCGAGCTCGGCCAGACGATTCGCGAATTCCGCATCGCCCGGGAAAACGCCAATGCCGGGCGCCCGGCGCCGGTTCGTGGGACGCCGCCGCGCGCCATCGAAGCCGCCGCCCGTCCGGCAGTGGCCGAGGACGACTACGAAAATGATGATTTTAGCCTTCCGCAGCCTTTCGCAGGCGTCGGAGGTGGGCGGAATGTTTACTAACCTATCGGATGATTGCCTCAGCTCGTCCGCTCGAGCCGGGGACAAGGGGACAAGGAAAAGCTGATGGTAGCAAAGAAGAGTGGCAAGACGCTGGATCTGACAGCGGTGCTCGACCTCAACGAGGCTTCCGCCTTGCGCGATAAACTCCTCTCCCTCAGGGGCAGCGGTCTGTCGATCGACGCTTCCGGCGTTGAACGGATCGGTGCTCTGTGCGCCCAGGTTCTGATGTCCGCCGAGAAGACCTGGGAGCAGGACAAGCAGCCATTCACCTTTTCCAAGGTGTCCGACGCATTTCAGAAAACCATGCAGCTGGTGGGCGTCAATATTGATCACCTGCTTGCCAAGGAGATTCGGCAATGAAGAAAAAAGTTCTTACCGTGGATGATTCCCGCACCATCCGAAACATGCTTCTCGTGACGCTTAACAATGCCGGCTTCGAGACGATTCAGGCGGAAGACGGCGTCGAGGGTCTTGAGGTTCTCGAAGAGTCCAATCCTGACGTCATCGTGACCGACATCAACATGCCGCGCCTCGACGGCTTCGGCTTCATCGAAGGTGTCCGCCGCAACGAGAAATATCGGGCGATCCCGATCCTGGTCCTGACCACCGAAAGCGACGCGGAAAAGAAGAACCGCGCCCGCCAGGCTGGCGCCACCGGCTGGATCGTCAAGCCTTTCGACCCGGCCAAGCTGATCGATGCCATTGAGCGTGTAACCGCTTAAACCCAGGATTTGCTCCTATGGATATGAACGAAATCAAAGAGATCTTTTTCCAGGAGTGCGAGGAACAGCTCGCCGAGCTGGAATCCGGTCTTCTGAAAATGAATGATGGCGATCGCGATCCGGAAACCGTCAATGCGGTGTTCCGCGCCGTGCATTCGATCAAGGGTGGCGCCGGCGCCTTCGGCCTTGATGATCTGGTCGCCTTCGCCCATGTTTTCGAGACCACTCTCGATTGCGTTCGATCCAATAAGCTTGAGCCGACCCAGGACGTCCTGAAGGTGATGCTGAAGTCGGCCGACGTGCTCGCCGACCTGACGAATGCTGCGCGCGACGGCGGCAGTGTCGATGAAAGCCGCAGCCGCGGTCTCGTCAAGGAGCTCGAGGCGCTGGCCAACGGTGAATTGCCGTCTCCCTCGGCATTGGCCGAGGCACCGGCGCCCAAGGCCGCCGCAAAGCCCGCCGCCGCTCCGGCGCCGGCTCCCAAGCCGACCGACGACAGCGGCTTCCAGCCGGTCCCCTTTTCCTTCGACGATTTTGGCGGCGAGGGCGATGCAGGCTCCGGCATGCCGGCCTATGAAGTCATCTTCAAGCCGCGCTACGAACTCTATTCCAAGGGCAATGACGCCACGCTGCTACTGCGCGACCTCTCGCGCCTCGGCGAGATGACCATCTATTGCAATAGCGATGAGTTGCCGGGCCTCGATGAACTCGATCCGGAAGGCGCTTATTTCTTCTGGAACGTCACGATCAAGACGGACAAGGGCGAAGACGCCATTCGCACCGTCTTCGAATTCGCCGAATGGGATTGCGAACTGACGGTGAAGCCGGTCGAGGAAGCAAGGGCTGAGGCGACCAGCAACGACGAACTGCCGATGGTGCCGGTTCCCTTCGATCTGTCGATCCTGGACGAAGCGGGTGCTGCGGAAGACGTTTCCGGCACTGCGGCAGCCGAGGCCGCCACTGCCGTTGCCGCCGCCGAGACCGCTTCCAACGTCACGCAGATGGCCGCCGCTGCCGCCCGCGTCGAAAAGAAGGAATCGGCAGCCGCCGCAGCAGCCGCCGCAAGTGCTGCTGCCGCCCAGAACAATGCCGCCGGCGCCGGCCAGACGATCCGCGTCGATCTCGACCGTGTCGACCGCCTGATCAACCTCGTCGGCGAGCTGGTCATCAACCAGGCGATGTTGTCACAGAGCGTCATCGAGAACGACACGACTGGCACCTCCTCGATCAACATGGGCCTGGAAGAGCTGCAGCAGCTCACCCGCGAGATCCAGGACTCGGTCATGGCGATCCGCGCCCAGCCGGTGAAGCCGGTCTTCCAGCGCATGTCGCGTATCGTCCGCGAAATCGCCGACATGACCGGCAAGTCGATCCGTCTGATCACCGAAGGTGAAAACACCGAAGTCGACAAGACGGTTATCGACAAGCTGGCCGAGCCGCTGACCCACATGATCCGCAATGCCGTCGACCACGGCATCGAAACGCCGGAAAAGCGCGCAGCCGCCGGCAAGAACACCGAAGGCACGGTTCGCCTGACAGCCAAGCACCGTTCGGGACGCATCCTGATCGAGCTTGCCGACGACGGCGCCGGCATCAACCGCGAGAAGGTCCGCCAGAAGGCGATCGACAACGACCTCATCCCGGCCGATTCCAACCTGTCGGACGAGGAAATCGACAACTTGATCTTCCTGCCGGGCTTCTCGACGGCCGACAAGATCTCCGACATCTCCGGCCGCGGCGTCGGCATGGACGTCGTCAAGCGTTCGATCCAGGCGCTCGGCGGCCGTATCAACATCACCTCGAAGCCCGGCCACGGCTCGGTCTTCACCATGAGCCTGCCGCTGACGCTCGCCGTCCTCGACGGCATGGTGGTCACCGTCGCCGGCCAGACGCTGGTCGTGCCGCTGACCGCGATCGTCGAAACCTTGCAGCCGGAAGCCTCCGCGATCCACTCCTTCGGTGCGAACCACCGGCTGATCTCGATCCGCAACAGCTTCTGCCCGCTGGTCGATGTCGGCCGCATCCTGAACTTCCGCGCGACCCAGGCCAACCCGGTCGAGGGCGTGGCGCTTCTGGTGGAATCCGAAGGCGGCGGCCAGCGCGCCCTGATGGTCGACGCCATCCAGGGCCAGCGCCAGGTGGTCATCAAGAGCCTGGAAGCCAACTACACCCATGTGCCGGGCATTGCCGCCGCCACCATTCTCGGTGACGGGCGCGTCGCTCTCATTCTCGATGTCGACGCGGTTGTCGGCGCCTCGCGCGGCCAGTCGCTCAAAGCAGAAATGTCGTTAGCAGCGGTAGGGTAAGGGAATGTCGTACGCCGTAAAAAATCTGAACGAAGGGGATCGCGAGCTGATCGCGTTCCGCATCGGGGATCAGGAATTTTGCGTGAACATCATGTCGGTTCGTGAGATCCGCGGCTGGACCCCGGCGACCGCGATGCCGCACTCGCCTGGCTATATGCTCGGTGTCATCAACCTGCGCGGTGCGGTGCTGCCGATCATCGACCTTGCCGCCCGCCTCGGCATGAAGCCGGCCGATCCGACGGCCCGTCATGTCATCATCGTCGCCCAGGTGCGGCGCAAGGTGGTCGGCCTCCTGGTCGACGCCGTGTCCGATATCCTGACGGTGACCGACGAAACCATCCAGCCGACGCCCGAGATTTCCTCCGAGCTCGAACGTCAATTTGCCCGCGGCATTCTTGCCATCGAAAAGCGCATGATCTGCCTGATCGAACTCGAATCCCTCTTCCCGAGACCGAAAGCGAAGCCGCATGAACGCAATGGGCGCAAAAGATCAGAGACAGGGGTCCGACGAGGTCCTGGCGAGCGGAGAATATCCGCTGACGCGCCGCGACCTCACGGAGATCGCCGCGATGATCTATTCGGATGCCGGCATCTTCCTCAACGAGACGAAGGCGTCTCTGGTCTATTCGCGCCTGTCGAAGCATATCCGCAATCTCGGCCTGTCCGGTTTCCGGGAATATTGCGACCTCGTCGCTTCGCCGGCGGGTGCGGCGCCGCGCCGCGAGATGCTGTCGCATCTGACGACCAATTTTACCCGCTTCTTCCGCGAAAACCATCATTTCGACCACCTGCGCGACCATGTCCTGCCGGAGCTTCTGCAGCGGGCGAAATCGGGCGGCAGGGTGCGCATCTGGTCGGCCGCCTCTTCGGACGGGCAGGAGCCCTATTCGATCGCGTTGACCGTGCTGTCGCTGATGCCGAATGTCGCCGATTACGACTTCAAGATCCTGGCAACCGACATCGACCCGAAGATCCTGGCGATCGCCCGGGCTGGCGCCTATGACGAAAACGCGCTCGAAACCGTTTCGCCCGCCATGCGCAAGCAATGGTTCAGCGAAGTCGAGATCCAGGGCCGCAGAAAGTTCCAGGTCGATGACCGCGTCAAGCGGCTGATCACCTACAACGAACTGAACCTGATGGCGCAATGGCCGTTCAAGGGCAAGTTCGACGTCATCTTCTGCCGCAACGTCGTCATCTATTTCGATGAACCGACGCAGATGAAGATCTGGCAGCGTTTCGCCGGCCTGCTGCCGGAGGGCGGTCATCTTTATATCGGCCATTCCGAGCGTGTGTCCGGCGAAGCGAAACACGTCTTCGACAATATCGGCATCACAACCTATCGCTACACGGCCAAAGGTCTCGGGAGGAAGGCATGAGCGCTCCGGCAAGGGTTCTCGTCGTTGACGACTCCCCGACAATGCGGGGGCTGATCACCGCCGTCCTCAGTTCCGACCCCGAGGTCAATGTCATCGGCCAGGCCGGCGATGCGCTGGAAGCGCGCGAGGCCATCAAGCGGCTGAACCCCGACGTCGTGACGCTCGACATCGAGATGCCGAACATGAACGGTCTCGATTTCCTCGAAAAGATCATGACCCTGCGTCCGATGCCCGTCATCATGGTATCGACAATGACCCATCGCGGCGCCGAGGCGTCGCTTGCAGCGCTCGAGATAGGCGCCTTCGATTGCGTCGGCAAGCCGGCGCCGGGCGAACTCAGGCCCTTCGGCGATCTCGCCGAGAAGGTCAAGGCAGCCGCCCGCACGCAGCGCCAGTTTTCCCAGCCGGTGGCCGCCCCGGCACCTCCGCCCGCCGTCGCCGATTTCCGCGTCGGCCGCAAGATCGTCGCGATCGGCTCGTCCACAGGCGGCGTCGAGGCGCTCATCGCCGTGCTGCAGAAGTTTCCGGCCAATTGCCCGCCGACCGTCATCACCCAGCATATGCCGCCGACCTTCACCAAGAGCTTCGCCGAACGCCTGAACCGCCTCTGTGCGCCGGTGGTGCAGGAAGCGACCGATGGTGCCCGCCTCGAAATCGGCAAGATCTATCTGGCGCCGGGCGGCGAGCGTCATCTCCAGGTCAGCAACGCCTCGGCGCCGTGCTGCCGTCTCGTCGACCGGGCGCCGGTCAACGGTCACCGCCCATCGGTGGACGTGCTATTCGATTCGGTCGCCGAGCTGGCTGGCCGCAACGCCGTCGGCGTGATCTTGACCGGCATGGGCCGCGATGGCGCCGCCGGATTGTTGAAAATGCGCCACGCCGGCGCCAGAACACTCGGCCAGAACGAAAAAACCTGTGTCGTTTACGGAATGCCAAGGGTTGCTCATGAACTTGGCGCCGTGGAGCAGCAGTTGCCCCTGTCTGCCATCGGTGAAGAAATATTGAAAATGACAGCCGCCCGAAAGGAAGGGACCGAATAAAATGTCGATCGCGGAGAAAATCAAAGTTCTGATCGTCGACGATCAGGTGACGAGCCGGTTGCTGCTCAGCGACGCGCTGACCCAGCTCGGTTTCAAGCAGATCACGTCTGCAGGCGACGGCGAGCAGGGCATGAAGATCATGGCCGAGCAACCGCACCACCTGGTGATCTCGGACTTCAACATGCCGAAGATGGATGGCATCGGCTTCCTTCAGGCCGTGCGCACCAACCCGAACACCAAAAAGGCGGCCTTTATCATCCTCACCGCCCAAGGCGACCGCGCATTGGTACAGAAGGCAGCCCAGCTCGGCGCCAACAACGTGCTCGCCAAGCCGTTCACGATCGAGAAGATGAAAGCGGCTATCGAAGCCGTGTTTGGAGCCTTGAAATGATGACTGAGGGGGCAGCCCGCCGCGTGCACATCATTCAGGGCGAGTACAAGGTTCTGAGCGATCCGAATGCGGTCCTCTCGACCATTCTCGGCTCGTGCGTGGCTGCGTGTCTCAGAGACCCTGTCGCCGGTATCGGCGGCATGAACCACTTCTTGCTGCCGGGCTCGGCGACCTCGCCGACGTCAGGCGGCGATGCGACGCGCTACGGCGTGCATCTGATGGAGCTGCTGATCAACGGTCTCCTCAAGCAGGGCGCCCGGCGCGACCGGCTGGAGGCCAAGATCTTCGGCGGTGCGAAAACGATCTCGACATTCTCCAATGTCGGTGAGCAGAACGCGGCCTTCGCCATGCAGTTCCTGCGCGATGAAGGCATTCCGGTGGTCGGCTCCTCCACAGGCGGAGATCATGGACGCAAGCTTGAATTTTGGCCCGTCTCCGGCCGTGCCCGGCAATACCCGCTGACCGGCGCCGAAACGCAGAGAACCGTTGCTCTCGAGCAGCGCCCCGCCGCTCCGCCGAAGCCCGTCGAAACCAGTATCGAATTTTTTTGATGGCGAGGATTTTTATATGACGTTTAATTCGGTCATGGAGCCGCCTGCGCCAGTTGAAGCGTTGAGCGACATCCTGATGCGCATCGTTTCCGAACTGCACGACGTTGCCTATCTCATCGAGCGCATCGAGCCGCAGCTTCTCGATCTCGGCGGCGCCGAAATTCTGAATTCGCCGGATGCCATGAAGGTCATGCAGGGCATCGATCTCGCCGTGCAGAAATCGCGCGGCCTTGCCGAGTTCATCGACACCATCACCGGCGAAATCCCGCACGGCTGGGCCGTCGACGTTGCGACCGCGCTCAGCCTCGTCAAGCTGGCGGAGATGCAGAAGGCATTGGGCGGCGCCACGCGCCACGGCCATTCCCAGCCCCTGAGCAAGGCAGCCGGCGACTTCGATTTCTTCTAGCCCTTCAGGGGCTGCGCGCCCTTTACGAAACGCTCGCGCAAGTTTCGCCGATTATTCGTCAGATGAGGCAATAAGCCTGCTTTGTCTTTGACGAATCGTGCGAGAACAGAATGAATCTGTTAAATCAATTAGTTCAGATCTTTAAGAACTTCGGTTCCCTTGGCCGAACACGCCTGATGATTCTCGGAGGCGTCGGTGCCGTCTCCATCGCAATCGTCCTTGCGGCCGCTCTATTCGTCAACAAGCCGGCACAGGAAACTTTGTATGTCGGTCTGGATTCGCCCGATCTCAACCAGATCAGCATGGCGCTTGCCGAAGCCAACGTCGATTTCCAGGTCGGCACGGACGGCACCAGCATCAGCGTCCCCGCGGGGATGACGGGCAAGGCCCGCCTGTTGCTTGCCGAGCGCGGCCTGCCGAACAGCGCCAATGCCGGTTACGAACTCTTCGACAATGTCGGCTCGCTGGGCCTGACCTCCTTCATGCAGGAGGTGACGCGGGTTCGCGCGCTGGAAGGCGAAATCGCCCGCACCATCCAGTCGATCTCGGGCATAACAGCCGCGCGTGTGCATATCGTCATGCCGGAGGTCGGAAACTTCCGGAAGGCGGAGCAGAAGCCGACCGCCTCCGTCATGATTCGCGCCAGCGCCACCACCGGGCGCAGTGCTGCGACCTCGATCCGCCACCTCGTCGCCTCGGCCGTGCCGGGGCTTGACGTCGATGACGTGACTATCCTCGATTCGGCCGGTCAGCTGCTCGCGTCCGGCGACGAAGCCAGCAACAGCTCGCTGAACCGCTCGCTCAACATCGTCCAGAACGTCCAACAGGAAGTCGAATCCAACATCGACAAGGCGCTCGCACCCTTCCTCGGCATGGACAACTTCCGCTCCAGCGTCACCGCCGATCTCAACACCGACGCCCAGCAGATCCAGGAAACCACCTACGATCCCGAATCCAAGGTCGAACGCTCGGTCCGCTCCACCAAGGAAGCCCAGCAGTCGCAGCAGAAGCAGTCCGACAGCGCGACGACGGTCGAGCAGAACATTCCGCAGGCAGCTCCCGAGGCCGGTGGTTCGGCCGGACCGGAATCGCAGGATAAGTCCGACAAGCGTGAAGAGCAGACCAACTACGAAATCAACAGCCGGACGACGGCGACCACCCGCAACAGCTACAAGGTCGAGAAGCTTTCGATCGCCGTCGTGGTCAATAAGGGCCGCATCGCCAAGATGGTCGGCGAGCCGGCCGACCAGGCCAAGATCGACGCCTATCTTGCGGAAATGCAGAAGATCGTTGCTTCGGCGTCCGGCATCGACGCCAAGCGCGGCGACGTCGTCACCGTTACGGCGATGGACTTCCTCGAGAACCAGCTGCTAGAAGACGCCACCGGTGGTGTTCGCGTCATGGATATGCTGAGCCGCAACCTGGCCGGCATCATCAACTCGCTAGCCTTTGTCGCGGTCGCCTTTGTGGTGGTCTGGATGGGCCTGCGGCCTCTGGTGCGCAGCGTCAGCGGCAACGGCAGCTCTTCGGTTCTCGGCGACGCCACGCCGGAGGCGGCCGGCCTCGAGCTTCCGGACTTCGCGCCGGCAGCCGGCGCTTCCGGAGGAGCCCTCATGGACGGTTTCGGATCCGACTTCGGCTTCGACAGCACCGAGGATCTTCTCAGCCTCGGCGACGACGACGGCAACTTCAACCGCCGCGTCAAGGAAGGCCCGGAACGCAAGCTGTCCCGCATGGTCGAGATCAACGAGGAACGCGCTGCGAAAATCCTCCGGAAATGGGCGATCGACGAAGCAGCGTAAGAAAAGGGCCGGGCAACCGGCCTTTTTTCATGTCGATGCCCAGTGTCGTTTCTGTAAAGGGATAGTTGTCTGATCCTGGACTCGCGTAAAACGCGAATGAAGTTGCGATACAGCCAGAATCACCTTAGCCTCTCCTTGTCTTGAGGGCTGGAATTGATCATCGAATCAGTGCATGCGCGGCAGTGGAAGTAAATCCCTAGAAGTCGGAGATGGTGATTTGCATCGGCTGGCTTACCCTTGGGTGATTCGAAATGGGATTCGAGCGGGACTCGAATTGAATCCCTTATAGAAAAATTGCTGTTGCACCGAGTTTGATCGTTTCTCAGCCGCAGGACATTGCCAATGGATATGGATGTAATTCAGGCGAGCAAAGGCGAGAGGCAAATGTCGAATTTTGCGAGCGCTGTGGTGCCGGATCTGTTGCCGCGCGATCAACTGCTCCAGCGCCTGCACGGTGTCGCCAACACTGGCAGGTTGCAGTCCGGTCTGCGCGCGCTGACGGAGTATGTCGGTGCTTCGCACTACCTTCTGGCGCGCTGCGATCTCCTCCAGGAAAGCGGCCTCGATTTCATCGTCTCGTCGGATTGGCCTTTTGACCTGGTCAGGGATATCGCCAACGATCTGGTTCGCGGCTACGCCCGTTCGACGGAGCTGGAAAAATGCATGCAGGTTTTCCAGCCGAATTTTGCTCTTATGCCTGACAATGCCGACGTGCCGGACGGCGCCAGCCGCCAATATTGCTCCGTGACCTTCAATGTCGGCCGGTCGCGGCTCGCCCTGATGTTCCTGTTCGGCGAGGGGTTCATCCTGTCGCCGGAGCGCCTGCGGGATGTCGGCCTGCTTGCAGGTTACGTCGCGAGTTTCCTGCGCTGCGGCGGTACCAGGGTCGATCGCGATTTCGAATTGACCGACCGCGAGCTCGAATGCCTGTTCTGGATCGCCGAGGGCAAGACGAGCGACGAGATCGCGATGATCCTCGGCATCTCCCGCAATACCATCAACAACTACATTACCAGCGTGATGCGCAAGACGGCGACCAAGACCCGCTCCGAGGCCATTGCCTTCGCCGTCCGCAACAATCTCGTATAGGGGGAGCCATGGCGCATCCATCAGCCAGGACGATGAGCAGTGCCGAGCAGTCGCGCATGGTGCGTGTGAACAGGATTTCCAGCCGGTCCGATCTTTTTCCGCGGCTGATTGCCATGCAGAAACTCGCCGATGCTCACGGCTTCGCGATCTTCCGCGTCAGCGGCTCGGGTATTCCGGCAAAGCAGCGCCTTGTCTGCGAGCTCGAAAACTGGGGGTCTTCCAATGCCGGTTTCGGCAAGGCTTTCACGGATACCTATGGCGATGTCCTTCTCGAGCATATCGAGAAGTCGTTGTTGCCGCTCTCATGGGCCGGCGGTTGCGACCGTGCCGCCCCCGGTCCTGCCGACTTCGCGCCGTTCATGACGCGGCTGCAGGATGGGATCGTGCCCTTTTCCGGCCTTGCCTTTCCGGTGCGGCTCGGCGCCGTCGGCAACGGTTTTATCGTTTTCACCGGCGATGAGATCGATCCCTCGAGTGATACCATCGTCGAGCTGCACGGTCGCTGCTGCCATATCATGATGGATCTGCTCTCGCTCGACGAACGCCGCACGGCGGCCGCCGAAGCCCTCAGCGAACGCGAGATCGCCTGTCTCCAGCTTGCCGGCGACGGCCGCATCAGCGAAGAGATTGCCGACAAGCTCGGCCTGTCGGTGCATACCGTCAACGCCTATCTCGGCTCGGCGACGATCAAGCTCGATTCCGTCAATCGCATCCAGGCGATCGCCAAGGCGATCCGGCTCGGCTATATCAGCTGAACCCCACTCAGCTCAGCTGAGCGGATGAAAGCTCTCATGTCTCGATGACAAATCAGCTGGCCAGCGCACGCGGCGCCTGGCTGACGCTGTAGCGCGATTCTCGAAGGCTCTTTTCGAGGAAGCGGGTGTTTTCATCGGGATCGGCCGAGGGATCCTGGAACGCGATATGGTTGATCTCGATGCCGGCGTGATCTTCGGCAAGCGTCAGCTGCGCATAGACGGTGACGCCGCGCGGCTTAATTTCCAGATCGAGAACGACTTCGGGCTTGCCGCCCCACTCCAGCGTATAGTTGCCGCCGAGGCCGAAATTCACAGTGCCCGGATGAAAGAAAAGCTCTGCCGCCGAAGCGACGAGATCGGAAAGATTGCCGTAATACTCGAAGCGCAGCAGCGAAATAAGGTCAGAAGCATCCAGAAGGCGCAGTTCCGTGGCGACCGGGCTGATCGCAACTGCGAGGATTTTTTCACGCTGGGTAGAGTGAGGGCATTTTTTCATTCGGCTTATCTTACCCGTTTGTTCTTGGCGTCTGCGGCGTAAACCCGGTGGATCAGCTCCGCAACGGCCTTATAGAAGACTGACGGGATGACAGTATCGACCGAGACTTGCGCAAACATGGAGCGCGCAAGTGGCGGATCCTCGAACACCGGGATGCCGTTTTTCTCGGCAATCTCCCTGATTTTGAGCGCGATGAGGTCCTGGCCCTTGGCCAGCACCACCGGCGCGTCGTTTTCTTCGCGCGCGTAGCGCAGCGCCACCGCATAGTGCGTCGGGTTGGCGATGACGAGCGTCGCCCGGTGCACATTGGAAATCATACGCCGGCGTGCGCGGTCGCGCATCAGCGAGCGCTGCCGGCCCTTGACGAAGGGGTCGCCCTGCGCCTGCTTATTTTCTTCCTTGATCTCGTGCCGCGTCATCTTCAGCTCGGTGAACCAGTGATGACGCGTCCAGAAGACATCGACGATCGCCACAATCGCGGTGGCGATCAGCACGACGATGATGATCTTGCGCATCGCCGTCGAGATCCGCACCAGGATCGTCTGCGGGTCGGAGAACATTGCGTCGATCGAGCTGAAATATTCGCTCCTCAGCACGAAAAACAGGATGACCCCGACGACGACGACCTTGAACAGCGATTTTCCGAACTCGATGAGGCCTGGCAGGCTGAAGAGCCGTTCCCAGCCTTTGACGGGAGAGATGCGCGAGGCCTGCGGCCGGATGCGTTCGAGCACCGGCGTCGGCAGGTTCTGGAAGATGGAGGAGGCGATGCCGAACACCATGAACAGGATGAAAGCGGGCGCCAGCAGCGCCGCAGTGGCCCAGCCGAGCTTGACGAACAGCGAAAGGACGTCAGGCCCCGTCTCGATCTTCCATTGGTCGGGCTGATCGAAGATGTCGCGCAGCGTTTCAGCCATGCGCCCGACGCTGTCGGGGAGGAAGAACACCAGGTAGATATAGGTGGCAAGGATGGTCGCGAAGATCGACAGTTCGCGCGAAAACGGCACGTTGCCTTTCTCGGCGGCGTCGGTTTGCTTTTTCGCGGTCGGGGCTTCTGTTTTGCTGTCCTTGTCATCATCTGCCAAGTCGCGGCCCTCCGTCAAAGATATAGAGCGCAGCTAATGCATGTCGCCCAAACACGTGCAGCGGTTTTGGATGACGACATGCATCAAAACAAAGAGCTAAAGCGCGTCGCGGAAACCGGGTTCCCTGCGACGCGCTTTAGAGCGCGGCCTATTGCTGGAAGGGTAGTCGCCTGTGGCATGGCGATCAACAGCCGCCTTGCGGGCGGCTGGATTTGTCAACAGTCTCGCAGGATTAGGCGGCTGCCGAAGCGTCGCCTTCCTTTTCCTTGAGTTCGATCTGGCCTGAATTGGCCAGGCGAATCGCTTCCTGCGCCACGGCGCGCCGGGCAATGGCGATCTCGCGCGGATTGACGCCCCCCATGCCGCTCTGCAGATCCGATTCGATCATGCGGCGCTGGCGCGGGCTGATGGCGGAGAGAACCGATTCGCGGATCTCGGGCGGCGAACCGCGCAGCGAGACGGTCAGCACATCCGTCGAAATGTCGTTGAGCAGCAAGACGCGGCTGCGCTGCGGCATGTACATGAGATCCTCGAACAGGAAGATCTTCGGGCGGACCTTGTTGACGGATTCGCGGCTGATCGATTCAAGCGAGGTGAGCAGCGTGTCGACCTGCGGCTTGTCGAGCTCGTTCATCAGATCGGCGACCTTCGTCGAGCCGGCGGCATTGCGCTCTGCCTCGACCTCGGCAAGCAGCGTCATCACCTGGTTCTCGATGATCTGCGCAGCCTTCGGGCTGACGGTCTTCATGTTGACGGTTCGGTTCATGATGTCGGCGCGGCGGTTGTCGGGGAGACTGCAGCAGCACCTTGGCGCCGAAGTTGGAAGGCATCATCGAAAGAATATAGGCAACGGTCTGCGGATGTTCGCGCAGTAGGAACTGGGCGACGAATGTCGGCTCCGCCTCGCTGAGGCGATCCCAGATCGAGGTTTCGTAGGCCTGGAACGCCGTGCGGCGGCCGAGCAGGCTGTCGACCTCGTCGGGCGTCAGGCCTTCTTCCAGAATGGCTTCGATCGCCTTGGCGTTGTCCATCAGTCCGGCGCCCTCGGTGAAGAGGTCTTCGAACTCGGAGACGAGCATCAAGAGTTCGTCCGGCGGAATGGCGCGCAGCGACTGGGCGGATGAGATAATGGTCTGCAATTCGGCCTGGGTGAAATATTTCAACAGCCGGCCGGCGACGCCCTTTCCCATAGCGAGAAGAACAGCCGCCGCCTTTTCAGCCTGGGTCAACGGTTTCCCGGCTAGCGCGCCGCCGAAATCGTCAAAGTCCATCATGGTCTAACCTCTCCGTCCCACACAGGGATCAGGCTTTTTTCGTACTCAAAACTTCTATCAGTTTCACACCGAATCGGGTGTCGTCGTTATCAAGCACCGTAATCTCGCCGCGGGCAATCCTGCGGCCGTTCACCATGATCTCGACCGGCTCGCCGATTTTCTTGTCGAGGGCGATCGTCGCCCCTTCATTGAGGTTCATCAGGCCGGAGACCTGCATGCGGCTGGTGCCGAGCATGATCTGGACATCGATCGGAATGTCCATGATCAGTTCGAAATTGGAATTCAAAGCGCTGCCGAGCGGAGCCGGCGAAGCCTCGAAGGAAGGGCTGCTGCCGAAATCCATGCCGGCAGCCGCGCCGGCATTGCCGGCACCGAAATCGCCGCCGAAATCGTCGCCGCCGAACGGGCTGTCCGAAATCTCGCCGCCGAAAGCCGCCAGATCGGTTCCTGCTGCGAAGGCGTCGTTCTGCAGGTCGTCGCCAAACTGCGGCAGGTCGCCATCGGCATCCTGCTTCAGCACGCCGCGCAGATCGTCGATCGCCTGATCGAGATCCGCTTCGCTGCCCGGCATATCCAGGGAGAGGTCGCTGTTCTGCTGTGTTTTCTTCGTAGCCATGAAATCACTATTCCAGTTGAAACTTGCCTCAAACTGCCTTTGCAGCCCGAAAGCCAGAGAACCGATTAATTCATTAAATGACGGATGAGTTCGTCATCCGAGTTCATCGTATCCTTGACGCGGACCATGTAGTTTTCGCCTGAACGCCCGAACTCGCACACATACAATTCCTTGCTGTTGGCGCTGACCTCGACGCGCACGTCGCCATGGTCACGGAACGGAATGACATCGCCGACCATCAGCTTCGAGATCGTGCGCAATGTCAGGTCCTGCAGCCTGATCTTGGCCTCGAGCGTGACCTGCGAGCGGCGGACCTGATCGCCGAGCTGTTCTGTCCATTCCGCTGAGCTGCCGCCTGACTGGCGCTTCGGCTTCGGCGGCGTCACTTTGGTTTTCAGCAGCGCCGTCTGCGGAACCATCAGCGAAAATTCCGACACGATGCCGGCAAGCGTGATCGACATATTGATGGCGGCGGCGAATTCGTCCGGGCGGTCCTCCGGCGGCCGGGCGCGCATCTCAAGGGCGTGCGGGACCGAGAGGCTCGGTTCGAAACCGCCGGGCGCGTTGACGGCTGAGCGCAGCACCTTGGCGATCTTGTCGAAGACCATCACCGCCAGGTCCATTTCGATGATCGACAGCAGCCGGTCGGCCGGCTCCTCGATCGTATCGGCCGTGGCGCCGAGCAGGTGCTCCATCAGGGTGATGACGAAACCGTTGCCGCAGGCAAGCGTGATGTTCTGCGACCAGTTTCGCAGAGTCACGTCGACGAGCGTGACGTTCGAGTTCAGGTCGTCGATCAGGTGGTTCTTGTAGCCGATCTCGCAGCCGAGATAATTGACCGTCACGTCGAGGCCGGTCTCGCTCTTGATGACGTCGGGAAAGAATTCGCTGTAGACTTCCCCGAAGGAACTGCAGATCTTGGCGACCCTGCCTTTGTCGCCGAGCCCGCCGGTCAGCTTGGCGAGAAGGGCAGGATCCATTGCCGGTTTGTCGTGCGAAGCATTGCTCATGGTCATTTAAGCCGCCTTGTTTTCGCCGCCTGGGTTCATCATTTCCTGTTCGACCGCATCGATGGATGGACGCTCGTAAGCCGAGATCGTCTTGCGGCCGTATTCGAGAGCGACCTGCGGAACTGAGCCGTTCATGTAGGCAAGCAGCGTCTGCTTGACGATGACGTAGAGGCGGTGCTGCTTGTTGCGCACGATCTTGATCTGGGAGACCAGCGGCGAGCAGACGCAGTAGGACAGGAGGATGCCGAGGAAGGTGCCGACCAGCGCCGAGCCGATCAGGTGACCGAGCACTTCGGGCAAATCGTTGATGTGAGCCATCGCCTTGATGACGCCGAGAACCGCCGCGACGATACCGATCGCCGGGAAGGAATCGCCCATGATCTGGATCGCGTGGTAGGGCTTCATCTTGTCGTGCATGATGGTGTTGAGCTCTTCGTCCATCAGCGCTTCGATTTCGTGGCTGCGGGCGTTGCCGATGATGATCAGGCGCACATAGTCGCAGATGAAGGCCGTCAATTCCTTGTTCTTCAGAACGGTGGGGGCCGACTGGAAGATCGTCGATTCTGCCGGATTGTCGATATGGGCTTCGATTTCGTTTCGCGACTTGGTGCGCAGGTCGCGCATCAAGGAATAGAGCACGCCGAGCGTATCGAGATAATTGCGTTCCTTCGGCACGGCGTGCTTGAAGGCTTCGCCGAGCGCTTTGCCGGAATCCTTCACCACCTTCATCGGGTTCGCCATGATGAAGCTGCCGAGACCGGCGCCGCCGATGATCACGAATTCGAAGGGCTGGAATAGCGCGTCCACGTGGCCGCCCATTGCCATGAAGCTGCCGATGACACAGCCGCAAGTCACTATAAATCCGATAATGATATTCATCGTCAGCCCAATCTGAACGTTACTTTTCTCTAAGACGGTTAGGGTTTCTGCCTTGCGTGAGGCTGATGAACGGGCCGCGCGCCAGGCATTTCCGCGTGCCAGCTTCGCGCAAGCATCTGGCGTCAGTCTTAAGGAGACGAATGGGTGCCCGCACCCGTTTCTGAGATGCCGCCTCAGCGAAATCCCGGCCGAACCTCATAAGACGACGCCCGGTTTTTCGTTCCGTTCATCGCCAATGCTTGGAGCCTACCGACATGCAATCCGGTCTTTATGTTTCTCTGTCGTCGCAGATGGCTCTCGAAAAGCGCCTGAACACCATCGCAGACAACATGGCGAACGTGAACACGACCGGTTTTCGCGCCACCGAGGTGAAGTTCGACGAGATGGTGGCGGCAACCAAGAACAAGCTGAACACCAAGGTCGCCTTCGTTTCCCAAGGCAATGACTATCTGAACGAGTCAAACGGCGAGCTGCAGCACACCGGCAACATGCTTGATTTCGCCATCAAGGGTGATGCCTGGTTCTCGCTCGATACGCCCGCTGGCCGCGTGCTGACGAGGGACGGCCGCTTCACCCTAAAGGATACCGGCGAACTGGTTTCGATCCGCGGATATCCCGTTCTCGACGCCGGCGGCGCGCCGATCCAGCTCAACTCCAAAGGCGGCGAGCCGGCCGTCGGCACCGACGGCATCATCTATCAGGGTGACCGCCAGGTCGGATCGCTCGGCCTGTTCGAGGCCGATATCAGCAAGGGTTATCTGCGCTACGAAAACAGCGGCATCATGACCACCGACCAGCCGCGCGCCGTCGTCGACCGCTTCAATGTCGGTGTCGAGCAGGGTTATCTCGAAAACTCTAACGTCAACGCCATGCGCGAGATTACCCAGCTGATCGAAGTCAACCGCGCCTTCGAAAGCGTCTCGTCGTTGATGCGCGACAGCGAGGATTCCTTCAAGGAAGCCGTCCAGACGCTTGGGGGTAGCCGCTAATGCATGTCGCCCAAAAGTGTGCAGCGGTTTTGGGAGGACGACATGCATAAGAACAGAGATCGAAAATGCGTCGTATTTTCGGGTGGGATTGAAGCATGAGCACCACGCTGCTGTCCGAGGACGGTCTTTCCCCGAAGCTGGCGCATCTGGCAGGCCTCGTCGAGCGATACGCATCGCCGGAGTTTTCGGTTGCCCATGGCGGTCGCGTGCAGACCATCGCTGCCGGTCACTACACGGTTCGCGGTCTTTCCCGCCATGTTCGCCTCGGCGAGTTCGTCGCCCATAAATCGGCAACCGGCATCCATTTGGGCGAGGTCGTTCGCGTCGAGCCTGATCTGATCTATGTCTGCCCGATCGAGCCAGGCGAGCCGATCGGCATCCACGATACCGTCATCCGCAAGGGCGCCTTCCGCATCTCCCCGTCGGACAGCTGGTGCGGGCGCACCGTCAACTCGCTCTGCGAGCCGATCGACGGACTGGGCCCGATCGCCGAGGGCCTCGACCGCCGCTCGATCTCCAATACCGCGCCGCCCTCGATGACCCGTAAGCGTGTCGAGGCCGGCTTCAAGACCGGCGTGCGCGCCATCGACATCTTTTCGCCGCTCTGCCTCGGGCAGCGCCTCGGCATCTTCGCCGGCTCCGGCGTCGGTAAGTCGACGCTTCTGTCCATGCTCGCCCGCGCCGATGCCTTCGACAAGGTCGTCATTGCGCTTGTCGGCGAGCGCGGCCGCGAGGTGCGCGAATTCATCGAGGATACGCTCGGCAGCAATATGAAGAAGGCGATCGCCGTCGTCGCCACCAGCGACGAGAGCCCGATGCTGCGCAAGATGGCGCCGCTGACGGCGGTCACCATCGCCGAGCATTTCCGCGACAAGGGTGAGAACGTCCTGTTCATCGTCGACAGCGTCACGCGTTTCGCCCATGCGATCCGCGAGGTGGCGACCGCCTCCGGCGAGCCGCCGATTGCCCGCGGCTACCCGGCTTCCGTCTTCACCGAGCTGCCGCGCCTGTTGGAGCGCGCCGGTCCCGGTCCCGAGGGCGCCGGCACAATCACCGCGATCATCTCGATCCTCGTCGACGGCGACAACCACAACGACCCGATCGCCGATTCGACGCGCGGCATTCTCGATGGTCATATCGTCCTGCAGCGCAGTCTCGCCGAAGAAGGGCGTTATCCGCCGATCGATCCGCTCGCCTCGATCTCGCGTCTTGCCCGCAAGGCCTGGACGCCGGACCAGGAAAAGCTGGTGTCGCGGCTGAAGGTGCTGATCCACCGCTTCGAGGAAACGCGCGACCTGCGCCTGATCGGCGGTTACCGCCAGGGCGCCGATCCCGATCTCGACATGGCGGTCAAGCAGGTCCCGATCATTTACGACGTCCTGAAACAGTCGCCGGGCGATCGCAACTCGCCCGATGCCTTTGCCGATCTCGCCAGCGCCCTCAAGGCTGCAGCCGGTGTCGGCAATCAGGGCGGAGCCATCCAGAGGAGATAGATGTGGCTGAATTCGACGACGAACGCATCGCTTCCCCGAAGCAGCGCGGGAAGGCCGCCCGCTTGGATCGGTTTCTGACCTTTGCCGGCCTGGCGCTTGCCGGCGCCTCTGCGTTCTTTCCCTGGTATGTTTTCTTCAATGAAGACAAATTCGGCATCAATGTCGCCGCCAGCGACAATTCGCGCGAACTGCCGGATTGGCCGGCGCGCAATGTCTTCAGCGTCTCGCCGCTGGCCATGGTCAACAAGAACGAGCCGGACAAGAAGGCGCCGCCGATCGATCCGCTGACGACGGCGACGGTCTCCGACCTCGGCAAGGAGCGCGAGGGCCGCCCCATCCTGGAGGATCAGCCCTTTCCCGGCAAGTCGTCCTTCCGCCTGCTGCACGTCTCCAATGGGCGGGCGCTGATCGAGGATACCTCCGGCATGTATGTGGTGCGCGTCGGCTCGATACTGCCGGATCAGAGCCGCCTTGCGACAATCGAACAGCGCGGGGGCAAGTGGATGATCGTCACCTCCAAGGGTGAGACCTACCAGAACAACTGAACCTGTCGGCCAACGCCGGAGGCAATGGAGGCTCCGCCGCGAACCGGCCGGGGCCTCGGTTTTTTGGGGCCCCCCGCTCGCCGAAAAGCGCCTTGAAACCTGAACTCCCGTAAGTCCCACGCAAGATTACCGCAATAGGTTGGGGACAGTAAAAACGGAGAGTCTCATGCAACCGATCCAACTTTTCGACTTGGCTTCGCGACAGGCGGAATGGCTGACGATCCGTCAGCAGGTTGTTGCCGGCAACATCGCGAATGCCAATACTCCGAAGTTCCGCGCCAAGGACGTCACGCCCTTCGACGCCGTGCTCGACAAATCAGACATCACCATGGCGCGCACCAATCCGGCCCATCTCAGCGGCAATGATTTCAGCGCCAGCGGCGATATCGACGTCAAGGACGCCTCACTCGACCAGGAAATCGGCGTCCAGGAATCCGGCAACACGGTCGGTCTGGCCGAGGAGCTTTCCAAGTCCGGCGATATCAAGCGCCAATACGATCTGAATACCTCGCTGGTCAGTTCCTTCAACCGCATGATGCTGATGACCGTCAGGAAGTAAAAGTCATGGATCCGCTTTCAGCAGCAATGAAAATCGCCGGTTCCGGGCTCGAGGCGCAGTCGACGCGCCTGCGCATCGTTTCGGAAAACATCGCCAACGCCCGCTCGACCGGTGACACGCCCGGTGCCGACCCCTATCGCCGCAAGACCATCACCTTCGGCCAACAGATGGATCGTGTGAGCGGCGTCGAGACGGTCGACGTCAAGAAGGTCGGCGTCGACGAAGGCGACTTCAGCACCGAATTCGACCCCAGCAATCCGGCTGCGGACCAGAAGGGCGTCGTCAAGCTGCCGAACGTCAACATCCTGGTCGAGATGGCCGACATGCGCGAAGCCAACCGCTCGTATGACGCCAATCTGCAGACCATCAAGCAGACCCGCGATCTCATCTCCTCCACGATCGATCTCCTGAAGAGCCAATAATAATGATCAGCAGCGTCCAGAATGTCAGCAACCTTTCGATGACCCGTGCGCTCGGCGCCGTCGACACCGAAAATTCGGCCTCGTCGTCTGCCGCCACCATGCCAGGCACCGCAGGTGCGGCCAATAATATGAGCTTCGCCTCCGTCATGGGCAACATGGCAAGCGACGCGGTCAGCAGCCTGAAGGGTGCGGAAAGCATGTCCTTTGCCGGGATCAAAGGCACGGCGACGACGCGTGAAGTCGTCGATTCCATGCTCCAGGCCGAGCAGACGCTGCAGACGGCGATCGCCATCCGCGACAAGGTCGTCTCGGCCTTTCTCGAAGTCACCAAGATGCAGATGTAACTGATTTGAGGACGAACACATGAGAGCGCTCGCCATTGCAGCAACGGGCATGGATGCCCAGCAGACCAATCTGGAAGTCATCGCGAACAATATCGCCAACATCAATACGACGGGTTTCAAGCGCGCCCGCGCCGAATTCTCCGATCTTCTCTACCAGACCGAACGCGCCAAGGGCGTCGCCAACCGCGCCAACCAGGCCGTCGTTCCCGAAGGCGCCAATATCGGCCTCGGCGTCCAGACATCGGCGGTCCGCAACCTGCATCTCCAAGGCGAACTGACCCAGACCGGCAACGACCTCGACGTGGCGCTGATCGGCAAGGGCTTCTTCCAGATCCAGTCGACCGACGGGACGACGCTTTACACCCGCGCCGGCGCCTTCAACAAGAACGACCAGGGCCAGCTCGTCACCATCGACGGCTACGAGGTCCTGCCCGGTATCACCATCCCGACGGGCTCGACCGAGCTGACGATCAGCCGCTCCGGCCAGGTTTCGGCCAAATTGCCGGGTGCGGCGGATGCGACCGTGCTCGGCCAGTTGACGCTTGCCGACTTCGTCAACGAGGCTGGTCTCCAGCCGCTCGGCGACAATCTCTTCCAGGAAACGGCAGCCTCCGGCGAAGCCGTCGTGGGCAATCCTGACGAGGAAGGTTTCGCCTACATGAAGCAGGGCTATCTGGAATCGTCGAACGTCGATCCGGTGAAGGAAATCACCGAGCTGATCTCGGCCCAGCGCGCTTACGAGATGAATTCCAAGGTGATCACCACCGCTGATGAAATGGCCTCCATCGTCAGCAAGAACCTGAAGTAAAGGGAAGGGCCGAAACATGATGTTTTGCCGGGCAGGACACATCTCAGGATGGGTGGCGGCAGCCACGATCGCAGTCACGGGCATTTTCTTGCCCGCGGACGTGGATGCCGGCATGGGTTATGCCGTCGTCCCGACGACGATCATCTACCCCGGCGACACATTGTCGGCCAGCCAGCTTCAGGAGGTCGAGGTCACCAACCCCAACCTTTCCGGCGATTTCGCCAAATCCATCTCCCAGGTCGAAGGCCTGGTCTCCAAGCGCACGCTTTTGCCGGGCCGCACGATTTCGGTTTCGGGTCTGCGTGAGCCCTATACGGTGACCCGCGGTTCTTCGATCCGCCTGGTCTTCTCGCTCGGTGCGATGACCATCTCAGCCGCCGGCTCGCCGCTCGAAGACGGCGCCACAGGGCAGCTGATCCGCGCGCGCAATATGGATTCCGGCGTCATCGTCAGCGGCACGGTGCTTGCGGACGGCACGGTCCATGTGAGGGCAAAATGAAATTGTTCTTCCGGTTCTTGACCCTTGTCGCGGTGCTTGCCATGAACCTCGTCGACGTCGCGCCCGCCTGGGCGCTGACATCCCGCATCAAGGATATCGCCTCCCTTCAGGCCGGACGCGACAACCAGTTGATCGGCTACGGCCTGATCGTCGGCCTGCAGGGAACCGGCGACGGCTTCCGTGCTTCGCCTTTCACCGAGCAGTCGATGCGGGCTATGCTGCAGAATCTCGGCATCTCGACGCAGGGCGGCCAATCCAACGCCAAGAACACGGCGGCCGTCATGGTCACCGCCAACCTGCCGCCCTTCGCAAGCCCCGGCAGCCGCATCGACGTAACGGTAAGCTCGCTCGGCGACGCAACATCGCTGCGCGGCGGCACACTCGTCATGACCTCGCTTTCCGGCGCGGACGGCCAGATCTACGCTGTCGCTCAGGGCGCTGCCATCGTCACCGGCTTCCAGGCCCAGGGCCAGGCGGCGACCGTGACCGAAGGTGTGACCACCGCCGGCCGCGTGCCCGGCGGCGCGATCATCGAACGTGAACTGCCGTCCCGCTTCAAGGACTCGGTCAATCTCGTCCTGCAGCTGCGCAATCCCGACTTCTCGACGGCGATCCGCATCGCCGACATCGTCAATGGTTATGCCTCAGCACGTTTCGGCGGCCCGGTCGCCGAAGCCAAGGATTCTCAGGAAGTGGTGATTCAGAAGCCGCGCACGGCCGATCTCACCCGGCTGATGGCCGACATCGAAAATCTCATCGTCGAAACCGATACGCCGGCCAAGGTTGTCATCAACGAGCGTACCGGAACGATCGTCATCGGCTCCGACGTCCGCGTCTCGCCGGTCGCCGTCAGCTACGGCACCCTGACGGTTCAGGTCACCGAGACGCCGCAGATCATCCAGCCCGAACCTTTCTCGCGTGGCCGCACCGCGGTCCAGCCGCAGACCGATATCGCCGCTGAGCAGACCGGCGGGCGCGTCGCGATCATCGACGGTCCCGACCTCAGGACCCTCGTTGCCGGCCTCAACAATATCGGCGTGAAGCCGGATGGCATCATCGCCATTCTCCAGGGCATCAAGTCGGCGGGCGCCCTGCAGGCGGAGCTTGTGCTGCAATGATAAAGATCATCAAAGACATGACGGTCCTGCAATTGGCGCGCCGGCTGGCGCTGCCGGCAGCAGGCCTCGTCCTTCTGTCGATCCCGGGCGCCTTCGCGCAGGAGCATGCGCCGGCGGGCGACATCACCTCCCAGGACGAAGTCAAGCAGTTCTGCACCAACATTGCCGACCCCGCCCGCGACCAGCGTTACCTCCTGCAGAAGCAGGAGCTGGAAAAGCTTCGCGCCGACATCGACGCCCGCATGGCGGAGATGGATAAGCGCAAGGCCGAGTACCAGGACTGGCTGAAGCGGCGCGACGATTTCCTGAAGCAAGCGGAAGCCGGCCTCACTGAAATCTACAAGAAGATGAAGCCGGATTCGGCCGCACTGCAACTACAGGACATGAAGATCGAGGTGGCCTCCGCCGTGATCATGCGGCTCGGCCCGCGTCAGTCGAGCCTCATCCTCAACGAGATGGACCCGAAGAAGGCCGCGGCCATCGCCAGCGTCATCGCCAGTGCGTCCGATCCCAATACGTCGAAGGATCCTTCATGAATATGCGTTTCCCGGCCGCGATCGCCGCCCTCGCACTCCTTGCAGGTTGCCAGTCTCCGACGGCAGTCAGCGAGATCGGCCGCGCGCCCGCCATGAGCCCGATCGGCAGCGGCCTGGCCTATGGCCAGACGCCGCAGATGGCGCTTTATCCGAAGCAGCCGCGCGCCGTGGCGCAGGGTTATTCCCTGTGGAGCGATTCGCAGGCGGCGCTCTTCAAGGATGCGCGTGCGCTCAATGTCGGCGACATCCTGACCGTCGACATCCAGATCAACGACAAGGCCTCCTTCGACAACGAGACCAACCGCAGCCGCACCAATTCGAGCGGCATGAACTGGGACGTCAACGCCCAGATCTTCGGCTGGACGCCCGAGTCCAAGACCGACCTCACCTATGGTTCCGACACCAGCACCGACGGCAAGGGCAAGATCGAGCGCACCGACAAGATCACCCTTCTGGTCGCCGCCGTCGTCACCGGCATTCTCGAAAACGGTAACCTCGTCATCTCGGGCTCGCAGGAAGTCCGTCTGAACCAGGAACTGCGCATCCTGAACGTCGCCGGTATCGTTCGCCCGCAGGACGTCAATGCCGACAACCAGATTTCCTACGACAAGATCGCCGAGGCCCGCATCTCCTACGGTGGCCGCGGCCGCCTGATGGAAGTACAGCAGCCTCCGCGCGGCCAGCAGGCCGTCGATCTTTTCTCGCCGCTTTGAGGCTGAACGACGATGGCAGAGCCAGACGCAAGCACAGGTCAACCAAAGAAGAAATCCGCCACGCTGATGACGATCATCGGTATCGCTGTCCTGACGCTGCTCGGCGCCGGCGGCGGCTGGGCGGTCGGCACGATCGTCGCGCCCAACATCAAGGGCGCCAAGGAGGCCGAGCAGGCCAAGGACGCCGAGGCCAAGAAAAAGGCCGAGGAAGGCCTGGCCCACATCTCGACCGAGGCGAACAACGTTGTCCAGCTCGAGCCGATCACCTCGAACCTCGCCTACCCCTCGGAAAACTGGGTCCGACTCGAGGTCGCGCTGCTGTTCAACGGACCACCGGATGTCAAGGTTTCCGAGGATATCCACCAGGATATCCTCGCCTATGTCAGGACCGTTTCCCTGCAGCAGATCGAGGGGCCGCGGGGCTTTCAATATCTCAAGGATGACATACAGGAACGTGTTGACCTTCGCTCGCAAGGGCGGGTATCGAAGGTCATGTTCAGGACATTTGTCATCGAATGATTCGTCTCATAGTTTTCCTTGCCGCCATGATGGCGGTACCGGAACTGGCGGTGGCACAGCAGCTGCCGACTGACTTGTTGAACGTACCCGTCGATGGCTCCGTCGCCGCCTGGATCATCCGCACGTTCGGCCTGCTGACCATCCTTTCGGTCGCGCCGGGCATCCTGATCATGGTGACGAGCTTCCCGCGCTTCATCATCGCCTTCTCGATCCTGCGCTCAGGCATGGGCCTCTCGTCGACCCCCTCCAACATGATCCTCCTGTCGCTGTCGCTGTTCATGACCTTCTACGTCATGTCGCCGACCTTCGATCAGGCCTGGCAGAACGGCGTGCAGCCGCTGCTTGCCAATCAGATCAACGAGACCGAGGCCGTCCAGCGGATTGCCGAACCCTTCCGCACCTTCATGGCGGCCAACACCCGCGACAAGGATCTGGCGCTATTCGTCGATCTGGCGCGTGAACGCGGCCAGACTATCCAGACGACGGATCCGATCGACTATCGCGTGCTGATCCCGGCCTTCATGATTTCGGAAATTCGCCGCGGCTTCGAGATCGGCTTCCTCGTCGTCCTGCCGTTCCTCGTTATCGACCTCATCGTCGCCACCATCACCATGGCGATGGGCATGATGATGCTGCCGCCGACGTCGATCTCGCTGCCGTTCAAGATTCTCTTCTTCGTGCTGATCGACGGCTGGAACCTGCTGGTCGGCAGTCTGGTGCGCTCGTTCAACTGACCGACCGCCGCTCCTATCTTTGCCCGTTCCTATCTTCGTCTAGGCTTTCGGCAACGAGAAAACCCGCCGGATCGCTCCGGCGGGTTTTCGTGACGATTGAAAGGCTCACTCGGCGCCGAACGGCACCGTGCGCGGCGGCAGCGCCGCAATGTCCATGTGCTCGGGGGCGAGACGCTGCTTGCCGCGCTCGGCCATGATTTCGTAGGCCTGCTCCAGATGATTGCAGAAACGTTCGGCGTCGAAGAGCGGTGCGATATAGCGCTTCTCTTTCAGATGCGCCTTGTATTCGGCGATCCTTCCGGGGTTCTGCGCCAGTTCGACGGCCATATCTTCATAGGCCTGCAGGTCGCTTGCGACGAGGTCGGGCAGGTCGATGGCCCGCAGCAGGCTCTCGCTGACGCGTGAGGCGAAGTTGGTGCCCTTGAAGGTCAGAACCGGCAGGCCGCCCCAGAGCTGCTCCGAGGTGGTCGTATGGCCGTTGACGGGGAAGGTATCGATGCCGAGGTCGGCCGCCTGCTGACGGTCGATATGTTGTTCGTAGGGCGCGCGCGGGCAGAAAATGATCCGCTTGGGCGAAATGCCTGCCGTCTGGAAGTGCTTCAACAGATTCGCCTGGTTGCGCGGCGTGTTCGCCATCAGCCAGAGCACGCTGTTCGGCGCCCGCTTGAGAATGCGGCACCAGCTGTCGATCGTCTCCGGCGTGATCTTGCGGTTGCCGTTGAATGAGGCGAAGATAAAGGCCTCTTTCGGCAGGCCGAGCTGCTCGCGGGTGACGGGGCGCGGCTTCGGGCGATGCATCGGGTCGTTCGGCTGATAGCTTTCCGGCAACCGGCAGAATTTCTCATGGTAGAAGGGCTTGGCCACCTCGGGCAGTACCGAATGGTCGCCGATGACGTAGTCGAGATCGATATTGACGGTGCTGCCGGGGAAACCAAGCCAGCCGACGTGTACTGGCGCCAGCGGCAGGTTGAAGGCTGTCGCGCGACTGCCGGAGGTATGGCCCTTCAGGTCGACCATGATGTCGATATTATGCTCGCGCACGACTGCCAGCACCGCCTGATCGGAGAAGCCGTGAACGTCGACGATCCGGCCCCAGCGGCTGCGGTCGGTAACGTTGTGCTTCAGGTATTCCGGACCCGTATGGCAGAACAGCGTCACCTCGAACCGGTCCCTGTCGTGCAGTTCCAGGATCCGCTGCAGGAGCTTCATCGTCGCATGGCGATCCCAGAAGTCCGATGACATGTAGCCGATCCGGATCTTGTCGGACCACGTGTGCGGCTGGTTGCGGCGGAAGGCCACCCGTTCGGGGTTGAGGGGGGTGGTGCCGATCGTGGCATAGCGGTTGAAATCCTCGTTGCCGCACCAGTGCAGATGATAGAACGGGTTGTCCTTGCGCAGGATCTCGATATCGCCCTTTGCGAGTGCAGAGTCGATCACCGCCTGATGTTTGCTGGCCTCTTCGAACTCGTTGAATTCGCGGGCGAAAACCAGATGCAGGAAGCGGAATGCGAGATTGCCCGGAAACCGCTTGAAGAGGTTGCGCGAGAGGCTCTGGTTGGTTGCGTCGTTCAGATCGTCGCTCAGCAGCAGGGCCGCCAGGCGCATATGATCGGGATTGGCACTCTGTGACAGCACCGTCTTGAACGGGCGAATGATATCCCGCTGCTGGCGCTTCAGATAGATCGCCGTGATGATGAAGGCGAGTTCTGCGTCGTCCTTGGCCTTGGCGAGGTTTCGCATGGCGATCAGCAGAGCATCATCCTCGTTGCCGATCTCATAATGCAGCTTGGCAGCCTGCTTCTGGTATTCGTAGGCATTCGGTCCTTCGCAGTTGCCGGCCAAGCCATAGGCTTTCGCGGCATCGGCCTTGAAGCCGAGCTGCAGGAGGTTCTTGGCCAGCAGCGCATAGGTCTTGGCGTCCTGCTGGATATCCATGAGCTGGTTGAGCGTCGCCAGGGACTGTGTGTAGCGGCCCGCCTGGTAATCTCTGGATGCCGCAGAGAACGAAACTTTGCTGTTCAAAACCCAACTCCGTGAAGGAAATGTTCTGGCATTTCTGTCGATCGCCGACGCACGCCCGAGCCGTCCTCCCCGAAAACGGGCGGATCGATCCGATGATGCTATCCCGGCGCCTGCCACACTGCCAGGTGAAGCTTGCTTGAAACCGGTGTGCCGCATGAAGGCGCTTCCTTCATGAGAGAAAACGGTTTCTTTCTCGGCATGTTAGCATGCGAAGGAATAGATTCAGCCGGCATTAACTATGCGATGTAAGGAGCCGGCACGGGGCCTCTGTTTTTAAGAAGTTGGCAAGCATTGGCTGCGAGATTGCCCTGGACATGACGGGTTTGGGCCAAACAAAAAAAGGCGCCGAGTAGCATGAAGCTGGTCCGTCATCGCCGGTACTATAGTCCGGTATGTCCTCCTTTTTGTATCTAGTTTCCAGGGGACAGATTTATGACAAGCATTAACACCAATTCTTCCGCACAGGCCGCTCTCCAGACGCTACGCAGCGTCAACCAGAACCTGAACAGCACGCAGAACCACGTTTCGTCGGGCTACCGCGTCGAAAAGGCTTCCGACAACGCTGCTTACTGGTCGATCGCAACGACCATGCGTTCGGACAACAAGGCGCTTTCTGCCGTTTCCGACGCTCTCGGCATGGGCGCTGCCAAGGTCGACACCGCTTACACCGCCATGGACAGCGCCATTGACGTCGTCGGCGACATCAAGGCCAAGCTGGTTGCCGCCACTGAAAACGGCGTTGACAAGGCCAAGGTCCAGGAAGAAATCAGCCAGCTGCAGGAACAGCTGAAGAGCATCGCTCAGTCGGCTTCGTTCAACGGTGAAAACTGGGTTGCCGGCGCCGACGGCACCAAGAGCGTCGTTTCCTCGTTCGTCCGCGACGGCTCCAACGCCGTGTCGGTCACCACCACCGACTACGTTCTCGACGACGGCTCTGCAGGCAACGTTCTGTTCGGCATGAGCGGCGGCTCGGTCGAAACCTCCACGGGTATCCTCGGCACGTCGAACGGCGCCACCGGTTCAATCTACGGGATGGACATCACCAACTTCACCGCCGGCCAGATCCAGACGGCTCTGACCAACGTCGAAGCGGCTCTGAAGTCCATGACCAGCGCCGGTGCTGCTCTCGGCTCGCTCTCCAAGCGTATCGACAACCAGGACGATTTCGTCAACGCTCTCAGCGACTCGATCGACTCCGGTGTCGGCCGTCTCGTCGACGCCAACATGGAAGAAGAATCCTCCAAGCTCAGCGCCCTGCAGACCCAGCAGCAGCTGGCGATCCAGTCGCTGTCGATTGCGAATTCCTCTTCGCAGAACATCTTGTCGCTCTTCCGCTAAGAGCGGTCGGCAAAGGTTTTCAAGTTTCGCGGCCGGGTCATTCCCGGCCGCGAAATGTTTTAACATAAGGTTAATGAAAAACCTTCTAAGTGTCAGATATTTTTACGCTATTTCCATTTTGAATTTAGCTTTCCTTAACCATCTTGCTGTTTTCTAGGCCCATCGAAACGGCGAGTTAACCTTAACGAGACTGGTTAACAGGCATGATGCTGATCGCTGTGGGCCGGCCGAAAATCCGGAATGTCCCTTTTTAAAATCTGCCAACAAGGGGCAAACAAACTATGACGAGCATCAACACCAATAACGCTGCGATGGCAGCCCTCCAGACTCTCCGTGGCATCAACCAGGGTCTCCAGACAACCCAGGCTCACGTTTCGTCCGGCTATCGCGTTGGCCAGGCTTCCGACAATGCTGCTTACTGGTCGATCGCAACGACCATGCGTTCGGACAACAAGGCGCTTTCCGCCGTCTCCGACGCTCTCGGCCTCGGCGCCGCCAAGGTTGATACCGCTTATTCCGCCATGGACAGCGCCATCGATGTCGTCGGGAACATCAAGGCCAAGCTGGTTGCCGCGACTGAAAACGGCGTCGACAAGGCCAAGGTCCAGGAAGAAATCAGCCAGCTGCAGCAGCAGCTCCTGAGCGTCGCTCAGTCGGCTTCCTTCTCCGGTGAAAACTGGGTTGCCGGCGCCGACGGCACCAAGAACGTCGTTGCCTCCTTCGTTCGTGACGGCTCCAACGCTGTCTCGGTCGTGATGACCGACTACGTTCTCGACGACGGCTCCGCAGGCAACGTTCTGTTCGGCATGAGCGGCGGCGCTGTTGAAACCTCCACGGGTATCCTCGGCACGTCGAACGGCGCCACCGGTTCTGTCTACGCGATGGACATCACCAACTTCACCCTCGGCGAGATCCAGACGGCTCTGACCAATGTCGAAGCGGCTCTGAAGTCCATGACCAGCGCCGGCGCTGCTCTCGGCTCGATCTCCAAGCGCATCGAACTGCAGGAAAACTTCGTATCCGCTCTCAGCGACTCGATCGACTCCGGTGTCGGCCGTCTCGTCGACGCCGACATGGAAGAAGAATCCTCCAAGCTCAGCGCTCTGCAGACCCAGCAGCAGCTGGCCGTCCAGTCACTGTCGATCGCGAACTCCTCTTCGCAGACCATCCTCACGCTGTTCCGCGGCTAATAACCCTCGGAAATATCGGCCCGCCGGTCTCCGGCGGGACTTCGGAAACGAGCCGCGCTTCAATGGAGCGCGGCTTTTTTTAGTGTCTGTTAACGGTTGATTAACCATAATGCTGTTTTCTCAGGTCAACGAGACGGCGGGTTAACCAAATTTAAGAACCGGTTAACAGGCATGAGGCTGGTCCCCGTTCCCGGTAGCTTCCGGAATGTCCCTTTTTATCAACTGCCGACAAGGGGCAATCATTTCATGACCAGCATTTTGACGAACGTTGCGGCGATGGCCGCCCTTCAGACACTCCGCGGAATCAATGACGGCCTCGAGGCTACGCAGAACCGCGTATCGTCGGGTTATCGCGTCGAAAAAGCGTCCGACAACGCCGCCTACTGGTCGATCGCAACGACCATGCGTTCGGACAACAAGGCACTTTCCGCCGTCTCCGACGCTCTCGGCCTCGGTGCCGCCAAGGTCGATACCGCTTATTCCGCCATGGACAGCGCTATCGACGTCATCAGCGAAATCAAGGCGAAGATCGTCGCCGCGACCGAAAAGGGCGTCGACAAGACCAAGGTCCAGGAAGAAATCGGCCAGTTGCAGCAGCAGTTGCTCAGCATTGCCCAATCGGCTTCCTTTTCCGGTGAAAACTGGGTTGCCGGCGCTGACGGCACTAAGAGCGTGGTTTCCACCTTCGTGCGCGATGGCAACGGCAATGTCTCCGTCAAGACGACGGACTACATCCTGGACTCAAGCTCCACGGGCAACGTCCTCTTCGGCATGGACTCGGTCGGCTCGATCGAGACGAGCTCCGGCATTATTGGCACATCATACGGTACGATCGGCTCGATCTACTCGATGGACATCAGCACCTTCGGCTCGGTTGAGATCTCCATGGCCCTGACCTCGATCGAGGCCGGCTTGGACGCGATGACCAAGGCCGCATCGCAGCTCGGCTCGATTTCCACGCGAATCGAACTGCAGGAAAATTTCGTCGGCGCGCTCAGCGACTCGATCGACTCGGGCGTGGGCCGCCTTGTCGATGCCGATATGGAGGAGGAATCGAGTAAGCTGACGGCGTTGCAAACGCAGCAGCAGCTGGCGATCCAGTCGCTGTCGATCGCCAACTCCAGCGCTCAGAACATTCTCACGCTGTTCCGCAGCTAAATCGGGCGCTGAAGCTGGACCGAATCTTGCGCCCTCGTCCGGCAACAAGCGAAAAGCCTACGAACCGCGTCCGAAACGGCGCGGTTTTTTCTTTTATATCAATGGCTTGAATTGCGTCGCGATCGACGCGGCGCGTTCGGCGCTGCGCTCTTGCCCAACGGGTTGATATCGAGTTACCTTCGCTTTCAGTTGATTTGCTTTTGCGACACGCCGGTAGAAACTCTACCGGAGGCATGATGCCACTTCAGTCGCCGCCGGCATTCCGGCCTGCCCCTTGACCTTATTCCGAGACCTGTCGATGACCGTTAAGATTACCAGCGCGGCCGCGGTGAATGCGCTTGCGGTGCTACGCAGCATCAACAAAGAAGCCAGCCAGACACAGCAGCAAGTTTCCTCGGGTTACCGTATCGAGACGGCCTCCGACGATGCGTCCTACTGGTCGATCGCAACCGTCATGCGCTCAGACAGCACCAATCTGGGCACGATCGGAGATGCGCTTGGACTCGGCGCTGCCAAGGTGGATGCGACCTACACGGCGATGACCTCGGCGATTGATCTTATGGGCCAGATTCGCGCCAAGCTGGTTGCGGCAAAAGAGCCCGGCACCGACAAGGACAAGATCAATGCTGAGATCAGCGAATATAAGGAGCAGCTGAAGACCGTCGTTGAATCGACGTCGTTTGCCGGCGAAAACTGGCTGCTGAACGGCGACACCGCCGCGCCGCCGACATGGTCGGTGATTTCGAGTTTCGTGCGCGCGCCGACTGGCGAATATCAAGCTCAGACCATCGATTTCCCCTCGTCGCAAACCATCCTCATCGATAAGAACGATGCGAGCGGCGGACTGTTTACCAAGGCGGTCGATGCCAACGCGATCAACAACAGCGGCGCGACGGCGCGCAACTATTACCTTTTGGACGCCAGCTCGACCACGCCGGCGACGGGCACGGAAATTGCGATCGACAAGAATACGACCGATGCGCAACTCACCGATATGCTCGATGTGACCGACTCGCTGCTTTCCTCGCTGACGACGACGGCCGCTTCCATCGGTGTGATGAAGACGCGTATCGACGATCAGATGGACTATACGGCCGATCTCTCCGATTCGATCGACAAGAGCGTCGGCGCGCTCGTCGATACCGACATGGACGAGGCTTCGATCCGGCAAAAGGCGATCGAAACCCAGAAGCAGATGGCCGTCGAAGCGATCTCGATCCTCAACACGGCTTCGAGCAAGATTTTGATCCTGCTGGAATAAAGGTGGGCGCGATCGCGGATGGCGGTGCCATTCATCCTCGCGCAAGTTTGACTTCCTAGTTTCCGGCATGAAGGCATCGTCCGAATCCGTGCCGGTGCAAGGTGAAGCCCTTGCCCGTTCGAAGCGACGTGCCGGCGCGCAAGTTCGTTTTGAGCGGGGGTGGATATGCTGCATGCCTCCCGAATGCTGGATGGTTTTTTATGAGCATTACGCTTTCCCGGTATTTGAAGGATTTCGGTGAACCGGAACCGTCAGCGCCGATCATCGAGATGGACGATTTCGGCGGCGACGGTTTTCCCGAAATGCCGAGCGAACCGGTAATCGACGTCGAGGCGGAGCGCCGCAATGCCTATGCGCAAGGTCATGCCGCAGCGACCGCTGATTTGACCGAAAAATACGAACGCGAGACGCGGACGCTGGCCGAGGCTCACGCGCGTGAGCTTGCCGAGCTGAGGCTTCGCTACGAAGTCGAGGCGGCAGCGGTCATTGCATCCCGCGTCCGCGATATTGCCGAAGAGGTCGCGCAGCTGGTCAGTGCCGGTGCCTCTATCGCCATCGCGCCCGTGATGACCGAAGCGCTTGCCGCCAGGGCAGCCGAAAGCCTCGCCGTGCTGCTGCGCGACTCGATCCTCGAGGGCGCTGCCGGACCGATCGTCGTCCGCGGGCCCAGCCGGCTTTTCGAACTCTTAGCCGCCGAGCTCGGTGAACATGCCGAGGCGGTTCGACACATTGAGACTGACGATATCGATCTTGCCGTCGAAATCGGCGATTCCGTCATCGTCACCCGTATGTCCGCCTGGGCAGCCAGCTTGAAGAAAGTTCTCGAATGAGCGAAGGCGAAAACCACCACCACGGCAAGAACGAGATCATCATCGTCAAGAGACATGGCGGCGGTGATCACGATGGCTCCCATGGCGGTGCGTGGAAAATTGCCTATGCCGACTTCATGACGGCGATGATGGCGTTCTTCCTGGTCATGTGGCTGGTCAATGCCGCCAACGAGGAGACCAAGGCCTCGGTCGCGACCTATTTCAATCCGATCAAGCTTTCCGACGAAAAGCCGACCGAGAAGGGATTGAAGAAGCCCGTCGACAACGCCGAAGGCGAGGAGAAGCAGGAGAAGTCGAAACAGAAGGAAGAAAATCCGAACGACGGCAAGGCTTCGGCGGATGGTGACGACCAGACATCGACATCAGGCGACCAGACCAATTATTCCGAGGCCGATTTCTTCGAAAATCCGTATTCGGTTCTGGCCGAGATCGCGCAGGAAGTCGGCCAGCAGGCCAATGTCAGCGCCAAGGGCGATGGCGGTGCCGCCGATTCCGGCCCGGCCACCGGCGCCGATGGCGGCGAAGCCTATCGTGATCCCTTCGATCCGGATTTCTGGACGAAGCAGGTTGAGGTCACGACAGCCGGCAAGTCCGCGCCTCCCGGCAAGAGCGACGAGCAGGCGGCTGAAAGCGCGACAACCGAGATGGCCAAGGTCGAGGATATGAAGCCGATACCGCTGACCACCGATCAGAAGGCCGCTCAGGAAGCCAAGGGCGCGGCCGAGGCCAAGGACGGCAAGGCGCCGGATGACAAGAAGTCTGGCGATAAGAAGGCTGAGGACAAGAAGGCCCCAGCGCAAAAGGATGCAGCGCAGAAGGACGCCGATCATCAGAAGGATGCGGACAAGAGCGCGGCCGAGACCGAACAGCAGCAGCAGAAACAAGCCGAGCAACTGCAGGAGCAGATCGCTCAGCAGATCGGCGGCATTGCCGGCAAGCTTGCCGAAGGCCTGACCGTAACGGCATCCGAAGGCGGATTGCTCGTCAGCATCTCCGACCAGAGCGACGACTCGATGTTCAATATCGGTTCCGCGGTTCCCCGCCAGGAAATGGTGCTCGCCATGGAAAAGATCGGCGCGATCCTGAAGGAAAGGGGCGGCGCGGTCGCCATCCGCGGCCATACGGACGGGCGCCAGTATAAGGGCGCGCAGAATGAAAACTGGCGGCTTTCGATGGACCGCGCCCAGAGCGCTTATTATATGCTTGTGCGCGGCGGGCTCGACGAAAAACGCATCTCCCAGGTTTCGGGCTTTGCCGACCGCCGGCTGAAGCTGCCGTCCGACCCGTTCAACGCGACCAACCGCCGGATCGAGATCCTGGTGCAGGCGGATCGAGGATAACAGGATGGCGCGTCGGCAGCATCGCTATGTCGGATTTGTGGCTCTCGGTCTGGCGATGCTTTCGCCGGCCGCAGCCAAGGCGCAGGATCCGGACGATCTTGCACCGTACAAGATGCTGCGGTCGCTGCAGTTTGTGCAGGATTCCGTCGTCTCCGGGGATCATTCGGCCGGAGAGATGCAGCGCTTCATGCTGGGAACGATCGACGAGCGGCTGCGCAGCGTCGATACTTCGGTCTTCGATGACGACCGCAACGTCGATGCAGCGCTGATCTACGCGATGAGCGGCGGCAATCCGCAGACGCTCGAATATCTGATCGCCCACGACGTCAACGGCTATTTCGACAACCGTGTCACCGATGTGCTCAGAAAATATCTGAGCGGTAAGGGGCTGCTCGTCGCCAAGACCCTGGAGGAGACGGCCAGGGAATACCGCGACAAGAAGATCGGCCCATACCTTGCGTTGATCGGCGGCAACGTGCTGATCGCGACGAAGCCGACAGACGCACTGGATCTCTACGACCAGGCGCGCCTTGCGGCACCCGGCACGATCGTCGAGGAAGCGGCGTTGCGCCGCTCCGTCGCCATCTGCGTCGACAAGGGGATGCTCGACAGGGGCATGGCCTATTCGCAGCGCTATATCAGGCGCTTCCTACATTCGCCTTATGCCAGCCAGTTCGCCGACCTTTTCGTGACACTCGTCGTCGGCCATGATCACGACGTGAAGCCGCAGGATGTCATCGACATCCTGTCCTTCATGGACGCGCCGCGCCAGCGCGAGGTCTATCTGCGCATCGCCCGCGCTGCGGCGATCGCGGGAAAGCCGCAGCTGGCCCATATGGCGGTCGACCGTGTGCAGTCGCTTGGCGCCGGCACTGACAATGCCTTCGGTCCTCTTGCGGATTTCTATGGCGGCATGGCCGGCCTTACCACAGAGGATATCGACCGGGCAGCGAAGAATGTCAGCGGCATCGCCGGTGACACGCTTTCGCCGCGGGATCAGGCGTTGCAGGAGGCGGCACGATCGGTTGCCGAGCAGATCCTGCGCGCTCCCGACCCGGCAAGCCTGACGCAAGCCTCGGGCCCTAACACTTCTGATCAAGAAATCACTTCTGAAAAGGCTGCGGCTATAGCTCCGCAACCGGGAGCGCCAGGCGCGCTTTCCGAGCCTGTTCCGGGAGGTGTGGCATCGACTGGCCAGAGCCAGGGTACCGACCCCTCATTCAACGCATTTGTGACGACCAATCGGTCTAAGCTCGACGAGATCGACGGTCTTCTGGCGCAGGAAGGCAACGAACAATGATGGATATGAGCGTCTTGGGCGGAGCCGCCGGTCCTGATTCTGCCGCGGCTGTGAAATCTGCACGGCCGATGGGCAAAGACGATGCTGGCGGCCAAAAGAACGGCTTTTCCGACGCGCTTGCCAAGGCAAGCAACGGCGCCGTCAATGACGACGCCGACGATGCGCAGCCGGATCAGGGTGCAGTTGCCGATGCCGGCGCCGAGAAAGTGGCGCGGACCATCCGCAGCCGCAATGGCGCAAAGCCGTTGATCGATCTCGGCGATGCCGCTTTGAAGGCGCAGGCTGAAGGGCCGCCGGAGACCATCGCAAATGTCGTCGCGGCAAAGCCCGCAAAGGCTGCAGTCAAGGTGCAGGCGGATATCGCCTTCGGCAAGGTCGACCCGAAAGACCGCTCGACCGAGGCGGCCAAAGGCGGCAAGCATGCCAAAGCCGACGCGTTGGATACCGATACGGACAAGGACAGTGAGGATAATGACGGCGGCATTTCCGATGTCCTCGGCCTGCTGAAGCAGGGACCTGCCGACGGCGCCGTTGGTTTGCCGGTGACCGCAGGCGTCCATCATGCGTCCGCCAAAGCCGATGAAGCCGACAAGAAGATCGAGGATATCGAAGCCAAGGCAGGCGGCCATGCGTCCGACGCCTTGGCGGCCGTCAGCGGCAACGTCGACAGTGGCATGGTAGGTGACGTCAAGGTGCCGGGATCGGAGAATGCCGAAGCCGCCGACGGCAGGACGTTCAGGATCAGCCGCGCCGATGGCCGTGGCGTGTCGATGGATGTTCACCTCGGCACCGATCAGGCCGGGCCTAAGGACAGCGCCAAGAAAGCCGATGTCGAAAACGTTTCGGTTCTCGAGTTGCGCCGCTATATCGGCCTGATGCAGAATTCGAATTCCGCCGCCCTCACTGCCGCTCTCTCCGGCGATTCAGAATGGGCGCGCGCCATGGAACCGAGCTCGGCGCTCTCCAATGCGGCGGAATGGACAAGCACCGGCAAGGTGGTCAATACGCTGAAGATCCAGATGAATCCGCTCGATCTCGGCATGGTGACGGCGACCATGCGCCTGTCCGGCGACGCCCTGAATGTCGACCTCAAGGTCGAAACCGGCGCGGCCTACCGTCAGATGAAGGAAGATCACGGCAAGATTCTCGAAGCACTGCGCAGCCAGGGCTACGCCGTCGACAACGTTACCATCAGCATGGCGCCGGTCGAGCGTAGCGACGCCGGCAACCAGGCAGGCAGTCAAGGCCAGGCCTCCCAGCAGCAGTCGCTCGCCCAGCAGGGGCAGGGCGGCGAGGCGCGCGAGCGTCACAATCAGACGGCACAGCGGGCGGACGGAGGCTTCAATGGTGCAGGCGAGACCGGTATTGAAGACGCTAATGCTGGCCGCAGCGGCGGCACTGGCGGCGTTTACCTCTGAGGTCAAAGCCTCCACCGGCGCCTGCGAGCGTGAGATCCAGTCGGCAGCTGCCAAATACGGTATCCCGGAAGGCATCCTCTATTCGGTCGGCCTGACGGAGACCGGCCGCAAGGGCTCGCTCTATCCCTATGCAATGAACGTCGAAGGCAAGGCGATCTTTCCGCCCTCCGAACAGGACGCGATGCGGCAGTTCGATGTCGCCCGCAGCAGCGGCGCCAAGCTCATCGACATCGGCTGCATGCAGATCAACCATTACTATCATGGCGAAAATTTTGGCTCGGCCGAGGATATGTTCGACCCGCATCGCAACGTCGAGTATGCAGCAAAATTCCTCCGCGACCTGCATGACCGTCACGAGACATGGACGATGGCGGTAGCCAGATACCATGCAGGCCCCAACAATGACCCCGCGCAGAAGCAATATGTCTGCCGCGTCATCGCCAATCTGGTCGCCACGGGCTACGGCAAGTGGACTCCCAATGCGAGTAACTTTTGCCGAAATTAATTCAACCAAAGATGGAATGGGCCCATTGTGACGAAACTGTGTCACAATATGGCAGGAATCCGGCATGAATCCCCTGCGCAAGTCATAATTAAGGGGCCGTTAACTTTTCCACGAAATTTTGGTGTGCATAAACAGCTAGACCCACTAGATATAGATCAAATCGCTACCCAGATCTTAATCAATTATTAGTTTCTGCCATTAACTTTAACGAGTTGTCGCCGATTCGTGCGATTCGTACCCATAGATCATCGAAGTGCCACACTGATTCGGAGGCGGACGAATGATCGTCGTGGTTGATGAGCGTGAGCTCGTGAAAGATGGATACACATCTCTGTTTGGTCGTGAGGGCATTCCCTCCACCGGCTTTGATCCAGCGGAATTTGGCGAGTGGGTACAGACCGCCGCCGATTCCGATATTGCGGCAGTCGAGGCCTTCCTGATCGGTCAGGGCCAGCGCAGCCTCGAACTCCCCGGGCGATCCGGGACCGGTCGATGGCGCCGGTAATTGCGGTCAGCGACCAGCCCTCGCTCGAAAACACCCTTGCGCTATTCGATTGTGGCGTCGACGATGTGGTGCGCAAACCGGTGCATCCGCGCGAAATCCTGGCAAGGGCGGCTGCGATCCGGCGCCGGCTGAAGGCGATTGCCAACTACACCGAAATCGGCGGGATCCGCGTCTTCTCGGACGGCCGCGACCCTGAGATCAACGGCGAAGTCTTCGCGCTTCCCCGGCGCGAGCGCCGCATCCTCGAATATCTAATCGCCAATCGCGGTCGCCGGGTCACCAAGACCCAGATCTTCAACGCCATCTACGGCATCTTCGATGAGGAGGTCGAGGAGAATGTCGTCGAAAGCCATATCTCGAAGCTGCGCAAGAAGCTGCGCAAGAAGCTCGGCGTCGATCCGGTCGATTCCAAGCGCTTCCTTGGCTACTGCATCGATTGGGCCTGATTTTTCCGGCCGGGCGGCGACGCCCGGCTGAACCTCGATATTGGCCTCGCAGCGCGCCATCACAGACAGCTTCACGCAAGGCCCGACAAATACTCTCGAGCTTAACAGGTAAAACGAGGTTTTCAGATGAGCATTTTCGGCAGCATGAAGACGGCGGTATCGGGCATGAATGCGCAGGCGAACCGCCTCAGCACGGTCTCCGACAATATCGCCAACGTTAACACGACCGGTTACAAGGCCGTGTCGACGAGCTTCTCGTCGCTGGTTCTGCCATCCTCGGGCGGCAACTACAATTCCGGCGGCGTTCAGACCTCCGTCCGCCAGGCCGTCTCCGACCAGGGCGATATTTCCTACACCACCTCCACCACCGACCTTGCGATCTCGGGCGACGGCTTCTTCATCGTCCAGGGCGCCGACGGCACGCCTGTCCTGACCCGCGCCGGCGACTTCACGAAGGACGACGAAGGCAATCTCGTCAACGCCGCCGGCTTCGGCCTGATGGGTTATTCCTACGACTCCGGCGCTCCCGCCGTCGTCGTCAACGGCTTCGACGGCCTCGTTCCCGTCAATGTCAACCAGGAAGGATTAACTGCCATCGCCTCGACGTCAGGCGTCTTCAAGGGCAACCTTAATTCCAACGCTAACGTTGCTCCGGTCGCTCCTGCGACGCTTCCGAGCGACAACGGCGCAACCGGCACCCCGACAACCGACACCAAGAAGTTCTCGATGGTCGCCTACGACACGCTCGGCAACAAGGTGATGTACGACTTCTACTTCACCAAGACCTCGGTTACTACACCACCGCCGGCAACCGGCACCGCCAGCACTTGGGAGGTTGCGATCTTCCGCAACGCCGATGCGGCAACCGGCGGAACGACCTCCTTCCCCTACAGTACCACCACCCCCACCGGCGGCACCGTGGCAGAGACCACGCTCGAGTTCGAACTCAACCGGCAAGATCACCAACTCAACGGGCACCGTCACGATCTCCGATCCGGTAACTGGTTTGGATATCGACATGGATCTCACGGGCTTTACGCAGCTCGGCGCCGAGTTTGCCGGCACCGGCACGCCGAACGGTCAAGCCGCAAGCCCGGTCAAGGACGTAACGATCGACGGCGACGGCATAGTCTACGCCAAATACGAGGACGGCAGCACCAAGCCGCTCTACCGCATTCCGCTCGCGAATGTCGCAAGTCCGGACAAGTTGACGCTGATGAGCGGAAACGTCTACAGCGCCAACGGCCAGTCGGGCGTCACTGTCACCGGTTTCCCGCAGACCAACGGCCTCGGCACGATCAAGTCGGGTGCTCTCGAAGGTTCGAACGTCGACCTTGCCGGCGAGCTCACCGAGATGATCGAATCCCAACGCAGCTATACCGCCAATTCCAAGGTGTTCCAGACGGGGTCCGACATCATGGACGTCCTCGTCAACCTCAAGAGATAATCAGGGTAACGGGTAAGCCATGTCGCTCACGTCCGCACTTAATACCGCGCAGGGAATATTCAACAATACCGGCACGCAGAGCAGTGTCGTATCGAACAATATTTCGAATGCCGGCAACAAGGATTACGTGCGCCGGCAGGCGATGCTCACCACGTCCCTGAACGGCGCGCAGGTCGTCAAGATCGACCGGGCGCAGGAAGATGCGCTGCTGCGCCAATATCTGAAGTCGTCCTCCCAGGACAGCGCCCAGCAAACCCTGCTCAGCGGTCTCGAGGACCTCAAGTCGATCATGGGTGGCAACGACTACGAGACGTCGCCATCCACCTATCTCGGTGTTTTCCAGCAGAAACTTCAGGCCTTCCGCACGACGCCCGGCAGCACCGTCGCCGCCCAGGGCGCGATCACCGCCGCCCAGGACGTCGCCAACTCGCTGAACAATGCGTCGAGTTCCGTACAGGATGTCCGCGCCAGCGCCGACAAGCAGATCGCTACCGCGGTCGATACGCTGAATACGCTGCTCAGCCAGTTCGAGACCGCCAACAATGCGGTGAAGACCGCCACGGCCACGGGCGCGGATCCCTCCAGCGCTCTCGACGAACGCGAGAAGGCCCTCAAGCAGATTTCGCAGATCGTCGGCGTCAGCGCCACGACGCGCGACAACAACGACATGGTGCTGAGCACGTCTGACGGGACGATTCTCTTCGAGACGATCCCGCGCACGGTGACGTTCCAGGCGAAGGATGCCTACAATGCCACCATCGCCGGCAATTCGGTCTATATCGACGGTGTCGCGCTTCCGCGTGGCAGCGGATCGACGGCGACGGGGCAGGGAAGCCTTCAGTCGCTCCTGCAGGTCCGTGACGAGATCGCTCCCAACTTCCAGAAGCAGCTCGATGAAATCGCCCGCGGCCTGGTATCGCTCTTCAAGGAGCAGAGCACGTCGGGGACCCCGGCCTATGTGACAGGTCTCTTCACCTGGAGCGGCGACACGGTCGAGGCCGGCAGCACCGCGGTTGCCGGTATGGCGTCGACCATCACCGTCAGCAGCACCGTCATCACCTCGCAGGGCGGCGACCCGATGCGCCTGCGCGATGGCGGCGTCAACGCCGACGGCGTCGTCAACAATCCTACCCACCTCAGTGGTTATACGACGGACCTCGATAGTCTTTATAATGCCTTGGGCTCCGATATCGATTTCGATCCGGCAACGGGGACGACGGCCGGATTCGACACCTCGACGGGCATCGATTCGAACGTCAGCATCATGGAATACGCCACGAATTCCCTCGGTTGGCTCGAGCAGTATCGCAGCAATGCCACGACCGCGGCGGAAAACACCTCGGCGGCGCTGTCGCGCTCGGACGAAGCCTATTCCAACGAGACGGGTGTCAACCTCGACGAGGAACTGACGCTGCTCCTTGACATAGAGCAATCTTACAAGGCGGCGACCAAAATCCTGAACGCTGTCGACGAAATGTTGAAGTCATTGCTGGATATTGCGAGTTAAGCCATGAAGAGCTCATTTATTTCAAGTTCAGCCATTCAGAATGCGATGCGCTTGACCATTCGTCAGGGGCAGAACCAGATGACGAAGGCGACGATGGAGGCAACGACGGGTGTCTATGCCGACATCGGTGTCTCGCTCGGCGGCAACGCCGCCAGAAGCGTCGACTTCAGCCGCGAGGTCGACAGGATCGACACGATCAAATCGAGCAATTCGCTCGTCACCGCGCGCATGGAATCCTCGCAACTCGGCCTGTCCAAGATGAAGGACGTCGGCGACGGTCTCGTTTCGAAGCTGACGGCGCTCCAGGGCAGCCACGATCCCGGCAGCATTACCGTCGCCATCCAGTCGGCGACCAGCGCGCTGTCCACTATGATGGACACGGCCAATACCATGGTGAACGGCGAATACTTGTTCTCCGGCATCAACACCGATGTGCAGCCGCTGACTGACCAGACGACGGCGACGAGCGCGGATATCGTCACCGCGCTGAATACATATGCGACGGGCCTCGGCAAGGGCGTCAGCGATCTCACCGGCGACGAAATGGAGACCTTCATTACGACGATGGTCGAGCCGATGTTCAGCGAGGCAAACTGGACCAATGCGACGACCGGCTGGTCGCAGGCATCGAGCCAGAACATGACGAGCCGCATCAGCAATTCGGAAGTCATCGAATCCTCGACCAACGCCAATTCCGAAGGCATGCGCTACATGGCGCTCGCCTCGGTGATGACCTCGGCGCTGCTTGGCCAGGACCTGAGCAGCGACGCGATGAGCACGGTGTCGAAGCAGGCAATCAGCTACACGACGAAGGCGACCAGCGGCCTCGTGACGCAGGCAAGCCAGCTCGGTCTTTCCCAGGAGCGCGTCAAGAAGTCCAACGACGCCCTCGACGCCCAGTCGAACATCATCAAGAACAAGCTCGTCGACCTTCAGGGCGTCGATCCCTACGAGGCTTCGACCCTCGTCAAGACCTTGGAAACGCAGCTTGAAACGGCTTACACGATCGTCTCGAAGATCCAGCAGTTGAGTCTCGTAAACTACCTTTGATGAGCAAAGGCGCGCAAGACTAAGAAGGATGCATGAATGTATCAGTTCTCTTATGCCGAAGTCATGCAGGACTTGGTGGCCGACGCGAAAGAGCGGGAATGGCAGGTTCTTGACCGGTCCATAGATCTGCTGTCGCTGGCGCGCGAAAAGGAAAAATACGGCCGGGAAGCCATCGAAGCCCTGTTTTATACGCGCAGGGTATGGATCAGCTTCATCGAGGATCTGAAGCATCCCGACAACCAGCTGGAGATCGAGCTCAGGGCCAACCTCATCTCGATCGCAATCTGGATTTTGAAGGAATGCGACAGGATCCGAAAACGTCTGTCGAATAACTACCAGGGCATCATCGACGTTACCACCATCATCAGGGATGGACTTAAATGAAAAGTACACTTCGCATTTCTCTGAAAGCCGGAGAAAGAATCTTCATCAACGGCGCCGTCCTGCGTGTCGACCGCAAGGTCGCGCTGGAATTCCTGAATGATGTGACGTTCCTTCTCGAAAACCACGTCCTCCAGCCCGAAGGCGCCACCACGCCCCTGCGTCAGCTGTATTTCATCGCACAGATGATCCTCATCAATCCCGAGGGCAAGGACCACTCGACGGCGATGTTCCGCAAGTCGATCACCATGCTGCTCAGCTGCTTCAAAAACGAGGAAATCCTCGCCGAACTGAAGCGCATCGATGCACTCGTCTCGACCGGCCGCGCTTTCGATGCGCTGAAGGCGATCCGTGGCCTCTACGCGATCGAAGACAATATCCTCAACAACCACGAGATGCCGCCGACAATGGTCGAGCAGATTCGCAGGGAGATTGCACCATGGCGGTAGATGCGACATCAAGCGTCAGCACGACGAGTACGACGAGCTCGACCAGTTCGGCCCAGAGCAAGGCGACGCTGAACTACGACAATTTCCTTCAGCTGCTCATTGCGCAGATGAAGAACCAGGATCCGACCGATCCGGTCGATGCCAGCGAGCAGATGTCGCAGCTGGCAAGCTTCTCGCAGGTCGAGCAGACGATCCAGACCAACACCAAGCTGGATACGCTGCTGGCAAGCTCGAGCCTCACCCAGGCCAGCAGCTACGTCGGCAAATACATGGAAAGCGCAGACGGCACCGTCAAAGGCACCATCGAATCCGTCAAGGTTTATTCCGACGGCATCATTGCGACGACCACCGATGGCGGTAATATACTCGTCCAGGCGGGAATCACTGTTGCCGACAAGGCGCCGACCAGCGACAGCGATACCTGATACCACGGCGCCGACGCGCCGAGGGACACCAATCAATAGCGGCCCGGCCACGGCGGGCTGCTTCGAGGCGATATGAGGTTGCCTTCAGATGAATGAAGCTGATGCATTGGATCTGTTCCAGGCTGCGATCTGGACCGTCCTGATTGCCGCCGGTCCGGCCGTCATTGCTGCGATGGTCGTGGGTCTCGTCATCGCCCTGATCCAGGCCTTGACCCAGGTGCAGGAAGCGACGCTGACCTTCGTGCCGAAGATCGTCGCCGTGCTGATCACCGTCGGCGTCACAGCACCCTTCGTCGGCTCGCAGATCTCGATTTTCACCAATCTCGTCTTTTCGCGCATCCAGTCCGGTTTCTGAGCCACCTTCGCGCAAGCTTCGCCATTTAACTCTCGATCCGAATTGGGCGGACCGAGTCCGCCTCCTCTCATGAAGAGACGGAACTGTTATGGCGCAACCACCTGCACTCCCCCTTCCGAAAGTCGCCCCGAGCCTGCGCGATGTCGGTTTTGCCCTCGGCATCATCGGCATCATCTGCATTCTCTTCCTGCCGATCCCGCCATTCCTGATCGACATGGGGCTGGCCTTCTCGATCGCCTTCTCGGTGCTGATCCTGATGGTTGCGCTGTGGATCCAGAAACCGCTCGATTTTTCGTCTTTCCCGACCATTCTGCTGATCGCGACGATGACCCGGCTGGCGCTGAACATCGCGACGACGCGCGTCATCCTGTCCCACGGCAATGAAGGCCATGACGCGGCCGGCGGCGTCATCGCCGGTTTCGCAAGCCTGGTGATGTCCGGCGACTTCGTCATCGGTCTGATCGTCTTCCTGATCCTCATCACCATCAACTTCATCGTCATCACCAAGGGCGCCACGCGTATCGCCGAAGTCGGCGCGCGCTTCACGCTGGATGCCATCCCCGGCAAGCAGATGTCGATCGACGCCGATCTTTCGGCCGGCATCATCGATGAAAGGGAAGCCCAGCGCCGGCGCCGGGAACTCGAAGAGGAAAGCTCGTTCTTCGGTGCGATGGACGGTGCCTCGAAATTCGTGCGCGGCGATGCCGTCGCCGGCCTGATCATCACCGCCATCAACGTCTTCGGCGGCATCATCATCGGCTATTTCCGCCACGGCATGCCGATCGGCGAAGCAGCCGACGTCTTCGTCAAGCTCTCCGTCGGCGACGGCCTCGTCTCGCAGATGCCGGCCCTCATCGTCTCGCTCGCCGCCGGCCTTCTCGTCTCGCGCGGCGGCACGACCGGCTCCACCGACCAGGCGGTCGTCAACCAGTTGAGCGGTTACCCCCGCGCACTCTCGGTCTCGGCCGTGCTGATGTTCGTCCTGGCGCTGATGCCGGGACTGCCCTTCGTCCCCTTCGTGATCCTCGGCAGTCTTCTTGCCTTCGGCGCCTGGTTTATCCCGCGTCAGGTCGAGGCTGAAAACAAGCTTCGCCGCGAGCAGGAGGAAAAGAAGGTCGTCCAGAGCAAGGAGCTGGAAAAGGATTCGGTCAAGTCGGTACTGCGGACCTCCGAGATCGAGCTTGCGCTCGGCAAGATGGTCTCGACCCGCCTGCTCGGCGCCCACCAGGAACTCGCCTTCCGCGTCGGCAAGATGCGCAAGAAGTTCGCCACCCAATACGGTTTCGTCGTGCCCGAGATCAAGGTCACCGACGACATTGCCATCGCCGAGAAGTCCTACCAGATCCGCATCCACGGCACGACGGTGGCCTCCAACCTGCTGCGCGTCGGCGAAGTCCTGGTCGTCACCGGCGCCGGCCGCCGGCCGAGCATCCCCGGCGATGAAATCCGCGAACCCGCTTTCGGCATGCCGGCCGTCTCGATCCTCGAAAACTTTGCCGACGATCTGAAACGCGAGGGCTTCCAGCCGATCGACAACGTTTCCGTTGTGCTCACCCATATGAGCGAGGTCATCCGCAACAACCTGCCGCAGCTTCTGTCTTACAAGGACGTCAAGGTGCTGATCGACCGGCTCGACCCCGAATACAAGAAGCTCGCCGACGAGATCTGCTCGTCGCATATGTCCTATTCGGGCCTGCAGGCGGTGCTCAAGCTCCTGCTTGCCGAACGCGTCTCGATCCGCAACCTGCACCTCATTCTCGAAGCGGTGGCCGAACTCGCCCCGCATGTCAGGAAGACCGAGCAGATCGTCGAGCATGTCCGCATCCGCATGGCCCAGCAGCTCTGCGGCGACCTTGCCGACAACGGCGTGCTGCGCGTCCTTAGGCTGGGCAGCAAATGGGATCTCGCTTTCCACCAGGCGCTGAAGCGCGACGCCAAGGGCGAGGTGATCGAATTCGACATCGATCCGCGTAACCTGGAAGAATTCAGCGAACAGGCCACCAAAGTTATCCGTGAGTTCATGGATCGCGGTCTGCCATTCGCACTTGTCACCTCGCCGGAAACACGCTCCTATGTGCGCATGATCATCGAACGCCTGTTCGCCACGCTGCCGGTCCTGTCGCATGTCGAACTGGCCAAGGGCATCGAGATAAAGATTTTGGGCTCTATTTCATGATAACAGACCCGCAAGGGACCGTTCTCGCACTGTTTCTGGTTTTCTGCCGGATCGGTGGCTGTGTGCTGGCTCTTCCGGGTTTTTCCTCGGCGCGCGTGCCCGAACAGCTGCGCGTCTTCATCGCCGTCGCGCTGTCGATCGCCGTCATGCCGCTGCTGTGGGACACGGTCTATCCGGCCGTCCACACCGGTTCCGGAACCTATATCGGCCTGATCGTCAGCGAATCGCTGATCGGCGTGATGTACGGCATGCTGGCGCGGATCTACACGCTCGGCATGCAGTTCGCCGCGACGATCATTGCCACCATGGTTGGTTATACCCAGCCGGGCTCGGCCGATATCATCGAAGACACGCCGGAGAGCAGCCTTTCCGGCTTCATCACCTTTGCCGGCATCATGATCCTGTTCATCATGGACTTCCATCACATCGTCTTTCGGGCGCTGATCGATTCCTACACGACCATGCCTTTCGGCGGCCTGATGCAGATGCGGGCGACGCTGATCTCCTTTAGCGACACGCTGGAGCAGACCACCTACATCATGCTGCGGCTGTCGAGCCCCTTTCTGATCTACGGCCTGATCTTCAACGTCTCGATCGGCTTCATCAACAAGTTGGCGCCGCAGATCCCGGTCTACTTCATCTCGACGCCCTATCTGCTGATGGGCGGGCTCTTCCTGATCTACTTCTCGATTGCGGCCTTGGTCAGCCAGTTCGGCCAGTCCTTCGGCTCGATCTATATCGGGCGATGAGGCGATGATCGATAAGAACCGCTCCCAGAAGCTTAAGCGACTGCTCTCGGTGCAAAGGCATATCGAAAGGATGGCCGAGAACGATCTGGCCGAAACCAGCCGCCAGCGCGTCGAGGTCAATGCGGCGATGGATGACGTGATCCTCGCACTCGGCTCGATGGACCCCGTCCACCATGCCTTTTCGCAGAATTACGCCGACCGATTCGGCAGGCTTTCGATCAAGGACCTGCAGCTGACCGGCATGCAGGAGGTTCACGAAATGCGGCTGGCGCGTGAGCGCGCCAAGGGCGACCGTTTCGAAGAAGGCATGAAAGAAGCCCTCGAGGCCGAGCGCCGCGAGGCCGACGACAATGCCGTCTACGATGTCATCGATCAGCAATTCGCAACGCCAGCCTCCAGCAAGCTTCGAAACCCATAGTCGTTACGATCTTAAATTAGAGGATTGTAACGTGGCTATTTCGCCTCCCAGTGATCTGGTCCTGGACGTTGTCAAAGCTGCCGACCCCATGGAGGTTCAGGCGGCCCAGGAAAAATTGAAGGCAAATCGTGCGGCCTTTGCCGCAACGAGCCTCGCCGAAAATGGCAAGGGCTTCTCCAATACGGTCGACGTCCTCGACCATATCAGCCAGAAAAGCGGCCTTAACAACATCCAGAACCGCACGAAGGCCGAGGAAGTGCCGGAAAGCTACCGGAAATTCGAGGCCATGGTGCTGCAGAATTTCGTCAAGTCCATGCTGCCGAGCGAAAGCGAAGACGTCTACGGCAAGGGCGCGACCGGCGATATCTGGAAGGGCATGATGGCCGAACAGCTCGGCAACACCATGGCCAAGGGCGACGGCATCGGCATCGCCAAGCAGATGTACGCCGAGCAGCTGCGCCGACAGGAAGGCAAGATCGTCAATGCCTCGACCGATAACGATGACCGCAACACTGCGCTCAGCATGATCGACGACTTCCAGCGCAAGACATTCGGCACGCCCACCGCTGAAGCCAAGACCGACAGAACAGGATGATTTGGGGCCCGTTGGCCTAAAACCTGAATCTTGTTCTCAATGAAATAGTTAGAGCGTGATGTCGCGCGAAATCCGCGCACAGTTTTCGGCATGGCGCTCCAAGCGACGCATAATCGAGGGTACAATGGAAATAGTTTCGAACGAATACAGAATCAAATCCGTTCTCGGACGCCTCGAAATGATCATCGACAATGAGAACACCCGGATCGGCAGCGATCCGCAGTTCGATCTCAAGGTCTCCAATGCGCATAAAAGCCGCTGCCTCTATGAGCTGTCGATGCTTTTCCGCGACACCGATCCGGCCGAGCTTGCCGCTGCCCATCTCGATCAGTTGCACGGGCTGAAGAAGAAGCTGGTTCTCAACGCCCGTCGGGTCGAGGCGCATCTCGAAGCGGTTCGCGCTGTCGCCGATCTGCTGAAGAACGCCGTTCAGGACGCCGATGCCGACGGGACCTATTCCCAGGAACAATTTGCCGCGCGTGGAAACTGATGATCAAGCTCGTCCTCACCGGTGTCTGGGTTTGCGCCATCACCTTGGCATCGGTCTATTTCTCCGTGTACCTGGCGACCGCGCCGGCGCCCGCGGCAACGGATTCCAAACAGAGCGCGCTTGAACTGGTGAAGGGTGAAACCATCACGGTCCCCATCATCGGCAATGGTGCGATCACCGGCTACTTCCTCGGCCGCGTTTCCTTCATGATGAACAAGGAGATGCTGAAAGACGTGACGCTGCCGCTGGCCGAAATGACCACCGACCAGCTTTTCAGCCTGCTCGTCGGCAACAAGATGGTCGATATCGCCCACATCAAATCCTTCGATCCGAAGGCCTTCCGCGAAGAGATCAAGAAGGGCATGAACGAGCGCCTCGGCGGCGAATATGTCGCCGAGGTCATGCTGGAGCAGCTCGACTATCTCTCCAAGGAAGATGTCAAGGAAAGCTCGGCCGGGGCGCCGAAGAAGGTGGGCACACCCGTCAAGATCGTCGAGACCGCACCGGCCGGTGAAGCGCCGGCGCCAGCCGCTCACTAAGCACGACAATGATATCGACGAACAACGGCGCCGGAAGGCGCCGTTTTCCGTTGGCGCGCGTGGTTAACAAACCACTTATGCGAGCATGGAAATTCAAGGAATTTTCCTAAGGGTTGTTTGAAACCGTCCTGTTATACCAGCTGTCACAGCTTGACATGCGCCGCTTCTGAAATCGGGGCGACGCCGTCACGGCGGGACGCGACCGGGGCTTTCGAGGCCCGGTGCGGAAGTGTGGGCTTGTTTTCCGGGATGTCGGGCGCATGAAGCATCCTAGGCAGGAGGTAGGAATGAATCTGATTGCGAACTTCGCGGTGCTCGCATCGCGGCGGACGATCTTCGATCTGCCGGTCTGCGATCTCGGCTGGGACGATGCCCTCGTTTTCATCAACGAGCTGGCCTCCATTCCCGTCGGCCAGACCGTGGTTTGCTTCGTCAACGCCCACAACATGCTGACCGCGCTTCACGATGACGAATACTACCGGATCATGTCGCACAATTTGGTGCTGCCGGATGGCATCGGTCTCAACATCGCATCGCAGATCGCCCATGGTTCGCCCTTTCCCGCCAATTTGAACGGCACCGATTTTGTGCCGGCCTTCCTCACCTTCATGGAGGCTCCGCGCCGCATCGGTCTGATCGGCGGCACGCGTTCGGTCGTCGAGGCGGCGGCTGAAAATTTCCGCAGGCATACGCCCTGGCATGAATTCGTCGTGGTTTCCGACGGTTATTTCGACAAGGTCGATTCCACTGAGGTCACCGAGGAGATCGAGCGCCAGAAGCTCGACATTCTGATCGTCGGCATGGGAACGCCGCTGCAGGAAAAATGGGTCCACGACAATATCCGTGCCGATCATGCGCGCCTGGTGCTGACGGTGGGCGCTCTCTTCGACTTCGTCTCCGGCGCCGTCCCGCGTGCGCCGAGGACGGTGCGGATGATGCGGCTGGAATGGGCCTATCGCCTGCTGCAGGAGCCGACGCGCCTCTGGCGCCGCTACGTCGTCGGCATCCCGGTCTTCCTTTTCCATGTCCTGCGCTACCGCTTCCGCCGGCGCGAGCGAATCCTCAGGCATCCGGAAGAACACAACACCGCGCTGCAGCCACGGTCGGAACACAAGAAGGCAAGCTGACCCTCGCGTCTTTGCAAGACATTATAGGATTTTGGAATGTATCCTTGGATCGATTCCGATTTGAGGAGCTATGCATAGTTCTGACACGCTGCGGTTAACCATTTCTTTGCCATGAATATTTAGACTGGCTTAATCATCTGCATCCGTGCGGATGAGCGAATTCGGCCATCATGTGCATGAGATGTGGCGCAAATGTACGATATCAGGGCCAGAAGCAGCTTTCACGATCGCGCAGCCACCCGGCCGGCGGCGGCCGGACCGGCGCGCGCCCATGACGATGGTTATGGACTGCCTGGCGTGCCCCGGTCGAACCGGGCCGATATCGCACCGCCCGAGGCCGAACTGCTGCGCGCCATCGGTCGCGCGCTGGAAGAGCAACGCGCCAAAGCCGCGCGCACGCCACCGCTGGTCGATCGCATCGAAACCATCCTTGGCAATCACCTGCGGGCCGCCAACGACATCGGCCATCCGCTTCCGCAGGAACATCCGCGCCGTGAGGAACCGGCTGCTCCGGCCATCGAGCCGATGATCTCGCCCGAACCGCTGGCAGCGATCCGTGAGGAACCGGCGGAACCTCGCACAGCAGCGCCGCGGCGGCGCGTCGGCGGCAGCGCACTTGTGATGACGGTCGCCGCAGCGACGATGATCGGCGCCGGTCTGCCGATGCTGATGCCGGCTTCGCCGGCCCTATACCGTGCCGAAGCAACGCTTGCGGTGAAGACCGATGCCGCAAGCCGGGCCGTCTTCACTGAAGCTGCGGCGAAAGGACTGATGTCGGCACGGGTGGTTGCTTCGACGGTCGCCGCTCTGAAACTCGATCACGATCCGGAATTTGCCGGTCAGAAGGCCAATGCGCTCGGGGTTGCGCTCGATTTGCTGTCGGCGACCGGGGCTGCTGCCGACCCGGCCTCGCGCGCCGAGGCAAGCTTGAAGCGTTCGGTCGAGATCCTGCCCGATGCCGCTGCCGGCACGATCCTCGTGCGGGTGACGACCGGCGACAGCGGCAAATCCATGCGTATCGCCGCAAGGCTTGCCGAAGCGGTTTCCCCGGCGAACCGTACCGGCGGCAACACCGAAAGCGACGCCGCCTTGCGCAAGGCCTATGACGAGGCGAAAGCGGAACTTGCAGCCTTCACGGCAAAGAGCGGCGAGGGCAACGTCAAGGTGGCGGTCGATCTTCGCCGCCAGATCGACAGGCTCGATGCCGATCTAAAACAGGCCGACCAGACTATTCTGGAGGCCAAGGCGCCGGCCGATCGGTTGAAAGCCGCAAAACTCGCCAGCGTGCTCGATGGTTCTCTCCCCTCCGATGTGCTCTCGCCGGCGCTGCAGGACTGGCGCGATAAATATGCGGTCGCCAGGACGGCGCTGGCGCAGCTTTCAGCCGAACTCGGCCCGCGCCATCCGCGGCTGTTGCAGCAGCAGGCCGAAATCGATGGTCTGAAGGAGAACATGGGCAAGGAGCTTACCCGCCTTGCCCAGGCCGCCAACGTCGCCGCCAAGACCGCCGTCGATACGCGCAAGGGCCTGAACGACCGGCGCAACACGCTGATTGCGCAAAGCCGGGATACCGGCGTCGATCTTGCCCGGCTGACCGAACTCAGCGAGAAGGTGGCCGCCGCGCGTTCGCGCCTGGACGATGCGGCCTCCGCCTCGGTGGGAACGGCCGCCGACGGCCATATCACTCTGATGAAGCCGGCGCTGGCAACGGCGGTATCGGCGCCCGAGGGCCTGACCAGCCGCTCGCTGGCCGGTGCTGCCGCGGGTCTCGCCGCCGGTCTTGCTGCGGCCTTCCTGTTGCGCCTGCGTAAACCCGTGGCCGCAGCCGAAGAGGAAATGCCGCTGTCTCAACCGCTATCTTTACCGCAGCCGGTCCCGGCCGAGGTCGACGAGATGGAGGCGCTGCGCTCCGAAATCTCCGGCCTGCGCGACCGGCTTCTTGTTCATGGCCTCGAGGCGCGGCAGCCGCTGCGCTGAACGGTCATTTCCTTGCATTTTTGATATTGCCTTGCTGCTTTCCGACAGGATAGGGCGTTAGCGGGCATTTGACGCTCGCCGATTATCCATAGATTGGCGCGAAACAGGGCGGAGAGACGCGTGACGACAGTAATCGACGGCAAGAACGTAGCTGCATCGGTCATTCAGATGGTCAAGAGTGCGACGGCAGCGCTGGAAAAGAGCAGCGGCGTCACCACCGGTCTTGCGGTCGTCATCGTCGGCGACGATCCGGCAAGTCACGCCTATGTCGGCTCCAAGGGCCGCATGGCCAAGGAATGCGGCTTCAAATCCGTCCAGCACACGCTGCCGGCAGAGACCAGCCAGGAGGATCTGGCAGCCCTCGTCGCCACCCTCAACGCCGATCCGTCGATCCACGGCATCCTGGTGCAACTGCCGCTGCCGAAGCCGCTCGACAGCGAGCCGATCATCCAGGCGATCCTGCCGGAAAAGGATGTCGACGGCTTGAGCATTGCCAATGCCGGCAAGCTCGCCATCGGCGACCTGAAGACCGGACTGGTCTCCTGCACGCCGGCAGGCGCCATGGTCTTCGTCCGCCGCACCCATGGCGAGGATCTCTCCGGCCTCAACGCCGTCGTCATCGGCCGCTCCAACCTGTTCGGCAAGCCGATGGCGCAATTGCTGCTCAATGCCAATGCGACGGTGACGATCGCGCATTCCAGAACCAAGAACCTCGCCGAGGTCTGCCGCAACGCCGATATTCTGGTCGCCGCCGTCGGCCGGCCGGAAATGGTCAAAGCGGACTGGGTCAAGCCGGGCGCAACGGTCATCGATGTCGGCATCAACCGCGTGCCAGCCCCCGAAAGGGGCGAGGGCAAGACCCGGCTCGTCGGCGACGTCGCCTTCGCTGAGGTCTCCGAAGTCGCCAGCACCATCACCCCGGTTCCCGGCGGCGTCGGGCCGATGACCATCGCCATGCTGATGGCCAACACGGTCATCGCCGCCCATCGCGCCGCAGGGCAGACCCCGCCGCAGTTTTGATTAATGCATGTCGCCCGGAAGTGTGCAGCCGTTCCGGATAAGGACATGCATAAAATAAAGAGCTAAAGCGCGTCGCACCAAAGTGTGGGGCGGTTTTGCCCAGGCAAAGCGCTAAGCGCTTTTGCCGCAAACGACATGCTCAAAAAAGGCTAAAGCGCGAGGAGCGAATCTGAAAGATCGCGACGCGCTTTAGAGCTGCTGCGGGGCAGGGCCGGTCGAGGCTCTGACGATCAGTTCGGTTTTCCAGAGTTCCTGTTCGGGAAAGGGGCCTGCCTGCTTCACCGTGCCGATCAGCCGCTGTGCGATGCGAACGCCGGCGGCTCTCAGCGAAGAGCGCGTCGTCGTCAGCGGCACGGAGAAGTTTTCCGGCTTCAACAGCGGCAGCACGTCGTCATGGGCGATCAGCGAGATGTCCTCGCCGAGCCGCAATCCCGCCTGGTTGACCGCGCGGATCGCGCCGAGCGCCAGCACCGTGCTGGCGCAGAGGATCGCCGTCGGCCTCGCCGGCAGCTGCAGGAAATGTTCCATTGCCAGCAACCCTTGCTCATCCGTCATCAGCGCATGGCTGATGCAATCCTCGTGGAGCGCCAGCCCGCGCTCGGCCAGCGCCGATATGACGCCGTTCTTCCTCCGGATGGCGAAATCGAGATGCATCGGCCCGTTCATCAGCGCAAAGCGCGTATGGCCGAGCTGCAGCAGCAGCCGCGTCGCATCGTAGAAGGCGCCTTCATTGTCGATGTCGAGATAGGGATAGTCCGGCTCGGAACCGAAGGATCGCCCGTGTACGACATAGGGCATGGAGAGCGATTTCAACATGGGAAGCCGCGGGTCGTGGCCGCGCATATAGGCGACGAACAGCGCATCGACATTGCCGCTGATCGCCAGGCGTCTGAGCGCTGCAACTTCGTCATCCGGGTCGGCCGGCATGATGACGAAGTGGAAGTCGTGGCGCACGGCCTCTTCGCCGAGCCCGGCCAGGAATTCGCCGAAATGCACGTCGGACTGGTGGCCGGGCGCCGTCGGCATGACGAGGCCGATCGAGCCGGCCTTGCCGGTCGCAAGCCGCTGCGCCGCCTTGTTCGGGCGATACCCGGTTTCCTTGACAGCTTGAAGCACGCGCTCCCGGGTGGCCTCATTGACCTCGGGATAACCGTTGAGCGCTCGGCTCACCGTCGTCTGCGACAGCCCCAGCATTTCCGATAGCTGTTTGAGATTCACCTGCTATGCTTCCTCCCGGCCCGCCCGTCGGCCGTTTCTAAAAGGCCTGCCGCCTCCCAGTGGCATCCAAAGCGCTTTCAATTATGTAGCATCTGGCGCGCTTGACTCAAGAAAAATCGCTCCATATTTCCCGACAGCCGCTGCTGCACCGTGATAATGGCCAGGTTGACGGCGGGTTTTCGTGAAATGACTTGACTCCATTCCACCGAAAGTGGAATGAGTTGGGTGTCAAAGCGCTTTGAAATTTCTTTTAAAGGGAATTCGGCGCGGTTGGGATTGTGATGGGAGGTTGATCACATGAAAAAGTCATTTTTGATGGGCGTTGCCGCGGCAGCGCTTTTTGCCGGTGCTGCATCCGCGGCCGATCTGAAATTTGCCCCGGGACAGGATTCCAAGTTCAACTGGAAGAGCTATGACGAATTCAAGGCCGCTCATGCCGATCTGAAGGGTCAGCCGCTGACGATCTTCGGGCCGTGGCGCGGCGAGGACGAGGCGTTCTTCCAGAGCGTTCTGGCCTATTTCACCGAAGCCACCGGCATCGATGTCAAATACTCCTCTTCCGAAAACTACGAACAGCAGATCGTCATCGACACGCAGGCGGGCTCGCCGCCGAACATCGCCGTTCTGCCGCAGCCGGGCCTCCTTGCCGATCTCGCCAGCAAGGGCTTCCTGACGCCGCTCGGCGACGAAAACTCCAAGTGGATCAAGGACAATTACGGCGCCGGCGACAGCTGGGTCGGGTACGGCACCTATAAGGGCAAGGACGGCAAGGAAGCCTTCTACGCCTTCCCCTATAAGGCCGACGTCAAGTCGCTCGTCTGGTATGTTCCTGAGAACTTCGAGGAAGCCGGCTACAAGATCCCGACGACCATGGAAGAGCTGCATGCCCTGACCGATCAGATCGTCAAGGATGGCGGCGTTCCCTGGTGCATCGGTCTCGGTTCCGGCGGTGCCACCGGCTGGCCGGCGACCGACTGGGTCGAGGACCTCATGCTGCGCATGCAGCCGCCTGAGGCCTATGATAAGTGGACGACCAACGAGCTGAAGTTCACCGATCCGGCCGTAGTTGCCGCGATCGACGAATTCGGCAAGTTCGCCAAGAACGAGAAATACGTCAATGGCGGTGTCGCGGCCGTGGCCTCGACCGACTTCCGCGACAGCCCGAAGGGTCTCTTCTCCGTTCCACCGAAGTGCTACATGCACCATCAGGCCTCGTTCATTCCGTCCTTCTTCCCTGAGGGCACGAAGCTCGGCCAGGATGCCGACTTCTTCTATATGCCGACCTATGCGTCGCATCCCGAACTCGGCAAGCCGGTTCTCGGCGCCGGCACGCTCGTCTCGATCGCCAAGGAACTCGAAGACGGCTCGCGCCTTCATCGACTTCCTGAAGACCCCAATCGCGCATGAGGTCTGGATGGCACAGTCGAGCTTCCTGACGCCGTATAAGGGCGTCAGCACTGAGGCCTATGCCAACCCGCAGATGAAGAAGGAAGGCGAGATCCTGACCTCCGCCACCACTTTCCGCTTCGACGGTTCCGACCTGATGCCGGGCAAGATCGGCGCCGGCGCCTTCTGGACGGGCATGGTTGATTTCGTCGGCGGCAAGTCGGCTCAAGAGGCTGCTGGCGAAATCCAGAGCGCCTGGGACGGCATCAAGTAATTTCCAAAATGATGCCGCCGGCTTGCCGGCGGCATGGCCTGCATGGCTGGCCGGGTTCGCAAAGAGCCCGGCCATCGCAGGATATATTGTGATTGGGCAATACAACAGATTGACGATGACCGGCGCTGACCCGTCAGAATAACAACCGGTCGCAATAAGATCAGGGGAAGCAGGGGAGGGACGAAATGCTGTCGCAGATAGTGTCCGCTTTGGGCGTCGTGGTCGTCGCCGTTTTCGCGTGCTCGGCCTATTTCTATTTTTCGAACAAGATCCTGGATCTCGCTTTGCCGGTCAAGGATGGCGACATCCGCGCTGCCTCGCGCAATCTCAACCGCCGTGCCCTCGTGCGGCCGTGGTTGTTCGTCGGTCCGGCGCTCTTCCTGCTCGTCGTCTATCTCGTCTATCCGGTCGTTGCGACCTTCATCCTCTCCTTCTACGACCGCGCCGGCCAGCAGTTCGTCGGCGTCGCCAACTATCAATGGGCACTCGGCGACCGCGAATTCCGCCAGTCGATCTTCAACAACATCCTCTGGCTCGCCGTCGTGCCGGCCGCCTGCACCTTTTTCGGCCTCGTGATCGCCGTGATGACCGACCGCATCTGGTGGGGCAATATCGCCAAAAGCATCGTCTTCATGCCGATGGCGATTTCCTTCGTCGGCGCATCGGTCATCTGGAAATTCATCTATGAGTATCGCGGCGGCAACGACGTCCAGATCGGCCTGCTGAACGCCATCGTCCAGACGTTCGGCGGCACGCCCGAGGTGTGGATCTCCGTTCCCTTCTGGAACAATTTCTTCCTGATGGTCATCCTGATCTGGATCCAGACCGGTTTTGCCATGGTCATCCTGTCGGCCGCCCTGCGCGGCATTCCCGAGGAGACCATCGAGGCCGCCGTCATCGACGGCGCCAACGGCTGGCAGATCTTCTGGCGCATCATGGTGCCGCAAGTCTGGGGCTCGATCGCGGTCGTCTGGACGACGATCACCATCCTCGTCCTCAAGGTCTTCGATATCGTGCTGACCATGACGAACGGCCAGTGGCAGTCGATGGTGCTGGCGAACCTGATGTTCAACTGGCTGTTCCGCGGCGGCGGCGATTCCGGCCGAAGTGCTGTCATCGCCATCATCATCATGCTCGCCGTCACGCCGATCATGGTCTGGAACGTCCGCCGCGCCAACCGCGAACTGAAGGGCCACTGAGATGACCGCTGTCGGAAGCTACTTCAAGATCGGCCCCGCCCGTCTCTTCGTTCACGCCGCTGTTCTGTTGATCGTCATCGTCTGGCTGATCCCGACGCTCGGCATCTTCGTCAGCGCGCTCCGCGACAAGGACCAGATCGTCGTATCCGGCTGGTGGACAGCCTTTGTCGGCTCGACGCAGACCGTCGCCGTCCGCCTGGGCACGCCGGACCAACAGCAGCAGGAAGGCGCAACCTATGTCATCACAGGCAACGTGCTGGAGGGACAGACCGGCCGTTCGGTGAAGGCCTTCGGCAACCGCGTCCAGCAGCCGGCCGCCTTCAAGGCAGGCGAGACCGCCGATCTCGGCGACGGCGAAAGCCTGCTGATCAACAGCGACGGCAGCTATCGCTACATGAAGAACGCCGCCTTTTCACCCGACGAAAGGCCGCGGCGTATCTATGCGTCGGTTTCCGCGCCGCCAGAGTTCACGCTGCAGAACTACAACACGGTTCTGCGGGGCGAAGGCATCGGCCAGTCCTTCATCAACTCGCTGACCGTGACGATCCCGGCAACGATTATCCCGATCCTGATCGCCGCCTTTGCCGCCTATGCGCTGAGCTGGATGGAATTTCCTGGCCGCGCGCTGCTGATTGCGCTCGTCGTCGGCCTCATTGTCGTGCCGCTGCAGATGTCGCTGATCCCGCTGCTGCGCCTCTATAACGAAATCGGCAACCTGCTCGGCCAGCCGTCCAAGACCTATCCCGGCATTTGGCTCGCCCACACCGCCTTCGGCATGCCGCTCGCCATTTATCTCCTGCGGGCTTATATCGCCGGCCTGCCGAAGGAGATCATCGAATCCGCCCGCGTCGACGGCGCCAGCGACTTCGAGATCTTCACCCGCATCGTATTGCCTTTGTCCTTCCCGGCACTCGCCTCCTTCGCCATCTTCCAGTTCCTGTGGGTGTGGAACGACCTGCTCGTCGCTATGGTCTTCCTCGGCACCGACAAGGACCACCTCGTTCTCACAGGCAGCCTGAACGCGCTGCTCGGCTCGCGCGGCGGCAATTGGGAGATTTTGACGGCCTCGGCCTTCGTCACCATCATCGTGCCGCTGCTCGTCTTCTTCGGGCTGCAGCGTTATCTGGTGCGTGGCCTGCTGGCGGGTTCGGTCAAGGGAGGCTGACAATTTCCAAACGTGACTTCAGACAGGATATTCCATGACCGTGGCTCCCCAATCGATCTCGACCCCCGATAAAGACTGGTGGCGCGGCGCGGTGATCTATCAGATCTACCCGCGCTCCTACCAGGATTCGAACGGCGACGGCATCGGCGACCTGAAGGGCATCACCGCCCGCCTGCCGCATGTGGCAAGCCTCGGCGTCGATGCGATCTGGATTTCGCCCTTCTTCACCTCGCCGATGCGCGATTTCGGTTACGACGTTTCCGACTACGAGAATGTCGATTCGATCTTCGGCACGCTGGTGGATTTCGACACGATGATCGCTGAGGCCCATCGCCTCGGCATCCGGGTGATGATCGATCTGGTCATCTCCCACAGCTCGGATCAGCATCCCTGGTTCGTGCAGAGCCGTTCCAGCAAGACCAATGCCAAGGCCGATTGGTATGTCTGGGCCGATGCCAAGCCGGATGGCACGCCGCCGAACAACTGGCTGTCGATCTTCGGCGGCTCGGCATGGGCGTGGGATCCGACGCGCATGCAATATTACCTGCACAACTTCCTGACCTCGCAGCCGGATATGAACCTGCATAATCCTGAGGTGCAGGACCGTCTGCTCGACGTCGTGCGCTTCTGGCTCAATCGCGGCGTCGACGGCTTCCGCCTCGACACCATCAATTTCTATTTCCACGACCCGCTGTTGCGCGACAATCCGGCACTTGCGCCTGAGCGCCGCAACGCCTCGACGGCGCCGGCGGTCAATCCCTATAATTTCCAGGAGCATGTCTACGACAAGAACCGGCCGGAAAACCTTGCCTTCCTGAAGCGCTTCCGCGCCGTTCTGGAAGAATTTCCGGCGATTGCCGCCGTCGGCGAAGTCGGCGACAGCCAGCGCGGCCTCGAAATCGTCGGCGAATACACCTCCGGCAATGACAAGATGCATATGTGTTATGCCTTCGAATTCCTCGCCCCGATCCGCTCACCGCCGAGCGCGTCGAGGAGGTGATGGAGGATTTCGAAGCCGCAGCACCCGATGGCTGGGCCTGCTGGGCTTTCTCCAATCACGACGTCATGCGCCATGTCAGCCGCTGGGGCGGGCTGGTCGCCGATCACGACGCCTTCGCCAAGCTCTATGCCTCGCTGCTGATGACGCTGCGCGGTTCCGTCTGCCTCTATCAGGGTGAGGAACTGGCGCTAACTGAAGCTGATCTCGCCTACCAGGATCTGCAGGATCCCTACGGCATCCAGTTCTGGCCGGAGTTCAAGGGCCGCGACGGCTGCCGCACGCCGATGGTCTGGGACAGCCAGGTCGCCCAGGGCGGCTTTTCGACGGTGAAACCCTGGCTGCCAGTGCCGGTCGAGCATATCCTGCGCGCCGTCAGCGTCCAGCAGGGCGACGAGGCTTCGGTGCTGGAGCACTATCGCCGCTTCATCGCTTTCCGCAAGCTGCACCCGGCCTTTGCCAAGGGCGAGATCGAATTCGAGGAGCCGCAGGGCGACGCGCTGGTCTTCACCCGCGAATACGGCAATGAGAAGCTGCTCTGCATCTTCAACATGAGCCCGGCCGAAACCGGGGTCACTTTGCCTGCGGGAGAATGGCAGGCGTTGACGGGGCATGGCTTTATCAGCAACAACTATGGCGACAAGATCGATATTCCGGCCTGGGGGGCGTATTTCGCCCGTCTCGCTTAAGGATCAGCAGGGGAGAGAGACATGACTGGACTGACGCTGAAGGATATCCGCAAATCCTACGGTTCCGTGGACGTTCTCCACGGCATCGACCTCGATATCAAGCAAGGCGAATTCATCGTCTTCGTCGGCCCGTCCGGCTGCGGCAAGTCCACGCTACTGCGCATGATCGCCGGTCTCGAGGCGATCACCGGCGGCGAGATGTATATCGACGGCCATCTCGTCAATGACGTGCCGCCCTCCAAGCGCGGCATCGCCATGGTCTTCCAGTCCTATGCGCTTTATCCCCACATGACCGTCTTCGACAACATGGCTTTCGGCATGAAGATCGCCGGCGAAAGCAAGCAGGAGATCGACCGCCGCGTCAAGGCGGCGGCCGAGAGCCTGCAGCTGACCAAATATCTCGACCGCCTGCCGAAGGCGCTTTCCGGTGGCCAGCGTCAGCGCGTGGCGATCGGCCGCGCCATCTGCCGGGATCCGAAGGTCTTCCTGTTCGACGAGCCGCTCTCCAACCTCGACGCCGCGCTGCGCGTCGCCACCCGCATCGAGATCGCCCGCCTGAACGAACAGATGGCCGATACGACGATGATCTACGTCACCCACGACCAGGTCGAGGCGATGACGCTTGCCGACCGCATCGTCGTTCTCTCCGCCGGCAATATCGAGCAGGTCGGCGCGCCGCTGGAACTCTACGAGCGCCCGGCCAACCTCTTCGTCGCGAAATTCATCGGCTCGCCGGCGATGAACATCATCCCGGCGACGGTCGCTGCGACCGGAAACCAGACGACAGTGACGCTGACCGGCGGCATGTCGGTGACCCTCGATGTAGCGACCGGCGCTTCCGAAGCCGGCAAGCAGGCAAGCTTCGGCGTTCGTCCGGAGGATCTGAGGATCGCCGACGGCGCCGACTATCTTTTCGAGGGCGAGGTGTCGATCGTCGAAGCGCTCGGCGAAGTCACGCTGCTTTATATCGAAGGCCTGGTTCCGGGCGAGCCGATCGTCGTCAAGCTGCCCGGCATCTACGATGTGAAGAAGGGCCAGAGGATGCGTTTTGCCGCCGACAGGCAGAAGTTGCATCTGTTTGATGCGACCGGCCATAGCTACCGGAGATGAGAGAGCCATTTTTGGGGTAATAATCCCGAGAATTATACTTGACGGACCGGATTCTTACTTTCTGTTAAAGATCGGCTGCTACCTTTTCCCGGTCAATTTATGAGGGGGATAAGCACGTGGCCGCTTCCAATCCGTCACAGCCAAAATCTCATTTCCTGAGTAAGGAAGAATCCTTCATGTATGACCGCGAGCAGCGGTTCAAGATGGAGGACACGATGAATGCCGCGCGCATCGAATATACGGAAAAGGGTGTCATGCACGCGGCTTCGCGCCGCTGCGATATCGTCCGGATCTCGATGAGCAGCGCCACACTCGCGATCCTCACCCAGTTCAACCTGCCGAAGCAGTTCTATCTGGATATTCCGGATGCCCGCATCACCAAGGTCGGTTGCATACTGATGAAGGTCAACGCCAACAATACGATCGAAGTCCGCTTCCTGCGTCTGCTGACGCAAAAGGAGCTGAACAAGATCTTCGTCTACAGCACCCATCCGGCGCATCGCGACTACGTGCTCGATATCCGCGCCTGACGGATAAAGACTGGATAGCAAAACCCGCGGGTGCTTCGCGCGCCCGCGGGTTTTGTTTGTCTCCAGCGACCACGCTCAGTGGTGGAAGAGCACGCTTGCACCCTGATCCGAAGCGCCGACGGCGCGGCGGAACGGCGCGAAGAGTTCGCGGCCCATGCCGAATTCATTGTCGGAGAGATCGACGGTCACCGGCTCGCGCTCGGCCAGATCGGCCGCATCGACGAGCAGCTCGAGCGTGCCCTTGATCGCGTCCAGGCGGATGATGTCGCCGTCGCGGATGCGGGCGATCGGGCCGCCGTCAACCGCCTCAGGCGTCACATGGATCGCCGCCGGCACCTTGCCCGAGGCCCCCGACATGCGCCCGTCGGTCAACAGCGCCACGCGGAAACCGCGGTCCTGCAGCACGCCGAGCGGCGGCGTCAGCTTGTGCAACTCCGGCATGCCGTTCGCCTTCGGTCCCTGGAAGCGCACGACGGCGATGAAATCGCGGTTGAGCTTGCCTTCCTTGAAGGCGTCCTGCAGCTCCTGCTGGCTGTGGAAGATGATTGCCGGCGCCTCGATGATGTGGCGCTCCGGCTTGACGGCTGAAATCTTGATGACCGCCTTGCCGAGATTGCCACGCAGCATCTTCAGCCCGCCATTGGCCTGGAACGGCGTTTCGATGCTGGAGAGAACCTTCGGATCATGGCTCTTCTCCGGCGACGGCTCACGCAGGACGGTGCCGTTTTCGCCGAGCCGGGCATCGACCGTATAGGCTTCGAGACCCTGGCCGAAGACGGTGCGCACGTCGTCATGCACCAGGCCGTGCTTCAGCAGTTGCTTGATCAGGAAGCCCATGCCGCCGGCCGCCTGGAAATGGTTCACGTCGGCAAGCCCGTTTGGATAGACGCGGGCAAGCAGCGGCACCACTTCCGAAAGCTCGGCGATGTCCTGCCAGGTGAGCTGAATGCCGGCCGCGCGCGCCATGGCGACGAGGTGCAGCGTATGATTGGTCGAGCCGCCGGTCGCATGCAGGCCGACGACGCCGTTGACGACCGAGCGCTCGTCGATCATCTCGCCGGCCGGGGTGAATTCATTGCCGAGCGCGGTGATAGCCAACGCCCGCTTGGCGGCTTCGCGCGTCAGCGCTTCGCGCAGCGGCGTGCCGGGATTGATGAAGGAGGAGCCCGGCAGGTGGAATCCCATGATCTCCATCAGCATCTGGTTAGAATTGGCGGTGCCGTAGAAGGTGCAAGTGCCGGGGCCGTGGTACGACTTCGATTCAGCCTCCAGCAGCTCGGCGCGACCGACTTTGCCCTCGGCGAAGAGCTGGCGTACGCGCGACTTTTCGTCGTTCGGCAGGCCTGTCGTCATCGGACCGGCCGGAACGAAGATCGACGGCAGGTGCCCGAAGGACAAGGCTGCGATGACGAGGCCCGGCACGATCTTGTCGCAGACGCCGAGGAAGAGGGCGGCATCGAACATGTTGTGCGACAGGCCGACGCCCGCCGACATGGCGATCAGATCGCGCGAGAAGAGCGAAAGCTCCATGCCCGGCTGCCCCTGAGTGACGCCGTCGCACATCGCCGGCACGCCGCCCGCCACCTGCGCCACGCCGCCTGCCTCTGCGGCCGCCTCGCGGATGATCGCCGGATAGGTCTCGAACGGCTGGTGGGCCGAGAGCATGTCGTTATAGGCGGTGATGATGCCGAGATTGGGGATGTGGTCGCCGGCGAGCGCATCCTTATCGGCGGGGGAACAGACCGCAAAGCCGTGAGCCAGGTTGGCGCAGCCGAGCACCGAGCGCTGGACGCCCTTGGAAGCGGCGGCGCGCAGGCGCTCCAGATACCGCTCGCGGGTTGGTTTCGAGCGTTCGACAATGCGATCGGTGATCGCAGAAATGCGTGCGTGAGAGGACATGGAAGATCCCTGCCTTGTTCTGGTTCGTCTCAATGTGTTCGCCGGCTCCGGCGGCTGTGAGGCCGTATCAGGGAGCCCAGTAGATCTCGACCGGGGAAGTGGCCCGGCGCAGAATGGCGCGGATCGGCATGTCTGCCTCCTCACCGCTGCCTTCTGCCTTGGCGAGAACGTCTTTTTTGCCTTCGCCCTCAATATGGAGAACCAGGAGTGCGGCATCCTGAAGACTGGAGAAGGTAAAGGTCAGCCGCGGCTCGCCGGCCCCCTCCGCTTCCATGGTGATGACGCCGCGCGGCGTCGATGCGTCGAGCGCCGTGGCAAGATTGCTGCCGCCGGGAAAGAACGAGGCGGTGTGGCCGTCGCCGCCCATGCCGAGGATGACGACATCGAAGGGAATGCCGATTTCGGCGCTCTTTTCCGTCGCAAGCCGCGCGGCTTCCTCGACGGCGGCGGCCGGCTGGTAAAGTGGCACGAAACGCGCCGACTTCGCCTTGTTCTGCAAGAGATTGGCATCGACCAGCATATGGTTCGAGCGCGCATTGTCGGCCGGCACGAAACGTTCGTCGACAAGCGTGATCGTCACCTTGTCCCAGGCGATGTCGCGCGTCGACAGCACCTGGAAGAAGGCCTTCGGGGTCGAGCCGCCGGAAACGGCGATGGACGCCGTTCCGCGGGCTGAGATCGCCGCCGAAAGCGTATCGGCAACCTTGTCGGCGAGGCTGCCGGCGAGATCTGCGGGGCTGGCGAAGGAATGCAGGGTCGATGCCATCGGTTTCCCCTTAGATATCGTCATGCCAGGTGCGGCCGTCGCGCTCGATCAGCGCAATGGCCTGGCTCGGGCCCCAGGTGCCGGCGGTATAGCCCTGCACCTGCTGGCCGGTGGTTTCCCAACCTTTCAGGATCGGATCCACCCATTTCCATGCGGCTTCGACTTCGTCGCGGCGCATGAACAGGGTCTGGTTAGAGCGGATCACGTCCATCAGCAGGCGCTCGTAGGCGTCGGGGTTGCGGACGTTGAAGGCCTGGGCGAAGCTCATGTCGAGCGAGACGTTGCGCAGGCGCATGCCGCCAGGCCCCGGATCCTTGATCATCAGCGACTGCTTGACGCCCTCATCCGGCTGCAGCCGGATGATCAGCTGGTTGGCGACGATACGCCCGGCTGCCTGGTCGAAGATCGCATGCGGGATTGGCTTGAAGGTGATGACGATCTCGGACATGCGTCCGGTCAGGCGCTTGCCGGTGCGGATATAGAAGGGAACGCCGGCCCAGCGCCAGTTGTTGATCTCCGCCTTGATGGCGACGAAGGTCTCGGTGTTGGAGACGCCGCCTTCGAGCTCTTCGAGATAGCCCTTGACCGGGCCGCTGCCCGAGGCGCCGGCGCGATACTGGCCGCGGACCGTCGCCTGCTCGACATTGGAGGCATTGAGCGGCTTCAGCGCGCGCAGCACCTTCAGCTTCTCGTCGCGGACGGCTTCCGAATCCATCGAAGAGGGCACTTCCATCGCCGTCAGGCAAAGCAGCTGCAGAATGTGGTTCTGCACCATGTCGCGGAGCGCGCCGGCCGTATCGTAATAGCCGGCGCGGCCTTCGAGGCCGACCGCTTCAGCCACCGTGATCTGCACGTGATCGATATAGTTGGCGTTCCACAGCGGCTCATAGAGCGCGTTGGCGAAGCGCAGCGCCATCAGGTTCTGCACCGTCTCCTTGCCGAGATAGTGATCGATGCGGAAGATCTGTTCTTCCTTGAAGGCGCGGCCGATCGTGTCGTTGAGCTGCAGTGCCGAGGCGAGGTCGCGACCGATCGGCTTCTCGACGACGATGCGGGTCGACTTGGTGATCAGCTTGTGGTCGTGGATCTTCTGCGAAATATCCCCGAAGATGCCGGGCGCGACCGCGAGGTAGAAGGCGCGCACGCGCTCCTTGCCTTCGTCGAGCAGCTTCTTCAGCTGGTCCCAGCCGGTGTCCGTGCGGGCGTCGACCGAGACGTAGTAGAGGCGGGCGCAGAACTTCTCCACCTCAGCTTCGTCATATTCGCCCTTCTTCAGGTGCTCGTTCAACGCATCCTTGGCGAATTTGCGGTATTCCTCATGGGAAAGCGGGCTGCGCGAAGCGCCGATCACCCGGGTCGGTTCGGAGAACTGGCCCTCGATCTGGCGATGGTAGAGCGCGGGCAGAAGCTTGCGTTCGGCAAGGTCGCCGCTGCCGCCGAAGACGACGTAATCAAAAGGCTCAACGGGAATAATCTGGCTGCTCATGAGCTTGTCTCTCAATCAGGCTGGTTGGCGGCCCTTTTAATCTAATCGATTTAAAAAAGCCAGTGTGCAGTGCAATGAATCTGTCAGGCACCGGTTTTAGTGCGAATTTCCGGAAGAGGAAATCCGCAATCAGACTAAAACTTGTCGCGAAGCGCAAACCACGACAAGGCGAGGAAAAGCAGCGGCGCCCGCATTCTGGGCCCGCCGGGAAAGGCGGGAATATCGAGCGACGCGAAGAGATCGAGATCGCCGGCTTTTCCAAGCACTGTTTCCGCGTAGAGCTTGCCACAGTAGTTTGACAGCATGACGCCATGGCCGGAATAACCGCCGATCGAGGTGACGCCGGGCATCACCTCGCGCACGAACAGCTGGCGCGGCATGGTGATGCCGACAGTGCCGCCCCAGGCGTGGGTGATCTCGATGTCTTTCAGCTCAGGATAGATCTCGGCGATCTGCCGGCGGATATGCTGCGAAATGTCCCGCGGATTGTCTGCAGTATAGGCCTCGCGCCCGCCAAACAGCAGCCGGCCTTCGAATCGGCGGAAGTAACGCACGACGAAGCGCGAATCGGCCACAGCCTCGCCCCCCGGCAGCACGTCGGGATGCCGGTCGAGCGGAGCTGTGGCGCCGATGAAGGAACGGATCGGCATGACATGACTTGCCGTCACCGGCTCCAGATTGCCGATATGGCCGTTGCAGGCGATCAGGGCGCGGCTGGCGGTGATCGTTCCCTTGTCCGTTTCGATCGTCACCTTGCCGCCGCCCTGGCGGATCGCCTTTGCTTTTGTCATCTCGAAGATCGCAGCACCGGCGTTGGCTGCGACCCGCGCCAGGCCGATCAATAGCTTCAGCGGATGGATATGGCCGGTGCCGACATCGCGCACGCCGCAATAAAAACGCTTGGAGCCGAGCCGCTCCTGCGTTTCCGTCTCGTCCATGAAGCTGATATGCGGATAGCCGTAGCGCTGCGCGGCGATTTCGGCGTTCTCACGAAAGTCGCGTTCATAGCTCGCCTTGTGCGCGACGTTGAGCTGGCCGGGCACATAATCGATCTCGATCTGATGCTCCCTGGCGAAATCGAGGAGATGGCGCTTGGCCGCCTCGGCAAGATCGAACAGCGCCTTCGAGCGCTCGTAGCCGATCTTCTCCTCGAGCTCTTCCGGCCACCATCGCTGGCCGGTGCCGAGCTGGCCGCCATTGCGCCCGGACGCCCCGTCGCCGAAGCGGCAGGCCTCGATCAGCACCACGGAGACGCCCGATTTGGCCAGATTGTAGGCGGCCTGCAGGCCGGTATAGCCGCCGCCGATGATGGCGACATCACATGTTCTCGAGCCGTCGAGAGCGGCATAGCTCGGCCGCTCCCCGACGGTTGCCTGATACCAGGATAGGCCCGGCGAGATCGGGCTCTGCCACGTCTCCTGCGATGCCATGGCGCTGCCTCACACGTTGAGCAGAAGGAATTCCCGCTCCCAGGGGCTGATCACCTGCATGAAGGTCTCGAACTCGCCGCGCTTGACGCCGGCGTAGAGACCGATGAACTGTTTGCCGAAAATCTCCTCGAAAGCCGGCTCGTCCTCGAGCAGCGCCACGGCTTCCAACAGGCCCCGCGGCAGGTCGATCGAGCCTTCATTGGCCGAATCCTCGGTCGGCGCCGTCGGCTCGATCTGCTTCATGATGCCGAGCAGGCCGGCGGCAAGCGAGGCTGCAAGCGCCAGATAAGGATTGGCGTCCGAGCTCGGCAGCCGGTTTTCGACGCGCCTGGCCTGCGGATCGGATACCGGAACGCGGAAGGCCGTCGTCCGGTTGTCGTAACCCCAGGCATTGTTGACCGGGCAGGACATATCAGGCTGCAGGCGCCGGTAGGAATTCACATAGGGCGCCAGCATCGCCATCGCGCTCGGCACGAATTTCTGCATGCCGCCGATGAAATGGAAGAATTCCTTCGAGGCCGATCCGTCCGCATTAGAGAAGACGTTCTTGCCCGTCTCGATATTGACCACCGACTGATGGATATGCATCGCCGAACCCGGCTGGGCCTGCATCGGCTTGGCCATGAAGGTCGCATAGATGTCGTGCTTCAGCGCCGCCTCGCGGATCGTGCGTTTGAACAGGAACACCTGGTCGGCAAGTTCGATCGGATTGCCGTGGCGCAGGTTGATCTCGAGCTGCGCCGGTCCCTCTTCGTGGATCAGCGTATCTATCTCGAGGCCCTGTTTCTCCGAGAAATGGTAGATGTCGTCGATCAGTTCGTCGAATTCGTTGATCCCGGCAATCGAATAGCCTTGGCCGCCGAGGATCGAGCGGCCGGACCGGCCCTTGGGCGGGTGCAGCGGATAGTCGGGGTCGTCATTCTTGGCGACCAGGTAGAATTCGATCTCCGGCGCCACGATCGGCTTCCAGCCGCGGTCGTGATAGAGGCTCAGGATGCGTTTCAGCACGTTGCGCGGCGTATAGGGCACTTCGCCGCCGTCGGAATCGACGATGTCGCAGATCACCTGTGCCGTCGGGTCGGTCTCCAGGGCACGACCGAAAGCGTGGAAAGATCGGGCATCAGCTTCAGATCGCTGTCGCGCGGCTCGTAGCGGAAGCTTTCGGTCTCCTCCGGATACTCGCCCGAAATCGTGTGCCGGTAGATCGCCGACGGCAACGCCAGCGAGGTGTTCGAGGTGAATTTCGAGCTCGGCATCATCTTGCCGCGCGGAACGCCGGCAAGGTCCGGCGTGATGCATTCGATGTCTTCGATGCCCCTGTCCCTCAGCCACCGCGCTGCTTCCTTCCAGTTCGCAACGCCGCGCAGAGACCCGGGGTCCGGGGGAGTTTTCTTCGAGGCGGGCACGTTTCTGGCAGGCTTCAGCGTCGTCTTTTTTGGGGACATGACACACCGGTTTGGTTGATCGTGGCGCCATCATAACCGGACTTTGCCAATTGGCGAGAGGTTGAGAACGTTGACTTTCGCCCTTTGATGGAAAAAGAAGGCGCTGTCTTGATCGGGGAAACGGGTTTGCAGCGCAAAAGCGACGTCATCGTCATCGGCGCCGGGGCGGCGGGCATGATGGCGGCCATCCGGGCGGGGAATCGCGGCCGCTCCGTCGTGGTCCTCGACCATGCAAGGGCGCCCGGCGAGAAGATCCGCATCTCGGGCGGCGGCCGCTGCAATTTTACCAATATCCATGCCGGGCCGAAGAACTTCCTTTCCGCCAATCCGCATTTCTGCAAGTCGGCGCTTGCCCGTTTCACGCCGGCCGATTTCATCGCCATGGTCGACCGGCACGGCATCGCCTGGCATGAAAAGACGCTCGGCCAGCTTTTCTGCGACGATAGCGCCAAAGACGTCATCCGCATGCTGCTGACGGAGATGCGCAGCGCCGGCGCGCAACTGCATCTCGGCACCGAGATAACAGGTGTCGAAAAGGTGGAGGCGGGTTTTCGCGTCTCGACCGGTGAAGATGCTTTTGAAGCCTCTGCGCTGATCGTCGCCACCGGCGGCAAGTCGATCCCGAAGATGGGCGCCACCGGCTTTGCCTATCGCCTGGCCGAGCAGTTCGGTCTTCCCGTGCTCGAAACCCGCCCCGGCCTCGTGCCGCTGACGCTCGATCCCGGCCTGCTCGAGGCCATCGCGCCGCTTGCCGGCATTTCCGCCCCGGCCGAAATCCGTCATGGCAAGACCGCCTTTCGCGAAGCGCTGCTGTTCACCCATCGCGGCGTCAGCGGCCCCGCCATCCTGCAGATCTCCTCCTATTGGCGCGAAGGCGACGAGATCGTCGTTTCGATCGAACCGGATATCGACATCGGAGCACATCTGAAGACGGCAAAGCAGCTGAATGGCCGCCAGTCGCCGCAGACGGCACTCGGCGACATCCTGCCGAAGCGGCTGGCCCAATTTCTCGTCGAGCGCGAAAAGATCGCCGGCAACATGGCCGACCTGCCCGACAAGGCCCTGCTGCGCCTTGCCGCGGCGGCGCAGAACTTTACGGTCAAGCCGTCCGGCTCGGAAGGCTACCGCACCGCTGAAGTGACGCTCGGCGGTATCGATACGGCAGCGCTCGATTCCCGCAGCATGGAGGCCAAGGCCGTGCCCGGGCTTTATTTCATCGGCGAATGCGTCGACGTCACCGGCTGGCTCGGCGGCTATAATTTCCAATGGGCCTGGGCCTCCGGATTTGCCGCCGGCGAATATGCGTAAATCCAATGCATGTCGCCCGGAAGTGTGCAGCGGTTCCGGGACAACGACATGCATAAAACAAGGTCTGTAGCGCATCGCTTGAATCAAATTCGATGCGAGGCTCTTTAGGTAATACCGATTCAAGACTTCTTAAGAGAGGTGCGCCATCCTGTCTCAATTGGCGATCTGCAAAGCTCTTCCTAAATAAGCTTTACCAGCAAGCCGTTTTGTTGGATTGTTGTGTCAGACAGAAGTGAGGTTTCGAGCATGACCGGAAACACACGACGCGCCCGCGCCATCGCAATTGCCGAGGCGAAGCCGAACGCCCGCATGGTCGCCCTGCGTTATCTGATGCTCGTAGCCGGCGCTACCGCCGCCAGCCTCGCGCTGCTTCTTTCGCACGTCCTCTGATCCTGTCTTCAGGCCCGCAACGAAGGTCGCGGTGCAATTGCGCCGCCCCGCTGCACCACGGCCTACAAAATTGCAACTATTTCACTGCCTTGGCTTCATTCGCCGCAACCGCTTATCCGAAAATTAATATCTAATCTGACACAATTGCCCGCGATTATTTGGGCATCTCCAAAGTTGTTTGGACATGAACTGGCAATGACTGCCGCCTGGCTTCCGGGTTCCCCAATGTAAATTACGAACAGCTCGATGTGTACCCGGCTGGCGCCAGATGGCCGCCTGCGGGAGGAGTGGTGTATGAAAGGCCCGGAACGCCATGTTGATTGACAAGATTCTTTCCCGCTTCAGGATCAAGACGAAGGTCCTGATCTTCGTTCTGCCTTTCGTCGTCACCATTTCGGCGGTCGGCCTGACGGGCCTTTACGCTTCGGGACTGCTGCAGGGGCGTATGGAAATATCCAACAGCGTCTTGCAGTCGTTGAGCGGGTTCAAGGATCTCTACGGTTCGATGGACGATTTCCTGCGCATCACCAGCCAGCAGGCGCGCGACAAGCTGCTTGCGGATCTGAAGACCCAGCAGGGCGTACTCGATGCGACGTTGAACCAGGTCGGTGAAGAGGCTGCCGGCCGCGATAGCCTGGCCGAAGCATCGCGCCGCACCAAGGATATATCCGGCGTCGTCGACAAGCTCTGGGGCCTGCATGAGCAGGAGCAGGCACTGCATGAGCAGATCGACGCAGCGCAAAAGAGCCTGATCAGCACTCGCTTCACGGTCTCCTATCAGGCCGAGGAATTGCAGACCGCGCTTCAGCAGGACGAGGGCGCCGCCACCATCACGCTTCGCACGGCCGACCGCCTGTTGAAGGGCGGCGACTTCCTCGGCACCGTTGCCAGCGGCTACAGCAAGCCGCAGACGCCGCAGGAAAAGATCGCCTACATCAACGAACAGATGCCTGCGATCATCAAATCCCAGCGCCTGATCGCCATTTCGGTTCCGACCAACCAGAAGAACGTCATCGACGCACTGGCCGCGACCATCGACAGCATCAAGGCGATCGCGGCGATGCCCGCTCCGACCGATGAGAACATTGCCGAACTCGGCCGGCTCGTGTCGCGCTTCCGCCAGACCTCGACCTATACGCAGCTGACCGCAACCCAGAAGATGCGCGAGGCGACACAGCGTTTCGCCGACCTCGAGGGCCGCATCGGCCAGACCAACTCCGTCCTTCAGGATACCAGGCGTCTGGAAAATTCCGTCTATGCACTGCAGATCGTGCTTTCCGATTTCCTCGCCAATTCCAGCAAGGACAACCTCGTGCGCCTGCAGCAGCAGGCCGGCACGCTTGGCAAGGACATGCAGGTGCTGATCACCAGCGCCAAGGGCATGGGCTTTGCCGAAGGCATATCGGGCGCGATCCAGCCCGCGCTCGACGCCATCTCCGGCGGCGGCTCGAAGATCGTCGACACGATCGCCGAGCGCGTCACGGCCTATGCCGCAGCCCGCCAGGAGCTTGACCAGATCTGGACGAAGCTGACCGATTTCGCCGAGCTGCAGAAGCAGACGGCTGGCACCGAGCGCACCCAGGCAAACAGCATCTCCGTCATGACCACCGGTCTCGGCATTCTCCTGTCGATCCTCGGCGGCATTGCCCTGGTGCTGACGCTGCAGCGCCCGATCAGCCAGATCACCGCGGCTATGCGCCGTATCGCCGAAGGCGCGCTGGAGACCAATATCTCCGGCGAGCAGCGCCACGATGAAATCGGCGACATGGCCCGCGCGCTCGGCATCTTCAAGGAAAATGCCATCTCGAAGATCCGCATCGAGGAGCAGAGCGACGAGGAGCGCGCCGCCGCCGAACACGAGCGCCAGCGCAACGACGCCGAAAAGCGCGAGATGGATCGCCAGATCGAATTCGCCGTCAATGCGCTCGCCGCCGGCCTCGAACGCATGTCGCAGGGCGATATCTCGACGACGATCGAAACGCCCTTCATTGGCCGCCTCGAACAGCTGCGCCAGGATTTCAACGGGTCGATGGTGCGCCTGCAGGCGACAATGAGCCAGATCCGCGACAATGTCGAACTGATCCAGGGCAACGGCAACCAGATGGCCCAGTCGGCCGAGGATCTGTCCAAGCGCACCGAACAGCAGGCTGCCTCGCTCGAAGAGACTGCGGCCGCCGTCGATGAGATCACCGTTACCGTCCGCTCTTCGGCAGAACGCGCCAAGGATGCCGACCAGATCGTCCGCCAGGCCAAGCGTAGCGCTGACGATTCCGCCGTCGTTGTCAGCAATGCGATCGATGCGATGGGTCGCATCGAGGATGCCTCGCGCCAGATTGAGCAGATCATCGGCGTCATCGACGAGATCGCCTTCCAGACCAACCTGCTGGCGCTGAACGCCGGCATCGAGGCGGCGCGCGCCGGTGAAGCCGGCAAGGGCTTTGCGGTGGTGGCGATGGAAGTCCGCGAACTCGCCCAGCGCTCCGCAGCCGCGGCGCAGGAAATCAAGGGCCTGATCAACAAGTCGACCCACGAGGTCAGCTCCGGCTCGCAATTTGTGCAGGAGACCGGCACGGTGCTTGCCAAGATCAGCGCCCAGATCGTCACGATCAGCCAGCATGTCGAGATGATCGCCCGTGCCAGCCACGACCAGTCCAACGCGCTGCAGAGCGTCAACGCGACGGTCAATCAGATGGACCAGATGACGCAGCAGAACGCCGCCATGGTCGAGGAAACGACTGCCGCCAGCCGCGAACTGGCCGACGAGGCCGATTCCCTGCGCAGACTGATCCAGCAGTTCAAGATCGACGGCGAGGCGGCAGCCAGCCCGGTCTACCGCGCCGCCTGATCGCCGCCCGATTTGCCTTCAATCGAACGGCCCCGGTTTTATTCCGGGACCGTTTTGCGTTCAAATCGCGCTGCCTGCGGCCCTGATATACGGAAAATTTTCCTTAACGCTTTTCGTCTAATTTAACCTTGTTTTTCTGCCGGGGGTTTTTGATGCTGCGCCTTTTTTCTACGTCAATCGTCCGCCAGATCGTTGCGATCACGCTTTGTCTGCTGGCCGTCAGCACGGCCGCCATCGTCGGCGCGACCTACTACAATCTGAGCCGCTATGTCATGGACGGGGCAGTCTCCGATGCCAGGGATGCCACCCGCGCCATGGCTGTCCTTTACGGTGCAGCCGATCAAGGCGCCAGGGTCGAGCTTAAGGACAACCAACTCGCGACCGTAACGGAAGACGCCATCCCCGCCCTTGCCGATCATTCGCTGGTCGACCGCACGGCGCAGTCGATCGCCGGTGTCGCGACCATCTTCCAGAAGCAGGGCGGCGACTACGTCCGCATCTCCACCAACGTGAAGAAGGAAAACGGCGACCGCGCCGTCGGCACCAAGCTGGTCGCCGAGCACCCCGCCCAGCCGGTTCTCGCCAGGGGCGAAGCCTATTATGGCCAGGCCGAGCTTTTCGGCCGCAAGTTCATGACCGGTTATTTCCCGGTCAAGAATGCATCGAATGCCAATGTCGGCATTCTCTTCATCGGCATTCCGATGGAGGTCTATTACCAGCGCATGTATGAGCTGCAGATGCTGGTCCTCGGCGTCGGCGCCATCGTCATGCTCATCGTCGGCGTTCTCGCCTTCTATGCAATCCGCCTGTCGGTGAAGCCGTTGCAGGCGCTGACCGCGAGCGTTCACGCGATTTCCTCGGGCGATCTCGACGGCGCGATCCCCTGCGTCGCGAAGAAGAATGAGTTCGGCGATATCGGCCGGGCCTTGGCGCTGTTCCGCGACAGCGCCCGTGCCAGGCGCGATCTGGAAACCCAGGCCGCCGAACAGCGCGCCTTGAACGATGCCGAACGCGCCAGGAACGATGCCGACAAGCGCTCGCTCGACAGCCAGATCGACTTTGCGGTCAATCAGCTTGCCGCCGGCCTCGGACGCCTGTCGCAGGGCGATGTCTCGGAAACGATCGGCACGCCCTTCGTCGGCCGGCTGGAGCAGCTGCGCGTCGATTTCAACGCTTCGCTGCTGCGGCTCCAGGATACGCTCTCCGGTATCCGTGACAGCGCCTCGACCATCCAGCGCAACAGCGGCGCCGTCTCGGTTTCAGCAAGTGAGCTTTCGAAACGCACCGAGGCGCAGGCGGCAAGCCTCGAAGAGACCGCCGCAGCGGTGGAGGAGATCACCGTCACGGTTCGCTCTTCCGCCGAGCGCGCCCGCGAAGCCAACAGCGTCGTCGCCGCGACCAAGAAGACCGCCGACAATTCCGGCGCCGTCGTCGGCGATGCCATCGCCGCGATGGAGCGCATCGAAGAGGCCTCGCAGCGCATCGAGCAGATCATCGAGGTGATCGACGACATCGCCTTCCAGACCAATCTGCTGGCACTCAACGCCGGCATCGAGGCGGCGCGCGCCGGCGAGGCGGGCAAGGGTTTTGCCGTCGTCGCCCAGGAAGTCCGCGAACTCGCCCAGCGTTCGGCCGATGCAGCGCGCGAGATCAAATCGCTGATCGAGACATCCAGCCGCGAGGTGACGGTGGGCTCCGAATTGGTTCAGAAGACCGGCAGCGTCCTCGCAGCGATCAGCCATGAGATCATCGCGATTAGCGGCCATGTCGAGACCATCGCCACCGCAAGCCGCGATCAGTCGGCAGCACTTCAGGAGGTCAACGGTTCGGTAAACGCCATGGACCAGATGACCCAGAAAAACGCCTCGATGGTGGCCGAGACCACGCAGGCAAGCCGCCTGCTTGCCGGCGAGGCCGATACGCTGATGGCGCTGATCGAGCGGTTCCGGATCATTGCCGAGCCCGCCGCCGCTCATCTCGGGGCCAGGAAGGTCGCTTGAGGCGCGCAGCCGCCGCTGGATTGCGCCGCAGCTTTGCGGCGTCGTCTGAGACTGAGATCGAGCGAGGTCAGCCAGGCGGCGAAATTGACGAGACCGCTGTCGCCGAACTCGGCATAGAACCGATCCTCGTCGGTCTTGCCTCTGCCCGGCCTGCAAGTGTGTCGATATCCCTGGGTCGCTGCGATGGTGATCAGATCGATCATGGCGATGTCCTTTCTGTAGAAGACATCTCCTGATTTAGGCATCGAATATCTCTTCATAAACAGGGAAAACCCCGCTATGTTTTTCATTGATGAAAAACGCGAATTGGGATTCCTACCAGTTGTTCCTGCAGGTCGCCCGTCTCGGTGGCCTGACGGGGGCAAGCACCGCAAGCGGGCTCAGCCCCGCGACGGTTGGCCGGCGCATGCTCGATCTCGAACAGGAGGTCGGTCGCGCCCTGTTTTCACGCAGCCAGACCGGCTATCGCCTGACCCAGGACGGCCAGGCACTGCTCGATCACCTTCAGGAGATGGAGGCCGCCGCCCGCAAGGTGGAGGCATGGCGGCAATCGGGCGAGGGCGGCACGACCGTCAGGATCGCCGCCGGCACCTGGGTCGCCTGGCTGCTGACGGAGAATTTCGCCGCCATCCGCATGCCGGGCGATGGTTTTGCCATTTCGCTGACGATCGGCGAGGCGCGCGCAAGCCTTGCCTATCGCGAGAGCGATATCGGCATCCGCGCCTTCGAGCCGGAAGAGGCCAATCTTGCCGCCCGCCGGCTCGGCGAGGTCGCCTATGCCGTCTATATCAGACGCAACGCCGCCGAGACCGATGAGCGCTGGATTGCCGTTGCCGAGGAGGAGGCGATCTCCGCCTATCTGCGCTGGCCGCACGCCAATGCCGCAGCCGCGATCGTCGCCAGCGTCAACCGGCCGCGGTCGCTGCCCGATCTGGTGCGCGCCGGCGCGGGCAAGGCGGTGCTTCCCTGTTTTGTCGGCGATCTCCATCCCGATTTGCAGCGCCTTGGCGGCGAACTGCCGGAATTGCGCCATGCGCAATGGATCGTGATGAACGCCGAGGACCGCCATCGCCCGGAGATCCGCACCGTCGCCGACCGCATGACCAAGCTGATCAGAAGTTATGCCGATCTCTTTGCCGGAAAACGGCCGAGCCGCGGCTGAAATTACGATGAAGCGCCCGCGCATTTCTTAAGATGCGCGGGCGTTCTCTTCAATGCCGGTTGGTGACGACGACGGGGATCAGCAGGTCGCCCCAGTTGCCGTCGCCGCCGTGATGGCGGGCCGAGCGCACCAGCTCGACCGAGACGCCGGCCTCGACGGCCTTCATGACCGATTGGTTCAGCCGATGCAGGTCATTGGCGAGCATGCGGATCGTCGTCTGCTGATCCTCGCTCATGCTGGTCGATTGTTCCTCGGCCCGTTCCCTGACGCGTGAAATGGATGCCATGACTTTCTCCTCTTCTTCGGGTTATTCCGCAGCCGGTTTGAACTGCGCATGTTCGGTTGAATCGTGCATTGCCGTGGTCGATGACCGGCCGCCGGTGATGGCGAGCGACACGGCGTCGAAATAGCCGGTGCCGACCTCGCGCTGATGCTTGGTGGCGGTATAGCCGTTGACCTCGGCGTCGAATTCCGCCTGCTGCAGCTCTGAATAGGCCGACATCTGCCGCTGCCGGTAGCCGCGCGCCAGTTCGTACATGCCGTAATTCAGCTGGTGGAAGCCGGCGAGCGTGATGAACTGGAACTTGTAGCCCATCGCGCCGAGTTCGCGCTGGAACTTTGCAATCGTCGCCTCGTCGAGGTTCTTCTTCCAATTGAAGGACGGCGAGCAATTATAGGCGAGCAGCTTGCCGGGATGGACCTTGTGCACGCCCTCGGCAAAACGCCGCGCCTGATCGAGGTCCGGCTTCGAGGTCTCGCACCAGATGAGGTCGCAATACGGCGCATAGGCGACGGCCCGGGCGATGCAGGGTTCGATGCCGTTTCTGACCTGATAGAAGCCTTCGACGGTGCGCCCGGCATCATAATCGACGAAGGGCTGGTCGCGTTCGTCGATATCGGAGGTCAGCAGCTTTGCTGCTTCCGCATCGGTGCGGGCAATCACCAGCGTCGCGACCCCCATGACGTCGGCGGCAAGCCGGGCGGCGTTGAGATTGCGGATATGGGCGGCGGTCGGGATCAATACCTTGCCGCCGAGATGGCCGCATTTCTTCTCCGAGGCAAGCTGGTCCTCGAAGTGGACGCCGGCCGCCCCCGCCTCGATATAGGCCTTCATGATCTCGAAGGCGTTGAGCGGCCCGCCGAAGCCGGCTTCGGCATCGGCGACGATCGGCGCGAACCAGGTGTCGACGGAAAGCCCCTGGCCCTCCGAGGTCTCGATCTGATCGGCGCGCTGCAGCGTGCGGTTGATGCGCTTGGCAAGCTCCGGCCCGGCATTGGCGGGGTAGAGCGACTGATCGGGATACATTGCCGATGCCGTATTGGCGTCGGCCGCCACCTGCCAGCCGGAGAGATAGATCGCCTTCAGCCCGGCGCGCACCATCTGCATCGCCTGGTTGCCGGAAAGCGCACCGAGCGCATTGACGAAATCCTCCTGGCGCAGCAGCCGCCACAACCGGTCCGCCCCCATTTCGGCCAGCGTATGGGTCAGCGCCACCGAGCCCCTGAGCCGCCGCACGTCATCGGCCGAATAGGGCCTGTCGAGGCCGTCGAAGCGGCCTGCCGGCGCATTGGGAACAAGTTTGTAAAAATCGGTCATGCTGATCTCCTCACGAAAAAACGATATTGCGGGTGTTGATGACAAGATTGACAATATCTCCCGGCATGACCAGGAAAACCTTTGATTTCCAAATGGGAAAGAGGTTAAGATGACGAGGATTGACAGAGCGGCGCTGTGAATTTGTAAAATTTTGTAAATGTTGACGCCGCGGGCCTGTCAAAGGGTGTGACAATGGCGGAACGCAAGATATTCGCAGGCCCGAAATTGCGGCGCATTCGCAATGCGCTGGCGCTGACCCAGACCGCCATGGCCGAGGCGCTGGAGATCTCGCCCTCCTACCTGAACCTCATCGAGCGCAACCAGCGGCCGCTGACGGTGCAGCTCCTCTTGAAGCTCGCCGCCGTCTACCGGGTTGATCTGGAGGAGTTGCGCGGGCAGACCGGCGGCAGTCTCGGCCAGCTCAAGGAGGTCTTCGCCGATCCGCTGCTTGCGGGCGAATTGCCCGGCGACCAGGAATTGGTCGAGGTGGCCGAAGCCGCGCCCAATGCGGCAAGCGGCATGATCAAGCTCTACCGCGCCTATCGCGAGCAGGCGGCAAGACTGTCCGATCTGACGGCGCTGATGGCCGCCGAAGGCCATGCGCCCGTCGCCGCCGGCCGGTTGCCGCTCGACGAGGTGCGCGAGACGCTAGAACGCCGCTCCGCCTATTTCGGGCGGATCGAGACGGCGGCGGAAGCCTTTGCCGCAACGCTTCCCGGCGGCCTCGATCTTGCTGTCGGCCTGAAGGATTGGCTGCGCGCCGAGCGCGGCATCGCGGTACGGGTCCTGCCTGTGCACGTCATGCCGGATCTGCGCCGCCGTTTCGATCGCCATTCGATGCGGCTTTTCATCTCGGAGCGCCTGTCGCCGGCCGACCGCGCCCACGAGATATCAGTTGAGGCAGCGACGCTTGCCTTGCTGCCTGCCATCGACGCCGAACTCGACGATCTCTCGCTCTCCTCCGCCGAGGCGCGCCGCATCGCCCGCTTCGAGCTTGCCCGCATCGCCGCCCTGGCGCTGGCCATGCCCTACGAAGCCTTTCTGTCCGCGGCGAAGTCGACGCGCTACGATATCGACATTCTGCGCGCCCGCTTCGGCGTCTCCTTCGGCCATGCCGCCGCACGCCTGACGATGCTGCAGCGCCCAGGTGCCGCCGCCATTCCCTTCTTCCTGATCGAGATCGATGCGGCGGGCCATCGGCTGCGCCGGGCAGGCGCCCAGGGTTTTCCACAGGCGCGCTTCGGCGGCGGCTGTCCGAAGCTCAATCTCCACGCCGCCTTCCTGCAGCCGGGCCAGGTCCTGGCAGAGACGGTGGTCATGCCGGATGGCGCCTCGTTCCTGACGGTCGCCCGCACATTGGAGGGGCCTAGCGTCGAATTCGGTGAAAGGCTGCGGCGCACGGCGATGCTGATCGGCTGCGACGCCGCGCTTGGCGAGGCGCTGATCTATGGCCAGGCGACAGCGCTCGAGCCGGTGGCGATCGGCCCTGCCTGTCGCCTCTGCGAGCGGCGCGGCTGCCTTTCCCGGGCCGAGCCGCCGGTGACGCGGCCGCTCGGGCTCGACGAGATGGTGGCCGGGCTCAGCGCCTTCGATTTCCAGTGATTGTGAAATCATTGAAGGCGCAGGATTTTGCGCTTGTGGGCTGTGAAATTCCTTCTTAGTCTGCTGGCAAAACCAGAGGGAAAAGATGTCCGGGGATGCGGGCTCTTTGAACAAACAGGAGAAGTCATGAGGTCAATCATTGCAAGTGTGACGGCCGCCGCCGTTGCCGCGCTGCTCGCCGCCGCGCCGGCCTTTGCGCAGGAGCGCGTGGTCAACGTCTACAACTGGTCGGATTATATCGACGACAGCATCCTTGCCGACTTCACCAAGGAAACCGGCATCAAGGTCGTCTACGACACCTTCGATTCCAACGAGACCGTGGAAACCAAGCTGCTGGCCGGCGGCACCGGTTATGACGTCGTCGTTCCCACAGCCGACTTCCTGCAGCGCCAGATCCAGGCCGGCGTCTTCCAGAAGCTCGACAAGTCGAAACTGCCGAACCTGTCCAACATGTGGGATCTGATCCAGCAGCGGACCGCCGAATACGACCCGGGCAACGAACACGCGGTCGATTACATGTGGGGCACCGACGGCATCGGCTATAACGTCAAGAAGGTCGCCGAAATCCTCGGTCCCGATGCCAAGCCCGGCCTCGAAGTGATCTTCGATCCGAAGGTCGCCGCAAAATTCAAGGATTGCGGCATCTACGTGCTCGACACGCCGAAGGACGTCATCACCACGGCGTTTCGTTATCTCGGCTTCGACCCGAACTCCACGAAGGCTGAGGATTTCAAGAAGGCCGAAGAACTGCTGACGGCTATGCGCCCCTATGTCCGCAAGTTCCATTCCTCCGAATACATCAATGCGCTTGCCAACGGCGACATCTGCATCGCCTTCGGCTATTCCGGCGACATGCTGCAGGCGCGCGACCGCGCGGCCGAAGCCAAGAATGGTGTCGAGGTCAATTACTCGGTTCCCCCGCAGGGCGCCCAGATGTGGTTCGACATGATGGCCATCCCCGCCGATGCGCCCCACGTCGCCGAAGCCCACGAATTCCTCAACTACATGATGAAGCCTGAGGTCATCGCCAAGGCGAGCGACCACACCTTCTATGCTAACGGCAACAAGGCCTCGCAGCAGTTCGTCAGCAAGGACATTCTGGAAGATCCGGCCGTCTATCCCACAGAGGCGGTGATGAAGAACCTCTTCACGGTCAAGCCGTGGGATCCGAAAACGCAGCGCCTGGGGACGCGCCTCTGGACGAAGGTCGTCACCGGCCAGTAATGCAGCCTTAGGCCCGGACGGAAACGTCCGGGCCTTTCAATTACCGGCCCGGGTGGAGGCCGGAAAAAACCTGTATTCGGGGAATAATATGAAGTCTCTCGGCAATATCCGCCGCGCTTTCGCGCCCTGGACCGATCCCTCTGCAAAACCCTTCATCGCTTTCAAGAATGTCACCAAGCGCTTCGGCGATTTTACCGCCGTCGACAATCTGTCGCTGAATATCTATCACCGCGAGTTTTTCGCGCTGCTCGGCGCTTCGGGCTGCGGCAAGTCCACGCTGCTGCGCATGCTCGCCGGCTTCGAGCAGCCGACCGCGGGCGAGATCGTGCTGGATGGCACCGACATGGCCGGCACGCCGCCCTATAAGCGACCGGTCAACATGATGTTCCAGTCCTATGCGCTTTTCCCGCACATGACGGTCGAGCAGAATATTGCCTTCGGCCTGAAACAGGACGGGATGGCGAAGGATGAGATGACCGACCGCGTCGCGCAGATGCTGAAGCTCGTCAAGCTCGAGCAGTTCGCCTCACGCAAGCCGAACCAGCTTTCCGGCGGCCAGCGCCAGCGCGTGGCGCTGGCCCGCTCGCTCGCCAAGCGCCCGAAGGTGCTGCTGCTCGACGAACCGCTCGGCGCGCTTGACAAGAAGCTGCGCGAGGAAACCCAGTTCGAACTGATGGATCTGCAGCAGAGCCTCGGCCTCACCTTCGTCGTCGTCACCCACGACCAGGAAGAGGCGATGACCATGGCAGACCGCATCGCCGTCATGAGCCACGGCAAGGTCGTGCAGGTGGCCACACCGGCCGAGATCTACGAGGCGCCGAATTCCCGTTTCGTTGCGGATTTCATCGGCGACGTCAACATCTTCGACGGCAAGGTCGCCTCATCCGGCAACGGCACCGTCGAGATATCGGTCGACAGCGGCTTCAGCGTGCGCGTCGCCGCGTCCGAGACACCGCCGTCAGGCAGCGCCGTCGGCTTCGCCATCCGGCCGGAAAAGATGCGGGTCTTGCGTCAAGCGCCCGCCAATGCTTCGGTCAACGCCGCCAGCGGGGAACTCTGGGATATCGCCTATCTCGGCGATATGACCGTCTTCCATGTGAAATTGCAGAGCGGCAAGATCGTCAAAGCCTCGTCCCTCAATGCGCAGCGCTCCGTCGACGACCCCTTCACCTACGACCAGGAAGTCTGGATCTCGTTCGACGAGAACGCCGGCGTTCTCTTGAAGGATTGAGATCATGGGCAAGCTCACCTCCGGCCTCTACAATCGGCTCGTCATCGCCATCCCTTATGCCTGGCTGCTGCTCTTCTTCCTGGCGCCGTTCTTCATCGTCTTCCGCATTTCGCTGTCGACGACGGCAATCGCCATGCCGCCTTACGAGCCGGTCTTCTCGCTTGCCGACGGCTGGGCCGGGCTCTGGAGCAAGATCGGAGAACTGTCCTTCGACAATTACGCCTACCTCACCGACGACGCGCTCTATTTCAATGCCTATATCTCAAGCGTGGTGATTGCCGGGATCGCCACTTTCCTCACATTGCTGATCGCCTATCCGATCGCCTATGGCATGGCGCAGGCGCCGCGCACGATCCGCCCGACGCTGGTGATGCTGGTCATCCTGCCGTTCTGGACGAGCTTCCTGATCCGGGTTTATTCCTGGATCGCGATCCTGAAGCCGGAAGGGCTTCTCAACCAGCTTCTCCAGTCGCTGCACATCATCGACAGCCCACTGATCATCCTCAACACCACGACCGCCGTCTATATCGGCATCGTCTATTCCTATCTGCCGTTCATGGTGCTGCCGCTCTATTCGGCGCTGGAAAAGATGGATGGTACGCTGATCGAGGCCGCACAGGATCTCGGTTGCACGCCGATCCGGGCTTTCTGGCGCGTCACCTTTCCACTGTCGATCCCCGGTGTGGTGGCCGGCTGCATGCTGGTCTTCATTCCCGCTGTCGGTGAGTTCGTCATTCCCGACCTGCTCGGCGGTTCGCAGACGCTGATGATCGGCAAGACGCTCTGGAACGAGTTCAACGCCAACCGCGACTGGCCGGTCTCCTCGGCGGTGGCGACGATCCTGCTGATGATCCTGGTGATCCCGATCGTCTTCTTTCAGAACGCCCAGGCCAAGGCCGAAGAGCGGGGAAATAAGCCATGCTGAAATGGACCCGTTTCAACATTGTCTCCGTCACGCTCGGCTTTGCCTTCCTCTACCTGCCGATCGTGCTTCTGGTGATCTTCTCCTTCAACGAATCGAAGCTCGTCACCGTCTGGGGCGGCTTCTCAACCAAATGGTATGTCTCGCTGCTCTCGAACCAGGGCCTGCTCGACGCCGCCTGGGTGACGATCCGTGTCGGCCTGCTGTCGGCGACGCTCGCCACCATCCTCGGCACGATGGCGGCGCTGACGCTGGTGCGCTACACCCGCTTTCGCGGCCGCATGCTGTTTTCGGGCATGATCTACGCGCCGCTCGTCATGCCCGACGTCATCACCGGCCTGTCGCTGCTGCTGCTCTTCGTCGCGATCGGCTTCGATCGCGGTTTCTGGACGATCACGCTGGCGCATACGACGCTGACCATGTGCTTCGTCGCCGTCGTCGTGCAGTCGCGCCTCTTAAGCTTCGATCGCTCGATCGAGGAAGCGGCGCAGGATCTGGGCGCGCCGCCGGTGCGCACCTTTTCGAGATCACTCTGCCGATCATCGCGCCGGCCGTGGTCTCAGGCTGGATCCTGGCCTTCACCCTGTCGCTCGACGATCTGGTGATCGCCAGCTTCACCTCGGGACCGGGCGCCACCACGCTGCCGATGCGGATCTACAGCCAGGTGCGCCTCGGCGTGACGCCCGAGATCAACGCCGTCTGCACCATCCTGATCGGCATCGTCGCGGTCGGCGTCATCTGCGCCTCGATCGTCACCAAGCGCCGCGAAATCCAGCGCCAGCGGGACGAACGTGCGGCGGCCGCCGGCGCTTGATCCTACTGCGCGTGGGGTGTCGTGCCGAAGAGCGGCACCGGCGAGATCACCGGGTTCGGCCAAGAGCCGCCGATGAAGAACGGCAGAAGCGGCAGATCCGCCGCCTTGGCCGGATCGGTCGCTTCGAGCGATCCGGACAGCGCCAGCCCGTTCGACTGATAGGTAATAACGCCGGATAGCGTCAGCGTCTCGGCCGTGCCGGCGATCCGGGCATCGTGCATCTCGGCGGAACCGTTGGCAAAATCGGCCTGCAGGTTCAACTGGTTGAAAGCGAAGGCGCCGCCTGCCGCAGCACTCAGCGGAAAGAACGGCTTTTGGGCTGCCTGGGTCCTCAGCGCCGCGGCATCGATGCCGGGGATCGTGCCTTCCCTTGTCCAAAAGTGCAGCCTGCCGGTGACGTCGGCAAGACCGGTCGTCCAGATCGCCTTCGGCGACTGCAGGTCGAGGTCGAGCGATCCGGTCGCCAGCGGCAGCGGTCCTTTCAGCTGCAGGCGCTCGGCAAGGGCTGCGAAATCGGCATCGCGGATCGACAGCTGCAGCTTGCCGCCGCCGTCGAAGTCGCGCTGGGTCGCTTCCAGATGCGCGGTCATCTCGCCGCCTTCGAACCGGCTGTCGCCGATGTCGAATTTCGCTTCCCCGCCGGCAACGATCATGCTGGCGCCGACATCGGAAAGCTCGAAGAGACCCATCTGGGCGCGCCGCGCCGAAAGCCTGACATCGACATCGAGCAGCCGCAGCGGCCCGTTTATCCCGGCGGAGATTTCCTCCGCCTCGCCGGCGGCGAGGTCTCAGCGCGAAAGCGTCGAGGAACGGCTTGAGGTTCATCTGGTCGAAGGCGAGCGTGCCGCCGATCTTCGGCCGTTTGCCGGGTTGGGTGAGAAGGTCCATCACCCCGGTGGCGCTCGCTTCGTTCAGCGACAGGCTGAGATTGTTGAAGCGCAGACCGTTGCCCGACGACATGATGTCGGATTCCAGCGAGGCGCTCTTCAGCGTGGCGATGCCGGGGATGGATTTGCCCGACCATGTAAGAAGCGCCGGCATATCGGGAATGCTGGCGGTGATATTGCCGGAAAGCGCCAAAAGGCTGGCGATGTTGGCAATTCCCTGGAAGTGCGCCGTCAAGAGGTTCGATGTCAGCGACGTCCGCGTCTCGGCATTCCGGCCGGCAAAGACGAGCAGCGGCTGGCGCGAGGCGAAATCGACCTTCAGGTCTTCGCCGTTGATGCGGGCGATGACAACAGCCGAGATCGCGCCGGACAGTCTCGGCCAGGCGATATCTGCGGTGACGCTGTCGAAACGATAGGTTTTGGCGGTCTTGATGTCGGTCACCGCAAGCGTGCCGTCCTCGACCGTCACCGCGCCGATCTCGGCGTCGAGATCGGGATCGAGCACCTCGGCGCCGTTTTCGGTGCGCACGCCGCTGATCGCGCGGGCAAGCAGGCCGGCATAACTCCAGTCGATCAGGCCATTCTCGTCGCGCGTCAGCGCCAGGTTGGGGCGCACCAGGTGGAATTCGTGGAAGCTGGTGCGGCCTCTCAGCGCGTCGATGAGGCTGAAATCGGCCGACAGGCTGTCAATGCTGCCGAGCAGCTTGTCGCCGCTTTCGCGCGGCTGGCGGATGGTGATCTGGTTCAGCGTGATGCGCGGCGTCGGCCAGAATTCGAGAACCGGACTGCCCTTGATCTCGGCATGGTAGCCTGTCCATTTTGACAGCGCATCCTCGATACCCGAGCGCACGAAGCCGGTGGTGATGAGATAGGGTGCGGCGACCCTTAGCGCTACGAACAGCCCCAGCGCGATCAGCAGAAACACCGTCGACAGACGGGCGAAGGCCGGAAGCCAGCGCGAAACGGGTCCGATCTTCCTGCGCCACCTGCGATGTCTTGACGTGCTCATGATCTCCGCCGGCAATTCCGCCGGTTATCCCGTTAAGCGCTGATTTCGCCGGATATAGGAAATATCGGGCATATGCAAATCCCCTGCAGCACCGCGCCCCTATTCAGACGCGCCGAGGCATGCTGCAGACCTTCGAAGCGACGCATCGACCTTCTGAATGCATAGGCTGGGATCGCGTCGGTTCCGCACTTTATAATGCAATGCAGCATGATATAAAGGCGGGATTGGGAGGAGGATTGAATGCAGGATAACAGACCACTTTGGGTGCCCTCGGCGGAAGCCGTCGCAAAAAGCCCGATCCACGCCTTCATGGCGCGCTGCAATGCCGATTTCGGGCTTTCGCTTTCCGGCTTTGAAGATCTGCATGCCTGGTCGGTGGCCGAGCGCGAGAATTTTTGGTCGGCCGTCTGGGATTTCTGCGGCGTGAAGGGAGAGCGCGGCGCAGAGGTGCTCATCGATGGCGACCGGATGCTGGAGGCTCGCTTCTTTCCGAATGCCACGCTGAACTTTGCCGAGAACTTGTTGTCGGGGCGCGGTGAGGGGGATGCCATCATCTTCCGTGGCGAGGACAAAGCCGACGACCGCTGGTCGTGGGACCGGCTGCGGGCGCTGGTCTCGAAGCTGCAGCAGGCTTTCAAGGCGCAGGGCATCGGTGAGGGCGACCGCATTGCCGCGATGATGCCGAACATGCCGGAGACCGTCGCCGCCATGCTGGCGGCCGCCTCGATCGGCGCCATCTGGTCGTCCTGCTCCCCAGATTTCGGCGAACAGGGCGTGCTCGACCGTTTCGGCCAGATCGGCCCGAAACTGTTCATCTCCTGCGATGCCTATTGGTATTCCGGCAAGCTGCAGGATGTCGGCCCCAAGGTCGCCGCGGTGGCGAAAAGCTTAGGCGTGCCGGCGATCGTCGTCCACTATGCCGGCGATGCCGAGGCGGTCGCGCGGCAAACGCCTGATGCTTCGACGCTGGAGGCCTTCGTCGCGCCCTATCAGGTAAAAGAGGTCGAGTTTAAGCCGCTCGCCTTTGCCCATCCGCTCTACATCCTGTTTTCCTCCGGCACCACGGGCGTGCCGAAATGTATCGTCCATTCGGCCGGCGGCACGCTCTTGCAGCACCTCAAGGAGCAGCGGCTGCATTGCGGCCTGGAGGCCGGCGAGAAGCTGTTCTACTTCACCACCTGCGGCTGGATGATGTGGAACTGGCTGGTCAGCGGCCTTGCCAGCGGCGCCACGCTCTGCCTGTTCGACGGTTCGCCCTTTGCGCCCGACGGCAACGTGCTGTTCGATTATGCCGCGGCCGAGAACTTCGCGATCTTCGGCACCTCGGCAAAATATATCGATGCGGTGCGCAAAAGCGGGCTGACGCCGCGCAACAGCCACGATCTTTCCAGCCTGCGGCTGATGACCTCGACCGGCTCGCCGCTGTCGCCTGAGGGCTTCACCTTCGTCTACGAGGGCATCAAGCAAGATGTGCAGCTTGCCTCGATCTCCGGCGGCACCGATATCGTCTCCTGCTTCGTGCTCGGCAATCCGCTGCAGCCGGTCTGGCGCGGCGAGATCCAGGGGGCCGGCCTCGGCCTTGCGGTCGATGTCTGGAACGACGACGGCAAGCCGGTGCGCGGCGAGAAGGGTGAACTCGTCTGCACCAAGGCCTTCCCGTCGATGCCGGTGATGTTCTGGAACGATCCCGACGGCGCCAAATATCGTGCCGCCTATTTCGACCGGTTCGACAATGTCTGGTGCCATGGCGATTTTGCCGAATGGACCGAGCATGGCGGCCTTGTCATCCACGGCCGTTCGGATGCAACGCTCAATCCCGGCGGCGTGCGCATCGGCACGGCCGAGATTTATAATCAGGTAGAGCAGATGGAGGAGGTGGCCGAGGCACTGTGCATCGGCCAGGATTGGGACGACGACGTCCGTGTCATCCTCTTCGTCCGCCTTGCATCAGGCGTGACGCTGACGGACGATCTCGTCAAGGCGATCAAGACGCGGATACGCACCGGCGCCTCGCCGCGGCACGTGCCGGCAAAGATCATCGCGGTTGCGGACATTCCCCGCACTAAGTCCGGCAAGATCGTCGAGCTTGCGGTGCGCGAGGTCGTTCACAACAGGCCGGTGAAAAACCAGGAAGCGCTCGCCAATCCCGAGGCGCTGCGGCTCTTTGCCGGGCTGGCGGAGCTCAAGGATTGATAGCGGATTGGAAGCTACAATCTTTTATCACTCATCGATGCACTGTCATGGAAACCTTTCGTTAAGAAAGGTTTGTCAAATCTAAAAGCCAACTTGGGGGCCGTGTATGAACGAGGCGGCCTGGAGCCCTACAGCGCCGCGCGTCTTAGACGCGCAATCATGCAGCAGGGCTTTCGATACATGATGGTGATCGACTGAGCTCTTGTTGAACAGCACCAAATTCAAGGCAGCCTCGGCTGCCTTTTCTTTATGGCTCAGCCGGCCAGCACCCGCTGCGATGGAAAGGTGATCTCGACGAGCGTGCCCTCGTTCGGCGCCGAATTGATCGAGAACACCGCGCGGTTGGCATCGACCATCGCCTTGGTCAGCGGCAGGCCGAGCCCAGTGCCGTCGCCGCGATGGCGCGATTGGGTCGAGGAAACCTGCCGGAACGGTTTCATCGCCTGATCGAGTTCGCTGCGCGTCATGCCGATGCCGGTATCGCGGACCCTCAGCACGACACTGCCATTCGCCTCATAGGAAGTGGAAACGACGATCTGCCCGCCTGACGGAGTGAAGCGGATGGCGTTCGACAGGATGTTGAGCGCGATCTGCTTGATCGAGCGCAGATCCGCCACGACCTCAGGCACCGCATGCGACAGCGCCGTGCGGATGATGACGCGCTGGCCGTTCGCTTGCGGCTGGACCAGGGCGACCGCCTCGGAGACCGCCTCGTTGAGGCCGACGGCGGCAAAATCGAGATCCATCTCGCCCGCCTCGATCTTCGAAATGTCGAGCAGGTCGTTGACGATATCCAGCACATGCCGGCCGGAACGGCCGATGTCGTTGGCATATTCGATATAACGCGGATGGCCGATCGGCCCGAAGCGCTCGCCGGCCATCATGTCGGAAAAGCCGATGATGGCGTTGAGCGGCGTCCGGATTTCGTGGCTGACGCGGGCGAGGAAATCGGTCTTGTGGGCATTGGCGGTTTCGGCCGCGCCCTTGGCGTTGCGCAGTTCGTCCTCGGTGCGCTTCCACTGGGTGATATCGCGGATCACGGCGCAATAGCCGTTGGAGGAGGTGAGCTGGCCCATCGTCATGAACAGCGGCACGAAGCCGCCGGCGGCCTCGCGGCCGATCACTTCGCGCCCGTCGTTCAACACGCTGGCGACGCCATGGCCGGAGAGGCCGTTCAGATAGTCGAGCACCGCCTTCTGGCTCTCATGGGCAAACAGCATGACGAAGGGTTTGCCGCGCGTCTCCTGCTCGTCGTAATTGAAAAGCGCGCTCGCCGACCGGTTCATCGAGCGGATGTCGCCCTCGGTGCCGATGACGACGACGCCGTCGGTCGCCGTTTCCAGGATGGAGCGCAATTCCTCCACTTCGACCTGAAGCTTGGCGACCTTCTCGACCATCCGCTCGGGCCGCGCTTCTGTCCGGCCCTCGGAGCGGCTTGCGTCGCCGCGGCCGTCTTCCTTGCCTTCCACCGGCATGAGCGCCAGCATCAGCGCGTTGGCGTCTTCCCAGCGCACCGATTGCAGCCGCGCCGTCACCGGAACTAGGCTATCGTCTGCCTTGACGAGCATCATGGTGCCGGAGCCGGCGGCTTTTTCCTCGAGTTCGCGGCGTTGCAGCAGGGCTTCGATGCCGCCGACCTCGCGCAAAGCATCGAGCGACGCGTAGCCGGTCAGCCGCATGAATTCCGGATTGGCATGGATCAGCGCATCGCCGACATGGATAAGCACGGCGACCGGCAGCTGGTCGACCGTTCCCAGCGAAAGCCCGTCCGTCATCTTGACGCGCGGCGGGATGAAGCTTGTCAGAACCTCGATCTGGCTGACCGTCTCCCCCAGCCCTTCCGTCACCTCGTCCTCATCGATGACATCGGGCTCCTCGGCACCATCGTCGTCGCGCTGGGCGTCGGCGGCATTCTCGAAAATCGCCTCCTGTGGCACGATCTCCTCGAGCGATGGCGCTTCCGTGTCGTCGTCAATGGGTGTTTCGGCCTTGAACTCTTCGGCCCCGGAAGCCTCTTCGAAGCTGGCCGTTTCCGTGGCGGCGGGTTCGCTCCGCGCCGGCGCAGCAGCTTCGTCCTTGCTGGCGCCGAAGGCCTCGAGACGCTTGGCGATCTCGCGGAAATTGGCCTGTTCGGCGGCCGTCAGTGCGGCGCCGCTGTTATGGAGCTGAACGATCTTGTCGGAGAAGCGGCGGTTGGGCGTTTCCGAAATGCGAAGCGCCGGCGGCTCGTTCGACGTTTTCGTTGCCGGTTCGGCGGCGGAGATATCGCCGGCATCGGCGCTATCGTCTGGTTTTTCCGAAGCGTTTTGCTGGAAAGGCGGTTCGTCGGACGCCTGCTCGGCTGCAATCTCCTCAGACGCCAGCTCCGTCTCCGGCTGCGGCTCGCTTGCCGCAGGCGCCTGCTCCTCGACCTCTTGCGTCAGGGCGGGTTCGCTCGCGACCTCTTCCTGCACTGCCGGCATCTCGTGTACCGCCTCGGCGACGGTCTCGGTCACCGGACCGAGGCTTGCCGCATCATGGCCGACGCCATCCGGGCCGAGCGTCAGGCCGAGCGCCAGCGGATCTTCCTGCGCATCGGAAAGCCGGACGACGCCGAAACCGCGGAAGCCATCGAAGTCGCGGTTGCGGGTATAGGTCGGCAGGGCCGCCAGATCGACGGGAACGACGAGGCTTGTGCCTTCGACCGGCCAGAGGATGGTTTTGCCCGACCAAGTGTCGCGGCGGGCGAGCGCTTCGGCAAGCTTGCCGTCGGGATCGAGATTGAAGAGGGCGGCGACATCGCCGAAGGCAGAGCCGATAATCTCGGAGGCATGCGGACCGACGGCCTCGGCAAATTCATGGCTGACCTCGTTGAACCGGCCCTCGGCGTCGATCTTCCAGACGAAGCGCGTGGCGCGGCTGTTCGGCCTGAAGACGAAGCCTGGCGCAGCCGCAAGCTCAGGAGCAGGGGAGGCGTCGGCGACCATAGGCGGTGCAACGACGGGCTCTTCGTGAACGGCTTCCGGCGCCTCTTCGACCGGCGTTTCGCCGGCTTCAACAGGCGGTTCCGCCGTCGTCGCCGTTTCCACCGTCTGCGTGACGGAGGCAAGGTCGTCCTCGATGATCGCAGCAGGCTCGTGGGACTCATCCGCGCTGCCGTCGATCGCGCCGCCGTCGCTTTCCGGCTCCGCATCCTCGGCGAGACCGGCGTCCTCGGCCATCTCGTCTGCGGTTGCCGCTGCGCTTTCCACCGGCTGGTCGTTTTCGCCGGTGATGTCCTCGAGCGTTTCCTCGACTTCCTCGATCCCCGAGACCGCCTCAATGATCTCGGTAAAGCCTGTGTGGGCAACGGGCTCGTCGCGGAAATCTTCGGCCGGCGGCACGCTTTCTTCCTGCACGGGCGCATCAATCAAGTCGAGGGCGGGGGTATCGATCGGATTTGACGCGGCTGCGTCGATCGCGTCGAGATGGCCGATCGCCGTCTCCACGGCAAAGAGCAGGTTGAGCGCCGGCTCGTCGCTGAGCTTGCCGACCGCAGCCGGAAGATTGCCTCTGCTAGTGGCAACGGGTCGCTTCACCAGCCGGTCGGGATGCGCGCCGGCAAGATTGATCAAGGTCTTTGCCGTCTGCGCCGAAATCCCGAGCGAGGCAAAGCCGGGTGAAGCGGCGATGACGTCGCCGTCGGCGCCGATCACGGCCATATGGGTGTCCGGGTCATCGAGCCCCTGCAGCATCTGCGCCGCCGATGCGCCTGACGTCAGCGGCTTTGTCGAGACCGGGACCGAAAACAGCATGGCCTTTTCGCCTGAAGAAAGCCGGATCAGTTCGGCTGCCGCCTGCACCTGCACACGCTGAAAGCCCTTGGCGACGCGGATCATCAGGCTTCTGTGGTCACCGATATCGGCAAGCTGGCGCGCGGCCGTTTCCAGCTGGCGGAAGGTGATATCCGTGCGGTCGACGCCCTGATCGAGCAGATCATAGACGGCCGAATGGCCGAAAAGTTCGGCGCCCGCACCGTTTGCCCAGAGCAGGCGGGCAAGGTCGGCCGAAAACAGCACCATCGCCTCGCCGCGTGAAAAACGTTCCCGCACCCGTGCATGCACGGCGATATCGATGAACGGATATTGGACTGCGGGCATGATCGAACCTTGTCGCTGTCGGCCTTCTTAAATTAACGGCTTATTAATAACTGCGGGGCGCATGCGGGTCCAGAAGAGCAGGGGGTTTTCGGCCGGCAAGGTTAACGTCTTGTGCATTGCACAATAATTGTTGCAATGCACAATGAAATGTCTTATATAAGCATCATCCCAACTATTGCAGGCAGCGACTGCCTCAGCCCAAAGGATGCGACCCATGGCTACCATAAAGACCGACGACGTTTTTTCAATCGCTTCTTTCGACCCGTCCAAGTTCGCGGAATCCTTCCGTGATTTCGCCGAAAAAGGCGCTCAGCAGTCCAAAGACGCCTATGCCAAGCTGAAGACCGCTGGCGAAGAAGCCGGCAAGACCCTCGAAGCCACCGTCCAGACGGCACAGGCCGGCGGCGTCGAACTCGGCCTGAAGGCTATCGACATCCTGCGCGTCAATTCCGAGAACTCGCTCTCGCATTTCGAAGCACTGCTCGGCGTCAAGTCCGCCGCCGAATTCTTCGAGCTGCAGACCGCCTTCATCCGCAAGCAGGCCGAGCTGACCGTCGAACAGGCGAAGTCGATCCAGGAAACCACCAAGCAGGTTGCCGAAAAGCTCGCAAAGCCCTCCAAGGACGCCGCCGAAAAGGCCATGGCTTCCTTCAAGGTTGCCTGATCGATCTTAACCGGTCGGAGACAAAAGGCTGGACCACGCGTCCAGCCTTTTTGTATATTGACGAGGAATGGGGCTTGAATTCATCGCCAAGTCCTCGTATGTGACCCCCGTCGCGCCAAGCGTGATTTATGCGGTTGTAGCTCAGTTGGTTAGAGCGCAGGTTTGTGGCACCTGAGGTCGGAGGTTCGAGACCCCCCAACCGTACCATTTTCTCCACGATAAGAATGAAACCCCGCTTCCAGCCATTTCGATGGAACCCATGCCGTCCCGACCCGTTCTCCAAGTTAACGGGAGAATATGCATGTCGAAAACCCTTCTCTACGGCGCGACCAAAATCGACGAGACGAACAGTGCTTATGCACCGGTCGAAAGCCTCGCGGCGTTCCAGTGGAAGAACCGCGTCTTCGTCGTTTTTGCCGACAAGGATAATGCCCGCGCCGCCCGGCAGGAAAATCAGCTTTTGGCCGACCGCTCAGCCCTAGACGAGCGTGATCTGGTGGTGCTCAAGATCTCGGGCGCAACTGTCCGGCCGCTCTTCGGTGCGGCGGACGGGCTTGACGGCGAGGCGATCCGCCTTGATCTCGAGGCGGCCGAGATTGGGGAATTTGCCGCCTTCCTTGTCGGCAAGGACGGTACGGTGAAACTCAAGGTCAGCGAACCGATCACCGATGGCGAGCTTTTCGCCATCATCGACAGCATGCCGATGCGTGCTGCCGATGTGCTGAAGCCGGACAAATAGGCCGGCCCGACGTCAGTTTAATCCATTATCATCAAAAGGGAGGCGGCCATGTCCGTGCCCAACGAACCCATTCCCGATCAGCCGCCGATGCCGGCACCCGGCTGGAAGCCGGTGCCGCCGATCATCGAACCGGAGCCGGACAGGCTGCCGGACGAGGCGCCGGTTCCAAATCCCGATGAAAACGACGAACCGGCCAAGCACGTCTCTGAGAACTAAAGAAAGATCTGCCGTTCGGCGCCGACGAGTTCCTGCAGGAAATCGACAACGCTCCTGACGCGCACCAGATCGCGGGCTGTTTCGTGATAGGTCGTCCAGTAAGCGCGTCTGATGGACACATCCGGCAAGATGCGCTGGAGCTCTGGATATTGCCGGGCGATATAATCGTGCAGAATGCCGATGCCGGCGCCTGATCGCACCGCCTCGGTCTGCCCGATTGACGTCGAAATCTCGAAGCTGGCATCCCAGCTTCGCATCACCTCGCCGGAGAAATTCAGCGACGCGGTAAAGATCAGGTCTTCGACATAGCCGATACGCGGATGCGCCTTCAGCGCTTCGATATCACAAGGCGTGCCGCGAGAGGCGAGATAGTCCCGCGAGGCATAAAGGCCGAGCGTGTAATCTGTGAGCTTGGAGGAGACGAGCCGGCCCTGTTCGGGCCGCTCCAGCGTGATGGCGATATCGGCTTCGCGCTGCGACAGCGAAAAGGAGCGCGGCACCGGGACGAGCTGGATCTTCAGCGCCGGATGACGCTCGATCAGCCGGCCCATGCGTGGCGCCAGAAAAGAAACGCCGAAACCATCCGGCGCGCCGACGCGTACCGTCCCGGCGATCGCCGTATCGGTGTGGCCGAGGCTGGCCTGTGCTGCGAGCATTTCCGTTTCCATCCGCTCGGCGGACGCCAGGAACACTTCGCCTTCCGCCGTCAACTCGCAGCCATTGGTCCGGCGGATGAAAAGCCGCGTCTTCAGCGCCTCTTCCAGCGAGGTCAGCCGGCGCGAGAGCGTAGCATGATTGAGCCCCAGCCGCTTCGAGGCGGCAAGGATCTGCCCGGTACGGGCGACGGCAAGGAAAATCCGCACGTCGTCCCAGTTCATGGCTTGGCCCGCATTACGATCGGATCGACGTCGAGAAGCGTCAGCGATGTCACCATGCCCGCCGTTTCGGCCTTGTATTCAAGGAAATGCGGTGTCCGCAGATGGGCCTCGTATGCCTCCTTGTCGGTATAGACCTCGAGAATGCGAATCCGGTTGGGGACGTCCCTGATGCAAACGGCACTGAGAGAAAGGATGCCGGCTTCCAGCGCTACGGATGCCTCGATTTCTCTGGTGAGCAAGGCGCGATAGGCGTCAAGCATGTCCGGATCGATCTCCAGCTCCGCCATTCTGACGACGGGTTTGCGGCTCATCGTTTTGATCTCCCCTTGGGATTTGACTTGTCCGACTGCCGTTCCAAGTTTGAGAGCAGCAGCAGCGCCTGATGCAAATGGTGGCACTATAATTTACGCACAACGGTTACTTATATCAGCGCATTGATTTGTGCAAATTGAAGTGCGATTGTGGGCCATCCCAAAAACAGGAGGAGCATCCATGCGTGAGATCGGTCATTTCATCGGCGGCAAGCAGGTCGCCGGCACCAGCGGCCGCGTGAGCAATGTCTATAATCCGGCAACCGGCGAAGTGCAGGCGACGGTCGCGCTCGCAAGCGTCGAGGAACTGCGCGCCGCCGTCGAAAATGCCAAGGCTGCGCAGCCGAAATGGGCTGCCACCAATCCGCAGCGTCGCGCCCGCGTCTTCTTCAAATTCGTCGAACTCCTGAACAAGCACATGGATGAACTCGCCGAGATGCTCTCCAAGGAGCACGGCAAGACGATCGAGGATGCCAAGGGCGACGTCATCCGCGGCCTGGAAGTCTGCGAATTCGTCTGCGGCATCCCGCATCTCGCCAAGGGCGAGTTCACCGAGGGCGCTGGTCCGGCGATCGACATGTATTCGATCCGCCAGCCGGTCGGCATCGGCGCCGGCATCACCCCCTTCAATTTCCCCGGTATGATCCCGATGTGGATGTTCGCGCCGGCGATCGCCTGCGGCAACGCCTTCATCCTGAAGCCCTCAGAGCGTGACCCCTCCCTGCCGATTCGTCTTGCCGAACTGATGATCGAAGCCGGTCTGCCCGCCGGCATCCTCAACGTCGTCAACGGCGACAAGGGTGCCGTCGACGCGATCCTCACCGATCCCGATATCGGCGCCGTCTCCTTCGTCGGCTCGACGCCGATCGCCCGCTACGTCTACGGCACGGCGGCGATGAACGGCAAACGCGCCCAGTGCTTCGGCGGCGCCAAGAACCACATGATCATCATGCCGGATGCCGATATGGATCAGGCCGTCAACGCGCTGATGGGCGCAGGCTACGGTTCGGCCGGCGAGCGCTGCATGGCGATCTCGGTTGCCGTACCGGTCGGCGAGGACACCGCCAACCGCCTCGTCGAAAAGCTGATCCCGAAGATCGAATCGCTGCGCATCGGCCCCTACACCGACGACCAGGCGGACATGGGCCCGCTGGTCACGAAGGATGCCTATACCCGTGTTCGCGGCCTGATCGACCGCGGCGTCGAAGAAGGCGCCAAGCTCGTCGTCGACGGCCGCGACTTCAAGCTCCAGGGCTATGAGGACGGTTATTTCGTCGGCGGCTGCCTGTTTGATCACGTCACACCCGAGATGGACATCTACAAGACTGAGATCTTCGGACCTGTCCTCTCCGTCGTTCGTGCCCAGAATTACGAAGAGGCCCTGTCGCTGCCCATGAAGCACGAATATGGCAACGGTGTTGCGATCTACACCCGTGACGGCGATGCCGCCCGCGATTTCGCCTCGCGCATCAATATCGGCATGATCGGCATCAACGTTCCGATCCCGGTTCCGCTCGCCTATCACTCCTTTGGCGGCTGGAAAGCCTCGAGCTTCGGCGACCTCAACCAGCACGGCACGGACTCGATCAAGTTCTGGACGAAGACCAAGACCGTCACCGCCCGCTGGCCCTCCGGCATCAAGAGCGGCGCTGAGTTCGTCATGCCGACAATGAAGTGATCTGACGATAAATCGATTTGCAATTCGGGGGCCTTATGGCCCCCGTTTTATTTGCTGTCTTGGAAACCATCACACCGCACCGGTATCTCCGACCGTCCCGGCGCGCGCGGGCGCGGGCATGACATTATGGATTGCAACCAGAAGATTTCGGCGCAGGATTGACGTCGCGTCATTTGGCCTCATAAGCTGAATGCGAATTTCATATTTTGGAATTGTTCAAAACTACCAAACCGCCTATATAGGTCTGAACAGGCACGAGTCAGGAGAATGGCATGCGGTTGACGAAGCAGACCAACTATGCGGTTCGCATGTTGATGTATTGTGCTGCCAACGACGGGCACTTGAGCCGGATTCCGGAAATTGCCAGGGCTTACGGCGTGTCCGAACTGTTTCTTTTCAAGATCCTCCAGCCGCTGAACAAGGCCGGCCTCGTCGAAACCGTGCGCGGTCGCAATGGCGGCGTGCGCCTGGGCAAGCCGGCGGCCGACATTACGCTCTTCGACGTCGTCAGGGTGACGGAAGACAGTTTCGCCATGGCCGAATGCTTCGAGGATGATGGCGTGGTCGAATGCCCGCTGGTTGACAGCTGCGGCCTGAATTCGGCGCTGCGCAAGGCGCTCAACGCCTTCTTCGCCGTGCTGTCGGAATATTCCATCGACGACCTCGTCAAGGCGCGTCCGCAGATCAATTTCCTTCTCGGAATCACCGGCGAGCAGCCATATCGCAAACCCGCGATCGTTGCGCCCGCCGCCTGAATTTAAAAGAGCAGGACAGAGTTCTGAAACCGCGATGGCCCCGGCCATCGCGGTTTTTATTTTGCCGCGTCTACCGGTTCGGCGAGAATAAACGTCTCAAGCCTGGCAGGCGATTCTGACCGATCACGACACGCATAAAGGGCGCAATTATCCAAAATACGACGAAATCCCGGACGTTTTTATCCGAATCTGTCCAAATGAGGCCGATTTTTGATTGAAAATTTCTAAAATTGTCCAACTGGAAAAATTTTCTCCGTAGCCCGTTGCTTTCAGTAGATAAATGTCGTTCCATCGACCGTCGATCGGGATGCATATCTGCGGTCTCCAGACATTAAAAAAGAACAACCGGGAAACAATATTATGAAAAAGATCTCTGTCATGCTGGCAGCGACGGCCCTGATTTCGGTCATGGCGACGTCGGCCTGGTCCAAGACCCTTGTTTATTGCTCCGAGGGTTCGCCGGAAGGCTTCGACCCGAGCCTCTATACGGCTGGCACGACCTTCGACGCCTCGTCGCGCACGGTCTATAGCCGCCTGGTCGAATTCAAGCATGGCGGTACCGAGATCGAACCGGGCCTCGCCGACAGCTGGAGCGTTTCGGCCGATGGCACGGAATACACCTTCAAGCTTCATCCCGGCGTCAAGTATCAGACCACCGACTTCTTCACGCCGACGCGCGATTTCAACGCCGACGACGTCGTGTTCTCCTTCGAGCGTCAGCTGAAGGCGGACAATCCGTGGAACAAGTATGTCGAGGGCGGTTCTTACGAATACGCCGCCGGCATGGGCTTCCCGGATCTGATCAAGTCGATCGAGAAGGTCGACGACCTCACCGTCAAGTTCACGCTCAACCATCCCGAGGCGCCGTTCCTTGCCGACCTGGCCATGGACTTCGCCTCGATCGTTTCCAAGGAATATGCCGACAAGCTTGCCGCCGACGGCAAGATGGCGCAGTTCAACCAGCAGCCGCTCGGCACCGGCCCCTTCACCTTCGTCGCCTATCAGCCGGATGCCGTCATCCGCTACAAGGCCAACGAAACCTATTTCAAGGGCAAGGAAAAGATCGACGATCTGGTTTTCGCCATCACCTCTGACGCCGCCGTCCGCGCGCAGAAGCTGAAGGCCGGCGAATGCCACCTGATCCCTTATCCGAATGCGGCTGACGTTCCCGAGCTGAAGAAGGACGGCAATCTAACGGTGATGGAACAGGCCGGCCTCAATGTCGGCTTCCTCGCCTACAACACGCAGATGGCCCCCTTCGACAAGCCGGAAGTTCGCCGTGCGTTGAACATGGCGATCAACAAGCAGGCGATCATCGACGCCGTCTTCCAGGGTGCAGCGGCCGTTGCCAAGAACCCCATTCCGCCGACGATGTGGTCCTATAACGACGCCGTTCAGGACGACAAGTACGATCCGGATGCCGCCAAGAAGGCTCTCGCCGATGCCGGCGTCAAGGATCTCAGCATGAAGGTCTGGGCGATGCCGGTTTCGCGTCCCTACATGCTGAACGCGCGCCGCGCTGCCGAACTGATCCAGGCCGATTTTGCCAAGGCCGGCGTCAAGGTCGAGATCGTCACCCATGAATGGGCCGAATATCTGAAGCTCTCCTCCGACGTGAAGCGCGACGGCGCCGTCATCCTCGGCTGGACCGGCGACAATGGCGACCCGGACAACTTCATGGATACGCTGCTTGGCTGCGATGCCGTCGGCGGCAACAACCGTGCTCAGTGGTGCAACAAGGAATATGACGACCTGATGACCAAGGCCAAGCTGACCGCCGATGTCGGCGAGCGCACCAAGGCCTATGAGCAGGCACAGCTGATCTTCAAGAAGGAAGCCCCCTGGGCGACGCTTGATCACTCGCTCGTCTTCGTTCCGATGAGCAAGAAGGTCTCCGGCTTCTTCATGGATCCGCTCGGCATTCACCGCTTCGACGGCGTCGACGTATCCGAATAACAAGAAAAATGTAAGAATGCCCGGCAGAGCTGGGCGCAGCCGGCGGTCAGGCACCCCCTGACCGCCGGAAACTATTGGACATCTGCCATGTTGCGTTTTTTCATCGGCCGCCTTGCGGTGCTGATCCCGACATTCCTCGGCGTTTCCCTCATTGCCTTCTCGTTCATCCGCATGCTGCCCGGCGATCCCGTCATGCTTTTATCGGGCGAGCGTGTCATGGCGCCGGAACGGCACGCCCAGATCATGCACGATCTCGGTTTCGACCGGCCCATGTATGTGCAGTATTTCGATTATCTCGGAAAAGTGCTGCACGGCGATCTCGGCACCTCGATCGTCACCAAGCGGCCGGTTCTCGGCGAATTCCTGACGCTGTTTCCGGCAACGCTCGAACTTTCCTTTTGTGCCATCATGCTCGCCGTCTGTCTTGGCGTGCCCGCCGGCATCTTTGCTGCCGTCAAGCGAGGCACATGGTTCGATCAAAGCGTGATGGGTGTCGCCCTCATCGGTTATTCCATGCCGATTTTCTGGTGGGGCCTGCTGCTGATCATCTTCTTCTCGGGCTATCTCGGCTGGACGCCGGTTTCCGGCCGCATCTCGCTGATGTATTTCTTCAAGCCGGTCACCGGCTTCATGCTGATCGACAGTCTGCTGTCCGGCCAGAAGGGCGCCTTCGCCTCGGCCGTCAGTTATCTCATTCTGCCGACCATCGTGCTGGCCACCATTCCGCTCGCCGTGATTGCGCGCCAGACGCGTTCGGCGATGCTCGAGGTTCTCGGCGAGGACTATGTCCGCACGGCCCGCTCGAAAGGCCTGAAGCCGCTGCGCGTCGTCGGCGTGCACGCGCTGCGCAATGCGATGATCCCGGTCATCACCACCATCGGTCTGCAGATCGGCGTTCTCCTGGCCGGCGCCATTCTCACCGAGACGATCTTCTCCTGGCCGGGCATCGGCAAATGGATGGTCGATTCGGTCTTCAAGCGTGACTACGCCGTGGTCCAGGGCGGCCTCCTGCTGATCGCTGGCGTCATCATGCTGGTCAATCTGATTGTTGATGTCCTCTACGGCTTCATCAATCCGCGCATTCGTCATTAGGAGCGGTTCATGAGCACCGTCACCGTCAAAACCGGCCAGCCATCCGCTCTTGCGGAGTTCTGGCATTATTTCTCCCGCAACAAGGGCGCCGTCATCGGCCTCGTGGTCTTCGTCATTATCCTTGTGGTCGCTGTCTTCGCGCCGGTCTTTGCGCCGCATACGCCGAACGAGCAGAACCGCCAGGTATTGCTCGCCGTGCCGGCCTGGATGGAAGGCGGCAGCATCTCCTTCCCGCTCGGAACCGATGCCGTCGGCCGCGATATCCTTTCGCGCCTGATCTACGGCGCGCGCTTCTCGCTCTTCATCGGCGTCGTCGTCGTCACCCTTTCCATCGTAAGCGGTGTTCTGATCGGCCTCGTCGCCGGCTATTTCCGCGGCAAGGTCGATACGGCGATCATGCGGCTGATGGATATCATCCTGGCCTTCCCGTCGCTGCTGCTCGCCCTCGTGCTGGTGGCTGTGCTCGGCCCGGGCCTGACCAATGCGATGATCGCGATTTCGCTGGTCAACCAGCCGCATTTCGTGCGGCTGACGCGCGCCTCCGTCATCACGGAGCGCGAGAAGGAATATGTGATCGCATCGCGTGTTGCCGGCGCCGGGACGTTCCGTCTGATGTTCAAGACCATCCTGCCAAACTGTCTTGGGCCGCTGATCGTCCAGGCGACGCTCGCCTTCTCGGCAGCGATCCTCGACGCCGCCGCCCTCGGCTTCCTCGGTATGGGTGCCCAGCCGCCGACACCCGAATGGGGCACGATGCTCGCCGAATCCCGCGAGTTCATCTCGCGCGCCTGGTGGGTCGTAACATTCCCCGGTCTTGCCATTCTCATCACCGTTCTCGCCATCAACCTGATGGGCGACGGCCTGCGCGATGCGCTTGACCCCAAGCTGAAGAGGTCGTGATGCCACTTCTCGAAATTGAAAATCTAACCGTCGAATTCCAGACCTCTTCAGGTCTCTTCCGCGCCGTCGACCGCGTATCGCTTGCCTGCGACAAGGGCGAGATCCTGTCGGTCGTCGGAGAATCCGGCTCGGGCAAATCCGTTGCCATGCTCGCTCTGATGGGGCTTCTGCCCTGGACGGCGAAGATCACTGCCGACCGCATGCAATTCGACGGCCAGGATCTGCGCGGCATCTCCGGCCGCCAGCGCCGCAGGATCGTCGGCAAGGACATGGCGATGATCTTCCAGGAGCCGATGTCGAGCCTCAATCCGTGCTTCACCGTCGGTTTCCAGCTCGGCGAGACCCTGCGCGTCCATATGGGCCTCAACCGCAAGGAGCGCCGCGAACGTTCGATCGAGCTTCTGAACCTCGTCGGCATTCCGGCGCCGGAAGACCGCCTGTCGAACTTCCCGCATCAGATGTCCGGCGGTATGAGCCAGCGCGTCATGATCGCCATGGCACTCGCCTGCAATCCGAAGCTCTTGATCGCCGATGAGCCGACGACCGCGCTCGACGTGACGATCCAGGCGCAGATCCTCGATCTGCTCGTGCGCCTACAGAAAGAGCAGGGCATGGCGCTGGTGCTGATCACTCACGACATGGGTGTCGTCGCCGAAACTGCCGAGCGCGTGCAGGTGCAATATGCCGGCCAGAAGGTCGAGGAGCAGCCGGTGAAGGCGCTGTTCCGCGATCCGCACCACCCTTATACCGCAGCGCTTCTCGCCGCCCTGCCGGAACGCGCTGAGGTCGGCCAGCGTCTTCCCTCGATCGCCGGTGTCGTTCCCGGCCAGCACGGCCGCCCTACGGGCTGTCTTTTCGCGCCGCGCTGTGGCTACGCCACGGTCGAATGCGATCGCGGCGTCGTACGCCAGGGACCGGAGCTCGGGCTGGCTTTGTGCAATTATCCTTTGAAGAACGGCAAGCCGCTCGGCCATCCCGGCGTCATGGCCACTGAAACCGCAGGAGACCTGGTATGACAGGCGCTGTTCTTGAGGGCAGGGATCTCGCCCGCTTCTACACCGTTAACCGTGGTCTCTTCAAAGCCGATGCCACGGTCAAAGCGCTGAACGGCGTCAGCTTCAGCCTTCATTCCGGCAAGACGCTTGCCGTCGTCGGCGAATCCGGCTGCGGCAAGTCGACGCTCGCCCGCCTCGTCACCATGATCGAGAACCCGACAGCGGGAGAATTGCTGATCGACGGCAAGCCCGCCCAGGTTGGCGACCGCAGCCTGCGCAGCCAGGTGCAGATCGTCTTCCAGAATCCTTACGGCTCGCTCAACCCGCGCCAGAAGGTCGGCTCGATCCTGGAAGAGCCGCTGAAGATCAATACCGATCTCAACGCCGCCGCCCGCCGCCGCAAGGTGGAGGAGATGATGGCCCGCGTCGGCCTGCGTCCGGAGCATCATGGCCGCTACCCGCACATGTTCTCCGGCGGCCAGCGTCAGCGCATCGCCATTGCCCGCGCCTTGATGCTGCGGCCGAAGGTGCTGGTGCTCGACGAGCCGGTTTCGGCGCTCGACCTGTCGATCCAGGCGCAGGTGCTGAACCTGTTGATGGACCTGCAGAAGGAGATGGGCCTTGCCTATCTCTTCATCTCGCACGGCCTCTCCGTCGTCCATCATATCGCCGACGAGGTGATGGTGATGTATCTCGGCCGCCCGGTGGAGACCGGTCCCGCCGCCGAGGTCTTCGCCCGGCCGCGCCATCCCTATACGGCAGCCTTGCTGTCGGCGACGCCGATCGCCGATCCCGAGCGCGAGAAGAACCGCATCCGCCTGCAGGGCGAACTGCCATCGCCGCTGAAGCCGCCGTCCGGCTGCCATTTCAACCCGCGCTGCTGGAAGGCGCAGGACTATTGCCGCCAGGTTTCTCCCGAATTAAGGGGAGAGGATGCTCAACAATATGCCTGTCATTTCCCGCTCGATTGAGCGGGAAAATGGAGTAATTCCAGGAAAAGTGTGAAGCGGTTTTCCGTCCGGAATGACCGACAGGTTGGAAGGTTCAGGAGGAAACATGCCGGAACGGCGGACGAACAAACCTCATGCGATCATCGTCATGGGGGTCAGCGGTTGCGGCAAATCCTCCGTCGGCGAAAAGCTCGCGGAAGCCCTGCACCTGGCTTTCGTCGAAGGCGATGCACTGCACCCCGCGGCCAATGTCGAGAAGATGTCGAGGGGCATTGCGCTGACCGACGCGGACCGGATGCCCTGGCTCGACCGCATCGGCGAAGACATCAAGTCCTCGCTTGAGAAAGGCGAGGGCATCATCGTCTCCTGCTCGGCGCTGAGGCGCATCTATCGCGACAGGCTGCGGGCTGCGGCCGGCGGCAATCTGTTCTTCGTCTATCTCGAAGGCTCCAAAGCCTTGCTGACCAAACGGATGGGCGAGCGCAAAGGCCATTTCATGCCGGTGTCGTTGCTCGAAAGCCAGTTGGCAACGCTTGAGGTGCCCACCGGCGAGCAAGGTGTCGTCACCGTCAATATCGACGATACTGTGGAAGGCATCGCGGTAGCGGCTCTCGAAGGGCTTGCCACGCTCGGCGTCACGGGTTGAAACGCTGCGGCGAATAAGCCGCAATATCGATGAACGGCGTCTCGCCGGTAATGAGTTCGGCAAGCACGCGGCCGGTCACCGGCCCGAGCGTCAGCCCGTGGTGGGCATGTCCGAAGGCGAACCACAGGCCCTGATGGCGCGGCGCCTTGCCGATGATAGGCATCATGTCCGGCGTACAGGGGCGGGCGCCCATCCAGGGTTCGGGATCGAGCCTGTCGCCGAGCGGAAAGATTGCGCGGGCAACCACCTCGGCCCGGTCGAGCTGGACCGGTGTCTTCGGCGCATCAAGCGTTGTGAACTCCGCGCCGGTCGTCAGGCGGATGCCGCGGCGCATCGGCGCCAGCAGATAGCCGCGTTCGGCATCCAGCATCCAGTTGTTGAGCACTGCATTTCCCTTGGCGGCATAATGCATATGATAGCCGCGTTTGACGCCAAGGGACAAGGAATAGCCGAGGCGGCGCGTCGCAAGCGCCGCCCAGGGGCCGAGCGCAATCACCGCATCGTCGGCTTCGAGCGGGCCTTCCCCGGTCATGATCTTCCAGCCGGAGCCGAACTGGCCAAGCGAGGCGGCGTCGCCTGTGACGAACCTGCCGCCGAGGCTTTCGAAATAGCCGCGATAGGCCGATGTCAGCGCATGCGGATCGAGCACCGACCAGGGATCACGCCAGCGGATGCCGCCGGCAAAATCGCCTGTCATGTCAGGCTCCATGCGGGCGATGTCGGCCGAAGTCAGGCCGTCATATTCCACCCCGAATTCACTCTGCCAGAGTGCTGCCTCCGCTAAGGCCTGATCGCGCTTGGCCTCAGTCCGGAAGATCTTCATCCAGCCGTCCCTACGGATCAGCGCTTCGGCATGCGCCGCCTCGATGAGATCCTTGTGTTCGGCAATCGAATTTTCGATCAGCGGCGCATAGGCTCGGGTGATGAGAGCGTGGCGCCGGGCGTTCGAATTCCACCAGTAGCGGGCGAGAAAGGCAAGCTGGCTCGGCAGCGTGCGCAGATGGTAATGCGCATCGATGCGGTTGTTCAGCGCATAACGCAGCAACAGGCCAAGCTGCTGCGGAAAGCCGTAGGGCGCAACACCTTCGCGCTGGATCAGGCCGGCATTGCCGAAGGAGGTTTCGTTGCCCGGATCCTTGCGGTCGACCAGCGTCACCTGCCGGCCGCGCCGTTGAAGATGGATAGCCGTCGACACGCCGACGATGCCGGCGCCGAGCACGATTGCGTTTTTCGTCATTTCCCTGCATTCCGCTTTGTTATCGCAGTGAAAATGCCCCTGCCGATACCGCCGGGCAAACGAAAAATCGCCTTCATTTCAAAATCATTGCGCTTTTCAGTGCGGCATTTTCGGCCTTCATGCGGACATAGAGGATGCAGGCGTTGAGAAGCGAAAAGCCGATTGCGTAAAAGGGCAGACCGAACGCCAGAGGAAGGGCGGCGATCTCGCCGACGACGATCGCGTAGTTCGGATGCCGGAGGAAGCGATAGGGGCCGGATGTGACGAGCGGCGCGCCGGGCAGGATGATGATGCGCGTCGTCCAGCGGTCTTTCAGCGTCGCCAGAACCCAAAGCCGCAGCGCCTGCAGCCCGATGAAGACGGCAAACCAGAAGAGCTCGACCGGCCTGCCGGGTGCCAGCAGCCAGAGGCCGATGATCCAGCCGGCGTGCAGCGCCACTATGGCCGGATAGTGTTCCGGCGCCAGTTCCCTGGCGCCTCTGGCGAGAAGGGCGGCGGTGTTGCGCCGGGCTAGCACGAGTTCGCCAAACCGCTGCAGCGTCACGAAGGCAAGGAGCGCGATCGACGGCCAGATCATGCCACCCTCCGAAGCGTCACGCAGCTCGCCGAAAAGCCCGGCCCCATGGCGATCATCGCGGAGCGCTCCGGCAATCCGGCGCGGATCGCCCGCTCCAGCACGAATAGAATGGTCGGCGAGGACATATTGCCGTAGTCGGCAAGCACGCCGCGCTCGTGATCGAGCGTGCCCGGCGTCAGCGAAAGCGCGCTCTCCATCGCCGCCAGGACTTTGGTGCCGCCGGGATGGCAGATGAAGCGATCGATATCTGCAGGTGTCAGTCCGCTTCGCGCCAGAATGGCGGTCACCGCCGGGCCCAGCTCCTTTTCGGCAAAAGGCGGCAGGGATTGCGCCAGCACGATGCCGAAACCGCCGTCGTCGATCTTCCAGCCCATGATGTCGAGTGTGTCGGGAAAGAGATGGTCGCCAGTCGATTCCACCTCCGCCAGCCCGCCTTCGCCGGATCGCAGCACGCAGGCGGCGGCACCGTCGCCGAAAAGCGCCGTCGCAATGATGTTCGGCCGCGTCAGCTCGTCAAGCCGGAAGGCAAGCGTGCAGAGCTCGATCGAGACGAAGAGCACGACGGCGCCCGGCCGGCTGCGCGCCAGCCGCGCGGCGATCGCAAAGCCCGACACACCGGCCGCACAGCCGAGCCCGAACACCGGCACGCGCTCGATATCGGCCCTGAAGCCCATCCGGCGCGCCATCTGCGCATCGAGGCTCGGCGTCGTAAAACCGGTCGACGAGACCGTCACGACACAGTCGACATCGCCGGCTTCAAGCCCCGCCCGGGAAAGCGCTGAGCTGGCGGCTTCGACAAAGAGCTCAGCTGCCACCTCCGCATAGGCCTGCATCCGGTCTTGCCAGCCATGCTGCTCGTCGAACCAGGCAAGCGGTCGCGCCGCATGGCGCTTTTGAATGCCAGCGCTGTCGAAGACGCGGGCAAGATGGCGGAAATCCTCAAAACGGTCGGCAAACAGCCGGCCGGAGGCTTCGACCGCTTCTTTCTGGAAAATGACATGTTCGGGTGCGGCGACGGCGAGGCTGACGAGTTTTACGGTATCGGTCACTAAGTTCTCCTTGTCGTTCCCGGCGTAACGTTGAGAACACCCGGTTTCGACGATCTATTCGGCCTCGGTGGCTTCACGAAGCCGTGATGAAGAAAATAGAGAGGCTGCCGAATAAAGCTCGGGGCAGCGGTGTTTTCTCCTCGCAACGTCACTTTCGAGGAGTTTTCCGATGACGATCATGACAATCCGTATTGCTTCCCTCATTCTCGGCGGCTGCCTTGCCGCTTCCGTTTTCTCGGGCCCGGTCTTCGCAGCCGGCAATGACAACAGCACGATGCCGACCTGCAAGAAGGGTGAGATCTACGACCAGAAGAGCAAGAAATGCGTCAAGCAGCAGAGCGCCAACGTCTCTGACGAGAACCGCACCGACTACGCCTATTCACTGGCCAAGAGCGGTCGCTATGAGGAGGCGCTTGCCATGCTCGACACGGTCAAGGACCAGAACACCGCCGAGGTGCTGAATTATCGCGGTTACGCCACCCGCAAGCTCGGCCGCACCGACGAAGGCATTTCCTATTATCTCAAGTCTGTGAAGATGGATCCGCAATACGCCAAGGTCCGTGAATATCTCGGCGAAGCCTATGTCATCAAGGGCAGGCTCGATCTGGCAAAGGACCAGTTGAAGTCAATCAAGTCGATCTGCGGCACCGACTGCGAGGAATATCAGGACTTGAGCGCAGCCATCATCGATCCGTCGAAGATCTGATTGCCGGCACCGGGCGGGAACGGGAAACCACGGGGGAGGGATGTAAGAATGTCGGTCGCGCGCACTTCGTTTCCTGCCTATAGTCGCGCGAGAACGGAATCGCCGGTTCGTCCGGCGGTTCCGAGGCAGGCAGGATCGTCGGAGGCGGCTATCGCGAGCGCAGCGGATATCAAGAGCGGCCTGACGGAAAATCTGGCAAGGCTCTGGCGTTATGGTCTCGTTCTCTCGCATCAGCGTGATGTCGCCGACGATCTGGTGCAGGCGACCTGCCTGCGCGCGCTGGAACGCGCCGATCAGTTCGTCGCCGGCACCCGGCTCGACCGCTGGCTGTTTTCGATCCTGCATTCGATCTGGCTGAACGAGGTCCGCTCCCGCCGGGTGCGTGAGGGCCAGGGTTTCGTCGATGCCGGGGAGGCTCTGACCTTCGACGGCGCCCACGACACCGAAACCCATGTGATGGCGGGTCAGGTGCTGAAACGGGTGAATGCGCTGCCCGAGGCGCAGAGAACAGTGGTGTTCCTCGCCTATGTCGAAGGGCTTTCCTATCGCGAGGTTGCAAGCATACTGGATATTCCGATCGGAACCGTGATGAGCCGGCTGGCGGCAGCCCGCGCCAAGCTCGCCAGTGACGAGCGGGAAGGGGGACGGCAATGAATACGAAACGCACCATTCCCTCCGACGAGGACCTGACCGCCTTCATCGACGGTGAACTGACGGCTGACGAAGCTGCGCGCATCGAAAGTCTGGTGAACGAAGACAAGGCTGTCGCCGAGCGGCTGGAATTCCTGGCCCGCGCCAGCCTGCCCTTCGCGCAGGCCTTTGCGCCGCTGCTGTCGCAGGCTCCACGCGAGAAACTGGAAACGATGCTCGCCGCCATCCCAGTGCCTGAGAGCGCCAAACCCGGCGCCACGCCTGTATCCGCCAGCCGCCGCCGCTTCCTCGGCGCGCTTGCCGCCTCACTTGTCGCCGGCGTCGCTATCGACCGCGCCGTCCTCGCCATCGGCAGAGGCGTTTCAGCGAAGGACGAAAACAGCGAATGGCGCGCCGTGGTCGCCGACTATATCTCGCTCTATACACCGGAGACTCTTGCCGGTCCCGTGCCCGCAAGAGACGACCAGGCCACCCAGCTCGCAGGCCTCGACGAAAAGCTCGGCCTATCGCTCTCCCCGAATCCGTTTCGCTGCCGGGCATCGATTTCAAACGTGCTCTGCTGCTGCAATATGATGGCAAACCGCTCGCCCAGATCGCCTATCTCGACCCCGAAACCGGCCCGATGGCGCTCTGCATCGTCCGCTCCGATGCCGGTCCCAAAGCGCCGGATCTCGAAAGCCGCAAGGGCATGAACGTCGTCTACTGGTCGAACGGAACGCACGCCTTCATGCTGATCGGCCATGCAGCGGCGGACAGGATGGCGGCGATTGCCGATGGAGTGCGGGGGAGGGTGGCTGCCTGACCTGCCATTGGCCCGGCCTGAAATCGGGCGTGATAAATCCTGCTATCGATCTCGTTTCACGAACTGACCGAGACGGTTCACAAGCTTCGATGCCCAGAACGTGAGGATCGAGACCCCCAGGCCGTGGTCGGCAAGGGCACGCAGCACTTCCTTGTTCTGACGCGATATGTTTTGAATGTTCTTGTTTGTGGCGCCCCCAAGCGCATCCTCACCAATACGCGGGGAATATAAACGGTCCTGATGCGCGCAACTTCCAGAAAACGCATCATAAGCTCGACATCGGCTGCCAGCCGATAACGCAGATCGAACGTCCCGAACCGGTCATAGATGCGACGCCGAACATAGAATGTCGGATGCGGCGGACACCAGCCCCGTCTAAAGAAACCGGGTTCAAACGCACAGGATTTCCAATAACGGACTGTGCGATCGGGATGCTGGTTGGAAACATAAATGAGATCGCCATAGCAGCCGTCATAGGCTTCATCGTCCAGCGCGGCCGCCACGGTTTCGAGGGAGCCGCTGCTCTCGAAAGTGTCATCCGCGTTCAGGAAGCCGATGATCTCGCCGCTCGCAAGGCCAATCCCCTTGTTCATGGCCTCATAGATACCTCCGTCCCGTCCCGAAAATACGCGGCGGTTCTCCGCCGGCGCCGAAGCAATGATGGCGAGTGTGGAATCGCTTGAGCCACCGTCAATGATGATGTGCTCGAAATCGCGGTAGGTTTGTTGGTCGATGGACCGCAACGTATCGGCAATGGTCCGCTCTGCGTTCCAGCAAACGGTGATGAGACTTATCCGGGGAGGGCGTGGATCGGCAGTGTCTGCAGCCATTTTGAAGGGTGTCTTGCTCACATTCTAAGGGGCGAAATCTGGCCAAGCCGTAGCAGACGGAAAGGCGGCGTCGCAATCCGGTACTGCAGATTATCCTGGATCAATGCTCGATTGATGAGAGATTGGGCTACTTCCCGTCTCGGTAAGTGCATTGCATGCCGATCGATCTATCTGTAGTGAGCAATGTCGAACAGCGACGTCATCACGAAGCCTCGTGAATGCGCGCGGATTTACCAGTTGCAGGAGGTCTCTTGTCTTCGAAGAAAAAGCTGCGCAAGGGCATCTTGCTCGCCGGGGCTCGGGTACCCGGCTCCATCCCGCGACCCTCGCCATTTCGAAGCAACTTCTTCCGGTTTTTGACAAACCGATGATCTATTATCCCCTGTCAACGCTGATGCTCGCAGGTATCCGGGATATCCTGATTATCTCGACGCCACAGGACACGCCGCGCTTTGAACAGCTGCTAGGTGACGGCGCCCAATGGGGGTTGAACCTTCAATATGCCGTGCAGGCCGCGCCCGAAGGCATTCCTCAGGCATTCTCGATCGGCAGGGAATTCATCGGGCAAGAGGCAACCGCCCTCGTGCTCGGAGACAATATCTTTTACGGCAACCTCCTGACGCATGATTTATCCGCGGCTTCGGCGAGATCGGACGAAGCGACGATCTTCGCGTACAAAGTCCACGATCCCGAACGGTATGGGGTGGTAGAATTTGACGGTGAGGGGAAAGTCCTCACCTTGGAGGAAAAGCCATCCAGGCCCCGCTCTTCTTACGCGGTGACGGGTTTGTATTTCTACGACAATGACGTGATTGACATTGCTGCCGGTTTGAAACCCTCGCCGCGCGGTGAAACCGAAATTACCGACATCAATCGGCATTATTTGTCGACCGGCAGGCTGAATGTTGCCGTCCTGGGAAGAGGGCATGCCTGGCTTGATACGGGCACGCACGATTCACTCCTTGAAGCCAGTCAATTCATTGCCACCATCGAGCGGCGCCAGGGGCTGAAGATTGCCTGCCCCGAAGAAATCGCCTTTCATTTGGAATACATAGATGCCGAGCAATTGCTAAGGCTGGCGGCTCCACTTGAAAAGAGCTCTTACGGTCGATACCTCATCAGCCTGGTGAGGGAGCCAGCTCCGCATTTCCCAACCGGCTGAACCGACAAAACTGGAAAACCAATCTTGTCTGCTTTTACCCTGCTTACGTTAAAGACGATGTCCGACGGACGAGGCGCGCTGACCGTCATGGACGGAATACTGCCATTTCCGGTCGTCCGGAGCTTTTGGATCTATGGAGCCGACGGATACACGCGCGGTGGCCATCGTCATCACCAGACTCGACAGGCGTTGGTGGCGCTTTCGGGAAGCGTGATGATTTTGATGGACGATGGAAAGGCCCGGGAAGAGATCACCTTGTCGTCACCGGACCAGTGCCTGCTGGTAGAGCCAAGGGACTGGCACGAAATGACCTTCGGTCCCGGTTCGATCCTGCTCGTTTTTGCCTCACGCGGATATGATAAGGACGACTACATCGACACCCCCTATGAGCGGCTCTGAGATGATTGAGTATGAAAGTCTTGCGCAGGCCAACCGCGCGCTAATGGAAGAGTTGGAGGCGGCTGCTTCCCGTGTCATTCGTTCCGGGTGGTACATACTTGGCAATGAGGTCTCCTCATTCGAAGCTGAATTCGCCGCCTTTGCGGAAAGCAAACATTGCATCAGCGTGGCCAATGGTCTGGATGCGTTGATCCTCTCAATCGAAGCGCTCGATCTGCCGAAAGGCAGCGAGATCATGGTTGCCTCCAATACCTATATAGCCACTATTCTGGCAATTCTTCGCGCCGGCCACAAACCTGTTCTGGTGGAGCCCGAACGCGAAACCTTCAATATCGATCCGGAGCGCCTTCCTGCGGCGCTCACTCGCCACACGCAGGCAATCTGTGTCACGCATCTTTTCGGCAAAGCGTGCCGGATGACCGAGATCGCCGCGTTTGCAAGCGAGCATGGTCTGAGGGTGATCGAGGATTGCGCGCAGTCTCATGGCGCGCGCTATGACGGCAAACTGACCGGCACCTTCGGAATTGCCGGCTGCTTCAGCTTCTATCCGACCAAGAATCTGGAAGCTCTCGGAGATGCGGGCGCGATCGTCACGGATGATGACGAATTTGCAGATCGCTTGAGACACATGCGCAACTACGGTTCGAAGAAGAAATATGAGAACGTCTATATCGGTGTAAATTCCAGGCTTGATGAGATGCAGGCGGCATTCCTGCGGGTCAAACTGCGTTCCCTCGGTCAGGTCACTGAACATAAGCGGGCGCTGGCCGATATCTATTTTGCCAATCTGCCCAAATGGCTCGCACAGCCGCTTCGTCGACCTGCCGAGTATGACGTGTTTCATATTTTCGGGATACGTCACCCGGCCCGCGACGAATTGCGTCAGTGGCTGCTCGATAACGGAGTTAAGACCGAGATACATTATCCGATCGCGCCGCATAGGCAGAAGGCAATGCAAGGCATTCTTTCCGGCGATTATCCCATCGCCGATGAGCTGCATGCCACTGAGCTCAGCCTGCCTATTTCCGCCGGGCATAGCGGCGATGAGATAGAGCGTGTCTGCAGCCTTCTTGCGGCGCTGCCAGAAAAGCTGAAGTTGGCGGCATGACAGAGCACCTGAAAGGACCAGCCTCGGCACGTGCCGATGACGATTGGGATATCGTTATCAAGCCTTCCAAGGGAAATACGCCGGATCTCGGCCTTGTCTGGCAATATCGCGATCTCGTCTGGATGTTTTTCAAGCGGGATTTCACCACATTTTACAAACAGACCATTCTCGGGCCGGTCTGGTATATCATCCAACCGTCGCTGACGGCGATGACCTATTATGTCGTGTTCGGCAAAATCGCCAATCTTTCCACCGATGGCCTTCCGCCCTTCCTGTTTTACATGTCGGGCACGATTATCTGGAGCTACTTTGCTGCCTGTTTGACTAATAACTCCGAGGTCTTCTCGAAGAACGCCAATCTGTTCGGAAAGGTTTACTTTCCGAGACTTGTGGTGCCGCTATCCGTTGCGATGAGCGGCCTTGTCGCTTTTGCGATCCAGTTCCTGCTGTTGTTGACGGTTTCCATTGGCCTCAAAATTGCCAATCCAGATCTGGCCCTGAACTATTGGTTCCTGTTGCTGACGCCGCTGGTGCTACTCTATATCGCCGTGCTGGGCATTGGTGCCGGGCTTGTCGTTTCGGCGCTAACGGTCCGTTTCCGCGATCTTGTTTACGCAGTCGGGTTCATGACGCAACTCTGGATGTATGGCACGCCGATCGTGTACCCCTTCAGCCAGATCCCTGAACGGTATCATTGGTTCTATTACCTCAATCCAATGACGACGCCGGTTCAAACCTTCCGCTGGGCGCTATTCGACGCTCCCGCCTTGCCCATTGGTCTTTGCCTCGCCAATTTTGCAGTGACGATCGCAATCACCCTGTTCGGGCTGGCACTTTTTTCGCGGGCGGAAGCCAATGCGATGGATACCGTCTGATGAACGACATCGTTATTCGAGCGGAGCACGTCAGCAAACTCTATCGTCTTGGCGTGATCAATCACGGCACCCTCTATCGCGACCTTCAGAGCTGGTGGGCGAAGTGGCGCAACCTTCCGGATCCGAACGTTTCGGTATCCGACCATACGTCCGACCGCGGCGCACAGTCGCGGCTGAAGGGAGACATCTTCCATGCGCTGGATGATGTCTCTTTCGAAGTCGGACAGGGCGAGATCGTCGGGATTATCGGCAGGAACGGGGCGGGAAAGTCCACACTGTTGAAGGTGATGTCGCGTATCACCATGCCCAATTCGGGCTTCATTGGAATACGGGGCAGAATTGCGAGCCTGCTTGAGGTCGGCACCGGGTTTCATCCGGAACTCACCGGTCGGGAGAATGTCTATCTCAATGGCGCCATCCTCGGGATGAGCCGTGCCGAGGTCAGGTCGAAATTCGATGAAATCGTCGAGTTTGCGGAGATCGGCGAATTTATCGACACGCCGGTGAAGCGATATTCGTCCGGCATGTATGTGCGTCTGGCCTTCGCCGTCGCGGCGCATCTCGAGCCGGAAATACTCCTGGTCGACGAGGTATTGGCCGTCGGCGACGTCAACTTCCAGAACAAATGCATGGGGCGCATGCAGGAGGTCACGAAGGCCGGTCGAACGATTATCTTCGTCAGCCACAATATGACGGCGATCAGCAGCATCTGCCCGAAATCGATTCTGATGGCCGATGGCAAAGTCGCTGCGATGGGCGATACGGCAGATGTGATAAAGGCCTATCTCGATCGCCCGGAATTCGGCGGCACCGCAAGTTACTCGGTCAATCCCGAGGACGTCGAAGGCAAGGCGGTTATATGCCGTGTCGCAGTGTTGAATGAGAAGGACGAGGCTTCGGGAACACTGGAACTGTCGAAGGGATTTTCCGTCGAGGTCGAGTACGAGCTGAGGGAGCCTCTTTCCGGTCTCTCGGTCGGGATGCAGATCATGATGGAGGACGGCTATACCACGCTTGTCAGCCTTTCCGATCCTGAGCTCGACGTCGGGCGCTTGGATACCCGGCCAGCCGGTTATTATCGCGCTCGGGTAAAATTTCCGGGATATCTTCTCAATACCGGCACCTTCTACCTCCGACTGGGCATATCGAGCCGGTTCTCGATATATTCCGTCGCCGAAGGTATTCGGTTTGACGTGGAGGATAATGTCGGAATTATCCAGATGCTTGGTCAACAGCGGAAGCCGTCGATTTCGGCGATACAGTTGCCTTGGGAGGTTGAAAAGGTCTTCCACCGCGATTCTGAAGGTGTTTTGAAATGAAGAAGGCGCTTGTCACCGGAGCAGATGGGTTCATCGGCTCTCATCTTGTCGAGACGCTGGTGAGATCGGGTGTGGAAGTCCGCGCCCTCTGCCAGTACAACTCATTTTCCAGCTGGGGCTGGCTCGATCAGTCCGAATACCGCGGCAAGTTCGAGGTGATCCTCGGAGACGTCCGTGATCCCGCTCAGATGCGCTCTGTCGCCAAAGGTGTCGACACGATCTTTCATCTCGCCGCTCTGATTGCGATTCCCTATTCCTATCAGGCTCCCTCAAGCTACATCGATACCAATGTGCATGGGACGCTGAACGTCCTTCAAGGCGCTCTCGACGCCGGTGTCGGAAGAGTGATCCAGACCTCGACGAGCGAAGTTTATGGGACCGCACGTTTTGTGCCCATCAGCGAAAGCCATCCCCTGCAGGCGCAGTCGCCCTATTCGGCGTCCAAAATCGGCGCCGATGCGATCGCCTACAGCTATCATTCGAGCTTCGATCTGCCGGTGACGATCGCACGGCCGTTCAACACCTACGGCCCGAGACAATCTGCAAGGGCGGTTATTCCAACCGTGATTTCGCAGCTTCTGAGTGGACGAACGACGCTGAAACTTGGTGCGCTCTCGCCCACCCGGGATTTCAATTTCGTGCAGGATACATGCGACGGCTTTCTGGCGCTCGCGGCCTGCGACGAAGCCATCGGACAGACGGTAAATATCGGCTCGGGCGGCGAGATATCGATCGGCGATACCGTTCGGCTGATCGCCGATATCATCGGCGTCAACATCGAGATTGAATGCGATGAACAGCGTTTGCGTCCCGCAAACAGCGAAGTGGAACGCCTGTGCTGTGATAACAGCCTGATCAAGTCTCTGACGGGATTTTCGCCGCGCTACAGCTTGAAAGACGGGCTCCAGGCGACGATTGAATGGCTGCGTCAGCCTGACAATCTGGCACGATATAAGGCGGATATCTTCAATGTCTAGGCGTGCAGTCATTCTGGCGGGAGGGATGGGTACGCGGCTGCGGCCCTATACCGTCGTGCTCCCAAAGCCGCTGATGCCGATCGGCGATTATCCCATTCTAGAGGTCATCATTCGCCAGCTGATATCAGGCGGGTTTCAGCATATAACGCTTGCCGTCAACCATCAGGCTGAACTGATCAAAGCCTTTTTCCAGGATGGCGACAAATGGGGTGTGCGCATCGATTATTCGCTCGAAGATCAGCCGCTCGGCACCATGGGTCCGCTACGATTGATCAAGGATCTGCCTGAGAATTTTTTGGTGATGAACGGAGACATCCTGACGGACCTGAACTATGCCGATTTTCATGACGCTCACGTCCGGGAGGGGAATATATTCACCATCTCGTCAAAGACACGGGAGCATCGGATAGACTACGGCGTTCTGGACACCAGCGAGGCGGGGCTGCTGACGGGGTTCCGGGAAAAGCCGACGGCTGAGTACAAAGTCAGCATGGGCGTCTACATGGTGTCTTCGGGGGCGGTCGAGCACATACCACAACGGGGCGCCTACGGTTTTGACCAACTGATGCTTGATCTTCTTGCGGCCGGAAAACCGGCAACGGTTCGAGATTTTCCAGGCTATTGGCTCGATATCGGACGGCCCGACGATTATGCACTGGCGATCGAGCAGTTCGAAACCATGCAATCCAGGTTCTTGAATGGTTGATGCAATCGTCACCGGTGCTGGCGGCTTTCTCGGGAAGCGTCTGGTTGAGAGGCTTAAAAAGGCCGGTGTCGACGTGCTTGCGGTTGACCGAACGCATGGTGATATAAGCGAAGAGGGAATCTGGCAGGAACTTCCCGCAGCCGGCACGCTGTTTCATCTTGCCGGCCGGACGTTTGTCCCGGATAGCTGGTCGCAAGGCCCGAGTTTCATGGCCGCCAATGTTCTCGGTACGCAGCATGCTCTGAACTGGTGCAAGCGGCACAAGGCCAAGCTCGTATTCGCAAGCGCCTATGTCTACGGAGTGCCGGAGCGACTGCCGATCCAGGAAAGCGATCCGGTCAGGCCGAATAACCCTACGCGTTGTCCAAGCATCTTGCCGAACAACTTTGTGAGTTTGCTGCCACACACGAGCAAATACCGGTCGTGGTATTGCGGCTTTTCAATATATATGGGGCTGGGCAGCGCCCGGAGTTCCTGATACCGACACTTCTGAACCGGATACGGGCGAAGCAGGACATACAGGTCATGGACCTCAGTCCGCGGCGTGATTATGTCTTCGTTGACGATGTCCTGAGCGCCTTTGCCAAGGCCATGGGCGTGCCGGAAGGTTACCACTGCATCAATATCGGCTCCGGCAGGTCGTATTCGGTGCAGGAAATCATCGATATCTTGCAAGAAGCCGCCGGCACTGCTCTACCTGTAGTGTCATCTTGCGCCGTTCGGCGGAATGAAATACCTGACGTGCGGGCCGATATTACAAGGGCTCGCGCTGTTCTTGGATGGCGGCCAGAATGGGATCTGCCCGCCGGCATCCGCGAACTGATGAAGGAGTCTTAAATTGAACGAGCGTTACGTTCCGATCAACAAAGGCAACTACTCGATGGACACGGACGAGCGCGAAGCCGCGTTCGACAGATACCGTGGCGAGGGTTGGGAAGCCGAATACGCAGATTACCGTCGCAAGTGGTCGGAATATGCCCTGAACCAGCAGGTTTCGGATTATCCGCTGCTGGTCGATCTCGAGCTGGCGTCGATCTGCAACCTGCGCTGCCCGATGTGCTATACGATCAGCGATGAGTTCAAGAAGAGCGTCAACACCACTCGGATGGACTGGGACCTCTACTGCCGCATCATCGATGAGATCGGCGGCAAGGTTCCTGCGATCCGTCTGTCGCTGCGCGGCGAAGCCACGCTGCACAAGCGCTTCGCCGATTGCGTACGCTATGCCAAGGATCACGGCATCAAAGAAGTCTCGACCCTCACGCACGGCTTCAAGCTCAACAGAGACTATTTCGCCCAGCTCGTCGATGCCGGCATCGACTGGATTACCGTTTCGATCGATGGCACCGGTGAGACCTATGAGAAGATACGCAAGCCGATCAAGTTCCAAGCCCTGCTCGACAAGATCAAAGACATAAAGAAATACAAGGACGAGCGCGGTCTCCACCGTCCTGTCATCAAGGTGCAGGGCATCTGGCCGGCGATCCGGGAAAACCCCGATCTCTATTACGACACTTTCGCGCCGCACGTGGATCTCGTCGCCTTCAATCCGCTGATCGACTACCTCGGCAACGATTCAGACATCGCCTATCTCGACAACTTCACCTGCCCGCAGCAATACCAGCGTTTGGTGATCGGTGCCGACGGCTTGGTGATGAAGTGCTCGAACGATGAGGAGAACCGCGAGGTTATCGGCAATGCGAACACCGAAACCGTGCACCAGATATGGCACGGGGAAAAATGAACGCCGTCCGGGCTCTGCACAAGGAACCGCAGGGCTTCCTGAAGAGCGAGGTCTGCCGCAGGTGCTACCTGCCGAGAGAGACCAACGACGAAACCGCACAGATTTGCGGCAGGCAGGTCATTGTCCGGAATTACGTCGACCGGAACCAGGAAATCGGGCGATAATCGACCGCAATGTGCGCATACTCCTAGGGCATGCCATCAGCGCGCAAGGCAGCTTGCCGGTCGTGAATTACAGGGAGTGACGAATGTTCCGCAACTACCGGCCCGATCGCTGCTATATCATAGCCGAGATCGGCGGCAACTTTACGACGTTCGATCAGGCAAAGCGCCTGATCGACGAGGCAAAGGCGTCAGGCGTGGATGCCGTCAAGCTTCAGACCTATCGGGCCGAAACATTGTCGAGCCGGAATGCCATGTTCGACATGGAAAACACCGGCGTTACCTCGCAATTCGAGCTTTTCCGTAAATATGAAATCGGTCACGAGCTTCACGAAGCGGTTTTCCGCTATGCCGAGGAGCAAGCCCTGGACTGGTTTTCGTCTCCCTCGCATGAGACGGATGTCGACCTGCTGGAGAGATGCGGTGTTGGGGCCCACAAGGTGGGTTCGGACGATGCGGTCAACATCCCCTTTCTCCGCTATCTTGCAAGAACGGGCAAGCCGATCATCCTGTCGACGGGCATGTCGACGCTCGAAGAAGTTCGGGAATCCGTCGCAGCCATCAAGGAAGCCGGCAACGACAAGCTCATCCTGCTGCACGCCATCACAAGCTATCCGACGCATCCGGAAAATGTGAACCTGGGTGCGATGCAAACGATGATGAAGGCGTTTCCGGATCTCGATGTTGGCTATTCCGACCATACATTGAACCCTGTCGCGAGCCTTTGCGCGGTCGCGATGGGCGCCCGGGTCATCGAGCGGCATTTCACCTACGACAAAGCCGCCGATGGTCCCGATCACATGCTTTCGGCTGATCCAGCGGAAATGAAATGGCTTGTGGATGCGATACGCGCATTCGAGATCATGAAAGGCAGCGGTCGCAAAGAGCCGGCTGCAAGTGAGGCGACGACCAGATTGAACAACCGCAAGAGCGTCGTTCTCAATAGACGGCTCAAAGCCGGTGACGTCATTTCCGCCGGCGACATTTCGGTTAAGCGACCGGGGACGGGAATCGAGCCTAAGCATTTGGAAACTCTCACTGGGCGACGACTGCTGAAGAGATCTCGAAGGCGACGCCGTCCTCCAGTGGAGCGATCTGGCGTGACGCTTGGAATCATCATCCAGGCGCGGATGGGATCGACGCGGCTACCGGGAAAAGTCCTTCGCGACATTGCCGGCAAGCCCCTTCTCGCACATGTCCTTGGCAGGCTTCAGATGTTGAAGCGGCCGGCCAAGATCGTCGTCGCGACATCATCGGCCGGCGAGAACGACATTGTCGAAGCTTGGTGCCTCGAGCACGGCGTAAGCTGCTTTCGCGGCGACGAAGCCGATGTTCTCGATCGTTATTTCCAATGTGCAAGATCGCTTGGGATGTCGGATATCGTGCGATTGACCGCCGATAATCCGTTCACTGATATCGAGGAGCTGGAGAGGCTGATCGCCCTGCACCAAAAGCACGGGTTTGACTACACGCACGCGTTCGGACAACTGCCCATCGGTGTCGGCGCCGAGATATTTACATTCGAAGCCTTGTCGCGCAGTCATCGCGACGGGAAACTGCCGCACCATCGCGAACATGTGAACGAATACTTCACCGATCGGCCCGAGCTCTTCAAGCTCGGTCAGCTCGATATTCCGCCGGCCAAAGTCGCTCCGAACCTGCGTCTGACGGTGGATACCGAGGAAGACTGGCGACGTGCCTGTGCGCTCGCCGCCCAGGCGGGTGGGACCTGGCTTGGGACAGAGGAAGCGATCAGACTATGTTCGTCCTCTGCATAGAGAGTTCGCATGCCCGCGGCATGGGGCATTTGTTTCGGTCGTTGACGCTCGCCACCGAACTGCGTTCGCGCGGGTATTCGGTCCGTTTCCTGGCGAATAATCATCCGAATTCGCTGAGAATCATTCGGGAGCGCGGCTTTGATGTCGCGCTCTACGATCTCGCCGCCGTCACGGGATGGGAAGAGGCTTTCGTCGACCCCGCCGTTCCTTCCCCGATCTGGATCAACGACCGCCTCAATACGAGAAGACCTCACAGCGAAACGATCAAGCGTTTGGGCGCCAAGCTCGTGACTTTTGATGATCGCGGCAATGGCGCAGAACTTGCCGACATGAATATCTGCGCGCTCCTTTTCGAAAAGACGGAGGATCTGAAGGGCGAGGATGTTCGGCTGGGGGTGGAGTACATGATACTCAATCCTGAAATCGCCAGGTATCGCAGAGTTCGGCAAAGCCTTGCATCGATACTCGTCACGCTCGGAGGCGCCGATACCTACGGAGTGACGGTGCGCGTCGCCAAATGGCTGAGCGGCAAGCCTTTTCCAGTCACCATCGTCACGGGCCCGAGCTTCCAGCATATGGCGGAGCTTGAAGAAGTCGTCTCGACCGCAGAGCCGGATCGGTTCAAGCTGTTGAACCAGGTGCCGTCGCTTGCGGCAGAGATGTATGGGCACGATCTGGCGATTACCGGCGGTGGCGTTACGCCCTTCGAAGCCTGTGCGGCCGGCCTGCCGTGCGTGGTGATCGCCAACGAGGCTTTCGAAATCCCGGTCGGCCGTGCTCTGGAAGGATTGGGGGCCGCGTTCTTTGCCGGACATCACTCGGCATTCGATCTGGGCATCCTGGAAGAGGCGCTTCCCATCAGGAGCATGAGCGAGACTGCCATGACCAGGGTCGACCTCGGCGGCGTAGGGCGTGTTGCCGATTTGCTGGAAAGATTGGCTGCATGACCATCACGGCGGTTATTCATCAGCCGGACTTCGCTTCATATCTCGGCTTTTTTCAGCGTTTCCTGAACGCTGACCTCTATATCGTTCTGGATCACGTCCAGTTCGTCCATGGCACAAGCAAAAGCTGGACGCACCGCGATAAGATCAAGACCGCGCAAGGTGACCGGTGGCTCACCGTCGGAATCAAAAAGCCGAGTCTCGGCACTCCGATTAACGAGGTGGAACTGGCGCCGGGCACCGGATGGATCGATCAGAACCTTTCCCTGCTTCGCGAAAATTATCGCAAGTCCGGGGGCTGGAGCGAAGTCTTTCCCTGTATCGAGGCCCTCTACGGCCAGCGGTTCGAGCTGTTGGCCGATTTCAACATGCATTTCCTCGAAGGCATTCTGGAGATGCTTGAGATCACCATGCCGACGGTGCGGTCGAGCACTTTAAGCCCCAAGGGGCATAAGAATGAGTTGCTCGTCGAACTGCTGCGCAAAGTCGGAGCAACGCGTTACCTCTCAGGCCTGGGCGCGCGCGACTACATGCGGCCTGAGGTGTTCGAGGCAGCGGGGGTCGAGATCGAATGGCAACATTTCGTCCATCCCGTATACCCGCAGCCTTTCGGCGAGTTCATGCCCTATCTCAGCATCCTCGACACACTGCTGAATTGTGGTATTGCAGGCACGCGTGACCTGCTCTGGAGTTGCAAATGAATATTCTCGCGATCGGTGCCCATTTTGACGACGTGGAGCTCGGCTGTGGCGGTGCACTGGCACGCCATGCGGCAAACGGCGACACGGTTTATGTCTATGTTGCAACCGTATCCGGCTTTTCCAACCAATATGATCAGTCCGTGCGCAGCAGCCAGGTCGCCAGGGCGGAAGCGGATGCTGCGATGGAAATTCTCGGCGTCCACAAGATGTTTTGCGGCGAGTTCAAAACGCTCCAGATCGAATTCGTCGATCCGCTGAATATCGAGATCCTCAAGCTGGTGCAGGATCTGAAGATCGACATGGTCTACACCCACTGGGTCGGAGATATCCACCATGACCATCTGGCCTTGTCGCGCGCCTCGCTGCATAGCTGCCGCCATGTGCCGCGCCTACTGATGTACCGCAGCAACTGGTATCACTCGACGGTCGATTTCCGGGGGAATTTCTACGTCGATATTACCTCCCACTGGGACCAGAAGGAAAAGGCGATCCTTGCCCATGAATCCGAGATGGAGCGTACAGGGCGGAAATGGGTGAGCTTCTTCCGCAATGAAGCGGAAAACGCCGGCCAGCGCATCGGTGTAAAATATGCCGAAGTGTTTGAGGTGGTGAAGTGGCTGCAGCCCTGAGAAAGGTTTTGACCTTTGGCTCCATGCTGCTTCCCTATGGTGTGCATGAGTTAAGGCGCAGGCTAAGTAGTCGTCACAAAATCTCTGCTGATGTTGCGAGATCCCTGGCAGGAAATCGACAGCTTGCCGGTCTGCACGCCGGCCAACGCTGTTTCATCTTAGGAAATGGCCCGAGCGTCAAGGGCTTGGATCTGTCGCGGCTTCAAGGCCAAAACGTTATCACCGTTTCCAACGGCTACCTGCATTCCGATTTTGACAAGTTCCAATCTCGTTATCATTGTGTTCCGCAGATTACCTATGGATTAATGACATCCGAGGACGTGATCCGCTGGTTTGAGGAGATGCACTCACATCTGGGAGCTGCGGAACTGTTCCTCAGCTCCACGGAAGCGGAACTCGTGCGGAAACACAATCTGTTTGCAGGGCGAACGGTTCGCTATCTGCTGCTGGGCGAAAGCTTCGACGATAAGCGATCGGACGAAATCGTCGATATTTCTCGACCGGTGCCGCGTGTCGAGTTGGTGCCGGTGATGGCCCTGATGATAGCGATGTACCTGGGTTTCAAGGAGATCATTCTGCTCGGCGTCGACCATGATCATTTCCTGTCATCGAGCTACCAATATGCGTTCGACCTCAAGGTCCAAAAGGGCATGGATAGCACCGCGAATGCGGACGGCACCTTGAGAACGAACCGTCACGATGACTTTCAAACGCTGGCGCGGCTGTGGCGACAATATCGAGCCATCGCAAACATAGCGAAAGCGAATGGCATCTGTATCGTCAATTCTACACCCGGTGGGGCGCTGGACGAATTTGACCGACGGCCTTTCGAAGCTTGGTTTGAAGAATGAGGCAGATTAATTTTTCGCTCCCGGGAATTCATTGTTTGCTTGAGGTCACGCGGGAATCGCCGCAAGCCCGCGAACAGGACGTTTTGAGCGAATTTCGGCGTCACAACGTCGTTTTCGACGGGCCTCACAACGATTGGCGCTCGGCACTGGCTGCTGCAGATGGATATGACGCGCCGGCTATTCTTGCCAAAGTTGTTGAAGCGACACGTGCAGTTGTTCAGGGTCGTGCCGAATATGAGCGAGACACGGTCGTTTTCACGGAAAGAAGCTATTCGCACCCCCTGCTTGCCTGGCTTCTTTATGTTGCATCCCGGTCTGATCTTCATTTGAGGGTGGTCGATTTTGGGGGCGCGTTGGGAAGTTCTTATTTTCAGCACCGCTCGGCATTGGCGCATCTTGCGGAACTGAAATGGTGCGTCGTCGAGCAGCCGCATTTTGTGATCGCGGGCCGAACGGAATTTGAAGATGCGCGGTTGAGCTTTTCCGACAGTCTGGATGAGGCGATTGATCGGGTGAAGCCCAATGTCGTTCTGCTGTCCGGCGTTCTCCAATATCTTGAATACCCTCTTGAATATCTTGAAAATCTTCTGTCGAAGGGCGTCAAGTTCATACTGATTGACAGGACAGCAGCGCAGTTCGATATCGCAGCCACACCTTTCGTGCAGCATGTGCCCGCGTGGATCTACAGCGCGAGCTACCCGGTATGGTTCTTGAACGCGGATGAAATGCAGGACGGCTTTGCCAGGCATGGATATGAGGTGCTGGATCGTTTCCAGCCGGCCGGGACATTTGGCTCAGTGACGCCGCCGCCCTTGCAAGAACTGAAGCGTTGGGGCATTGGCGTTACACCAGCGCCTCAGCAGCACGAATGGCCGTATGTTGGCTGGTTTCTCGAGAAGCTGGAAAGCTAGCGAATGCGCGTGAACGTCATTATCCCGGTTTTCAACCGCCTTGAACATACCCGTAAGGTTTTGGAAGCTCTTCGGAAGCAGACCGTCTTTGACGCCATGACGATCGTCATCGTCAACGACGGTTCGACCGATGGAACCGCAAAATACCTGCAATCGCAGAGCGATCTGACCGAAATCCGAGGCGACGGTAATCTCTGGTGGGGCGGCGCCATCGAGGAAGGACTGAAACATGTGCTTCCCGGCTGCCGACCGGACGACTATGTCCTGTTTCTCAACAATGATACCTGGTTTGGCGACAATTTTGTTGAAGCGCTGGTGCAGGCATCCAAAGAAAACGGCGGAGCCGCGGTCGGAAGCGTCATCCATGAAGAGGGGCGGGATCCACCGCTTGTCAGTATTGGGGCAAGGGTCAACATCAATCGGCTTGCTGTCTGGGATCTGCTTTCGGAATTGAGCGAAACGGAAAAACAGTCGCCCGCCCGCCAGTATCGTGTTGATGCACTGAGTGGCCGGGGAACGCTTTACCCGGCGATCCTGTTTCGCAGACATGGTGGTATGCGACCGAACCTGTTGCCGCACTACATGGCCGACTACGAAATCGCCATGCGCTTTGCGCGTGCGGGAGTGCCTCTGGTTGTCAGCAGCAAGGCAATCGTCTATTCGCCTCCGGTATATGGAAACGACGCGTCCAGCCTTTCGTGGCGAAAGCGGTTGTTTGGCAGGCGTTCGGCGCACAACGTGTTTCAGCGTCTTATTTTTTACTCGCTTGTCGGGTCACCGGTGCAACGCATAACTGCGCCGATCCGTATGGCGTATTTCTCCTGCAGCCGCGCGTTTTCAACGTGGAGGTCATTGGCGAAACGGAAGGAAGGAACGATATGAGCGGCGGCCAGCACCAGCAGTGCATCGCGTGCGGATCGAAGATGCGAACCTTTATCGAGCGCATCAGTGATGATCGATACGGCTGCCCCGGCGTCTACTCGATAGACCGCTGCGTTTCTTGCGGCCACATGTCGACTGCGCCACGGCTGACGGAAGAGGATCTGCCGGCGCTCTACAGCAATTATTATCCCCGCCGGGAGATCGATTTTGATGCGCTTGAAAAAGAGGCCGCTCTTGTCGAGAAACCTCTTGCCGGATTCCGCCGGTGGGCTGCCGGCACCGACAACCAGGGGCATTATCTCGCCAAGCCGGGGCAGAAAGTCCTGGATATCGGCTGTGGCTCCTGCCTCTCTCTGTTGGAGATGCAAAAGCTCGGCGTGGAATGCTGGGGTGTGGAGGCTGATCCGAACGTTCGGACAATTGCCGAAAAATATGGCTTACGCGTTCATATCGGCAACATCTATGACGTGCCGTTCGCAGATCAGAAATTTGATCTGATCGTGCTGAACCAGGTCATCGAACATGTGCCCGATCCGCTTGCGATGCTGGCGGCCCTCAAGGGCCGTCTCAATGAAGACGGACGCGTCATATTGGCTTTCCCGAATACCGGTTCCTTTCATCGCAAGCTCTGGAAGTTGCGTTGGATAAACTGGCACATTCCGTACCATCAGAACCATTTCAACCGAACCTCCTTCACGTTGCTTGCGCGAAAATCCGGTTACGATGTCAAGCGCATCAGGACGATCACTCCCAATTTGTGGTCGGTGCTCCAACTGCGAACCTCGCAGGAGCAGCGGCAGGAGGGAAGGGCCTCCAATACCTGGTCGGAAAGCGGCAGTTCTCAGAAGCCCCCGAGCTTTGTTCGAAAGCTCCGCAATGTCACCGTTACGCGCGGCGCACGCCTTGCCGGCGCCATGATGGGCTTTATGAACCGGGCTCTGGATGCAACGGGGCAGGGCGATAGTCTCCTGGTCGAACTCCGGCTCTCCGCGACAGAGAACTAGGATCAGCGTCATGCGGATTGCCGTATTCGATACCTACTATTCCCGATTCCTGACGATGCATTATCATCGCAATCGGGATTTGAGGTCCGCCTCCTCCCAAAAGCAGACGGACGCTCTGCTTGAGGCTGCTTTCGGCACGTCCGATTTCTACTCGCGCCACCTGAAAGAGCTCGGCTGCGATGTCATCGATATCGTCGGCAATTGCGTTCCGCTGCAATCGGCCTGGGCGCGGGAGAACAACGAACCATTCAGCCCATGGGCGATGAAACTGCCGCATCGTTTTTTTAGGCTGCCTTATATCGGTGCGCGCCTGGCAGCGCTCCCCGGCCTGCTGGAAGTCGCAATGGCGCGGGTTCGATCATTCAAGCCGGACGTCCTTTATTGTCAGGATCTCAGTTTTTTTCCGCCTCATGCTCTGATGGGGTTGAAAAAGACTGTGCCTTTGATCGTCGGCCAAATCGCTTGTCCCCTGCCGCCAGACAACTTTCTGCGGCCCTATGACCTCATTCTGACCTCCTTCCCCCATTTCGTACCTCGTTTTCATGAAATGGGCATAAAATCCGAATATTTCAGGATCGGCTTCGATACCCGGGTGCTCGATATCCTCGGCGATGTCCCACGCGACGTGCCGGTGAGTTTCGTCGGCGGCATAAGCCGTCATCATGGCAAGGCGATCCCGATGCTCGAACATCTCGCCGAAACCACGCCGATACAGTTTTTTGGCTATGGTGCGGCGACACTTCCACGCTCATCTCCCATCCGAAAGCGTCATAATGGGGAAGTCTGGGGTCCGGACATGTACCGCGCTCTGGCGCGTAGCCGGATCACCGTCAACCGACATATCAATGTTGCCGAGAGCAATGCCAACAACATGCGGCTTTATGAGGCGACCGGTGTCGGATCGCTGCTCATTACCGACCAAAAAGACAATCTCGGTGAGATTTTCGACGTCGGCAAGGAGGTCGTTGCCTATTCCAGTCCTGAAGAAGCCGCGGAACTCATCCGCTACTATATAGATCATCCCGACGAGGCCGATGCCATCGCGAAGGCCGGCCAGGCGAGGACGCTGAAAGATCACACCTACAAGTCGAGAATGAAAGAGTTGATGCCGATCCTCGAGAGACATCTGGAGAATCAGGGTTGATGTCATTTGTTCGTACGACTCTCAACCGCTTTCCGGTATTGAAGAGCCAGCTGAAGCGATTGCGTGAACGGCTGCTGCCGGCTGCATCGGTATCGTCCCACTACGTCGAGATCGATTCAGCTCGGCGAGACAGCGAAAGCTGGCGCCTAGCTGCATCGTGGAAAGCGAATGATCTGCCTGCACGCCAGAGAGCGCTCGTCGAGCGCCAGTTGAAGGAATATCGCGGCGGTGCTTCCATCGATGTATTCGATGTCTTTACCGCCGCGCTGCGTAAGATCGACAATCTTCCGGCGGCCGGTTCGTTGCTCGAAATCGGTTGCTCCAGCGGATATTACTCCGAAGTGCTTGAGGTAAATGGCCTGCCGTTTCGGTATCACGGCTGCGATTATTCCGATGCCTTCATCGAGATGGCGCGCCGCATCTATCCGGCACTGTCGTTCGATGTGGAGGATGCAACACGGCTCAGCTATCAGGACAATGCTTATGATGTTGTGGTTTCGGGATGCTGTCTGCTGCATATCGCCGACTATGAAGCGGCGATTGCAGAAAGCGCCCGCGTCGCCAAAGACTACGTCATCTTTCACCGCACTCCCATTGTCTACGGTGAACCCACCAAGTATTTCCGCAAGCAGGCCTATGGCGTCGAGACCATGGAAATCCATTTTTCCGAGCCGGAGCTATTGGATAGCTTTCGGGTTCACGGCCTCGAAGTCCTGGCGACCTTCACGCTGAACGAGAATGCGGACCCGCGTGACAGCAGCAAGGGCAATGCAAGCCGCACCTATTTGTGCAGGAAACAATCTCAATCATGACGACCTACTTCTGTACCCTTTTCGACAGTGGCTATCTCATCAAGGGCATGGCTATGATGGAGAGCCTCGTCCAGTGGTGCCCAGACGCGCATATTTTTGTGCTCTGCATGGATCAGCAGGCGCAGGAGATACTGACCGCCTCCAACAGGTCCTACATCAACTGCATCGCGCTTGCCGACCTGGAGACGCCGGAACTCCTGGAGGCCAAGAAATCGCGCGGCGTCGCCGAGTATTGCTGGACCTTGTCTCCCTGCCTGCCGACCTTCGTGCTGCAGCATCACCCGGAAATCGATTTCATCACCTATCTCGACTCGGATCTGCTGTTCTATTCGCCGATCCAACCCATCTTCGATGAAATCGGCGATAATTCCATCGCGATTATCGAACATCGTTTTGCCCCGCGGCTGCAGGACAGGGAGGTGAACGGTCGCTTTTGCGTGGAATGGGTGAGTTTCCGACGCGACGAGGAGGGAATGCGCTGCCTGGACCGCTGGCGCGAGCAATGCATCGAATGGTGTTACTACCGCCTCGAAGACGGCAAGATGGGCGACCAGAAATATTTGGACGAATGGCCGGATCTCTATCTGCATTGCCACATCATCGAACATCCGGGCGCCGGCGTTGCCCCCTGGAATTACGAGAAACTGCATTTTACGCAGGATGCGTCCGGTCAGATCGAGGTCGACGGCTCACCTCTGATCTTCTATCACTTCCATCAGTTCCAGCTGCTGGCCAATGGCGATTTCAATCGACTGTCGACATTCTACACCTCCGTCTGCGAGGAACCGGTCGTTGCTTACGAAGCTTACGAGCGTGCCTTGATGCGAGCGCTGGATGCGATCAGGACGATTTCGCCGGGCTTTTCCGGCGGCCTACGTCCTGTTCGTGCCGTGGCGCTCCGCAGATGGGTGCAGCGTCATGTACCCCTGCCGATCAAACGTTTCCTCCACCGTTTCATCAGATATTGAGGTCACCTTAGCGGGCGCGAGAAATCTGGCGTCCTCCAACCTATTGGTATTGACGGTCGATCCATTGGCGGTAATTGCCGCTCGTGACGTTTTCTATCCAGGCTTCATTGGCAAGATACCATTCGACGGTCTTGCGGATGCCCGTATCGAATGTCTCACTTGGGCGCCAGTTCAGTTCCCGCTCGATTTTGGCCGCATCGATGGCGTACCGGCGATCATGGCCGGGGCGGTCGCGCACGAAAGTCATCTGCGACGTATAGCTTGCCCGGTCGGGCCGTGGCCTCAATTCATCAAGGATCCCGCAGAGCGTATTGACCACCGACAGGTTCGTCAGTTCGTTCCTGCCGCCGACATTGTAGGTTTCCCCGGCTTTTCCAGCCTCCAGAACGCGTCGGATCGCGCTGCAATGATCCTTGACGAAAAGCCAGTCGCGTACCTGCATTCCGTCCCCGTAGATCGGAATCTGTTTGCCCGAGAGGGCATTGTGGATGACCAGGGGAATAAGCTTCTCGGGAAAATGATAGGGGCCGTAGTTGTTCGAACAGTTCGTCGTCAGCACCGGTAAGCCGTAGGTGTGATGATAGGCGCGAACCAGATGATCGCTGGCCGCCTTGCTCGCGGAATAAGGGCTGTTTGGTTCGTACTTGCGATCTTCACTAAAGGCGGCTTCCAGGGGTGCGAGCGAACCGTAGACCTCGTCCGTCGACACATGGAGAAAACGAAAGCTTTCCAGGAAGGTTTCATCCTGCAAGGCAAGAAATCCGCGGATGGCCTCCAACAGGCGAAACGTGCCGACGATATTCGTCTGGATAAATTCTTCGGGCCCGTGGATCGATCGGTCGACGTGGCTCTCGGCGGCGAAATTCAGGACCGCACGGGGGCTATGGGACCGGAGCAGTCCCGCAACGAGATCGTAATCCGCGATGCTGCCTTTGACAAAGAGATGGCGCGGGTCGTTCCAGACGGAGGCCAGATTCTCCAGATTGCCGGCATAGGTCAGCACATCGAGATTGACGATCGGTTCATCATGAAGCGCAAGCCAATCGAGCACGAAATTCGCACCGATGAAACCAGCTCCCCCGTCACCAGGATCATATTTTCTCCCTTGGAGTTCTGACAGTATGGAGTGTTCTAGTCTCATCGTGCCGATCTCACGTCAACCGAAGAGATCGAGCATGCTTATTTCGCTGGCCAGGCCGCGGTCACATGGGGGTTGCGCTAGTTCGGCCGTTTCCATAAACACGTCCCGAAGATTGTATCGAAAGACGATGTGAAAAAATGACAAAAACCGCGCTGATTACTGGGGTGACTGGTCAGGATGGTGCCTATCTGGCCGAATTGCTTCTGAGCAAGGGCTATACGGTGCATGGTATCAAGCGCCGGTCATCGTCTTTCAATACCGGCCGTATCGAGCATATTTACCAGGATCCACACGAGGCGCATCCACGCTTCATTCTGCACTATGGCGATATGATCGACTCGACCAACCTCCTGCGGATCGTGCAGCAGACGCAGCCCGATGAAATCTACAATCTTGCCGCCCAGAGCCATGTCGGCGTCAGCTTCGAAACGCCTGAATATACGGCGGATGCCGATGGTATCGGGACGTTGAGGCTGCTCGAGGCGATCCGTATCCTGCGGCTCGAGGAAAAGACCCGGTTCTACCAGGCATCGACCTCGGAACTCTACGGTCTTGTGCAGGAAGTGCCGCAGAGCGAGAAGACGCCGTTTTACCCGCGTTCTCCCTATGCCGCAGCCAAGCTCTATGCCTACTGGATCGTGGTGAATTATCGCGAAGCCTATGGCATGCATGCGTCGAACGGCATTCTTTTCAATCACGAAAGCCCGCTTCGCGGCGAGACCTTCGTCACGCGCAAGATCACGATGGCCGTAGCCGCCATCCATCTCGGCCTTCAGGATAAGCTCTTCCTCGGCAATCTTGACGCCAAGCGCGACTGGGGTCATGCACGTGAGTATGTTGAAGGCATGTGGCGCATGCTGCAGCAGGACAAGCCGGATGACTATGTCTTGGCGACAGGCGAGACAACGAGTGTCCGCCAGTTTGTCGAATGGGCGTTTGCAGACGTCGGTATTGCTTTGGAATGGAAGGGTTCCGGCGTAGACGAAAAGGGTTATGATTCCGCGTCCGGTGCGTGCCTCGTGGAAGTCGATCCTCGGTATTTCCGCCCGACGGAAGTCGATCTTCTGCTGGGTGACCCGACCAAGGCGCGCCAGAAGCTGGGCTGGCAGCACAAGACCCCGGTTCGCGAACTCGCCGCCGAAATGGTGCGCGAGGATGTCAAGCACTGGAAGGCGCAAAACAGCCGGAAAGAGATCTAAGTGTACGACTTGTCCAACAAGAAGATTTGGGTTGCTGGTCATCGCGGTATGGTCGGCAGTGCTCTTGTGCGCAGGCTTCAATCCGAAGATTGCAGCATCATCACGGCCACGCGCCGTGAGGTCGATTTGAAGCGGCAGGACGAGGTCGAGAAATTTGTTGAAGCAAACCGACCCGACGCGATCATTCTCGCCGCTGCCAAGGTTGGCGGTATCCTCGCCAATGACAGTTATCCGGCAGAATTCATCTATGACAATCTGATTATCGAAGCGAACATCTTCGAAGCCGCCCACCAGGGGGGAGTGGACCGGCTGCTGTTCCTGGGTTCAAGCTGCATTTATCCGAAGCTCGCTCCACAGCCGATTCCCGAAGAGGCTCTCTTGACCGGTGCACTCGAGCCGACCAACGAATGGTACGCGATCGCCAAGATCGCCGGTATTAAGCTCGCGGAAGCCTATCGTAAGCAATACGGCCGCGATTATATTTCGGCCATGCCGACCAATCTTTATGGCCCGGGCGACAATTTCGACCTGACATCCAGCCATGTGCTGCCGGCGCTTATCCGCAAGGCGCACGCTGCGAAACTTCGCAAAGACCCGCATATGGTGGTGTGGGGCACCGGAACCCCGCGCCGCGAATTTCTGCACGTCGATGACTGCGCCGACGCGCTGGTGTTTCTTCTCAAGACATATTCGGGCTCGCAGCACGTCAACGTCGGCTCGGGGACGGATCTCGAAATTATCGAATTGACGCGGTTGGTCTGCCGCGTTGTCGGTTATGAGGGTGAGATCATTCATGATCTTTCCAAGCCCGATGGTACGCCGCGAAAGCTGATGAGCAATCAGAAGCTGCAGGACATGGGCTGGAAGCCGCGCATCTCGCTTGAGGATGGCATCCGAGCCACTTATGCTTGGTTCCTGGAGTTCGAGAATACGTCCGACCCAGCGGTCTGATATCAGGCAAACCAGCATTTATCCCCGCTCTTTGCGACACAGACGGTGTCGCAGGGCTGGTGCCTGGGCAACATGCCAGTGATAAGATCGCCGCTATGCCGTCTGGGTGATCAGCCCGTTGACGGAAGCACCTTTCCTGTCAATTTCCCGAGCCGTTCGAACACGGCAACCCGCTCGGGAAATCGTCGCCGCCTGGATTCAACAAATGTTTGATCAGTGAAATTGTTTGGCTGGGGAACCTGGATTCTCACATGATTTCAATGGCTTAGAGAAATCACCTTTGTTTTCCTTATCTTTTCCCATCGCGAGCGACCGTGGATGCCACACTTGTGCCCTGGCTTTGGGCATCAGTCAACAGGACGGTCGAGCGGCAATAATTTCCGCTTACTGGGCTGAAATTAGCGGACGTTGGAAAGTGACGACGGGAAAACAGATCCCATCGTGACACGCCTTTCAATCAGCGAGCGAACCTTTTTCGTATTCCTCGTCTGACACCTTCTCCATCCATGTGACCGAACTTCCGTTCAGCGCCTCGGCCACGGCGAAGTGCGCCATCGCTTCGGTACTTGACGCTCCATGCCAGTGCCGGACGTTAGGTGGAATCCAGACGACGTCGCCCGGATCGACTTGTTGGACTGCCTCTCCTTCCTTTTGCACCCAGCCACGGCCACTCACGATGAACAGCGTCTGTCCCAACGGATGGGTGTGCCATGCTGTGCGGGCACCTGCCGAAAAGGACACGGTTGCTCCGCCCGCCCGTGCAGGCGCGTCGGTCTGGTAGAGGCCGGAGATCTCAACCTTACCCGTGAAGTACTGCTCCGGACCAGGCGTCGCGCTGCTTCCCGCTGGGGTGATCTTGATGTCTGACGGCGACGTGGTCATCGGTTTTTCCTTCCTGTTTGCGAAAACCTGCTTAAGCACGGGCACGGCCGACATGGCTCGGGGCCAGCCCGCGTAGAAGGCGATATGGCTCAGGACTTCGGATGCCTCACCGGCAGTCAGCCCGTTGTCCATGGCTCGGTTGGCGTGGAAGGGCAGTTGTTCGGGCTGCCCGATCGCGATCAGCGCCGACATGGTCACCAGGCTGCGGTCGCGTGCCGAGAGATCCGGGCGCTGCCACAGATCGCCGAACAGCACGCGATTGGTGAGATCGGCAAGTGCGGCCGCTGTCGGCGCTATCGTGGTGTTGACGGTTTCACTGCGCGCAGCCTCGGCCGCGGCTTCCAGCTCCACGCGCGCAGCCCCACTGTTGCCGACAGGTCCTATCTGTCGAGCATCAAAGACCTTCTTCGTCTCCTCGACCGCGGAGATGGCATTCGGCCAGCCGGAATAGAAGGCGAGCTGGGTGATGAGCTCGCCGATCTCCGCAGGCTTTACTCCGTTGTCGAGGGCGCGGCCGACATGTGCCGCGATCTGCGCCGTTTTCCCGGTAGAAACGATTATCGAGACCGTGACGAGGCTGCGGTCGCGCGGGGCGAGTTCCTTTCGTTCCCAGACCTCGCCGAACAGGACCTCGTCCGTGAAGCGGCCGAGGCCGGGTGCGACGTCGTATACAGCCGGCGGAGCTATCCTGCGGCGTTCTCCCTGGGCATCGACGCCTGTCGCGGCGATCGCCGAGATTGCGATGGATGCGGCGATATTCTTCATCTTCAAATCCTTCTCAAGTAGTACAGCGTCCTCGCAGCCACCGGCTCGACGACGTCCGGCGAAGCGGGCTTATGTCAGATGCTGTCCGAAGAAGTCGGCCATCCGGTCGAATGGTATCTTGTCCATCCGGTCGTACAGGTCTGTGTGGCTCGCACCGGGGATGATCATAAGCTCCTTCGGCTCCGCTGCCGCAGCGAATGCGGTTTCCGCGAAGTAGAGGGAATGCGCCTTCTCGCCATGGACGAACAGGATCGGTCGTGGCGAGATTTCAGCAATGTAGGTCAGGATCGGCATGTTCATGAACGAAAGCGGGGTTGTCTGCGACCAGGCATTGCCAGAGTTGACGGCGCGGGCGTGATAGCCGCGCGGCGTCATGTAATAGTCGTGGTAGTCGACGAGGAACTGCGCTTCGCCTCCCTTGAGCTCGTTGTAAGGGGGCTGATAGGCAGGGGCGCCTTTCTCCGCATCGGTCCAGCGCTGCCGGCTCATTTGATCCAGCGCTTTCGTCCTCTGCTCGAGCGTCACGCTGTCGTTGTAGCCCTTCGACATGACGCGGGTCATGTCGTACATGGTGCTCGCGACGACGGCCTTGACCCGCTTGTCGACAGCCACGGCATTGAGTGCCATGCCGCCCCAGCCGCAGATGCCGATCATGCCGATGCGCTCGCGGTCGACGAAGGACTGAAGGCCGATGAAGTCGACGGCTGCGCTGAAGTCCTCGGTGTTGACGTCGGGGGAGGCGATGTTGCGGGGCTCGCCGCCGCTTTCACCGGTAAAGGATCCGTCGAATGCGAGGGTCGCGAAACCACGCTCGGCCATTGTTTGGGCATAGAGACCGGAAGACTGCTCCTTCACGGCGCCGAACGGGCCGCCGACGACGACTGCTGCGAGCCTGCCGCTTCCCCGTTCTTTCGGAAGATAAAGATCGCCCGACAGCGTGACGCCATACCGGTTCTTGAACGAGACCTTCTGGTGGTCGACCTTGTCGCTCTTCGTGAACACCTTGTCCCACGAGCTCGTCTGGGCGAACGCCTGCGTTGCGGCAGCCGCTGGAATAACGCCGAGTGCGGCGACGGCGACGCCTGTCGCCTTCATCAGGCTACGCCGGCCTGCGTCGAATCCGTCGGTATTGTCGGTCTTCCTGGTCATCATGTGATCTCCGTAGATAGAGGTTTTGACTTACTGGATGCGTTCGATGCGCAGTGGGAATTTCCCCCGGACATGCAGCGCCTTGTAGCCGTCGTCGAAGCGGCCGAGGCGCACGAGGCCCGGATGCTTGTAGTCGGCGTGGAACATCGCCAGATTGCCCCAGGGCATGTAGTAGCAGAGGTCGTATGGCCGCTCGTTCGAGAATGGGCCGTGCCCGTTCACCGTCAGTTTGCGGGGCAAGTAGGCGATCTTCTCGTTGGAGCCGAAGTCGTCGATCTCCAACTGCAGTGGCAGCATCGAAACGAAGTCGCGTGCCGACGGGTTGTCGTAGAGGGTCGCGGTCATCGTGTGCGTGTCGAATATCAATCTGATCTTCACGTCGGTGCGCTCCTGATCGTCAGGGCCGTTTTGGCTGAACACTCTTGTCGGTAAGATTGCGGCTGCCGCCGCCGAGACGAGAAGGCCGCGGCGGGTCGGACCTATGCGCGACACGCTCATCGGGACCTCCTGGTGGCACGCCATGTGGCAATGGACATAATCGACGAGCCGATCAGCAGCACGGCGGCGAGCGTGAAAGTCGAGCGCCAGCCGAGCGTGTCGAAGAGCAGGCCGCCGAGGGATGCGCCAGCCGTGATCGCAAGCTGGATAACGGCCACCTGCAGGCCGCCGCCCGCTTCCGCGTCGTCGGGAAGTGCCCGGCTCAACCATGTGCCCCAGCCGACCGGAGCGGCGGTTCCGAGGAAACCCCATCCTATCAGGGACAGGATCACGGCGAGGTTCATCTCGCCAAAACCGATCATCGCGACAGCGATGCAGGCCATCAGCAGCGGAATGGCGACGAGAATGATGAACAGTCGGCGGGATAGAAGCTTTCCGATGACCCATGTGCCGACCGCTCCGGCCAGACCCATCACCAGAAGGGCGATGGAAAGGGTTTCGATGTCCAGTCTGGTGACCGTTTCCAGGAACGGCCTCAGATAGGTGAAGAGCGCGAACTGACCCATAAACAGGAGAAGGATCGCCGCCATGCCGAGCGCGACGGGTAGCCGTCCAAGAAGCCGGAACACGTTTCCTGATGCTTCTCCGCGTGGCGAAAGGCTGGGCAGGCTTATCCACTGCCAGATAAGAGCGAGCAGCGCGATCGGTACGACAAGGAAGAAGGCGCCGCGCCAGCCGATGTAGGCGCCGAGAAGGCTGCCAAGCGGAGCCGAAATCGTCGCGGCGATGGCATTGCCGGCGTTCAGCAGCGCGAGCGCCTTTGGTACCTGATCCCTGTCGACGAGGCGCATCACGATCGACGTCGACATCGACCAGAAGCCGCCGATCGAGATGCCGAGCAGCGCTCGGCCGAGCATCAGGACCGAGTAGGACGGTGCGATGGTGACGAGGATGCCGGACAACATCAGTAGCGCGGTCAAGGCCAGCACGAGCAGGCGCCGGTCAAGTCGACCTGCCAGGGTGGCGATGGACAGGCTCGTTATCACCGCGAAGATCCCGGAGATCGAAATCGCCTGACCCGTATTTCCTTCCAAAACGCCTAGGTCGAGAGCGATAGGGGTCAGCAGGCTGACAGGCATGAACTCCGACGCGATCAGCACGAACACGCACAGGGTCATGGATAGAACGGCCCCCCATGCCGACGGTTTCCGTTCGATGTTGTCTAAGGTGAGCGTCATGGCTTTGTCTTGGACCTTCACTGTTCAACGTTGCGCTGAAGATAGTCCTCATCTACTTTTCGGATTAGATGGACCAATCCGCATGGACCTATCGATTTTCAACATGAATAGGATGCGCAGATGCAACGCGAGGACATGAAGGACTTGTTGTGGTTCCTGGAGGTTGCGAAGGAAGGGAGCTTTACCAAGGCAGCCGCAAACCTTGCGACGTCTCAGTCTACCCTCAGTCATACAATCAAGCAGTTGGAGGCCCGCCTAGGCGTCCGTCTTCTTACAAGAACGACCCGCAGCGTCGCGACGACGGACGCTGGAGAACGCCTGTTCAGATCGATCTTACCTCGGTTTGAAGGCATTGAAGCGGATCTTGGAGATCTGGTCGCATTCCGCGAGAAGCCCTCCGGCACCGTCAGGTTGACCTTGTCCGATCATGCTCTGCAGACAACCGTATGGCCAAAGTTATCTGTCGTTCTCGACAAATATCCCGACGTCAAGGTGGAGCTCTACGCCGACAATGGAATGCGCAACATCGTGGAAGAACGCTTCGATGCCGGCGTTCGCCTTGGGGAAAACGTCGACAAGGATATGATCGCCGTCCGGATCGGTCCTGATTGGCGGCTCCGCGCAGTCGCTTCACCAAAATACTTCGCCAGACGCAGGCGTCCTCAGGCGCCTCAGGATCTAGTGGGTCACGTCTGCATCAACATGCGGCAGGCGACGCTCGGCGGCTTCTACGCGTGGGAGTTCGAAAAAGACGGCCGGGAACTGCGGGTGAGGGTGGATGGCCAGTTAAGTTTCAACTCCTCGATTTCGCAGCTAGAGGCCGCGGTCTCAGGCTTCGGCATCGCCTACGTTCCTGACAACCTTGTGGAGGAGCATATTGCCGATGGCCGTTTGCAAGCTGTCTTAGATGACTGGAGCCACCCATTCACCGGCTACCATCTCTACTATCCCAGCAGACGTCAGATGTCGCCTGCCATGGCGGTAATTGTGGACGCTCTTCGGCAGCGTGGATCAAATTGAGTTGAGCGAATTTCAGGTGCCGACCGGATACAAAGGTCCCCAGCCAATTTTCCTAGCCGCCTTCGAGCACGACGGATGGCCAACGGAACTGCGGCGGAGATCGCCCAACTTATTGAGAAGACGTCACTTTTCCGTGCGGGAGATAGTAGCCAGTTTGGATCGAAAAATCAGTCAAAAACGACTTGCCTGGGGACCCTGGATTCTCACATAATTTCAATGGCTTATCGGAAAATCCTTGAAACTCCCTATATCTTCCTGCCGCGAGCGACCGTGGATGCCACCTTTGTGCCCTGGCTTTGGGCATCAGTCAACCGGGCGGGCGAGCGGCAATAATTTCCGCTTTCGAACCTGAAGTTCGCGGTGAGGCGGCCATTAAGCGCCCGCCAGCTTTGCGCGCCCGTGTTGGCCGTTTATGCCGACATCTTCCGCGTCCTAGAGCGGACGAAGATCTAGCATTGCATCATGTCTCCCCGCGCAAAAGGCGCGCCTCATTAAAACTCTCACTAATAAGGCTGAACAGTGGATATTGGTAGCAACTGTTGCAAACCATTTGGCGCAAACGACGATCTCTTCGCGAATCCACCCTTTTGTGTGAGGTTCGGAAGTTCAAGCGGGTGGCTGCTTCACGCATCATTCGGAAGCTGAACAAGAATTTGCTTGACTAAATTTGCCAGAACACAACATAAAGGTTGCCATGACGTTGAAATTTGGTGGCGTAACTGGGAGGTTACCCAAAGGAATCCACTCTCTGTCGTGGACGGAGGCCGAGACGCTTCTGGCCTATAATGATCGCAGAAAGGAACTGATGGCAGGCCTTTTGCAGGCCTGCCGTGCTCTGCGTGACGCAGGGGCAACGAAGGTTTACGTGGACGGCAGTTTTGCCTCGAAGAAAGCCAACCCAGGAGATTGGGACGCATGCTTCGAAACAAAGGGAATCGATTCCAAGAAGTTGGACCCTGTCTTCCTCGACCACTCCAATGAGAGGGCGGCTCAGAAGGCGAAATATCTCGGCGAGATGTTTTTCGCCGAGCACGCGGCAACCCTCCTCGGGGAGCCATATCTGAGCTTCTTCCAGCACACCAAAGACGGCAAGCCCAAAGGCATTGTACTCATAGATTTAGGAACGCTGCCATGATCAAGAATGAGCGCCAGTTCAGGGTTACGCAAACTCAAGCAAGCCGCTTCGAGGCAGCTCTGGCCGCCGCACGAACCAAGGACGTTCCCGACGATACCGATCCCGTGATCTGGAAGGCCTACATCGACGGGATGGACAGCCAACTTGGCACTTTGAAGCGGGAACTGGAAGAATACAGCCTGTTGAAATCGGGAAAAGTCGACCGCATTGAAGTCGCCTCGCTCGACGAGTTTCCATTGGGTATCATCAAGGCCAGAATAGCGCAGGGGGTGACCCACAAGGAGCTTGCAGACCGGATCGGCGTGAAGCCACAGCAGATTCAGCGTTGGGAGGATTCCGACTACGAGACGACTGGCTTCAACAACTTCATCAAGATCGCGGATGCTCTGGGTATCGTCGTCCATGAGAGCATCTCGTTCCGTCATAAGGCACAGAGCAGCCCCGAAATATTAGCTACTTGTGGCATTGACACGAAGTTTCTCCGGAGACGGTTGGTCCCCGCTGCGGGGAGCGAGCCGCACCAGATTCTTGAAGCGGCATCTGGATATCTCCGAAGAATCTGGGGGCTGGTGGTAAGTTCCGACGGCAGCATCGACACGCGCGCGTTCAACTGCGCCGCAGCCGGATTGGTCCGTTACAAGCTACCAAAGGATGCGAATCCGCTACGCGTACGAGCCTATACTCAATATGCTTACCATATTGCGGAACGGGTCGCCGCCACCATTCCCGAAAACAGCGCTGTTGTTCCGCGGGACTGGAAACAGGCTCGCGAGGCGTTCACCGGAGCAGACGGAACGTTGTCTCTGGAAACAGTGCTTCGCAAAGCCTGGCAGATGAACATCGCAGTAGTGCCACTGAGCGATTCAATACGCTTCCATGGGTGCTGCTGGAGGATCAATAACCGCAATGTGGTCGTCTTGAAGCAGTCGGTTCGAGCGGAGGCCCGATGGCTATTCGACCTTCTGCATGAACTCTACCATGCTGGCGAGGAAGCAGGGCAGACGTTCGACACCGTAACAGGCGACGGCGTAGACGATCAGCGAAGGGAGTCCGCGGAAGAGCGAGCGGCCAATCAGTTCGCCGGAGACGTCCTGCTTTCGGGTGCCGCCGAGGACCTCTATCAGGAGTGTATCGCTGGAGCGAACGGACACGTCGCCAACTTGAAGAGGTCCGTCCGGACCGTGGCCGAGCGACGGAGCGTCAACCTTGGTGTGCTCGCCAACTACGTTGCTTACTCGCTGAAGGAAGAGCGGGATATCGACTGGTGGGGGGCCGCATCGAATCTTCAACCCGACAGCGAGGATGCCTACAACATCGCCGCCGCCGTTTTTAAAGAGCAGTTCAAGGCCGACAAATTATCGGAAGGTGACCGCAAACTCGTCGAGCTCGCCACGTTGGAGCCGGGGGTCTGAAAGTAGTCAGACAATAAACAAATCATGCATTACGACCCATCGATTGATCGCAACCCTTTGCAGTTTTGCACCCGGATCAGAATTCCGCTAGGGGCAAGACCGGCCTGCCTGTTTTCGTCGCTTGCGTAACGGAAGCTTCCAGTCTCCTGACGGCCCCGTTGCGGTCATCGCTCGCGGGTCCCCAGCCAATATTCCTAGCCGTCTTCGAACACCACGACGGCCTGAGGAACTGCGGCCCAGATCGGCCAACTTATTGAGAAGACGCCACTTTTCTGTGCGGGAGATGACCGCCAATTTGGATTGAAAAATCGGTCAAAAATGACCTACCTGGGAGACCTGGATTCTCACATGATTTCAATGGCTTAGCAAAATAGCCTTTGATTTCCCTATATTTTCCTGCCGCGAGCGACCGTGGATGCCATCTTTGTGCCCTGGCTTTGGGCATCAGTCAACCGGCGGCGTTAGCGGAAATAATTGCCGCGCTGAGCGCCGAAGCTACCGAACTGGCGACCACCGCAGCACGGCGGCTTCGCGCCCCATCGCGGCCGTAGAGCGCATCCTAGCCGAATCCCGAAAGCGGACATCCAGGGGGATCGGCGAGAGTTGAGTGCGACACTGCTTTCCACGGCCGACCTGATGTCGTCGGCGATGGATCGCAGGCGAACCTCGTTCAACGCGCGTATCAATCGGTGCTGGAGGATGGAATGGGGTTGCAGGCTGATCCGGAAGCAGATGACATTCTCTCAGAGTTCGAAGCACTCATCCGACAAGCGCGGCAACTGGAAAGGAAGCAACAGCTCGAGCCGCAAACCCAGGGTGTCTGGCGTCCCTTTATGAACCGTCCGGGAACCGGTAATTCATTCTCGTGTAAATTTGCTCGAATCCGGCCCCGATGAGATTGGCGTGAGAGATATTTGGCTCGTCGGCCGAAGGCTGGGCGGTTTCGACGACGAATGTCTGAACGCCCTGACTGGCGCCTTGGTTCAGACGCGCGGTAATGAGGGCCTTCTGTGCCCCTCGATTGCGAAACTCGGGAACTGTCGCGCCACCGCCCAGCCACGCATAGCCGCCTGATGCGTACATCGCGCCTGTCGCAATTGGTTTGCCATTCAACTCAGCGAAGAAGCAGGCCCAGCCTTCCTTACCGGCGATCGCTGACCAAAGCGGCGTCAGGCTCGCCGGAAAGCCAAATCCGGCGCCCATCATCGAGCCGAAGATTTCGGCTTCGGTGACTTTGACCTGCCGGGTAGCGACCTCTCCAGAATGGATGAGTGGCGTGGAAGGCACTGTGCGCCGTAGCTTTGCCCATCCGTTACCTTGGGGAACAAGGCCCCGTTTCCTTATCCAATCGTGTGTCTGTTGAGGAGCGGTGGCAGCGTTCATTTGCAAGTAACGCCGGCCTGCCTTTCTGCTCATCCACTCATAGGCCGTGTCGAGGTCTTCAAGTGTTGCAAGGCCAAGGATACGATTGAGACCGATGGCGGGCGCGTTGGGCAGCGATATTGCGCAACCTGTACCCAATTGCATGCAGCGAAACTCAGCCTGGTCTACGAGCGTCTGGGGCGCGATCATGAACAGATCGATAAATGCTCTCGCTTCGATGATATCTTCTTCGGGCACCACTTGGCGCGATGCTGACGGGCGATCCATGGCAGTGTCCTTGAACTATCAGTAAGCCAAACGGAATTCATCGCAGCGAGGTCAGCCACGGTAGAAGCAGGCTGAGGTTGCTAGCGCCGTTAGGTCAGGAAGTTGGCTGTTGCGGTGGCGATTTCTCGGGAATGCGTCTCCAACGCGAAGTGGCCTGTATCGAGGAGACGGATCTCGGCATTCGGGAGATCGCGTTTAAAGGCCTCCGCGCCTGCGGGCAGGAAGAATGGATCCTTGTCGCCCCAGATAGCCAGGAACCTGGGCTGATACTGGCGGAAATAAGCTTGAAACATCGGATACAGAGTCACGTTGCTCGCGTAGTCGAGCGCAATATCGAGCTGGATTTCTTCAGCATCCGGACGCGCCATGTAGAAGGCATCGAGCGAATAGCCATCGGGAGACACGTTCGATAAATCCGAAACGCCATGCTCGTGCTGCCAGCGGATGGCGGCGGGTTTCATGATCTCGCGCAGCGCATCGCGGTTGGCGGTCGTGGGATCGGACCAGTATCGCCTGATCGGGTTCCAGACGTCGCTCAACCCCTCCTCGTAGGCATTGCCATTTTGGGAAATGATTGCTGTCACCCGCTCCGGGAACTTCATCGCGACGCGGAAACCGATGGGCGCTCCGATATCGAAAGCGTAGAGGGCAAATCGTTCGATGCCCAGCACCTCAATGAACCTCTGGATGATGCGGGCAAGATTGTCGAACGTGTAGGCGAAATTTTCGCGCGCGGGCGCCTCCGACTGGCCGAATCCCGGTATGTCGGGCGCGATAAGGTGAAATCGGTCGGCGAGTAGCGGAATGAGGTCCCGAAACATGTGGCTCGAAGACGGAAACCCGTGCAGCAATAACAGGGTCGGTTTGGTTGGTTCTCCGGCCTGCCGATAAAATACTTCGAGACCGTTGATATCAACGCGGTGATAGGTGGAATGCCTCATCTTGTCCTTCCCCCTTAGAAGCCGAAATCGCTGAGGCCGGGATGCTCATCCGGTCGACGGCCAAGCGGCCAATGAAACTGTCGATCATGGCTTTGGATGGGTGCATCGTTGATGGAAGCGAAGCGCTTTCGCATGAGGCCATCGGCCCCGAACTCCCAATTTTCGTTCCCGTAAGACCGAAACCAGTTGCCGCTGTCGTCATGCCATTCATAGGCAAAGCGAACAGCGATGCGATTGTCCGTAAAGGCCCAGAGCTCTTTGATCAGCCTGTATTCGAGCTCGCGTTGCCATTTCCGGGTAAGAAAGCCGACGATCGCTTGGCGGCCATTTACGAACTCCGAGCGATTGCGCCACTGGCTGTCGTCGCTATAGGCCAGTGCCACTTTTTCGGGATTGCGGCTATTCCAACCGTCTTCTGCAAGCCGGACCTTTTCTGTTGCGGAAACCGCCGAAAACGGCGGCAAAGGGGGTCTTGTGGCGTTCATTATTTTTCTCCCAAGGCTTCGAGCCGGCGCCGCAGGTCTGCATTCTCCGCCTCCAATTGAGCCAAGCGCTCACGCAATGGTGTCGCTGCTTTCTCGACTTCGTGTTCGGTGTAACGCGGAGTGATATGCTGAGGGCAATTCCAATCGAAGGCTTCCAGCCGCAGTCGGAAAATCCGCTCAGCCTTTGCTCGGTAGCCGGCATCCAAAACAAGATCGGTCAGTGCCGGGTAGGCATCGAGTGCAAGCTTCTCGACATGCACGTAGATTTTGAGGCGGGCTCGCCGCGGGTAATCAACCAGAAAGAGACAGGCCCGATCGTTTGCGGCGAAGTTACCGGTACTGATGTATTGGCGGTTACCCCGGTAGTCGGCGAATGCCAGTGTCTTGTTGTCAACGATCTTGAGAAAGCCCTGCGGCCCGCCGCGATGCTGCACATAAGGCCAGTCGGTTTCCGACACAGATGCAATATAGAAGCTGTCCCGAGCAGCGATGAAGGCGCGCTCGCTGTCGGTGAAACTATCCGACTCTCGATGGTGATCGCCCAACCATATCTGATCGGCACCCATTTCAGTCTGGGCCAGCCGCACATTCGGAGTGATTGCAACTTCCAAAAAATGGTACGGCATGGGAGATCTCCAAAATCTGGAATTTAGTAACCGCCGTTCAGCGGTTTGACCTCGGGTTTGCGGAACCTTGGTCACACCGCCGGTGACCATGTCTGATGGTCACTTCTTCGCGACGTTGCGATCCAGGAAGTCGTTGATTAGAGGAGCAGCGACGTCAAGTTTTTCTTCGAGCAGGAAGTGACCCGAATTCAAGACATGAATTTCGGCATCTGGGAGGTCCTTGAGATAAGGATGAGCGCCGGCCTCAGGAAAAATATAGTCGTTCTTGCCCCAGACGATGAGCGTGGGAGGTTTACGCTCACGAAAGAAGTTTTGGAAGTCAGGGTAAAGCGGCACGTTGGTGCGATAGTCATACAACATGTCGAGCTGGATGTCTTTGTTCCCTGGTCGGTCCAGGAGAGCCTGGTCGTGAACCCAGTTGTCGGGGCTGATGCGCGACACGTCTTCCATCCCGTCGGTGTACTGAAACTTGGTCGTTTCGAGCGTGACCAGACCGGAGAGCGCCTCACGGCTCTTCTGCGATCCATCGGACCAGTAGGTCTTGATGGGATCCCAGAATTCCTTCAGCCCTTCATCATAGGCGTTGCCATTCTGGATGATCAGCGCACTGACCCGCTCGGGATGTTTCAGCGCCAGGCGGTATCCCACCGGTGCACCATAATCCATGACGTACATGGCGTAGCTTTTGACGGCCAGATGATCCAGCAACTTGTCGACGATATTGGCGACCCCGCCAAACGTATAGGCAAATTTGCTATGATCGGGAGATGCGCTTTGCCCGTAACCCGGATAGTCCGGCGCGATGACGTGGTATCGATCTGCAAGCAGCGGGATCAGATTCCGGAACATGTGGGATGACGTCGGAAAACCATGAAGCAGCAGCACGACCGGAGCGTCGGCCGGCCCGGCTTCCCGGTAGAAGATATCGAGACCCTCGATCTTTGCGGTTCGGTAGTGGACGGGAACCGGAGCCTCGCGAACGTCCGTCGTGGCCTGCGCGGGAAGCGCTGACGCCACTGTTGCGGCAGTCATGCTGGCGGTCGCCAGCATCAAGCACATAATCAAGCTACGCATGATGGTCTCCCTAAAAGTCGAGATGAAAAAATGATTTCGAATGAGGGCTGCTGTCGGTCGTTCGGACCGCGCAAGCGCCGTGGCGGTTAACAACGTCACCGGAGGCTGTTGCCTCAGGTCAGGAAATGGCAGCGATGTAGAAATTCGTTGCACGTGAATGGTCGATGTGAAGGCGACGAGGGATCCGTTGAGGTCACCGTTCATCAAAGGCTTCGATGTTTAGGAGTAAGCCGGTTTATGGCCTCGCTCAATTGCGATCTAGGTCACGCGCAACTAGACGATGGCATTGCAACCATAGACCTTCGTATATCGATTTTCCCTTACCCAAGTCACAGAAATCCCGTAACTATTTCCGACGGACGATCGGCCATCTTTCGACATTTCCTGACATGGAGTCGGAACGTCTGGGCTCTGTAACGTCTCAAACACTGAACGGAGAGTGCGGTGGAACGAGAGCCGGAAACCGATCCCATTATCGATCTGATCCCCGCCATGGTGTGGTCCGCAACGTCGGAAGGCATGTTGGATTTTGCCAACCAGCATTTTCTCGAGTTTATCGGGGCGCCGCTTGAGGAAATCTCCGGAGTGGGATTCTACAAGCTATTTCATCCCGACGACATGTCACATCTCGCTTCGGAATGGCACGACATCATGGCCTCGAAACATGCCAGAGAGGTCGTGGGCAGGCTCAGGCGCGCAGATGGCCAATATCGTTGGTGCACGCTTCGGCAGAAACCGCGGCTCGATACCGAAGGAAATGTCGTCAGGTGGTATGGTGTGGTCCTCGATATAGAAGACCGCAAACAGGCAGAAAATGCATTGAAGGAAACGAAGACTGCGCTTGCGGCCAGCGAGGAAAACCTCAGCCTTATCATCAATTCGCTGCCTGTTCTCGTATGGTCAGCGCGACCGGATGGCAGCGCCGATTTTGTCAATAAAAGCTGGTTGGACTATGCAGGTCGTCCTGCTGATCAAATCCTCGAGTGGGGCTTTCTGGACCTTTACCATCCTGACGACATTCCAGGCATGGTGGACATCTGGAAGAGAGACCTCGAGCATTCCGACCACACTGTTTTGAAAGGACGCATTCGCGGAGCAGACGGCAACTATCGTTGGTTTTACTTCTCAGGGCGAAAGCTGGTCGATGCCAACGGCGTCGTTCGTTGGTTCGGTGTTAACATCGATATCGAAGACCTGCAACGTGCGGAGAATGCTCTTCGGGAAAGCGAAGCTGCGCTCAGGGAAAGTGAACACAAGCTCAATCTTATCATCAACACGATACCCGCCATGGCCTGGTCCTGCACCTCGGATGGCCGGCTTGAATATTTCAATCGAAACTTGATCGATTATGTCGGTCTACCTTCTGAAGAGATCGTCGGCTTCGGTTTTTATCGTATGTTTCATCCTGATGATGTCGAGCCGATGCGTATGGCTTGGGACGATATCGTAGCCTCAAAAAAAGTCGTCCTGTAGACGCCCGCATCAGACGCGCCGATGGCGAATATCGATGGTTCAACCTTCGACAAAGCCCCCTTCTGGATCCCGATGGAAATGTTGTGAGATGGTACGGCGTCGTCGTGGATATCGAGGATCGCAAACGGGCGGAAGAGTCCTTGCGGCAAAGCCAGAGTGACCTCGCGCATGTGACGCGGATGACGGCCACAGGTGAGCTTGCCGTTTCAATTGCCCATGAAGTCAACCAGCCGCTGATGGCAATCGTCACGAATGCCGGCACATGTCTGCGGTGGCTACAGCCGGGCCACACCGATCTGGAGCAGGCGCGTGTGGCCGCCGAAAGGATCGTCCGGGATGGGCATCGCGCCGGCGATATCATCACCAGTATCCGGGCGATGGCTCAGAAGTTACCTGCCAGGATTGAGCTAACTGACTTCAAACCTGCCGTTCGCGAGGTGCTGGATCTGTTGACGGGCGAACTTCAACGGCGTGGAATAGAGCTCAGTCTTGATATGGCAGCAACGCCTATCGAAGTCGTAGGAGACCGAACGCAACTGCAACAGGTTGTTCTCAACTTGGTTATGAACAGCGCCGAAGCGATGACAGCTTCTTCAACAGCAAAACACATCAACATCAGATGCGCTATGGAGGAGCAGCTTGTCAGCGTGAGCGTTTCTGACACGGGTCGCGGGGTAGCTATCCACGAATTGGAGCGCGTTTTCGAAGCATTCTACAGCACGAAGGCCGACGGTATCGGAATGGGCTTATCGATATGCCGTTCCATCGTCGAAGCCCATGGTGGCCGTATTTGGGCTTCATTGGGGAGAACGGGGACGGGGCCCTATTTACGTTCACGTTGCCAATGGCGGAGGGCGCTGTCGTCCATGATAGATGATCGCAAGAGAGGGCAGCCCACAGTTATTGTCATCGATGACGACGAAAGTGTCCGCGAAGCTTTGAGAGGATTGTTCCAGTCAGTCGGACTTGTCGCTGAAACCCATGGGTCGGTGGCAGAGTTTCTTGCCGCGGATGATCCTGATCGTGCCGGCTGTATTGTGCTTGATATTCGCTTGCCAGGTCAAAGCGGCCTGGAGTTTCAGGAGGCACTCGCGAAAAGCCGGCATCCAAGGTCGGTGGTGCTGATCAGTGCTCATGTCGATGTGGCGATGGCTGTCCGCGCCATGAAGGCAGGTGCTATCGATGTTCTTACCAAGCCTGTGCGCGAGCAGGACCTGCTCGAAGCGGTGAATCGGGCTTTGGCAAGTGATAGCGCTCGACGCGAAGAGGCACGTCAAACGGCGGCATTGCGCCTAATGTATTCCAAACTTACCGAGCGCGAGCGGCAGATTATGGCATTGGTTGTCGCCGGGAAGCTGAACAAACAAATTGCGGCTGAAGTTCAGCTCGCTGAGGCCACCGTGAAGCTTCACCGCGGTCACATGATGCGAAAAATGCAAGCATCGTCAGTTGCGGATTTGGTTAGGATTGCGGGCATTCTGAAGGGCTGAAAGCAGCGATTTGGAGGAAGCGTTCGATCCCTTGCAAGAGCTGAGGGTCCTACACCGGTGATTGAGCCTTTTGCCTGTGTGCCATAATCCGGACCTGAAAACTTCGCGCTTCGATCTGACCGTCTTCTATAGAAGTGAAGGACACCGGGAGCTGCCAGTCCGCTACCGCCCGGTCATCCATTGAGCGATTCGACATCCGCTATGGGCGCGACCATGATCGCGGCTGAAACAGGGTCCCCAGCCAGTTTTCGTGCGGCTAAAGGTAGCGTTTCGATCCCCGGAAATCACAGAACGGTTTGTCGCGAATTATCGGTAACTAGCTGCAAAGGCTAGACTTTTCGTCTTGAGGATTGGTGGTCAAAAGTTGTGGTATGAAGGTCCAAAAATAGCCTGCCTGAGGACCTTGGATTCTCACATGATTTCAATGGCTTAGCGGAAGAGCCTTGAAATCCCTCTATTTTTCCCTTCGCGAGCGACCATGGATGCCGCCTTTGTGCCCTGGCTTTGGGCCTCAGTCAACAGGAAGAGCTAGCGGTAATAATTTCCGCTTCCGGGTGCGTGATGGGAGATAGCGAACGGCTCGTCCTACGACCCCATCATCGCGCACCCCTTGCTCGGCCCAGCGACGGAATCGGACGTAGAGGGAATTCCACTTTCCATCGCTCATGCATATCTCGCCACGGGCAGCCCACCCGAAGAACATGCAAAACACTGTTCATGAACTGGCGGTTGTCATGGGAGTGACGGGGTTTACGCCCACGCTCCGCTGGAAAAAGCGGCTTCACGATTCGCATTCCGCGTCGATTAGGTCTCCACGTGCCATCGCTGCCTCCTAGAAAGCAGCCGTGAATCAGATCTAAGCTGAATTGAAAAGGCACTCTGTCAATATGACCTGGACAGCGCCGGCGCCTAAAGCTGTTCATTGCTGATATACCATTTCGACGTCAGTTGGATACCCTCTTCGTAGGGCACCGTACACCTCCATCCTGGTATGACTCCTTTCGCAATAGTTAAATCAGGTCGCCTGTTTGTTGGATCCTGTGGAGGCGGCTCGCAGAACTCGATCGTTGACCCTTGGAAAAGAGAGGCCATCGTACTGTGCTGTCTTTAGAACAGTTACTTCTCGATCATTTCCAATGTTCAACGGTCCTTTATAAGATTGGTCATCGTCCCAAAAGAACCTTTTCAATCCTTCTATTATATCGTCGATGTAGCCCCAACTGCGTGATTGAGATCCGCTCCCATAAACTGTAAGCGCACGACCAGAAATGGCCTGACAAATAAAATTCGAGATAGCCCTTCCATCTTCCGGCCGGACACGGGGTCCGTACACGTTAAAAAGCCTGGCGATTCTGATGTCCGTACCTCTCGTTCTGGCCGTTTCAAACAAAAGCGCTTCGGTGCATCGCTTTGACTCATCATACGATGAACGTGGTCCGGTGCAGTCTACGCTTCCCCTATAGCTTTCCGGTTGAGGCGATACTAGCGGATCTCCATACACTTCCGAAGTTGAGGAAAAGCAAAAGCGCCCGGCAGGAACAAGGTACTTTAACAAATTGAAGGTTCCAACAACGTTTGCAGAGATTGTGCGCGCGGGATCCGCCATGTACCAATTTGGGGAGGCTGGGGAGGCCAAGTGATAGATCTCATCAAATCTCTCAGACGAGCTAAACATCTCAACGTCGCATTCAAGACGCTCGAGCCGTTGGTCCTGAATATGCCGCAAATTTCTCCATGTTCCGGTCCAAACGTTGTCTACAGCGACAACACGTCGAACATCGTTTCGCCGTAAGATAGCGTCGATGAGGTGTGATCCGATAAAACCTGCTCCGCCTGCGACAAGAATACGCAACTACTTCATCTCCTATCGCTGTCGTACTTTGCGCCATCATCAGGGACCAAATCGTCAGTCCCCATTGCTAACGTGCGTCGTACTTCATTTGCCAGGTGCAATTGATTGCCGTCCTTTCTCAAAAGACACAAAATATTCGAGGGCGCGCGGTTCAGCCATATTTCAATAATTCACTCAAATGAATCCTATGCGTTGCCACATCAGCATCCATTAATATTGGATAGACCGCCCATCCACTCAACGATCTATACCCTGGTTGATCGGATGGCACGGGCGGCTCTAAAACTGATCGTACACCGACGATTTGCGATTCGTCCGATATCAGCAACACTTTCCACCACCGCGACGGCGACGGTTCGCGACAGGACACGATGCGCACCCCGCTAGGACGCCGCCAAACACAATCCGACACGTGGTCGGTCAAAAAATTAGCGGCGAATCCATGCTCCATGCCGTTAGAAAAGTAAGTGTGCAATTGACACGAGTTCCAACGTTGCCATTTCTGCGAAAGCAGACCGTTAGCCTGTGCGAGACTTAAAAGGCCACGTGCTGTCTCCAGTGACATATTCCAGAAACATCCATCAGTTCCTAATAGATCCCTCCGTGATACGACGTCTGCCTCTCCTCGGCGCCAAAGCAAGCGATAGTGGGAAGCCTTATGGTCTGGCTCCTTCCACACTAGAATGGCAGCCGGCTCGTCTGATAGCTTTAATAGAATCTGCTTTGGCCGCATTGCCGCTAGCTCTTTTCGTACATTGAGTCCTCCGGGATGCTTCCCGGCTCCGTTGGTCCCAAGCTGCCAGGCGACAACAAATTTATGCGAACGTCGAAACCATAAGATTGCAGGGAATGCATAATATGAGGTGCCTGGAGACTAAGCTCAGCCAGTATTTTCTCCGAAAATGCCTGGCAGGAATCCGGATACATCCAAGGCAACACCCGTATTTCAATATCAATATTTAGAACCTGAGCGGGGATTTCCGACATTCTTAATCTGAAGCACGGGCTACCTGCGCCATTTAACGACGCTCGATCAGAAAGCCCGCCGGTATTTGCCAGCGCGTCCTTTTCCAAGATGTCGTGAATTATTGATGGCGGCACGACCACGCCACCCCCATTTCCAAAATCTACCACAGCAGCGTGATCCCATCTTCCTAGGAAAACTACTGAAGCTTCATGTCCACTTGTACATTCGGTTTCCCGTACCTTCACTATGTCATTGGTTCGATAGCGGATAAATGGCATTAGCTGAACGAACGGGTATAGCGACGTTATGTGCAGTAACCCCACGCCATCTGTGACTGGTTCAAGGGTGAATGGAGATAGCACTTCCGCAACCATAAACTGATCGAAATGATATGCTCGGCACCTCTCACAGTAAATCGCCCCGCCAAAGCCCTCGGTCAGACTAAATCTCGGCGTGGTCTTCGCATTCCACACACTCGTAAGTTCAGACCTCCAATGCTCGCTGACATACTGGCCTGTGACAAATAGTCCCACAACAGGACTTGAACTAAAATTATAACCATTCTTAATCAACTCGCATGTCAAAATCTTGATATGCTGAAATATTCCCGTTATTATGATTGGTTTATTTCCGGCATTTAAAATCTTTTCGGAAACATCCTTGATGATGTCGCCGGATTTGGACATGTCATCAACATTTATATTTAAGTATTCAGCCTGTACATTTATCGGTATCGCTTCCCCGTGATAAAGTGGCTGCAAGGCTAGGATGCCAATGTCCGCGTCTCCAAGGGGGTCAAAGGTCCCCTCGAAGAAAGCTTGAATAAAATCAACCTCAGCCTTGCCTCGATAAACGTTGAAGGGACGATCCGTTGTCCCCGAAGTATGCTGGACCAAGAGAGGCGGCTCGTCAGATGTTAACAACTCTGACAATAAAAGCTCCCGAAGCATCGACTTATTAGTGGTCGGTAGGATACTCAAATCCGCAACGTCGTTGACGGAGAAAGCCTTCTTGCCTAGGTGTCTCCCGTAAAATGCAGATTTGCCTGCCGCATGCCTAATTGTGGGGCCAATGAGCTCGTTTCTAAATAAAACTTTATGATCCATAACCATCTCTAATTCAGATCATACTGAGTGTACCTTTTGCCGTGAATATACAACACATCAGCTCCACTACCTCTAAAGGTATGGATCGCATCTTCCGGGCTGTCGCATATCGGTTCATTCGGCAAATTCATGGACGTGTTCATCAGGAGCGGAACCCCTGTTGCGGCTTGGTACTGCGTCAACACGTCATGGAGGATCGGTTCCTGTTCACATCTGACGGTTTGAATTCGGCTTGTACCGTCGACATGAACAACCGCTGGCGATCGCTCCAGCGTATTCGATTTGGCAACGACAGCCTCGGTCATCCAAGGAATATCTTGAGAAATATGAAACCATTGAGCTGCGTCTTCCGCGAGAACAATTGGGGCGACAGGCCTATACCATTCACGTTGCTTAACTTCCTCGCTTAACTTTCGTCGTAAGCCCAGTGTTTCCGCCGCCCCGAAAATGCTTCGGTGCCCTAGCGCTCTAGGGCCAACTTCTGATCGCCCGTCAAACCAAAAGACAATTTTTTTGTTTGAGAGATCTGAAATGAGTTGCTCAGGTGCTCGCTCCGCGCTGCCCCAAACTCTTCCCAAATACGGGTCGGTCAACTTTGCTCCCGTCTGATGGATTAAAGCTCCCAGCGCCTGACCGTCATCCCCGGAGTCGGTGGGATAAATAAATCTGCGAAAAGACCAGAGTGCCGAAGGCGTGCGTTTAACTGAACATTTAATGCACAACCGCCGGAAAAAATAAGTTTCTCACCAGCCGGACAGAATTGCGCGAGAGTTTCCAACCACTGCGTTTCCCAAATTGCTTGCGCAGTATGTGCAAAATTCCAACGCCGTCTGTCGCGCGAGTCAAAGCTCGATTTAAACTGCAGAAAGTCTGCGATTTTAGATATTCTTTCCGTGTGAATCGCGCCTCCATCCACCTGGGTCAGTATGTGCTTCGCTAGGATAGGATCAAAACTCCCAAACGCTGCGATCCCCATCGTTTTTCCCGGAAGATGGACATGCGCGCTTTCGGGATCAACGTCGAACAATAATTGGGTAATCGCTCCATAATACTTTCCGGTAAGTATTGTACTATCGAGGTCGGCGATCGGCTCATAGCCACCACTATTAAATTTGTAGATGCCACTGCAACCGTTTTCCGATCCACCATCCGCACAGACCGCAAAACCACTTTCCCACCCAACCGACTTCGCCCACCCTATGTGATTAGCGTGGTGCGCCGTCCAAACCGGCGCAAACCTTCGTCCAAGCAAATGTATAAAAGAAGTAGGTTCGCATCCCCACCTCCCAATAAAAAGCGTATCAATCTCATTTATACTCAAATTTAATTCTTTTAATCCAATTGCAACAAGATACTCTAGCTGATTGCTGGTCGCTCGCATGTGTTTTTTTCGAAAAATACGCTCTGCTTGTAAACAGAGTAGAATCTTCGCGTCACTCGAGAAAGCAACGCCTGAATCGTGAAATCCGAAAAACATCGAAACATTGATCGACATCCCGTCCTCTCACGAAGCCTCTGCGGAGATCAAATAGCCACCCTCTACCGGCAGGGCGAGCCCAGTAATCCACGAAGCGCTATTGCTCAGTAGGAAAGCCGTGACCTCGCCAACATCCCGCGGTTCTCCCAACCGTCCCACTGGATAAGACTGTACTATCCTTTCGACCCACTCCGGTTGGTCGAATACGTTAGCAGTTTGTGCCGTTTTTATGAGGCCGGGACAAATGCAGTTACATCGAATTCCCTTGGGGCCGAGATCAAGCGCGAGCGCGCGAGTAAACTGGATTAACGCCGCCTTCGCAGAAGCATAAAGTATACTATTCGGAACTGGTGATAATCCAAGCATCGAAGAAATTGTTACGATCGATCCCCCTTCATTTTTTTCCAGTTCAGGTATTAGCGGCTTGCAAATATTAAATGCCGTTTTGACGTTAGCCGAAAAAGCATAATCAAACGCAGCTTCATCAACTGCCGCAATATCTCCCGGCACCCAAGCGCCTGCGACATGCACGAGTCCCGAAATCCGACTTGAGGTCGCTGCTCTCGATACGAGCGATTGACAGTCAGCGAGAGACCCCAAATCGCCATAAATTATTTCCAAACGCTCATGGAAAACTTCCAAAAGGCGCCCCTCACGCACAGTCGCAATTACGTGCGCGCCATTTCTCAACAAGGTCTCTACTACATTCTTGCCTATCCCAGAATTCGCCGCCGTAACGATGTAAGTCCGACCTGCCAGACCGTCTGCAGTCATCTCTCCTCCTCCAATGCGTGAAGCATCTCCTTCATATTTATACGAAGATCCTGGCTTGAATGAGTAATAAGGTCTTTACGGTGTTCGCTGAACTCCTGCTCCAAGTCTCCAGGCAGTATTAAATCCTTCAAGCGATGCGATTTGTCGAACGACTGAAGTGCCTGAAAAACACCGGTTGCTATTTTATCCTCGGACGATAGTGACGTAATAGATGCGAAATCCTTGGCAGTAAGGTTGACCATCGCTACGCGAGAATCAACGTAGCTCAGTGAATCGCGAAGACATGCAAGCACGGTGCACGGATGCGGTGGTCGGTAAATTCCTAACCTATACAAGTCTGCAACAATGGTGTTGTCAGCTACTCTGGTCGGACATAGCGTCACGTTAGATACGCGAAGATCCATTAGATACTTAGATGTACTTAAAACATCGTGGTATGCTTCCCCGTCCCCCAGAAAAGGCGGCTTCACCATGACGTATATCTTCGCGTTGACATCGTATTTATTCAAGACATCCAAAGATAATTCAAACTGTTTCTTGTTGAAGGAGGTCCCAACGCAAACTTGTCGTATGAAATCGTTTTCTGATTGCAACCCGATTCCGACTGTCAACTTGGCGTCTAAGTGTCGTGTAAAATGTTCTATTCGATCCGGAGTAATGAATTGTGGTAAAGATTCGACCATTAACCGAGGAATGTTAGCGTCGTTAACTAGCTGGGCGATACTCGCACGCTGCTCGACGCCCAATTCTGAATCTGCAAAGAAAGAACCATCATTGTACAAGGAAATAATATCAACTCCCTGTGCCTCCCGTTTCCTCAATGCTCGATAAACTTGAGCCACCGGGTCGGGCGGCTGCTCGCCGGTTCCGAACAAATTATAGTTCGTAAATGGGCACATTGTGCATGTAGGTATGGAGCATCCTGCGCTTAAAAGAACTATCACGTGCCGCCGGAGCGGCTGGCCGAACTCGTAGTAAATATCTGTCGCAGAAAAACGCACGTCGTGTGTTTGGTTTACTAGCGTAGACTTACGACGTTCTTTGACAAGGCGGTTAATCCTTCGGCGAAATTCGGTGTCTATATGATCCATTCCAAATGCCATGTGATCATCCCGCTAAGAATTATCGCCGCACAACACCAAATCTAGGCTTACGATCACGATACTGCGCCCAAGATGCCTGGATGCACGCCCTAAGGTAAACGAAGGGACCCGCCGATGCTCCGGCTAATCCGGCTAGTATAGCGGACATCGGCATCGGGTAATTCCCGCGAAGTCTCTTAAAAAGCTTTCCTAGGAGGTAGGCGTGCCTCGCCAAGAAGGCCTCTCTCAGACCGCGAAAATCACCATATTTGATAAAGAAATGCAGTTGGACCGCAGTGTCACCTACGCCATAATTATACATTCGCTTTCGGAGATCGGCCCAGGTTTGGGGGTGAACGTGGCTAACGGTCGCATTTGTATCGTAAACTGCGTCGTAACCGGCCCTGAATACCTTGTAGCAGATCTCGTGGCTCTGCGAGTGACCAACCGCTGAGCCCACTCCAAATCGCTCGTCATACAATCCGACGTCCAAAAGTATGCTTTTCCGGATGGCAGAGTTTGCACCACACGCGACAAATCTGAGAGGAACTCCGCCGAAGCGCGGGCTTTTAAAAAAGGACTGATCGAAGCGCTTAAACTCGGCGCCCTTACTAAGCCCTCCTTTGGCCTCCCACGAAATTTGCGGCAACGAGATCAACTCAGCCGCTATAACGTTCCCAGCCACATAACCGATCTTCGGGTCAGCGAAGTGCGCAACCAGTTTGTTCAACCATTGCCCATCGATGAGACGCACATCATCGTCGATGAAGACTACTACATCTCCTTCCGAGCCAAGGATGCCGCAGTTCAATGCAGCAGCTTGGCCGCGCTTTGGCTGATGCAAGCATCGCGCTCCAAGAAGCTCAAGGCGAGATTTTAGATCCACATTGAGCGCGGCGTTATTTTGCACAAAAATTATCTCGACATCGTCTCGCTCCAAAACCCCCAGCCTTTTAAGATCGCCCAAAAGTTCAAGAGCTGATGAATTCCGATCAAATGTCGGAACAACGATTGATATCCTAAACGCTCCCAACTACTCCTCCCCTACAAGGTAGAAACTAGAAGCGGATTTTCTTGGAGAATTCGACCTCTACAACTTGACCGGTCGTAGATTCATCAGTCAATACTATTGCTCCACCTTGCATGACGCGGTTCGCCAGCACAGCAAAGTAGTCGGCTGGGCCAACACTTTCGCCCATTGCCTCTTCAATTTTATCTTGAAATGCGAGTAACGCAGCAATGTTAACAATTGCGTTTTGGGTCTTCTCCTGCCCCGATGCAACGTCCATGTCGAGTAGGATTTTTTCTAGTTTTGAAAGTTTTTCTGATGTCTTTTCTGGAGAGCGTGCCAAGAAAGTTCCTCCCGTTGGTGAAAAAACTACAGCGACATATGTACCATAAGTTTATTAAAAAGCAACAGTGCACGTAGAGATACTTTGCGAGTTTACAAAGACACTAATTCCATAAAACTCCGCACAGTTCACTGAACTCCGGAGCTTGAACAGACCGAGTTTCTGGACCGCGGATGGTAGAGTTTGGGGGATCAGAGCAACTCATCCGAACCGCACCGACTTTGCACCTTCTCCGGTTGCTTCTGGGCTTCGCTTCTTCAATAGTCGGCACTTGCGTCAGTCGGCAAGCGGACAAGACCGTCCAATCGGATGCTCTTGGCCGCTTGCTCTCTCACTAAGGGCAGCTTCCTACCATCTCGTGCCGCAAGCGGTCGGACGGTAGACGGGCCTAATACGGTCATCCATCGCAAGTAGGCCGGCAGCCGCTTTTGGCGCGACGCCGGCCACGTGTTGATCGCTGTCAAAAGGGTCCCCAGCCAGGTCTTCGCGCCGATTGTGCTCGCGGTTCGCTCTAGGAGATTACGGTGCTGCTGGCCTACGGGTTTCGATAACTAGCTGTAAACAAAGTGCTTTTCGGAGTGAGAGTGGATGATCGCTCGCGATGGGAAAAGAGAGGGAATTTCAAGGCTTTTCCGCTAAGTCATTGAAATCATGCGGTGGAGCGGTAATAATTTCCGCGTGCGGACCTCAAGTTTGCGGTCAGGCGGCCATAGCGCCCGGCAGCTTCGCGCCCTCAACGCAGATCTTGAGCACATGGTGCCTGCCGGATCGAAAGCGGATGTCCACTCCACCCTCCGGTTGCAAGCCCGCCTTCAGAGTCCTCAGTCCGTCGCGTTATCTCTTGGCATCGAAGTACTGTGTACTATGGGGGAGAGATGCTGGATTGGGCGGATATTGCTTTGCGACTGGTTACCACCGCGCCAAGAACTCCGGCGCACATGCCCTCTGTGATGTATATCAGGGGCGGTCGCGACGGTGGCCACTATATAGGATCGCGTTATAAAACTGAGCTGGATAGGTGGCCATCTGGCAAACTTCTTGTGTAGCACAAGTTGAACGTTGACCTTTCGCCAAACGCGCGACCATGATCGCTAATCGTTTCATCACGCGAATAAAACTCTTTGTATATGTCTGAGCCCTTCCAATTCTTCCTACAGCGTTGCGTTTCGATCGACCTTGAAGTTGATCCTGCAACCGCCAGCATCTTCGCTTTTGCGGCGGTGCGCGATGATGCTCGGCCCGCAATACTGGCAAAAAAGCGCGATCTCCTGGCAGCCCTAGAGCGCCTGGAAGCAGAAGCAACTGGCGGCGTGCATCTGCTCGGCCACAACATACTTCGACATGACTTGCCTCATCTTTTCGCGGTGCGGCCCAGGCTGGCGAATATCCTTAGATCACCGATAGACACTCTATGGCTCAATCCGCTCGCATTTCCGCGCAATCCCTACCACCACCTGGTCAAGCACTACCATGACGGGCGCCTGCAAGCGGGCCATATCAATGACCCTGAACTGGATGCGCGACTGGTGTTTCAGGTACTGCGCAATCAACTCGCGGCTCTGACCCAGCAGAACGCCGACCAACCCGATGCCGTTGCAGCCTTTCATTTCCTTGCTACGAGAATGGAGAACCCAGACGGGTTCGACGCTGTGTTTCGAGAGGTTCGCGGTGCTCCTGCGCCCGACTCTCTTCTGGCAAAAGAAGCGATCTCACGGCTTCTGGCGGGGCGCGCCTGCGAGAGGCGGGTCGAGCAGACGCTGAACCGCCTATCGAACCCGCAGCTTGGTTGGCCGATGGCCTATGCTTTGTCCTGGACCTTGGTTGCGGGCGGGGATTCCGTCATGCCACCTTGGGTACGGGCGCAGTTCCGCGAGGCTGCACTGATCGTAGGGCACCTACGCGACGCCAATTGCAAAAGCCCGGATTGCACCTGGTGTAGCGAGAAGAACGACCCGGTCCGCGCGTTGTCGCGCTGGTTCGGGTTCGATGCCTTCCGCGCTCAGCCGGTGGATGATATGGGCCGCCCCCTGCAGGAGCGGATCGTTGACGAGACGATGCACGGGTCGAGCGTCCTCGGTATTCTGCCGACCGGCACCGGCAAATCGGTTTGCTATCAGATCCCCGCCCTGTCGAAGTTCGACAAGACCGGAGCGCTGACGGTGGTGATCTCGCCGCTGGTCGCGTTGATGGCCGATCAGGTGCAGGGTATGGCGCGGGCAGGAATCTCCTCTGCCGTAACCGTCAACGGTATGCTTTCAATGCCTGAGCGGCAGGATGCGCTGGACCGGGTACGCATGGGAGAGGCGGCAATGCTGCTGATCTCGCCCGAGCAACTGCGCAGCAACTCGGTCCGATCGGTTCTCGCGCAGCGCGCGATCGGGTTGTGGGTGCTGGACGAGGCGCATTGCGTGTCGAAATGGGGCCACGATTTCCGACCGGACTACCGCTATGTCAGCCGCTTCATCAAGGAATCCTCGGGCGATGAAGCGCCCCCGCAAGTGCTCTGCTTGACCGCCACCGCCAAACCCGAAGTGGTGCGTGACATCCGAGAGCATTTCAAGTCACGGCTTGGATGCGAACTTTTGCTGCTGGACGGTGGCGCAGTGCGCACCAATCTCAGTTTCGAGGTCCGGCCGACGCAGCGGGGCACCAAGCTGGCCGACATCCTCGATGTGATCGAGACCAAGCTACCACAGGAGGGCGCTTCGGGTGCCGTGGTCTATTGCGCCACGCGCAGCGAGACGCAGCGCGTTGCCGAGTTCCTCAAGCAGCAGGGTCTGTCTGCGGAACGGTTCCACGCCGGGCTGACGTCCGAGGAGAAGCGTGACATTCAAGAACGATTTCGCATCGGCGAACTGCGAATAATCGCTGCGACCAACGCCTTCGGCATGGGGATCGACAAACCCGACATCCGACTGGTGGTCCATGGCGACATTCCCGGATCACTGGAAAACTACTTGCAGGAAGCCGGGCGGGCCGGCCGCGACCGCGCTCATGCCAATTGCGTGCTGCTCTTTGCCGAAGAGGACGTCGAGCGCCAGTTCTCGCTTTCGGCTCGCTCGCGTCTTGCCCGGCACGAAATCGGCGCGATCCTGAAGGCCCTGCGGCGACTTGACGAGCGGACGAAGAAGACCGGCACCGTGGTGGCCACCTCAGGCGAAGTTGTCCGAGCTGAACGCGATCAGGAGTTTGAGCGCGACATCAACACCGACGACACCAGGGTGAAGACAGCGGTGTCCTGGCTGGAGGAAGCCACGCTGCTGAGCCGAGAGGAGAACAAGGTTCAGGTCTTTCCCTCATCCCTCAGGATCCGCAAGCTGGAGGAAGTCGAGGCCATCTTGGCCAAGGCCGCGATCACCGGCACCCGTCGCAAGCAGCTTCTGGATATTACGCGCCACTTGATGAACGCGCCGCCCAATCAGGGCATTTCCACCGACGAGCTGGCCGGGATCAGCGGATTAACAGGGGGCATGCTGAACAAGGCGTTGGCCGATCTCGAGGCGCTCGGGATCGCCCGCAACGACGTCGTCGTCACGATCTTTGTCCATGTGGCAGTCGACGGTCATTCCCAGCAGCGTCTGGCGCAGGTCGCGCGGCTTGAAACGGCGCTGATCGCCCTGATGCGTGAGGCAGCCCCCGATGCTGAAGGTGCCGAAGGCATTCCCCTGCATCTGGCCGAAACCTGTCAGGCGCTCCGAAATCAGGGGCACAGCGGCGTGCGGCCCGACATCGTGGAAAAGCTGCTGCGCAGCATGGGCCGCGACGGGCGCGATCAGGATGGTGGCAAGGGCAACTTGCGCTTGCGCAAGGCTTCGCGCAACACGTTGATGGTCACGCTGCAACGGTCCTGGCAGGCATTGGAACAGACGGCAAACCTGCGGCGGCAGGGTGGCGAGCTGTTGCTAGCACACCTTCTGGGAAGGTTGCCAAAGGGCAGCCGCGGCAAGGATATCCAGGTCGAAACCACGATGGGTGATCTGCTCGCTGCCCTGACAGGAGACGCGCTACTACGCGGCAGCGGTATTCAGGACATGACAAAACTGATGGAGCGCGCACTTCTGTGGTTGCACGAGCAGGAGGTGGTAACGCTGGGCAAAGGGCTGACGATTTTCCGGCAGGCGATGACGGTCCATTTGAACCCCTCGGGCGGCCAGTTCACCGTGAAGGATTTTACACCCCTAGAGGAACACTACTCCGAGCAGACCATCCAAACCCATGTGATGGCAACCTATGCCGAAAAGGGCCTTGCCGCGATGGATCAGGCCCTGCGGTTGTCGGAGGACTACTTCGTGCTGGAGCGCGACGCCTTTCTGCGTCGCTGGCTGCCGGGCAAGGGCGGTGAGATCCGGCGTCAAACCACCGGCAGCTCGTGGAAAGCGATCGTTGAGGCGCTGAAGAATCCAGTTCAGCAAGAGATCGTCGCCGACGATCGCGATCAGACAAGCGTCCTGGTTCTTGCCGGACCGGGTTCGGGCAAGACGCGCGTTCTGGTGCACCGCATCGCCTACCTAATCCGTGTCCGCCGCGAGGACCCGCGTGGCATCCTAGTGCTGACTTACAACCGGCATGCCGCCGCCGAGATACGTATCCGGCTGCGGCATCTGATTGGCGATGACGCAACTGCGGTGACCATATCCACTTGCCACGCCCTCGCGATGCGATTGGTGGGCGCGAGCTTTGCCGGAACTTCGAACGAGACGTCCCACGACTTCGACGGGATCGTCTTGGAAGCAGTGCGCCAGTTGAACGGCGAGGGACTCAGCAAGACTGAGGCCGAGGCACAACGCGATACGCTAATTCAAGGCTATCGCTGGATTCTGGTAGACGAGTATCAGGATATTGGCCCTGAGGAATATGCATTGATTTCCGCCGTTGCAGGCCGTTCACTGGACGATAAGGAGCTTCGGCTCAGCTTGTTTGCAGTGGGCGACGACGATCAGAACATCTACGCCTTCGCTGGGGCATCCATCCTCTTCATCCGCCAGTTCGAGGCCGACTATAATGCACGACCAATGTTCCTGGTCGAGAACTACCGCTCGACTGAGCACATCATTGCAGCCGCTAACGCAGTCGTTGCACCAGCCGCGGCCCGCATGAAAGCCGGCCACGACATTGCCATCGATCGCAAACGCAGCACGGTGCCGCCAGGCGGAGAGATGGCGGCTCTCGATCCTGTGGCCCGTGGGCGGGTACAAGTGCTGGACTGCCCATCCGGGGATGTGGCGCAGGCGATGACCGCAGTTGATGAACTCGTTCGCCTATCGCGCCTTGATCCGGAGTGGAGTTGGTCGCGTGCGGCGGTAATAGCTCGTGACTGGCGGCGGTTGGCTCCGGTGCGCGCTTATGCCGAAACGCTGGGCATTCCGGTGGAGATGGCAAATGAGAGCCTGCCCAGCATCTGGCGTCTGCGCGAAATGCAGCAGTTCATCGACGTTCTGCGCCGCGATACTACACGTTTGTTGGGCGTCCGTGATCTGGTGGGCATGCTGAACGCGATACCGTCCAACCGCTGGACGGATCTGATCGCCGAAGGCGTCGCCGCGCTGGGGAAAGAGCTTGCGAACAAAACCATGCCCGTGCCTGACCTCGTGGAGTGGTTCGCTGAGTGGGCCCATGATGCGCGCAGCGATCAACGCGCACTGCTGCTGCTGACGGCTCATCGATCGAAAGGCTTGGAGTTCAACGATGTCGTCATCCTGAATGGCGGTTGGGACCGGCCCTCAAAGGGTGAGGATCCCGATGCGCCACGCCGCCTCTTTTATGTCGCCATGACCAGAGCTCGACGTAGCCTTGCCATCATTGCCGAAGGACAGCATCCGTTCCTCCCGGACGGCGCAGAATATGCGCTGCGCCGCGCCGCGCCAGACATCTCTGATGCCGCCGATTCTGCGGCTGTGCTGTACCAAGTGCCGAACCTCAAGACCGTGGACCTGTCGTGGGCCGGGCGTCTCGGGCCGGATCATCCCTCGCTTGTCGCAATCTCGGCGGCAAAGGAAGGAGCCCCACTTCAGATCGTGCGCGATGGCCTCACTTGGATAATGCGGGATGCTCGGGGGCAAACTCTCGGACGCATGGCCAAAAGCTGGTCACCTCCTGAAGGACTCAACTTCCTCCGCGGCGAGGTCGGTGCCATCGTGCGCTGGCGCAAGGCCGACAGTCAGGAAGAGTTCCGGGTGCACCTTCACCGAGATGTTTGGGAAGTGGTTGTGCCAGAGCTTGTGTTCGGCCGATAGTTGCTCGTCGCGAACGTCAGTTTTGACTGTGCGATGTGGTGTCATCGCACAGCGTGGACAATGACAAAAGATCAGCTTTGAGCCCGTTTGAGACCTTTGCGGTTACATCTGCTTTCCGCTCTGTAACATTGGGAGCGTCAGCCTGATGTCGGCCCCAACACTGCCGTTGGTGGAGGCCCCTTTTTGAGGCAGCCGAATACGGTCCCCAGCCGTCTTTTACTGAGCTCTGGACGTTCTCGGGATCTGGAGAACGTCACATAGTTTCTGACTCAAAATTGTACCAAGTAGCTGTAAAGACGTCATTTTTCAGTGGGGAATGGCAGCTTCTAAACAGCAAAAATATATTCCAAAATCGCTTGCCTGGGGATCTTGGATTCTCACATGATTTCAAAGGCTTAAGGGAAAAGCCCTGAAATTCCCTCTGTTTTCCCATCGCGAGCGACCGTGGATGCCACCTTTGTGCCCTGGCTTTGGGCATCAGTCAACAGGGCGGGCAAGCGGCAATAATTTCCGCTTTCGGAGGTCAAGTATGCGTTGGCACAGACAGAAAGCGCAAGGCAGCTTTGCGACTGCATGTCGGACATAGAAGCCGTCTGGCGCTTCATTAAAGCAGACATCGCTCGCGGCGGCGTCACGTCGCCTGTGCGCCAACAGCAGACATTGCTGCAATTCGATCCCATTGCGGAGGTTTGCCTTTCATGCCGCCGATAGCCGCTTCTGGGCAAACGAGGACCATGTTCGAGATGTTGAATACAACGTAAACATCTCGGCTCCACGGAACAGGCCAGCGACTTCAATCTCCTAGCAACTGGTAGTGTCAAGTGGGAACTCATCCTGTATGGAGATGAATATGTATGTGAACGATAATGCTGGGAATTCGAGCATAATGAAAAGCAGACTGCGTCGTCTCGAGTACTTTAAGTGGTTCGCGTGCCATTCCGCGGATTGGTTTTCCGAAGTCGCCGCTAGTGACACTCGGCACAGTTATATGGCCGGATTATACGGTTTTAACGTCGCGCCAAAAGGACGGGACGGCGGGATAGACGATCGCACTGTTGAGGTGTTTTACGGTCAACGACCGTTTGAAGGTGTCAAAGAGCTCGTGGCCCAGGAGGACGGTCTGCCGTCCCTGCGTCGACGACTTCTTATTGAACGCGGTGCATCGCTTACATACCAACGCGGCGACAATGGAGCGGTGATTGTGACCTTAGCCCCTGCAATAACGGAGAATTTCCGGCCGCAAGAATCGACGATCGTTCTTGAATTCATGGCCGATCCGTCCCCGCTGAGAGCGCCGCCTTGGCTTGTGGTGCCTCCTAGAATCGAGAGGCACTGGCGCTGCCTGATGTCCTACCTTCAGTGCACCTCGATTGATGGCGATCCCACTCTTGGCGACAGGATACGACTTGGATGGCTAAGGTGGACTAAGCCGTTAATCATTGAAGAAAAGCTGATAACACCACGTTGGCGCACATTTGCGGTGCAAATAATCGCTTGGGTGCTAACGGTTGGCCTGAGCGGAACAGTGCTGTTTGGATTGCAGTGGTTATTCCGTGATGCTCTCAAGTAAAAATTGCACCTGCTCGCGAATATCTCCCGCCTCATCACAAGACGTCGGCAAAACTCCGATCTTAGCCTGCGAGCTGTCGCCGCGGTCAAGCAGCACTTGACCGCCCGCTTCCCACTTCATCTCAGCCTTTCGGGGTCAGTCCAGAATGACCGCTTCGGGCAATAGCGGTGACCTTGCCCCGTTGAAATAATCCATTTTGAAGTAAGCTCTGGCCCACTGAGAGGACCAGAGGATGAAGCGCAATCGTTTCACAGACGAACAGATCATCGGCATATTGAAGGAGCAGGAGGCAGGCACGCCGGTCTCGGAGCTTGTCAATCGGCTTGGTAACGGGACCCCTTATCGGCTCCCAAAAGTGACCCCTGCCTCTGGTTGCATAGGGTCAGCGCGCGTAGGCCCGGAGCTTTTCATTTAGCGCAGGGGCCTGCGGGCGCGGGTTGGTTGTCTTTTCGGCTTTAGCTTTGAGAGCGGTTTTTGAAGCGCCAGGATTCATTTCCGGTTTCCAGGATCTCGCAATGGTGGGTGAGCCTGTCGAGAAGAGCGGCGGTCATCTTGGCGTCGCCGAACACAGCGGGCCATTCTCCGAAGGCTAGGTTGGTCGTGACGATGACCGACGTCCGCTCGTAAAGCCTGCTGATCAAATGGAAGAGAAGCTGGCCGCCGGCCTGAGCGAACGGGAGATAGCCGAGTTCGTCCATGATGACGAAGTCGAGCCTGGTGATGAAGTCGGCAAGCCGCCCCTGTTTGCCATTGCGTGCTTCTGTCTCAAGCCGATTGACGAGATCGACAACATTGAAGAACCGGCCCCGCGCTCCGTTGCGGATAAGAGCACGGGCAAGCGCGATGGACAGATGGGACTTCCCTGTGCCGGTCCCGCCGACCAGAACAACATTGTGTTGCTCGGCGAGGAACGCCCCGGTCGCGAGCTGGCGCACTAACCCTTCATTGACCGGTGTATCGGTGAAGTCAAAGTCGTTGATATCCTTGGCCAGCGGCAATTTGGCGATGGCGATCTGGTATTTGATCGACCGGGCCTGCTTCTCAGCAATCTCTGACTGCAACAAGTCACCGACAATACGGGGCGGTTCATGCTGGCGTTTGATGCCGGAAGCCATTGTCTCGTCGTATGCGCTGCGCATGCCAAACAGCTTCAGCGTGCCCATCATGTCGAGGATTTGGGATCGTTCCATATCAGCTTGCCCTCCTGAGGCTGTCGTAACGTGCGCAATCGGCCAGAGGCTCATGGGTCAGGCGAAGCGCATCGGGAATGGAAAGGATGGCGGCCGGTTGCGGATCACGCTTACGGGCCAGAATGTTGATGATGACGGCGGATGAGAACACGCCCTGATCGAGCGCCTCCTGGCAGGCTGCTTCAACGGTGGGAAGCCCGGCCTCACCGACACATTCCAGGATCGCCACCATCTGCCGGTCGCCGTCATGCATGGCCTTCAACCGGCGGCGCACCTTCTCCATGGCGGCGGGCAAAACCCAGTCATGGAACGGGGCGCCGTTGCGTAGGGCTCCCGGCTTGCGGGTCAGGACCGGAACGTAATGCCATGGATTATAGATCGTCTCGCCGCGGCCGAAGCAGCGGTCGTGCTGACCGATCTCGATGCCATCTTGCCGGATGACGATGCGGTCGGCATAGGCATGTACCTCTGCCGGGCGACCGACCGCGGTGGACAGCACCGAGTATTTGTTGTTGTCGAAACGCACGAGGCAGGTCTTGCCGATCGAGGCCTGGACGGCGTGGAAGCCATCGAACTTGCCGGGATAACTGATCATATGCGGCCGCTCCGCATCGAACACCTCCCAGATCGTGTGCTCCGTCTGATCGACATGCTTATGGGCGCGGGCATAGCTGATGCACTTGTCCAGCAGCCAGCCGTTCAGCTCATCGTAGGATTTGAAGCGCAGACGTGGGGTGAAGAAGCGCTCTCTCACCAGATTGACCTGGTTCTCGACCTGGCCCTTCTCCCAGCCGGACGCCGGCGTGCAGGCCACCGGCTCGACAAGGAAATGGCTGCACATCTGCAGGAAACGACGGTTATATTGCCGTTCCTTGCCAACGAAGACCGTCTCCACCGCCGTCTTCATATTATCATAGATGCCGCGCGTGCAGGCTCCGCCGAAGAACGCGAACGCCTTGTCATGGGCGTCGAAGACCATCTCCTGCGTCTCTCGCGGATAGGCCCTCACAAACATCATTCGGCTGTGGCAAAGCCGGACATGAGCCACCTTCACCGTTGTCGTCACGCCGTTCAGTACGACAATCTCGTGGCTCCAGTCGAACTGGTAGGCTTCGCCGGGCGCGTAATAAAGCGGGACATAGGCTTCCGCCGTCACGGCCCCGCGCTCTTTCGACCATGTCCTCGCATAACGCCGAACGGTGTCGTAACCGCCTTCATAGCCGAGGTCGCGTAAATCCTCGTATATCCGGATCAGCGTCAGGCGCTCGCGGGAAGCCTTGGCCTCATTGGCAAGCAATATCCGATCGAGTTGTTCGCGCCATGGTCCGAGCTTCGGCTGAGGTTGACGGGCTCGCTCGTATTTGAACTCCGTCTCATCGGTGCGCAAAACCTTCCGCACCACTTTCCGCGATATGCCCAACTCCCGGCAGATCGCCTTGATCGACTTGCCTTGCACATGGGCCAGCCGTCGTATCTTCAGAATTGTTTCCACAATAAGCATCCAAACAAAAAGCCTCCGATGAAACCGGAGGCTGTTGTAACCCCATCGCAGATGGGGGTCCCGTTTGGACGCCGATCACCCCAAATGCGGGGTCCTTATTCCATGCCTAATCACATCGGAGCTTTGCCGCGATGCTCGACAATGCTGCCTTGAAAGACCTTTTGGGAAAGAAGTGGTGACGCCCGCGTCCAAGCGGAAAGCTGTCGCGCATCTGATGAGCCATCATGAGATGAGCGAACGGCGGGCGTGTAAAGCCATTGGTTTTGCCGAATGACGGTCCGTTACGAGACCAGGCGCGAATGAGCTTCGCGAGCGAATGAAGGCGTTGGCGCGTGAACGTCGCCGCTTCGGATCTCGACGCATTGATGTGCTGCTCCGGTGGGAGGGTCACGTCGTGAACCACAAGAGGCTCTTCCGGCTCTATCGGGAGGAGAAACTGAGGGTGCGCAAGCGCGGCGGTCGCAAGCGAGCGATAGGCACGCGAGCGCCGATGCTGGTGCCGATGGTGGCCAATGATCGTTGGTCGCTGGACTTCGTGTCGGATCAGTTCACCGATGGGCGCAGGTTGCGGATTCTGACCGTCGTCGATGATTGCGCGAGGGAGTGCCTGGCGCTCGTCGCCGATACATCGCTTTCCGGTCTTCGCATCGCACGGGAGCTTGACCGGATTATCGAGGAGCGCGGCAAGCCGAGGATGATCGTCAGCGACAACGGCAGCGAGTTCACCAGCAACGCGATCCTGCAATGGGCGGACCGGACCAAGGTTGACTGGCATTACATTGCGCCTGGCAAGCCGATCCAGAACGCTTTATCGAAAGCTTCAACGGGCGGCTGCGAGACGAGTTCTTGAATGAAACTCTGTTCTCGTCGCTTGCTTCACGCCCGGTCTGCGCTTTCAAACTGGCGTAGCGATTACAACGATCAACGCCCGCATTCAGGCCTTGGCTGGCTGACACCGGCCGAATTCGCTCAGACACTCAACCCGCGACGTGATGCGGTGCTGCGCAGCCGAAATGGCTCCGCACCGCAACCCGCCGCTACCGAACCAACAACAGCAACCAAAAACCGCTGGAGCGAACTCAAAACTGGATAAAACTTGGGGGCAAGGTCAGCGGCGGCAGCTATTGACCGAATGAAACACATCTTCTGGGCAGGTGCGACTTAGCCGCCAAAAGGATAGACGCTTTTCGAGGTGATCCCCGTCCGACCATTGCCATCAAGCTCGATAACCCGCAGCGGCGCAACGCGCCCCTCGGTCGTCTCGACGGGGGCGAGACGGCCGAATTTCTCGATGAGATGCCGAGCTAGCGGTTTACTGGCGGTGGTGATCACTAGGTTGAGCGACCGACTACTCTCGAGGACCGTAGCTCGGAAGATGTCGAGCAGGCCGACCCGGTTGAGGTCGTCGAGATGGGTGACCGGCTCGTCGAGGAAAAATGTACCGCCGAGACTGCGCGCACGCGCTAGGAACAAAGCAAGCGCCAGATCCTGCCGCTGTCCTTGACTGAAGTCCTTGCCGGGATCCATTTCCTGACTGCCGGCGTCGGCCAGCCAACGCAGTGGATTTTCGACCTGACCGAGCTGGATGCGATCAAAAACGCGATTCGCGTGCATACGGGCAAACAGCGGATTCACAACCCTGCCAAGGTCCTCAATCTGCCGGCCGCTCACTTGGACATAGCTGTCGTGGAAACGTGTACTTGCCTGCCGCGCAGCATTGATGCGGTCGGCGAGATATGCGAGCCGGTTCCTCAGCGGGGCGACTTCACGCCGCAACGTCTCAAGCCGCATGCGCCGCGCCTCCGTGTTCCAGGCTGTTTGGGCCGCGACAGTCCGCGACGCAATATCCTCGAGCAGCGCCTGTTCGCTCCGGACCCAGTCGCGGCACATGGCAAGATTTTCTGCGCTCCAATCCGCGCCAAGTGCGGCGACACGCCAAACCTGCCGTAGCTTCTCAAGCTCCTGTAGAAGTCGGGCTTGTTCGTCTCGGTTAGCGCGGACTGCCTCGCTGGCGACCGCATGATCCTTACGTAGCCCGTCGCGCAGTAGAGTATGCTCGGCCAGCATGATCTCGGCACTGGCTAGTTCATCTCGCACTGCCGCTTCGCGCGCATGGATTGGCCCCTCGATGTTCGCCTCGAGCGTCCGCAGAGTTGTTCCCTCACCGAGTAGCGGAACGTCGGAACCAGGCAGCGTGGTCGATACCCGGTCGCGCTCGGCGAGCAATAGCGATAATGAAGCTGCGGCGATAAGCGAATTATCGAGCGCTTTGAGCCCAGTGATATGGTCGGGGTCGCTAATGCCGAGCCGCGCGAGGCGGCGCGCACTAGCATCAGCCGCAAGCTCGAGGCTGTCGAGTTCCGCGCGGAGGCGCTTATACTGCGCGGATTGACGCTGGGCCTCCTCAAGTCGTGTGCGAGCCAGCCGCGCTGCTTCGCTGGCTGTGGCAGCGGCCTGCTGCGCGAGCTTCTCTACCTCAGGTACCACCGCGAGCGTTGCGGCTATCGCTTCGCGAAGCGAGTCTGCAGATTTCCAGTCATGGCTGCACAAAGGGCACTCACTTGCGCCGTTGGCATGCTGATGGCCGAGCAGCTCGCGGCCCGCGGTTTGCAACCTGGCGAGGGGGCCGGCCGTCGCATTGTGGAGTTGATCGGCGCGCAGCGCTTCGGCTTCGAGTCGATCCGCCTCGACCCGCAGATTGGCCAAAATTTCCTCTGGCATGACCTTGGTGGCGGCATCGATCAGTTGTTCACGCAAGAGCGCGATGCGATGATCCGCGTCGTTTCCGGCGCGCACCTCGGTGATCGCGGCAGCGACTTCAGCTCGAAGCGCGCCGATTGAATTCGCGCTTTGCTTAGCCTGCGGCAATATCTGGAACAGCTCGTCGAGAGTTTCATCTCCGGTCAAATTCGCTGCGCTCGCCATGTTCGAGAGCGCGCTGTAAAAGGGTCGAACTAGCTGAGTTAACCCGGTCCGCGCTGCCTCGAGTGCTCGCCTCTGCTCCTTGAGTGTGTCGCACCGGGTACTGGCGGCGGCGACGGCAGCGCCGGCTTTTTGACCCTCCAGGACGATCTCGGCAACTTTGTCGGCAAGCGTAGGATGTTCGGCATCGAGCGCGGCGATAGCGGTGACAAGCTGCGCGCGCTCGGGCCAGCGGACGACGGAAGCATCGATGGCATCGCGGCGCATTACCAGATTATGCTGACGCCTGTGCCGCTCGACGTCGAGCGCTTCGATCCGCGCACCGAGCGACGCTTGAGGTCCGTCCTCCGATCCTGCACTTAGCCCGAGACGATGTTCGGCGGCGGCGACTTCAACAGCGGCCGACGAAATTGAAGTTGGCGGCGCGCTTTCGAGTTCGACTGTGAGCCGCACGATCTCCTCTTCACGTCCTGAGACGGTCTGTGCGAGGAGGCGCTCGCGGCTACCTATCTCCGCAACATACCGCTCGGCAAGCTTCTCGGCCTCGAGCAGGTGCCGAATGCCAAGCAAGTCCGCGAACACGTCTTTACGCCGTTCTACTGTGCCATCGTCCGAATCGACGAGAGTTGCCAATGCTTCGGCGGAGAGAAATCGGGTGCCACGAAGCCATCCTTGGCGAAGCGGAATCGCTCGTAGGTGGTGCGACTCCGCAGCCGCGGCTGCGGGCGCGAGGCGGCTGAGCATGTCGTTGAGGCCGATAACCGCTCCGAGCGCACCATCCGCGCCCGCCATGCGAGCCTGAGTCGCACCTTGCGCAACAATGCGCTGCAAGCGCTGCGCGGTGCCACTGAGATGAATTTGTGCGTCAACCACCGGTGCCCGCTCCGAATGGGAAAATTTGGGAAGCAGTACTGCCTGGTCGAAATGCGACTTGTCGCGAAGCCGCTCGACCTGGCCGGTTAGCAGCCACTCCGCTGCTTCGCACATCGTCGTCTTGCCCGTGCCGTTTGCTGCGAAGACCAATGTCAACGGCGATGTGAAATCAAATTCGGTGCGCGTGCCGATGCCACGGAACGCTTCGACGCTCATCTTGCTTATGCGTACGCCGGTCATGCCGCGCCCCTTGTCGGGATCGGCCCTTCGGCGTCGGCGCGTGCCACCGCGGGCGCGCCTTTTCTTGCAGCTCCAGCCAAAGGGCATTTGCTGCATCGCCAATCTCCGGCCAATATAGCGTGTCCCCTGCGGCTGTGGCGGCATCGGGCAGGCCAAGCGCGGTGATATCGGCTATGCGCGCCCAGGGGCCGGCGCCCGCGGCAAGCGCTTCGGCGGATGATGGCCAGACCAAATGCTTGCGGCAAATACGCGCTGAGAGTTCCACCTTACGAACCCCCTCATCTGCCTCCGGTGTGGGCGCCGCCGGCAAGGCCAGGATTAGATAGCCATCGAGTGGGACAGTGGACGGCGTCTCGGTTTGGCCGAGCAGGGCATCGAGCCAACCCTCGCCGTCATCGGCGGCGCACGCGATCATGTCGCTCTGGTTCGTCGCGACAGGCCAAAGCAGCAGTCGCGCGTAGCCGCTCGACCACAAGGTGGCGCCGGCGGGCGGCTGCGCTACGCCTGCAAGGCCCGGCAATTGTACTTGACGCGACATTGCAACCTTCGCGCATAGCGGCTCGAGTGCCTGAATGCACACGTCAATTCCCGGACCGTTCATGCCATCGCCCCAAATGCTCCATTAAGACGTGCCTGTAATGCGTCGACCAACGGCATCTCATCGACACCCGCCTGATAGTCCGCATAGACCGAAGCGACGGCTGCAAGGCTGACGACCGATACGCGACGACGTCCCCTGGGCGCGGTGTGATCCGATTGCTCGTTCATCAGCCCGCCACCGGCCCCAGCCGCAGTCGGTGGCGCGGCGCTGAAGTCGTCACGCCGCGCTTCGACAACCGCGCCTTCGTCAATGTCTCCGAAATGCGACTGCGCAATTACGATAAGATCGGGGTGTTCGCCCGCCTGCTGCTGCCAGTTGCTCAGAACCGCCCGCATTTGCATCTTGGTCTTGCGCGCATCGCGCCAGACTAAGAGGTGGCGGCCCGAGGTGTCCTGGCGCAACTGTCCTTGCTGACCGGCAGCGGATTGCCAACCATTCCCCTCGATTGTGGTCAGCGTGGCCAACGCGTGCAGACCGTGCTCCGCTGCTTGCTGCTGCGCCATTTCGTGTAGCAAGTCAGGGTCCACCGCGCTGCCACTCGGGCCGTGTAACAACGCGTTTAGGATCTGCTTCGCGCGGGGCGAAACGTCCGCTGCGAGATGCGCGGCAATGGCAGCACTGCCATCGCGTAGCCGCGGCGACCAACTGGAATCACCGGGGTGCCGGCGCAGGAATCTGCCGATCTCGCAGGCGTGCGGAGGCGGCGGTAGCGCGAGCGGGGCGACCAATCCAGCCTGGTGGATTGGACAAAGCATCTCTGCGTGCCAGACAAATTTACCGTCGACCGGTCCATAAGGTCCCCAATCAACTGCGCCGATGGTTACCACGGGGTCCGAATGGCGTATCACCGCACCGACCACGCCTGTGGTCATCACCCGCCGCCCGCAGGGCAAATTGACTTGTCCCTTGGTCAGTTCGTCCCACTTACCAAAAACCCCGGTTAGGCTACGCCACTGATCTTCGGCTTCGACGGCCGAGACCTTCGAATCAGCAACGTTTGCCAGCGCAACCAATCCGCGCCGCCCGGCCAGGACATGCACTAGCAGCGATTCGATTGCGCGCACCCAGTTGATGTTATAGCCGTGCTGGAGCAGCGATCCGACCACCATCGCCGGTCGGTCTCCCGGCACATCCCTGAGAGCCTCAACAATGCGGGCCTGTGCGCTGTCGGGATGGTCGCCCGGCAACTGCAGTATGTCGGCGCAGATCAAGGGGAACAGATCAACGTCATTGAAGCGTAGATGCGTGATCCAGCGGCCGAACTGCAAGTCGGGTAGCACCACGGCCTCAACATTCTGCTCAGCGACGGTCTTCAGATAGGCGATGCAATGGGTCTCGCCAGGGACGTGCACCCAGCACCAGCCGCCATTGACCCGGCGTATGTCGCCAATGCCGTCACCTGCCTGATCCCAAGCCAGTCGGCGTCGAGTCTGACCGTCTCCAGTCTCAAGGCCTGCCCATTCCGTCAACCAACTTCCAGCGGTCGCGCCGAACCCGCCCAATACGATTAACGGGCGCGCGGAGGCGCGGATCGCCACGTCGAGCGCTTCCCAATCGACCGAGCCAAAGGCGAACTCGGGAAATGCGACAAGCACAGTTTCATTGCCCGGCGCCATCTCGCTAAGTGCAGCTCCAGCATGGCCACCGCCTCCGGTTAGCAACTGTGTCGCTGCGGCGACCGCAACAGGCCGGCTGGCATCGTTAGTTATCGCGTCTTGCGGGGGCTTCGGAAGCTGCGCGAGGCAGACGTGCAACTTGGATTCGACGGTGATGTCCATGTCAATCGAAATGGTAGTGACTCGTCCTCCGAAATGGTCGATAATGTTTATCATGCGCCCCGCAGCATCCTCACCGTCGCCTTGTCAGTGCATGCCAATCCCGTTGCAAGTCGGGCGGCGTAGACTTTGATTCATCGCATTCTGGCCGGTTTTACCCGTATGCGCCACCACAATAACTTGTCGACGTACAGCATTTCAACTCGCGGCTACTTTGAGACGCCGATGCGAGCGCACCGGCCTTGCCCTCGATCCGATAGAACTCTGTCCGCTTTCCAGTTCTTCCCACTTGAAGCGGACTGCCCGCGAACGGCCCCAAAGCACTCATGTGCTATGGGCTGCTTCATCTCCTGAAACTAGGGCGATGGCCGTGCTCCTTTCACCTGCAACCCTCACATAGGTCACATAGAACCCCTTGATCACCCGGTGGTCCTGTAAGCGATCGCCAAGTGAAAAGCCTTCCGTCTTGATCGGTGGCTGAAAAATGTCGAGCCCGCGATCAAGTACGATTTTCCACCCGGTATCAGTGACGATATCGCGAGCATGAGCTGTTCCAGACGTGTCGAGGGCCCAGCTAAATTCTACTCCGGAGCCAGTGCAGGCTGCCTTGATGGAATCGAGAAGCTCTCTTTGACGCGACAGATTGCCATCGTCTGGCGCCGTAACGAGATGAACCCGTACCTGATCCTCGGGCCGCTTTCGGCGGATTAGCATCTCCACGAATTCCATCATATTCCGGATCTGATAGAAGAGCCGAATGTATGGATCAGTCACGACGACAAGAGAGGCTCCGTCAATATACTGACCAAAGAGCTTGTCATAACTGACACCCTTGCGATTTTCGGCATAGACGAAATGGCCTTCCGCAGGCGCGATTGAGCTTTGACCTGCTGCGTGCGCCGATACCGTAACGGGAACGGCCCACTCTTTCCGCTCATTCGAAGGAGATGCCACAGGGATATCGAGCAAGGTATCTTCCTGCTCGTCCCGACCACCGGTGCCTTTTGTGTGATAGAACTGCGGATACTCCTCTTCCTCCACGGTGGTCACGCGGCGCTTGACGCCGTCGGCGCCAATGTAATGGAAGTCCACTTCCGGGTAGGTGCTGTCGATACGTGCAAGCTGGTCCTTGACCCGCTTCCGGCTTTCCAAGGCGAGACGGAGCAATTCCTCGACTTCAGCCTCTGTTTGGCTGCCATCCGGAAAGATCAGCTTGAGGAGGCCTGACATGGTCTTGGAGATCGCTGTGCGGTCCCGCTCCGAGATCTTCTCGCTGATCTTGAAATACTGCTGAACCCGGTTGGAGTAGTCTTCGGAGCGTAGATGGCGCAGGATTTCGGCGAGGTAGTCGACGATGAAGCCATAGCCCGTCGTGAACATTTCGCCGCGGATGACGTCGATTTCCCAGCCTGGCAGATAGGCGTGCAAGCGGTCGATGAAAGCCGAGTCATGGAACTGGCTAGGCAATGCCTCGAAGAGGTCGCTGTTCTTCAGCATATAGGGCACGTTGTGGTCCGTATTGCCGACGAAGGAGAAGCTGGCCTCTGCCCCCATGGGGTTCACCCCACGGGAAAATGTTTTGTTGGCCATGTAGTTCTTCATGATGTCGACCAGCGCCTTGTTCGCGGTCTTCTCCCGTCCAGCGAACTCGTCGAAAGCAACCACATCCCAGTAACCAACCAAACCGATACGGCCGTTCGAGTTGTTCACGAAGAGTTTGGGAACCGTAATCTCACCGCCTGAGATCAACTGGCCGTGCGGGGAGAATTCCGAGTAGACGTGCGACTTGCCCGTTCCTTTCGGCCCCAGTTCAATCAGATTGTAGTTCCGCTCGACGAAGGGAATGAGGCGCAGCAATTGCAGCAGCTTGCTCCGGCGCCCAAAGGCTTCGGGTCGGAAACCAATGCTCTGCATGAGTAGGTCGATCCACTCGTCCGTGGTGAAGGCCCGGCGAACGTCCCGATATTGCTCATAGTCAACCTTGGCGATCTGGATCGGCTTGATCGTTTCCAGAATCCAGGGCGAAACCCGCGCCTCCTCAGAAAATTCATACTGCACATCGGCAATACACCACACGCCGGTCACAAGCAGCTTCGGATGTGTCTTGACCGTGTTGCTGTCGACGGCGACTTTCTTGATCCCGAGGTTCTCAAACACCGCCTCGTAGCTGTCGGTCTTCTCGTTGAGCGATACGCTGATTTGGTCAATTACCTTGTAACGGCCGCGCTCCCGGATGGTGGATTGGATGAGGCCAGCCTCGCTGCGGTGAACATAGTGCTTGCGCAGGATGTCCTTGACCGTCTCGATGCCCGTCTGGATCGATGCCTCATCGTCCGTCGCGCAATACTGCCCTAGCAGATATTCCAGCACGTAGGTGGGCACGATGGCGTTGCCCTTCACGGCCTTTACGAGATCCTTTCGGACAACAAAGCCCGCGAAGTATTCGTTGATCTTGCTGTCGCGATCGCTCATGGGCCGGTCCTCAGAAATCAAAGTCAGTGGTTATACCGCGACGCAATTCAAACCGATGCGTGGCATAATCTTGATAACGGCTTGTCTTGCCAACGCGCTCACGCAGCTTCAGGGTAACATCCTGATTGTTGAAGCGATCAGCTTCTCGCGACAATAGGAACTTGCGCGGCATTTCCCGCTCACGCGGATTGTCGGAACTAAAGTCGAACACGAGGGTGTACTCGTCGGAAATCAGCGTTCCATCGGCGGAATAAATACCCGCCTGTACCTCGCGCGGTCGCATTTTTTCTGAAGCAGGCTGTACCTGATACAGCGTGACCGCCGTTTGACCCGACGAGATCAAGCTGCGACCGGAAACGAGGATCTGTACCTCGACGTGGTCGATATCTGCCTCTCGCTGCTTGCCGACCCGGATGACGGGAATGACGATTTCCTGCAGGCTGGCGCCGCCATGAACGAAACGGCTGCCGGCACCTCTCACACGCATGCGGTTGATCGAGTTCGGGATAAGAACATCCAGGTCGCCGGAAAGCCCCAAGTTGGCGGCGGTGAAATGTTTCATGCCGTCAGTTGCAACGAGCCCTCGGCCGATTACGAAGCGGCGATTGCGAAATAGCACCTCATCACCCTTCGGATCGGCGATTGCGAAGTCGCTCTCGTCAAGCGCACGGTGCTGATAGAGGAATCCGTGGTCTGCGGTAATCAGGATATTGGAGAAGTTGGCTGACGTCAGCTTCCGAACAAGCTTGGTCAGGTCCTCGATGGTGTCCTCGACAGCTTCCGGCAGCAGTTCTTCCGTCTGCATCTTGTCGCCAATCGCGTCGATGCGGTTGTGGTAGATGTAGATGATGTGATTGTCGCGGAAGAGGGCCTTTGCCTCGTCGACGCGTATGTTCATCACCTCTTCGAATTTCAGCGCCTTGGCTGTGTCTCCATTACGGCCGGCGGCCAGCAGCTTTTCCCGTGTCGCCAGACCTCTGGTGTTTTCACCACCGGAGAGAATATCGCCGCTGCCATCCTCGGCCATGGCCAGCCCGTTGTGCGGCAAGAGTGCGGCCATGCCGAGCTGGGTATAGCTCGGCAGCGAACTGATCATCGGCTTGAGATCTGCGTCGAAGCGATCCAGCGCGCGGATCCGGCGCAGGCATTCCTCGGCGACCTCAAAACGCAGTGCATCGGAAATAATTACCGCGACTTTCTGATCTTTCCGGCGATACTCAGCCGCCTGTTCCCGGTAGAAGTCGGCCTGTGATGCGTAGCCGGGGATCTTCCAGTCGTTCAGTCGGGCGACCTGATCCTGCCAGGCATCGTTGACGGCCAAAACATAGCTGTTGGTGTAGCGGTTCTCGACTGACTCGTAGAGATCGGCCAGCAATTGCGCCTGACCGCTCTTCTGCATGTGATAGATGAATTTGCGATAGAGCTGGTCCAGGCGGCACCAGGTGCTGACATAGCGCTGCACGCCTTCCGACGCACTTGTCATGCCCAGATGAGCTTCCGCCAGCGCCTGCTGAAACTCGGTGGCGAAACCGATGGCCTGATAAATGTCCTCGTATTTGGGATACCAGTGGCTCTGCCGCCGTTCGCGCACCCAAGTCAGCACCTCCGGCGCGCCAACCGCCTGCGCGGAAAGAGCCTGTACGATCTGGCGGATGATCTCGCGGTCGATTTCCTCGAAATGGTCGATGGTGACAAAAGTCCGGAAATCGCGCTTCTTCAGGTCGGCAGGAATGGCCAGCAGATCCTGATATCGGGCCGAGAGGGTCTCGAAGGCTTCCGCCCAGTGCCGGTTGTTCTTCCAGCGGCGGAAGACGAGCAGTGCCTCGGCATTCAGAGCCCCATCCTCGCCCAGCACGCGGGCATAGGCGGATTGGAAGAGGGAGATGGCGAAGTCCTCGAAATCCGGCTCGCCCGATTTGTAGTCAAAGGCTTGGCCCACCTGCGTCCAGAAGAAGTCCGTTAGGCCGGAGCGCTCGATCAGCCGCAGACCGTCGTCCTTGCCAGCGCCAAGATCGCCCAGCAGCGCTTCGATCACGGTATCCAGGCCGCCCTCGGCGCCAGCGCAGACGGCAAGCATTTTCAAGCGCATCTGGGTCTGGGTATCGGAGGTGTGCAGCAGCTTTTTAGGACCTCGACACGAGGCTTGGCGCCGAAGAAACCGATATGCGCGCGCACGACATTTTCGAATTGCAGCGGCAGGCCCAGTTCCGCAACCCAGATGGCGGCCTGATCCGCCTTGAACACGGTCGTTGCCAATTGCATATCCAGCAGCCAGTTTTCTGCCATCGGCGGCTCAGGCCCGTCCTTGAACAGCAGGAAACGGCCATCTGGCTCCTGCCGCAGGATGCGGTACTTTAGGCCGAACTCGTTGTTGGCGATGTCCAGCTTGGTCACGCCCGAAAGCTCGAGCGCGTCAAACTCCGCCCGCATGTCACGGTCGGTATCGTACCAGAAGACGATCCGGTGTTCTTCGAAGAGACGCCGCAGGCTGGCGGCGATGCGATCACTCATCCGCAGCCTCCAGCCCCTTGATGGGTCTCAGCGCCGCGCCGAACAGTGGATAGTTGCGCTTCACGCCATCGTCCAGATCGATTTCGATCTTCTTCTGCGCCAGCGGGAAGATGACATCGCGCTCCCATTCCTCCAGTTCGGCGATCTGCTTAGTGACAGTGCCGACATCCTTGAGGGCGCGGGTGCGAACGTTCTGGGCCGCCGATGGATCATCGGAGACCTTGTCCAGCCGGGCACGCTCGGCTTCCAGCTTGCGGATGAACTCGCGCAGGTAGTCGTTCAGCAGCACAGACACCGTTTCTGGCCGGTAGCGGTGCATGTAGATCAGCGCCTGGAATGTGCCCTTGGGGCTGGAGAACATCCAGTAGATCGGCCGCTTCTTGTAGCGCTTGAGATGATCCTCATAGAAGGTCCGGGTGAAGTATTTGCGGATGTCGCCAATCTGCGCCTCGATGAAGGCGAGGTTCTCGCGGAACCGCTCTTCGCCAAAGGTCACACGCAGGAACTTGCGGAAGCGGTCCACGATGTCATCCGGGAACCAGTCGCCGTCCAGGACGGGGATCACATTGTCCGCATCCGGCAGGAAGCTTGGTTCCGCCACGTCCTTCTCGTGCAGGCGGGCCAGGTAATCGGCAAGCGTTTCGCCCTGATTGGCAAGGATCAGCCCCGGCGCATCAAGGCTGTAGCGGCCGAACATGCAGCCCACCGCATAGGAAAGAAACTCGGCCATGGTGTCAGCGGTCAGCCGCGCTTCCCGTTCTTCCACTGTTCCCTTCGCGCCATAGCGATAGGCCGGGTTGCAGGTTAGCGTGATCTCCTGGATCGGCACATCAGGCGTCAACTCGTCAGCCAGACCATAGGCATCGATGAAGATGCGGTTGTTCTCTTCCTCCAGGCGCTGCATTTCGTCCGTCATGTCCTGCCAGTGAGTGCGGAGACGGGCATAGCTGGCCTCCAGCGTCTCGTCCCGGTGATCGGGTGAGAGCTGCGGCAGCGTGGTGAAATCCCAGGAGGTTTCGTAGGCGTCCCAGTCGGATTTTCCCTTTTCTACTAGAGCTTTCATGTCAGTGACACTCACTGAAACACTTCCAGCCAATGCTGGAAGGTTTCGGAAATTCCCAACATTGAAATGTAAAGTAGGATTTAGAACCGCGTTCAGTTCGCTGCACAGGTTAGAATTCAGAAATGCCAGCAGAAACCACTCAGAGTATTTACCTGACGGAAACGCTGAGGGCGCTGTGATATCGAACAGCGACCCATCGGAGTATCTGAATGAGTTTTTTCCTGTGGTTACGTCCGACCAGTTAACGGAGCGGTCAAAGTAAAACTTTTCGTTCCAGCATTTTGAATTGTTCGCGGTAATTCGACCAGCGGCGAGGTCAATTCTTTTCCTTTGTTTTATGTTATTCCCATCGTCCTGCCAGTCGACAACGAAGTCATAGTTGCCGTACCAACGCCGGAATTCGCCGCCTTTGTTGTACGGAAACCATTTTTTACCGGAAGCGGAAGCGCGTTCGCGAGTTGAAACGCCTATGCCCAGTTGGCCGCTTCCAACTTCAAACCACTGTCGCAGGTAAAGATTGTTATCATTTGTCTGTAGACCGTTTCCGGCCTCCACATTATCACCCAGACGCTCATTCTCTTTGAACATTCGCCGGAAGCGTTCAGAGAGCCAGTATGCGATTGGCTCTCCCGGAATTCTTTCAAAATCTTGAGGTGAAAAAACATAGAAGTTCGCAGATAGTCTGTCACTAATACCATGACGGAGCATCGCTTTTTTCTCGCTTTCTGACCTTCCTTCAGTCAAACGCACAAATTCGGAAACTGATTCTCTACGCGTCTTGGCGCGAAAAACGAATGCAGTAGTCGAGACTACTGCCCCGCCGATGGTGTCGAAGGCACGTTCGCCCAAGTGAATCATGGAAAGAATGGCGTGATCGGAAAGAAGTTTTGATCTAAGCTTTTCGTATGAAGAGATAAACATCCATGCCTGCATGTTTATCATTGCCATGTTTCCAGCAAGTGCTGTCAAATCCAGGCAACGTTCCATGAACATGGCAAACAGATCCGTCTTACTGGCTGGAAAGTGATCCCTTGTAAAATTTACAAGTTGCGGGTTCATATTGCCTTTGCCCATATACGGTGGGTTGGCCACTACCACATGATAGTTGGGCGATAGCGCAGCGGCCATGCCAAGCACAGCCAGGACGCGTGCCTGCATCTCCTTCAACAGCAGGTCTGAGCTGAAATCCCGTGCCTCCACCAGCCGCAGCGTATCCGCCGGGTCGCCCAATTTCGGCACGATCAGCGAACCGAAATTCTTCGCCTGTTCGAACTGTGTGAGTGTGTCGCGCAGCGCATTTGTGAACAGATCCTTGCCCACCACGGCGGCCACATCCGTCAGCTCGGCAGGCGTGAAGCTGACGTTCTGCAACACGACGATATCCGGCTTCACCTCCATGCGCAGGAAGCGTCGGCGTCCCAGTTTCGCTGCCGCCTTCATGGAAAGCGCAAAGGCTGCCAGTGCGGCCGCGCGGTCATCGATCTCGATGCCGGTGAGATTGTGTTTGAGGATTAGCGCCGGGATCTCGGCGCGGTCATAACCCTCTTCCTCATAGATCGCGTAGAGCAGGTCGAAGGCATAGGTCAGCATATGGCCGGAGCCGCACGCCGGATCACAGATCTTGATCTCTTCCGGCTTGCCGAGCTTCAGGAAGTCCGTTTCGGGCTCTTCCGGCGCGATGTAATAGTCCATCTGCGCGGCGAGCTTCGAGGCGGGGCGGTTCAAGAGCCACAGACGCCCCAGCGAGTTTTCCACGAGATAGCGGACAATCCAGTGCGGGGTGAAGAGCTGGGTTGCAGCGGGAATGTTTTCCGCCGTGATCTTGATGTTCTTCTTCAGGCCGGCAAAGACCTGATCCTTCTTTTCCGAGATGTAGAACTGGTAGAGCCAACCGATGATTTCGACATCAGTGCAGGCGTTGTCGGCCATGGCTTCCCTCAACCGGGCGAGGATGGATGTTGGCGACAGCAGATCCTCCGGCATCAGGAGTTCGGTATAATCGCCCACCTTTTCGAACAGGAAGGGCATGGCCCCGTGCCAGGCATTGCAGGCATGCACCAGCAGGAGCCGGTAGGCCTCCGCCTGCGGATCATTTGAGGGGCTGCGGCCTTCCAGCAGGGCGGAGATGGCAGAAGGTGCCTTTTCCGGCAGATTGCCAGCCATGGCTTCCGCCAGAATTTCCGGCCGTGTTGCACCTTCCGCAGGGGAGACGACACGTGGATTGGTGTAGCCGTTCACATCCATGAAGCGCAGGGCCGTGAAACGGTTGAACCAGGTATAGGCCACCTGTTCGATCACCTGCCGTTCGCTCGCCTCATGGATCGCGACTTCCAACGCCTTCACCGCCGCCGGCTGTTCGCGCCGCGCCGCAGAGGCCGGATCCAGCACCAAAGCCAGCTTTGCGGTGACCTGATCGATCAACAGATTGCGGGCGCTTTGCGCAAATTTTTTCAGGGCATTGGTATCCATCAGACGATCACTTTCTTGCCTGCTGCGATCTCGGCCAGCAGGGTCTTGCGCAGTTCATTGACGTATTGCTCTACATCCGCCGCTTCGGCGAGATAGGTGCGGGGATAGGCCACCTTGATTTGCGAAGCGTTGATATAGGTTGGCGGCTTGATGACTGGCGCTGGCGGCTCGGACATGCCAGTCGTCATGGGCTTTGGCGCCGCAGGCGGAGGAGCAAGCCGGGCGATATCCGCCAGGATCTGCTGCATCAGGCCCGTGCGCGCACCATTCGCCTTGTCCCGCAGGATCGGGATCATGCTGACCGTCTCAACACCGGTTTTGTGGGTTTCGATGCTGCGCTTGATCTTGTCCTGCTGCTCCGGGGGCAGTGCCTGGAACTCGGACGTCCAGGCGATCTTCTCGACACATTCATCCACCGCCGCGATCACCGCCTTGCGCTCCTTCAAGACGTCAAGCTCTACCTTGTCCTTCAGGGCGTAGAGGTCTGCCTTGAGCGACTGGACGGCATTGCCCTTGTAGCAATCCTGGTCGTTCAGCGCTGCGCGCAGCTTTTCCCCGGCACCAGCATCGACATAGCCGATATTGGCTTCCTGTGACCGAAGGAAATCGCGGACGTCATCGTAGATCGTCTTCTGGGCACCGGCCATGAAGCTGCGGATCTTGTCGAGGATGTCCTCCTTGGCATTCAGCAGCGCGTCTTCCTGCTTCACCGGCTCGGTGATGTACCAGGCCGGGGGCTTGCCCGTCATGTCGACTATCCGATCCCGCAGCGGCTCCAGGGCGACCAGGAAGGGATAGTTTCGTTTGTCAGACAGCAGCCGGTTGAGTTCGTCCGCCAGCTTGCGTGCGCTATCCGCCCACTCGCCGCCAAGTACCCGCGCATCCGAGCCATCCGCCGGCTGGCCGAACAGTTCCCGGTATAGATCCTTGGCAGCCCGGATCTGGGAGGGGAGGAACTCCACTTGCGGCGTGAGCAATATGTTGCCCAGCACATGGCTGTTGTTCAACGCACGCGCCAGCCCGGCGCCCTCCAGCGGCGCGCCATCCGACCGGGCTTCGCACTTGCCCTTGGCCACTAGGCTTGCGGTGAGACAAAGGGTGGCGACCGTCGGCCAGCCATAGGGCTTGGCGCCGAACCGCTCCGTCAGATACTTGACTGACACCTTCACTCCGTTGCGGGCCTGCCCCTGGATGTGGTTCAGGACCTCCTGCTCCTCCTCCTTCAGGCCGGTATCGCCGAGAAGGTCATTCGCAAGGCTTGCCGCCTTGGCAATATCTGCCTCTTGGTAGGTCACGCCCCGCAGCATCGGCAGGTTGACATAGACCTTGTCAACGAGAGACTGGAATGCCTTGACGATGCGCTCTTGCGGCTCGTCTACGCCAATATCAAGCTCGTCGCCCCGCACGAAGAGACGTGCGTCCGCAATCAGTTTTCGAAGCCGGGCTTCCAGATCCTTCGCACGGCGGGCGTTTTGATCGCCCTTTTCCTGAATGATGCGGTCGCGTCCCGGCTGCGGTGAGCCAGTGCGAGCCTGCCGGATGTACTTGTCGGTTTGCCGGAACAGCCGCAGGTCGCGAACGAACCGGACGTCTGGCAGCAGGACGACAGCCAGCTCCTCGCGACCGAGGTTGCGCATGCGGACGGTCTCCGGGACTGCGATATCATCGCCGACCGGGCTGATGATGTTGATGGACAGCTCATATTCGCGGCCCAAGAGATGGTCGTCGAGCTTCCGGCTGAAGGCATATTCGTAGCCCGTCGTCAGATGCTTGATCTTGCGGTGACGGAGGATGGTGTCGAAGGCGAGATCTTCCAGCGCCTTGGTGCTTTCCGCCGGGTCGACGTCAAGCGCCTTGATCTCCGCCTCGACGTCCTTCTCCTCATTGGTGAGAAACTCATAAACATCGCCATTGCGCTGAATGTAAGTTTCCCGCTCGAGGCGAGCCAAGGCCTCCTCGATCCTGCGGCGCTGTTCGCCTTGGTCTACATCAAACTCCGATAGCAGCAGGATGCTGATATTCCTGACTGTCGCCCTGAAGCCCTTGACGTATTTGACGAGGAACAGCGCTTTCAGGACACGAAAGGCATAGGGGTCATCGAGATTGTCTTTCGCAATATGGATGGATTGCTGGACGGAGGACTTCAGTACCGATTGTATGCCGTCGAACATGCGATCGAAGGTCGCGAGGCCGCCGACCGGCATATCTTTCAGAGCCTTGGCGACCTCCTGAAACACGGCCAGCATGGACCGTTCGCCAACAGAACTGTGCTTGCCTTCAAAAGCGTTGTGCTCCGAAAGCGAGGTGATCGCCATCTGGAAGAGCGTGTACTGGTACGGTGGGAAGGGGTAGCTGGCGATGAAATGGTTTCGATCGCGATAGTTTTTCAGCGGTATCGAACCATCGGCAAAATCGAACAATGTTCGGAGATTACTGACCTCTTTGTCGTGCAGGTTTCCGAGCGTGATTTCCGCGGCCTCGGTTTTCGCCAGCAGACGCTTCTGGATGACCTCAGCCACATCAGCAGAGTTCAGCGGCATGCGATTGGAAAAGCGGGCCTGAATTTTGGAGAAGTCGTTCTCCTGGCGCGCCGTCATGTCGCCCACGACATCTGTGAGGGCCTGCTGCGCTGTAACGATGATCCACGCTTGTCCCTTGCACTTGGTGTTCAGGCTTTCGGCAATGGTCTGCAGGTTGGTCATCAGCTTGACGTTGTCAGCGATGTACTGACCAACCTCATCGACAAAGAAGTTCAGCCGAAACTTGGGCACCTGCCGGTCGATCCAGGCCTTCACCGTATCGGCAAAATCCTCGATTGAGACCCGCGTATCCTTACGATACTGCGTCAGGATATCCTTTGCATCCGCGGCATCCGTTCCGGTAGCGTGAGCGAAGGCTGCGGCGATGTTGCGTGCTTCCAGCAGAGCCTCTTCTCTGCCGCGGGTTTCCCAGGGCTTGCCGGACAGTTCCACGAAGGCCGTCTTGAAGGTGTCGAGTTGCCCGCGCTCATCCAGTTGCCGCTCGAACTGGGCGATGTGCGGCTGCTTGCCGTAATAGCCGCACATTTCATCGAAGACTTTCTGGAACACGGCCAGCAGCGCATCGACATCCGTCTTAGAGATAACATCGGCCTTCTGGTCGATGTTGAAGAGGATCGATTTGGACGGGATCGATATGGCCTTGCGCAGCGCGCCGGCCAGCATCGGATCGTTCTTCAATTCATCCTTCTGCGCAAAGATATCGAAGGCCTTGACGCCATCAACCTCACGGTTTTCCAGCAGCAAGGCGAGCATCTTGAGAAGATGCGACTTGCCGGAGCCGAAAAAGCCGGAGATCCAGACGCCGTTCGCGGTGCTGTAGTTGTTGTAGGCCTCCAGTAACTGACCCAGCCTAAGCCCGATTTCGCCGGTGATGACGTACTCGTCCAACTCCACCCGCAGGCTTGCCTCATCATCCGCCTTGATGACGCCATCGATGGAACGATCGACAGGCTTCTCGAAAATGTCACGCATCGCGATCGTCATGGATCAGACCTCGTAATTCAGGATATTGAAAGCTCTGTAGTATTTGTCGTCGTGCAAGCACCCGAAGAGATCCAGCGACGCTCCGGTCGCAAACGAATGGGTGTAGCTTCCGGGGAAGAAAAGAACCGTCGGCTTGTCCTTTGCCGTGCTTTGCAGATTGTTCAAGACGTTGTGCGAGCGGATGTAGGGATACACCTCACCGACGCCCGACAGGAAAATGACGTCGTGCGGCGTCGATGAAATCGCCTCGCCAATCTTGGGGATCAGATTGGCTTGGGGGTCCAAGACCGACTGAAGCAACTCCCGAAGCTCAATTTTATCCGTCTCTGATTCGACGTTGAGGACCTGCTCGAGGATCCCGCGCTCTTCCAAAATACCGAGCGACAGATCGTACAGGCTGAGGTCCAGGACGGTCACACGTGCGTGGCCAACCCGAGCCACCAGTTGGTGCCTGTCATCATCCATCGAAAGCCCTTCCTTGGCGTCGTAGGGGTAGATGAAGAAGGGCACCTCATTCCCGAGACCCTGCTTGGTCAAGAATCGCGGGCTCGTGATGACTTTGAAAAGATGTTCAGAACGCGCTTTGCGGGTGGCTGGCAGGTTCATGCGATGCCTCTGTCGGATTTCAAACCGGGAAATAGCTGGATATCTGAAGGACTGTGCTCTGCAATTATTCCGTCGAACTGCGGCGAGATGTATGTCGCCAGGATCTTGTTCTCCTTTGAGATGATGCCAGCCTCGCGCATGATCCGGAAAAGCACCTGCCGCAGCTTTGATCGTGTCGTGGCGCTGATGCTCGCGAGCGCGTCATTCCACTCTGCTTTGTGAGCGAAGAAAGTGTCAAAGCTCTCGACTGATAAGTCAGTTTGAAGAGACAGGAAGCGCTCCCGCACAACCTCAGTCGCAAATTCATGCACGATACGATATTCGCGACATACTGCCAGCCAGAGCAAAGCCTGTTGATCGGTGCGATCTCTCGTCTCACCAAAAAACCGCAGCTCCGCATCATTCAGCTTGGAGAGCCTACTCGCAATTTCACGAAGGGTCCGACGCCGAGAGGCTACTTTCGGCAAAGATGTGATGCTCTCGCCAAGCGCCATTTGTCGCGTTTGGTTCCAGTTCGCAGACGTCCTATGAAGGTTTACGATGTCGATGCTTTCGTTGAGAAACAATCCGCCAACGACGAAGGACATTTTGTAATGTTGATCGTTCTCGGTCGTCACGATGGGATGCTCCTGCAGTTCATCAAGTCCTGCGTCAGGGTCCGTTTGATGATCAGTCGTCGCTGCAGCATGCAATTGGCGATCAACAGTTTCAATAGCGGGCTCAAGGTGTGGCATGTCGGCCATTTGCGTAAGGCTGTATGCCTATGGCCATGTCGTGGCTAATACTCATCTCGTTAAAAAATTGATGAAACTGGCCAGTAGCCACGGATTGGCTGTTGGTCCGGAGATGGACCTCCGCAAGAGCGCCGACGGTCCTCGTTCCGGAAAGATCACAGAGTGCGGCCAAGCCGATGGCCACAACGAATATCTCTTTGAAAGCGTCAAATAATCGTCCCTTGCGCTCAGCGCGAACTATCCATGATTTAGGCATGCGTATCCCCCGGCAGAGATACATTCATTACTCATCGAAAGATTGCAAGGCGAACAGAATTACTGTCCACGGATGCGTTAATACGAGGTTCCGTTGTCGGAAATCATTTCCGCCCGTTTACCCCTCGGACACCTGTTCGCGACGATACCGTCAGTCCCCTATTGCGTCTTCAGATTGTCGCCAAAGTCCGTTGCACGGTTCGTTGGCCAGATCCGGAACCGGCGCCAGCCGTCCGTGGCCTTGGCTTCTGAAGACATGCGCGAGGAAGGCATGTAAGGATCAGGCCATACTCGGCGTCAGGGACGTTTAGACAGCGCGGCCGAATGCGCCTTTGTTCGTTGAGCCGTCCTCCTTGCGTAGGCCGCTTTCGTAGTAGTAGTCCGCTTCCTTGAACGGAACGGCATGATCGAAAGGTAGGAAGTCCTCGATCAACGCGTAGATGGTCAGGCTTCGATGGATCCGGAATGATGTCGGCGATCAGGGCCGTCGTAAAATAAGCCTGCCGTCCACCGGTCTTCATCAACTCGCCGCTCGGACGCCACGGTTCGTAATAGACAATCCAGTCACCACTCGCCGCTTCGAACTGACGCAGATAGGTGCGCGGGAGATGATACCGCTGCTCCGGAAGATCATCTTTGGTCGGAGCGAGTTTCGTTGTCAGCACTGCCTTTGACATAGTGTCACTCACTTGAATCTGCGTATCTGGTACCAAGTTGGCAGGTCCTCGAAAATGGGCACGTTTATCGAGTGAGGTGCAACCAGAGAATGCGGAAATAATACTTAGGTGATTTTATGTAAAAAATAATTTTTTGGCGTTATTATTAAGTAACAATAAGTAAAAAATGACGTAAAGATCTACTTTTTGAAGTTACTCTCTCGGAGACAACCTATCGTAAACATTGTTATTGCCTGCACGCGGTGCGATAATACTTATATCAATCGCGCAAACGCGGTTGGTGCTTTTGCAACCCGCAAGGATCTTTGACATGACGAACAAGACAACAAAACGGGCGCCCGCCCGCTTTGACTACGACGCGCTCGACATCGGTGTGCAGAGCAAGAAGGCGTTGGAAGCGGCAGCCGCTGGCATCCAGGCCCTGGGGCGCCGCTCCACGGACCAGGCCTTCGAGCTAGGCGTCCTGCTGGAGCAGGCTTCCGAGCACGTAGAACCGGGCACTTTCGAAAATGGGTATCGCAGCGATGCGACATCTCTTCGAAAACAGCCCGGAACTACCGGGCTGTTGCTCGAAACCTCGAGGCTTATCGGGGGCGAGCAGTCGAGCTTGCGATCAGCCCGACAGTCCTTTTCCATCTCGCGTCCGCGCCGGAGGAGAAGGTTGAGGCCGCGTTGGCTTTTGCCGAGGAGCATGACGGCATCCGCGTCAGCGAGGTGAAGACTTTGCTTGCGGACGGCTCGGAGACGGCTTCTGACGATGAAGCCGGCGCCGAACTCGCCGACATCGGCGGTCTCGCCGGTTTGCGGGCGCTGATCGACCTCAAGACGAAGAGTGGCGTAGCCGCTTTCGTCGAAAGTGCTGCAGCTCTCGCCGCGGCGGTTGTCAGTGCTCTCGAGAGCAAGGGCAAGCGTCTGCAGAAAACGACACTCATTCCGGTGCTTGAGCCTTTGGCTCGAGTGGCGAAACGCAGCCTGGGCAATGTTTTGCTTCTCGATGCGCCGGGTGACGTCGACGTCCGCAAGCTCCCGGAAAGCGAGCTTTCTGCTGCGAGCCATTGGTACAAGGTCTTCCAGACGTTGGACCATCTCGGCAACAGGGAGTCGTGGCCCGAAGCGAAGGGGCTTGAAACTTGGTTGCGCCAAGACTTACTGCTGCTGCTCGACTGGGCAACGTCCCGGACGAAGAAACCCGAATGGCCGCTTGAAGCCCCAGTCGCTCCGAAGTCCGCAGACGCAGTCATGCGAGGTGGCCTTGAGGCGCTTGGCGGCGTGGTAAGGGTTGAGGCGCCAAGCCTTGATCCGGCCGATGACAATGGCGCTGCCGTCCGGGACTTCCAGCCGCCGGCGTTCCTGGTGCGTCCGGTTTCGACAGGGAAGGCTGACGCTGAGCCCTCCAACGTCGTCTCGATGCTTTCGACTGAAAACCCGTCGGGGCTGAGGAAGCCGGCTTGGCTGAAGCCAAAACCCGCCGAGGTCTCGGCGGAATGAACATAAGAAAGGGGGCTTCGGCCTCCTTTCTCGATTCCATCGCCGTGGTCGGTGTGCGGTTCGCAGGTCGTGTACGAGGTGTTTACCACCAAGCGGCCGGTGGAATTCGCGTGTAGGTCCCTCGTTAACCGCGTTCGGGATCCGTTCTCTTTTTGCCGGGGGGATCCTTGAGATCTGGTTCCGGTCCTGTCAGATATGGGCGGCTCCGAAGTGAACGGAGCAAGCGGCCCAAGGCAGCGCGCCAACGCTACCAAGGGCCTGACCCTCAAGCCTTCTGTTGAAAGGAATCGGGCTTTGACAAACCTACACTCTTCGTCCCCTGCGGGGGAAGTTCTGCGCGCCGCGTCCGCGGCTTCTTCCACCGTCAACCACTCGCCGGCATCGTCTCCGCGCCGGCACTTCGCCGAGCGTCTCGCTGTTCATGGTGAGCCACCGGTGCTGCGGCGTCATCCGTATCTGGTGCGCTACCGCGACATCGAGGCGGACTTCGACGTCTTGATCGACAAGGCAATCGCCGCCATCGCCGAAGGCGAGCCTGTCGAGGACGAGATCCTCGGTCACTACGTCAACGTCGCCTCACTCGTGCGGGCCGTGTCGTTCCGCGAGGGCAAGCTGTTGGAACAGGCCGTCGAGCGGCTTGCCAAGGCCAATCCCGACCTCGTGGTCCTCATGCAGTCGATCAAGTTACCACTGGTGAAGGCGGCGATCGAAGCGATCGCTGGCAATGACTGGCATCATCTTGAGGAAGTACGGCTCGATTGCGATGCGCCCGCCAAGGGCAGCTACACGCCGGACCTGATCCTTGTGAACCGCGCAAAGCGCGCCGCCTTCGTGCTGGACCTGAAACGTTCGCTCGCGTCCTATGGCGATACCAGCCGGCTGGAAGAGCTGAAGCTCAGGATGTTGGCGTCGGCAATGATCCTGCCGGACTGGCTCTACAAGAACTCAGAAGCGGCTTATGGTCGAGACAGTGGGCGTTGCCATCATCGATGGCGCGAGCCGCCCGAGCGACCATGCGGCGGGCGTCTGGGCATTGTCGGAGATCGATGACCTGCTGGAGATCGATGGCGCGGCGGCCTGCATGGCGGAATTGCGTCTGCGTTTCGGGCGCCGCGTGCAGCAGCTTCTGGAGGCCGAGGTGCGACGTGCGCTCGGTATTCCGGATGCGGCAACGCCGCGACTGACATCGGCGGCTGCAAATTCGACATCTTCCCGGCGTCTCGGAATCCTCCGGGCCACCCGCCGCGTCATGATCTGTGACGATCCGGCGTGCTGCGATGAGCATCCGTCCGGATGCCGCTGTGGCGACGACGATCCGTTCGACGACGGTCGGGATGACCCGGAGGCAGAAGATGACGGCGCAGCCTCATGGCCTCCGCAGCACATCCGCGTCGGCTTTGCGCGGCGTCTGCTCGACGCCTGAAGGCGTCCGCCCTTCGCTCTGGCTGAGGTGATGGCTGCGGCGCCGATGCCCGCGGCCCGCCTTTCCCCGTTCCCTTCATGCTCTGAAGACGCCGGTGACCAAGATTGGACCGGCGAGGAGATCTTGCGTGTCCGTAGAAACCGTACCCACCTCATCATCGCCGCTGCCCGAATTTCGCGGTCCTGCCAAAACTGGCACTGCGTTGGCAGGCCGGCGTCGTCGCGTTTGCCAAGATGACCCGGCGCTGGTCGTCGGCCTCGCACTTGCCTTCACCCGACACGGGGCCGGCGACGCCGCAGCCGTTCCGCCGATGCTCCTTGATCGGCTGTGCCACCACGCATGGTCTGGCGATCCAGCCTGCCGCCTGGTTCTCGACTGGCTCAATGGGAGAGCAAGCGCGCGGCAAGATCGGGCTGTCTCTCGCGACCGTCATGCCTCTGCCCAGCACACAGGTCATGCGGAAATTGTTTCCGCTTCCGCGGCGTTCCCGGTGGAGGAGAACTGATGGATCGTCTGTCTTCTTTCCTGCTTCGGCGTCTGCGTCATGTTCAGCGCCGCGAGGGCCGGCGGGTGGCTGTCCGCAACGGTCTGCTCATGATGACCACCGCGATCGTCGAGGGCCATGTCATTGGCCGCTACCTTCCGGCCTTCGATCCCTCCCATCTGACGGGCGAGGCAGAGCGAGACCGGCAGTGGATGCGCGATCGCCTTGCTGCCTTCCTGATCGACGCCCCGCAGGATACGAGCGGTCGACCCGACCTGTTGTCGGCGGCGCCCGTATGGCCGGCGCCGCTCAGACGCCGCCTGCCGGCCAGGAACGGCGCTGACGACGACGCGCTCGCTTATGCTGTCAGGGTTGTCGCCGAGGCTGGTGAGGTGCTTGGCATCAAAACGATGGCGACTGTCCTTTTGCTCGCGGCGGCCATGGAGGAATCCGGCGTCGAATTGCGCGATCTGGTCGCATTCCTTCGGCAACCGGCCGGGGTCTTCGCAGTGCAGGTGACGGTCGAAGGGTTCGAGCGGGCATTGCCGCACCTAGTCGAAGAAACGGCCTTCGTGCCGTTCGGCCCGTATGTCGGCATGGCCGCCGATTTTACCTTCGTCGACGAGCTCTGGAGGTATGTGGAAGGCCAAGCCAAACGTGTCTTCCTGCAGATTCCGGTCGCTCAGACTTATCGCCCGAGCCGTTCGGCCATGCGCGCTCAATTGCTGTGGGCCTTGGCACACGGCTCGCCGGTTCTTGCCGTGGCTGAAACCCATCAAGGCGTTCCGGATCAAGTTGATTTGACGAGCGATGTGCGGTTGACCGGCGGAGGGATCAATATCACATTCCTCGCGGACTTGCTGGAAGCGGTCTATGGTAGCGATGCTGTGTCGCGCCATGACGGCCTGATCGCGGTGATCGATGCGGGCGCCCTGACGCTCGATGATCTCGCAATTGCCGTCCGGCCCGGCCGACCGATCCTGTCCAGCATTGAAGCGCTGGTGGGGCTTGCGATCCATAATCGCGAAGAGCGGGACAACGAGAAGGACAAAGGCGACGCCGCCTCTTCGCGGCGCCTGATTACCCAAAGCCCCAGCGAACGGGCGGCGCAGTCGTCACAAGACCGCAGCGGCAAGGGCGACAGCGCATCGTCGTCGGCAGGCAAACGCAAATCAAAAGATCAGCCGACCGGCGCCGAAGTGATCCAGCCTCTGCCTGAAGATGGTGAGACGCCGGGAGAGGGCCGGCCGCCGCTGCTGGTGGAGACCCTGACCGGCTACGGTGCAGCGAAAGATTGGGCGTTGGGGCTCAAAGCGGATCTGGCTGATTACCTCGCCGGCGACCTGGCCTGGTCCGACATGAGTACCAAGCTTCTTCTGTCCGGACCGCCGGGAACCGGCAAAACGACTTTTGCGCGCGCCATGTGCAACAGCCTTAGGATCCCGCTGGTCGTGACCTCGGTTTCGACCTGGCTGCAGGGTGAATATCTGAACGCCGTACTTGACCGGATGGCGAACACGTTCGCCGAGGCCCGAGCCCAGGCGCCATGCATTCTTTTCATCGACGAGATCGACGGTATCGGAACGCGGGTGTCGGCGTCGCGGCAATATGCCGACTACTGGAATGCGTGCGTCAACAAGCTCCTGGAGCTGCTCGACGGTGCGGTGAAGAGCGAGGGCGTCATCGTTGTTGGTGCCACCAACCGGCCGAACGAAATCGACGAGGCCATCCGCCGGTCGGGAAGGCTGGAAACCCATATCGACATCCCGCGCCCCGATATCCCGGCGCTCGCCGGTATCCTCGCACATCATCTTGGTGCCGATCTCGACGTCGTCGCCAAGTCGGATACGCAAGACGGAGGTCAGCCATGACGAGGTTTAGCCAGAACAGTGGCCCCGCAGACGAGCTGGAGATTGTTCTTGACGATGACGATCAGCGCGACATCGAGGGGCCGGACGCGCACGAGCAGGAAGGGGCAATTCCTCAGGCGCTTCGACGTCTAGCGACGCGGGCGATGGGTCTGACGGGCGCCGACATTGAACGGGTCGTACGAGAGGCAAGGCTGAAGGCGCGCCGTGAACAGCGGCGCCTGACCTATGCAGACATCGAAGCCGGCATTCGCGGCCATCGGCCGCCAATTCCTTACGACGTCCGGTGGCGCTATGCGATCCATGAATCCGGCCATGCCGTCGTCCATCACGCCTTGCGCCTTGGCTCCATCAGGGGTCTCACGATCGATACCAAGGACGGCGGCCACAATGCTGTGACGTTCGCGACTGGCACACCCGATACAGTGGAATGGTATGGGCGGCTGCTTGCCATGCTGATGGCCGGACGTGCAGCGGAACTCATCGTGCTGAAGACCGTATCCGCAGGCTCCGGCGGCGCGGAGCAGAGCGATCTCGCCCGCGCCACGCGGATCGCCCTCGATATGGAACAAGTGCTTGGCTTCGGCGCGCGCTATCCGCTGCTTTATCTCGAACACAAGGATCCGACCGCAATCCTCAGTCGAGACGACGATCTTGCTAAGCGGGTTCACCAGCGTCTGGAGTTTGCCCAGGCCAGGGCCACCGAGGTGATTTTCGAACACCGAGCGGCGTTCGACCGGCTGGTCCGGGCGCTGTTCGACGCCCAGGCGCTCGATGGCGATGCGGTGATGGACATCCTAGCCCCCACCCCCTAGACCCTTTTGGGAACGTGGGAGGTCAGGATGTCTGTGGCTGTCATTGCTCACTGCGACTGGAGTATCGACCGGAAAAAGCGGTGGATGTGCGTGGCCGTGCGACAAGCGACGAAATGGATATTGTCGGCGCCAGAGTCTGTCGGTGAAACGAAGGACCTCATCCCTCGGCTTCGAAGCCGTGCCGAAACGGACGCCGCGCTGCTGATGGGGTTTGATTTCCCGATCGGCCTGCCTGCCGCTTATGGCAAGGCATTGGGTCTCGCCGACTTCCGGTCTGCCTTGCAAGCGTTTGGCGCCGGGCGATTTGAGCGGTGGTTCGACGTCGCGGAACATCGCAACGACATCGCCATCGATCGTCCCTTCTATCCCATGCGGCCAGGCGGTACACAGCGTCGACACCTGTTCGATGCTCTGGGAGCCGGGAGCGGCCGTGAGCTTCTGCGCCGCTGCGAGCGCGCAACGGCGGACCGTGGCGATGCCTGCATGCTGTTTTGGACGCTAGGCGGCAATCAGGTGGGAAAAGCAGCCATCACCGGCTGGCGAGAGATCATTATCCCGAACGTTTCGGAGTTAGCTCTATGGCCTTTCGACGGAAGCCTTGCTGAACTCACCAAGCCCGGAGCAACTGTTGTTGCTGAAACGTATCCAGGAGATGTCTACGGCCAACTTGGCATTCCGCGGCGCCCCGTGTGGAGCAAGCGACAGCAGGCTGGCCGCCGTACTACTGGAGGCCATCTTCTCCGATGGTTGGCCGACCGCCCCACATCGGCGGAGCGGCGCTGGAGGCGGCGATCACCGATGGGTTTGGGATAGACAAGACCGGTGAGGATCAGTTCGATGCAGTCGTTGGTCTGTTCGGAATGATCGACGTCGTCGAGCGGCGCCGCACTGAAGGAGTACCAGACGACGACGACGTCGCGACCTGGGAAGGTTGGATATTCGGCCAGCGGCCATGAGGTCAGCGGATCGGCTCCGCGCAAACTGAAACGACGTGATATCAATTGCCGGCAACCTGAAACAAATTGCGCTCATTCGATTCAGACCTATGAGCGAACGATTCCAAAACTTCGAAAGACGTTTCGAAAGTCCCGGCCAACGATTCCAAACCGCAATATTCCGATTCACGGATTTTCGAGGGAGGCTGCGGACGTCGCCACATGCGACCTGCTCGCCGAGCCTCGGTCCGATGGTGTGCCGGTAATTCGTTTCGACGTGCGCTCAACGCGAGTCAAATTGCGCTCATTCGATTCAATGCTCCGGAATTCCGATTCAAAACACAATGATTCCGTTGCCGCGACAAACGGGTTGCGCCGGTCAGCCGGTCCTCTGACCATGGAAGTGCCATCCAGCAAAAAGGGGAGGAAGACATGGCACGACAGACTGACGACGAGCGGAAGGCAAGGCAGAAGAAACGGCAGCAGCGGCTCCGAGACCGGCATCGGGCGGAGCGACGCCCGGATCGCGACGACGTTGCAAGAACCCTCCTGGTCTGGACGATTACCAGCTATCTCGAACAGGGGCGGCCCGAATGGATCGAAGAGCTAGCCGACGCCGTGATCGGACTTCTGGTCGACCAGGGCTTTAATGAGCGAGCGGCGGACGAGGTCTTCGACGATCTCGTTGAACGCTACGCCCGCGATGACCAGCCCTTCCGCCGCAAAGTTCACCTGCGCGCCGACGATGTCCTGGCCGCCTAATTTAACGACTGTTTTTGCAAACGGCGTTCTCATGAGGGGACTTTGTCCCCCCGTTACTTCTTGAAACGCCGTTTGCAGAGGAATCGATTTTTTCAGAATCCGCCGCTTTCATGCCCGGTCAGTTACCGGGGATTAATCGCCATTACATAGCTCGCTTGCCCCGCACCTGCGGGAAACTCAACAACAGCTATGTGAATGGAAATGAACGAATTTTCTGCGAAAACCTTTCAACGCAAGATCGAAGCCTTTTGCCAGCTCCGCCTCTCGCCGGTGCTGAAAGTCGATGAGCTACATCGACTGAGTGATTACCTGTCCTTTCTCATCCAGGCGAGGCGGCCGGCGCCTCGAATTAACGGGAAGACCGACTGGGACGTCGTTGCAGCGGCGTCCGGCATCGATGCCAAGGCACTCGCCGCGAACGCGCGCCGGATCGATCCTGCCCTCGATGCGATCGCTCGATGGATCCGGGATACTCGCCTCGCTCCCGCTGCCGCAAAACCAGAAGTGCGTAAACCCGCGAAGACGTCGAGGGCGAGGGCGGCGGCGCCAGCGGTTAGTCGAGTGGCGCCGCAAGTGCCGGAGCCGCCATCAAAGCCGAAGCCTGCCGGCGTGACGTCGGCGCGCGTCAACGTCGAGTTTCCCGAAGCCCTGTTCAAAGTCTGGGAGGATCCGGCGGACTTCGCGGAGGCACTGCAATTGCATCTTCGGCGCCACGGAGAAACTTACTGGACGCTTTATCGCGGCATCATCGGCACTGACGATCTGACGGACAAGAATACGCTTTTGAGCTGGATCGAAGGCCGCCGTGTGCCGCGCAGCACCGAGAGTTTCCACGTGCTATCCCGCATTGAGCGGCGCTATCGGCTACCGGACGGCTACTTCAAGGCAAAGCTTCCGCACCCGTCTCGATCCGCTTCGGGTTTCAACCTGTCCGGGATCGAACCCTCGGAGCGGCGCCGGATCGCATGGCATCTGCCGGAGGATTTCAACGCTCTGCCGTTTCACAAGCGCGAAGAGATCGTCGACTGGGTTCGGCGGGTTATCATCAGCGGCTCGACCGACTACAGGAAGTTTCAGGCGGCAGCCGCCAAGCAGCGATATGCAATCCGCTTTCCAGGCGTATCCTATGGCGGCCGGGCGCCGCGGGATGGGAAAATCCTTGTTCCCGCTAACTATGAGGAAACGTGGATAGAAGATCCCGACCTGCTGTCTGGTGTCATCGAGGCGCCGCCGGCGTTGGCGATGGAAATGGCCGACCTGGTGCGCTTCAAGACGTCGGCTCTGACGTCGGTCGGATTCCAGCGAAACGGTGTCTGGGGCGAGGAGACGGCGTCTCAGAAGATCGAGCATCTCGGGCTCATGTTCGGCGCCCTTGCCGCGGCCAAGGATGGGGAGGTCAGGGGTAATGGCGTGCCGCTGCGTCAACTGACCTTCGGCCTGTTGCTTTTTCCGGGCGTCTGGGACTGGTACCTGCAATGGCGCGAAACGCGGCGCGGCTTCTACACGGCTTGGGAAGTCGACATGCTGCGGATTGCTCTGGCGATTACCAAGGAAGACACCGGGTGGCTTCGCCAGCATCCTGAACTTCTCGCTCGGGTCCAGCCGATCGCCGGTCTCGTTTCAAAAAATGAAATCGACTATGCTCATGCGGATTGGCATGGTGCCTGCGACGACTTCCACAAGCATGCGGCTCATCGCGTAAAGGAAATCCAGCGGATCGCCCGTGTCCACCGCGATCCCTTCGAGCCGATCATGCCGGTCCTCGAGGCAGCGAGCCCTGTCGGCGAGTACCGCAAGATCACCGAAGAGATCATCCGCCTGATGCCGGATGAACATCGTTATCCGCGGCCTGCCGCCGAAGCCGTTCGCGCGTTTTTGATGCTGAGGCTGGGCTTGCATCTCGGACTGCGGCAGAAAAATCTGCGCCAGCTCATGCTCTGCCCCAAAGGTCATATGCCCCGCTCGGAGCGTGTTCTGGAGAAGATGAAGCGGGGCGAGATCCGCTGGAGTGACAGAGAAGGCGGTTGGGAGGTATTCATCCCGGCGGTCGCGTTCAAAAACGCGCACTCGTCTTTCTTTGGCGACAAGCCGTTTCGTCTCGTGCTGCCTGACCTCCTGGATCTGTACGAATATATAGACGCCTACGTCGAACGACATCGGTCAGTGCTGCTACGCTCCGCCGCCGATCCTGGTACGTTCTTTGTCAAGACCGTCAAGACGACCAGCACGGATGCCGCTTACGACGTTACGACCTTCTACGAGGCCTGGCGTCTGACAATCCAACGTTACGGGATCTACAACCCGTACACAGGGCGAGGCGCAATTAAGGGGCTGTTGCCGCACGGTCCGCACAACGTCCGCGACGTGCTGGCGACCCACATCCTGAAGCAGACCGGCTCTTACGAGCAGGCGAGCTACGCGATCCAGGACACAGCCGATATGGTCGCCAAGCACTACGGGCGCTTCCTCCCACAGGATAAGGCCGCACTTGCCGCCCGTATTCTCAATCAGGTCTGGGAGGCCGCATAACTTTCAACGAGACGTCGGAAATTATTTCCGGCGTCTTGCCTCGTTCTTGGCCTCGCGCGCCCAGGGCGGCGGCAACCGCTTTGCGATCCACGGCAGCAATTTGATCGGCTTCGCCTCGATCTCCGACGTGATGATCGGATACTTGCCGAGGGCGTCGCGCATCAATGGGAGACCGGCGGGGTTCGTATAACGACTGTTGGTTTCGCTTCCATCAGAAAGACGCCCGGAAATATCGTCGATGACCTCCGTAGAAACGCCAGCTTGTTTCAACGTGTCCGCCATACCATGACGGAGCGCGTGGAAAGCGCGCTTCCACATTTTACTTCCTAAAGCCTCCTGCATGATCGGGTTGAAAACGTCGTAGAAACGGTCGCCCGGATCATTCCTTGTCTTGTGGGAAATAAGGTCCGGGAACACGGCTTTGTATCCCAGCGCCTCTAGAGCAACGCAGTAGTCCATGAAGCCCAAACGGATCAACTCATCTGGAAGAGGCAGCACCCGCTCCGACTGCTCGGTCTTGAGGCGCCGAAACTCGTTCGTCCGAAGGACAAGCACCAGGCCGTCGTCATCTTCCTCGATATCGTTTAAGGAAAGACCAGCGAACTCCTTCCTGCGGCCGCCAAGATAGGTGTACATGAGAGGCAGGAAGTAGGCCGCGTCATGGAAGACGTGTGGACCCGGCTTTTTGCGGCCACGATCGTGGTCCAACGACCCGGTGTAGACGGGGCATGAGAAAATCGGTTTGATTTCGTCCGGCGTCGGTTTGTGTTGCTGCTTGCGAACAGAACCGGCCTTGGGCTTTTTCGGTCTCAGTCCCTCGAAGCTCCAATCGTCGAGTTCAAAGCCATGCCCGCGCACATGCTTGAGGAAGTGGTTCAGATTTCCGAAGTGCTTGCGGATGGTCGCGGCGCTCAGGCCGACGGCCGCCTCCTTGCCCTCCGTCTCGGCCTGCTCGCGCAGCCTCTGACCTTCGGCCCGTAGCTCGGGTGCCGACATCGCCCTCATTTTGGCGCTCTGCCCCCAACGTATCGGAATGTTATTGAAGTGCTGGCGCAGCTTGCCGATGTGGTATTGGCTGATCTGACCGGTGTGCTCGATGCCGTATTCTTCAAGCACGCTCTTGAACATGCGAACCAAAGCGCGGGCATCACGTGCGGTGTCGTCGTCCCAGGCGTCCTTCATGTTCTGGGCGAGCTTTTCGCACTCGGCCTCGAAATCCGCGACCTGAATAACGGGCTGCGTCTTCAGACCATCGTCCCTTTCGATAGCAGCGTGTCGCGGTGATGGAGAAAGATCGAGCACGGCGATCGGGAAGGGCTCGGGAGGCTTTGGTGTCGGAGCAACATCGACCGGAATCGCGATCAGAGGCGCCGGTGGCATGACGACCTCCGTTGCCTGTTCGTAGGCAACAGGCTGCGGCTCTGGCCTTGACCCACCAGTGAGTTCACTGAGATTTCGGTCTGCGAGTGAATGCCTTTCTGCGACGTCGAACAGCGCTTCCGCCCGGCCACTAAAATAGGCCTTCATCGCCTTTTCGTGGTTGAGGGGATTTTGGCTGATATCGAACTGATGCATCAGCATCCGAATTCCATCCTGGAAGCCACGGGTGTTCGCCTCATGAAGCAGTTCGAGATAGTTCGATCTGATCGCAGAGATATGTGAGGCAGGGACCCCGTTTTCGAGCAGGTACTTGGATCCGCTGCAGCCTTCCTCTAGCGTCAGTTTCTGGCGGATGCCAAACATGGCGAGCAGCTTGTATGCCCAGCCATTCTCCAGATCGAGTTCCAGTTCCTCGATGTCAGCCGGACGGCCATAGCGCCTCGCGACGATCGAGACGTCTTCGAGATGCAAGAGCATCACGTCGCGTTCGTGTTCGCAAAGTTTCTGAAGCTGGGCCTTCGACATCGGTTCCTTCGATTTCATCTTCAGCTCGGCCATCAGCGTGTTGAGCTTTCTGCCGATGACTTCAGCCTTTTTATGATCGGAACAATGAAGGCTCAGTGAAAGCCGGCTGCCCGGCTGGCACCGGGCGAAAGAACTGGGAACACGTGCGCGCCAGTAAAAAATGTTGCCGCGGCGAATAAGGTTCTCGACGTCGTGGCGGACCGCCATGGGATAATTGCCCTTGCCTGCCACCGGCGATGTCGCCACGTGTTTTCCGCGTGGGCATCACCTGTGGGCTACAGTTCTGGGCATCAGGACGCCAATAATGCCAAAACGATATCCGGCACGACTGGAAAATCAAGGAATTAAGGGGATTTAGGGAGAATTGGCTGGGGAACCTGGACTCGAACCAAGATTAACGGAGTCAGAGTCCGTCGTTCTACCATTGAACTATTCCCCAGCAGTCGCCGCCGAAGCATGGCTTGGCTGCTGTGCGGCGCTTATAACCAAAAGCGGGCGGATTGCAAATACCCGTTTTGAAAAAATTCGGTGCTGCCGCGAAGCGGTGAAACGATCCCCAAATCCCGCTCACAAAAAAGAATTTGGTGATTTTGGCGGGCGCTGATATTCTTGCCGCAACGCAAAAATCGAACGAGCGCCTGCTGCATACCTCAGGGAGTTGCGCGGCGCGGTGGAAAAACAACGTGGAAGACCCCGAAGGCGGCGCAAAGCCGCAATTTGACGGGGCGTCGGCGGCAGGGCGCAAGGACGGAAAGAAGTCCAGGCGCCGCAAGGGCAAGCGTGGCGGGCAATCCCGCAACGCGGCTCATCCCGCTTCGCATGAGCTTTCCGGCAATGCCGGGCAGTCTGCGCGCCCGATGGAAGATGCGGCCGGAAGTCCGGCCCGCAAGCGAAAGCGTCGCCGCCGTCGCGGCCAAGGCGCTGCGCAGGACGGTTCATCTCATCCTCAAGCGATGGAACAGGCGAGAGCGGCAAGCAATGCTGCCCGGGCCGAAGGCGAGCAGACGCCGAGCCGGCGTAACCGCCGCAAACATCGCGGCAAGCGCGGTCTTCAGGGCCGGCCGCTGACGGCGGCAAAACCTTCCCCGCCGCAGCAGGAGAGCCGCGCCGAAGAGACGGTGCAGCGCGCCGAATCGCGCGAGGCGCAGAACAGCGCAAATGCCGGCCGCAGGGGGCGCCAGGATGGTCATAGCAATTCCGGTTATCCAGGGGATCGCCAGGCCGGCGAACATGCGTGGCCGGACGAACTCTACGCGGCTCTCGATCTCGGCACCAACAATTGCCGTCTCCTGATCGCCCAGCCGACCCGCCCGGGGCAATTCCGGGTGGTCGACGCCTTCTCCCGCATCGTGCGCCTTGGCGAAGGCCTGGCGGCCAGCGGCCGTCTGTCCGACGAGGCGATGGAAAGGGCGATCGAAGCGCTGAGGATCTGCGCCTCCAAGCTCAGAAACCGGGAGATCCGCCGCATGCGGTTGATCGCCACCGAAGCCTGCCGCCAGGCGGTCAATGGTGAGGAATTCCTCGCCCGGGTCGTTGCCGAAACCGGCCTGGCGCTCGAGATCATCGATCGAGAGACCGAAGCGCGGCTCGCCGTCTCCGGCTGCTCCTCGCTGGTCGGGCGTGAAACCCGCTCCGTCGTGCTCTTCGATATTGGCGGCGGCTCGTCGGAGATCGCCGTCATTCGCATCGGCGACAATCGCTACAGCCGGCTGGCCAATCACATCACCCACTGGACATCGCTGCCGGTCGGCGTCGTGACGCTGTCGGAGCGTCATGGCGGGCGCGACGTCACGCCGGAAGCTTTCGAAGGCATGGTGCGCGAAGTTGGCGGCATGCTCGAAGGCTTCGATTGCCCGGAGATCGAGGTCGCCCAGACCGGCGATTTCCATCTGATCGGCACATCGGGCACGGTGACGACGCTTGCCGGCGTCCATCTCGACCTGCCGCGTTATGACCGGCGCAAGGTCGACGGCATTTGGCTGTCCGACGACGAGGTCTCCGCTATGCAGGCAAAGCTGCTCTCCTGGAATTTCGAAAGCCGTGCCGCCAATCCCTGCATCGGGCCGGATCGGGCCGATCTGGTACTCGCCGGCTGCGCCATCCTCGAGGCGATCCGCCGCCGCTGGCCGAGCCCGCGCATGCGGGTCGCCGATCGCGGCTTGAGGGAAGGCCTGCTCACCGACATGATGGCCGATGACGGCGTGTGGCGACGCAACCGCAACCGCCGCGGCCAGCGTGCTAGATAAGGAGAACGCATGACCAAGGCACCGATCGCGGGAAACCGCACCGGCCGCAAGCTCGGCCAGCGCGTCAAGAACAAGAAGATGAAGGCATCCTCCCGCCAATGGCTGCAGCGCCACATCAACGATCCCTATGTGCAGCGCGCCCAGCTGGAGGGCTATCGCGCCCGCGCCGCCTTCAAGCTCTTGGAGATCGACGAGAAGCACCATATCCTGCGCGGCGCCAAGCGCATCATCGATCTGGGTGCGGCACCCGGCAGCTGGTCGCAGATCGCCGCCAAGGTCACCGGCTCGACGGACGAGGATATCCGTGTGGCCGCGATCGATTTTCTCGAAATGGCACAGCTGCCCGGCGTCAAGATCCTGCAGCTCGATTTCCTCGATCCCACTGCGCCGGAAAAGCTGCTGGAAGCCGTCGGCGGCACGCCCGATCTCGTCATCTCCGACATGGCAGCACCGACCACCGGCCACCACCGCACCGACCATTTGCGCACCATGCATCTCTGCGAAGTCGCGGCGCAATTTGCCGTCGAGGTATTGGGGGAGGGCGGACATTTCCTCACCAAGACCTTCCAGGGCGGTACCGAGCGTGAGCTGCTCGCTATGCTGAAGCAGAACTTCCGCCAGGTCGTTCATGTCAAGCCGAATGCCTCACGCGCCGAATCGGTCGAGATGTTTTTGCTGGCCAAGGGCTTCAAGGGGCGCAAGGTCGAAGGCGACGCTGAGAAAGCTTGATCTTCAGCCGGTCCGGACCGATGATGACGGTCTCAAGAGTTGAACTGCTGATCCCATGCTTCTGTACATCACGCTCGGAACCAACGACCTTTATCGCGCAGGACAGTTTTATGATGCCGTGCTGCCGCTGCTCGGCTATCGCCGCCAGCACTATTCGGAAGAGGAAATCGGCTATTCCGCCGACAGCGATACGCGCTGCCGCTTCTGGGTGGTGACGCCCTTCAATCGCCGCCGGGCGACATCAGGCAACGGCGCCATGGTCGCGCTCGCGGCGGAAACCCGGGCGTCCGTCGATGCTTTCCATGCGGCTGCGATTGCGGCAGGCGGCGTCGATGAAGGCGGGCCGGGCCTTCGCCCCTACCACGCCCATTTCTATGCCGCTTATGTGCGCGATCTCGACGGCAACAAGCTCTCTGCCGTTTGCGAAAATCCGGAATAATACGACAGCGCCGCGTGTCCTTTTGAGGCGCAAGGGACGTTGTAGCACCTTGAACCTATTTGACCGGCTGCTCGGCTTCAACAGTCGATACTGTCACCACCTTGGAGCGGTGGCCGGAAACCAGTGCGCCGGCATTGCGGTCCATTCTGACGAAGGGAATGGTGGCGATGACGGTCAATCCGGCGATGATATAGAAGGCAAGGTGGAAATCGGCGACCTGCAACGCTTCTCCCCTGATATAGATCGAGCTTTCCAGGATCGCGGCGGCAACCGCGACACCGAGTGCCAGGCTGACCTGCTGCATCACCGAACTCATCGATGTCGCCTGGCTGGCTTCGGCATCGTCGATATCGGCGAAGGCAAGCGCATTCACGCCGGTGAACATGAAGGAGCGCGAGAAGCCGCCGATGAGCAGCACGCCGATGATGACCAGATGCGGCGTTGCCGGCGTGAACAGGCCGGTGACGATGGTCACGAGGGTCGTCACCATCGCGGCGCAAAGCAGCGTCGTGCGGAAGCCGGCAGCGGCGAAGACGCGCTTTGCCATGAACTTGGTGGTGATCGCCCCGATAGCGCCGGCAAAGGTGATCAGGCCGGATTGGAATGGCGTCAGCCCGAAGCCCAGCTGCAGCATCAGCGGCGTCAGGAAGGGCATGGCGCCGACGCAGATGCGAAAGAGCGTGCCGCCGAGGGTCGAGGCCCGGAAGGTCGGGTTCTTGAACAGGTCGAGGTTGAGAATCGGCGCCGGGTGGCGTCTGGCATGGCTAATATAGAGGAAGCCGCAGATGAGGCCGATCGCGGTGGCGGTGACGCCGATGATCGGCGGCAGGGCCGGCAGGCTCACCACCGACAGGCCGAAGACGACGCCCGCGGCCGAAAGCGAGGTGAGCATGAAACCGGTGAAATCAAGCTTCGGCGGCGCCGTCGCCTCGACCTCCGGCAGGAAGATCGTCGCCAGCCAGATGCCGATGATGCCGACCGGCACGTTGATCAGGAAGATCCAGTGCCAGCTGAAATAGGTGGTGATAAAGCCGCCGAGCGGCGGACCGGTGAGCGGGCCGACCAGCGCCGGGATGGTGAGCAGCGCCATGGCCGAGACCAGATCACTGCGCTTCGTCGTGCGCACCAGCACCAGACGGCCGACCGGCGTCATCATCGCTCCGCCCATGCCCTGTAGGAAGCGGGCGAACACGAATTCGACGAGGTTGGACGAGATGGCGCAGAAGATCGAGCCGATGACGAAGACCGAGATGGCAAGGCGGAAGATCTTCTTGGCGCCGAACCTGTCGGCCATCCAGCCGCTGACCGGGATGAACACCGCCAGCGCCACCATATAGGAGGTCAGCGCCAGTTTCAGCGTGATCGGCCCGACATTGAGATCCGCTGCGATCGCCGGCAGCGCGGTTGCTATGACGGTGGAGTCCATCTGCTCCATGAAAAGAGCGACGGCGAGGATCAGCGGCACGATGCGGTTCATAGTCGGGAGGCCTTGGTGGGCTGCAGATGGGAGCTGGGAAGGCCCGTGCTGTTTAGTCCCACATCAGGAGCCTGCCAATCCCCCAATCCGCCTCGGCGACACGTTTGCTTCACGTCTGCGTGAAACGGCTTGTCCGACAACGTCGCGTGTCAAGATTGAGATATGTCTTTTCCGTCGGCAGAAGAAATCCGGCTGGAATCGACATCGGGGGCCGTGCGGCGATGCAGCACGTCATGGAAGGATGGACATATGGCAATTTCGTCGGGAATAAAGCGGCGCACCCTTTTTGCGGCAGGCCTCGGCCTGCTCGTGGCGCCGGTCATTTTGAGAGAGAAGGCCGAAGCGGCCGCGACTGGAGAAAGCAATAAAATGAATTTGACGCCTTTGCCCGAGATCAATCAATTCAAGCTTGGTTCCTATAAGTTCACCGTCGTCCGTGATGGCATCAATGTCTCCGAAAAGCCTTATGAAACCTTCGGGACCAATCAGGCCCCCGAAATAGTTCAGGCGCTGCTGACGGCAAACTTCCTGCCGGCCGACAAATTCGTGAACGGCTATACGCCGGCGCTCATCGATACCGGTTCGGATGTCATCCTCATCGATACCGGCTTTGGCGAAAGCGGCCGCGCACGGGGCGCCGGCCAGCTTACCAAGGGGCTGAAGGCCGCAGGCTATTCGACCGACGACGTCACCCTGGTGGCGCTCACCCATCTGCACGGCGATCATATCGGCGGCCTGATGGAAAACGGCGCGGCGGCCTTCAAAAACGCCCGCTATGTCGTCGGCCAGGCCGAATATGATTTCTGGTCGAACAAGGCACGCGAGGGAACGCCGGCCGAAGGCGGCCACAAGGCGGTGCTTGCCAATGTTGCGCCGCTTGCCGAAAAGACCACCTTCATCAAGGACGGTGACAGTGTCGCGCCCGGCATGACGGCAATGCTGGCGGCCGGCCACTCGCCGGGGCATATGGTCTTCCACGTCGAATCCGAGGGCAAGCGCCTCGTTCTCACCGGCGATACCGCCAATCACTATATCCTGTCGCTGCTGCGACCGGATTGGGAAGTGCGCTTCGACATGGACAAGGCGCAGGCAGCGGCCACCCGCCGCAAGGTCTTCGACATGATCGCGAGCGAGAAGATCGCCTTCCTCGGCTATCACATGCCGTTCCCGGCGGTCGGTTTTGCCGAGAAGCAGGATGGCGGCTATCGCTTCGTGCCGAAGACCTATCAGTTCGACATCTGATCGAGAGCCGTTCGGGGTTTCCCGGAATTGCTCTCTGTGCATGGCACCCATGACGAGCCCGGCGGACACGCCGGGCTTTTTGCTATTTCCTTCCTGTCATAGACGTGTTACCAGCCCTCGCCAACTTCCAAGCAATCCCATGCACACCGCCGGGGCGGACGATTCGTTTCCGGGCCAGGTTGCATTTTCTTAAATGAAGGAATTTGGCCATGGCACGCATCATTGAAACGGCAACCGGCGCGGACGCGCTTACCTTCGACGACGTGCTGCTGCAGCCCGGCCACTCCGAGGTCATGCCCGGCCAGACGAATATCGCGACCCGCATCGCCCGGGATTTTGAACTCAACATCCCGATCCTTTCTTCAGCCATGGATACCGTCACCGAAAGCCGTCTCGCGATCGCCATGGCCCAGGCCGGCGGCCTCGGTGTCATCCACCGCAACCTGACGCCGGTCGAGCAGGCCGAAGAGGTCCGCCAGGTGAAGAAGTTCGAAAGCGGCATGGTCGTCAATCCGGTCACCATCGGTCCGGAGGCAAAGCTTGCCGAAGCACTCGGTCTGATGAAATCACACGGCATTTCCGGTATCCCGGTCGTCGAGAAGTCGGGCCGCCTCGTCGGCATCCTGACCAACCGCGATGTGCGCTTCGCCTCCGATCCGGAGCAGAAGATCCACGAGCTGATGACCAAGGACAATCTGGTCACCGTCAAGGAGAGCGTCGATCAGCAGGAGGCCAAGCGCCTGCTGCATTCGCACCGGATCGAGAAGCTGCTGGTCGTCGATACCGAAGGCCGCTGCGTCGGCCTGATCACCGTCAAGGATATCGAGAAGTCGCAGCTGAACCCGAACGCCTCCAAGGATGCGCAGGGCAGGCTTCGCGCCGCCGCCGCCATCAGCGTCGGCGATGACGGCTTCGAGCGCGCCGAACGGCTGATCGAGGCCGGCGTCGACCTCTTGGTCGTCGATACCGCCCATGGCCACTCGCAGCGCGTCCTCGATGCCGTCACCCGCGTCAAGAAGCTGTCCAACTCGGTGCGCATCATGGCCGGCAACGTCGCCACCTATGACGGCACCAGAGCGCTGATCGATGCGGGTGCGGATGCCGTCAAGGTCGGCATCGGCCCGGGCTCGATCTGCACGACGCGCATCGTCGCCGGCGTCGGCGTTCCCCAGCTTGCCGCCATCATGTCGGCGGTTCAGGCAGCACAGGCTCAGGACGTGCCCGTCATCGCCGATGGCGGCATCAAATTTTCCGGCGATCTTGCCAAGGCGATCGCCGCCGGCGCTTCCGCCGTCATGATCGGCTCGCTGCTGGCCGGCACCGATGAGAGCCCGGGCGAGGTCTATCTCTACCAGGGCCGTTCCTTCAAGGCCTATCGCGGCATGGGCTCCGTCGGCGCCATGGCCCGCGGCTCGGCCGACCGTTATTTCCAGGCTGAGGTGCGCGACACGCTGAAACTCGTGCCGGAGGGTATTGAGGGTCAGGTTCCCTACAAGGGACCGGTCTCGGCCGTCGTCCACCAGCTCGCCGGCGGCCTCAAGGCGGCCATGGGTTATGTCGGCGGCAAGGACCTGAAGGATTTCCAGGAGCGCGCGACCTTCGTGCGCATCTCCGGCGCCGGCCTTCGCGAAAGCCACGCCCATGATGTGACGATCACCCGCGAAAGCCCGAACTATCCGGGCGCCGGTCTCTGATCATGAAGGCGGGCAGCGGGATTCCCCTTTGGATCATCGCGCTGCTCGCAGGCCTCTGCCTTGCCGTGCTCGCCTGGACGACCTTCGGCTTCGTCGTTCCCTTCAAGCATGAAACCGGGCAGGCGGTGCTCGATACATATTTCGCCGGTTACGACGAAGCGGCCGTCTTCCACATGCAGACGCTGCTCGATCAGAACGAGACTGCGGCGAAGCTGCTCAGCGCCATGTATTTCGGGCCGGAACTGATCTTTCCTGCCTTGCTGACGGCGCTGCTATTTCTCGCCTTGCTCAAGCTTGGCCCTCTCGGCGCGTGGTTCGGACGATCGCATCCGCTCGTCGGCCAGGCGATTTATCTGCTGCCCTTCGTCTACGGCATCGCCGACTACGGCGAGAACATCTCGAGCCTTATCGCCTTCGGCGACAGTCCTTCCGCAGGCCTTGCCGCGCAGCTGCTGCCATGGATGACAAGGCTGAAATTCGCCAGCCTCGCCATCTCGTGCATCGTCCTTGTCAGGCTTGCCATCGCCCGTTGGCTGTCGCCAGGCCGGGATTGAAGCGGCGTCAGTTCCTCCTCCGCCAAACCGGATTTGACAGTCTCGCCATCATGAAATCGGCAAGGACCTCGACCTTCGCTGGCCGGCTCCGAGCCGAAGGTGTGACGAAATACAGTGCGCCGGTCGGCAGCGTCCAGTCGGGAAGGATTGGCGTCAATTGGCCGTCGACGAGATAGTCATGCGCGAGAAATTCGGGGAGTTCGATGATCCCGAGGCCCCGTAGCGCCATCGGAACCAATGCTTGCGAATTGGTGGCCCTGAGAGAGCCGCTTGGTGAAATGACCTCCTCCTTGCCTTCGCTATTGCGCAGGCGCCAGACATCCTGTCGCGCCCTGTAGGCGTACCCGAGGCAATGGTGAGCCGTTAGCTCGCGGGGATGTTCCGGCACGCCGTACTGTTTAAGGTATGCGGGTGCTGCGAGAATGAAGCGATCCACCGGCGCCAGCCTGCGCGCGACCAATGACGAATCCGGTAGTACCGCGATTCGGAGTGCCGCATCGAAGCCGTCTCCCACGATATCGACGACGGCATCGCTCATGTGCAGGTCGATCGAAATCTCCGGAAAGAGCTCGAAAAAGTCAGGCAGGATTGGGGCCAGCCAGCGTGTCCCGAAGTCCATCGGCGCGGCAAGCCTGATGAGCCCCTTCGGTCGGGTGGCAAGCTCCCGGGCGGTGTCCTCTGCCATCTCGGCCTCGGCATAGATCCGTGCGGCGCTTTCGACCAGTCGCAGGCCGAAATCGGTCAAAGCGAGTTGTCGAGAGGTGCGGTTGAAGAGCCTTGCGCCCAACCTCTGCTCAAGACGGCTTACGGCCCGCGAAACCGTCGGCACCGACACGCCGAGCGTCTGCGCAGCCCGAACGAAAGAACGCTCCTCGGCGACCTTTGCGAACATTGCCAGTCCCTCGAAATCGGGAAATTTGTTCATTTCATTCCTGAAACAATGGCTTTCAATTCTTTCTATTCCGAAACGATACCCCCGTCCATATCTCAGCTTCAGTCGAACCAAAGGAGACGACAATGACACAACGATTGAATGCGAAGATTGCGGTTATCACCGGTGCCACTTCCGGCATTGGCCTTGCCGCAGCCAAGCGCTTCGTGGCCGAGGGCGCACGGGTTTTCATCACGGGCCGTCGCAAGGATGTTCTCGATGCAGCAATCGCTGAGATCGGCGGCGGAGTTGTGGGTATTCAGGCTGATTCAGCCAATCTCGCCGACCTCGATCGCGTCTATGAGAAGGTGAAGGCCGAGGCCGGGAGAGTTGACGTGCTCTTCGTCAACGCAGGTGGCGGCTCCATGTTGCCCCTCGGCGAAATCACGGAAGAGCAGTATGACGACACATTCGATCGAAACGTGAAGGGGGTTCTCTTCACGGTACAGAAGGCCTTGCCGCTGCTCTCGCGAGGATCGTCGATCATCTTGACGGGATCGACAGCAGGCTCGACCGGCACACCCGCCTTCAGCGTTTACGCCGCATCGAAAGCCGCCTTGCGCAGCTTTGCGCGCAATTGGATCCTCGACTTGAAGGATCGCGGCATTCGGATCAACACGCTCAGTCCTGGCCCGACGGAAACGACCGGACTGGTCGAATTGGCGGGTAAGGATCCAGCCCAACAGCAGGGCTTGCTCGATGCCCTGGCGGCTCAGGTGCCAATGGGCAGGGTTGGCCGTGCCGAGGAAGTTGCCGCTGCCGCACTCTTCCTCGCCTCGGATGATTCCAGCTTCGTTACCGGGGCCGAACTCTTCGTCGATGGCGGCAGCGCCCAGGTGTAAAGACAATATCGGCTTTAAGGATGCCAGCGGCGAGCCGCCCCTGGCATCCGCTTAACCTTTCCGCTAATGCTCCTCGCGACATGCGAAAGCGGAAAAGGAAGTGCCGAAATGACCGGCTATCAAATCTTTTGGCCACTCCTTGCCCATGTGGCGCTGGTCTACGGTCTTTATGCCCTTCTTGGGCAGCGGCGCGCAAAATGGTCCGCGCCGGCAACGTCGCGAAATCGGATTACCGCGAAAATCGCGGCGAGCCGGCTGAAAGCCTCGTCGTCAAAAACTGCCTCGCCAATCAGTTCGAACTGCCCGTGCTGTTCTATGCCTGCTGTATTCTTCTCTATGTCACCGAGTCCGATAATGTCGTCGCCGTCGGCCTCGCCTGGCTCTTCGTCGCCCTGCGGTACGCCCATGCCGCCGTCCATGTCACCAGCAACGATCTGCGCTACCGCAGCCCGCTTTTCGCCGCTGGATACCTGGCGTTGGGAGCGATGTGGGTCTGGCTCGCCGCATGGATCGTGATGGGCTGAGGACCGGCGCGAAGCCTCGTCAGGCGCCCGGGTGGACAGCAATTGTCGCTCGTCTCGGGCAGTGGCATGGATATCTCTTCGGTCAAAGAATCCTACAACTATTTCAGGTCTTTCCACCGCTGATCAATTAGCATGATATGATCTAGAGGCCTGATTTCACATGGCTTTGCCGGTCGTTAAAATGCGAGTGTTTTCATTTACGACTGATGAAGACCTGCAATGTCATACCCGCCCGACGCGCTGATTTGGCATGATGCTTACCCCGCGCGAACAATAAGAACGGGAACGACATGGGCGTAGAAAGCATGGATCGGATCGGCTTGCGCAGGAAGCCGAAGCAGGAGCGCAGTATCCAGAGGCTGGACGTCATTCTCGCCGCCGCCGCCAAGATCATTGCCGAAAAGGGCGTCAGCGCCATGCGGATGACGGAACTTGCCGTTGCCGCCAAAGTGCCGATCGGCTCGGTCTACCAGTATTTTCCCGAAAAGGCGGCGATCGTCAAAGCTCTGTTCGACCAGCACGCCGCGGCAATCCAGGCGAAGACGGCGACGATGTTCGCCGACGTTCAGACGCTCGACCAGGCGCTCGACCTCGTTTGCGACATCATCGACTGGTATTACGAGTCCTACCATGATGATCCCGTCTATCTCGGCGTCTGGATGGGAACGGAGACCGACCAGGATCTGCTGCAGTTGAACATCGAGCATAGCGGCCGCGTCGCCGGCATCTTTCAGGAGGCCGTGCGCCGGCTGGCGCCCGACCTTTGCGACGAAGAGATGTATGCGCGCACTTACCTGTTCAGCCACCTGATCGGCGCCGTCATCCGGCTTGCTGCCGTCAGCGACAAGGCCCTGGCGCGCCGCATGCTCGATGAGTGGAAACGCGTCATCCGCGCTTCCCTTTTCGCCGCGACCGCGAAGCGCGCCGCCTGACGGTACTCAGCTTCTACCTCTTACCAGCTAGGCACCATATTGGCCGCCTTCAGCCGCGGATAAAGGCGTGCCTGGGCGGATTTGACATCGGCCTCCAGCGTATCGTCGACGACGGCCGGCGTGATGTTGTCGAGGCAGGCGGTGATATGCGCGGTGATCGCATTCATCAGCGAGAGCGAAACGCCCGGGCGCTTCATGATGCCGATCTGCACCGGCGGCAGCGCCGGAAAGCCGTCCGCCTGGCTCAGCACCTTCATGCCGGTTCGCAGCGCCGATTCCGGCATCACCGAGACCGCCATGCCGGCAAGCACGGCGGCGGCAACGACGGTGCAGGACCAGCTGGTGAACAGGATCTGGTGTTCGCGCCCCACCGCATCGAGCGCCGAGCAGGCGAGCTGGCGCCATTGGCAATCGCGCCGGCCGACGGCAAGCGGCACCGGCGCGTCGTCGCGGATCGGATGGTTGGCCGAACCCACCCAGCAGAGCGGCTCGGTTCTTACCACATCGGACATGCGCTCGCGCGGATTGTGGGTGACGAGCGCGATATCGAGTTCGCCCTTGTGCATGCGCTCGGCCAGATCCACCGAGGGCTCGCAGACGATGTAGAGCTCGACATTCGGATGCGTCTTGGCGAAGCGGCCGATGATTTCGGGCATGTAGCGGTCGGCATAATCGTCAGGCGTGCCAATGCGCAGCGTCCCCTCCAGCCTGTTGTCGTCGAAGGCGGCGATCGCCTCATTGTTGAGACGGATGATGCGCCGGGCATAGTTGAGCAGTTTTTCACCCTCGACCGTCAGCCGGTTGCCGCGTCCGTCCTTGATGAACAACTGCTTGCCGATGCGCTCTTCGAGACGGCGCATCTGCATGGAAACGGCCGATTGGGTCTTGTAGACCCTGTCGGCGGCCTTGGTGAAGCTGCCGGAATCGACGATGGCGATGAAAGTCTGCAACTGGTCGAGATCAAGAGGCGCGGACATTGTGTCACCCATAAAGATAGCTGATGATAATCATTAGAAACATTCGTTGGACTGATCAATAGGTCTTTGGCATCTTCGGGATGCAAATCAAGCAAAGTGAAGGACAGACGCCCTGCCTGTCCAAGCAGAATTCAGCCTTATCCCTTCCCGCACGACCTCGCGGGAGGGGTGGGTTGTTGCGTGCCCTCGAGAAAGGAGAGTTCGATGCTTATGACAAACCGGACAACAGAACTCGACTGCGGCAAGCTCGCCCCGACGCTTTTCCAGCGTCTGGTCGCAGGCCTCGCTCCGCTGGTCTCCCTCTTTCGCGGGTTCCGCAATCGCATGGAGATCAACACGCTGCACGATCTGAATGACAGTCAGCTGAGGGATATCGGCCTGAGCAGGGCTGACCTGACCTCTGCGTTTCTGGCCTCGACCTTTTTCGAGGACCCATCGGAACATCTGACGCGCTCGGCGCGCAATCGCTGGCGCCTGCAGCTCTTCCGCTCCTACAACGAATAGGAGCGTCGAGTTTCCCCGCAGGGTGATAGCCAATAGCCCTGCCGCTTGACCCGGAGACCGGCTTTTCCCAAGCCATCTCCGGGTTTTTTTATGCCTTGGTTTCAGGCGGCTTCGGTCGGTAGGTTTCGAAGATCGCTTCCAGGTTTCTCTGGTAGGTCTTCTGCACTTCCAGCCCGCTGTCGAACATGGCGTTCAGGATCTCGGTATAGCTGTCGGCAGTGACCTTCGCCTCTTCCTTCGGCGCCTCTTGCGTCTTGGCAGCCGGTTGCTTGGCCGCCGCCGGCTGCCCAAGCCCGGCCATCATCTCCTGGAAGGCCTTGGCGAAAGGGTTGTCGAGGAAGGGGTTCGGCTGAGGTGCCGGTTCGGCCTTGGGCACCGAAAACATCTGCTGCATCGCCTGTGTGAAGGGATTGTCGAAGATGCTCGGCTGCGCGGCCTTCGGTTTCGGCGCGAAGCCGGTACTCTCAAGCCATTGCTGGATGGTCTCGCCCATCGCCGTATTGACGAAGGGGTTGATCGGCGAAGCCATCTGGCCGGTCGTCTGCTTGAAGAGCCCGCCCATCAGCGTATCGGCCAGCACCGGCAGCATCCGCTTGTAGATATCCTGGCCGATGCCGGTCATCTGTGCGGCCTGGGCGGCGACCGCCCGCGAAACCTCTTTCGAGCCGAAAAGCTGGGCAAGGATATTGTTGCCGTCGGAAATGCCCTCCGGCGTGAAGGCCCGGTTCATATCCTCGAAATAGCGCGCATAATTGCCGGAGGAGACGGCCTGCATCAGCCCGACGAAGTCATAAGGGTTGCTGGTGCTGCGCTTCAGGCCGGCAGAAAAGGCCGGCATCAGCGCCGCCATCGCCTTGGTTGCCTGTTCCTGGGCGAGGTTGAACTGGCGGGCGATCGCTTCCATCGCCGCGCCGTTCTGCGCCTGCATCATCATGTCGAAGAGTGGCAGCATGGAGGTCCCTTTCCCCGAGTCGTGACGCGTGTCACGCCACTATATCCGGAAAAGGAAATGTGCAAACGGCTTTTTGCCATAAGAACTTAAAGCCGTACTGCAAAGCTGCCGGGTGGTTTTCCGAGTTGGCGAAGACCCCGGGCAGGCTCAGTACTGATAATCCTCGAACACCGGTTCGACGGAGTCGTTCCAGCGGCCGTGATAGAGCGAAAGCAGATCCTCGGCGAGCGTCGCCTTCTTGGCGAGCACCTCGTCGAGCGGCGCCAGGAAGATCGTCTCGTCCTGGCCTTCCCGGTTGAGCTTGCCGCGCGCCTTGAGGCCGGCCCTTGAAATGCCGACCACTTCGCGCGCCATGTCGAAGAGCGGATGCCTGCGAAATTCAGCCTTCAGCCCTTGCGCCGGAACGGCATCGCGCAGTGCGCCGATCTCGGCAAAGTTCCAATCTTTCGTCAACTGGTCGGCGGCGTCGAGTGCGGCATCGTCGTAAAGCAGACCGACCCAGAAGGCCGGCAAGGCACAGATGCGCCGCCACGGGCCGCCGTCGGCGCCGCGCATTTCCAGGAAACGCTTCAGCCGCACGTCGGGGAAGAGCGTCGAAAGATGGTTCGTCCAGTCGCCCATCGTCGGCGCCGGATCGGCGATCTCACCCTTCAATGCGCCATTCATGAACTGGCGGAAAGTGACATGGGTACAGTCGTGATAGCGGCCGTCGCGAACGATGAAGTACATCGGCACATCGAGCGCCCATTCGGCATAGTCGCGGAAACCGAAATCGTCGCGGAAGGTGAAATCGAGCAAGCCCGAGCGCCGGTTGTCGGTATCGCGCCAGATATCGCCGCGCCAGGAGAGCAGCCCGTTCGGCTTGCCCTCGGTGAAGGGCGAGGATGCAAAGAGGGCGGTTGCCAGCGATTGCAGCTTCATCGAAACGCGCATTTTCTTGCGCATGTCGTCTTCAGAGGAAAAATCGAGATTCACCTGGATCGTGCAGGTGCGGTACATCATGTCGAGACCCTGGCTGCCGACTTTCGGCATATAGCGGGTCATGATCTCGTAGCGCGATTTCGGCATGTGCGGGGTTTCCGCATAGGTCCATTTCGGGCTGCCGCCGATGCCGAGGAAGCGAATACCCATCGGCTCGGCGATTTCGCGCAGCGTCGCCAGATGCTGGTTCGATTCCCTGCAGGTTTCGTGGATCGTTTCCAACGGTGCGCCGGAGAGTTCGAACTGGCCGCCGGGCTCGATCGAGATCGCGCCCATGCCGCTCTGCTCGGCAAGCCCGATGATGTTGCCGCCGTCCATGATCGGCTCCCAGCCGCTTTTCGCCTGCAGGCCGGTCAAAAGGGCTGAAATGCTGGCATCGCCGAAATAGGGAACCGGGCTGTTGTCGGCGCGGAAGAAGGCGAATTTCTCGTGTTCGGTGCCGATCCGGAAGCGCTCCCGCGGCTTGTTGCCGGCGGCGATATAATCGGTCAGATCCTGAACCGAAGAGAGCGGTGTCTGGTCGGTGGTGTCGCGGGCCATGCGGGGTACCTGTATTCAAAAAGGCGCCCAGGGGCCGGGCAGCTGGAAGGCTGATTAGGACCCAAGTCACGTATGTTGCAAGTGAAATTCTTTCAATGACGCATCAAAAAAATAACAACGATTTCCATGTCCACCCGTTTTTCTCGTCAGTTCCAGTCGCCGATCGCCGCCTGCACCACGGCGAGCGCCGCAACGGCTGCCGTATCGGCCCGCAGGATGCGCGGTCCAAGCGGAATGGCGGTGACGAAATCGAGGCTTCGAAGCCGCGCCCGCTCTTCCTCGGAAAAGCCGCCTTCCGGCCCGACGAGCAGCGCGAGGTGCCTTTCCCGGATCGCCGACAGCACCGGCAGCGGGTTTTGCCCGGCATCGCCCTCGTCGCAATAGATGATGCGCCGCTCTTTCGGCCAGCGGTCGAGCAGGTCGAGAAGCCGCACCGGCTCGGCGACATCGGGAATGCCGAGAACGCCGCATTGCTCCGCCGCCTCGACGACATTGGCACGCAGCTTGTCGAGATTGGTGATCTTACCCTGTACGTGCTGGGTCATGACCGGTTGCAGCAGGCCGGCGCCCATTTCCACGGCCTTCTGCACGAGATAATCCATGCGGCCGACCTTGAGCGGCGCAAAGAGATAATGCAGGTCGCAGGGTGCCGGCTGCGGCCGCGTCTCTTCGATCGCCGTCAGCAGGATGCGTTTGCGGGTGGGGAAGGTGAGGGTGGCCTTCCACTCGCCGTCGCGGCCGTTGAAGAGCAGGACTTCCCCACCTTCTTCCATCCTCAGCACATTGGCGAGATAGTTGAACTGGTCGGCAGTCGCCTCGAGGGCGGCGCCGCCGGAAAGCGGCGCGTCGACGAAAAGCCGTTGCATGCGGAAATTGGCGCGCATTTAGGACCCGTGAGTTTCAGACGAAAAGCGCGAACATAACCCAATAAATCACTGCCGCAAGCGCTGCCGAAACCGGCACGGTGACGATCCAGGCGGCAATGATCGTCATGAAATGCGAGCGGCGCACGAGATAGCGCCGCCGCGTCTCGTGGATGTTCGGATCCTCCGGCTCGTCGATATCGAAGCTCTCGGCCCTGCGCCTGATATAGGCGATGCGACGCTTCGAATGGCGGGTGTACCATTCGCGGAAGAAGCCGACGCCGAAGACGGAGCCGACGGCGATATGCGTGGTGCTGACCGGCAGACCGAGCCAGGAGGCGACAATGACGGTGAAGGCGGTCGATAGCGCGACGCAATAGGCCCGCATCGGATTGAGCTTGGTGATCTCCTCGCCGACCAAGCGAATGAGGCGCGGCCCGAACAGCAGCAGGCCGACGGAGATGCCGAAGGCGCCGATCAGCATCACCCAGAGCGGCGGATGGCCAACGCCGTCACCGCCGCCGATGCCGACCGAGTGGACGATCGCCGAAAGCGGCCCGACCGCATTCGAAACGTCATTTGCGCCATGTGCGAAGGACAGCAGCGCCGCCGAGCCGATGAGTGGCAGCCGGAACAGCAGCCGCAGCGAGCTGTTGCGGTTTTCGAGATTGCGCGCCTGGGCGAGCACAAGCGGCCGGGCAATAAGCCAGCTCACCAGCCCGATGCCGATGCCGATAAGGATGATGGTGAAAGACGGAAATTTGCCGGTGGGCGACAGCTGCAGCACCATATAGGCCATGAAGCCGCCGGCCATCACCCCGACCAACACCGGCACCCAGCGCCGAGCCGCCGCGATCTTGTCGTCGCGATAGATGATCAGCGTCTTGACGAAATAAAGCAGTCCGGCCGCGATCAGTCCGCCGATCAGCGGAGAGGTGATCCAGCTCGAGGTGATTTCCAGCATCACCCGCCAGTTCACCGGTTCCGTCCCGACGGCTGCGATGCCGGCGCCGATCACCGCGCCGACGATCGCATGGGTGGTGGAAACCGGCGCATTCATCCAGGTTGCGAGATTGATCCAGAGGGCGGCCGCCATCAGCGCTGCCATCATGATCCAGCCGAGCAGCGCCTGCGGCACCTCGACGGTATCGACGATATTCGAGGAAATCGTCTTGACGACCTCGCCGCCGGCGACCGTGGCGCCGAGAACTTCGAAAATAGCGGCGATGACCAGCGCCTGACCCATCGTCATGGCGCGCGCCCCGACGGCCGCACCGACATTGTTGGTCACGTCATTGGCGCCGATGTTCATCGCCATGTAGCCGGCAAGCGCCGCCGCCGCCACGACGAGCACCGCTCCCGGTTGGTCGAGCACATAGACACCGGCAAACAGCATGGCGAAGCCGACAAAGATCAACCCGAGGCCAGGCGCCACCAGCCGCCGCAAAACATGCTTCGCCGCCTCCTCGGCATGGGTTATTTTGTCGAGATCCTTGTCGAGCGTGCGTTTCGTGAGGACTGTGGGACGTGGCGGCATTCTTTATTCCGGGGATGAAATCTGCTTCTACGCCACTTTCCTAGCAGCGCAAGATGGCAGGATTCATTCCGCCGGGATTTGCTTTCCCGCAGATCCCTGCTTTGCCGCTTTGGCCGAAAGCCGCTCAGTTATCTTTCGCTTGAAGGCCAGGAAAAGGCCGCGCAGTTCCGGCTCGCGCACGCGCCCCGCCGCCTCGTCGAACGAGACCCATTCGATGCGGCGTTCACCCTTTTCCTTGAAGTTCTTCGCCATGTCGGTGACTTCGAGCGCATAGACCTGCACCTTGCAGGCCACCTGTACGCCGTCCCGCAGGACTTTCGAATAGCTGTAAGCGCCGAGCGTCTCCGTCTCGACCGCGCCGCGGACGCCGGCTTCCTCAAAGGCCTCCTGTGCGGCGACCTCATGAGCGCATTTACCCGTCATCGGCCAGCCCTTGGGAATGACCCAGCGGCCGGTGTCGCGGCTCGTCATTAGCATCACCTCGACATCGTCACTCTTCTTTTTCACCCGATAGCAGATCGCACCGTATTGCTGTCGCGGCGGACGCCGGAACATCAGTTGCACATCGGATGCCAATCGGGCGAGAAGAGTCAATTGTCGGGTCACCTTCGCAGTGGTTGTTAGGAATCACTCATATACGTGTATCACGAAAAGCTTACACAATCCAAAGCCGCGGACGTTCCGAAACGGGATTTGATCGCCGTTCAATAAGGGAAATCGAGCTGGGGCAGGCTCAGAAATCCGTCACGTCGTGTCTCGAATGCGTCGCATTGCACAGGTGTTCAATATGGCGCGGTCTTGCCTTTCCTTCAATGGCAAGATCAAGTGATCCACTGTCATTTCTGATCGTGGTAATCATGCGTCTTCCACCGCTCAATGCCGTCCGCGCCTTCGAGGCCGTCTGCCGCCACGGCAGCATTCTGAAGGCCGCCGAAGAGCTGAAGGTGGTGCGCGGCGCGGTGCGCCAGCAGATTGCCACGCTGGAGGGTCACTTCGGCCGCAAGCTCTTTGTTCGTGACGGCCGCCGGCTGGTCCCGACCGGAGAGGCGAGCGCTTTCGCCGCAGCATCGAGCGCGGCTTTCGACATTCTGCAACGCGCTGCTTACGAGCTCTCGGGCATCGTGCCGGGCCGCATCCGGCTCGGCGTGCCCTCCGCCTTCGCCGTCTGGTGGCTGATGCCGCGTGTTGCCGACATGCAGGCGAACCTCGGCGATACGGCGGTCGATATCGTGCCGATGACCGTCGTCGAACCATTGCAAATGCACCCGGAACTGGACGCGGTGATCATGGGCGGCGAATACCGGCCGGCTGCCGGCGTGACCGCGGTGCGCTTCATGGAAGACGAGTTCGGTCCGGTCGCAACGCCGGCGCTTGCAGCGACGCTCTCGGAGAGCCCGGCGGCGATGGGCCGGCTGACGATGCTTGCGAGCCGCAGCGTTCCAAAACTCTGGGACGAATGGTTTGCCGAAAGCGGCACGCCGCCGGTCGTCTTTTCCCGCGCCCAAGAATTCGAGGATTTGCTGCTGGCGCTCGGTGCCGCCCGCTCCGGGCTCGGCATCGCCCTTGCGCCGCGCGCCTCGATCGAGGACGATCTTCAGCGCGGGCAGCTGGTCGCGCCCTATGGTTTCATCGCCCGGCCGTCCGGCTACAGCCTCTGCTGCCGCACGCCGGATGCAAAACGTCCGGCTTTCGCCGCTTTGTCCGGCTGGCTGCGCCAATCCGGGCGCGGAAAGGGCAGTTTTTCTGCTCCAACATCAGAATAAACTCCATATTCGCCGCCCTGTGGCATCGCTAGAAATAGCGGGATATCGGCAACAGGGATGAGATGATGGAAAAGACCGCGACGCGCATCGACTGGATCGGCGGCAGCTGCCGGCTGCTGAAGGCGACGGCAGCCGAATTCGAGCGGACGCGGCCCTTCGAGGGACTGTCGATCGGCACGGGCATTCATCTGGAGCCGAAGACGGTTGCGCTGCTGATGACGCTTCGCGCCGGCGGGGCGCGCCTCGTCTGCACCGGCAATCTCAACAGCACCCAGCCTTCGACGGTCGAGTTTCTGCGTTCGCAGGGTTTTACGGTCTTCGCCACGCAGACGATCGATCCGGCCGCCCATCATGCCAGCCTCGAAGCGGTGATAGCCGAAAGGCCGGATCTGCTGCTCGACAATGGCGGCGATCTCTTCGCCATCGCGGCGGAAAAACCCCATGCCAATCTCCGTGGCGGCACTGAGGAAACTACCTCGGGCCGCACCCGCTTGCTGCCGCTGCGCGAACGCCTCAATATGCCGATCCTCGTCATCAACGACAGCCCGATCAAGCAGTTCGCCGAAAACAGGCATGCCGTCGGACAAAGCCTGTTCGAAAGCTATTTGCGCTTCACCAACCGCTCGACCAACGGCAAACGCGTGACGGTGTTCGGCTACGGCGCCTGCGGCAAGGGCACGGCCGCCTGTTTCCGCAACGCTTTTTCCACCGTCAGCGTCGTCGAAATCGACGCCGTGACGACACTCGAGGCCCATCTCGATGGTTTCGCCACGCCGCTGCGCGAGGCGGCAATCCGCTCGGCCGATATAATCGTCACCGTCACCGGGTTTGCCGGCATCGTCACGGCAGCCGACCTGCCGCTCGTCAAGGATGGCGCGATCCTGATGAATGGCGGCCATTTCCCGCATGAGATCGATGTCGAGGCCTTCCGCCGCCATCCCGATGTCATCGGCATCGATCGCTACGAGGCCGATCATATCGAGACCTTCCATCTGCGGGACGGCCGCTCCTTCCACGTGCTGGGCGGCGGCCACATGGCCAATCTCGCCGGCCCGCGGCCGCTCGGCAACACGGTCGAATCGATGGATCTCGGCTTCACCCTGCAGGCCCGCTGCCTGGAACGCATCGCCAGGGGCGAGGCCGGTCCCGAAGCCTGCGTCGTGCCGGTGCCCAGGGATATCGACGCGATGGTGGCCAATGCTTATCTTGATCTCACGTGCTGAGGAAGATGCCTAAAAATGTGAGTGTTTTCGGACGACACCAGGCGCAACTCTCTCATTTAGCGAAGGAATAGATCTAAGGCCGACCGGAGCCTCAAATCATCCTGTTCCAGTCATTCGGCACCGTGAGATCCGTCGATGTCGACGACGACCTTCCCGTCCGCCTGCCGGTTTTCGATCAGCCGATGTGCCTCGTCGGTATCGTCAAGTGTGAAGCGGTGCGGGTCGAGCCTCGGCATCACCTTGCCGGCTTCGACCAGTCTCGTCATTTCCCGCATAATCTCGCCGTGATGTGGGCGTCCTTCGCTGGTTAGAAGCGGGAGCAGCGTGAAAACCCCGGAATAGGTCGCCGCCTTAAAGGAGAGCGGCGCCAGCGCGTGATTTCCCCAGCCAAGGCAGCTCACCACATGGCCGAACCGGCTGACGGCCTGGAATGCCGTATCGAGCCCCTGGCCGCCGACCGTGTCGTAGACCAGATCGAAACCTTTGCCACCGGTATGTCTAGCGACATAGCTTTCTACTGTTTCCGCGGCACGATCGATCGGCGTTGCACCTAGGCCGGCGAGATAGTCCGCTTTCGAAGCGCCGTCGACGACATAGACCTCGGCTCCAGCAGCCTTGGCGATCTGGGCGACGATATGGCCGACACCGCCGCCGCCAAGCACGAGGACCTTGCGGTCGGCGCTGACCCCGGCGCGGTCGACCAGCCCTTCCCAGGCGGTAATGGAGATCAGCGGCAGGGCGGCTGCCTCGCGCATCGAAAGGTTCTGCGGCTTTGGCGCCAACAGCGCGGCGTCGACCGCTGCGAATTCGGCAAGCGATCCCTGAACGCCGCCGACCCCGCCGGTCATGCCATAAACGGCGTCGCCGCGACGGAAACCGCCGACGCCAGGTCCGATCTCTTCGACGATGCCGGCCATATCGATGCCAAGCACGGCCGGAAGCGGGTGGCGCGCATGGGCCGCATTGCCGGCTCTGATCTTGAGATCGAGCGGATTGACCCCGCTCGCCAAGATACGCACCAGGACTTGGCCTTCACCAGGCACAGGCTTCGGAACATCGGCGATCCGTAATGGCGAATTCGGCGATTCCGCCAGCATCACTTTCATCGTTGATTGTCTCGACATGCAATTCTCCTTCGTTCGCGCGGCCTCTACGGTCGCAACGGGCTTTCCTGGAAGAAAGATCGCTCATTGAAACGCGAATGAAAATAAAAGAAAAAGACTGCAGCCCATGCATTTTTGTTTGATGGATACGCGCGATGGAATGGAGCGACCTGAAGATTTTTCTGGCGATCGCGCGGTTCGGAACGCTCGGAGCCGCAGCCCGCAGCCTCGGTTTGACCCAACCGACGATGGGCCGGCGGTTGCGTGCCCTGGAAGCGTCTGTTGGGCAGACGTTATTTCAGCGCACGACTGAGGGCTTCGTGCTGACCGAGGAAGGCGCGGCCGTGCTCGCCGGTGCCGAACGCATCGAGGAGGAGACGCTTGCTATGGAGCGCATCCTTGCCGGTGGCAGCCGCCAGCTCGGTGGTTTTCTCAGGCTGTCCTCGTCCGACTGGTTCGGTGCGCATGTGCTTTCGCCGGTGCTGGCGGAATTCTCGCAACTCCATCCCAAGGTGGTGGTCGAACTATTGACCGACAGCCGGCTGCTTAGCCTGCCACGACGCGAAGCCGACCTCGTTTTTCGTATTCAGCCCTTTACGGAAGCGGAGATCATATCCCGCAAGCTTATCCATATTAAATACGGCCTTTACATCCGTCGCGGCGCGCCGCACCCGAGGGCATTTGAAGGGGTGGGCGCCCGCCTCGTCACCATGGACCAAGCTTTCGGCGACATGCCGGATGCCGGCTGGCTGCAACGGCTCTTGCCGCGGGCCGAAATTGTCATGCGCAGCAACAGCCGCGATGTTCAGGCGGCGCTCTGTGCCAATGGAGCGGGGCTCGCCGTCCTGCCGCGGCCTCTCGGCGATTCGCTTGCTGCCATCGAACTGGTCGATCTCGGTGAGGCGCCGCCCGGCCGGGACACCTGGATCGGCTATCACCGCGACATGAAGCGCCTGGCGCGACTGCGCGCCCTGCTGGATCGTCATCGAGAGGCTGGCGCGCTGAGCGAGCACCGCCGTCAGCGTTCCCAATAGGGGACAGGTCCGTAAAGCTCGGCGAGATAGTCGATGAACAGCCGCACCTTGGCCGGCAGGAATTGCCGGCTGGGATAGACGGCCGACAGCGCCACATTGTGCGAGCCCTCATAGGCGGGCAGCACTTGCACCAGCTTCCCGGCTTTGAGCTCTTCGCCGATATCCCAGGTGGAGCGCAGCGCGATCCCGAGGCCTGAGATGACTGCCTCGCGGATCACCTCACTGGAATTGGTGACCAGCATTCCCTCCGGCCGCAGGCTGAGCATTCCGTCCGGCCCGTTCAGCCGCCAAGTGTCGCCATTGTGCGCCGGCAGGCAGCGATGATGTTTCAAATCGTCGATATCTCTAGGCTTGCCGTGTGCCGCGAGATAATCCGGCGAGGCGCAGAGCAGCCGGCGCACCGGTGCCAGCCGCCGGGCGACGAGGCTCGAATCGGTGAGTTCGGCAATGCGGATCGCCAGATCGAAGCCGCCGCCGACGATGTCGCTGAATTCATCGGTCAGCACCAGGTTGATCGCCAGCTCCGGATGCGTTTCCATGAACGCCTTCAGATGCGGCGCGATGTGCATGCGCCCGAAGGAGGTCGGCGCTGAGATTTTCAGCGTCCCGTGCATCTGCGCCGAGCGGCCGGAAATGTAGAATTCCGCCTCTTCCAACCCGGCGAGGATACCGAGGACGCGGTCGTAGAAGCCCTGGCCGGCTTCCGTCAGCGAGATCTGCCGCGTCGTGCGCTGCAACAGCCGGGTGCCGAGCCGGTCCTCCAGCCGCTTGATCCGCTTGGAGACGACGGCCGGGGAAAAGCCGAGCGCCCGCCCGGCAAGCGACATGCTGCCCGTCGAAACGACCTTGGCAAAGATTTCGAGATCGCCCAGATTGGTCATACGGTTTTCGATTTTTTCCCCTTTTGGCATAAGTGCTTAGCATTTGCGCCGCTTTCGGGAAAGTGCTAAGCCGATTTATCGGCGGCAGAAGGTTCGCCGCCGGTTCCTGTCGTCATTTTCCCGATGAAAGGGGCTAGGGAGCACGCCATGTCCGACGCCATCCCGTTTCTCAAACCCCGAGCCGATGTCCTGGCGCGCCGAGCCCAGATCGTCGCCGATCTCACCGATCTTCTGCCGCCGGAATGCCTGGTGCATGAGGCGCGCGAACTGGTTCCCTTCGAGACCGACGCTTTCGTGTCCTATCGCCGCCTGCCGCTCGCCGTCGCCCTGCCGCGCAGCACGGCTGAGGTTTCGGCGGTCATGCGCTATTGCCACCGCTACGGCATTCCCGTCGTGCCGCGCGGTGCCGGCACCTCGCTTTCGGGCGGCGCCATTCCGCAGGAGGATGCCGTCGTACTCGGCCTGTCGAAGATGAACCGCATCCTCGAGATCGATCTGCCGAACCGGGTCGCCGTGGTTCAAGCCGGTGTCACCAATCTCAATATTTCGGAATCCGTCTCGGCGGACGGCTTTTTCTACGCACCCGATCCGAGTTCGCAGCTCGCATGCACCATCGGCGGTAATATCGGTATGAATTCCGGCGGCGCACATTGCCTGAAATACGGCGTCACGACCAACAATCTGCTCGGCGTCCGGATGGTGCTGGTCGACGGCACGGTGATCGAACTCGGCGGCAAGGCGCTGGATGCGGCGGGTTACGACCTGCTCGGCCTCGTCTGCGGTCACGAAGGCCAGCTCGGCATCGTCACCGAGGCGACCGTGCGGCTGATCGCCAAGCCGGAGGGCGCGCGCCCGGTGCTCTTCGGCTTCGAAGCTTCGGAAGAGGCCGGCGCCTGTGTCGCCGATGTCATCGCCGCCGGCATCATCCCGGTTGCGATAGAATTCATGGACAAGCCGGCGATCGAGATCTGCGAGGCCTTTGCCCATGCCGGTTATCCCCTCGACGTAGGCGCTCTTCTGATCGTCGAGGTCGAAGGCTCGGAAGCAGAAATGGACGCCACGCTGAAGGACATTGTCGAGATCGCCCGCCGGCATGGCGTCAAGACGGTGCGGGAATGTCAGTCGGCGACCGAAGCGGCGCTGATCTGGAAGGGCCGCAAATCCGCCTTCGGCGCCACCGGACGCATCGCCGACTATATCTGCATGGACGGCACCGTGCCGCTCAGCCAGCTTTCCCATGTGCTGAAAAAGACGGCCGAGATCATCGATCATTACGGCCTGCGGGTCGCCAATGTCTTCCATGCCGGCGACGGCAACATGCATCCGCTGATCCTCTTCAACGCCAACGATCCCGAGGATGCCGCCCGCGCCGAGGCCGCCGGCAACGATATTCTCAAACTCTGCGTCGATGCCGGCGGCTGCCTCACCGGCGAACATGGCGTCGGCATCGAGAAGCGCGACCTGATGCGGCACCAATATTCGGAAGTCGATCTCGCCCAGCAGATGGCGGCGCGCGCCGCCTTCGATCCCGGCTGGCTTCTCAATCCGTCGAAGGTCTTTCCGCTCGAAGGGCGCCCCGCCGCATGATCGATCTGATGCCGACGAGCGAGGAAGAGGCGGCAGCGATCGTCCGCACCCATGCCGGGAGCGGCCGGCCGCTGGCTATCTGCGGCGGCGATAGCCGCGCAGGCTTCGGCAATGCCGTTGCCGCCGAGGACCGGCTGCGCTCGACCGGGCTTGCCGGCATCGTCGCCTATAATCCCGGCGAAATGGTCATGACGGTGCGATCGGGAACGCCGCTCGCCGAGGTCGAGGCGGCGCTTGAGGAGAGTGGCCAGATGCTCGTCTTCGAGCCGATGGATCATCGCCCTGTCATGGGCACATCGGGCGAGCCGACCATCGGCGGCGTCTTTGCCGCCAATGTCTCCGGCCCGCGCCGGCTCGTTGCGGGGGCTGCTCGCGACAGCCTGCTCGGTGTACGCTTCGTCAACGGCAAGGGCGAGATCATCAAGGCCGGCGGGCGGGTGATGAAGAATGTCACCGGCCTCGACCTCGTGAAGCTGATCGCCGGCTCGCACGGCACGCTGGGCTTCCTCACCGAAGTCACCTTCCGGGTGCCGCCGCGTCCGAAGACCGAGCGCACGGTGGTACTGTCGGGCCTCAACGACGCCGAGGCGGCCAACGCCATGGCGGCGGCAATGGCGCTGCCGGTCGAAGTCTCCGGCGCCGCCCATCTGCCGCTGACGGTGACCTGGAAATTCCTCGCCGGAAACCTGCCCGAGGGCGAGGCGACGGTGCTGCGCATCGAAGGTCTCGCCGGTTCGGTTGACGCGCGCTTGGAAAAACTTGCGGCAGCAATGTCGGCCTTCGCAGCGGTCACGCGGCTGGACGCGCCGGAAAGCCGCCGGCTCTGGCAAGAAATCCGCGATGTGCTGCCCTATGCCGACGGCACGGCGCGGCCGGTCTGGCGCGTCTCGGTCGCCCCCGGCACCGGCCATCTGCTGGTTGCAGCCCTTCGCCTCGAAGCCGGCGTCGATGCCTTTTATGATTGGCAGGGCGGTCTCGTCTGGCTGCGCATGGAAGCCGGCCCCGAAGGCGAGCTGGTCCGCCGCTACATCAAGGCGCTCGGCGGTGGCCATGCGACGCTGATCCGTGCATCGGAGCAGGTGCGGGCGGCAACCGCGGCGTTTCATCCGGAGGCCGAGGCGGTGGCGATGCTGTCGCGGCGGGTGAAAGAGAAGTTCGATCCGGCGGGGATCTTCAATCCGGGGAAGATGGGGTGAGAAGATGAGCCTGTGCGCGGAGTACCCCCTCTGTCCTGCCGGACATCTCCCCCACAAGGGGGAGATCGGCAAGAGGTGGGACGATCGCTTCCTATCTGGCGTATCGCAGTCGCAGCAATTTCGTTGTTTGGGGAGGCCGTCAATCCCATCCGATCTCCCCCCTTGTGGGGGAGATGTCCGGCAGGACAGAGGGGGGTGCCCCGGGTACAGCGCGCCCAAGGCGGAGGCCCCGCTAATGCAAACCAACTTCACCCCCACCCAGCTCGCCGATCCCGATGTCGCCGAATCCGAGAAGATCCTGCGCAAATGTGTCCATTGCGGTTTCTGCACCGCCACCTGTCCCACCTATGTGACGCTCGGCAATGAGCTCGACAGCCCGCGCGGTCGCATCTATCTGATCAAGGACATGCTGGAAAACGGCCGGCCGGCCGATGCCGAGGTCGTCACCCATATCGACCGCTGTCTCTCCTGCCTTGCCTGCGTCACCACCTGTCCCTCTGGCGTCGACTATATGCATCTTGTCGATCACGCCCGCGCCCATATCGAAAAGACCTACCGGCGCCCATTGATGAACAGGCTGACACGGGCGATCCTTGCCGCCGTGCTGCCCTATCCCAGCCGATTTCGCCTGGCGCTCAATCTCGCCCGCCTCGGCCGGCCCTTCGCCGGGCTGATGCTGGGGGCCACTCTCAAGCCCTTCGCCGCCATGCTGGCGCTTGCGCCGCGCCGCATCCCCGCCGCTTCAGCCATGGCAAAACCCGGCAGCTACCTGCCCGAAACGGAACGGCGCGGCCGGGTGGCGATGCTCTCCGGCTGCGCCCAGCCGGTGCTCGATCCCGGTATCAACGCGGCGGCGATCCGGCTGCTGACCCGGCTCGGCGTCGAGGTGGTGCTGCCAGAAGGCGAGGTCTGCTGCGGTTCGCTGGTTCATCACATGGGCCGCGCCGACCAGGCGCTCGCCAGTGCGCGCACCAATGTCGATCTCTGGACGCGCGAGATCGAAGGGCAAGGGCTCGACGCGATCATCATCACCGCCTCGGGCTGCGGCACGACGATCAAGGATTACGGCCATATGCTGCGCCTCGATCCCGCCTATGCCGCAAAGGCGGCGAGGGTCTCGGGCCTCGCCAAAGACATCACCGAATATCTGGCAACCCTCGAGCTGCCGGTGCACACGCCGAAGGGCATCACGATCGCCTATCACTCCGCCTGTTCCATGCAGCACGGCCAGCGCATCACGCTGACGCCGAAGCAATTGTTGAAGGCGGCGGGTTTTACGGTGCGCGATCCCGCCGAAGGCCATCTCTGCTGCGGTTCGGCTGGCACCTACAACATCATGCAGCCGGAGATCTCGGCTGCGCTGAAGGCACGCAAGGTCAAAAACATCGAAGCCACCAAGGCCGACATCATCGCCACCGGCAATATCGGCTGCATCACCCAGATCGCCACCGGCACCGGCATGCCGATCCTGCATACGGTCGAGCTGCTCGATTGGGCCTATGGCGGCGCTGTGCCGGAAAAATTAACAGGTTTGCCGTTAGGCTGACGTGAAAGGCCTGTCGGGCCTGTCTCGGGAGTTTAGACGATGTGGCGGGGAATGATCGTGTTTGCGGGACTGCTCGGTGCGGCGGGCGCCGCCCATGCCGACAGCCGTTTTTTCTGTTCCGCCGATGACAAGGAAGCGCGCTTCACGCTCGAAAGCGGTTTCGAAAGCGAAGCCGGCCACAAGCTCAACCATTTCCGCGGCGCGCTTGTTGTCAAGGATCCGGCCCAGGCGACCGTGTTCGGCAAGCGTGTTTTCGAATCGCAGCATCTGACCAACCATTGGTCGCGCGACGGCGATCTGCTTCTGGAGGTCTTCGATGGCGGCGAAGATGACACCGGCGGGGCAACGCTGGATCTGGTCGTGGTTGCCGGCGAACGCGGCAAGCCGGCGGCAAATTTCAGCGGCACCTATTCCCTGACGATCGAAGGCGGTGAAAAACCCTATGCCGTCGAAGGCAAGGTCAGCTGCGGCAAGAAATAGAGCAATGCCAGAAAAACCACGAAGCGCGTTTCCGTCTGGAATTGCGCCTTAGCAAAAAAATAGAGCGGCCCCAAAAGCTGGACCGCTCTAATGAGTTAATTACCAGTGGAACGAGACGCCGACATTGACGGCGTTGGTGAAGATGTTGGTCTTCAGGTCCACGCCGCTGTCGATCGGAACGTCGATGCGCGAATAGGTGCCCTTGTATTCGACGAAGGTCGACCAGCGGTCGGTCACCTTGAAGTCGACGCCGGCCTGGGCCTGCAGCGTCACGCCGCCGAATTCATAAGCCCAGGTCTTGCCTTCGGGGCGAATCACTTCGACATGCGGAATGTTCACGCCCACACCGGCGCCGAGATAGGGGGTCCAGCGGCGGCTCGGATCCTGAAAGCGATAGAGCCCGTTCACCGTCAGGAGGTTCAGGCCGTCGGTGAATTCGAAATGCGACCAGCCGGTCTTGGCCAGTGTATCGTCGTCGGCATAGACCTTGTCATGGGTATAATCGAGCGAGATACCCCAGTTCGGCTTGTTGAAGTTCTCGAGCCACCAGGTGACGCGGCCGCCGTAATAAGGCGGGGCGCCGAAGGATTTGCCTTCCCAGCCGGCGGTGAAATGCGTGCCGTCGGAGAGATCGACGCCGCTGTGCGGTGCCGTCTGGTAGCCGCCATAGACAGAAAATTGCAGATCTTCCGCCGAAGCGGAGGCTGCCGAACAGATCGTGAAAAACGCAATGCCCGCAAGCAGGGATGCTGAGGAACGCAGCGCATATGTCATTGAATAGCCCCGATATTGTAAAATAAGTCGACCTTGCGGCAGATGTGCCAGCTTTGTGCCGCAATGTCTAAGCAAAACGAAAGGCGCATCCGAAAGCGCCTTTCGTTTTTTTCGTGAGTGTTGCTCAGCCGCCGAACATTGTGCGGAGCACGTCGATGCCTCTGTCCTCGAACGCGACCTTGCCTTGCCTGTTGCCGGGGCCGATGACGATCACCTTGGTGCCGACAGGGGCGCGATCATAGAGATGCGTCACATCTTCGTTCATCATCCGGATGCAGCCGGAAGACATGTTGAGGCCAATCGTCCAGGGCTGGTTGGTGCCGTGGATGCGGAAGATCGTGTCGCGGCCGCCCTGGTAGAGATACATGGCCCGCGCACCGAGCGGATTATCCTCGCCGCCTTCCTGGAAAGCGGGAATGATGTGACCCTTGGCGGCTTCGCGGCGGCGCATCTCGGCCGGCGGTGTCCAGCCCGGCCATTCGGCTTTGCGGCCGATCTTGACGACGCCCGACCAGCCGAACCCGTCGCGGCCGACGCCGATGCCGTAGCGGGTGGCCCGGTTGTTACCTTCGACGAGATAGAGATATTTGTTGTTGGTATCGATGATCACGGTGCCGGCGGCTTCCGTCGTCACCAGCCGCACTTTCTTGCGCTTGAACTGCGGCTTCACATATTTCGGCATCTGCGCCACACGCACGACGTGCGCCGGGCGCTGGGTGTTGTCGGAGCCGGTAGGCGCGGCAAAGGCGGATGTAGACATCAAGGACAGGACAAGTCCGGCCGCGGCCAGACCTGGCATCAATTTGATCATGATCGATTCCCCTCAAGCAAATCTGCCTGAAGCTACATGAACTTCTGCCCGATTCAAGATCGGCCCGGCCGGATAAAGCAATTTCGGGGAAGGAAGCCGGCTGTTCTTGCGGCTTCCAAGATATTGTATGTGCCGTTACATGACGACGACGCGGGTTCCGACGCGGACGCGGTCATAGAGATCGACGACATCTTCGTTGCGCAAGCGGATGCAACCGGAGGAGACGGCGCTACCGATCGACCAAGGCGCGTTGGTACCGTGGATACGGTAAAGCGTCGAGCCGAGATACATGGCGCGGGCACCGAGCGGGTTTTCCGCACCGCCATCCATCCGCGCCGGCAGGTAGTGGCCCTTGGCGGCTTCACGGCTGATCATTTCGGAAGGTGGCGTCCAGTCCGGCCATTCCTGTTTGCGGGTGATCTTGTGGGCGCCGGCCCATTCGAAGCCGGGCTTGCCGACGCCGACGCCGTAACGCCGCGCCTTGCCGCCATCCATCACCAGATAGAGGAAGCGGTTGTTGGTATCGATGACGATGGTGCCGGGCTTTTCCTGAGTGTCGTAATCGACTATCTGCGGCAGGAATTGCGGCTCGATCGGATGGCGGATCGCCGGTATGCCCGGGTTGATCGCCGAAACGGTCTGCGGTGCGATCTGCGGCGCCTGGCGGATGACGCGGCGCTGGAAAAGGCCGCGCTGCTGCAACTGGACGACCGGTCGCTGATAGACGACGGGGCGAACCGTGCCGCCGCCGAGCTGGTTGATCCAGGGTGCGGTCAGGTCGGGGCTGAGCACGACCGGCGGACGGGTGGCGTAGCGGTCGTCTGCAAGGGCGGCCGTGGAGCATATGCCGAACAGGGCTGCGGCAAGAACAAGCTGTTTCATCATCGGGCGGACTCTCTACAAATGGCCGAAAATGCGCTGGCGGAGACGTCCGCCCGGGCGGAGATGTTCCGCCCGGGAAAGACGCTGCCACCCAATCCGCCAGCGAATGGTAAAGATCGATTTCATGAAAACCCGACCGGCCGAATAAACTTTTCGTCAGGGTTACCGTTCGGTTTGGAAAGACGGTTTGCAAATGGTAAAGCCGGAATCATGACCGGAAACCCAAGCGGACCGGCGAACGGACGGACCCGGGAATGAAGCGGACATGAGCGAGACAGGCATCATCATCGGCGAGGACGGCAGGAGCCGCTGCCACTGGCACGCCAATCTGCCGGATTATCTCCGCTATCATGACGAGGAATGGGGCCGCCCTGTCACCGATGATATCCGCCTCTTCGAGAAGATCTGCCTCGAAGGCTTCCAGTCCGGCCTTTCCTGGCTGACCATCCTGCGCAAGCGCGAGAATTTCCGTGCCGCTTTTTCCGGCTTCGATTTCGAAAAGGTCGCCCTCTTCGGCGACGAGGACGTCACCCGCTGCCTTGCCGATGCCGGCATCATCCGCCATCGCGGCAAGATCGTCTCGACCATCAACAATGCCAGGCGCGCCATTGCGCTGAGAGATGAATTCGGCTCGCTCGCCCATTATTTCTGGCGCTATGAGCCGGGTCATAACGAACGGCCCGGAGTAGTCGACCGCGAGCATATCGTCGCCAATCCGACGACGCCGACCTCGACGATCATTTCCAAGGATCTGAAGAAACGCGGCTGGACCTTTGTCGGCCCGACCACAGTTTATGCTTTCATGCAGGCGATGGGCCTCGTCAACGATCATCTGGAGGGCTGTTTCTGCCGGCCCGAGGTCGAGGCGATGCGCGCCGTTTTGGTCCGACCATGAAAGAAGATGCATCCGTGAGAACATTGATCGCCGCCGCTGCCCTCCTTCTCCTGACGGTCCCCGCTCTGGCGCAGACGCCGCAGCTCGATCCCGGCGAAAAGCTGGAGAAGCTGCAATTCCCGGCCGTCACCATGCAGTTGAAGGGCTGGACGAAGTTCGGCAACGGCCATGTCTACACGCTGCCGGTGCGCGCCGGCCAGCACATGAAGATCGACTTTGCCACCAAGAGCAAATTCGCCTTCCTGGCAATCTTCGACCTGTCGAAACCGGATGACGAGGCCTTCTTCGGCACCGACGAGGACGGCATGAGCTTCGAGACGACGGTCAAGGAAAACACCACCTGGCTGATGCGTCCCTATTATTCCAAGGTGTCGCCGCGCCGCGGCCTCGGCGCCCCCTTCAGCATCCTGATCGAGCCTTTGGCGGCTGCCCCGAAACAGCCGCAGCCGCCGGCCGAGCCGGAACGCCCGTCGCTGTTCCCGAAGGCGCCCGCCAAACAGCAATAAAGGCGGGCGAGCGGCCCGCCTATGCCAGCCGGTCGATCAGGTCACGCAATTCGCCGAGATGACCGATCTTACGGAATCGCGGCGCCTCCGTCGGTTCGTCCACATGTTCCAGCACCCAGGTGAGTTCATGCGGCACGAAGACACCGTAGCTGCCGGCGGCGATCGCCGGCACGATGTCCGATTTCAGCGAATTGCCGACCATCATCGCCCGTTCCGGTCCATCGCCGACCTTGGCGAAGATGCGACGATAGGTGACGGCCGTCTTGTCGGAGACGATCTCGACGGCATCGAAGAAGTCGCCGAGCCCGGACTGGGCGAGCTTGCGCTCCTGGTCGAACAGGTCGCCCTTGGTGATCATCACAAGCAGATATTTGCCGGAAAGCGCTTCCAGCGTGTCGCGCACATGCGGCATGGTCTCGACAGGATGGGAAAGAAGATCGCGGCCCGTATCGAGGATCTTGGCGATCACGCCGGCGGGAACCTTGCCTTCGGTGATCTCGATCGCCGTCTCGATCATCGAGAGCGTAAAACCCTTGATGCCGAAGCCGTAATGGCGAAGGTTGCGCTTCTCGGCTTCCAGCAGCCGCTCGGAGATCTTCGGCCCTTCGGCGAAATCGGCAAGAAGCCCGGTGAAATGCGCTTCCGTCAGCCGATAATATTGTTCGTTCTGCCAGAGCGTGTCGTCGGCATCGAACCCGATCGTGGTCAGTGGTCGCGTCGTCATATGCGTACCTTCGAGCATGATGCCGAAAAGTGCGAGCGGCTTTCGGACGACATCATGCTCTAACTCTAAAATTGAGAACAGGATTCAGATCTGAGGCCGACCCGGCCCAAAATCATCCTGTTCTTGAAATATGACCGGAAATCTATCGGTCGCCTGTGTCGAGACAAGGGCATCGCTTTCCCGGGCTGCAAAGGGCGCGGCGTTGAAAAGCGCCGCCGCCGCACTACATCGAGTTTGCCTCACCCTGCAGCCAGCCACGGCTGTGCCTGTCACGCGCAGGCCAATAATCAAAAAATGAAGTTCTTAGGTTCGCAAGCCCCTCTTGCGGCAGACACAAAGGATTTTTTCGACCATGCGTTACAATCAACTCGGAAATACGGGACTTTTCGTCTCGGAAATCTGCCTGGGCACCATGACCTTCGGCGAAGCCAAACAGGGCACCATGTGGGGCGCCATCGCCGATGTCGACCAGAATGCCGCCGACCGGATCGTCGAGCGCTCGCTCGGCTCTGGCGTCAATTTCATCGACACGGCCGATGTCTACTCCGCCGGCGAGTCCGAAAGGCTGCTCGGCCAGGCGCTGAAGAACCTCGACGTGCCCCGCAAGGACGTCGTCATCGCTACCAAGGTCTATGGCGTCATGGGCGAGAAGCCGAACGACCGCGGCGCCTCGCGCGGCCACATCATGGATTCGGTCGAGGCGAGCCTCAAGCGTCTGCAGACCGATCATATCGACCTCTATCAGATCCACGCGACCGACACGGTGACGCCGATCGAGGAGACGCTGCGCGCCTTCGACGATCTCGTGTCCCGCGGCCTCGTGCGCTATATCGGCGTCTCCAACTGGCAGGCCTGGCGCATTTCCAAGGCGCTCGGCCTCTCCGAACGCCGCGGCTTTGCCCGTTTCGAGACGGTGCAGGCCTATTATTCCATCGCCGGACGCGACCTCGAACGCGACATCGTGCCGATGATGCAGGAGGAGAAGCTCGGCCTGATGGTTTGGTCGCCGCTCGCCGGCGGTCTCCTGTCGGGCAAATACGGTCCCGGCGCGCCCGGCAATGGCGAGGGCCGCCGCGCCAGTTTCGACTTCCCGCCGGTCGATAAGGACAAGGCCTGGGCCTGCGTCGCCGTCATGCGTGAGGTCGCCGAAAAGCACGGCGTCAGCGTCGCCACCGTGGCGCTCGCCTATATCCTCGCCAAGCCTTTCGTCACCACCGTCATCATCGGCGCCAAGCATGTCGACCAGCTCGACCAGAATCTTGCCGCCGTCAAGCTGAAGCTCGACGGGGACGATATGACGAAGCTCGACGAGGTCAGCGCGCTTGCCCCCGAATATCCGGGCTGGATGCTGGAGCGACAAGGCGCCGGCCGCCGCCCGGCCGATTTCGAGCCGAAAGGCTGAGATCGCCGACAGGGGACCCTCATCCGCCTACCGGCACCTTCTCCCCGCTTGCGGGGCGAAGGGACTATGCCGCAACCTTTCGGTTCCCACCTCGCTCTCGCAAGGCACGTCCCCTCTCCCCGTCAGAACGGGGAGAGGGTTAGGGTGAGGGGCAGCCACGGCACGAACCGTGGCCTTTTGCCTGAAATCCCCTTCACCGGTTAGGGATACTTACTTGCCGTGGGCCTTAAGCCAGGCGTTCATCTCGGCGATCTCGGCTTCCTGCGCCTTGATCACCCCTTCGGCGAGTTTGCGGATTTCCGGATCCTTGCCGTATTGAAGCTCGATCTTTGCCATGTCGATCGCGCCTTGATGATGCGGGATCATGCCGCGGACGAAATCCGCGTCGGCATCGCCACTATATTCGATCATCATATTCTTGTGCATCTTGTCGTTCGCCTCGGTGAAGGCATGGCTTGCCGCGTCGTGGCTGCCCATCGGCTTGCTCATATCCATGGCCTTGTCTTCGGCAAGGACGGGAGCGGCAATGATGGCGAGCATGGCGGTAAACGTAATGATTTTCAGAGACATGAAAGATCCTTCCTCTTTCTGACAATAGGTTCGCGGGCGACTGAGGCCGCTCGCTTCTCAATGCATCAGCGTGATGTCAGGACAGTCGGGGAGGGGGTGCCTGCGGTGCGGGTCTTCTGTCATCCAGAGCGCGCGCAAGCGCGGGGGCGGGATAGAAGAAAACGGACTTTCCGCCATCCATGACCGTCACCGTCGGCGGCAGCAAAAGACAGGCGGCGCACAGCGGCATATGCGCGGCATTGCCGCTGGTGCAAGGGTCTCTCAAGGGATCCGCCTTGCCCGCCGCGTCAGGCATCTGCATGCCGGCCATCTCATGATGCATGCCGGCTTCGGCGGCGGCGGGTGCATTCATCGACGCACAGGTCGGACAGCCTGCCCAAGCAGACATGGCGCTGTAGACCAGCCAGCCGAGAACCATCGTGATGAGAGCGAGCGTGCGCATCGTCCTTCATATAGGCGAATGCCGGATGCAAGCCAAGCCGATCGGCGGTCACATCCTGGTCACCAGGCGGCAATCACCTTGTGCTCGATCCGGTAATCCCGGCTCTCCTCGCCAAGCGGCGCCACCGGCCATGTCCAGGTGGCTTTGACCGGCGGCGGCGGGATGCCGTGCAGCAGGTCGGCCTCCTCATGCGTCCGGCCGTTGCGGTCGATGACGGCATAGGCGATGTCGCTCACCAGGCAATGGCGGCAGGAGAGCCCCGAAAGCCCGACGAGATGCGCCGCAATCAGCCGTGCCACCGTATCTTCAGGCATTCCGGCCGCCTCGGCGTCGCAGCGCCGTTTTACGCCGCGGCCGATCTGCGACAGGAGATTTGCCGAAACCACGAAATCGAGATAGGGCACGGTGCGCAGGAAGCCGAGCGGCTCCGGCTCCTTGCCGGCGGCGAGATCGTCATAGCCGGAGAGATCGCGTTCGATCAGCGTGATATTGCGATAGCCCTTGGCCGCAAGCCATAGGCGCACCGAGGCGAGATGAACGAGATCGACCAGAACGACGGTATCGAACGCGCCTGCCAGTTCGTCGATCGGCACGTCGCGCAACAAGCCGGAGCCGAGCACGACGGCGGTCCGTTTCTGCCTGAGACCAGCCGCCGCCGCGCGGATCGCGTTCCGGCTCATCGTCTCATGTTCGGCCCAACCCCGGGCGCAACGCCCGGCCCGCGACCAGAGATTGACGGAATAGCGGATGAACTTGCGATGCGCCTTGCCGGTCAGCGGCCATGTCGCGGCATAAAGAAGCGTTTCGGTGATCATGAGCATATCCGCATTCTGATAGGCGCCTCTGCTTCAATCGATTCGGCTTGCGGCTTCAAGACCCTTCGCCCTTGCCGCTCCCCGCCCAATCCGCTAGGAAACCGCCACTGTCACAGTCAGTGGAATTCCCGGAAATGAATGACAAGCAGAAGAAACCGCAAAAGCTCAAGGCCCGCCTGCCGCGCGGCTTCGTCGACCGGACGGCCGGCGATATCCGCGCCGTCAACGAGATGACGGCAAAGATCCGGGAAGTCTATGAGCATTATGGTTTCGACCCGCTCGAAACGCCGCAGTTCGAATATACCGATGCGCTCGGCAAGTTCCTGCCCGACAGCGACCGGCCGAACGAGGGCGTCTTCTCGCTGCAGGATGACGACGAGCAATGGATGTCGCTGCGCTACGATCTGACGGCGCCGCTTGCCCGTCATGTCGCCGAGAATTTCAACGAGATCCAGCTTCCCTACCGCACCTATCGCGCCGGCTACGTCTTCCGCAATGAGAAGCCGGGCCCTGGCCGCTTCCGCCAGTTCATGCAGTTTGATGCCGATACGGTCGGCGCGCCGGGCGTCCAGGCCGATGCGGAAATGTGCATGATGATGGCCGATACGCTTGAGGCGCTCGGCATCAAGCGCGGCGACTACGTCATCCGCGTCAACAACCGCAAGGTTCTGGACGGCGTCTTGGAAGCGATCGGCCTCGGCGGCGACGATAAGGCCGGCCAGCGGCTGAACGTGTTGCGTGCCATCGACAAGCTCGACAAGTTCGGCCCCGAAGGTGTGGCGCTGCTGCTCGGCCCCGGCCGCAAGGATGAATCCGGCGACTTCACCAAGGGCGCCGGTCTCGACCAGGCGCAGATCGACAAGGTGCTGTTCTTCGTCGGCATCAAGGACTACGCCGAAAGCGCTGCCCGACTCGCCGAACTCGTTGCCGGAACGTCGAAGGGCGGCGAAGGCGTCGAGGAACTGAACTTCATTGGCGCGCTGGTCAAGAGCGCAGGCTACGAGTTCCGATCGCATCAAGATCGATCCCTCCGTCGTGCGCGGCCTCGAATATTATACCGGCCCGGTCTATGAGGCCGAATTGAGCTTCGACGTCACCAACGAAAAGGGCGAAAAGGTCGTCTTCGGTTCGGTCGGCGGCGGTGGCCGTTATGATGGTCTCGTCTCGCGTTTCATGGGCCAGCCGGTGCCGGCCACCGGCTTTTCGATCGGCGTCTCCCGGCTGATGACGGCGCTGAAGAACCTCGGCAAGCTTGGCGCCAGCGAAGTGATCGAGCCGGTGCTGGTGACCGTCATGGATGGCGACGTCGAGGCGATGGGCCGTTATCAGAAGATGACGCAGCAACTGCGCGCCGCCGGCATCCGCGCCGAGATGTTCCAGGGCAATTGGAAGAAGTTCGGCAACCAGCTGAAATATGCCGACCGTCGCGGCTGCCCCGTCGCCATCATCCAGGGCGGCGACGAACGCGCAACCGGTGTGGTGCAGATCAAGGATCTGATCGAGGGCAAGCGGCTCTCCGGCGAGATCGAGGACAATGCCAGCTGGCGCGAAGCCCGCGTGGCGCAGGAGACGACGCCGGAAGCCGACTTGGTCGCCAAGGTGAGGGAAATCCTTGCGGCGCAGGCGGAGGATCGGAAGAGGGCGGGCGATGCGCAATAGACCCCTCCCCAACCCCTGCCCACAAGGGGGAGGGGCTTCAAGTGGTGACGCTGTGCCCAACTCAACGTCTGCTTCCTCGACGGTTCTTTCGATTTGTTTCGACGGTCGCCACGGGATAATCCCTCCCCCTTGTGGGCAGGGGTTGGGGAGGGGACTTTTCCCGGGAGCGACACCATGCCCCTGATCAACCTCCCCGAATTTGCCAACGACCTGCTTTCCGAATTCGACGCCCGCAAGGCCGAGCGCATCGATACGCCTGTCATTCAGCCGGCCGAACCTTTCCTCGATATCGCCGGCGAGGATCTGCGTCGCCGCATCTTCATGACGGAGAGTGAAACCGGCGCCAGCCTCTGCCTGCGCCCCGAATTCACCATTCCCGTCTGTCTGCGCCACATCGAGACGGCGACCGGCACGCCGAAGCGTTACGCCTATCTCGGGGAGGTCTTTCGCCAGCGCCGCGATGGCGCCAATGAGTTCTATCAGGCCGGCATCGAGGATCTCGGCGATATCAACATACCGAGCGCCGATGCCCGCGCCATCGGCGATGCCACCGGCATTCTCGCCCGTCTGCTGCCGGGCCGGCGCCTGTCGGTGACGCTGGGCGACCAGGCGGTCTTCGAGGCCGTTGTCCAGGCGCTCGGCCTGCCGCTCGGCTGGCAGAAGCGGCTGATCCACGCCTTCGGCAACATGACGCAGCTGGAAGCGTTGCTGGCCGGTCTCGTCAGCCCGCAATTCGTCACCGGCCTCGACGACGATATCGCCAAGCTTGTTGCGTCAGGCGACGAGCAGGCGCTGGTCGCCCATCTCGAGCAGGAAATGCAGGCGACGGGCTATTCGACCAATGCCGGTCGCTCGCCGCTGGAGATCGCCCGGCGGCTCAAGGAAAAGCTCATCCTCTCCGAAACGCGCCTCGACGATGCAGCCTTCCATGTGCTGGAAGAGTTCCTGTCGCTCGACGTACCGCTCGTCAATGCGTCCGCAGCACTGGCCGGTTTTGCCGATGCTGCCGGCCTGAAACTTGGCAATGCGCTTTCCCGCTTCAACGGTCGTGTCGGCGCCCTTGCCGATGCCGGCGTCGATCTTTCCTGTCTCGACTACCGCGCCGCCTTCGGACGACCGCTCGATTATTATACCGGTCTCGTCTTCGAGGTGACGGCTGAGGGATCGAGCGCGGTTCTGGCCGGCGGCGGCCGCTACGATAGGCTCCTGACTTTCCTCGGTGCGACGGACCGCATTCCGGCTGTCGGCTTCTCCTTCTGGCTCGACCGCATCGAAACCGAAAGGGCAGCCGTATGACCATCACCATCGCGCTTCCCTCCAAGGGCCGGATGAAGGACGACGCTTCGGCGATCTTCGAGCGGGCCGGCATGCCGATCACGGCTGTCGGCAACGACCGCTCCTATCGCGGCCGCGTTGAAGGCTGGGACGATGTCGAGGTTGCCTTCCTCTCTGCCTCCGAAATCTCCCGTGAACTCGGCAACGGCACTGTCGATTTCGGCGTCACCGGCGAGGATCTGATGCGGGAAGGTTTTTCCGAAGTGGATAAGCGCGTCGAATTCTGCGCCCGCCTCGGCTTCGGCCATGCCGACGTCGTCGTCGCCGTGCCGGAGATCTGGCTGGATGTCGAGACCATGGCCGATCTCGGCGATGTCGCTGCCGATTTTCGTGCCCGCCACTCCAGGCGCCTGGCCATCGCCACCAAATACTGGCGCCTGACCCAGCAGTTCTTTTCAAGCCAGCACGGCATCCAGCTCTATCGCATCGTCGAAAGCCTCGGCGCCACCGAGGGCGCTCCCGCCTCAGGCTCGGCCGATATCATCGTCGACATCACCTCCACCGGCTCGACCCTACGCGCCAACCATCTGAAGGTGCTCCAGGACGGCGTTATCCTGCATTCGCAGGCCTGCCTTGTGCGCGCCCGCAAGGAAAGCCATGCCGATGAACCCGTCGTGCAGGCGATTATCGACGCGGTGCGCGCCGCCCTCTGATCTAGCCATCAATGCATAAGAAAACCCGCCGTCAATTCAATGACGGCGGGTTCTCTCATGTCTGGGAGGATGTCTGCTGGATCAGGCAGTCGCATAGGCGCCGCGGCGGGCGTCAATCGAATAGGCACCGGCACCGACGGTGGCGAGCAATATGTACGCGCCGGCAAGCGTGATGTTCTTCATGACCATGATCTGGTTGAGAATATTCACGAGATCCGCGCCACTTGCGTAGGGCAGATGGAAGGCAACCGCCGTGAAGACACAGAAGCCCGCCAGCAGCCAGCCGGCAATGCGGACCTGGAAGCCTGTGAGAACCGCAAGGCCGGCGAGCAGTTCAAAAAGGCCTGCGACATAGGCCAACAGGGTTGCGGCCGGCAGGCCGGCACCTGCGATCATGCCCGCAGTACCGGCAGGATCGGTTAGCTTCATGAAGCCGGAAAGGACGAACATGAAAGACAGAAGGATGCGGGCAATCAGGATAATGGCGTTCGACATGGATGCAGTCTCCGTTTGAATGGCTCTGGAGATCTTGGTGCCCCGGCACCGTGTGGACCTCGGATGCGTCCTATGTCGCTCTTTTCCTCCGTTATGGATAGATAAACAGACGCGGACAGTTCGTTCAATAATGTGGAACGATCTCCTGCGGACGGCCGCTTGCCTTTGCCGCACCCGGTCTCTTATGGTCGGCGCCCAACAAGGAGAATCCGATGGCAGATCTGTCCGCATTTCCGATCACGAAGCGCTGGCCGGCGAAAAATTCCGACATCATCCAGCTCTATTCCCTGCAAACCCCAAATGGGGTGAAAGTATCGGTCGCCCTCGAAGAGTTCGGGCTCGCCTATGAGCCGCATTATATTTCCTTCGCCGCCAACGAGCAGAAGTCGCCGGAATTCGAATCCCTCAACCCGAACGGCCGCATTCCGGCGATCATCGATCCGAACGGGCCTGATGGTAAACCGATCGGCCTTTTCGAATCCGGCGCCATCCTGCTTTATCTCGCGGAAAAGACGGGCAAGCTCATCCCCGAGGATGCTGCCGGCCGCTATGAATGCATCCAGTGGGTGTTTTTCCAGATGGCCGGTATCGGCCCGATGTTCGGCCAGTTCGGGCATTTCTACAAATTCGCCGCCGACAAGGTCGCCAACAATTCCTATCCGGTGGAGCGCTATCGCGACGAATCCAAGCGGCTGCTCGGCGTGCTCGAAGGCCGCCTGAAGGGTCGGCAGTGGATCATGGGCAATCAGTATACGATCGCCGACATCACCACCTTCACCTGGGTTCGCGGCGCCGATATCTTCTACGGCGGCCGCGAGGTTCTCGACTATGCGAATTTCCCCGCCGTGATGGACTGGCTGCAGCGCTGCATCGCCCGTCCGGCCAGCGAGAAGGGGCTCAACATTCCGGTCAAGCCGGAGTAGGGACTGCCGGAAAACACAAAGATCGTCCCCGGGGAACTCGGAGACGGCCTTTTTGCTCTGCATGGGTGGTCTTATCGCGGACTTGTGATCTGCCTTGCGCCTTCGAGCTTGAAGCGCGGAAAAATAAAGACGCCGACCATGCTGCCGCTGTATTTTTCCTCGAGCCCGTTCGACTCGCCCATGCAGAAGAGCGGCTGGCGCAAGCCGTTCGGCATGATGATCGTCGTCGAAAAACAGAAGGAGGAGCAGAGCGTCGCCGCCTGCTCGAATAGCTCCAGGATGTGGCCGCGGTCCTTGCTGTCATAGCAGCGGATCAGGCTCAATAGCCCGCAGTCTCGTGCGGAGAGGCCGTGCAGCATCGCGCTCCATTCGCCGAGGCGGAGCATGCCGCTCGACAAATCTCCGGTCCAGGCCTCGGAAATCGAAAACTGAGCCACCATCTCGTCATTTTGATTGTGGTGCTCCAGCGAGCCGGGTGTCAAAGGTACGGCTGCATTGGCTTTGGCGATCTTAAACAAGGCGTTCCCCCGTTCGGATGCAGCTCCTCCGCCGCACGCTCGGTAAACACAAAAACAGGATCACGCAGCAGCAGGCATGATGCCCGTGCTTTTACCGGCGATTGTTGCCGCGGCCCTCGGGCCGGCGGAACGTCAAGGATCCTCTCTCGCGCCCGTTTGGTAGGCGCACTTCAATTGCAGCGCGGATTTATAGGAGCTTTTGAACAAACGGCAACGGCTTTTTAAGGGGTGTTCGGATCGGCATTTTCCCCTGGGATGCCGCCACTCTCGCCTTATCCAGCGGGAAAGCCGCGCCGACACATCAATTTCGCGCGATTTGGATACCATTCCACTCGATATGAGGTCAGAAATGGCGCCCCAACACCGCATTCCCGCGCCGAGGCCGGCGGCCTGAAAAAACGCGCCAACGCAAGTTTCGCGCAAGTTTCCGGGGCAGGAGCCGGCAACGCGCCATAAAATTGCGCGCAACGGACCGAATCGCTTTGAGCGCAAAAGAAAAGGGCGACCCGAGGGCCGCCCTTCCTATTCCGGATGCCGGAATGGTGATCAGTGCAGGCTTTCGCCTATCACATCATGTCCATTCCGCCCATTCCGCCCATGCCGCCAGGCATGCCGGCAGGGGCATCCTTCTTCGGCAGTTCGGCGATCATGGCTTCGGTGGTGATCAGCAGCGATGCGACAGAAGCAGCGTTCTGCAGCGCGGTGCGAACGACCTTGAGCGGGTCGACGATACCCATGGAGATCATGTCGCCGAATTCGGACGTCTGGGCGTTGTAGCCGTAGTTGTCTTCATTCTTGTCCAAGACCTTGCCGACAACGATCGAGGCTTCGTCGCCTGCGTTTTCAGCGATCTGGCGAACCAGCGACTGCAGGGCGCGGCGAACGATGTTGATGCCGGCTTCCTGGTCGTCGTTTGCACCCTTGACGGTGATCTTCGTGGAGGAGCGCAGGAGTGCGATACCGCCGCCGGGGACGATGCCTTCCTGAACGGCAGCGCGCGTCGCGTTGAGGGCGTCGTCGATGCGGTCCTTCTTTTCCTTCACTTCGACTTCAGTCGAGCCGCCGACGCGGATGACGGCAACGCCGCCAGCGAGCTTGGCAAGGCGTTCCTGCAGCTTCTCGCGGTCGTAGTCGGAGGTGGTTTCTTCGATCTGGGCCTTGATCTGGGCAACACGGCCTTCGATGTCGGACTTGGCGCCCGAACCGTCGACGATCGTGGTGTTTTCCTTGGAGATCGAAACCTTCTTCGCACGGCCGAGCATGTCGAGCGTGACGCTCTCGAGCTTGATGCCGAGGTCTTCGGAGATCACGGTGCCGCCGGTCAGGATGGCGATGTCTTCGAGCATGGCCTTGCGGCGGTCGCCGAAGCCAGGAGCCTTGACGGCAGCGATCTTGAGACCGCCGCGCAGCTTGTTGACGACGAGCGTAGCAAGAGCTTCGCCTTCGACGTCTTCAGCGATGATCAGGAGCGGCTTGCCGGTCTGGACGACAGCTTCGAGAACCGGAAGCATCGACTGCAGGTTCGAGAGCTTCTTCTCGTGAAGGAGAATGAAGACGTCTTCGAGGTCGGCGATCATCTTTTCCGGGTTGGTCACGAAGTAGGGGCTGAGGTAGCCGCGGTCGAACTGCATGCCTTCGACGACTTCGAGTTCGGTTTCGGCGGTCTTGGCTTCTTCAACTGTGATGACGCCTTCGTTGCCGACCTTCTGCATGGCTTCAGCAATGTCGAGACCGACCTGCTTGTCGCCGTTTGCCGAGATCGTGCCGACCTGTGCAACTTCTTCAGAGGTGGAGATCTTCTTGGCCTTGGCCTGGAGATCCTTCACGACGTCGGCCACAGCGAGGTCGATACCGCGCTTCAGGTCCATCGGGTTCATGCCGGCTGCAACGGCCTTGTTGCCTTCGCGAACGATCGCCTGGGCAAGAACGGTTGCAGTCGTGGTGCCGTCGCCGGCGATGTCGTTGGTCTTCGAAGCAACTTCGCGGACCATCTGGGCGCCCATGTTTTCGAACTTGTCTTCGAGTTCGATTTCCTTGGCGACGGAAACGCCGTCCTTGGTGATGCGCGGAGCGCCGAAGGACTTGTCGATGATGACGTTACGGCCCTTCGGGCCGAGCGTTACCTTGACTGCATCGGCGAGAATGTCGACGCCACGCAGCATCTTTTCGCGCGCGGTACGACCAAACTTGATTTCTTTAGATGCCATGATTGAAACTCCTCAATTCGAGTGTCCGGGTTTTGGGACCCGTCGGCTACGTCGGAAAGGCCAGCGGCTGATCAGCCGATGATGCCCATAATGTCGGCTTCCTTCATGATCAGAAGGTCTTCGCCGTCGATCTTGACTTCGGTGCCGGACCACTTGCCGAACAGGATGCGGTCGCCAGCCTTGACGTCGAGTGCGACGACCTTGCCGGACTCGTCACGAGCGCCGGAACCGACGGCGACGATTTCGCCTTCCTGCGGCTTTTCCTTGGCGGTATCGGGAATGATGATGCCACCCTTGGTCTTGGCTTCGGACTCAACGCGGCGAACAACGACGCGGTCGTGAAGGGGGCGGAAGTTGGTGCTTGCCATTGTCTAATCCCTCGATCGAATGACATTCGCGGGCCGGAGCGGCCCACATGGATAGATGTTAGCACTCCCTTGCAGTGAGTGCTAGCGACGAGCATTTAGGGATGGCTCCGAGAGGAGTCAATGAGAGCAATCACGAATTTTTGTGCCGGAATTGTGAAGAGGCCGGAGAATTGCGGAGATTGCCGCCGAAACCGGCATGCTGGGCGAACGGCAAAGAAAATTCCTTGCCATCGCCTTGCGCCTTTGCAATGTCACCGGTGACTGAAGCAAATCGGGAAATCGGAATGGCCAGGCGGATAGAAAACTTCTCGGAAATCACAGCTCACTATGACGTGGTGCTCTGCGATGTCTGGGGCGTCGTTCACAATGGCGTCGATCCGTTTCCGAAGGCGGCCGCAGCTCTTGAAGCGGCCCGCGCCAGCGGCGTCGCCGTCGTCCTCATCACCAATTCGCCGCGCCTTTCCTGGCAGGTGGTCGAGCAACTGCGCCAGATCGGCGTTCCCGACGGCGCCTATGACCGGATCGTCACCTCTGGCGACGTCACGCGCCGGCTGATCGCCGAAGGGCCGAAGACGGTCTTTCTGCTCGGCCCCGAGCGTGACAGCCCGCTGCTCGACGGCCTCGATGTCGAGCGCCGGCCGGCTGAAGAAGCGCAATCGCTCGTCTGCACCGGCTTTTTCGACGATGAGACCCAGAAGCCGGAGGATTACACCGACATGCTTCTGGAGTTCAAATCCCGCGAGGTGCCGATGATCTGCGCCAATCCCGACCTCGTCGTCGAGCGCGGCCATCGCATCATCCCCTGCGCCGGCGCCATGGCCGCCTATTACGAGCAGCTTGGCGGCAGCACTCGCATCGCCGGAAAACCGCACCGGCCGATCTATGAGGCGACGCTGGCCGCTGCCCGCGAGCTTCGCGGCGATTTCCCCGTCGAGCGCGTGCTGGCAATCGGCGACGGCATGCCGACCGATGTGCGCGGCGCCTTGAATTATGGCCTCGACCTTCTCTACATCAGCGGCGGTATCCACGCCCGGGAATACACCTTGAACGGCGAGACCGACGAGGCGATCCTCAACGCCTATCTCGATCGGGAAAACGCCGCGCCGAAGTGGTGGATGCCCCGCCTTGCATGAAGACACGCCTTGCATAAAGAGAAGCCAGCCGATGACCGTCTTCCACCGCAATGAAACCCGGGAACCCTTGCCCGCCCATCTCAAGGGCGGCGTCATTGCCATCGGTAATTTCGACGGCGTGCACCGCGGCCACCAGTCGGTGCTCAACCGCGCACTCGAAATCTCCAAGGCGCGCGGCATCCCGGCTTTGGTGCTGACGTTCGAGCCGCATCCGCGCACGGTCTTCCGGCCCGAGACCCCGGTCTTTCGCCTCACGCCTGCGCCGCTGAAGGCCCGCATCCTGGAAACGCTGGGCTTCAACGCGGTGATCGAATACCCCTTCGACTACGAGTTCTCGCAGCGCTCGGCCGATGATTTCATCCATTCGATCCTCAAGGATTGGCTCGGCGCCTCTGAGGTCGTCACCGGTTTCGATTTCCATTTCGGCCGCGGCCGCGAGGGCGGTCCGGCCTTCCTGATGAATGCCGGCCAGACCTATGGCTTCGGCGTCACCCTGATCGATGCCTTCCGCGACGAAAATGCCGATGTCGTCTCGTCGAGCCATATCCGCGCGCTGCTGAAAGAAGGCAGCGTCAGCGAAGTCGCCGGCATGCTGGGCTATCGTTATACGGTTGAGGCCGAGGTGATCGACGGCGAAAAGCTCGGCCGCCAGCTCGGTTTTCCCACTGCCAACATGCGCCTGCCGCCGGAGGTTGAACTTGCTGCCGGCATTTACGCCGTCCGCTTCCGCCGCCAGGACGGCACGCTGCACGACGCCGTCGCGAGCTACGGCCGCCGCCCGACGGTGACGGAGAACGGCGCGCCGCTGCTCGAAACCTATCTTTTCGATTTCAGCGGCGATCTCTACGGTGAGCTCTGCTCCGTCTCCTTCTTCGGCTATCTCCGCCCCGAGCTAAAATTCGACGGCCTCGATCCGCTGGTCGCCCAGATTAAGCGCGATGAGGAAGAGGCGAGGGCGCTGCTTGCAGGTGTCAAGCCGCTCGGCGCGCTTGATCAGAAACTCTGCTTTTCCTCAGCGCAATAGCCGGCTGTCGAAAGGATAGCGGATCGTTTTTTCGATCGTCAGGCGCGACGCGTCCGGATGACGCGGATTGATAAGAATATTCGCGGCCTCTGGCATGATTGCCGATGGGACGCGCAGGAGACAGAATTCATTGTCTTCCAGTAATTTGTTGCCACGGTCGCGCGTCAGGCTGGTCTGGTTGATCGCAGCAGGATCGATCCCGATATCGAAGACTTCGATGTTATCCGGGCAACGGATTTTCAGGAGCTGAAAATCTCTCGGAATTTGATGCAGGTCGACCTGTACCAGAATTTCGAGGAGCGCAGTCGACGGGTGATCACAGCAATAGACGACGGGAATTCCCTGATGATGCCATCGTCCCGGTGCAAGCAGCCCGCCGCGTCCGGAAAGATCGGCATAATTCGAGATACGCCATAAGATCATGGCCTAGACGTAAATCCCGTGGTCGATCTGGTGCAGGGCCTGCTCGACGAGGCGGGCGCCGGTTTCCGATTCCAGCAGATCGATCGGCGCGATGCCGTCCATGCCGCGATTGGGCTTGCGCAGCCAATCGAACGCAACGGCTCTGTCGCCGAAAATGCGCTTAGCCATGTCCGCGATCCGCACGATGCGTAAGGCGCCGTCGTTTTCCTCGACCGTCAGCGGCTCGCCGTTCGCATTGCGTCTCGCCAGAGTTCGGCGCGGTGCGACGAAACGATATATTTCCTCCACGGAAAAGCCGAGTTCTGTCAATTTCAATGCCATTGCTCCGTCATAAACCTGGACGGAGCCGTGCGAAGCGATCTCGAGGCGCTCGCGTATAGTCATCGATTCTGGTGTCTGAAGAAAACCAAGCATTGCCCTGAATGACCTTTATGCCACTTGCCCCAATATATATGCGCATTTGGCGCCATCTTCAATTGCTTCCGTTGTGGCAGCCGGCCTCTTCCTTTTCCCGGCAAAAACGCCTATGAACCGGCGCGATGACAAAATATCGGCTGGCAATGATGATGCGAATTATCGGCCCGGCCTTCCGCGCGCGCTAAGCGGCCGGGAGGTCCGGGTTTTTGGCGCTTGGATATGAGCGCTTCCGTCACCAGCTTTTTCACGCCGTTGCGCCCCTTCCTGGGCCGCCAGAAACGATTGTCCCGATATGACCGACACAGCCGAAAAGATCGACTATTCGAAGACCCTCTATTTGCCCGAAACCGATTTCCCGATGCGTGCCGGCCTGCCGCAGAAGGAGCCGGAGCTGGTCAAGCGCTGGCAGGAGATGGGTCTCTACAAGAAACTGCGCGCCTCTGCCGCCGGCCGCGAAAAATTCGTGCTGCACGATGGCCCGCCCTACGCCAACGGCAACATCCACATCGGCCACGCGCTGAACAAGATCCTCAAGGACGTCATCAACCGCTCGTTCCAGATGCGCGGCTACGACGCCAATTACGTGCCCGGCTGGGATTGCCACGGCCTGCCGATCGAATGGAAGATCGAGGAAAAGTACCGCGAAAAGGGCAAGAACAAGGACGAGGTCCCGGTCAACGAATTCCGCCGGGAATGCCGTGAATTCGCCGCCGGCTGGATCAAGGTCCAGGCAGAAGAGTTCAAGCGTCTCGGCATCGAGGGCGACTTCGACAATCCCTATACGACGATGAACTTCCACGCGGAGTTCGCGCATCGCCGGCGAACTCTTGAAGATCGCCGCAAGCGGTCAGCTTTATCGCGGCTCCAAGCCGATCATGTGGTCGGTCGTCGAGCGCACGGCGCTGGCCGAGGCCGAGGTCGAATACCAGGACTATGAGAGCGACACGATCTGGGTGAAATTCCCCGTCGTCGAAGGTCCGGCTGCGCTCAAGGATGCGTTCGTGGTCATCTGGACGACGACGCCCTGGACGATCCCCGGCAACCGCGCGGTCTCCTTTTCCGCGCGTGTTTCCTACGGCCTCTATGAGGTGACGGCCGCCGAGAACGATTTTGGTCCGCGTCCGGGCGAAAAGCTGATCTTTGCCGATAAACTGGCTGAGGAGTCCTTTGCCAAGTCCAAGCTGCAGTACAAGCGCCTGAGCGATGTCTCCGCGGCCGACTTCGCAGCGATGGCCTGTGCGCATCCCTTCAAGGGTCTGGACGGCGGCTATGAATTCCCAGTGCCATTGCTCGATGGCGATCACGTCACCGACGATGCGGGCACCGGTTTCGTGCACACGGCGCCCAGCCACGGCCGCGAAGACTTTGATGCCTGGATGTCGGCTGTCCGCACGCTTGAGGCCCGCGGCATCGACACCAAGATCCCGTTCCCGGTCGACGACGGCGGCTTCTACACATCGGACGCCCCCGGCTTCGAAGGCGCCCGCGTCATCGACGACAACGGCAAGAAGGGCGATGCCAACGACCGCGTCATCAAGGCGCTGATCGAACGCAACGCGCTCTTTGCCCGCGGCCGGCTGAAGCACCAGTATCCGCATTCCTGGCGCTCGAAGAAGCCGGTGATCTTCCGCAACACGCCGCAATGGTTCGTCTATATGGACAAGACGCTTGCCGACGGCACGACGCTGCGTTCGCGCGCGCTGGGTGCGATCGACGACACCCGCTTCGTGCCCGCCGCCGGCCAGAACCGCTTGCGCGCCATGATCGAGGGCCGCCCGGACTGGGTTCTGTCCCGTCAGAGAGCATGGGGCGTGCCGATCGCCGTCTTTGCCGACGATGAGGGCGAGGTCCTGGTCGATGAAGCCGTCAACACCCGTATCCTCGAAGCCTTCGAACAGGAGGGCGCCGACGCCTGGTTTGCCGATGGCGCCAAGGAGCGCTTCCTCGGCAACGACCATGACCATTCCCGCTGGAAGCAGGTCATGGATATCCTCGACGTGTGGTTCGACTCCGGCTCGACGCACACCTTCACGCTGGAGGACCGTCCGGACCTGAAGTGGCCGGCCGATCTCTATCTCGAAGGCTCGGACCAGCATCGCGGCTGGTTCCATTCGTCGCTGTTGGAATCGGCAGCCACCCGCGGCCGCGCGCCTTACAACGCCGTCCTCACCCATGGCTTCACCATGGACGAGAAGGGCGAGAAGATGTCGAAGTCGAAGGGCAACGTCACCGCGCCGCAGGAAGTAATGAAGGATGCCGGCGCTGACATCCTGCGTCTGTGGGTGATGACCTCCGACTATGCCGACGACCTGCGCGTCGGCAAGACGATCATCCAGACCAATGTCGACGCCTATCGCAAGCTACGCAACACCATCCGCTGGATGCTGGGCACACTTGCCCACGACAAGGGCGAGGAGATCGCTTTTGCCGATCTGCCGGAACTGGAGCAGCTGATGCTGCACCGGCTTGCCGAACTCGACGAGCTGGTGCGCGAGAATTACGATGCCTTCGATTTCAAGAAGATCGCCCGTGCGCTGATCGATTTCGCCAATGTCGAGCTTTCGGCCTTCTATTTCGATGTCCGCAAGGACGCACTCTATTGCGACGCGCCGTCGAGCCTGCGCCGGCGCGCCAGCCTGCATGTCATCCGCCAGATCTTCGATTGCATGGTGACCTGGCTTGCCCCGATGCTGCCCTTCACCACCGAGGAGGCCTGGCTGTCGCGCAACCCGTCCGCCGTTTCCGTGCATCTGGAGCAGTTTGCCCCTGTTGCCAAGGAATGGCGCAACGATGCCCTGGCCGAGAAGTGGAAGAAGATCCGCGCTGTCCGCTCGGTTGTCACAGGCGCCCTGGAAATCGAGCGCAAGGACAAGCGCATCGGCTCTTCGCTGGAAGCCGCTCCCGTCGTCCACATCGCCGATCCGGAACTGATGAAGGCGCTGGAAGGCCAGGACTTCACCGAAGTCTGCATCACCTCGGCAATCGAGATTGCGGCCGGCGATGGCCCGGCGGAGGCTTTCCGCCTTGCCGAGGTGCCTCTGGTCAGCGTCGTGCCGAAGCTGGCGGAGGGCCAAAAATGCGCCCGCTCCTGGCGCATCACCAGGGATGTCGGTTCCGATCCGGAATATCCCGATGTCTCGGCCCGTGACGCTGCCGCGCTTCGCGAGCTTGCCCGGCTCGCGTGAAGAATATTGCCGGGTGAATTGCGTTTTCGCGGTTCATCCGGTAAAAGCTGCCTGAAAATGGCCGGATTTTTGCGTCAGGGGGACGGTTGTCCGGTAGGGCAACGATTGCACCGGTGGCTGGAAGGGTTTTCATGTTCGCAACGCATTGGTTCCGTATGGGCGCCTGCCTGTCTGTTGTCATGGCGGGATGCTCCCTGGTCTCCAGCTGCGCCAGCAGCCCGACCTACGGCACCGACAAGACCGCCATGGAGCAATTGACCGACGATCTCGGCCAGTCCGTGTCGCTGACCGGGCCGGACCCGAAGAACAAGGGCGTCAAATACACGCCGCGCCCGACGCTGGTGCTGCCGGCCCAGGCGCAGAGGGAAACCCTCGTTGCGCCACAGCCGACCGTCGCCAACAAGGACAATCCGCAGTGGATTGAATCGCCGGAGGAAACCCGCGCCCGCCTGGTCGGGGAAGCCGACGCCAACTCCGACAATCCGAATTACCGCTCGCCGCTGGCAAGCTCCGCCATCGAGGGCGGCCGGCGTACGACCGAAGCCCAGACCAAGGCCTATCGCGAAGCCCGCGCCCTGCAGAAGGGCTCCTATGTCGATCAGCGCCGCTATATTTCCGATCCGCCGCCCGGCTACCGCACCGTCGACGACCCGGCAAAGCTCGATGATGTCGGCGAGCCCGAACTCAAGAAGCAGAAGAAGCGCAAGAAGGATGCGGCGATCGCCAACAGCGGCAAGCAGTGGTGGAACTTCCTGCAATAGTCTCCTTATCTGCCTGAATAGACGCGAGGCGCTGTAGAGACTACGGCGCCTCTCTCTTTTGCGAGAAGAATGTTCGCAATATATCGGCCGATTGCACCTCGTTGAAGCCGGAATAGACTTCCGGTGCGTGGTGGCAGGTCGGTTGCGCATAAAATCGCACGCCATTGTCGACGCCGCCGCCTTTCGGGTCCTCGGCGCCGTAATAGAGCCTGCGGATACGCGCAAACGAGATGGCTGCCGCGCACATGGTGCAAGGCTCGAGTGTCACATAAAGATCGGCGCCGACAAGACGCTCCTGGCCGAGAGCTTCGCAGGCCAGCCGGATCGCGGCGATTTCGGCATGTGCGGTCACGTCATTAAGCTCGCGCGTGCGGTTTCCCGAGCGCGAAACGGCAATATCGTCGATGACGACGACGGCGCCGATCGGCACCTCGCCGCGGTCTCCGGCGGCGCGTGCCTCTTCGAGCGCCATCTCCATGAAACGATTTGTCTTCACGATCGCAAGAATTTCCACTTAACCGCAGATGCGTGACCTGATAGACAGGCCCAAAAGGCAGGCAAACAACAAATGACACCCAAAGACAAGCCAAAACGCCCGGGCGCAAAGCCCTTTTCACGCGACAGCGGGCCGAAGGCCGGCGCGAAGTCGGGCGGCACGAAGCCGGCAAAGGCTGCGATCGCGGCCGAGACCGAAGGCGAGGCCAAGGCCGAACGCATTTCCAAGGTGATGGCGCGCGCCGGCGTCGCCTCCCGCCGCGACATCGAGCGCATGATCATGGAAGGCCGCGTGACGCTGAACGGCGCGGTTCTCGACACCCCTGTCGTCAACGTCACGCTGGCCGATCGCATCGAGGTCGACGGCGTGCCGATCCGCGGCATCGAGCGCACCAGGCTGTGGCTCTATCATAAGCCGGCCGGGCTGGTGACCACCAATGCCGATCCGGAAGGCCGCGCGACCGTCTTCGACAACCTGCCGGAAGAACTGCCGCGCGTCATGTCGATCGGCCGTCTCGATATCAACACCGAAGGCCTGCTGCTGCTGACCAATGACGGCGGTCTTGCCCGTGCGCTCGAGCTGCCGGCGACCGGCTGGCTGCGCCGCTACCGTGTCCGCGCCCATGGCGACATCGATCAGGACGCTCTCGACAAGCTGAAGGACGGCATTGCCGTCGACGGCGTGCTCTACGGTTCGATCGAGGCGACGCTCGACCGCACGCAGGGCTCGAACGTCTGGATCACCATGGGTCTTCGCGAAGGCAAGAACCGCGAAATCAAGAACGTGATGGGCGCGCTCGGCCTTGACGTCAATCGTCTGATCCGCATCTCCTACGGCCCGTTCCAGCTCGGCGACTTACCGGAAGGCCATGTCATCGAAGTGCGCGGCCGCACGCTTCGCGACCAGCTCGGCCCGCGCCTGATCGAGGAAGCCAAGGCGAATTTCGATGCGCCGATCTATAACGCGCCGGCGGTTGCCGCCGAGGAAGGGGCTGAAGCCCCAGTACCGGAAAGGCGCGAGCAGCGTCCGCGCCGCGACGAGGACAAGCGCGAACGGGCGCTGAGCCGCCTCGACACCAAGCGCGACGATCGCCGCGGTGGCGGGCGTAGAGATGACGACCGCCGCGATGGCGGCCGCTTCGACGACGACAAGCCGAAACGTCCCCAGCCGCTCGGCCAGCGCCGCAGCGCCAATGTCTGGATGGCGCCGGGCGCCCGGCCGCTCGGCGAAAAAGCTGCGGCGAAAGCTGCCAAGAATGAGCAGACCGCGCGCCGGCGCGGCGAGCAGGTGCCGGCAAAAAGCAGCGGTTCCCAACATATCGAGGATCGCCCGCGCACACAGATCAATCGGGTGCGCGAAGAGGACGGCGAATGGATCCGCTCGAGCGAGCAGCTCAATCGCAAGGATGAAGGCGAAGCCCGCGGCCGCAAGCGTCCGTTCGGGGATCGTCCGGGCCGTGAAGAGCGCGGTTTTGGCGACCGCCCGGCCCGCGGCGACCGCAGGCCCCGTGAAGGGGGTGACGAACGTCCGCGTAGCAGAAGCTCTGCCGGTGAAGGCCGCCCCGAGCGTCCGCGCGGCGATCGGCCTTTCGGTGATCGTCCCTCGCGTGGCGACCGGCCCTTCGGCGACAAGCCGCGCGGGGATCGCAAACCGCGTGGCGATGGTGACGAACGTCCTCGTGCCGCCAGATCCTCCACCGGTGAGGCCCGTTCGGAGCGTCCGCGCGGTGACCGGCCTTTCGGGGATCGTCCTTCGCGTGGCGACCGCCCCTTCGGCGATAAGCCGCGGGGTGAACGCAGGCCGCGCGAGGACGGTGATGAACGTCCGCGCGCAGCCAGAAGTTTTGCCGGCGAAGGCCGCTCCGAGCGTCCGCGTGGCGAGAAATCCTTCGGCGACAAATCTGCGGGCGGCCGGTCTTCGGGCGATAAGCCGCGCGGCAAGGGCTTTGGCGCCAAGCCGGGCGCGGCCAAGAATTTTTCCGGTAAGCCGAAGGACGCCAAATCAGGCGGCGACAGACCGGGCGGCGACAGGCCCGCGGGCGGGCCGTCCAGAGGTAGTGGAAAAGGAAAGGGAATGACGCGCGGTGCGGATCGTCGGCGGTGAATTTCGCGGGCGGCCTCTCGCCGTGCCAAAATCCAACGAGATCCGGCCGACTGCCGACCGGACGCGCGAGAGCCTGTTCAATATATTGAGCCATGCCTATCCGGAATGCGTCGATGGCACCCGGATCCTTGACCTTTTTGCCGGAACCGGCGCGGTCGGTCTCGAAGCCGTTTCACGCGGCTGTCGTCACGCGCTCTTCGTCGAAAACAGCGTCGAGGGCAGGGCGCTGCTCTGGGAAAACATCGATGCGCTCGGCCTGCACGGCCGCACGCGCATCCTGCGCCGCGATGCGACCGATCTCGGCAGCGTCGGCAATCTCGAAGCTTTCGACATGCTGTTTGCCGACCCGCCCTATGGCAAAGGCCTCGGCGAAAAGGCGATGGCGGCGGCGGCCGGCGGCGGCTGGCTCAGGCCCGGCGCGATCGCGGTGCTCGAGGAACGCGCCGATATTGTCGTATCCGTGCATCCTTCCTATGTTTTCCTCGAAAACCGCATCTTTGGCGATACGAGGGTACATTTCTTCCGGTATCAGCCGCAATAAGCGGGGGCGGGGCGTGCAGCAGGCAGAGATCATCAGTCCGAAACTGCCTGCGATCAGCGATCTTCCAACGGTCGCCGTCGCTTTCGGCGGCGGTGGCGCGCGCGGACTTGCCCACATCCATATCATCGAGACGCTCGACGAACTCGGCATCCGCCCGGTGGCGATATCGGGTTCGTCGATGGGCGCGATCATGGGGGCCGGCATGGCCGCCGGCATGTCGGGAGCCGAAATCCGCGAACATGCGCTGACGACCGTCGGCAACAAGACGGCGGTCGTTGCACGCATCTGGGGCCTGCGGCCGGCGACGGTGCGCGATGCGGTGGCCAAGGGCATCCGCATCGGCCAGTTCAATCTGGAGCGGATCCTGAAAGCCTTTCTGCCGGCCGAGTTGCCGGCCCGCTTCGAGGATTTGCTGGTGCCGATGAAGGTCATCACCACGGATTATTACGGGCAGAACGAAGTCATCATCGAAGAAGGTGAGCTGTTTCCGGCACTCGCCGCGTCTTCCGCCATTCCCGCCGTCTTCATGCCGGTGCGCCTGCGCGGCCGGGTGATGATCGACGGTGGTATCAGCAATCCCGTGCCCTATGAACCGCTGATGGATCTTGCCGATATCGTCATCGGCATCGATGTCGTCGGCGCGCCGGAAGGCGACGGCACCCATATTCCGAACCGCATGGAGAGCATCTTCGGCTCCGGCCAGCTGATGATGCAGACGGCGATCACGCTGAAGCTGAAGCTCTGCCAGCCGCACATCTTCCTGCGCCCGGCCGTCGGCCGCACCGGCGTCATGGATTTCCTCAAGGCCCGCGAGGTGCTGGCCATGTCGGTCGGCGTCAAGGACGAGCTGAAATTCGCCCTTGACCGGGAAATCGAAGCGCGGCTCAAGCGCTAGAACATAGTGTTATTGGGCGTGGCCCTCATGGCCACCCGCCCCGTTTGACGCCGCGTTAATCATCATGACCGTGCCCTCGAAGCTTGAGAACAGTGCCAGCGCGGAGGGATCAAGGCTTGTCTCGGCCTCTTTCAGCTTCGCAGCCAGTCCGGCCGCGTCACTTGCCGGGAGGCCGATTTTCTCCAGCGTCCCCGCATCCTTCAGGCTGTCGCCGCTACTGAGATAGATGCTCCAGCCATGATGCGTCTTTTGCAGCAAGACGCGTCCGCCGCGCCCAGCTTGGCGCCAGCCGGCGATCGCCCAATCGGCCTGGACGACGACCGGGGCGATGTCCAATGGCTTATCAAGCCTTTCGAACATCAGCTTCAGCCTTGCCGGGATCGCCTGCTGCGGATCGTCGTCCGCAGCTGCCATGGATGCGAAAAGCATGCAGGCTAGAAGGGCAATGATCATCCTCATCGAATGGTCTCCCTTAAGCGACAACGCGTTTCAACACGGGCACGAAGCGCACGACGATCTGGTCGAAGGCGATCATGGCGACAATGGCGAGCCCGCTCATCGGGAAGGCGACGGCGAAGATGGCGGTAATCAGCCACAGGCCGTAATAGACCGCGCGTTTTGGCGGCATGGGTGGCACGCCGAGCCGGCCGGCCGGGCGCCGTTTCCACCACATGATGACGGCACTCACGCAGCTGAGCACGATGGCCAGGCAGGTTGCGAGCATCAGCAACTGGTTGAAACGCCGCCATTCCTGTCCCTGGTGGGCATTGATGCCCCACTCGATCGCCTTGCCGAGCAACGGATACTGATTGAAGCCGATATCGACCAGCGGTTTGCCGGAATACTGGTCGATATGGATGGTGCGTTCGTTGGCCAGATCGTCGGGATAGAGCGAGGCGGTATAGACGCCCGTCTCGTCGGAGGGAATGACCACGTCGAAGCCCGGCGCCATGCCCAGCCGCCTGGCGATCTCCACGGCCTTGTCGAGACCGATCGGCTTGGCCGATTGTGCTGCGGCGATATCGGAAAGCGGAACCGGCGCCTTTTCGACGATCCAGCCGCTCTTCGGCAGGATGTCCTCGGTCACCTTCTGCGATTTCGGCACGTCGTCCCAGAGCTGGACGGGATAGCCGAGGCCGTGTTCGGTCAGCCAGGCATTGGCGTTTGCGCCCCAATAGCCCGACCATGGCATGCCTGTTATCGCCAGGAAGAAGATCAGCACCCCGGCGAAGGCGCCCGTCACCGCATGCAGGTCACGCCAGAAAACCCGGCGGCCCGATGTTCCCCGCACGCTGACGACACCGCCCGTCTGGCGGCGCGGCCACCAGAGATAGATGCCGGTGACGACGAGCACCATGGCAAAGCCGCCGGTGATCTCAATCAGCCGGTTCGCTATACCGCCGAAATAGGCCAGGCTGTGGATGCGCTTGACGACATAATTGAACTCATCGGTCGATCCGACCACATCGAGCACCTTGCCGGCATAAGGGTCGACGAAGACCAGCGTCGTGCCGGCATCGCTGGCGACGGTGACGATGGCCGATCGCTCAGGTCCGGCCGGCTCCTTGTAGGAGGTCGCCGCCGAGCTCGGCACCGCGGCGGTGGCGATTTCCGCGATCCGCTCGGCCGGCAGCGCCTGGCCGGAGGGCTGGACGGTATAACGGTAGCCGAAGAAGCTGTTGTTGATCTCGTCCTTGAAAAGATAGAGCGATCCGGTCACGGCCAGATTGAGCATGAAGGGTATGACGAGAAGCCCGGCAAAGAAATGCCAGCGCCAGATGGCGCGGTAGAGCGAAACGCCGCTGGCGGCGTCCTCCGCCGGTCCGGCGGCAGTGATAGTCGACATGAGGATGGATCCGTATCCGCGGCCGGCTGCGGGAAGCAGTTCGGCCGGCGTTGAAAGGCGTCACGGCGCCTGCCGCAACACGAGGTTCAGGCGAGGATCGGATCGGAAGGCGGAGCGCGGGGACCGGTATTGGGCGGGAAAAGCCGGCGAGGGAAGCTTTCGGCCCGGATCGGCAGTTCGACCGCGACCGCAAAGGGTATCGGAGCACCGGCGACATCCATCGGCGCCGGCAGCAGGGTCGAGGCGCCGATCCGGCAGGCCTCGCAACCATGCGAATGGGTTTTGTCGTGCTGGCCTTGATCGGATTTATCGCTGACGGTGACGCAAAGCGACGGCAGCGTTCCATCGGGCAGTACATATTGCGCGAGTTCGGTCGGACCGGACTCATCGGCGACGGGAGCCTGATGGGCGAATGCGACAAAAACCAACGTCGCCGCGCACAGGATGCGCAGTGCCCATTGCTCGATCTGTCTCGCCCGTCTGATCAAGTGTCCCTCTCCGATCACCCGCTGATAGACGCCGCCGAGCGCATATTCAATGCGTCAATTTAACAAGCCGATCGGCGGCGATCAGGCCTCCGCCGTCGCATCCACCGTTCCCGCCAGCGGATCGTCCTCGAATGGATCGGCGGCGCGTTTCGGCTTCACGAGCGGTTCGGGGCGGACAGGGTGGGAAAACAGCATGTCGCGGCCGGCCTGCAGCCCTTCCGACACCTGCAGCACCAGGCGCGCCTCGTCGCGCTTGCGGATATCCTCGCCGATCTCATAGGCGTCGACCTCGGGAACGCCGAGCGCCTCCAGCGTCCGCCGCCCGAAGAGCAGGCCGGATTCCAGCGTTTCGCGCAACTCGTAGTCGACGCCCTTGTTGCGCAGTTCGATCGAATGGATACGGTCGTAGGAGCGCACGTAGAGCCTTGTGTGCGGATAATCCGCCTGCACCAGCTCCACCACCTTGTCGGTGACCTCCTTCTTCTGCGTGCAGACGAGCACGATCTTTGCCCGGTCGATGCCGGCCGAGCGCAGCACGTCCTTGCGGGTGCCGTCACCGAAATAGATGCGGAAGCCGAAAGAGGAGGCCTGGCGGATGCGGTCCGCCGAAAATTCGATGACGGTGACGCTGCGCCCGCCGGCAAGCAGGATCTGCGCGGCGATCTGGCCGAAACGCGAGAAGCCGACCATCAGCACGTCGGCGCCGGCGCCCTCGAAATCCTCGTCCAACTCCTCATGCTCGTCGCCGCTGAGCAGACGCTTCGCAAGCGCCGCGCCGATCGGCGTCAGCGCCATGGACAGCGTGACGATCGCGACCAGCAGCGATGCCGTGCTCGCCGACATCAGCCCGACGGTCGCCGCCGCGGTAAACAGCACGAAGCCGAATTCGCCGCCCTGCGGCAGCAGGAAGGCGATGCGGATCGCATCATCATGCGGAGAGCCGGAGATCCGGCAGAGCCCGTAGATGATGATCGCCTTGACCGCCATGATGATCGGCACCGCGACGATGACGAAGAGCACGTTGTCGGCAAGCACGTCGAGCTGCAGCGACAGGCCGACGGCGATGAAGAAGATGGCGAGCAGCACGCCGCGGAAGGGCTCGATATCGGCCTCCAGCTCGTGCCGATAGGAGGATTCGGCGAGCATCACCCCGGAGAGGAAGGCGCCCATCGCCATCGAAAGCCCGGCAAGCTGCATTAGGCTCGCCGATCCCATGACGACGAAGAGGGCGGCGGCGATCATCGCTTCGCGCGCACCGGTGCGCGCGATGACCTGGAAGAGCGGCGTCAGCAGGTAGCGCCCCATGACGACCATCGCCGCGACCGCGCCGACGGCGACCGCAAAATCGGTGAGCGGCGCAGGGCTGCCCTTGCCGCCGCCGTCGAGCACGGTGATCAGCGCCAAGAGCGGCACGATTGCAAGGTCCTGGAACAGCAGCATCGAGAAGGAGCGCTGCCCATACCTCGTGTTGACGTCGCCGTCGCCCTCGAGGATCTGCATGGCGAAGGCCGTCGAGGATAGTGCCAGGCCGAAGCCGGCGACGATGCTGCCGCGCCAGTCGAGAACCTCAGAAAACCAGGCAAGCGCGGTCAGCGCCAGCCCGGTCACCACCACCTGCGCCGTGCCGAGGCCGAAAATGTCGCGGCGCATTTGCCAGAGGCGGCTGGGTTTCAGCTCCAGCCCGATGATGAAAAGCAGGAAGACGACGCCGAGTTCGGCGACGGCAAGGATCTGTTCGCCATCGGTGATGCCGTGGAAAACCGGCCCGATGACGATGCCGGCGGCGAGATAGCCGAGCACCGTGCCGAGCCCGAGCTTCTTGAATATCGGCGCGGCGACCACCCCTCCGCCGAGCAGCAGGATCGTTTCGGAAAAAAAGGCATTGGACGCGGACATCGGGGCGATTTCTTTCGACGGCGGGGAACAGGCCGGCAGCCCCGACAAAGAATCGGCGGCGGCGGCCTTGATGCTTGGGTGAGTGCACAATAAATGGAAGCCGAAGGAAAGGCCAAATCATGTCCTCTGAAATCGATTCCTCGACACTTCTTTCCCGCGCAAGTCAATTGATCGATCTGGCCAGGAAGGCAGGGGCCGACGCCGCCGACGCCGTCGTCGTCCGGTCGCGCTCGCAATCGGTCAGCGTCCGCCTCGGCAAGGTCGAGGGCACGGAATCCTCCGAAAGCGACGATTTTTCGCTGCGCGTCTTCATCGGCAAGCGCGTTGCCAGCGTTTCGGCCAATCCGGGCTTCGATCTGCAGGCGCTGGCCGAACGCGCCGTCGCCATGGCCAAAGTCTCGCCGGAAGATCCCTTCGCCTGCCTCGCGGATGAGGCGAGCCTTGCGAAATCCTACCCCGACCTGCAATTGCTCGATACCACCGAGGTCTCCTCCGAGATGCTGCGCGAGGCAGGCCTTGCAGCTGAGGCCGCGGCCCTTGCGGTCGAGGGCGTCACCAATTCCTCCGGCGCCGGTGCCTCGGCCGGCATGGGCGGCCTGGTTCTCGCCACCTCGCACGGTTTCGAAGGCAGCTACATGGCCTCGCGTTTCGGCCATTCCGTCAGCGTCATCGCCGGAGAAGGCACCGGCATGGAGCGCGATTATGATTTCGACAGCCGGCTCTATTATGCCGAGCTCGACGATCCCGCCGAGATCGGCCGCCGAGCCGGCGAACGGGTGATAAAGCGCATCAACCCGCGCCAGGTGCCGACCGGCAAGGATGTCACCGTCATCTTCGATCCGCGAGTCGCCCGCGGCTTCGTCGGCCATATCGCCGGCGCAATCAATGGCGCCGCCGTCGCCCGCAAGTCGAGCTTCCTGCGCGACAGGATGGGTCAGCAGGTACTGAAATCGGGCCTGTCTATCACCGACGATCCGTTGATCGTGCGCGGCCCCTCCTCGCGGCCCTTCGACGGCGAGGGCGTATCGGGCGAGCGGATGGTGATGATCGAGGACGGCGTCTTGAAGCATTGGTTCCTGTCGACCTCGACCGGTCGCGAGCTCGGCCTTCAGACCAACGGCCGCGGCGTGCGCGGCGGCACTGCCGTTTCGCCGTCCTCCACCAATCTTGCCCTTGAACCCGGCGACATCACGCCGGAGGAACTGATCCGCAGCGTCGGCAATGGCTTTTATGTCACCGAATTGATCGGCCACGGCGTCAACATGATCACCGGCGAATACAGCCGCGGCGCCACCGGTTTCTGGATCGAGAACGGCGAACTGACCTTCCCGGTCTCCGAGGTGACGATCGCCTCGAATCTCAAGGAGATGTTCATGCGCCTGACGCCGGCAAACGACATCGACCGCAAGTTCGGCGTCGCGGCCCCGACCTTCGCCATCGAAGGCATGACCCTGGCAGGGCGGTAGAGCATGATGCCGAAAAGTGTGTGCGGTTTTCGGACGACATCATGCTCAAACGAAAGTTGGACGGATTTGACGGGATGAGCGATAGGGAAAAGCCCCGTTGGCAGAGCGATCTCACGCTGATCGTCGATGCTGCGAAAGAGGCCGGTGCGGTCGCTTTCGGTTTCTTCAACCAGTCTCCCGAGGTCTGGTGGAAAAACGACGACCGCTCCCCCGTCAGCGCCGCCGATTTCGCCGCCAACAAGACGCTCGAAACCATTCTGCGCAAGGCCCGGCCGGATTATGGCTGGCTGTCTGAGGAAACCGACGATGATGCCGGCCGCCTCTCGCATGAGACGCTGTTCATCATCGACCCGATCGACGGCACGCGCGCCTTTCTCGGCGGGCAGAAGCTCTGGTGCGTCAGCGTCGCGGTCGTTCATCGCGGCCGTCCGGTCGCCGGCGTGCTCTATGCCCCGGCGCTCGAGGAACTCTATGAGGCCGTCGACGGCGGCGTGGCGCTGAAAAACGGCGTGCCCTTCACCGTCTCCGCCGCGGGACCGGAGGAGACGAGCCGCCTTGCGGTCGGCGAGGACCTGTTGACGACCTTTCCGCCGGAGTTTCGCGACCGGGTCAGCCGCCACAAACACATTCCCTCGCTTGCCTATCGCATCGCCATGGTGGCGGACGGTCGTCTCGAAGGCACCTTCGTCAAGAGCAATTCGCATGATTGGGATCTGGCCGCCGCCGATCTGATCCTTAGCTGCGCTGGCGGTGGCCTCGTCGATCTCGACGGCAGGCCGATCGTCTACAATCGCGCCGACGTGACCCACAACGTCCTCTGCGCAGCACCGACGCCCCGCATCAGCGAGTTTCTCGCGGCCTTTGCGGGACGACGAGACAGTTGACGTTTCCGTCAAAATCCCGCAGATGGGGTGGCGGAGGAGAATAGCAGAAAGAGAACAAAAAATGACTGACTCCGGTGACAAGAAGCAGCTTTTGCATCTCGTTTTTGGCGGCGAACTGGAAAGCCTCGACAACGTCCAGTTCCGCGATCTGAAGGGTCTCGATATCGTCGGCATTTTCCCGGATTATGCCACGGCGCTGACGGCCTGGAAGTCGAAAGCGCAGCAGACGGTCGACAATGCGCATATGCGCTATTTCATCGTCCACATGCATCGTTTGCTCGATCCGCAGGAAAAGGCCTGAAGCAGCCGATCTCGGCCATCGGCCGCGGCATGTATCGGCGGCCTGCGGTTCGTCGCGCCGGGTTCGTGCACCGGCCGTCCGTCGATCCGGATCGTTTGACGCATTCTGAACAAATTCATCGGCCATTCCGGCCGCAACGATAATGAGGGAATGGGTTTGATGTCGATCTTGGATCGGAGACTGGCGCAATGAGTTCCCGGATGGCTCGGTTCGGTCTGAGCGCATACCGTTTGGCGGGAACCGTGGCCTCTCCTGTCGTCGGCCTCTATATCACCTACCGCACGGCCAAGGGCAAGGAAGACCGGGCGCGCCGCCTGGAACGCTTCGGCTATCCGAGCGCCAACCGGCCGCAGGGCCCGCTCGTCTGGTTCCATGCTGCAAGTGTCGGTGAAACCAATGCCGTCATTCCGCTGATCCGCGAAATCCGCCGCCGCGACATCCATGTCATCTTGACCACGGGCACGATCACCTCGGCCAGGCTCGCCGCCGAGCGCCTCGGCAATGACGCGATCCACCAATATGTGCCGCTCGACCTGAAGCCCTCGGTCAGCCGCTTCCTCGATTATTGGGCGCCCGATTGCGCAATCATCGCCGAATCCGAGATCTGGCCGGCAACAGTGCTGGAACTCGGCCGCCGCCGAATTCCGCAGATCCTGATCAATGCCCGCATGTCGGATCGTTCCTTTGCCCGCTGGCGCCGCCGGCCGGCAATCGCCGAAGCCTTGTTCGAGAATCTCGCCCTCGTCATCGCCCAGTCGGATATCGATGCCGAACGTTTCCGCGATCTCGGCGCCGTTCCCGTTATCACCTCGGGCAATCTGAAAGTCGATACCGACGCACCCCCTTATGACAGCGCTGTCCTCGCCCGCTACAAGAAGCAGATCGGCGACCGCAAGACCTGGGCGGCGATCTCGACCTTCGACGGCGAGGAGAATGCCGCTGCCATCGTTCATCGGGCGCTGAGGGAGCGCGATCGTCAGCTGACGATCATCGTGCCTCGCCATCCCGACCGTTGCGACGAGATCGAGGCGGCTCTGGTCAAGCTGGGGCTGAAGGTCGCCCGCCGCACCCGCGACGATGTCCTGTCGGCCGATGTCGATATCTTCCTCGGCGATACGATCGGCGAAATGGGCCTCTATTTGCGACTGACGGAAATCGCCTTCGTCGGCCGCTCGCTTTTTGCCGAAGGCGGCCAGAATCCGCTGGAGCCCGCCATGCTCGGCTGCGCCGTTCTCTCCGGCGGCCATGTGCAGAATTTCCGCGATGCCTATCAGAAGCTTGCCCGCAGCGGCAGCGCCCGCATGGTGCGCGATACCGAAATGCTGGCCAAGGGCGTGCATTACCTTTTGACCAATGACGAAGCCCGCCGCAATATGATCGAGGCCGGCATCACCGCCGTGCACGAGATGCGCGGTGCGCTGACCGCGACCGTCAAGGGGCTGGAACCCTATATCAATCCGCTGACGGTGAAGGCGCGGCTGCTGCCCAAGGCCGTGGCCCAGCTCTGAGGATAAAGCATGGCGGCAGCGTCGCTTATCAAAGGCATTCTCTTCGACAAGGACGGCACGCTGCTCGACTATGACGAGAGCTGGCTGCCGGTAAACCGCGAACTTGCCCGCATCGCCGCCGAAGGGGATCCGCTTCTTGCCGACCGGCTGCTGTCGGCCTGCGGCATGGATCCGGCGACTGGCCATATCGTGCCTGACAGCCTGCTTGCCGCCGGCAATACCCGCCAGATTGCCGAGGGTCTGGTTGCCGCGGGTTCGATGGTCGATGTCGGCGAACTGACGGTGCGCCTCGACGAACTGTTTTCCAACGCCGCCGAATTTTCCGTGCCGGTAACCAATCTCGCTGACTTCTTCGCCAGGCTGCATCGGCGCGGCTTCAAGCTCGGCGTCGCCTCCAGCGACAATGAGCGCTCGATCCGCCAGACCGCGGAACGTTTCGGTTTCGCCCGCTATGTCGATTATATCGCCGGATATGACAGCGGTTTCGGCGTCAAGCCGGAGCCGGGCATGGTGCTCGGCTTCTGCGCTGCGACCGGTCTTTCGCCCGAGGAAGTGGCGATGGTCGGCGACAACAATCACGACCTGCACATGGGCCTGAATGCCGGAACGGGGCTCAGGATCGCGGTGCTGACCGGAACCGGTTCGCGCGATTCGCTGGCCGCCGCCGCCGATCATGTGCTCGACGATATCACCGCTCTCGAGACACTGCTGCCGGATCTGCAGCCGGCCTGACTGGTAAGGGCTTGCATTTTCATTGAATTTGGCTTCTCAATCCGGCCGGTCGAAAAGCAAGGGGCTGGTTGCCGTAAGGCGGGCAGGGGAGCGGAACGGCAAGATGATATCCGAAGCGCCGCCGTTCTGGTGGAGGAAAGCCGATTGGCGGGCCTGGCTGCTGCTGCCGGTTTCCTTTCTCTACGGTCGTATCGCCGGCCACCGCATGGCCCATGCGCGCCGCGCCTCCGTTGCCATTCCGGTCATCTGCGTCGGCAATTTCACCGTCGGCGGCGCCGGCAAGACGCCGACAGCGCTGACCATTGCCCGCGCCGCCAAGGCGAAAGGGCTGAAGCCGGGCTTTCTCAGCCGCGGCTACGGCGGCTCGCTCGATGTGACGACGGTGGTCGATCCCGATCATCACCGGGCGGTCGCCGTCGGCGATGAGCCGCTGCTGCTTGCCCGGGAGGCGCTGACGGTGATTTCGCGGAGGCGCGTCGACGGGGCACAGCGTCTGGTCGCGGAAGGCGCCGATCTCATCATCATGGACGACGGTTTCCAGAGCGCCCGGCTGGCGATCGACTATGCCCTGCTGGTCATCGATGCGACCCGCGGCCTCGGCAACGGCCATATCGTGCCGGCCGGCCCGGTGCGGGCCCCGATCCGCCAGCAGCTGCGTTCGGCCACCGCCCTGTTGAAGGTCGGCGGCGGCAATGCCGCCGACAGCATCGTCCGCATGGCGGCACGCGCCGCAAAGCCCTATTTCACCGCCTCGCTGAAAGTGCGCGGCGACAATACGCTCGCCGGCATGAAGGTGTTCGCCTTTGCCGGCATTGCCGATCCCGCCAAATTCTTCCGCACGGTCGAATCGCGCGGCGCTGAAATCGCCGTCGCCAAGTCCTTCGGCGACCACGAGCACCTGACCGAGGACGAGATCGACGACATCCTGACGACCGCCGAGCGTCAGGGCTTGCTGATCGTCACCACCTCAAAGGATTTCGTCCGCCTTTCCGGCCATCCCGGCAAGGCGGCACAGCTCGCGGAAAAGTGCCAGGTGATCGAGGTCGACATGGTGTTCGAGGATCACCTCGCCCCGAGCCTGATCATCGACCGGGCGATCGTTGCCTGCCGCGAGCGGCGCCTAAGGGAGATGAAGGCCGGCTTTAAAGCGATGCCCGGAAAGGCTGGGCCGCTCTAAAAGACTGCCGCGAACTCGCGTTGGTTTGCGGAGGCTATGGATCGCCGGCCTCTTGTCCGCCGGTTCGCCGGGCTTTCTGCTACCCCAATCGCAATGTGGTTACACGATCGAATGAAGCAAAGTTTCGCGGGCGGAGGTCAGATGCGACCGACAAGCGTGATCGATCAACGCGACATTGCGGCTTTCGAGGGCATCGATCAGCGCGAGATGTTCCCCAATGGCGACCTCATTCCGAGCGCGTTCATCCCGCTTGTTCCACTGATAGTGATAGTGGAAGACCATGGCGATCACGTCTTGGAAGCTTTCGATAAAGCGGTTTGGCGCGACAGCCACAATCAGGCGATGGAACCGGCTGTCCAGTTCCGAGAAATCCTGAAACCGGGCATCGATGTCCGCGAGCAGTTCCAAATGCGCCGCTCGTATTGCACGCACCTGCTTCCAGATGGGTGAGCTGTCGGGCAGGGTAGCGAAGAGACGTGCGGAGCGCATTTCGAACATTTCTCTGATTTCGAACAGTTCGAGTGCGAAACTCGCGGTGAACCCTTTAAAAACCCAGCCTGCATTCTGACGCCTCTCGATCAGCCCATATTTCTGAAATCGATTGAGAAATTCACGGACTATGGTTGTCGCGACGCCGAATTTCCGAGCTAATTCAGCCTCATTGATTTCTGTGCCCGGACAGGCATCGCCGCGCAGCATCCATTCCATGAAACTCGTCTCGACCTGTTCCGAGATGGCTAAGGTCTCTTCCTTCGGATAACGCTCTATCTGCCGCGGCTGCTCGCGTATGATCCGCCTATGCGCTTCGGATATGATGATCCCACGTGCGGACATCGCCGCCAGCACCTTCCGCACCGTCGTTCTGCTCACGCCAAGCTGGGCGCGCAGTGCGTTTTCGGACGGCAATTCCTCCCCAAGACCGGATGTCCGAATGATATCGATCATATCATTGAAGGCCCGCTTAAAGGTCGTATCCGTCCTCATTGCACAACTCCCGGCATGTTTAGATATCCATAAGAAACAAATTGACGTACGTGTATCATATGTTTCTTATGTATAAAAAACCAGGGAGGCTGGGGAAATTTGGAAGACTCTGGGATTCTGCCTCAGAATTCGTCCCGACCTGGAGGTTCGCAAGGTGCAACCTTCCACCCGAGACAATCTGGCATCACATTAGGACTGAAGCTTTTGAGCTTAGGCCCATTGCTGATCCTCATCATCCTCATCGCCGTCGTCAGTCTGATCACGCCGGCTTTTCTAAAGCCCGGCAACCTGGGGAACATCCTGGCGCAGACGGCGGTGATTGCTCTGGTGGCGATGGGGCAGCAGCTCGTTATCCTGACTCGCGGTGTCGACCTGTCTGTCGGCTCGAATCTCGCGCTCGCGACAGTCATCGGCGGACTGGTCTATCAGCAGGTTGATGCCTCGATCGCCGTCATTATGGCCATGCTGCTTTCGGGTGCTGCAATCGGGGCGGTAAACGGCGTGGTATTTGTCTATGGCAGGCTGCCACACCCCTTCATTATTACCCTCGCGACCTTGAGTATCTGCCGTGGCCTTGCACTGGCACTGGCCCCTGGCCACACCACCATGCGCGGGATGCCCAATGCAATTACTGCGATCGGCGGCGGTACGACGTTTGGTGTGCCCAATTCCTTCCTTGCCGTCGGGATCTTCGGGCTTCTTTTTCTGATTTTGACGAAGTCAATGGTCTGTGGCCGATGGATCTATGCGGTCGGTGGCTCGCCGAATGCCGCCAGAAGCATGGGTATACCGGTAAAGGGCGTTCTGCTCTCGACCTACATTATCTCAGGCTTTTGTGCCGGCGCCGGCGCGGTGCTGCTGGCGGGACGAACCGGCGCCGCCTCGCCGATCTACGGCAATCTCTTGGAGCTCGATACGATTGCCGCGGTGATAATCGGCGGTGCCAGCTTCCTCGGCGGACGAGGCCATCTCGGCCACGCTCTGATCGGCGCCGTGCTAATCGGCGTCATCCGCAACGCCCTTAACCTTCTCGGCGTCGACGTGTTCTTTCAAATGATCGCGATCGGTCTCGTCATCGTCATCGCCGTTGAGGCCGATGTGCTTCGTAACCATCTCGAGGCGCGCGCGCGTGTGCTTCAATCGGCGAGAGTGCAATGAACGCTGCATCCGCTCCACCGGTCCTTTCGGTTCGAAATGCGCAGAAGCGCTTTGGCGCCATTCATGCCCTGAAAAATGTAAGCTTTGATGCATATGCAGGCGAGGTAACCGCTCTTCTGGGTGACAACGGCGCCGGCAAGTCGACGCTCGTCAAATGCATTAGTGGGCTTCATAGCCTCGACGAAGGAGAGATCCTCGTGGATGGTGCTCCCGTATTGCTCCATTCAGCGGCGGCGGCCCGCCGCGCCGGCATTGAAACCGTCTATCAGGATCTGGCGCTTTTCGACAATCTGACCCCTGTGCAGAATTTCTATTGCGGGCGAGAAATCTCTTTCCCTTCCTGGCTGCCACGCCCGCTCCGCTTCCTCAACACCGGCGTGATGAAGCGGGAAGCAGCGCGTGTGATCGATCGCCTGAAGGTCAAGCTGCCGCGGTTCGACGCGCCGGTCGCGCTGATGTCTGGTGGACAGCGACAGGCGATCGCGGTCGCGCGCGCCATTGTTTTTGCGCGCAAGCTTGTGATCCTTGACGAGCCAACGGCCGCCCTCGGCGTGCGAGAATCTCGCCAAGTTCTTGACCTTGTCAATCAGCTCAAAGCCGAAGGCAATGCCGTGATCATAATCACGCACAATATGGAACATGTCGTCGAAATCGCCGATCGGGCCGTGGTGCTGCGGCAGGGTCGCAAGGTGGGTGAACTGAAGCCAGCCGAAGCGAACAAGCAGGACCTTGTCGCGATGATTGTGGGCGCCGAGGCTTAAGGGAGATCACTGCTTCGATAGGGCAGTGGACAACGAGATCGCTCTAGAGGAGGGCGATCGAAACATGGGAGGTGTTATGATGAAACCGCAATCCCTGCTGGGAGCTCTTGCGCTTCTGGCTCTCGCTGTAGTCCCATCCTTGGCGCAGGAGCCGGTCAAGCTCGGCTTTATAACCAAGTTCCCGGTTCCGTTTTTCGCAACAATGGAGAACGCAGCCAAAGATTATGCAAAGAGAAATCCCGGCGTCGAGATCATCTACGGACAGGGGACGTCCGCAACTGACATCGAGGGCCAGATTGCACAGATCGAGTTGATGGTGACACGAGGCGTGCAGGGCATCGCCCTGACGCCCGTCGATCCTACCGTGTCCACGGCTCTGGACAAGGCGGTGGCAGCCGGCGTCAAGGTCGTCCTGATGGATAACAATATTCCGGATTGGAAAGGCAGAACGGCGCTTGCCACGACCAATAATTTTGCCGCGGGCAAAATCGCGGGCGAATATCTCAAAACGGTTCTCAAAGCGGGCGATACGCTCGGGATTCTCGAGGGTGTGCCCGGTGTGCCAGCGCTTGATGACCGTGTGAAGGGCATGCTTGAAGGGCTGCAGGGCCTTGACGTCAAGATCGTCGGGAAAGGCGCAACAAACTGCACTGAGGAACTCGGGATCAGTGTCGCCGAAGACCTGCTGACGAAGAACCCGGACCTCAAGGCCATTTATGCCGCTTGCGGCCCGCCCGCTGCTGGCGCTGCGCGCGCCATCAAGAACGCCGGCACTGCCAATGACAAGATTGTGCTGGTCGGTTTCGACTTCTGCTGTGGTGAAGAGGAAGCGCTGAAGAGCGGAATCGAGGATGCTTCGGTGGCGCAATTCCCCACCAAGATGGCTGAACTCGGTGTGGATGCGCTGGTAAAATCGATTCGCGGAGAGACGGTGGAGTCTTTGATCGATTCCGGCGCCGCGCTCGTGACGCCCGAGAATATGGCGCAATTCAAGTAAACCGTTGCCGATCTGTGCAATTTGCAGAGAGCGCATATCGACCTTGCTGTTGCCTAGCAAACGGCCCGTCCTTCGTGGGGCGGGCCGGACCTGCGGCCTCTCGCACGCGGCCGCGCTTAACGCCGCTGGTTCGGCAGCACGCCGGCGCGTTTGTCGGCTTCGATCGCCGAGATCACGTCGGCATAGGGCTCCTGGCGGGCGACGCTCCAATAGCGCAGTTCGTCGAGCGGGATCTGTTTTCCCGTCATTGCGCAGACGACATAGGAGCCGGGCGAGAGAATCTGGAAATCGCCATCGAGATATCGGATCTTCGCTTCGCGGTTTCCGTGCCCTTCGAACAAATTCATGCGCTCCGTACCCTGCAGCCTCTCATCCGTTTGCCATACTCCCGCAAAGGCGGCTTTTCCAGCTTTTTTAGCTTCTGCCGAAAAGCCGCTCGATATCGCTGAGCTTCAATTCGATATAGGTCGGCCGGCCGTGATTGCACTGGCCGGAGCCGGGCGTCACTTCCATTTCCCGCAGCAGCGCGTTCATTTCCTCCGGCCGCAGCCGTCGTCCGGAGCGCACCGATCCGTGGCAGGCCATGGTCGCCGCCACATATTCGAGCTTGGCCGACAGGCCTGACGCCGTATCCCATTCGGCAATCTCGTCGGCAAGCTGGCGGATCAGCCCATGCGCATCGACTTCGCCGAGCATCGCCGGCGTCTCGCGCACGGCAATCGCCCCAGGACCGAAACGCTCGATCGCCAGGCCGAGTTCGGAAAGCTCGCCCGCATGCTGCATCAACCGGTCGCAATCCTCTTCCGGAATATCGACGATCTCCGGAATGAGCAGCACCTGCGAGGCCAGCCGCTTCGAATGCAGCGCCTTGCGCATCGCTTCGAACACCAGCCGCTCATGCGCGGCATGCTGGTCGACGATGACGAGCCCGTCCTCGGTCTGGGCGACGATGTAATTGGCGTGGATCTGCGCCCGCGCCGCGCCGAGCGGATAGCGCGCGGTGGTGTCGGCTGCTGCCGGCTGCGGCGGAAACGGCGGCTCGGCCCGTGCCGTCGGCATCGAGAGCCCGTCGAAGGAGGCCTGCGGCCGTTCACCGAAACCGTTTGCCGGCTGGTAGGGACGGGAAGGCGAGGTCTCGGCCGACCATGCCGTCTGTGGCCGTTGCGCGTAGGGCTGAAAACCGGGACGGAAGGAGCGCAGCATGTCGCTTGCCCCGGTGGTTGCCGCCCGGCTGCCGTCACGCGCCAGGGCCTCGCGGATGGCGCCGACGATGAGGCCGCGCACGAGGCCGGGGTCGCGGAACCGTACGTCGGATTTTGCTGGATGCACGTTGACGTCGACGAGGGCGGGATCGAGGGTAATCGATAGCACCACCACCGGATGGCGGCCTGACGGGATGGTTTCGGCATAGGCGCCGCGGATCGCCGACAGGATCAGCTTGTCCTGCACCGGCCGGCCGTTGACGAAGGCATATTGATGGGCGGAGTTGCCGCGATTGAAGGTCGGCACGCCGGCAAAGCCCGTCAGCGAAATTTCCTCGCGCACGGCGTCGAGGGCGATGGCGTTGTCGCGGAAGTCCTTGCCGAGCACCTGCGCCATGCGCGCCAGATGGTCGTCGCCGGTCGCCGGAAATTCCAGCGTCGTGCGGTCGGAGCCGGACAGCACGAAGCGCACGGCCGGGAAGGCGATCGCCATGCGCTTGACGATCTCGGTAATGGCGCCGGCCTCGGCCTTCTCGGTCTTCAGGAATTTGAGCCGCGCGGGGGTCGCGAAGAAAAGATCGCGCACTTCGACGATCGTCCCGGGATTGGCGGCGGCCGGGCGCAAATGCGCGATCTTGCCGGCGTTGACGGCGATCTCGTGGCCGCCAGCGCTGTCGCGCCGGCGGCTGGCGATGCTGAGCCTTGCAACCGAGCCGATCGAGGGCAGCGCCTCGCCACGGAAGCCGAGCGTGCGGATATTCTCGAGCGTCTCCGATAGTTTCGAGGTGCAGTGGCGCCTGACCGCCAGTTCCAGATCGGCCGCATCCATGCCCGAACCGTTGTCGCTCACCCGCAGCAGTGCCTTGCCGCCGCCTGCCGTGGCGATCTCGATGCGCGTCGCGCCTGCATCGAGCGCGTTTTCGATCAGTTCCTTGGCAGCGCTCGCCGGCCGTTCGATGACTTCGCCGGCGGCGATCTGGTTGATGAGCGTTTCGGAAAGCTGTCTGATGGCCATGGGCTATTTTCGAGGATTCGCGGGCCGGAGGGAAGAGGGTTCGGCGGGCTTTCCCAAAGCGTGATCCGAGGCTCCCGCAACCTGGGAATCGCCGCTGCATAATTCATGCTTAAATCGGAACCGATTTACTGATGAAATTATGCAGCAGTTCAAAGTGTTATTGCGCCCTATGCGCGCCTGGAAAGGACCCGCGGCGCTGTAGTGTTAAGCCGGTTTTAACATAAAAATGGCATTTCTATTCAAATACCTCCGGAAGCTTTCGAAATCGAACAGATGTGGGACGCAACAGCATGAGTGCCGGCTTCGATAAGGCGGACACATCATCGGAAACCGACGGGATTTCCGCCGGAGCCGATCTGCAGACGGCGCTTTTCGATGTGGTGTGCGACAGCCTTTCGTCAGCTTTCATCATCTATGACAAGAACGATCATCTGATCTTCGCCAGCCGCCAGACGCTGGAATTCTTCCCGCTGCCCCCCGAGATGCTGAAGCCCGGCACGCGGCTTCGCGATTTCCTCGGCGCGGTTTACGACACCGGCATTCGCCAGCAATATGACGTGAAGCAGCGCGGCTCGCTGAGCCGCGAGGATTGGCTGTCGCAGAAAATCGCCTCGCATTGGCGCGAGCGCTTCGATGCCGTCGAGCGCCATGCTGCCGACAGCTGGGTCCGTTTCGTCAAACGCAGGCTCCCCGGCGGTTACGGCGTCACCATCATTTCTGATATTTCCGAGGACAAGAAGCGCGAAGAGCAATGGCGCTCGGATCTGGAGCGGGTGCAGCTCACCGAGGACATTCTCGACAATCTGCCGTTCCCGCTCTTCGTCAAGGACCGCAACCTCACCTATGTCGCGGTCAATCTCGCCTTTTGCGAGAAATATCAGACGACCGCCGACGAGGTGCTCGGGCGCAAGAGCAGCGACCTTTTTTCCGTCGAGATCGCCAAGCGTTTCGAAGAAAGCGACCGTCATGTGCTGGAGACCGGCGAGATGTCCGTCTCCCGCCAGCGGCAGATCTCCCGCGACGGCATCGAGCGCGACATCGTCAGCCGCAAGCACCGCATCGGCAAGCCGGGCCGCTATTTCCTCGTGTCGACCATGCAGGATCTGCCGCGCGATGGCGCCGATCTCGACGAGTTCGGCCGGGCATCGGCGATCACCACCTCAAGCAATCAAAGCTATCGCCGCGCCTATGTGCCGGTACCGAGCGCTGTCGAGCGCCGCGAGCCGGCGGCGATGGAAGCGATCGTTCCGGAGAATTTTTCCGGCCGCAAGGTCCTCGTCGTCACGTCCGACCTTGCCGCTGAGACCGCCGCGTTGCGGACGCTGTCGAAATACGGTTTCGAATCCTGCTCGGTCCGCGGCGAGGACGAGGAGGAGCGGTTCCTGGAAATCGCCACTTCCTCCGGCATCTCGCTCGATCTCTTGATCATCGACAACCAGATGGGCATGCGCTGCCTCGAACTGTCAGAGCAATATGGCATCCCGGCGCTTGTTATGGACGGTTTTCAGATCGCCAACGAGCTCACCTTCCAGATCGCCCGCCATTTCAATCGCAACAGCCGCAATGGCGCCGCCGGTGCGGATTCGGATTGGGAAATCAGCATTTCTGACGACGTCGTCGGCCTGCAGGTTCTCGTCGCCGAAGACAATGATATCAACCAGATCGTTTTTTCGCAGATCCTCGAAGGCCTTGGCTATCGCCATATGATCGCGGCGACCGGCGATGAAGCCGTGCGCCTCTGGGCCGAGCACCGGCCGCAGATCGTGTTGATGGATATTTCGCTGCCGGGCTTCAACGGCTTCGAGGCTGCCCGCCTCATCCGGCAGATGGAAGAAACCGGCGGGACAAGCCACACCCCGATCATCGGCGTGCTCACCCAGGCCTTCGAACGAGACCGCGCCGAATGCGTCAAGGCAGGCATGGACGATGTCATCATGAAACCGGTCAGCCCCGATATGCTCGAGGCTGTCTTCCAGAGGCATCTGCTGGATGAAGGCATACGGGCGCGAGGCTGATACATGTCATCAGGACCTCTTAGCGGTTCCGGCTAACGACATAAAAATTAACGACTTTAGCCGGGACTACCGGTCGACTCCTGGATTCTGGGGTGGTTTTAGCGGCAATGCCTGCTGATTTACTATCAAATTGTTAAGACATGCCGGTCATTCTTTGCATGGCGCGGGAAAGCTCGGGTGAATGATGAAATCGGCGGACACAGCTTTCTTGACCGTCGGTCAGAATGAGCTTCAGGCGATGGCCTATACCGATCCGCTCACCGGATTGGGAAACCGCAATCGCATGCGGGACAAGGTCTTGCAGATCTCTTCCGAGCGCGCTAGCGACCCGGCTCCCTTCACCATCGGCATCGCCAATCTCGACAGTTTCAAACCGATCAACGATCTTTTCGGCTCGGCTGCCGGCGATGAGATCCTTTGTCAGGTCGCCCATCGCCTCAGGGCCTGCATTCCCGATGGCGCGCTGGTCACCCGCCATGACGGAGATGAATTCGCCTTCGTGCTGCCGCTGATCTTCGAGCGGGCGAGTGCCGAAAAATTCGGCCAGATGATCCGTGAAATACTGTCGGCCCCCTGATGATCTCGGCGACCGCAACGTCCGTCTTTCCGCCTCCCTCGGCTTTGCCATCTACCCGTTCGCCGGAGAAGACTGCGAAGAGTTGCTGAAGAGCGCCGAAACCGCCCTCTACCGTTCCAAGCGCCGCGGGCGCGGCCAGATCACCGTCTATTCGCGCGAGATCGCCCAGGAAATGAAACGCGCGACGCAGCTGGAGCAGGCGCTTAGAAACGCCATCATCTCCGACGCGATCGACGTGCATTTCCAGCCGATCGTCTCGCTCTCCAACAATCAGGTGGTCGGCTTCGAGGCGCTCGCCCGCTGGAACGATCCCGATCTCGGCTTCGTCTCTCCCGGCGTCTTCGTGCCGCTCGCCGAAGAACGTGGTTTCATCGATGCACTGTCGGAAGCGCTGCTGCGCAAAGCCACCGAAGCAGCTCTTTCATGGCCGCGCGAACTCTTCCTGTCGTTCAATCTCTCCTCGGCTCAGTTGATGGATCCAGGCACCAGCGGCAGCGTCCTGTCGATCCTCGGTCGGGTCGGCTTCGATCCGCATCGCCTGGAGCTGGAGATCACCGAAACCGCGGTGATGAGCTCGGCCGATACCGCCCACCGCATCATCGCCGATCTGCGCGCCGCCGGTGTGCGTATTTCGCTTGATGATTTCGGCACCGGCCAGTCGAGCCTCGGGCGCCTGCGCGACTTCATCTTCGACAAGATCAAGATCGACCGCGCCTTCGTCTCGCGCATCAACTCCGACCGCGCCTCCGAACACATCATCAAGGCGATTCTGACCATGTGCGACGGCCTGGAGCTGGAAGTCGTGGCTGAGGGCATCGAGGATTATGCCGAGGCAGTGAAGCTGCGCATGCTCGGTTGCGGCATGGGCCAAGGCTATCATTTCGGCCGCCCGGCGGACGGGATCGCCACACTGCGCTTTCTGCACGAGAACTATTACGATCCCGCCATGGCGGAGCGTGTCAGCGCATAAAGCATGATGCCGAAAAGTGTGAGCGGTTTATCATGCTCCAAAGACCGACATAGCAAAAAGCGATGGCGCCCCTAGGAGCGCCATCGCCTACGCTATACTACCGCGCGGTATATCTGGCCGGGCTGGCTAAACGCCAACTTACTTGGGCGTTGTCGAGCCGGTGGCCGTGGTGTCGGTGCCGGTTGCAGCCGGAGCCTTTTCGGCCGACTGCATGGCCAGCGTCTTGAACTCAGGTGCAGCCTTCAGCGATTCAGCCGTTTCGCTTGTCGTCAGCTTGACGCTGCCATCCTGAGTATTCTGGGCGACCGTGATCTTCTCCATCGGGACGGCGACGTTCTTTTCGCCGATACCGAGGAAGCCGCCGACGCCGACGATCGCAGCAACGAAACCGCCGTCCTTCTTGAGAATCAGGTCGTTGACGCTGCCGATGCTTTCATTGTTGCCGTTATAGACCGACTGGCCGATATAGGTGTTGGCGCTGACCTGGTCCGGAGATTGCTCCGTGATATAGCCGGCCTGCGCCGTGTCTGCCGTCGGGGCTGCAGCCGGAGCCTGTGCGGCATCGCCTGCGGGCTTGGTGACGTCAGGGGTCATCGGCTTCGGTGCTGCCGGATCGGCCGGAGCCGCCTGTGTCGGAGCGGCCGGGTCCGCGGGCTGCGGCGCCGCCTGCGAGAATGCCGCCGGTGCGAAAGCCGTGGCAAACAGTGCGCCAGCGGCAACGGTCGTCAAGAGTTTGCGTGTCATTTCGAACCTACCTTCAGTTCCTAGAGTGGTCGCTGACGCGGCAATTTCTGTTTCATTGCCGCGCCGGTTCGAAAGGAAAATGACTGGTGCGCCGAATGGTTCCGGTTGAAAACACGGAAAATTTCTCGATTTTCACGGAACATTTATCGCGCAACCGCCACCAGAGCGAGAAAAGGCGCCTCCGGCCGGAAGCGCCTCTGATTGTTACGGGCAAGCTGTCTTCAGATCACGTAGACCGGATCGAACACGCCTTTCACCTCGATGCCGAGTTCGAGCAGCGCGCCGGCGCTCGGCTGCGCAGAACGGGCATCTTCGTCGAGGCCCTCCCAGGCGGTCGTCACTGCCAGCCGGTCGGCATTGACGCCGATGAAGGCGGGGCAGGAGGGCTGGACGGCGGGAACCTTATAGCGCGAGATGCGCAACCCGTCGGGATTGTAGCGGTCGACGACGCCAGCACCCCAGCGGGAATTCCAGATATAACCATCGGCATCGACCACCGAGCCGTCGATGTCGCCGGGCTCGTCGGCGCTGTCGACCAGCACGATCGGTTCGCCCGAGGGCATGCCGGTGTTCGGATCGACCATGACGCGCATCAGTCGATTAAGGCGGGAATCCGTATAATAGCCGATCGTGCCGTCCGGCGAGAAGCAGATCGAATTCGGGATGCTGATGCCGTTGAAGATCTTCGTCACCTTGCCGCCGGCGACATGATAGATGGCGCCGGCCTGGTTTTCCGCCCGCTTGCTCATTGTGCCGATCCAGAGCGCACCGGAAGGATGGGTGCGGCCGTCGTTCGAACGGTTCTCCGGCCTGTCGTTTTCGAGCGCGGCATAGAAGGTGAGGTTGCCGCTCGCCACATCGCGAACGAAAAGCCCTTCCTCCGTCGCGATCAGCTGCCGGCCGGCGTCGATACGGGCAAGCACGCTCGCCATGGCAGGCAATGGATGCACCTTTTTGGCGCCCGTCGAGAGATTGAGCTCGTGCAGTTCCTTGCCGAGGATGTTGAACCACCAGACGGTGTTGCTGTCCGGATCATAGGTCGGGCCTTCGCCGAGAACGGAATTGGTGTTGCAAAGGGTCTTGCCCTCGAACTCGTAGATATCGGTCATACGCTCACGCTCCCAATGGCTGCATCATAGGCGTAAATGGTCGCCTTGGCGCGCTCGGCAACCTCTGATGCGGTCATTCCGGGCTTGTAGAGGCTGGTGCCGAGACCGAAGGCGAAGATGCCGGCCTTGGTGTAATCGCCGAAATTCTTGTCAGACACGCCGCCGACGGCGGCAATCGTCAGTTCCGGCGGCAGGATCGCCCGGATCGCCGTGATGCCGGAAGGACCGAGCACGCTTGCCGGAAAGAATTTGAGACCGGTGGCGCCGGCCCGCGCTGCGGCGAGCGCCTCTGTCGGGGTAAAGACGCCAGGCATCGTCACCATGCCGTATTGGCGCGCCCGGATGATCACCTCGGGCTCGACATTCGGCGTGACGAGCAGCGTGCCGCCGGCCGCATGCAGGCTGTCGACCGCCTCGACCGTCAGCACCGTGCCGGCGCCGATCAGCACCTCGGGCGGCGCCATCTTGGCGGCGATCTCGATCGATTTGAACGGTTCCGGCGAATTCAGCGGGATCTCGATCGCCATCAGGCCATTGTCGATCAAGGCGCCGACCACGCTTTCGGTCTCGTCGGGCCGGATGCCGCGAAGGATGGCGATCAGCGGGCGCTTCATGTCGGGGAAGGGGATACGCTTCATCGTGTCGGCTTTCTCAATTCGGCCAGATGGCTTCGGCGGCGGCCGAAAGCCCGCGGCGCACGGCGGCGTCCGCATCGATGGCGGTGAAGGGAAGTGAAAGGGTTTTGAAGGCCTGTTCATAGAGCGCCTGCAGGCGCCCGGAAGCGACCAGGGTGATGCCTGAGTTGGCCGCCTCCTGCAGCGCACCGGCGATTTCGAGACCGATCAGCGTGCCGGAGAGGCGGGCCTGCGCGGCAGCGGCGGAGATTCCGTGCAGGAGCTGCCCCGAGCGGGCGGTAAAGAGCAGATTGGAGGCAAGCGCGGGCCGCGCGAAAGCGGCCGAGACCGCCGCCTCGAAGGCGGGCGCATCGGCCGGCTGCTCCTCGGCGCCGGCAACGGCATGCGAAAGGATCGTGTGTTTGCTGATGACGTCGAAAAGTTCGCCGGTCATGAAGGTCGAAAAACCGGTGACCTTGCCGTCGCCCACATGCACCCACTTCGAATGGGTTCCGGGCATGCAGACCGCCTGGGCGCCCGCGCTTGCGCTGCCGAGCGCGCCGAGAAGCTGGGTTTCCTCGCCGCGCATGACGTCGGGTGTCGCCATATCCCGCTGGGCAAGGCCGGGCAGGATGCGGATGTCACAGCTTTCGCCTGGCACGGAGACCGCCCCGGTGAGGACGGAGGCAAGGGGCGCCGGCACATCGATATAACCGGCCTCGACCCAGCCCTGCCGTGCGCCGGCCATGCCGCAGATGATCACCGGCAGGTTTTCCGGCGCCTCAATGGCTGTGAGATGGCCGGTAAGCACGGTGGAAAAGCCGGTCTTTGCCGCGCTCGTCATGCCTTCGCCGCTGCGGCGTTCGGCAAGGATGGTGCCGTCCCTACCCATGAGCCAGAGCCGGAAGCTGCTGGTGCCCCAGTCCACCGCGACATAAGCGGGATTTGCCATTACAGAACGCCTCCATCGACAATCAGGGACTGGGCGGTCATTCCAGCCGCACAGTCGGATGCAAGAAACAGGCACGGACCGACGATCGCATCGGGCTTGAGCGCGATCTTCAGGCACTGGTCCTCGACCGAGCGCGCAATGCTCTCCTCGGTGAGCCAGTGCTGCATCTGCCGCTCGGTGACGACCATGCCGGGCAGAATGCAGTTGACCCGGATGTTCTCCGGCCCGAGCCTGCCCGCCAGGCTCTTCGTCAGCCCGACGACCGCCGCCTTGGCTGCCGCATAGGCGGGAAAGCCACCCATGTTCAGCTTGAAGGCAATCGACGACATATTGATGATCGCCCCGCCGCCGGCCACCCGCATCGGTGGCACGACTGCCTGCGAGGTGAAGAACACATGCTTGAGGTTGACCGCCTGGTTGTTGTCCCAATAGGCCTCGGTCACCGCGTCGAATTCATGGCGGTCGTCCCAGGCGGCATTGTTGACCAGCACGCGGATCGGCCCTGAGCTGGCAATGACGCTATCGACCGTGCGCCGGATCGCCTCGATGTCGCGCAGATCGGCATGGTGAAAGGAGACTGGATGCATGGTCTCCTGCGACAGCCTTTCGGCGAGTTCGCGGCCGGCAGCCTCGGCGATATCGATGAACGAGACCTTGGCGCCCTGGCGCGCGAAGCCTTCGACGATCGCAGCACCGATGCCCGATCCGCCGCCCGTCACCAGCACGGTTCGATCTCTGAACTCCGGAAATTGTGCTGGCATCGCCGTCGCCTTTTGATATTCAATGCGTTCCATTATTTGGAACTATATTTGACTATATGGAATTATCAAATTATGCTGGCCTTGCTGTCAAGGGCGGACGAGACGATGAATTCAAATAGCGAAAGCATGGCGCAGAGCCGCGAGACCGGCACGCTCGGCAAACTGATGGTTCTGCTCGATCTCGTCACCCATGCCGATGCGCCGCTGCGTTTCACCGATATCCTCGCCCTTGCCGGCCAGCCGCGCGGCACCTTGCATCGCCAGCTGAGCCATCTGGTGGAGGAAGGGTTGCTTGAGCTTGATGGCGACGGCCGTTATGCGCCGGGCCTGCGCCTGCTCGATTTTGCGGCACGCAGCTGGGCGCGCAATGAATTCCGGCTGATTGCCGAGCCGCACCTTGCCGCTCTGCAGCAGGCGACCGGCGAAACGGTGCATCTCGGTGTTTTGAGGGGCCAGTCGATCATCTATCTCGACAAGGTCGACGGTCGTCAGCCGGTGCGCATGTATTCGCAGATCGGCAATGCCTCGCCCTGCTACTGCACCGGTGTCGGCAAGGCCGCCCTGTCCCTGCTACCGGCCGATCTCCTCGCCGATCTCCTCGCCGGCCTCAACTTCATCGGCTTTACCGCCTCGACCCATCTCTCGGCAGAAACGCTGCTTGCCGAAATCCGCGAGATCACCGACCAGGGCTATGCCTTCGACCGCGAGGAGCATGAGGCCGGCATCCGCTGTGTCGCCGCTCCGCTATGGTCGCAGGATCGGAGCTTTATCGGCGGCATTTCGATTACCGGCCCGGCCTATCGTCTGTCGATGGAACTTCTGTGCCAATGGACCGTTCCAGTTCAGCTGGCAGCTGGGAGGATCATGGAAGATATGCGCGTTCGGCTCGGCCCGCGCCGCTAAATGCGATCGGAGAGCATGCTTATGATGAGGGCGATATTGAGATTTTCGGGCGAATCACGACAACTGCAAATAGTCCGCGAAATCGATTAACCACCTGCCGGCCGAACGCCTCTGCGGCGAGGCCGATTCCATGTGATCCAATCAGCGATCGTCATTCCCCGAGGCAATCGAACCGGCCGTTGCGCCGAAGATGAAGAAATGTGATGGCACCCTTGTCGCAAACATCCCAGGAAGACGACGATTACATCCAGGAAATAGCCGGCCTGAAGACCCAGTTCGATATTTTCCGGTTCCTGAAACGTGTGACGGAAGCCTATCGCAGCCGTGCCTTCCTGGTTCTCAATCTGCCGCCGGTCACCTCCCTGGATATCCAGGGCAGCACCGTCATCACCAGTTGGCCGGCCGAGCTTCTGGCGCTCTACGACCAGGAGGGACTGCTGGTCAACAGCCCGGTTCTCAGGCGGCTCAGAACATCGGCGCGGCCCTTTTTCTACGACATGTCTCGCGAAAACTGGTCGCGCGACGACGGCAAGTCCATCCTCGTCGCCTCGCTGTTCGAACGTTTCCGGATGATGCGCGGCGCCTATTTCCCGACGCATGAGCCATCCGGCGTGCGCGGCGCCATCTCTTTCGCCGGCGACCGCGAGCCCTTCAGCCCGGCGGAGATGCGCGAGCTTTGCTATATCTCGATCCATGTCTATGACAGGCTTGCCGAGATCCGCAACCTCGACACGCGCATTACGGACACGCTGACCGACCGGGAAATCGATTGCCTCAACTGGACAGCGGCTGGCAAGACCAGTGCGGAAATCGCCGAAATCCTCACCCTCTCCGAGCACACGGTCAATCACTACCTCAACCGTGCCACCAAGAAGCTCGATACGGTCAATCGCACCCAGGCGGTGGCCAAGGCGCTTCGGATCGGCCTGATCAAATAAGGTGCAAAAGGCATAGCGGGTCTTCGCCGGGCGCCCAGCGCTTGGGCATATGGCGGCCGTCCCAGCCGGCGTTTGCGCCATTTCCGCCGATTTTCCGTCTGGCACGCTTTCTGCTTCTCTTTTGCCAGAGGCCCAGAGGGGACTTGGACCAGCGCCAGGAAATGGCGCGGCCGCACACCGCTGCCCGACGCCGATGCCGCTTTTCCCAAGCCTTCGGTGTCGGCGGCGGTTGTTGCGTTTTGGCACCGCCTCTTGCACAGCTGCGCGCCATTTGGCCCTCCCGCTTCATTTTTCGCTGGCCTTTTTGTCGGCTTGCTCTAGTTCGCCCCGGATTGCGCCGGTTCTCGGGGAGACCGTTGCGGCCATCAGGGCGAAAGCCCGGCGGACTTGATGGCCGCAACGGATTGCCCGTTCTCCCCGGCGCTTTTTGCAAGCCGGCAAATCGATTTTCCCGCCGATGATTTTGTTTGGCGAAGGCGTCCGTCTCCACTATCTGTGATCGGGAAGCAGCAGTGAGGGTGGAATGACCGACGTCACCAAGGAACAGGTTCTCGAAACGCTGAAGACCGTGCGTGGACCGGATCTCGAGCACGATATCGTCGAGCTCGGTATGGTTTCCGACGTCTTTATCTCCGACGGCAAGGTTTATTTCTCTATCACCGTTCCGGCCGATCGTGCCAAGGAGCTGGAGCCGATGCGGCTCGCCGCCGAGCGCGTCGTCAAGGCAATGCCAGGTGTCAAGGGCGCGCTCGTCGCACTGACCGCAGACAAGAAAGCTGCCGCCGCCGCTCCGGCTGCCCGCCCGGTGCCGAACCCGTCGCACGGCCATGCCGGCCACGATCATCACGGGCATGACCATGGTGGCCATGCGCACGCGCCGCAGCAACAGCCGCCGCGGGCCGGCAAGATCGGCGTCCCCGGCATCGGCGCCATCATCGCCGTCGCCTCGGGCAAGGGTGGGGTCGGCAAGTCGACCACCGCCGTCAACCTGGCGCTCGGCCTGCTTGCCAACGGTTTGCGCGTCGGCATTCTCGACGCCGATATCTATGGTCCCTCCATGCCGCGGCTGTTGAAGATATCCGGCCGCCCGACCCAGATCGACGGCCGCATCATCAATCCGATGGAGAATTACGGCCTCAAGGTCATGTCGATGGGCTTCCTCGTCGACGAGGAGACGGCAATGATCTGGCGCGGTCCGATGGTCCAGTCGGCGCTCCTGCAGATGCTGCGCGAAGTCGCCTGGGGCGAGCTCGACGTGCTCGTCGTTGACATGCCGCCCGGCACCGGCGACGCGCAGCTGACCATGGCCCAGCAGGTGCCGCTTGCCGGCGCCGTCATCGTCTCGACGCCGCAGGACCTCGCTTTGATCGATGCCCGCAAGGGCCTCAACATGTTCCGCAAGGTCGAAGTGCCGGTGCTCGGCATCGTCGAGAATATGAGCTATTTCATCGCGCCGGATACCGGCACCCGCTACGACATCTTCGGCCATGGCGGCGCCCGCAAGGAGGCCGAGCGCATCGGTGTGCCCTTCCTCGGCGAAGTGCCGCTGACGATGAATATTCGCGAGACCTCCGACGCCGGCACGCCGCTTGTCGCCTCCGAGCCGAACGGCGTCGTCGCCGGCATCTATCGCGGCATCGCCGCCAAGGTCTGGGAGCAGCTCGGCGGCCAGACCCAGCGTCCCGCCCCGACAATCGTCTTCGAATAAGCGCTGTCATCGGCACCCGGGCGGCTGCTCCGAGCGGCCGAATCGCGATCGCCAGTACCCCAAATTGTGGGGGAAACGTGGTGAAAAGCCGCGCTTCACGGAAGATGTCTTGATTATTTCACGGCTTTGCTGCATATGCGCGCGGCGCCATGATGGCGTTTGCTGCAGATGCTCAATGACGGCCGTCCTCGTTTGGAAGATTTCGGCCCGCCTGCAAGTTCGGAGTTGTCTTGTCGATCGAAGGATTGATCGCTGCGATGCGGTGGAGCACAATGCGCATGCCGGCCTTCAAGGTTGGATGCAGCCGGAGTTGTATGACCTTTTTTGATCCGCTTCCGTTGGGACCTGGGACGAGCGACCCTCGCGTTGCCGCGCTGGCGGCCGCATGGAAAGGCTGCCGGTGATCACCGCTTACTGTTCCAATTGCAGGTCGGTCGAGATCCGCGATCTGTCGCATCCCGCATCCTTCCCCGAGGATGTCGTCTGGATCGACATGATCGAGCCGAGCCGCGACGAGGAGCTTTATGTCGAGAAGGTGCTCGGCATCGAGGTTCCGACCCGGGACGACCTCAAGGATATCGAGCCCTCCGCCCGTCTCTACGTCGAAAACGACGCTGTCTTCATGACCGCCTCGCTGCTCTGGAAGGCCGATACCGACGCGCCGACGCTGACCGATGTCGCCTTCATCCTGGCCGGAAACCGGCTTGTCACCATCCGCTACGCCCATCCCAAATCCTTTGCGCTGTTCATCGCTGCCCTCCACCGGCTGCCGGAAAACTGGCGCAGCGGCGCTGCCCTTCTCGCCAAACTGCTGGAGACGATCGTCGACCGCACCGCCGAGATCCTCGAGGTCTCCGTCTCGCGCCTCGATATCCTGTCGATGCATGTCTTCGGCGATCGGGCGAAGAAGACGCGCAAGCCCTCGAATTATCTCAGAGGAGAAGCTGCGCGATATCGCCGGTTATCACCGGATGATCAGCAAGGTGCGCGACAGCCTCGGTTCGCTGTCCCGCCTGCTGACCTTCTTCCACACGATTCCGGCGGTCCAGCAGGACCGCGAGACGAAGGAACTCTGCCGCACCCTCTCGCGCGATATCCAGTCGCTGTCGGAGCATGCCGCCTTCGTTGCAGGCAACATCACCTTCCTGCTCGACGCTTCGCTCGGGCTGATCAACATCGAGCAGAATTCGATCATCAAGATTTTCTCGATTGCCTCGGTGGTTTTCTTGCCGCCGACATTGGTCGCCTCCATCTATGGTATGAATTTTCAGGTCATGCCGGAGTTGGCCTGGGCCGCGGGTTATCCCTATTCGCTGGCCCTGATGGTGATATCAGCCGTCATCCCCTTTTTCTTTTTCCGCTGGAAAGGCTGGCTCTGAGGAGCCTGTTGCAACTTCATGTCCGAAGAGAGCCATCCGAACGAATCCCAGATGACGCCGAAAAAGCTGTTCTATCTTGCGCTCGGTTCCGTCGGTGTCGTCTACGGCGATATCGGCACCAGCCCGCTCTATGCTTTTCGCGAGGCGCTGAAGCCGGTCGCCCATGACGGCGTCACCCGTTTCGAGGTCATCAGCCTGATCTCGCTGATGATCTGGGCGCTGACGATCATCGTCACCATCAAATATGTGCTGTTTTTGCTGCGCGCCGACAACGAAGGTGAGGGCGGAACGCTGTCGCTGCTCGCCCTTCTGATGAAAACCGCCAACGGCCATACCGCCATACTGATGCTGCTCGGCCTGATGGGGGCTGCCCTCTTCCTCGGCGATGCGATGATCACGCCGGCGCTGTCGGTACTCTCGGCGGTCGAGGGCCTGAAACTCGTCACGCCGAGGCTCTCGGAATATATCGTGCCGATTTCGGTGGTGATCCTGGCGCTGCTCTTCGTCGTGCAATCGCGCGGCACCGGCGCCGTCGCCAGGTTCTTCGGCCCGATCACCGCCGTCTGGTTCCTGGTCATGGCTGCCGCCGGCATTTCCCATATCTCCGACGATTTCGGCATCCTCGCCGCCTTCAACCCCTATTATGCCGTCAGCTTTCTGCTGCATGAGGGCTTTTACGGCGTCGTCGTGCTCGGCGCCGTGTTCCTGACGGTGACCGGTGCGGAGGCGCTTTATGCCGATCTCGGCCATTTCGGCCGCCGTCCGATCCAGTGGGCCTGGTTCCTGCTGGTCTTCCCGGCGCTGACGCTGAACTATCTCGGGCAGGGCGCTCTCGTTCTCGGCAATCCGGAGACGATGTCCGATCCCTTCTATCTGATGTATCCGAAATGGGCGCTGCTGCCGGTCGTCATCCTGGCGACTGCCGCGACGATCATCGCCAGCCAGGCGGTCATCACGGGCGCGTTCTCGATGGTGCGCCAGGGCATCAACCTCGGCTTCCTGCCGCGTATGGAAATCCTCTTCACGTCGGAAACCAATACCGGGCAGATCTTCGTGCCGTCGGTCAATGCTGTGCTGTTCATCGGCGTCATCTTCCTGGTCCTGAGTTTCAAGACCTCGGATGCGCTGGCGACCGCCTATGGCATCTCCGTCACCGGTGCGATGGTCGTCACCTCGATCATGGCCTTCGAATTCGTTCGCGCGCGCTGGAACTGGTCGCTTCCGGTGGCGGTGATCGCGCTTGCGCCGCTGGTCGTGCTCGAACTGATCTTCCTCGGCGCCAACCTTTTGAAGATCCACGACGGTGGTTATATCCCGATCCTGATCGCCACCGCCTTTACCGTCATCATGTGGACCTGGCGTCGCGGCACCGCGATCCTGATGGAAAAGACCCGCCACACCGATATTCCGCTCCCCTCCTTCGTCGAGCTCGATCGAGCGCAAGAGCGAACATTCGCCGGCCCAGGTCCCGGGCACCGCGATCTTCCTGACGAGCGACCCGGAATCGGCCCCCGCCGCCTTGCTGCACAATCTCAAGCACAACCATGTGCTCCACGACCGCAACGTCATCCTGACGATCCGCACCGTCAACAAGCCGCGCGTGCCGAGCCACGACCGCTATAAGGTCGAGCAGATTTCCGAGCGTTTCTCCCGCGTTGAACTGCTGTTCGGCTTCATGGAATCCCAAAACGTCTCGCAGGCCCTGGCGACGCTGCGCAAGACGGGGCTGAAGTTCGACATCATGTCGACCTCCTTCTATCTCGGCCGCCGCAAGCTGGTGCCGGACGCCAAATCAGGCATGCCCTACTGGCAGGACCGGCTTTACATCGCCCTTGCCAACGCCGCCGCCAACCCCTCGGACTACTTCCGCCTGCCGGCCAACCGCGTGGTGGAACTGGGGTCGCACGTTATTATTTGACAGGTGCGGGCGACATTCCCGACACGCGTGTCTGCGCTGTCTGGCTGCTTCCGCGACCTCGTCTTCCGTCATGCTCGGCCTTGAGCCGAGCATCCACACGGCATCCACAGCAGCCGCGGCATGGATCCTCGGCTCAAGGCCGAGGATGACGGAGAGTGGGGATGCGTCCCTGTCAAACAAGCCACATTAGAACATGCAAAACTTCGCATGGTCACATTCCGGCACGCCCCGTTAACCCGACGTCAAGGTTAATGAGAGATTTTCGATGGAATGTTCCCGCGTTCCATGCCCGGAGTTGGTGTTGCGTCGAAAGAGCTCTTCCCGTAGCAAGCTGCGTCTTCTTCCCGAGAATTGGGTGTCGCCCGCAATCTTCGGGCTCGCCGGCTGGCTGATCTTCCCGAGCGTCGCGTCTCATGCGGATCTCGCCGCCATGCTCGCCGGTCTCGATCGGGAGGGGAGAACTGGCGCATGGTGCTGACCAATTCGCCGGCCGGCTCGATCCATCAGGCCGAACTTGCCTTTTCCGATCCGGCGGTGACGGGCTCGATCTCGTCGGGTGCCGGCATGGTGCTTCCCGATGGCCGCAAGGTGGCTTTCAGCAAGGAAAAAGGCCACGAGGACACGCCCGACGAGGATCGCGTCAACCGCGGCACCAAGAAAGGCCGCGTTGTCGCCGTCGAGAAGATGCAGCCGCCCAAGGATTTTTCCGCCGGTTCGATCCTCGAGCGCACCAGGATGCTCTTCACCCCGAGTTTCGATCTCAAGGACAGGTCGGTTTTCGTCAAGCCGAAGATCCAAGGCAAGGAAATCGAGATCGCCACTTCTTTCTATAAGAAGCAGCCGGTGGTGACCGATAGTGGCGTGCCGGCAATGCTCGCAAGCCTCGTCACCAGCGACAAGGCCGATGTCCTGGCCACGGCCTATGGGCCGCCGGCGCCCGACTATTCCCGCCAATCGCCTTTCGATTCCATTCTGACCGAGCAGGATAGCGGCCGCTTCGTCCCGCAGATCGGCCCGCGCGACCATGCCTGGGCCGCCAGCATATTGTCGCCGAGCGTCTTTTCCGCCCGCGAGCAGCAGTGCCTTGCCTCCGGCATCTATTTCGAGGCGCGGGGAGAATCGGTGAAGGGACAGGCGGCCGTCGCCCAGGTCATCCTCAACCGCGTCCGCAACCCGTCCTATCCGAAAACCATCTGCGGCGTCGTCTACCAGAACGAGGACTGGCGCAACCGCTGCCAGTTTTCCTTCGCCTGCGACAGCATCAAGGACAGGGTGAACTCGGAATATCACTGGCGGATGGCCCGCGATGTGGCGATGGCGGTGACATCAGGTAAGATCTGGCTGCCGCAGGTGGGCTCGGCGACGCATTACCATGCCGTCTATGTCAGGCCGAAATGGGCAAAGACGATGGAAAAGGTCGGCCGCATCGGTCTTCACGTCTTCTATCGCACCTATGGCGGCGGCTGGAGCTGAGATAATTCGCTCGGGCAAGCGGATTTGCCGGGCTGAAAAGCGGATTCTTTCCATCGAATTTAACAGATCGCCCCAGAAACGACTTATCTCTTTGATTTGACAAAACTATTTTATGGCTGGACAGAAGCTGCCTACGCCTTGACTATACCAGTCCCTAAAACTATGTTGCGCGCGACTTCAGAACGGGCCGGAAGGGTTTCAACCTTCGCGTCCGGGGTCCGAATGACCGGGGTAGCGGGAGTGCGGGCGACGGGCAGGCGAGGAGAGATCCATGGCGGATGACCGCGAAGAAAGTCTTGAGAAGCGCCGTGCGCAACTGGAAGCGAAACTCGCGACCAAGCGCGTGGAGGCGAAAGTGGAAGAGGCAAGCGAAGCCCGTTCCGAGGTAAGCCGCAAAGGTTATGCCCAGGCGATGAAGCTTTCCAGCGAGTTCATTTCCGCAATCGTCGTCGGTGCTGTCCTTGGCTATGTCTTCGACCGTTTTGTTGGCACGGCGCCTTGGGGGATGATTGTTCTTCTGCTTCTCGGATTCTGTGCCGGCGTTCTGAACGTGCTGCGTTCTGCGGGGGTGGTGGCCCATCCTCTGGACGATAAGGACGACAAGAAGTAAGGACCGGTCCCGGTCCAGTGCAATGACCCCGCGTCCTGCGGGCCAAAGAGAGAGAACAAGCGGTGTCCAACGATCCGACTCATCAGTTCCAGATCTTCAAGATTGTGCCGATCGAAATCGGCGGGATTGATTTCTCGTTCACCAATGCATCGCTCTTCATGGTCGCTTCGGCCGCCGTGGCCGTAGGCTTCCTCTATTTCGCAACCTCGAACCGCGCCATCGTACCTGGCCGTTCGCAGTCGGTTGCGGAAATGTCCTATGAATTCATCGCCAACATGTTGAAGGAAGGCGCGGGAAAGCAGGGAATGAAGTTCTTCCCGCTGGTCTTCTCGCTCTTCATGTTCGTGTTGACGGCGAACCTGCTTGGCATGTTCCCGTATTTTTTCACGATCACCAGCCAAATCATCGTCACTTTCGCACTGGCGATCCTCGTCATCGGCACAGTTCTCGTCTACGGCTTCTATAAGCATGGCTTCCACTTCCTGAATGTCTTCGTGCCCTCGGGGGTCCCGGGTATCCTGCTGCCGCTGGTCGTCTCGATCGAAATCATTTCGTTCCTGTCCCGCCCGATTTCACTGTCCGTTCGTCTTTTCGCAAATATGCTCGCCGGTCACATTACGCTGAAGGTGTTCGCAGGCTTCGTCGCCTCGCTTGGAGCCCTTGGTGCAGTCGGTGTCGGCGGCGCCGTTCTTCCCTCATCATGACCGTCGCCCTGACCGGTCTCGAGTTCCTCGTCGCCTTCCTCCAGGCTTACGTCTTTGCGGTGCTCACTTGCATGTACCTCAACGACGCAATCCATCCGGGCGGGCACTAAGGATAACGACATCGACGTCATAGGGCGTCAGTCATTCGCCGCAACAACCATTTCAAAGGAGTTCAACATGGAAGCGGAAGCAGCAAAGTACATCGGTGCAGGCCTGGCTTGCTTTGGTATGGCCGGTACGGCTCTCGGCCTCGGCAATATTTTCGGCAGCTACCTCTCCGGCGCACTGCGCAATCCGTCTGCCGCTGACAGCCAGTTCGGCCGTCTGGTATTCGGCTTCGCCGTTACGGAAGCTCTGGGCATCTTCTCGCTGCTCGTCGCTCTCCTCCTCCTCTTCGCCGTCTGATATCGGCGAATAGATGGATCACGGCCTGCCACCGCAAGCCGTGATCCTTTGCATTTGCAGTCCACCTGGAGGTGAGAATGTTTTTTGTGACCCCGGCTTACGCTGAAGAAGCACCGGCGGCAGCGACGGGTACGGATGCGCATGCCGCTCCGGCCGCAGGCGAGGTCCATACCGAGACTGGTGTTGCCGGCGGCGAGCACGCCCGTGGCCCTTTCCCGCCTTTCGATTCGACGACCTTCGCGTCCCAACTGCTCTGGCTGGTGATCACGTTCACCGTCTTCTATTTGCTCATGCAAAAGGTCATCGCGCCGCGTATCGGGGCGATCCTCGACCAGCGTCATACGCGCATTTCCCAGGATCTGGAAGAAGCGGGCCGCCTGAAGGCGGAAGCCGACGCTGCTGTTCAGACCTATGAAGGTGAACTGGCTGCTGCCCGCGCCAAATCCAACGCGATCGGCTCCGCCGCACGCGACGCCGCCAAGGCCAAGGCCGAAGAGGATCGCCGCGCTGTCGAGGCGAGCCTGTCTGAAAAGATTAAGGCTGCCGAGCTCCGCATCGGCGAAATCAAGGCGAAGGCTTTTGCCGATGTCGGCACCATTGCCGAGGAAACCGCGGCTGCCGTGGTCGATCAACTGATCGGCGGCACCGTCGCCAAGGCCGATGTCGCCGCTGCCGTCGCAGCCGCCAAGAAGGAGGCTTGATCGATGGAATTTGCCTTAGACGCAACTTTCTTCGCCTTTGTCGGCCTCGTCCTCTTCCTGGCGCTGGTCGTTTACCTGAAGGTTCCGGGCATGATGGCACGGTCGCTCGACGACCGCGCCGATCAGATCCGCAACGAATTGGCCGAAGCCAAGCGCCTGCGCGAGGAGGCCCAGCACCTGCTGGCCGAATACCAGCGCAAGCGCAAGGAAGCCGAAGCCGAAGCGGCCCACATCGTTGCCGCCGCTGAGCGCGAAGCCGAAATGCTAACCGCCGAAGCAAAGAAGAAGACGGAAGAATTCGTCGCCAACCGCACGGCGGTTTCCGAGCAGAAGATCAAGCAGGCCGAGGCCGAAGCGATGAAGGCGGTCCGTTCCGCCGCCGTCGATCTCGCAATCGCGGCTGCCGAAACGGTGCTCGCCAAGCAGGCCGACGCCAAGGTCCAGTCCGAGCTCTTCGGCAACGCCGTCGGCCAGGTCAAGACGCGGCTCAACTGAGCAGTATCGAATGAAATGAGCAAAAGGCCGGGCATGTCCCGGCCTTTTCTTGTTGATAGTTTCTTTTATGAAATCCGAGCCTGTCCGGTTGGGGAGGGGGCCTGAAGCAGCTCTCGGCAGTCTGGAGTCCAGACCTATTCCGAGATCAGCTCGTCCATCTCAGGACCGTCCTCGACCTTGCGCAGCGGCCGAAAGCTCATCCGGTGCAGGGAGCAGGGGCCGAGTTTTTCGATGCCGGCGCGGTGCTGCGCCGTGCCGTAGCCGACATGAGCGGCAAAGCCGTAATCGGGAAAGACGTGATGGGCGCGCGCCATCATCCGGTCGCGTGTGACCTTGGCGACGATCGAGGCGGCGGCGATCGAGACCGAACGGGCATCGCCCTTGACGACAGCCTGTCCGGGACAATCGAGGCCGGGCGGCACGTCGAGCCCGTCGGTCAGCACGTAGCTTGCCGGGATGGCGAGGCTGCAGATGGCGCGGCGCATGGCGTCGAGGCTCGCCTTACGGATATCCGTCTCGTCGATACGTGTCGAGCTGGAGGAGGCGATCGAGACGGTGGCGGTCGCCAGGATCTGCACGAACAGCTCCTCGCGCCGTTGCGCCGAAAGCTGCTTGGAATCGTTCAGCCCCTCCGGGATGCGCTTCGGGTCGAGGATGACGGCGGCAGCAACGACCGGCCCGGCGAGCGGCCCGCGGCCGGCCTCGTCGGCGCCGGCGACCGGCCAGTGGCCGGCCTTGCGGGCTTTGAGCTCCAGCCGGAAATCCGGCACGAGGGGAACCGCTTGGAACAGCTGGGGAGAATCGGGTGGCGTGCGAGGTTTCATGCGGCTGAACCTCGCACGCCAACCCGATTGCCCGCAAGTCCCCGATCAGGGCGGCGGTCGGGGACCGGGTCCGGCGGATGGTGGCGGTCAGTGCCATCCGCGGGAATTGCGCTCGGGGCTCGAAAACAGGGCGGTTTTTCTGAGCAGCCGATGCGCAAGCTTGAAGCAATTCCGGGAAAAGTGCGGCACGGTTTTCCGTCCGGAATTGCGTAAAAAGTCAAAAAGCAATTCCAGACAAAGCGAGAAGCCAAGAATTGCGTAAGACAAAGCCTAGAGCAGCGACAGCTGCACGCCGCTGCCATCGGGCGGCACGAACAGATCGTCGCGCAGCGGCATGCCGCGCCGCGTCAGGCCGAAACGCCTGGCGGCCATTTCAAAGCGCCGGGCGATCTGCCAGGCATAGGGACCGGCGCCCTTCATGCGCTTGCCGAATTCGGCATCGTAATCCTTGCCGCCGCGCATCGAGCGCACCAGCGACATCACATGCCGGTAGCGATCGGGATAATGCTGCAGCAGCCAGTCGCGGAAGAGCGGGCTGACCTCGAGCGGCAGTCTCAGGATGACATAACTCGCCTCGGCAGCGCCGGCAGCCTTGGCCGATTCGAGGATGCGCTCCAGCTCGTGATCGTTCAGCGCCGGGATCAGCGGTGCAGCCATCACAGCCGTCTGGATGCCGGCTTCCGACAGCGCGTGAATGGTCTCCAGCCGGCGCGGCGGCGTGGCGGCGCGCGGCTCCATCGTCCGGGCAAGCTTGCGGTCGAGCGTGGTGACCGAGATGCCGACGCGCACCAGGTTCTTCGCCGCCATCTCCCGCAGAATGTCGAGATCCCGCAGGATCATCGCTGACTTGGTCACGATCGATACCGGGTGGTTCGCCTTGTTCAAGACCTCGAGAATACCGCGCATGATGCGCCATTCCTTTTCGATCGGCTGATAGGGGTCGGTATTGGTGCCGATTGCGATCGCCCGCACCTTGTAGCCCGGCTTGGCAAGTTCCCGTTCCAGCAGTTTTGCCGCATCCGGCTTGGCGAAGAGCTTCGTCTCGAAATCAAGCCCCGCCGAAAGCCCCATATAGGCGTGCGTCGGCCGGGCGAAACAATAGATGCAGCCATGCTCGCAGCCGCGATAGGGATTGATCGAGCGGTCGAAGCCAATGTCAGGCGATTCGTTGCGGGTAATGGCCGTGCGCGGCTTCTCGATCTGCACGTCCGTCTTGAACGGCGGCAGCTCTTCCAGCGTCTGCCAGCCATCGTCGAAGGTCTCGCGCTGCAGCGCCTCGAACCTGCCTGTCGGGTTCAATCCCGCCCCGCGCCCACGGCGCCGATCGACCTCGATCCGCAGCCCGGAGGACACGATCATCGCATCGGCAATATCTGCCGTATTGGCAGGCGCGAATGCGGCCTGCCCTGCCAAGGACTGCTCTCTCATCGGATTCTCCCGCGGCAAAAGCCATCGCTTCCGCCCGTTTTGATGATTAAATTCCTATCCGCAAAACAAGAACAATGCAAGAACAAAATGCGGAAAACGCCGCTGGCAATAATTTGTACGGCGCATTATGAATGGGCGATGTTGACGGTTGTTCTCGAATGTCAGGATCAGGAAACTGAGCTGGCCCAGACTTTATCGGTATTGGTGGCAGGCGCGGTAGAGGGGCTGGTCAGCGATGTGGTCGTGCTCGATCACGGCTCGCGCGACGGCAGCTCGCGGGTCGCCGACGCCGCTGGCTGCCGGTTTTATTTGCACTGGGATATCAAGGACATCGTCCGCTCCGCCCGCGGCGAATGGCTGCTCTTCGTCGAGCCCGGCGCGCGGCCTCAGGCCGGCTGGATCGACGAGATCGCCGAATATATGGCGCTGAACAAGCTGCCGGCGCGCTTCACCGCCTCGCGCGGCTACCGGCGCCCGTTTCTGAAGCGCATCGGTCGCGCCGCGCCGCCGTTGGAACTCGGTCTGCTGATGCCGAAGAACCAGGCGCTCGCCGCCGCCCAAAGCGGCATGGCCCTTGCCGAATTCGCCAAGGGCCAGAAGCCGCGCAAGCTCGCCAGTGAATTGATTCCTTCCTGGGTGGCGCGCGCCGCTCGGTAGACGATTTCGCTCTCAATCTTGAGCTGGGCTTGACCGCGCATATCTGGTTGGCGCCGAAAACGTCCTCTCCCCGTGAAGAACGGGGAGAGGGGACGTGCCCTGCGAGACGTTAGCGGGGAACGGAGAGGTTGCGGCATATCCCCTTCGCCCCGCAAGCGGGGAGAAGGTGGCCGCAGCCGGATGAGGGGCTGGTCCCGCAATAACGTCGGCGATTGCAACCCACCATCGCGCAAAAGATGGCGCCCAATCGGATTTTGCGCTATAATTCTTCCATGGCGCCGCCGAAGCGCCTCGCTTCGCAACGGATGGCCATGGATGCCGGTGGACGGCAGAACAGGTCGGCGACAATCTCCTCTTCTGCCGGGTTCCCGGCGGAAGGAGGTGCGTCATGGTACGCAATATGCTCTACGGCCTGCTGGCCGTCATATTGCCGACATTGGTGATCGCGCATCCGCATTCGGCAGCATCGCAGACGATGCTCAGTTGCGCAGGCCGATCCGAGGTCGTCAATTTCCTGGACAAGAATTTCGCCGAAAAGCTGACAGCGGTCGGACTGGTCAACGAGAACGCCGTTCTTGAGGTCTATGCCGCCGAAAGCGGCACCTGGACGCTCGTCGTCACGGATGTTCACGGCATAAGCTGCATCCTGCTGTCGGGTGACAGCTGGGAAACGATGCCCACTCTGCCGGGCCTTGCCACATAGCGAGCCGGGTTCGGTAGCCTATTTCATCGCGCCGCGTTTCAGGTGTTCGTCCAGACGCGGCATGATCTCGACGAAATTGCACGGCAGGCTGCGGTAGTCGAGCTGTGCTTTCAAAATGCCGTCCCAGGCATCCCGGCAGGCGCCGGGCGACCCCGGCAGCGCGAAGATGAAAGTGGCGTTGGCAACGCCCGCCGTGGCGCGAGACTGGATCGTCGCCGTGCCGATCTTGTCGTAGGAGATGCGGTGGAAGACGGCGGAAAAGCCGTCCATGCGCTTTTCGAACAAGGGCTCCAGCGCTTCGGGCGTCACATCGCGGCCGGTAAAGCCGGTGCCCCCTGAGGTGATGACGACGTCGATCTCATCCAGCTCGGTCCAGGCCTTCACCCGGGCGGCGATTTTCTCGCGATCATCCGGCACGATCGCCCGGTCGACCAGCCGGTGGCCCGCCTCGGTGATTCGCGCCGCCAGCGTGTCGCCTGACTTGTCCGTCTCCCGCGTGCGCGTATCCGAGACGGTGAGAACCGCAATACCGACGGCGATGAAGGGCCGCTTCTCGTCCAGACCTGCCATCACATGCCTCCCGAAACCGTTTCCGTCGCCTGGAAATACCAGTCGGGCCGCTCGCCGTGAAGGGCTGCAGCCGCTTCTTGCGCCTCAGCCATGTTGGCAAAGATCCCGAAACAGGTAGCGCCGGAGCCGGACATGCGGGTCAAAAGCGCGCCCCGGGTCTGCAGCATCTCAGAGATGACTGCAATCTCAGGCACGAGCTGGCGCGCCGGCGGTTCCAGATCGTTGCGGGCGGCATCGATGACTGCCAGCCAGCCGGCACTCCCGGATACACCGGTTGCGAGGCTCAGGGCCGCGTTGTTCTTTGTCGTCAGCCGGCGGAACACCTCGGGCGTCGCAACACCCTTCAGCGGATTGGCAAGCACCATGGCAAAGGCCGGCAGATCAGCCACGGCCTCGATCTCCTCACCGATGCCACGGGCGATCAGCGGCCGGCTTTCAAGGCACATCGGCACGTCGGCGCCGAGCTTCAGCGCCAGGCTGGCAAGCGCCTCCACCGGCAGGCTCATGCCCCAGAGCCGCATCAGCCCGCGCAATGTCGCGGCCGCATCGGCCGAGCCGCCGCCGATGCCGGAGGCAACAGGCAGGTTCTTTTGCAGGTGGATATGGACGGGGAAGGCGAGGGCGCCGAACTGCTCGCGCAGGAGATCGCGTGCCCGCAGCACCAGATTGGTGCCGCCTTCGCCGGCAAGCATCTCGCTGAAGCGGCCCGACAGGGTGAAGGCGTCGACTTGGGCAGGCAGGAAGCCCAGCCGGTCGCCGCAATCGGCAAAGGTTACCAGCATATCAAGCAGATGATAGCCATCTGCCCGCTGGCCCGTCACATGCAAGGCGAGATTGATCTTCGCGCGCGCCTCTTCGGTGACGCCGAACGCCTCGGCCAGGCCTGCTTCAGGCATGTTTGTCGCCCGTCAGGATTTCTTGTCGACCGGCGGCGGCGTGACCGGGGCCGGATCCGGCTGCTTCTTGTCGGCCGCCTTGGCATCGTCGCTGACGGCAGGCAGGCCATTGGCGACCTTGTCCTTGATCTTCGGGATCTCGGCTGCTTCTGGCTCGGAGGCGAGCGCCCGGTTCCACTGATAGACGGCCTCAAGCTTGCGGCCGACGCGCCAGTAGGCGTCACCCAGATGGTCGTTGATCGTCGCGTCGCCGGCCTTGATCTGGGCGGCCCGCTCCAGCTCGTCGACGGCATCGTCGAAACGGTTGAGGCGGAAATAGGCCCAGCCGAGCGAATCGATGATGTAGCCGTCGTCGGGGCGAAGGTCGACGGCCTTCTTGATCATGCCGAGACCTTCGTCGAGGTTGCGGTTCATGTCGATCCAGGAATAGCCGAGATAGTTCAGCACCTGCGGCTGGTCGGGATTGAGTTCGAGGGCCTTGCGAAAGTTCGGTTCCGCCTGGTCCCACTTCTTCAGCCGTTCATAGGCAATGCCGCGCTGGAAGAAGACGCTCCAGTTGGCGCGGCCGGGAATGGGGCCGATCGCGTCGACCGCCTTGTCGTAATTGGCGGCCATCGCCTCGTAGTCCTTGGCGTCGGAGAGCACGCTGCCATAGGCGAGATAGCTGCGGATATCCTTCGGGTCGGAAGCGATCAGCGCCTGCAGGTGCTTGCGCGCTTCGTCCACCTTGCCGCCCTGGGCTAGGGCAAGGCCGAGCTGCAGCTCGGAGATCCGCCGCATCGGCGAATTCTCCGGCACCTTCTTGTAAAGCGCAATGGCGCGATCCATCTGGTTCTGCTTCTCGGCGATGCCGCCGAGCAGCACCAGCGTATCGGCGCTGTTCGGGTCGAGCGCATTGGCGGTCTGCAGGTAAAGCGAAACGATGTCCTCGGCGCCATCGCGGTTCAGCGCCCCGCCGACCGAGAACAGTACGCCGGCAGCGCCTTCTTCGGCCGTCTTGACCTGTTGCTCCTGCTTCTCGTCTTTTTCGATACTGTCGCGCAGCGCGTTCAGCGGCGCGTAGTTCGGCAGCAGATTGTCGCCGACGGAAACGGCGTCGAGCGCCTTCTGCTTATTGCCTTGTGTCGCTTCGAGACGGGCCAGCGCCATCACTGCGCGCATGAAGGTGTCGGGTGCCGTCGCACCTCCCTCCTTGTCGAGCACGGCATCGTTGAGATGCTTCCGGGCCGATTTCACGTCGCCGGTGGCGATGGCGATTGCCCCGGCATTGTAATTCTGGAAGATGCGGACCCAGTCCGGCCCCTTCATCTTCTCGACCATGGCGAGCGCTTCCTTGCCGCGGCCTGCGCCGACGCGGGCCCAGGCGAGCAGCAGGTCGTTCATCATCCGGTCGAGATCGTTCGGCCCGTTATATTTGAGAATGCTCTCGGCCGTCTTGTAGTCATCACGGCGCACGGCATCCATGCCGCGCACGATCGTGGTAATGCGCTCGACGGACGGATCGCCCTTCAGGTCGTTGGCATATTTGACGCCGTCCTTGATGTCGCCATTGAGCAGCAGCGAGATCATCAGCCGCTGGCGGATCTCGGGATTGCCGGGCTCAATCTGCAGCGCCTTCTTGTAGAGTTCGATCGCCGTCTCGTAGTCATGATCGACATCGGCCGTGCGCGCCGCAAGGAAGGCGCCGGAGAAGGTGGTAACGCTATCGGCATCGAAGCTATCGGTCTTCGCCACATCGCTCGGCTTGGCCGCATCCTCGGCATTCGCGCCGCCGACACCGCTGAGCGAAAGGACAGCGGCAAGCGCTGCGCTCGTAAGAAGACGGATGGCAATTCTCTGCCGCATTAGGAAACCTTTCTTCGACAGCGTCCCGACAATGGTGCCGGTCGCAAAACCAGTTGTGTTCACTGATTCATAACAGGATGGCTTTTTTGAAGCGGCGCCGCAAGAAATTCAGCCTAAGATCAAGGACGTTTGATCAATTGACGCGCTCGATGCAGAAGTCGATCACTTCCATCAGGGAGGATTTCCATACGGTATCGGGCAGCGGCGCCAACGCGTCCCGTGCGATCGTGCCGTAATGAATCGCCCGGCCGATCGTGTCGGCGAGCGTGCCGTATTTGGTGATCAGCCCCAGCGCTTTTTCGAGGTTGGCGTCGGTGCTGTTGCCGGCTTCGATCGCATCGCGCCAGAAGGCGCGTTCGTCTTCGGTGCCGCGGCGATAGGCGAGAATGACCGGCAGGGTGATCTTGCCCTCGCGGAAATCGTCGCCGACATTCTTGCCGAGATCGGCCGCCTTGCCGCCGTAATCGAGCGCATCGTCGACCAGCTGGAAGGCGAGCCCCAGATTCATGCCGTAGGATTTCAGCGCGTTGCGGCCGGATTTGCCGGCCTCGGCGACGATCGGCCCGACTTCGGCGGCGGCGGCAAAGAGCGCCGCCGTCTTGGCGCGGATGACGGAGAGATAGTCGTCCTCCGTCGTCTCCATGTTCTTGGCGACGGAAAGCTGCAGAACCTCGCCTTCGGCAATGATGCAGGCGGCGGAAGACAGGACGTCGAGCGCATCGAGCGAGCCGACATCGACCATCATGCGGAAGGCCTGGCCGAGCAGGAAGTCGCCGACCAGCACGCTTGCCTGGTTGCCCCAGATCATCCGCGCTGTCGATTTGCCGCGGCGCAGGTCGCTTTCGTCGACGACGTCGTCATGCAGAAGCGTTGCGGTGTGCATGAACTCGACCGAGGTGGCGAGCTTGACGTGGTTTTCGCCCCGGTAGTCGAACAGCGAGGCGGCCGCCAGCGTCAGCATCGGCCGCAGCCGCTTGCCGCCGGACGATATCAGATGGTTCGCCACTTCGGGGATCATCTGCACGTCGGAGCCGGCCTTGGACAGAATGAGCTGGTTCACCCGCTCCATGTCCGCCCTGGTGAGATCGACCAATGGCTTGATGGATGCCAGTTTGTTTTTGCTTTCTTCAAGCGGTATGACCACGCCCAACGACCCGGACTCCTGTTCATTCTTTGCATCTGACAATAGAAAGGGGCGATGGACGCGGCAAGGGGTGAATTGTCGCGCAAGGCGAAATTGGAAGGAAAACGACGGCAAATGCATGAACTTATCCGCGCCAACGACGCTGTTCTGCTCTCCTTTGCTGAGAGCTTGATGAAGGATGCCGGAATTCACTGCTTCATCGCCGATCAGGGCATGAGCGTGCTGGAAGGTTCGCTCGGCATGCTGCCGCGCCGCCTGCTCGTGGATGAGGAGATGGCCGATCAGGCCCGCCGCATCCTGATCGACGCCGGCCTCGGCGACGAATTGCGTGACAGGACGTGAGGGGAGGATGACCGGGGAGCCCGCCGAAACCATCGATGCCTTCCATCGCGGCGCCTTCCACCTGGTGCAGCCGAAGGGCAGGGGCCATCGCGCCGGCATGGATGCGATGCTGCTCGCCGCCCTCGTTGCCGACGACCGTCCGGTCAAGGTCGCCGACCTCGGCGCCGGCGCCGGTGCTGCCGGCCTTGCCGTCGCCTCGCGGCTTGCCGATGCTGAGGTGGTGCTGTTCGAGCGCTCGGCCGAAATGGCCGATTACGCCCGCCGCAGCATCCTGCTGCCTGAAAACGCCCATCTTGCTACCCGCGTCAGCGTCGTCGAAGCCGATGTGACGCTGACTGCCAGAGCACGCAACGATGCCGGCCTCATCGATGAGAGTTTCCACCACGTCATCATGAACCCGCCGTTCAACCATGTGGGCGACCGGCGCACGCCGGATGCGTTGAAAGCCGAAGCCCATGCGATGACCGACGGCCTGTTCGAAAGCTGGATCCGCACGGCGGGTGCGGTCATGATCCCGGGCGGGCAATTGTCGCTGATCGCCAGACCCCAATCGATCGCCGAGATCATCGATGCCTGCGGCCGGCGCTTCGGCGGCATCGAAATCACCGCAATCCATCCGCGACAGGGTGAAAACGCCGTGCGTATCCTGGTGACCGCGATCAAGGGATCGCGGGCGCGGTTGTCGCTGCGCGCGGCCCTCATCATGCACGAAGAGGGGAGCCACAAGTTCTCCCCTCTCGTCGACGATTTCAACAATGGCCGGGCGGCCTATGCCAGGCTTTAATTTAGCCGGTGACGAAGTCGAAGAGCAGCTTGACGTTCAGCCCCGCAATTACAACCGCGATCAGATAGGCGATGCCGCTCAGCCAGCGCGGCGCCACGAGTTCGCCCATTTTGGCCTTGTTGGCGGTGAACATGACGAGCGGGAAGACGGCGAAGGAAAGCTGCAGGCTGAGCACTACCTGTGTCAGGATCAAAAGCTGCGCCGTGCCCTGGTCGCCATACCAGATGGTGACGATCGCCGCCGGCACGATGGCGATGGCGCGGGTTATCAGCCGGCGCATCCATGGCGGCAGCTTGATTTTCAGGAAACCTTCCATGACGATCTGGCCGGCAAGCGTCGCCGTCACCGTCGAGTTGAGGCCGCAGCAGAGAAGCGCGATGCCGAACAATGTCGGCGCGATGGCGAGACCGAGCAGCGGCGACAGCAGCGAATGCGCCTCGCCGAGTTCGACGACATCGGTCCTGCCATGCGCATTGAAGGCGGCAGCCGCCAGGATCAGGATCGAGGCGTTGATCAGCAGCGCGAAGCAGAGAGCGACCGTCGAGTCGATCGTCGCATAGGTCAGCGCCTCTTTCTTTTCGGGAACCGTATGGCCATAGGCCCGTGTCTGCACGATGCCGGAGTGAAGATAGAGATTGTGCGGCATGACGGTCGCGCCGAGAATGCCGAGCGCCAGATAAAGCATCTCAGGATTGGTGACGATCTCCGTCGTCGGGAAGAAGCCGGTGACGACGGCGCCCCACTGCGGATCGGCCAGCAGGATCTGCACGCCGAAGCAGATCGCGATGACGCCGAGCAGCGCGATGATGAAGGCTTCCACCCAGCGGAAACCGAGCTTTTGCAGGAAGAGAATGACGAAGACGTCGAGCGCGGTGATCAGCACGCCAAGTTCGAGCGGGATGCCCATCAAGAGGTTGAGGCCGATCGCCGTGCCGATCACCTCGGCGATGTCGGTGGCAATGATCGCGATTTCGGCAAAGGCCCAGAGCGGCACCGAAACCCATTTCGGATAGGCGTCGCGGCAGGCCTGCGCCAGGTCGCGGCCGGACGCGATCGCCAGGCGCGCGCAGAGCGATTGCAGCACGATCGCCATCAGGTTGGAAAGCAGCGCGACGGTGAGCAGCGCATAGCCGAATTTCGAGCCGCCGGCGAGCGAAGTCGCCCAGTTGCCGGGATCCATGTAACCGACGGCGACCATGTAGCCGGGTCCGGCAAAAGCTGCCGCCCGCCGCCACCTTGAGCTATGACGCCCGGTTCCGACGGTGCGATAGACATCTGATAGCGACGCCTCTCCCCGTTCGTGCCGCCAGCCGCGGTTTGCATTCGGATTCAGGGCATCCATACGATTTCCACCTATTAGTCGTGAGTGGCACTATGACGAATTAGAATGATAATGCAAGTCATTCGCAACAAGAAAATCAATCCGCTGTTTTCAGGGCCGATGTTTTCGAGAACGCGGCCATTGCGTTTGTCGTTCCAGCGCATACATGGATGCCGATCATCATTGACGTGATCGTGCGACCCGAAAGCGAAGGATTAGAGATGGCCGGATTCTGGAGAAAGCTGCTGCCGAAACGGTTCCGCAAGAACGGCATCACCATCCCGGTCGTCAGATTGCAGGGGCCGATCGTCAGCGGCGGCGGCCCGTTTCGGCCGGCCCTCAATCTCGCCAATGTCGCTCCGGTTCTGGAAAAGGCCTTCGCCATGAAGGACGCGCCGGCGGTTGCCATAACTATCAATTCGCCGGGCGGTTCGCCCGTCCAGTCCCGCCTGATCTTCACCCGCATTCGCGAACTCGCCCGCGAGAAGCAGAAGAAGGTCCTGGTCTTCGTCGAGGATGTCGCCGCCTCGGGCGGTTATATGATCGCGCTCGCCGGCGACGAGATCATTGCCGACGCCACCTCGATCGTCGGCTCGATCGGCGTCGTCTCCGGCGGTTTCGGCTTTCCCGAACTTTTGAAGAAGATCGGCGTCGAGCGCCGTGTCTACACCGCGGGCGAAAACAAGGTGATCCTCGATCCGTTCCAGCCGGAAAAGGAAAAGGACATCGAATATCTGAAGAGCCTGCAGCTCGAAATCCACCAGGTCTTCATCTCGATGGTGCGCGAGCGCCGCGCCGGCAAGCTGAGGGACGATGCGGCGGTCTTCTCGGGCCTGTTCTGGAGCGGCACCCGCGGCCTCGAACTCGGCCTCGTCGACGGTCTCGGCGACATGCGCCAGGAATTGAAGCGGCGCTACGGCCAGAAGACCAAGCTGGAACTCGTCGCCGCCGGCCGCGGCCTGTTCGGCCGCCGTGTTCCCGGCGTGTCGCCGGTCTCGCTCGAAAGTGCGGCATCCGGTCTCGCGACGGGGCTTGTCGAAGCGGCCGAAGAAAGAGCATTGTGGAGCCGTTTCGGGCTTTGAGGGGAGCGAGAGAGGGAAATGGCGCAGCTTATCACCATCCTGGTCCTGGTCTTCTCGGCCTGGTGGCTCTACCGCCGCTTCGTCTCCGATGCCCGCAAGCTCGCCGAAAAATCGCGCCGCGCCGAAAGGGAGCGCCAGACCGGCGCAATCGGCACGCTGGTCAAGGATCCTGTCACCGGCGAATACCGGCTGAAGCGGGATGAGGAATAGGGCGTCGATTTTCCCTTCTCCCCAGCGGGGGTCCGAAGGACGGGCGAGACCGGTGGCTCGCCCAGGCTGGTGGCCCGAAGGGTCGGATGAGGGGGCCGCACGGCACGGCATTAATTGCCCTTCGGTTGCGCTCAGCGCATTCGCGGCTTTGCCGCTTACCCCTCATCTGCATGCCGGCATCTTCTCCACGCTGGGGAGAAGGGATATGCCGCGACCTCTCCGTCCCGCACCGACGCCTCACGGGGCACGTCCCCGTTGGGCTAGGGTGAGGGCAGAGACCCTCTCCATACGGGCCGTTCCACTCTCGCAAAACCCTTGACCCCCGCCGCCCTCCATGGCACCTGTCGCGCCGATAATCCCCACGCAATCGGTGCCGTTTCATGTCAGCCATCCCAGACCATATGAACCCGAAGCGCTCCTTCCAGGCGCTGATCCTGACCCTGCACAGCTACTGGGCGGACAAGGGTTGCGCGGTGCTGCAACCCTACGACATGGAGGTCGGCGCCGGCACCTTCCACCCTGCCACCACGCTGCGCGCCCTCGGCCCCAAGCCTTGGAAGGCCGCCTATGTCCAGCCGTCGCGGCGCCCGTCCGACGGCCGCTATGGTGAAAACCCGAACCGCCTGCAGCATTATTACCAGTATCAGGTCATCCTGAAGCCGAACCCGCCCAATCTGCAGGAGCTTTATCTCGGCTCGCTCGCGGCGATCGGCCTCGACCCGCTGCTGCACGACATCCGTTTCGTCGAGGACGATTGGGAAAGCCCGACGCTCGGCGCCTGGGGCCTCGGCTGGGAATGCTGGTGCGACGGCATGGAAGTCTCGCAGTTCACCTATTTCCAGCAGGTCTGCGGCATCGAATGCGCGCCGGTCGCCGGTGAGCTGACCTATGGCCTCGAGCGCCTCGCCATGTATGTCCAGGGCGTCGACAATGTCTACGACCTGAACTTCAACGGCCGCGAAGGCGACGAGAAGATCAGCTATGGCGACGTCTTCCTGCAGGCCGAGCAGGAATATTCGCGTCACAACTTCGAATTCGCCAATACCGAGATGCTGCATCGCCACTTTGTCGATGCCGAGAAGGAATGCCGGGCGCTGCTCGATGCCGGCGCGCCTGGCGACAACGCCAACCAGCGCCTGCACAAATGCGTCTTCCCCGCCTATGACCAGTGCATCAAGGCCAGCCACGTCTTCAACCTGCTCGATGCCCGCGGCGTCATCTCGGTCACCGAACGCCAGAGCTATATCCTGCGCGTGCGCACGCTCGCCAAGGCCTGCGGCGAAGCCTTCCTCCTGACCGACGCCGGCGGCGTCAATCTGGGCAAAGAGGCAGCGTGACGCAAAAGCCTGCCAGCCGTATTGTCCATATCAACGGCTGGCCAGGCACCGGGAAGCTGACCGTCGGCCGTTTGCTGGCGGTTTTCGACCATGCCGTGCGTGCCGATCCGGCCGACAGCTTCGTCTTTACCGATGCTCTTGCGGATGACGCGGATGATAGTGCGACGTTTTCCTGGTATCTCGATCTGGCTGCCGGCAGGGGCGCGGATCTGGTCGCAGTTCTCCTCGACTGCGCGCCGGAGGAAAATGCCAGGCGCCTCGTCTCCCCCGGCCGATCGGAGGCGCTCAAGCTGACGGATACGGCGAGGCTGCAACAGCTCCGGGCAAACTATAAACTGTTGCGCGGACTTGCTGAGCACACGGTCGAAATTGATAAGACGGATCTTTCGCCGGAGCAGACGACGGCCCGAATTCTCGCGCATATCGGTGTTTGACGGCAACTGGGAATCCTGCGTAGTCTTTGCACCAAGATTACTTCGTTGCAGGGGATTCGCGATGTATATTGCGCTTGGCGTCATCGTTTTGGTCGCCCTCTATGTCGTCTTCATCTACAACGGCCTGGTTCGCTCGCGGCAGATGGCTGAAGAAGCCTGGTCGGGTATCGACGTGCAGCTGAAGCGCCGCGCCGATCTGATCCCGAACCTGATCGAGACGGTCAAGGGTTATGCCGCCCACGAGAAGTCGACGCTCGAAGAGGTGGTTGCGCTTCGCAACAAGGCGCAGGCCGTGCCAGCAGATGATGTCGCCGGCAGGGCGCAGGCGGAAGGGCTGCTCGGCCAGGCGCTCGGCCGTGTCATCGCGCTCGCGGAAGCCTATCCCGATCTCAAGGCCAACCAGAATTTTGCCGAGCTGCAGGCCTCGCTCGAAACCATGGAAGGCGAGCTGCAGATGGCGCGGCGTTATTACAATGGGGCAGCTCGCGACCTCAACGTCAAGGTCGAAAGCTTCCCCTCCAATCTCGTCGCCGGCCAGTTCGGTTTTGCCAAGCGGGACTATTTCGAAATCACCAACGAGGCCGATCGCGCCGTCCCCAGCGTTAAATTCTGACGATCCGGCATTTTGCCTTTGCGAAAAAGCGACTAAGAGCAGGGGCAGACTGCGGCCGGCAAGAGCATGTCGCGCAAAACTGTGCAGCGGCACGATGGACGGAAGAACAGCATGACACGTACAGCCAAACTCACGATCATCCCGCCGGACAAGCCGCTTTCGGGCCGCGCCATGCCGCCGGGCTCCAAGTCGATCACCAATCGGGCGCTGCTGCTCGCCGGCCTTGCCAAGGGCACGAGCCGGCTGACCGGCGCGCTGAAGAGCGACGATACGCGCTATATGGCCGATGCGCTGCGCGCCATGGGCGTTTCGATCGACGAGCCCGACGACACAACCTTCGTCGTCACCGGCAGCGGCAGGCTCCAGCCGCCGAAAGCACCGCTCTTCCTCGGCAATGCCGGCACGGCGACACGCTTCCTGACGGCGGCCGCCGCCTTGGTCGATGGCACCGTGATCGTCGACGGCGATGAACATATGCGCAAGCGCCCGATCGGCCCGCTGGTTGAGGCGATGCGCACGCTCGGCATCGATGCGACCGCCGAGACCGGCTGCCCGCCGGTCACCGTCAAGGGCACCGGCCGCTTCCAGGCCGACCGCATCCGCATCGATGGCGGCCTGTCCAGCCAATATGTCTCGGCTTTGCTGATGATGGCGGCCGGCGGCGACCGGCCGGTCGATATCGAGCTCGTCGGCGAGGATATCGGCGCACTCGGTTATATCGATCTGACCACGGCGGCGATGAAAGCCTTCGGCGCCAAGGTCGAAAAGACCAGCCCGGTCACCTGGCGGGTCGAGCCGACCGGCTACCGCGCCGCCGACTTCATCGTCGAACCCGATGCCTCGGCTGCGACCTATCTCTGGGCCGCCGAAATCCTGACCGGCGGCGCGATCGATCTCGGCGTTCCCGCCGACGCTTTTTCGCAGCCGGACGCGCGCGCCTACGACATGATCGCCCGCTTTCCGCAGCTGCCCCCGAAATCGACGGCTCGCAGATGCAGGATGCCGTTCCGACGCTGGCCGTGCTTGCCGCCTTCAACGAGACGCCGGTGCGCTTCGTCGGCATCGCCAATCTGCGCGTCAAGGAATGCGACCGCATCCGGGCGCTTTCCTCCGGCCTCAACCGCATTCTCCCCGGCCTTGCCCGCGAAGAGGGCGACGATCTGATCGTAAAGTCCGATCCGGCCCTTGCGGGAAAGCGTCTTCCGGCCGAGATCGACAGTTTCGCCGATCATCGTATCGCCATGAGCTTCGCGCTCGCCGGCCTGAAGATCGACGGCATCACCATTCTTGATCCCGATTGCGTCGGCAAGACCTTCCCCGCCTATTGGCGGACGCTCGCCGCCCTCGGCGTGACATATCAGAACAAGGATTGACTAGAAGCAGCCGAGGCTGCCGGCGGGGAGACAGGGATGGGGCGTCGGTTTTTCGGATTTTGTTTTGCTCTGCTCTTGATGCTGGCGGCCCCGGCGGCTTTCGCTGCCGAGGTCATCGACAGTTTCGCCTCCGCCATCAGGCTCGAAAAGAGCGGCGCGATGACGGTGGCGGAAACGATCACCGTCAATGCCGAGGGCAACCGGATCAATCACGGCATCTTCCGTGACTTCCCGCTCTATTTCACCGACGCCGAAGGCCGTCGCCGTAGCGTCGATTTCGATATGGTGTCGGTCACCCGCGACGGCGAAGACGAGCCTTGGCACACGGAATCGATTTCCGGCGGCATCCGCATCTATGCCGGTTCCGCCGATGTGTCGGTGACGCCGGGCCGTCACCGCTACGTCTTCACCTACAAGACCAACCGCCAGATCCGCTATTTCGACGATCATGCCGAACTCTACTGGAACGTCACCGGCAATGGCTGGATCTTCCCGATCCGCTCGGCCACGGCGACGGTGCAACTGCCGCTGGGTGTTGCCGCCACCGACACGGTCTTCTTTACCGGCCCTCAGGGCGCGACGGGGAAGAACGCCCGCGTCGATGAAGCCGGCGCCGGCCTGGTCTTTGCCACCACCGCGCCGCTTGCCGCCGGCGAGGGCCTGACCTTCGCGATCCGCATGCCGAAGGGTTCGATCGATCCGCCGAGCGCCGATATGGAAAGCACCTGGTGGCTCAAGGATAACCGCAATTATTTCATCGGCTTCGGCGGCTTGATCCTGGTTTTCGCTTATTACACTCGTTCCTGGCTGAAGGTCGGCCGCGATCCCGCCCGCGGCGTCGTCGTGCCGCGCTGGGACGCACCTGAGGGCATCTCGCCGGCGCTGGTCAACTACATCGACAACAAGGGTTTCTCCGGCGGAGGTTGGACGGCGCTTGCTTCAACCGCGCTCAACCTTGCGGTGCGCGGCTACGTCAAGCTCGAAGACTTGAAGAATTCGATCGTCATCCAGGGCACGGGCAAAGCGCTCGGCAAGGAGAAATTCCAGGCCGGCGAGACCGAGCTTCTGAAAGCTGTCGGTGGCGCAGGCAGGACACTGACGATCGACAAGGCCAATGGCGAGCGCGTCAAATCCGTCGGCCAGGCCTTCCGTTCGGCGATCGAGAAGGAGCATCGCGGCAAATATTACAATTCCAACCTGGCCTATACCGCAGGCGGCATCGCGCTCAGCGCCGCTTCCCTGGTGGCGCTGTTCGTTTTCGGCTCGCTGCAGCCGGACACGATCGCTCTGATGCTGGTCCCGACGGCGATCGCGGTTTTCGTTGCCGTCTTCGTCGCCGGTTTCATGAGGTCGATGCATCGCGGTAACTCGCTATTCGGCAAGATCGTCGCCATCATTGCCACGGCGGTCGGTGTTTTCGTCGGCATCAGCATTCTTGCCGTCGTCGTCCTGGCGCTTGCTTCGTCGCTGGTGCAACTGCACGAAACGCCGATGCTCTTTGCCGTCGGCGGCATCGTGCTGCTCAACATCCTCTATTTCTTCATCATGGGCGCGCCGACCCCGCTTGGCGCCCGGATGATGGACGGCATAGACGGCCTGCGCCAATATCTGACGCTGGCCGAAAAAGACCGCATGAACACGGCAGGCGCGCCTGAAATGTCGCCGCAGCATTTCGAGACGCTGCTGCCCTATGCGGTGGCGCTCGGTGTCGAGAGGCCCTGGTCGCGCACCTTCGAGACCTGGCTTGCAGCCGCCGCGGCCGGTGCGGCCGCCGCCTATGCGCCCGCCTGGTATTCCGGCAATTTCAACAGCGGCAGTTTCTCCGACCGCGTCGGCGGCTTTTCCTCGTCGATGGCCTCGACCATCGCCTCGACCATACCCTCGCCGCCGCCGTCGAGCTCGTCCTCCGGTTTTGGCGGCGGCGGTTCGTCGGGGGGCGGTGGCGGAGGCGGGGGAGGCGGGGGCTGGTAAGCTTTCCCGCTTGACCTTTCGCCCCTTGGCCCTTAACCGCCAGAGGCAAAAGGAAAGGGTGGCGCATGAAGGTTCTGTTGATCGGATCGGGCGGACGCGAGCATGCGCTCGCCTGGAAGCTGGCGCAATCGCCGTTGCTGAGCGAATTCTATGCCGCGCCCGGCAATCCCGGCATTGGCGAACACGCCGTGCTCGCGCCCGTCAACATCGAGGATCATGAAGCGGTCGCCGCCTTCTGTAAGGACAAGGCGATCGATTTCGTCGTCGTTGGCCCCGAGGCGCCGCTCGTTGCCGGCCTTGCCGACCGGCTGCGCGCCGATGGCCTGACCGTCTTCGGACCCTCGGCAGCCGCCGCCCAGCTCGAGGGCTCCAAGGGCTTCACCAAGGATATCTGCGCCCGCTACGGCATTCCGACAGGCGCCTATCAGCGCTTCAACAATGCGCCGAAGGCCAAGGCCTATATTCGCGATCAGGGCGCGCCGATCGTCGTCAAGGCCGATGGCCTTGCCGCCGGCAAGGGCGTGACGGTGGCGATGACGCTGGATGAAGCCTTGGCTGCCGTCGACGACTGTTTCGAGGGCGCCTTTGGCGCTGCCGGCGCCGAAGTCGTCGTCGAAGCCTATCTCGACGGCGAGGAGGCGAGCTTCTTCTGCCTCTGCGACGGCAAACATGCGCTAGCGCTTGCCACCGCCCAGGATCACAAGCGGGTGGGCGAGGGCGATACCGGCGTCAATACCGGCGGCATGGGCGCCTATTCGCCGGCGCCGGTCATGACCGCCGACATGGTCGAGCGCACCATGAAGGAAATCATCGAGCCGACGATGCGCGGCATGGCCGAGAGCGGCCATCCCTTCTCTGGCGTGTTTTTCGCCGGGCTGATGATCACCAGCAAGGGGCCGGAGCTTATCGAATACAATGTCCGCTTCGGCGATCCCGAATGCCAAGTGATGATGATGCGGCTGAAGAGCGATCTGCTGCCGCTGCTGCTCGCCACCGCCAACGGCACGCTCGATCAGGTGAGTGCCGAATGGAGCGACGATCCGGCCCTGACGGTGGTCATGGCCTCGAAGGGTTATCCCGGCGCGTACGCGAAAAACACGCCGATCCTCTCCCTGCCCGAGGCAGGCGAGGGCGAGAAGGTGTTTCATGCCGGCACGGGCCTGAAGGACGGCGCGCTGGTTGCGACCGGCGGGCGCGTGCTGAACGTCACCGCGTCAGGCGGCACGGTCGCCGAGGCCAGGGATCGCGCTTACGCGCTGCTCGACAGGGTCAAGTGGGAAAACGGCTTCTCCAGGCGCGACATCGGCTGGCGGGCGATCGAGCGCGAAACAGGTGCGGACACAGTATAAACCGCCGCGTTCTTTAAATTTTTACCCTTTCCCCTGACGGGATGGAAACAAAGCTGCGCTATACCGCTCTCATAGTGAGACGGAGTTGCGTTGATGCGTCAGATTTTCCTCGGTGCGGCAATCCTGCTGATGGCAGGTTCGGCGATGGCTTCCTCGATCGAGGTGATCGGCAAGACCGCGGCGCCGGCTGAAGGCAGCATCATCACCGAAAGCTGTGCCGCTTGCCCGCCGCTCCAGGCCGAACTCGTCAAGAAGGACTATACGGTGCCGGAGCTGAAGCCCGGTGTCCTCCAGGCGAGTGAAGTCCGCGATGTCGGCGGCGAAAAGAAAATCTATCGCACCGAAGGCTGGATGGGCGGCTCGCCCGTCGTCTTCGTCAGCAAGGCGACACCGGAAGCGATGATCGCTGCCGCGCCTTCAGCCCCATCCGCGGATGGCATCGATATGAGCGCGACGACCGCGGCCGTCATCGGCGGCGATGCCAAGCCTGTTGTGGCCGGCATGGCGGAACAACCGGCAGCCCTGAACGTTTCGGAATTCAAGCTGCGTTTCTAAAGTTCCCTGCCCCTGCCCGATCAAGGTTTCGATCGTTTGGGGTTCCACCTCAGGTGGACCGAATGCACCCTCGAAGATAAGCGGGGGTGCATTCTCTTTTGTGCGTGATGGCGAAAACCTAGGCGGTTTGCGTCCGGCTCGCAGACAACAACTTATTCAAGAACTTCAAGCAAATGAGATCCAATTATCGGTGAACATCGAGCGTTTTGCTTCCCAGTCGACCCCTGAAATTTTAGGGAAATTCCCGTCACTTATAATAAAATTAAACATTTCTTATGGGGTGAGCCTCAATGGTTATTTACCCGGTCGCAGCATGTTGTTTGAGCAGCGGTAGATGCGTCGCCGTTTTGGCGCGCTCGCACAGGCGGTAGGAAACCGCACCGGACTGCACTCACCGTTCCCGTTGCGAGGCGTCATGAAAAATCTGAAAATATCGAAGCAGCTCATACTGCTGGTCGTCGGCCTGATGATCGCCTTTGCAGTTGCCACGTCCCTGCAAATCCGTTCCTCGGTCGATGCGATCTACAAGGAGCGTTATGACATGCTCCGCGCCGAGGTTCAGTCGGCGGTCTCCGTTCTCAAGCTTTACCAGGCTAAGGTCACCGCGGGCGAAATGACGCTCGAAGATGCCCAGAAGCAGGCCTACGCCACCGTCAACGGCATGAAATACGATCCGGACGGCTATTTCTTCGGTTATAGCTATGACGTCCAGATGCTGTTCCACTACGACGCCGCGAAAGTCGGGCAGAACCTCAAGGGCCAGCCGGACAGCAAGGGCAAGCTCTACCGCGAGGAACTGGTCAAGCTCGGCCAGCGGGGCGGCGGTCTCGTCGAATTTTATTCCACCAGCAAGCCGGGCGAGCCGGCCGGCGATTATCGCAAGACGGCCTATGGACAGGCCTTCGAGCCATGGAAAGTCGTCGTCGTCACCGGGGTTTATATGGACGATCTCGATGCGCAGATCCACAGCACGATCCTGACCGCGCTCTCCGGCAGCATCGTTCTGTTCTTCCTTGCCATGGCGGCCGCCTACGTCGTAATCCGTGGCATTTCCGGCCCTCTCAACAGCGTCCACGCAGCGCTGAAGGCTGTCGCCGAAGAGGATGTTTCCATCGCCATCCCGCATACGGCCATGAACAACGAGGTCGGCTTGATGGCGAAAGCCACGCAGTCGCTGCAGGAAAAGATCCGCGAACGCCATGCGATGTCGGATCGCGAGGCGGCCCAGCAGCTGGCGCTGGAAAACGAGCGCGAAAACAATCAGCGCCAGCAACAGGACGAGACGGCACTCCAGGTCCGCGTGATGGCGACGATCGGCCAGGCGTTGGAGATGATTGCCCGTGGCGATCTCACCGTCCGCTGCGCCGATCTCGGCCAGAAATATGCCGCCCTTCGCGACAACTTCAACGATGCGCTGTCGCATCTCGAAGCCGCCATGGCCAAGGTCAGCGCCAAGGGCGCCGATATCGGCACCAGCAAGGAAGAAATCCGCCGCGCTTCCAACGAGCTGTCGCAGCGCACCGAGCGCCAGGCGGCGAGCCTCGAGGAAACCTCGGCGGCCCTCGACGAACTCACCGTCGCCGTCCGCCAGACGGCCGATGGGGCCCATGAGGCGAGCAAGCGCGTCCACTCGGTCAGCAACGAGGCCACCCACAGCGATGCGATCGTCGGCCAGGCGATCGAGGCGATGAGCGGCATCGAGAAATCGTCGTCGGAGATCACCAAGATTATCGGCGTCATCGACGAAATCGCCTTCCAGACCAACCTCCTGGCGCTGAATGCCGGCGTCGAGGCGGCCCGCGCCGGTGAATCCGGCAAGGGCTTTGCGGTCGTCGCCCAGGAAGTGCGCGAACTCGCCCAGCGCTCCGCCGCCGCGGCCAAGGAGATCAAGGACCAGATCGCCCGCTCCTCCAGCCAGGTCGAGCACGGCGTCCGCCTGGTCGGCGAGGCAGGCGAGGCGCTGAAGCGCATCTCCGACCAGATCAAGGCCGCCAACGAGATCGTCGCCAAGATCGCCCACAGCGCCTCCGAGCAGGACACGACGCTGCGCTCGATCTCATCGTCGATGAACCAACTCGACGCCGCTACCCAGCAGAACGCCGCCATGGCCGAGGAAACCACGGCATCGGCCGAAACGCTGGCCAGCGACACCGACGAGCTGCTTGATCTGATCCGCGGCTTCCGCGTCGGCAGGTCCGGCGCGGCTCCGGCCATGCATCAGGGTCGTCGCGCCGCTTAAACGGCCCCGCGAGTTCCATCACCAGAGCCTGTGCGGCCGCCGGTTTCCGGCGGCCGTACTGTTTTGGAAACATTCAGCAACGCGTTTGATCTCGTGATCTGATAAAATGCCGGCGCCGGCGTCGTCATGGATGAAATCGCCCGGCGGGAGCAGCCCCTCATCCGCCTGCCGGCACCTTCTCCCCGTAAACGGGGCGAAGGGGATATGCCGCGACCTCTCCGTTCCCCACAAGCTCTTGCAGGGCACCTCGACTCTCCTCGTCAGAACGGGGAGAGGGTTAGGGTGAGGGTGAGGGGCAAATTCCGGTGCTAACCCGGCAGCCGTAGGCCCAACTTGAGAGGTAGAAAGATTACCGACCCAACCCGCTCTCACCCCGAGATCTTCGAGAAGTCCGCCACCGTCCCCGTCGCTTCGCGGATCAGCCGCAGCAGAGCCAGGCGGTTGGCGCGGATGGCCGCGTCCTCGTCGTTGACGAGCACGTCTTCGAAGAAGCGGTCGACCGGGCCGCGCAGCTGGGAAAGCCCTGCCATCGCCGAGCGGAAATCTTCTCCGGCGACGGCATTGGCCGCTTCCGTCGACGCACTGGAGATTGCCGCGAACAGCTCCTTCTCGGCATCGAGCTTCAGCAGCGCCGGCGAAACGGCATCGGCGATCACAGTGCCCTTCTTCTCCTCGGCGGCGAGCAGCTGTGTGGCGCGCTTGGTGCCGGCAAGCAAGTTTTTGCCGTCCTCCGAGGTGATGAAGGCCGTCAGCGCTTCGACGCGGCGGGCCACCATCAACAGATCGTCGGCATCGGCCGTCAGCACGGCGTCGATCAGATCGTGGCGGGCACCCTGGTCGCGCAGATAGACCTTCAGGCGATCGTGGAAGAAGGAGAGGAGGTCGAAGCAAGTCTCGGCCGGATCGCCTGCGAATGAAAACACGGACTCGCCGCCTGTCTTGGCGAGCAGCGACGTCCGGCTCATGATCTTCAGCAGCGGCAGCCTGACATTGCGCTCCAGCAGGATCCTGACGACGCCGAGGGCGGCACGCCGCAGCGCGAAGGGATCCTTCGAACCTGTCGGCTTTTCGCCGATCGCCCAGAAGCCGATCAGCGTGTCCAGCTTATCGGCGAGCGCGACGGTGATCGCGACCTTGTCGGCGGGAACGCGGTCCGACGGGCCTTGCGGCTTGTAGTGGTCTTCGATTGCTGCGGCAACCGAGCCATTCTCACCCTGCAGCGCCGCATATTTGCGGCCCATCAGGCCCTGCAGTTCGGGGAATTCGCCGACCGCTTCGGTGCGCAGATCGGCCTTGGCGAGCACGGCGGCGCGATCGGTGAGAGCCGCATCCGCGCCGGTGATCTTTGCCAATTCCTCCGCCAGCGCGCGGAGGCGGGCGACACGTGCGCCCTGCGTGCCGAGCTTGGCATGGAAGGTCACGTCGAGCGCATCGAGCTTGGCCATGCGCTGGTCGAGCGGCTTCCTCAGGTCGAGGTCGAATTTTGCTGCCGACGCCTTCAAAGTCTCCAGATCCGGCAGGCCGCCCTGGTCGCGCTTCCAGAAATGCAGCGCATCCGAAAGCCGGGCCCGCACCACCTTGCCGTTGCCGTGGACGATTTCCTTGCCGCCGTCATGTGCCTGGATATTGGAAACCAGGATGAATTTGTTCGACAGCGTTTCCTCACCCTGCTTGCGGGTGACGAAGCACTTCTGATTGGTCTTGATGGTCAGCCGGATGATCTCGGAGGGGATGGAGAGATAATCTTCCTCGAAACTGCCCATCAGCACCTGCGGCCATTCCACGAGGCCGGAGACTTCCTCCAGCAGGCCCTCGTCTTCGACAAGCTCCAGCCCGTTGGCAAAAGCGGTGTCGCGGGCGTCGTGCAGGATGATATCCTTGCGCCGCTCGGCGTCGAGGATGACCTTTGCCTTTTCCAGGCTTGCCGCATAATCGTCGAAGCGCCGGACGGTGATCGCCTGGGGCGCGTGGAAACGATGGCCGTAGGTGATGTTGGAGGCGATGATGCCGTCGATCTCGAAGGGGATGACGGTGGTTTCCTCATGCTCGGGGCCGAAGGTGCAGACGATCGATTGCAGCGGCCGCACCCAGCGCAGAGCACCGGCCTTGGAGGACGCCTTGCCCCAGCGCATCGACTTCGGCCAGGGGAAATCGCGGATGATGCCGGGCATCACCTCGGCGACGATCTCTTCCGCCGCGCGGCCGGGCTTGGAAATGACCGCGACGTAGAAATCGCCCTTCTTCGGATCGCTGACCACCTGCGCCTCGGAGATCGACGAAAGGCCGGCGCCGCGCAGAAAGCCTTCGATCGCCTTCTCATTGGCGTCGGTGCGCGGCCCCTTGCGCTCCTCGCGCACGTCGGCCGAGCGCGCCGTCAGGCCGTGAATGTCGAGCGCCAGCCGCCGCGGCGTCCAATATTCACGGGCGCCCTCATAGGAAAGACCCGCTTCGACGAGCGCATCGGTGACGAGCTTCTTCAGATCGCCGGCAGCCTTGCGCTGCATGCGGGCCGGAATCTCTTCGGAGCGGAGTTCGAGAAGAAGGTTTGGCATATCACACTTTTCCTTGCGCCCGCGGGCAGGGCGATCCAAAACGTTGCTTCTGCTATCAAAGAATGCCGCATCTGCACAACCGCAAAAACGGAAGAGAGCAATGGGGTGAACGGTTGGTAGGCGTTGTGCCGTGTGGCCCCCTCATCCGACACTTCGGGCCGCCTTCTCCCCGCTGGGGAGAAGACAGGAGCAGGCCGCTTGCCCTCGGCTCCGCAAACAGTACCTCCAGGAGGGCGAGACGCTGCTACGATTTCGCTTCTCCCCTTGGGGAGAAGGTGCCGGCAGGCAGATGAGGGGGCTACGCGGCGCAATGCCGATGATCCCCCAATCCAATAACTTCCGCTGTGGAAACCACAGTCGGGCATTGCCTTGCCGCTTTTCGCCGCTATGGTCCCGCAACTTTCGTCGAAATAGGAAATCCTATGGCCGCTGACCTCCGTTTTCTCGCAGCCCGCATCTCGGCCGAAATCAACGCTCGTCCGGAACAGGCCAAAGCCGCCATCGAGCTGCTCGACGAAGGCGCCACCGTGCCCTTCATCGCGCGCTACCGCAAGGAAGTGACGGGCGGGCTCGACGATACGCAGCTGCGCAATCTCGCCGAGCGGCTGGTCTATCTGCGTGAACTCGAGGCCCGGCGCGCCGCGATCGTCGAATCGATCACCGGCCAGGGCAAGATGACCGACGAGCTGATGGCGAAGGTTTCAGGCGCCGAAACCAAGGCCGAGCTCGAAGACCTCTACCTGCCCTACAAGCCGAAGCGGCGCACCCGCGCCGAAATCGCCCGCGAACGCGGCCTCGGGCCGCTTGCCGAGGCGATCCTTGCCGAGCGCGGCCGGGAACCGGCGGCGCTTGCCGAAAGCTTCGTCACGGCTGATGTGCCCGATGTGAAGATGGCGCTCGAAGGCGCGCGCGACATCATCGCCGAAGGCATTGCCGAAAATGCCGATCTGCTCGGCAGATTGCGCGCCCATATGCGCCAGGCGTCGCTGCTGAAGGCCAAGGTCGTCGACGGCAAGCAGGCGGCGGGCGAAAAATTTTCCGATTATTTCGACCATTCCGAACGCTGGGCGACCGCCCCCGGCCACCGCGCGCTCGCCATGCTGCGCGGCTGGAACGAGGAGGTGCTGACGCTGACGATCGAGGCCGACGCCGAGACCGCCTCGCCGAACAAGCCGGTCGAACGCATGATCGCTGCGGCCTATGAGATCGGCGCAAGCCGCCCCGGCGACCGCTGGCTGATAGAGGTCGCGAGCTGGACCTGGCGCGTCAAGCTTTCCATGTCGCTGTCGCTCGACCTGATGCGGGAGCTGCGCGAGAGGGCCGAAGAGGAGGCGATCCATGTCTTCGCCCGCAATCTCAAGGACCTGCTGCTCGCCGCCCCCGCCGGCTCGCGCGCCACCATGGGTCTCGATCCCGGCATCCGCACCGGCGTCAAGGTCGCCGTCGTCGACGGCACCGGCAAGGTGGTTGCGACATCGACGGTCTATCCCTTCCAGCCGCGAAACGATGTGCGCGGCGCCCAGATCGAGCTCGCATCGCTGATCCGCAAGCACAATGTCGAGCTGATTTCGATCGGCAACGGTACCGGCAGCCGCGAGACCGAAAAGCTGGTGGCCGACATGCTGGCCGAACTGCCGGCGCCGAAGCCGACCAAGGTCATCGTCTCGGAAGCCGGCGCCTCGGTCTACTCAGCCTCGGCAACCGCAGCGGCCGAGTTTCCCGATCTCGACGTGTCGCTGCGCGGCGCCGTCTCGATCGCCCGCCGTCTGCAGGATCCGCTCGCCGAACTCGTCAAGATCGAGCCGAAGTCGATCGGCGTCGGCCAGTATCAGCACGATGTCGACCAGCAGAAGCTGTCGCGTTCGCTCGATGCTGTGGTCGAAGACGCGGTGAACGCCGTCGGCGTCGATCTGAATACCGCCTCGGCGCCGCTGCTGTCCCGCGTCTCCGGCCTCGGGCCCTCGATCGCCGACGCCATCGTCCGCCACCGCGACAACGAGGGCCGCTTCGAGACGCGCCGCGATCTGTTGAAGGTTGCCCGCCTCGGCGGCCGCACCTTCGAGCAATGCGCCGGCTTCCTGCGCATCCCCAACGGCAAGGAGCCGCTCGACGCCTCCTCCGTTCACCCGGAGGCCTATGGCGTCGCCAAGAAGATCGTCGCCGCCTGCGGCCGTGACCTGCGCGCATTGATGGGCGACAGCGCCATGCTGAAATCGGTCGATCCGCGCCAGTTCATCGACGAGAAATTCGGCCTGCCGACCGTCAGGGACATCATCTCGGAACTGGAAAAGCCTGGTCGCGACCCGCGTCCGAGCTTCAAGACCGCCACCTTCGCCGAGGGCGTCAACGAAATTTCCGACCTGAAGCCCGGCATGATGCTGGAGGGCACTGTGACAAACGTCGCCGCCTTCGGCGCCTTCGTCGATATCGGCGTGCACCAGGACGGTCTGGTGCATGTGTCCCAGCTTGCCGACCGCTTCGTCAAGGATCCGCACGAGGTGGTCAAGGCGGGAGATGTCGTCAAGGTGCGGGTCGTCGAGGTCGACGCCAAGCGTAAGCGCATCGCTCTGTCGATGAAGCGCGACGACGGTTCTGCAGCGCCGCCGCCGCGTGGTGATTCTCGCGGAAACCAGGGCTCGCGGCCACAGAACGAGCGCCGGCCTGCCGCTCCCAAGCCGGAGAGCCAGGGTGCTTTTGGCGCGGCACTGGCCGAAGCGATGAAGCGAAAATAAGGGTTTAGCCTGTATTTCGGCAAAAATGCAACAGTTTGGCAACGTTCTGAACGGAGTGCTAAATCCGGCGCTTGTAAGGCGAAGGAGAGTTATTAAGTTGATGTGACCATCCTGTCACATTTGCGAGGCGTCCATGGCGTCGGCTTTCCTTTCGATCGTCCAGCAAATCATCCGCAAGGGTTCGTTGAAACTTACCCTTGCCAATGGCGACACTTATTTGATCGGCGACGGTAGCGGAGACATGGTTGCCGCCCGCCTCGCCGATCAGGAGGCCGAGGACGCCATCCGGCGCGACCCGACGATGAAGCTCGGCGAGATGTATATGCAGGGCCGGTTCATTCTCGAAGAGGGCAATATCTACGATTTCCTGTCGATGGTGAAACAGAACACCACCAACGAGATCTTCGATTTCAAGATGGCAGCACTGCTTCTGGGCCGAATTGCCTGGCAGCAGCTGAAGAGCCGCGTGCCGGTCAATCGCAACAAGCACAATGTCGCCCATCATTACGACCTGTCAGCCAAGCTCTTCGATCTCTTCCTAGATGAGGACTGGCAATATTCCTGCGCCTATTTCGAACCCCCGGGCATCGGGCTCGACGAGGCGCAGCTCGCCAAGAAACGCCATATTGCCGCCAAGCTCCTGCTCGAGCCGAACCAACGCATCTTGGAGATCGGTTCCGGCTGGGGCGGCATGGGCATGTACCTGACGGAGGCGACCGAAGGCGCCGAATTCACCGGCATTACGCTCAGCGAAGAGCAGCTCAAGGTTTCCCGTAGTCGCGCTGAAAAGCGTGGCCTTGCCGAGCGCGTGCGGTTCGAGCTGCAGGATTACCGCACCCTGACGGGCAGAAAATTCGACCGCATCGTCTCGGTCGGCATGTTCGAGCATGTCGGGATCGGCAATTACCCCAATTTCTTCCGCAAGGTGTCGGATCTGCTCGACGACAACGGCGTCATGGTGCTGCATTCGATCGGCCGCCCGAAGCCGAGTTTCGGCACCAATGCCTTCATCGAGAAGTATATTTTCCCCGGCGGTTATATCCCTTCGGTCGGCGAAGTCTTGCCGCCGCTCGAAAAGGCCGGGCTCCTGGTCAGGGATGTCGAAATCCTGCCTTTGCATTATGCCTATACGCTGCGTCACTGGCGCGAGCGCTTCGTGGCCCGCAAGGCCGAAGCGGTGGCGCTTTACGACGAGCAGTTCTTTCGCATGTGGGAATTCTACCTGGCCGGCTCGGAAATGGGTTTTCGCTGGGACGAGCTCTTCATCCTGCAGATCCAGATCGCCAAGAACCAGTTCACCGTTCCCGACAACCGCAATTACATCGCCCGCAACGAAGCCAAGCTGAAGGAATTCGAGGCGAGGCGCCCGCCGTTGGAAAAGGTGACCTTCTGAGCGGCAGCCGGACGCGATGAAAGGACATGCCGATGAGCAGTGCGTTTCCCGAGATCTACCTGGTTCGGCACGGAGAAACCGAATGGAGCCTGTCCGGGCGCCATACCGGCCGCAGCGATATCCCGCTGACGGCGAATGGTGAGGCCGCCGCCCGCAAGCTTGCCGAGCGACTCGCCGGCCACGCCTTCTCCGCCGTCTGGTCGAGCCCGTCGGCGCGTGCCCGTAAAACCTGCGCGCTCGCCGGCTTCGGATCGGGCGCGGTGATCCGCGACGATCTCGCCGAATGGGACTATGGCGCTTATGAAGGCGTCACCACGAAGGCAATCCTGGCGGAGCGCCCCGGCTGGCAGCTCTTTCGCGACGGTTGCCCGAATGGCGAAACGGCGGCCGACGCCGGCGCTCGCGCAGATAGCATCATCCACGCGCTTCGCGAGGCGGCGGACAGCATCTTGATCTTTTCCAGCTCGCATTTCCTGCGCGTGCTCGCCGCCCGCTGGCTCGGCCTGCCGCCGGAAGGCGGCGCGCATTTCGTGCTGGATACGGCCAGCATCAGCGTGCTCGGTTACGAACACGATCTGACGGAACCGGTCATTCGCCGGTGGAATCAGAGATAGGATGCCATCAGCCGTGTGGGGCCGACGACATGACTTTCATTAGCGCCCTTTGTCCCCCGTGGTTAACATTGGGGTAACGACCCCACTATAAATGTAACCGTCGCCGCTCTCCGCGGCTTTGTTTTTGCGTTTTCTGGAGTGCGGACGTGTCTCATCGATCAGTCGTATCGATCTCTTTGGCTATTGCCTTTTTATCTTTCGGTTCAGCGGCGGCGCAGGAAAGCGGCCAGCATTTCTGGTCGGGCGACTGGTATCTGAACGTCGGCGTCGCCGGCTTCTCGGCGCCAAAATTCGAGGGCTCGTCGCACAATGAATTCAAGTTCAGCCCACTGATCTCGGTCGGCCGCCAAGGCGCCGGCCCGCGTTTTTCATCGCGCAACGACAATCCCTCCTTCGCCCTGATCGACAAGGGCGCCTTCCGCGCCGGCATCGTCGGCAAGTTCGTGCCATCGCGCGACGAGGGCGACGGCCATGAGCTGAAGGGCTTGAGGAAGGTCAAATGGGGGGCTGAGGCCGGCGGTTTCCTAGAAGTCTACCCCACCGATTTCCTGCGCGCCCGCGCCGAAGTCCGCCAGGGCATCCGCTCGCATGACGGCGTTGTCGCCGATCTGGCGATCGATGCCTTCACCGATATCGCGCCCGACCTGCAGCTGTCAGGTGGCCCGCGCGCGACATTTGCGACAAGGGGCTATTACGACGCCTATTATGGCGTCAGCGCCAAGCACGCCGCCGAAAGCGGCCTTGATCCTTACAAGCCGACGGCGGGCATGCAGTCTTACGGCGCCGGCGCAGCACTGACGTGGAAGGCGACCGAAAATCTCTCGGCAAGCTCCTTCCTCGAATATAAGCGGCTGGCCGGTCCCGCCGCCGACAGCAGCCTGGTGCGCGACCGCGGCTCCAAGAACCAGGTCCTGATCGGCGTCTCGGCGACCTACAAGTTCAATTTCTCCCTGCAGTGATCCAATGCATGTCGCCCGGAAGTGTGCAGCGGTTCCGGGATAACGACATGCATTAAACATCCAATGCATGTCGCCCAGAAGTGTGCAGCGGGTCCGGGATAACGACACGCATAAGACAAGAGATCGCTTCTTGACCGGATCGCCGGCCGGTCGCTAGATGGCGGCATGCAAGATACCGGCGACTTCCACGATCGCGTTTCCGACGCACCTTCCGATAACTGGGTCTACCGGATCCTGCCGCCATGGCTCTGGCCCTATGCACAGCTGGCGCGATGGGATCGCCCGATCGGCTGGCAGCTGCTGATGTGGCCGTGCTTCTGGTCGGCAACCCTTGCCGCCAATGCGGCGATCGGCGAGGGGCTCTATTCCGGCAGCCTGCTGGTGTCCCACCTTTTGCTCTATTTCATCGGCGCCGTGGCCATGCGTGGCGCCGGCTGCACCTATAACGATCTTGTCGACCACCAGATCGACATGGAGGTGGCCCGCACGCGCTCGCGTCCGCTTCCCTCCGGCCGGGTGACGCGCGCCCACGCGAAGATCTTCATTGGCCTGCAGGCCCTCGTCGGGCTTTTCGTGCTCTTGCAGTTCAACTGGTTCACCGTCTTCCTCGGCGTGCTCTCGCTCGGCATCGTGGCGCTTTATCCCTACGCCAAACGCTTCACCGACTGGCCGCAATTCTACCTGGGGCTTGCCTTCTCCTGGGGCGCGCTGATGGGCTGGGCCGGCATTTTGGGCGGCCTCTCCTTTGCCGCTGTCCTGCTTTATGCCGCCTCGGTGGCCTGGACGATCGGTTACGACACGATTTACGCCCATCAGGACAAGGAGGACGACGAGCTGATCGGCGTCCGTTCCACCGCGCGCCTGTTCGGCGACAGGACGCGGGTATGGCTGATCGGCCTCTATGGGCTGACGCTGGTATTGATGTTTGCCGCTTTCGCGCTTGCCGGCGCCAATCTGATCGCTTTCCTGGCCCTGTTCGGGGCCGCCGGCATGTTCGCCTGGCAGATCGTCCGGCTCGATATCAATGATGCCGCCCAATGCCTGGCGCTCTTCAAGTCGAACAATCGCGTCGGCCTGATCATCTTCTTCGGCCTCTTCGTCTCGCTGCTCTTCGCCATTCCCTGAATGGGGCGATGCGTGAAAAGACAAACCCGGCGCGGGCGCCGGGTTTCAAATGCGTGCGAAACGAAGTGTCGCGAAATCGCTCAGTTGCGGGCGATGATTTCCTTGCCTTCGATCTTCATGGCGACGCCGAGCCGGCCGGTGGTGCGGCGCACGAGGAAGCGCGGGCGGCGGTTGGCGAAGTAGGAATGGCGGCGGCGCGGTTTGAGATCGCTGGTGCGCAAGCCGCCGATATGGTCTTCGAGCGGCCGGGCGACGCCGTCGGCCTCGACCATCAGCATCGGAATGCGGAATGCTTCCGACCAGCCGCGCCAGTCGGCGGCGATATCGCTGAGATCATGGGCGACGAGCAGCGGAATGCACAGTTCCGGATCGGCATGATGGAGTTCGAGGGTGACGGTAACCTCGCCGTCGCCATGGTCGATGGCGCGGGCGGCGACACCTTGGAAGACGCGCTTCGGCAGCGCAATCGAGAGCGGCAGGCCGCTGGAGGGGAGGACCTTGCGCAGGACCGCGCCGCGTTCGTCTATGGTAATATTCACGTCATCCGAACAATCATGGATGGCGTAGCTGACCTGCTGCGGAAAGCGGGACGGATCGAGGCGTAACGTCGTACCAGCCCAGGCGGGCTTCATTACGGGATTGTTCATGTCATTCTACCCTTGTCTTACCTGAGAGCCGATTTCCGGTCTTCTCCTTGGGACTTTTCGTCCTCTATGGCCGACAATAGGGGCCTGCCGTTCCGTACAGCTTAAAAATTGCGGTTAAGAAAACTTTGCGTCCTCTGATGGTTATCAAAACCGAATCCGGCAGGGTTTCCGGAAGGTGAACGCCATGCTGTGCTGAAGTGATGCATCCTGAGGTAAGGCTCAGGTAAGTTTTTCGTGGCAAAATATGCTTACCAGCAGTTCGTTCTTTTAGAGATTTTGCCGAAAAGGGCGCATTTGATGATTACGGCCTCCCTCGCTTACACGATCCTGTCGAAGGATATGACGTCGAGCCTGAACAAGGTCGCGTCGCAGGCGACGGTCAAGAAGGACGCCGAATACTACGCCGATCATATCAACAAGGTCACCTCGGTCGACGACTTCCTCGGCGATTACAAGCTCTACAGCTATGCGATGAAAGCCTATGGTCTTGAGGATATGACCTATGCCAAGGCCTTCATGAAGAAGGTGCTGGAAAGCGATCTCACCGACCCCAACAGCTACGCCAACAAGCTCTCTGATACGCGCTATCGCGAATTCGCTTCCGCCTTCAATTTTAATGCGCCCGAGAAGGACGTGCAGACGGACGCGCAGGAGGACGATCTGATCGGCCTCTACAAGCAGTCCTTCATCGATGCCGACAAGGCGACGTCCGCAGAGAGCACTTATTACGGCAATAATATCGACAGCGTGACGACCGTCGACGATCTGGTCAACAACACGAGGCTTCGCACCTACGTGCTGAAGACGTTCAACATCGATCCCACCTATGCGTCGAAGGATTTTCTGCGCCAGGTGCTGACGAGCGATCTGAGCGACCCCACGAGCGTCGTCAACACGCAGGGCGGCGACAAGTACAAGGCGCTTGCCGCCCAGTTCAGCTTCAACGCCGACGGCACGGTTACCGGCACGGCCCAGACCGCGGCGCAGAAGGCTTCGGTCATCGAAACCTACACGCTGAATTCCCAGTCGGTCATCATCGACAATTCGGTCGGTTCCGACGTCGTCTACGTCAACAAGACGGCGGCCGACTATAACCAGGCCTATTATACCGCCAAGATCGGCACGATCACCAATGTCGACGACCTGGTCGCAGACAAACGTCTGACCTCCTACATCAAGACCGCCTACAGCATGGGCGCCGATTTCACCGCGGCAGCACTGCGCACGGTCCTGACTGACCCCGGCTATGCCCAGCTGATGGGCTTTACCAATGTCTACAACGCCTTCAACTTCAAGGCTGACGGCTCCACCTCGAGCACGGCGCGCGTCCGGACGCTCGATCAGGCAAACAAGCTGTCGTCGGCGGCGTCGCAGACTGCCAACTACTACAAGGTGACCTCTCAATCGAGCGGCATCACCAATGTCGACGCCCTGCTCGCCGACGGAAACATGGCGCGCTACATCAAGGATGCCTATGGTCTCGGCACGGATTTCAGCAATGCCGATCTGAAGAACATCCTGACCGACTCCGCCTATGCCGCCGCGCAAGGCCATGCCGATCTCAACGCCGATTTCAACTTCCAGCCGGATGGCTCGATCAACGGGTCGGTGATCCAGACGGACACGCAGCGCAAGTCGACCACCGACAAATCGGCGGCGAACGCGGCCCACTTCAACGCCATGATCGACAGTGTCACCAGTGTCGACGACATCATGTCCGATCCCGTTGCGGTCAGCTATCTCAGAACCAGCATGCAGGTCGCCGACAGCGTCTCCGATGCGACGCTGAGGACCTTCCTCGTCGATCCCGCCGCTGCCAGCGCCCAGGGCTATAGCGACGTCCACGATCTCTTCAATTTCAAGACGGACGGTTCGATCGCCACCCTCTACGCCTCGCAGACGGCCGCGCAAAGTGCCAGCACCGCCAGCAAGGCCGACAATGCTGCCGTTTATTACCAGGCGACCATCGCAGGCATCGCCAATGTCGATCAGCTGCTGGCGGACCAGAAGCTGAACAATTTCGTGCGCAACGCCTTCGGCATCCCATCCACCGTTACCGACGTCGCTCTTCGCAGCATCCTGACCGATCAGAGCGGCACCGGCACCTATGCCGACGTCGCCGCCGCCTTCAATTTCAAGGCCGACGGCTCTCTCAAGGACGGACTGGCGGCGCAGACGGACACCCAGATCCGCAACACGAAATTTGCCGCCGGAGCGCGCACCGACGACTATTCCGCCCGGATGGCGACGATCGCCAATGTCGACGATCTCATCGCCGATCCCGCCATCACCAATTTCCTGAAGAGCACCTATAATCTGCCGTTGAATATCTCGGACGCCGACCTGAAGAGCTACCTGACCGATGCGACGGCTGCCTCAGCCGCCGGTTATGCCGATCTCAACGCCGATTTCAACTTCGCCGCCGATGGATCGCTGCCGGTTGTAAGCTCGGTCCAGACGGCCGATCAGGCGCAGACCACCAATGACAATTATATGGCGCGCTATGACGACGAGCGCGAAGAGGCGATCGACGAGGTTGCTTCCAACTACTCGAGCATGATGGCCGACAGTACGAGCCTGCTCGATACTGCCGAGATCAAATCCGTCAACGATTTCCTGCGCACCAATGCCACAGCCGATTTCAAGAAGAGCAACGACAATCTGCCGGATCCCTATCATGTGGCGCTGCAGGCCTTTGGCCTGACCGACCAGGACGTGCCGCGCTCGATGATGCGCAAGATCCTGACGAGCGACGCCTATGATCCGGACGGCTATATCGCCTCGCTGAAGGACGAACGCATCACCAATCTCGCCCGCGCCTTCAATTTCGGCCCGGACGGCAAGGCGGCATCACCCTTCCAGGCGCTGCCCGACGCGACCATGGCCAAATACGCCACCGACTACAAGGCGCATATGACCATGCTGCTGAAGGCCGGCCCGGTAAAGGACAAGGCATCGAAGGACGCGACTGCCGAAGTCGACTATTTCGCCAAGGGCATGGCCAAGGTGAAGTCGCTCGACGATTTCCTCGACGACAGCCGCCTGACGGATCTGGTGCTGAAGGCCAACAATCTCGACCCGAAGGATTACGACAAGGCGACGCTGAAGAAGATCTTCACCTCCGATCCCGACGACAAGAAGAGCTACCTGAACGCCAAGGCCGATGCGCGCTTCCAGGATATCGTCGCCGCCTTCAACTTCGACAAGGACGGCAATCTCACCCGCGCCAAGATGGGCACCATCCAGAACAAGGCGGCCGAGGAGCACACCCAGGAGCTCTACGTCCAGCAGACGATGGAAGCCCAGCAGGGCGAAAGCAACGATGGCGTGCGCCTGGCGCTCTATTTCAGCCGCAAGGCCCCGAGCATCACCTCGATCTATTCTATCCTCGGCGACAAGGCGCTCTATCAGGTCATCACCACAGCTTACAGCCTGCCCTCGCAGATGTCGGGCATGGATGTCACCAAACAGGCCGACCTCCTCAACCGCTTCGTCAAGCTCGAGGATCTCCAGGATCCGAAGAAGGTCGACAAGCTGCTGCGCCGCTTCACCGCCATGTACGACGTCCAGAACGCCACCCAGCAATCGCCGGCGCTGCAGATCCTGACCGGCGGCGGCACGCAGTCGTCCTAATTGCTAGTCAGTTTCAATGATTTGCCCCTCACCCTAACCCTCTCCCCGTAAAAACGGGACGAGGGGACGTGCCCCGCGCCACTTTGGTGAGGAACGGAGGGGTTGCGGCAAGTCCCCTTCGCCCCGCAAGCGGGGTCCGAAGGACGGGTCGAGACCCGTGGCTCGACCCCGGTCGGTGCCGGCAGGCGGATGAGGGGCTCTCCCCGTCCGCCACCCTCAAACCTCGAGGCTGACCACCTTTCCCGGGTTCATGATACCAGCCGGATCGAAAGCCCGCTTGATGCGGCGCATCAGTTCGATTTCGATTGCCGGGCGAATCGCCGCCAATTCGTCGCGCTTCAGCTGGCCGATGCCGTGTTCGGCCGAGATCGAGCCGCCATGCGCCAGCACCAGCCCATGCACGATGTGGTTCATTTCGCGCCAGCGGCCGATGAAGGCGGCCTTGTCGGCGCCGATCGGCTGGGAAATATTGTAATGGATATTGCCGTCGCCCATATGCCCGAAGGCGCAGATGCGGGCTCCGGGCATTGCCGCCAGGACCGCTTCCGCGGCCTCGGCCATGAAATGCGGGATCCGCGACACCGGCACGGAAACATCGTGCTTGATCGACCCGCCTTCGGGCTTCTGGGCATCCGACATGCTTTCGCGCATGTGCCAGATTGCTTGCTGCTGCGCCACCGATGAGGCGATCGCCGCATCGAGCACCAATCCGGCCGAAAAACCCTGTTCGAGCACGCCGTTCATCATCCGCTCCGCCGTCTCGGCCGAGTCAGACGTCGAAATGTCGATCAGCACATACCAGGGATAGGCCGCGTCGAGCGGATCGCGTGCGCCCTCGATATGGCGGGTGGTGATTTCGACGCCGAAACGCGGCATCAGCTCGAAACCGGTGAGCGAGGTGCCGCAGAGGCTGGAGGCTAGGTTGAAAAGCGCAAGCGCATCCTCGACCGAATTCAGGCCGGCGAATGCCACCTGATGGCCGAGCGGCTGGGGAAACAGCTTCAGCACAGCGCCGGTGATGATGCCGAGCGTGCCTTCGGCGCCGATGAAGAGGTCGCGCAGATCGTAGCCGGTATTGTCCTTCTTCAGGCGGCGTAGGCCGTCCCAGACCTCGCCGGTCGGTAGCACCACTTCGAGGCCGAGACAGAGCTGGCGCATATTGCCATAAGCCAGCACCGCCGTGCCGCCGGCATTGGTGGAAAGATTGCCGCCGATGCGGCAGGAGCCCTCGGAACCGAGCGACAGCGGAAACAGCCGCCCATGCGCTTCGGCCGCCTTCTGCACGTCGGCAAGAATGGCGCCGCCGTCGGCGACCAGCACGTTCGCCACCGGATCGACGTCACGGATCCTGTTCATGCGCTCGAGCGACAGGATGATATCGGACTTGCCGGCGCGCGGCGTCTGGCCGCCGACAAGGCCGGTATTGCCGGTCTGTGGCACGATCGCCGTTCCGGTCTCCGTCGCAAGCTTCATGATAGCAGAGACGTCCTCGACCGAGCCGGGTTTCAGCAGGAGAGGGGAGGAGCCGTGATAGAGGCCGCGGTTTTCGACCAGGTGCGGCGCAAGATCGGCCTCGCCCCGAAGCGCGTATTTATCGCCGACGATGGCTGCGAAACGGTCGAGAAGTTCGGTGGAAATGCCGGTGCTGCTCATCGGGGTCGGTCTCCTCGGTCGATTTGATCGGGTCTGTCAGTCGCGTGGCGCCGCCGCCCGCTGCAGGCGGTCGTTGATCGCTTCGCCGAGCCCCTCTTCGGGAATGGCCGAGAAGGCGATGCTCGAAGCCCCGCTGGCATCGGCCCGCTTCATATAATCGAAAAGATTGGCCGCCGCCTCGGCAAGGTCGCCGCGCGGGCTGAGATCAAGCACGATCCGGGCGCCGTTTGTGCCGGAGATTGCCGCGCCGCCGAAGGCGATCAGCGCTTCGCCGGGTTCGACCCTCGTCGCATCGAGACGCACGGAGGCGCCGGGCGCATAGTGCGAGGCAAGCATACCAGGTGCTTCGATCGCCGCCGATGCCGTTTTCGCCCTGAGCAGCGGCCGGCCTGCGACACGCTCGATCTCGCGTGCTGCCAGGCCGCCGGGCCGCAGCAGCCTTACCCGGTCGCCCTCCACCTTGACGATCGTCGATTCGACGCCGACGGTGCTTGGCCCCGCATCGAGGATCAACGGGACCTTCGCTCCGAGATCGGCCTCGACATGAGCCGCACTCGTCGCGCTGATCGCGCCTGAGGTATTGGCGCTGGGGGCTGCGAGCGGCCGCCCGAAGGCGCCGATCAGGGCGCCCGCAAAACCTTTCGGCACGCGCACCCCGACGCTGTCGAGCCCGGCGGTCGCCAGCGAATGGATCGGGCTTTGCGGTTTCAGCGGCAGCACCAGCGTCAGCGGGCCGGGCCAGAAGGCTGCGGCGAGCGCCCGCGAGACAGGATCGAATTCGGCATGCTCTTCGGCCATGGCAAGATCGGCCATATGGCAGATCAGCGGGTTGAAACGCGGCCGTCCCTTGGTTTCGTAGATGCGGGTGATGGCCGCCGGATTGGTGGCGTCGGCGGCAAGGCCGTAGACGGTTTCGGTCGGAATGGCGATGGCAAAGCCGTCGGCAAGAGCGGCTGAGGCCGCTTCAAGTGCTGCCCGCCTGTCTGCCTCTATATCGATGATGCGTGCCATGTGCTGCCCGATGCTTTGGTCCCGGCAGTCATTAGGCTTTCCGCTGCCTGCGATCAATCGCGATGTTTGCCTCACCCATCGGTGGGCGTCACAGCTGGCGGATGATTTCGCGCAGCTGTTCGTTACGGGCGCCAAGCAGAAGGATGTTGCGGATTGCCGCCTGCGGATCATGGGTGCGGAACAGCAGGCCGTTGCCGCGCACCGACCGGTCGATGGTCATCTTTTCCTGGGAATTCTCGCCCGCTTTGATGGCGACGGCGAAATACATGCGGGAATAACCGACATCGATCCGTTCGAAGAAGTTGTCGTTCTCGCCGATGTCGGAATAGAAATTGGCGATGTAGAAGGCCCAGCTGACCTCTTCGTAGTGAGCGAACTTCGTTCGTGCTGCGGTGACGTGGCAATAGCCGAGATGCGGGCTGTCCTCCAGCGTCCGATGGAAGATCATTTTCGGAAACTGGATCGAGTGGTGAAAGCCGTTGATGTGCTGATGCGTCTTCTCGCCGGCCACCTGCAGCTTGCGGCCGGTTTTGGCGGCGACCTCGTCATGGGTGAAATAGCGCTTTTCCTCGGCCAGCCAGTGCCGTCGCTCGCGGGGAATGCGGCCGGTGCGCAGGAATTCGGAATGCGCGGCAACCAGCTGCGGCTCCTGCGATCTGCTTGCATCTTTCGCGTCGAAATAACGGAGTTTGGCCATGGTTCGCGTTCTTCGGTCGGTCTGAATCGACAGTAGGATAGGGCGGTATGCTTAAGGCGATGTTAAAATCACCCGGCAGCCGGCCGGCCAAAAGGCAAATGCCGACAGATGTCGCAAACGCGACGGACTTCTATCCCGGCCGGCTTACCTCTTACGCAGCGGGTCTTTACGCCATGTCGCAATTGACGATAATTGCTGCAGAGTTGGCAGATGCGATCGACCTAGACGGGTCGCTTGCATCCTGTCGTCAATTTCGAAGCCGATGTCGCATTACAACCGAGCGGCAGCCAGCCCAGATGATTAAATGGCTGCCATGAACAATTCTCCCGAAGGAGAAGGAAGCGGGCGCGCTTCCGCCGGCCTTCTGCGTAAGGGCGGCAACCGGGTGCACGAGGACATGAAGATGGATATTCGCAGCAACGTTTTGCGTCAGCTCAAGAACCGCCGGGAGGGCTTCAGCCTCGAACGGCCGTTCTATATCGACGAGGACTATTTCCAGCTCGACATGGAGATGATCTATTATCGCGACTGGCTGTTCATCGGCCATGATTGCGAACTGCCGAAGCCGGGCGCCTATTTCACCGTCCAGATCGGCACCTATCCCGTCGTCGTCGTCCGCGGCCGCGACAATGTCATCCGCGCCTTCCACAACAGCTGTCGTCATCGCGGCTCGCGCGTCTGCACCAAGGAGCACGGCTCCTCCGTGCGTCTCGTCTGCCCCTATCATCAGTGGACCTACGATCTCGAAGGCAAGCTCGCCTTCGCCCGCCACATGGGCGATGATTTCGACAAGACCGGCTTCAACCTGAAGCCCGTCCATTGCGAAGTCGTCGCAGGCTATGTCTTCATCTGCCTTGCCAACACCGCTCCGGACTTCCAGCCGGTGCGCGACAAGATCGAGCCCTATGTCGCGCCGCACCGGATCAGCGAGAGCAAGGTCGCCTTCCAGAGCACGATCATCGAGAAGGGCAACTGGAAGCTCGTCTGGGAAAACAACCGCGAGTGTTATCACTGCGCCGCCAATCATCCCGAACTCTGCCGCACCTATCCCGAAGCCCCGAGCGTCACCGGCACGGATGGCGGCGCCGACGATCCGGAGATCGCCGGCCATTGGGCGCGCTGCGAGGCCGCCGGCCTGCCGAGCAAATTCCAGATTTCGCCGGACGGCCAATTCCGCACCGCCCGCATGCCGCTGATCGAAGATGCCGAGAGCTACACCATGTCGGGCAAGCGCGCGGTCAATCGTCCGCTCGCCGACGATATCTCGATCAGCCATATCGGCACCATGCTGCTCTTCCACTATCCGACGACGTGGAACCACCTGCTTGGCGACCACGCCATCTCCTTCCGGGTACTGCCGCTCAGCGCCAACGAGACGGCGGTGACGACCAAATGGCTCGTCCACAAGGACGCCGTCGAAGGTGTGGATTACAATCTCGAGGAACTGACCCACGTCTGGACCGAGACCAACGACCAGGATCGCCGCATCGTCGAAGAGAACGCCTTCGGCATTCACTCTCCGGCCTATGAACCCGGCCCCTATTCTTCCCTGCACGAGGGCGGCGTCATGCAGTTCCTCGAATGGTATTCGAACTTCATGGTCAACCGTCTGCAGGGCGATCAGGCGAAAATCTCCGCCGTGGCCTGAACACACGTCGGACGTGAGGCATTGAAGGTGGTTCGCCCCGGTTAATGCCCGGTTCAGATCGATTTCTTTAAAAATACGAAAGCAGCCGGGCCCCGGCCGCTTTCGGAACCATTCCGGCACGAAAGCGTTGCTGAGCAGGCGGTTATCGCTGCTGAATGGGAGAGAAGAATGTTCGGTTTGAGTAACAAGATCGCGACTGCAGTTCTGGCTGCCGCCGTGGTTCTGACAGGCTTCGTGCCGTCGCAGGCAATCCAGATGCCGACCGCCCCGCAGGTGGAAAAATCCTCCACCGTCGAGAACGTTCAATACCGCCGCTACTATCGCGGCGATTATTACCGGCCAGGCTATCGCCCCGGCGCTTATTACCGCCCCGGCTATTACGGCGGATATCGCGGATATTCCTATTACCGCCCGGGCTATCGTCACTACAACGGCTATTGGTATCCGCTCGCCGCCTTCGGCGCCGGCGCGGTCATCGGCGGCGCCGTTGTCGCCCAGCCGCGCTACGTCGCCCCCGCGCCCCGCATGGGTTCAAGCCACGTCGCCTGGTGCGCCAGCCGCTACCGGTCCTATCGCGCCTACGACAATACGTTCCAGCCCTATAACGGCCCGCGCCAGCAGTGCTATTCGCCGTATTGAGGTGAGGTAGGGCAAGCGCGACGCCAGTTGCTTCGGCCGAGGAGTTGGCCGGAACATCACCCCGCCTCCCGTCATCCTCGAGTCAAGCCCGAGGATGACGGGGGATGGGGGAAGCTCTGCGCCCAATTCCGCGAGATATCCGGGTCAGAAGCGCCCGTGGCCCGAGATGCGATGCGCAGGGACTCAGCAATCACTCATGGACCTGCGCATGCAGCGGAACGAGAGGGCGCTGGCATGAAAGCCCGTGGACCATTTCATCGTCGGCTGCGAAACTCAATGAACGGCAGTAATCACCGAAATGCCAGCTTCGTCGGCGGCACGGATGAGCGCTGCTCGCGCGTCCTGCGCTGAAATTTCCCCATGGATCGCAGCCCGGCACGCCCTGATCGCAATCAGATATTCGTCTCCATCGTCGATTGGCCAGCCAACCGTCAGCATCTCGGCAGCCTGTACGAGGCTTGCAACAAGCTTGTATTTTTCCGGCCCACTCACAACGAGCATCAGAGGGACAAACTCTTCGGATATGCACCATTCCATGACAATTGGTCTCCCCACGGTAAATGTATTAGTAACCGTGCAAGAACCGTTCCGGGCGAGGCGGCGGCATGAAACAGCTCACTCCTGAGCGTCGACCGCGGGATTGCCCACTATTGTGGAGGCTAAACATCAAGGGACGAAGCCTCAAATGAACGACCGGGTTGATGGTCGACAAAAGGGCCTTCACCCTAACCCTCTCCCCGTAAACGGGGAGAGGGGACGTGCCCTGCGAGACGTTAGCGAGGAACGGAGAGGTTGCGGCATATCCCCTTCGCCCCGTTTACGGGGAGAAAGTGCCGGCAGGCGGATGAGGGGCGGCAGCGCCCACCGCACTTCTCACATCAAAGAATATCCACCCGCCGCAGCAGCCACCAGGCAAAGGCAATCGAGGCGACGATGAGGGCGACGGCGTATTCGGTGCCGTAGTCGCCGACGGCGAAGGGCAGGTTGGCGGTGTTCATGCCGAAGAAGCCGGTCACCAGGGTCGGCGGCAGCAGGAAGGCCGTCATGATCGATAGCAGATAGAGGTGGCGGTTGGTTTCGGAGGATTGTTTCGAATCGATTTCTTCGTGCAGCAGGCGCGCCCTGTCCTGCAGCGCATAGATGTCGTGATCGACCGTTTCCAGCCGGCTCGTCAGCCGCCGCGCCACGTCGTCGAAGCCGAAGGGCATCTCGTCCTCGTCGGTTGCCGAGGCGCGCCGCATCAGCGCCAGCACCGTGCGCAGATGCCGATGCAGTCTGACCACGGTTCGCCGCACCGGCGCCAGCCGCCGGCGTTCGTCGCGCGGCGCATTGTCGTAGACGAAATCCTCGATCAGGTTCAGCTCGTCGGTGAGCTCGATGACGATCGCGATCAGCGTGCGCTGAAACTCGATCACCAGCAGTTCGAACAGATCGACCGGCCGCGAGAATTTGCCCGGATTCTTTTCGATCAGCGCCCGCGCCCGCTCGACGCTACGCAGCGGCTGCAGCCTGGTGGTGATGATGAAGCGGTCGGACATGGCGAAATGCAGCCAGCCGAGATTGTTGGTATCCTCAGCGAAATCGCGCTGGCAGTCGACGAGCGTGCCGTAGAGCATCTGCTCGTCGACGGTGATGGTCGCATGCGTGTCGCGCGTCGTCAGCGCCGATTTCGCGTCCTCCGTCAGCCCGGTGAGTGTGTCGAGCAATGCCGGCACACGCGCGTCGACAAGGTTGAGGTGCAGCCAGTAGAAACAATTGTCGGCGGTCAGATCCGCCACCGTCGCACTGTTGTTCAGCCGCACTGCGGTCTTTTCATCCGGGGAGAAGCGATAAGCCCAGACGAAACCGGGTATGTTGACGGGCAATGTATCCATTGGTCGCCGATCCTTTGCGAAGGCGATGTCGTTTTCAGAGGTTCCCCCCTAGAGAGTCTTCATGACGGCTATTTGTGCGACGGTGCAAGAGCTCGGCGCCGTTTCAGTCGAATTATGGCATGGCAGACCGGCAAATCGAAATTGACGTTTACGTAAAAATCAATTAGCCCTTTGCCCCGGAGGGCTTTGCGCGGGATGCAGGCCGGTCCTGCGGAGGAAACAATGTACAAGGCGCCCGTCGAGGAAATCGCGTTCACGTTGAAGCATGTAGCCGGCATGGGCGAAGCGATTTCACTAGGGCTTCTCGGCGATCTCGGCGAAGATCTGGTCGATGCCGTCCTCTCCGAGGCGGGACGGTTTGCCACAGAGGAAGTGGCGCCGCTCGCCGACATCGGCGACCGCCAAGGCGCCCGTCTGGAAGGCGGCGAGGTCAGGCTACCGGATGGCTGGCGCGATCTCTACCGCAGCTGGATCGCCGGCGGCTGGAACGGTCTGACGGCGCCCGAAGCTTTCGGCGGCCAGGCCCTGCCGCATATGCTGAACGTCGCTGCGCTGGAAATGTGGAATTCCGGCTCCATGGCCTTTGCGCTCGCCCCGACGCTGACAATGGGCGCGATCGAGGCGGTCAGCACCCATGGCAGCGCCGCGCTGAAGAAAAAATATCTGGAGAAGATGGTCTCAGGCGAATGGACCGGCACCATGAACCTGACGGAGCCGCATGCCGGCTCCGATCTCGGCGTGCTCAAGGCCCGTGCAGAGCGCCGCGCCGACGGCAGCTATCGCATCTTTGGCCAGAAGATCTTCATCACGTGGGGCGAGCATGACGCGGCCGACAACATCATCCATCTTGTGCTCGCCCGCCTGCCGGATGCGCCGGCCGGCACTCGCGGCATCTCGCTCTTCCTGGTGCCGAAATTCCTGGTGAACGAGGACGGCTCGCTTGGGCCCCGGAACGATCTCTTCTGCCATTCGCTGGAGCACAAGCTCGGCATCCACGGCTCGCCGACCTGCACGATGATCTATGGCGACGGCCGGTTCGGCGACGAAAAGGGGGCCGTGGGATGGTTGATCGGCGAGGAGAACAAGGGCCTCGCCTGCATGTTCACAATGATGAACAATGCGCGCCTGGCCGTCGGCATGCAGGGCGTGGCGATCGCCGAGGCCGCCACCCAGAAGGCTGTCGCCTATGCCAAGGAACGCACCCAAGGCAGGGCGCCCGGCTGGAGCGGCGCCGGCATGAGCCCGATCGTCGAACATCCCGATGTCGCCCGCATGCTCCTCACCATGAAGGCGCTGACCCAAGGCGCGCGCGCCATTTCCTATGCCTGCGCCCACGCGATCGACATGTCCCACCGGGCCGGCGACGTCAGCCGCCACTGGCAGGAGCGCGCCGCGCTTTTGACCCCGATCGCCAAATCCTTTTCGACCGATGCCGGCGTCGACGTCGCTTCGCTTGGCATTCAGGTGCATGGCGGCATGGGCTTCATCGAGGAGACTGGTGCGGCGCGTTACCTGCGCGACGCGCGCATCGCGCCGATTTACGAGGGCACCAATGGCATCCAGGCGATCGACCTCGTCACCCGCAAGCTGCCGCTCTCCGCCGGCGAGCAGGTGAAGGGTTTCATCGCCGAGCTGAAGGAGATCGCCGATAGCGCCCGCCGCTCCAATCTCGATGGTTTCGGCGAGACATCAGTCAGGCTCGACGCAGCAATTTCAGATCTCGAAGCGGCGACTGGCTGGCTCATGAAGATGCTTGCCGACGGCAAGGCGGCCGAGGCGCTTTCGGGCGCGACGCCCTATCAGCGCCTGTTCGGCCTCGTGCTCACCGGCTGCTATCTCGCCAAGGGTGCTCTCGCCGAAAGCGGCGATGGCAGGGGCGAGGGCCGCATCGCGCTCAGCCGCTTCGCCGCCGAAAACCTGCTTGCCGAGACCGCAGCCCTTCGCGACCGCGTCGTCAATGGCGCGGCAAGCCTTGCCGCCGCCCGCATCCTGCTTGCCTGAGGACATCCAATGACCGATCACATCATCGTCGAGCAGCCTTCCGCACATCCCGGCGTCCAGATCATCCGCTTCAACCGGCCGGAGAAGAAGAACGCCATCACCCGCGCCATGTATCGTACCATGGCCGATGCCCTGAAATCGGCCGATGCCGATACGACCATCCGCGCCACCGCCTTCCTCGGCACCGAAGGCTGCTTTTCCGCCGGCAATGATCTCAACGATTTCCTTGCCGCCGCAGTCGGCGGCGGCGGCCTTGAGCAGGAGATCCTCGATTTCCTCTATGCCCTGGTGAAAGCCGAAAAACCCGTGATCTCCGGCGTCGACGGTCTGGCGATCGGCATCGGCACGACGATCCACCTCCATTGCGACCTGACGATCGCCTCGAGCCGCAGCCAGTTCCGCACTCCCTTCGTCGATCTGGCGCTGGTGCCGGAGGCGGGGTCCAGTCTCGTTGCGCCGCGCCTGATGGGCCACCAGCGCGCCTTCGCCCTGCTGGCGGCCGGTGAAGCCTTCTCGGCTGAAGAGGCCAAGGACGCCGGTCTGATCTGGAAGGTGGTCGAACCCGGCGAGGTCGATATTGTGACGCTGGCGACTGCCGCTCGGCTTGCCGCCAAACCGCCGGAAGCGATGCGCATCGCCCGCGATCTCGTCCGCGGCGACAGGGACGAGATCATCGCCCGCATCGACGAGGAGGCCCGCCACTTCTCCGCCCGTCTGAAAAGCGCCGAGGCCCGGGCCGCCTTCGAAGCCTTCATGCATCGCTAGAGCATGGGCACATCGAAGACCTCGCCGGCCCTGAGCGGCCGGAACCGGTCCGCGGCAATATTGTGCTCGCCCATTGCCTCTTGCAACGCCCTTACCGGTGCGTCGACCGCTTCATCCGTCAGTTGGAACGTCGCGAAGTGATGCCCGGCCACATAGGCCGCATTCGCCAGCTTCATCCCCATCACCGCTTCCTGCGGATTCTGGTGCTGGCCTTTCATGAACCATCGCGGCTCATAGGCACCGAAGGGTAAAATCGCCAAGCGAAAGCCGCCATGCCTCTGCTGTGCCGCCTTGTAATTGACGCCGTGATGAAAGCCCGTATCCCCGATGTGATAGATCTTTCCGGCCGGGGTCGAGAGGACGAACGCTGCCCAGAGCGCCATCCGGCGATCGGCGCCGCCGCGGGCGGACCAATGATGGGCGGGTTCGGCATCGATGCTGATTCCGGCGTGCGCGATGCGTTCGCCCCAGTCCATCGATGTCGTCTCCATATCGGGCACGGCGCGGCGGATGATCGTGTCGTTGCCGAGTGGCGTCACCACATGCGGTCGATGCTTTGCATGCAACTGCTTGAGCGTTGCGATATCGAGGTGATCATAATGATTGTGCGAGATCAGCACGAGATCGATCGGCGGCAGATCATCGAACGCAATGCCCGGCTGGACGACGCGTTTGGGTCCGGCAAAGGTGAAAGGGCTGACGCGCTCCGACCACACCGGGTCGGTGAGAATATTGAGCCCGGCGACCTGCACCAGCATGGTTGCATGGCCAACCATGGTCACCCGCAGATCCTCACCGTCGACACGTGTATCCGGCTTGGCCGCCGCGTATGGACTTGGGACCGATTTCGGCCAAGGCTGGCGGCCGCCGCCGAATTGCCACCGCAGCAAATCGCGAAAACCAAGCGGCTCGATACCGTCGGGATTGAAGAAATGCGTGCCGTCGAAATGATCGGACACCGGGCCGTTATAATAGGGATTGCGTCGTTTGGTCTTGCGCATTCGGAAGCGGTTTCCTTCGCCTGGAACAGGTTCGGATTTTAGGCCAGGTCGACCGGGATCTGAACCTGTTCCAAATTAAAGACTCACAAGGAGGCAGGAAACTCGTTGACCTTGCGCAGGAGGCTGTCGACCAGCCGCTCCGGCAGGAAGCGGCGAAGCGAGCGGACCTGGCGCGACTGCTTGCCGGCGGAATAGCGCAGCTTCGGCTTCTTGGCGGTTGCGGCTTTCACGACCATGTCGGCGACCACCTGTGGCGCGTCGCCCGTCTCCATCCACTTGCGCATCAGAGCCTCGCTCCGGGTCCGCTCCGAGTTCGTAGACGGGAAGAGGTTGATCGACGCGCGTCAGGTTCTCCTCGAAGGATGTCTTGGTGATGCCGGGCTGGACGAGAACGACACGGATGCCGAAGTTGCGCACTTCATGGTCGAGGGATTCGGAATAGCCCTCGATCGCATGTTTGGTCGAGGCATAGAAGGCGTTGTACGGGGATGGGATAAGTCCGAGGATCGAGCTCATATTGATGATCCGGCCGCTCTTCTGCTTGCGCATGATGGGCAGCACGGCATTGACGACGCGGGCGACGCCGAAAAGATTGACGTCGAAAAGGCGCTGGGCCTGGTCGATCGACGATTCTTCCGCGCCGCCGAGCAGGCCGATCCCGGCATTGTTGACGACGAGGTCGATCCGGCCGGCCTGTTGCATGATCTCGGCAATCATCGCCTCCACCGAGGCCTTATCCGTCACGTCGCAGACCAGCATGGTAATCCCGGGCTTGCCGGCAACCTGTTTGCGGCTGGTCCCATAGACGCGATAACCGGCTTTCACCAGGGTTTGGGCGGTGACAAGGCCAATGCCGGAGGAAGCACCGGTGACCAGGGCGATGTTTTTGGTTCTGTCGATCATGCTGTCAGCTCTCATTTGAAGTGGATCATTGGCTGACGCTGTGTTACTATCTTTTAGATATCATGTCACTATCGAAAAGATACCTAATGAAAAATACTTCGATCCTCCAGTGCCCGGTGGCCCGCGGTCTTAAGTCTGTGGGCGATGCGTGGAGCATTCTGGTCTTGCGGGACGCCCATACCGGCCTTACCCGGTTCGACCAGTTCAGGAAGAGCCTCGGCATCGTCCCGACCATGCTCACCAAGCGCCTCAAGGCGCTGACCGACGATGGCCTGCTGGAAAAGCGCCTCTATTCCGAGCGACCGCCCCGCGAGGAGTACGTGCTGACGGAAGCAGGCCGGGATTTCCTGCCGGTGCTGATGATGATCGGGGCGTGGGCGCACCGCCACTGCGACGGCGAACTCGCCCGCTATGTCGATGTCGAAACGGGCTCGGAGATCGAGCCGATCGCCATCGATGCGGTGACGGGTGCAAAACTCGGAACCCGGGCAATGCGGCTGAGTGCTGGTCAAGAACAAGAATCCGGCGACCAATAGAGAGGGGGCGTCGCCCCTCGACATTGATACGGAGGGAGCAGCCGACGGCAGCCCCTATTTCTCCAGCGTCGCCACCACCTCGACATGCGAGGTCCAGAGGAACTGGTCGATCGGCGTCACGCCGGTGATCCGGTAGCCGCCCTCGACGAGGATCGCGAGGTCTCGCGCCAGCGTCAGCGGATTGCAGCTGACGGCGGCGATCTTCTTCACGCTCGAGCGGGCAAGCTCCTTGCACTGGAACTCGGCGCCGGCGCGTGGCGGATCGAAGACGACGGCGTCATAGGGCTTGAACTCCTGCGTCATCAACGGGCGGCGGAAGAGATCGCGCTTCTCGATGCTGACCGGTTTCAGCCCCTGCGTGTTGCGGGCGGCATGGTCGAGGGCGGCGAGCGCCTTTGCCTCGGCTTCGACAGCATGCACGCGGCCGACACGCGCCAGCCGCAGCGAAAATGTGCCGGCGCCGGCAAAAAGATCGGCGATCCTTTTGGCCTTGCCGGCATGGGCAAGCACCAGCTCGGCCATTGCCTCTTCCGCCGGCTTGGTTGCCTGGGCAAAGCCGCCCGGCGGCGGTGAAACCTGGACGCCGCCGAAATCAATCAGCGGCTTCGACGGCTCGATGAGGATTTCGCCGTTCAGAGAAACACGGGCAATGCCGCGCAGGCTGAGCACGGTTTCGACCGCCTTGCGCCGCTGCGGGTCGGAGAGCTTCTTCACCTCGTCGACCGCAATGTCGAGGCCGGACAGCGTTTCCAGCACGGAGACGCGGAAGGGTTCGGCATTGGTCGCGAGTGCTGAAGCAATCGCCCGGATCGCCGGCAGCCGGGCGACGATCCCCGCCGACGAGATCGGACATTCCTCGATCGCGACGATATGATGGCTTTCGGCCTGGTTGAAACCGATCAGCATGTCCTTCTCGGTCTTGCGCGCCGCAAACACCACGCGTCGGCGCTCGCCCGGCCGGGCCGGCACGATCTCGCCGACATCGGGCGTCAGCCCCTTCGATCTGAGTGCATCGATGACCAGCTGTCGCTTGAAGGCGCGGTAGGGGCTATCGGTCATGTGCTGCAGCGTGCAGCCGCCGCAGGTGCCGTTGACGCCATCCGGACCGAAATGCCGGCAGGGCGGCTCCTGCCGGTCGGGCGAGGGTGTCGTGATCGACATGATCGTGCCCTGGCTTTTGACGCGGGCGATCGCCACGGTTTCTCCGGGTAGCGAAAACGGCACATAGATTGGCCCGCCGGCGCTGCCGGCAATGCCGTCGCCCTGGGCGCCGAGCTTTTCGATGGTGACGGTTTCGGTGCTCACGGTTTCGATCCTGCCAGAAGATATTCCTGATTGCCGTCGCCGCCAGCAATCGGGGAGGGGATGAGGCCGAGGCTTTTCCAGCCCATATCCTCGATGAACCAGCGCTCCAGTTCCGCAGCGACGGCGGGCGCGGACGAGGGGTCCTTCAACAGTCCGCCTTTGCCGATCGCCTCGCGCCCCGCCTCGAACTGCGGCTTGACCAAGAGCACGGCGACCGCACCCGCTTCGGCGATATCGAGAGCCGGCGCCAGCGCCAGCTTCAGCGAGATGAAGGAGACGTCGGAGACGAGGAATGTGGCGGGCTTGCCGATATCCTCGGCCGTCAGGTGGCGGGCGTTGAGGCCTTCCTTGTTCGTCACCCGCGGATCGGCCGCAATGCGCGGATGCATCTGGCCATGGCCGACATCGATCGCCGTGACATGCGCGGCGCCGCGCTGCAGCAGCACCTCGGTGAAGCCGCCGGTGGAAGCGCCGATATCAAGACAGCGATGGCCGGCGGGATCGAGCCGAAAATGCTCGAGGGCGCTAGCAAGCTTCAATGCCGCGCGCGACACATAGTCCTGCGCCGGATCGTCGATCTCGATATTGGCGTCGTCGCCGATGAGCGCGCCGGCTTTCGTCACCACCTGGCCGGCGATCCGGACGGTGCCGCGTTGCACGGCGTCGCGAGCCCGCGAGCGGCTGGCGAAGAGGCCGCGGGAGACGAGAAGTTGGTCGAGGCGTTGGCTGTTTTGATCGGACATCGGCTGTGAATGACCGGCAAAGCCGCCGGTTGCAAGCATTTTGTTCCAGACAGCGTCATTGACCCTCGAAAGCTTTCGGCGATAATCCTGCCGCGGCGATTACGGGGCGGCCGCAGGCACGGGGGTGTTTTATGCTGAAGCTCTTCACTCTTCTTGTCGCGGCAGGGATCGCATCGCCGGCGCTGGCAAACGATACCATGGCCGAGGTCAAGACCGGCGGGCTGATCTTTGCCCAATCCGACGATGTCAGCATGGTGCAAGAGGATCTCTTCATTTCCGCTTCTGAGGTGCGGGTCGATTACGTGTTCGAGAACACGTCCGACAAGGATGTCGAAAGCCTGGTCGCCTTCCCGATGCCCGACATATCGGGTCAGATGGACAACAACTCCGCCATCGCAGATTATGACAGCGACAATTTCCTGCATTTCTCCACCGTGCAGGACGGCAAGCCGATCACCGCCAAGCTGCAGCAGCGTGTCGTCTCGCTCGGCATCGACGTCACCGACGAACTCGCCAAAAATAACATTCCGGTCCTGCCCTACAGCGACAAGACCCGCGACGCGCTCGCCAAACTTCCCCAGACCATCCGGAAGGATTGGATCGCCCGCGGCCTGATCTATCCGATGGCAGAGGCCGATCTGGTGCCGCTCTGGACGCTGCGCTCGACCTATTGGTGGCGCACCACTTTTCCCGCGAAGAAGAAAGTGAGCGTCGAGCACCGCTACCAGCCAGCCGTCGGCGGCACCGTCGCCATCAGCTTTCTCGAAAACGGCCAGCCGAAGGGCGAGCGCTTCGAGGAATATTCCCGCAAATACTGCCTGGACGCAGACTTCGTCCGGGTCGCGCAGCAGCGTGCCGCGGAAGCCGAGACGAATGGCGCCAACTACACCGAAAGCTGGATCTCCTATGTACTGTCGACCGGCGCCAACTGGGCGGGGCCGATCCGGCGCTTCCAGCTGACGATCGACAAGGGCAAGCCCGGCAGCCTCATCAGCTTCTGCGGCAGCAATGTCGAGAAGATCGGCCCGACGACCTTCCGGATGACAGCAGAGGATTTCGATCCCGCCAAGGACTTCGACATTCTGATCCTCAATCCGCCGGAAACCGCACAATAATCCGCAGGCTCCGCCGCTGTTGCGCCGCACAAATTTAAACATATTTAAAGCCTGCCCATATAGGTTCAGCGCGATTGCAGCGGTTCATCTGAACTGCTCGGCGCCATGAAGGCGCAAGCGTTTCCACGCCGATCATGTTTTCAGCTTCAAACATCCCGGCGGTTGCGTCTCACGCGACCTGCCTCTCGCCGCGTCGACTGTCGTCAGGAGAAATCACCGATGTCCGCCAAAAACATATCCTTGAACGGTAAGCTTGCGGCCACGTTCGCAGCCCTCATTCTCATTTTCGTCGCCATTTCCGCTTTTGTTTATTCCAAGGCGACGGCGTCTGCGGCTGCTTCTGCCGAGCAGGAGAAGTCCGAGCTGCTCGTTAACCAGATCGACGATGCGCTGCAGGCAATGCTCGAGCAGGCCGTCAATCTGCGCGGCTTCATCCTCTTCCGCAGCGACAGCACCTATGGCGATGTCTTTGCCAACCGCGAGCGCATGCTGAAGGCGATTGCCGCTGCCAAGCAGACGGCGGCCGGCGAACCGCAGCTGGTCGAGATGATCGACGGCATGCAGAAGGCAGCCGACCTCTATTTCCATGAACTGGCCGAGCCGCAGACCAAGGCGCGCAAGGAAACCGACATGCCGATCGAAGAGGTCGTCAAGATCGGCGTCAACGCCACCAAGGGCCAGCTCGACGGGTTCCGCCAGGCCTCGGCGAAGATCAAGGCCAGCGCCCGCGAAAAATCCGAAGCGCTTGCTGAAATTCGCGCCGATGCCAACAGCGATCTGAAGACGACGCTGCTGGCCGGCGGTATCGTCGCCTCGTTTGCCGCCGCCGTGCTCGCCTGGCTGATGTCGCGCACCATCGTCCACCCGATCGTCGGCATGACGAGCGCCATGGATCGCCTCGCCGGCGGTGAAAACGATATCGAGGTCCCGGCAACCGACCGCGGCGACGAAGTCGGCCGCATGGCCCAGTCTGTGCTGGTCTTCAAGCAGGCGGCGATCGAGAAGCTGCGGCTTGCCGGCGAGACCGACCGCATGCGCGGCGACGCCGAACGCCAGCGCCGGGCAAGCGACGAGCAGAAGGCCCGCGAGGAAGGCGAGATCCGCCATGCCATCGACGCGCTGGCCGGCGGCCTCGCCGAGCTTGCCAATGGCGATATGGCCGGCCGTATCCAGACGCCGTTCGCGCCGCAATATGACAGCCTGCGCAATGACTTCAACCATGCCGTTGAAAAGCTGCAGGCGGCCCTGCAATCGGTCGGCCGCAACGCCTCGGCGATCAATGCCGGCGCCGGCGAAATCCGCTCGGCCGCCGACGATCTTGCCCACCGCACCGAACAGCAGGCCGCCGCCGTCGAACAGACCGCCGCAGCCCTCGAGCAGGTGACGACGACCGTCCGCGACAGCGCCAAGCGCGCCGAGGACGCCGGCAATCTCGTCGAGCGCACCCGCCTCGGCGCCGAAAAATCCGGCGAAGTCGTCCGCAGGGCGGTCTCCGCCATGCAGCAGATCGAAAAGTCTTCGGGTGAAATCTCCAACATCATCGGCGTCATCGACGACATCGCCTTCCAGACCAACCTCTTGGCCCTGAACGCCGGCGTCGAAGCCGCCCGCGCCGGCGATGCCGGCAAGGGCTTTGCCGTCGTTGCCCAGGAAGTGCGCGAACTGGCCCAGCGCTCGGCCAAGGCGGCGAAAGAGATCAAGGCGCTGATCACCACATCGGGCGAACAGGTCGTTGCCGGCGTTTCGCTTGTCGGCGAGACCGGCAAGGCGCTGGAAGCAATCGTCGCGGAGGTGCAGGAGATCAACCACCACGTCAGCGCGATCGTCACCGCCACCCGCGAACAGTCGATCGGCCTGCAGGAGATCAACACCGCCGTCAACAACATGGACCAGGGCACCCAGCAGAACGCCGCCATGGTCGAGGAGCAGACGGCGGCAAGCCATGCGCTCGCCCAGGAGGCAAACGCGCTGGACGAATTGTTGCACCAGTTCAAGCTCGGCCAGACGAGGCCGGATGCAGCACCGCGCGCGGCCGTTGCGAACGCCCGCCCGGTCGCTTCTCCGGCCCGCGCGCTCGCCAACAAGGTCACCAAGGCCTTCGGCGGCCGGCAAGCGGCCGCTGCGGTCGCGGTTCAGGAAGACTGGACGGAGTTCTGAGAGGGCGCTTTCCTGGAAGGGAAGAATGTCAAGTGAAGACGGCGGCGCGGTAGTGCCGCCTTTTTTATGGGAATAAGCTTCTGTTAGGTCTGTCCGACCTCGCGGCCCCCTCATCCGCCCTACGGGCACCTTCTCCCCAGGGGAGAAGAGGGAGTCGAGACATCGCCGCAAATTTCGTCCGCCCAGCGGGGGGCCGAAGGACGGGTTGAGACCAGTGGCTCAACCCCGGTCGGTGCCGGCGGGCGGATGAGGGGGCCGCACGGCACACCCTCACACTTCACCTATCCCGCAACCCCGACCGCAACCCCGCGCCCAAGCGCCCGGAACACCGTGGAAACAATCCCGGCGCGATCCAACCCGGCATGGGCGTTCATCGCTTCCGGCTTTGCCTGCTCCATCCAGATATCGGGCATGACGAGCGAGCGGATCTTCAGGCCGTTGTCGAGCAGGCCCTCGCTCGAGAGATATTGCATCACCTGGCTGCCGAAGCCGCCGACCGAGCCTTCCTCGACGGTGATGACCATCTCGTGGTGGCGGGCCAGCTGGCGGATCAGGTCGTGGTCGAGCGGCTTGGCGAAGCGTGCATCGGCAACCGTCGTCGAAAGGCCGGCGGCATCGAGGTCTTCGGCGGCAAGCAGACAGTCGGCAAGCCGGGTGCCGAAGGAAAGCAGCGCCACCTTGGTGCCTTCCTTGACGATGCGGCCCTTGCCGATCTGCAGGATTTCGCCGCGCACCGGCATGTCGACGCCGACACCTTCGCCGCGCGGATAACGGAACGAGATCGGCCCGGCATCATAGGCGACAGCGGTGCGCACCATATGCTTGAGTTCGGCCTCGTCGGCCGCCGCCATCACCACGAAGCCGGGCAGGGTGGTGAGGAAGGCGGTGTCGAAGGAGCCGGCATGCGTCGGCCCGTCGGCGCCGACGAAGCCGGCGCGGTCGATCGGAAAACGCACCGGCAGTCCCTGGATCGCCACGTCGTGCACGACCTGGTCGTAGGCGCGCTGCAGGAAGGTGGAATAGAGCGCCGCGAACGGCTTGTAGCCCTCGGCGGCAAGGCCGGCGGCGAAGGTCACGGCATGCTGTTCGGCGATGCCGACATCGAAACAGCGCGACGGAAAGGCTTCGGCGAGCTTGTCGAGGCCGGTGCCGTTTGGCATGGCGGCGGTGATGCCGACGATCTTGTCGTCGAGGGTGGCTTCCTGCACCAGCGCTTCGGCAAAGACGCTGGTATAGCTCGGCGCATTCGGCTTGACCCTGGCCTGGGCGCCGGTGATGACGTCGAACTTGTTGACGCCGTGATATTTGTCGGCGGCGGCTTCTGCCGGTGGATAACCCTTGCCCTTCTGGGTGACCACATGGATCAGCACCGGTCCGCGCGCATTGTCGCGCACATTGCGCAGCACCGGCAGCAGATGGTCGAAGGAATGCCCGTCGATCGGCCCGATATGATAGAAGCCCATCTCCTCGAACATTGTGCCGCCGGTGACGTAGCCGCGGGCATGCTCGACGGCGCGGGTGATGGCGCGATCGATGTTCTTGCCGAGATAGGCCGTCAGCTTCTTGCCGAAGTCGCGGAAGCCCATATAGGTGCGGCCCGAGGCGAGGCGGGCGAGATAGGCGCTCATCGCGCCCGTCGGCGGCGCAATCGACATGTCGTTGTCGTTGAGGATGACGATGAGCCGCGCATCGAGCGCGCCGGCATTGTTCAGCGCCTCATAGGCCATGCCGGCCGACATCGCCCCGTCGCCGATGACGGCGATGACGCGCCGGTCGTTCTTGTCGAGATCGGCGGCGATCGCCATGCCGAGGCCGGCCGAGATCGAGGTCGATGAATGCGCCGCCCCGAAGGGGTCGTATTCGCTCTCGGCCCGGCGGGTGAAGCCGGAAAGCCCGTCTTCCTGGCGCAGCGTGCGGATGCGGTCGCGCCGGCCGGTGAGGATCTTGTGCGGATAACACTGATGGCCGACATCGAAGATCAGCCGATCGTCAGGCGTGTCGAAGACGCTGTGAATGGCGATCGTCAGCTCGACGACGCCGAGACCGGCTCCGAGATGACCACCGGTGCGCGACACCGCATCGATCATTTCGTCCCGCACTTCGCGGGCAAGCTGCGGCAGGTCGCGATCCTCCAGCTTGCGCAGGTCGGCGGGGTAGGTGACCTGATCGAGCAGGGGGGTCTTCGGCAGTTGTGTCACGGGCGGGCGCTCTTTCTTACTTTTCCTTGTACCGCTTTATTCGATTAGAACGAGGCAAAACAAGTGATTTTCAGGAACCGAAGGTTTTCACCTTAGAGCATGGCGGAAAAATGTGTGAGCGGTTTCGGGAGATATCACATTCTATTTCTGCGCGTTGCATTCGCCTGATCCTGGCCGGTTCCGCCCTGTTTTTCCGAACGGTGGTCGAACGCGCGAAGGGCCGGCGAGCAGCTTGAATATGACACGGAATGGTAGCAGAGTTGCGGCGCTCACTGGGGAGACGGGCCATGGGAACGATTGTCGCAGCGCATGCCTATGTGAACAACGAGGTCGCCTATGTGGCCTGGCACATAGACGCCAAGATCGATGGATGCCTCGGGTTCGAAGTCGTTCGCGTCTATCTCGACGAACAGGGAAACGTGTCGAAAAGACCCGATGGCAGCGATGACCGAGTGACGTGCGCCGCCTGGGTCGCCTTCAAGGGACAGCGCAATCCGCATTGGTTGCCGCAGACGACATCGCTCTGGCCAGTGCAGAAGCTCTCCTGGCGCGACCTGACGCTGCGCAAGCGGCGCAATGAAATGCGGCGGCGGCCGGACGAGGTGCGGGTGCGCTACGAGATCCGTCCACTCGGCGATCTGAAGCCGGGCATGGCGGCTGCCCCCGACCCGACGCCTCAGCTTGTCGAGATCAACAAGCGCGACGCCAACGGCAGGCCGATCAAGAAGGCCGACGGCACCTTCGAGAAAATCTCCGTCAAGGCCTATGACGGTCCTCCGCGGCCGCTCGGTTATCTCGGACCGGCGGTCGCCTCCAACCCCGTCCATGTGACGCGCAAGCGCGGCCAGTTCGAGTCGACCTTCACCAATGGTATTCTCGCCGCCCAGTGGTTGCGCAACGTCCTTCTCGAAGACGGGGTGAAACAGCCGAATGAGCTGATCGACATGATTTCCAATCCGTCGAACGGCATCCGCAAATATCTTGCCGGCGATGTTATTCCGATGCTCAGGGAATTCATGAGTAGACCGGGCCGTTTCCTCGTCGCGCTTTACGAGCTGGAGGACGAGGAACTGCTGGAGCTGCTGCTTGCCAACAAGAACAGGCTGCGCATCATCCTCGCCAATACCGGAAAGGTCGGGGATGCCTGGGATGTGCGCAATGCGCCTGCGCGCAAGGCATTGATCGATGCAGGCGTCGAGATCCACCACCGGATGTTCAACAATTCGAGCCAGATCGGCCACAACAAATTTGTCGTGCACCTACCGGCGGATGACGCTCCGCGCAGCGTTTTCACCGGCAGCACCAACTGGACGGCCACCGGGCTTGCCGGCCAGTCCAACAACGCCTTGATCGTCAGGAACGATGCGGTCGCCGCGGCCTATGTCGCTTATTGGGATCGGATGCTGAAAGACAATAAGACGCTGGAAGCGCCCGTCGAATTCGATGACGGCATGCCCGACAACCAGCAGAGCAAGGAATTCCGCCGCTCCAACGAGACGCCGTCCATTATACCCACAGCCAACGGGGCTTCGCTTCAAACCTGGTTCTCGCCGAACATGCAAAGCCGCAGAAAAGGCAAGGCAATTCCGCCCGACCTTCGCGAGGTCTATCGCCTGATGCGCCGTGCCGAGCATGCGGTGCTCTTTCTTGCCTTCTATCCCGGTCAGTCGGGCCGGGATTGCATCGTCGGCGAGGCGATCGATATCGGCCTCAAGGATCAGAAGCTGATCGTCACCGGCGCCGTTTCCAGCCCGCAGGCCATGCCCAATTACGTCCCCGGCAAGGACAACGATCCCGACGATCCGGATGACGATGAAGAGGGTGTTTCGCCCCATACTTTCGACGAGGCCAATGTATCGATCGTTCGGGCGTCGCGCATCGATGACCGCCAGTTGCTGGCGGATTTCGGTGCGGAGGAACTGACGGCCAAGAAGGTGGGCGCCATCATTCACGACAAGGTGCTGGTGATCGATCCCCTGTCGGACGAATGCGTCGTCGTCCTCGGCAGCCACAATCTCGGCTTCAAGGCCTCCTATGCCAATGACGAAAACATGCTGATCGTCAAAGGCGACCGGGCGCTGGCCGAAGCCTATGCCGTCCACATCCTCGACGTCTATGACCACTATCGCTTCCGCGCCGTCGAGGCTGAATTGAAGCGCCAGGGCAAGAAGGGCTGGTCGGGCTTTCTCAACGTCGACGACAGCTGGCAGGATGGCTATATCAACCGCACGAAGGGCGCACTGACGCGGTATTTCGCGGCGGGTTGAAATTCGGGGACAGGTGACCGGCGGCGGCCGATCATTGCCGCCGTCAGCCTTCCGGCAAAGGCACGAATTCCTCTTCGTCGCCGGGAACGATATCGAAGCGGCCGCTGCGCCATTCCTCTTTGGCTTTTTCGATCCGCTCCTTCGAGGAGGAAACGAAATTCCACCAGATGTAACGTTTCGAATTCAGCGCCGCGCCGCCGAACAGCATCAGGTGGCAGCCGTCGCTGCCGGCTTCGAGCGTGATCGGATCGCCGGGCCGAAAGACCAGCAGCTGATCGGCGGCGAAGCGGTCGCCTGAGATGACGACCTCGCCGGAGAGCACGTAGACGGCGCGCTCTTCATGCGCTGCGCCGAAAGGAAATTTGGCGCCCGGCTGCAGGTCGAGATCGACATAGAGCGTGTCGGAGAAAACCCCGACAGGCGATGTCATGCCTTCGAACGAGCCGATGACCACGCGCCCGCGTACGCCTGGAGCCTCGATCAGCGGCATTTCAGACTTTTCCGTATGAGCGAAGGAAGGATCGATTTCCTCCTTGTCGTCGGGCAGCGCCAGCCAGGTCTGCAGGCCCGACATCAGCAGCGGATGGCCGCGCAGATTGTCGGGCGTGCGCTCGGAATGCACGATGCCGCGCCCTGCCGTCATCAGGTTGATATCGCCCGGACGGATGACCTTTTCGGTGCCGAGGCTGTCGCGATGGCGGATCTCGCCGTCGAAGAGATAGGTAACCGTCGACAGCCCGATATGCGGATGCGGCTTCACATCAAGCGCCTCGTTGGGCTTCAGGATCGCCGGCCCCATGCGGTCGAAGAAGATGAACGGCCCGACCAGCCGTCGCTGCCGCGTCGGCAGCGCCCGCCGCACCTGGAAGCCGCCGATATCGCTGGTGCGCGGAATGATCAGATTCTCGATCGCATCACAGGCGAAGGCATCGCCGGGCAGCGGATCTTTACCGGGAAAGAAGGACATGATGGAACTCTCCGATCTGAGGTGCCGTTGCAGCAGTTTGAATGATGCAGCTTTGCACTGCCCACAGATAGCGCTTGGAGCGCCGCGCGTCCAATCACGCGCTGAGCCGGCCCGTCTCAGATTGCCGTAAAGCCGTTGTCGACGAACAGATGGGCGCCGTTGACGAAATTCGACTCGTCGCTGGCGAGGTAAAGGGCGGCCCGCGCCACGTCTTCGGGCTCGCCGATCCGACCCTGTTGCGCGGCGATGGCGGCATCGGAGACGTCGACGCCGAGCGCCTGCAGGTCGGCCACCTCGCGCAGGCCGTGCGGCGTGCGGATGAAGCCGGGGCAGACGGCGTTGCAGCGGATGTTGCGGTCGCGGAATTCCACGGCGATGGCGCGGGCAAACATATGCACGGCGCCCTTGGTCGTGTCGTAAAGCACTTCCATCGGCGTGGCGGCGACCGCCGAGATCGACGAGGTGCAGACAATCGACCCGCCGCCCGCGGCAATCATCTTCGGCAGCACCGCCTTGGTCATCAGGAACATCGAACGCACATTGACGGCGTGCAGCCAGTCCCATTCCTGAAGCGTCGTTTCCAGGAAGGGTTTGATGACGATGGTGCCGGCATGGTTGAAAAGTACGGTGACAGCGCCGTAGTGTTCCTCGACGCCAGCGACGGCTGAATTGACCGCAGCTTCATCGGAGACGTCGGCCGTCCAGCAGTCGGCCTCGCCGCCGGCATCACGGATCTGCTTGACGGTCTCGGCCGCAGCTTCTCCATTGCGGTCGATGATCGCGACACGCGCGCCTTCCGCCGCAAACAGCTTCGAGGCGGCACCGCCCATGCCGGTCGCGCCGCCTGAGATGATGGCGACCTTGCCCTTCAATCTGTCCGTCATGTTTCCGTCCCCTCATTTATTGGAAGGGGATCATAGATCGGCCGCGAGCCGATCGCCAAGCGCCAAAAGGCAGCTTTGCTCTGACCCTCAGGCCCCGTCGAGCGGTTCGACGCCCTGCGGCTTGCCGGCGCGGTCGAGCCTGATCTTCTCGATGCGGTTTTCGGCGGCCGAAAGCAGCGTCTCGCAATGTTTCTTCAGCGCTTCGCCGCGCTCATAGATCTCGATAGATTCATCCAGCGCCACGTCGCCGCGTTCCAGCCGGGCGACGATGCTTTCGAGTTCGGCGACCGCCTTTTCGAAGGAAAGGCCGGATACCTCCGGCTTGGCGCTGTCAGTCATTCTCAACCCTTCATCATTCGCAGAATATGCATGCCCGCCGATTCGGCGAGCCCCTCGAGATCATAACCGCCTTCGAGCAGGCTGACGACCCGGTTCTTCGCGTGCCGGTCGGCCAGTTCGAGCACGCGGCCGGTTGCCCAGTCGAAATCCTCGCCCGTCAGGTTGATCTGCGCCAGAGGGTCGCGGTGATGCGCGTCGAAGCCGGCGGAGATGATGATGAGATCCGGCCTGAAATCGGCAACGGCCGGCAGCACGCGCGATTTGAACGCCTCGCGGAAATGGTCGCTGCCGACATTCGGCGAAAGCGGCGCATTGACGATGGTGTTGTGCTTGCCCTTCTCGTCCTTGGCGCCGCTGCCGGGATAAAGCGGCATCTGATGCGTCGAGCAGAACAGCACCGAGGGGTCGTCCCAGAAGATATCCTGGGTGCCGTTGCCGTGGTGCACATCCCAGTCGATGATGGCGACGCGCTCGGCGCCATGCCGCTTCTGCGCATGGCGGGCGGCAATCGCCGCATTGTTGAAGAAGCAAAAGCCCATCGCCGTCATCTTCTCGGCATGGTGGCCCGGCGGACGGGCGGCGACGAACACATTGTCGGCGGCGCCGGAAAAGACGTCGTCCACCGCCGCCATCGCACCGCCGATGCCGGTCAGCGCCGCCTGCAGGCTTTTGGGACTGGCATAGGTATCGGCTTCGAGCTGGTTGATCCGGTCCTCTTCCTCAGGAATTTCCCGCATCACGGCTTTGAGATGTTCCTCCGGATGCGCCAGCAGCACCGCATCCGCGCTCGCTTCAGGCGCCTGCCGGCGCTCCAGCCGCTCGAAATTCGGATGTTCGAGCGCGACATTGATGGCGCGGATCCTGTCCGATCGCTCCGGATGACCAGTGGGCGTCACATGTTCCAGAAAGATCGGATGCTCATAAAGACGGGTGCTCATGGAGACACTCTATCGGTCGCTTATGTCATGTTCCACAGCAGATGGGGCATCGCCCGACGATTTCAACAAGCGCGCCTGCGCCCCATCTCGTCGCCGCCGGCATTATAAATTCCTGTCATCTCAGCGGTTTACTTCGAAAAACCCCGTGCTACTGTCGTCAACGGGGAATTTTGTAGGCAGAGTTGTTGATGAGTCAGTCGAAACGCCCGGGTGTAACGGAAATACATGTGCCGTTTCGCGATGTCGATATGACCGGCCAGATGTTTCTGGCCTCCTATATTTCCTATGCCGAGTCCGTCATTGCGAGCTTCTGGTTAGCGCGGCCCGAGGTCGAGGACGAACCGGTCTATATCGCCAGCAAGATTACCTGCGTTCTCCACCGCCCGCTGCATTACGACGAGCCGGCCCTTTTTACCGCCGCCGTCGACAAGATCGGCGTGCGTTCCATCGGCTTCATCGTCTCGATCGATACGGGGGAGGAACGCGCCGCCGAGGTGGAGATCATCTGGCAGGCCCGCAGCGGCGAGGATCAGCAGCCGGTGTCTTTGCCGGAGGAGACGCGGGACTGGCTTTATGGGTTCTTGGATTAGAGGAGCCATTCGGTGACGCGACTTTCAATGCTCGCAACTGGCCTGTTGCTTGTGTCCGTCAGCGCTGCTTGGAGCGATGATGAGCCCCGTCCCTACCAAGGTCCTCTTTTCTTCAATGGCGAGGGTTACGTCAGCACGCGTTTTATTAGCGCAATCGCACCACTAGGTGACGGTTCTCCCATCTATGCAGGTGCCAAGCCGGGGGGCGGAACGGTACTCGCAGTGCTGCACTCAGAGCCAGGTCCAGGAGTTCGTGCCGTTCACGTTGTTCCGAATGAGGACATCGTGGTAGTGGTGATCGCGCCGAAGCGCACCGGTCTTATAGGATGGAAAGGCTGGATCAAATTTACGGTTGTGACCGAAGGCTTTCCTGATGGAAACGAGGTTTCCCGGACGTTTCCAGCCGCCATCCAAAAAGTCGACAGCAATTGAACCGATCCCGGAGTTGGTCCAGCGCTGATCTCTGAAGGCGACTGGGTGAGCGGAGATCCGGGCAGAGTTAAATAGGGGATCGGTAGCGGCCCTATCTTGCGTCAGGAACAGAAAACCAACGCGATCCGGCTTATGTCACGCCCTCCGGTCATCTCGCCGCCATGCTGGCGACCAGATCGCTGAACCTCTCTCCCTGAATGCCGACATGCGTGCGCAGCAGGCGGCGGGCTTCATCTCCATCGCCGGCGAAGATCGCATCGACGATGGCGCAATGTTCCGAGAAAGAGGTCGACAGGCGATTGCGCACCCGCAATTGGAGACGGCGATAGGGGCGCAGGCGCCGATGCAATTGCACGCATTGCTCCTGCAGGAAATCGCTTCGGCTTGCGGCGTAGATGGCCTTATGGAATTCCTCATTGTCGTAGTAGTAGGCATCGCTGTCGCCGGCGCCGGCGGACTGCTCGCAGCGGCCGTGGGTGGCGGTGATCGCTTCCCGGGAGGTCTTGTCCAACCGGCGTGCGGCGAGCGCTCCAGCCAAGCCCTCGAGCTCCGCCATCACCTCGAACATCTCGTAAATGCGGTGCGGCCCCGGATCGATCACGACAGCGCCCCGGCGCGGCCGGATTTCTATCAGGCCGATCGCGTCTAGCTGCATCAAGGCTTCGCGTACCGGCGTTCGCGACACGCCGAACCGATTGGCAAGCACGGTTTCATCCAGCCGTTCGCCGGGGGCGAATTCGTAGGAAAGTATTGCATTTTCAATCTCATCCCGGAGCCACCGGCCGACATTCTCGGACATTTTTCTCGCATCCTTCATACATAAATGCCATTCTTGTATACACGATTGTTGACTTCGTGTACGAAGAATGACAGTCTACATACTACAGACCAAGCCCTTCGATGGGAAGCAGGGGTCCAAGGCGCGCATAATGTGGCGGGCCTGCAGAGAGGGGAGAATGACATGCCTGAAGCTTCTTTCTTCACCGACATGCTGCAAAGCATCACCGATCACGGACGCCAGCTTCTGTTTTCCGGCTCGCGCAATACCCGGGCTGCGGCCAAAGCCGATCTGCAGACTCTCTGCGAGATGCTGTTGTCGAGCCGGGGTGAAGCATCAGGCATCGCCCTTGCGGCCGAGATACTCGATCGCTGGGGCGCGCTCGAAAGCGCGGGCGCGCAGCAATTCTTCCATATGCTTCACGAAACGTTCGGGCCCGACACGGTGAGGCTCGACCAGGCGATGGAAAATTACCGCGCTGACAAAAGCTCTGCCGCCGTCATCGCGCTCCATCAGGCCGCGGAGCCGCGGCGCCAGGAGCTCCTGCGCCGGTTGAATCATGCGCCCAACGGCACCGCCAGGCTGGTCCGTATGCGTCAGCAGCTGCTTGCTTCCAAGGACCGGTCCGAAGCCTATCACGCGCTCGATGCCGACTTCACGCATCTGTTCGGCTCCTGGTTCAATCGCGGCTTTCTGACGCTGCGGCCGATCGACTGGTCGACGCCGGCAAACATCCTCGAAAAGATCATCAAATACGAGGCCGTGCATGAGATCGCCAGCTGGGAGGAGTTGCGCCGCCGTCTGGCGCCGGCCGACCGTCGATGCTTTGCCTTTTTCCATCCCCGATTGGCCGACGAACCGCTCGTGTTCGTCGAGGTGGCGCTCACCCGATCCTTGCCGAATGCGATCGCCGATGTACTCGACGAGGGGAGGGAGCAGATCAATGCCGATGAGGCGACGACGGCTGTCTTCTATTCGATCTCCAACTGCCAGGATGGCCTGCGCGGAATCTCGTTCGGCAATTTCCTGATCAAGCAGGTCGTGGAAGACCTGCGGCGAGACCTGCCGGGCCTGAAGAATTTCGTCACGCTGTCGCCTGTCCCGGGCTTCGCCCGTTGGCTTGCCAAGGCGCGCGATCCGGCCGGCGCCCGGTCCTTGTCCAAAGCGGCCCTGGAAACGCTGAGCCTGCTGGACGACCCGAACTGGCCCGACAAGGAGAAGAGCAGCGCCGAATTGGAGCGCGTGTTGCTGCCGCTTGCGGCGCGCTACTTCCTGACCGAACGGACGCCGGAGGGCCGCCCGGTCGATCCGGTGGCCCGCTTCCATCTCGGCAACGGTGCTCGGCTTGAAAGAGTGAATTTTCTCGGCGACCGATCGCCGAAGGCAGTCCGGCAGGCGCATGGCCTGATGGTCAACTACCTCTATAAGCTCGACGACATGGTGGCCAACCACGAGGCCTTAGCGCAGCGCGGCGAAGTGATCGCCTCGCCAGCCGTCAAAAGCCTGCTCAACCAGAGCGACGAAGGCGGTCGCGGCGGCAACGGCCAGCAAGGCTCTCGAGCCTTCGCACAGATCATGAACTCAACGCTTGGAGGAGGGCGAAAGTGAGCAACCATCTTTTCGACGCCATGCGGGCCGCGGCACCCGATGACGCACCGTTCATTCGGATCGGCAGCGCTCAGACTTGGACCTATGGCAATGCCTTTGCTCTTTCCGGCCGCCTCGCCGGCGCCATGGACACGCTCGGCATTCGCCCCGGCGATCGGGTTGCGGTGCAAGTCGAGAAAAGCGCCGAGGCATTGATCCTTTACCTCGCCTGTCTTCGAAGCGGCGCGGTCTACCTGCCGCTCAATACCGCCTATACGCTGGCCGAGCTCGATTACTTCATCGGCGACGCCGAGCCGCGTCTGGTGGTCGTTGCCTCGGCTGCGCGGGAGGGCGTGGAGAAAATCGCCAAGCATTACGGCGCGATCGTCGAAACGCTCGACGCTGACGGCAGCGGCTCGTTGCTCGATCTGGCGCGTGACGAGCCGGCCGACTTTGTCGACGCTTCGCGCTCCGCCGATGATCTGGCCGCGATCCTCTACACCTCGGGAACGACGGGACGCTCCAAGGGGGCGATGCTCACGCATGGGAACCTGCTTTCGAACGCTCTGACCTTGCGCGACTATTGGCGCGTCACCCCCGATGACCGGCTGATCCACGCCTTGCCGATCTTCCACACGCACGGGCTGTTCGTTGCCACCAACGTCACGCTGCTCGCCGGCGCCTCGATGTTCCTGCTGTCGAAGTTCGACGCCGACGAGGTCGTTTCACTGATGCCGCAGGCAACCATGCTGATGGGCGTGCCTACCTTCTATGTCCGCCTCCTGCAAAGCCCGCACTTCGGTAAAGAGGCGGCAGCCAGCATCCGCCTGTTCATATCAGGCTCGGCGCCGCTGCTTGCAGAAACGCACACCCAGTTCCAGGCGCGGACCGGCCACGCGATTCTCGAGCGCTACGGCATGACGGAAACCAACATGAACACCTCCAACCCCTATGAAGAGAAGCGGATCGCCGGGACGGTCGGCTTGCCGCTGCCTGATGTGACGGTGCGCGTCACCGATCCCGCCACGGGACAAGTGCTGCCGCCTGAACAAACCGGCATGATCGAGATCAAGGGGCCGAACGTCTTCAAGGGTTATTGGCGCATGCCGGAAAAAACCGCGGCCGAATTTACCGCGGACGGCTTCTTCATCAGCGGCGACCTCGGTAAGATCGACCGGGACGGTTATGTGCACATCGTCGGCCGCGGCAAGGATCTGGTGATTTCGGGGGATACAATATCTATCCGAAAGAGGTCGAGAGCGAGATCGACCAGATCGAGGGCGTCGTCGAGAGCGCTGTGATTGGCGTGCCGCATCCCGATTTCGGAGAGGGCGTAACGGCCGTCGTCGTATGCAGACCCGACGCCGGCCTGGATGAAAAGACCATTGTCCGCGCCCTCCAGGATCGCCTCGCGCGCTATAAGCAGCCCAAACGCATCATCTTCGCCGAGGACTTGCCGCGCAACACAATGGGCAAGGTTCAGAAGAACATCCTGCGGCAGCAATACGCCGATCTCTACACAGGGACGTAAGACGGCCGCCCTCTGGGAGGAGGGCGCGTCGGTATCCGCATCAATATTGCAAACAGCAGCGACGGCGCCGGAGGCGTCGGAGGGAGGGGAATCATGGGTATTGAAATTCTGGCCATAGGCCTGCTGGTCGCCATGTTCATCGTTGCGACGATCCAGCCGATCAACATGGGCGCGCTCGCCTTTGCCGGCGCCTTCGTGCTTGGCTCGATGACCATCGGCATGAAAACCACCGACATTTTTGCCGGCTTTCCGAGCGATCTGTTCCTGACGCTCGTCGCCGTCACCTACCTCTTCGCCATCGCGCAGATCAACGGCACCATCGATTGGCTGGTCGAATGCGCCGTCCGCCTGGTGCGTGGACACATAGGCTTGATCCCCTGGGTGATGTTCCTCGTCGCCGCCGTCATTACCGGCTTCGGCGCTCTTGGGCCTGCCGCGGTCGCGATTCTTGCGCCCGTCGCGCTGAGCTTTGCCATCCAGTACCGCATTCACCCCGTCATGATGGGCCTGATGGTGATCCACGGCGCGCAAGCGGGCGGTTTTTCGCCGATCAGCATCTATGGCGGCATCACCAACCAGATCGTCGCCAAGGCCGGCCTGCCTTTCGCGCCGACCTCCCTGTTTCTCTCCAGCTTTTTCTTCAACCTGGCGATCGCGGTGCTGGTCTTCTTCGTTTTCGGGGGCGCAAAGGTCATGCGGCAGGTACCCGCATCGTCCTTTGGCCCTTTGCCCGAACTGCATCCCGAGGGCGTGTCGGCGTCGATCAGAGGTCACGGCGGCACGCCGGCAAAACCCATCCGGGAGCATGCCTACGGTACGGCGGCCGATACCGCCGCGACGCTGCGCCTGAACAATGAGAGAATTACCACCCTGATCGGCCTGACGGCGCTCGGCATCGGCGCCCTGGTTTTCAAGTTCAATGTCGGCCTCGTCGCCATGACCGTCGCCGTCGCTCTCGCGCTGCTATCCCCGAAAACGCAGAAGGCGGCAATCGACAAGGTCAGCTGGTCGACCGTGCTGCTGATTGCCGGCATCATCACTTATGTCGGCGTCATGGAGAAGGCCGGCACGGTCGATTACGTGGCGAATGGCATATCCAGTCTCGGCATGCCGCTGCTGGTGGCGCTGCTGCTTTGCTTTACCGGCGCCATCGTCTCGGCCTTTGCATCCTCGACCGCGCTGCTCGGCGCGATCATCCCGCTTGCCGTTCCGTTCCTCATGCAGGGACATGTCAGTGCCATCGGCGTGGTCGCCGCCATCGCGATCTCGACGACGATCGTCGATACCAGCCCGTTCTCCACCAATGGCGCGCTTGTGGTCGCCAATGCCCCGGATGACAGTCGAGAGCAGGTGCTCAGGCAACTGCTGATCTACAGCGCGCTGATTGCCATCATCGGCCCGATCGTCGCTTGGCTGGTTTTCGTCGTGCCGGGGCTGGTTTGACGACGGGCAGCCGCAGCCATTGCTTGACGCCGCGGGGCATCGCCCGCGGCGTCAAAATGTCCATGCCGCGCGCGGGCATTCCCAGTTCCATGCGTTTCCCGGCTGGAAGGCGCCAGTCGCCAAATGTAACGACGGTCTAAGATGAAGCATGCTTCGGTTGTAGTATTGCGCAGCCGGCAGCTACCGGATTTGAACGCGCGAATTCCGTTGCATTTCCGAATTCAACGCTATTGATTATTCGAAGATGCTTTCATTCGCTGAAGTTGAAAATCGATCATGGTTCAATCGACTGACGTCTCATCTCATTTGACGGATTTGATTTATGGAAGTCTCTTCGGCGAGTGCAGCTGGCAGGATTTCCTCGATCGCGTTGCGCAAACGTCGCCGGGCGGCAAGGCTGCGCTGCATTACCACGATCTGACCTCGTCGGTTGCCCATGTTCCCTTCATGTCGGGCTTTTCGCAGGCCGAGGTCGACCAGTTCAGCAGCCACTTTGCCGCGGTCAATCCTTGGATCCCAGATTGGGTCTCGTGCCCGTCGGCCAGGGCCTGTGCGGCGACGAGATCTTTCCGCGCGAAGAGCTGATAAAATCGGAATTTTACAATGACTGGCTGAAGCGGCAGGCCGGATGCGAAACCAGTGTGGGTGTTTCCATCATTCGCGAGGAAGACCGCACCTTCATCTTGTCGACCTCGACATCTTCGGCCGACCCCGATCTCAACAGGGAAGCGGCCCAACGCTACACGATCCTCGCGCCGCATCTGAAGAGGGCGTTCGATTTCATTCGCAAGCGCGATCTGTTTGCGCCGCACGAACACGTAACCCAAACCCTGTTCGACAGCATCGGGGTCGGCCTGATCTATGTTTCGGAGCAAGGGAAAGTCCGTCGCTGGAACAAGAGCGCGGAGGCCTTGATGGAAGCCGGCCTGCCGGTGCGGATCACCGCAGATGGCAAGCTCGGACTGCAGTGCCAGAAGTCGGCTGCCGTTCTTGAATTGCTGACCTCCCGAAACGGTATGCAGACCAAACCGCACACGGCAATCGTCAAGGGCAGGGACCAGGATAACTACCGCCTCACGCTCGTCCGGCTTCAGTCCGATGCGTTTACCGAGTTTCTGGAGGGGCCGACCGTGGCGCTCATTGCCGAGCCGATGCTGGCGAGCCCCCTCAGGGAGCGGCGCGATTTGCTGATGCAGCTCTACAAGCTGACCGCAACCGAAGTCCGGATCGCATCGAGCATCGCATCGGGCCATTCCGCAAGGGAAGTGGCGATCGCCGACGAGATCAGTTACGAGACCGTCAGAACTCATCTGCGGAACATCTATTCCAAGCTCGGGGTCAACTCCCAGGCCGGCCTGGTGTCGCTGCTGATGCGTTGATTGGTATCGGCTGGCTGGAACTGTTGGGCTACCGCTTATCGCGTTTCATGCTTTTGAAGCCGATGGCGCCCCAAGCTGCCATCTCGTGAGACGATAGTCGCTATCCCCGAGTTGCCATTGGTTCCGGTTAAACTGAAATCTTCGGTCGCGGCAGCGGTTCGGCGGCATGATTGCGATACCGAAACCGCTTACCTTTTGGCTGCGAATGTCACCGTTACAACATCCTTTGGTTCAGACAGGAATGTAATGCCATGGTTCTCCAGCGTTTCGCGCGCCCGCTCGACGTTTTCAGCTTTGACCGAGTGAGCATCCGCTTCCATACGTCGTATTGTGGAAAAGGAAATGCCCGATCGCTCTGCCAGTTCCTGAGCCGTCCAACCGAGCATTGCGCGCGCGGCCCTGATGTGAACTTCGCAGACCGCATTCTGCAGATTGGGTTTCGCGGGAATATCCTCAACCAACTTGGAGACGCCGTGCCATTCAACGATCTCGCCATCGTTATCGAGTAGGGGAACCGCTGTATTTTCGAAACGCTGAAAGACGCCGTCATGCCGTCGGACACGAACGGAGAGATCCAGTTTATACTTGCCCTCAATCGCTCCCTGCCAAGTCGTGCGGAAATGTTGCCGATCGTCAGGATGAACCGCTGCAAGCCTGTCGTAATCCCTGAGCTGCTCCGCCGTCTGACCGGTGAAGCGCATCCAGTTGGTATAGTCGAGCAGCTTACCCTGACTGTCGGCGCGCCAGAACTCGCCACCCACAAGCTTACGCAACGACGCATTGGCCGCGGCGGCGCGGTTGTGTGCAATTTGCGCCTTGTGATCATTGGTTACGTCCTGAACGACACCGTGGAGGATGGCCAGCCGGCCACTGCGGTCATATTGGCGGTCAAATCTGCTTTCGAGCCAAATAAGATGCCCGTCGGGCCGGATGACGCGAAAGCGGCGCGAGGACAGTTGGTTCGCATGTGCCAACTCTACAATTTCTTCGTGCGCTAGACGGTCGTCGGGATGCACAAGGGATTCATAGAGGTCGAAACTTGCCGCAACGGCCTTTGGATCGAGTCCGACGAGACGATAGAGCCCGTCCGACCACGTCAGTTCCCGCGTGATCAGATCATAGGTCCAGGTTCCCGCTCCGAGGAATACCTCAATCAGTTGCGCTCGTTTTTCAGGTGTTTTTGCATTCCGGAGTGGCATTGCCGCGCGCATCCTCTTTTGGCGAGCCCAGAGCCGTCTTTTACGGCCTTCGGAAGGCAGTGAAGACGACATATATCAATTTGAGCAGGATTTCGCCAAGTGAGCAGATATTCGCAGCTTAATGAGCATTAATTGCTCAAAGTCTCTGATGTGAGCAATTATTGTTCATTAGAAATATGTTGGCTGGCTGCCGCGTTCTTACTGACGAGTTACTCGCTAGCGCTAATCTATACTTCAAACGTGGAAGCTCAGGAATTCGGGATCGGATCGCGAATTCCAAAATATTGCCGGTGAATGATCGTGGTGGCCGTCGAAATCGCAATGCTCCTACTGCCCGCAAAATCTGCGCCGCAGGCAAATATTCGTCTCCTCCTTTCGTCGTCAAACTTGCCAACAAGTTCCTGGCGCAAAGCAACTCCAGATACTTTGCAGGTTCCACGACCAAGCTTTCCACTCCTGTGTAACTCCTCCCCAACAAAACAAAGGTCGCCGCTGTGCCAAATCTATCTGTCTCCCGCCTCATCATGCTGTTTGGAATCATCGTTACGGCAGGCTTGATCCTGGCTGTCGGTCTGCAGACTAAGGCCTTCGAGGAGTTAAGGGTCAGGGGTCCGGTCTATAACGGCCTCGTCGAGGGCAAGGATCTGGTTGCCGATATCCTGCCGCCGCCAATTTTCGTCGTCGAAGCCTATATGCTGGCGACGGAGGGTGCGGTGCATACCGAGCTGTTGCATCCCAATCTCGGCCGCATTGTCGAGCTTCACAAGGGATACCTGGATCGCAAGGCATTCTGGGCAAAGGCCGACCTTCCCGCGGAAGTCCGCGCCAGGCTGTCGGGTGTCTACAGCTCGGCGGACGTCTTCTGGGACGAGGTAGAGCGCACCTATGCCTCTGCCGTCTCCCAAGAGGACGAACACGCCGTTCACGCAGCGCTTGATCACCTGAAGGACGCGTTTCATGCGCATGAAGCGCAGGTCAATGTTCTGGCGCAGCTTAGCAATGTCTGGTTGGCAAAGTCAGAGACCGCCGCTGAGGCCGCCGGCGTTCGGGCGAGGACGCTTGCGCTGTCGGGCAGCGCGGTTTCGGTTGCACTCTTTCTGCTTGGCCTGTGGTTCGTCCGCAGTCGCGCCATCAGGCCGCTCTTCGCGATTGCCGACAACATGCAGGAGCTTGCAGGCGGCGACTACACGAAATCTGTGCCGTTCCTGTCGCGAAAGGATGAAATCGGCGTGATCGCGGGCGCCGTGGAAGTCTTCCGCCATGCCGGTATGGAGCGTCAGCGCTTGCAGCAGGAAATGGACGACAGCCGCGCCGTCGCGCAACGCGACGCAGCCGAACGCAGCCGCCTGCAGGCGCAGCAGGCAGAATTGCTGCAGCAAGTCGTTCAGACACTCGGCGCGGGCCTCGGTCGACTGGCGGACTGCAATATCCGTACCACGATCGATGAACCCTTTGCCGCCGACTTTGAACCGCTGCGGCACGACTTCAACAATTCGATTGCCACCTTCCAGGCCACGCTCGAACAGGTACTGGCCAAGACCGGACATCTCTCGGCCTCGGCGCAGGAGATGCGCGGTGCCGCAGACAATCTTGCACGTCGCACGGAACAGCAGGCCGCAGCGCTCGAGCAGACGTCCGCATCGCTCGAAGAGGTATCGTCAACGGTGCGTTCTTCGGCCGAACGCACAGCCGAAACCCGCGACCTCGTTCGCGAAGCCAAGGACTGCGCCACCGCCTCCAGCCAAGTGGTCGGCGAAGCCGTCCAGGCAATGAAACGAATCGCGGACGCCTCAGGCCAAATCAGCCAGATCATCAATGTCATCGACCAGATCGCCTTCCAGACCAATCTGTTGGCGCTTAATGCCGGCGTCGAGGCGGCGCGAGCCGGAGATGCAGGCAAGGGCTTTGCAGTCGTGGCACAGGAAGTGCGCGAGCTTGCCCAGCGCTCGGCAAGTGCAGCCAAGGAGATCACTGCGCTGATCCGCAACTCGACCGATGAGGTCGCCTCGGGCGTTCAACTCGTCGACGAAACGGGCAAGGCACTTTCAAAAATCGCTAGCTACGTCACCGAAATCGACGCCAAAGTCGATGCGATCACCACTGCCTCACGCGAACAGTCGATCGGCCTACAGGAAATCAGCGGCGCAGTGAATTCGATCGATCAGATGACGCAGCAGAATGCGGCGATGGTCGAAGAGAGTACGGCGATCGGCCACTCCCTCGCAGTAGATTCCCAAATGCTCACCGAACTGGTTGGCCGTTTTAAACTCAATCGTCGCACCCAGGTCCGCGAGCCGGACGCAGCCTGGGCACGCAGACCAGGCGAGGAGTCGGCGAGAGCCCCCAGACTGGCAGCCGTTCGCTAGTGTGTCAGACGGTTTGGAACCGACAGAACCCAACCTGCGGCGGAGCCTGCCGCCGCAGGCCTCCTGTATGAAGAACGAGATGCAATGCAGCCGCGCGCTGAGCCGGCTCGGCTTGGTGCTGCCGCTCATGCGCTGATTGCCATCAGCCGGCTGGAGCCGGTGGGCTAACCATTTTAGCATTCCGCGCTTTTGCCGCGGAGGACCGGTTCGCTGAGGATATTGATATCGACGTTTGGATAAACGTGCTCTTCCAGCAAGGTGAGGGATCCAGCTCGCATTCCCATGGGTAAACAGTCTGCGTCGAAACTTACCGCCGGCACCGGCTCTTGGGCGAAAAACCTGAACAGCGTTATATGCGCTATGCGGGGCGGGGTTGGACGCCACTGTTCGAAGCAGATGGCCTGTGAAATGGCCGAGCGAAGTCTGTGCAATTCCGCCGGCTCCTCGGCTTTTACGAAGATAGCCGCTTCCGAAGCCGCCACCTCGTGAAAATGAACGTCGAAGGGTGGGGTCTCGTCGATCAGTCTCTCGACAATCTCCGTCCATTGTTCCCCGTTCCGCTTCCAGACCTCCTCGTTCGGAATGCCGAATTGGGCTGCCGCATTAACGAGGGTGACGACCGTCATGTGCAGGCTTGTGGCCGGGACGCGTGAGAGGGACGCGGCGCTGTCTCGCTCGATGCTGTCTTGCAGGACGCAGAGCTTTGACAGCGCCTCGCGATCGGGAAGGAACTGCAGGTGAAACGCGCAGCACCGCTTGAACCACAGCGTATCAACCTTCGTGCGGATCACTGGCAGCACCCTTCCACCCAGCCGGGGCACGCCGCACCGAGAGCGTGCAATTCCGATCCTTGCTATCACATCGCCAAACTGTTCGCCAAGGACGGGCGACCCGGCCGGAGATCGGCGGATGATGAGGATCGTGAGCCGCTCAGGAAGATTGCAGCACCCCCGCCGCGTCCCTCGGCTCAGTATTCGGAACCGCTACTGTTGTTCAGATCGTGACGTTCCGTCCCTTTCAAAGGTGGATTGAAGACACTGACGAGAATGAGGTCCTTGTCCTTGCCACCCCGCAAATAGTGGCGATCATGTTTATCGAGGACGTAAATGTCGCCGACGCGGATCGGAAAGACGTTGCCGTCCATATCCTCGACCTCGCCTTCGCCCTGGATGCAATAGCAGGCCTCCAGGTGGTTGCGGTATTGCAGCAGAGCTTGCGTGTTGGCGCGAACGACCGTGTGGCAGACCGTGAACCCCATCCCGTCATCATTCGTCAGCAGGCGATGGCTCGTGCCATTGCCCCAATCGACGAAGCGCTCGGTCTGCTCCACGTCTTTCAGGCTTCTCACAAACATGTTGTTCTCCTCGAAAATGGCGGAGATAGCTCGATCTCCATGATCCATTAGGCCCTGAAATCCACGCCTGCTTCAAATGATCTAAATTGAGAAAACTGTTAGAATAATTTACATGTTTCGCCCGAATTTGATGTAGATGCCCGAATTTGATGTAGATAAAGGAGCCTATCCTGGCTCTCATGTGAGGAATTCAAACAGATGCAGCTGCCGCCGCTGAACGCATTGAGGGCCTTCGAAGCGACCGCTCGGCTCATGAGCCTCTCAAAGGCCGGAGACGAGCTGCATGTGACCCATGCCGCGATCAGCCACCAGATCAAGCATCTGGAGACGTGGCTGGGGCGCAAGCTGCTCCAAAAATCCGGACGCGGCGTGGCGCTGACGCCAGCGGGTGCCGAATATTATCTTGCCGTCTCCGGCTCATTGGCAGCCATCGCCCATGCAACCGGCAACATGCGCAGAGACCACAATATGCGTTCGATCACGGTCGGCTGCATTCCTTCGATCGCGTCGCGCTGGCTGGTTCCGGCACTGCCGTCGTTCCGGGAGAGCGATCCCGATCTCGACGTCAGGATCGTTTACGCCAGAGCCGAGGAACGCTTCGATGACGAAAGCCTGGATGTTCTCATCACCATGGGGGAAGACCTGTCGGGAGGACGGGAGAGCCGCCTGCTTTTCTCCCGCCGCAACCAGCCGGTGGCCAGCATTCATTATCTGGCCAAGCGGAATTGGACTGTCGGCAGTATTCCCTTTGCAGCGGCCGACCTGCTGCACGACGAATCCGTCGACGGCTGGAAAGAATGGTTCCGGAAGACTGAGATGAAGGCGCCCGAGCCGGTTCGCGGGCCGATATTTCAGGACTTCAACATCCTTGCCACGGCGGTAATAGCCGGGCATGGGGTGGCATTATGCCCGGTCGAAGTGTTTCGGCGAGAGATCGATCGCGGCGACCTCGTCGTGCTTTCGGACATCTCGACCGCCGAGACCCAGGGATATTACCTGATCACCAGTTCCTGGGCGAAAAAGCCGGTGCGTCGTTTTACGGAGTGGTTCACGAAGGAATGCCGATCCGCCGGCTCACCGATCGTTGAATAAGCTCCGCCAAGGCGGGCGCTCAACGGGAGGGCAAAGCGCGCCGGCCCAAACAGCGCGCTTGTTCGAAACCACGCTTGATGCTAGAAAAATGGTATGGACAACAACGTGATCAGCACTTTCGTGATGATGATGCCGCGCTCATAGCGTGGCGGGTTTCGTGCGTCCATAATGCACCAGCAACCGCCCTCGAGGCGGTTTTTTCATGGGTCGATCCGTCTCGCCGGCAATAACAGCCTTCGAAAGGAAACACCGATGAACAAGGCGGATATCTATATCACCACTTCCATCCCCTATGTGAATGCCGCGCCGCATGTGGGTTTTGCCCTGGAACTCGTCCAGGCCGATGCCTATGCCCGTCATCTCAGGCTCCTCGGCCATGACGTCAGGTTCCAGTGCGGGACCGATGACAACAGCCTGAAGAATGTCAGGGCCGCGGAAGCCGCGGGACTGCAGGTGAGGGACTTCGTCAATGCCAACGCCGACAGGTTCGAGCGCCTTGGCGGCCGGCTCGATATCTCCAACCAGGAATTCGTCTGCACCTCCCGTGATCCAAGGCATGTCGCTTGTGTCCACGCCTTATGGCGGGCCTGCGCTGACACCGGCGACCTCTATCGCAAGGCCTATGAGGGCCTCTACTGCGTCGGCTGCGAGCAATTCTACGAGCCATCGGAACTCGATGACGGGCGCTGCCCGGAACATGGGATCGCTCTTGAGATCGTCCGTGAGGAGAACTGGTTCTTCCGTCTATCCCGATATGGCGGCAAACTCCGTGAACTCGTCGAAACTGGTGAGCTTCGCATCGTTCCAGCCCATCGGCGCAACGAGGTCCTTGCCCTGCTGCGGCGTGGCCTGACCGACATCAGCGTGTCGCGCAGCGCCGAACGAGCGCGAGGCTGGGGCGTTCCGGTTCCCGATGGGGGTGGCCCCGAAGCAGGTGACGTCGTCTATGTCTGGTTCGACGCCCTGGCGAACTATCTTACAGGTCTGGGGCACGGATCCGATCAGGTGCTCCAGCAGCGCTATTGGAATCGCGGAGAAAGCATCCACGTCGTCGGCAAGGGCATCTCCAAGTTCCACGCCATCTACTGGCCGGCCATCCTGCTGTCCGCCGGCCTGCCGCCGCCGTCGTCGATCCTGGTGCACGGCTATGTCACGGTGGACGGCAGGAAGATCGGCAAGTCGGCCGGCAACGGCATTGATCCCGAAGGCATCATCGACGCCTACGGAACGCCGGACGCGCTGCGATATTACCTGCTCCGGCATATACGCTCGGGAGACGACGGCGATTTCTCGGGCGAGCGTCTCGAAGCCGCATGGGCGGGAGAGCTCGCAGGCCAGCTCGGCAATCTCGCCAACCGGGTGCTTACCCTTTTATATCAGTCGTTCGGCGGCATCGTACCGCCCGTACCGGAGAGCGAGTTCGTGCAGAAAGCTTACCGCCTTCCGGGCAAGGTGGCGGAGGCCTTCGATGCCTACGAGTTGCATGTCGGCCTCGCTGATATTTTCGAGTTTGTCGGTGAGGCGAACCGGCGATTTACAAAAGGCGCACCATGGGCTGATGCGAAAGCGCTGCTTTGCGATCCCGCTCCGGAGGATCGCAAGGTGACCGCCGAACGTCTTGGCGCTTGCCTGGCGGAGCAGGTCTGCGGCCTTGCGATCGTTGCCCGCTGCCTACTCCCGTTGCTGCCGGGCTCGGCCGCAACGCTGCACTCCAGGCTGGGAATACCGTCTCCTCGGCTCTATCGGGATCCGCTGATCGTGGCTGGGGCCAAGGCTGCCCCGCAAGCCGTGCTCTTCCCACAAAGAGCGGCAGCTTGAATCATCCCGGGGCCGGATACCCTGCGCTGCAGCGACAGCAGCGCAGGGTCGGGAGGGCGGTGACAAGAGAGGGCGTTTTGACGCGATCCGGAATGTCATAAAAGTTTCATACTAGAGCAATTGTCCGGATCGAGAAAATAATCTATTATTTTCATAGGGAAACAAGATTTCTCGATGCAAACGAAAGGATACTGATTGGACACATTTTTCTCGGATGCCATGCCCTTCGCATGCTTCATCTTGGTTTTTGCCCTGATAGTTGCGAGTGGCAAGCGCAGTTCAGCAAGCTCCGGCGATGGCGGTGGAGGCTCGTTTGATGCCTCGGACGACGGGGGCTGTGACGGCGGCGACGGAGGTGGAGGAGACTAAATCAAACTGAAATCGATAGAATGACCGACCGCCTCAAGGCGGTTTTTTGTTGCCCGGATTCCGGGTTATGCCGGTCTGACGGGCAGTGGGCGAATTGACCTGCCATACAATCAATGATTGCCACCCTGATTGCGAGTGCGTTGCCTCGATATCCAAGTCCAGGTAGTATTGGACGAGGTTCTGGGGGGATCACTATGGTAAAATCCGAAGCTGGCAGTCCGTATATTTACGGTATCGACGCATTGCGATTTGTGTGTGCGTTAATGGTAACGATGTTTCATCTTGGATTTGCTTCCTGGGCTTCGCCCTTATATCTCAGACCCTACAAAATGCCCGTGATTGAGAATATTGCCCAACCCGGCTGGGTTGGCGTCGAACTGTTCTTCGTCATCTCAGGGCTCGTCATCATCAACTCTGCCGCTTCGGCTACCGCGATGTCGTTTCTGAAGGGGCGAATTCTGCGGCTATATCCGGCGGTATGGATATGTGGGTCACTGACACTCCTCTTCATCGCAACGCAGGATGTTAACAGGCGGATTATCAAGAACTTTCTTCGGTCGATCACGCTGTACCCCGGCGGCCCATGGATAGACGGTCAATATTGGACGTTGGCCTGTGAGATCTGTTTCTACGCCCTTGTCTTCATCCTGTGTGCGGCCGGTCAAAGGGCGAGGATGCCAGCGCTGGCGCTCGGCCTGTCGTTGGCAAGCACGGGTTTCATCACTCTGTTGAACGCCTTTCCCGATTCAGAGGTGCTGGCGATATTCACCGATACTGCCTGGCGGGCCGTTCCCTTTTACTACGGCTGCCAATTCGCCATCGGCATCTACATCTACATCTGGCTTTTGTCTCAAACCCGGATGAGCAGGGTTTCGTGGGTGGGTTTCGTCTTCGCGCTGGTAGCGGGTGCCACTCAGATTTACATGGCAGCCGGCAGCACCAGCGAGCGAACGCTTGCCGCAGCTGGTCACTCCTTCTCGCCGTTTCCGGCAATCTTCCTCTGGGTGGCGGGGCTGATATTCATCGCCGCGAGCGTCGCCTATGGCCGGCAGATCAGTCGTCTGCCAAAAGCCTTCCTCCAAGCGGTCAAAACCCTCGGTTCGATGACCTATCCGCTCTACCTCCTGCATTTTGCCATCGGCATTCAGTTTCTCGATTGGCTGACCGGTTTGGGAGTGACACCGCTGCCGGCACTCGGTTTGGCCATTGCGATCGTCTGTCTGATGTCGCTCGCCGCGTGCAAATGGGGAGAGCCTCCCATCCGCAGCGTTTTGCGCACGGTTTTCGAGAGGCTTGGTCAATGGGCCCCGCGTTTTCAGGCAAAGGAGTCTCGGGTTTAGCTGCTCGAGTTCTCTCATGGCCCCGGCGTCGCTGGATCTGGCCGATGACGCAATCGATGTTCAACGCAGCCCTTAGAAAAGCGCAATGGCCGCCTTTGAGCCTGAAGGCGGCCATTGGTGCATTTGCGATAGCGTGCCTATGCTTTATGCGCGCGCCGGCAGCAGGGGATAGCCGACCATGACGGCGCGGCCGAGGAGGGCGGCGACAAAGGCCTTGATCACATCGCCGGGAACGAAAGCCATCGAGCCGACGAAGGCTTTCGGGAAGCCGAGACCGGCGACCGTCGCGAGATAGGTGATGCCGAAAGCATAGAGAACGACGATGCCGCCGACCATGGCGGTGAGGAAGAAGCTGACCGTCTGCACCACGCCGGACTGCCGGTCGTTGATCAGCCGCTCGCTGAGGTAACCGGTGACGAAGGCGGCAAAGATCCAGCCGATGAGGAAGCCGGCCGTCGGCGAGGCGAAGATCGCAAGCCCGCCGCGGCCGCCGGAAAGCACCGGCAGGCCGATGGCGACGAGCAAGAGCACGATCAGCACGGCAATGGCGCCGCGCCGGGCGCCGAGCACGACGCCGGCCATCATGACGCCGAGCGATTGCGCGGTGATCGGCACCGGAATGAAGCCGAGCGGGATCGGCGGCAGCAGGCCGAGCGCCACGATGATTGCGGCAAAGAGGGCGGTGAGAACGAGGTCGCGGGTGCTCATCATGAATTCCGTGGTTAAAATTGATTAACTTCCATGCCGTCGAATGCCGCGCGCGTCAATCGCCGCGGCGATATTATCCGCATCCTTGAGCGTCAGGATGATCAGCGGCGCAAGCAGGCTCGCCGGCCGGACCTTCAGCCCGCGCGCCCTGTGTGCCTCGCGGATCGCCTGGTAACGGTCGACGATTTCAGGCACGAAACGCAAGACCAGGCCCAGCGCCAGCCCGATATCGTCGGCCCGCACCCGGCCCGTACGCTCCAGCGGGCGGGCAAGTGCCGTCACTTCGTCGATGAAGGCGGTGATCGACGTCGTCGCCGTCACGGCGGCGGCAAGCAGCATCAGCGCCGTCAGCCGCAGCGGCGGCACGAGCGCCTGCTGCCAGGGATTGAAGAGCAGGTTGAAGAGCGCGACGACCGCGATCGTCAGAAAGATCGGCCGCAGCCGCCTCAGCGCGGCGCCCATCGGCAGGCCGACCATGCGATAGAGGATCGCCGCCGCCAGCACGGCGAGAGACAGCAGCACGAGATTGCCGGTGATGAACAGCACGATGCTGAAGATCGCAAGCGACAGCAGTTTCACCCGCGGCGAAAGCCGATGCATTGCGCTGTTGCCTTCGACATAGAGCGACTGCATCAGAGGGCGATCTCCCTGTAGCGGGCGATCGCCTCAGTCGCCGGCGCATCCGCGGCAAGCCGCCCTTCATGAAACAGCAGCACCCGCTCGAAACCGGCGATCAGCTCCAGATCATGGGTGATGACGATGGCGCTTTCGGCAAGTCCGGCGATAATTCCTTCGACCAGCGCCCGGTTTTTGAGATCGAGCTGGTTTGTGGGTTCGTCGAGGATCAGAATACCGGGCCCCGTCGCCAGCACCGAGCAGAGGGCTGCCACCTGCAGCTCGCCGCCGGAAAGCTCGTGCGCCCGCCGCCCGGCCAGCGCCTCGGCGCCGAAGCGGGCCAGCACGCCCTCGACTTTCGCCTCGATCTCCGCCTTGGTGAAGCCGCGCCGCTTCAGCCCGAAGGCGATGTCGTCCCGGACGATCGGCATGATGATCTGGTTCTGCGGCGACTGAAAGATGAAGCCGACATCGGCTGCCGCCGTCTTCTCGTCGGCCGTGTCACGGCCGTTGACGGTGACCCGCCCGACCGTCGGCTTGGTCAGCCCGTTGATCAGCCGCGCAAACGTGGTCTTGCCCGAGCCATTGAGCCCGATGACGCCGATGCGTTTGCCGCTGATGCCGAGCGTGAGCGGCGCGAGCGCCACCCGCGTTCCGAAACTGACCCCGGCGCCTTCGAAGTGTATGTCCAAACCAGTTCCTCGCATTTTTCATCGGAGGAGATTGCCGATCCCGGCCCCTCATCCGGCTGCCGCCACCTTCTCCGCGCAGGCGGGGAGAAGGGGATATGCCGCACCATCTCCTTCTACCTCGACGCTGCGTCTGGCACGTCCCCTCTCCACGTCAAAACGGGGAGAGGTTTAGGGTGAGGGGCAGTCATTGGCGCCGACCTGACAGCAGTGCTTCTACAAAGAGCAAACCTCGCTGTCGACATCCGATAGCGATATCGGGTGGCTAGGAAGATTTTCCGCGTTATGATGTATCCATGACGAATCTGCTCTCCAATTCCGACGCCCGCCGGGTCTTCCTCGCCAAGCAGGGCCTCAGCGCCCCGCCGAACCGCGCTTTGACCAAGCAGGGGCTGCTGCAACTGATCGGCGAGCTGGGGTTCGTTCAGGTGGACAGCATCCAGACGGTCGAGCGGGCGCATCATCAGATCCTGTTCTCCCGCAACCAGACTTATCGGCGCGAGCATCTGACGGCACTGCTCGAAAAGGACGGCGCGCTGTTCGAGCACTGGACGCACGACGCCTCGATCCTGCCGAGCGCCTTCTTCGTCTATTGGAAGCACAAGTTCCGCCATCAGGAGAAGGTCATCGTCGAGCGCTGGCGCAAATGGCGCGGCGAAGGCTTCGAGGCGGCCTTCGAGGAGACCTATCAGCGCGTCGAGCGCGACGGGGCGATCCTAGCGCGCGACATCAAGGCCGACGGCCATGTTTCCGGCGGCTGGTGGAACTGGCATCCGAACAAGACGGCGCTCGAATATTTCTGGCACACCGGCAAGTTCGCCATCGCCGGCCGATCGAACTTCCAGAAGATCTACGATCTCACCGAGCGCGTCATCCCGGCCGAATTCCGTGAGCCGGAGGTGAGCCGCGAGGACTTTATCGACTGGGCCTGCCGCAGCGCGCTCACCCGCCTCGGCTTTGCCACCCATGGCGAGATATCGGCCTTCTGGAACCTCGTCTCGCCCGAGGAAGCCAAGGCCTGGGTATCAGCCCATCGCGACGAGCTCGCCGAAGTGCTGATCGAACCGGCGCTCGGAGCCAAGCCGCGCCCCTCCTGGGCCTTTGCCGATTTCCTCTCGACGCTCGACAACTACCCCGCCGCACCGCCGCGCATCCGCGTACTCAGCCCCTTCGACCCGATGATCCGCGACCGCAACCGCACCGAACGCCTGTTCGGCTTCTTCTACCGCATCGAGATTTTCGTCCCCGAGCCGAAGCGCGAATATGGCTATTACGTCTTCCCGCTGCTCGAAGGTGACAGGCTGATCGGCCGCATCGACATGAAGGCGGATCGGAAAAAGTCGACGCTCGATGTCAAGCGGCTCTGGCTGGAGCCTGGCGTGAAGCCGTCAGCCGGGCGGCTGGAGAGGCTGGAAGCCGAGCTGGAGCGGCTGGCGCGGTTTGCGGGGGTAGAGAAGGTTGTGTTGCTCGACGGCTGGAGAGGATAAAACCCCTCCCCCTTGTGGGGAGGGGGCTTCTCCGAGCCTCAGCAAATCTCCGTCTTGCTGATCTTGATCCCGAAACCTTCCAGCCCGACATAGTGGCGCTCGCGGCTGGTGAGCAGCTTGATCGAGCTGACGCCGAGGTCCTTGAGGATCTGGGCGCCGAGGCCGATTTCCAGCCATTCGCTGTCGCGGCTCTGCGCTTCGGCATGGGCTTCGCGGCCCTGGTTGCGGGCCTTGCGGCCGTTGTCGTGGTGGCCGACGCCGACCGAGCCTTCGCGCAGGTAGACGATGACGCCGCGGCCTTCCTCGGAAATCTTCTGCATGTAGAAATCGACCGGGCTGTTCTTGCCGAAGAGATCCTCGGCGACATTTTCCGGATGCAGGCGCACCGGGATGTCGACGCCGTCGCGGATGTCGCCGAAGACGACGGCGAGATGCTGCATCGGGTCCCAGGGCAGGGAATAGGTATGAGCCTTGGCCTTGCCGAACGGTGTGTCGATGTCGAAGCTCGTGCCGTGCTCGACCAACGTTTCCTTGCGCTGGCGATAGGCAATGAGATCGGCGACGGAGACGAGCTTCAACCCGTGCTGCTCGGCGAAATCGACCACCTGCGGGCCGCGCGTGACGGTGCCGTCGTCATTGACGAGTTCCGAGATGACGCCGATCGGCGGCAGGCCGGCGAGTTTGCAGAGGTCGACGGCCGCTTCCGTATGGCCGGAGCGCATTAGCACGCCGCCTTCGCGCGAAACCAGCGGGAAGATGTGGCCGGGCCGGACGAAATCGGCGGCGCCCACATTCGGATTGGCGAGGTTGCGCACCGTCAGGGTCCGGTCGTCGGCGGAAATGCCGGTCGTCGTGCCGTGCTTGAAATCGACCGAGACGGTGAAGGCCGTCGTATGGGCCGAGTCGTTTTCCGCCACCATGGCGTTGAGGTTGAGGCGCTTGGCCTCTTCCTTCGGCATCGGCGCACAGACGATGCCGGATGTGTGGCGCACGATGAAGGCCATCTTCTCCGGCGTGGTGTGCACGGCGGCGACAATCAGGTCACCCTCGTTCTCGCGGTCATTGTCGTCCATGACGACGACGATCTCGCCGGCCTCGAAAGCCCGGATGGCGTCGACGACGCGCTTTTGATCATACGACATGGGGCGCTCCTATTTCAGGCGGCCGGTCTGGCCGCGGTCGCGAAGATAATGGTCAGCGATGGCGCAGGCGACCATCGCCTCGCCGATCGGCACGGCGCGGATGCCGACGCAGGGGTCGTGCCGGCCCTTGGTGCGGACATCGACATTCTTGCCGTCGGCATCGATCGACTGGCGCTCGGTCAGGATCGACGAAGTCGGCTTGACGGCGAAACGTGCCACGACAGGCTGTCCGGTCGAGATCCCGCCGAGAATACCGCCGGCATTGTTGGAAAGGAAGATCGGCGTGCCGTCATTGCCCATGCGCATCTCGTCGGCATTGTCTTCGCCTGAGGTTTCGGCTGCGGCAAAACCATTGCCGATCTCGACGCCCTTGACGGCGTTGATCGACATCAGCAGCGAGGCGATGTCCTGGTCGAGCTTGGCATAGATCGGCGCGCCGAGGCCGGCCGGCACGCCTTCGGCGATCACTTCGACGACGGCGCCGATTGAGGAGCCGTTCTTGCGGATGCCGTCGAGATATTCTTCCCACACAGGCACGATCGCCGCATCGGGGGAGAAGAACGGGTTCTGGCCGACCTGATCCCAATCCCAGTTGCGGCGGTCGATCTTGTGCTTGCCGATCTGCACCAGGGCGCCGCGCACCGTGACACCGGGCACGACCAGCCGGGCGATGCCGCCGGCGGCGACCCTTGCTGCGGTCTCGCGCGCCGAGGAGCGGCCGCCGCCGCGATAATCGCGAATGCCGTATTTGAGGTCATAGGTAAAATCGGCATGGCCGGGGCGGAATTGCCGGGCGATCTCGCCGTAATCCTTGGAGCGCTGGTCGGTGTTTTCGATCAGCATCGAGATCGGCGTGCCGGTTGTCGTCATCGTCTCGCCGTCGGCGTCGAGCATGACGCCGGAGAGCACCTTCACCAGGTCGTCCTCGCGCCGCTGCGTCACGAAGCGGGATTGCCCGGGCTTGCGCTTGTCGAGCCAGACCTGCAGGTCCTCGAGCTTGAAGCGCAGCCCCGGAGGGCAGCCATCGACGACGCAGCCGAGCGCCGGACCATGGCTTTCGCCCCAGGTGGTTACGCGGAAGAGGTGACCGAATGTATTGTGCGACATGTGTTCCCACGGTGGCGCGCCAAAGCCGGTTGCGCCATTGCTTGAAAAGGCGCGACACTCATAGGCCAAAAAACCGTCGAGGCAAAAGCCTTTCTTTGCGTCAAACCGGCGGTGGCGGAAATGCTGTTTCCGTCCCTGTCAAAGGAAGGCGGTCAGGATGCCAGCCGCCATCCCGTTCCGGTGGCCTCGGTGGTGAAATCGTCGAAGGAGAGCGGCCGCGAGAAGGCATAGCCCTGCAGGATGTCGCAGCCGAGATCGCGCAGCAGTTCGGCATGGGCCGCCGTCTCCACCCCTTCGGCCACCGTCTCGACGCCGAGCGAGCGGGCGATGTCGATGATCGAGCGGACCAGCGCCCGCTCCTGTGTTGCGCCGACGATCGGCTGCACCAGCTGGCGGTCGATCTTCAGGCGCTTGGGCTTCAGCTTCAACAGGCTGACGATCGAGGTATGGCCGGTGCCGAAATCGTCGATCTCGATATCGATGCCGAGCGCCTTGATGTGCTCGAGATTGTGCGAGACGACGTCCTCGCTCTCGTCGAGGAAGATCGATTCCACCAGTTCGAAGGAAAGCTCGCCGGGGCAGATATGCAGGTCGGCGAGCGATTCCAGCAGGCTGCCGTCATGCAGCCGTCGCGCCGAAACATTGACCGAGACCTTGGGCACGGCAATGCCTTGCGCCGTCCAGCGCATCTTGTCGCGCAGCGCCGTTTCCAGCACGATCCTGTCGAGCATCTGCACGACATTGATCTCGTCGGCGATGCGCAGGAACTTGTCTGGCGTCAGCCACCCCTTGGTCGGATGTTTCCAGCGCACCAGCGCCTCCACACCCGTCAGTTCCATCGTCCGGGCTGAGAATTGCGGCTGGTACCAGGCGGTGAACTCGCCATTGTCGATGCCGGCGAGGATCTCGTCGGCCGTGCGCTTGGTGTTGACGATATCGGCCTGGAGATTGTGATTGAAGAATTCGAAGCGGTTGCGGCCCGTGCTCTTGGCGCGGTAGAGCGCGATATCGGCATTGATCAGCACCTTGCGCGCATCGACGTGAATGCCGTTGGCAAGCGCCACGCCGATCGACACGCCGCAGCGGCAGGAAAAACCCTGGAAATCGATCGGCTGGCGCATCTCTTCGATGATCCGCGCCGAAAGCTGTGCCATCTCCGTGTCGCCGACATCAAGGGCGAGGATGACGAATTCGTCGCCGCCGATGCGGGCGACGATATCGCTGCCGCGGACATTCTTGGCGAGCACCTTCGAGGCGTGCACCAGCATGGCATCGCCGGCGGCATGGCCAAGCGTGTCGTTGATGTCCTTGAAGCGGTCGAGGTCGATGTGCAGGATCGAGAATTTCTGCCGCTGCCGGCGGCCGTCATTCGTCAATTCTTCGAGCGCGATATCGAGCTTGCGGCGATTGGCAAGCGCGGTCAGCGGGTCGTGCAGCGAATTGTGCTCGATCCTGTTCTTGGCAAGCTCGAGCTCGATATTCTTGGCGACCGCCTCGTCCTTGGCGGCTTTCAGCCGGATCGTCATTAGCACGTCTTCGGTGGCATCGAAGGCGATGCCCATGATCTTCATCTCGCCGGTCCCCGTCTGGTGGACCTTGCCGACGGAGCGGACATAGCGCACCGCGCCGCCATCGACGATCACCCGACAGACGAGGGTGTGGGTATCGCCATTTTTCTTGAAGTGGCGCGCGCTTTCGAGCGCCAGACCCCGATCCTCGGGGTGGATGCAGCCAAGCCAGGTCTCCTCGGTCATGAAGCCGTTGCGCGGCGCAAGCCCATAGAGCTCGTGCATGCGCTCGTTCCAGATCGAGCCGCCCCGGTCGGGCCGCGCTTCCCAGATGCCGCATTGATAGGAGTTGAGCGCCAGGTCGAGCCGGCTCGACAGCTCGGCGAGTTGTCCCTCGCGGCTGGAAAGCTCTTCAAGCGCCAGCTCCAGCTCGGCATTCTTGACCTCGCTCATGTCTTTCGCCTTGCGCAGCGTATCGGTCGTCTCCGCATCGGCGGTCACGTCCCAGACGATGCCGATCGTCCTGCTGACGCCGCCGGCATCGGTATAGAAGGCGCCGACCGAGCGCAGGTGACGGATGCCGCCATCGGCTGGCACGATACGGTACTGCGCCGTGCAGGCGGCACCGGCGATGCTGCAGCTGAAGAAATGCACTTCGGCGATCTCGCGGTCCTCGGGCAGGATCGCCGTTAGCCATTCGTCGAGCGCCCGGCTTCCTTCCTGCGCCGGCTTGCCGTGCAGGGCCGCCGCACGTGCATCCCAGAGCAGGCTGCTCGAATGATCATCCAGCTCCCAGATGCCGATATTCGAGGATTCCAACGCCAGATCGAGCCGTTGCGACAATTCCTTGAGTTTCGCTTCGCGCGTCTCGAGCTCGGTGATATTGCGATTACGCTCCCCAAGCAGGAGGGTCGCGAAGAAGATCGGGACGATGATGATGCAGCCGGCGGCAACGACGATCAGCCGCAGCTCGGTCTGGTTCTCCGGTATCGCGTGCCAGCCGCTGTTCGGAACGACGGAAAGTTCCCACTTGCCGCCGGCAAAGCCGATCTTCTGGCGCATAGGATCCTTGTCATCGATCTCGGACGACCCGAAGAACGGCGCGGTTGTCGCGGCCCTCGCCGATGAGCCGATATCCCGGAGGGCGATCGATAGATGGTTGAGATGCGGAAAACGTTCCCGGTTCTCGCGGTCGCGCGCCGGCATCAGCCCGGTCGCCTCGTAGAACATCTGCTGGTCGATGACGAGCTCGACCGCCCCCAGAGCCGCCGTTGGCCGTTCTCCTTGACGAAAACCGGGAAGAATATGGCAAAGCCGTCCCGGCCGTCGGTGCTGACAGGGCCATAAAAGCGCGCCGACAGATCGGCGGCCGCCGGCGTCATCGCCTGGCGTGAAAACAGCGTTGCGCGCACGTCGCGGCCGATCTCCTCATTGCCGGGTAGCCGGGGATAGACGTTGTCGATGATGAAATCCGGTGCGACGGCGATGTGAATGAAGGACGGATTCTGGATCAGCAGCCAGTTGATCTGCCGCTCCATCTCCTCTCCGTTTGCCGCACTGACGGAGATCAGATTGGCAAGATCGCGGACCATGCTGAGGTCCATATTGATCTCAGCCATCACCCGGGCGCGGATGAGGTTTGCCTCGCTTTCGGTGCGGATATGAAGTTCGCGCTCATAGGATTGAGTATTGGCCCGGTCGAGGCCGAAGCCGACCATGATGACGACAAGGGCGACAAGCGATGAAACCAGAAACGAAACGCGGGTATTCTTCAACACGCGCCGTAACTGCTTGTTGTCGCTCAGCCTGAATAGCAAAATGAAACTCCCGTCTTCCGGGCGACTTTAGGGCGTGGGGGTTAATTTACGATTGCCCGCAAGCGATGCCAAAAATCATGGGAAGGCAAAAGCAGCGGTTAACACGGCGTCTTGATTATATTTAAAATCCTATTCATCAATTAGGCGGGAAAAGCCATTCTTCCGGGCAATTTTCGCCATATTCAGGAGGCTATCTGTGGCCAGTCATGTTCTCGTGCAGCGTCTGAAAAGGATTGTCGCCATGCGTTTCGTCGTCGCCACGCTTTTGGCAACAGCAAGTTTCCTGTCGCCGATGAGCGGTTTTGCCGAGAGCGCCGATGTCGAGGCGACGATCAAGAAGGTCGATACCGCCAATCTGGTGCTGACGCTCGACGACGGCAAAACCTATCAGGCGCCTGAGGAATTCAATTTCGACGGCCTCGAAGCCGGCGTGAAGGTGATCGTCTTCTATACCGAGGTCGACGGCAAGCGCGTCATCAACGATCTGGATATCGTCAAGTAGGGCGGGTCCGCGGAGGATGGCATGAAGCATGCTTCGATCGTCGTGCGTGCTGATTGGGATGAAGAGGCTGGCGTTTGGGTCGCCAGCAGCAACGATATCGAAGGACTGGCCATTGAAGCCGGTACCCTTCGAAGCCCCCAAGCCTAAACTTATCGCTGTTGCAGCCGGCCTTCTCGAGCTGAACGGTTTTACCTCTAACCAGCCGGAAATCCCGATCCACATCATAGCCGAACAACTCGTCGGCATCCCCAATCCCACAAAGTGAGCCTATCGCGGGCTAAGATGCGGCAACGCCCTACAGCCAGACGATCGTCCGCTCAGTAGTATCGATCCTGACAATCTGGTCCTGCGGGATCCCGCCTTCGGCAGCGCTGCTCTTCGGCAGGTCGGCGATCATCTGGAACAGTGTGCGGATGACGCCGCCATGGGTGACGCAGACGGTCGGGCGGTCGACGGATTGCAGCCATGAGCCGGTGCGCCAGGAGAGGATCTCGTAGCTTTCCGCGTCGTCGCCGGGCGGGATGAAATCCCATTTCGAAGCATTGCGTTCGGCCACCCGCTCGCGCTGCGTGGCCTTCAACTCCTTGAGCGTCGAGCCCTCCCAGTCACCGAAGGAGATCTCGACCAGCCTCGGATCGGTGCGATAGGCAAACGGCGGCAGGCCCATGGCGCCGCGGACGATTTCCATGGTCGCGCGCGTGCGTTGCAGCGGGCTTGCGACGAAATCGAATTCATCGACCGTGTCGCCGAGAATTTCGCCAAGCGCCACCCCGTTCTGCCGGGCCTGTTCCAGGCCCGTGGCGTTCATCGGGATGTCCTTCTGGCCCTGCAGGCGGCGCTCGGCATTCCAGTCGGTCTGACCGTGTCTGATCACGTAGATAAGCACGGTCTCTGCTCCGGGAATGCTTCAGTCCTTGACGACCGAAATGTCAGGGGCGTCGACCGCTTTCATGCCGATGACATGATAGCCGCTGTCGGCATGGTGCACTTCGCCGGTGACGGAGCGCGAGAGATCGGACAGCAGATAGAGGCCGACATCGCCGACTTCTTCGATGGTGACGGTGCGGCGCAGCGGCGCGTTGTATTCGTTCCACTTCAGAATATAGCGGAAATCGCCGATGCCGGAGGCTGCGAGCGTCTTGATCGGGCCGGCCGAGACGGCGTTGACGCGGATGTTCTGCGGTCCGAGGTCGACGGCCAGATACTTGACGCTCGCTTCGAGCGCGGCCTTGGCGACACCCATGACGTTATAGTTCGGCATCACCTTTTCGGCGCCGTAATAGGTCAGCGTCAGCATAGCGCCGCCATCCGTCATCAGCTTCTCGGCGCGGCGTGCGACCGAGGTGAAGGAATAGACGGAGATCTGCATCGTCTTGGCGAAATTGTCGGCCGAGGTGTCGACGTAGCGGCCGGTGAGCTCGTCCTTGTCGGAGAAGCCGATCGCATGCACCAGGAAATCGATCTTGCCCCAGAGCTTTTCGACGTTTGCGAAAACCTCGTCGATGGTGGCTTCGTCGGCAACGTCACAGTGTCCGACCAGCGTTGCGCCGATTTCGGCGGCAAGCGGCTCGACGCGCTTCTTCAGCGCATCGCCCTGGTAGGTGAGCGCGACTTCTCCGCCCTGCGCATGAATGGCCTTGGCAATACCCCACGCAATCGAGCGATTGTTGGCGACACCCATGATAACGCCGCGTTTGCCTGCCATGAGGCCGGATGCTTGAGCCATATTTCGCTCCCTAGGAATTCTGATTGATCCTGCCTATGGCATAGGCCGCTAATCGGTTCAAGCTTGGCCTGGATCATCAACTGTTAGGTTTCGTAACAAAGGGTGCGAAAGTCATAAATATTTCACAGGAACAGGCCTTCGCGCATGCTCCGCATGAGATCGGTGACTTTGTCGTCGGGCTTTTCCCACAGGATAATGCGCAATTCGACGACGAGATCGCCTCTGCCGCCCTCTTCGCGAGGCAATCCCTGGCCGGGAATTCTAATCGTCTTGTCCGAGCCGGACCATGCGGGGATCGTCACGTTCAGCGGCCCGCTCGGTCCTTCGATACGCGCCTCGGTGCCGAGCACGGCATTTTCGATGCTGAGCGGCAGCACCGCATGCAGATCGAAACCGGCGACCGTGAAGCGTGGATCGGGCGCAATGCGAATGTTGATGACGGCATCGCCCCGCTGCATGCCCGGCAGCTTGAAGCCTTGTCCCTTGAGCCGCAGCTCGTGACCATCCTTGGTGCCGGCCGGCAACGCGAAACCGATCTCGCGACCCTCCGGCAGTGAGGCGGTGATCCAACCGCTTTTCAGCACGTCGTCGATCGTCACCGTCGCCGTCGCCACCTCGTCGGGGGCTTTTTCCAGGCCGGTATCCTTGGCGCCGGTGAACCGGCGCACCAGGGATGTCAGGATGCTGAGCGGCAGCGGCAGGTTGGCGCCGGCATTTGGCCCAGCCTCGCCGGCCTCCTCGTCGCCCTTGGTTTCACCCTCGGCGGCGTCGCCATCCACGCGCCTGCCGGCCTCGCCAGCCTGCTGGTATTGCGCCCGTTGCGCGCGAGCCTGCGCCTGGCCGCCGGCCGCAGCGCGGGCCTGAGCGCCGAAAATGCGATCGACCATCTCGTCGGCGGGCTCGGCCGATCCTGCCTGTTGTCTGGAGCCGTCGGCGGCGGCCTTCTGGGCGGCGCGCGCAAGCTCTTCCATCACCCGCTCGGCATTGGCCTGCGCCGCCTTGGCGCGCACTGCGGCCTCACGTGCGGCCTGGCGCTGCTGCATGATCGTCTGTTCGTTCTTCTTTGCTTCCGCCATCCGCACGGCATTGTCGAACAGGCTGCGTTTGCGCGGGTCCTTCAGCGTTTCATAGGCGCGGCCGATCTCGGCGAACCGGGCGGTTGCCGTCGGGTCACCCTGATTGTGGTCGGGATGGGCTGACTTGGCCATATTGCGCCAGGCCGCCTTGATCTCGTCCGCTGCCGCGTCGCGCTTGACGCCCAGAATTTTATAAGGATCGCGCATGTTAAACCGCCGGTGTTGCGATGCGGGAAGCCACGTCCTTGCCCGGCATCCCGAAATTCCGAAATCAAAAGCCCAATAACAATTCGCGCCATCCCGTCGCACAGGCAGGGACAACCACTCTCAACGCTGATCGTGCGTCGGAGTTGCTAATCACTTCTTATTTCTATGGAGAGATGTGGGGTGTTTTGCGCCGAATGGTTAGCTCTTTGCTAAGCATTCGGCCGAAAGGTGTCGGGCGTTAACCTGTCGGCGAGCCGGATCAGCTTTCCCGCCGGAGCAGCTTTCCCGCCGGATCAGCTTTCCGGCTGGAAGCTCAAGAGCTGCCAGTTGCCGCCGCCGACGAGGCAGGTCTTGCCGTAGAATTTGGCGATGCCGACATAGGAATGCCGCGTCGTGCGGAACTGGCGGCAAACCTGGCCCGACTCGTTATTCTCGACGATCGTATCGATGACGCCGGCGCTGCCTGTCGATGCATTCGCCCAGGGAAGCGGTTGGCCCTCGAGCCTTTGCACATCAGCCGAGGTCACGGCATTGCGCACGGTCATCTCGTCCGACAGCGTATCGGTGCTCGGCGGCGTCTGCGGCACCGTGCCGGTTGCCACCGATCGGTCGACCTTGGCTTCGCTGAGAAAATCCATACCGCCTGCTAGGCAGCCGGAAAGCGAAAGCATTGCGGCGCCGATGACGAAGAACGTGCTGCTGCGATGCCGCAGGCCCTTTGTATGGCGATATGACTTTGCTATGACTTCCACCCTGCATCCTGTCCAGTTATCAAAAGCTGGGCGAGTTTTGAATAATCCGGGGCATTTGAACCAATATGTCGGCAAACGAGTTAACAAGCGGTGACTTTACCGAAAGTGGCGAACCCTTCAAGCTCTTTGCCGAATGGCTTGGCGAAGCGGAGGCTTCCGAACCCAATGACCCGAACGCCGTGGCGCTGGCAACGGTCGATGAGGATGGTCTTCCCAATGTCCGCATGGTTCTCCTGAAGGGATTCGACGACAACGGTTTCGTCTTCTACACCAATTTCGAGAGCCAGAAAGGCCGTGAAATTCTCGGCCAGAAAAAGGCCGCCATGTGTTTCCACTGGAAAAGCCTGCGCCGCCAGGTCAGGCTGCGCGGCCCGGTCGAGATCGTCACCGACGCCGAAGCCGACGCCTATTTCAAGACGCGGGCCCGCGGGAGCCGCATCGGCGCCTGGGCTTCGAAACAATCCCGCCCGCTCGAAAGCCGATTCGCGCTTGAAAAGGCGGTGGCCGAATATACTGCCCGTTATGCCATCGGCGAAATTCCGCGCCCCGCCCACTGGTCGGGCTTCCGCATCCGGCCGACCTCGATCGAGTTCTGGAAGGACCAGAATTTCCGCCTGCATGACCGCATCGAATTTCGACGGGCCTTGGCGGAAGGCGCATGGGAGAAGGTCAGGATGTATCCGTAAGCGGCGCTATTTGCCCATCAGCTTCAGCGGAATGCCGGAGGCAAGCGCTGAGACGTAGCGTCGCTTCTGGTAGAAGCCGTTCAGCGAAATGCGGCTGAGATAGCCGGTTTTCCTCGCCTCCGGCAGGCCCGGCTGGGTGGTGACCGCAAGCTCGAAGCCGAGATTGCGGGCGATCGCCGCCTCGCGGCTGGTCGCAGCCTCCGGCGTGCCGTAGGGATAGGCGATCGTCTTGGGGCGAATGCCGCTCACCGCCTCGACGTAATCGGCCGAAACCTGCATTTCTATCCGCGCTTCGGCCTCCGGCAGGCGGGCCAGCGCCCGATGGCTGATCGTATGGGCGCCGAGTGTGGCGAGCGGATGGGCCGCGAGCCGCTGCAACTGGCGGGGCTCCATCACCAGCGCGCGGGTGAGATCGGTTGGCTCGATGCCGTTTTCCCGCGCCAGCATGTCGATCGCGGCGACGGCGCACGCCTCGTCGGACCGGTGGATAAAGGCGGCGAATTGGTCGAAGGCATCCCATTGCTGCTGCGGATCGTCGAGCGCCAGCCGTTCGCTGCCACGGCCGAAGTCGAAGCGAAGTTCGCCTGACCGGCGTAAGAGGGCGGCGAGCGTCTCCCACCAAATGCTGTGCGAGCCCTCGGCAAAACCCTTGGCAACGAACACTGTGAACGGCGCCCGATGCTGTTCGAACACCGGCAGCGCGTGCTCCAGATTGTTTGTGTAGCCGTCGTCGAGCGTGAAGGCAGCAAACGGCGTTCCGCCCTCGGGCTCGGCCAGCAGCGCCGGCACCTGATCGAGCGGCACGAAACGATAGCCCTCCCGCTTCAGCCGCCGCAGCGCCGTATCGAGAAAGCCGGGGGTGATTTCGAGATGCGCATTCGGCTCGAAAGCCTCCGGCACGTACGGGCGGACATGATGCAGCGTGAAGACGACGCCGCGTCCGCGCGCCTGGCGCATCAGCCCGGCGGCGGCAATCAGCCAGGAAAGCTCGAGCCCGACGCCGATCGCCGCGCGTTTTGCCAGTCGCCGGAATTGTCCCATCATGCGCCGTCCGTTGCTTTTTGCCGCAAACTAGCAAGCGCGACTTAAGCCTTGCTGAATCCCGATTTCGCACGGCTCCTTTCATTTCCTGTTAACCAAGGCAATGAAAAGGCTAGAAAAATGGTAGGAGTTGCCTCAAAGTCGCGCCAAACTTGCCGCTTCTGTCACGTTACGGCACAACGCCGATCCGATCGAGCGCCGACGCATCAAGGGGAACTGCATGAGAACGCTTCTGGCGGCTGTTTTGACCGTAACGCTGGCCGTTTCGGCGCCTCTTGCGGCCCTGGCCGGCAGCGCTTCACTGGTCCTCGATGCCCGCACCGGCAAGGTTCTCGCCGCCGAGAACGCCGATACGTTGAACCATCCGGCCTCGCTGACGAAGATGATGACGCTCTATCTCACCTTCGAAGCGCTGAAACGCGGCAAGATCGCCTGGGATACGCCGATCAAGATGTCGAAATACGCCGCTTCCCGGCCGCCGACCAAGCTCGGCGTCAAGGCCGGCGGCACGATCACCGTGCGCGAGGCGGTCTATGGCATGATCATCAAATCCGCCAATGATGCCGCCTCGGCCATGGGCGAGAAGCTCGGCGGCTCGGAAAGCGGTTTTGCCCGGATGATGACGGCCAAGGCCCGCCAGCTCGGCATGAGCCGCACCGTCTTCGTCAACGCCTCCGGCCTGCCGGACGGCCGCCAGGTCACCACGGCGCGTGATATGTCGACGCTCGCCATCGCGCTGATGAAGAATTATCCGAACGAATACCGGCTGTTTTCGGTGGCAAGCTTCAATTTCCGCGGCCGCACCGTGCGCGGCCACAACAATCTCATGTACCGCTACCAGGGCATGGACGGCATCAAGACCGGTTACACCAACGCCTCCGGCTTCAATCTCGTCAGCGCTGTTCGGGACGGCAACCGCCGCGTCGTCGGCGTCGTGCTCGGCGGCCGCACCGCCCGCAGCCGTGACGACAAGATGGCCGGTCTGCTCGACCGTTATCTCGGCCGTGCCTCCTCTTCCGGCGGCGCCAAGCTGGTGGCGAGCGTCGGCGCCAGGGAGCCTGTCGAAGTGGCGTCTGCCGCCGACGATTCCGATGTTCCGGTGCCGCTCAGCGCACCGCGCCCGGCCGACGATCTTGCAGCAAAGAGCCTGGCCTATGCCGATGACGCCGTCGTGCCGCTGGAGCGTCCCGTCGCAATGGACGAAATCCTGAACGCCGGCAAGGCGCCGAAAATGTCGGCAGAAAAGTCCGACGGCGACTGGCAGATCCAGATCTCGGCCGCCCCGAGCGCCGATGCTGCGCGTGCACTTCTCGCCCAGGCGAAGTCTGAAGGCGGCGCGCCGCTCAGTTCAGCCTCGCCCTATACCGAAGCAGTCGGCAAGGGCGCCAACAAGATCTACCGTGCCCGCTTCGTCGGTTTCGCCAGCAAGGATGCTGCCGTTTCCGCCTGCGATGCGCTGAAGCAGCGCTCCTACGACTGCATGCTGCTGCCTGACCACGGCTGATCGCCGCAGTCAGGCAATCGACTTCTGGACAAGCATCGGGAATCAGCGTCTCCTCCATAAACAAAAGGAGAACGCCGATGTTGCGTCGTCTTGCCGATCAGTTCGAAATCTCATCCGCCTCCCATGTCGCCGCCAACGGCATCGAACGCGATGCCGACTGGTTCCTGTTGAAGCTGCAGGAGGAAATGGGCGAGCTGACGCAGGCCTGGAACCGGCTGACCGGCCGCGGCCGTGCGAAAGGCCGCTCGCCTGACGAGATGCGGCGCGATCTGGCCGACGAGACCGCCGACCTTCTCGGTCATCTGCTGCTATTTGCCCGCCGCAATGATATCGACCTTGCCGCGGCGATCGAACGCAAGTGGCTGTTTCAGCCGGCGGAGGCGCCGAAGAGCTGAAGCATGCCGGTGGCCTTCAGCCGACCTTATGCCGATAGAACTTGGTGTCCACCGCCATCAGCGGGAAGGCGCGGGGCAGGGCGCTTTTGGCGATCTCGGTAAAGCCGTTCTTTTCGTAGAAGCGATGGGCGGCGACGAATTTGTCGGTCGTGCCGAGGAAGATATCGGTCAGGCCGGCATCCCTGGCATGGGCGAACATGCGGTCGAGAAGCAGCGCCGCCACCCCATGTTCGCGGCCGCGAACCTCAGCGGCAACGAACATCTTGCGCAGGGCCGCCTGATGATTGCCGATGTCCTTCAAGCCCAGCGTGCCGACGATGGCGCCATCCTTGACGGCGACCCAGAACTCTCCCTTGCCGGACTGATAGAAATCCGGGATGACCCTCAGATCCGGCTGCGCGTCGGCGGTGATGTCGATGCCGAACTCTTCGCGCTGGATCGGCAGGATCACCGAAAGCACGGCATCGGCGTCGCCTTCCGCAAAACGCCTGATCTCGACCTCCGCCATGACAGGCTCCTTTCGCCTCAGGTCTGGGTGCCGCCGACGGTGATCTGATCCATGCGCAGATGCGGCTGGCCGACGCCGACCGGAACCCATTGGCCGCCCTTGCCGCAATTGCCGATGCCGGTATCGAGCTTCATGTCGTTGCCGATCAGCGACACCCGCTTCATCGCATCCGGGCCATTGCCGATCAGCATCGCGCCCTTGATCGGCGCGCCGACCTTGCCGTTCTCGATCAGATAGGCCTCGGTGCAGCCGAAGACGAACTTGCCTGAGGTGATATCCACCTGGCCGCCGCCGAAGGAAACGGCATAGATGCCCTTCTTCACCGAGGCGATGATTTCCTCGGGCGTCTTGTCGCCGCCGAGCATATAGGTGTTGGTCATGCGCGGCATCGGCACATGGGCATAACCCTGGCGGCGGCCGTTGCCGGTCGGCGCCATGCCCATCAGCCGGGCATTCTGCCGATCCTGCATATAGCCGACGAGCTTGCCGTTCTCGATCAGCACGTTGTAGCCGGAAGGCGTGCCCTCGTCGTCGATGGTGATCGAGCCGCGGCGGTTGTCGATCGTGCCGTCGTCGACGACGGTCACGCCGGGAGCGGCGACCATCTGGCCGAGCAAGCCGGCAAAGGCCGACGTCTTCTTGCGGTTAAAATCGCCTTCCAGCCCGTGGCCGACGGCTTCGTGCAGCATCACGCCCGGCCAGCCGGAACCGAGAACGACATCCATCGTGCCTGCCGGCGCATCGATCGCCTCGAGGTTGACGAGCGCTTGGCGCAGCGCCTCGTCGGCGCCGTATTGCCAGCTGCCCTCGGCGATGAAATCGCCGAAACCGATACGCCCGCCGCTGCCGTAGGAGCCGCTTTCCTGGCGATCGCCTTCGCCGACCATGACCGAGATGTTGATGCGGGTCATCGGCCTGATGTCGCGCACGCGATGCCCGTCGGCGCGCAGGATGTCGACCACCTGCCAGCTCGCCGCCACCGACGCCGTCACCTGCCGCACCTTGTCGTTCTTGCCCCTGAGATAGGCGTCGATATCCTGCAGAACCTTGACCTTCTCCTCGAAGCTCGGCTGGCCGATCGGGTTCTGGTCGCCGTAGAATTTCTTGTTGGTGCCTTGCGGGGCGGCCGCATAGGAGCCGGAATAGCCGCGCGTCACCGCGCCCACCGCATCCGCCGCCCGCTTCAGCGCCGCCACCGAGAGATCGCCGGCATGGGCGTAGCCCACCGCTTCGCCGGCAACGGCGCGCAGGCCGAATCCCTGCTCGGTGTTGAAGCTGCCGCCCTTCAGCCGGCCATTGTCGAAGGTCAGCGCTTCGGCCTGCGCATGCTCGATAAACAGCTCGCCGTCATCGGCGCCGGCGAGCGCCTCGGCGACCAGACCACGCATCGTGGCTTCGTCGGCATCGAATAGCGTCAGGAGATCGGTGGTCATGGTCTGGCTCCAATGGGCATGCGTTCGGGGATGCGCTTACGCATCTAGATAGGGCTCCTCATGATAAGGAGTGAAGCCCTGCGGCGGAATATTCTTTGTTGGGCAGGATATCTAGGAGAGGGGATGCTTCCAAAGAGCGGGAAGCTCGGGGAGAAGGTGCCGGCAGGCGATGAGGGGGCCACGCGGCACACCCTCTCCTAATCCCTGTCCGGCGACGCGCACGGCAAGCGACTTGAAGACAGTCAAGACCATGCCAGTGCGGCCGAAGCTGGATGGACGTTCTTCTTGTTGGACGCTCCGGCTTTGCGGCCCCCTCATCCGCCCTACGGGCACCTTCTCCCCGAGGGGAGAAGAGGGAGCCGAAAGGCCGCGGCACACATCACCTGATCTCAAGGCAGCGCGTCGAAACCCTCGGCGAAGCCCTTGAGGTCGACGGGGATGCCGATGCCTTCTTCGGGGGTCTGGAAGACGATGAAAGTTGCCTGGGCGCCGCTGCGGAAGGTCTTCAGCAGCTCGTCTTCCAGCACGACCTCGGCATAACAGCCGTCGGCGAAGCAGCGCACGAAATAGGCGCGGCCGATATCCTTGCCGTCGACATTAAGCCCGAGGCCGTTCGGCAGCAGCACGCCGAGCGGCGCCAGCACGCGGAGAATCTTCGACTTGCGGTCGGCCGTCTTCAAAACGACGACGGAAAGCCCGACCTCCGGCCGATCCTCGGCGATGACGTTCTGCATCAGCGCGCATTGTTCGGTCGCAGCCCCTGCCGGCTTGTCGCAGACGACCGACCATGCGCCGTGATTGGATTTCACCGTGCCCGGCGCCTGCGGCTGGGTCTGGCCGGGTGTCACCTGGATATTCGGATTGGACGCGCTCGGCTGCTGCGGCGTTGCAGCAGGAGCAGGGGCCGCAGCCGGCGGCTTGGCCGGCGCCGGCGTCGGTTGCTGCTGTGCGAAAACGGGCGTCGTCGCCGCGGCCGCGATGCTGGCAGTCACGAGAAGCGACTGCGCGAGGGAACGGAAACCCATGGAAACCTCTGGATATCGAATCATTGCGGCTATTGTTGAAGCTGCCCACCAAAAATGAAAAGCCCCACCCCGTGAAAACCGGGGGACTGCGGCGGAAATTGGACCTTTCGGCAAGAATGTGCGGCGCGCGGATTGGCCGGAAAGCCGATTTTTCATATGCTGATGAAAAACTTGGGATGTTTTGCCCTTCCGGCCTGCCTATGCTTTCAGCAAAAATGCCGCATAGACAATTGCTCTGGCCTGTTGCGGCAAATGCCAAACTGTGGTTTGAAGCGCTGAAGATGGCAAGGATTCTGCGTTCTATTCTGCAGGTCAAGCGCTCGAGGGAGATTATAAGGTGATGAAGAAGGCTTATGCAGCCCTGACCACGCTGGTCTGTCTGCTTTTTGCTTCCGGCACATATGCCGACCAGCCGCTGCCGTGGCAGGCAACGCTGCAGCCGGCGGCGACGCCGATCATGCGGGAAATCCATTGGTTCGAACAATATACCCTCTGGTTTATCGTTCCGATCACGCTCTTCGTGCTGGTGCTGCTCATTGTCGTCTGCGTCAAGTTCCGCGCCAGCGCCAACCCGGTTCCTTCGAAGACGAGCCACAACACGCTGATCGAGATTGCCTGGACCGTGGGGCCGGTCCTGGTGCTGCTTCTTCTCGCCATTCCCTCGTTCAACCTGCTGACGGCGCAGCTGACGCTGCCTGAAAACCCCGACGTGACGATCAAGGCGACCGCCACCCAGTGGCAGTGGAATTACGAATATGAAGGTTCGGGCGACAGCCCGCTGGCTTTCGACAGCTACCTCTTGAAGGATCAGGACCGTGCTGCCGCCGGCAAGGAAGACAAGTCGGTTTATCCGAGACTTCTGGCCGTCGACAATGAGCTGGTCCTGCCTGTCAACAAGACGGTGCGCGTTCTCGTGACCTCGGCCCCGACCGACGTCATCCACGCTTTCGCCATGCCGTCCTTCGGCGTCAAGATCGACGCCGTGCCGGGCCGCCTGAACGAGACCTGGTTCCGGGCCGAGCGCGAAGGCCTGTTCTATGGCCAGTGTTCCGAGCTCTGCGGCAAGGACCATGCGTTCATGCCGATCGCCATCCGCGTCGTCTCCGAGGACAAGTACAAGCAGTGGCTGACCACAGCCGCCAGCGACCTGCCCGGCGCCTACAAGACACTCATGGCCGCAACCGATGGTCCCGCAAAGACCCTCGACGTCGCCGAAGCACAGTAATTAAGGGATCGGGACAATGGCTGGACCTTCCGCTCACGACGATCATTCTCATGATCACGCCCATCACGACCACGCTCATGATGACCAGGATCATCACGATCACGGGCACAAGCCGAGCTTTGCCAATCGCTGGCTGTTCTCGACCAACCACAAGGACATCGGCACGCTCTACCTGATCTTCGCGATCATCGCCGGCATCATCGGCGGCGCGCTGTCGGTGGCGATGCGCATGGAGCTGCAGGAGCCTGGTATCCAGATCTTCCACGGCCTGGCCTCGATGGTCTACGGCTATGAGGGCGATGCCGCGATCGACGGCGCCAAGCAGATGTTCAACATGTTCACCACAGCGCATGCGCTGATCATGATCTTCTTCATGGTCATGCCGGCGATGATCGGGGGGTTCGCCAACTGGATGGTGCCGATCATGATCGGCGCCCCCGACATGGCCTTCCCGCGCCTGAACAACATCTCCTTCTGGCTGATCGTTCCGGCCTTCGCGCTGCTGCTGCTGTCGATGTTCGTCGAAGGCCCGGCAGGCGCCTACGGCACGGGCGGCGGCTGGACGATGTATCCGCCGCTGGCGACCAGCGGCACGCCGGGACCGGCGGTCGATCTTGCGATCTTCGCGCTCCACATTGCCGGCGCCTCGTCGATCCTTGGTGCGATCAACTTCATCACCACGATCCTCAACATGCGCGCTCCCGGCATGACGCTGCACAAGATGCCGCTGTTTGCCTGGTCCGTGCTGATCACCGCCTTCCTGCTCTTGCTGTCGCTGCCGGTTCTGGCAGGCGGCATCACCATGCTGCTCACCGACCGCAACTTCGGCACCTCCTTCTTCTCTCCGGAAGGTGGCGGCGACCCGATCCTCTACCAGCACCTGTTCTGGTTCTTCGGTCACCCTGAGGTCTACATCCTCATCCTGCCGGGCTTCGGCATGGTCAGCCACATCATCTCGACCTTCTCGAGGAAGCCGATCTTCGGTTATCTCGGCATGGCCTACGCCATGGTCGCGATCGGCGCCGTCGGCTTCGTCGTCTGGGCCCACCACATGTACACGGTCGGCCTGTCGCTCGACGCGCAGCGCTACTTCGTCTTCGCGACGATGGTCATCGCAGTTCCGACGGGCGTGAAGATCTTCTCCTGGATCGCGACGATGTGGGGCGGCTCGATCTCGTTCCGCACGCCGATGCTCTGGGCGATCGGCTTCATCTTCCTGTTCACGGTCGGCGGCGTCACCGGCGTCCAGCTTGCCAATGCCGGTCTCGACCGCTCGCTGCATGACACCTATTACGTCGTGGCCCACTTCCACTACGTTCTGTCGCTCGGCGCCGTCTTCGCGATCTTCGCCGGCTGGTACTACTGGTTCCCGAAGATGACCGGCTACATGTACAACGAGCTGGTCGGCAAGCTGCATTTCTGGATCATGTTCATCGGCGTCAACCTGGTGTTCTTCCCGCAGCACTTCCTCGGCCTCGCCGGCATGCCGCGCCGCTACATCGATTATCCGGATGCCTTTGCCGGCTGGAACTATGTTTCCTCGATCGGCTCCTACATCTCGGCCTTCGGTGTGCTGATCTTCCTCTATGGCGTCTTCGAAGCCTTCGCCAAGAAGCGCGTCGCCGGCGACAATCCGTGGGGTGAGGGTGCAACGACGCTCGAATGGCAGCTGCCTTCGCCGCCGCCCTATCACCAGTGGGAACAGCTTCCGCGCATCAAGTAAATTGCGCGGACATCAGGACGCCGCGTTCGATACGGCGTCCTGATGGTAAGACATTCAGGACGGAATGATGACGGTTATCGACAATCACGGGGTGCTTGCAAAGGACGGCGAATTGTCGGAAGCGAGTGCGCGCGATTATTTCGAATTGCTGAAGCCGCGGGTGATGTCGCTCGTGGTCTTCACCGCCTTTGCCGGCCTGGTGCTGGCGCCGGGCCACATCCATCCCGTCCTCGGCCTGATCGCCATTCTCTGTATCGCCGTCGGCGCCGGCGCCTCCGGCGCGCTTAATATGTGGTATGACGCCGATATCGACGCCATCATGAGCCGCACCGCCAAGCGTCCGATCCCGGCCGGCCGCATCGCCCCCTCGGAGGCGCTCGCCTTCGGCCTGGTGCTTTCCGGCTTCTCGGTCGTCATCCTCGGCCTTGCCGTCAACTGGCTCTCGGCCGGCATCCTTGCCTTCACCATCTTCTTCTACGCCGTCGTCTACACCATGTGGCTGAAGCGCTCGACGCCGCAGAACATCGTCATCGGCGGTGCTGCCGGCGCCTTCCCGCCGATGATCGGCTGGGCCTGCGTCACCAACAGCGTGACGGTCGAGAGCACCGTTCTCTTCATGATCATCTTCCTGTGGACGCCGGCGCATTTCTGGGCTCTGGCTCTGTTCAAGATGCGCGATTACGAGGCCGTCGGCGTGCCGATGCTGCCGAACGTCGCCGGCGAGCGGGTGACCAAGCATCAGATCGTCGCCTATGCGGTGCTGACCGCCGTCTGTGGGGTATTGCCGTCCTTCCTCGGTTTCGCGAGCCTCGGTTATGGCCTCGTCGCCGCCGCCCTCGGCGCGATCTTCATATACTGTTCCATCGCCGTCTGGCGTATGCCCGACGGCGATCTGAAGATGATCCCGGCGAAGAAGCTCTTCGGCTTCTCGATCTTCTACCTCTTCGCCGTGTTCTCCGCCCTGATGATCGACCGGCTGGCGTCGGTACTGTTCTCGCATGCGGGAGGTTGGTTCTGATGGAAACGGTCAAGCTCACCGAAAAGCAGATGAAGTCGCGCCGCAACCGCAACATCGCCCTTGGGCTGGTGCTTGCCGGCCTCGTCGTCCTCTTCTACGCGATCACCATCGTGAAGATCGGCGGAGGAATGGCCGGATGAGCGAAAACGGTGCACCGAAGAAGCAGGGCCGCAACAACGGCGCCGTCGTCATGATGTGCCTGAGCTTCGTCTTCGGCATGGGCGCGATGAGCTACGCCGCCGTGCCGCTCTATCGCATCTTCTGCCAGGTCACCGGCTATAACGGCACGACGCAGCGCGTCGACCAGGTGTCGAGCGTCGTGCTCGACCGCACGATGCGCGTCACCTTCGACGCCAATGTCGCGCCCGGCCTGCAATGGGACTTCAAGCCGGTCGAGCGCGAGGTCAATCCGAAGATCGGCGAAACGATCCAGGTCAATTTCACCGCCGAGAATCGCTCGAACGAGACCCAGCGCGGCCAGGCGGTTTTCAACGTCACGCCGGGCGAAGCCGGCGTCTATTTCAACAAGGTGCAATGTTTCTGCTTTACGGAAACGGACCTGAAGCCGGGCGAGAAAGCTCGACATGCCGGTGGTGTTCTACATCGACCCGGAAATCGTCAAGGCCGTGGAGTCCAAGGACATCCACACGGTCACGCTGTCATATACGTTCTACCCGAAAGAGGGTCCGAAGCCTGTGGCTTCGAATGAGGGTGGAGCGGTAAAAAGTGAAAAGAAACTTTGATCAAGGCTCGTTTCCGGCTATGCCGGGAGCGGAGTGAAGGAAGACATCCGGGGATAGCTACATGGCCGATGCTCATCAGAAGAATCACGACTATCACATCATCGATCCGAGCCCATGGCCGATTCTCGCCTCGCTCGGCGCCTTCATCATGGCGATCGGCGGAGTCTGCTACATGCGCTACCTGAGCGGCGGCTCTTTCAAGCTCGCCGGCGCCGAACTCGCCAACCCCTGGCTCTTCTACATCGGCTTCGCGCTGGTGCTCTACGTCATGTATGGCTGGTGGGCCGATACGGTGAAGGAAGCCCATGAGGGCGCCCACACCCGCGTCGTCTCGCTGCACCTGCGCTACGGCATGATCATGTTCATCGCTTCGGAAGTGATGTTCTTCGTCGCCTGGTTTTGGGCCTATTTCGACGCCAGCCTCTATCCGAACGAGGCAATCCAGGCCTCGCGTCTGCTCTACACTGGCGGCACCTGGCCGCCGAAGGGCATCGAGGTTCTCGATCCCTGGCACCTGCCGATCTACAACACCGTCATCTTGCTGCTGTCGGGCACGACCGTCACCTGGGCGCACCATGCGCTGCTGCACAACGACCGCAAGGGCCTGATCCAGGGCCTGACGCTGACGGTGCTGCTTGGCATTTTCTTCTCAAGCGTCCAGGCCTATGAATATGCCCACGCACCTTTCGCCTTCAAGAATTCGATCTACGGCGCGACCTTCTTCATGGCGACCGGCTTCCACGGCTTCCACGTCCTCATCGGCACCATCTTTTTGCTGGTCTGCCTGATCCGGTCGTTGCGCGGCGATTTCACCCCGAAACAGCATTTCGGCTTCGAGGCCGCCGCCTGGTACTGGCACTTCGTCGACGTCGTCTGGCTGTTCCTGTTCTTCTGCATCTACGTCTGGGGCGGCTGGGGCGCGCCCGTCGCAGCCGGCTGACGGCAGCGATTATCCAAACAAAGGGCGGGCCTCGTGTCCGCCCTTTTTTGTGTGTTCCCCCATGATCGGTTCTCGTCAGTAGGGAACGGAGCGGTTGCCGCAAATCTCTTTCCCCAGCGGGGAGAAGGTGCCGGCAGGCGGATGAGGGGGCTACACGGCGCCACGCCCGTAACCGCCTATCCCAGTAAGCGACACGGGCGAGACAATTCTGGCGCGGTCGAACCTCCGCAACGTTTGGAAAGACCTGTTTCTGTGGCCCCCATCCGCCCTACGGGCACCTTCTCCCCGCTGGGTGGAAGGGGGAGTCGATAAGCCGCGGCATGCCTTTGCCCATTTGGGCCTCGCCCTTTCTCAGCGCCCGCCGGCGATCCGTTCGAACGCCGAAGGCTCGGGAATGCCGAGATCGAGGCGCTGGCGGATCGCTTCGGCGCATTCAAGTGCCGTCAGCACCGAAGTATCGACCTCCATGTCATAAATGCCCGGCCGGTGCACCTCGTCCTGCCAGCGCTGCACCGGCTCGGGGATCGGCACCTCCTCGGTGGCTCTTACATACAGTGTCTCGCGGCCTTCCTGCTTGAATTCCCGGCGCTGCATGATCGTTTCGATCGGACAGCGCACGCCGACGAACAGCACGGAAAAGCCGTCCAGGCGCCTGGCACAGTCGGCGAGAATGCCGAGCGGCTGCGAGTAGCTGTCATGATGGCCGAGATCGGCCACCACATTGAGGCCAAATCCGGCATGCATGGCGATCGATTCATAAAGAGCCGCATAGAGGAACGGCACCAGTTCTTCGAGCTCCGGCCGCTCGCCGCCCGGCCTTAAGCCGATGCCGGGCAGATAGCGCTTCGGCGTCATGGCATTGTAGCTGTCGACGCCGAGGTTGATCCACGGCCCCTCGAATTCGTCCTGGATTGCGCGCGCAATGCTGGATTTGCCGCTTCTGGGCGCACCGTTCAAGATAATGATCTGGCCGGCATGGTTGTCATTGGTCATCCGTCTTCTTCTTCTGTTTGGCGCGAATCACTGAGGCGAAAGCGCGCAGGCATTTCCATTCGGGATGCGAATACTTTATGGGAGAGTTAAGGCAGGATGGACTGCAGAGAAGGAATGGCCAGAAGGAATGACATGAGCGAAGACAGCGCCCATTATCCCCCCGTCGATCCGGTCAAGACAGGCATCAAGGGCTGCTGCCCGCGCTGTGGTCAGGGCAAGCTGTTCGACGGTCTGCTCGGGGTCAAGCCGCGCTGCGCCTCCTGCGGCCTCGATTATTCCTTCGCCGATGCCGGCGACGGGCCGGCCGTCTTCGTCATCCTCATCGTCGGCTTCATCGTCATCGGCATGGTGCTGTGGCTGCAGGCGAATTACGGGCCGCCGATCTGGGTGCATATTCTGCTCTTCGGTCCGCTGACCATTATCCTGTCGCTGCTGACCCTACGCTGGTTCAAAGGCATCCTGATCGCCATGCAATACCGCCATAATGCCCGCGAAGGACGCCTGAGTGACTGAAATAGAGCATGCCATGCCGCGCCGCCGGCTGCCCGTCATCACTGGCATCCTGGTGCTGATCGCCCTTGCCATCCTGATTTCGCTCGGCACCTGGCAGGTGGAACGTCTCCATTGGAAAGAGGGCCTGCTCGCCGATATCGCCGCGCGGCAAGTGGCCGCCCCGTGCCGCTTGCCGATATCGAGGCGATGGCGGCAAGCGGTGGCGATATCGAATATCGCAAGGTCACCGCCACTGGCCGCTATATCAACAACAAGGAGCGCCACTTCTTCGCCACCTGGCGCGGCCAGACCGGCTTCTATGTCTATACCCCCCTGGAGCTTGCCGACGGGCGCGCGCTCCTGGTCAATCGCGGCTTCGTTCCCTATGAGAACAAGGAGCCCGAAATGCGCATGCAGGGCCAACTGACGGATCAGCAGACCGTCACCGGTCTCGCCCGCGAAAAACTTCCCGGCAAACCCTCCTGGGTGGTGCCCGACAACGATATTGCCAAGAACATCTTCTATTGGAAGGATCTCGACGTCATGGGCGAAAGCGTCGGGCTGGAGAAGGCCCGCGTCATTCCGTTTTTCGTCGATGCCGACTCAACTCCCAATCCGGCCGGCCTTCCGATCGGCGGCGTTACCCAGGTGGATCTGCCGAACGACCATCTGCAATATGCCTTCACCTGGTATGGGCTTGCCGCCGTGCTTGTTGCCGTGGTGGGGATCTCCTGGTTTCGCAAGCCGGGCAAGCAGCCGGCGCAATAGTATCGCTTCAAATTCCACCTATATTGGGCTAGAGGTCCCTAAATCTCTCAATCCGGAACAGACATGAATATTGCGGCGAAACCTCCCTTGACGATCAGGCTCTGTGGGCCGCGCGGCTTCTGCGCCGGCGTCGACCGCGCCATCCAGATCGTCGTGCTGGCGCTGAAATCCTATGGCGCGCCTGTCTATGTGCGCCACGAGATCGTCCACAATCGCTATGTCGTCGAGGGGCTGGAGGCCAAGGGCGCCGTCTTCGTCGAGGAGCTGGACGAAATCCCGGCCGAGCATCGCGCCCAGCCGGTGGTCTTCTCCGCCCATGGCGTGCCTAAATCCGTGCCGGAGGATGCGGTAAGCCGCAATCTCTTCTATCTCGACGCCACCTGCCCGCTGGTCTCCAAGGTCCACAAGCAGGCGATGCGCCACAATCGCCTCGGCCGCCATGTCGTTCTGATCGGCCATGCCGGCCACCCCGAAGTGATCGGCACGATGGGCCAGCTGCCCGAGGGTTCGGTGTCGCTGATCGAGACGATCGAGGATGCCGACGCCTATATTCCTGTCGACGCCGACAATCTCGGTTACGTCACACAGACGACGCTGTCGGTCGACGATACGGCCGGCGTCATCGCCCGCCTGCAGGAGCGTTTTCCCAATCTGACGGCGCCGGCGGCCGACTCGATCTGTTATGCGACGACCAACCGCCAGGAAGTAGTGAAGCAGGCGGCCCCCGGCTGCGATCTCTTCATCATCGTCGGCGCGCCGAATTCCTCCAATTCCAAGCGCCTCGTCGAAGTGGCGCTGAGGGCAGGGGCGAAGAAATCGATCCTGGTACAGCGCGCCGCCGAACTCGACTGGGACGAAATCGGTGCGATTTCGACGCTCGGCCTTTCCGCCGGCGCCTCCGCCCCTGAGGTCATCGTCAACGAGATCATCGAGGCCTTCCGCGCCCGCTTCGACGCCCGTGTCGAGCTGGCCGAAACGGTGCAGGAGACCGAGAATTTCCTGGTCAACCGCGAATTGCGCAGCATCGAGCTGACGGCGGCCGACATGGCCTTCGTCAACGGCTGATCCCCAGACGGAAACCCCATCGACGCCGGATGGTCGATCCGGCGGCCCAATAACCGCAATGCATGAAGGCGAGACCTCACTTGGCAGTCTATACCGATATCGCCGAAGACGATCTGAAGTGGTTCCTGACGGAGTATGACGCCGGCACGCTGCTTTCCTACAAGGGCATCGCCGAAGGCGTCGAAAACTCCAATTTCCTGCTGCATACCTCCAAGGACCCGCTGATCCTGACGCTCTATGAGAAGCGCGTCGAAAAGACCGATCTGCCCTTCTTCCTCGGGCTGATGCAGCATCTCTCGGCCCGCGGCCTTTCCTGCCCGCTGCCGCTGCCGCGCCGCGACGGCGCGCTGCTCGGCTCGCTCTCCGGCCGCCCGGCGGCGCTGATCTCCTTCCTCGAAGGCATGTGGCTGCGGAAACCGGAGGCCAAACATTGCCGCGAAGTCGGCCGGGCGCTGGCCGAAATGCATGTCGCTGGCGATGGTTTCGAATTGAAGCGCCCGAACGCGCTGTCGATCGACGGCTGGCAAACGCTCTGGGAGAAATCCGAGGCGCGCGCCGACGAGGTCGAGGCCGGCCTGCAGGACGAGATCCGCGGCGAACTCGATTTCCTCGCCGCCGCTTGGCCGAAGGGCCTGCCTGCCGGCGTCATCCATGCCGACCTCTTCCCGGACAACGTCTTCTTCCTTGGCGACGCGCTCTCCGGCCTGATCGATTTCTATTTCGCCTGCAACGACCTGCTCGCCTATGACGTCTCGATCTGCCTGAATGCCTGGTGTTTCGAAAAGGACGGCGCTTATAACATCACCAAGGGCACGGCGATGCTCGAGGGTTACCAGAGCGTGCGCCCGTTGAGCAACGAAGAGATCGCCGCTCTGCCGGTGCTGTCGCGCGGCGCGGCGCTGCGCTTCTTCCTGACACGGCTCTATGACTGGCTGACGACGCCTGAAGGCGCCATGGTCACCAAGAAGGACCCGCTCGAATATCTGCGCAAGCTGCGCTTCCACCGCCAGGTCGGCTCGGCCGCCGAATATGGATTGAGCCTATGAAACACGTCGATATCTTCACCGACGGCGCCTGCTCCGGCAATCCCGGCCCCGGCGGCTGGGGCGCGGTGCTGCGTTATGGCGATGTCGAAAAGGAGCTTTGCGGCGGCGAGGCGGATACGACCAACAATCGCATGGAGCTGCTGGCGGCGATCTCGGCGCTATCGGCCTTGAAGAGCCCTTGCGAGGTCGACCTCTATACCGACAGCGCCTACGTCAAGGACGGCATCTCCAAGTGGATTTTCGGCTGGAAGAAAAACGGCTGGAAGACCGCCGACAAGAAGCCGGTGAAGAATGCCGAGCTCTGGCAGGCGCTGGAGGCGGCCCGTGACCGCCACAAGGTGACGCTGCACTGGGTCAAGGGCCACGCCGGCCACCCGGAAAACGAACGCGCCGATGAACTGGCGCGGCGGGGCATGGAGCCATTCAAGAAGGGCAAGGCGGTTTCGTTTTAGAAAGCCGCCTAAGGGTAGGATTGCATTTCCCCTTGCTCCCTTGAGCTTCTGACAGGCGAACGACGAATGCGACGTTGCCACGAGCGGGGAGAAGATGCCGGCAGGCAGATGAGGGTGAGCGGCGAAGCCGCGAATGCGCTGCGCGTGAGCGAACAGCAATCATAAAACTGTTGCCGTGTGGCCCCCTCATCCGACCCTTCGGGCAACCTTCTCCCCGCTGGGGAGAAGAGGGCGCAAGCGCCACCCGCGGCGTGCACCCCGCAAAGTGCTCTGACCTCTCTCACCCCACCCGCTACGGCGCCGTCGCAGCCCCCTGGATCAGCCGGTGCAGATATTCGAGCTTGGCGACGACCGGCGAGGACAGCACGAAGGGGTAGGAGTCCGGCTGGCCCATGCTGCGCTGGATGGCGTTGATTGCCAGGCTGAGCGGCACCCAGGCGCTGACCAACTGCTCGGCGCTGCTTGCCCGGTAGGGGAGGAAATCCACCTCGCCGGCGATTTCCTCGTGGCCGCGCGGATCGATAGCGATGCCGAAGGCGCGGGCGGTTTCGAGCGTGTCGACGATGTGGAGGTAATGGGCGAAACATTCGGCGAAATCCTCCCATGGATGGGAGGCCGCATAGGCGCTGATGAAATTATCCTGCCATCCCAAGGGGGCGCCGCCGGCATAATGGTTCTGGAGGGCTGTCGCATAGTCCTGCCGTTCGTCGCCGAAGACGGCGCGGAAATCGGCAAGGCCGCCCCGATCGCGCACCAGCTTGTTCCAGATGAAATGGCCGGCTTCGTGGCGGAAATGGCCAAGCAACGTGCGATAGGGTTCGTTCATCGAACTGCGCGCCTGTTCGCGCGTGGCATCGTCGGCCTCGGCGGCGCGGATGGTGATCAGGCCTTCCTCATGGCCGGTCATGGCCGGCACGATATAACCGTTGCTCTCTATCGAATCCTCGAGAAAATCGAAGACCAGGCCGCCTTGCGGGTCTTGCTCCCGATCGGGATGCGGCAGCTTCCAGCGCAGCAGCGAATAAAACAGATGACGTTGCGCCTGGCTGATGCGCCGCCAGCGATCGATGCCGTCCTGGGTATCGGTGTTCGGAACCAGCCGGTTATGCCGACAGGCAACGCAGAATTCACTCTCGCCGTCACCGTCCACCACCCAGTTGCAGATATCGAGGCCGGCATTGGCGCAGAAGCGGACGTCGCGATCGGGATTGGAAACGAGCTGCCAGAGTGTCTCGTCGCGCGGCTCCAGCGCATGCATCGCCAGATCGCCGGGCAGGAAGCCGAGGCGATGGTTGCAGCGCACGCATCGCCGGTTGTCGAAGTGGACGACCTGATCGCAGTTGTCGCAGGCAAAAAGTTTCATCGTATCTATCTCTGCAGATCATGAGGGTGACGGATTAAAAATGCCTGCCGCGCGAGGGCGCAGCAGGCATGGTGACAAAGGATGAGCGTCTACTGCGCATTCCTTAAATTGGAAGCACAGCGTCCTTTGCGCGTCTTAGTGCTGTCGCTCAGAGCCGATCGACGGCGCCCTTGAGCTTGTCCTTGACCTTGCCGGTTGCGACTTGTCCCTTGCCCTTGGCCTCCTGGACGGCGCCCTTGGCCTGCATCTCGCGATCGTCCGTCGCCTTGCCGACGGCCTGCTTGGTCTTGCCGGCAATTTCGTTTGCCTTGCCGGAAATCTTGTCGCTGGTGCTACCCATAAGTGATGTCTCCTTGGTCGGCATGGGCCTTTTGTCCATGCTTGCCGAAATGAAACGTCACTCTTGGCTATTCGTTCCCGCTGCCGTCAGGCCAGCCTTTCAGGCATGGCCGGCTTCGGCCGAAAGCATCGCAGCGGTCACGCCCATGCCGGCGAGCGCCCGCTCGTATTTGTCATCGAGGCTGCGGTCGAAGATCAGTTCCTCATTGGCCGGGCAGGTGAGCCAGCCATTGTTGACGACCTCGCTTTCGAGCTGGCCGGCCGACCAGGAGGAATAGCCGAGCAGCATCGTCGCCCGCGTCGGCCCATCGCCCTTGGAGATGGCGCGGACGATATCGAGCGTCGCCGTCAGGCAGATGTCGTCGCTGACGGGGATGCTGGAGTCGCTGGAATAATCGTCCGAATGCAGCACGAAGCCGCGGCCGCTTTCCACTGGGCCGCCGGTCTGGATCGGGAAATCGCGCGCCCGCTTCGGCAGCACGATCGAATCTTCCTGCTTGATCATGTCGAGATGCAGCAGCACATCGGTGAAGGTGAGGCTCTGAGGACGGTTGATGACGAAGCCCATGGCGCCGGCATCCGAATGCGCGCAGATGTAAATCACGGTGCGCGCAAAATTGCGGTCTTCCATGCCCGGCATGGCGATGAGGAACTGGCCATCGAAGAAGCCACGTTCCCGTCTGTTCTTCAGCGTCAATAAGGACATCGTTCCTCCTGCTGCTAGACCGCACCAAGGCCTCGACAAAAGAAACATGGGCCAATGTCACACATCAATCAACTGAAAATGAAGATTTAAATCGCCGCGACTTCTGGCGGCCAAACAGCACATTCGGTAAACCTTTGTTCCATGATGATTATTTCCTCAGGCCCGCGCAGGCTTTTAATCGCGGTTGTATCGGTGGCCGCAGCCCTTGTGCCGTCTTATTCCGCCCATGCGGAAATGAGCCCCTGGGCGGACAACGAGGGCGGCCGCATGCGCCTCGTGGGGCTGGCGCCCGATGCCGCCGGCAAAATCCGCGCCGCTCTTCAGATCGAGCCGAAACCCGGTTGGATCACCTATTGGAAAGAGCCAGGCGGCAATGGCATTCCGCCCCAGATCACCATCGCGGCGGGCAGTGGCGTCACGCTCGAAACCATCGCCTATCCCGTTCCGAAGCATTTTTTCAACGGCGCGATCGAGGATATCGCCTATGACGCGCCGGTGACGCTGCCGCTGTCGCTGACGGCGGCCGGCAAAGGCCCGGTTACGATCGACGCCTCAGCCTTCATCGGCATCTGCAAGGATATCTGCATTCCCTTCCAGGCGGATTTGCAGCTGAAGCTTGGCCCCGCCATCCAGTCGCACCCGCAGGAGGAGGCGATCCTTCAGGCTGCCGATGCGAGGCTGCCGAAGCCGCCATCGCCGGATTTCGACGTGACGGCGCATGCGATGTCGCCCGATAGGAAGACGCTGTCGCTGACGCTCGCTTTGCCGGGCAGGGGGCCGGGCGAGGGCAAGGCCGCGCCCGATATCATCGTCACCGGCCCGAGCGGCTATGCCTTCACCAAGCAGATCGGCGGCAAACGCGACGGCGCCACCTTCAAGGTCGATGTATCAATCGGCAAGCTGCCAAAGGATTACGACATATCCGGCAAGCGCTGGGGCGTGCTGGTCATCGACGGCGAAAGGGCGATGGAGACCACACTTGCCTTTCAATGATGGGCTCCTATAGTCGCCTCGATCCCCTGCTGCGCCCGCCGCCAAGCAGAACCCCAAAGCCGGAAACCCCCAAGCCAGAACCAAGGAGAACACCATGACCATCGCGATCGGCGACAAGCTTCCTGCCGCCACCTTCAAGGAAAAGACGGCTGACGGCCCGGTCGAAATCACCACCGATCAGCTCTTCGCCGGCAAGCGCGTCGTGCTCTTTGCCGTGCCGGGCGCCTTCACGCCCACCTGCTCGCTGAACCACTTGCCGGGTTATCTCGAAAACCGCGACACCATCCTTGGCAAGGGCGTCGACGACATCGCCGTTGTATCAGTCAACGACTGGCACGTGATGGGCGCCTGGGCGCAATCCTCCGGCGGCATGGGCAAGATACACTTCCTCGCCGATTGGGATGCCGGCTTCACCAAGGCCGTCGGCCTCGACGCCGACCTCTCCGCCGGCGGCCTCGGCCTCCGCTCCAAGCGCTATTCGATGCTGGTGGAAGACGGCGTGGTGAAAGCCCTCAACGTCGAGGAAAGCCCCGGCCAGGCAACGGTCTCGGGTGCTGCCGCGATGCTGGAACAGCTCTGAGCTTCCGTTGCTGATGGATGAAGGGCGGCCATTCGGTCGCCCTTTTCGCTTGTGTGACCGGCTCGCTCTCGGGCGGCCAAGTTGCAGCGCGATTGTGACGCGCTTTAGTCCTTCATCGGCTCACCGAGCGTATGCATCAGCCGGTTCGCCCAGCCGAAGATGGCAGACGAGAGGACGAGATCGAGAGCCTCCAACTCGTCAAGCCCGACGTCTGCCAGCGCCTGCGCGTCGGACGCGACCGCCTTGGGCGGTGTGGTCGACAGTCGGGCTGAGAAGTCGAAGATTGCCTGGAGGTGCTCGTCGAGCGTCGCCTCGAGACCGTCGGCGAATACGGCCTCGATGACATCAGTGCGTTTTGTCAGATTGTTGAACCGGGAGGCATGGACGGCCGCGCAGTAGACGCAGCGGTTGACGACGGAGGCCGCGACCGCGCCCAGTTCGCGCTCGCTCGCCGCCAGTCCGTCCTTGCCGTACATGATCAGGTTGAACAGCGGCGAGCGGACCGCGAGCGTCTCGGGGTCGTGCGCCAGGGTCAGCACATAGGGCGAGATGCCCTTGTTCGATGGCGTCGTCTGCATCGCTGCATGCTGCTCGTCGGTAGCTGTCGCGAAATCGACCGGAACGACATAGGGCTGCCAGCGCGGCACCGTGGTGGTGAAGGTGTGGACGACCTCGCTCATCGCATCTCTCCCAGCAGCTTCAGGCCGGCGAGAACCCGCACCTGGTAATTGACGAAAGCCGCAAGCTCCGCGAGCCGGACGATGTCGGCGTCGGTGACGCCGACCTGAGCCAATGCCTCGACATGGGCACGCGTGGCATCGCGCGGCGCGAGCGTCAGCCGGTCGGCATGACGAACGATCTCCGCAGTGCGCGGGTCCGTCACATTCGTGTCGGGCTCGGCGAGCAAGGCTGTCGCCGCTTCGCCGGCGCGGGCAACGAGCGTGTCGTAGTGGCTTGCGAGCGCCGGGCTGCGGTTGTGGCGCGCCATGCGGGCGGCGAGCGCGGCCCTCAGGCCGTGGGACAGTCCGCCGGGATCGCGTGGCAGAAGCACGGCGTCGTGGGCCGCTTCACTGAGGCGCAGGATTTCCGCGCGTTTCCCCACGGCTTCCGCGAGGGCTGAACCCGGGCTCACGGAGGCAAGAGTTTCGATGAGTGTCAAAACAAGCTCCTCAAGACGTCAAAGGACATAAGCCCTAGGTAGGCCTGACGCCTCATTATGTCAAATTGGAATGATAAGCAGCAGTCGATGTGAATTTTTTATCTATTTCCCGTCGTCAAATGAGAATTGTCATGCTTTACTGACATGAAGGAGAGTGTTTGATGTCCACTATGCATTCTAACTCTTTCGATATAAGGCAACTTGAAGCCTTCGCAGCGGTGATGTCCGCCGGCAGCGTGACCGGGGCGGCAAGGCTGCTGGGACGATCGCAGCCGGCGGTCACGCGGCTGATCCAGGATCTGGAAGCCGATATCGGCTATGCGCTGCTGCATCGAAGCGGCCCGCGCATCAGCCCGACCGCGCGCGGTCTGCTCTTTCATGCCGAGGTGGAACGCCATCTTGCCAGCCTTGCCCACATCCGCGAACGGGCGAATGCCATCGGTCTCGATGAGCCGCCGTCGCTGACGATCGCGGCCACGCCTTCACTTGCGGCCGGCGTTCTGCCCCAGGCGATCGCGGCCGTCGCGCCGGACCTGATACCGCGTCATCTCCATGTGCAGGCGCTGGCGGCCGAGAACGTCGTGCAGGCCGTGCTCGCCCGCTCCGCAGACTTCGGCATATCAAGCCTGCCGCTGGAACATCCCGGTCTCGACGTGCACTGGATTGCCGAAGCGCCCTGCGTCGTTGCGCTCGCCGCGAACGACCCACTGGCCAGCAATGACGTGGTGCGTCTTTCCGATCTCGCCGAGCGCCGCATCATCACGCTCGCCAATCCCTACCGCCTGCGGCACCGCATCGACGAAGCCCTGGAACGGGCGGGCGTCGCGCCGCAACGGATGATCGACGTCAACGCTTCGCTGACGGCCCTCACCATGGTCCGGGCCGGACTGGGAGCGGCCATTGTCGAGCCGGCAACCGTCTGCGGCGTTCCGCTCGAGGGGATCGTGATGCGCGCCCTCGACCACACCATCCCCTTCCTGTTCGGCGCCATCTCGCCGGCCGCGATGCCGCTGACCCCGACGGTCGCCGCCGTCATCGATACGGCGCGCGCGGTGGCCCTGGCGATGCCCGGGTGCCGGCTGCATGACGCAGGCGGCGTCGAAGCATTGGCCGACACCGTCTACGGCGGTAGCCCGATGACCGAGGAGGTGCCGTCATGAGCGACCTCTCGACGTTTCCGAACAATCTCGAGGCTCTCGAGGCACGCCTGCGGCAGGACCTTGCCTGGCTGGAGCTGCCGGCCAAGTCCTGGGTTCCGCCCCGCCTCGTCGATGGCCAAGGGGTGGTCGACGTCGTGATCATCGGTGCTGGTATGGCCGGGCTCGTGGCCTCCGCCATGCTGAAGCGGCTCGGCGTCGCCAACCACGTCGTTCTCGACAAGGCGCCTGCCGGAAGCGAGGGGCCGTGGGTCACCTTCGCCAGGATGCGAACCCTTCGCTCTCCCAAGCAACTGACCGGGCCGGCGATGGGCCTGCCGGCGCTGACCTTCCGCGCTTATTACGAGGCGCTGCACGGCCGCGATGCCTGGGTCGCGCTCGACAGGGCGCCGCGTGAGACATGGATGGACTATCTGGTCTGGTATCGACGCGTGCTTGACCTGCCGGTGCGCAATGGGGTCGCCGTCGATGCCATTCGTCCGCGCGCCGACGGCCTGCTCGACGTCGTCTGCCGTCACGATGGCCGGACCGAAACGGCAATCGCGCGCCACGTGGTGCTGGCGACGGGCCGGGACGGCCTGGGCGGCCCCTTCGTGCCGCCGATCGCCAATGACGTCGATCGCAAGTTCTGGGCTCACACCGCCGACGAAATCGATTTCACCGCATTGCGCGGCAAGCGGGTTGGCGTCGTCGGCGCCGGCGCCTCGGCGATGGACAACGCCGCCACCGCGCTCGAGGCAGGCGCTGCCCGGCTTGACCTGTTCGTGCGCAGGACCGACCTGCCACGGATCAACAAATTCACCGGCATCGGCAGCCAGGGCGTGGTGCACGGCTTCGCCGGTCTGCCGGATGACTGGAAGTGGCGCTTTCTCGACTATGCCATGCGCTCGCAGACGCCGCCTCCGCGTCCGAGCGTCTTGCGTGTCAGCGCTTTCCCGCAGGCCCATTTCCATCTGGGAAGCCCGATCGACCGGCTGCAACAGCAAGGCGACCATATCGTCGTGACGACGCCGAACGGCAGCTATCCCGTCGATTTTCTGATCTTCGGCACCGGGTTCAAGGTCGACCTGACGAACCGGCCGGAACTTGGCCCCGTCGCATCGCATATCCGTCTGTGGCGCGACCGCTTTCCCGTGCCCGCGGATATGCGAAACGACGAGCTTGAAACCTCGCCGGACCTCGGCGACGCGTTCGAGTTCCTCGAGGTTGAGCCGGGGGCCTGCCCGGCGCTGGCCCGCATCCACTGCTTCAATTTCCCGGCCACCCTCAGCCACGGCAAGCTCACGGGCGATATTCCGGCGATCAGCGAAGGCGCCGACCGGCTCGCCCGCGGCATCGTCAGGGCGTTGTTCGTCGCCGACCGCGAGCGTCATTTCGCCGATCTCCAGGCGTTCGACACGCCCGAGCTGCTCGGAGACGAGTGGGCCAACGACGAGACCACGACGCTTTCCGATCTATCTGCCGAAAGGACACCGACCCGAAATGCTTGAGCTCAAAGATCTAAAGCTGTCCTACGGCAACACCCAGGTCCTGAACGGTGTCGATCTCTCGGTGAACCGCGGCGACGTGGTGTCGATCATCGGCCCCAGCGGCACCGGCAAGACAACATTGCTGAAGTGCATCAACTATCTGGCGAAGCCCGCCTCCGGCACGATCGCCTTCGATCAGGTCAGGATGGACTACCGGAAGCCGGACAGCACCGCGGTCCAGGCGATCCGGCTGCGGACAGCGATGGTCTTCCAGCAGTTCAACGTCTTCAAGAACATGACCGTCATTCAGAACGTGATGGATCCGCTCGTCGTCGTGCAGCGCAAGTCGAAGGAGGAGGCGCGTTCGATCGCTTTGCAGGAGCTTGAGCGGGTGGGGCTTTCGAACAAGGTCGACAGCTACCCGTCCCAGCTGTCTGGCGGCCAGCTGCAGCGAACCGGCATTGCGCGGGCGCTGGCCGTGAAGCCGGATGTCATGCTCTTCGACGAACCGACGTCGTCGCTCGACCCCGAACTCGTCGGCGAAGTTTTGAAGGTGATCAGGGACGTCACGTCGTCAGGCATCACCTCGCTCCTCGTCACCCACGAGATGCAGTTCGCCAAGAACATCTCGAACCGCATCGTCTTCATGGATCGGGGCGTTGTCGCCGCTCAAGGCAGCCCCGCCGAGATCTTCGACACGCCCACCAACCCGCGCCTTGCCCAGTTCCTGAATTCCGAACACTCCATCCAGTAAAGAAAGGATGCCTGACATGTCTTCCATCAAGTCGACTTCCCGCCGCACCTTCGGCCTCGCTGTCGCCGGTGTTGCCTTGGCCCTCGCAACAGCGGGCGTATCGCATGCCGAGGACGTGCGCACCATCAAGATCGCCACGGCTGCCGAATCCAAGCCGCTCTCGTGGGGTGCCATCGGCGTCGAGCCGCAGGGTTACGAACCCGACGTCCTGAAGGCGATTAACGCCAAGCTGCCCCAGTACAAATTCGAGATGGAGGGTGCAGCCGACATCGCTCAGGAGACCGGCCTTGCGACCGGAAAATACGACATCGCGACCGGCGGCTACTACCGGGCGCCCGCTCGTGAAAAGCAGTTCCTCATTCCCGAGAGCCCGATCGGCGCCAGCCTGATCAAGATCTACAGCCGCAAGGATAGCGGCATCAACGAGATGAAGGATCTGGTCGGCAAGAAGATCGTGCCGGTGACGGCCGGCGGCGGCATCTACAAATTCGCCACCGCCTGGCAGGAAAAGAACCCCGACTTCAAGATCGAGATCACCGCCTCCAGCGCCGGCATTCCCTATCCGGATCGCCTGAAAGAGGTCGAGAACGGCAAATACGACGCGCTGGTTCTGCCGTCGAACCTCGGCGAGCAGACGGTCATCGACCAGCAGAAGCTCAACGTCAAGGCAAGCGAGCCGGTCGCGATCAACAACACCTTCGTGCTGATCCATCGCTCCGAGGAGAACAAGGCGCTCTCTGCAGACATCGACAAGGCTCTGAAGGAGCTCAAGGCCGACGGCACGCTCGCCAAGCTCTCGCAGAAATGGTTCGGCGAGGACATCATCACCTACATGAAGTAACGCCCAAGGCAGGGCCGACGATCAAGGCTGAATTTGAAACAAGGAGTGTTCCAAAGTGGACCTTTCCATCATGATCCCCGAGCTGCTCAAGGCATTGCCGCTGACGCTTGCGATCACGTTCACGGCCATGATCGCCGGCTTCCTGCTGGCGCTGATTGCGACGACGTTCCGGGTGCGCAGGATACCGGTTCTCAGCCAGCTGGCTGACCTCTACGTGTCCTATGCCCGGAGCGTCCCCGTCGTGCTGCAACTGTTCGTCGCCTTCTACGGACTGCCGCTGATCGTCGCTCTGTTCGAGGTCGAGGACTTCGTGTCCCCGAATGTCGCGGCGATCGTCGGCCTCAGCCTCTACCATGGAGGCTATCTTTCCGAGGTTCTGCGGCCAGCCTACCTCGCCGTAGAACGCGGTCAGCATGACGCCGCCGACAGTCTCGGATACACTTTCCTTCAGAAGATCCTTCGTGTCGTCGGACCCCAGGCGGTGCACATCGCCCTGCCAGGCTACGGCAATTCGATCATCTACCTCATCCACAACGTCGCACTCGTGATGTACATCGGCGCCGCGGATGTCATGGCGACCGCCCATCTCGTCATGGAGCGCGACTACAATCAGTACCAGTTCGAGACCTACCTTGTGCTGGCGGTGATCTATTCGCTGCTATGCCTCGTGGCATGGATGGTCGTGCGCTTTTTCGAAACGCGAAACGCAAAGTTTGCGCCCAATACCGCACCGGCCAAGGCCACCATGATGGCAAGCGTCTGATCGAATAGGAGGTCATCACATGTTCGATTCCGAAGTCCTTCTGCCCGATCTCTGGGACATCCTCGGCGCGGTCCCGGTGACGCTCGCCATGGCGCTTGGCATCTTCGTCTTTTCTACGATCGTCGGCAGCCTTTTTGCGATGGTGGAATACCGGCGGGTCCCGCTGCTTCGGGAACTGGTCGTCGCCTACAAGGTCGTCTTCAAGGGCGTTCCGATGGTGATTGTGATCTTCCTCGCCTATTACGGCTTGCCGCCGACGCTGCAGTTCCTGACCTCGCTCGTCGGCATCGACTATAACGGCCACTCGACGCCGAACTGGATCACGCTCATCGTCGCCCTGACCGCCTGCGTCGCAGCCTTCCAGGCGGAAGTCGTGAAGGGCGCACTGAATTCTTTCGACAACGGTCAGGCCGATGCGGCCTACTCCCTGGGCTATAAACGCAGCCAGGTGTTCCGCCGGGTGATGCTGCCGCAGGTCATCGTCGCGGCCATCCCGGATCTTGCCAACTCTATCATGGTGATCATGAAGGCACTGTCGCTGGGATTTGCAATCGAGGTCGTCGACATCTTCGCGCAGTCGCAGCTGACCGCGGCGCTGAACTTCTACTACCTCGAAGCCTTCCTGATCGCTGTGGTCATCTACATGGTGATCGCCTATCTCGTCACCTATGCCGCCGACCGGATGGAACGGGCTCTTAGGGTATGGGCATAGGGGCGGTTCGCCCTTTCTCGAGCGCGCTGCAGGGGTCAGGATTTCCACAGCCGTTTCGGCATGTAGCGGCCATCCGCGACAGCGAACTTTCGCTTCGGGCTCGATGCGCCATCCGCTGCGCCGGCGGGGAGTTTGGCAGAAACGCATCCCAAACCTCCGTCACCCCAGGCCCTGAGCCTGGGATCCATGCCCGGTGCTGATGGAGGCAAGAGTGGATCCTCGGGGTGGGGTGGCTTCTGAAGCAAGGACAGCGGAGCGCTGCAACTACGAGCATCCTGACAGATAAAGGGCGACCGTTTATCGCCCTTTTCAATTGTGTGAATAACCGCGTGCTCCTCGCCTCATTCTCGCCGCAATCGTTATAACATAACTGTAATGTTATTACATTATAGGATGCGCCATGCCCCCGAGCCCCGACCGCCCCTCCGTCAGCCTGCTGGGAAAGTCGGCTTTATCTAGGGTGACCGGCATGGCGCTGGTCATTGCCGTGCTCTGGCTGGTGATCCACTGGGCGGTTCTGTTGCCATGACGCCGCTGATCCGTCTGGAGAATTTGACCGTCGCCTATAACAGGCATCCCGCCATCCATTATGTCACCGGCGCCTTCGCCTCGGGTAGTCTGACGGCGATCGCCGGGCCGAACGGGGCGGGCAAGTCGACGCTGCTGAAGGCGATCATGGGCGAGCTTCGCCCCGCCGAAGGCAGGGTCGAGCACCGGCTGGGGCGGGCGGAATTCGGTTATCTCCCGCAGGCGGCCGAGATCGACCGCCGCTTTCCGATCTCGGTCATCGATACCGTCATGCTCGGCGCCTGGAAGAAGACGGGCGCCTTCGGCCGCATCGCGCCCGCCGAGATGAAAAGGGCAGGCGAGGCGCTCTCCGCCGTCGGCCTCGAAGGCTTCGGCCGCCGCCATGTCGGGTCGCTGTCGGCCGGCCAGTTCCAGCGCGTGCTCTTTGCCCGCCTGCTGCTGCAGGATGCCGGCACCATCCTGCTCGACGAGCCGTTTACAGCGATTGATGCCCGCACGACCAGGGACCTCATCGATATCGTCACCCGCTGGCACGGCGAGGGCCGCACGGTGATCGCCGTGCTGCACGATTTCGAGCTCGTCCGCGCCCATTTCCCGCAAACCCTGCTGCTTGCCCGCGAACTTGTCGGCTGGGGTGCGACCGCAGACGTCATGTCCTCCGTCAATCTCCTGAAGGCGCGCGCCATGGCCGAACGCTGGGACGAGGATGCGAATGCCTGCGCACCCGAAGAGGCGCCGGCGGCATGACGGCCTACGATCTCTTCCTCGCGCCCTTTGCCGATTACGGTTTCATGCGCCGCGCGCTCGTCGCCTGCCTCTGCCTCGGGCTCGGCTCCGGCCCGATCGGCGTCTTCCTGATGCTGCGGCGCATGAGCCTGATGGGCGACGCGATGAGCCATGCCGTGCTGCCGGGGGCCGCCATCGGTTACCTCGTCGCCGGCTCGCTGTCGCTGACGGCGATGGGCCTCGGCGGTCTCATCGCCGGCCTGTCGGTGGCGCTGCTTTCCGGCGCCGTCAGCCGGATGACCGTGCTGCAGGAAGATGCAAGCTTTGCCAGCTTCTATCTCGCCTCGCTGGCGCTCGGCGTGCTGATCGTCTCGCTGCGCGGCTCGAATATCGATCTCCTGCATGTGCTCTTCGGCACCATCCTGGCAATCGATGCGCCCACCCTTTATCTGATCGGCGCGATCACCTCGATGAACCTCGTCATCCTCGCCTTCATCTATCGGCCGCTGGTGACCGAATGTTTCGATCCGGGGTTCCTGCGCGCCGTCGGCGGGCGCGGGCCGGTCTATCACGTGCTCTTCCTGCTGCTCGTGGTGCTGAACCTCGTCGCCAGCTTCCAGGCGCTCGGCACGCTGATGGCGGTCGGCCTGATGATGCTGCCGGCAGCAGTCGCCCAGCTCTGGTCGCGCAGTCTGTCGGTGATGATGGCGATATCAGCCGCAAGTGCCGCCGCATCCGGCTATCTTGGCCTGATCGCCTCCTACCATCTCGAACTCGCCTCCGGCCCGACGATCATCATGACGGCGGCGATCCTCTACGGCCTTTCTATTCTTTTCGCGCCCTCCGGCCTGGCCCGGCGCTTCTTTCCCGCCCGCATTTGAAGGGCTGATCCCAAGGAGACTTCGATGACATCGCACAGACTGCTTCTCTCCGCAGCAATCCCCGCTTTGATGGCGCTGTCGGCCATGCCCGCCTCCGCCGAAACGCTGAAGGTTGTGGCGTCCTTCACCGTGCTTGCCGATGTTGTGAAACAGGTCGGCGGCGAGCACGTCAAGGTGACGAGCCTTGTCGGGCCGAACGGCGACCCCCATGAATTCGAGCCGTCGCCGGCCGATGCGAAGAATTTGAACGCGGCGCAGGTAACCTTCGTCAGCGGCGAGGGGTTGGAAGGCTGGATGGACCGGCTGATCTCCGCCTCGGGTTACAAGGGCAAGCCGGTCACCGTTTCCGAAGGCATCAACACCCGCACCATGGAAGAGGACGGCGAAAAAATCACCGATCCGCACGTCTGGAACAGCCCCGTCAACGTCAAGATCTGGGTCGCCAATATCGAAAAGGCGCTGTCATCGGCCGATCCCACGGACGCCGCCGCCTTCAAGGCCAATGCCGAGAAGTACACAAAGACGTTGGATGAATTGAACGCCTACGCCCACGCGAAATTCGACAAGGTGGCCGACGATCGCCGTAAGGTGCTGACCAGCCATGATGCCTTCGGCTATTTCGGCCGCGAATATAATGTCAGCTTCCTGGCGCCGCTTGGTCTGTCCACCGAAAGCGAGGCCTCGGCCGCCGACGTCGCCAAGCTGATCGAGCAGATCAAGGGCGAGCATGTGAAAGCCTATTTCTTCGAGAGTTCCAACGATCCGCGGCTGGTCAAGCAGGTCGCCAAGGCAACCGGTGCCGAGCCCGGCGGCGAGCTCTATGTCGAATCCCTGTCCGACGCCAAGGGGCCGGCGCCGACCTATGAGAAAATGTTCAAATACAATGTCGACCAGCTCGCCGCCGCCATGGCGAAGTCGAGCTGAGGCATCGAGGGCTGCAGGTTTATCCTGCGGCCCTTACAAATTGAGGTCGAAGACCAGGATGCCGGCGAGGCCTCCATCCGTCGACGAGACGATGCGCTCGCCAACAGCCACATGCTCGGGATGGATGAGATAGGCGTCGCGGGCCTCGGGGCTTTCAAAGGTCACGGCAAAACCGTCGACGAAGCCGCCATGCAGGCCTTCGGGCGAAACATTCGGCCCGTACTTGATATCCACTACGCCCGGAATGACCTGTTTCAACGCGGCGATCGCTTCGAACAGCGACTGCTTGTCTTCGTTCGTCATTGCGGTCTTCAGCCGCAGGAATACGCAGTGCAGGATCATCAGTGGTCCTCCCGATTTTCTTTGGCCGATTTTCTTTGGCCCGATTTTCTTTGGCTGGAGAATAGCGGCGAAAGCCGCGAGAGCAACGAGATTTATTTTCACGCAGACGTTGCGGCGCGAGCCAGGACCCGGGCAGATTACATCTGGTCGGTCTTGACCAGAGGCCGTTTGTAGATCTTCTGCACGAGATCGCTCGCCAGCGCGCGGGCTTCGTCTTTCTCAGCCGGCGTCATCGGCCGGCAGGTGTTCCTGGTGTTGGAACTGTCGAGCACCGTCGCGGCACCCGAATTGGCGATGACGAGATGCCAGCTGCAGGAGGCGACCTTGTCGATGGCGACTGCGCCATGGCAGCCTGTGGACAGGCAGAAGGCGACGGTCACCTGGGCGCCGTGATCGCCCTTATACGCCAGATCCATGGCCGTCTTGAAATCCTTGACCCAGCGCTCGCAGTGCCGCTGTTTGTCCCCCGGCAGGCAGCTCTTGGTGACGGGAGTGAGTTCGCCGGCCTGAAGCGGCGAGACGCAAAAAACACCCAGGGAGAGGGTGAGCAGAAACTTGAGCATGGAATTTTCCTTGTGCAAGCAATGAGAGGCGCACATCGCAGGCCGCAGGTCAATGGCCATCATTGGAAGGGAAGGCCGCAGTCGCGGCGGGTCGTCAAACCGTGCTCGCGCTGGAATTGATTGGCGATCGAACCGCCCGCAACGCGTGGCTGAAACCTCACGCGCTGGAGAGGCTGGCCGTCAGTTTCTAAATTCGGGCTGCGTCCGGTCGAGCGTGCGCTTGATCGATTCGAGATGGAGGCGTGCGGACTCCGGATCGCCTTCACGCATCTGCAGATAGGCCGCCTCGGCGATCTCCGGAGCGACAGGCAGGACCTTTCGCCCGGTCGACAGGGCAAGGGTCTGAACTTCGCAGGCTCTTTCGAGATAATAGAGGTCGTCCCAGGCTTCCGCTATGCTGGGGCCGCAGACCATGACGCCATGATGCTTCATGAAGACGATGTCGGCATCGCCGATCGCCGAGGCGATGCGATCACCCTCGCGCTCGTCCAATGCGAGGCCGTTATAGTTCGAATCCACCGCGGTGCGCCCGTAGAATTTCAGGGCGGTCTGGCCGGCGAAGATGAGCGGCTCGCCCTCCGTCATCGAAAGTGCGGTGGCATAGGGCATGTGCGTATGAAAAGCAGCCTTTGCCCTGGGAATGTTCTCATGAATGCGGGCGTGAATGTAAAAGGCGGTCGCTTCCGGCTTGCCCTCTCCGGCAACGACGTGACCATGAAAATCGCAGACCAGCAGCATGGATGCGGTCAGCTCGCTGAACGCGTAGCCGTAAGGATTGACGAGGAACAGGTCGTCATAGCCCGGCACGACGGCGGAGAAGTGATTGCATATGCCTTCCTCCATTCCGTAGTGCGCCGCCATGCGAAAACAGGCGGCGAGATCGGCGCGCGCACGCCAGATTTCTTCGGTTTCCAGCTTCGGCTGATTGGGGCCGGCCGAACTTGAAACGGAGGAGGTGTTCAGTGAATGGGCCATGATGTTGCTCCCTGCTGGGGTGAAAGACGGCGGATGTCAGCTTGCGCTCAGGCGCCGGCGGACGATGCTCGTGTGGAACGTGGCGCCGTGGATCAGTCCGCCGTCGTTGAAATCGTAATTCGGATTGTGCAGCGGCGCCGAACCTTCGCCATTGCCGAGGAAGACGAAGCAGCCGGGGACATGGTCGAGAAACCGAGCGAAGTCTTCCGATCCGGTCATCGGCTCGCGCCGGACCTTGACGTTTTCGGACGGGAAGACGCTGCGGGCTGCGGCAAAGGCTTCCTCGGCCAGGGCGGCATCGTTGAGCAGGGGGACGAATTCCCGGGTATAATTCACCTCGGCCGCGACATTGTGGGCGAGCGCCGTCCCCTCGGCGATCAGGCGCATCTGCGTCTCGATCGCCGCGCTGACCTCGGGACGGAAGCTGCGGGCATCGCCCAGGATGCGCGCCAGCCCGGGCAGGGCGTTGCGGGTGCCGTCGGTCAGAAGTTCGGTCACCGAGACGACGCCGATATCGGTCGGGTCGAGCCGCCGGGAAACGATGGTCTGGAGGTTCGTCACCAATGCGCAGGCGGCGACCAGGACTTCGTTGCCGGAGTGCGGACGCGCGGCGTGTCCGCCGACGCCCTTGAGCACGATCTCGAAATTATCCTCCGCCGACATGATCGCGCCGGCGCGGGTCTGGAAAACGCCGAGCGGAAGACCCGGCATGTTGTGCAGCCCGTAGATTTCGTCGAAGGGAAAACGCGTCATCAGGCCGTCGCCGAGCATCGCCAAGGCGCCTTTGCCCCATTCCTCGGCCGGCTGAAAAATGAACCGGACGGTGCCGTCGAAATCGCCGTCCTCGGCCAGCATCCTGGCGGCGCCAAGCAGCATCGCCGTATGGCCGTCATGGCCGCAGGCATGCATCAGGCCTTCGGTCTGCGAGCGATAGGGCCGATCGCCCTGTTCGGTGATCCTCAGGGCATCCATATCGGCGCGGAGCGCGATGGAGCGGTTGCCGCCGCCGCGCCGGAGCGTTCCGACAACCCCGGTGCCGCCGACACCTTCGACGACCTCGTCGAGCCCGAACTCCCGCAGTTTCCGGGCGACGAAAGCCGCCGTCCGCTTCTCCTCGAAGCCGAATTCGGGATGGCTGTGGAGCTCGTGCCTCCAGGCGGTCATGTCCTGTTCCAGCGTCCGGCTGTCCATGGTCATTCGGGCAATTCCCCTGTTGCGAGTCCGCAAACGACGTCGAGGAGGATATTCGCTCCCGCGATGAGGTCTACGTCTGTCGTGAACTCCTTCGGATTGTGACTGATGCCGCTGCGGCTGGGAACGAAGATCATCGCGCTTGGCGCGATGCGGGCGATCATCTGGGCATCATGGCCGGCGCCCGATGTCATGCGCCCGCACGCCAGGCCGCGATCCCCGGCGGCCGCTTCGATCAGCCGAACGATCGCCGGATCGAACTTGACCGGCTCGAACCGCGCCAGCCGCTCGGCTGAAATGCCGACCTTTTCCTCGGCCGAAAGCAGCTCGAGGAAGGCAGCGAGCGCGGCTTCCTCTTCCTTCAGGCGGTCTTCGTCCGGATCACGCAGATCGACCGTGAACGTCGCGCGAGAGGGAATGACATTGATGGCGTTCGGCTCGAAAGCGATGCAGCCGACGGTCGCGACCGTCGGGGTGTTCGAGGATTTCGCCCGGTCCCGCAGAAAGGCGATGACGCGGGCCGCCGCGTATCCGGCGTCCCGGCGCATCGAGATCGGTGTCGTGCCTGCATGGTTCGCATCGCCGTCGATGGTCACCCTCTGCCAGGAAATGCCCTGCAGGTTCTCGACCGCGCCGACCGATACGCCCTCCCTTTCGAGAACGGGACCCTGCTCGATATGCAGTTCGACATAGGCGTGCGGCGTCATGAAGCCGGGCGCATGGGTGCCGGCATAGCCGATCCGCGCCAGTTCATCGCCGAGCAGAGTGCCGTCGGTGCCCAACGTCTTCAGCGCGGCGGCGACATCGAGGCCTCCGGAATAGACCAGCGAACCCATCATATCAGGCGCATAGCGCACCCCTTCCTCATTGGTGAAGGCGGCAACGACAATCGGGCGCGACGGTTCGAACCCTTCGTCTTTCAGCGTCTGGATCACCTCCAGGCCGGCCAGCACGCCATAACATCCGTCATAGATGCCGGCATTGATCACCGTGTCGATGTGAGAGCCGATCATAATCGGCTTTTCCTCCCCGCCCGCGCCATTCCAGATGCCGAAGATGTTGCCGATATGGTCGACCGCAACCTCCAGTCCGGCTTCCTCAAGCCAGGCAACAAACTGATCGCGCCCCAGCTTTTCGCTATCGGAGGCCGCCAATCGGACAAGCCGTCCCTCCGCATCGCGGCCGATCTCGCCGAGCGTGGAGATGCGCCTGAGCAGACGCGCCGGATCGATTGAACGGCGGCTCATGCTGAAGCTCCGGTCTTGAATTTCGCGGCGACCGCGGCCGGTGATCGCCCGACGATCTCTTGATATTTGCCGGGATCGGTCGCGCCTTCAGTGTTCACCAGCAATATGCGCGAATGGCCGTCGAGAGACAGGGCTTGCCTGATCGCGGGATCGCCGGCAGCGCGGATCAGCCCGGCAAGCCCGACGCCGCCGCTTTCGCCGGCGACAATCGCCGGGTCGGTTCCAGCCGGATCGGCAAGCCGTTTCATCACCGAGATCGCCTCGTCTTCGTCAACGGTCATGAACGCGTCGGCGACGCGGGAGAGGATACGCCAGGCGACGAGGGACGGTTCGTAGCATTCGAGCATCGCCATGACGGTCGGCTCGCCATGGGCAACGGTCACCGGATGTCCGGCGCGCGCCGTTTCGAACAGGCAGGCGGCGCGGGCGGGGTCGACGACTGTGAAGGTCGGGCGTTCCTCGCCGAAGGCGATGGCCATGTGGCCTGCGACGGTCGCGGCAATCCCGCCGACGCCTGCCTGGAGGAAGACATGGGTGGGCGGCCGCGGCATTGCCCTGAGCGCTTCCCTGATAAGGGCGGTGTAGCCCTGCATCACCAGCCCGGGAATGCGCTCATAGCCGGGCCATGAGGTGTCCGAGACGATGGTCCAGCCCTTTTGCTCAGCCATGCGCGCCGCCTCCCGAACGGAATCGTCATAGGTGCCGGCCACACGGATCATCTCGGCGCCGAAGCGGGCGATGGCGGCGACGCGTTCGTCGCTAACGCCGGCATGCACGAATATCGCCGCCCGGACTCCCACAAGCTGCGCGCCCTGGGCCACCGACCGGCCGTGATTGCCGTCGGTGGCGCAGGCGACGGCCATCGTCTCGGCCACCTCTCGCACATCGGAAGAATGCAATTCGGAGACATCGACGGGACGGCCGAGCCTCCTTGCTGCTTCCTCGAGGACCAGACGGATCACGGCATAGGCACCGCCAAGCGCCTTGAAACTCCCAAGGCCGAGTCGGTGGCCCTCGTCTTTCACATGGATCGAGCCGACACCGAGTTCGGCCGCCAGCGTCGGCAAGGCGACGAGCGGCGTTTCCGCATGGTTTTCCCGGAATGTCAGGTGGCGCTCGACGGCGTCTGCCGCCTCCATCCCGAGGATTTCGGCGTCCCGCGGGTCGAGGGGCTGGCGGTAGTCGGCATTGGTGTTCAGCAGAAACATGAGCGCCTCATTTCAATTGTTCGGCTAAAACATATTGCAGGCGAGGTGAAAAAGGCGCTGTATTTCGGGCTTGGTTTTGCAATTTTGTTTCGTTGGAGCCCCGTTCTGAGCCGGCCGCTAAAATCTCCCTTGGATGCTTTCGATCACAAAATCCTGGCGATCCTGCAAAGGGACAATACCACGCCGCAGCGCACGATCGGCGAAGCCGTCGGCCTGTCCGCGCCCGCCGTCCAGCGCCGGATCAAGCGTATGACGGAGGATGGGGTCATCCGGGCAAACGTCGCCGTTCTCGACCCTGCAGCGCTCGGCCAATCGATCACCATCTTCGTCGAGGTGGAGGTTATCAGCGAAACGGCAAAACAGATCGAACAGGCCAAAAGCCAGTTCGCAGCCGCGCCGGAAATCCAGCAATGCTACTACGTCACCGGCGAGGCGGATTTCATCCTGGTCATCGTCGTTCCCGCAATGGCCGATTACGAAGCGCTGACGCGGCGGCTGTTCTTCGGCAACAACAACGTCAAGCGCTTCCGGACCTTCGTCGCGATGGATCGGGTGAAGGTCGGTCTCGGCGTTCCCGTCGAGCGCTGAGACTGGCCGCTCAGGCCGCTTGGTAAGCGCAAATCATTTCAGAAATTACACTGAACGGCCGAACATTTCACAATCACCTCTTGCCATTCGTAGTACCACAACAGACCTTGCGCGATCACGGTCGAGACCGCGACAACCAATATCATTTGTTGGAGCGTGAGGGATTTCCAAAACAAAAACCGAGCTAGAAGTAGGCAGCTCGTCATTCCTGCCGGAAACATCAAAACTGGCACGAATGAACCAAATTCTGCTTCAAATCGGTTTTTCGACGAACAGCACAAGAAGTATTTGTGGTCTTCCGAAAGCCCAAGAATGACCTCGGTCACCGCTATATACCCACTCCAAACCACCGACACCGGAGCAAGAAGAAAACCCCACGACAGAGATGACGAGGAATGCCCCGAAAAAAAACAGGAACGAATTCAGGCCCATCATAAAAGCGAGTGTTTTCAGAACGAGGAAAACTGGCGATGTCAGAACACAAAGCAACGCCGCCGATGCCCAAGCCCACTTTTGTTTCTGAGTTGGAAGGTCGACTTCGGCTTGCACATTCATGCGTGGCCCCTCAAATGTGAGAAAGCAAGACGACCATGTGGTTGGTATAGTGGCCAAAGGTGACCTTTGCCGCCGAGGCCGGCAACCGCTGAAACCGGCAGGCCATCTCACGCCCGCTTGGTTAGCGGAAACCGTTCCCGCAGCAGTCGCAGCACGGATTCCGAGGCGATCGGCGGGCCGAACAGATAGCTTTGCCCGTAGTTGCAGCCCATCTTGGCGAGCTCGATCGCATCCTCGTTGGATTCGATCCCTTCGGCCACCACCTTCATTTCAAGTTCGCGCGCCATTGCGATGACCGAGCGGAGCACGGTCGCCTTCTTGTCGCTGCCGTCGCGCACCAGGGCCTTGTCGAGCTTGATCATGTCGAAGGGGAAGCGGGTCAGATAGGCGAGCGAGGAATAGCCGGTGCCGAAATCGTCGAGCGCCAGGCCTATGCCGGCTTCCTTCAGCTTCTGCAGCACGAGGCGGGCCTGTTCCGGATTTTCCATCACCATGGACTCGGTCAGTTCGAGCTTGAGGCGGGCGGGCTGGCAATGGGTCTTGGCGAGAACCGAGCGCACGTCGTCATAGAGCTCGTTGTTGAGCAGCTGCACGCTCGACAGGTTGATCGACACGAAGATCGGCAATTCGCCGGTCTGGTTCTGCCAGCTCATCAGATCGTTGGTCGCCTGCTCCAGCGCGAACATGCCGAGCGGGCCGATGAGATCGGAGGCCTCGGCGATCGGGATGAATTCGGAGGGCGGAATATTGCCGCGTTTGGGATGTTCCCAGCGCATCAGCGCTTCGAAACCGGCGACCTCGACATCTTCAAGCCGGGCGATCGGCTGGTAGACCATCGACAATTCCTTGCGCTCGATGGCGCGGCGTAGATCCGTTTCGAGCTGCAGCCGGTCGGTGCCGAAGTCGCGGAAGGCCGGCTGGAACGGCTCGACGCGGTTGCCGCCGGCCCGTTTTGCCCGGTACATGGCAAGCTCGGCATCGCTGAGCAGGCCGCTGGCGCTCTCCTGCCGGTCGACCCAGGAGGTCAGGCCGATCGACGCCGTCAGGATGATCTCGCGGTTGGCGAAGTTGATCGGCACCATGATCGCCTTGCTGATCGCATCGGCGAAATCGGCGACCTTGGCCGGATTGTGCTCGGACACCAGGATCAGGCCGAACTGGTCGCCGGCGAGCCGCGCCAGCGTGTCCTGCGGCTTCAACAGCCGGCGCAGGCGCCGGGTCAGCGCAATCAGGATATTGTCGCCGGCAGCGACGCCGAGTGCATCATTGACCAGCTTGTAGCGGTCGATGTCGATCACCATCACGGTGGGCTTGAGCGTATCGCCACCCGGCGCCAGCGCCAGCACCGCCTGCAGCCGGTCGAGGAACACCTGCCGGTTCGGCAGGCCGGTGAGATTGTCATGCAGCGCATCGTGCAGCAGCCGCTCGACGGAATTTTTCTGCTCGGTGACGTCGACGATCGTGCCGACGCAGCGGATGATTTCGCCGTTCGAGCCGAGCACCGGCCGGGCGCGGATCAGCAGCCAGTGGAAATGCCCGTCCTCGGCGCGGATGCGGAATTCGTGGTTCAGCCGGCCGCGCCGGTGTTCGAGCAGCACGTCGAGCGTGGCGCGGAAGCGGTCGCGATCGTCTGGGTGCAGCCGCGGCAGCCAGTTGCGCGCCGCCCCATGCATGGTGCCCGGGGACAGGCCGAGCTTGGTCGAAACATCGGGAATGGTGACGACGCGGTCGCGCGCCACGTCCCAATCCCACACCATGTCGCCGGACCCGGTCAGCGCCAGCGATTGCCGCTCGAGATCGGAAAACAGCCCCTGCTGGAAGGCGCCGCCTGCAAAGGCGTGCTGCATGACGGTGAAGCCGATCAGAAGCACGATGAGCACCAAGCCGCCGCCGAGGGCCGGCTGGATGATGTCGTTGTCGAGCCGTCCGGTGACCGTCAGCCATGCGCCGAACAGCCAGACGAGCGTCAGCGCCCAGGCGGGCACCAAGAGGATGGCGCGGTCGTAGCGGTTGAAGCCGAGATAGACGATCAGCAGCAGCCCGGTCGCCGCCGTCAGGGCGAAGGAAAGCCGGGCGATGCCGGCGGCAATCGACGGATCGTAGATCGCGACGCCGAAGAGCAGGGCAAGGCCGAGCACCCAGGCGAGCGTCGCGTAGCCGAGATGCGCATGCCAGCGGTTGAGGTTCAAATAGGTGAACAGGAAGATGACGAAACTGGAGGCCAGCGCCACCTCGGCGCAGGCGCGCCATATTCGCTGGTCGGCCGAGGCCACGCTGATCAGCTTGCCGAGAAAGCCGAAGTCGACGCAGATATAGCCGAGCACCGCCCAGGCAAGGGCTGCGGTCGCCGGCAGCATCGAGGTGCCCTTGACGACGAAGAGGATGGTCAGGAACACCGCCAGCAGGCCGGCAATGCCGAGCACAATGCCGCGGTAGAGCGTGAAGGCGTTGATCGTGTCCTTGTAGGCGTTCGGTTCCCAAAGGTAGATCTGCGGCAGCTCCGGCGTCGACAGTTCGGCGACGAAGGTGATGACGGCGCCGGGGTTCAGCGTGATGCGGAAGACGTCGGCCTCGTCGCTCGGCTGCCGGTCGAGCGCGAAACCTTCGCTGGGCGTAATCGCGCTGATGCGCTGCGAGCCGAGATCCGGCCAGAACAGCTTGGAATTGACCAGCCGGAAATGCGGCGCGACGATGACCCGCTCCAGCTGTTCCTCCGAGACGTTGGCGAGCGCGAACACCGCCCAGTCGCCCTGGTGATTTTCAGAGCTTGCCCTGACCTCGATGCGCCGGCGGATACCGTCGGCGCCGGCCGCCGTCGAAACCTGGAAGGCCTCGCCCTGGTTGACGTAGATTTCGGTCGTCGCGGTCAGGTCGAGCGCGGTGTCGTCACGGGAAATCTTCACCGGTTCGGCCGCCTGGGCCGCGCCCGCCGAAAGGGCGAACACCGCCAGCAAAAAGGCTGCGATCACCGCGATCAAACGTCCGGACGGTGACTTGGGCAGCATGCGGTCTCTGGTCATCGGCTGTCGGTTTTCCTGCCTTTATCCGTATCGGTGGCGAGACGTGAAAACATCACATGGTCATGCCACTGACCGTTGATCTTCAAGTATCCGCGCAGATAACCTTCCTGCTGAAACCCGGCCTTTTCAAGCAGGCGGATGCTGCGCGCGTTATCTGGAATACAGGCTGCTTCGATACGGTGCAACTCAAGCCCGGTGAAGATATAAGGAATAACCATTTGAAGGGCGGCGAACATATGCCCCTGGCCGGCATGGCGCTCGCCCATCCAGTAGCCGATCATGCAGCTTTGTGCCGCGCCCCGCCTGATATAACCGATGGTGATGCCGCCGACGAGGGCGTGGTTTTCCTTGAGGAAAATGAACAGCGGGATTGCCTGGCCCGAGGCATATTCCTGCTTGCCGCGGATGACGCGGGCGCGGTAGGCGCCTTCCGTCAGCTCGTCGCGCCGCCAGGTCGGCTCCCAGGGCTCCAGGAACTTGCGGCTTTCGGCGCGCAGCCGGTGCCATTGGTTGAAATCCTGGTAGCGCGGCAGGCGCAAGAGATATCGGTCGTTTTCCAGCTCGACCGCATCCGGCTGCCGCGACAGAAACCGAAACACCGATTTTGGCATCCATCACTCCCGGCAGGACGAACGCCGGCTCAGCGGCCGGCCTGCATCGTTTTCGGTGCCGGGACCGAAAGCGACGCGGTGATGTCTTCCATCGGCGCGAGCTGTTCCAGCGGACCGATCGCCGAAAGCGTCGGCACCGTGTCGTAGAACAGCCGGCCGGCGAGATCGGTCAGCCGCTCGATGGTGATGCCCTCGAGCCGTTCCATCATCTCCATATTGGAGATCGGCCGGCCGTAAAGCATCATCTGCCTGGCGATCTGGCCGGCGCGCGACGCCGGACTTTCCTGGCCCATCAGCAACTGGGCGCGGATCTGGGCGCGGGCGCGCTCGATTTCCTTCTGGTGGATCTGATCGGCGGATTTGTGCAGCTCGTCGATGATGACGGGCACCAGCTCCGGCAGATTTTCGCCGCCGGTCGCAGCATGAATGCCGAAGATGCCGGTGTCGGAAAAGCCCCAGTGGAAGGCATAGACCGAATAACAGAGACCGCGGAATTCGCGCACTTCCTGGAACAGCCTGGAGGACATGCCGCCGCCGAGGATATTGGCGAGAATCTGCGAACAGTAGAAATCGCGGGCATGGTAGGGCTTGCCCTCGAAGCCGAGCAGGATCTGCGCGTCCATCAGATCGCGCGGTTCGCGCACGCTGCCGCCGATATAGCGCGCCGCTTCCATGACCGGCGGCGCCGAAGGCTCGCTCGGCAGGCTGGCGAAACGATCCTCGACCATGCGCAGGAATTCGTCATGCTCGACGGCGCCGGTGGCGACGACGAACATGCGGTCGGTCGTGTAGTTGCGGCCGAGATAGCCGCGGATCTGCTGCGGCGTGAAGGAGACGACGGTCTCCGGCGTGCCGAGGATGGCTCGGCCGAGCGTCTGGTCGCGATAGGCGACCTCGGAGAACCGGTCGAACACCACGTCGTCGGGCGTGTCGTTGGCGGCGTTGATCTCCTGCAGGATCACCTGCTTCTCGCGCTCCAGCTCCTCCTCCTCGAAGGCCGATTCCGTCAGGATGTCGGCGAGGATATCGACGGCGAGCGGCACGTGGTCTTTCAGCACGCGGGCGTAGTAGGAGGTGGTCTCGGTTGAAGTGGCGGCGTTGACTTCGCCGCCGACGTCCTCGATTTCCTCGGCGATCTGGCGGGCGCTGCGGCGTCCCGTTCCCTTGAAGGCCATGTGTTCTAGCAGATGGGCGATGCCGTGCTCGTCTGCCGTCTCGTTACGCGATCCCGATTTGATCCAGACTCCGAGCGCAACGCTTTCAAGGTGCGGCATGGTTTCTGTGACTACTGTCAGCCCGGATTTCAGCCGGGTGCACTCAACTGTCATTGGCTATCTTTCTGCGCCTGCCGTCGTCTTGCCGCGGGCGTGTTTGCCGATAAAGGTCTCTACGGCTTTCAGCTCCGGTTCGATGATCTGGAAGCGCTCCTCCCTGTGCATCAGATCAGCAAGCCACGTCGGAAGCGCCGGGTCAATACCGCAGGCCGATTTTACGGCGGCCGGGAATTTCGCCGGATGCGCGGTCGAAAGCGTCACCATCGGCGTATTCGGCTTTTCCTTCTTCCTGGCGACGAAGACGCCGATCGCCGAATGCGGATCGAGCAGATAACCGGTCTCGGCATATGTCGTGCGGATCGTCTCGGCCACCTGTTTTTCGCTGGCGCGACCGGCCCGGAAGTCGCGGCGGATCGCCTTCAGCGCTTGCTCGCCGATCTCGAAGCCATTGGATTGTTTGAGGCTTTCCATGGCCGCGCGCACCTTCGAGGCGTCGCGCCCATAGGCTTCGAACAGCAGCCGTTCGAAATTCGACGAGATCTGGATGTCCATCGAAGGCGAGCTTGTCGCCTTGACCGCCTTCATGTCGTAGCGGCCGGTCTTCAGCGTCCGCTCCAGGATGTCGTTCTCATTGGTGGCGATCACCAGCCGGTCGATCGGCAGGCCCATGCGCTTGGCGCCGTAGCCGGCAAAGATATCGCCGAAATTGCCGGTCGGCACCGTGAACGAGATCTTCCGGTCCGGCCCGCCGAGCGCCACGGCGGTCGTGAAATAATAGACGATCTGGGCCATGATGCGCGCCCAGTTGATCGAGTTGACGCCGGAGAGGCCGACCTTGTCGCGGAACGCCGCGTCGTTGAACATCGCTTTGACGAGGTTCTGACAATCGTCGAAATTGCCCTCGACGGCAAGCGCATGCACATTGGCGGCCGTCGATGTCGTCATCTGCCGCTGCTGCACCGGCGAGACCTTGCCATGCGGGAAGAGAATGAAGATGTCGGTACGCTCGCGCCCCGCGAACGCGTCGATCGCCGCCCCGCCGGTATCGCCCGAAGTGGCGCCGACGATCGTCGCCCGTTTGCCGCGCTTCTCCAGCGCGTAATCCATCAGCCGGGCCAGCAGCTGCATCGCCACATCCTTGAAGGCGAGCGTCGTGCCATGGAACAGCTCCATGACAAAACTGTTCGGCCCGGTCTGCACGAGCGGCGCGATCGCCGGATGGCGGAAGGTGCCGTAGGCCTCGTCGATCATCGCTCGGAAAGTCGCCGCGGGGATCTCGCCATTGGTGAAGGGCGAAAGGATGGTGAAGGCGATTTCCTGATAGCTCTTGCCGCGCAGCGCCCGGATTTCTTTCTTCGAAAACTGCGGCCATTCCCGGGGAACATAGAGCCCGCCGTCGCGCGCCAGCCCCGTCAGCAGGGCGTCGCAAAAGCCGAGGGCAGGGGCCTCGCCGCGGGTCGAGATATAGTCCACGTTCATCATCCTTGATCTATCGCTGGAGGAAGTTCGGCCGGGCCGGGCCGTGGCTCGCGCAGCCGGAAACCGGCCAGCGCTGCGCTTGCGGCCATACCATCGCCGTTATCTTGTTGAAGTTGCCCGCATCCGGGGGCGAAAAGTGCATCAAAACGGCGCGTACCCAATCGATTTTTGTTTGCGCCGCTGATATAGACCATCGCAAACCGTCATGAAAGGCCTCGCGCAAAAGACATGGGGCCTCCAAGAAACGCTTGTGCAAAGGGTGGAACATAGTGCTCGGCAAGGTCTCGCGTCTCATCGTCTCCGCTTCCATTCTTGCCTTGCTCGCCGGCTGCGATACGCTGGGCATCGGCGGCGACAGCAAGTCGGCGGCGCCGGCGCAGTCGAACGGCACCGCCCAGATCATGCCGCTGGCGCCGGCCAATCCGACCTCGAACAATCCTTCGATCGGCACCGCAAAGACCGCGCAGGGCGCCGTCGCCCCCGTCGTCCAGGGCGCCTGCCCGCAGATCTTTATGCGCGACCAGGATGCGATCTTCCGCACCTATGCCAAGGGCAAGAAGGACGATGCGCAGCAGATCGTCTTCCAGGCGTCCTTCGGCGATTACACCCGCCAGTGCACGCTGAACGAGGCGAACCTGACGATGACCATCGTTGCCCAGTTGCGCCTCATCACCGGCCCGGCCGGCGCTCCCGGCCCGGTGACCCTGCCGATCCGCGTCACCATCCTCGACGGCGAGACCGTGCTCTATTCCGAAGTCACCAAATTCCCGACCGAGATCCCGGCGGGCGCGCCGGGCACCCAGGTGATCTTCCGCAAGGACGGCATCAAAATGCCCGTCGGCGCCGGCGCCCTGGTGCGCGTCAACATCGGCTTCGATACCCAGCCGGCAAAGACCAAGAAGAACAGCTAAAGCCGCCCGGTGAGTTCGGTCTTCCTGGTTCATCGGAAAAGCATGCGGCAGCACGTTCGGGAAGATGCGCCCCCTGCGAGGACCGAAGTCATGTTGTCCAAGGAAAAATCGCAGATCTCTCTCAGGTTGCCAACGTCGACGGTCGAAGCATTCGATCGCATCGCCCAGGTTCTCGATCGAGATCGAACCGGAGTGATGTTGAAAGCCCTCGACCACTATCTGGCGAATGAGGGCGCCGAGATGCTGCAGGATGCCCATGGCTTCGATGAACTTGACCGCGGGGAAAGCGTCGATCTCGACGACGTGCTTGAAAAGGCTCGGATGATCGTTGACGCTTCGGAAGTTCGACATCGTCGGGTTGGCTGATGCCGGCTGCCCGTCTCTCCAAAAGTGCCGAACGCTGGCTTCTGACCAGAATTGCCGAATTGGCAGAAATCAATCCTGCAGCCGCCAGAAATCTTATCGACCGTCTTGAAAGACAGAAGGCACCGTTGTCGTCCTTCCCCAAAATGACGGAAAAAGGCGGCCGGCTCCCGCTTCTGACGGAGCGCCGTTGCTTGTCTCAGATCAGAGAACGCCTTCCCAGGCCGCCAACGCGGCGACGACACCAGGCAGGTCGTTCATGCGGGAGATCGCCGTTTCGGCGCCGGCATCGGTCAGCTTGTCGGCATGGGCGGGATAGCTGTGCGAGGCGCCGGTGAAGCCGATGACGCGCATGCCGGCGGCGCGCGCCGCATGGACGCCGTGCACGGAATCCTCGACGACGACCACCTTGTCCGGCGAGACACCCATCTGACTTGCGCCGTGCAGGAAGATGTCGGGCTTCGGCTTGGCCCGGTCGGGCCCGAGATCCTTGGCGGAAAAGATATTGGGGGCAAACAGCGGCTTCAGCCCCACCTTGCCGAGCATCATGTCGAGCCGCTTCGTGCTCGAATTCGAGCAGATGCAGCGCTTCATCGAGAGCCTGGAGACGGCGAATTCGACGCCTGGAATGGCCTTGACGTCATTCGCCAGCCTGGCGTCGAGCAGTTGCTCGGACTTCTCGAGCAGCGAGGCAGAAAACGGGATGCTCGCTTCGCGCTCGATCTGCAGCAGGATATTGCGCCATGTCATGCCGGCGAAGCGTTCGCCCATTTCCTCGACGCCGATCGGATATCCGGCCTCCGTCAGAAGCGCGGATTCGACTTCCGCGGCGATGATTTCGGAATCGACGAGCACACCGTCGCAATCGAAGATAATGAGATCGAAGCCGTTCATATGTTCACGCCTTGCTGGAAATCTGGGTCTTGTCCGGGGATTCAGCGGCTTTACACGATGCCCGCCGAAAGCTCAACCTGATCTCAAGCATGGCTGCGATGCGGCAAGCGACCGGCTCCGCGGTCGCTGCCGGATCGCTTCCGTGAAGCCGTCAAGCTGCCCGTCGTGCGAATTGCGCCGGCGCCGTCGCGCGCAGCTTGAAGCGGGAAACGAGTTCGCGCAGCTTGGCGGCTTCCTCGGCCAGATGACCGGATGCGGCGGTCGATTGCTCGACCATGGCCGCATTCTGCTGGGTCACCTGATCCATCGAGTTGACGGCGGTATTGACTTCGGCAAGGCCGGTCGACTGCTCTCTTGCCGATACGGCAATGGCATCCATGTGCTGGTTGATGCGGGCGATCTGCTCGCTGATGGCGCTCAGCACCTGGCTGGTGTCGAGAACCAGCTTGACGCCGCTTTCCACTTCCACCGAGGATTTCTGGATGTGGCCCTTGATTTCCTTTGCCGCCTGCGCCGAGCGCTGGGCGAGTTCGCGGACTTCCTGGGCCACCACCGCAAAGCCCTTGCCGGCCTCTCCCGCGCGCGCCGCTTCGACGCCGGCGTTCAGTGCCAGCAGGTTGGTCTGGAAGGCGATTTCGTCGATCACGCCGATGATGCTGGAGATCTGCTGCGACGAGGCCTCGATGCGGCGCATGGCCTCTTCGGCATGCGACACGACCTCCGCCGATTTGGCGGCGTTGCGATTGGCGTCCGTCGCTTCGGTGCGCGCCTCGTCGGTGCGCTTGCTGGAGTTCGAGACATTGGCGGTGATCTGATCGAGCGCTGCGGCGGTTTGTTCGAGAGAGGCCGCCTGCTGTTCGGTGCGTTTCGACAGATCGCCGGCCCCGGATGCAATTTCCCTTGTGCCTTCGTCGATCGCGGCAATGGCCGTTGCGATGGCGCCGAGCGTCTGATCGAGCTGGCGGATCGACATGTTGAAATCATGCCGGAGGCTCTCGAAGTCGGGGGCAAAGGGCTCTTCGATCTGGAAGGCGAGATCGCCGGAGGCAAGCCGCTTCAGGCCTGCGGCAAGACCGGATGTTGCCGCCCGCAGCCGTTCGGCCGCATCCTCGTCCGCCTGCTTGCGGGCCGTGACCCGCTCGGTTTCGCCCTGCAAGCGGGCGGTTTCGGAGTCCTGCTCGAGCTGCTTGTTGGCGATCGCCGCCTGACGGAAAATTTCGACAGCCGATGCCATCGTGCCGATTTCGTCAGTGCGGCCGATCCCGGTGCAGGCAATGGTCGTGTCACCGCCGGCGAGCCTTTGCATATCGTTGGAAAGCGAAAGGATCGGCTTGGTGACGGTCTTGCGGGTCAGGAAATAGAGGCCGAAGGCGAACAGCGCGGCCGAAGCCAGAAGGGCTTTGAGGGTGATATCGACAGAGGCTTTGATGTCGGCGCTACGCTCGGAAATATCATCCGATACGGCGGTGATCTGATCGCCGGCCTGTTCCATGGCCGTTTCCAATGTCGAGAACTGCTGCATGAATTCCGGCAGCGCCTTCAACGCCGCCGCCGGATCCTTGCCCGCAAGATCGACCATCTTCGTGGCGCTTTCCACATAGACGAGCAGGGGACGTTCGATGTCGGCAAGGACCGCTTTCGTTTTTGCGTCGGAGACAAGAGCCTTGTTGGCGTCGATCATCTCGCGGAACGATGTCTCGTGCTCCGCCAGATCCGCCTTCACCGCGGCGGCGTCTATGCCGGCTGCCGGGTTGGATGCGAGCAGGGAGGCGAGCACGTCGGCGCGCAGTGCGTCATGCATCATATCGGCCTGCATGTGGTTGCGCAGAATTTGCGCCGACTGGGCGACATCGGCGCTGTTGGCCGAAAGGGTGGAGGCAGACCAGATGCCGACCCCTGTGGCGCCGCCCGCCAAGGCGAAAATCGCGATGCTTGCAATGATGATCTTATGCTGGATCGACGCCATGTCGGGTTCTCACGTTAATGTAGAACCTGAGATTATCGGAACATGCTTAATGATTTCTCAGCGAGACCTCGCGAATCCGCGTAAAAACAACAGGTTGTAGTGTTTGTCTCGTGCGATGAGCAGTTGAATGCGCTCGAAGAAGGCCGAGCCTTAAGCACCGGAGGCCATTGCGCCAAGGCCAGGGGCTCGCCCTTGTTTGTGCGAGGCGAGCCCATCTAACCTACTGTTCCGGCAGGATGATCTTCTGATTGGTGGTATTCTTGACTGGCTTCTCGCCGGGAACATGCGACATGGTGCGGGTCGTGCTTTCCAGCGAGCTGCCGTCGGTGCTGGTCTTCGTGCGGGACTTGCTGAACGTCCCCTTGTCGACGGCCTGGGCCTTGGTTTGTGCCTTGAGCTTGTCGCCATTATCGTTGACATGGGTCTTGCTTTGCGCCTTGCCATCGATGGTGGCTGCACTTCCCCCGATCCGATCGAGGAAGTGGTGCCGGTCCGGCACGTGCCTGCGGTTCCCACAGAGCTCGCCGAGGTGCCGCCGGCCGAAGCGCTTCCGCCAGTGCCGACCGTTCCGGCCGCATTGCAATCCTCCGCAAGAACCACCGAACTCGACGCGAGAAGCGCGATCGAGGCGGCTGCGATAAGGTTGATATGTTTCATTGTCCTCTCCTATTTCGTCGGTTTCGTCATTGAGCAGGTGCCGTCGGAACGTTTGGTGATGACGGTGCCGTCGGGCCTTGTGATGCTTGCCGTGGAAAAGCTGTCGACGCTTCCGGATCCCGCCGACGAGCCGGCGGAGGCGGACGACGAAGAGGAGGAGCCGGCCGAACCGCTGCCTGTTGTGGTCGACGAAGACACGTGCCCGTTGCCGGCCGTCACGGTGGTGGACATATCTCCGGCCTGTGACTGGACGATTGTGCATGTCGTTCCGTCGTCGAGCTTGATCTCCTCCGACATCGTCTGCCCGGCGACGAAGACCAGGCAAGCGCTGAGTGCGATTGTGGAAAGCTGGGTCATTGTCTTATCTCCAAGGGTTTGGCCGACGCCGCAAAGGCGCCGGCCGATAGCGTCAGCAGCCCTTGGTGCCGGCGGCATCCTTCTTGACCTGGCCGGGCGCGCAGCCCTTCTTGCCCTTGTCGTCATGCGACGTTCCAGCCGCACTGCCGCCGGTTCCGACGGTGCTGCCCGTCTTGTCGCCGTCCGCAGACGAGGCGCCGGTTCCGACACTCGAGGCCGAGTTCGCATCGCCCGAGCCCGCGGCAGAACCGCCGGTGCCGACTGAGCTGCTCGAGGTGCCGCCGCCGGCCGATGAACCGCCTGTGCCGAGCGTCGAAGCAGAACCCGAGCCGGAGCCTGAACCCGCGGCAGAGCCGCCGGTGCCGACGGTGCTGCTCGAGGTGCCGCCACCGGCCGACGAGCCGCCGGTGCCGATCGTCGAGGACGAGCCGGAATTGCAATTGGTCGCGCCGGCAGGGCAGGTGCCCCCGGCAGAGCTGCCACCAGTACCGACGGTGCTGCTCGCAGTTCCGCCGCCAGCCGACGAACCGCCGGTGCCGACCGTGCTTGACGATTGCGCGAAGCCGGAAACGGCCGTGCCGGCCAGAAATGCCGCTGCCAAGGCGAGATGTGTTAGTTTCATCATGATGTATCCTCCGTTTGTTTGTGACTGACTGCCGCAGCGGGCAGCTGATTTCCAAACGAAGGTTCTGCCCGGCTGTTCCGGATCTAGGTATTCAGTCGGATAAGACGTCGGACTTTTGGTCGATGTCGCCGGCGTCCGCGGCAACCCCGGCCGATTTGCCGGCGATCGCCAAGACAAGGCGGCGATAATGCGCCATCTGCCCGGCTACCCAGGTCTCAACCTGAAGGAGCGTATCGTCGGGCATCAGCGCCAGTTCGCCGCCCGGAGAGATGCAATACCAGCCTTTCTCGGCCGCCTCGTCGAGGATATTGCTGATGTGCTGGCGAGAGACGTCGAAGCGCTGGGCAAGAGCCCGATAGGTCAGGCTTCCGGCGATTGCCTTGCCTTGACGCTGGCGCAGGGCTTCGGCCATGACGGCGCAAAACACAAGGTGGCCGGCGTCTCTTTCGCTGTGGCGGACGATTAGAGGAAATGGGCCGAACAGGTCATCCTTCACCGCGTAGCGCTCCGCCGAAAGCGCCAACCAATGCGCCAGCAGGGTCTCGTCCGTCGCCAGATCATCCGGCCGGATCGGCAGGAGAGGTGCGAATAATTCCGATGAGCTCAGAATGGCGAGCGGTGATTGGGCAATCTCCCGCATCAATTCCAGGCTAGGCTTCAGGACTTGTGTTCGCCGATCCGTCTCGAGCGATTTTGCCGTGACGAGACCACGGTCGCGCAGCCCGCTGATTAAAGCGGCAATCTGGCGCGGGCTGCCGGGTGCCGATCGTTGAAGAAGCGCAAGCGAAGGCGCCGGGCCACGCGACTGAAGCCACTGAACATGAAGGCAGATCAGAATGAAGGAGACGAGGTAGCGCTGCTTCTGGGCAAAGAGTTTGTTCGCCGGCAGCAGTTTTGGCACGCGCGCAGTCATCGCGTCGCAATAGGCGAGAAGCGCGCTGCCATAGGAAGGATGCCGTATCAAGCCGGCCGCTTCGACCCACAGACTGTCCGAAGCGAAATCTTTCACCCCGGGATAAAGGCGCGTTTCGCTCATGTTTTCTACCGCCGGCTCAGATGATCGATGCAAAGTTTGGACTCCCCGGAGTGCGGGCAGCATTTTATACAGCCTCCGCGATCAATTTTTTAGTAAAGCTGATTCTGATGAAAGCACAGTGCCGTTTTTCCATTCATTTCGCCGTTGCCGGTTCAGCCTTTATCACCCTTGTTCTCTCGGCCGTTACCGCTCGCGGCGACTCCTCTCTCAGTTCCTATGTCGAGATCAGCAACGGCGGCGAGTTGGGAACCGATCAGGTCGACATGTCGACGGGTGGATGGATCAGATCCGTGGGGGCCGGAACCGTCAACCTGGCCCCGGAAATGGATATTATGGACGGTGCCGTTGTGCGTTTCTCCGCCATCTCCGGCAGCGATCTGAATCTCAGACTTTATCGGGCCGGCACGGGCGCGGAACTTCATTTCGGCGGCGCCGGCGACACCGGCACAGTCACGCTTGCGGATAACTTCTTCTCGGGCGGAAGCCAGGACGTTTATGTCGATTCCGGCACGCTGCTGGTCCCGGGCGACGGTCAAGGGGCACTGCTCCGCGCCACCACAACAACCGTCGCGTCGGGTGCCACCATCGACTTCGGAGCGCACAGCGATTGGATAGCCTCCCTTGCCGGCAGCGGCACGATTCACCTCAGCGATACGGATCTCGAGATCCGAGACTTCTCCTTCGATGGAACGATCGACGGCGCAAACCGTGTGACCTTCAGTCGGAGCGGAAGCTGGCAAGGCAGGTTCGTGGGTGTCGGCGAAGTCGCACTCTCGGCCAATCGGTCCATGAGCATTCTGGATGCTGCCACCGCCGCAAATCTTTCGACGCTCGATTCGCTTCGATTGTCGTCAGGCTCGACCCTGGATCTAAGAACGTACGACGCCTCGCTCAACAACCTGTACGGCGCGGGCATGATCGGCACGACGGAAACGCTGGCAATCGGATCCGGAAATTATTCCGGCGGCATCATCGCCGCCCGCGGCTTGACGATTTCCGGGGATTTCCTGTGGTCGGGCGTCTCGCAAGGGGCCCTGTCGATCGACGTCCTGTCCGGCGCGACACTGACCGCCGATGGCGGCAAAGTCTTCGGAGGCTCGGCCGACATCAGCCTCGATGGGGCGCTAAGAATCAATGCGAGCGAAGCCGTGGACGCGTTGACGGGCAGCGGCACCATCGACGTCGCCAGCAACGCCGTTCTGTCGGTCGGGGCCGGCGACAGTTCCACCACCTTCGACGGCGAAATATCGGGCGCTGGCGGTCTGACCAAAGCCGGCACCGGCACCTTCACGCTCAGCAGCCGTCAGTCCTATACCGGTGCAACGACCATCTCGGCAGGCACATTGCAATTGATGTCGGCGAACGCGCTTTCCGCATCGTCCGGCCTTTTCATGGATAACGGCACCCAATTGGATATGGGCGGATTCAACCAGGCTATTGCGAGCCTTTCCGGCGGCGGCGAGGTTCTGATCGGCAGCGCCAGCCTTTCGATTGGCGGTTCCGATGCGAGCGGATCGTTCAGCGGCGTCATATCCGGCAGCGGGTCCGTGACAAAATCGGGCGCCGGAACTTTAGGGCTTTTTGGACCCAACAGCTTTTCCGGCGCGATGAATGTGCTGGGAGGAACCCTCTTCGTGTCCTCATCCGCATCTCTCGGCGATGGAAGCGCCACCAATACGCTGACCCTCGATGGCGCGACGCTGCAGACATTCGGCACCGTTGCGTCTCCGGCCTCCCGGGCTGTGGTCATCGGCGGCGCCGGCGGCACCGTGAATACGAGCGGCAATGCGGTAACCTTTGCCGGAAACGTATCAGGCACTGGAGGGCTGACAAAGACCGGCGCGGGCACGCTGACCCTTTCGGGCAACAATACGCGGTCGGGGGATACGGACATCGAGCAGGGGCGGCTATCCCTCCAGAACTGCAACGCGTTGGCTGACGGCGCCCGCGTGACCATTGCCGATCTCGCCGGCGCCGGGCTCGACGTCGCCACCTCCGAAACCATCGGATCGCTCGCCGGCGGCGGCTCGTCGGGAGGGGATGTCACGCTTTCCAATGCAGCGACGCTGAATGTCGGCGGCGATGACAGTTCCACCATTTTCGCCGGGTCGATTACTGGAGGCGGCAGCCTCGTCAAGACCGGCGCCGGCTTGTTTCATCTGACGGGCAATAGCAACTATAGCGGCGACACGGATGTGCTGGATGGTACGCTCTCCGTCGACGGCAGCCTGGCTGGCGCCGTCAACATTGGGTCAGGCGCAAGACTTCAGGGAACCGGCAGCGTCGGCATGACTTCGCTTGCAGCAAGCAGCATCCTTGCTCCCGGAAATTCGATCGGAACCCTGACGGTCACCGGAGATCTGAACTTCGATCCAAGCAGCGTGTTCGAAGTCGAGATCGGCAGCACCGGGCTCAGCGACAGGGTCGATGTCACCGGCACCGCCTTCCTGAACGGCGCCAAGGTTCAGACGATCCTGTGGGATCCGGCCGTCAGCTACGTCAACGGCCAGTCCTACACGATCGTCTCGGCCGGGACCGTCTCCGGCACGTTCGGCGATCTGGAGATTGATTCTGCCTTCCTGAAGTCTTTCCTCAGCTATTCCGCTACCGACGTAACCTTGACCTTGCGGACTGTGCTCAGCCCCGGCTCTCTGTTTCCGAGTGCCGCTCTTACGTATAATCAGCAACAGTCGGCTTATGGCCTCGACTTCCTCGACCAGACAAGCGGCTCCAGCAGTCTCGCGCTCTATAACGCGATCCTTTACAGCGACAGGGCAGAAGCGAGGGACGCGTTCGACCAGCTCTCCGGCGAGATCCACGCCTCGCTGCAAAATGGCCTTTTCAGCGAGGCCGATGACGTGCGCAATGTGGTTTACGACCGGCTGGACGAGGCTTTCGAGACTGGCGCCAAGGTATGGACGAGCGCCTATGGCAATATCTCCTGGCTGAAGGGTGACGGAAACGCCTCCAGCGCCAGGACTGCGCGCGGCGGCGTTCTTTACGGGGTCGACTGGCTGATCGACGATCGTGCGGCCGGCGTTTTCGCAGGCGTCGGACAATCCTCTTTCGAGATCCCCGATCTCGGCTCCACGGCCAATATCGACAGTGTGCATTTGGGCCTCTATGCCGGCCAGAGATTCGGCGGCTTGCAGGTCAAATTCGGGGCGTCGAACAGCTGGTACGACATCGAAACGCGCCGAGACATCGCCTTTGACGGTTTTTCCGACAGCCAGACGGCAAGCTATCGCGGCAGCACCGCCCAATTCTTTTCCGAGGCCTCATTCGACTTCGGCCTTTCCCGTGACCTTATTATCACCCCATTCGGCAGACTGGATTATGCAATCGCTCAGCGCGACAGCTTCCACGAAGATGGCGGCGCTTCTTCCCTTTCCGGAGAAAGCGCGCGCGAAGACCAGTTTGCAACGACGGTCGGACTGCGTGCGGAACGGCAGGCTTCGGTCGCCGGCAAGAACGTCGTAACCGGTTTCGATGTCGCCTGGAGACGGATAGCCGATCAGGACACGGCGCTCTCCGCGCTGACATTCGAAAATGGCGGGAGTTTCGTCGTGAAAGGGTTGCGCAATGCCGAAAACAGCGTCGTTGCCGGTGGATCAGTGGCATTGCAGTTGACCGCGGCCGCGGCCGCATCCGTATCGTACCGGGGAGAATTCGGCGATGGCCAGAACCGCCATAGCGCCAACGCCCGATTGGACGTCAGATTCTAACGGAAAGCTACGCCTGTGACGGAAACAGTTTCACGAACTGCCGGGAGCCTTCGAGCGAGAAGATGATCGAGCGGCTTTCGGCGGTGCGCCTCGCCCAGCCCTTGTCGAGGAAGGTTGACAGCAGCGCCTTGCCGAGGCTGCCGGCAAGATGGGCGAGCCTTTCGCTCCAGTCGAGGCAGGAACTGCAGAGCGGGCGGCGCGCCGAGCCGGAGGGCGCCGACATCGATGCCGATGAGATCGCTTCGCCCTTAACCAGTATCCCGGCTGGCGCGACACCATCCTCATTGCCGGCTCGGGGGCTGGGGCGTACCATGCAGGGCAAGAGGAGAGGGACCATGAGGCTTTCAGCCCTTGTTCGATCGGCGGCAGCCGTAGCGCTGCTTTTTGCCTTCACATCCACCGAGGTCACCGCCAAGGGCGGCAAGCACCACAAAAACTGTGCGCAGCTGCAGGCGATGATGGATAATGGGCTGACCGGCGGAAAACATGCCAGTGATGGACCCGAGAGGCGAGCCAAGGTCGAAAAGAAAATGAGGAAGAAGGGCTGCTAGCGCATGATGCCGAAAAGTGTGAGCGGTTTTTGGACGACATCATGCTCTAACTCTTTAATTTAGAACAGGATTCAGATTTTAGGCCGATCGGGCCTAAAATCATTCTGTTCGAGGCGGCAAGCCCTTGAAAGTCGGCTACGGACGCCGTCTGGCAGCCGACCGCTATGCCGAGATCGAAGACCGCTCGACCGGTACGTGCGCGTCAGGCTGTTGCCTCAAGCGAGGCGGGTGAGAAATCGATGAAATCCGCGTGATCACCGGCCCATTACAGCCCCGGGACTACCTTTGGCATTCTCATGCACTAGATGGCGCTCGGGGAAGAGGACGCCACCGCCGCCATGGGGAAGAGGAGAGGCGGCACGCCGAAGAACCGACCAAGAGGAAGCCTGCATGACGATCGAGGACATTATCGAAACCCTGGAAAAAACGGATATGCCCGACGGCCGGATCGACGCCTTCATCACCTGTGCCTTTTTGCTGAAACAGCTCCGGCCGGCCGAGCCGAACGATTTCGACGGTCCCCATGATTACATGCCGAGCAGCATCAAGTCGCAGCACGGCTTCCTGATGGCGCGGCCGTTCACCCACGACGTCAATCACGCCATCGATCTCTGCCGGGAGATCCGGCCGGATGCCGTCTGGCATCTTGCCCGCGGCCAGGCGTCTGACGATTGCCTTTACGGCGCGCAACTGCGCGAGATCGAGGAAGGCGAAAACGTGCTGGGTGAAGCCGAAAGCAATCACGCCGCACTGGCGCTCACACTCGCGGCGCTGCGTGCGCATGTGCGGCAGCAGGATGGGTGGAAGGCCGGTGGTCTATAGCCAGCACCAGCCGGAATGGCGCTGAATGGTTGTGCAGATCCGCAGCGAACCTACGCGTCGATCGGAAAGAGCTTCAGAAACTGCCGGTCTCCTTCCGGGGTGAAGAGGACCGAGCGGCTTTCGGGCGTGCGCCGCGCCCAGCCCTTGTCGAGGAAGCTTGACAGCAAGGCTTTGCCGAGGCTGCCGGCAAGATGGGCGCGCCTTTCGCTCCAGTCGAGGCAGGAGCGGCAGAGCGGGCGGCGCGACGATCGGAGGTCGCCGACATCGATGCCGATGCATTCGAGATCGTTTTCGCCCTTCTCGGTCAGCGATAGCCCGTCTCCGACCGCGTCGATCGAGCCTGAGGCGATCAGGCTGTCGAGCATGCGCACGCCGTAATCGCCGGCGAGATGATCGTAACAGATACGCGCCTTGCGCAGCGCCGGCTCTTTCGGCCCCGGCTGGTGGCGCAGATGCCCGCGTCCGGCGGCAAACCCCATCATGCTTTCGATCAGCCGGGCAACAGCCTCGTCGGCCAAGGTGAAGTAGCGGTGACGCCCCTGCTTGCGCTGGGCAAGCAGTCCGCCGGCTTCAAGCTTGGCAAGATGTGTACTCGCCGTCTGCACGGTGATGCCACCGACGCCGGCAAGCTCGGTCGCCGTCAGCGCCCGGCCGCCGGTGAGCGCCGCCAGCATGTTGGCGCGGGCGGGATCGCCGATGAGCGCACCGATTTGCGCAATGTCAGGACCTTCCTTCATACTTCGATCGTAACCGAAGCATCGCCGTCAGGCAATGTGCGAAAACGAGCAGGCACAAAGGAGAAACACCGATGATCACCTGCTTCATCCGTTATCAGATCGACCCCTTCAAGAAGGAGGCCTTCGCCGAATATGCCCGCAACTGGGGCCAGGCCATTCCGAAAAACGGCGCCGACCTGATCGGCTATTTCGGCCCGCATGAGGGCTCGTCGACAACGGCCTACGGCGTCTACAACATCGAAAGCCTCGCCGCCTACGAGGCCTATCGCGCCAGGCTGGCCGCCGACCCGCTCGGCCGCGACAATTATGAATTCGCCAGGCGCGAAGGCTTCATCCTCAAGGAGGACCGCATCTTCCTCAAAAATGTCTCCGCCCCTCACGCCAAGCTGGTGCAGCCATGATCGCCGTCATCTTCGAAGTCGTGCCCTATATGGGCGAGCGCCACAAATATCTCGACCTCGCCGGCGAATTGCGATCCGAGCTCGAAAAGATCGACGGCTTCATCTCGATCGAGCGGTTCGAGAGCCTGACGAACCGCGGCAAGCTGCTGTCGCTCTCCTTCTTCCGCGACGAGGAGGCCGTCAGACAGTGGCGCAACCTCGAAGCCCATCGGGCAGCCCAACAGGCCGGTCGCGGCGGCATCTTCGCCGATTACCGCCTGCGCATCGCCAGCGTCCTGCGCGATTACGGCATGTTCGAACGCGACGAGGCGCCGGCGGATAGCCGCAAGGTGCATGATGCGGCGTGAGGTCGAGAGCGAGCGCATCCCGCGCGGTCGCCAGGCCGGCGCTGTGAAAAATGCAACTGGCGTACCCCGTTCGAACTACAGGCGTGACAATGAATTTATTTCATTTATCAAAATGGAGAAAATGCTATCTGCAGTTTAAATATCAAGCAATGCGGAAAACCAGATCGTGTGGGCCTCAAAGATAATAAAATTTGTATGGGCAGCTATATTTTCCTTTATCTACATTGTCTTAGCGTTCTTCGTAATTTCTACGGCTCTCATGATCATCCAGAATCCTGATATCATTGGGGTGACATTCCCAGAGCGAGCAATCTCAGATGCCGCGCGCTTAACCGGCCGAAGTAAAAATGAAATCGACGGTGAATGCAGCATGAAAGGCAGCTATTTTGATAAGCAAGTTACCTGTGACATGAGGAGGGTGCAGGGTAATAAGATAACGGACACTGTGCTGTTGGAGTATAGGGTGATGTTTGACACGATCATGAGTTTTAACGACATCCGGGAAAATCTTGAATAAAGAGATGTTTGACGTGGTTGCGGCCATCTCCGCCGGCCAGCCTGGCTGTCACCCACAGCTCTCCGGTCATGCTAGTGATTGCCCCTCACCCTAACCTTCTCCCCGTTCTGATGGGGAGAAGGTGGCGGCAGCCGGATGAGGGGCGGCCCTCGCCGATCTCCTCGGCTGGGAGTATTGAGCTCCTGTTCGTGTCCCCGACCAGTGAAAAACGCCGCAACCCAAAGACAATCAATGTCTTCCGTCCGGCCCCGCATCTTTTAACTGGACAGCATTGGTTGTTGCCCGAATAAATTCCTGAAATCGGCCACCGCTTCAGGCTTTGGTAACTAAGTTGGGTAACCATAACGGAGAGTTAAGCGTCAAGCGTATGAGTGAGTATCAGAATGGCATCAGTTTTTCCGCTTGCCGACCTCAAGGCTTCCGTCAAGTCGGCTTCCCGGCCGGGGTCTTGGGTCGACACGATCATCAAGGGTGACTGCGTCAGTGCCCTTGAGGCCTTGCCCACCCACTCCGTCGATATCATCTTTGCCGATCCGCCGTATAACCTCCAGCTCGGCGGATCGCTGCACCGTCCCGACCAGTCGCTGGTCGATGCCGTCGATGACGAATGGGATCAGTTCGCTTCGTTCGAGGCCTATGACGCCTTCACCCGCGCCTGGCTTCTCGCCTGCCGCCGTGTCTTGAAGCCCACGGGCTCGATCTGGGTGATCGGCTCCTATCACAATATTTTCCGCGTCGGCGCGACGCTGCAGGATCTGAACTTCTGGATCCTCAACGACATCATCTGGCGCAAGACCAATCCGATGCCGAATTTCAAGGGCCGACGTTTCCAGAACGCCCATGAGACGATGATCTGGGCAAGCCCCAATGCCAAGGCCAAGGGGTATACTTTCAACTACGATGCGATGAAGGCCGCCAATGACGACGTGCAGATGCGCTCCGACTGGCTGTTCCCGATCTGCAACGGCAATGAGCGGCTGAAGGGCGAGGACGGCAAGAAGGTGCATCCGACGCAGAAGCCGGAAGCGCTGCTCGCCCGCGTCATCATGGCCTCGACCAAACCCGGCGATATCGTGCTCGATCCCTTCTTCGGCTCGGGAACGACGGGTGCGGTCGCCAAGCGTCTCGGCCGTCACTTTGTCGGCATCGAGCGCGAGCAGGATTATATCGATGCGGCATCCGCGCGCATCGCCGCCGTCGAGCCGCTGGGGAAGGCGGAACTGACCGTCATGACCGGCAAGAAGGCCGAGGTTCGCGTCGCCTTCAACGTGCTTGTCGAAAGCGGCCTGATCAAACCCGGCCAGGTGCTGACCGATGCCAAACGCCGTTATAGCGCCATCGTGCGCGCCGACGGCACAGTGGCTTCAGGCGGCGACGCCGGCTCCATTCATCGTCTCGGCGCCAAGGTGCAGGGTCTCGATGCTTGCAACGGATGGACCTTCTGGCATTTCGAAGACGGGCAGTCCCTGCGCCCGATCGACGATCTCAGGTCCGTCATCCGCAGTGATCTGGCAAAGGTGGAGTGAGCACCACTTTCGGCGGATCGAAATACCTTCTTCCGGTTTCCTCCAGTTGCGGAAGAAGGCCAAGGCGCCCGGGGTCTTAGCCCCGGGCGTCTTCGATTTGAGGCCTGCTTCAGAAATCCTCAGAAATCCTTGTAATCGGTGACGTCGACCCGGGTGATGCGGCCTTCATCATTGAAGGTAATCGTCTCCTCGCCTTCGCGGATCAGCACCTTGCTGGTCTTGCTGTGGGTGGCGCGAAGCGACCAGACAGCCCGGCCGGACAGCGGCGTCAGTGTCTCCACCAGCGAATTTTCCGCCGTTTGATCGGGATAGTCGTCGAAATATTTCCTGAAGGCGGCCATGATCTCGCTCCGTCCGGCAAGGCTGCCGACGCCGTTCGAGACGTAGGCGGCATCCTCGGCGAAATAGGCCTCGATCGCGGCGAAGTTGAGAGCGTTGATGGCGGCATGAAAGCGGTCGATTTCCTCTGCGGGATCGAAAGCCATGACTTCAGACCTTCAGGCCGTAAGCGGCAAGATCGCTGCGCAGCTTGTCCGCGCCCGAAAAAAGCACCGCATTCCAGCCGAACTCCTTGGCGCCTTCGACATTAACAGGCGCATCGTCGATGAAGATCGTCGCCTTGGGGTCGAGGCCGAAGCTTTTCGTGTGGGTCTCGTAGATCGCGAGATCCGGCTTGATCAGGCCGACATCGCCGGAGACGGTGACGCCGCGCGGTTTGGTGAGGAAGGGAAAGCGCGCCTGCGCCTCGCGGAAGGTGTCGGAAGCGAAATTGGTCAGCATCGTCACATCGCGCCCTTCGGCGATCAGCCCTTCCATGATTGCGACGCTGTCCTCATAGGCGTGCGGCACCATCTCGTGCCAATATTTGCGGAAGGCACGGATATGCTCTTCGCGGGCCGGGTGCTCGGCAATCAGCAGCGCTTCGGCCTCAGCCCAGGTGCGGCCGCGGTCCTGCTCGATGTTCCAGTCATGGGTGCAGATATTGGCGAAGAACCAGTTGCGCTCCGTCTCGTCGGGAATGAGGCGGGCGAAGGCAAGATGCGGATCGTAATGAATAAGGACTTTGCCGATATCGAAAACGATATGTTTTATTTCGGTGGTCATGGTCATCCCTTGGATGTTTTGAACGCGAGAGGAATAGCCGCTGCGATCGCTTTTTTCATGATGGTCGGCAGGGCCTGCGCTTCAAGATTTGTAACCGGCTCCCACCATCCGTCATTCGGGCGGTCATCCACCTTGCCGGCGATCGCCGTGCGCCAGATGGACAGCCGGAGTTCGAAATGGGTGAAGACATGGAGGACGGTGCCGCAGGCCTGCCAGGCCGCCTCGAAGGGCGCGGCCGCAGCCGAGGTCTCGCCGTCGAGCCGCGCCGTCCAGGCCGTTGTCGGCACCTCGGTCATGCCGCCGAGCAGGCCGCTTTCGGCGCGCCGCCTGAGCAGGATCTCGCCGTCGGCGGTGACTGCGACGAAGGCTGCACCCTGCCGCACCGGCTTCTCCTTCTTCGCCGCCTTTACCGGGAAGAATTCGGGATCGGAATGCTTCAGCGCCGCGCAGGCGCCGCGGAATGGACAGAGCGAACAGGCCGGCCGCTTCGGGGTGCAGATCGTCGCCCCGAGATCCATCATCGCCTGGGCGAAATCGCCAGGACGAGTCGCGGGTGTCAGCCGCGTCACCTTTTCCTTCATCAGCGGCTTTCCCACCGGAAGCGGCGTTTCGATCGCATAAAGCCTGGAGATCACCCGCTCGACATTGCCGTCCATGACGGCCGCCTGCCGGTTGAAGGCGATGGCGGCGACGGCGGCGGCCGTATAATCCCCGATGCCTGGCAGCGACTTCAGCCCTTCCTCGGTATCGGGAAAGACGCCGCCATGCTCTTTCGCCACCGCTTCGGCGCATTTCTTCAGGTTGCGGGCCCGCGCGTAATAGCCGAGCCCGGCCCAGGCCGCCATCACGGCATCGTTTTCGGCAGCGGCAAGATCGGTCACCTCGGGCCAGCGCTGCAGAAACTTGGCGAAATAGGGTTTGACCGCCTGCACCGTCGTCTGCTGCAGCATAACCTCCGAAAGCCAGACGCGATAGGGATCGGGTTTGGCGCCGCCGGCCGCCATGCCGGGCGAGATGCGCCAGGGCAGATCGCGGTGATGGCGGTCGTACCAGTCGAGCAGGGGTTTTGCGGTGGGCGTGTCGGGTGTCGTGATCGTCATGATTTGCCGGGATCGGGGGAAGTGCCTATACTTGGCGAAGCAATGCCGCGCGATCAAGCCGGTGATGCAAATTGCCTGTGCGATCGGCAGAGGTGTCCAAGGGTTTCGATGAGTTCTCCACGCAAAGGTGCAAAGCAGATTTCCGAGCTGGCGAACGGGCTAATCGATCCCGTCCTGGCGCGCCGCGCCGGCATCAACACTGCGCTGCTCGGTTCGTGGAGCGAAATCGCCGGCGAGGATTTCGCCGATTGCACCCGGCCGGAAAAGATCGCCTGGGCCCGCGGCGGCGGCGATGACGGCGGCTTCCGCCCCGGCGTGCTGACAATCGCCTGCGAAGGCGCGCGCGCGCTTTTCCTGACCCATGCCCAGGGCGAACTCATTCAGCGCATCAACAGCTTCTTCGGCTTCGCCGCCGTCCACCAGATCCGCATCGTCCAAAAGCCGGTCTCACAAGCCATCCGCCGCTCCCGCACCCCGCCGCCGCTGAAAGGCGAAGCCGCCCGCAAGCTCGAAGGCATGATGGAAGGCATCGAAAACGACAAGCTGCGCCAGGCAATCCAACGCCTGGGGACCGCGGTGATGGGCAAGCGGGGGCGGTGATCCTTTGTTTGCCGCTTGCCTATCTGTATCGTGCAACGGTGATCCCGGCGTTCAAATCAAACGAATTCCTTTTGCGAGTCCGCGTGAGGTCGTGCTACGTTCTGACTCACGATGAGCAAAAAGCCCAACTTGACCCGCAATGCCAATATCGGTCGCCTGACCCAGGCGCGAGCCGAAAAGATCAGTGCGGTCGAAGGCCTGATACTCAGCCCGCGCATGCGTAAGGTCCTCGCGGAGACTGTAGACCAGCCGACAGAAGCGCGCCGTGAAGCGATCCGCGCGCAGTTTGTCCGCAAGTCTGCCTAAACGTTGGTCTATACTGCCGGATACGACCCGCTCTGTTATCTGGGCACGCCCGTGCTCCGCAACAAACTGGACCTTACGGACCAGGCGGAGCTCGATGAGTTTGAAACAGCGATGTTCGTGCTCCGCTCGGATGAGCCTTGGCCGGAGGGCGATCTGGATGTCATCCACTATCTCGCCCTCCATCAGCACCTGTTCCAGGATGTCTACGATTGGGCCGGCGAGATTCGCACCATCCGTATCGGCAAAGGTGGCAACTGGTTCTGTTATCCTGAGTTCATCGCAAACGAGCTGAATCGGATTTTTCGGGAGCTGGCCCAGGCGAACTATTTCCGAGGACTGGCACCAGCAGATTTTGCAATTCAAGCCGCGCACCTTCTTGCCGAGATCAACGCGGTCCACCCTTTCCGTGAGGGTAACGGCCGCACCCAATTGACCTTTCTCGCTCTACTGGCCGAACGTGCTGGTCTGCCGTTCAATGCCGAAGTACTAGATCGAGACCGTGTTATCGACGCCATGATCGAGAGCTTTGCCGGCTCAGAGCAACCGCTGGCGAGGCTCATCCTCGACATCATCACCGAACCTTGACGCGCGAGCCGCCCGCTCGCAATTTTGCCTAGCGGTCCCATCACGGTCACAATTCTTTGAAGGAAGTTGGTGAACCGTGGCTTGTGAGCGGCCGTCAGCCGTTATATCGCACAGTCACGCCGTCACTCTCATACCTATGGGGAACCCATGCAGATGTCCGAAATGCAACTGACGAAACGCCGCCTCCTGGGTGGGATCGCCATCGCCGCAGCTGCCGCAGCGCTTGCCGCCTGCAACGACAGCAAGGACGCTGCCGATGCTTCGTCCTCCGGCAAGACCATGGCCGACGGCACCAATGTCGATACCATGCAGACGGCGGCGACATCGGCGACCGAAATGCCGCAATCCGACGGCGATGTCGATATGGCCGAGGTGCTGAAGCCCGGCGCGTTGCCGGAGATGGCGCTTGGTAAGGCCGATGCCCCGGTCAAGATCGTCGAATATATGTCGATGACCTGCCCGCATTGCGCCCATTTCCACAATACGACTTTCGATGCCATCAAGCAGAAATATGTCGACGCCGGCAAGGTGCAGTTCATCATCCGCGAATTCCCCTTCGATCCGCGCGCCGCCGCCGCCTTCATGCTCGCCCGCTGCAGCGCTTCCAACCCGGAGCAGTTGAGCACGCCGGAACAGTATTTCCCGATGGTCTCGATGCTGTTCAAGCAGCAGCAGGTCTGGGCCGCCGCCGATGACGGCCGCGCCGCACTGCTGCAGATGTCGAAGCTCGCCGGATTTACTGAGGATAGCTTCACGAAATGCTTGACGAACCAGAAGCTTCTGGATGAAGTGAACGCCACGCGGGAAAGAGGTTCCAAGGATTTCGGCGTCAACGCCACGCCGACGTTCCTCATCAATGGCAAGCGCTACTCTGGAGACATGCCGGTTGAAACCTTGTCGGCGCTCATCGACAGCCTCATCTGAACCGGACCGTTTCGAAACGACGGGCGACGGCGAAAGCCGTGCGCCCGTTTTTCGTATTCAGCGCAGCTTGCGGCTGAGGGGGCTTCCTGCCGTGGATGTCTACGCATGAAGTTCAACAAGCTGCGCCTGGTCGGCTTCAAATCCTTCGTCGAGCCTACGGAATTCATCATCGAGCGGGGGCTGACCGGCGTCGTCGGCCCGAACGGCTGCGGCAAGTCGAACCTCGTCGAGGCGCTGCGCTGGGTGATGGGCGAGAATTCCTACAAGAACATGCGCGCCTCGGGCATGGACGACGTGATCTTTTCGGGTTCCGGAAACCGGCCGGCCCGCAACACCGCCGAAGTGGCACTCTATCTCGACAATGCAACGCGCACCGCGCCCGCCGCTTTCAACGATGCCGACGAGATCCAGGTCACCCGCCGCATCGAGCGTGAGCAGGGCTCGCTCTATCGCATCAACGGCAAGGAAAGCCGCGCCAAGGATGTGCAGCTGCTGTTTGCCGACGCCTCCACCGGCGCCCGTTCGCCCTCGATGGTCGGGCAGGGCCGTATCGGCGAGCTGATCCAGGCCAAGCCGCAGGCCCGCCGCCAGCTGCTCGAAGAGGCGGCCGGCATTTCCGGCCTGCATTCCCGTCGCCACGAGGCCGAACTGCGGCTGCGCGCCGCCGAAGGCAATCTCGAGCGTCTCGATGACGTCACCTCGCAGCTCGAAAGCCAGATCGAGAGCCTGAAACGCCAGGCCCGCCAGGCCAACCGCTTCAAGACGCTGTCGGCCGATATCCGCGCCCGCGAGGCAATGCTTTTACATATCCGCTGGATGCAGGCCAAGGAGGCCGAGGCCGAGGCCGATAGCGCGCTGAACCAGGCGACATCGGTCGTCGCCGAAAAGGCCCAAGCCCAGATGGAGGCGGCCAAGCAGCAGGGCATTGCCAGCCTGAAGCTGCCGGAACTGCGCGACGGCGAAGCGCGTGCCGCCGCCGCGCTGCAGCGGCTTCAGATCGCCCGAAGCCAGCTGGAGGAAGATGCCGGCCGCATCCTGCGCCGACGCGATGAACTCACCCGCCGTCTCGCCCAGCTTGGCGAAGATATTCGCCGCGAGGAGCGGCTGGTGGCCGACAATGCCGTCATCCTGGCAAGGCTCGACGCCGAAGAAGCCGAGATTGCGGAAGTCTTGGCCGATTCCGGCCGTTATGCCGAGGAAACCCGCGAGGCCTTTGAGGAAGCGGCGGCAAAGCTTGCCGACAGCGAGCGTATTTTTACCGCGCTGACGGCCGAGCGCGCCGAAGCGGCTGCCGGCCGCAACCAGCTGGAACGCGCCATCCGCGATCTCGCCGATCGCCGCATGCGCCTCGAGCGCCAGATGGACGAGGCGAACCACGAACTCGCAGCCATCGGCGACAAGATCGCCGGCCTGCCAAACCCGGATGAAAAACGCGCCATCGTCGAGGCCGGTGAGATCGCCGTCGCCGACGCGGAAGCCGCCGTTCAGCTGGTCGACCAGGCGCTTGCTGTTGCCCGCCAGACCGAGGCGCTGTCGCGCGCGCCGGTCGATCAGGCCCGTTCGAGCCTGAATGCGCTGGAAACCGAGGCCCGCACCATTTCCCGCATGCTCGCCGCCGGTGCTGCCGCCGGCAAATTTCCGCCGGTTGCCGACGAACTGAAGGTCGACCGCGGCTTCGAGACGGCGCTCGGTGCCGCCCTCGGCGACGATCTGGAATCGCCGCTTGCTGCCGAGGCGCCGGCCCATTGGTCGGACAATGGTGATGGTTCCGGCGATCCTGCCCTTCCCGAAGGCGTCACGCCGCTGCTCGGCCATATCAGCGCGCCTGCCGCACTCACCCGCCGCCTGCGCCAGATCGGCCTGGTCGCCGATGGAGACGCGGAACGCCTGATGGCGGCGCTGCAGCCCGGTCAGCGGCTGGTGACGAAAGAGGGCGCCGTCTATCGCTGGGACGGTCACGTCACCGGCGCCGACGCGCCGAGTGCGGCCGCCCTTCGCCTTGCCCAGAAGAACCGCCTGGCCGAGCTCGAAGGCGAAGCAGCCCTTGCCCGCGACGTGCTCGCCGAAGCCGAGGAGCGGCAAGCGGCGGCCGCCGAAGCAATCCGGCTGGAGGAGCGCCGGCTTACTGACGCCCGCGACATGAGCCGGCTGTCGGCGCGTCATTTGGCCGAAGCCCGCGAAGCGCTGGTCGCGGCCGAGCGAGCCTCCGGCGACCTGATCCGCCGCCGTGATGTCGTCAGCGAGGCGGTCAGCCAGCTGGGCGCGCAGCTGGAGGAGATCGGCGTCCAGGAAGAGAACGCCCGCATCGAGCTGGAAGATGCGCCCGATCTGACCGCGATCGACGAGCGTCTGCGCTTCCAGCAGGCGGAGGTCGCGACCGATCGCGGCGCGCTTGCCGAAAGCCGCGCCCGCCACGAAAGCCTGGCACGAGAAAACGAGGCTCGCCAGCGCCGCATCATGGCGATCGGCCAGGAGCGCGAGACCTGGCGCCAGCGGGCGCTCAGCGGCGAGGACCAGGTCGCGACGCTGCGCGAGCGCGAGGAAGAGGCGCGCGAAGAGGCAGCCGAACTCGAAATGGCGCCGGATGAATTCGACGACAAGCGCCGGGCTCTGCTTTCCGAATTGCAGAAGGCCGAGGAGGCGCGCCGCAACGCCGGCGATCTCCTGGCGGAGGCCGAACGCATCCAGCGCGAGGCCGATCACCAGGCGGCGACGGCGCTCTCCGCGCTTGCCGAATGCCGGGAAAGGCGCGGCCGCGCCGAGGAGCGCCTGGTTTCGGCCCGCGAGAAGCGTCAGGAAAGCGAAAGCCGCATCCGCGAAGTTTTGAATGTCGCGCCGCATGAGGCGCTGCAGCTGACCGGGCGCCCGGCCATGCAGGCGCTTCCCGATCCGCGCGAGGTCGAGCGCGAGCTGGAGCGCCTGCGGATCGAGCGCGAGCGGCTCGGCGCCGTCAACCTGCGCGCCGACGAGGAACAGAAGGAGCTGAGCGAAAAGCTCGAAGCGCTGATCAGGGAGCGCGACGACGTCATCGATGCGATCCGCAAACTGCGCGGCGCCATCCAGAGCCTTAACCGCGAGGGCCGCGAACGGCTGATCGCCGCCTTCGACATCGTCAACGCCCAGTTCCAACGGCTGTTCACCCATCTCTTCGGCGGCGGCACCGCCGAGCTGCAGCTGATCGAATCCGACGATCCGCTCGAAGCCGGCCTGGAAATCCTGGCGCGGCCGCCCGGCAAGAAGCCGCAGACCATGACGCTGCTCTCCGGCGGCGAGCAGGCGCTGACGGCGATGGCGCTGATCTTCGCCGTCTTCCTAACCAATCCGGCGCCGATCTGCGTGCTCGACGAGGTCGACGCGCCACTCGACGACCACAATGTCGAGCGCTACTGCAATCTGATGGACGAAATGGCGGCCTCCACCGAAACCCGCTTCGTCATCATCACCCACAACCCGATCACCATGGCCCGCATGAACCGCCTCTTCGGCGTCACCATGGCCGAACAGGGCGTCTCCACCCTCGTCTCCGTCGACCTGCAGACCGCCGAACGCCTGCGCGAGATCGCCTGAGGGGTTGGTGGGGCCGTGGATTCCAGGCTCAAGGCCTGGAATGACGGAGGTTGAAGGGACGGGCGGGCAGGAGGCGTGAACCCGGTAAGGGAGAAGCTGGCAAGAGGCGGGACCGCATTCATATCTGGCGTCCGTGGCTGTTTTGCTGCGGCGGTCACCCCACCCTCTGTCCTCCTCGGGCTTGACCCGAGGACCCATCTTAGCGCGATCAGCAGCGCGTGGATCCGAGACTCAGAGGGCGTGGGATGACCGAGGAGAGGGGTGAAACGGGCAGGAGACGGGGCTTGGCGGGCGGCGTTTGGTCATATTGCGTAACAGCGCGCCATACGGCGTGATTTCTGAGGCATGGAAGAGTGGCCCGGGAGGGGCTGAGACACGCAGGCCGACGGCCGAAACCTGCTGAAAAGGCCCGCACTTTCGTCGGAATTTTCGTAAGCACCAAAAAAGGTCGGCTTCTTTGCGGCTCGTACCCCATTTGGGTGATGCTCTTTGCGATGACTTGCATTAGAAGTTGTTTCAACGCAACCTGATGCTTCTGCGGAAACGTGGGCGGTCATATGTGCGTATTGTCGGATTTGCAGGCGGTTTTCCGGGCAGAGGGCAAGAGCCGGAAAATCGGGGGCAGTTCCAGGAGGCGCGCAAAGCGGCTTTCGCAGGAATTGCGTGAAGACCAAGCGATAGGGCATTCCATTACTTGAGGAAAGTGCCCTGGGTTGAGGGACCCCCGTCCGGTTTTCCTGGCCGGACGGAAACAAGGCTTTGCGGGACATGTTGCAGTCCCGCAAAGCTTTTTTTATGCCGTCTTGGTGCCGGGCGATGTTTCAATCGTTTCGATCGCTGCCCTGCCGAAGATTTATTGTGCAACGCAACATTCTGCCGCATTTGTCGATTTTCATTTCAACACCAACGGATTAAGCTAATCCCGGTTTGGTGTTGGGGGGAAGATGACCAAGTGGGTCTATACGTTCGGCGACGGGCAGGCTGAGGGCCGGGCGCGCGATCACGAGATTCTGGGCGGCAAGGGCGCCAATCTGGCGGAAATGTGCGCGCTGGGTCTGCCGGTTCCGCCGGGGCTGACGATCATCGGCGATGCCTGCAACACCTATTACAGGAATGGCCGCCATATCGAAGACGGCGTAAAGGCCGAGGTGCGCTCCGGCATTGCGGGCATCGAGGCGATCACCGGCCGTCGCTTCGGCTCCGGCAGCCAGCCGCTGCTGCTTTCGGTGCGCTCCGGCGCCCGTGTTTCCATGCCCGGCATGATGGACACGGTGCTCAATCTCGGCCTCAACGACGAGACGGTGCAGGCGCTCGGCCATGATGCCGGCGACGCGCGTTTTGCCTGGGACAGCTACCGCCGCTTCATCCAGATGTATGCCGATGTCGTCATGGGTCTCGGCAACGACGCCTTCGAGGAGATCCTCGAGGACGAGAAAGCCAAGCTCGGCCATGAAACCGATACCGAACTCAGCGCCTCGGAATGGCAGCACATCGTCTCGCTCTACAAGAAGCTGATCGAGGAGGAACTGGAGCAGGAATTCCCGCAGGATCCGGAAGTCCAGCTCTGGGGCGCGGTCGGCGCCGTCTTTTCCAGCTGGAAGAGCGCGCGCGCCGTCACCTACCGCCAGCTCCACAATATTCCCGAAGGCTGGGGCACGGCCGTCAACATCCAGGCGATGGTCTTCGGCAATCTTGGCAATGCGTCTGCGACCGGCGTCGCCTTCACCCGCAACCCCTCCACAGGCGAGAAGGCGCTCTACGGCGAATTCCTGGTCAATGCGCAAGGCGAGGATGTCGTTGCCGGCATCCGCACGCCGCAGAGCATCACCGAGGAGGGGCGGATTTCCTCCGGCTCTGAAAAACCCTCGATGGAAAAGCTGATGCCGGAGGCGTTTCGCGAGCTTTGCCGCATCTGCAGCGAGCTTGAGATCCATTACCGCGACATGCAGGATATCGAATTCACCATCGAGCGCGGCAAGCTGTGGATGCTGCAGACCCGTTCGGGCAAACGCTCGACCCGGGCGGCGATGAAGATCGCCGTCGACATGGTCGATGAGGGAGTGATCACCGAGGACCAGGCGGTGCTGCGCATCGAACCCTCCAGCCTCGACCAGCTCTTGCATCCCACAATCGATCCGCGCGTCACCCGCCAGGTGATCGGCACCGGGCTTCCGGCTTCGCCCGGCGCTGCGACCGGCGCCATCGTCTTCACGGCCGAAGAGGCCGTCGAGGCGGAATCCGAAGGCCGCAAGGTGATCCTGCTGAGGGTCGAGACCAGCCCGGAGGATATTCACGGCATGCATGCGGCCGAAGGCATCCTGACGACGCGCGGCGGCATGACCAGCCATGCGGCGGTCGTTGCCCGCGGCATGGGCATCCCCTGCGTCGTCGGCGCCGGCACCATGCGCATCGATCAGCGCAACGAGCGGCTGCTCGGCATTGGCGTCACCCTGAAGAAGGGCGACATCATCACCATCGACGGCTCAGCCGGCCAGGTGCTGAAGGGCGAGGTGCCGATGATCCAGCCGGAACTCTCGGGCGATTTCGGCCGGATCATGGGCTGGGCCGACCGCGCCAGGCGGATGACGGTACGCACCAATGCCGATACGCCGGCCGATGCGATGGCCGCCCGCTCCTTCGGCGCCGAAGGCATCGGCCTTTGCCGCACCGAGCACATGTTCTTCGAGGGCGAGCGCATCCATGTCATGCGCGAGATGATCCTGGCCGTCGATGAGAAGGGCAGGCGGCTGGCGCTCGACAAGCTGCTGCCGATGCAGCGGCTGGATTTCACCGGTCTCTTCACCGTCATGCACGGCCTGCCGGTGACGATCCGCCTGCTCGACCCGCCGCTGCACGAATTCCTGCCGAAGACCGATGACGAGGTGGCCGAAGTCGCCTTCGCCATGGGCATGGAAGCGCAGGCGCTGCGCCAGCGCGTCGATGCGCTGCACGAGTTCAACCCGATGCTTGGCCATCGCGGCTGCCGGCTGGCGATCTCCTATCCTGAGATCGTCGAGATGCAGGCCCGCGCCATCTTCGAGGCGGCGGTTGCCGCGGCGAAGGAGACCGGCGCGGCCGTCGTGCCGGAGATCATGGTGCCGCTGGTCGGCCTGCGCTCCGAGCTCGATTACGTCAAGGCCCGCATCGACGAGGTCGCCGGCGATGTGATGAGCGAGGCCGGCATGAAGATCGATTATCTCGTCGGCACGATGATCGAGCTGCCGCGGGCGGCGCTGCGCGCCCATGTGATTGCCGAAGCCGCCGAATTCTTCTCCTTCGGCACCAACGACCTGACGCAGACCACCTTCGGCATCTCGCGCGACGATGCCTCGGCCTTCATCCCCACCTACCAGCGCAAGGGCATCATCGAGCATGACCCGTTCATCTCACTCGATTTCGACGGGGTCGGCGAATTGATCAGCATCGCCGCGGAACGCGGAAGGCGCACCCGCAACGACATGAAGCTCGGCATCTGCGGCGAACATGGCGGCGACCCGGCTTCGATCCGCTTCTGCGAAACGATCGGCCTCGACTATGTCTCCTGCTCGCCGTTCCGCGTGCCGATCGCCAGGTTGGCGGCGGCGCAGGCGGTCATATCAGGCGGTCTGAAAGACCTCCGGGGGAAATAGTCAGCTCGGCCTCAATGATGATGGTGCCAGCGATCGCGGTAGATATAGGGCCCGTTCAAATCCCAGGCCATGCTCTGCATCATCTCGGCACTCTGCGCCCGCGATTCGGCCCGCCGGTCGAGATCGATGCGCTGCAGGCAGGTGGCAAAACCATCGGTGCCGCGGCGGAAGCCATAGCTTAAACACCGCTGCTCATCCGCCGCCCGCCGCTCCTCCGGCGTCATCGTCTGACAGGCGGACAGGCCGGTGATGGCGGCGAGAAGGGTGATGAGGACAGCGGTGCGCATCGGGGTATTCCTTGCTTTTCCCGGAGGAAATGCCATTCGGGTGCGGGCGTCAAGTTTCGGGCCGCGGGCGTGCCTCTGGTTTCGCTGGCGGATGGCCGACAGGGATGTCTACCTGTGAAGGGTTTCTCCTGCCCACCCCACCTTCCGCCATGCTCGGCCTTGAGCCGAGCATCCATCAGCGGCAGTGGCAGGGATCCCAGGCTCAAGGCCTGGGATGACGGAGAGTGTGGTTGGCGTTTTCGTCAAAGCCGCCAAACCAGGGAGACTCCGCACAAGCACGAGCGAGTGTGACGGTCAAGCCGCCCCGGCCGGATCGCCGATCGGCAGCAGCGCCGGATTGAGCGGCGGGTCCTGCGGGTTTTTCGTATCGCCGGGGTCCTGGGCAGGCGTCAGTGGCGGTTTTTCCTGGATGCGGTCGGGAATGCCGGGTGTTGGCGTCGGCCCGCGCGGCGTATCGGTTGTCGGTGTCGGAATCGGATCTCTGTTCGGCATGATGGCCTCCTTTTCGAGGAGGGAACGGCACGGCCGGAAGATGGTTCCACTTTCACCAGCCGGCATTCCTCTGTATGAGAAGGCCTCAAGCATGAGGACGAGCATGGCCATCCGCGATCGATTTTCGAAGAAACTGAACTGCCCGCAATGCGGCAATGAGGGCTTTGCCGAAGCCTCGGAGATCGACGATCCCAAGCGCAAGCACCCGGATTTCAAGGTCGATCAGCTGCCGCGCGGTTTTGGCGTGCAGCGGCCGTCCAACCACCAGGAAAGCTTCATGCTGAAATGCGAATGCGGCCGCAAGTTTCCCTTCCGCAGCCTGGCGGAGGCTGCGGCCGAGCGGCGCTAGAACGCAGGGTCAAACTTAAATCCGCTCCAGCAACTCGATGAAGGCATCGGCGAAGCGCACCAGATGCGCGGTCTCCTCGTTGGGCGCCTGCATGCGGATTTCGGTGCCGGCATAATCGAGCAGCGCCAGCACGACGCGCATCTGACTGCCGCCATCGGGAATGCGCAGCACGGCGATGCGCCGGCAATCCGCGACAAGGCCGCCGGCCGGCAGGTCGAACAGCAGCTCGCCGCCCGACCGCTGTGCTGCCTGGCGCACTGCCTCGCAGAAACCGGCATCGCCGCCGGCATAACCTTCGAGCGAAAGTTCGAGCTCGACGAGCTCCAACGGCAGCATCGGTTCGCTGTGGTCGATCCCGCCAAGCGCAGACGCCTGTGGCCTGGCTGCTATCTCGGGTGAAATCATCCCGTCTCTCCTTGCCTTTGAATTCGGAGATGAAACCGCGGCAGAATGACCCTTTTTAACCATATCAGCAAGGGCTCATGAAATGGCCCCGTCTTCGCCTCGCCTTTCGCCTCGGCCATCCCAGGCGGATTCCGGCTGATATTCCAAGACAACAGTTTCAATTCAGCCGAAACCTGCCCAGATCCGGATGATTTTGGGCCGGGCTGGCCAAAAATCTGAATCCGGATCCAAATCAAAGAAATAGAGCATGATGTCGTCCGAAAACCGCTTCACACTTTTCGGCATCATGCTCTAAACAGGGTTATGGCGATTTGCGTTGTTTGATGGCGCGGCGCTGACGAGCAACCGGTAAGTTTGATGGCCATCCGTTTCGACCGTCCCGTTTCAGGCGCCGCCCGCTTTTCGCGGCTGCTCGGGGCGTTTTCGCTGGTTCTGGCGCTGGCGGTGCTGATCGCTCATCGCTTCGGCGGCCTCGCCACCCCCTATCTCGTGCTGCTTCTGATCGCCGCCGCCGGCTGCGGGCTGCTGGCCGCCATGCTGGCCGCAGTCGGCCTGCGCAGCCTCTGGATGACAGGCGCCGAAGGCGGGCTCGCCGCACTCGCCGCCCTGATCTATGCCGCCTTTCCGCTCGGCATCGGCGCCTTCGCCGCCGAGCGGTACATGACGCTGCCTGATATCTACGACGTCTCCACCGACCCGGTCGCAGCCCCTGACTGGCTGTCGACCCCGAAATCCGATCAGATCTGGCTGAAGCGCAATCTCGTGACGCCGGAGGATCGCGAAAAGCAGATATCAGCCTATCCCGAGTTGACCGGCCGGCGCTATGAGGGCGCGCTCGACCGGGTGCTGGAAGCGGTGCGCAAGGTCGCCAAGCAGAGCGGCTTTACCATCGTCAGAAGCACCGGCACCAGCGAGCCGGACCGCGACCCGGAGGACGGACCGGCCAAACCCGAGCCCGGCGACGAAGCCGTTGCCGATGCGCCCGGCATCATTCCCGTGCCGACGCCGCGCCCCTATGACGACGACGTCGCCAAGCTGATCCGCGGCGCCAACGGCGTGACGCTGCAGGCGAGCAACCGCACACTGATCCTCGGCTTGCGCTTCGATATTCTTATCCGCCTGCGCGAAGAGGCCGAAACCACCTTCGTCGACATCCGCGTCGCCTCCCGCTACGGCCAACACGACCTCGGCTTCAGCGCCGAAATCGCCGGGGATTATTTGAAGGCGCTGGACGCCGAGTTGCTGGGGATTGCGGGTGGGTGAGCCGCGGTGGCGCAAAGCGCCAGCAATCGATCCAGTGAATCGATTGCAGCGGGTGAGCCGAGGTGCCGCGGAGCGGCAGCAATCGATCCAGTGAATCGATTGCAGTGGGTGAGCCGAGGTGCCGCGGAGCGGCAGCAATCGATCCAGTGAATCGATTGCAGCGGCGAACGCCCTGAGCCCAAAGCGAAGGGCCGGGAGAGGGTGCGGCAGGCTCGACATTCTTACGATGCCGCGAATTCGACGATCGGCCTCTGGAGAGACGGCGACACGCACCACGATCAGCCCTCATCCTGATGTGCCCCGCAGGGGCCTCGAAGGAAGAGGGCGGGTGGCTGGATTGCCGCGGCATCGCGAAGGTGGCCAGCCCCGTCCTTCGAGGCTTCGCCCTGCGGGCTACGCATCTCGGGATGAGGCTGGAGAGGGCTCACTCCATCACCAACCACCCCGTATATCTCACCACCAACCCCGTCAGCCGCCCGCCGATCTCGACGTGAAAATGGAACCGCCCCTCACGTTCCTCCTCGAACGTCTCCCCGCCCGGCGCCAGAAACAGCGGCAGCGGAAGCCCGCAAAAGCGCCAGCCGCGCACCGCCAGCCGCAGCCTCTCCCCCTCCGGCACCAGCGCCACCAGCACCCGGAACGGCCCGAACACCTCGGCGAGCAGATGCCGGTCGCGGCCCTTGCCCTCGAGCTGCAGGCTTTGGAAGCTCTTATCGCCGAAATGCCGCGTCCAGATCTCCTTCTCGCCATCGGCGGTAAAGCGCACCGTGACCGGCACATCCTCGCCGGCCGGGGAAAGCCGATCAGCCGGGCGACGATCCTCGCCAGCCACCCGCTGCCGCGCTCGACCCGCGCCCGCCCGGAGGCGACACGGGCGCTGCCCGAATATCCGCCCGCATGCATGGCTGATATGGCCGGCGGCAGCCGCGCGAAGGCGCTGCCGAGGACCCTGTGGTAAAGCGGCAGGCCGGCACCCTCGCTTTCCGTCCTGATCCCTGTTGCAATCGAGAACCGCCGGAATTCCGCCTCGAAATCTTCCAGCCGCAATTCCCCCGTCGCCGGCCGCGCGCCACTCTCCGGCCGGACGCCGCGCAGCAGCCGCCGCACCAGCGCCGCCACGCCGGTGACCGGAATGAACGGCCCGTCATCCCCCTCGGCAATCAGATGCCAGCCGCAGGCAAGCGGCTTGCCGGCGGTATCGAGGCCGCTCAGGCGCACGAACATGCCGCCGCGATGCTCGCCGATCGCCAGGCCGTGGCTCGCCCGCTGCATGAGCCGCGCAAACGGCGTCAGCGACGGCAGCAGCTTCCGCCGCGTGAGACCTGCCGCAAGCCCAAGCAGCCGCTGCAGCAGCTGCGGCTCCGTGCCGACCCCGGTGAAGCTGGATTGCAGGCCGGCAAAGCGGCCCGGCAGCAGCGCCAGATCCGGCGCATCCACCAGCAGGAAATTCCGGCTCTTGAGCGGCGCCACCCCGGGCGGGGCGACCGTCACCCGCATCGCCTCGATCAGCCCGCGCGCCTGCGCCGGCCGCCCCTGGCGCAGCACCGAGACCGGCTTGCCGGCATAACTGGCGATTGCTCTCACAACATTGAGCCCGATCTTCACATGCGCCGACGGGGCAATGCCGGCGGCCACCGCATCGATCCGGGAAAACCGCGGCGCCATCACTTCGAGCGCGGCGAAGGACAGCGCCGGCAGGCTGCTGAGACCGGAGAGCGCAAAAACCCCCTTCGCTCTCGCCTCGGCATCGAGCTCGCCGATCCCAGCGACGAAGCCGGTGCTGTCGGCGAGATCGGCATAATCGATGTCGAGCCCGATGCAGGCGCGCACCACCTTATAGGGATCTTGCCCAAAACTCTGGAACGGCCCGGAGGCATCGACGACCAGATCCGGCCGCAGCCGCGTCAGCTGTTCGGTGAGATCGCCGTCACGATCGAAGGCCACCGCCTGCAGCGTTGCCCCGAGATTGCTGCTTCCCAGGCCCTCGGATCCATCTTTCGGGGATCTGAGATCGGCAACGAAATCATCGGCCTTTTCAAGCGAGCGCCCGGCGATCAACAACCTGAGCCTGGGTTGATCGCCAAGCAGCCACGCCAGCCGGCCGCCGAACGTGCCATAGCCGCCGATGATCAGCAGCGAGAGCCGCTCGCCGCTCATGCGATGAAACGGCTGCGCTGCTCCGCCGTCGGCACCATGCAGCTTTGCCGCCCGGCGATCTTCAGCCGGTTGCGGGCGATGAATTCATAGAGCGCATCGGCCACCCGCCGCGGCAGCAGCCGGAAGATCCTGACCAGCGAATAGGGAAAGCCGAGGCCGGCCACCATGCGGATCGACCCATCCGACTTGAAGAAGGCGCGGCCATGCTCGATGAGGATATTGGTTTCGTAATCGCGCTCATTCAGCCCATAATGCCGGTAGAGTGCTGCGCCGAGCGGCGTCTGGGCGGCGAGGAAGCGGTAGCGCCGCTCACTGTCGTGCTTCAGCGCGAATTTCACCCAGCCGGAGCAGAACACGCATTCGCCATCAAAGACGATCAGCGGCTGGTCATCGGCAAAATCGGGCACATCGGCATCGCTGCGATAGCTGTAAGCGGCACGCGTCATGGTAATCTCCCCATCTCCCGCTTACAACAGCCGGTAGGTGGCGGCAAGCGAAGGCGGCCCATCGGCCGCAATCTCGCCGCGCTCCATGAGATTCTCGATATGGGCGAGCACGGAAAGGGCGGCCGCCCCATGCAGCTTCGGATCGGTATCGCGATAGATCACCTTCACCATCTCGGCAATCTGAGTGTCGCCCGCCTGGACGCGCGCCAGCACCGCCTGCTCGCGCCCGAGGCGATGCGCCTTCAGTGCCTTGAGGAATCCGGCCGGCTCCGTCACCGGCCCGCCATGGCCGGGCAGCAACAGCCGGTCGTCGCGCGCAATCAGCCGCTCGAGCGAGGCCATGTAATCCGCCATCGAACCATCTGGCGGTGCGACGATCGAGGTCGACCAGGCCATGACGTGATCGCCTGTGAACAGAATGTCCTGACCCTCCAGCGCAAAGGCGGCATGATTGGCCGTGTGCCCCGGCGTCAGCACCGCAGTCAGCGCCCAGCCATCGCCCGATAGGGTCTCGCCGTCACTGAGCGTGATGTCGGGCACGAAGGATAGATCCGAGCTTTCGGCAAAGGGATTGATCTCGCCATCCCTCAGCGGCCGCGCCGGCCGATGCGGCCCCTGGCCCACCGTCACCGCACCCGTTGCCGCTTGCAGCCGGCGGGCAAGGGGAGAGTGGTCGCGATGCGTGTGGCTGACGAAGATATGCGTCACCGCGCGGCCGGCAAGCGCTGCCATCAGCGCCTGAAAATGCGCCTCGTCCTCCGGCCCGGGATCGATGACCGCGACGGAGGAGGAGCCGACGATATAGCTGTTGGTGCCGAAAAAGGTGAAAGGGCCGGGATTGTTCACTGTCACCCGCTCGACCCCTGAGGCGACCGGCACGGCTTGCCCATAGGCCGGCTCGAAAGCGAGGTCGAATGCGGGACTGTCCATGAAGGAATGATCTCGGGCCGATGACGTCGCCAATTCCTAGCACGATGGCGGCCGCTACGCAGCGCATAAATCTGCGCCGGGTTAAACTTAGTCATTGTGACAGGCGAAGAGCTTTGCTAATCAGGCGTCGATTTGAGCAAGCGGTTTCCGCTCAAGCTCTGGTGGGGCGTCGCCAAGCGGTAAGGCAACGGTTTTTGGTACCGTCATCCCTGGTTCGAATCCAGGCGCCCCAGCCAACGCAGTGTTTATTTTCAGCAATCTAGGCTAAGGAAGCGGCTTGCCAGTAATAGTTCGGTGCTCGAAACCGTCTTAAGTCCCTTGGTGAGCGGGCGACAGCTCGGCAACTCGCGTTATCGGAAGGCCGTGCAAACATGCGTCGGCCAGACCGCTGGGGGATAGGTAGAATGATCGAGTGCACCGCACTCGAAATGTGCCATATCTGTAGGGGTATCGTAGGCTCAAATCCCTCTCTGCCAGATTTCCTGTTAAGCTATTGCTATTGCCTCCTTTTTATTCGCCCTTTCAAGTTACCCCACGCTTCAACCCACATTTTAGCCTAGCTCGCTCAGAACGATGTCACAGGAATATACCAGCAAGCGACTCATCTCCTCTAAACGAGTTCAGTGATTGCAATGCAGAAGGCTGAGTAAGGAGCTGTCTTTTCCCGCATTTTTCTCAGGGTGCTGATGGCTTGCCTGTATGATTGCTTGTGATCGGCATCTCCGTCTTCGAGTTCGCGCAAACAATCGCTTAGCTTCTACACGCAGCTCTTCAATACTGGCTTTCACGTCCATGCGAGCTTTCACAAAATCACTGTGGTTAATGTTGTAGCACTCGATGGATAACATCGCCATGTCGTGCTTGTATTGCTCGCTAGCCGGAAATCGGGCCATAGCCTCGCCGTCTTCCTTGAAAGTGATCATCGCGACCTCATCCGGATTACACGGATCGATTAGATAGGTCTTTTCCGATTTCCAATTTGCGTCCGGGCCCATCGCCCGCGTCGCTTCTACTACAGGAAACCTATCAGCTTTTCCTCCTACGAGGTCGGTCTCGATGTCGCGCCGTAGTCTATTCGCGTAGATGCAGCTGTAGCGATAGTTATCGAGATCGTAAGCAAGCCACCAATAGCCCGGATGCTCGTCGCCCTTCGTGGATCGCTCAAAGACTCGCCTCTTGGGCCTAAAGTGGTCCACATCGGTGTCTGTGCCCCTCTGAGGGGACTCAGTGTACCAACATTTTTCGCTAAATACCTTCCGAAGCTCGAATTTGATCTCGGACCAAATTTCGTTTTTGCGGATGATCTCGCTCCGCTTTAGAGGGTCGTTCTCTTTAAGCAGTCTTTTTTTAAAGCCTCGGCGCGTTCGGCCCAATCAGGTGGGAGAGATAGCTTTTTCGGATCGTACTCGACGGCTCTCACTGGCTAGGCCCCGAGTTTTCTTCCGTTAACATTTCTCGGATGATTTCGTCCGCAATCCGACGCCGCACTTCAGCGAGTGTGCTATCTTTAGTCGAGTTGAACAGCTCATCCGCGATTTTCTTCCGTCGTCGCAGATAGTCTTGATAATCGGTATCCCAGTGCGATGTTGAGAAACCAAGGCCCTGAAGTTCACTATTGATCGCGTTAAGCCGAATACTTTCTTCGGAGGAAAGCTCAGTTTTTTCACTCAGAGCTCTGCGTTCCCGAATTAGCTCTTCTGTCGGGAGGTCGAGTGTTGTCTGTAAGCCAAACATATCGCTTGTTAGAATCCCAGCGTACCCCATGCCGCGCGGGCTCTCGATTGGAGGTTTTGCACGTACACGGTACTCACTGTCACGCGTCATAACTTGAACCTGATCTTTATCAAGCTCAGCAATAGCAAGTGGGTGATGGGTTACCATGAGCAGGTGACTCGCCTCATGATTTGGAACGAATCCGCGCAGAAATTCCAAGTATTTCACGGCCCATGCGGGGTTAAGGTGGGTGTCCGGTTCATCGAGGAGAAAAAGTGAATCACGGCCGCCGGTGAATTTTAGCAAGCCGAGAACAGTAAGCAGCTGTTGCTCACCTTCGCTAAGCTCTCTGAACGTCAAGGGCGCCTCACTAGAGCTAACTCTGACACGAACGTTCACTTCAGCAATGATTTCCGACAATAATGTGCTTTCCAGCATCTTAAAGAACACGTCAGGTGTAAGTTCAGACGAGAAAGCGCGGAGGCTTTCAACGTCAGGAAGGAAAAGATGTATGAATTCGTTTTTGATTTTGCGCCCGGTAAGCGACAAAGTTTCGTTTCGAGTGACCCTGAGTGGGGAGAGAGCGAGCGGGTAAAGGCGGTCTAGAAAATCTCGAACGACACCTCCTGCACCCCAAAATTTCTCAGTTTTTAAATGAGATTTTACCCATTCCGGTCTCCGCATAACGAAGTGGACGGCGTCAAGCCCTTCAATTCCAAGTTGATCTCTGAGAAATTTTCGCTCTTTGTCCTCTTGTGTGCTCAAGAAAAAGGCGAGAAGCACAAACTGGCTATGGTTGGGTTTGGCGTAAAATAGCGGCCGTATCTGCCCGCCTAGCTCGACCTTATTTTCCAACAGCTTTCTGTAGAACTCGGTCCTGTGACGGCGAAAGTGATCTTCGAGGCGGTCACTGGGGCCGGAGTAATAGGCGAAGAGGTAATTGGGCAGGTAGTAACTTACACCGCTGGGATTTCTCTTTGCCCGCGAAATTGGGACCTGCTTCTCCGTTGTGAGCAAGTCACCAGGAGTCTCTCACTGCAAGTGATCTGATATTGCTTGCTTATTGACCCTCTACCCGGGTCAGCATCCACAGTGATCCATCGCTCGTCGTTGCTCTCTCCCAGCTTGTATCGGATAGCATAGGAAAAGGCCGGGCTTTCGCCGAGGTCGAGGTTGCGAAATATAACGACTAGCGCCTCTAACACGTTAGATTTGCCGGAACCGTTCCGTCCGACAACGACGGTCATTAAATCGTCTTCATCGAAGTCGATCCGTACGCCCTCCAGATTTTTGAATGATGAGCGAATATGTAAAAAGTCAATCTTCATTCAGCTTCGCCCTTCTGAGGTACGAAGACGTCGTGTCCATCCCGCTCTAATCGCAAAATGGATCCAGCTTGGAGTTGGGTTCGGAGATCGAGGAAGAATTGTTCGATAAGGTCTGTTGAAGAGTCTTCTGGGTAGCCACAAAGGTAGAAGAGTTTCTGACCGTCTATCGGCTTATCCACGCCCTTTAAAGCTTGAGAAACGGGTATCTGGCCTTTCATGAGCGATGTCCTAGGTTTCGATCTTCGCCTCGACGGCTTCGGTTGTGCTGCTAATAATGCTTCATATGCACTTAAGGATGTAAGCACATCTGTCTCACCGCTGATCTGTCTTGCTAATTTTCCGGCCAGCGCTTCTTTTCTGAGCGCTTTTTTCAATGCACCAAGTAGGCTCTCGACGCGACTGGCTTCATTGCGGATTCGCTCAATGTTATCCAAGTGCTCTCTACTGATGCGAGCAATGTCGCGCTGCTGGTCGATAGGCGGAAGGGGGAAGGGAAGCGCGGCGAAACGCGAGACCCCGAGGTGTGCTAGGTTTGTGGTGATTTTAGCAATGCTTCTGAAAACGCCGCTGTGGAGATAGTGGCGAAACACGAGGAGCGCATATTCAGGCTCAACTGCCCCAGACGCCCGAAACCGGACCAACGAATTGGTAAAAGCAACTGGGTCAAGCTCATTCCGAAACATAGCGGGTCGTCCGACAAGCTCCAAGCTTTGACCCTCATTAAGAAGTATGTCCCCATGTCGCAGCCTGTATGTTTCAAATTCCTTTTGCTCAAAGTGCATTGTCATAATGTCATCGACAGAGATTCGATCTTCGAAAACATTTGCAACCCGCAGATAAGGTTGCATATTTTCACCATAGTGATTTTTAGGAGAGCGTTGTCGACCCGCGCTAACATCGCCGGCTGCCCCTACAGTAGATTTCTTCCACTCAAGCGGCGTCTCAAGGTTGCCGGAGGAATTTCGGCCTCGTACAGTGGCGGTCGAGTTTCGCTCCACTCTGGTTCGCTGTTTGCTTTGCCAACCCTTGAAAAGTTTTCCCTGCACCCCAGCCTCTATTATTCTGAAGGGCATGCGCTGAATGACTTCCGCTAAATCACTTAGCTTCTGATTGATTGTAGAAAGCAGAGAATACCGAACTTCCAGCTCTCGTATTATTCGCTGTTGCTCATCATAAGGAGGAATATGAGTAGAATATGCGAGAACGTCCGCTACCGATATTCTTGGCAAATTAACGCCTTTTGCTTTTGAGATCGCATAATCGATAAAGCGGTCATCGCTAAGTATCTCTAGCAAATAGCTGGTATCGAGCATCGCCGTCGGACGGAATACAACTATGTCTGTGGAGCAAATACCATCGAACGGTGCTATGGCAACCTTGTTTAGATTGGGTCGGAGCCGGCCATATAGCAGATCACCCGCTCGGAAACGGTTTTTAACGCTGGATATATCTGCGCCACTACCGTGGCCGATAATACGATGCGTATGACGCTCAATATGTTCCAAGCCTAGATACACTTGGCTTGCTGCATCCTCCCAATCAAACCTATCACTGGAAATAGCTGCCACTTGGCTCAGCTTAAGTTCGGCCCATCCGGCGGGAACGCGATTCGTGCTCATTGATCGTCTTCGGTCACGTTCAACGCCACATGGAGATCCTCAACATCTTTGATAAGCGATCCCAAAGAAACCAGAACCAGCGCAGAAATCTCGTCGGGTCTCAACCCTTCATATTCATCGCTTTCCTGTTCATCAGTGAGCCAATGAATGTCGAGGTTTTCGTTAGTCGATGACAGATAGTCGAGATCGAACCGCTTAAACCTGTCATTTTCTACCCGGTCTTCGCTCACCCTTTCGAGATGGGGCCACTTGCCGAACTAGAAATAAAGTCTGCGAAATAGGATGAGGTTAGAGGATTCTTTTTTCCGAATTTAGGAGCGGCGGTTCGTAGGTCGTAAATCCAGACTTCCTTGGTATTTTCTTGGTTGCCATGGCCACGGGTGAAGAAGAGAACATTCGTTTTGACGCCTTGTGCGTAGAAAATTCCCGTCGGCAGACGCAAAATAGTATGAAGCGAACAAAGCTCCATAAGCTCTCGCCTAATCTGACGAGCCACTCCTTCCTCGAAAAGCACATTGTCAGGCAACACAACAGCTGCTCGTCCACCGGGCTTCAGGCTCTGATAGATATGCTGGAGGAATTCAAGCTGCTTATTAGAGGAAGAGTAGGAAAAGCTGTCTCGTGTAGCGCGTACGCTTCCCGATTTTGCGCCGAATGGTGGGTTGGCGATAATCACGTCAGCTGGTTTTAGATGCGAGCCATCTTCGGTAAGCGCATCACCGAGCGAGAGAGAAGCGTTCATACGATGCAGGAACACCGTTCATCAAACATAGCCTATATGTACCCCGCTCGATCTCGACGCCCTCATACTGCGGCGGCGTGGCTTCATATTCTTCTTGCGTTTGGGTAGCTCTAACATAGGCATCTGCGCTAATTAGAAAGCCACCCGTGCCTGTCGCAGGGTCTTGAATTAGCTCTCCTACCGTCGGCTTCACGATAGAAACTATGCAGTCTACCAACGCCCTCGGGGTAAAATATTGGCCAGCCCCTGAACGAGCATCCTCTGAGTTTTTTGCTAGAAGGGCCTCATAAATTTGCCCGAGGCCATCTTCAGAAATCTGATTCCATTGGATGGCGTTGAGGCCGTTTATAACCACCCGCAGGTTTTCCGAGTGTGAAAAAACGGTTGTTGGAAAAGCGAAAATGTCTCGAACCATTTTCGTTTCCGAGCTTGTACCAAGGTGAGTCAACATCTCCTGATAATGGCCCAGCAGGTTCGCCCCGTCATATGAAACGAGGTCTTTCCAACGATAGCCCTCAGGGAGGGAACTTTCGGCGCCATTTTCTTCGGCCACCTTTAGAAAAAGTAGATAGGTGAGTTCCGCAATGTACTGATTATAGCTGATACCGTCGCCGCGAAGGACATTGCAAAGTGACCAAATGCGTGACGCGGTGGCACGAGTTGACGGCGGCAAGGTTGTCAAAGCTGTAACCTTTCGAAAATGCTCTGAGTGGGCGTTGTTCGCAATTACGACATTCTGTCAAGTGGTGATGATGGTGGCATTCCGAAGAACACGGTCGGCAACGCCCGGCACCCCGCCGGTCCTGCGCCTTCCCCGCGCTCTTCAAACAGATGGACACCCGTCAGTTCAGCAAGCTTTTCCACCAGCGCATCCTGAAACCCCGGATCGCTATTCTCCGCCGCCGCCTCCCGTTGCTGACGATGATGCCAATGCCGGCCGCTGGCCTTGGCTGTGGCGGCATCGCTCGTCGCCAGCCGATGCTCGCAAATCGGCGCTCGCCGGCAAATTATCTGGACAAGGGCGATAAAGCGAATAGAAATTTCTGTACAATCTGCGGTCACGCCTGGGGCAAATTTTGAGCGATATCAAACTCTTTAATTTCGGCGACGCGCAGGTGAGCGAGCTGCCCGGCAGCGCCATGCAGGTCGAGAAATCCCTGCAGGTTCTGTTCGAGGCCAATCTCGAGGCGTTGCTCGGCATCCGCTTCCTGGCGACCGAGCACTCGACCGGTCACGTGCACGGCGGAAGGATCGATACGCTCGGCCTGGACGAGGACAACTCGCCGGTCATCATCGAATACAAGCGGTCGGTGAACGAGAACGTTATTAACCAGGGCCTGTTCTACCTCGACTGGCTGCTTGATCACCGCAAGGAATTCCAATGGCTGGTTATGGAACGCCTCGGCCAGGACGTGGCGAATGCTGTTGACTGGTCTGCTCCGCGACTGCTCTGCATCGCCGGCGATTTCACCCGCTATGACGAGCACGCCGTTAAGCAGATCGCCAGAAACATCGAGCTTATTCGCTACCGGCGGTTCGGCGAGGATCTGCTGATGTTGGAACTGGTGCATGTGCCGAAGACCAGTAAACTCACTGGCACTAAGGTGATAACTGAGGTGAAAAGCCTGGGCTCCCTGCAGCCCGCAGCTGAGGCCGGTCAGGAAAGCGACCCCTACCTCAGTCAACGAATGAGCTACCGGCTATCGCAGTCGTCGGCAGACCTTCGAGATATTTATGACGCTGTTCACCAGTTTCTGATCGCGCTCGGGGATGATGTGCAGGTAAAGGAATTGAAGCTCTACACAGCATTTAAGCGGCTGAAGAACTTCGTCTGCATGGAGATCTATCCCCAGGCGCGGACTGTGACGCTCTTTCTAAAGCTCGATCCAACTACCGTGGCGCTTGAAAGCGGCTTTGCACGCGACGTGAGCAATGTTGGCCACTTTGGTACGGGTGATCTTCAGGTAACGCTAAAGTCGATGGCGGATTTTGAGAAAGCACAGCCATTACTGGTTCGGGCTTACGAGGGTGGGTGATCAGGGGAGCGCCACAACAATATCTGTCGTCGGTTTCGATTCAGCTTGGACCGACAATCCTCAGGGCGCCGGGTGCAATCTGTGTCGTTCGACTCGATACGCAAGGTGCGCGGTTGCACGTTGCGCCGAGGTTGGCGTCATTCAGCGAAGCGGCAACGGTTATAAGGACCGAAAGATCTGAGGTCGGCAAATGTCTCGTCGCGCTCGATCAGCCAACAATCGTTCCCAACCTCAGTGGCTCGCGTCCGGTCGACAAGGTTGCAGGGGCGCTCATCTCCTGGGTAGGTGGCGGTGTTCAACCAGCCAACCGATCGAAGCTTGGCATGTTTGATGATGCCGCACCGATCTGGCGGTTCAAACAGGCAATCGGCGCCATTGAGGATCCAGAGGCCGCACGGGCCGCATCGTCAGGGCTCTTTCTAATTGAAGTATTCCCCGCTCTAGCACTGGTTGTTATGGAGAGCGCCTACTGCCAACGTTATGGGGCGCCAAAATACAACCCAGCCAACCGGAAAATGTTTAAATTAGATCACTGGCTTTCCGTGGCGGAGACGATCCGGACATTCGGATCGCTCAGGGCTTTAGAGCAGCTAGAACTCTGGTGTTCTGATGTGTCGACTAACCTGATGCCGAGGAAAGCCGATCAGGACAAGGTTGATGCGATGATCTGTGGCCTCGTTGGCTTGCATTGGCTTTTGGCACCGCGCGACCAATCTGTCATGATTGGTGATCTGGACAACGGCTACATGATCGCCCCGGCGGTAAACGGCATCCATGAGCGGTTGGTTACCGCTGCAAGGAAAAGGAATGTGCCAATTAGATAGTGCGATCCTGATATGGCGCCGTGCCATGCCTGCGGACCCCGTTCTTGCGCCTCACCGGCCATCTGCGAACAGCCGGACGCCAGTCAACTCCGCCAGCCTCTCCACCAGCGCATCCTGAAACCCAGTATCGCCAACCTCCGCCGCCGCCTCCCGCCGCTGCCGATGATACCAATACCCACCGCTGACTTTCGCAGCCTCCGCATCGCTCGCCGCAAGCCACGTCTGCGTGAGATGCCCCATCTCCAGGTCATCGGGTGCGCCGGCGCCGCCCATCTTCGTTGGCACCCAGCCGGGATCCACCGCGTTGCTCAGAACATCCGGCCAATGGCGGGCGATGGCGGTGGCGAGGGTGGCGATGTAGAGCTTGCTTTCCGAATAGGCCTGGCTGGCGTTCCACGGCCGCTTCTTCCAGTCGATATCGTCAAGGGCGCTGCTGCCGCTGCGGTGCATGCCGCTGCTGAGATAGATGAGGCGCTCGGGGCGGGTGATCCAGGCGGTGAGCAGATAGGGGCAAGCACATTCACCGCCAGCGTCTTGGCGTGACCATCAGGCGTTTCGCCCCGGCTCCTTTCGAGGTAGATGCCGGCATTGTGGATGACGGCGTCCATGCGGCCGATGGCGTTGACCTGCTCGGCAATCGAGCGCGTTTCCGTGGTGCTGACGAGATCGCCGATGACGATGCCGAGTGCGGTGGCTGACACCTCGGATATGGCGGCGGCCCGCTTCCGGGAGCGGGCATGCAGCACGACGTCATGGCCTTCCTTCATCAGGGTGCGGGCGGCGGCAAGGCCGAGGCCATCGGTGGAACCGGTGATGAAGATGCGGCTCATTGGGTTTCCCTTCGCGGCGGCGTGGAGGGGGGCAGAGTGCTTGTGTAGGGTGGTCGGGTCAAGGTGGGATGGTGGACAAGTCCGCCAGCGAGTGGGTGCGGTTTTGCAGATTGGTTCCCACCTACTCCGTCATCCTCGGGCTTGACCCGAGGATCCATACGCAGCACTCGACGTACATGAGTTCACGCATAGGATGCCCCCTGCCGCTCCGTCTGTCGACGGCGAGCACAATGCTCGGGGCATGGATCCTCGGGTCAAGCCCGAGGATGACGGAGGAGGTGGTGGGGCTCGGCGAAAAACGGCGGCGCCGTGGATCCCGGGCTCAAGGCCGAGGATGACGGAGGGTGGGGTGGCGTCCCAACCAAATCCTACCCCGCTAAACCACTGAAATCACCCCCGCCGCCTTTCCGCCCCCGCCGCAATCGTCTGCACCAGCTCATCCACCTCCCGCGCCAGCCGCTCCAGCGGCAGGCCGACGAAGCGGCCTTCGAGGCTGATGCTCACCACCCCATGCACCGCGCCGAACAGGGTGCGGGCGCGGATGGCTCGGTCTTCGGGGGGCATGTCGGGTTGCAGTTCGGCCAGCGGTTCGGCGATCACGTCCATCAGGAAGAGGTGTTCGTTCAGATGCCATTGCGGCGTCGGGCTGGTGTCGGGGGGAAGTGGTCGAACAGCGCCTTCCAGAGGTTCCGGTGCTCGACGGCGAAGCTTAAGTAACCCTGCGCCAGGTTGCGCAGCCGGTCGGTCGGCGGCTTGTCCTTGGTTTCGGAAAGCGTCAGCCTCGCCTCCAGCGCCTTCAGCGTGGCGGAGTTGACGTGGATGACGAGCTCGGCGAGGTCTGAAAAGACCGTGTAGAGGCCGCCGAGCGCGCAGCCGGCATCCTGGGTGATGTCGCGGGCCCTGAAGATTCGTCAGCCCGTCGCGGGCGATCCGCTCGCGCGCCGCCTCGATCAGCCGGGCCTTCAGGTCTTCGCGTTTTTCTTCTCGTCTGCCGGCCATTAACCATTCCACTTCGATTTTTTGAACGTCGTTCAAAATTTATCTTGAACGACGTTCATGATTCTGGCATAACACCTCTCGTGAACAACGTTCATAAACCGGAGGCAAGAAATGTTCAAACTGATTTCTATTCTCTTGCGGGGCAGGGCGCATGATGCCGAACAGGCTTTTGCCGATCGCAACGCCGTGCCGCTGCTTGCCCAGCAGATCCGCGATGCCGCCCAATCGATCCAGTCGGCCCGCCGCAGTGTCGCCGTCGCCATCGCCCAGAACGAGCAGGAGAGGGTGCAGCACGCAGCGATCGTCGCCCGCATCGCCGATCTGGAAAACCGCGCCTCCGCCGCCTTGGCGAAGGGCAATGAGGCCCTGGCCCGCGAGGCGGCCGAGGCGATCGCCTATCTCGAAGCCGAGCGCGATGCATCCGAAAAGGCGCAAGGTCAGTTCACCAGCTCCATCGACAAGCTGAAGGCGATCGTCCGCGCGTCCGAGGCGCGGCTGCAGGAGCTGCAGCGCGGCGAGCGGCTGGCCCGCGCCACGCAGGAGGCGCAGAAGCTCGATGTCGTCGTCGCCGGTCCGGGGCTTGCGACGCTCGACGATGCTGAGGAGACGCTCGCCCGGCTTCGCCTGCGCCAGAGCCAGAATGAGCTGACGGCCGCAGCCCTGAAGGACACGGAAGGCGCCATCCGCCCGGCCGGCATCATCGAAAAGCTTGCCAATGCCGGCTGCGGGGCGCCGCTGCGCTCATCCGCCGATGATGTGCTGGCGCGGCTGAAGAGCCGCATCACGCCTGCTGCCTGAAATTGCATCCATCGAACCATTCATCCATCGAACCATAGGGACCACTGATATGAACGACAGTTTCCAGAAACATTCCTCAAGCTGGGTCAGCTTCTCCTACATCTCCTTCGGCTCGGCCGCCTTCATGCTGGCGCTTGGCCTTTACATGATGCCGCTCGATCTCTGGGGCAAAGGCTATCTCGCCATGGGCATTCTAATGCTGGTGCAGACCACGGTGAACATCACCAAGACGCTGCGCGACAATGCCGAATCCGAGAAGCTGATCCGCAAGGTCGAGGATGCCCGCACCGAGAAACTGCTGGTCAAGTTCAATCGTAACGATGAAGATTGATCTTCGTTAACCGCACTGCAGAGTTGTTATCGCACTCAACTATTGCGTAACAACTCTGTGGCCTTCTCTGCCTGCCGAAAGAGGAACGAGCCCGTGCAACACAATCTGATGACATCAAGGAAATTCGCGCCGCTGTTCTGGACCCAGTTCCTCACGGCCTTCAACGATAATTTTCTGAAGAACACCCTGGTGTTCCTCATTCTCTTCAAGATGTCGGCGAGCGAGGGGGCTGCGCTGGTGACGCTTGCCGGCGTCATCCTCATCGTCCCCTTCCTGCTGCTCTCGGCGCTCGGCGGCGAACTCGCCGACAAGCATGACAAGGCCAAGATTGCCGAGCTGCTGAAACGCTGCGAGATCGCCATTGCCGGGCTTGCCGTCGTCGGTCTGGCGTTTTCCTCGATTTTCGTGCTGATGGCGGCGCTGTTTGGGTTCGGCGTCGTCTCGGCGCTGTTCGGGCCGATCAAATACGGCATCCTGCCCGATCATCTCGAACGCCGCGACCTGCCGAAGGCCAATGCCTGGATCGAGGGCGGCACCTTCATCGCCATCCTCGCCGGCACGATCATCGCCGCCTTCGCCTTCTCCGGCGGTGACAATGTGCTGATCTTCGGCACGATGATGATGGGGCTTTCGGTGCTTTGCTGGCTGGCCAGCCGGATGATCCCGCCCACCGGCTCCAAGGCGCCGGATCTCGAAATCGACCGCAATGTCATCCGCTCCAGCTACACCTTGGTCATGGAAATCCGCGCCGATAAACGGCTGTGGCGTTCGGCGCTGATGAATTGCTGGTTCTGGCTGGTCGGCGCCTTTGTGCTGTCCATCCTGCCGACCATGGTGACCGAGCTGCTCGGCGGCTCCGAGCTCGTCGTGCCGGCCTATCTCACCGTCTTTGCCATTGCCGTTGCCGTCGGCTCGGCGATTGCCGCCTGGATGTCCTCCGGCCGCATCGTGCTGCTGCCGGCCCCTGTCGGCACGGCGCTGCTCGGCCTCTTCAGCCTCGATCTCGCCTGGAACCTCTGGGGCCTGGCGTCAGTCGGCCATGCAACGACGATCGCCACCTTCTTTGCCGGTGAAAATACCATTCGCGTCGCCATCGATCTCGCCGGCATGGCAATCTCTGGCGCCTTCATCGCCGTGCCGACCTTTGCCGCGCTGCAGACCTGGGCGCATGAAGACCGCCGCGCCCGCGTCATCGGCGCCGCCAATGTGCTCTCGGCGCTGTTCATCACTGTCGGCCTCGGCCTGGTCGCCGCCTTCCAGGCGCTCGGCGCCTCCATTCCTCAGATCCTGATCGGCCTCGGCATCATCAATTTCGCCGTCGCCTGGCTGATGCTGAAGACGCTGCCGACCAATCCCTTCCGCGATTTCATCTCGATCCTGTTCCGCGCCTTCATGCGCCTCGAGGTCGAGGGGCTGGAGAATATCAAGAAGGCCGGCCGCGCGCCGATCATCGCCCTCAACCATGTCAGCCTGCTCGATGGTGCGCTGGCGCTTGCCATCACCGAGGAAGAGCCCACCTTTGCCGTCGATTACAAGATCGCCCAGGCCTGGTGGGTGCGGCCCTTCCTGAAGATGTGCAAATTCCTGCCGCTTGACCCGACCAAGCCGATGGCGACGCGGTCGCTGATCAAGGTGGTGCAGGACGGCAACCCGATCGGCATCTTCCCCGAGGGCCGCCTGACGGTGACCGGCACGCTGATGAAGGTCTATGATGGCGCCGCCATGGTCGCCGACAAAACAGGCTCGATGGTCGTGCCGGTAAAGATCGACGGGCTGGAGAAGAGCTATCTCTCCTATCTCGATAACGGCAAGATCCGCCGCCGGCTGTTCCCCAAGGTCAAGGTCACCATTCTCGAGCCGGTGAAGCTGGAAGTGCCGCCGGAACTGAAAGGCCGCAAGCGCCGCACGGCGGCAGGCGCTGCCCTTTATCAGGTGATGTCGAACCTGCTGTTCCAGACCGCCGATACCTCGTCGACCGTGCTCGACCGCGTCATTCAGGCAGGTGGCGAATTCGGCATGGGCAAACTCGCCGTCGAAGATCCGGTCACCGGCCGGCTGACCTATGGCAAGCTCTTGACCGGGGCTGCCGTGCTCGGCGCAAAATTCCGCGCCCGCTTCCCGGAAACCAATCTCGGCGTCATGCTGCCGAATGCCAATGGCGCCGCCGCCACCCTTCTCGGCGTGATGACGGCAGGCAAGGTGCCGGCGATGCTGAACTTCACCGCGGGTGCCGCCAATATCCTCTCCGCCTGCAAGGCCGCCGAAGTAAAACATGTGCTGACCTCGCGCGCCTTCGTCACCCAGGCGAAGCTCGGGCCTGTGATCGAGGAGATGGAAAAGCAGGTGGCGATCGTCTGGCTCGATGATCTCAGGGCCGAAATCTCACTCAAGGACAAGATTTTCGGGTTTCTCAGGAAGGCGCGGCCGCTGGTCAAACGCCAGCCGGATGATCCGGCTGTCATCCTCTTCACCTCGGGTTCCGAGGGCACGCCGAAGGGCGTGGTGCTCACCCACCGCAACATCCTGTCGAACGCCGCCCAGGCGGCTGCCCGCATCGATTTCCACAGCGGCGACAAGGTGTTCAACATCCTGCCGGTGTTCCATTCCTTCGGGCTGACGGCCGGCACGGTGCTGCCGCTGATCTCGGGCGTGCCTGTTTATTTCTATCCGTCGCCGCTGCATTACCGCATCGTGCCGGAACTGATCTATGTCTCCAACGCCACGATCATCTTCGGCACCGACACCTTCCTCAATGGTTACAGCAGGACGGCGCATCCCTACGACTTCCGCTCGATCCGTTACATCTTCTCCGGCGCCGAGCCGGTGAAGGCCGCAACCCGCCAGACCTATATGGAAAAATTCGGCCTGCGCATCCTGGAAGGTTACGGCGTCACCGAGACCGCACCGGTCATTTCGATCAACACGCCGATGTACAACAAATCAGGCACGGTCGGCAAAATCCTGCCGGGCATGGAATGGAAGCTCGAACCGGTGCCCGGCATCGAGGAGGGCGGCAGGCTGCATGTGCGCGGCGCCAATGTCATGGCCGGTTATCTCCGCGCCGAAAAGCCCGGCGTGCTCGAGCCGTTGGTCGATGGCTGGCACGACACCGGCGACATCGTCACCATCGACGAGGATGGTTTCGTCAAGATCCGCGGCCGCGCCAAGCGCTTCGCCAAGATCGGCGGCGAAATGATCTCGCTCGCCGCCGTCGAGACGCTCGCCGCCGAACTCTGGCCCGGGGCGCTGTCGGTCGTCTCCTCGCTGCCCGACGCCAAGAAGGGCGAGCGCCTGGTGCTGCTGACCGACGCCCCCACCGCCACCCGCGCCGAATTCCTCGCCTTCGCCAAATCCAAGGGCGCGATGGACATGATGGTCCCGGCCGAGGTCAATATCGGCAAGGTGCCGGTACTGGGCTCCGGCAAGGTCGATTTCGTCGCGGCGCGCAAGCTGGCGGAGAGCGTGGCCGAGAAGGGGGAGGCGGCTTAGGCGGACTTAGGTTTGGGGCGTCGCGTCCTGCGGCACCCCCTCTGCCCGGCCGGACATCTCCCCCACAAGGAGGGAGATCGGCAGGAGGCCAACGCTCGGTCCCACTTTGCCGGTACGTTGATTCCAAATGGCAATTGTTTGGGGAAGCCCTAACGTCTATCCGATCTCCCCCCTTGTGGGGGAGATGTCCGGCAGGACAGAGGAGGGAGCCCCCACCACGCGCCAACAGAAGCGCACCACGACCGGCTAACTCACCGCCGCCCGCTCCGTCGTCTCCAGCCGCAACCCCAGTACCAGCGGCACGGCGAGCGCGTAGACGGCGACGACCGATAGCCAGATGGCGCCCGGCCATTCCTCTCGGAAGAGGAAATAGAGGCTGGAAAAGCCGAGCGGCGCGACGATCGAGGCGAGGCTGACGGCTGAGGCCAGCACGCCCTGGAACTGGCCCTGGCTATTTTCATCGACCTGCCGGGTCGCCAGCGACTGCAACGCCGGCACGCCGATGCCGCCAAGCGCAAAGACCGGCATGATCGCGAAGATCATCCAGCCCTGGCCGGCGAAGGCCATGACGGTGAGAGCGAGTGAGACGGCGGCAACACCCACGAGGATCGCGGCGCGTTCGCCGAGCAGCCGGACCGCCGGCCCCGGCAGCAAGGCCTGGGCAAATGTCTGGCAGATGCCGAAGGCGCCCAGCGAAAGGCCGATCGACAGCCCGTTCCAGTGAAAGGCCTCGCTGCCCCACAGCGCCCAACAGGTGCCGTAGGCCTCGCCGGTGGCGCTGAAGATGAAGAACAGGGTGACGACCGGCAGCAGGCTTTTGACCTCCAGCACCGACCGCAGCGGTTTCAGCGGATTGAGCGCCGCCAGATCGATCGTCTCGCGGCTGCCCGGCCGCGATTCCGGCAGGATGAAGAAGGCAAGCAGCAGGTTGGCGCCATTGAGCACGGCGGCTGCGATAAACGGCAGCCGCAACCAATGATCGCCGAGCACGCCGCCGAGCACCGGGCCGATGATGAAGCCGAGGCCGAACATGGCGTTGAACAGGCCGAAGCGGCGGGCGCGTTTCTCCTCCGGCGAAATGTCGGTGATATAGGCGGTGGCGACCGAGATATTGGCGCTGGTCAGCCCGGCGATCGCCCGGCCGACGAACAGCAATGCGAGATTGGGCGCAAAGGCGAGAAACAGGTAGTTGACGGCGGCGCCGGCGAGCGAAATCAGCAGCACGGGCCGTCGGCCGAGCCGATCGCTCAGCGCCCCGAGCACCGGCGCGAAGATGAACTGCATCACCGCATAGAGCGCCGTCATCGTGCCGATATACGGTGCGACGTTTTCGGCATGGGTGATATCGCGCAGCAGCGACGGCAGGATCGGGAAAATCAGCCCGATGCCGACGGCATCGAGGACAATGGCGGTAAAGATGACGATAAGGGATCTGGTCATGGGTGCGTTCCGGGTCGACGCAAGCCCGCAGGACCGTCAGCGCCTCCCTGATTTTTCCAAATCACGGAATTGCATCGGGACGCCGATGGCTCACGATAAGGCCTGATCTTTGTCAGGCGATTGGTTTCTAGGGGGTGCTGGCCGAACCATGGCTGATGCGCATGGCTGGCGTGTACTCGACCGCCTGGACGACCCATTCGTCCACCTGTTTACTCCGCCACTGAGCGGATCAAGGGAGGCAGTCGCTTTTCGCGACGGGCAAGACATACGCCGGATGGTTGAGTAGGGCAAGCCTGTTTTTGTGTGGGGGATGGTTGCCGGTGTGAGGTTTTGTGGCGCCGTCGATCAATTCTCTGCCGTGTTTCAAGTGAGACCGTCGAGGACCTCCAACAGAATGGAAGGTGAACTCAGAAAGCCTCCCGCCACGAGGCCAACGAAGCCAAGCGCCAGCGCTCCAGCAATTCCGTGGCTCTCCCAGCCGTAATGGGCCCCCAGGGCCGTTGCCGTCATGACGATCGAAACTGTCCAAACGATCTTGACCAGCGAAATCAAGCGCCGCCCAATCGTTCGTCTTTCTTCTGCCTCGGCCAAACCAACCTTCTCGAGCGCTTCCCTGCCACATTGAAGCATTGCAATTTTTAGGGGCATCATCAACGGGGCGAAGTATCGAAGGGAAGAGATGGTAAACGCGCGCCCGCACGGTTCGCGCGGCACGGCATGCCCCGGCGGCAGCGGCCCCTGGGGTCGAGATGGGTGGATGGGGGTGGGCTTCGCGGGGATATTATGAACGCCGCACCCCCAATGACGCGTTTCGTCTGTCGTTCGGCGCATATGAGGTTGTCCCGCCGGGGCAGTCGCTTCACCATGAGGCAACTTCAGCTCGGGGAACAGACAGGCAGGCCATGACCGATATCGCGCAGATGCAGGAACAGCGATTGAGCGCCCTTCGACAGACTGCGTCGGGTGCGCCGAAGCTGCCGTCCAACCCGTTCTTCGGCGTCGGGCCGATCACCGATGCGACGACCGATGAAGTGGATAGCCGCCTGCGGCGCATCGCCTTCGACGCCTGGATCGAGAAGACCTATCGCAAGTTCGACGATCGGGGCAACGATATCGGCGGCTTCACCACGGCCGAGATTTCCCGCAGCATGCATCGCGGCTATCCGGCCGACAAGATCCTGACCGACATGATGCGGGCGATCCATCGTTATTTTGGTTTCCCCAAGACCAACCGCATGGCGGTGGGGCTCGGCGGCGGCCATAGCGGGTTCACCGTCTGCATCCAGCACCTGATGAATGCCAACGACGCCGGCCAGCGCGTCTATGTCGATACGCCGCGGCCGGAGAGCGATCCGTCCAAGGCCGCCGGCTTCTTCCGCCAGTCCTGGGCAACACAGCTGATCGAGATGCAGCGCTTCGCCGAAAAGGGTTGCGAAAGCCGCATTCATTTCGCCGCCTCCGAGGGCGTGATCCCGACGGCGGCCGAACTGTCCTCCCTTGGCGTTTCGATCTTCGTCGGCGTCGGCCACGAGACGACGGGGGCGAACGCCTATACCAGCGCCGAAATCCACGAACTGTTGAACTGGCTCGACGGCGATCCGGCCAACCGCCATGCGGTGTTCGACGCTACCTCGATGCTCGGCGCCATGCCGTGGGAGCCCGAGCTGGTCAGCGCCGTCATGGCGAAGTGCTGCCTGTTCATGCCGTTCCAGAAGGCGATCGGCGGGGTATCAGGCTATTTCGTCGCCTCCTTCACGCCGCATGCGCTGGCGTTGATCGAGAAGAACCAGCAGGATCCCGCCTGGGCGATCCCGCGCCAGCTGAAGATCGCCCCGCCGATCGATCCGCGCCAGCCGTTTTCGGCCAAGCGCTCCGTCGATGCCGGGCCGTTCTTCGATCCGGCCGAAGACCGCATGCTCGGCGGCGTCATCAACACCTACAGCGCGCTCGCCTTTGCCGAGACCACTTTCGGCCTGCTGCAGTCGGAAGCCCGGGTCGGCTCCGTCGTCGAGCTCAACCGCCGCTCCGCCGGCAACCGCGCGGTGATCGACGAATGGGTCAAGTCGCATCCGCTGCTGTCGCTTGCAGTCACCGATGCCGAGCGCCGCGGCGCGGCGGTGACGCTGCTGAAGGTCGAGGACGACGTCACCGATGCCGGCATCCATGCCCGCATCATCGCCCGTTCCAAGCAGCTGCTCGGTTATGAGGGCATCACCCATCCGAACGGCGAATACGAGCCCGGCCTCGACGCGGCCCGTTACGTCAACGCCTTCCCCGGCACCCCCGGCGATTACCGCGCCTGGGTCGGCGGCATCCGCGAGCCCGAAGATGTCGTGGCGCTGCTGGAAAACCTGCAATATGCCTATCTCAGAGCCAAGATCGTCGTGCTCGAAGAGGAACTGGCAAAGAGCGGCGTGACCTTCGAGGCGCCCGTCAAGGCCGACGGCGCCGTGCGCAAGGACGATCCCAACCACGCCTATACGGTGCTGATCGCCGATCTCGTCGGCCTGCGCTTCGGCGCCGGTGGCGAGCCCGACCATAGCGAGGTCAAGGCCTATATCGAGGAGAAGGGCGGCAGCTTCCATCTCGGCCCGCTCAGCGACCGTTCGGCGCTCGAAAAGGGCCGCATCCACTTCTTCTATCAGCCGAACCTCAGCACCGAGGCGGAGATCCTGCCGCAGACCGACAAGGGCCAGTATGACGCGCTGATCGCGGCGGCGACCTTCATCCCGAAGGCCTCCGTCTTTTCGCTCGGCGGCGTGCGCATCGGCGCCGGCACCGGCAATATGGGCTCGGCCTCCTGGGGCGGCGGCAATGGCGAGGGCGGCAATGCGCCCCTGATGAACACGCCCGGCATCAACAGCCGAGCGACCGCCCAGATGGCTCTCAAGGCGATCCTGAAGGTCGTGCCCGACCTGCCGGTCGACCGGCTTCACCGGATGGTCGCCGGCGGCGATTTCGATACCGGCCGCCAGCTCAAGGATTTCCCGACGGCAAAGCTCGAGGGCCGCAAGCTTGCCGTTCTCGGCTACGGCAATATCGGCCGCGAAGTCGCCAAGCTCGCCAAGGCCTTCGGCATGAAGGTGGCGATCTATGCCCGCGAACATCACAAGCGCTGGATCGAGGCAGAAGGCTTCGACTATGCCGCAAGCCCTGAGGAAGCGGCAAGCGGCGCCGACGTGCTCTCCGTCCATATCGGCCTTGGCCGCCTCGATGCTTCGACCGGCACCTATTCCAATGCCGGCACCGTCGATGCCAAGGTGCTCGGCGCCATGAAGGACGGCGCGGTGCTCGTCAATTACGACCGCGGCGAAGTCGTCGATCCCTATGCGCTCGATGCGGCACTTTCTTCAGGCAAGATCGCCCATGCGGCCATCGACGCCGATCTCTTCAGGGATGCGGCGACCGGCACGCTCAGCGGCCCGATGCTGCCTTACCTGCCGCTCGAAGAGCGCCACAAGGGCAAGCTCGAACTGCTGCCGCATGCCGCCGCCGACACCGACCACCCCTCGCGGGTGACCGGCGCCAGGCAGGCTGTCGACCAGATCTTCGACGTCATCCGCTTCAAATCCGTCGTCAATCTGAAGGGCGACCTGCCTGAGGGTTACGTCTCCGGCGGCAGCCGCACACCGGCCGGCATCGGCCGGGTGACGAAGCAGGTCGTGGCCGAAGCCGGCGGCAAGGCGAAGCTGCTCGAAGAACTGCGCCAGGCTTCGGAAAAGATCGCCGCCATCACTGGCGCGCTGTCGGCCGTTTCCGATCCGGATCATCGCCAGCGGATCGTCGAGCGCTACACGAGCTTGCTGGTCGAAAATGCCGACCGGCAGCGGGCGCTGCTCGACCAGCTTGGCCTGTATGGGCCGGCGGAGGGGTGAGCTGCAGCGGCGCGGTTCGGGCCAAGCCCAAGACCCCGCCCCAACCCCTCCTCACAAGGGGGAGGGGCTAACGTGCGGCACCGCTTCACGTAATCTCCATCGTACCGATCCGTGGGGCGATAACAGCCAGCAAGAACTTGTCTTCTGGCCACCGCCCAACACCACAGCTTAGTTCCTTCCCCTTGTGGGAGGGGTCTTGCGGCGGGCGCATGGAGGATCCGGAGCGGCAGCCAAAAAACAAAACAGGCGGCACATCGGCCGCCTGTTTTCGTGTCTTCGGGTTGCCCGTTACTTCTGTTCCGGAGCCAGGAACTCGGCGCAATAGGACGGACCGTTGACGCCGGGAATATCGGCGACGGTGCGGATGTCGCGGATCGTATAATCCGAACTGGTGGTAATTTCGGCCTGGCAGCGCAGATAGGCGGTGCGGGCGGACGCGATCTGCTTGCCGCGCTTGCCGTCGGCGCCTTCGGCATATTTGGCCGGAATGCGCACGGTCTTGTAGCCGCCGCGCCAGGTATAGACGGTGGTGGCGCCTTCCTCGCGGTCGCTGAGCGGCGGCCCGTAGGCGGCAAAGAAGATGCCGGCCGATTTGCCGACCCAGCGGGCCTCGATCGGATTGCCGGCGGAAGGAATGGTGGTGCATCCGGCAAGCCCAATTGCAAGCCCGGCCGCGGTGATGGTGCGGAGTTTCATCGTGTTGTCCCTGGTCTCTAGCGCAGTGGCTGCGAATCCGCTCTCTACGCGCGGTTTCGCCTGTCCCGTCGAGCCCTTTAGCGCGGAACCCGGCAAAAGAAAATTGCCCCCGGGGCACTTCCCGACGATTTGCTCCAGGTGTGTCTTTTTGCAGCAGCACCGCCCTGCCGCACCCTGTCATCAACCCGTCAAAAATTCCCTCGGATTTTTGGAATTTGGTGCTTGTGCAACCAGATAGGCTGTTCTATAGAAGCGCCGCTGGTCACGGAGTGTAGCGCAGTCTGGTAGCGCACCACGTTCGGGACGTGGGGGTCGAGTGTTCGAATCACTCCACTCCGACCAGCTAGAAACCCCGCTCCGGCGGGGTTTTTCGTTTCCGCTAAGATCTTGGCTTAGGGAAACGCGGTCGGCAGGCTGTCGTCCAGAATATAGAAGTGTTCGCCGATCTTGCTGACACTGATGAACTCGTCCGCACCGGGATAGAGAGTGACGCATTCCTTCTTTCTCTCCAGACAGAACGTCTGAAGGCGCTGTTGCCAGGCTGCGGATTGCGCGCCTTTGGGCAAGGCGATTTCATCGCTCTCATCATAGACGAGCGTCGAGTATGTCTTACGCCTGAACGTATCGTCCCATACGAATGTCCGGAAGCGCTGCTCCGCGCCCGGGAGATCGGCTCGTTTGATCTCTGCCAGATATGCCTGCTTGGTCAGTGCAAATCGAACGCTGTCGGGCGTTATGCCGGCGACGGCGAGAAGATGAAGGCAGACGAGCAGCAGCAGGGGCGTTATCAGCAGAGACAGGACACGTCGCCAGCGCCGCAGTACCAGGTTGAAGCAGAGGGAGCCTGCCATGGCGATCAGCGTTGCGAGGAAGACGAAAAGATCGACCGTCCACCAGTCCCATTGGGGAGCAAGCCAATAAAGCCAATCCTGCCCCAGAAACGGCAACAGCCAGAGAGCATATGTCCACGTAAGCTGGTCGCCACGTTTTTCTGGCTCTGGCACGTCTGGCTACCGGCAAGTTGATTCGCTCAGCGACAATAACATGTGAGATAATCGCCTCAACCGGAACGAGTCCGAACGCCGCTCGTTGAGTTGCGTGTTCTGCGTGAGGGGCTGCATCATGAGCAAGCGACGAAGCTTCAAACCGGTGAAGATCACCATCAATGGCAAGACCAGGACGGTCTATAATGTCGTTCAGGCCGGCAATACCTTGCTGAACGATTGGCCCGAGCAGACGCCGGCGGCCAAGGCTGCCGAGCTGCTTGTGCTCGATGTCTTCAACGATATCGCCGAGCCAGAGCAGGTGCGGCGGGCATTCATAACCGCAGCCAGGGCAAGCGACATCAAGTTCACTTCCTGACCGGCGGCGCTTCAAAAAGCATTCGCTTACTTCCATGACACCTGTTCCTGATTGGCGCGGTCCTGGTTCTTGAACTGTGTCTCCATCCAGGCGGCCGAAATGATCGCGGCGAGGAAGCCGAAGGTGAGGCAGGTGATGGCCTGCTTGCGCCAGGAAATGAAGGTGACCGGCGCCGGGGTGAGGGGCTTTTGCGCGCATTCACCGAGCGGGCAGGCGCAGCCGGAAAAGGCCTTGACGATGCAATCGGCAGACATCTCCGTTCCCCCTCAGGCGTAAAGCTGATCGCGATCGGTCGTGCCCATGATCTCGCGGGCATAGCGGTAATGCTCCTCGACGGAGGCGCGGGCGCCGCGCAGCCAGGAGGGGCCGCGGATTAAATGTTCGGGGCGGCGCAGGAAGGCAAAGCCGAGGGCGCCCATGCGCTGGGCCTCGATCGCCATATAGGCGCTGCAGTCTCCCATCCCCAGCGCGCCATTCCAGCGGGCGTCGCGCCTGCTTTCCACGGTCTCGATATTGCGGATGTGCTGCATCGCCCTGTCCTCTCACGCGCCTCTAATCGGCTCATGAGATTAAGGTATATATAATACCCTAAATCGTCAACCGCAGCAGGTATAAAAAATACCCTACTGATTGACGAGGTACGAATCATAGGCGTATGTCTGTCGCCAGCGATTGGGCGACCGGGTGCAACTCCCGAGCTGACGAAGCCCAGCGGCGCGGGAAGCGAAAGTCCTTAAGTGCGCTGTCAGAAAATCAGGACGAGGGCGAAGCGAATGGCCCCTCTGGCACGTGTCCCATCCCGGCTCCGGCCTTCAGGACCTGGCCAATGCTCTCCCGGCTTCATGGGCTTTGCTCATGGGGTAGGGGGAAGCTTTGGCCGGAACCCTCCCTCACCAGCCTTCAGAAGCGAAGACAGAGAGATAGAAACAAGATTCTCTGGAGTCTGATGTTGCGAGAAAAACGGCGGGGCGCAACGAGATCGAAATCGCCGGCGAGGGTGACCGGGCCCGGGTCTTGGGGTCGCCGAATTTGGAGTCGTGGGGGAGGGCTGCCAAGGATATTCTCGCAGCCATTCGCTCCATCCCGGCGGTAACGCGGCGGTGCGTGGACGACGTCCGGAGCTTTTGCATTTTTTGATTTCGGAAGAAAGGATGCTCTCGCGATCCTGGTTGCCGGATCGGGGAAATCGGGTGGGATCCTACAGGCCGTACATTTCGCGCGTGGCGCTGAAGGCCAGGAGAAGCGCCGCTAATGTGACGATATGGAACCAGATTCTGCCGGCGCGAGAGGAAGGGAGGATCGTCTTGTTTTCCTTGATAAATATGGCTTGTTCGCAACGAGCATGGATGCCTACATCTCGATGATCGACCGGCGGACGCGGCCGACGATGGTGACGACGCCCTGGAAATCCGGCGGCGGCACGTCCTCATAAGAAGCGGGCTGAAAGGGCGGGTTGTCGTTCGGGCGATAGCGCTTGTAGGTGGCAGCCCCCGTCTCGTCGGCGACGACATAAAGCGCGTTCGGCGCCAGGCGCTTGTCGCGAAGGTTGACGAAGATGATCGAGCCCGGCGGCGAGATCTTGTTCATCGAATTGCCTTCGACCTCGAGCGCGATCCATTCGCCATCAGGCAGATCGAGGGCGGCCACCGTCGGGAATTCCGAAAAGTCGGTGATCGGCGCCTGCTCGCTCAGCTGGCCGGCGCTGACCCAGGAGATCTTCGGCACGTCGGCGACAGAGACCGGCAGCTCATCCGGATCGAGCGCATTGCCGGTGCCGAACTGCAGCCAGTTGAGATTGACCTTGAAGGCGCGGGCGTATTTCTTCGCATCGGCAATTCCGAAGCCGTTGCGGCCGGACTCATGCGCCTTGTAGACATTCGCATTCCAGCCGAACCGGTCGACGATCGCTTTCGGCCCGGCAAAGCCCGCGTTTTTCCGGGCCATGACCAGCCGCTTTGCGCGTTCTTCGCGCTCAAATTGTTCCTGATCTTTCAACATGATATAAAAAATACCCCATTCCAGGGTATATGTCATGCTTTTTTCTGCTTGACGTGCGGGGTATTAAATATACCCTATACGCATGACAAACAGCCAAAACATCAACGCCTCCATCCAGGCGACAGTCGGTCCATTCCAGCGCGAAAACGCCCGCTACACCGGCTGCCCGAACTGCGGCAAGGCGCTGTCGATCGCCGAGGTGATCGAGCACCATTGCGAAAATTGCGGCCGGCAGACCAGCCCGAAGGAGATGCGGCAGACAGCCGATCGACCCGGCGCGTCTGCGCTCACCGATCCCGACAGCCTCACGCCTCCCTGACGGCTCTCGGTGGCCGGCGTCGTCGCCCTCCCTCGGCGACGCCGGCAGCTATTTCCGGGCGGCCATCGCCGCCGATGAACTCACATGAAGCAGCTGGCAGCGCCCGCTTCGGCGGCAACGGCCCGCTGCGCCCGAAATGGACAAGAAGGATCATCCCGGCATGAACGCGCTCGAGCTCTTCCGCACCGGCAGGGACTACATCGAAATCGCAGCCATTCTCGGCATGTCGGTGCCTTCGGTGGAAAGCGAGATCCACCGGCTTCGAAGCGCCGAGAGGGGCGATACCGCCCAGCAGGATCATGCCGGCGCGGAGATCCGCCGCTTTCCGCATCGGATCAAGCCGGGCACGCCGGTGAATTTTGCCGGCGGGCAGCGGCGGCAGGTTTGAGCGGCGGGAAAAGGGAAAACGGCATGGCGAAGGACACAATGAGCAAGGACATCATGGACATCCTCAGCCCGGTGCTGGGGGAAGAGCTGGCGGCGGCCGTCATCGAGCATCGCAGGCGCACGCTGAGGAAGCCGCTGACGGCTTACGCCGCCCGCATCCAGGCCAGGGAATATCTGCTGACCGGCGATCCGGCCGGCGCTGCCGAGATGCAGATCTTCCGCGGCTGGCAGGCGATCAAATGCGACTGGTACCTCAAGGAGAAGGCGAGGGAAGCCGGGTCGATCAACAGCAGCACGAGAAGGACGACAGTCGATGCCGCAAGAGATTTCCTCTCCGGTGAGGATCATAGCGGGGATGCTTTCGGGTTTCCCGGCATCATCAGGCACTGATCCCGACATGCAGATCCGCGCCTATCTCCTCGCCATCGACGGCATCCCGCTGGAGGCCGTCTGGCAGGCGGCCAAACTGTTCATTTCAGGCAAGGTCAGGAATCATAACCGCGCCTTCGCACCGAGCTCGGCCAGTTTCGCCGAGCAATGCCGCCGGCAGCAGGCGGCGATAACGGCGCAAAGCCGCCCGCGCGTCGCGCCGGCGCCCGAGCCGCCGCAGCCGAAGGTCGCGGCCTACAAGCTGCAGCTCTTGCGCGACGCCGCGAATGGCAGCCGCAGCGCCAGGCGGGAGCTGGCGAAGATGTTTCCCGACAACCCGATCATTGCACGAGCCACACGACACGAGGAGGCATTGAGGTGAGAAGCCTGTTCTGGACGGAAGACAAGATCGTCAAGGCGCAGAAGCTCTGGCAGCAGGGGCTCTCGGCAAGAGAGATCGCCAACCTGTTCGGCTCGAAGAAGAACACCGTCATCAACATGGCGCACCGCAACCGCGACAGGTTCCCCGCAAGGCAGGTCACCCGGCCGCCGCCGCCCGAGACCCGCGAGGCGCCGGCACCGATCCGCCACCCCGACCGCGTCACGCGGGTAACCTTGTCGGGGGCTGAGGTGACAATGCCGCGCGTGCCCTGCATCGATGGGCCGGCATCATGAGCCAGCCCACCCCGCGCGAAACCGAAATCATCGGCTGGATGGCGGCCGGAAAGACCGCCGCCGAGATCGGCACCATTCTCGGCATCTCCCCCATCACCGTGAATACGCACATCGCCAACGCCAAGGCGAGACTCGGCGTCTTCAAGGATACCGCACTGGTCGCCGCCGCACTGCGCAACGGCATTATTCGATAGAAGGACAATCAACATGGGTGGCAAAGCAGCCAAGGTCAGGACACAGCGGGCAAACAAGGGCGCCGGCCGGCCGCGCAAGGCAAATGTCGAGCGTTTTCCCTGCGGCAAGATCAAGCCCTTCGAGACCGAGAAGGACAATATCAGCGTCGCCATATCAGCCCGCCGCCGCATCCACGGCTTCGGCCGGACGGTCGACGACGAGACGGTCAAGAGCCCGTTTGCCGGTTATACGCTGGGGCGCATGTTCCTCGACGGCCTGATCACCGCAGCGCAGCGCCAGGCCGGCGACGACTATGCCGAGGCGATCGCCCGCTACCACAAAACCACCGGCATCCCGGCCCCGAGCCCGCGGGCGCAATCGCTCTTTTCCGTCAAGGGCCACGAAGGCGAAGTCACCGAAAGCCTCGCCGACCGCGCCCGCAAGGCCAGCAACCGCATGATGGCGCTGCAGGGCATCCTGCTGCGCTGCCAGGACGGCCCGCAGGTGCGCAGCACCGTCTATAACGTCACGGTGATGGACTACGAACACCTGCGCCAGATGCCGCCGCAGCAATTGCTCTGGCTGCGGCGCGGGTTGATCGCGCTGCGCGGGGCGAGGGGTGGGTGATGATGACGAGGCGAGGGAAGCGAAATTCGCCGACATCCCATCCGCCGTCGCTGTCCTTGCCGCAGAGCTCACTCACCCTCCGTCGTCCTCGGGCTTGCCCGAGGATCCACGCTCGGCCTCCATTAGCAGCGGCCCGGAGACACGGGCGGGAGCGGGGCGAGGGGCATGCTGCGACATCTGTGATTACAGCCGTCTGCCTTCATAGGAAGGCTTCACGAGGCTGAGAATTTCACCATGACACCGCGCTGCCGTAGGCCTCCATCCGCTTCCTGCCAGAACGGTTATTCTGCACGAGCCTGGCCGGGTCGAATACGGCCTCTTTCAAACCCGCCCGCGTCAACGCTGCCTTTAGGGCCGCGATATGCACGTCGATGTCGGCGTTGTCCGCCTGGAGCGACTCATAAATGCGGTTTGTTGCATCTGCTACGGTCGGTTCGCTCACGATTACACTCCTGTTGTCGTCTGGCTGGCCTGACCGTATTGGGGTGAAACCCGTTTACGTCAATGGGTGACAATGGATTGGAACAATTCGTCCACTTTCGAAGACGAACCACCAGAAGCCGCCTCCCGTACGAGAGCCGACCTCATCGTTGGCGAATGGCTCAGTGTTAGATCTTCAAAAATCGATAGGCGAAGCGATCGGTCGCTCCCTTGATCGAGGGATCGAAGACCTTGATCGAGTGCGAATCGTCCTTGTTCGCGAGCACGGTGCTTTGCGCGTCCAGTACGAAGCCGGCCGCCTCCACCTCCTCGCGAACGGATGCAGGCTCAATCCGATGCAGCGACTGTGCATCGCTCGTGCCCGCCCCGACGGCGGCGGCGTGGTCGACGATGACATAGGACCCGCCGGGCTTCAGCCGCTCGTAGACGGCTCGATTGAAGGCGGCGGCCGTCGCGCCCCTGGCCTGGATCAGGGCGGTGTGGAGATCGTGGTAAAACAGATGCAGCCACAGGACATCCGCTGTTTGCGTGACCTCCGGCATCGCCACGAGGTCCGCCGAGACGGCTTCGACGTTCGCTCGGCCCGGTTCCATCGCAAGCGTTCGCATGCGGCCGACCGGATCGTTCTTGAAGTGAGCGACTTCGGCCGGTACGAAGCTGAAGACCCGTCCGTCGGGTCGCACGATGTCGGAGAAGAGGCGGGTCCAGTCACCGTCGCCCGGGTAAACGTCGATGACGGTGGAGCCCGCATCGACCCGTGCGAACCGGATCAATTCGGATAGCTTGGATTGGTCGTACATTGGAATCTCCTTTACGGTTGAGTATTAGACGAGCGCGCGGCGTGCGAGGCTCCGATCCATGGCTCATTCACCTTCGACGCCGGGCGGAGGGCCGCCGTCGGCCAGCGCTACGCCAGCCCTGACGCGTCCATCTGCGCGGCGCGCGCCAGTGCTTGCGTGTCGACGTATTCCCGGATGTTGGTCAGTCTGCCGTCCCGGACCGTGATGGCGAAGACCCAGTCGTCCTCGAACGGCTTGTTCGTGGCCTTGATCTTTCCCTTCGCGAAGCCGACGACCAGGACCCGGTCTCCTTGCGCTACGAACTCCCGGGGTTCCGTGGACGTTTCTATCGACTTGGATGCCGTCTCGAGCAAATCTGCCAGTCCCGCGTGCCCGCGGTGCGTTCCGGCCAGCGGCCAGTCCTTGCCCGGAATGATCCACTCGATGTCCTCGGCGACCAGCGCCAGCAGAGCCTCCCTGTCGCCGTGGCCGATCGCGGCGAAGAAGTCCTTCACGGTCTTGATGTTCTTCTCGATGCTCATGGCATCTTCTCCATTTCTGCCGATCGGATCGCGCTCGATCCGATCGGGTGCATCGTGTCGCTGCTGATGGGGATGTCGTGTTCGTCAGTCGAACTTGACCAGGTCCTTGAAGATCAGCCGGCCCCAACTATTTCCGCGCGCCTGCACAAGCAGTCCGCCTTCAGAAAGCCCGCCAAGTTCGATCGGCGCGAAACCGAGATTTTTCGCCAGCGCACCAATCTCCGCTGCGGCAGCGTCATCGTCGCTCGCCAGGAACACGACTCTCCTGCCACCCTTTACGGCGGGATCCTGGTCAAGGCTGGCCGCGATCAAATGGTTGAAGCCCTTGACCAGTTTCGCACCGGAAAACGCGTGTGCGACGTACCTGGAAGACGGCTGTCCTTCGAGTTCCTCCGGGGGCACGCCGTAGGCATTGGTCACATCGACGATTGTCTTCCCCTGCCAGGTGGGAAGCGTCTTCGCGACCTCCGGGTGCGCCTCGAAACGGACAGCCAAAAAGATGATGTCCGCCTTGACGGCTTCCGCCAATCTCTTGGGAATGATCGTGGGCCCGATCGCGGCTGCGGCGGATGCGAAGCTTTCCGGGTCGCGCGTGGTTGCAACGGAAACTTCGATGCTGTTTCTGGCAAAGGCCCTAGCAATAGCCTGGCCGATATTGCCGAATCCTATAATTGAGTAGCTCATAATGCTTCTCCGATCCTGTGTTGACGCCGGGTCAGACCTGCGCCCAACCACCATCGACGGCGAGATCTATACCGGTGATGTAGGAGCTCTCATCGGAGGCGAGGAACGTGAGCGCAGCCGCGATTTCCTCTGGCTTGCCCCTGCGTCCCATTGGGATCTGTGCAGCAAACTGGGCGACCGCCTCCTCGGCTTGCTCAGCGGTCAGGCCGGTCGTTGTCGCCAAGGCGGGAGTCTCGATCGCGCCGGGGCTCATCGTGTTGACGCGGATATTGCGGTCCTTCAGCTCTTGGGTCCAAGACCGCGAGAAGCTGCGAACAGCCGCCTTGCTCGCTGCGTAAGCGCTGAACGCTGGCAGCCCCATCACATTCGAGACCGAAGAGTTCAGAATGATCGATCCGCCGTCCTTGAAGAGGGGAAGGGCCTTCTGCACCGTAAAGAACAGACCCTTCACATTCACATCGAAGGTCTGGTCAAAATGGGCCTCAGTCGCTGCCGCAAGCGGCGCGACCGTACCTGCGCCCGCGTTTGCGAAGAGAATGTCGATGTGACCATGTTTCTCCTTCACGGTGGCGTAGAGCCGGTCCAGATCTTCCAGGCGCGAGACGTCGCCCACGACTGTCGTCACGTTTTTCCCGATAAGGGCCGCAGCCTCTTGTAAGGCTTTCTCGCGTCGCCCGATAATCACGACCTGCGCACCTTCCTCCACGAAGCGCTTGGCAGTGGCCAATCCGATGCCGCTGCTTCCGCCCGTGATGACTGCTACTTTGCCTTCGAGTTTTTTCATGATGTTCTATCCTTCGTTGTGTTCCTAGGGCGCGGGATCGCGTCGGGTCAGAGTTGCGCTAGGCCGCCGTCGACGGCGACTTCGCTGGCTGTCATGAAGCTGCTGTCCGACGACGCGAGAAAGGCGGCCACCGCCCCGATCTCCGCGGGATCGGCCATACGCTGGAGTGGAGTCATCGCGCCGTAGGCCTTCTGGCCTTCCTCACCCAGCGCCTCCTTCGCGAGTTCGGTCGCCGTCGCCCCGGGTGACAGCACGTTGACCCGGATGCCGGTGCCCTTCAGGTCCTCTGCCCAGGTCCGCGCGAGATTGCGTACCGCGGCCTTGCTCGCGCTGTAGGCAGTGAATCCCGGGGCTCCCGTGGTGCCGGCGCTCGATCCCGTCAGGATGATCGAACCGCCTGAGCCCATCAGCGGCAGCGCCTTCTGGACCGTGAAGATCGTGCCCTTCACATTGGTGTCGAAGGTCTCATCAATGTGCTCGGCGGTGATTTTGCCGAGCGGAAGCGGGCTTCCCGCCCCGGCATTGGCGAAGACGATGTCGAGCGCTCCGCGCTCTGCCTTCACCGCGTCGTACAGGCGAACAAGGTCGGCCTCATCCGAGACCGAGCCCTTTACCGCCCGCGCATTGGGCCCGAGCTCCGCCACAGCGGCGTCAAGCGCCTCCTGCCGGCGGCCGAAGATGAAGACGAAGGCCCCCTCGTCGATGAAGCGCTTGGCTGCGGCGCGGCCGATGCCGGTAGCGCCGCCGGTGATCACGGCGGTCTTTCCATTCAGTCTGTTCATGTCATGCGTCCTTCGTTTCGCCGTCACATGTTTTCGGCTGTACGGGGATGTCTCCCGAGAACTCCGATATGGGTTCGTCGAAGTCGGGCGGTGAGTGCGCAATCACGCACATGGGTGGTGCAAAAACGATCCATCCAGATGATCAAGTGCCGCAACACTCGCGCACATTGCGGCTCAGTGTGCTAGAACGGGCTTCGGAAGCCGCGCCGCGCGGCGCGGGAATGCACCATGATCGACTGGGATGACATTCGCTACTTTCTTGCCGCCGCGCGCGGAGGCTCAGTGCGGGCTGCCGCCAAGCGCCTCGGGGTGAACCACGCGACGGTGCTGCGACGCATCGCCCAGCTCGAGGAACGCCTCGGGGCGCAGATGTTCGAAAAGCTGCCTTCAGGCTACCGCCTGACGGCTGCGGGCGAGGAGGTCCTCCAGCTCGCGGAGGAGATGGAAGCGTCGTCGCACCAGCTGGAGACGCGCGTCTTCGGTCGCGACCAGAGCGTGCGCGGGCTTCTGCGGGTGACGTTGGCTCCGACCCTTGCGACACACCTGCTGATGCCGGACTTCGCCGATTTTGCGCGTCTGCATCCTGATATCGAGATGGAAATCGTGTCGTCCGGCGAGCTGGCGAATTTGACCAACCGAGAGGCTGACGTCGCGATCCGCGTCGTCTACGACCGCAAAACCCTGCCGCTCAATCTTCACGGCCTGAAGGGGCCGGATATATTCGGCGGTATCGACATGTCCCGCGATCTGCTGGCAGCGTGGCGTGCGGGGGCGCCGGATCCCATCCGATGGATCGTCATAAGCATTCATGGCATCCCGGACTGGGTCCGCGACGGCGAAGTTCGCACCACGGGGGTCCCGTTCAGGACGACGGACGGCGAGGCGCAGATCGTTGCAGTACGGCAGGGGCTCGGGATCACGACACTGCCGTGCTTCGTCGGAGATGCCGATCCCCAGCTGGTGAGGGTGCCGGGCACCGACCTGCACATGTACGGAACGCTCTGGCTTCTCACGCAGGGGGAGACACGCAAGACGAAGCGCGTGCGGCTCTTCACGGAGTTCGTATCCGGCAGGCTCGCCGCCTACGCTCCGCTTCTCACGGGGCTGTCCATATCGCGCGACTGACGCCCGGCAGGTCGCCGGCGGGCATGTCGAGCCGCTTGATTGGGAGCCGATAGTCCATAGGTCCCTCCATGCCTTGATGCTGGCGACCACAAACGAGTGACGGCTGGGTCGGCGGGCTCAGCGGCGGACGCGGTAGCGGATGTGCGTGGCCTCGGTTGTATCGATCACCCGAACGATCTCCAACTCGACGCGCGATGGTAAGACTTCGAACATTCGGCGGCCACATCCGAACAAGACTGGAACCTGGTGTATTTGCAGTTCGTCGAGCACGCCAGCTTCCAGCGCCCGTTGCGCCGTATACGCGCCAAGCATCAACACGTCCCGGTCCCCGGCGGCGGCCTTCGCCTGCGCCATTGCACTCGTGATCCCGTCGCTCACGTATTTGACCAACGGATAATTCGCGACGGATGGCCCGGGCGGCCTGTGACTGGGTACGAAGATCGGGACACCGTGATTGTCACCGCCCCAGTGATCGACCTGCTCCACGGTTCGCCGACCCGCCAGAATCGCACCTGGCGCGTTCCATTCGTCCCACAATTCTCCGACCGGTCCGGTCGGTCGGGAAAATCCCCGTACCACTCGTGCAACCGCATAAAGTCGTCGCCGCCAGGATTGCCCACTTCATCGTTGGGCCCCGCGATATACCCGTCCAGTGACATGGACATGAAGAGCACTGATGCAGACACTTTTATCTCCTTTGGTCTTTTCCAAACTGGGCGGTGGGAATTCTCTCTGCGGGTGGGCTATTGATGCAAAAGCGCGTTCAGGCAAGCCGAGCGCGCGGGCGGACAGTCTCGATGTTCCCAAGGACGCTCGAGCGACGCTGACGCCGACATCCCGAATACGATTTAGGTACCGCCCTATCTCACAGGGGACCGAACCATGCTCGAGCCGACTGGGTTGGCGCCAAGCGCGGTGAAATCAGCGCACTGCTCGTCGGAGAACTCGTAACGATCCTGGCCTGGGCGAACGATCAGGACCAGCGGCGGGAAGCCCCTGGCATATTTCCCTGGTCGTTCGGGGAAGGCGTGTCGGTGCGTGTAGGCTCAGGGCCTGGGATGACCGAGGGTGGGCGTGTGTTTTCGCTAAACTCCCCGCCGATCGAGCCGAAACCCGCCGTGGAGCAATAGTGCACTTTAGCGATGCCTCATGAACCCTTTCCGTTGCCGTTCTGTGGGAGTATTTTGATCGCACTCAACTTGGCGCTGGAGAGTGCAGTGTTTGTAGACGGCCGTCGCACGTTTCTGCTCTTTTTGGCCATCGCATTCTGTCAGATGGCGTTCGCGCCGCGATCAGGGGCGGCCGACGACACCGTGACGATCGACGGCGGAATGCTGAAGGGTGAGAGGTCGGGCACGGTCGTCAGCTTCAAGGGCATACGCTATGCGGCGCCGCCGGTTGGTGATCTGCGATGGCGCAATCCGCGGCCAGCGGAGACATGGAGCGGTATTAGGGATGCCCGCAATTTCGGTCCGTCCTGCATGCAGACCGACGACCTGCCGAAGTCAGAGGATTGTCTGACCCTCAATGTCTGGACACCCGTCAAGCGTCCCCGCACACCGCTGCCGGTGATGGTCTGGATTTACGGCGGCGCTCTTGCCCATGGAAACACCCCCCAATATCCTGGTGGCCAGCTGGCCGCCCGGAAAGTTGTGTTCGTCAGCATGAATTACCGCATGGGCCGACTGGGTTATTTTGCCCATCCGGCGCTGATGAAGGAATCCCCTGACGAGCCCGTCGGCAACTATGGTTACATGGACCAGCTTGCCGCCCTGAAATGGGTCCAGCAGAATATCGAAGCCTTCGGCGGCGATCCGAAGAAAGTGACGATCTTCGGAGAGTTGGCCGGTGGCGGCTCGGTGATGGCGCACATGATATCGCCACTGTCACGCGGGCTGTTCCGGGGCGCCATTCTACAGTCACCGGGTCTGCCGACCGCGCGTGCGCAGAGCACGCCCTTGTCACCTTTGGAAGAAGCAGAGAAAATCGCGTTGGACTATGCGGCTTCTCTGGGAATCAATGGCAGCGATGCCGAGGCTCTCGCGGCCCTTCGGGCGCTGCCTGCGCAAAAGCTGACCGAAGGTGCATCGGCACAAGAGGTGCTTGTGGGAATGTCGACAGGCAAGCCTGTCATCGGCATCTCAGGCGCGATCATTGACGGACGGTTTTTGCTCGAAACGCCGGAAGCGGCTTTTGCGGCGGGCCGTCAAGCGCCGGTTCCGGTCATCGTCGGGGCAAATGATCGAGATCTCGGCATCGGTGAGGCCGCGACGAAAGACGATCTCTTCGCGCTCTTCGGGAAGCATGCCGCCGAAGCCCGCAGACTCTACGATCCCAGCGGCCAACAGACCCTCGATGAGCTGAAGCAGCAGGTTCTGGCCGACAAGACGCTTGTCGAACCATCCCGCCACCTCGCTGACGAGATAGCCCGCACCGGCCAGCCGACATGGTGGTATCGTTTCTCCTATGTCGCCGAGGCCTTGCGCAACGATCCGATGTGGAAAGGCACTCTGCACGGCTTCGAAATTCCGTATACGCTCGCCATCCCAAACGCACTGGTGAAAGACAAGGTGACACCTGCCGACTGGGCCATGGCCACATTGGCAAGCGAATACTGGCTCGAATTTGCAAGGAGCGGTGACCCCAATGGCGGCTCACGGCCAAAATGGCCCCAGCACAACCCGGCCGTCGACAGGGTCATCGACTTCAGCAATCACGGCGCAATGGTCGGAGCCGATCCGCTGAAGCCGAGGCTCGACCTCTGGCAAAGGCATTGGGAGGAGACGAAATGACGGGGGCGGCACCTGTCGCCTGATGTGTTGCCTTACCCATTGCGGGAACTGCCGAATAACACAAGCCCGCTTTGTCATTGCAATCTTCCTGGGAAGACCGGATGTCGCGATTGACGGAAGCCCGATCTCCGCTGAATTGCGCTTGGCAGCTTTGGGGCGAAAGGCGGCAGCCGGGTCGGTCGGATTGGGCCGGAAGCAGACGTCCTATTCCCGCTGGGCTGTCTCGCATAGGCTGAGAATCTCGCCTAGTCGCTGAGCTAAAGTTGTGCGATATTCAAAGCGGGATCGAACTCTGTCTACCGCAGCTCTTTGCAAGACAATCTGCCGATGCCGGCAAACACAGCCGTCCTTGACGCTGATCCCATCTGCACTAGCAGGCATGATCGCCCCTTCGGCGCATAATACATAGCCACGAACAACTTTCAGCCTACCGCATTGCACGCACCGTAGCACCGTTCAAACCGGTGCCTTAACGGGCGCGCAAAACTCAGGAGGAGGAGTCATTATGAGCTATACAAAAAACCTCTGTTTCGGACTGCTGGCTTCGGCATTTGCTGTCACGTTAAGTGCACCGGCAATCGCTCAGAACCAAACGCCGAAACCAAACATCGTCGTCATCATGGGCGACGACGTTGGCATCTGGAATATCGGGGCCTACAATCGCGGCATGATGGCGGGCCGCACGCCAAATCTCGACAAGCTTGCGGCCGATGGCATGCTCTTCACCGACTACTACGCCGAGGCGAGTTGCACGGCAGGCCGTGCGAACTTCATCACCGGCGAGCTGCCGGTCCGCACGGGCATGACCACGGTGGGCCAGGCGGGTTCTCCGATCGGTCTGCCGGCTGCTGCCCCCACGCTCGCGACCGTGCTCAAGTCGATGGGCTACGCCACTGGGCAATTCGGCAAGAACCATCTCGGTGACCTGAACGAGTTCCTGCCGACCGTTCACGGTTTCGATGAGTTCTTCGGCTATCTCTACCACCTCGATGCGATGGAAGACCCCGCGCACCCTGGTTATCCGCAGGACCAACTGAACGTCGTCGGGCCACGCAACATGGTCCATTCCTGGGCGACAGAGGTGGATGATCCGACAGAAATGCCGCGCTGGGGCAAGGTGGGCAAACAACGGATCGAGGATGCCGGCACGCTCTATCCTGAGCGCATGAAGACAGTTGACGACGAAATCCAGTCCCTCTCTTTCAAGTTCATCGAAAAGGCCAAGGCGGACGGAAAGCCATTCTTCCTGTGGCTCAACCCGACCCGCATGCACATTGTAACGCATCTCTCGGAGAAGTATGAAAATATGCGCAACTCGGAGAATGGATGGACCATTCACGAGGCTGGCATGGCGCAACTTGATGACATCGTGGGCGCTACGATGCAAAAGCTCAAGGATATGGGCGTAGACGACAACACCATCGTCATGTTCACCACCGACAACGGAACCGAGAACTTTACCTGGCCTGATGGCGGGCAGACGCCGTTCTATGGCGGGAAGGGCACGACCTTTGAGGGCGGCTTTCGCGCACCGGCAATGATCCGCTGGCCTGGACATGTCCCGGCCGGCTCAATCGGCAACGGCTTGATTTCGGGCCTCGACTGGTTCCCGACTTTCACCGCGGCCGCAGGCAATGCCAATATTGCCGTGGAACTTAAGGCTGGAAAGGAAATGAACGGGCAGAAGTACAAAGTGTATCTCGACGGTTATGACCAAACGAGCATGATCACCGGGTCGGGTCCGTCGAACCGCCACGAAATCTGGTATTTCGCCGAAAGTGCTCTCGGCGCCGCCCGCGTCGAAGACTACAAATATACCTTCAAGGAACAGCCCGGCGGCTGGCTCGGTGACACAGTGACATTAGGTGCGCCAACCATCGTCAATCTACGTCTGGACCCGTTCGAGCGGACAGCGTTTTACAAGGGGAACACCGGCTCTCTCGAATATTTCGAATGGTATAAATTCGAGTTCTGGCGCTTCGTGCTTGTACAGCAGCGGGTAGAACAATTGGCGAAATCCGCCGTCGAATTCCCACCCATGCAGGCTGGTGCGAGCTTCGGGTTGAGTGCCGTCAAGGCGCAGATCGCCGAAGCCATGAGGAAGCAAGCGCAATAGGCAGTCCTGCATTTCGAAGGGCAGCTCGCAGGGGCTGCCCACTTTCGTGGCTAAGCCGCAAGACTGCGGTCCCGGCCGTAACAGCAAGCTCTTCTCATCCACGTGCTCATGCTTTCACAGCCGAAAAGAACAGGAACCGCGGCTTGGTCGTCAGGCTCTGATAGGCCCGCGGAAAAAGCGTGCGGGCTTCAGGATCGGGCTGGGGCTCGCTGACGATGTCGATCTGAAATCCGGCCGACTTCAGCGCCTCGAACATGGCGTGCAGCGGCCGATGCCAGAAGCGCATGGCGATATCCTTTCCGCCGCGCTGCCAGGTCTCATCGAAACTGTAGGTCTCGAAATAATTGTCGCGACCGGTCGAGGCGTGATCCATGAAGGGATGGTGGGTGGAAAGAACCAGGCGACCGCCTTCGGGCAGCAGCCGGTTGAACTCCGAAAGGGGCCCCGACCAGTCGGCAAGATAATGCATGACCAGCGAGGCAAGGATCAGATCGAAAGCTTTGTCCGTAAACGGCAATGCTTCGTTGAGATCCGCCAACAGCAGCCGCGCGCGCCCTTGCAGGCGACGTTGCGCGATCTCAAGCATGCCGGCACTGGCGTCGATCCCGGTCACGACAGCCCCGCGCTCAAGGAGCGCTGCCGCATGCGCCCCACCGCCGCATCCCGCATCGAGCACGGAGAGACCGGCGACGTCGCCAACCAGGGCAAGAATAGCCGGCCGCTCGTAATAGGCATTCCAGGCATTGGTCTCGTTATCGGCATCATAGGCCGCCGCGAAGGCATCATAGTCATTCTCGGCCAAGATTTTTCCCTTTCCGAAGACTGTTCGAAGACGCCTCTGTGTCAGAAGCTTGCTCGATCGACCTGCAAAAGGCCGAGATCGGTCACGCACGATCTCAAGGGTGACATTGCCAAGACGCGCTGCATCCGAGCGCGAGCCTCCGCCATAGATCAAGGCAAGCGCCAAAAGACGACGCGCCTGCGCCGCGTGCTTGCTCTTGCGGGCCAGACGCCGAACACCTTCCGCGTCAAAATCCGCCCGTAATGAAATCGCTGCTCCCATCGCAGACCTCTCGTTTGGCGTATTGATCCCTGTCAGCTTGCCGGATTGCGCGCGGTGACGATCCACGCCGCGCCGTTGATCATCACCGACCGCTCACCGGGGCAGCCGCGAAGGCGGCACGAACCGCAGCCGAGGCGCGGGCCCGGATATCGTCGGGTTGATCAGCGAGAGAGCGCGCCAGCGGGCCGACCTCGAGTGTCATCTTCACCGCGTCGTCGAGCGCCGCATCCCGCGTCTCCCCCTTGCCGAATGGGATAGAGGCATCGAAGGGCGCGATAGCGACATCGGTGAAGCCAGCCGCCGTTAGAATGCGCGTCACCCGCCCCTGGTCGCCAAACGAGAACGGGCCGGGCGCTTCGGGATCGGGCGGCGCCGTCGGCGGGAGGATGCCCTTCATGGCGCCTACCGGCAAGCGAACCCAATCGTTCTCGGCCATGGAGCGCCAGCAGACGAAAGCGACCCGCGCGCCCGGCTTGAGCGCACGGCGCATATGAGCGAACGCCACGGTCGGATCGTCAAAGAACATCACTCCGAAGCGCGAGAACAGGATGTCGAACGCGCCCTCGGGCAGATCGGCGCTGCTGGCGTCGGCCACCTGGAACAGGGCCGGCGTATCCTGCGGCGCGCGCACGCGCGCTCTGCCGATCAGCGGTTCGGATATGTCCACGCCTAGCACATGGCCCCCAGCGCCGACGCGGGCGGCAAGATCCAGACTGGACGCTCCCGCGCCGCAGCCGACGTCCAGCACGCGTTCGCCTGTAGCGGGCGCGGCGGCTTCGATCGCGGCCTGACCGAACACCGCCATCATGGCATCGAGCCGGACCTGGTAAGCGACCCAGCGCTCCCCGCTTTGGCCTTTCCAGTCGGCGACCTGATAAACATTTTCCTCTGTCATGCCATATCCTTGTTCTGATCTGTTCTTAATCAAGCTATCCGCCCGCGTGATTGTTGCCACCGTGCGCGGCGATGAACATGGCAACGGCCGACCGGCAATAGGTTTCGATTTCGTTATCGTCCTCTGCTCTCGCCTCATCGAAGCGTGCGATAATCAGGAGATCGGATCCTTTGATAAGCGCGGCAAACAAGCGGGCGGACTGGAGAGGATTGGGCACGTTCAAAACCGCCTTCGTGTGCAACTGACGCAGCAGGGCCTCGATTTGGGCGATGACATAGGCGGGGCCGGCTTCGTAATGGAGCTTGCTTAAAGACTTTTGATTCGTCTTGTCGGCCATGATCATGGCTTCGACACTGCGCACCTCCGGGCTCAACAGCGTGCGAAGCAGGGATGATCCCACCGCCATGAGCTGCTCTTGGGCCGAACCGTCGATGCCTTCAAAAAGGGCCTGTGGTGCAAACTGATGGCAGTGGGCCGCAATGGCCGCACTGAACAGCGCCTCCTTGTTCTCGAAGTGCCGATAGATGCTGAGCTTGGATATCTTCGCCCGTTGGGCGACCTTTTCCAATGTCGTCGCTTGAAAGCCCAATTCCACAAAGAGTTCGCACGCGGCGTCGGCTATCGTTTGGCCAAGCGCCTCATTGGCGGGCCGGCCGCGCCGGGCCTGGCTGTTTTTTTCGGTCACGACAATTACGATCCTTGACAGTATCTTAATTCCTGCATTAAGATACCACGCGGTATCGGAAATGTGCAAGCCAGAGATTGGATTTTACCCTGTCCCCCAAATCAAGTTTCCCGAGGGCGCCCGGCAATATCGAATGCGGCATCGTCCGCCCGGTCAATACAGTGATGGGCGACTGTCTCGGCAATGCCGGAGCCCTGCTCGCTGCCCGTCTCGAGCGCTTATCGCTGGCCGCTATTTCGCGCCACGCCCACCCCAACCCCCACCATCCGCAACACGGAGCCCATCACCATGGATGACGTCATCATCATCGGCGGCAGCTTTGCCGGCCTCGCCGCCGCCCTTCAGCTCGGCCGTGCTCGCCGCAAGGTCACCGTTCTCGATACCGGCCTGCCGCGCAATCGCTTCGCCGGCCACTCGCATGGCCTGCTCGGCCACGATCACAAGCCACCGCTGGACATCCTGGCCGAGGCGCGGCAGCAACTCGCGCGTTATCCCACGATCAGGCTGGTCAATGCCCGGGCCGACAGCATCTCCGGCACCATCGACGACTTCTCCGTCCTCACTGGCGATGGCGAGCGCCTTGGGGCGCGCCGCCTGATCCTGAGTTACGGCGTTGCCGACCAGATGCCCGATGTTCCGGGCTTTGCCGAAAGCTGGGGCACATCCATCGTGCCCTGCCCCTATTGCGATGGCTTTGAAGTCGCCGACCAGCATTGGGGCCTCGTCTGGTCCGGCCCGCCGTCGCACAATTATGTCAGGCTGTACCACGACTGGACCGAAACGTTGACGGTCTTCGCCGATGGTCACGACATTTCACCCGATATCCGGGCCGATCTGGCGCGCCGCAACATACCTGTCGTTGATGGCCGCATCGCCGAAATCGCCCATCACCGGGGCCATATCACCACCGTTAATCTCGAGAGCGGCCGCAATGCCGCAGTCGATATCCTGTTCGCACATCCGCGCAACAAGCCGTCCGCAAGCCTGCATGACTCACTGGGCCTCGCCACGGTCAATACGCCCTTCGGCATCGCCCTCAAGGTAGACGAGCGCCGCGAAACCAGCACGCCCGGCATCTACGCTGCCGGCGATCTTGCAAACCCAGCCATGGCCTCGGTCACCACGGCAATATCGCAGGGCGCGACGGCGGGTATCTCCGCCCAGCAGTCAATGCTGGTTTGAGAAGACACAGATGGAGTTCCAACACGTCACCTTCGACTCTGATCAATGAGGAAGCCATGGTCGCCCACGTGCTGTCGACCAGCTGGCCTGTCTGGCCAGCACACTTGCCGCTATCGTCAACGGCCACAAGCAAAGCCGGATCGATGAGTTGCGGCCTTGGAATTACGTGAGATAGAAGGCGGTTCCGCCTTAACGCAGATAAGAAGGTGGTGGCTGCCGGTTCATATCCTGTGATAGTTCACGGGGATGATCTACAAGCATCAACACCTTTGGCCCGGCGTCCCGCTCGCTCTTGGCTCGGCCGTTCTCTTCGGGGCGTCAGCGCCGCTCTCCAAGCTGCTTTTGGGGTCAATCGATCCTTGGTTGCTGGCAGGCGTTCTATATCTTGGAGCCGGGATTGGGCTCGCCGCCGTCAGTTGGGGACGTCGCCTGATCGAGCTGCCGAACGTGGAGGCTCCGCTACAAAAGGGAGATATTCCCTGGTTGGTCCTGGTCGTCTTGTTTGGTGGCTTACTCGGTCCGCTTTTGTTGATGCTGGGTCTTTCTCGGACCTCGGCATCTTCGGGCTCGCTGCTTCTCAATCTTGAAGGATTGGCGACCATGGGTATTGCATGGCTTGTATTTCGCGAGAACGTAGATCGGCGGCTATTGCTTGGCGCTATGGCTATCCTCGCTGGGGCGGCTGTGCTGTCATGGAACGGTGAGACGCTTCACCTCGATATCGGTGGTCTGCTGATTGCAACTGCGTGCCTGTCATGGGGTATCGACAACAACCTTACCCGCAAGTTGTCTTCGTCCGACCCAGTTCAAATCGCGATGATCAAGGGGCTCGTCGCCGGTACGACCAACCTTGTGTTGGCGATAATGTTTGGCGCGTCATTGCCAAATGCTACTCTCGTTTGCGCTGGTTCATTGGTCGGCTTCCTCGGCGTAGGAGTCAGCCTGGTGATGTTCATGCTCGGGCTCCGCCATCTTGGGGCAGCCAGGACAGGGGCCTACTTCTCGTTGGCTCCGTTCATTGGCGCAATTCTTGCGGTCCTCATTTTTGGCGAAGCCGTTACACTGCAGCTTGTTGCGGCGGGCATCCTGATGGGCATTGGCCTATGGTTGCATCTGGCCGAGCGTCACGACCACGAACACTTGCACGAGGCGCTGGAACACGACCACTCGCATGTCCACGACGCACATCACCAACACGTCCACGACGGGCCATTCACGGAGCCTCATTCTCACTGGCATCGACACGAGCCGTTAAGTCACAGGCACGCCCATTACCCCGACCTGCACCATCGCCATCCGCATGAGTAAGCCATCGAAACGGTAGGGCACGCGATGCGGTCGGACAGACCCTCCGGTTAAATAGCGCGACCCCGATAGAAATCACCTTGTAACGGCCACTTCAGGCGCAATACGGACAGCCGCGGTCTTGCCCGAAGATCGAGCCATCGGCCGCAACCATGGATCGGCGCCTACCATCGACAAGCGCGCCTCAGGGAGGAATGGCTGGACATCGGCCTAGTTCTGCGGTGTCGGTCTCGCTGGCGCGAGCTGTTCGTCGCAGCGTAGGCAACAAGGCCCAGCCAAGGTTCTGCAAAAGGCAAGCCCTTCGCACGCCCTACGGCGTAACCGTCAGCCTGGCTTGCATCCCGGCTTCGTAGTGGCCCTTCATGTTGCAGAAGAGCAGATAGGTGCCCGGCGTCAGCTTGGCGTTCAGCTTGCCGCTGGCGCCTGGTTTCAAATCGGAAACCTCGCCCAGGCTTTTCAGCTTCGATTCATCGATGCGATTCTTGGTGGCGTTGACCGGGATGGGCAGGTCCGGAGATTTCAGGCGAACGACGACCATTTCATGCTGCTCGGTCATCGCATCGTTGTGGACTGCGAAGGTCGCGGGGCCGGCTTTCACCGTCGGCGGGTCGAGCTTCAGCGACATCGCACCGCCGCCTTCTCCATCTTCCGTAACATTGATCACGGTGGCGGCCGCAAAGCTTGCTCCGGCCGAGCAGGCGAGAATGGCAGCTCCGGCGAAAAGGGACAGCAGTCTGGCACGTGGCTTCATCGTTGGTCTCCGTCGGGGTTTAAGAGTGGTGGGCGCTGAGCCGGTTGCTCAGCCAAGGATCATCCGGGGCGGCATGCAGTGGGTCGCTGTCGTCATCGAAGGCTCGCTGGTTGTCGTTTCGATCGCGGGAAGGGAGGCGTCCACTGCATGCCGCACGACGCTGGTAGCGCGGCATTCTTACGCGCACTTTGCCGGGATCATACCAATCCGTAAGAATGCAGCCCCGGCCGTTCGACCCTCGCACTTTACGAAAATGTATAGTCCGGGCGAGGTTCCCGTGAGGTTTGGAGCGCAGCTTGGCGCCATCATTGCCAAGTCGAGGTCAGCTCTCTCATGTACATGCGCACCGCACCTGCCGCCCCTTCATCCGATCAGCCTGCGGATGAATACCTACCTGATCAATCTCGACCGCGCGCCATTGCGCCGGTTTCGAATGGAGCGCCTGCTGGCAGGTTTCGGCCTTGCCTTCGAGCGCGTGGCGGCGGTCGATGGGGCAGGGCTGAGCCTGCCGCATCCAAGCGGAGGCTCAAATGTCGCCTCTGCCGGTGTGCCGTGGTAGCCCCCTCTGCCCTGCCGGGCATCATCTCCCCCACAGGTGGGGAGAACACAAGTGGCTAAACCTTCGCATCCAGCTACCGTTTCGTCGGGCTGCGACGCCAATTGTTTGGGGAAGCCAGCGCTCCCAGCCAATCTCCCCACCTGTGGGGGAGATGCCCGGCAGGGCAGAGGGGGCGGCCGGGACACGACCCTCTCAGCGGCGGGCATGGATCCCAGGCTTGAGTCCTGGAATGACTGAGGTTGGAGGCGTGGTTTCGCCAAACTTCCGGCTGAGGTTAAGCCTTGCCCAGGTGCTTCGGCCAGAATTGCTGATGCACTTCGGCGGCTTCGTCTTCGAGGTTCGTCGGGCCAACCACAGTGACGGTGCGAGCGCCGGTTTGCAGCACCGCACGGCTCGGCACGTTCAACCCGATGCCGGCGATCTCGCCAAGCCGGGCTTCGGAGCAGGCAAACACCATGCGTCCGATGCCCGACCAGTAGATCGCCCCGGAGCACATCGCGCACGGCTCCGTGCTGGTGTAGAGAGTGCAGTCGGCGAGAAAGCCGGTGTCGTAGTGCTTCGCCGCAGATTTAATCAGGTTCATCTCGGCGTGATTGGTCATGTCGTGGCCGGTGAGGACGCTGTTTTCGGCGCGCAGGATGACCTCGCCGTCCTTCACCAGCACCGAGCCGAATGGTTCGTCGCCTCGGTCCATCGCGGATTTCGAGAGCGCAATCGCCTCGCGCAAAAACCGCTCATGGTTTTCCATCAGAGTCTCCCCCATAGCTAGAGAAGAGCGATTTTGTCTTGAATCGGAGGGATTTCCAAGGGCTGCAAATCCGATTCAGGATCGGCGATCGAATCGCGGCAACCAACCGTGTTCTGGCCGCCGAGCAAGTCTGCCGGCTGGGGACCGCCGGATGCGGAAGAGCCGTTCCTCGCCAAAACAAAGCCTGTGCAAGTCTTTCAATTGCCGTTTGACGCTGCTTCAATGCAACCGTCTAACTATGAGCGCGAGAGTGTTTTTCTCGATCAGTTGCAAGGGGGTACTGTGCTCAAAACATTCTCGTTACGGGGTAGGCTTGGTCGTCTTCGCTATTTCCTGTTTACCCTCGCAGTCATCATTATCGCCGCGGCCGCGGTATTCGTACTCACGCGCCTACTGACGCTGGCCGGCACTCGAGAAGCGTTTTCAATTGTTCAGGGCTTAATCGCTCTAACCTATGTGCTGGCTATCATCGCCAGCTTTTGCCTGATGGCGAGGCGACTGCATGACTTCGATCAGAGCGGCTGGTGGACCCTTTCAGTCCTTGTGCTTCACTTGGTCTACAGCCATTACGAGGCAGCCGGCTCCCTGACCGCGACAATTCTCATGGGTATCGTTCTGCTGGCCGTCCATCTTGCAATCATCCTCACTCCTGGCTCGAAAAATCCCAACAGGTTCGGCGAACTGCCCGGCTCCGTCGCAGCGCCCGTTTAGTTTGCTCGGCGGATAATAGCCGCCGCGAGCAAGGTCTGCCGGCTGGGGACCGCCGCCGGATGTCTCGTCCGGGGTGCAGACCCGCACCTTACGAAAATGTATAACCCCGGCGAAGTGCCCGTGAGTTTTCCGGCGCAGGCTTGGCGCAGTCGTTGCCAAGTCGAAGGCCAATTTCATGAATATGCGCGCCACACCTGCCGCCCTGATGCCGGCGATCCATCCGGTCAGCCTGCGGGTCGACACCTATCTGATCAATCTCGACCGGGCGCCGTTGCGGCGATTTCGGATGGAGCGCCTGCTGGTGGGCATCGGCCTGGCCTTCGAGCGGGTGGCGGCAATCGATGGCGCAACGCTCAGCCTGCCGCATCCGGATTTTGACGAAGCCGCCTATCTGAGCCGGCATGGCCGTCGGCCGAACCCTTTCGAGATCGGCTGTTTTCTAAGCCATGTCGAATGCGCCAAGCGCTTCCTCGGAAGCCATGCCGAGTTCGCGCTCATTCTGGAAGACGATCTCGATTTCGATGACGATCTGGCCGAACTGCTCGAGGCCGCGCTTGAGCATCAGGCGCGCTGGGACATCCTGCGCCTGTCGACCGTCAATTCCGGGAAAAAGCACAAGGTGGAGCCGCTGACCGCGTCACGCTCGCTCGCCATCGCGCTCACCCGCGAGAAGGGGTCCGGCGCCTATCTGATCAACCGCAAGGCGGCGGGCTGGATTGCCGATGTGCTTGTCCCCATGCGCCTGCCCTATGATCTCGCCTTCGATCTGGAGTTCGATGATGGGCTGAGCGCCTGCTTCGTCGATCCGCTGCCGGTCAGCCAAAGGGCCGATCCCTGCTCCCAGATCCAGGCAGGGCTTTCGGCATACCGGCTGGGCCGCCGCCGGCCGTGGAGCGTGCTGCCGTATCGCGCGGCGGCTGAGGTGCGCCGGTTCGTTCGCCGCTTCCGCCGTCTCGCGGCTTGGAGGGTGAGCGGCTAGGGCCGCTCCCCCGGGGTGAGCGGCTAGGGCTTCTCGGCCGAGATCAGCGGGAAACCGACCGAAACGATGAGGCCGGGATGATTGTCCGCCATGGTGATGTCAGCCGAATGCAGGTCGGCGATTGCCTTGACGAGACTGAGCCCGAGGCCGCTTCCCGGCGTCGTGCGGCTCTTGTCGAGCCGGTAGAGACGCCGGAAGACCTTGTCCCTTTCGTCGGCGGGAATGCCGGGGCCGCTATCGCCGACCGAGACAATGGCGCGGCCGCCCTGGCAGCGGAGCGAGACCGTGATGCCGGTTCCATCAGGGCAGTGGTTGATCGCGTTCTCCACCAGGTTGGCGATCATCTGCGTCAGGAGATCGCGGTCGCCCCAGACGAGCGCGGGACAGCGCTCCGCGATCGTCAACGCCATCAGCGCGTCTTCGGCGACATCGGCATAGACCTCGGAAATGACGGCAAGCACGGTGTCGATATCGGTCGCCTGGAAACGCTCCTTGCGGGCGCCGGCCTCGATCTGGGAAATGCGCAGCAGCGCCTCGAAGGTGGCGTTGATCCGGTCGCTCTCGTGTCTCGCTTCGTCAAGCAGAGCCGAAACGTCCGCCTGCTGGTCGTTTCCAGCCACCGCCGCATCCAGCGTCAGGCGCAGCCTGTTGAGCGGCGTCTTCAGATCGTGGGCGATATCGGCGCTCACCTGCCGCATGCTCTCGACCAGTCTTTGCAGCCGCTCCAGCGCCGCGTTGATCTGGATCGCCACCGTATCGAGGTCGTCGCCGTTGCCGGTGATCGGAATGCGGGCGTCGAGTGCGCCGTGGGAGACATCGTTCATGGTATGGGCGACCCCGTCCAGCCGCGCCTGGGCCCGGAAGGCGAGAAAGACGCCGCCGCCGATCGCTGTCGCCACGACGATCGCAGCGGCCCATTCGAAGCTGACCAGCACGATCCGCAGCATCTCGTCGACATCGTTGAAGTTTTCCGCCACCACCAGGCTGTAGGGACCGATGGTCGAGACCTGCATCCGGTAGCGCTCATGCCCCTTCAACCCGACATCCCTAGAGGTGACGGTGTAGACGCCGTTGGGGATGCGGGGTGCTGCAAAATTGCCGGCGAGTTTCTTGCCGGCATGGTCGGTCAGCGAGTAGAGCCCGTCGGAGGTCGACTGGAAGCTCGCATAATTGTTCAGCGTATTGATCAGATCCTCGGTATCGTTGGGCTCGTAGGTCGAGACAACCAGCGAATTCATTTCGCCCAGCGACTGTTCGAGATCACGCGCAAGGCCCAGGCGCAGCATGTGATAGATGATCGCGCCGCTCAGGATGAAGGCGACGACGAAGAGCACGCCGAAGGTGACGGCAAGCCGGAACGGCGTGCTCCTGCGTAGGCTAGCGAGGCGCATGCAGGCTGTATCCGGTGTTGCGGACCGTATGCAGGAGCTGGACCTGGAATGGCTTGTCGACCTTCGCTCTCAGTCGGCTGATATGGGTCTCGACGACGCTGGTCTTCGGATCGAAGTGGAAGTCCCAGACCCGCTCCAACAGCATCGTCTTGGTGATGACCCGGCCTTCGCCGCGCATCAGCACTTCGAGCAGGGTGAATTCGCGCGGCTGCAATTCGATCGCCTGACCGGCGCGGCGGGCTTCGCGGCGGATCAGGTCGAGCTCGAGATCGGCAACCTTCAGCACCGTCTTCTGCTCCTGCACCGGCGGCCGGCGGCCGAGCGCGTTGACCCGGGCCAGAAGCTCGGAGAAGGCAAAAGGCTTGGTGAGATAATCGTCGCCGCCCGCCTCCAACCCCTCGACCCGGTCATCGACGCCGCCGATCGAGGTCAGGAACAGCGCCGATGTGCCGACCTTGGCGGCCCGCAGCGAGCGGATAATCGCCAGCCCATCCAGCCCCGGCAGCATGCGATCGACGACAATGACGTCATAGGCTTCGCGCTGCGCCTGAAACAGCCCATCGCGGCCGTCACCGAAGACGTCGCAGACATGGCCTGCCTCGGAAAGGCCCTTGGCGATATAATCGGACGTCTTCCGATCGTCCTCGATAAGCAGGATCCGCATCAGCCCGATCATTCCCACAGGTGTGGAGGCAATCTAGCGGAGCCTACGGCTGAGCGACAACTTACGGATTTGTAAGGTGGGCAGGGCTTGAGCAGCCGAACCCCTCTGCATTTGCAGCGCTCTCAGCCTCGCGGGCGTGGTTTCGCCTCATATGTCGTCCGAACGATCGAAGTGGGGTCAAGGCCGCGTGCGACCGGCGTCCAGCCGGCGGGCTGGCTCCGTCTGACGAGGCCGACATCGTCCAGATGCTCATCATCCAGCCGATCGAGATCCGGCATCGCATCATGGCGGGATGCCCTGTTTTCACGCCAGTTGGAAAGGCTGTGAAGCGCAAGCGCAAGCGGATGCGCGATCGCGGCGAAGATGGCGGACTGGGTGTTCGATCTGGCGAAGCTGGTCATTTGCATGTTCCCCTCGGTTGACGGTGCATGCTGGCATCACGGGCTGGACATGTACCGACGGGCGGCTGACGAAGAGCTGAATTTTCGCTGAAAACAACGTTTGCCAGTGCGACGGCGTGGGGCCGCGCCAAAGTATGTCGCGCAAAAAGTGTGCAGCGCTTTTCCCAGGCAAAGCGCGAAGCGCTTTTGCCGCGCTTTAAGCCTCTCCGGGAAGGACCGGGAACCGGGCCGACTTCAGCAGATCGAGTATGTGGGCGCGCTGCTCCGGCCGCTTCACCCCGGCATGATCGAGATATTGGCTGGCGGACTTGTAGCCGATCAGCATCGCCTGGTCGCGCCAGCCCGCGGCTTCTTCCGGCCGGCCGACGGCAACGGCGCAGCAGGCAGCCGTCACCAGGTCGTCCATCGAGCGGGTGTTCGGTTGCCGGCGCAGAACGAAGGACAAAGCTTCCTCATATCGGCCGGCATGGAAGGAGGCGCGGCGGAATGAACTGTCGTACCAGATCGGCCAGCTCGGATTGAGCCGCCGGGCCTTTTCAGCCGCAGCGATACCCTCCTCGATGCGCCCGAAGACCGGCGCCCAGCCGGAGAACATCGCCAGCACGTCGGCGTTCGAAGGACCGAGACCGAGCGCCCGATCCAACGCCGCCTCCGCCGCTTCCATCTGTCCCATGTTGCCGAGCATCTCGCCGAGCGCCACCAGCGCTTCCGCGTCGAACGGATCGAGTTCAACGGCGCGCCTGGCGGAATTGAGCGCCGCAGCGTCGTTCTCGGTCATGTCGACGCCGAAGGAGGCGAGTTCATCGTGCGACCAGGCAAGACCGAGCCAGGCGCGGGAAAACAAGGGGTCTATCTCGGTTGCCCGCTGGAAACAGTGCAGCGCCTTTTCGGCATCTTCCCGGTTGAAGCGATTGGTGTGATATCGCCCGCGCAGATAGAGTTCGAAGGCATCGCGATCGGCCGCCGCCCGTCGATGCAGGTGCTCGGCGGCGACGTTCAGCAGCACGCCGTGGCCGGCAAGCGCGTTGACGATGCCCTCGGCGATTTCCGACTGGATTTCGAGCGCATTGGCGATCGCCCCGTCCCAGCTGGCTGACCAGACGATCCGGCCGCTCGACATTTCGGTCAACACGGCGGTGACCTTCATCATGCCGTCGACCGACTGCACCATGCCGTTGAGGTCAAATCCGAGTGTTGCGCGCAGAGGCGAGGGGACTGCCTTCTCCGGCAACCAGGTGACCTCCAGGTCGTGGTAGCGGGCCAGCCTGGAGGCGACCTCGGTGGAGAAGGCCTCGGCAAACCAGGCCGCATCGCTGCCGGGGCCGATCAGACGGAACGGGGCCACCGCCAGGGGAAGCGTCCGCACGAAGGCCTTCTCCGGCATGGCGTTGGCGGCCGATTGCTTGTTCTCGAACAGATAGCCGCGCCGGAACAGCGTGCGGATCAATCCGTCGGCGCCGATCGCCTTGCGGATCTGGCTGATCGCCTGGGTCAGCGAATCCTCGGTAACGATGACACCTGGCCAGACCGCTTGCATAAGCTCGTCCTTGGAGACCACGCGGCCCTCGTTCTGGACGAGATAGGTGAGCATGGCCAGCGGCTTGGCGCCGATGTCGACATCCATGCCGCGCCGCATGAGCCGCCCCCTTTCGGGGTCAAGCGTGACGTCAGCGAAGGTGAACAAATCCGTCATGTCAGAGACCGCTTTAACCGTAGGAATTATACCAAGGCGAGCGCGAACCGAAGCCCCGCGCGACGGTGCAGATGAGGAGGCGCTAAAGCGCCTCACGGCAATTCTGGCGGTCGCCGGCCTCGGGCATGTCATGGTAGCCAGGCCGGCAAAACCTCGATTGCCGGTAAAGTTACTACCGTTGTCGAGCGTTTCAAATCACCCAGGGGGAGTATGACGGATTGCTGGGCGTTGTGGGGACACATGCCCGATACGCTCGGCGGCGGCCACGTGCTGCTCGCCGATCGCGCCTACGACAGTGATGCCTTGCGCCTCGAATAGCCCCCCTCGAATGCTCGCAGAGGCGTTCGGGCAGGAGCCCGACCATGATCAAGATGAGCGTCTACTATCCGGCCGCCGGCGGCTCGAAGTTCGATCACGACTACTATCGTACCAGCCACATGCCACTGATCCAGGAACGGCTCGGCGATGCCTGCCTGCGCTACGAGATCGAAAAGGGCCTTGCGGGTCCCGAACCTGGAAGCGCGCCGGCGGCGATCCGACACTTGCCGCGGGCCTGATTTCGCCTGAAGTCTGACCGACCTTGGCCGTGTCGACGCAGGTTATTCGGCGCGTTTGTTAAATCCCCGAGCCGTCGAGCTGCTCGGCGTCGTCGCCTTCCCAAGGTGAGGGCATCGAGAGGCGGGCGAGATTGGCCGAGGGCATCGGCATCCAGCACTTCAATTCCGGCTCGGCATATTCGATGATCTGCCCGGGCGAGGAATCCGAGGCGCGCCAGCCTTCTGCGCCAAACTGATCGCCATGCGACCAATAGGCGAGGTCTACTTCCGCTGGCCCCTGTTCGGACGGGCGGATGGTGACCAGGATCCGACTGCCGTCTTTCGGTGCGCTGGCCATGCTGCGCCAGCGGTCTGCCTCGTCCATCGTTTTGCCTCCTGCCTTGCTGCTTGTGCAACTGTCGCCTCGCCAACGAAAGCGGTCAACTCAAACTTTGAGGGGACCCTTCGCTATCGATGGCGGTTAAGCTATCCTGACGTCCCGGATGGAGGAACAGCGCATGGCGAAGCTCGTCTTCGGAATGAACGTCTCCCTGGATGGCTATGTCGATCACCAGAAATTTGCGCCCGACCCCATCCTCTTTCGCCACTGGATCGAGCAGGCGCGCGGCCAGACGGGGAGCCTCTATGGCCGCCGCCTGTACGATGTGATGCGCTATTGGGACGAAGACAATGCCGAGTGGACCCCGGAGCTGCACGATTTCGCGCTTGCCTGGCGGCGCCAGCCGAAATGGGTCGTGTCGCGCTCGCTGACCTCGGTCGGCCCCAATGCCACGCTTGTCACCGACGACATCGAGACGGTGATCCGCGGCCTGAAGGCCGAGCTTGCCGGGGAGATTCAAGTCGGTGGGCCGGAGCTTGCGGGAAGTCTGGCCGACCTTGGCCTGATCGACGAGTATCGACTCTACTTCCACCCCGTCGTGCTCGGCCACGGCAAACCGTTCTTCACCGGCCCGAGGCCTCCGCTCCGCCTTGTCGCCAGCGATTTGATCGGCGGGGATGCGGTGCGATTGACCTATGTTCCTGGTTGATTGGGTCGGTGCCCTTACTGAAATCCCTCGAATGGGTCTGGTCACCGCTGATGAAGAGCATCGGGCGAGGAGAGCCCATCTCGATATCGTTGGGATAGAAGACGTCAGAACGCGCCCTGCGGCGACGGAACGCCGACGCGAATGGCCTGCGAAAAATTCGGCGAAAGACCGTCCTCGTGCGCTCTTGCAGCGATGTGTGCGGCCGACCGCAGTTGCGACAAGGGAACCGAGATGTCCAGCGCGCGCCGGTCATAGGCGTATTCCGGCAGGTATCCGTTGACGATGAGACGCCAGTCCATCGGCACGGCGTCGCCTGCCACGCGCATCATCTTGACGATGGTCGTCGTGCAGTTGGTCGTCAGCGAATTGTAAAAGGCGGGCCGCGCTGCAAGCGCGTTTGCATCGGAGACGTACTCGCGCAGAAGAAGCCTCGCAGCCGCCGGCGTCGCCCTCAGGCGGTAGATCTGGACGTCCTCACCGCGAAAATTGGAGCGGAGGCCGATCACATCTCTTTCGTCTGCCGCGATGATGACCAGAGGACTGCTTTTGAAGAGGTCCGCCAGCGGTGAGAACGAACCGCCGGAAAGGCGGCGCACTTCGATAGACCACGCCAGATAACGGCCGTCGTCGAAGCCGAAGCTCATTATGACATGCGCGATGGTCGGACCTGACCAGTACGACATGAACATGTCGACGTTCTTCAGCTTGTTCAGGTCGTAACTGCGAGTTGTCCATTGTTCCGTGAAATCGGTGGCACTGCGCCACTGGAACTCGCGGACATTCGTCAGCGTCAACAGATCACCGTCGAATTCGCCGGTGACCTGACGAGCAACGTCCGGAGCCCACGCGCCATTTGCCTGCGGCTCGATCGTGCTCCACCAGAAGAGGACTATGACGAACGCGGCCACAAACGCGAGGACCGCACGAATGCGTCTCCTGCCAAAGAGCGCCACGATGACGGAGGCGCCAAAAAGCCCGAACAAGATGGCACTGGCTTGCCTGCCGAGTTCGGGCAACGGCAAGCGGTACCAAAGCGCGAGCGACGACCAGGCAGCGGCGGCGGCGACGACAAACAGGAGCACTGCAATGACGATCGCGCGGACCGGTCGAACCATTTTGATTTTCCAAACGGGTTTGAAACGTTCGTCCTGATCGTCGACCCTAGCGGTTTCCGAGCGTGAAGCCCAGAACCTATCCGAAGCGACGGGCTCCGGATTTTCTATTTTGGCAAGGCTCGATTGCGCCGGCAACGGCCCTCGCTTTTTCCGGCGCTGAACGATATGGACGATCTTGCCTGATCCAACATGAAGAGCATCCGATGATCCACGAATTGCGCATCTATACATGTCTGCCGGGGAGATTGCCGGCACTGCAGCAGCGTTTCGAGACCGCGACGCTGGCGATTTGGGAACGGCTCGGCATCCGCTCACTCGGCTTCTGGACGACGATGATCGGTCCTTCCAGCAACGATCTGACCTACTTGCTCGAATGGCGGTCGCTTTCGGAGCGCGAGCAGAAATGGGCCGAGTTCATCGCCGATCGCGAGTGGCAGGAAGCGAGGGCGAAGAGCGAGGCGGATGGGCCGATCGTCGCCAACATCGCCAGTTCGCTGCTGCAGCCGACACGCTTCTACCGCAGCTTCTCCAAACCGTCGGAATAACGGCTAAAGCGCGTCGTGCCAAATTTGATTCATGCGACGTGCTTTAGCTCTTTGTTTTTACGCATGTCGTTGCCGCAAAACCGCGGCACACTTTTGCGCGACATGCCCTAGAAACTCCGAACGCAGTTCATTGAGAAGTGGTTCGGATGTGTTTCTGCATGAGTGCGGGCCGTCGTGCGCAAATGGCGCAATCTGCACGAAGCGGGCTCCCGCCGGGACCACCGCCATCTGCCGAACAGCGCAGCCATTGTGCGTTGAGCCGCAAAAAGGAAACGCCAGAGCATAGCCCTGGCGTTTCGGTTCAGGCCACCAGGCCCTTGGTCAGCTCCAGCGCCTGCCGCTCGAACAGCCGGCGGTAGATGCCGTCGGGGCGGCGGATCAGCGCCTGGTGGTCGCCTTCTTCGACGATTTCGCCCTTGTCGAAGACCAGCAGCCGGTCGAGCGCCCTCACCGTTGACAGGCGGTGGGCGACGACCAGTGTGGTGCGGCCGTCCATCAGGCGTTCCATCGCCTGCTGGATCTGCACTTCGCTCTCGCTGTCGAGGCTGGAGGTCGCCTCGTCGAGGATCAGGATCGGTGCATCGGCCAAGAAGGCGCGGGCGATGGCGACGCGCTGCCGCTCGCCGCCCGAGAGTTTGACGCCGCGTTCTCCCACCATCGTCTCATAGCCCTTGGGAAGGCTCAGGATGAAGTCGTGGGCGCTCGCCTGCTTCGCCGCCTGCTCGATTTCGCGCCGCGAGGCATTCGGCCTGGCATAGGCGATGTTCTCGGCCAGCGTGCGGTGAAACAGGATCGGCTCCTGCTGCACGATGGCGATCTGGCTGCGCAGGCTGGATTGCCTCACCTCGGCGATATTCTGTCCGTCGATGCGGATCGAGCCCGAATTCACGTCGTAGAGACGCTGGATGAGCTTGACGAAGGTCGTCTTGCCCGAACCCGAATGGCCCACAAGGCCCACACGCTCGCCCGGTTTGATGGTGACCGAAAAGTCCTCATAAAGCGGGCTGGGATGCGCGCCATACTGGAAGGTGATGCGATCGAAGACGATCTCGCCCTGGTCGATCGCGATGGGCGTCGCGCCCGGCCTGTCCTCGATGCCGAGCGGCATCTTGTCGAGCAGCACCAGCTCTTCCATGTCGTTGACGGCACGCTGCAGGTTGCGGATGTCCTGGCCGACATTGCGCAGATAGCCCTGCAGGACGAAGAACATCGCGAGCACGAAGGTGACGTCTCCAGGCGTCGCCAGCCCCTGCTGCCACATGATGAGGCCCGTGCCCAGAATGCCGGCCTGCATGGAGACCATCATGAAGCCCTGGATCGTGCCGCTCAATGTGCCGCGCTTCCATGTCCGCCGCGTGCGGCTGTCCCACGTGCCGAGCACACGGCCGAGCCGGGTCTCCTCGCGGTTTTCGGCACCGAATGCCTTGACCACCGAGTTGCAGCTGATTGCATCGGCGAGCGCCCCGCCGAGCTTGGTGTCCCAGGCATTGGCAAGCCTTGCCGCCGGCGACACGAAGCCCATGGAAAGCGCCACGGTGACGCCGATATAGATCAGCGATCCGAGGCTGACGATCAGGCCCATGACCGGCCAATAGCTGCCGAGCACGATGCTGGCGCCGACCAGCATGACGATCGACGGCAGGAGGGCGACCAGCAGCAGGTCGTTCAGCGAATCCAGCGCCCACATGCCGCGGGTAATCTTGCGTACGGTCGAGCCGGCAAAGCTGTTGGCGTGCCAGTCGGTGGAGAAGCGCTGCACCTTGTGGAAGCCGCCATTGGTCACATCCGCCATGGTGCGCAGCGTCAGCCGGATGATGCCGTTGAAGATGAAATAGCGCAGCGCCACGCTGGTGAAGCCCAAGGCGACGACGATGACGAAGGCGCTGAGGGCGCTGTCGGCCGGATTGCCGCCGGCGATGGCATCGACGATCTGGCCTGAAAAGACCGGCACCATGACTTCGGCGAGCGTGCTTGAGATCACGAGCACGATGATGAGACCCACCAATCCAGGCCGGTGGCTCCAATGATGAAAGATAAAGCCGAGCACGTTGCGATAGGCATCGGCGCGGAAATCGAGCTTCTTGCGAGTCATTCGAACCAACCCGGCCGCATATCGGCAACCGGTCCTCAAAATCGAGAGTTAAATGGCACAGCCCAAGCGGGAGACAAAATGATCCCGTCAGATCATCGGGCTATGAAGAGAGAGAAAACCGCATGTCGGGCGCGCTGGAGGCGGGCCGCGAATGGAAATGACCTAGTGTCGGTTCATTCCGCACGGGAGGATTTTGGTGATTGCTGATGATGTCATGCAACGCCTCCCTTTTGTTCGATCTGACGCGGTGAGCCTCTTGTAGCGAAGGCAACCGCGCTTGCCAACCGGGAATTTGCAACCTGACAGAAAGTGATGCGAAAACGACACAATCTTCAACGTGCAGGTTTACGCGCCGCCGTTTGCAGGCGGGTTCGCCGAGCCGATGGCGGAAATACTACGCCAGACGCGAAAGGTCGGTCGGCTCCGGTTTTGCGCCCGCTGCCGTCAGCATCGCGTGGACCTGGCCACGGTGGTGGGTCTGGTGGTTGAAAAGTTCGATCGCACAGTTGGCCTTCGGCTTCTCGACCCGCGTTGCACCATCGCCGGGATACCAGACAAGGATGCCGTCGAGCTCCGCGTCACGCAATCCTCGCGCCCAGGCTTCGATTTCGGCGTTGCGTTGCAGCCGCAGGACCTTGAACGCATCCCAATCCGACGGGCTTGTCAGCGAGTGCGTGATGGTTTCCTCGGGCCGCTCATTGCCCTTCAATCGCGCGAGGATGAGGGCGTCGGCCCAATAAAGATGGTTCAGCGTCGCGGCGATCGATTGGAAGAACGCCCCCCGATCCTTCCAGCGCTCCGCATGCGTCAGCCCGTCGGCGGCGGTGACGAGTGAGGTGTTCTGCCAGCTGTTGTAGCGGGCCATGAGTCGGCAATAGTCGGCTGAGATCATTGTCTCGGGCTCCTGGTTAGCGATGATGGGGGGAGGGTGGCGATTGCAGGGAAGACCCATGGGGCCGTTCGTGCTCTGTCGCCTGCGCCAATGAAGGCGTGCCGTGCGAGAGGGCACGGACAGCGATCAGTCTATCCTGAAACGGCCTCGCCGCAAATTGCTGATGACATTTTTTCTTTTCAAGGGTCTTCCGTTCACGGGGCAGGTCGTCGCGGGAGGTTCCCGACGCAGCCCGTCGGTTCGCCGAAACTGCTCAGAGCGTGCGAACTTCGGCAAGCCGCTTGACGGCGTATTCGTCGTCCCAGCAGATGGCGGCTTCCCATGCTGCCGATGCTTGCGCGGCGATGTCATAGGCGATGCCTTCCAGACCGGCTGCATTGTGGGGCAGGACGAGGTCAAGGTCGGGCACGTCGACATGCGACTCATCCCAGTCGATCAGGGCGACGCGGTTTGCGGTCATGCGGATGTTGCCGGGGTTGGTCGGGTTGCCGTGGACGACGCTTGTTTCGCGACCGACAAGCCGCGCCCACGCCGCGCGGCATCGGGCGACGCCATTTGGCGGCATCGCGGCAAGGTCGATCCTCGTCCCCGTTTCGGCGTGCAGGAGGTCAGTCGAGGATCGCCAAGCTGGGCGCTGCGGCCAGCCCTGCGTCAACCGATGCAACTCGCGCAGTGTCTCGGCCACGCGACGCCAGTCGGCCTCCGTCTCGGGCGGCCCGCCCTGCATGTATTCCATCACTGTCAGACCATCGGCGAAGAGGCGGCCATCGGCCGTCGGGATCGGCACCGGCACGCTCAGACCTTCGCGGTCGAGGTGGCGTAGGAGTTCTGCTTCCCAAGCGAGATCAGCGTCGCTCCTGGTCCCCAGACGACCGACTGCAAGTTGGCCGCGGATGCGCAGGCTCCAGACATCATTGGCAACTCCGCCGGAGAGCCTTTCGATGCGAACCGCGTCCTTGCCCCACAGCTCCAGCGCTTCCCATCCCATACATAATCCTCAGTCTTTGATTTCCCCGACAAGCTCCCAAATGTCGACCTTCTCAGCGCGTCCCTTGACCGGGGCGAGGCCGAGGGGGCGGAAGGTGAAGCGGTCGGCGACGGCGTCGCGGGTGGCGGCGCTGACCAGGATCGATGTGTTCAGCTCCTTGTTCATGCCTTCGAGCCGTGACGCCACATTGATCGTATCGCCCATCGCCGTATATTGCTGGCGCGAAATCGCCCCGAAGCTGCCGACGACTGCCGGGCCGGTGTGCAATCCAAATCGAGTCAAAAGCTCGGGGCGGCCATTGCTGAGATTGGCTTCGTTCAACCCGTCGACCGCCGCTTTCATGGCCAGGGCGCATCGACAACCATGTTCGGCATGGCTGATATCGTCGACCGGGGCGTTCCACATGACGAAAATGGAATCGCCGAGATATTGCACGACGGCCCCGCCATGGCGCTCGGCGATGGTGTTCAGCAGTTCGAAATAGGCAGAAAGCGTGTCGACCACCTCCTCGGGCGAATGTTGTTCCGCGATGGTCGTGAAGTCTTTGATGTCGGTGAACAGCACCGTCACATCCTGTCGCTTCGCCCTGACGATCGCTCTCGTCTCGGGGTTGACGATCTGCCGGACCACTTCACGCGGCACATAAAGCGCAAACTGACCGATGGCATGACGGCTGGCCGCCAGGGCGTTTGCCAGCGTGTTGATCTCGCTGATCCAGGAGTGGGCCATCGGTTTCTCCCCACATCCAGATCGCCGATCCTGCGCGCCTCGTCGGCCAGCCGATAGAGCGAGCGGCTGACCATGCGCGACAGCAGCACCGAGGCGCCGACACCGGCGATCACCAAGGCGGCGGCAATGAAGAGATTGCGCACCAGCAGCCGATGGGCTTCCGCCACCAGATCCGCCAGCGGCACGACGATGGCAGCCACGCTGCCCGTGAACAGGCCGGAGACGCTGACCGGGGCGATCTGCACAAGATAGGTTTCGCCATCGAAATCGACCCGCGCCAGGCCACCGCCGGCAAAGGCCGGGTCCTGCCTGAGCCGCACCACGGTTTTAAGGCTCGGGTCGAAACCGTTTGCCGTCGTGGCAAAGGCGCCTGATGTTCTCGACCATAATGCGATGATCCTGCTCATGATATCAGGGTCGGAATGGGCGACGAGATTGCCGTCGGCATCGATGATGTAGGCGCGGGCCCGCGGCGAGATCTCAGCTGCGTCGAGCAGCCGGCTGACGGTCTGCAGGTGAATGTTGATGCCGAGCACCACCTTGCCGTCGTCCCGCAGCGGGGCTGCGATCGTCAGCGTCGGAACATTCAGCGTCCCGGTGATATAGGGCCCGACGGACACCGGCGCGCCGTCCTGAATGACGGATCGATACCAGGGGCGTTGCCGCGGATCGAAGGATGTATCCTCGATCGTGCGCTCCGCGATCGGCTTTGCATCGCTGTCGAGAAAACCAAGCGTCGAGACGATATCGGCCGCTGGTCGCCGTGCGATCATTCTAATCGCGAAAGCCGTACCATCGGGTGCGGCCAGCGTCTGGCGGACGTCGCGCCGGGCCGTGTTGATCACCTGCAGGTAGGAGCCATCGGGATAGCCGGCGTAAACGCTGGTGGCGTTCGGGACGTTTCGCAGAACCTCCTGAAAGAATTGCTGTTTATCCTTGATATCCTCAGGCGGCGGGGAAATGAGCTGCGGCAGGGTGGAGGCCAGCGCCACGGCCTCGGTACCGCCCTGCAGCGTATTGCGGTATCCCTCGATCAGCCGCAAGCTCATCGCCCGCATCTGCTGCGCGCCGGCGCTGACCGCAGCTTCGGTTCCATGGCTGAATGCCATCCAGATGATCGGCGCCGATGTGCAAAGCAGCGACGCGACGACCAGGACGCCGAGATGCAGTCTGAGCGGTTTGGACCAGCGCACGCGATTTCCCCGAAATGCGGACCTGTCTCAGCAGGTAGCGCAATGCCTGCCCGGCATGCCCTACCCAACGATGCCAGCTAACTGCTTTTTGAAGGCTTGCACAAGCTGGTGATACCAGCGCTCCCGCCCTGGGAATTTGGCTGTTGCTGCGCGATGCCGGGGTAATGGAGGCTGAGCTACGAACGTCGCTGAGTTTGCCACTGAGCTCACCCCACCCTCCATCCTCCGCGGGCCTGCCCCGAGGATCCACGCCGGCCTCACCAGCGGGGGCCATGGAATCCCAGACTCAAGGCCTGGGACGACGGAGGGTGGGGGTGCGTCTTGCCAAAGAGATGGCGTGTGCGCCTTACCGCTGAAGCTCGGCATCATGAGCGTTTTTCAGCGCGTCGCATCCACCAAGCTCTTTCGTAGCGCTCGATGCCCAGTCCTGCACCTGCCGTTCTGATATCGGCAGGTCAGGGGCTTCTGCTTCGGCGAGAACCCGCAAGCTCGCGCCCTCCAATTTTGCGATTGCCTCCTCGACGTCCGAATAGATCTCGGTTCCCGGAGGACAGCCCTGTTTTTGGATATATCCCAAAAATCGTGGACGCATCGGCTTCGGCTCTACTCCGCAATATTTCTCCGCCAGGACATGCACCATCAGCGCGTAGTCGATTCCCATGAATCGCGACTCGATCGGTTCGTTCGGCTTGAAACTGTTTCGGCAAAGATTTGGAGATGCGGCTTTGGCGGCAACGAGCGGCACGCAGGCGAATATTAGGCCGCAGACATAACGAAACAATTCACTTCCCTTCATTGTTTGGGAACGAGGCCATCGAGCAGGAAGTCGAGGCCTTTGCTGAAGGCGCCGTCCCAATCATTGTCCAGCAGCAGCCGGGAGCGTTCGATGGTGGGGTAGTGTTGGCTGAGACTTGTGAGGCGCTGCTGCGCGGCGGCTCTGTCGTCGTCCGAGAGGTCGAAGCTTGCCCGGGTGGTGGTCGCGCCGATCACATAGTTCCAGAGCGACCAGATCGCGACGTTCAGATCGGCGTCGGCCACGCCGGCTCTGGACAGGGTGCTGCTCAGCAGTTCCAGGCGAGCAAGGATGTTCGGGCCGAGCGCCCGGCGTGGCAGCAGCGCTGCCGACCAGGGATGGCGCAGCATGCCGGCGCGCCAGTCTTTCAGCATGTGAACGACTTCGCCGCGCCAGTCCTGAGACGCATCGATTGGCACCGGGCCGCGATATGCGAGCACCGAATCCAGCGCCAGATCGAAGACCTCCTCCTTGTTGCCGACGTGCCAGTAAAGGCTCATCGCACCGGCGCCGAGGCAATCGGCCAGCCGGCGCATCTTCAATCCGTCAATTCCTTCGCTATCCAAAAGCTCGACCGCGGTCGCGACGATCCGTTCCAGCGAGAGGGGCTGTTCGCTGCGCGGTTCCGGCCCGGATGGCGGAGGCACTTTACGTTCAGACTGCTTGCTCTGCCCGCCGCTGCGTTTGGCTGCCATCCGTTTTCCCTGCCAATCAGAACGTCGATTTAAGCCGACAATGCGATGAATGTCGATCCCGACGGATTCGACTCGTACAGTGTACGATGCGAGTTAATCGTACGTCGTACGAGTCAGTCGTATCGGCGGCAAATCAATTGCGGGCCGCGGTGAGGCGGCCCGCAGTCCTTAAAGCTCAAGAGAAAATCATGTCACGCGCAATCAAGCATCTGCTCATTGGAGGGCTCATCATCATGACCATTGGAATTCCGGCTGCAGCGATGGCCAACGAGAACGATCTCAAGCTGACCATCGTCAATCCGAAAAATTTCTACGACCCCTCGCCGAACGGCTACAGCACGGCGGTGATCGTGCCGAGGCAAGGCCGGCTGGCCTATATCTCCGGGCAGGGCGGCCAGGACAGCACCGGCGCCCTGTCGCCCGATTTCGCCGTCCAGGTGAAGCAGGCCTATGCCAATTTGCGCACCGCCCTCGATGCACTCGGCGCCAGGCCGGATCAGGTCGCCAAGCTGACGGTCTTCGTGGTCGACCACGATATGTCCAAGCTTCCGGTGTTGACCGAGAACGTCAAGGCGATGTTCGGCGCAGCTCTGCCGGCGCAGACCTTGATTCCCGTTCCCAAGCTGGCGATCGACCCCATGCTCTTCGAGGTCGAAGCCGTCGTTGTTCTGGATTAGCGATGGGACTGCAGCTCGCCAGCTTTCGAAAGCGAAGCAAGCTCGCGAGCGGACTGGCCCGCGGGCAGCATGAAATTCTGCGCGGCTGCAGGGGGATGTACCGGACGGACGATTTCGCATCGAAAGGCTTGAAATTTCCGATGGACCTTGTCGATTGCAGAACCGTAAGATCGACAACCGTCTGTCAACACGGAACAATCACATGCCGATCTTTCATGCCAAGTGCAGCTGCGGCGCCCTGTCCCTGGAGGTCGATGGCGATCCTTTGCACAACCACATATGCACCTGCAGACGTTGTCAGCGTGCATCCGGCAGCGCGCTTTCACACAATGTATGGTTCCGCGAGGAGAATGTCCGGGTCGTTTCCGGAGACTATTCCGTATGGTATCCGCAGGGCGAAAGCACAGCTGATGTGATGAAAGCGTTTTGCCGGATCTGCGGCGGCGGTGGATTTTCGAAATCCGGAACATACTTCCCCGGTTCGGTCGTCATCGCGGGCGGCACATTTGCCGATCCATCCTTTCCCGCGCCGGATCATGTTCATTGGTGGAATAGTCGCCCGCACTGGATCGATCTGGCCGAGGCAATCGAGCGTCATGCCGACGAGTGAATTCGTTCGAGCAGCTGAAGACCTGGAATGACGGAAGTCAGGGCGCGGGGGTTTCGCCAAGCGGTCTGCCGACGGCTCAATCCGCCTTCGGCTGCCCCGGAAGCTCTCCGTAAGCCGTCAGAATGGCCTTGATCAGGCCGGGGAAACGCTCGTCCAGCTCGGCGCAGCGGGTTTGATTGCGCATCTCGATACCCTGGCGTTCGCTGAGGATCAGGCCGGATTCGCGCAGCACTTTGAAATGGTTCGACAGCGACGACTTCGGGATGACGCGCTCGCCGAGTTGGCCAAGTGCCGAACAGGTCCTGCCGCAGCCGGCACCGGAAAGCCAGGCGAAAATTGCGGCGCGCTCCGGATCGGAAAGCGCATAGAGGATCGCTTCGGGCCGGATGTCCTCCAATGCGGGGTGAAAAAGCGGTCTCATCAAATTTTATATAGCGACACTTGACATCAAGATCAACAGTTCCGAATTTCTGAACTACGGAACAAGGCCGCCAGTTTCGGCGGCAGTCCGGATCAGAAGGAATTGGATATGGCTAAGCTTACGGGAAAGGTCGCTGTGGTCACGGGGGCCTCCAAAGGCATCGGCGCCGCGATTGCCAAGGCGCTTGCGGCCGAAGGTGCGCAAGTGGTGGTGAATTACGCTTCGAGCAAGGCCGGAGCAGACGCCGTGGTTGACGCAATCAGCGCCGCCGGCGGCAAGGCGATCGCCGTGCAGGGCGACGTCTCGAAGGCCGAACAGGCGCAGGGCCTCGTCGATGCCGCCGTCAAGCAATTCGGCAAGCTCGACGTGCTGGTCAACAATTCGGGCGTCTATGAATTCGCGTCGATCGAGGAAGTGACCGAGGAACATTATCGCCGCATCTTCGACGTCAACGTTCTCGGCGTTCTCCTGACCACCCAGGCGGCGGTCAAGCATCTCGGCGAGGGCGGCAGCGTCATCAACATCTCCTCGGTGGTCACCAGCATGGCGCCGCCGGCCTCTGCCGTCTACACCGGCACCAAGGGCGCCCTGGAGGGCATCAACAGCGTGCTCGCCAAGGAACTCGGCCCGCGCAAGATCCGCGTCAACGCCATCCTGCCTGGAATGGTCGAGACCGAGGGCGCACACACGGCCGGCGTCATCGGCTCGGATTTCGAGCAGGTCGTCGTCGGCCAGACGCCGCTCGGCCGCGTCGGCCAGCCGGATGATATCGCCGGCGTCGCCGTCTTCCTCGCTTCCGACGACGCCCGCTGGATGACCGGCGAGCGGCTGGCTGCCAGCGGTGGTTTTCGCTAAGGCTGGCTGATGGCGCGCGCGTCTCGACGGGGCGCGCGCTGCCCGCCGGAGAGAGCCTAACACTTCCATGGCAACCAAAAGCTCCCGCATAGGTAAGCCGCGCCGCACATTCCGACCAAAGGCCCAGGCCCTTAGCCTTCAGGAACAAAGTCGGCATGGCGAGGTTGGTATTGCGATACAGCGCAAAACCCTGGGAGAAACTCATGCGGAAATCTCTTCAATTCATCCTGGTTGGCCTCGCCGCCATGACCGGCTTGACGATCTCGCCGGCGATCGTGGCTGCGCAGGATCTGGAATTGCGGGTCGGCCCTGGCGGTGTCGGTGTTTACGATCGCGACCGTGATCTTGACCGCTATGACGGATATGAACGCCGAGGTCGGCGCGGCTGCGATCCCAACGATGCGCTCGACATCGCCCGCAGCGAAGGACTTCGCCGGGCACAGATCGTCCGCATGTCGCCCCGCAGCATCGTCGTCCAGGGGATGACGCGCCGGGGACCAGATCGGATGACCTTTGCCAACCGGCGGGGCTGCCCGGAAATCTGAACTGCGTCAGTGACGAGTTGGACGGGCCGGGTTTGAGAGCGCGGCGCGGAACCTTTGGGCGCGCCGGACATTGCTGCCCATGCAGCGCTCTGCACGGGTCGGCTGCACTCTTTGAACCTTGGGAGGATTCATCATGATGAGCGGTCAATTGAAGGCGCTTCTCGCCGTTCTTGCCGTTGCCGGCTACCAGAACAGAGACAAGATCGGGGAACTCCTGCGCGGCATTCAGAACCCGCAGTCGGCCGGCTCCGGCGGCCAGCAGCCGGGCGGGCTTGGCGGCATCCTCGGCGGGCTGGGCGGTTCGGGTGGTCTTGGCGGCCTTCTCGGCGGGCTGACCTCCGGTGGCATCGTCAGCGGCGGTCTCGGCGATCTGCTCAAGACCTTTCAGCAGAACGGCCATGGCGACAAGATCGACTCATGGGTAAAACCCGGCCAGAATGCCGAGATCAATGATGGCCAGCTCGCCGAAGCCCTTGGCCCCGATGTCCTGAACGAGATTGCCCGGAATACCGGCCTGTCGCGAGACGAGATTCTCGGGCGGCTGAGCCGCGATCTCCCCAAGGCCGTCGATGATTTGACGCCTGAGGGAAAGCTGCCGACCGCCGACGAGGATTTTCTGTCGTCGGCGAGCCAATCGACCACCTCCGGGCGGCCGAGCAGCATCTGAACTTGCGATAAAAGTGATGGCGATGAAAGCGCGCGCGACCTGCCGGGGCCGCGCGTTTCGCCACAGTGGACTCGACAATTGTGGTCGGACTTGATGAAGATTCTGCGGCGCGATAAATCACCTGTTGCCATCAACGCGGATCGCCCGAAGTGAACAAGAGACATCGCAGCTCCGATACTTCCGCAACCCATGTTTTCACACGCAGCGCCATCGCGTCAGATCTTGCCTGGCTGCCTGACATGGTTGGCCTTGGAAAGCCATCGATTGCCGCTGAAGCCTATATCCAGGCCTATCTGGCGGATCCCGGCGGATGGTACTGGTCGACGATCCTGCTTCACGATCCGAAAGATATGGTATCAGCGGGTTCTCGCCATTGTCGAGCAAGCCAAATTGCCCGATCACGAGGAGGCGCTCGGTCAATTGGGCGCCGGCCCGCTCGAAGACATGATGTCGGATGAACTGCTGGATCATCTGCAGCATTGGCTGCCGTTTACGCCCGCCATGCGTTACGCGCTTGGTCAGGTTCGCATATCTGCCGAACATCCCGCCTTGCAACGGCGATTAGAGGCGATGCTTTCGCGGTAGTGCCTCCGATGACGGGTGGGCATGCCATACGTCGCTGATTTACCGCAGAGTTCACTCCACGGTCCGTCCTCTTCGGGCTTGACCCGGGGATCCACGCCGGCCCCCATCAGCGGTGGCATGGATTCCAGGCTCACGGCCTGGAATGACGGAGGTTGGGGGGTGATGCCGAACTCGGCGTTCCGCATGGCAGCGTCTTGCCGATTGCGGCCGACCTTTATCTCGACAGGGATGTCCGAAGAAACGCGTAAACGCTGCGCATGGACTTTGCCGCGGCGTCCGGGTTGTATTTTTCGATATGTCCCAGCACCCTTCTTCCCACCGCAAATTCCGCGGCATCAAAATTGTGATAAACGCCCTTGTAGAGATTGAACTCGATGGGCGGGGCATCATCACCAATACGGGCGAGCCTCTTGCGGCATGGCTCAGCCGGGCTCCAATTGTCTCGGTCACCGCTTAAAATCAGGGTCGGCACCGTCGCATCGCCCTGACTGGCGGCGCAGGCCGGATAATAGGCGACCGCCGCCTTGAATTTGTGCTCCATCAGCTGTTCGTTCCCCTCGATCTTTGTGGCCTCCAGCGTCGCGGTGCCGCCCGTGGAAAAGCCCATCAGTGCGACGCGCCTGATATCGACGAAGCTCGATTTCGATAGGAAATTCAAAGCGCCATAGGCGTCGAAGACCCGGTCGGGCAGAGAGCTTCGGCAGGTGTCCAAGATATTGCGGGTGGTGAAGCTGTCGACAACAAGCACGACGTAACCCCAGGAGACCAGCCGCTTCGGCCAGAGGTCCTTGACGCTCGGACGCATGCCGTCGCATCCATGCATGATCACGACCGCCGGAAACGGGCCGTCGCCCGGAGGGCGGGACAAATATCCGAGCAATGGCGTGCCTGGCGGCTGCGAAAGGATTTTGCCTTGTTCCGCAGCCTTGCGAATTCGAAAGGCGCTGAGCGTGACGGGAGCGCTTTCAAACCGCACCATTTCGTCGGCATCGGCTGGGTTTTCAGCAAGCGTGATGCCGAGACAGGCGACAAGGCAAAGAAAAAGTCTCGCGGTTTTCACTGACGCCTCCATCGTCTGAGCGACAGAATGCCAATTTTACGCCGGACTTGACGGTTGGCAAAGGCGCTGATGGGGTTGGGCGGGAAAGAGTTCACAACCGCTATTTCTCACAGAGTTCACCCCTTGCTCCATCCTCCTCGGGCTTGCCCCCGAAGGATCGACGCTGGCTTCCATCAGTGGCGGGCATGGATCCTCGGCTCAAGGCCGAGGAGGACTGTGGGGTAGCGTTTTCGCCAAACTTATCGGAAAGCGGGGCATTCTGGGTCGGGCAGAGCAGAGTTTAGGCTGAGCCTCGCTCATGCTATGCTTGAAAGGCCTTGATCACCCCCCGGCAAGTCGGTTAAGCCTACCGTAAATCCAAGCTGCAAAATTTGAATCCTTACCGAATGACGATCAAATCGGTGTCGTCCTTGCCGCCGAATGCGTTGCTCACCAAGACTTGCGAGCCGGCCAAGGTCGTTGAGCGCAATCGCAGGTTTGCCACAGAGTTCACCCCTTGCTCCGTCCTCCTCGGGCTCGACCCGAGGTCCACGCTGGCTTCCATCAGCGGCGGGCATGGATCCTCGGCCCAAGGCCGGGGAGGACGGAGGGTGGGGTGGCGTTTGCGCCAATTCCGCAGCCGGGCGCCGGAGGGGCTGCCGCCAACTGGGGCGGGCAGGCTTCATTCTAAACTGGGCCGCATTAGCGCTTGATCACCCCCCGGCGGATCATTTATCACTACCGTAAATCCAAGCTGCGAATATTGAATCCGAAGGCAATGTCGATGATCAAGTCGGTATCGCTCTTCGCTCGCATGCATTCGCCGAGGCTGCACGGCTAGTCACCGAACGCCACGGCGGGTTTGACAAAGTGCTCACCCCTTTCTCCGTCCTCCTCGGGCTTGACCCGAGATCCACGTGGCCTCTGCCAGACGTGGGCATGGATCCCAGGCTCGAGGCCTGGGATGACGGAGGGTGGGTGGACGTTTCGCCAGGCCTACCGGAGCTAAGTCCCTGCGGCCGCCCACATCGAAGACCACCTCACAAGGAGAACAGCAATGGACGCTTCGATTGCGCCGGCCTCGCGGGCTGCCGTGGTGACGCCGAATGATAGTGCGATTGTCGGCGCGCGGGCGCTTTATATCGGCACGGCGGGCGATGTGGCGATTGCGCCGCGGCGGGATATGGATCCGGTCATTTTCAGGAGCGTGCCGGCCGGGACGATCCTGCCCGTGCATGCGGCCATCGTGGCGCTGACCGGGACGACGGCGTCCAATATCGTCGCGTTGTTCTAAGCCTTTCGGAAGCAGAGCATGGGCAGACCGACCAAGTTCACCCAGGCGCTGGCCGAGAAGATCTGCGATCGCATTGCCGATCGGGAAAGCCTGCGGTCGATCTGCCGGGACGAGGATATGCCGGCGAAATCGACGGTGCTCTCCTGGCTCGCCGATGACGGCAAGGCGGCGTTTCGGGCGCGCTATGCGCTGGCCCGCGAGATCCTGGCCGACGGCTTCGTCGACGAGCTGGTCGAGATTGCCGACGACCGCAGCAATGACTGGATCGAGAAGAAGAACGCCGCCGGCGAGACCACCGGCTGGCAGGAGAATGGCGAGGCGATCCGGCGCTCGCAGCTGCGCATCGCCACCCGCCAATGGGTCGCCGAGAAGCTCAGGCCGAAGAAATACGGCTCGAAAGCCGAGCCCGAACAGGGCGCAACCGGCGAAGTCTCGCAATTGCTGGAAGATATCAATGGCAAAACCCGCGGACTTCCAAACGGCGGTTGACCAGTTTTCCGACTGGCGCTGGCGGCTGAACAATCTCTACTGGATCACCGACAAATCCGGCCGGCGCGTCAGGTTTGAAATGAACTGGACGCAGATGACGTTTTTCGAGGAGATGCATTACCTCAACGTGCTGCTGAAGGCCCGCCAGCTCGGCCTGACCACCTTCATCCAGATCTTCATGCTCGATGCCTGCGTCTTCAACCGGGATATCCGCGCCGGCACCATCGCCCATACGCTCGGCGACGTGCAGACGATCTTCCGGGACAAGGTCAAATATCCCTACGACAATCTGCCCGAGGGTATTCGCAACGCCGTGCCTATCGTCCGGACCAACCAGGCCGAACTGCTGCTCGCCAACAATTCGAGCATCCGCGTCGGCACGTCGCTGCGCTCGGGAACGCTGCAATATCTGCACATCTCCGAATACGGCAAGCTGTGCGCCAAATATCCCGACAAGGCGCGGGAAGTGCGCACCGGCGCGCTGAATACGGTGCAGGCCGGCCAGCTTGTGTTCATCGAAAGCACGGCGGAGGGCCAGGAAGGGCATTTTTACGCGCTCTGCGACGATGCCCAGGTGAAGCAGCGCCAGGCGCTGGAGCTGACCGAACTCGACTTCAAGTTCCATTTCTTCCCCTGGTGGAAGGAGCCGCAATATGCGATCGCGCCTCAGGGCGTCATCATCGGCGACGCTTTCGCCAAATATTTCGGCCAGCTGGCCGAACAGGGCATCACGCTGACGGAGGGGCAGAAGGCCTGGTACGTCAAGAAGGCAGAGACCCAGCTCGGCGACATGAAGCGCGAATATCCCTCGACGCCGGCCGAGGCTTTCGAAGCAAGTGTTGAGGGCGCCTATTATGCCGATCAGATGGCGATGGCGGACGCTGAGGAGCGCATCGGGGTTTTCCCGCATGTGGAAGGTTATCCCGTCCACACCATTTCCGACATCGGCATGGACGATACCAACAGCGTCTGGCTGTTTCAGGTGCTGCCCGGCCGTATCCGGATGATCGGTTATTTCGAACATACCGGCACCGGCATGGACGGCATGCTCGGCGAGCTGGAGCGGCGCGGCGGCGACAATGGTTATGTCTACGGCGTCCACAACATGCCGCACGACATCAAGGTCCGCGAATGGACGCGCGGCGGCATGACCCGCATCGAAATCATGCTGAAGGAGGTCAAGGCGCGCGGCCTCGGCACGGTGCGCAAGGTCGAGCGCGCCTATGTGCATGACCGCATCAACGCCACCCGCCGCATCCTGGCAAAGATCGAGTTCGACCAGGCCGGCTGCGCCGAGGGCATCAAATGCCTGCGCAATTACCGCAAGGACTGGGACGAGGATCTCGCCGTCTTCCGCGACGAGCCGCTGCACAACTGGGCGTCGCATGGGGCGGATGCCTTCGGCGGTCTGGCGATCATCTTCACCGGCTTGGCGCCGGAACCGCTGAAGCCAGAGCGTAAGCCGCTGCCGACATTCCAGACGATGACATTCAACGAATTTGCCGATGCCACCCCAAGACAGAGCGAGCGTGTTTGATGGAAGACGAAATAACGGCTTCAGAGAGCGGGCAGCGCTGGGACCCGGCAAAGGTCGGCGCCCATTGGCAGCAGGAGCTGGAACGCGCCCAGCGCTATTTCAAGTCCTGGCACGACCGCTGCGTCAAGATCGAGAAGATCTATCTCGACCAGCAATCGGACCAGACGAGCGCCGCCAAGCGCCGGTTTCCGATGCTCTGGGCCAATACTTCGGTGATGCAGCCGGCGGTCTATGCCCGCGTGCCGCAGCCGGTGGTCGAGCGCCGCTTCAAGGATGCACAGCCGGTGGCGCGCATTGCCTCGGAACTGGTCGAGCGCAATCTCGCCTATACCGGCGATGAAGCCGATATCGATTCGATCATGCGGGCGGTGCGCGACGATTTCCTGCTCTGCGCCCGCGGCACGGTGTGGCTGCGTTACGAGGCCGATTTCGAGCCGCTCGATATGGGCGTCCAGCCCTCGGACCCGGCGGCTGAGGCTTTGACCGGTGAGATGGGCGAGGCGCGGCCGGAAGCGATCAGCGACGAGCGTGTCTGCATCGATTATGTCCACTGGTCGGATTTCCTGCATTCGCCGGCGCGGCGCTGGAAGGATGTGACCTGGGTGGCGCGGCGCGTGCCGATGACCGACGAGGAGATGGAAAAGCGCTTCGGCCCCGAGGCCATGGCATCGCGGGCGGCCGAAGGTTCAATCGGCAATAAGGGCGTCAGCCAGGCCGAGCGCCTGGAGAATGAAGGCAAGACCCATGTCTGGGAAATCTGGTGCAAGAGCGAGAACTACACCGTCTGGATCGCCGACGGTTCGCCGGTGGCGCTCGAGGTCTCCGAGCCGCCGCTCGACCTGACGCATTTCTGGCCTTGCCCGCGCCCGGCCTACGGCACGATGTCGACGAGCTCGCTGATCCCGGTTCCCGACTATGTCTATTACCAGCAGCAATGCGAGGAGATCGATCTTCTCACCAAGCGCATCAACAAGCTGACCGATCAGCTGCGGCTGAAAGTCTTTTACCCCTCCGGCGACGGCGCGGTCTCGCCGGCGATCGAAAAGGCGATGCGGCCTGAGAACGACATGGTGATGGTGCCGATCCCCGAATGGGCGGCCTTCACCGACAAGGGCGGCTCGAAGGCGATCGTGACATTGCCGATCGACGAGGTGCAGAAGGTGATCGTCGCCTGCATGCAGGCGCGCAAGCAGCTGATCGAGGATGTCTACCAGATCACCGGCATCTCGGACATCGTGCGCGGCGACACGCAGGCCTCCGAAACCGCGACGGCGCAGCGGATCAAGAGCCAGTGGGGCTCGATCCGCATTCGCGACCGCCAGGCCGAGCTTGCCCGCTTCGCCCGCGACATCATCCGCCTTGCCGGCGAGATCATCTGCGACCAGTTCCAGCCGGAAACGCTGATGCTGGTGAGCGGCATCAAGCTGCCGACGATGGCCGAGAAACAGCAGGCGCAAATGCAGATGCAGCAGATGCAGATGGCGGCACAGCAGGCGGCCATGCGGGCGCAGCAGATGGGGCAACCCGCACCACCGCCGCCCGATATACCGCCGCAGCTGCAGCAGATGATGCAGCAGCCGACGATCGACGAGGTGGTGCAACTGCTGCGCAATGACAGCATTCGCGGCTTCCAGATCGAGATCGAGACGGATTCGACGATCGAGGCTAACGAGGATGCCGAAAAGCAGCGCCGCATGGAATTCGTCCAGATGGTCGGCGGCTTCATGCAGCAGGCCGGCGCCATGGCGCAGCAGAGCCCGATGCTGGTGCCGGTGATGGTTGAGACGCTGCTCTTTGCCGCCCGCGGCTTCCGGGCCGGCCGCCAGCTCGAAAGCACGCTGGAGCAGGTGGGAGCCCAGCTCTCCCAGGCGGCAGCCGCGCCAAAACCGGAGCCGCAGCCTTCGCCCGGCGAAATGCTCAAGCTGAAAACCGCCGAGGTGAAGGCGGGTGCCGAACAGCGCAGGGCCGAACTCAGTGTCGCAGAGGCCGAGATCGAGCATCGCGCCACGGTGGAGCAGGCGCGCGGCGAGATGGCGGCGCAGGCATTGCAGCAGATCCGGGGGCAGCAGATCCAGGGCCAGCAATTCCAGACGCAGCCGGCCTATCAGTGAACGGGAGCAAGAAATGAGAGAACGCTATTGCCGCGTCTGCGGCGGCTGGCACGCACTCGACCAATGGCCGCAGAACTGCCTGCCGGCGCAAAATGCGGCGCAGTCGGATCTGCCGGCGCCGCATTTCGTCAGCGACAACATCGATATCCAGTCGATGCATGACGGAAAGCATTACACCTCGAAAGCCAGGCTGCGCTCGGCCTACCGGGCAGCCGGCGTAGTCGAGATCGGCAATGAAAAGCCGCAGCCGATCGAGCAGCCGAAGACGGATCGAACGGCGATCCGCAACGAACTGCGGCGCGTGCACGCCGAATACAACGCCTGAACCGGGAATCAATCCCCGACATAGGAAATTTCCCCATGGATATGGAAGACCTGAACGAGGCCGGCAACGGCAGCGAAGATTTTGGCGCGTTCGACGACAAGCCGGTCAGCATCCGCGACAGTTTGAAAGCGGCGATCGACACCGTCGAAGCCAGTGGACCGGGCGATATATCAGGCCAGCCGCGCGACGGCGAAAACGGCCGCTTTCTGGCCAAGGGGCAGGAGCAAGCTCCTGCAGCGAGGGCAGGGCGCAGGCCCCCCAGCAGCCGGCGCTTCAACCGCTGTCGCGAGGCCAGGCTGGTGAACAGCCGGCAGTGAGCGCCAGCCGGGTTCCGCCCGGCTGGTCGGCGGAAGCCAAGGCGCAGTTCACAAGCCTGCCCCACGAAGTGCAGGCGGCGATCGCCAAGCGAGAACAGGAGGTCGATAACGGCTTCCGCGTCCTGCAGGATTACAAGGGGCTCGAGGAATTCACCCCGATCATCCGCCAGGCCGGCATGACCCATGCCGATGTCATGCGCCGGGCGATCGACTGGGAGAAGGCGCTGATCCATGATCCCGTCAACACCGTCGTTCACGTTGCCAGGATGGCCGGGGTCAATCTTCACGCTCTGGTCAACGGTCAGACGGGAGAAATCCTGCAGCGGAATTCGCAGCAGGCCATATCACAACCGCAGCCTCGATCTTTCAATGTCGAGGCGACGGTCGAACATGTTTTGCGGAAAAGGGACACCGAAACTCAAGTCGATGCCTTCCTTTCCGACCCAGCAAACGCGCACGCCGAAGATGTGCTTGAGGACATGATCGCCCTTGTCAACGCAGGGCGGGCAACGTCGCTCCAGGACGCCTACGACGCCGCATGCTGGATGCGCCCGGACATTCGCCGGCAGTTGATCAGCCAGACTGCTCAAGCCTCCGTCCCACAACTCCAAGCCCAGAGGGCCGCAGCGGCAGATCAAGCCCGCCGGGCCTCGCGATCCATCTCTGGTTCTTCCGCGCCGGGCCCGACCCGCGATGCGGCAAGAGGCCAGCCCACCTCCATCCGCGAACTCGCTGCGCGACGCCATGCGTTTTTCGCGCGGCCAAGTCTGATCAAAGGCCAATTCTGATCAAAGGAATGATCGATGCCCATCTCCCCCAACCTCTCTGAAATCGTCACCACGACGCTGCGCAACCGCAGCGGCACGGTCGCCGACGACGTGACGAAGAACAACGGTCTTCTCACCCGTCTCAACAGCCGCGGCCGCAAGAAGCCGATCTCCGGCGGCCGCACCATCGTCCAGGAGCTGCAGTATCAAGAGAATAGTACCTTCAAGCGCTATTCCGGTTATGACATCCTCAATGTCCAGCCCTCCGACGTCATCACCGCCGCCGAATACGACCTCAAGCAGGCGGCGGTCGCCGTCTCCATGTCCGGCCTCGAACAGCTGCAGAACTCCGGCGAGGATGCGATCCTCGATCTGCTCGAGCAGCGCATCGAGAATGCCGAAACAACTTTGAAAAACAACATCGCGCTCGATTGCTATTCCGACGGCACGGCCGATGGCGGGCGGCAGATCGGCGGCCTGCAGCTGCTGATTTCGACCTCGCCGACCTCCGGCACCGTCGGCGGCATTTCGCGCGCCACCTGGGGTTTCTGGCGCAACCAGAAATTCTCGGCCTCGGCCGATGGGGGCGGCGGCCACCAACGCCAACATCCAGAGCTACATGAACCGGCTCTATATGTCCTGCGTGCGCGGCTCCGACGCGCCCGACCTCGTCGTCGCCGACAACAACTTCTTCCGCCTCTACTGGGAATCGCTGCAGGCAATCCAGCGTATCACCTCGGCGGACAAGGGCATGGCCGGCTTCCAGTCGCTGCAATACATGGGCGCCGACGTGATTTTCGACGGCGGCTTCGGCGGCGGTGCGCCGCTCAACCAGATGTTCTTCCTGAACACCAAATACCTATTCTACCGCCCCCACCGCGACCGTGACATGGCGCCGATCGGCGACGAGCGCATGAACACCAACCAGGATGCCTTCGTCCAGCTCATGGGCTTTGCCGGCAACCTCACCATGAACAACGCCTTCCTGCAGGGCGTGTTGTTCGCCTGATCGAACGAAAGGAACACAGCAAATGTCGATCGCTTCAATCCAGTCCGATCGTCTTGGCGCGAACCCGTTCGTCGTCGAAGGCCCGATCATTTCCGGCTCCGGTATTCCTGGACCGAACTTCGCCCTCGGCGCGATTGCCGGCGGCGATCGTGAATCCGAATGGGTCTATTGCCAGCTGGTGTTGGCGTCGCAGACGACCCTTCAGCCCGGCCAGTGGTTCCAGTGGACCCGGGATTACGTCGCTTCGCTGCTGACCACGGCGGCGGCCGTCGTCGGCCAGCGCTGCGGCGTCTTTTCGGGTGCGGCCCAGCCGCCGACGCTGACCGGCGGCCCGGTCGGTGCCATCACCCTTGCCGCCGGCACCTATTATATCTGGCTGCAGCGCAACGGCCAGGCGCCGTCGCAGGTGGCGACCGCAACGGCGGCCCTCGTCGTTGCCGAAACCACTACCACCGCAGGCCAGGCGAGCGCCCCGGCCTCGGCCACCGCCACCACCAAGGCGATCGCCAACGTCAACTTTGCCGCCGCCAACCAGACGTTTACGGCAACGACGGTCAACGGCTCCAACCTGCTGACGGGTATTGCCGGGCTCAGCGCCGGTTCCGGCCCGTTCATCGGCGCCGCGGTTTCCGGCACCGGCATCGCAGGCGGCACGACGATTTCGGGCATCACCTACAGCCCGAACGGCGTCGTCCAGAGCATCACGCTCTCGGCCAATGCCACGGCCAACGGCACGGGCATCACCATCACGGCGACGGGTGTGCTTGAGGCGACGCTGATGCGGCCGTTTCTGTCGAAGGTGAACTAAGCAATCGGTGGGCGTTTCGGCGCCCGCTTCACCGACCTCTATCCGCGTGGCGTGCCTCTCATCCGGCTGCCGCCACCCTCTCCCCGTTTTGACGAGGAGAGGGTTAGGGTGAGGGGCACACGCCGGACACGACATCACAGCGGCGCTTCGGCGCCCGCATCTCCCCGCCATCAACAGCGAGACCAGCACATGCCCGACAACACCGGAATCTACGCCTCCTTCAGCCTCGAGCCGGTCGAACAGACCTTTCTGACCGAGAAGGAAGGCCGGCCGATTTTTGCCGATAAGGAATTCGTCCGCATCTTCATATCAGGCGACAAACACACCGAGGTCTACCGCGAGGTGACCGACAACGACAAACAGCGTTTTGCCGACGCCTATAAGCGGTTCAAGGAAGGGGCAGCGGCCCGCGAGCAGCTGACCGGCACGCCGCTTTCGCAATGGCCCTATCTGAAGCCCAGCCAGATCAAGGAGCTGGAGGCGGTCAATATCTACACCGTCGAGCAGCTCGCCGCCCTTTCCGACACCGCCAAGCAGAAGATCGGCATGGGCGCCAACGAGCTGACCGCTGCCGCCCGGGCCTATCTCGCCACCGCCGAAAGCTCCAGCGCCGCCTCGGCCTTTGCCGCCGAAAACGAGCGGCTGAAGGATGAAGTCACCCGCCTGCAGGAGCAGATGCGGGAGATGGCCGCCCGCTTCGAGGCGTTCGAAAACGAAAACGGCGGCAAGTCCCGAGGTCGGCAAGCAGCCTGAAGAAGCGCTGACACAAGACGCCCGCTCATCCGACCCTTCGGGCACCGACCGGGGTTGAGCCACGGGTCTCAACCCTCACGCAAATTCACCTCACCCGCCACGCCAACTGCTCTGAACCGGAGATCCGCGCATGTCGCTCTTGACCATCATTCAGAACGTCTGCGCGGAAATCGACCTCGATCCGCCGACGGCCGTCATGTCCTCGGCGGATCCGCAGATCATGCAGCTGCGCATCCTTTCCACCCGCGCCGGCCGCGACCTGATGCGCGAGCATGACTGGTCGGCGCTGATGGTGCGGCGGCAATTCGCAGCGACCGGTGCAAATCCGGAGCCGGCCGAGCCGCCCGCCGACTGGAACCGTTTCGCCGCCAATGCCAAGATCTGGAATGCCGCCCGCCTCTGGCAGCTCAACGGCCCCGTCGAGCCACAGACCTGGCAGCGCCAGACGATCCTCAACGCCAACCCGGTGCCGCAGATCTGGCGCATCGCCGGCGGCAAGCTCGACATCTACCCGAACGTTGCCGGCGAGATGATCGAATATGCCTATATCTCCGGCTTCTGGGTGGCGGTGAATGGCGGTGCGGCGACGGCTGGCACCTGGGCCAACGACACCGATACCGCCCGTCTTCCCGAAGACCTCCTCGAACTCTCGCTGATCTGGCGCTGGAAGCGGGCCAAGGGCCTCGATTACGGCGAGGAGCTTGCCGGTTTCGAGCGATCCAAGGAAGCGGCGATCGGCGCCGACCGCGCCGCCAGCCCCGTCGATCTCTCGCTGCCGGCGAGGAACGGGGCGCCCGAGAATTATTGGCCCGGCACAATCACGGTGGCAAATCCATGACCCGCAGACCTGTCCCTCCGAATGGGCGCACCGGCCGCGTTTCGCCGAGCAAAGACTGGATCGCGCCAATCGGCGGCTGGCGAACCGATGTCGAGATGGCGGATATGCCTGCGGATGCGGCGTTTCAGCTCGACAATTTCTTTCCCGAGGCCAACCGCGTGCGCGCCCGCTATGGTTTTCTCGCCTTCTCCACCGGCCTCGGCGGCGATGTGCAGACGGTCATCCCTTATTCCGGCGTCAGCAACAGGCTGTTTGCCGCCGCCGGCGACAAGATCTTCGACGTCACAGTTGGGGGTGCTGCCGGTGCGCCCGTCGTCTCGGGCATGGCGAGCGCCCACTGGTCGGTGCAGCAATATACCAACCCGGCCGGCCAGGAATTCCTGCGTCTCGTCAATGGCCTCGACACGCCGCTGATCTTCAACGGCACCTCCTGGACCAATAATTTTCTGGTGGGCACAGCAGCGCTCGCCACCCAGAACGTTGCCGTCCGCAACACGGCCTATACGCTGAGCTTCTTCGGCACCGGCTCGGTCACGCTCTCCGGCGCTTTCTCAGGCACGTTGAACGGCACCGGCGTCAACAACCGCGTCTCGCTTTCCTTCACGCCGGCGGCCGGCACGCTTGTCGTCACCGTGACGGGAACGGTCACCAATGCGCAGCTGGAAAAGGGCGCGGCGGCCACCCCTTACGTCGCCTCGACGATGATATCAGGCATATCGGACTCGTCGCTGCTGATCGCGGTCACCGCCTATCGTTCGCGCCTTTGGTTCATCGAGAAGAATTCTACCAATGTCTGGTATCTCGCCACCGACGCCGTCAGCGGTGCGGCCACGGTTCTGCCGGTCGGCGGCAACATGAAATATGGCGGTACGCTGGTAGCGATCAACGTCTGGACGATCCCGGTTTCGACAGGACTGCAGCAATGCCTGGTGCTGATCTCCTCGGAAGGCGAGGTGATCGTCTTCCAGGGCTCCGATCCTTCGAGCGTTTCGAACTGGGGGCTGATCGGCACTTTCAAGCTCGGCCGGCCGCTCGGCAGCGACCGATGCCTGCTCTCGGTCGGCGCCGATCTGGCGATCATGACGACCGACGGCATCGTGCCGATCACCAAGGCGGTGCAGCTCGACCGCGGCGCCACCAGCCTCGGGGCGATTACCGCGAGGATCGGCCCGACATGGCGCGAGACGGTGGCGGCGACCGGCACGACCTCGCAGGAATGGCAGCTTTCGAGCTTCCCCGCGCGGCAGATGGCAATCGTCAACCTGCCGTCCTCCTTCGGCCCCTATCAATATGTGATGAACACCGAAACCGGCGCCTGGTGCCGCTTCGTCGGCATGCCGGCCTCCTGCTGGGCGACGTGGCAGGACCGGCTGTTCTTCGGCGCCGGCGACGGCACGGTCTACGAGGCCGAGGTCGGCGCCAACGACAATGGCGTGGCGATCGACGCGCTGATGGTCGGCGCCTGGAGCCGATATGGCGACGGGCTTTCGACCAAGCTCTCGAAGCTGATCGGGGTGACGGCGCAGATCGGCGTTTCCTCGCTGATGTATGGCGGGATCTCGGTGGATTACCAGACCAAGATTCCCACAGCGCTGCTGTCATCCGTCGAAAACAACGCGGCGGCGAAATGGGGAGCGGCGGTCTGGGGCGTCTCGAAATTCCCCGGCGTTTCGCTGGTGCGCAAATTCGCTTCCGCCGGTGGCGCCGGCTCGGCCTTGGCGCCGACGATCCGCGCGCTGATCTCCGGCTCCTCAGGCTCGGTCTCGGAAGCTGCCGTCGTCGGCGGCTCGGTGCTTTATGAGAGAGGCACCCCGATTTGATCGTCTCCGAACCGCGCGAGGAAATCGCTGCCTGGGTCGGCGGCCGGATCGGCGTCAGCTTCCACCCGCCTTACACCACGCTCGCCCATGTCGACCGCGGCCGGATCATCGCCGGCTTCGTCTTCAACGTCTGGACCGCGCATGACGTCGAGGTCTCGCTTGCCGCCGACCGGCTGACGCGGACGCTGATGCGATCGGTCTTTCACTATGTCGTGCACCAGCTCGCCTGCCGGCGCGCAACCGCCAGGACACGGGCTGACAACCTTGACGCCCAGACGATGCTCGCAAGGCTCGGCGCCCAGCTGGAAGGCCGCCAGCAAGCCTATTTCGGCGACTGCGACGGCCTGCTTTACGCAATCATGAAGGAGGATTTCCCCTATGGTCTCCACGCCGAAGGCCCCGAAGGCCCCAGATCCGACGCAGACCGCGGCGGCACAGACGGCCACCAACGTCGACACCGCCATCGCCAATGCCGGCTTGAGCCACACCAACCAGTACACGCCGGAGGGTTCGCTGGAATACAAGGTCAGCGGCTACCAGACGATGAAAGACCAGAACGGCAAGAGCTACCAGTTGCCGACCTATTCCGCCTATCAGACCTATTCGCCTCAGAACCAGGCGATCTACGACCAGACGCAGCAGACGCAACTCGGCCTCGCCAGGCTTGCCAACGACCAGACCGGTAAGATCTCCGGCATTCTCGGCACCAATGTCGATCTGAGCGCCGGCAATGTCGACAAATATGTCAATAATCACTGGCGGTCCGGCTTCAACAACCAGTGGGACCGCGACCAGGCAAGCCTCGACCAGAGCCTGGCCGACAAGGGCATCGCGATGGGCTCGGCGGCTTACGACAACGCCATGCGCGATTTTTCCACCCGCAAGCAGGCCGCCTCCGACCAGTATCTCGGCGACATGTATTCGAATGCCCAGAATTCGATCCTGACAGAGCGGAACCAGCCGCTGAACGAGATTTCGGCGCTGATGTCGGGATCGCAGGTCCACCAGCCGAGCTACGTCAACACCCCGACGACGCAGCTGCCGAACGTCGACCAGGCCGGCCTGATCAACGATAATTTCAACCAGAAAATGGGCATCTACGACCGCCAGGTCGCCCAGTCCAACGCGGCGATGGGCGGCCTTTTCGGGCTCGGCGGAACACTCCTTGGCGGCTGGGCGAAATCCGACCGCCGGCTGAAGGAGGACATCAAGCGCGTTGGCACGCTGGATAATGGGCTGCCGGTCTACGCCTTCCGTTACAAGGACGGCGGCCCGATGCAGATCGGCCTGATGTCCGACGACGTGCGAAAAATCCATCCGGACGCGGTGTTCGAACACGCCGACGGCTTCGATCGCGTCTTCTACGAAAGGGCAGTGGCATGATCCCAACCATCTTCGGCGGCAATACCGGCAGGACCCAGGGCGACATCGACGACAAACGCAAGCAACTGGCCTACGCCATGCTGGAGCAGGGCATGGATGCGAGCCCGGTGCAATCTCCCTGGCAGGGCGCGGCACGGCTGGCGCAGGCAGGACTCGGCGGCTTGGCGATCCGCCAGCAGGAGCAGGAGCAGCAGGCAGGCGCGGGTCAAGGTGCCGGCGTTTCGACAGCCCAGCCTTCCAAACCAGCGCCCGCCTCTCCCGGCTTCCTGTCGCTGTTCTTCGGGGGCGCGCCGACGCGCCGGACTGACGGCTGAATTAGGACATCAGCGGGATAACGGCGTGCCGATCGGTCCCCACCGATACAGGGACGACGGTCCGATCCGGATCGGCCTCGCGTTCAATAATCTGTGAAAAATCCATCCAGACAGACGGTTTCGACCGCGTCTTCTACGAAAGGGCAGTGGACCAATGTCACTAGCGTCATTCATTTTCGGCGGCGATACCGGCAAGACACAGGGCGACATCAGCAACCGGCGCAAGCAGCTGGCTGATGCCATGCTGCAGCAGGGCATGGATTCAGGCCCCGTACAATCCCCCTGGCAAGGGGCCGCGCGTCTTGTCCAGGCCCTCCTGGGCGGACTGGTGATCCGCCAGCAGGAGCAGCAGGCAAGCGGCGAGGGCAGCGCGGCGCCGGCCGGCGATGCGGGCGACTATCCCTTCGCGCCGCTGCCCGACAACGGGCCCGTTCCGCCGGAAAGACCCAGTCTCGACCCGCTGATGACGACGGACGATCGCGGCGAACAGCCCATGGCCCCCGCCGCCCAGCCCGGCGCCGGTCTCTTCGCGCCGCTGCCCAACAACGGGCCTATTCCGACGCCGAAGCCCTATCGCGACCCGATGGTCACGACGGACTATCGCCGGGCGGCCGACCAGCCTGGTGACGATCCCTTCGCACCGCCTGCCAATCCTCCCATTCCGACGCAGCGGCCTTATCGCGACCCGATGGTTACGACCGACTATCGCCGCGAGCAGCCGATGGCGGCCGATGAACCAGGCGACGATGCCTTCGCTCCGTTGCCTGACAACGGACCCATTCCCTCGCCGAGACCCGGATATCGCGACCCGCAGGTGACGACGGACGAACGCCGCCAACAGCCCGCGGCACCGGCTGCTGTCGGTGACGCCGCCGGATCCGCAAACGACGGGGCAGAGCTTCGAACGATTCTGTCCGATCCCGTTCGTCGCGCCGAACTACCGCCCGGCATGCGCAACAACAATCCCGCCAATCTCAAATACGCCGGGCAGCATGGCCCAGGAATCATCGGCCCCTCCGAGAACACCGACCAGGGCGATCCGCAAGTCGTCTATGCCTCGCCGGAAGCGGGCATGCGGCACAATTTCTGGCAGATCATGAGGAAGTATCGAAAAGGCATGCTGACGCCGAACCAAATGATTGCCAGCGATATGGGCTGGACGCCTAAGTCTTTTACGGCGGCTGCCAACGTCGCGCAAATGATGGGCATTGGCCCTGACGATGATCTGCGCCTGGACGACCAGGCCATGGCAAAGAAGTTCGTTCGCGCCCTCATCACGCAGGAGCAGGGGACGTCGGGCGCGCTTTATCCCGACGGCATGATTGAAGCGGCGATCGCGGCACAGACCGCTGGGACCGCGCATGCCGTCCCTACGAGGACCAAGGTGCCCATTCCGACGCCGCGACCGGAATATCCCGATCCGCAGATGACGACGGACGAGCGCCGCCAGCAGCCCGCGACCGCGCCCCAGCGGCCTGGCGACGATCCCTTCGTTCCAACGGGCAAAGTGCCCGTTCCCACACCGAAACCCGGCCGCCACGATCGGCAGGCGACAAGGGGTACTCCCAGCCAGCAACCCGTCGACGCCGATGTCTTCGACGGCTTCATGGGCACGATCAAGAACGGCTATAAGCAGCGGGATGGATCGATCATCAAGGTGACCAACCCTTATGGTCTTGCGGCTATCGCCTCGACGGGCCAGTCCGAAAGCCAGTTCTCGGCCAAGAGAGCCAATAGTTCCTGGTCCGACCCAAGCAAGAGCGGAAAGCCCGGCAGATCAGGCGCCATCATGTCGTGGCGCAACACCCGACTGCAGGCACTTTACGACTTCGCCGCCGCCAAGGGCGAAAAGCCGGGTTCGATCAGCCCGCAGACACAGGCCGAGTTCTTCCTGCAGGAGGACCCTCGCCTGATCGCCAGGCTGAACGCGGCTCAATCGCTCGAGGAGGCGCAACGCCTGATGAACAGGGCTTGGGCTTTTCGAGATTACAATGTTCCGGGGAACCAGGAGGCCGCAAATCGGTTCGCCAGAGCAAAGAGCTTTCTGCCGCAGTACCAGACTGACGGCGCCGCCGATCCTTACGCCCTGCCTGACAACCCGCCCATTCCAACATCGAAGCCGGACTCTCGCAATCCGCGGCAGACGATGAATCAAGGGCGCGAACCGGCGGCGGCCGCCCTCGTGCGTGCGCTCCTTGCCCGGCAGCAAAGTGGCCTCTGGTAGGCCGGTTAAGGGCGGCAACATGCGAACGTTCGCTTGGATCGCGATCAATCAGTTTCCGCGGCCGACAATACTCGATCTCAGGCCTCGCAATCGCGGGGCCTTTTCATTTCGGAGCAAGGTAAATGCCCAGAAATCCATCAACCGGCGTCTATTCCAAACCCGCCGGCACGACACCTTCCGTCGGCCAGGTCATCGACCCGGCGCCGTGGAACGCGCTGACAACCGACCTCGGCAACGAAATCACCAATTCGCTGCCGCGCGACGGTTCGGCGCCGATGATCGCACCGCTCAAGGCCGCAGGCGGAACCGTGTCCGCGCCGGGCGTCGGCTTCGCCTCGACCCCGCAGACCGGCCTCTATCTGAAAGGCGGCGGCCTGCTCGGCTTTGCCCAGAACGGCGTCGACGTCGCATTCGATCAGGATCTGGTCTATGCGGTGAAGTCAGGCGATTACACCGCGCTCGCATCCGACGATAACGCCGTCCATCGCTTTACCGCGGCAGCCACGCTCACTTTGACCGCGGCGGCAACGCTCGGTGCAAACTGGCACTATTGCGTCATCGCCGATGGCGGGGATGTGACGATCGACCCGAATGGTTCGGAGACGATCGACGGCGCAGCCACGCTTATTCTCAAGGACGGTTACAGCGTCGAAATCATCTGTTCCGGCGCCGCTTTCTTCACCAACAAGCTCTTCGCCAGGATCCAGAGCAAAGCCGACAGTTCGGCGGTCGGCGATTTCATTGTCGGGCTCACCCTTTCTAACAACGGCGCCAGCCCGAATACGCATATCGATTTTGCTGCAGGATCTGCCAGGACGGGATCGAGCTTCGTTTCCAGCGCAACGTCATTGACGAAGCGAGTGACGGGAACATTTGCGGCTGGCACCGGCGCCGGCGGCCTCGACGCCGGCGCCGTTGCGGCGAATGCGACCTACTTTGCATATGCCTTGCGCAAGGACGCAGACCTGTCTTTCGACATTGTTCTCTCGACCTCGGCGACGATCGGCGGCATCGCCACAACGCTGCTCACCGGCTATAGCATCGTCAAATGCATCGGCGTGGTGCTGACCGATGCCAGCTCGCTCATCCGGCAATTCGTGATGTACCCGCGTGACGAATATACTTTCGTTACGCCCGTCAAGGACGCCATCAACGTTGCTATCTCTACGACTTCGGCACTCCTGGCGCTGACAGTGCCGAATGGGGTGAAGGTCAAGGCCAAGCTGCGATTTGAATTCACCTCATCGGCGGCGACTAACGCAGCGCTGCTATCGGACCCTGCACAAGGAACTCTTTCAGGCGGGATCGGTAATGATGGCGGCAACATGGGCACCATACAGGTCGCCAATGGACTTGCAATCGGCTGTAGCGATATCTGGACAAATACAAGCAGGCAGATCCGCCATGTAGCTGGCGCGTCCGGCACTATCTGGCTGTGGAACGACGGTTTCTATTTTCCGTGCGGGAGGAATGCATGATGCCGTTTGTGTCCCGATCGAGCGCGCTCGAGCTTCTAGCGGGAATATGCACGCATGATCACTGGCAATAATCGATGTCGTCAGCTAATGACCTTCGAACTCGGAGGAAATCATGGCAGCCGATAAAGCATCGTACCGAAACCGCGGAGGAATTCTTCAGCGTCTCGTTACCGCCTACAAGCGGTTTCGCTACTTCAGCCGCGCCGGCGCGAACCTGGTTGTCAAGCGCAGCGCCGAGTTCCGCATGGTAAAACACGCAGTTCTTGAGGTCGGCAGCAACGTCACGATTCAAGACTATTCCTTCTTCCAACTCACGATGCCTGAGCCGAAGGTGTTTATCGGAAACAACACCGTCATCGGACGGCGGAATATCATCACTGCCAAGAACCGCATATCTATAGGCAATGATGTGCTGATCGGCTCGGATGTCCAGATCATTGATCACGGCCACGGTATGAGACGAGACGTACCAATTAGGCTTCAGAAGGCCGAAATCGGTTTTGTCGAAATTGGTGATGATGTCTGGATTGGTGCAGGTGCCAAAATACTGATGAACGTTACGATAGGAACGGGCGCCGTGATCGGAGCAAACTCCGTCGTCACGGCCGATATTCCCGAATATGCAATCGCCGTCGGGTCGCCGGCGAAAGTAGTCAAATACCGCATTTAAGTCGGATTGGGATTGCAAGGGGGCAGGGCGGTCGCTCGGCCTTGGCCAGAACGGATCAACTCTTGGCGCAAATCCATAACCGATCAATTGCTTGATACCTCATGGCTTGCACTATCATGACCTTGAGGTATTGGAACACGAGAGGGCGCTTTTAAATTCTCGGTAAAGCCGTAGATGCTCCTCTGCGCCTATGTGGCCAGGAAGCATATCAATGCATAAGCAGCTAGTAAGAGAGATTGCGGCCAAGGCGGGCTTTGCCCTTGTGTCTCACGCCAAATATCGGAACGGCGGCGTTACCGGCACCAGCGGAAAAGTCTACGGAGCCGATCTCTTATTCAAGAGACGGTAACGAGACTTAAAAAACGGAAACAAAGGCGGTTCTTCGGAGCCGCCTTTTTCTTTGCCCAATCCACAATCCGGAGCCCACCCCATGCTCGTCCATAACTGGCACGACGTGCTTAAACGCGCCTGGTCCGTCCGCCTCATGGCGCTGGCGCTGCTCTTCATCGTGCTTGAGCCCGTCATCAATTTCGTCGCTGCAACCTGGGTGTCGCGCAACCTCTACATCCAGCTCGCCATGTCGGCGGCAACGGGGCTTTTCGCCGTTGCGGCGATCGTCGCCCGCATCTTCGTTCAGCAGAAAATCTCAGGAGAAATGAATGGCAAACCGCCTGCAGAAGGGTAGTGCCGCAGCGGCCATGGCTGTGGCGCTTGTCGGCTCGTTCGAGGGATTGCGGCAGAATGCCTATCCCGATCCGGCCACGAAGGGGCAGCCATGGACGATCTGCTATGGCAGCACCAATGGCGTCAAACCCGGCGATCACAAGACGGTGGAGCAGTGCAAGGCGCTGCTGGCGCTGGAACTCAAGTCCTATGCCGGCGGCGTCGAACGCTGCATGCGCGTGCCGCTGCCGGATGCGCGTTTCGTGGCGTTGACCTCGTTCGCCTATAATGTCGGCGTCAAGGCCGCCTGCGGCTCGAGCGCGATCAGGCTCATCAACCAGGGCAGGACGGCCGAGGGCTGCGAGGCGCTGTTGAAGTGGAACCGCGCCGCCGGCATCACCTTTCCGGGCCTCACCCGGCGCCGGCAGAAAGAGCGCGCCTTCTGCCTCGAGGGCATCTGATGTTCTCCCTCCTCGACACGCTCAAGATGGGCGCCGGCATCGCCGCCGGCTTGGTGCTTTATCACCTTTATGCCGTTTCGATCGGCTATCCCTCGGCGGCCCGCGAGGCGCGGGCCGGCTATATCCTGCTGGCCGAGAAGAGCGCAGCCGACGCAAGAGCCGCCGAGATGGAGCGCCAGCGCAATGCGGCGTCCCAAGCCATCGAAGAGCACCGCAAGCGCTTGGCCGCCGCCGAAGCGTCGGAGCAGGCGGCCAGAGACACACTCGAAACCGAGATCCAATCCTATGAGCTTCAGCTTTCGGAAAAGAACCGCGCTTGCGCTGTCACTGCTGCTGATCGTCAGTGGCTGCTCCGCCACTGAGCGGCTGAACAGGGCGGCGGTGACGAAGGGGCAGGCCGCGGCCGGCATGGCGCTGCCGCCCTTGCCGGACGATCTCCTGAGGCAGGAAGCGCATGCGCCTGTCGTGGAGGGCGAGCCCGTCATCGCCATCCTCGCCCGCGAGCGGCAGGCGCTCGACCGCGCCAATGCCCGCCAGGGGCGCACCGTTCGCTTCTACGCCGACCTCACCACCAGATATGGAGCCCGCCCATGATGAACGGCATCTCGCTTGCCCTGACGTATCCGAGGGGTGGAGCTGTCCTGGCGCCACCGCCTTGGGTGCCGGATCCTGATCGCTACATGCCGGCGGCGACGCGAACGCGCTGGCCAACCGGCGCGATCGCCACGCCATGGACGTTCCCGGCCGGGCTGAATTACCAATGCACCAAGCTGTTCTTCGGCTCGCCCGACTATCCGACGAACGACTTCCTTATCCCGTTCGTCGGCTTCGCGCTGACCGAAGGCGGCAATGCGCCGCAGGAAACGCAGTCTCCGAACGCCGATACCGTGATCGACGAGGCGTTCTTCGTGATGCCGAACGGCACGGAATACCCGATCTTGTTTGGCGGTCTGGTGCCGGCGACGGTCACCGCCGCAACCGGCATTGTTTACGGGCAGGTCATACTGCCAGTTGCTCTGCCGGCATGGTCGATCTTTGGCGTCCGGACGGTCTATCACGGCGCAGAGGGTGCGCAGCGCTGCGGCTCCTATCGCATCCAGCGCCATCGCGGCGAAAAGTATTGGGGTGCCGCCGACTTGGCGTCTGTACAGGCGCTGGCGGCCGCTGACGGGGCGTCCACGGCGGCGCTCGATCCTGACAGCCTTTACAACACGATCGGCAACGCGACGAATTCGCAGATCCAGGCTTACGGGCCCGCGCTTGTCCTGGCGAAAGGATGGGACGGCCGGCCGATTCCACTCGTCGTCGGTGACAGCCTGATCGAGCGGCAGGAGATCGCCGCGTCGGCCGACGAGCGCGGCAACATGGGCATGATACGGCGATGGCTCGACCAGCGCGACCAGGTATGGGGAGCACTGTCCCGCTCGTCATGGGCGTGCCTGGTGAGCATAACGAATTCGAGCTTGCCACCAACGCTACCAGGCGATGGGTGATGATCGACGCCATCAAGACGACGTTCAACGGCGGCAAAGACATTTGGACTTTCTGCCTCGACCAGGGCGGCCGCAACGACAACAACACGACGCTTTCGCTCTGGCAGTCGCGCAAGTTCGGGCTCGATGATCGGATCATCGCCCGGTATCCCGGCGCGCATATGGTGGGCATGACCATTCTGCCGACCATGGCGGGATCGTCGGATAGCGGCCGCACGGTCGCCGGCTACAGCGCGACGTCGGCGCTGTGGAACCCGGTCACGGGGACGCTTGCCAGCATGAACGCGTCACTCATCGCGTCAACGCGGTTCGCCAAGACGATTGATATCGTGCCGGCCTTCATGTCGGACAGTGATCCGACGAAGGGATCGGCGGCCGAATTAACGCCGCTCGGCAACGTCATCGGCCATCCCGGCAACCAAGATGGCGTGACGACATGGGACACGATGCGCCTGCCAAACACGACAAAGCTCGGCGCGCGCATCATGTTCGAATATCAGCCTGGGCTCTGGACCAGCCGGACGCTGGTAGACCGAACGGATTTGGGAGACGGCACGGCGAACTACCGCGTCGCCGAAGTGCTGGCGACCAACGTGCAGGATAACGCCGCCCTGCTCGGTCACGCCTATACGGCCGCCGATTTCGTTCACCCGGCTCTCTACGGCGTCCTGCGTTTCGTCAGCCGTCTGCCTCAATCGCACAAGGCGAAGTTCTATCCATGACATCCAATGACGATATTCTCCGCGCTCTCGGGCGCGTCGAGGGAAGGCTGACCGGCATCGAGGAAAACGTCGCGCTGCTGCGCAACGAGGTCCGCGACGAAAAGGCCAATGCTCATGACAGCCGCGCCGTGATCCACACCCGGCTCGACGAACAGGCAAGGCAGATCGCACATCTCGATACCAGGGCAGCGCTCAGCGGCGGTGTCGACGCCCAGATCCGCGAGGAGATCAAGAGCCTCAAGGAGACCGTCGAGAAGAACCAGGAGACGGTGGCGCCGGCGCTGGAAGAATGGAAACGGATGAAATCGATCGGTTACGGCATTTCGGGGCTGATTGCCTTTGCCGGGCTGACGGTCGGCGGGATGATTGCCTATGCGAGCGACGGTGCGGTGGCGGCCTTGAGGCATTGGTTGAAGATCAGTTGAGCTCGCCTAAGTTACTGCGCTGCTTGGCGATCGATACATTTTTGCTGAACAGGGAGTAAGTAATACCAAAATTTAGACTTTGCTAACGAACCAATTCGCATCGTGCTGGTTTCCCTCTCAGGAGGAAACGGTCATGAAAAACATGAACAATCGCCAAGTTCGCATCCCCGGTTCGCGGGAGCATGATGTTGCAGAACATTGCCGCAAGTTCGGGATCGGTCCGGCCGAGGAAAAGAAGCTGAAGAAACTTCTCGGGGTTCGGGCGCCGCTGCATGAAATCCAGGCCAATGCGCCGCCGAGACAGCCGCGGTGGCGTTAGCAACGGTCGCGGTTCAGGCAGAGGATCTGACTTGTTTCACGCTGCGTTACGGTGATGATTCAAAGATTGAGCGAACCGCGGAAAGGCGAGGGGAGATGATCCCGTTTTCCGGTCTCTACGGCCGATTCTGTTGCTCATGCAGGGCCGTTTATGGTGATTATCCCGCGAAACCCGCTGAAAGCCCCGCTCTGCCGGGGTTTTTTGCTGGGCTGATGATGCGCGTTCGTTTTTCGTCAGCGCCGACACATACCAGTCTAGCGATTGAAGCGAAGCGAAGCAATTTCCGCTTGTTCCTCCGGCCGACTTGCGAGAGCAAAGGCTCATTTGCGGCGCCGATATGGGCGGAACTTCCGACAAATATTGACGTTGTGGCCGACGGACCGCGTAGCAGGTCTTGTCTCCTGTACCAACTGCTGCCCCTGCAGTCGCTGCGCGGTCCACTGCCACATCTCTCATGGCGGAAGTGCTCTTCCGCCCAGCAGCGCACAAATCCAATCAATACCGAAGCTGGCGCGACAGCATGAGGATATAATCGTCGGCGATATCGGCGATCACCATCGCGGCTTCCGCCGGCGGATAACCCCTGCTGACGGCCTCGCCGAGGATCTTCATGACGAGAGGTTCAAGCGCTTCCCGGCAGTCGGCGAGAGTTTCGACATGCGGGCATTTGGGACGAAATTCCAAGACGTTGTTCATGGCTTACCCTCCATATGATCGAGCTCCGGCCTATATGGAAGCCGGCCTCTTCAGGAGAGGCGGGCCACGGTTCCGGCGAGACTGCTTCAGGAACCACAGATGTTACCCTGAAGATACGATGGCATAGGGCCTGATGTATTCAAGCGTATGCTGATATTAAGGTAAGCCAGTAGGGTTAATTCGTCCACTGAATCGTGTCATCGCAAGCCAGTGCCGGGAGCCGTGAGAGTTGCCCACCCGGCAACCCCCTATCCTTGTTCCCTTTTTCAGGCGTTGGTTTTCAGGCGCTGGTGCGGCGGCCGGCCTTATCGGCCTCTTTGCGATTGGCGCCATATTTTTCGATGATGTCTTTGGCATCCTCATTGGAAATACGATGTTTCTTTGCGAAGTAGATCACGTCGTAGGGTCCGTCGGTCGTCGCCGCGTTTTTGGTTTTGTCATCGGTCATGATATTTCCTTTCATGGAATTGTCGAGCTGAGTGGCGCGTCATGGCAGGACACGCCAGCTGCATGGTCTCATCAGGATTTGAGAGCCAGCATTCCGTCAACGTCGGCCGGACTGGCTTCGTTCCGGTTATCGATGCGACCGAGCTGTCGTGTGTTTTTCCCAGATCTGGGTTGCCTGAGCTGCGGTGCCGATTTTGTAGAAGGTGAGCAGGTGCCGCCCTTCCGCCCGTCGTTTTTCGTCGAAAGCGCTGTTTTCGTAGTCGGACCCTTCGATGATGCTCTCGCTTTTAAGAACGTCCTTCAGTTCCTGTACGAAATGTCCGGTGATGTTGAAAAGCGTCTCGTTTTCGGGTGCGTGGTTCATGGTTTTCCTTCGTGATGGTCGCGTGCCATTAAACGCGATGCTGGCTCAGCACGCGTTGGTAAAAAGCATCAAGCAATCCGCGCCCCTATGGGAAGGCTGGTATCGGACAGCGCTTAGCCGTGTCTGTGTGGAGTTCCATATATCGTGCAGCAACGCCGCCCTGCGAAATCGAGGGGGCACGGCAGGTCTGAAGGCTGCACCTTAAACCACTTGCCTCCCAGATATCATATCAATCGAAATGCCGAAGAATATGGAGGGAGCAGGACTGTCTTCGCTTTCCGAGTTTAACGCAAGCGATCCGGGTTCCCACCAAAACGGTTGCTTTTGCAGAAGAGACCAGGCGTGGATGCGCTCGTCATGGCGGGCCGGCGTATCGGTCAGCTCATCAGAGGTGCCCTGAACAAGCACGCTCTTCCACGTTCGGTTTTCGCCGAATTCTTCCACCTGAACACAGGCTGGTGCATTGGCCCGCAATAGATCAACTTTCAGGCCCGGCATCGAAAATATAAAAATCCGGTCTTTTTCATACGCATAGTGGATGGGAACGATATAGGGATATTGGTCGCCCTGGCATGCTAGGTGGCCACGGGTGTGGCCGGCCAGAAAGGCGAGGCAATCTTGTTCATCCATTTCTCGCAACTGCATTTGCGTTGTCCAGTTCCGTCATCAGGGTTAGTGACCTCGTCCGACAAGCGCAGCGAGGCGCGTCTTGGCCCGCCACGGTGTTGCAGCGCTTACCAGAGCACATCCTTGAAGACGACATAGATGATAAAAGCCACGCTGATCGCCGGCGTCAATTTCACCAGAAAGTCGATATAGCGGAGCCTCCCGGCATGCTGAGCCAGACTTTTCCACGAATGGATTTTTATCATGGCTGACATGATGCCCTCCTTTGGGGCCGGTGAACTCTAACTACCCCGAAGCGGTGCCCGTTCACAAACTGCCACTACACCAGATATGGGTGCCAAACGTCTGCGCTACAAGGCGTGCGCGATTGCCGGTCAGGCAGGGAGCTCGCGCCGCTGCGCACAATCGCCAAGGGCGGCGCGAGCGTGCGGCGAGGACGGGGCGCGCTCATACAGGACTGTGCTTTTACCTCGACCATCGCTTCGATCAGCTTCAGGCGATCGAGCTTTCGCCGTTGATCATCGTAGAGCCTGCCCAACAGCTCGTAGGCCAATCCCGAGGGGCTGCCCTTAAGCCGTAGTCTCCCGATTACCATTTCCTGCTGGGCAATGCGTTGCGCCGCCTTCACGATGTGGCAACGTGCAAGCCTAAGGTCTTTCGTTCGGTATCGTGTCGAAACCATGCTTTGCCCCTCTGTCATCCGGCAGCCGCAGGTCCACCGTCGTTTCAGTCGCCGCGGTTCTGCGTCCGGAATTGTGCAGAAACAAAAAAAGGTGAGCATTTCCGTGGTTCTGAAAACGGAAATATTCTAACGAAAATCTTCGGCCTTGAGCGTGAAGTTGTTTCCGCGTCGATGCTGATAGGCTCTCGATGCTGCCTCCTGAATGGAAGAACGCGCGGCGTCGAAGGCATTGAGGTATGCGGCCTCGGACGAACTCTGTGTGATAGCACCACCGAGTGCGCCTTCCTCGACCAGGAAGCGGACCTCGAACATGCCGTCATAGCCGGTGAAGCGCACGCCTTTTCGCACTTCGTCGAAGCTCCGGCTTCGGTTTGGAAAGATAAGTGCCATGGCGGTCGATCCTTAGAGATGGGCGCGGGCCGTTGTGCGGGCCCGGGAGCCGACGATGATCTGGATGCACTCAGAGAAGCACGAGCTTGAAGCCTGTCGGCATGTAGCGACCGCCAACCGATCTTAATGGCCTATCTTAGTGGCCAACCGATCTTAATGGATAGTCTGCACGATGACCCTGTTCTCCAGCAAGGCCTCCGAAGTCTTGATCAAGCGCACAGTGCTGGCAATGATCTGGTCGGAATAAACAGGGTCCGCATGGGAAATTTCATCCGTCATATCGCGGAGAACGCTGTTTATCTCAAGCAGAGACGGCACAAGATTGAGCAATCCATCAGCCGCCAGCCCGTAAGCCAGGCGGCCGATGGCCTCACTCAGATGATCTATAAGGGCACGTCGTTCGGAAACCGCCAATGCCGACGGCCTTGTGAGGGTCGCTTCACCGTTGAACTGCATGATGCGTATCCTCCTCTCTCTAAAATGGGTTTTGCGACGACATTATCAATGGCTGCCGGCGAATGAGGTTGCGGCCATGTGGCAAAGAGCGCAAGCTGAGCGATCGGCGGGCACGATAAGGGCACCGCCGCTTGGGGCGCGTGAACCCTAGCCCCAATAAAGGAGGACTTCATGTCTTCCACATCTGAACGGTTTTTCGATGTCACCAATTTGCGAATGCTGGAGCGCATTCTTCGAAAGGCCGGTTTCCGCGGCGGCGAAACCTATGCGATTGATATCAGCGAGATCAGCGCGACTAGTTTCCTCATTCATTGTTTCCAGATTGGAATCGTCGATGAGGCGGCGCTGAGGTCGGCTCTGAGAATGTATCTTGCAACCCAATTGAGTTCAGGGCCGCTCACCCAAGCAATCGAAGACGCGTCCTTTGTAAGATGGCAGGATGACGGCGGCGCCCCGCCCAAGGCCTATCGGATTGGCCGGTATACGGCACCCACGGGTGCCAACCCATCGCGGCGACCGGTCGGCTATCGCTTCCCAAGAACCAGGTTGCCTGAACGATGATCGTCAGTCACCGCCGCTCACTGCGGCGGCATACGCACCCAAGAGGGTGATCTCCCGACGCAGCAGCAATTCGACGCAATAGATTGGCGAGAGCCGAACGCGAGGGGGGCGGTTGGTCGAAAGCCCGTTCTCACGGGCTTTCCTTTGACTTCGAGCCGTCAGGCCGCACCGAACGGCACGGCGACGAAAGTCTTGCCGCCATCGCGTTCGACGAGCAGTAGCACCGATTTGCGGCCGGCCTTGCCGGCCTCGGCAATCGCCGTCTTGACGTCGCGACTGTTGTGGACCGGCCTGTCGTTGACCGAGACGATGACATCGCCCGACTGAATGCCGGCGGCCGCGGCCGACTTGTCGGGATCGACGCTGGCGACCACCGCACCGCTGACGGCGCGCGGCAGGTTGAGCTGCTGGCGCACGTCCGGCGTCAGGTCGGCAAGGCCGATGCCGAGGCTCGGCTGGCCGCTGCTCTCACCCTTGTTGTCCGAGCTTTCGGCGGCGGCCTGTTTCTGGCCATCCTCATTGCCGCCGACGGTGACGTTAAGATCGATCGTCTTGCCGTCGCGCCAGATGCCGAGAGATTTTTTGGCGCCTGGCGAAAGATCGGCCACCAGCCGCGACAGGTCCTTCGGCGTCTTGACGCTCTCGCCGCCAACCGAGGTGATGATATCGCCCGGCTTCACACCGGCATGGGCCGCCGGCGTATCGGCGGTGACGGCGGCAACCAGTGCGCCGCCTGTTTTGTCGAGGCCGACGGCATCCGCGACGTCTTTCGTCACGGGCTGGATCTGCACGCCGAGATAACCGTGATCGATCGTGCCGTCCTTCTGCAGCTTGGCGACGATCGCCTTGGCCTCGTCGGATGGAATGGCGAAGCCGACGCCGACACTGCCGCCGTTCGGCGAATAGATGGCAGTGTTGATGCCGACGACATTGCCGCTGCGGTCGACGAGCGGGCCGCCGGAATTGCCATGGTTGATCGGCGCGTCGATCTGGATGAAATCGTCATAGGGGCCGCTGTGCAGGTCGCGGCCGCGCGCCGAGACGATGCCAGCCGTCACCGTGGTGCCGATGCCGAAGGGGTTGCCGATCGCGAGAATCTGGTCGCCGAGCTTCAGCCGGTCGGAATCGCCCCAGGCAATGGTCTGCAGCGGCTTGCCCGCCTCTATCTTCAAGACGGCGACATCGGATTTCGGGTCGGTGCCGATCAGCTTGGCCGGCAGTTCGGTGCCGTCATCAAGCGTCACCTTGATGTCGACGGCGTTGTCGATGACATGGTTGTTGGTGACCACAACGCCATCCGGGCTGATGATGAAGCCGGAGCCGAGCGCCATTGCCTGCTGCGAGGGCCGGTTTTTCGGCGCCTGCCGCGGCAGTGGGATGCCCTGATCCTCGAAGAACTGGCGGAACTGCTCATCCATCGGCGACTGCTGATCGGCGCTGACATCGGTCGCCTTCACAGTCGTGGTGATGGTGACGACGGCAGGCTTGTCGGTGTCGACGATGGAGGCGAAGGAGCCGCCGGCGGCGAGGACGCCGCCGGCATCCGCAGGCGAGGCGACGGCATTCGCCGCGTTGAGGGTGAAGGGCAGGCATGCCGCGCCGGCGATGATGGCAGCCCCGACCAGGGCTGCGGCGCGATGTTTGCGGAGGATGTGTGACATGGTGATGGTCCCTTGCGAGAGTGTTGGATTGTGGCGTCGGGGTTCCATGGCGTCGTGGTTCATGTCTTGGGACCTGGCGTCGGATGGCGTTGGCGCCAATTCATCTCATCGCAGCGCAGTCGTTTAGGTCGCGACCGGGCGAATGCAAGAATTCGCGCTCGGGATTCATATGATCGCGGTTGGTGGATTTACAAATTAAATATTGATCATCTTTATATTGCCGATTTGTAAGAAATGACCGGAATTTAATCTTTGTGCCGAAGGTGTTTGGCCGGGGTGCCGCGCGCCGGAAATTCCGGCCGGGACGTTGTCTCGCAGCGCACTCTTCGCAGCGATTTCCTTCGCAAATAAACGGACTTATTCCAGGGCGCGGTGATCCGACCGCCATATTCGCCCGTAACTTGCCGATAGACGATCGCGCCGCCGTTTCCGGAGATTCTATTCCCGGAATCTGTTGCGAATATAAAATGTTAGTAGACTCTAAATTATTTATTCTTCAGAAGTGAAGACTGCGAATCGGGGCAGCTGAGTCTCGCGGTGGCATAAGAGGGGCGATGAACAAGGCAGTTGAGCGGGGCGCAACGGCAAGCGCGGCGCGCATGTGACGTTGAGCGATGTGGCGAAGAAGGTGGGCGTCAGCCCGATCACCATCTCGCGTGCGCTTCGCAATCCTCAGATCGTCTCGGAAGATCTGCGCGAGGTGATCCTGCGCACGGTCGAGGAGATGGGTTATATCCCCAATCTTGCCGCCCGGGCGCTTGCCGGCCGCCACAACGGCATCGTCGGCGTCATCACGCCCGCCTTGCACCAATACGGCTTCACCGGCCTGATGGTCGGCATCGAGGATCGCTTCCGCGACACCGAATTCACCGTGCAATATGCCAATACTTTGAACCATGGCGAGGGGGAGGCCGGTCTGCTGAAATCCTTCCTGACGCAGAAGCCGGCCGGCGTCATCATCGCCGGCGCTGAATCCTATCGCGATCTTCTGCCGCTCATCGAGCGCGCTGCCTGTCCCATCGCCCATATCACCGATCTCAGCCAGGAACCGCAGAAGCTGGTCGTCGGCCTCGATCATTATACGGCAGGCGCCGAACCCACCCGCTTCCTTCTGTCGAGGGGCTATAAGAGGATCGCCTTCTTCGGCCGGGGCGCCGATGTCCGCTCGCGCCGCCGTATCGAAGGCTATGAGGCCGCGATGCGGGACGCCGGGCGTTTCGACCCCGATCTCATCATCGGCGGGGAGGCGGCAAGCCGCACCGGCCTCGGCAGGGAGCTGTTCTCCCGCCTGTTGCAGCGCGTACCCGATGTCGATGCCGTTTTTGCCCAGAGCGACGAACTGGCGCTCGGCGTCCTCATCGAATGCAAGGCGCGCGGCATCCGCGTGCCTGAAGAGCTCGGCATCTGCGGCTTCAACGATCTGGAATTCTCGGCCTTCATCGAGCCGTCGCTGACGACGGTGCATATACCGCGCTACGATATCGGCTACCGCGTCGCCGACATGCTGCTGCGCGCCGTCCGCGACCAGCCGCCGGATGAAGACAAGGCCGACCTGGGCTTTACCATTATTCCGCGCGGTTCGACGCGGTAATTGCGCGAGCTGCACCCGTCCCAATATCCATTGCCGGGAGAGATGCCGATGGCCGACCTCGCCCTTCGAGGCGTTGCGGCCGATCGAAAACAGCGGCGTCAGGCTGGGCGACCGGTTCGATCTCTGCCCACCCACATCACTTTTCGCAAAGCCGTCGGCTGCCGGAATATGGCTGATAGGTACAATCGGACGGCCGGAAGGAGCGGTAGCTGCGCGAGCAGGCAGTGATGTTGCAGGACTGCGGCGCGCCTTGGCCATCGACGGCTGCTTCTGTCGATCGCACACCGTCCAACGTTGGTTCGCTCGTCGCCTCGCGCATGAAGTCCCGCCAGATATGCGCTGGCAGGGCGCCGCCGGTCACTCCCTTCATCGGCGCGTCGTCATCGTTGCCAACCCAGACGCCGACGACGAGGGCTTCCGTGAAGCCGACGAACCAGGCATCGCGATTGTTCTGGCTCGTGCCGGTCTTACCGGCGGCAAAGGTACCCGGATCTGCTCCGCGTCCCGTACCACGCTCGACCACCAGCTGCAGCAGGCCGAGCAGATCGGACTGGTAGGGCGCAAGATCGACATTCGGCTTTGATTGTGAGCCAACGCGAAACGTCTTGGACTGCCCCGCCGCTTGAAAGTCGATAATGCCCCAGGGTTTGACGGGGGCCCTGCCGAGCTGGACCGACGCATAGGCGCTTGTGAGATTAAGCAGATTGACTTCGGATGTGCCAAGCGCCAATGACGGCGTGTTGGCCAGTGGCGCATCGATGCCGAGTTCGCGCGCGGCGGCAATCACATTGTCCAGCCCCACCTCCTGCGCAAGCGTCACCGATGCAGCATTCAGCGATCGCGCGAACGCCTCGGCAAGCGTGACCCAACCGCGATAGTCGCCACCGGAATTCTCCGGCGACCAGCCGTTTATGTCTATCGGCGCGTCCAGAACCTGGTCGGACAGAGTGAGACCAGCCTTCAATGCTGCGTAATAGACGAACAGCTTGAAGGTGGAACCCGGCTGGCGCATCGCGGTGACGGCGCGGTTGAACTGGCTCGCCTTGTAGTCACGGCCGCCAACCATCGCAACGACCGCGCCGTCGGGCGTCATCGCAACCAACGCCGCCTGCGATGCGCCGACCGTCTTTCCCTCACCGTCGAGGGCTCGTTTCACCACCCTTTCGGCGATCTGCTGCAATGTCGGCACCAGCGTGGTGCGCACCGTGGTCGAACCCGGCGAGGCGCCGGCGATTTCGCTCGCTTGCGGCGAAATCCAGTCGGCAAACCAGCTTCCGGAACGCGGCGTTGGTGTCGTTGGATGGAGGCTCGCAAAGCTCGTCTTGGCCTCGGCCGCCTCCGGCGCGGTGATCTTGCCATTGGCCGCCATCGCGTCGAGGACGACCATGGTGCGCTGCCGGGCGCCTTCGAAATTGTCGATCGGATTCCATTGGCTCGGCGCCCGCAGTAGTCCCGCCAGCATCGCCAACTCCGGCAGGTTGAGGGCGCCGATATCCTTGTTGAAATAGATGCGCGCGGCGGCAGGCATGCCCGTCGCCCCCGCGCCGAGATAGACGCCGTTGAGATAACGCGTCAGGATTTCCGCTTTGCCGAGCTTCCACTCCAGCCAGAAGGCGATCACGACCTCCTGAATCTTTCGTTTGATCGTTCGGTCGCTGTCGAGATATTGCAGCTTGATGAGTTGCTGGGTGATGGTGCTGCCACCCTCCACCACCGAGCCGGCCTCCAAATTTCGCCAAAACGCCCTTGCGATGCCCCTGGGATCGATGCCGAAATGATCCACGAACCGGCGATCCTCGATGGACAGGACGGCATCGATCAGATGCGGTGGAAATTGGTCGTATCGAGCATATGGCCCTTGATAAGGTCCCTGTCTGACCAACGGCGCGCCGTCGGCAGTTTCCAGCACCACGATCGGCTTTAACGTTCCATCCCGGATTTCGCTCCAGGGCACGTCTTTCAGGGCCCAGACCAGCACACTCCCGACGAGGAGGCAGACAAGAAGGATCGACCCGAGAGCGAGTTTCCGCCAGCCCGCAATGAACGATGCGCTCCCACGACTTTCACGCGGCTTTGAACGCCGACCGCGAATACCGCGCCAGGCTTTGACCGAAGCAGTCGTCAGCCATCTGTGGGGAGCTGAGGTGACTGCAGACCGGCTCGACCTTGTTAGCTTCGTCTTCAATAACAAGGCGGCTGCCTTGATCCTTGCCAAAGCAGAACTTGCCTGCAAATCCTGGCGTATCGCACCCAATAGCGTTCTGGCGGCCCGTCTGGTTTGGTCGAAGGATCCGTGGGGCGGCTGCGGGTCTTCGCCTTGAGTTCCAGGCGAATCCAAGGTGTCCGCTTGCGCTGCCGAATTCAGTGTCTTCTCGCGATCCGAGCTCGAGCTGCTGACGCTTTCACCAGAGGATTCGGGAGAATTGGGCATCGGTTACCGCCTCGGACAGGTCGTTTTGATGATCTACCGCCCAGTCGTAAATGGCCAGCAACCCACTGCGCAACCGCGCGGTGGGCGTCGAGCGCGTTTTTTGATGTTAAAGTGCGACTTGGGAAGCTGCCGACATCAATTCCTGGGAATTCGGTGCCTTGAATGTCTGCAGCCCGGCCTCCAGAACTTCAGTGAAGCTCCAGCGCACGATGCCCTCCCGGTCTATCAGGAACTGACCGACAAGCTGCCCGTGGTCGGCAGTCATCATCTGCTCATCGGCTGCCGTAACTTGATATCCTTCCTTCTCGTTGAGAAATTCGTCCATTGCCATCACGCTCATCGGCTCGGGCAACTCGTCCGGAAGATCGATCCGTATCGCCATGGCCGCGTCGATCCCGATCTCGCGTAAGCCGAAGGCTTGGTGCGAAGCCCGTGCCGGGTCGGAAGCAGCAAGAAGATCGGATATTGGGTGGTAACGGAAATAGAGCCGCGCGCGTTCGACCGGGGTGTTTACCACGGCCAGGGATTGGACGCCTTTCTCACGCAGCATCGGGTTGAGGTATGCCATGGCCGCGACATGGCGCCGGCAGAACGGGCAATGCAGGCCTCGAAACAAACCGATCAACAATGGGCTGCGGCCACGAAAATCATCAAGTGCGATCTTCCCCTCGCGCGAGATCGCATCGAACTCAACGTTCGGGACCCGGTCGCCCGGTTGTAGCGGATGGTCGACATAGGGCGTGGACATGGACAACCTCCTCGCTCGGGGATCAGTCGAGAAAAGGCGCCACGTCGAGTGTTTCGAGGTCGAGATTGAACGTTGCAGACCTGACCTCTCGTTTTACCGCACCGCCAGGATCCGATCTAAGAATGGCCCCACTTGAGCCCGCGGGCAAGCGGTAAACGGCGAATCGTGAATTGAGAAAGTTCGTTTTCAGTCCCCCCAGCTCAATTTTCTTTGTTGGTCTCTGGCCGCTCCCGCAGCTCAAGCCTTCAATGCTGTGGGTCATGGCTCAAGCAGCAGATTTCAGCTTGCCACCGACCGCCCAGGAATCCTTAGGCGATCTCCGGTTTGCCAGATCTCCAGCGATTCCGGCGGCACGCCAGCGTTCGACGGCGGCCTTGGTCGCTTCTCAAACGAAGGCGCGCTTCTGATCGTCGGGGTGGCAGATTGCAGGGACGACGAACGGAGCGACGGCTCTTACTTTACCGTGATGGCAATACCGCTAAGATCGGCGTTGACCTGCAGGCCTACCTGCTTGCCTGAGAGTTCGAGTTGGGCGCCCTTGTCGTTGGTCATGACGATCACCTGGGCCCCTTTGCCGACGGCGCCGCCACCGCCCGCCGCACCGTATACCCCCGTCACATCTTGGGCGCGGCGAATATGGTGAACGGTACCACGGAAATAGGTCTTAGAAGCTCCGAAGGCGAGGCCGCCCGAGATGCCGCCGACAGAGATGGGATAGCGGCGACCATGAAAGGTCAGCATGCCCTCGCCTCCAGAACCACCCACAAAGAAGGCCGCCTTGTAGACTGAGAAACTGATCTTACCGTCGTCGGCATACGCGGCGCCAGCAGCGCTGATTCCTGCTGCTGCGATAACCGCAGCCGCGACTGAACGAAATCCGGACGAAATCTTCATGATGCGTCTCCTAAAATCGAGGCTAACCCAGCCAGGAGGGCACGTCAGCAGTATGCCAAAGTCACAGCTGAAACAGTATCGATCGTCAATAGTTCCAAACTCCAGCTCGGAGACGGCCGCCACGAAACGAGGTTGATAATAGTCTCGGTGGCCAGCCGATGGCAGCCAACGCTCGGCTCACTCAGCATTGCCGAAATCTCGAGCATTTGTCGATGATGGAAGGTGATGTCGAGCGCCGAAATTGTCGTATTCATCCGGATACGATTTGCGCTGCCGCAGGAGTTCGCTCCGACCGACACCTTCTTCTAGGGGGGCGATGACAGGGGATTGGGCGACAACCGACGTCTGGCGATGGAGACTTTTGGGGCCGTACGCCCAGGTTTCATCTGGATGGCACTGTACCGCGCGATATTCAGGCATGGCCGGTGACACTCGCCAGTGCCAGGAGCAACAGGAACGCGAGAGGTGGCGGGAGCTCCCGATAGTTCCTGATACGAACAATGGCTACGATCGCGGCGAGCATAATCGAGACGCCCAACGCGACCCCGATATATCGGGTGCCGGCTATCACCAAAAGCACCGCAGTTACGAGCTCGAAGGCGGCCGTGACCCAGCACCACCAGAAAGGAAATCCCAGTCGCACGAAACCCATGCGGATTTTCGGATGTCCACTTGCGTTGACGATGGCGCCGACGAGAAACGCGCCGGCGGCCAGCCAGATGAATATGGTACCGAGCGATGTGCTTGTGAAAATATTCATTGGAAGTTCCGTCTAGGTCTTTTCGATATATCGATGTTAATTAATCTAGCAATGCTAGTTTGTCAATCAATGTTCCTTTTGATAATTTCGCGCCAGGAAAAATCGCGCGCATGAAGATTGGGGCACTGGGGTGGGTATCAGCGAACGCAAGGCTCGAGAGCGGGTCGACCGTGAACGCAGGATCGTCGTAGCTGCACGGACGATCGCAGAACGCGACGGCTGGGCTGCCGTCACGATCCGGCGTCTCGCCGAGGAGATAGAATACAGCCAGCCAGTTCTCTATTCGCATTTCGAAAATCGCGATCAGATCGTCGGAGCAGTCGCGCTTGAAGGCTTCGGCGAATTGGCTGCGACGCTCCGCGCTGCGATCCACCCATCGTCCACGTCAAAGGCGCGAGTGGAAGACGTCGCAGCCGCCTATCTCGATTTCGCTTTCGCTTGCCCTGCGATGTACGAGGCGATGTTCGTCCTGCCGACTGGGCTCCACTTCGCCAGATCCGACACGCCAGCCCAACTTCGCGATGGCTTCGGAGCCATGGCGACGGTGATCGCGCCGTTCTCTCAGGATGTAGATACCGCTACCGAAACTTTCTGGGCGGCACTTCACGGTTTGGCGGAGCTTGAACGTCACGGCAGGATAAGACCCACTTTCCGGGCTCAACGTATTACGCTCATCATGAAGATGGTGTCGGGTCAACTCTGAGAGCAGGGTCTTGCGATTAATCTGATCCCGCCTAAGTGGCTTGAAAAATGCCGGACAAGGCAAAGGCCTTAAGGCTAATGCATGTCGCCCGGAAGTGTGCAGCGGTTCCGGGGTAACGGCATGCATGAAAAAAGAGCTTTAGGAGTTTGGCCGCTTCGGGCCGAAAGCCGGCGTACAACGTCCGAGGATCTGCTCGATTTCAACGCTGAAATGCGACAGCGCCGTTCGCGAGGAATCCGCCAGTCCGCAGCCTGCGGATTCGGCCTCACAGAAGGGGCCAGTTTTGCTGGCCCCTTATCTCTCATCAGATATCGCTTGCAGCGCTCGACCAGAGGTCGGCTGCTTCGGCCGCCGTCATGCGGCGCACCTCGGCTTCATGGCTGCGGCTGGCGAAGAGTTCGCTGGCCATGATCTGCTCGGCAAGATCGGCCGGGAGCGAGAGGATGACGCGGCCTTCGCCATTGTGCAGGCCGCCGAGTTCCGTGCGCTTGCCTGTCACCATGCCGCCGGCGACCGTGTTGTTGGTCTCCGGGTCGATCAGGATGAAGGAGCCGGACAGCCGGTTCTGCTCATAGGGGTCGAAGATCGCCGCTTCGTCGAAGACAAGCCGGACTTTGCCGATAGCGTTCATGTAGAGCCGCTGGGCGGCAGTCCAGGTGCCGGTCTTCAGCTCGAGCTGGCTGAGCGGCTGCACCTGGACGCGCTGGCGCCGCGAACCGCTCTTCAGCCAGTAGCGTTTGCCGGGCTCGATGCCCTCGGGCTGCAGCGCGACGATCTGCGCGTCGAAAGCAAGGCCGACCTGCGGCTGAGCGTCGATCGAGACGATCATGTCGCCGCGCGCCACATCGACCTGGCGATCGAGCACCAGCGTGATCGCATCACCGGCGACGGCAGCGTTGCGCACCAGATCGAAGGTAACGATCTTGGAGACATTGGCGACCATGCCGGATGGCAGGATCATGACGCTGTCGCCCGGCTTGACCGAGCCGCCGGCAACCGTGCCCTGATAGCCGCGGAAGCTTTCGCCCGGGCGCGAGACGCGCTGCACCGACAGGCGGAAGCCGACCGTCTGCGACGAGCGCACGGTCGCAAGCTCCAGCGTCTCCACCAGTGTCGGGCCGCTGTACCAAGGCATGGCGGCCTGGCCGGAATAGACGACGTTTTCGCCCTTAAGCGCCGACATCGGAATGGCGGTGATCTGCTTGACGCCGAGCGACAGCGCAAATTCCCGGAATTCATGGCTGATCTTGTCGAAGCCGGCGCGGTCGTAGCCCGTCAGGTCGATCTTGTTGACGGCAAGCACGAATTGCTTGATGCCGAGCAGCGAAGCGATCGTCGCGTGACGGCGTGTCTGCTCGAGAATGCCGAAGCGCGCATCGACCAGCAGGATGGCGAGATCGGCGGTCGAGGCGCCGGTCGCCATGTTGCGGGTATATTGCTCGTGGCCGGGCGTGTCGGCGACGATGAAGGAGCGCTTGTCGGTCGAGAAATAGCGATAGGCGACATCGATGGTGATGCCCTGCTCGCGCTCGGCCTGCAGGCCGTCGAGCAACAGCGCGAAGTCGGGCAGGCCGAGATCGTTCTGCTTGCCGGTGGAATCGCGCTGCAGCGTGGCGGCCTGGTCTTCCTTGACCGCCTTGGTGTCCCAGAGCAGGCGGCCGATCAGGGTCGACTTGCCGTCATCGACGCTGCCGCAGGTAATCAGGCGCAGCGGGCGCGTGTCGCGCTGGGCCTTCTGCGGCTCGGCGGCGGGCAGGCTGACGACGGTGGCGGCCGAGACGGCGGTTTGGGCTGCGGTCATCTCAGAAATATCCTTCACGCTTCTTCTTTTCCATGGAGCCGGACTGGTCGCGGTCGATGGCGCGGCCCTGGCGTTCGGACACCGTTGCGATTTCGAGTTCGGCAATCACCTCTTCGAGGGTGGTGGCCTGTGAGCGGATGGCGCCGGTCAGCGGGAAGTCGCCGAGCGTGCGGAAGCGGATCATGCCCTCCTGGCGCACTTCGCCGGGCAGCAGTTCGAGACGCGGATCCTCGGCCAGGATCATCATGCCGTCGCGCTCAACGAAGGGCCGCTTCTTGGCGTAATAGAGCGGCACCAGCGGAATGTCCTCAGCCTGGATGTAGCGCCAGATATCGACCTCCGTCCAGTTCGACAGCGGGAAGGCGCGGACGCTCTCGCCCTTGCGGATCATGCCGTTATAGACGTTCCAGAGTTCCGGCCGCTGGTTGCGCGGGTCCCAGCGATGGTCGGGCGTGCGGAAGGAATAGATGCGCTCCTTGGCGCGGCTGGCTTCCTCGTCGCGCCGCGCGCCGCCGAAGGCGGCGTCGAACTGGCCGGCATCGAGCGCCTGGCGGAGGCCCTCGGTCTTCATGATGTCGGTGAAGGCAGCCGATCCATGGGTGAAGGGCGTGATGTTTTCGGCCGCACCGCGCGGATTGATGTGCTCGATCAGGTCGAGATCGTACTTCCTAGCGGTCTCGTCGCGGAAAGCGATCATCTCCCGGAATTTCCAGCCGGTGTTCACATGCAGGAGCGGGAAGGGCACGCGGCCGGGATAGAAGGCCTTGCGCGCCAGATGCAGCAGCACCGAGGAGTCCTTGCCGATCGAATAGAGCATGACGGGACGCTCGAATTCGGCCGCGACCTCGCGAAAGATATGGATGGATTCGTTTTCCAGCGCCTTCAGATGCGGGTCGAGTGGCGCCTTGGCGCTCTGGGGATTGCTGAGTTCCGTATCCGGACGGCTATCGGGCATGTTTTACTCCAGACTGTCGATCCTTTGCGGTTCGCCGCAAAGCAGTTCCTGATGCTGGCTTTCCCAAGGCTGCGGCGGTGGCAGCGCCCGGGTTCGGTAAGCCGTGAAGTTGATTATTGTGCGGCGATGACGGCGGCCTCTTCGGCGACATGCAGGCCGCATTCGCGCGTCTCGTCCTGCTCCCACCACCAGCGACCGGCGCGTTCCGGCTCGCCGGGCTTGATCGCCCGGGTGCAGGGCTCGCAGCCGATCGAGGGATAGCCGCGGGCATGCAGCGGATTGACCGGAACGCCGTTGTCGGACACGAAGGCCTTGATCGCCTCCAAGTCCCAATCGGCGAGCGGATTGACCTTCAAGAGGTGCCGTTCGGCGTCGTATTCGGCAAAGGGCGTCTCGGCGCGGTTGGCCGATTGGCCGCGGCGCAGGCCGGTGATCCAGATCGTTGCCCCTTCGAGTGCGCGCGCAAGCGGCTTCAGCTTGCGCACGCCACAACAGGCATGCCTGGCTTCGACGCTCTCGTAGAAACCGTTGAGGCCATACTGCGCCGCATAGGCGTCGATATCGGCCTTCTCGGGCTCGTAGCGCTGGATCTTTACGTCGTACTGGCTTTCCGTCTCGGTAATCAGCGACAGCGTCTCGGCAAACAGCCGGCCGGTCTGCAGCGTCGCAATATCGATCGGCAGGCGGTGCGTGCCGATCTCGGCGGTGATCACCTGGTCCTCGATGCCGAGCGAGGTGGTGAACACCACGCGGCCCCCGAGGCCGGAGACCAGCGACAGACGTCCGGCCAGGTCGAGACCTGCCAGCTTGTCGTTCAGCGCCTCGGCTTCGGCAATGGGCCCTTCTTCCGCAATCGTATTGATAACAGTCATGAGAATCCTGTCCTTTGTTGACGGGAGTATCGCAGTTCAATCCTGGATCGGACAGAAAAAGGGATTTCGAAAGCTGCGGCCAGAGGAGCAAATATCTCTCCGAAGCTGCCGCAATGCAAAAAAACAGCCGCCCGGGGACAAAAATCCCCGCGAACAACTGGTATGTCTATAAAAATAGTAGAGTTACACGCGGCCTGTCAATCCGAAATCTGAAGTGATGCCGAAAAAGGTGCAGAAAGGGCGGTTTAAGCGTAGATTGTGACAGTTCGGCCGAGAGGGAAAAACAAGGCCGAAAACGCTTAGTCCTCAAGGCTTTCTCCGGCGCGTTCAAATTCCGTTCATGCTGGTTGTGCCATAGAGGCGAAAGTAATTCCGTAGCGGCGCGGAGATTCGCGCCGCCTGTGTGTCGATGGTCTGAGATGATTACGCAAAAGGCGAAATATGCGCTGCGGGCGCTGACGGTTCTGGCGGATGCCGATGCCGACGAACCGGTGATGATTTCCGATATCGCCGCCCAGCAGAAGATCCCGAAAAAGTTCCTCGAACAGATCCTGCTCGACCTGAAGCATCACGGCATCGTCGTCAGCCGTCGCGGCAAGCAGGGCGGTTATCTCTTGCTGAAGCCCGCCCACACCATCACCTTCGGCGAGATCCTGCGCATCATCGACGGCCCGATCGCGCCGCTGCCGTGCCTGTCGATCACCGCCTACCGCCGGTGCGACGATTGCGACGGCGAACAGAACTGCCAGATCCGTCACGTCTTCGCCAAGGTCGCCGACGCCACCCGCAAGGTGCTGTTCTCGACAACCATCGCCGACGCCGTCGGCCCAAGACACGGCGCCGAAGTCACCCGGCTGCTGGCCTAAGCGGCTTTGGCCGGCTATCCCCGGTGCGGTCGCGCGTCTTTTGCTGGGGCAGCGAGACCGGTATCTCCACCCTACGGGCGTAGACCTCCTAGCGTATAGCCGCCATCGACGGTGATTTCTTGCCCGGTGACGAAGGCGGCATCATGGGAAAGCAACCAGGCGACAGTACCTGCGATATCTTCTGACGTTCCATTTCGCCGAAGCGGTGTGTGGGCGGCTAGCCTTGCAGCAAAAGCCGGATCGATAACATCATCCGCCATAGGTGTGAGAATAATCCCTGGATTGATGGCATTGATCCTGACGTTGCGAGGTCCTTGCTCCGCCGCCAGGGTCCGCATCATCGCAAGCAACGCCCCCTTCGTGCTGGCATAGGCTCCAGCACCCGGCATCACGCCGGCTGCTGTCCACGAGGCGTTGATGAGAATGCTGCCGCCTTCCAGGAAGGGCAGGCACTGTTTGATCGTGAAGAAGGTACCCTTGAGATTGGTGTCGATCAGCGCGTCGAAATCGTCTCCATCCGTCACTGCCAACGGTTTGAATTCGCCGAGAACTCCGGCATTGGCAAAGACCGCATCCAGCCGTCCGAAGCGTGCGATCGTCTTCTCGACAATCGCGGCGACGGCTTCATTGTCGGCGATATCGCCGGCAATTGCGATGGCCGCACCGCCTGATGCCTCGATCTCTCCAAGCAGTCGATTGATCGGCTCGGGGCGGCGTCCGACGAGGACGAGCTCGGCTCCTTCCGCCACTAGGCGAAGGGCGGCGGCCCGGCCCATCCCCGTTCCAGCACCTGTAATGAGAACTGTTTTGCCGATGAACCGGGTTCGCGTCATGTCTTGCTCCTTGAATGATTGCGTCGAGGCGGTTGTAATTCGAGCACTTACTCATGATAATTGGGGAAAATACGCGATCATTTAAAAGCAGAAGTATTGAATGGGTCTCTTTCGTTCCATGCAGGTATTTGTCACAACCGTCCAGGAAGGCTCGATGAGCGCAGCATCGGGCAAGCTTGGCATCTCGCCGGCAATGGTCGGGCAACACGTCGCCGCACTGGAGGAACGGCTGGGTACGCGCCTCCTCAACCGAACCACGCGTCGGCAGAGCCTGACGGATTTCGGCAAGAGCTATGTCGAGCAGTGCCGGGATATTCTGGAGCGGGTGGCTATTGCGGATCAGGACGCCGAGGCATCGCAGACGAAACCGCGCGGCCTCTTGAAGGTCACGGCGCCGGCGACGTTCGGGGCGGAGGTGCTGATGCCGGCTTTGCAACGCTACCGAGAGATCGCTCCCGAGGTGATGCTGGATATTACCTTGACCGATCGTAACGTCGATATCGTCGAGGAAGGTTTCGACATCGCGATCCGCATCGGGGACCTGCCCGACAGCCGCCTCATCGCGCGTCAGCTCGCTCCCTATCGAATGATGATTTGCGCGTCACCGGATTACCTCGCTCGACATGGAAATCCTGCCCATCCAAGCGCGCTTTCCGGCCACGAAACCGTTGGTTTCACCCCGGCGGCGCGCTCGCCCTGGAGGCTGTCGAAAGGCAAGGATGAGGTCGAGGTCGCGCCCAGATTGTCGATCACCGTCAATAGCGGTCAGGCCGTGCGCATGGCCGCTCGTGCCGGATTGGGTGTCGTTATGCAGCCTGCCATCCTGCTGGCTTCGGATATCCGGGCCGGCCTTCTCGTCCAGCTCTTCCCCGATTGGCATCTGCGTGAGCGGCCTATGTCACTCGTCTATCACCGGGATCGGCGCATGACGCCACGCGTGCGAAGCATCATCTCATTCGTCGTTGCGGAGTTTGGAGCAGAGCCGGAGAGTCCGGCAAATCGCCCTGCCGAGTGACCGCAATCGATGCCTTGGGCCGACGTCACGCCTGGTGGCGTGATTAGCTTTCCGCCAGTTCCCTGGCGCGCCGTGCCCGGATCGCCGCGGCAATGAAGACGCGCGACAAGCCGTGATAGAGCGGCTCGCGCGATAGCAGGCGCGAGGTGATGTAGCCGATCATCGACACTGCCATGATCGGGATGACCGCCTCGTGATCCCCGGTCATCTCGAGGATGATGACGAAGGCCGTCATCGGCGCCTGCACGACGCCGGAGAAATATCCGGCCATGCCGAGGATCGCCGCAAGGGCGATGCCACTGCCCATCAATTGGCCGACCGTGCTGCCGAAGCCGGCGCCGATGGCGAGTGAGGGCGCGAAGATGCCGCCCGGGATTCCCGAAATCATCGACAGGAAGCCGGCAACAAGCTTTTCGAGGAAGAAAAGCAGGGGCAGGGGATTGCCCTCGACGGCACCCTTCGCCTGGTCGTAGCCGGTGCCGAAGGTCGTACCACCCGACAGGATGCCGACGGCGGCGACGGCGAGGCCGCAGACGGCCGCCAGCATTACCATCCGCCGCAGCGGTTGCGGCTGCGCAAAGCGGCGCACATGCTGGCCGGCATAGAGCGCCAGCCCGCTGAATGCAGCGCCAAGGGCGCCGCCGCCGATGCCGCAGACGAGCACCAGTTCCCAGTCGCGCAGCGATGCCGGCGCAACGGATGTCGAGCCGAAATAATTATAGCTGCCGGCGAGCCCGAGCGCGGCAAGGCCGGACAGGATGACGGCGGTCAGAACCAGTCCGTTGGCGCGCGATTCATAGGTGCGGCTCATCTCCTCGATCGCGAAGACGATGCCGGCGAGCGGCGTGTTGAAGGCGGCGGCAATCCCGGCCGCCGAACCGGCAAGGATCAGCCCGCGGGCTTGTGCCATGCCGCCGAAGCGAGCGACCGCCAGCATGATCGATGCGCCCACCTGCACGGTCGGTCCCTCGCGGCCGATCGATGCGCCGCTGAGCAGCCCGAGCACCGTCAGCACGATCTTGCCGAAGACCAGCCGCAGCGACAGCAGGCGGGTTCGGTCTTCCGGATCGCGCAGATGCCGGGCGGCGATCGCCTGCGGAATGCCGCTGCCCTGCGCGTTCGGGAAATACCGTGCGGCGAGATAGGCCGACAGCATGAAACCGAGCGGCGTGACGACGAGCGGCAGCAGAAAGCCCCATTCGCCGGAGGCTGTTATGTCGGCAAAGGCGCGTTGGGCGAGATCGGCCAGCCTGGCAAAGCCGACGCTGATGATGCCGATCGCGCAAGCGCCGAACCAGAAGATCAGCCGTGGGCGCCAGAGTGCGAGGGAACCCCAGAGAACACGGGAGCGGCGAAGAAGTCGGGACTTGCGATACAACACTGACATGCCGGGAGCGGAAGTTGAACAGAGCTTCTTCCTAAACCGGTTTGCGGGGAAAGAACCACCTCTTTCGTCGGAAATCGCCGCCCCTACCAGTCTTCGATCCGCACCATATCTCCAGCCATCACCGATCGCTGACCGCCGCCCTGGGATTGACCCATGGCTCCTGGTTGGAGCGCGCCAGCGGCTGTTTGCCGAGGATGTGGTCGGCGGCCTTCTCGCCGGTCATGATCGAGGGGCCGTTCAGATTGCCGTAGGTGACGTGCGGGAAGATCGAGCTGTCGGCGACGCGTAGGCCATCGACGCCGATCACCCGGGTCTGCGGATCGACCACCGCCATCGGATCGTCCTTGGCGCCCATCTTGCATGTGCCGCAGGGGTGATAGGCGCTTTCCAGATGTTCGCGCAGGAAGGCGTCGATCTGCGCGTCGCTCTGCACACCTTCGCCCGGCTGGATCTCCGGCCCGCGATAGTCGTTGAAGGCGCTCTGGCCGAAGATCTCGCGGGTGAGGCGCACACAGTGGCGGAACTTCTCCCAATCCTCGGCATGGCTCATATAGTTGAAGCGCAGCACCGGATCGGCCTTGGGGTCGGCCGAACGCAGCGTCACGCTGCCGCGCGACTTCGACAGGTTGTAGCCGACATGCACCTGGAAGCCGTGGCTCTTGGCCGCCGCCTTGCCGTCATAGCTGATCGCCACCGGCAGGAAGTGATACTGGATGTCGGGCTGCTTCAGCCCAGGGGCGGAGCGCAGGAAGGCGCAGGCCTCGAACTGGTTGGAGGCGCCGAGCCCGCCGCGCGAGAGCAGCCATTGTGCGCCGGCCACGCCCTGCCAGAACCACGGCAGCCAGGAATAGAGCGACACCGGCTTGGTGCTGACCTGCTGGAAATAGAACTCCATATGGTCCTGCAGATTGGCGCCGACGCCCGGCCGGTCGACCTTCACCGTAATGCCCATGTCCTGCAGATGTTGGCCGGGACCGATGCCCGACAGCATCAAGAGCTTCGGCGAATTGAACGAGGAGGCTGAGACGATCACCTCGCGGTTCGCCTTCACCACCTCTATTTTGCCGTTGCGTTCGATCTCGACGCCGGTCGCCCGTCCGTCCTCGATCAAGATCCTCTGCGCAAAGCCGTAGACGATATTGACATTGTCCCGCTTCAGCGCCGGTTTCAGATAGGCATTGGCGGCAGACCAGCGGCGGCCGGAAAAGATGGTCTGCTCCATCAGCCCGAAGCCTTCCTGCTTGCTGCCGTTATAATCCTCGGTCGTCTCGAAGCCCGCCTGCTTGCCGGCCTCGACAAAGGCGCGAAACAGCGGATTGGTGAAACCGCCGCGCTGGACATGCAGCGGCCCGTTTGTACCGCGCCAGCCCTCCTCGCCGCCATGCGAATGCTCCATCCGCTTGAAATAGGGGAGAACGTCGGCATAGGCCCAGCCGCCGGCGCCAAGCTCCTCCCACCGGTTGAAGTCCTCGGCGTGGCCGCGCACATAGACCATGCCGTTGATCGAGGAGGAGCCGCCGATCACCTTGCCGCGCGGCGCAGTGATGCGCCGGTTGTTGAGGTTGGGTTCCGGCTCGGACAGATAACCCCAATTATAGCGCTTCATGCTCATCGGCCAGGCAAGCGCCGCTGGCATCTGGATGAACGGCCCGAAATCGCTGCCGCCCGCCTCGATGACGAGAACGGAATTCTTGCCGTCTTCCGACAGGCGATAGGCGAGGGCGGACCCCGCCGAGCCCGAGCCGATGATGACGAAATCTGCTTGCATGGCGTTCCCTTAAATTCCTTTGCACGGTCCCCGAAGACTTCGGGACATCAAGACCCCGCCCCAAACCCCTCCCACAAGGGGAGGGGCTTAACCTGCGGCACTGCCTCACTCCGAAATCAGCGCCGCAAATGGTGCGATCGAGGGGAGGCAAAACCGGTGCGGCATTCTAGCCCCTCCCCCTCGTGGGGAGGGGTTGGGGAGGGGTCTTCTCACTCTCAATAAGGCGCCGCCACCGGCCCCATGCCGACGTAAACCGTCTTCAGCTCGGAATAATGCTCCAGCGCCGCCAGCGAATTCTCGCGGCCGAAGCCGGATTGTTTCGAGCCGCCGAAGGGGATTTCCACCGGGCAGAGATTATAGGTGTTGATCCACAGCGTGCCGGCCTCCAGCCGGTCGACGACGCGGTGGGCGCGGGTGAGGTCGGCGGTGAAGACGCCGCCTGACAGGCCGAATTCGCTGGCATTGGCGCGTGTGATGACCTCGTCCTCATCGTCGAAATCGAGCACCGACATCACCGGCCCGAAGATCTCCTCGCGGGCGATGGTCATGTCGTCGGTTACGTCGGCAAACACCGTCGGCTGCACATAATAGCCTTCGCCGGAAACGTTGTTGGGAATACCGCCGCCGGCGACAAGCGTTGCGCCCTCGGCCTTGCCCTTTTCGATATAGGCGACCACCTTCTCGCGCTGTGCCCAGGAAACCATCGGGCCGATCTGCGTCGCCTCATCAAGCGGATCGCCGATCAGCATCGCCTCGGTGCGCGCCTTCAGCCGCTTCAGGAACTCGGTCTTGACCCCCTTCTGCACGAAGACGCGGGTGCCGTTCGAGCAGACCTGGCCGGTGGAATAGAAATTGCCGAGCATGGCGCCGCCGACCGCCGAATCGAGATCGGCGTCGTCGAAGACGATGAGCGGCGACTTGCCGCCGAGTTCCATCGTCACATGCTTGAGATTGCCGGCCGCCGCCGCCGCCACCCGGCGCCCGGTCGGCACCGATCCGGTCAGCGACACCTTGGCGACATCGGGATGGTTGACGAGCAGCGGCCCGGTATCGCGGTCGCCCTGGATGACGTTGAAAAGCCCCTTCGGCAGCCCCGCCTCGTGCAGGATCTCGGCAATCTTCAAGGCGCCGAGCGGCGTGTTTTCCGAGGGCTTGAAAACCATGGCATTGCCGCAGATGAGCGCCGGCGCAGCCTTCCAGCAGGCGATCTGCTGCGGATAGTTCCAGGCGCCGATGCCGACGCAGACGCCGAGCGGCACCCGCTTGGTGTAGGCAAAATCCTGGCCGAGCGGGATATGCGAACCATTGAGGCCGGCCGGTGCGACACCGCCGAAGAATTCGAAGGCATCGGCGCCCGAGGTCGGATCGGCGACGATCGTCTCCTGGATCGGCTTGCCGGTATCGAGCGTTTCCAGTTCCGACAACGCCCGGTTTCGCTCGCGCATGATGTCGGCGGCGCGTTTGAGAATGCGTCCGCGCGCCATCGGGCTCATCGCCGCCCATTCCGGCTGGGCGCGTCTGGCCGCGGCAATCGCCTTCTCGACAATCGCGGGCGTTGCGGCATGTAGCCGGGCGATCACCTCGCCGGTCGCCGGATAGAGGCTCTCGATGACGGTCCCGTCGGTGTCCTCGACATATTCGCCGTCGATGAAGTGCGAGGCTCTCGGCTGGGCTTTCATGTCATTTGTCCTTGGATGTTCGATGTGGTTGTCCCATCTCGGCTGGAAGGGAAGGTGGCGGCCAGAAGCGCATTCAGATAATCCTCTGTCAGTGCGATCGAGGCTTCGATGCCGATCGGTGCCGATTTCAGACTTTGCCTGATGTAGAGCCCGTCGATCATCGCCGCAGCGCCCTCGGCGATGCGTTCTGCGGCGTCGGCCGGCAGCAGCGCCTTGAGATCGGCAAGCAGGTTGGAGCGCAGCCGGCGGGCATAGATCACCAGGAAACGCCGCGTCTCCTCCGAGCGCTGCGCTTCGGCGTAAAAGGCAAGCCAGGCGGCGATCGTGTCTGGCGCGAACTGGTCGGCGTGGAAGTTGACACGGATGACGGCCGAAAGCCGGGCGCGCGGCGTCTGCGCTGCTATCAGCGCCGCCACCGTATCGCTGCGCAATTGCCTAAGAAGCGAGCGGATCGTCTCGATCAGCAATTGTTCCTTGCTGCCGAAATAATGATGGGCAAGGGCCGGCGACACGCCAGCCTGGCGGGCGATGTCGGACATGGTGACGGCAAGCGAGCCGTGATCGCCGATCACCCGCAGCGCCGCATCAACGAGCGCCTTGCGACGCACCGGCTCCATTCCGACTTTCGGCAAAGCGCCAACTCCTCACGCATTTTCGATAAGGATATTTTTGATTGACTGATCAATCAACAAAAATATTGACCGAATTGATTTCGCGCAGATCTTTTCCGGAGAAACGGGCGCAACATATTCAAAGTTGATCAGGAGGTGTGCCATGACCAGCGTCTTCAACGAAATGCCCGGATCCCCGCTACGGTCGAAATGGGTCTGGTTCCTCGGCCTCGGCGTGCTGCTTCTAATCTGTGGCCTCATCGCTCTTAGCAACCTGCTAATGGCGACCGTCGCTTCGGTCTTTTATGTCGGCATGCTCATGCTGGCGGGTGGCGTCATCTATCTCATCCACGCTTTTCAGGTGCGCCGTTGGGATCAAGTGCTCTTCTGGGCTCTGAGCGGTGTGCTTTACGTGCTTGCCGGCATCTGCGCCTTCATCAATCCTATCTTCACCTCGGCGGCCTTGACTTTGTTTCTGGCCATTGCGCTGCTGGTGGCCGGCATTTTCCGTCTCTGGGTCGGGATGCGGATGCGGCCGCTGAAGGGCTGGCGCTGGATCGCGACCAGCGGCGTCATGACGGCCCTGGCCGGCTTCGTCATCGCGCTGGGCTGGCCGGTGAACAGCCTCTGGATCCTCGGTCTGTTCCTGGCCGTCGATCTCATCATCCAGGGCTCGACCATGATTGCCTTCGGCCTCGGCATGCGCGGCTGAAGCCTTTTTGATACGCCTATTTTGACAAGGGCATGACAGGGGATTAGACTAAAGGGGTATGGACCGATCGCCAAAAGCGGGTGGTCCTGTGTGCGATAGCCGCAAATGGTCATGCGTCCCCCAAAGGCAGGGTTCTGCCTCAATAAAAAGGGAGGAAGTTCATGCCGATGGTCACCGTTTCCATCTCTCCGCAACAGGCAGCGGGCATCCGCGCCGCCGTCGACACAGGCGGCTATGCCTCGAGCAGCGAGGTCGTCCGCGAGGCGCTCCGCCTCTGGGACACCGCCCGCAAGCTCAACGAATTCCGCGACGATGTCCTCGACGACGAGGGCGCTCCGTCCGGCGGCAGATGCGTCGCCGACATGTTCGCTGATCACGAGGCAGAGCGCCGCCGCTCCGCCTGATTAAGCGCCTGATTGTATTATGAAATTCAAGATGAACGCGGAACGCGTGGTCGTGCCCTGCATCTTTCACAAAACTTTCATATTGGCGAAAGGGTTCATTGATCCTTCCGGGGCATCTTTCTGACCAAGAAGAACAAGTCACAGTGGAGATCAGCCAAATGAAGAGCGGGACTTCCCTGGCTGCCACCGTCGAGCCCGGCGTCCTGCGCCGCTATGCCAGCGACCAGATCGTCACGCTTGCCAAGCTCGTGGTCGAGAACGCCTTTCAGCCGATCGTCGAGGCCGGCACCGGCACGGTGTTCGGTTACGAATCCCTGATGCGCGGCCAGGAGCGTATCGGCTTCGACACCCCGGTCGACATTCTCGACGAGGCCCATCAGGCCGGCCAACTGCTGCAGCTCGAACAGATGCTGGCGAGCCGCGCGCTCGCCAAATTCGCCACCCTGTCGAATTTCTCCACCTCGACGCTGTTCCTCAATCTCGATGTCCGGCTCATCCCGCATGGCGAACGCTTGGTCGAGAGCCTGCTGCAGCACCTGCGGAAGGCCAATATTCCGCCGTCCTCCGTCTGCTTCGAATTCTCCGAACGTTTCGACAACACCAGCGTGCCGGAATTTGCCGCGCTCGTTTCCAAGCTGCGCAAGGCAGGTTTCAAGCTGGCGATCGACGATTTCGGCGTCGGTCACGGCGAGATGAAGCTGCTTTGCGACTATGCCGTCGATTACCTGAAGATCGACCGCCATTTCGTCGCCGAGCTCGACCGCAGCTCCCGCAAGCGCCATCTTTTGAAGAGCATCGTCAACATCGCCCATGTGCTCGGCACCCGCGTCATCGCCGAAGGCATCGAGACCGAGGCCGAATTCATCGCCTGCCGCGAATATGGCGTCGACCTCGTCCAGGGCTGGTTCATCTCCCGCCCGACGACGCATATGTCGGAGCTGGCGCCGTCCTTCCCGCATCTGCAGGAGCTCGGAAAAACCAAGCGAGGCAGCCAATCGCTCGACGAAATCCTCATCCGCAAGCAGATCGAACTCCTGCCGACGGTTTACGAGAACGACAGCATCGACAGCGTCTTCGAACTCTTCCGCCGCAATCCGCGCCAGGCTTTCTTTCCCGTGCTCAACGCCAATAGCGAGCCGCGTGGCATCATTCACGAGCAGCACCTTAAGGAATATATCTACCAGCCCTTCGGCCGCGATCTCTTGAAGAACAAGATGTATGAGCGCAGCATCTCGCATTTCGTCGAAATGGCCCCGATCGTCGGCCTCGACAGCGATGCCGAGCAACTGATGGCGATCTTCGCCAATATGGAAGGCAGCAACTGCCTGATCCTCACCGACAATATGCGTTATGCCGGCGTCGTCTCCGCCGCCTCGCTGATCAAGGTCATCAACGAGAAGCAGCTGAAGACCGCCCAGGATCAGAACCCGCTGACCGGCCTGCCGGGCAATCGCGCCATCCGCGATTTCATGCGCCAGTCCGGCCGCGACGGCGATGAGGTCCGCCATTTCTGCTACTGCGACTTTGATAATTTCAAGCCATTCAACGATGCTTACGGCTTCCATCTCGGCGATCATGCGATCTCGCTGTTTGCCGCGCTGATGCGCCGCTATTTCTTCGCCGAGCGCCATTTTCTCGGCCATGTCGGCGGCGACGATTTCTTCATCGGCGTCGTCGGCTGGACGCAGGAGGAGCTGACCGAGATCCTCGACCGGCTGATCAGCGATTTTCACGACGACGTGCTCGATCTCTATTCCGAAGAGCACCGCGCCGCCGGCCGAATCCTCGGACACGATCGCGCCGGCGTCGAGGCGCTGTTTCCGCTGATGCGCTGCTCGATCGGCGTCATCGAACTGCCGAAAGGCCTGGTCATCGACGATATCAACCGCGTCAGCGCTGAGATCGCCGTCATCAAGTCGGCCGCCAAGGAGAGCGACGAAGGTCTCGTCTTTCACTTGCTGGGCGAGGCGAATTGACGCCCTTGCCACATCAAGCCTTCCCAAGCCCGCGGGGCTGACTTATTTCCTGGTTCCGATCAGGGAGGGTCGCGCCATGTCACTGCCCCAGGAAATGCGTTTCATCGATCTCAAGTCCTTCGGCGCCCCGGAGGTGATGACGATCGGCAGACGCCCGCTGCCGGTGCCCGGTGAGGGGCAGGTTCTCGTGCGCGCCGAGGCGATCGGCGTCAACCGCCCCGATGTCGCCCAGCGCCAGGGCAGCTATCCCGCGCCCAGGGATGCAAGCCCGATCCTTGGCCTGGAACTGTCAGGCGAAATCGTTGAGATTGGCCCTGGCGTTAGCGGCTACGGCGTCGGCGACAAGATCTGCGGCCTCGCTAATGGCGGCGCCTATGCCGAATATTGCCTGCTGCCGGCCGGCCAGATCCTGCCCTTTCCCAAGGGTTATGACGCGGTGAAGGCCGCGGCCCTTCCCGAAACCTTCTTCACCGTCTGGGCCAATCTCTTCCAGATGGCCGGGCTGACCGAAGGCGAGACCGTGCTGATCCATGGCGGCTCCAGCGGCATCGGCACGACGGCGATCCAGCTCGCCCGCGCTTTCGGCGCCGAGGTCTATGCGACGGCCGGTTCAAGCGAGAAATGCGCGGCCTGCGAAAGGCTCGGCGCCAAACGTGCGATCAACTACAGACGCGAGGATTTCGCCGAGGTGATCAAGACCGAGACCGGCCAGGGCGTCGATATCATTCTCGATATGATCGGCGCCGCCTATTTCGAGCGCAACCTCGCCTCGCTCGGAAAAGACGGCTGCCTGTCGATCATCGCCTTCCTCGGCGGGGCTGTTGCCGAAAAGGTCAATCTGTCGCCGATCATGGTCAAGCGCCTGACGGTCACCGGTTCCACCATGCGCCCGCGCACGGCGGAGGAAAAACGCGCCATTCGCGACGATCTGCTCTCCGAGGTCTGGCCGCTTTTGGACGCCGGCACCATCGCCCCCGTCATCCACAAGGTCTTCGCCTTCGAAGAGGTCGTCGCAGCCCATCGGCTGATGGAAGACGGCAGCCATGTTGGTAAGATCATGCTCAGCGTCGGCTAGAGCATGATGCCGAAAAGTGTGAGCGGTTTTCTCATGATATCATGCTCTAACTCTTTAATTTAGAACAGGATTCAGATTTTGGGCCAACCGGGCCTAAAATCATCCTGTTCTAAGTGACAGTGACACGCCGATGGCGAGAACGCCGGGCAGCGCAATCAGCAGATAGAGCCAGTAGGCTGCCGACAGCGCCCCGGCAACGCCGCCCGGATCGACGAGGCCGGCGCCATTGGCGATGACGCCGGCAAAGGCAGCACCGAAAGCGCCGCCGAGCGAACTCATCGTCGGGATCGCCGCCGAAGCCTTGTCCAGTTCGCTGTCGGCGACGAGCGTCAGAACCATGGCGACGAGATGCGTCCAGCCGAGCCCGACGCCGAAGCCCATCATGAACATGCCGACTGCCGCCGGCACGATGAAGAGCATATGCGCCTGCGGATTGTCGCGCGCGAGAAAGACCGCCAGCGAAATGGTCGCCGCCGCCTCGATGAGCGCGCCGGCAACGATCGCCGCCTGCGCGCGACCGCCGGTCAGCGAGCCGCTGAGGAAAGCCGAAAACGTCCAGCCGAGGGCGACAAGTGCCACCAGATAACCTGAAACAAGCGGCGTCACCCCGTGCAGCACCTGTAGGAAATAGGGAATGAATACGTCGCTGACGAGCACGACGGTCATGGCCAGCATCGTCAGGTAGACACGCGCAATCGGCCTGGAAAGGCTGACCGCGCCGGAGGGCAGCAGCCGGTTCGGGCTTCGACTTTCGATGAGGAGCATGCCGCCGACCGCAGCGATCGATGCCGCGATCAGGCCAATTTTCGCGGCCGTCACCTCGATCGTCCCGGCGGTGCCGACCATCAGCACGGCGCCGAGCAGCAGCCCGATCTGGGCAATCGGCGTTTTCGCCTGCTCGCGGTCGTCTTCGACCTCGGGCAACAGCCGCGGCGCCAGAACCGCCATCACCAGGCCGAGCGGCATCAGCACGATGAAGGCGTAGCGCCAGTTGCTGCCGGCGGAGAAAAAGCCGCCAAGCGTCGGCCCGATAACGGTCGCCACACCCCAGATCGCCGCATAGAGCGTCGACGCCTTTGTCCATAACGGCTCGGGATAGACGAAGCGGATGAAGGCATAGCCAAGCGCGGCAAGCGCTCCGGTACCGAGACCCTGCACCGCGCGTCCGACCAGCACCACCGGCATGGACGGCGCGGCTGCGGCGATCAGGCTGCCGACGCCGAAGACCAGCGCGGCGATCACATAGATGGCGCGAAGCCCGATCCCCCGCGGGCGCATGGCGACGAAAATCGAGCCGAGCACGGCGGCGGCGACGAACAGGCTGGTGACCCAGGAAAACAGCGCCAGCCCGCCGATATCACGCACGATCGAAGGCGCGATGGTCGCCGTGATGTAGCTCTCGACCGCGTAAAGCATAACGCCGCCGGCAAGCATCAACGTTGCCGGCAGGTGCTCGGGCAGGAAGAGGCGCAGGAGGGAGCTGGTGGCGGGGATGGCCGCAGTCTGGTCGATATTGGACATGGAATGACCCTGATAAAGACCGACGGCCCGCAGCTTGGCGCCGCGATCGGTGATGTGCTTGGCATATCGGGCGAGGCCGCCCGTCAGCAGCTCGCCAAGCTGGCGGAACAGGGGCTGGTGGAGCCGGTCACCGTCGGCGCCACGGGCAGGGGCCGGCCGCGTCAGCTCTGGCACCTGACTGCCGCGGGCAACCGCCAATTCCCGGACGGTCATGCCGAACTGACGGCAAACCTGCTCGGCACGCTGGTCGAACAGCTCGGACCCGCGGCCCTCGACACTGTCATCTCGGCCCGCGAGGCCGAGGCGCTGCAGCGCTATCGGCTGGAATTGCAAAATGCCGGCGACCTTGCCGCGCGTGTCGAAGGTCTTGCCGCCATCCGCACCCGCGAGGGCTATATGGCCGATCACTGGCAGGAGGCGGATGGCTCCTTCATGCTGGTCGAAAACCACTGCCCGATCTGCGCGGCGGCCACCGCCTGCGCCGGCTTCTGCCGCTCCGAACTCGAAACCTTCCGTGCTGCACTCGGCGCCGAGGTCGAGCGCAGCGAACACATCCTCTTGGGCGCCCGCCGCTGCGCCTATCGCATCACGCCGCGTTGAGGCGGAGCACGCGCAGGCAGCTCGCGCTTCAGGCCGGCTGCCGCGCCTGCCGCCTGGCGCTTTCGAGATAAAGCAGGACACCGATCGACGCGAAGCCTGCGGCCGCGCCGACAAAGGCGGTGCCGGAATAGTCGCTGACCGATGTGCCGAAGGCGAAGAGCCCGGCGGCGATGCCGGTGCCGATGAAGGTGTTGAGCGAGATCAGCGAGGTTCCGAGCCCCGGCCGGTCTGCGATCAGGTCCTGCAGATAAGTGATCGGCACGCTGAGGATTGCCGCCGCCCCGCAGGCGTTGAGGAGGAGCAGCGCATAGATGTGCCAGGGCGCTGAGGCAAATCCGAGCAGCAGCAGATAGGCACAGTAGATCAGCGCGCCGAAGGCCAGGACATGCACGGTGCGGAACCGCCGCTGCGCCATGCCCCACATCATCATGAACGGCATTTCGAGAAAGGCCGTCAGCCCGGCGATGAAGCCGACATCGACCACGCTTCCATCAGCCGCATGGGTGATGATCAGCGGCAGCAGCATGCTGTTTAATCGCTGCAGCCCGAAGAGCAGCGCCATGACGATGACGCGCACAAGCACATAGGGCATGAAAATCCGCTTCAGCGATGCGAGGAAGCCGGGCTGATCGGGGGAGGGACCGGCCGTGCCGTTTCCAGGCGCGAAGAAGAAATATAGGCAGAAACAGGTGCAGCTTGCCAGGGCGGCGATCCCGTAAGCCGGCGTCATCGACGGCGAATTGACGAGATAAAGGCCGATCATCCCCGGCGCCACCGCCCACGAGCCGGAAAACAGCGCCCGCACCGTTGCGGTGATCCCCGCCGCCTGGCCGCGATCCATCTGGTTGGTCCTGGCACGCAGGCTGGCAAAGAGCAGCGAATAGGTGGAGTTGCTCATCGGCACCAGCAACAGTGTCGAGACGATGAAGACGGCAGGGCTGTGAAAGATCGCGATCGACCCGAAGCCGAGCATGCCGGCCACCGAAAGCCCCAGCACCAGCGGCCGCCGCTCTTTCAGCCTGTCCGACCAGATGCCGAGCGTCAGGCTGGTTGTGACGTTGACGATCGCCGAGAAGAAGATCAGCGCCGAATAGGTGCCGTTGCTCAAGTTCAGTTCGTTGATCCCGATGATCGACTGATAGGGCGCGGTCGAAGCATAGGTGAAGGCGAGCGCCACAAGCGTCACGGCCGGGATACGGATCCGTTTGTCGCGCAGGATCAAGGAGAGGGTGGATGACATGGGACGGTTCCTGATGCATCACCTTTAGCGGGAAGGGACACATCAGGAAAACGATAGTTTTCGATCGTCGCGGTCAATTTTTGTGATGTTTGTCTGCGTCAGGTCTGCGCTGTCAAACTGGAAAGTTAGAAATCGATTTGGCCCAAGGGCAGAACGTTACCGAGGAAACCGACCAGAACTGACGCAATCGATATCAAGACCAACCCCAGAAGCGCTCCAAGGATGACTCCAACGCTCGTCCTCGTGGGCCGGCGCGCCAGCCAGCACGCCAGGCAGAGAGAGACGACCGTGAAAAATACCCAGGCCGGATTGCAAAACAATTCCTTCGATGCGAACTGGGTTGCAAGATAGTGTGCCGATACGCCTAACCTCAAGGTCTGCTTTTCACAGGAGGCGGACAAAGCTGGCGCTCCCCGAGCAGCCTCATCAACAACGACCGGCGGCGGGCGCAATTATCCCCCTGATCCGCCCCGCATTGCGGTTCTTGCTGCAGAAGCCCACCCCACACTCCGTCCTCCTCGGGCTTGATCCGAGGATCCATGCTGCCACCGCTGGTGGGTGCGGGTGCGGGTGTGGATGCTCGGCTCAAGGCCGAGCATGACGGAGGGTGGGCCAAACCCCGTTGGCTTTCGCGCCGCGACGCGTTATGCCTGCGGCATCCCGCCAGCATCCGGATGAGAGCTCATGACCAATCCCGTCACCGTCGAAGTTACCCGTGGCCTGCTCGTCGAAAGCCGCCATCGTGGTTCGGTGGCTGTCGTCGATGGTGACGGCAAGCTCGTCTTCTCGCTCGGCGATATCGAAGCCGCCGTTTTCCCGCGTTCGGCCTGCAAGGCGATGCAGGCGCTGCCGCTGATCGAGAGCGGCGCGGCCGATGCCTATGGTTTTGGCGATAAGGAATTGGCGCTCGCATGTGCTTCGCATAATGGCGAGGACGAGCATGTGGCGCTTGCCGCCTCCATGCTGTCGCGGGCCGGCCGCAATGCCGAGGCGCTGGAATGCGGCGCCCATTGGTCGATGAGCCAGAAGGTCCTGATCCAGCAGGCCCGTGCGCTCGATGCGCCGACTGCGCTGCACAACAATTGCTCGGGAAAACATGCCGGCTTCATCTGCGCCTGCTGCCATCAGGATATCGAACCGACGGGTTATGTCGGCTATGAGCACCCGCTGCAGGTCGAGATCCGCGCGGCGATAGAAAGCCTGACCGGCGCCGTGCTCGGTGCCGAGAGCTGCGGCACCGACGGCTGCTCGATTCCGACTTATGCCGTGCCGCTCAAGAGCCTTGCCCACGGCTTTGCAAAAATGGCGACGGGCGTCGGCTTGGAACCTTTGCGCGCCAAGGCATCCCGCCGGCTGATCGAGGCTTGCATGGCCGAGCCCTTCTATGTCGCCGGTACCGGTCGCGCCTGCACGGAATTGATGCAGCTCGCCCCCGGCCGCATTTTCGCCAAGACAGGCGCCGAGGGCGTCTTCTGCGCCGCGATCCCGGAAAAGGGCATCGCCATCGCCCTGAAATGCGACGATGGCGCCACCCGCGCCGCCGAAGCCACGGTGGCGGCGACACTTGCCCGTTTCTTCGAGACGGAAAGCGAAGTGCACGCCGCCCTGACGGCCTTTGCCGCAACCTCGATGCGCAATTGGAATGGCATCCATGTCGGCGATATCAGAAGTCACGTCCGTGCTGACTGGAAAATAAACGAGCCAATACCTTTATCAGGAAGTATTTAGCGGTTCGGAGATAACGGAACCCAGCAATGGGACGGCGTCAACACAGGTCATCGGGCTCGTCGGAACCACTCTCGCTTCTGAACAGCCCTGATCTCATTGATATCGAAGTCTACTATGACCAATTCCTGCTGCTTGCCGCCCATAATAAGAACCTTGCCTAGCGGATCGACGGCGAAAGAACGACCGTCGTCTTTCGGTACCGGATAATTGGCCACGGCTATCCCCACGACGGACTGGAAGGCCAGTGCTCGCACCCCCGCCACGCGCACGTCACCTACGCTTGGATCGTCCACGAGTGGGCAGCTGTTTGGAACGAGAATAATCTCCGCGCCGTTCCGAACGAGATCCGATGCTACATCGGGAAACTCCCGATCCATACAAATCATTATGCCGATCGCAACCTCGCCCGCTTTTGTCTTCAGCTTTGCCACTCTTGAGCCATCGCCTGGGGCGCAAGCCTCTTCCGGGACGTCGAAAAAGCAAATGTGTCGCTTGCGCTGATGGAGGATGATTTCGCCGCTGTCATTGATCACTACGGCCGCGTTGAAAGGTTTTGCCTCTCCGTACTCAAGGAACGTTGCCACGATCGCGAGACCATTATTGCGCGCAGCTTGTCGAAATCTATCCAGATAGGGACCATCAAGCGGTATTGCCGCGTCGATCCAAGCCTGCCGGGACGCCGCATTCTCGGAATCAAAGCGACTGTACCCGTTTGAGAACATCTCCGGAAATAAGATGATGGCGGCACCTTCAGCCGCAGCAGATGCGCAAACCTCATCGATATTTACGTCGCTCATCATCTGCGCCAGCGCGATTCGAAGGGAAATGCTTGTCAAATTCTGTTCCTCCTCATGCATGGGCCGTGCCATCGTCCTCGTGAGGTCGAAGGTTAGGCAGTCTGATCCCACACGTCAAACTGGCATGCGTCCCCGGTTTCCCCGGCCGATCAAGCCGCGGCGATCGTGCTGTTGAGATCGCGATAGGGTTTCAGCCGCTCGGCCGGCATTTCCGCCGGCACGATCAGCCCCGCCACCTCAGAAATTCCAAGCACCGGGCAGGGCGAGACGAGGTCGAACTTCTCCTCCGTCAGCAGCACATGCGTTTCGGCCGAGCAGCGGGCGATATGGCGTTTGATCGCCGCTTCCTCGAAGTCGCCGGTGGAAAGCCCGTGCACCGGATGGGCGGCCGTCACGCCGAGGAAGAACAGGTCGGGGCGCAGTTGCGAGATCGCCGCCGCCGCCGCCGCGCCTGTCGCCACCATCGAATGTTTGTAGAGCCGCCCGCCGGCAAGGATCACCTCCGCCGTCGGGTGGTGCTCGAGTTCGGCGGCGATCGTCGGGCTGTGGGTCGCAACCGTCAGCGGCGTGTCGCGCGGCAAGTGCCGGGCGATCTCAGCCGTAGTTGTGCCGCCATCGAGAAAGATCAACTGACCGGGCTTGACCATCGCCGCCGCAGCAGCCCCGAGCCGCGCCTTGATCTCCGACGAGACGCTGCGCCGCGCGGTAAAATCGGGCAGATCGGGCGCCAACGGCATTGCGCCCCCATGCACCCGTTTCAACAGCCCCTCCGCCGCCATTTCGCGGAGATCGCGCCGGATTGTGTCTTCCGAAAGGGAAAAATCCTCGGCGACACGCTTGGCGACCACCTGGCCGTCACGGCGCAATATGTCGAGGATGAGGGTTTTGCGTTGTGACGTCAGCATAGGCTCTCTGCACGAAATTAAACACATTCGCCCGATATTGCACGAAAAGACTCGACATTCAAGAAATCTCGTGCATTTTCACGAAATCCCGTGCATGACGCCGGGAATGCTCAGCGATGGAGTGGATGATGTTGATATTGATTGCCGGGCCTTATAGGTCGGGAACGGGCGACGACCCGGAAAAGATGGCCGCCAACCTGGAGCGGCTGGAGGAACCCTCGCCCGCACTGTTCGCCGCCGGCCATGTGCCGATGATCGGCGAATGGGTGGCTCTGCCGATCTGGCACGCCGCCGGCGGCAAGTCGGTCGGCGATGCGCTCTACGAAGAGATCTTCCACCCTGTCGCCGGCCGGCTGCTGCAGCTCTGCGACGGCGTGCTGCGGCTGCCGGGCGACTCCAAGGGGGCGGATAACGACGTGCGCATCGCCAGGGAGCGCGGCATTCCGGTCTGGCACCGGCTGGAGGACGTGCCGGGCTGCGGCTGAGCGGCGAGTTTGTCCTGGCAAGATGCCCCTCACCCTAACCCTTGCCGGGGTCGAGCCGCTGGTCTCGACCCGTCCTGCGAACCCCCGTAAACGGGGCGAGGGGACGTGCCTTACGAGAGGTCTGCGAGGAATTGAGAGGGTGCGGCATATCTCTCCCGTCAGAACGGGGAGAAGGTGCCGGCAGGCGGATGAGGGGCGGCCCGACGCAGAGACAAAACCCAATCTCCCCAGTTCCGGCGCACCCATCCCTGCGCTATATCACGTGCCGAAAGGGAGTGGCCCATTATGCTGACATTGTACTACGCGCCGGGAACCTGCGCGCTCGCAAGCCTGATCGCCCTGGAGGAATCCGGCCTCGCCTTCGAAACAAGGAAGCTCAGCTTCGCCAATGGCGAGCAACGCTCGCCGGATTATCTGCAGATCAACCCGAAGGGCCGGGTGCCTGCGCTGGTCACCGATCGCGGCGTGCTGACGGAAACGCCGGCGATCCTCGGCTTTGTCGCGGAAAGTGCGCCGGCCGCCAAGCTGGCGCCGCTCGGGGATGCTTTCGACATGGCGCGGCTGCAATCCTTCAACTGCTATCTCTGCTCGACCGTGCATGTGAACCATGCCCATCGCCCGCGCGGCTCCCGCTGGGCCGACGATCAGGCGGCACTCGAGGCGATGAAGGCCAAGGTGCCTGAGAATATGGCCGGTTGTTTCACCCTGATCGAAGAGACGATGTTCAAAGGCCCGTGGGTGATGGGCGAGAGCTATTCGATCGCCGATCCCTATCTTTTCGTCATGACAGATTGGCTGCCGTCCGACGGCGTCGATCCCGCCCGCTTCGTCGACGTGAGCGACCATCACGCCCGCATGCTGCAGCGCCCCGCCGTCCAACGGGCGCTGGCCTACGATCGCGGCTGATAGGCTGCATGATCGCCGCGGCCTGCGGGGCAGGCGCAGCGGAGCTCATGCCGACATCTCCCAAGGATTGATCACCGAGGCCCCGGTGTCGGCGAAGTCACTGACGTTGCGGGTGACGACGATCAGGTCATGGACGATCGCGGTCGCGGCGATCAGCCCGTCAATATCGCCGCGTGGCCGGATCGCGGCGATGCGACCCCATTCCACGGCGATCTGATCGGTTACCGGCAGGATGCGGGCGCCGTGATCATGACGCAGCTTGCGCAGCCACTCCGTGAGGTGCGCCGCAGCCTTCGGGTCCGACCTCTGTTTGAGCGCAATGCCGCGCATGATCTCGCCAAGGGTCAGCGCGCTCAGGTGTATGCTCAGCGGATCGACGGAGCGCAGCCAGGAAATCGCCTGCGATGTGCCGCGCCGCGCCTCCGAAACGATATTGGTATCGACCAGATACATCAGAAGGTCACGTCGCGGCTTGGGCTCGCAGCGCGTGCTTCCACCGTATTGGCAAGCTCATCGTCCCAGGCCGGGCCGCCAAGCAGGTCGTCGACCAGTGTCGGCCGGCCGGCGCGCAAGGCGTCGTAGTCGCGGGCGGACAGCACGACGGCCGTTCGCTCGCCCCGGAGCGTGACCACCTGCGGGCCTTCATCACGCGCCTTCTGCACCACTTTCGAAAACTTGTTCTTGGCCTCCTGCAACTGCCATTCCATTATTTGCCTCCTGGCTAGACTGTCTGAGATATTTAAGCATGGAAAGACGCAGGGTCAATGGGTAGCAGCAGCATCCATCGGATGAAGATGGTAAGGGGCCCTTGTCACACGGCCGATGCGGCGGTGAACACCGCCAACTGGGCCGCGAAAGCACGCTGATAGGCCGGCCGGGCTTCGCCGCGGGCGACATAGGCGGCAAGGTTTGGATATTCCTCCAAGAGACCTGATGCTTGCGCCCTGAGCAGCACCGTCACCATCAGCAAGTCGCCGGCGCTGAACGCGCCATCGAGCCAGTCGGCATCGCCAAGGCGAGCGGAAAGGCTCCCCAGCCGTTTGCGGATGCTGTCCTCAAGCGCATGCAGGCGCTGCTCGTACCAGGGTTCGTCGCGCTCGAGGATGGTGGCGAGGCTGCGCTCGAAGATCGGCGGCTCCACCGTGTTCAGCGCAGCAAACATCCACGTGACCGCGCGCGCCCGGGCATTCGTATCCGCAGGCAGCAGGCCCGCATGGCGCTCGGCGATATGGAACACGATCGCACCGGACTCGAACAGAGTAAGATCGCCTTCTTCATAGGTCGGAATCTGCCCGAAAGGATGAAGTGCCAGATGCGCGGGCTCCTTCATCGTCTTGAACGAAACGAGACGAACTTCGTAAGGCTGGCCCGCTTCTTCGAGTGCCCAGCGAACGCGCATGTCGCGCGCCAGACCCCGGCCGCGATCGGGCGAGCGTTCAAAGGCGGTAATGGTAATCGTCATCGCTTCCTCCATATGATTATCCTTAGATCGATGCGATGTAAGGCGTTGTGCAATGGCTTGAAGACGGCCGGCGAAATGAGATTCCGACACCGATGCTCGCGATAATCCTCGCTGGCCTTGCGACGATCGCCAGATCCCGACCTACTTCCGCTCGACCGTCAGCACCATCGGCATGGCCCAATTGGCCTCGGAAATCGGCCAGCGGAGCAGGCTTACTTTGTTATCGTCCGCCTGAGACTCCCATCTTGCGTAGAATTTTTGCCGATAGCCATCCAGCCGAACGCTCCGGCAGGCGACGGGACCGCCATCAAGATTAAGCGCGACCTTGAGATTGAGCGGCGAGGTCTTCAGAAACTCTCCAACCGGTCGAGGGAAAAGAACGCTTCCTTTGTCGTCCCGATGACGACACGCCCCAAGTCGTCTTTGGCGACAAACGTACGGTTGGCGAGCCAGCGGCTTTTCACATTCACATGCGTCTGCCCGTCGTCGCCGATCAGGAGCGGATAGGAGACCATGGCGTTCGACGCGCCGGCAAAGGCTGTCTGCCAATCTTGATGCGTCAGGTCGCGGATCTCGGCAGTGTCTTTGCCGGCAATGAAGGCGCCGGCCCTCGCGTCATATTGCTGAGGACCCATCGCAATGCCTTCGCTGATGAAAGGCGTATCGGGCCTGCCATGTTTGTCGAAATAGCTGCCGTTCACGATCAGCGCGGCGTTAGGCAAAACCTTCTCCCATTCGTCGATGCCGGTATCGCCAGCAGCCGCGTTACGGGTGACGAATCGAAAGCGGGCCGGGTCAATTCGGCTGAGCAAGATCCGGTCGACTTCGCGGCCATCGGCAAGAACCGGTAGTTCCGCCACCTCGAAGCCCGTCTCCGGCTCTTGCCAGACCAGCGGCCCGGGCAAAACGGCCGGGATGACCGGGCGCAACGCCAACTGCACGGAGGCGGAAAGGCGCTCGTCGTCAGGTTTTATGTCGATCCAATAGGTTCCACCGCGCCGCAAGACGGTGTTGAAACCGTAAGCACCCGCGACCTGCCAGAGCCAGCCGGCGCTGACGACAATGGCGACCGTTAAAATTGCGAGGAGTCCCAACAGGATTTTTCGAATTGCTGGCACTGAAATTCTCTTTGCTGAAACAGATAGGGCTCCGACGCCGGGTTGGCGTGGTCGCGCGAATGCAGGCGACAAGTAGGGTTTTTTCTACGGCGGAAGCGCTGCCCGCTCTGTCGAATCAGCCCTTCAGCCTGCCAGGGCCAGTTCTCCGTAACGGCTGGACAAAGAGGCCGGCGAGCTTCAATATCGATCCGCATCCGCTCATTCCGGGGTCAGGCCCGAAGAGGAGAACGCCTTTGTATGCCGTCGCAAAATATTCAGAACGCACCGGCCGAGGCGGAAGGACGAGACGCGGCTCGAATTCAATCGAGGGCTAGTCTTGCTGCTCGGCTATGACGCGCCAAAGCTGGCGCAGGTCCAATGTCGAGAATAATATGATCATCGAATTGACTGCTTATGATTTCGCCGGGTTGCTGAACGGCGCCGCGCCCGCAGATACGCGCCTGGTTTCCGATAGCGCCATCGCGCCGCCTGAGGTGCTGGAGATGCTGGCGAGGATCGCCGCGGAGATCGGCGCCGATTTTACCCCGTCGGCCTGGATGATCGTCGAGGATGGCGAGATCGTCGGGCTGTGTTCCATCATCAGTGCGCCTGAGAGGGGCGAAATCCACGTCGGCTATGGCATTGCGCCGAGCCGCGAGCGGCGTGGCTATGTCACGCGTGCGATCGGCGAACTGCTCGAATGGGCGCGGAAAGACCCGCGCGTGACGCACGTTTCGGCCGATACGGGCGTGGAAAACATCGCCTCGCAACGTGTCCTCGAACGCAACGGCTTCATCCGCATCGGCGAGCGCATTGATCCGGAGGACGGTCGTGTGATTTGCTGGCAGGCATCGGTGGACTGAGGCAGGTCGCTAAAGCGCGTCGCGTCACGCGAGTGATGCGGCGCGTTTCAGAGCGGCTGACACGGGCGCGCATCGTCACGCGCATTTCGCCAGCGTCGGTTTGGCCTCGGCGGCAAGGTTGGTCTCTGTTCCAATCGGCAGATCGGCAATTTCCCGCATCGACATGCGCTCGACCTCGGGATGCCGCAGCGGATCGTTCTTCCAGGCTGGGAGAGCGTCTGCGCTGCCCAAGGCAAGGGCGGGCCTCAAGAAAAACTTCAGCAATGACATGGCATGCCTCGCTTTCTCCAAGCGGCGGGGGATGGTCGCCGCAGGCTGTAATCTCTGCTCCCTCAAGCGGATTTTCAATTGAGATTAATGCGGCTCTGCTATAGAAAAACTATATGAAGAACCTCAACACTGTGCATCTCAACGGCCTTAAGGCGCTGGAAGCCGTCGGTCGGCTCGGCTCGCTGCAGGCGGCCGCCGATGAGCTCGGCGTCTCGGTCGGCGCCGTCAGCCAGCAGGTCATCAAGGCGGAGGCGCAGCTTGGCCTGGTGATCTTCGAGCGCACCGCCCGGGGAATGATGACGACCGAAGCCGCCCGGCCGGTACTGGCCGCGCTCGATGAAGGCTTTGCCCGTCTTTCGGCGGCCGTGTCGATTGCGCAACGCAAGGACGACACGATCCTGACGATCTCGGTGGCGCCGGTTTTTGCCGCCCGCTGGCTCGTCTGCCGGCTCGATCGTTTCGCTGAGCGCCATCCCGATATCAAGCTGCGGCTCGATGCAACCACCAATCTCGTCAGCCCCGCCCTCTCCGACGTCGATATCGGCATCCGCGTCGGCACCGGCAAATGGCCTGACGTGAAGGCCGAACTGCTCCTGGAGCAGGAGGTTTTTCCCGTCTGCTCGCCGGAGATGGCGGCGAAACTGAAGGCGCCCGCCGATATCCTGGAACTGCCCGCCGTCATCGACGGTCGCGCCATGTTCAGCTGGGAGGTCTGGATGCGCGAGGCGGGACTGTCAGGCGCCACACCGGCGACGCGCCACGTTTTCAACGATGCCTCGCTGTGCCTCGATGCGGCGATCGCCGGGCAGGGCGTCATGCTTGCCTGGCAGACCCTTGCCGCCTTCGCGCTTGCCGAAGGCCGGCTGGCGGCGCCCTTCGGCATTCGGGCGCGCACCGGTTTCGGTCATTATTTCGTCACCGCCGAGGGCACGCGCGAGCCGAAGAAGGTCAGGGACTTCAAGGCCTGGATCCGCGAGGAAATGGCCGGCACGCTTGCCTTGTTCCGCTAAAGCATGTCGCGCAAAGCTGTGCGGCGGTTTTTCCAGGCAAGGCGCGAAGCGCTTTTGCCGCAACGACATGCGCAAAACAACAAGCTAAAGCGCGACGCGCTTTGGCTCAGACCTCGATCGGCTCCCTGCCGCGCGTCTCCTGCATCTTCTTGTAGGCCGGGCGCGACTGGCAGCGCTCGATCCAGGCCTCGATATTCGGATGTGCCTGGAAAAGCGCCTCCTCGCTCTGGGCGTATCGCAGCACCTCGGCGATGTTGAGATCGGCGACGGTGAAGCGGTCGCCGGCAATCCACTGCCGGCCGGCAAGCTGGCCTTCGAGCGTGGCAAGTGGCCTGCGCAAGGCATGACAGGCGGCTGCGATCGTCTCCTTGCCCTCCTGGCTGTTTTCGAGGCCGTTGTCATAGGTCAGCACGATCCTGACCGAATGCGGCTCGACCTGCGAGGCAGCCCAGACGGTCCACATCGTCAGCAATCCGTCTTCTTCGACGGTTTGTCCCGCAAGCGGTCCGCCATGTTTGCGGGCGAGGTAGAGATTGATCGCCAGCGACTCATGCATGAGGAGATCGCCGTCCTTGATGCTGGGGATCTGCGCCATCGGGTTGACGGCGGCGAAATCGGGCGAGTGCGTATTGAGCGGCGCGCTCTCGGACAGGGGCTCCGCCAATCGCCTGGCTTGCAGCACCGGCACCGACTGGAATTCGAGCCCCAGCTCCTCCGCCATCCAGTAGACGCGCGACGCCCGCGATCGATAGACTCCGTAGATTGTCAGCATGATCTTGTCCCCTCGATGTAATTGTCCGAGAGGGTAGAGGCCGCAGCGGCTGCGGAAAAGTCCTTGCCGCTGATGGGATGATGAAAGCTTTTGATGCTCTTCAGGAGACCCGGTTTCGCTCGACGGTCAGCTGTTTGTACGGCGCGCCGCCCGCCATCTCGTCCGACACTTTCTTCTCCCATTGGAAGCCGAGGACCGCGCCTTCAGCGGTCTCCTGGAAGACGTTGTCGGTGATGACGGCGGTGCCGGCGCCGTCGGCGACCGAGACGGCGCATCCGACAGGTGCCTTGCGCACCACATTGCCGCTGACGACGACGTTACGGAGATAAGGACCCCAGCCGATCTGCATGCCCCATCTCGGCGCGCCCTCGATCACATTGCCCGAAATCAGCGTGTCGGCCTCCGCCGCAATGCCGATGCCGAAGCCGACCTCGTGTTTGTAGGGGCCTTTCAGGGTGAGGTTGCGCACGACATTGCCGGTGACGCTCGCCAGCCTGCCGCCTTCGTCGAAATTGGCAATCGAAATGCCGTTCGCCGCCCCGTCGATCATGTTGGCGGAAACGACGGCGCCCTCGAAGGCGAATTCGACATAGATCGCCGTTTCGCCGGAACGCCGGCATTGATTGTTGCTGATCTGGATGTCCGATGCCGAATTGGCGCGGATCGCGGTGAAGGCGCAGTCGGAAATATGGTTGTTCACCACCATCACACCATCGGCGCGGAAGATGTTGATGCCGTTGCCGTTCTGGCCGGTGCCGCCGTCATTGGCGCGGATGTTGGAGATGCGGTTACCGGAAACCACCGTGCCGTCCTCGGCCTTCTTCCAGCGATGCACCAGAATGCCGCCATTGCCGCAATCGGTGATCGTATTTCCGGTGACCGAAAGATTGGCGGAATCGACCGCGTAGAGCCCGGCCTCGGCCGCGCCGGATATGCGGCTGCGCTCGATCCGTCCGCCGCAGCGCTCCAGCTGCAACCCGTGTTTGCGACTGCCGCCGATCTCGCAATTGTCCATCAGCACCTCGTCGACGCCGGTGAATTGGACGAGCCCGCCGGCATAATCACCGAGCCAGCGATTGCCGCCGTCGATGACGAGGTTGGAAAGCTCGATGCGCCGCACATTTGTCGCCGTCAGTAGGTGGCCTTCGCCGGTATAGACGAGCCGTGAGGCGCCAGGCACGCCTGTTATGCGGGTATTGTCAGGCAGGTTGAGATTGGAGACTCGATAGGTGCCGGGCGGCAGGAAGACCGGCATGTTCTCGCGCGCCGCCTGTTCGATCATCTGTTGCAGGTTGCGGGTCTTGCGGTCGCCGCTTTCGGGAATGGCGCGATATTCCACCGCGTCGATCGCGCCGCGCAGATCGGATTGCCCGGCAGCCGCCAGCGGTGCGGCAAGCGCGCGCGGCGCTGAACCTCCCGCAACCGCTGCGGCGGCGAGTAGGAAAAGCATGTCGCGGCGTGAAGGCATTCCGGATTCTCTCGTCATAACGCGCCCGTAGCACGAAACGTGCCAGACCCGCCTGTCTCTTTCTGGCACAGGTGGCCGGAATTGCGGTTGTCGCCTTGGCCAAGGGCAGGATATCGCCGCCGATCTTGTCGTCTTGTTCACTCTTTCATTTAAGCAAGCCGAAGGGAATGAGGACTACTTTGAAGGGAATATTACGGGGTGATTATGCGGGATGAGGCCTTCGGCCTCCGGGGAGAATGACGGCATGCACGAACCGAGTGCCAGGCGATGGGAATCGACCGATGCCCTGTCGGCCGAAACGCGGCGCATCGTCGCCGCGACGGAGGCGATGATGGCCTCGACCGCCCATCACCTCTCCGACGGCATCGAGAACCTGCGCCTGAAGACGATCGTCCACGAGCTTCCGGATTTCCTCTATGTCAAGGATCGCGACAGCCGCTTCGTCTTCGCCAACGCCGTCACCGCCAGCAGCCTCGGTCTGGAGAGCGCTGATCTGCTTACCGGCAAGCGTGATTTCGACCTGTTCGATTTCGAGACGGCTCGCCGCCATTTCGATATCGAGCAGCAGATCATGGCGACGGGGCAAGCCTGCATCGATATGGAGGAAAGCTACGTCCTGCCCGGCGGCAAAAGGCCGATATGCCGGCTGACCTCGAAAATCCCGCTGCGCAACGATCGCGGCGAGATCATCGGCCTGATCGGCGTTTCCCGCGATATCACCGAACGCAAGCGTCAGGAGGATCTCCATCGTGAGCAGGCGAACCTGCTCGAAATGATCGCCCGCAACGAGCCGCTGCCGATGATCCTCGAGGCGCTGGTGCTGATGATCGAGGCGCAACTGACCGGCATCGACGGATCGGTGCTGCTGCTGAACGGCGAGGGCACCAGGCTCTATCACGGCGCCGCCCCCAATCTGCCCGGCGGCTACAGCCGGCTGATCGACGGCGTCACCATCGGTCCCAAGGTCGGCTCCTGCGGCACCGCCGCCTGGCGTGGCCAGACTGTGATCGTCGAGGACGTGATGAGCGATCCGCTGTGGGAGGATTTCCGCGCGCTGGTCGCGCCGTTCGGCTTCCGCTCCTGCTGGTCGACACCGATCGCCACCTCGCAGAACAATGTGCTCGGCACCTTTGCCCTCTATTCCAGGGAAGTCCGCCGTCCGACGGAGCACGAAATAAAGCTGGTGGCGCTCGCCACGCACATTGCCGGCATCGCCATCGAGCGCAAGCGTGTCGATGATCGCATCCATTTCATGGCCCATCACGACGATCTCACCGGCCTGCCGAACCGCGCCTTCCTCAAGGAGCGGCTCGCCAATATCCTCGACCAGGCCCGGCGCCACACCCGCAAGGTCACCGTCGCCTATATCGATCTCGATAATTTTAAGGACATCAACGACGGCCGCGGCCACGCCGCCGGCGACGAGGTGCTGAAGGAAACCGCCGCCCGCATGGCCAACAGCATCCGGGCCTCGGATATGGTGGTGCGTCTCGGCGGCGACGAATTCCTCGTCGTGCTCGTTCACCAGTCGAGCCACGATGCCGGCATCACGCGCCGCCTCCGCGAGCTGCAGAAGGCGATCAACCGGCCGATCCCCAGCGACGGCGGCGAGATCACCGTCACCTCGAGCATCGGCGTTGCCGCCTTCCCCTTCGACGGCGCGACCTCGGAAGAGCTTCTCGCCAATGCCGACCGCGCCATGTACCGTGCCAAGGAGCTTGGCCGCAACACCTTGCAGCATCACGATGGCGGTGGCGCGCCGGTGGGAATGCCGCTCGGCGAGCAGGAGGAGCTGCACCAGGCGATTACCGGCCACCAGCTGTTCCTGCAATACCAGCCGCAGGTCGATGTCGCCACCGGCCGCATCACCGGCATCGAGGCGCTGGTGCGCTGGAACCATCCGGCCAAGGGCAGGGTGCCGCCGGTCAATTTCATTCCGCTCGCCGAAGAAACCGGCCTCATCGTTCCCCTCGGTCTCTGGGTGTTGAACGAGGCCTGCCGCCAGGCGCGCCAATGGCAGGATATGGGCCTGCCGTCGCTGACCGTCGCCGTCAACGTCTCGGCCAAGCAGTTCGCCGATCCGGATTTTGCGTGCCACGTCGCCGAAGCGCTGGAGCGCCACCGCCTGCAAGCGCGCTGGCTGGAACTCGAGGTCACCGAAAGCGTGGTAATGCAGGATGCCGAACGCGCGCTTGCCATGATGGAATCGCTGCGCGCGCTCGGTGTGCGCCTGTCGATCGACGATTTCGGCTCCGGCTATTCCAGCCTGGCGGCGCTGAAGACCTTCCCCTTCGACCGGCTGAAGATGGATCGCTCGCTGGTCGAGGCCCTGCCGGGCGACAAGACCGCCGTTGCCATCGCCTCGGCGGTGATTTCGCTGGCGCAGACGCTGAAGCTTTCGGTGCTCGCCGAAGGCGTGGAAACCGACGCGCAGATGGATTTCCTGCGTCACGCACACTGCGAGGAGGCGCAAGGCTACCGCTTCTCCAAGCCCGTTTCTCCGGAGGAGATCCCGGCATTGCTGCGGGCACGCAGCCTCTAAAACCCGTCGCGCAAAACTGCGCAGCGTTTTTCGCAGGCAAGGCGCGAAGCGCTTTTGCGGCAACGACATGCGTAAAATAAGGAACTAAAGCGTAAGGAGTGAATCTGAAAGATCGCGACGCGCTTGAACGCCTTATTTTTCCAGCTTGCCGATCGCCTCGATCTCGTTCGTCCATATGCCCGCCGCATAGTTCTCAGGCAGTCGCGCCAACAGCGCGGCGTCGTCGATGCCGGTCGAGAAATCGCTGCCGCGATAGGGGCCGAGCACGAAGACCTCGGTTCCTGCATCCTGCATGCGGTTGAGAAAACGGTCCGGCCAGCCCCAGAGCCAAGGCGCAATATTGATCGGCACCAGCATCATGGCGTGTTTGCAGGCATCCGGCAGCACGCCGGTCCAGCCATAGCCGATGTAGCCGAAAAGGCAGCCTTTCAGGCTCTGGCGCGAGGCGGTTTTGATCTCGGGCACCAGCCGGCGCAGGACATCGATCGGCTCGTCGCCGCCATAGACGATGATGTCTGCCCGTCGCGCGGGTGAAAGTCCGTTGAGCACGGCGGCGAGTTTTTCGCCCTCGGACGGATCGCGGCTCTTGACGTTGATCAGGAAGCGCCGATCCGGAAAGGTCGAGAGCACCTCGGCCAGCGTCGGCATCATGCCGATGCCGCGGCCGCGGAAGGGAAAGCTCTTGCCGCCGTCAGCGGTATAGCCATAGCCGATGTCGAGCTTCCGCAGCTCCGCCATCGAATGATCGCGGGTGACGCCGTGCCCGTCGGTGCGGCAGTCGAGTGTCCAGTCGTGAAAGACGGCGAATGCGCCATCTGTCGTCGGATGCACGTCGATCTCCACAATATCGGCGCCCGCCGCAAAGCCTGCCTGCATCGAGCGGATGGTATTTTCGAGATAATCATGTTTCGGCGCCAGCATGCGGCTCGCCGTGCAGGTGTCGTTCTTCAGATCGGTCTCGTCGAACCGCTGGGCGATGCCGCGATGGGCGAGCAGCACCGGCTTTCCCGGCTGATGCTCGGCGAGCAGGCTGGTGTTGTTGAGATAGATGCCCGCCGCGACAAGTGCGACCGCGCCCACGCAATAGAAAAGCTTCCTGCCCATTATGCTCCCCATGATTGCATCGAAAGAAGCAACAGCTAGAAAGCGATTCTGGTTGTTCTTGGGCTCTTTTCCGGCTTTTCTATGCTGGCAGTTTATTCCCCGGAGAGGATCGGTATCGCCATGGAACCACAGGACGACGAGCTCATCCGTTTCGCAGAACACGGCGCGGCCGCCTTGCCGCCGGCATCTGCCGAAGGCCATGTCGGACGCGACGGTGCCCGCATCTGGTATGCGAGCTATGGGACCGGTCCTGCCGTCATCCTGCTGCATGGCGGTCTCGGCCATAGCGGCAACTGGGGCTATCAGCTCCCGGCGCTGCTCGACAGTGGCCGCCGCGTCGTGCTGATCGACAGCCGCGGCCATGGCCGCAGCACCCGCGATGCCCGTCCCTACACCTATGAACTGATGGCATCAGACGTGCTTGATGTCATGGACGAACTGCGTCTGGACAAGGCAGCGTTCATCGGCTGGAGCGACGGCGCCTGTATCGCGCTGATCCTCGCCGCGACGGTGCCGTCACGTGTCGACGGCGTCTTCTTCTTCGCCTGCAACATGGATCCGAGCGGTACGCTGGAATTTGTTGCGACCCCGGTCATCGACCGATGCTTCAGCCGCCATGCCAAGGATTATGCGGCCTTGTCCGCCACGCCGCATGACTTCAATGCCTTCGTCGAGGCGGTCAGCCAGATGATGCGCACGGAGCCGAATTACAGCGCCGAAGACCTCGCACGGATCGGTGTGCCGGTCGCGATCGTGCTCGGTCGGCACGACGAGTTCATCAAGCCGGAGCATGCCGAATATCTTGTCCGCAGCATTCCGGACGCTGAGATGATTTATCTCAAAGGCGTCAGCCATTTCGCGCCGCTGCAACGGCCGGCGGAGTTCAATGCCGCGGTACTGTCCTTTCTCGACAGGATAGCCTGATGACGACCTCTGGCCTCGCGCCGATTTCCGGCTATCTCTTGCTTCATGAGACCTGATGCGCTGCTCTATCCCGCCCCGGAAGGGCTCTATTGCCCCGAAGGCGGCTTCTATGTCGATCCTGTGCGGCCGGTGGAGCGGGCGCTCGTCACCCACGGCCATTCCGATCACGCCCGGCCGGGCCATGTGAACGTGCTTGCCACCCGCCAGACGCTCGACATCATGCGCCTGCGTTACGGCGAGGGCTTTTGCGTCAGCGAGCAGGCTGCCGCCTTCGGCGAGGAACTGCTCATCAACGGCGTCAAGGTGAGCTTTCATCCGGCTGGCCACGTGCTCGGCTCGGCGCAGATCGCCATCGAGAAAAACGGCACCCGCATCGTCGTCTCCGGCGATTACAAACGCCGCCCGGATCCGACCTGCGCCGCCTATGTGCCGGTCGCCTGCGATGTCTTCATCACCGAGGCGACCTTCGGCCTGCCGGTCTTCCATCATCCCGATCCGATGGATGAGATCGGCAAGCTGCTCGCCTCGCTCCGCCAATTTCCCGAGCGCACCCATCTCGTCGGCGCATATGCGCTGGGCAAGGCCCAGCGTGTCATCAGGCTGCTGCGCGATGCCGGTTACACCGAGCCGATCTATATCCACGGCGCCATGGAAAAGCTCTGCGACTACTATGTCGGCGAGGGCATCGATCTCGGTGAGCTGCTGCCGGCGACCATCGAGAGCCGCGACAAATCCGCCTTCAAGGGCGCCGTCGTCGTCGGCCCGTCCTCGGCCTTCGCCGACCGCTGGGCGCGGCGCTTCAACGAACCGCTGCCGGCCTTCGCCTCCGGCTGGATGATGGTACGCCAGCGCGCCAAACAGCACGGCGTCGAACTGCCGCTCGTCATCTCCGATCATTGCGACTGGCCGGAGCTGACGGAAACCATCCGGGAACTGCACCCGGCCGAAGTCTGGGTAACCCACGGCCGCGAGGAGGCCCTGGTGCGTTGGTGCCAGCTCCAGGGCATCAAGGCGAAGCCGTTGCATCTGGTGGGCTATGAGGATGAGGCGGATTGAGATGAGCTCTGTGCTGGATCAGAACCCCTCCCCAGCGGACCTTGCCGCTATCGCCGGCGCGCTGGAAATGGCGGCTATGCACGCCCCTCGCTCCCTCATTCCTGTGCTCGTCACAGGAATCCAGCCACCGCGCGTCGGCGCGGTGAATGACTTATGTGACACCGAAGAGTTTCTCGCGCTCAAGGACTTGGGCGCACTGGATTCCTGTGACGAGCACAGGAATGAGGGCGTACCCTTTGAGCCTTCCCCTCAAACGCGGAGGCCGACATGAAAGCCTTCGCCGACCTCCTCGACCGCCTCGTTCTCACCCCCAGCCGCAACGGCAAGCTGAAGCTGCTGACCGATTATTTCCGCGACACGCCGGACCCTGACCGCGGCTACGGCCTTGCCGCCATCGCCGGCACGCTGGAGGTGCGTAACGTCAAGCCCGCCATGCTGCGCGAACTGGTGCTGGAGCGCATGGACGAGGTGTTGTTCCGTTATTCCTACGATTATGTCGGCGATCTCGCCGAAACCATCTCGCTAGTCTGGGACAATGAGCGGGATATCGACCGCTCGGCCCTTTCCCAGCCGCGTCTCGGCGCTGTTGTCACCGATATGAATGCGCTCGGCCGCACGGAAGTGCGCGGCTTCGTCCGCGACCTGCTCGACCGGCTGGATTCCTCCGGCCGGTTCGCTTTCATCAAGCTGGCGACCGGCGCCATGCGCATCGGTGTCTCAGCCCGTCTTGCCAAACAGGCGCTGGCTGATCTCGGCGACAAGGACGTCACCGAAATCGAAACGCTCTGGCACGGCCTGCAGCCGCCTTACGAGACTTTGTTCGAATGGCTGGCTGCGGGCGGCGAAAAACCGGTGCTGGCGACACCGGCGATCTTTCATTCGGTCATGCTCGCCAATGCGGTGGAGGAGGGGACCTTAACGGTCTCGATCCGGCCAACTACGCCGCCGAATGGAAATGGGACGGCATCCGTGTCCAGCTCTCCCGCTCCGGCGACCGGCGCAAAATCTATTCGCGCTCCGGCGACGACATTTCGGTCGCCTTTCCCGATATTCTCGACGCCATCAGCTTTTCCGGCGTTGTCGACGGCGAGCTGCTGGTCGGCGGCACCGCCCGCTCCAACAGCCCGACCCGCACTTTCTCCGATCTGCAGCAGCGCCTGAACCGCAAGACGGTGACGGCAAGGATGCTTTCCGACTACCCCGCCTTCATCCGCACCTACGACCTGCTCTTCGACGGCGACGAGGATGTGCGGGGCGATGGCTTTACCGATCGCCGCGATCGGCTGGCCGAGATCATCGACCGTGCCCCCCACGACCGTTTCGACCTCTCGCCGCTCGTGCCTTTCTCGTCCTGGGACGAGCTCGACCGTCTTCGTGCGGCCCCGCCCGATCCGGTCATCGAGGGCGTGATGATCAAGCGGCGCGACAGCATCTATCAGGCCGGCCGGATGAAGGGCCCCTGGTTCAAGTGGAAGCGCAATCCCTATAATGTCGATGCGGTGCTGATGTATGCCCAGCGCGGCCACGGCAAGCGCTCGAGCTACTATTCCGATTTCACCTTCGGCGTCTGGGCCGACGACGAGGACGGGGAACAACTGGTGCCCGTCGGCAAGGCCTATTTCGGTTTCACCGATGCGGAACTCGAAGTGCTCGACAAATTCGTGCGCAACAATACCACCGAGCGCTTCGGGCCGGTGCGCGCCGTGCGCGCCGATAAGGATTTCGGCTTCGTCGTCGAGGTGGCCTTTGAAGGCATCAACCGCTCGACCCGGCACAAATCGGGCGTCGCCATGCGCTTTCCCCGCATCGCCCGTCTTCGCCCCGACAAGCCCACTTATGAGGCCGATCGGCTGCGCACCCTGATCGCCATGATCGACGCCAAGCCGGGGTGAGGGCCAATCTCCTGTGCAACAATGCCGCAGTCCCAAAATTTCAACAGGATGTGTATTGGCGGCAACGATCTTCCGGTGCAAATCTTGTGTGCCGGGGACGTGATTTGGGTGCTGCGTTATGAGCTCGCATGAACAAAATGCCTTTTTCCGCCAACGCCGTGCCGTGCTGGCGGGTCTTGCCGGCGCACTCGTCCTGCCGCAAGTGGCGGCGGCCTTCGATGTTCCGGATGAACCGCGGCTTGCCAAGCATGACTATGCCAAGGTCCGCCACCAATTCCGCACCAAGCTTTTGCAGAAGGGTCCGGCGCCCGACAAATACGAGCCGCTGAGCGCGCCGGCCGACGCCGACAAGATCTTTTATCGCTCCGGCTACGGCGAACTCGAGTTGGTCGCCTGGGTCTCGAAATATAAGCGCGAGCGCGCCGCCAAGCCCGCCGTGCTCTTCCTCCACGGCGGCAATGCCATGGGCATCGGCCATTGGCAGTTGATGAAGCCCTACATGGATGCCGGCTACGTTGTGATGATGCCGTCGCTGCGCGGCGAAAACGGCCAGATGGGCAATTTCTCCGGCTTCTATGACGAGGTCGACGACGTTCTTGCCGCCGCCGAGCGGCTGGCGCATCTGCCGGGGGTCGATCCAGGGCGGCTGTTCATCGCCGGCCACAGCATCGGCGGTACGCTGACCATGCTGACGGCGATGAGCACCCAGAAATTCCGGGCCGCCGCGCCGATATCGGGCAATCCCGACGCCTTCCGCTTCTTCAAGCGCTATCCCCAGGATATCCGCTTCGACGACAGCAATGCGCATGAGTTCGAGGTGCGGTCGGCGCTGTGTTACGCCCAGAGCTTCAAATGTCCTATCCGTGTCGTTCACGGCACGGAAGAGGCTCATTTCAACGACCGGGCCGATCTTCTCTCCCGCCGCGCCCGCGCCGCCGGCATCCATATCGAAACCGAAACCGTCGCCGGCAACCACACTTCGGCGCTGCCGGCCGAGATCGAACAGAGCATCCGCTTCTTCCATGGGGTGGCGGCCTGATTTTTCGCCGCCGCTTCAAACGCAGGCCTATTGGGCCTGTGTTCCCGGTGTGACAACGGACGCAGAGACCATGATCGTGCCGAACGACTTCCCCGAGCTGCTGCCTTCGCCATTGCAGGAAGTTTAGCTGGGCAGTGGGGATGGCCCTGAGGCACAGCGCTTTTTGCTCTGCACTTCGGGTCGCATGCATTAGCTTCCGGCTTTCCCGCCCTCAACACCAGCCTCGCGCCAGCCGCGGATGCCATCGTCGCGGTAGATATCGCTGTCTCGCCGATCGTTGATAAGGGTGGTTCCATGAATTTTCTGCGCCGGGTCTTCCCGATTGCCGGGCTCGTCATCGCAGCCGGGTCGCTGAGCGGCTGCAACATCCTCATTCCCGATGTCGCCGCCGATTCGCCCGCCCGCTTCGTTCAGGAGACCTCGCCGGTCTTCTATCAGCCGCCCGGCGTCGATCCGCGCCGGGTGCGGCCGATACCCGATCAGCCGGTGCCGCAGACGCGAGAACTCTACAAGACCCAATTCCATCAGACCTACGGCCTGCCGGTCAGCAATCCGGTGCATATAGCAATGTATGGCGCGGTCCGCGACGAGGATTTCACCCTGCCGGCGATCCCGGTCAGCCGCGTGCAGCCGCAGTTCCTCCGCCAGGAAGTCGATTACCAGACGACCGAGCGCCCCGGCACGGTCATCGTCGATACCAGGGCGCATTTCCTCTATTTCGTCGAGGAAAACGGCAAGGCGATGCGCTACGGTGTCGGCCTCGGCCGCGATGGTTACGCCTGGTCGGGCCGCGGCGTCATTCAGTGGAAGCAGAAATGGCCGCGCTGGACGCCGCCGGTCGAGATGGTCTCGCGCCAGCCCGAGGTTCGCGCCTTTTCGGCCGAAAACGGCGGCATGAATCCGGGCTCCAGAACCCGCTCGGCGCCCGCGCCATGTATATCTTCAAGGACGGGCAAGATACGCTCTATCGCATCCACGGCACACCCGACTGGCAGTCGATCGGCAAGGCCACCTCGTCCGGCTGCGTGCGCATGCTGAACCAGGACGTCGTCGATCTCTATGACCGCCTTCCTGCCAAGGCGGAGATCGTTGTGATGTAGCGCTGCAACAGCGCCGCTGATATCGTCTGCCCAAGGCCGGACACGTCTGCGTGAAGCTATGGTTTATTTGGCGCAAGCCGATAGATCTTCTGATGTTGTTCTCGGCATCGGACGAATCGCCGCTCACGCAGGGTTTTGTCCGGCTCCCGCATCAGAGGAAATCAGTCCCGCGTCATGAGCTTCGATAGACATCTTTCCCGCCGCAGCTTTCTTTCCTTTTCGGCATTGACCGCAGCCTCCGCGCTCACCGGCTGCGCCTCTTCGGCCAATACGGTCACATCGGGCGATACGACGATCATCTACCGTTCGCCCATGCGCCTCTTCCAATCGCCTGGGGCGTCGAGCGTGCCGAGTGGGGCCGAGCTTGCCGTCATGTATGGTCCCGTCGAGGATGGTGGCTTTCTCATCCCCGCCATTCCCTATGAGCAGATCGACCCGCGCTATTATCGCCAGCGCGTTCTCGATCCCACCGGCCAGCCGCCCGGCACCATCGTCGTCGATACGCCGTCGCGCTTTCTCTATCTCGTCCAGGGTGACGGCATGGCGATGCGCTACGGCGTCGGCATCGGCCGCGAGGGTTTCGCCTGGCAGGGTTCCGGCGTCATCCAGTGGCGTCAGAAATGGCCGCGCTGGAAGCCGCCGAACGAGATGGTCGCCCGCCAGCCGGAACTCGTCAAATATTCGATCGAGAACGGCGGTATGGAGCCGGGCCTGAAGAACCCGCTCGGCGCCCGCGCGCTCTATATCTTCTCGAACGGCGAAGACACGCTCTACCGCCTGCACGGCAATCCCGACTGGCGCTCGATCGGCAAGGCCGTCTCCTCGGGCTGCGTCAGATTGATGAACCAGGATATCATCGATCTCTACGACCGCGTGCCGACAAAGGCGCCGATCGTCGTCTGGCAGTGATGTCAGCGGGGCGGCCGCGATCCGGCCGCCCCGGTTCGATCTTGCCCGGCCGAGCGGCATTCCGTGGGTAAATGCCCTCGTTTCCCACGCCCGGAAAAGTTTTATTTTCAGAAAACCATTGCTTAATTCGGTAAATAACCTACATGGTGCGTATCGAATTGCTTGCGACCTTTGTCCACGCGCTGAAGCGCTCCGTCAGATATCCTCTCAACATCGATACGGCTTGTCGGACATTCTTCCGCAGGCGAACACAACGGTTGAAAAGGAGATCGTTATGAATTCAGGCGTCGTCAAATGGTTCAATGGCACCAAGGGTTTTGGCTTCATTCAGCCCGATGATGGTTCTACGGATGTTTTTGTCCACATTTCAGCGGTCGAACGCGCCGGCATGCGCGAACTCGTTGAAGGCCAGAAGATCCGCTATGATCTCGTCCGCGACAAGAAGTCCGGCAAGAATTCGGCTGACAACCTTCAGGCCGCATGATTTGTCATTCGCCTATGCTGTCCAGATGCTGGCGGCGCGCTGACCACGGATGTACTGGCAGCGAGCTGACCGACTGGCGGAGAAATGGCTGAGTGACTGGAAGAGGTCGGGTGCCAACCCGGCCTTTTTGCTTTGATCGCCGGCATGTCCGAATTGACCGCGGTTATTCTGATTGACCGGCGAGCAGCCGAAGAGTTCAAGGGACGCTGAAATGGGCAGACTAAACTATCAAATCGGCGATATGATCGTGCTGAAATCGGGCCTCACTCGTACGGCGAAAGCCGATAAGCGGTGCCGGATCGCCAGCATTCTGCCCAACGACCACGGGCATGTGCAATATCGCGTCCGGTTCGACGCGGAGAATTTTGAGCGCCGCATCACCGAGGCCGACATCGATACCGGGGAATCGCCCTCCAGGGCTTCCCCCGAGGCAGTGGCTAAGTCTGATGGCGCCGAGCCTTGGCTGAAGTTTTCGAGCATTCGGACGGGCAAGTAGTCCCGCCGTTTTTACCATCACAGCGCGGCCCGGCCGCCGACAGGAAGGATATCGTTTTGCAGGTTCTCGTCAGGGATAACAACGTCGATCAGGCGCTCCGCGTGCTCAAGAAGAAGATGCAGCGGGAAGGCCTGTTCCGGGAAATGAAGGCGCGCAGCGCTTTCGAAAAGCCGTCCGAGAAGCGCGCCCGCGAAAAGGCCGAAGCCATTCGCCGCCAGCGCAAGCTTGCCCGCAAGAAGCTGCAGCGCGAAGGCCTGCTGCCGGCGCCGAAAAAGGTTCTCCGCGCCCGCTAATCCCGGCATCGCGGCCCAACCGCGGCATCGCGGCCAGCCGGCCCGGCCGCGGAATCACGGCTCTTAGCCATGGCTAAAGCCTCCGTCATCACCTGAGAAAGGGGCACATGACCGCCACCAAGGGAGAATTCTTCAATCCCGCCAAGCTTTCGTCTCGCGACAAGGCGGAAGCGACCGATCACACGGCGCGCGCCATCATCGCGGCCGAGGCGTCGGCCCGAGACAAGAAGACGGAAAAGCTGAAGGCCCTGCGTCTGCAGCAGGAGGCCGAGGCAGCACCTGAAGCGGCGCCTGCAAAGAAACGCCGGTCGCCGGCCAAGGCGGCTGTGAAGCGGCCCTGATCCTCAGGCTTACACCGTTTTAAGCTAACCGGGCGGATGTGGTCAGCCGCCGTTTGTGCCGGCCCGGCCGAGATTGCCGCGCAGCCGATGCAGCATGTCGCGCATCTCAGCCATTTCCTTCAGCGTGCAGCCTGCGGCTTGGCCGATCGCTGTCATGATCGTATCGATTTCCCCTTTCATCGCCTCACCTCCAGCGGTCAGCGACACGATCACCTGGCGCTCGTCGCGCAGGTCGCGCAGCCGCTTAATCAGCCCGCTTTGCTCCAGCCGCTTCAACAGCGGCGACAGCGTGCCGGAATCGAGATCGAGTTGCTCGCCGATCGTCTTCACCGGCAACTCGCCGCGTTCCCATAGCACCAACATCACCAGATATTGCGGATAGGTCAGGCCCACCCTGTCGAGGATCGGCTTGTAGGCGCGGGTGAAAGCATGCGCCGTTGCGTAGACCGCGAAGCACAACTGCTTTTCCAGCCGTTTCTCCTCCTGCGGTATCTCCATCGTTTTTATCGTCTGCGCTTTCATATCCATCATCCTTAAGGCCGTGATTGTCTTCTTTTCCATGCCAAAATGCAATTTGCAAAATTCACTTGCGTACAATTTAATTGTACGATAGTAAAAATCCAACCCGATCGAAGGGCCAACCAAAGGAGATCGTCATGCCTATTCTCTATACGACCAAAGCCTCTGCCACCGGCGGCCGCGCCGGCCGCGCCGTTTCCGAAAACGGTGTTCTGGACGTGACGCTGACCGTTCCGAAGGAACTCGGCGGCGACGGCGCAACCGGCACCAATCCCGAGCAGCTCTTCGCCGCCGGCTACTCTGCCTGCTTCCTCGGTGCCTTGAAATTTGTCGCGGGCCAGCAGAAGGTCAAGATTCCGGAAGACACGACGGTCTCCGCCAAAGTCGGTATCGGCCCGCGTGAAGATGGCACCGGCTTCGGCATCGAAGTGGCGCTGACGGTCAACATCCCCGGCCTCGACCGCGAAACCGCCGAAAAGCTCGCCGCCGCCGCCCACATCGTCTGCCCCTACAGCCACGCCATGCGCACCTCGACCGAAGTTCCGGTCACGGTTGCCTGATTGCAGTAACAGCCGGAAGATCGGCGAGGTGGCCCCTTATCCGCCTGCCGGCACCTTCTCCCCTAAACGGGCGAAGGGGGCAAGCCGGACACTCTCCGATCCCCAGACCTTGCGCGGGGCACGTCCCCTCTCCCCGTCAAAACGGGGGTCCGCAGGACGGGTCGAGACCCGTGGTTCGACCCCGGCAAGGGCTAGGGTGAGGGGCAGCCGTTTGACGCTGATCGAACAGCTGCAAACATACTCGAACAGTGGCGGAGTGACGTTCGGCTCGCCCTATTCGCCGACTGCCCGTGCGCCTTAACGTAGTCGGCGCCCGGCCGGCTTCGGCGTCTCATCCGTCATCCCTGACACCGTCTGCAGATCCTGCCTCAGCCGCGCGGAACTTCCATCCGGGAGCTTTTGGTCGAGCGCCGCATGCGTCTCTTTCCAGATCGGCAGCGCTGTTGCTAGCACCGCCTTGCCTTCGCCGGTGAGGGCAAGCAGCCGGCCGCGCCTGTCCTTCGGATTTTCCATCACGCTCACCCAGCCCTTGCGCTGCAGCGGTTTCAGCGCCGCCGTCAGTGTCGTCTGGTCCATGGCAAGCAGGGAGGCGACCGGCCCCATCGGCGGCGGCTCCGGCCGGTTCAGCGACATCATCAGCGAAAACTGCCCGTTGGTCAGCCCCGCGGGCCGCAATGCGTCATCGAACAGGCGAGCGAGTGCCCGCGCCGCTCGCTGCGCATGCAGGCAGAGGCAGGTGTCGCGCACCAGCAGCGTTGTAGAGAAAGGAATTTCAACCGAATTTGACATGGCCATTTTATATTGATATCAATCTTTCTAGTCAAGGAGAAGGAGAGGGGCCGGCTCGCCGGCAGCGCCGGAGGAGGGCGCATCCAATGCAGAACGAAGTTGTTTCCCGCGAGCTATGGCTCGAGGCCCGCCGTGCCCTGCTCTTGAAGGAAAAGGAGGCGACGAAGCTGCGCGACAGCATCAACGCCGAGCGGTTGGCGCTGCCCTGGGTGAAGGTCGATAAAGATTACGTTTTCGACACGCCCGAGGGAAAGAAGTCGCTCGCCGAACTCTTCGATGGCCGCAGCCAGCTTTTGATCTATCATTTCATGCTCGGCCCGGATTGGGATGCCGGCTGCCCCGGCTGCTCCTTCCTGTCCGATCATATCGATGGCGCCCTGCCGCATCTGAACCATCACGACGTCACCTGGGTCGCCGTCTCGCGCGCGCCGCTCGACAAGATCGCCGCCTACAAAAGCCGCATGGGCTGGAAATTCCCCTGGGTCTCTTCCTTCGGCAGCGATTTCAATTTCGATTATCACGTCTCTTTCAGCCCGGAGGACCTTGCCAAAGACAAGGTCTTTTACAATTTCACTCCCATGCAGCCGGCTGGCGCCAATGACGAACTGCCGGGTCTGAGCGCTTTCTACCGAAACGACAAGGGCGAGGTCTTCCACACCTATTCGAGCTATGCCCGCGGGCCCGAGGAACTGATCGGCACCCTGATGATCCTCGACCGCGCCCCGAAAGGCCGCAACGAGGACAGCACGATGAATTTCGTGCGCCGTCACGACGAATATGAGGAGGCCCCCAAGGCGCCATCCTGCTGTCACTGAGCCAAAGCATGATGCCGAAAACTGTCAGCGGTTTTCGGCATCATGCCCTGGCTGGCCAGCGCAAATTCGAGCAGACGTCACAAAGCGACCTCCTGGGAGTTGCGCCGATAAAGGCATTGGCCAACATCACGCAAGGGAGAAGGATGATGAAGACCGCAGAAGTGCTGAAGGAACATTCCTTCCTGGAGAGACTGGTGGGCGACTGGACCGTCACCGCACCCGAAATGTCCGGCGGCGAGCCCTGGACGGAGACCGTCCGCTCGCTGCACGGCATCTGGTTCGTCGCCGAGGGCACCGGCCGCATGCCGGATGGCAAACAGGCCACCAGCATCCTGACGCTCGGCTATAACGCCGCAAAGGCCAAGTATGTCGGCAGCTGGATCGGCAGCATGATGGACTTCATGTGGATCTACGAAGGCGAGCTCGACGCTTCGGGCAATGTGCTTGACCTCTATACGACAGGGCCTGACTTCAACGGCGAAGGTCTTGCCGATTACCGCGAGCGGATCACTTTCGTCGACGCCGATCACCGCACCTTCATCTCCAGCGCCAGGCAGCCGGACGGCGCCTGGAAACAGTTCATGGAAGCGCATTACGCCCGGCAGATCTGACAATCACGGCGCTCGAACCTTGAAAAAGGGGCGCCTCTAAAGGGAGAGTACGATGTCTGAGACGCATGGAAAGTTCATCTGGTGCGAGTTGATGACCCCCGACACATCGGCTGCCGCGAAATTCTACAGCTCGGTCGTCGGCTGGACCACCTCCGAGATGAAGGTGGAGGGCATGCCGACCTATACGATCTTCGAGGCGAACGGCATCGGTGTCGCCGGCCTGATGGAATTTCCAGCCGAACTCGAGGGTAAGGGCATTCCGCCGAACTGGACGGGTTATGTCGATGTCGACGACGTCGATCAGTCGGCCAAGGATTTCGTCGCCAATGGCGGATCGGTCCGTCGTCCGCCGGACGATATCCCGGGTATCGGCCGCTTCGCCGTTGTCGCCGATCCGCATGGCGCGGTGCTCTGCATCATGACGCCGGCGCCGATGGACAAAACCTGGCCGGAACTGGCCCCCGATGCGCCTGGCAATATCGGCTGGCACGAACTCTATGCCGGCAACGGCAAAGACGCCGTCGCCTTCTATTCCAAGCTGTTCGGCTGGACCAAGGACAGCGAAATGGACATGGGCCCGATGGGCGTCTACTACCTCTTCGCCCGTAACGGCAAGCAGATCGGTGGCATGATGACCAAGCCGGAAAACATCCCGATGCCGTTCTGGAGCTATTATTTCATCGTGCCGGCGCTTGATGCCGCGATCGAACGCGTCAACTCCGGCGGCGGCAAGGTCGTCCACGGTCCCATGGAAGTCCCCGGCGGCAGCTGGATCATCCAGGCCACCGACCCGCAGGGTGCCTTCTTCTGCCTGGTGGCGCCGAAGCGGTAGGTTTTGGCCCCTTTAGCGTCGTGCCGTGAGCCCCCTCATCTGGCTGCTGCCACCTTCTTCCCACAGGGGAGAAGGTGCCCGTAGGGCGGATGAGGGGCCACCCGTCACACCCTTTGCGGCAGCCGGACTGACAACCGCCCGCCAGTCTTCCCCTCAGAACTTGTAGCTGCTCCCGAAGAGAACCTTGTCCTGCGTGGCGCCGACATCGCCGATGGCGGAGCCGAAGTCCTTGTTGCCGAAATCGGAATGTCGATACTCGCCGCGCACCAGGATATGGTCGGTGACCGCGTGTTCGATGCCGCCGCCGGCCGTCCAGCCGATCAGGATGCCGTCCTTCTTTCCGGCGGTGGGAATGTCGACCTTGCCACCGCCGGCCGCCACACCCGCCGTTGCGAAGAACAGGGTTCGATCCAAGGCGTAACCAACCCGCGCCCGGCCGGATGCATCCCATTCGAGGTTGGCATCGTCGTTTTTCTCGAAGTTGTAGTTGAAGTCGTTCTCGATGCCGTAGACGATATTTCCGGATTGGAAATTATAGCCGGCATGCAGCCCTGCCGTGCCGCCGTCGATATTCTCATCCGAGCCGAGGATCTTCGTCTGGCTCCAGGAATATCCGCCCTGGCCGCCGAGATAGAAGCCCGACCAATCATAGGCCACAGATATCTGCTCGGCGGCGGGAGCAGGTGTCTCGTAAGTGAGGTCGGCGGCAACGGCCGGAACGGCGGCCGAAAGCGCCGGCGCGGCGCAGGCGATAAATCTGATATGCATGAAGATGCCTCGTGTTCATTGGGAGCAAAAAGAGGGCAGTGGCGACACCGCCCGACTCTCAGCAACATGCCCCGCCCCGATGTTGCGGAGTGTCTTTTAACGTTGAGATTTGTTGCGGGCCGATCGCGGCGGAGGGGGCGGCACCGCCCGCCCCATCACCGATCTGATCCCACCGAAGCGAAAAACCTTTCCGGGCTCTCCGCTTCCACCAACTTGTTCTTTTCGATCAGCCAGAACCGGTTTCCCACCGCCCGCACGAAACTGCGGTCGTGCGAGACCAGCAGGCAGCTCGCCTCCTGCGCCATCAACTCGCTCTCCAGCGCTTCCTGTCCCTCGATGTCGAGGTGGTTGGTCGGCTCGTCGAGCAGGTAAAAATTCGGCTCGGTCAGCCTGAGCACCAGCATGCCGAGCCGCGCCTTCTGGCCGCCGGAAAGCTGGCCGATCGGTTTTGCCTGCATGTCGATCGTCAAGCCGGCGCCTGCCAGCAAGGCCCGCGCCCGCTGGTCGCCGACATCGAAGCGGCGGATGATCGTGCCGATCGGCGTATCGCTGTCGGCAAGATCGGCAAGCGCTTGGTCGCCGTAGCCGAGCACGAGCGAGGGCGTCGCCTTGATGCTGTCGCGCGCTGTCTCCGGTCTTTCGATCGCCTGTTTCAGCATCGACACCAGCCGCGACTTGCCGGCGCCGTTGAGGCCGAGCAGCACGATGCGGTCGCCCTGGCAGATGAACTGCCGGCCGGTCTTGAACAGCGGCGTTCCATCGGGCGTCGTCACCACCGCATCCTCCAACGTCACCAGCACCTTGGCATGGGTGCCGCGGTTGGCGAGCCGGATCGCCCCGGCCGAGCGCTCCAGATGCGCCGGTTTTGCCGCGTCCTCCAGCTTCTCCGCCCGTTGCCTGAGCTGCTTCGTCTTGACGACGAGCAGGTCGCTGCCGGAATTGATGCCGATATTGTTGAGCTTCGCCGCCTGCTTGCGCAATTGCTCCGCCACCTTCATGTCGCGCTCGTAGCGCCGGGCTTCGGAAGCGTCGGCCTCGTCGAGCGCGGCGCGCGCCCTGGTATAGGGCAGGGAGAAGACCGGCGATTGCTCCGGCCGCAGGAACAGCGTCCGGTTGGTCGTCGCATCGAGGAAGGCGCGATCGTGGCTGGACAGGATAACCGGCACGTCGCGCGGCAGCGCGTTCAGCCAGCTCTCCACTTGCCCGATCTTTTCGAGGTCAAGATGGTTGGTCGGCTCGTCGAGCAGAAGCACGTCGGGCTCGCTCACCCAGGTGCGGGCAAGCATGGCAAGCCGCTGCCATCCGCCGCTCAATTGCTTCAGCGGCCGGCTCCGCATGGCCTCCGGCACGTCGAGCGATTCCAGCACGACGTCGACCCGCCAGCTCTCGCTTTCGGCCTGATCGGCCGGCAGCGCCTGCAGCACCGCATCGTAAAACACCGTGTCGAAAAGGGCAGGCGGCACATTCTGCGCGACATGCCCGACGGTCAGCCCGCGCGCCTTGGTGATCTCGCCCTCGCTCGGCTCCAGCGCACCGGTGATGCAGGCAAGCAGCGTCGATTTCCCCCGCCCGTTGGCGGCGACGAGGCCGATGCGGTCGGCTGAATTGACGACAAGATTGAGTTTCGAAAATAAAGGATTGCCCAGCGTCACGCCGAGATTGCGGATATTGATGAGGGTCATGATCGTTCTCTGGTCTGACCGGGTGTCGACGCGATCCGGGGCGTTCAGCCATCACGGGATTGCGCCTATCGGGCCCGGGAAAATGACAGGAATGGGCGCGGTATTTCGCACGGCGCCGCATTGGCCACGAGGGCAGACCAGGAAGAGATGTCGAGAAACGGTCTCTGGTCAGCCCTGCAAACGCATTTGCAGGGCGTTGACGGGACCACGCTGGCGATGATGCCGGAAATAATATTGCATAGCGTGATCCTCCTTTCTCGAACGGGTTTCAGGATTGAAATACCATTGCCTGTACTAGGAGGCAAGGGAGGCGCCGTTGCCCGGCGCCCAAGAGAGCCTCATCCTGAGGTGCCCCGCAGGGGCCTCGAAGGGCGAGGCAGGTGCGTTGGTGGTTGATGGATGCAAGGAGCATCCATCGATCAACCCGCCGCACACCGCCAGCCAATTCCAGCCGCCCCTCTATACCGATGCTCTCGAGAAACGTCTCGTCATGGCTGACGACGATGAGCGCCTCGTCATAAGCACGCAGCCCGGCCTCGACCGCTGATATCGAGTCGATGCGCCGTTCAGAACTCATTGGCGGCAAAGGTTGCCTATTTCTCCAACCTTTTGCTGCAGGTCCGCGAGGTCTTTGGCAGCCAGTTCAGTGCCCAATTGTTTGTACGTCGTGATGTCGGCCATCTTCTCGGTGAAACAGGTGCAATAGGTTTGGATTTGCTGCTGGGTAATAGCTTGGTTGAGTGAGGCCTGCTTTCGAACGCAAGCAAACTGGGTGTCGGCTATGAATGATTTTCGAGCTTCGCCACCGATTGCTTCGTCGCGAGAGAACACAAACTCTCCGTAGGCAAGAAGGCCGACGAAAATTGTGACAAAGAGCGCCGCAAACGTGATTGCCCCCCGAATGGCACTTGCGTTCGACTTAGCTTGACCCCTTCTGAAAACGTTTCGTATGGCTGCAATCACCACAAATAATAGTGGTGCGGCGAGAACCTGCCCACCTAAAGCGCTAATCGTTTCCGCACTCCGAGTGTGGGCGTAGTTTGCTAGTTCAAAGCCTCGACCGTTCGCGACCTGAAGCAACAAGATGGCAGCGCTAACGCTAATGCCAATATTGGCGCTTCTCCAGAGGCTCCACTTTTGGGCTGCACGATGCCCGATCGCCTCTTCCATAGTCATGCCCTTCTCCTCCAAGCCGCCGCGGTGGTTATCAATAGGTTGAATGCGTTATATCTTGCAAGTATGGCATCGCTTTCGAACTAGCGACCTCAAGCCTTTTCACGGCGAAACGGGCTAGTGGAGCAATCGAGATTGAGCGAAGACTTAATGGCAGGCCGAAAGGCAAATACACCGGGGCCTTTCTCGAAAGGGTTGCAGGATGGAAATACCGTTGCCGGAAAAATGAGGCAAGGGAGGCGGCGTCAGAGGGATGCAGGAAGCAATGTTGCGGCGTGCTTCGAGGCTACGCCCTCTCGGGCTTCGGTTGAGCCGCGCTCTTATAGGCAGTTAGGGAATGGTAGGTGCCGGTGGTGGAGGGCGCTGCTGCACTCCTGAAATCACCCACCCGCATCGCCCGGCAATTCCAGCCGCCGCCTGATGCCGATATTTTCGAGAAACGTCTCGTCGTGGCTGACGACGATGAGCGCTCCGTCATAGGCGCTGAGACCCGCCTCGACCGCTGATATCGAATCGATGTCGAGATGGTTGGTCGGCTCGTCGAGAATCAGGAGCGGCGGCGGCGCGGAGCCGAGGGTGCAGGCAAGGCCGGCGCGCAGCAATTGCCCGCCGCTCAGCGTCGAGACGGTCTGCAGCGCCGCATCGGCCCGGAACATGAAACGGGCAAGCGCGGCGCGGCAGGTGTTTTCATCGGAAGGCGGATTGATCCGGCGAAAATTATCGCGGATTGAGGCCGACGGATCGAGAAGGCTGACCTTCTGGTCGAGCATTGCAAAGCCGGTCATCATGGCGATTGTGCCGGCCCAGGGTTTCAACGCGCCGGTTACAAGCGCCAGCAGCGTCGTCTTGCCCGCGCCGTTGCGGCCGGTGACGGCAATGCGCTCCGGTCCCGTCACGTCGAAGGAGAGATTTTCGATGACGGCATCGCCCGGCCGATAGCCCACGGTGACGCCCTCCATTTTCAGCACGGCTTTGCCGGCAGAAAGCCCGGTCGCCGGCAGGCGCACCGACAAGGGCTGCAGGATCTCGATTTTTTCGCGCGCGGTCTTTGCTTCGTCCAGTGCCTGGGCGCGCCGGCGTTCGGCCAACCGGGCATTGTCGCCGCCCGTCGTTTCGCTGCGCTCCTTCATGCCGCCGAGCATGATGCGCGGGATGCCGCCCTTGGCCGCCATCTTCCGCCCGGCGCTGTCCCTGTGCGCCTGACGCTCCACCGTCGCCTGTGCCTTCCTGGCGACCTCGGCCATACGCTTTTCGGCATCGGCAAGATCGTGCTCTGCCGCCGCAAGCTCAAGCGCCTTGCGCTGGCGATAATGGCTCCAATTGCCGCCATAACGCGTCCCGCCGAGCGACGTCAGTTCGACGATCGCATCCATGTTTTCGAGCAGTTCCCGGTCATGGCTGACGATGATCGCGCCGGCTCGCCAGCCCGATATCAGCGCGATCACTGCCTCGCGGCCATCGCGGTCGAGATTGTTGGTGGGTTCGTCGAGCAGCAGAAAATCCGGTTCGTTGAAAACAAGCGCGGCAAGCCCGGCCCGGGTGCGCTGCCCGCCGGAAAGTTCGGCCAGCCGTGTCTGCGGCAGTGCGTCGAGCCTCGTCCGGCTGAGTGCTGTTGTGATCCGCGCCGGCAGCATCCAGTCCGCCGATGCAAGCTCGTCCGCCGTCGCCTCGCCGGCTTCGGCGCGCTGGAGAACCGCAAGCGGCCCGGCGACTCCGAAGAGATCGGCAATGGTTTCGTGAGATGCCACCTGCACATTCTGGCGCAGGATGCCGAGGCTGCCGCCGACCGATACTGTTCCCGAATGCGGCTTGGCGTCACCGGAGACGAGCTTCAGCAGCGTCGTCTTGCCGACGCCGTTGCGCCCGACCAGACCGATACGCTCCGCCCCGAAACTTAAGTCGAAATCGGAAAAAAGCGGCCGCCCGTCAGGCGTGGCCCATGAAATTTTGGAGAGAGTGATGGATGCAGGCATGGATATGGATTTCCCCGTTGGCAAGGCGAACTGGCATTGCGATCGGGTTGAAATCCATTGCGGCACACATCCTGTTGAAATGGTCGATGGCGGGTAATTTAGGGGATGACGGCTTGCGGTTCAAGGCGGGGAACGATCTGTGCTAACGTTTCGCGCCCTCAATACCCCGCGCACCAAAGGCAGGGCTGCCGCAATCCGAGTGCTTTGCAGCTAAAGCATATCGCGCAAAAGCGTGCAGCGGTTTTGTGGCAACGACATGCGTAAAAACAAAGAGCTAAAACGCGTAGCATCAATCAAATTTGACGCGACGCGCCTTAGACGATCTGCTTCACATAAATTTCCGGATCAAAGTCAACGCGCCTTGCTTTCCCGTCGGGTGTTTTCAAAACAAGCTCGACTCCGCCTCCGAGAGAATGCATGTACCGCACGACGGACGACAGTAGGACATCGTCGGCGCTTTCGATTTTCGAAACAGTGTTCTGCGTCATGGCGGCACGCGCAGCGACATCCTGCTGCGTTGCCTGCATCGCCTTGCGCACTTCCGCCAAGGCCTTGCCCAGACGGCGCTCCTGACGTTTCATGTCGAGCCGAGTGCGAACATCTTCTGGAAGTTCGGCGCGTAACGTCTTCCACTCAGCGCTCATTTTAACTCTCCTTCAGCCATGCAGCGAACCGGGCGTCAGCCTTGTTGATCAGTTGTTTGTAAAAGAGCATTTCATTTATCCCTTGCTTGTCCCCTCCACAAAGGACAATGGCTCTTTGGGCAGGGTCGAAGGCGAATGCAAAACGCCAGACCTGTCTTCCAAACCTGACTCTGATCTCCTTCATATTTGCATAATCGGAACCGGAAAGCGTATCGACCTCAGGACGACCTAGGAAGGGACCATCGTCTTCGAGGTGGTCCAACACTTCGCCAACCAGTTCCTTCAACCCCATCTCCAGCTGCTTCCATTCGGGGACGAAATCAGGATGGAACTGCACCTTATAGATCATTGGCCGCCCTAAAAAATATATACTAAAAGATATAAAATCAAGGCCAGATTTAGTTACGAGCTTGCGCCCTGCTCAAGAGCCCCGAGCAGGGTCGCGCCGCAGCTCTCGATCCCTCCTTCGTATCCCCAGGGAGGCAAGCCTACCGCTTCAGGCTCCCCAATATCCCGCGCACCAGCGCCCGGCCGACCTGGGTCGCCACTGTGCGGGCGACGCTCTTCATCGCCGCTTCCACCACCGTTTCGCGTTGGTAGCCGGAAGACCGGCCGCCTGATTGGCCGCGGCCCTGCTGGTTGTCGTCATTGCCGCCGCCGAAGCCCGGCAGGTTCCAGCCGGAGGTCGTGCCGCCCTGTTGCTGAGGCGCTTCTTCCTGGGCTCGCTTGGCGGCTTCGGCATCGGCCGCCTTCTTCGCCCGTGCGGCCAGCAGTTCGAAGGCGGATTCGCGGTCGATATCCTCGTCATAGATGCCGAGAACCGGGCTCCTGTCCATGATCTGCCGGCGCTCGTCATCCGTCACCGGGCCGACGCGGCCGGATGGCGGGCGGATCAGCGTGCGCTCGACGATCGAAGGCGCGCCTTTGGCCTCCAGCGTCGAGACCAATGCCTCGCCGGTGCCGAGATTGGTGATGACCGTGGCGCAATCGAAGGCCGGATTCGCACGGAATGTATCGGCCGCCGTCCTCACCGCCTTCTGTTCACGCGGCGAATAGGCGCGAAGCGCATGCTGTGCCCGGTTGCCGAGCTGGGCGAGCACCGTTTCCGGCACGTCGAGCGGGTTCTGAGTCACGAAATAAACACCGACGCCCTTGGAGCGGATCAGCCGCACCACCTGCTCGACGCGTTCGGTCAGCACCTTTGGCGCATCGTTGAAGAGCAGGTGCGCCTCGTCGAAGAAGAAGACGAGCTTCGGCTTGTCGGGGTCGCCCACCTCGGGCAGTTCCTCGAACAGCTCGGAGAGCAGCCAGAGCAGGAAAGTGGCGTAAAGCCGCGGGTTCATCATCAGCTTGTCGGCGGCAAGCACCGAGATCTGGCCGTAGCCGTTATTGCTGGTGCGCATGATGTCGGAAATCTTCAGCGCCGGCTCGCCGAAGAAATGTTCCGCACCCTGCTGTTCGAGAACGAGCAGCGCCCGCTGGATCGAGCCGACCGAGGCTTTGGAGATCAGCCCGTACTGATTGGAAAGCTCGCTGGCGTTCTCGCCCATATAGTTTAAGAGCGAGCTGAAATCCTTGAGGTCGAGCAGCGGCAGCCCGCCCTGGTCGGCGATCTTGAAGGCGATGTTGATGACGCCTTCCTGCGGTTCGGAGGCATCCATCAGTCGGGCAAGCAGCAGCGGTCCCATCTCGGCGATGGTGGTGCGCACCCGGTGGCCCTTCTCGCCGAACAGATCCCAGAAGATCACCGGAAACTGGTCGAATTCGTAATCGGTGAAGCCGATCTGCTCGGCGCGCTTCGTCAGGAAATCCCTGGGCTCGCCCTTGGCGGCGATGCCGGAAAGGTCGCCCTTGATATCGGCCGCAAACACCGGAACGCCGGCGCGGGAGAAACCTTCGGCCAGCACCTGCAGCGTCACCGTCTTGCCGGTGCCGGTAGCACCGGTGACGAGGCCGTGGCGATTGCCGAATTTCAGGTCGAGATATTCCGGCTTGTTGATGCTGTCATCGGGATTGCGGCTCGCGCCGATGAAAATCTTGCCTTCCTCGATCATTCGGAATGCTCCCTTGGGGCTCTGCCGCCATTTATGAGAAGGCTTGCTTCCGCTGCCTTCATCGAACCATCGTTTCCCTGTTATAAGCAGGCAGGCGCATGCGGACAACTGTTTGCATTGAAAGCAAAACTGGACAAAGTGCCGCCCGGGGAGGGCCGGCTTGAGTTGCTGTGGAATTTCGAATAACGTTGACGTTAACGTCAAAAAAACAGGAGGCTGACGATGAATGAAATTGTGACCCAGATCGCCGATCGTGTGGGTATTGCGCCAGATTTGGCCGAAAAGGCGCTCGGCATGATGCTCGGCTTCCTGCAGCGCGAGGCCGCCGATGGCCCGGTTGCCAAGATGATCGAAGCGATCCCCGGTGGCGCCGATCTCGTCGCCCAGTTCAACGGCGCAGGTGCCGGCGGCGGCGGTCTGCTCGGCGGGCTGATGAGCTCGCTCGGCGGCGGCGGCATCATGGGGCTCGGCCAGCAGCTGATGGGCGAAGGCCTCGGCATGGGCGAAATCACCTCGCTTGCCAAGGAAACCATCGCGATCGCCAAGCAATATGCTGGCGAGGAAGTCGTCGACGAGGTCGTCGCTTCCGTCCCGGGTCTCAGCCAGTTCGTCTGAGACGAGAGATCAGGAGCCCCGCATTTTGCGGGGCTCATTGTTCTCGCTTCGGAAGCACCGGAGTGAAGAGCATGCGCTGTCCCTTGAATGGAAGGAGAGCCCATGACCATCTGGCGCCCATCGCAGCAGATCAGGGTGAAGGTGATCGGCCTCGCCTGGCGGAAAGACCAACTGCTCGCCGCCGAAGTGGAGGATGACAGGGGTCGCATCAAGGGCGTTCGCCCGCTAGGCGGCGCCATTGAATTCGGCGAAAGCCGCGAAGAGGCCCTGCAGCGCGAATTCCAGGAGGAACTCGAGACCGATATTCGCATCGTCGGCCCCTGGCATCTGCTTGAAAACATCTACGAACATCACGGCGCGACCGGTCACGAATACATCTTTGCTGCCGATATCGAGCTGGCCGATGCGTCGCTCTATGAGCGTGATGAAATCCACTATTCCGAACTCGACGAGACGGCGGCGACGGCGCGCTGGTTCGGCCGCGACAGGCTGCGCGACGCCGGCATCGATCTCTATCCGACAGGTCTCGACAAACTCCTGGCGCGCTGGCGCGATTGAGCCTGATATCACCCTGCTTTGATGTGGCTTCGGCCGATCGCCAAACTTTGATCGTCTGCGGCCCGCTTCCGGGGGAACAATGAGCTGGCATCGCCTGTTGCTAGAGGAATTCCAGCAAAAGTGTGCAGCGGTTTTGCGTCCGGAATTGCGTGAAACAAAAACGATCGCTGAAACCAGAAGGAATAGCATCATGCGCAGGTTTATTGCAGCAACTTCGATCGCTCTCCTCAGCCTCTCCGCCCCGGTTCTTGCCCAGTCGAACATGGGCATGGATGCCAGCGGCCGGATCGACGGCACGCCGCCACTCGGCACCGCGCCGGGAGTTGAAACGCAAAGCGGGCTGATAATCCCGCTCGACTCGATCGAAACCGGCAGCATCGACAACGAGCCTCTAAGCGGTCCGGTCGACTGGGCGCGCTGCCCGCCGCGCAAGGCACGCGGAGCGCTTGCCACCGAGGGCGGCAAGAGCGGCGCCTCGGTCAGCGCCGCATGCCGTGATAACGGAAACCAGTAACACCAGGGGAGGGCGCTATTTGCCGTTCTTCTTGTCGTGATGCAGGATGACGCCGAGTTCATGCCACTGCCGCCTGTCGCGCTGGATCAGTTCGTCGGCTGAGGCCGGTCCCATGCTGCCCGGAGCGTAAGCGTCAGGCACACTCTGATCCCCAGCCCAGATGTCGAGGAAGGGCTGCACCGCCGCCCAGCCGGCCTCGATGCCGTCGGCGCGCTGGAACAGCGTCTGGTCGCCGATAAAGAGATCGTAGAGCAGCGATTCATAGCCGGTCGTCTTGGCGATATCGAATTTGTCGGCATAGCGGAAATCGAGCGAGACCGGCACGGTATCGACGGAAAGCCCAGGCGATTTGATCGAGATTTCCATGCTCATGCCCTCGTCCGGCTGCACCTGGATCACCAGCCGGTTCGGCGGCAGGCGGCTCTTGACATCCGTCTCGCGAAACTGTGCGAAGGGCACCGGCTGGAAGGTGATGACGATCTCGGTGTCGCGCGCCGTCAGCGCCTTGCCAGTTCTGAGATAGAAGGGCACGCCGGCCCAGCGCCAGGTATCGGCATAGAGCTTCAGCGCCACGAAAGTCTCAGTCCTGCTGTCGGGCGAAACGTCCTTGGTGTCGCGATAGGCGGGAAGCTGAGCCCCATTGAGCGGGCCTGCGCCATAGGCGCCGCGCACGCCGTGCGTCTTGGCCTCATCAGGCGTATAGATGCGCAACGCCTTCAGCACCTTGCTCTTCTCGTTGCGGATTGCCTCGGCATCGAAGCTGTTCGGCGGCTCCATGGCGATCATCGCCAGCAACTGGAAAAGATGGTTCGGCACCATGTCGCGCAGCGCACCTGTCGCATCGTAGAATTTGCCGCGGCTGCCGACATCGACGATCTCGGCGGCGGTGATCTGCACATGGTCGATGTAGCGGCTGTTCCACAAGGAACTCGATCATCATGTTGGCGAAACGCGCCGTCATCAGGTTCTGCACCGTCTCCTTGCCGAGGAAATGGTCGAGCCGGTAGACTTGGCTTTCCCCGACCTGGGCGAGAATCTGCGCATTGAGCGCCTGCGCCGAGGCGAGATCGGTGCCGAACGGTTTTTCGATCGCGACACGGCGGAAGACGCCATCGCTTTCATCGGTCAGCCCATGGGCGGCGAGCTTCTCGACGATCGTCCCGAAGAAGGATGGCGGCACCGCGAGATAGAAGGCGGCATTGGCATTCGGCCCCAGCCGCTTGCCGATCTCGATGAAAATATCGTCCTTGGTGAAATCGCCTGACGTATAGGAAATACGCCGGCGCAGGCTTTCCCAGGCTTCGTCCTTTTGCGTCTGCTCCTCGCCGCTCAGATGGCTGAGGAAGTCGTCGAGCCGCCCGCGCAGGAATTCATCGTCACCCGGCTCGATGCCGATGCCGAGAATGTGGAGATCCTCGCCGACGAGGCGGCCGCGCGTCAGATTGATGATCGCCGGTACCAGCAGCCGGCGCGTCAGGTCTCCCGTGGCGCCGAAGATGACGAGGGTGACCGGCGGGGTAGGGGTAGCGTCCATGATGTCATCTCCGAGTTTTTCCGGCCGACTATAATGCGCGCCGGTTTGGCCGCAACATATGAGGGCGGGGGATAACACGCATTTGACATTATCTGGGGCGTGCTGGGGACGCAGCTCCTCAGTCCGGCTGCCCAAGACCCCTTCCCAACCCCTCCCCACAAGGGGGAGGGACTAAGCTGTGGTATCGGGCAGTGACCAAAAGGAGGGGGCTTGCAGGCTGTTACCGTTCGACGGATGGTTACGATTGAGGATTAAGTGAACCCATGCGGCATCTTAGCCCCTCCCCCTCGTGGGGAGGGGTTGGGGAGGGATTTGGCTTCGTCCTAACTGGAAAGCACTGATCAGCAGCCGACTACCCCTTCACCGCCACCATAAAAATCCGCGGAAACCGCAGCAGCACCCGCCCATCCGACATCTTCGGATAAGCCCTTGCCACCCGGCCGAGATAATCCGCCAGAAAGGCCTCGCGATACTGCTCGCCGGCCTGGGCGAGATAGGGCATCAGCCCGGTTCCCTTCACCCATTCGACGATATCTGCCGCATCCGCCATTGGGTGATTGTAGATGGTGTGCCAGATATCGACGCGGGAGGCCTTGGCGATCAGCCTGGAGTAATAGGCTGATGGCGCCGGCAGCCCCTTGCGTCGCACGCTCTTTCCCTCGAAGGCGGCCTTCCAGGGCCCCGCATGCGCGCTCTCCTCCATCAACAGGTGGGTGGGTTCGCCGAGATTGTCGGGCATCTGCACCGCCAGCACGCCGCCGGGGGAAAGCCCGTCCATCAGCCGGTCGAAAATATCGAGATGATCGGGCAGCCATTGGAAGACGGCATTGGCAAACAGTAGGTCGGCGGTTTCAGTCGGCTGCCAGCTGCCGAGATCGGCTTCGACGAAGGCGGTGCCGGGAAGCCGCTTGCGGGCGGCCTCCAGCATGTTGAGATCGCTGTCGAGGCCTGAAACGCCTTCCGCCCCATAACGCTCGATGATGAGCTCGGTCGAATTGCCCGGCCCGCAACCGAGGTCGACGGCGCGGCGGATGCTCTGGAGCGGCACCTGCGCCAGAAGGTCGCGCGCCGGTCGCGTGCGTTCGTCCTCGAATTTCACATATTGGCTGGCAGACCATGCCATCGCGTTTACTCCTGATATCAGGCCACACTTTCCATGCGGCGGATGCGGATTTTGTCGATGCTGCGGCCGTCGGACCCGATGATCTCAAGCGAAGCAGGCCCCGCCGAGCTTCACTCCGCAGACACAAGTATCTTGTCGACGCGCCTGCCGTCGAGATCGATGACTTCGAAGCGCCATCCACCTCTGGTGAAGCTCTCACCCAACTCGGGCAGATGTTTCAGCTCTTCCAGCACCAGGCCGGCCACAGTCTGATATTCGAGATCGTCATCGAGCTTGAGATTCAGGAACTCGGCGAATTCGTCGATCGGCGTCCAACCGGACACCAGGTAGGAACCGTCGTCGCGGCGAGCGATGGCTTGCTCGTCCACAGGTCCCTCCTGCAGAGCCCCCATGATCGCTTCCAGAATGTCGCCTGACGAAACAATCCCCTCGAAATGGCCGTACTCGTCAAAAACCAGCACCATGTGGACTGGCGATTTCCGGATCGCTTCGATCACATGGATGGCGGTTGAAAGGTCGGAAACCACCGGCACGTCCTGCGTCAAGGCCTTGATATCGGCACTGCCGTATTGCGACACCGAGTCGTAAAAATCCTTGACCGGAAGGATGCCGATCACCTCGTCCGAACTGCCCTTCCGAACCGGCAGCCGGGACCGTTTCGTCCGATGCAGCTGAGCTCGAATTTCATCAAGGCTGTCGTCGATATCGATAATTTCGACGTCGCGCCGGGGCGTCATCAGCGCTCGGGCGGTGCGGTCCGCCAGCCGCATGACGCCGGATATCATCGCCAACTCTTCGCTTTCGATCACGCCGGCCGACTGCGCCTCGGCCAAAACGGTTTTGATCTCCTCGTCGGAGACGTTGTCGCCGCCTTTTCCTGTTTGGCCCAGGAGCTTCAGTACAAGATTTCCGGAGGCGTTCAGCAGCCACACGAGCGGCAGCGCGATCTTTGAAAGCAACGCCATGGCGGGCGCCATTCTCGCCGCAACGGCTTCGGGCTCCCGCAATGCGATCTGCTTTGGAACAAGTTCGCCGACGATCAAGGAGAGATAGGTGATGGCGACGACGACTGAACCGACGCCGATTGCGTCGGAGGCCGTTGACGACATCCCCTGCGCCTGCAGCCATCCTGCTAAGCGGCCCCCGAGCGTCGCCCCTGAGAAGGCGCCCGAGAGAACACCGACCAGCGTGATGCCGATCTGAACCGTGGAAAGAAATCGGCCGGGGTTTTCGGCAAGTTTGATGGCTTGCGCCGCACCCTTGCTGCCATTGTCGGAGAGAACCTTGAGGCGGGCCGTTCGAGAAGACACAACGGCCAACTCCGACATGGCGAGTACACCATTGAGGATGGTGAGAAACGCCACAATTCCAATTTCCAGAAACACAGGGAGCCTATTCGTTGAGGTTTTATGCCGCATCCCTAGCGATGCGGCGAGGCGTTCGAAGAGACGCTATATCAGCATCGCCCTTCGTCTTTCCATTGTCGTGTTAACATCGAGGCGGCCCGTCATTCGCAATCATCCGGAAGATACCAGCGCTCTGCGGGATCAACCGAGGCGAGGCGGAGGCCATCGCGTCTACAGCGGTCGCCACCTTCCTCGGTCGGGAAATCCCGGCTGGAACGGGCGGAGCTTGTACTGGATGGGTCGCTGTCGGGCATGTCGCAATTTTGGCGGTGAAATGCTATCGGCGCAAGAGGCGCCGGGCAAAATCATCTCACCGCAGCGATGTGACAGTTTCGAAAAGGACGGCGGAGCCGTGTTCCCGGCTGGGCTTTCCGGAGAATTTTTCGCATTTCTGCATGATGCCAAAACAGCTCGAACGTTCCAACATCATGCGTTCGCGCCGTCAAGCCGCCAGAATCGTAATCCCGTAAGCATTGGCGGCTGCCGTCATGCGGGCGATGGTCTCTGCCGAAGGGCTGGCCTTCGGAGGCTCTGTTACGCCTTCCGCTTCGATGAATTCGGCCATGTCACGATCGACGACGGCGGAAAAGATTGCCGGGGCGGTTCCGCGATTGGAATAGCCGTGCACCATGAAGGGGGAATGGCGACGATGTCGCCGGCGCCGGCCTCGATTTCTTCGGGGCCGTTGTCCGTCAGCCGCCAGATCGTCAGGCATCCCTCAAGGACGCGGAACACCTCTGGGCTCGCATGCGCATGTCTCGGCGTCCGGCTGCCTGATGGTACGGTGACGTCGAAGAGATTGAGCCAGTTTCCGCGGATGCGAAGCCGCCGCTCGATCCGCTCGCCGAGGACGAAGTAGCGCTTCGCCTCATCCCCGGTCTCTTCAGCGGCGTGCACGTTCACAAATGAGTTGGACATCATGTCTCTTTCTTTTTCTTGCGGGCTTTTGTTGCTGGCCCTTTCTTGCGGGCGCAGCCGTTAGCCCTTTGCGCCGGCTTTGGCAACCATCACAATATATGCGCCAGGAAACCGACGGCCCCGATATCGGTGCGGCGGGGCGTTTTCGCAAGACCTGCCGGGCTGCGGCAAATGGGCCGGATCGGTGCGGGTTTCTATCCCGATCGCCACTGGAACCTCGGCGACGGCTCGATCCACTGGCACGCCGTCTTCGCTACCCTTGCCAAGCTCGAAGGCAATCCGCGCCTGATCATCGAGATCAAGGATAAGTCGAAGATCCGGGCTTCGGCTGCCTATCTCGCTTCGATTGGGGTGGCCGAATAGGGGCAGTTGGCCATCCGCCTGCCTCATGAAAACCGCGTGATCACGCTGATCCCCGTCGCCTCCGCCTTGTCGAGCGCCATCAGCGCCGGCACGGCTTCCTCGAGGCTGATGCGGCGGCCGATCAGCTTCTGCGGGGCGATCTTGCCGGCCGCCAGCATCGACAGCATGGCGTCGTAGCGCCAGGCCTGCATGCCGTGGCTGCCGTAGATCTCTAGTTCGTGGCCGATCACCTGCGCCATCGGGATTTGCGGCGTGGCATATTCGCCAAGCATCAGCCCCACCTGCACATGCCGCCCGCGCCGGCGCAGATTCTTGATCGAATTGAAGCAGGTGGCGGGATGGCCGAGCGCGTCGATCGAGACATGCGCGCCGCCCTTGGTGATCTCGCGCACCGCCTCCGCCACGTCGGCGACGCCGGAGGCGTTGACGGTCGCTACCGCTCCGCATTCTCTGGCGAAGGCAAGCTTCTCCTCGGATATGTCGATGCCGATCGCATTGGCGCCGAGTGCCGTGGCGATCATGATCGCCGACAGGCCGACGCCGCCGCAGCCATGCACGGCGATCCATTCGCCGGGGCGGGTGCGCGCCTGGTCGGCGACGGCGCGGAACGAGGTGGCGAAGCGGCAGCCGAGGCTTGCCGCCGTCGCATCGTCGATCGTATCGGGCAGATGCACCAGATTGGTGTCGGCATAATCGATCGCCACATATTCGGCGAAAGATCCCCAATGGGTGAAGCCCGGCTGGAACTGGTTCGGGCAGACCTGCTGGTTGCCGGAATGGCACTCGGCGCAATGGCCGCAGCCGGAAACGAAGGGCACGGTCACCCGGTCGCCGACCTTGAAACGCATCACGCCGCGGCCGGTGGCGACCACCCGCCCGGCAAGCTCGTGTCCCGGCACATGCGGCAGGCGGATATCGGGGTCGTGTCCCATCCAGCCGTGCCAGTCGCTGCGGCAGAGCCCGCTGGCGCCAACCGATATGACGACGCCGTCTTCGGAAGGCGTGGGATCGGGCAGGGTGCGGATCTCGGGCGCCTCTTCGAAGGCTTCATAATACATGGCTTTCATCGGCGTCTTCCCTTGCGGCTATCTCGCGATTTCTCCCCATGATCGCATGCAGCAGGCCGCCATTCCAACATCCAGTTCCATCATTTTTGCTGATGCACCCATCGCTTCGCCGCGGGCACCGCGCACGAATATTGCGGCCCGGCGCCATCCTCCGGCATTTTCTTGCTTCCGCATTTGCCGCCCGGATTTGTCCTTGACCCGGTTCACCGCAGGGGTTTTTGCTGTCCCGACTTCAGAGGGGAGGGCAATATGGCCGTCGATACATCACCGCGTTCAACCACCTGGACTCATGTCGACGGGGAGTGGCTTTCCGGCAATCCGCCGCTGATCGGGCCGACCTCGCATGCCATGTGGCTCGGCTCCACGGTTTTCGACGGTGCCCGCTGGTTCGACGGCATCGCGCCGGATCTTGACCTGCATTGCCAGCGCATCAACCGCTCCGCGCTCGCCATGGGGCTGAAGCCAGTGAAATCGGCTGATGAAATCGCCGCACTCGCCTGGGAGGGCGTCGGGAAATTCGACGGCGCCACGCCGATCTACATCAAGCCGATGTATTGGGGCGAACATGGTTCGCCCGGCAGCATCGTCTCCGTCGATGCGGAATCGACCCGCTTCGCGCTCTGCCTGTTCGAGGCGCCGATGGGCGGCCATGGCGGCACCAGCCTCACCGTCTCGCCCTACCGGCGCCCATCGCCGGAGACGGCGATGACCGAGGCGAAGACCGGCTCGCTTTATCCGAACAGCGGCCGCATGATCGCCGAAGCCCGCAGCCGCGGCTTCGACAATGCGCTGGTGCGCGATCTCAACGGCAATGTCGTCGAGACCGCTTCTTCGAACGTCTTCCTGGTGCGCGACGGCGTGGTGATGACGCCGGCCGCCAACCGCACCTTCCTTGCCGGCATCACCCGCGCCCGCGTCATGGACCTCTTGCGCAAGGCCGGCTTCGACGTCTTGGAAACAACGCTGTCCGTCGAGGATTTCCTCGCCGCCGACGAAATCTTCACCACCGGCAACTACTCCAAAGTCGTCGGCGTCATCCGCCTCGACGACCGCAACCTCCAGGAAGGCCCGGTCACCCGCAAGGCGCTCGACCTCTACATGGACTGGGCCCATGGAAGAAGCGAGAGCGAGGAGTGAGCAGCGGTTCGGCGCAGCCGAAGCAATCGATCCAGTGAATCGATTGCAATGACGAACGCCCGAAGCGCAAGTGAAGGGCAGGGTTGTTCGGAGACGCAGAGCAAGGCCCGCCCCTCATCCGGCTGCCGCCACCTTCTCCCCGTGAACGGGGCGAAGGGGGTATGCCGTGAACCTCTCCGTCCCTCCCCAACGTCTCGCGGGGCACGTCCCCTCTCCCCGTCAGAACGGGGAGAGGGCTAGGGTGAGGGGCAGCCTCTCGCGCTGAGGTCTGCCGCCTCACGCCTCACGTCATCCACTTCCGATGCTCCGCAAATCTCTCCGCCAGGAGGTCGATGAACAGCCTTACCTTGGTCGCCAGATGGCTGCGGTTGGGATAGACGGCGTTGATGCTGAATTCGACCGGGCGGTAGTCCGGCATGATCTTCACCAGCCGTCCTTCGGCGATGTCGTCGAAGACCACGAAGCTCGGCGCCAGGAAGATGCCTTTTCCGTTCAGCGTCAGGAAACGCAGCATCTCGGCGCTGTTGGAGACGGCGTTACCGCCGACCTTGACGCTTTCCTGCCGGCCTTCGCCATCCTCGAAGCGCCATTCCTCGCCATAGGGGTAATAGGCATATTGCAGGCAATTGTGATCGGCAACCTCGGCCGGTTTTTGCGGCATCGGATGGCTTTCGAAATAGTCCGGCGAGCAGACGAGCACATGGCGCCAGGGCGTCAGCTTGCGCGCGACGAGCGATGAATCCGGCGGCGGCACGGTGCGGATCACCAGATCATAGCCGTCCTCGATCATGTCGACCATCCGCTCGCCGATGCTGAAATCGAGCGCGATCGACGGATAGAGTTCCATATATTCGCTGACGACGGGCAGCAGGAAACGCACGATGGCGCTGCTGGTATAGACCTTCAGCGTGCCGCGCGGCGTGGTGCTGAGTGCGCCCGCCGTCCGGTCGGCCTCGTCGAGTTCTGCAAGGATCTGCGAGGAGCGTTCATAGTAATATTTGCCGGTTTCCGTCAGGCTGACCTTGCGCGTCGTGCGGTTGAGGAGCCTGACGCCGAGCCGATCCTCCAGCGATTGCACGTGATTGCCGACCATGGTGACCGACATGTTGAGCCGGCGCGCGGCGGCGGAAAAACCGCCGCATTCCACCACGCGGCCAAAGACTGTGAGGCTTGTCAGCCGATCCATATCGCCCTCGGATTATCCGCTGAGAGTTGATGATCCTTCCCGATTTAAGCAGATTATCACAATGAACGGCAGGGTGCATTGTCCCTTCGATCGAACAGGGCCTCTCAACGGGGCCGGCATTGAAGGAGAAACATGATGGTTGAGTTGCCCCGCAAGGACGTTTTCGACACTGCCCGGCAGGCCGATGCCACGCCTGCGGCCGAAGCGCCTGTCGTCGAAGCCGCTGCTAAGGAGACGCCGAAGAAAACCGGCCGCAGGACCGTCAAGCGCGCGGTCATCGCCGCAGCATTGCTTGCTGGCGTCGGTTTTGCCGGCGATTTCGGTTACCGCTACTGGACGGTCGGCCGCTTCATCGAATCCACCGACGATGCCTATGTGAAAGCCGATTACACCACCGTCGCCCCGAAGGTCGCCGGCTATATCAGGCAGGTGCTGGTCAATGACAACGACCCGGTCAAGTCAGGCCAGGTTCTCGCCCGCATCGACGACCGCGACTTCCAGGCGGCATTGTCGCAGGCGAAGGCAGCCGTGAAGGCAGCCGAAGCCGCCGTCGCCAATATCGACGCCCAGATCGCTTTGCAGCAGTCGGTCATCGGCCAGGCCAAGGCGACGATCGATGCATCGCAGGCGTCGCTGGATTTTGCCGTTTCCGATGCCGCCCGCTCGGCCCGGCTGATCACCAGCGGTGCCGGCACGCAATCGCGCGCCGAACAGAGCCAGTCGGCCCGCGACCAGGCGGCCGCCGCCGTCGAGCGCGACCGGGCAGCCCTCGTCGCGGCCGAGAACAAGGTGCCGGTCCTTGAAACGCAGCGTCAGCAGGCAATTGCCGAGCGCGATCGGGCGGCTGCTGCCGCCCAACAGGCCGAACTCAACCTGTCCTACACTGATATCGTCGCCGCCGTCGACGGCACGGTCGGCGCCCGTTCGATCCGCGTCGGCCAATATGTCACCTCGGGCACGCAGCTGATGGCCGTCGTGCCGCTGCATGCCGTCTATGTCGTCGCCAATTTCAAGGAGACGCAGCTGACCCATGTCCGCCCCGGCCAGCCGGTCGAAATCAAGATCGACAGCTTTCCCGACATGGCGATCAAAGGCCATGTCGACAGCGTTTCGCCGGCGAGCGGCCTCGAATTCTCGCTGCTGCCGCCTGACAACGCCACCGGCAATTTCACCAAGATCGTCCAGCGCATCCCGGTCAAGATCGTCATCGACGACGAGGCGCTGAGCGGTCTGTTGCGCTCGGGCATGTCGGTCGAGCCCGAAATCGATACCAAGGCTGCAGAGACCTCGGTCGCCGAGGAGGGACTATCCCGCCACGCCGGATAATCCTTCCGCCGTTTCCCAAATTCGCCCGAACCCCGTCATGAGAAGGTTTTCCGTGAGAACCGGAAAGAGATCAGCCATGGCCACTCTTCAGATCGCCGCAAACAGCAATTCGCTCACGCGCCCCGCCGCTAGGGCGCCCGCCACCATCAGCCCGGTCCGCATGTGGATGGCCGTCGTCGGCTCTACGCTCGGCGCCTTCATGGCGGTCTTGAACATCCAGATCGTCAATGCTTCGCTTGCCGATATCCAGGGCGCCATCGGCGCCGGCACGGATGACGGCGGCTGGATCTCGACCTCCTATCTGATCGCCGAGATCGTCGTCATTCCCTTGAGCGGCTGGCTGACACGGGTCTTCTCGCTGCGCAATTACCTGCTTGTCAACGCCATCCTCTTCCTGATCTTTTCCGTCGCCTGCGCCTTTGCGGCCAATCTGCAGCAGATGATCGTCCTGCGCGCCATTCAGGGCTTTTCCGGCGGCGTGCTGATCCCGATGGCCTTCACCATAATCATCACGCTGCTGCCCAAGGCGAGGCAGCCGATCGGCCTGGCACTCTTTGCCCTTTCGGCCACCTTCGCACCGGCCATCGGCCCGACCATCGGCGGTTATCTGACCGAGAACTGGGGCTGGGAATATATCTTCTACGTCAACCTGGTGCCCGGCGCGCTGATGATCGGCCTGCTCTTTGCCTCGCTCGACCGGGCGCCGATGAACCTGAAGCTGCTCGCCAAGGGCGATTGGCCTGGCATCGTCACCATGGCGATCGGCCTGGCAGCTCTGCAGACGGTGCTGGAAGAGGGCAACAAGGAGGACTGGTTCGGCTCCGATTTCATCCTGCGCCTGACTGTTATCGCCGCCGTCTCGTTGACGCTGTTCATCATCATCGAGCTGAAGACGGCCCATCCGCTTCTGAACCTGCGTCTGCTGGTGCGCCGCAACTTCGGCTTCGGCATCGTCGCCAACTTCCTGCTCGGCATCGCGCTTTATGGTTCGGTTTTCGTGCTGCCGATCTATCTCACCCGTATCCAGGGTTATAACTCCGAGCAGATCGGCATGGTGCTCGCATGGACTGGCATCCCGCAGCTGCTGCTGATCCCGCTGGTGCCGCGGCTGATGAAGCGTTTCGACATCCGGTTGCTGATCGTCGTCGGCTTTGCCCTTTTTGCCGCCTCGAACTTCATGAACGTGCACATGACCGGCGATTATGCCACCGACCAGCTGTTCTGGCCGAACATCGTGCGCGCCATCGGCCAGGCGCTTGTCTTCACCCCGCTTTCGGCCATCGCCACATCAGGCATCGAGCCGGAGAATGCCGGTTCGGCGTCCTCGCTCTTCAACATGATGCGCAATCTCGGCGGCGCGGTCGGCATCGCCTCGCTGCAGACCTTCCTGTCGAAGCGCGAACAGTTCCACTCGAACATCCTGACCAACTCGGTCTCCGTCTTCGAGGAAGCCACGCGCGATCGCATTGCGAGGCTCACCGGCTACTTCATGAGCCACGGCGTCAGCGATCAGGCGCTGGCCAGCCACAAGGCCGTTGTCGCCATCGCGCTCAAAATACGCAAGCAGGCCAATATCATGGCCTTCAGCGACACCTTCTTCCTGCTCGGCGTCGCCCTTGTCGTCGCCCTGCTGGCAAGCCTGCTTCTCAGCAAACCCGGTCAACTCTCCGGCGGTGGCGCTCACTAGAGTTTGATGGAGAGAACACCATGACATCAACGATCCATGCCCCCGATACCAGCCGGTTTCTGCCAAGGGCGGCCGGCAGTGCCGTCAGCGCCGGCGCGCTGCTCTCGATCATCGAATGGCTCTCCGGCGACGAATGCCACGCCCTCGACGAGGCGGGCCTCGTCTCCGGCCTCGGCCGCAGGCTTCAGGCGCTTGGCCTGCCCGTCGACCGGGTGACCCTGCATCTGATGACGCTGCATCCCGAGTTCATCGGCCGCACCATCGCCTGGGCGCCGGGCGAGCCGGTCGAGATCCACGACCGCGAACACGGCGCCCGGGTTGCGATTGCCAATACGCCGCTGCGCAAGGTCATGGACACCCGCGAACCGCTGGTGGTCGGTGCCGGCGAAAGCATGCATGGCCGCTGGCAGCATATCGATGTCTTTGCTGATCGCGGCCTGATGCAGCTCGTCATCGCCCCGCTCTGCAATGGCGACGGCCCGGTCAGCGCCGCCGTCTTTGGCACCAGGCGGCCGGGCGGCTTCACCGCCTCCGAGCAGCAGCTGATCGAACGCATCCTGCCGGCGCTGCGCAATACCAGCGAGCTGCGCGTTCTTCGCCAGGTCGAGCTCAGCCTGCTCGACACCTATATCGGCCCGCTGACGGCAAGCCGGATATTGGCGGGCCGCATCCGCCGCGGCGAGATCGAATCCATGCAGGCGGCCCTGCTGCTTTGCGATCTGCGCGGCTTTACCGAGCTGTCGAACCGGTTGCCCGGCAGCACCGTGCTCGGCCTGCTCAATGCCTATTTCGACAGGATCGTGCCGGCGATCACCCGCGAAGGCGGCGAACTGCTGAAATTCATGGGTGACGCCGTGCTTGCCTTCTTCCCGGGCTATGATGCCGCCCATTCCTGCGGTGCGGCTCTTGCCGCAGCCCGCGCCATGCTCGATGAGATCGACCATTTCCAATATGAAGGCATCGGCGTGAAGGCCGGTATCGCCCTCCACTACGGCGAAGTCAGCTACGGCAATGTCGGCTCCGGCCGCCGCCTCGACTTCACCCTGATCGGCGGCGACGTCAATCTGGTCAGCCGCATCCAGACCGCCTGCAGCGAACTGGGAGAGGCCTTGCTGATGTCGGCGCCGTTTCGCAGGGAGGCCGGGGCAGGGGATGCCGTCTCCGTCGGAGCGCATGGGCTGAAGGGGTTTGCCGAGCCGGCGGAGCTCTTTACGATCGTACGGTAGGCCGCCCAATCCAGTGATCCGAAATCCGACGCTCACTTGCATAAAATGCATGGCAGGTCTGCCCGAAACGGCTTCGTCTTTCCTCATCTTTTCGCCATAGTGGCGCCGGAATTCCGTAAGCGGGGAGGAAGAGCTTATGACTGTGCTGTTCGACGAACAAGGCGAGATCATCCGCGAATTGGGTGTCGCCGCCGAGATCGACCCTGAGCGGGAGATCGCGCGGCGAACCAATTTCCTCAAGGATTATCTGGTCGCTTCGGGTATGCGCGGCTACGTCCTCGGCATCAGCGGCGGCGTCGATTCGCTGACGGCGGCGCTGTTGGCTCAGAAGGCCGTGCGCGAGCTGCGTGACGGCGGCCATGCGGCCGAATTCATCGCCGTTCGCCTTCCCTACGGCGTCCAGGCCGATGAGGCCGACGCGAGCCGAGCGCTGGAAACCATCGGCGCCGACCGCTCGATGGTGGTCAATATCAAGGCCGCGGCGGATGCGATGCTGGCCGCCGCTCAGGACGGCCTTGCCTTCGCCGATGCCGGCCGGCAGGATTTCATCCTCGGCAACATCAAGGCCCGCCAGCGGATGATCGCTCAATTCGCTTTGGCCGGCGCGGTTGGCGGCCTCGTCATCGGCACCGATCATGCGGCCGAAGCAGTCATGGGCTTCTTCACCAAATTCGGTGATGGCGCCGCCGATATTCTGCCGCTCGCCGGTCTCAACAAGCGCCGCGTCCGCTTGCTGGCAAAGCGGCTCGGTGCCCCGGACGAACTGGTCTTCAAGGTGCCGACCGCCGATCTCGAGGATCAGCGGCCGCTGCGCCCCGACGAGGAGGCCTATGGCGTCTCCTATGACGAGATCGACGATTTTCTCGAAGGCAAGCCGGTCGGCGAGATCGCCCGCCGCCGCATCCTTGCCGCCTATCGCTCCACCGCCCACAAGCGCGCTTTGCCGGTGGCCGTCAACGCCCTCTGACAGGCCTGATCTTACGGCCGCACCGGCGAGCCGGTCCGGCCTGATGAGGCGAGATAGGCCTGCGGCGCGAAATAGATGCCGTCCGCGTCGAAGGCCTCGAGCTCTTCGGCCTGCAGCGCTTCACGCACTTTCGTGCGTGCCGCCACGCGGGCCATGAACCCGTGCAAGCCCGGCCATTGCTGGAGATCGATGCCGGTCCAAGGCGACCAGTTCAGGCAGACGAAGAGGTAGGCATCCGCCACCGTGAAGGCCTCGCCGGTGAGATAGGGACCGGCAAGGCGGCCGTCCAGCCAGGCAAGCCGCTTCGATATCAGCGCCCGGATTTGCTCGTGCACGCTCGCATAAAGCGGGTTGAACAACAGCACCATCGGCTTGTGCAGCTCGGCAGTGATGAAATTCAGATAGGATTGCACCTCATTGCGCTTGAGGTCGCCGACCGCCGGCAGCATGGCCGATCCTTGCGGCACACTGTCGGCGAGGAACTGCACGATCGCCGGCCCTTCGGTCAACACCTTGCCATCGTCGAGCATTAATGCCGGCACGTAACCGTTGCCGTTGATGGCGAGATAATCCTTGCCGTCGCTTGTTCTGTGGGTCTGCCGGTCGACCTGGACGAGTTCGATGTCGAGCCCCAGCTCCCGGCAGACGATATGCGGCGAAAGCGAGCATGCCGCGGCGTGCATATAGAGTTTCATGACTGGCTTCCTTCTGATGAGGCGGGCGATGCCGCCCGTTAATGGCGTTGAACTTCTGTACTGTTTCGCATAAAATAACCTTCGTCAAGAATTTAATGCGAAACGGTACAGAATATGAAAGACGAGAAGAAACGCGGCCGCCCCAGAGCCTTCGACGCCAAGGCGGCACTCGGCAAGGCGCGCGACGTTTTCTGGGACAGGGGCTTTGCGGCTGCCTCGCTCGACAATCTGAGTGCTGCGACCAACCTCAACCGCCCGAGCCTTTACGGTGCCTTCGGCGATAAGGAGAATCTTTATCTCGATACGCTGGAAGGCTATCGGCAGGACGGCATGGATGCGCTGTCTGAGGCGCTCGACCCGTCACTTCAGCTGCGCGACAATCTCGCCCGCGTCTATGAGAGCGCGCTTTCGATCTATTTGCATGGTGAAACTGCCGCCCGCGGCTGTTTCCTGATCGGCACGGCAACGGCCGAGGCGATCCAGCATGAGCGCGTCCGCGAGGTGCTCGGCCGCAGCCTCAGCGATTTCGACGGCGAGATCGAAAAGCGCATGCGCCTTGCCGTCGAAAGCGGCGAGCTTCCCGAGGGCGCCGATCCGCAGGCGATGGCGAGGCTCGCCTCCGCCGTCATGCATTCGCTTGCCGTGCGGTCTCGCGCCGGCGACAGCCGCGAGACGCTGGAAGCGATTGCCCGCTCCGGAGTCGAGCTCGATCTGCGGACGGCGCTAAGCTGGAGCATGATGCCGAAAAGTGTAAGCGGCTTTCTCAAGACATCATGCTCTAACTCGTTAATTTAGAACAGGATTCAGATTTTTGGCCGATCCGGCCTAAAATCATCCAGTTCTAGGTCCGATGTCTGCGTATCTCTTGGCCGTACCAACCAGGCATAGGCAGCACCCGCCACAAGCAGCACCGAGGTGCCGAGGAAAACCGCCCGCATGCCGATATGCCCGCCGACGAAGCCGCCGAGGATCGGGCCGGCCACCTGGCCGACATATTGCGAGGAGATGGAAAACCCGAGAATGCCGCCGGCCGCACTGTCCGGCACGCTGTGACGGATGACGGCGGCGATGCAGGGCAGCAGCCCGCCGAGGGCCGCGCCCATCAGGAAACGCAGGATGATCAGCTGCCAGGAGCTGGTGACGAAGGCCTGCGGGATCAGCAGCAGCCCGGCGACGGCGAGCGCCCCTGAGATCACCGGCCAATGACCGATCCTGTCGGCAAGCTTGCCGAGCCATGAGGCCGAAAGAATGCTGCCGAGGGCGGCCGCCGACATGACGATGCCCGAGATCATCGTCACCTCATCGGCGGCCGGCACGATCTGCGCGACATAGACGGTGATGATCGGCTCGATCGACATATTGGCGAACATCAACAGCATGCCAGTCGCCAGCATGGCGATGACAGGCCGTTTGTCGCCGATGGATTTCCAGCCGCCGCTCGCCTTGGCCGCCTGTTTGCGGGCCGGCGATTTTTCCTCTTTGATCAAGAAGGTCGTGGCGAGAAAGGCGAGAAAGATCATCGCCCCGGCGGCGAGAAACGTGCCGCGGATGCCGATCATCGGCGGCAGTGCCCCGCCGATCAGCGGGCCGACGAGATTGCCGGCCATGATGCCGGAGGAGAGGAGGCCGAGCGCCCAGGCCGAGCGGTCTTTCGGCGTCTGCGTCGCCACCAGCACCATCGAGCCGGAGGAATAACCGCCGGCAAGCCCGACAAAGAGGCGCAGCGCCACCAGTTGCCAGACATTGCCGGCCATGCCCATCAGCGAGATCGCCAGCGTCATGCCAAGGCTCGCGCGCACCAGCATCAGCTTGCGCCCGTAAATATCACCGAGCCGCCCCAGAGCGGCGCGACCAGAGCCGCAGCCAGAAAGGTGGCGCCATAGGCGATGCCAGACCATTGCACGATCGCCGCATGGTCGCTGACGCCGAGTTCCTCGACATAAAGCGGCAGGAAGGGCAGCAGCAGCGTCATCGCCACGATGGTGGTGAAGGAGCCGAGCAGCGAGATTGCCAGGTTGCGCTTCCAGTAGATCGAGCCTGCGCTAACGCTTGCAGCGTCCAATTGCTTATCGGTCATTCCGTGCCTCGGCATCGATCGTTAGGGCGCGATTGCGCCGAAACTGGATCATCTCGGATAAAAGTGCTAGATATACTGATTGCGAGATGCAATCGGTTAATCGGAGGATATTGCCATGAACGATATGCACACGCGGCAGCAGACCGTCCGCGATCTCTACGCCGCCTATCTGGAAGACCGCAAGGATAAAGTCGTCGCCATGCTGACGGAAGATTTCACCTTCTCCAGCCCGCGTGACGACCATATCGACCGGGCGACCTATTTCGAGCGCTGCTGGCCGAAGGAACCGTTCTTCCGCGCCATCCACATCGAATTCCTGGCGGTCGACGGCGACGAGACAGCCGTGCGTTACCGCGCCGAAAAACTCGACGGCGGAAGCTTCGCCAACATGGAGAGTTTGCGCTTCCGTGGCGACAAGATCGCCTCCGTGGAGGTCTATTTCGGCCGAAATCTGTAGTCCGGTCCTAATGCATGTCGCCCGGACGTGTGCAGCGATTTCCCAGGCAAAGCGCGAAGCGCTTTTGCCGCAACGGCATGCATCAAAACAAAGAGCTTTAGAGGAGCCGTATTGCCGATGTCACGATGATGACCATCGAGACAGCCACCATCAGCGCCCGCACCGGCAGGCGCTTGACGAGGATCGCGCCGAAAGGGGCGGCGATAACGCCGCCGATGATCAGGCCGATCGCCGAATTGAGTTCCGACCAGCCGAGCGTGAGGATGAAAGTCAGCGAAATCGTCAGTGTCACCGCAAATTCGGTGAAATTGGTGGAGCCGATCACCCGCTTCAGGTCGTGGCCGCGGCCGACCAGCGTGCTGGTGACGACCGGCCCCCATCCGCCGCCGCCGATCGCATCGAGAACGCCGCCGCAAAAGCCGACGGGCGGCACCGCCCAGTCGCGAACCTCGCGCTTGGCCGGCGGCCGAAAGGCTTTGTAGAAAATCAACAGGCCGATCGCGATCAGATAGGCCGACACGAAGGGCGCGATCACCTTGCCGTCGATATTGGCCAGCAGATAGGCGCCGATCGCGCCGCCGATCATGCCGGCCGGTGCCAGCCGCGCCACCAGACGCCAGTCGACATTGCGGTGATAGGCATGCGAAATGCCGGACGCTGCCGTGGTGAACATCTCAGCCACATGCGTCATGGCGCTGGCATTGGCCGCCGGCACCCCGAAGGCCAGAAGGCTCGTCGTCGACAGCACGCCGAAGGCCATGCCGAGTGCGCCATCGACAATCTGCGCACAGAAGCCCACCACGATGAAGAAGAAGATATCCGATGTCATGCGGTCCCCTCAGACGAACGGTAGCATCAGAATCCGCGATGCGGGAAAATTTTTAATTCAGGCGGAAAGTCCGCGCTGTTTCAGCCGGACGATCTTGAAGAAGCCGTTCGGAAAGACCGGCAGAATCTCGGCAGCGGAAAAATCGCCGCGCCGCTCGGCCCAGGCGAGGATGCGGTGGATGCGGAAAGCGGAGGACCAGCCGATGTGACGCACCAGCGGCGCCACCGCCGCCTCGATCGCGCCCTGCAGGCCGGCGCCGTCGCCGAGCTTGCTGGCCAGGATGATCTCGCCGCCCGGCCGCAGCACCCGGGCACATTCGTCGAGAGCCCGCTCGGGCTCGGGGATCAGCGTGATGACGAAGGGCAGGCAAACCGCATCGAAAGACCGGTCGGCAAAGGCGAGCGCATGCGCATCCATCACCTCGAGCGCGCTGATATGCTGCAGCTTCTCGCGACGCACCTTTTCGCGCGCCCGAGCGATCATGTGTTCGGAAATGTCGATGCCGGTCACCCGGCAGCGGCTGGGATAGTGTCTGAGGGTCAGGCCGGTGCCGACGCCGACTTCCAGAATATCGGTGCCGGCCGCGGCTGCAAGCGCCGCCAGTTTGCGGTGGCCGTCGGCAAGGAGGCCGCGATAGACACGGTCATAAACCGGCGCCCAGCGCTGATAGATTTTCTGCTGATCTTCCGGCCTGCTGCGAAGCTCCGACATACCGCACCTCCCTGACGCCCAGACTTCAACTCCTAAGGGTAGCGTCCGGTTCCCCACGAAATGTGACCGAAGGCACAGATTCGCGGAGACAGCGCGGTGCCGACGCAGCCTATTTTGGCGGCGTGAGGCCAAGCTGTTTGGCGTCCAGTTCGCTACCGATCTCCACGGTTTTCTTCTGCTTGTCGTAGACGCAGATCTGGGCAACAAGCCCCTTGGCGCCTTTCGGCTTGCCCGTCACCAAAGCCAGCCCGTAGCGGCTGGTGCCGAAGGGATCGACGCTGGCGGCAGGTCTTTCGAGCGTGACCGCCGCTTCCTTGCACTTGACCTCGACATCGGCTGCCAGCTGTTTCCAGGCATCGTCCGAAGAGGCATGCACCGTACCGGAAAGCAGCGGAAGTGCTGCCATGGCCAGAAGCGGGATTATATTCCTGTTCATATCGGGTCTCCGTTGCAGTGAATCGCCGGGGAAACGGTTTTCGAGGCGGGCATCCCAGGCGATTTGCACGACTGATTCCAACTCTGCAACTGAGGCAAATTTTCCTTCGACGGATCGTTTTTTGACATTTCGCTGGTTGCCTCTCCCCCGTTCCCCTCCTATGTTCCGCCACACCTGCCGATGACGCAATCTATCGCCAAGAGGAGATCTGACATGGCTTTCGAATTGCCTGAACTTCCCTATGATTACGAAGCGCTTGCTCCCTTCATGTCGAAGGAAACGCTGGAGTTTCACCACGACAAGCACCATAAGGCCTATGTCGACAACGGCAACAAGCTCGCCGCCGAAGCCGGTCTTTCGGATCTGTCGCTCGAAGACGTCGTGAAGAAGTCCTTCGGCACCAATGCCGGCCTCTTCAACAACGCTGCCCAGCACTACAACCACATCCATTTCTGGAAGTGGATGAAGAAGGGCGGCGGCGGCAACAAGCTGCCCGGCAAGCTCGAAGCGGCTTTCGCCTCCGATCTCGGCGGCTACGACAAGTTCAAGGCCGATTTCGCCAACGCCGGCGCCACCCAGTTCGGCTCCGGCTGGGCCTGGGTTTCCGTTAAGAACGGCAAGCTCGAAATCTCCAAGACCCCGAACGGCGAAAACCCGCTCGTCCACGGCGCCACCCCGATCCTTGGCGTCGACGTCTGGGAACACTCGTATTACATCGACTATCGCAACGCCCGCCCAAAATACCTCGAGGCCTTCGTCGATAGCCTGATCAACTGGGATTACGTCCTGGAGCGCTACGAAGAAGCCACGAAGTAAGCGGCACCAGACCCGCCGCGATGGGCGGCAATGTCTCTGCTTTCTAATTCAGCACCCGGCGCCACAAACGTCGGGTGTTTTGTTTTATGCGCCCGTCGCGAAACCTTGAAGTTTTGAGCGCCTAGAGATCGATGATGAAGCAGCTTCCCTTCAAGCCCGAAGCCGTCCTGTTCGACATGGACGGCCTAATTTTCGATACCGAGGCTTTGTATCGGGACGCCGTTATCAAGGCCGCTGAGGAAAACGGGTTTAATATCCCGGTCTCCGTCTATCTGGAAACGGTTGGATTACCCAGCATGTCGGCCAGAGCGCTTCTGGGGATGCATCTTGGCAGCGAATTTCCGATCGAGGACTTGTGGAAACAAGCCTCGGACCGGTTCCAGACGATGGTTGCAACAGCGCTGCGCCTCAAACCGGGGGTCATTGAAATACTGGACTGGCTGGAGGAAATCCAACTTCCGTGGGCCATCGTCACCTCCTCGGACCACGCCACAGTGCTTAGCCATCTGATCGCGGCGAATCTGAAGGATCGCTTTGCGCACATCATTGCCCGTGAAGATTATGCCGCGGCGAAACCTCATCCAGAGCCGTATCTGAAAGCCACAAGCCGGTTAGGGGTGAACCCGAGCCGTTGTGTTGCACTCGAGGATTCTCACAATGGTGTGCTTTCGGCATCTCGTGCCGGTCTGATGACCATAATGGTGCCTGACCTCGTGCAGCCAACGCCGGATACTCAAAATCTATGTGCCTATATCGCACCAGATCTACACGACGTTCTTGCTGTTTTGATCCATAGGCTCCGCACACTCGGAGATTTCGACAGTTGACGCAGTTCGATCATGGTTTAGGACATCGTCACATCCCTGTCACCCGCCGCTCCTAATCACGTTCCATGTCTTCCTCCGCTCTTCCCCTGTTCCGCTTCGGCATCATCGCCGACCCGCAATATGCGGCAATCCCGCCGCATGCGGCCATGGACCGCTATTACGCCAACAGCCTCGCCAAACTCGCCGAGGCGATCGAGCTCTTCAACGGCGAGGAATTGAGCTTCGTCATGACACTCGGCGATGTCATCGACCGCAGCTTCAAAAGCTTCGACGACATCCTGCCGGTCTATGAGAAACTGAGGCACGAAGCGCTCTTCCTGCTCGGCAATCACGACTTCTCGGTCTCCTCGGGCCATCTCTCCGAAATCCCCGCACGCCTCGGCATGCCGTCGCCCTATTACAGCTTCCGCCGCCACGGCTGGCGCTTCGTCGTGCTTGACGGCAACGAGATCAGCACCTTCGCGCCGCCCGAAGGCCATCCGCATCGGGCTTTGGCGACAAAGATGCTGGCGGACCTGCAGGCGAGGGGCGAAAGAAACGCCCATCCGTGGAACGGCGCGCTGAGCGACGAGCAGTTCGCCTGGCTCGGCGATGAGATCGCAAGCGCTGCCGCGGCCGGCGAGAAGGTGATCGTCATGAACCACTATCCGGTCTATCCCGCCGGCGAGCACGACATGTGGGACTGCGACCACATTGTCGCGTTGCTCGCCGCGCACGACAATGTCATCGCCTATTTGAACGGCCATAACCATGCCGGCAGTTACGGCAAGGCCGGCGCCTGCCACTTCGTCAATTTCAAGGGCGTGGTCGATACCGAGAGCGAAAATGCCTTCGCCATTGTCGAACTCCACCCCGACCGCATCGAAATCCGCGGTTTCGGCCGCGAGGAGAGCCGGACGCTGGTTTATTAGGCTGCAAGGGACTTCTTGCAAATCCAAGACCACTCCCCAACCCCTCCCCACAAGGGGAGGGACTAATCTGCGCCACGCTCCCGCCACCAAAACGCGATGCCACATGCGGTATCGTCAGAATTGAAGCGTGACGGGCGCGGCACGGTAGTCCCTCCCCCTTGGGGAGGGGAAAGCAGCAATCTCAAGTCTCACATTTTCACACCGGCCTAGCCTTCTCCGTCCACCCGCTCGTCCACAATTCCCGCAGCCTGTCGCCGTCGCCTTTGAAGAAATCGTTGCTTGCCGCACAGCGCTCCACCCGGTCGCTGCGGAAATTGCGGATGGCCTGGCGCAGTTCGCACCAGGCGACGATATTGGCGGTCTGCGAATAATAGATCAGCGCGATCGGTTGGATCGTCCGCTCGGTGGCGCGGCCAAGTTCGTCGCGGTAGCCGAGCATGAGCTTGCATTCGTCGCGGATCGCCCGGCGCACGATCGCGAGATCGAAGCCTGCCGGCTGCGCGGTCGAGCCCCAGGCGTAAAGCGCCTTCGTGTCCATCGCCTGGCGGAGCGGCGCCGGCACGGCGCCTGATATCTTCCGGTTGACCCGGCGCGCCGCCTGCTTCAGCTCCTCATCGGCGGTGCGTTCGAGCAGCGCCAGCGACAGCACGATCGCCTCCATCTCCTCGATCGAGAACATCAGCGGCGGCAGGTCGAAGCCCGGCCGCATGATGTAGCCGATGCCGCGCCCGCCCTCGATCGGCACCCGCATCGCCTGAAGGGCGGCGATATCGCGATAGATCGAGCGCACCGTCACCTCGAGCGTCTCGGCCATGACAGCCGCCGTCATCGGCTTTCTGGCGAGCCTCAGGATCTGAATGATCTCGAAAAGCCGCGAGGCCTTGCGCATTTTGCCTCTCCCATCCCTTAGGCTCCTGACAATACACTGTCAGTTGGGTTTGCGTATAGAGCCGCCTATCAGATTGAAATCAATCATGGTCTTTCAAAACGGCCCATGCACAGACAAGGCGGTAACTGACATGAACTACCACGAAAACCTCTGGCTCTTCTTCACCCTTCTCTTCGGCATCATCATCGTGCCGGGCATGGACATGCTCTTCGTGCTCGCCAATTCGCTGACCGGCGGCGTCAGGCGAGGGCTCGCGGCGACAGGCGGCATCATGGCCGGCGGCGCCGTACATTCGGCCTATGGCGCGGCCGGCGTCGGTCTGCTCGTCACCATGCTGCCGCAGCTTTTCAACGTTCTGCTCTTTGCCGGCGTCGCCTACATGGTCTGGATCGGCATTTCGCTGATCCGCAGTTCGATCACCGTCGAGGCGGTCGGGCCGGGAACGGCGCGCTCCGGCTGGCGCGCCTTCCGCCAGGGCGCCGTCACCTGTCTCGTCAATCCGAAGGCCTATATATTCATGTTCGCCGTCTATCCGCAGTTCCTCAAGCCGGAATACGGCCCGGTCTGGATGCAGGGCCTGATCATGGGCGCCATGACGGTAGTCACCCAGTTCGCCATCTACGGTACGCTGGCGATGACGGCCGGCCGCAGCCGCGATCTGCTCGTCGCCAATCCTGACGTCACGGCATTCGTCGGCCGTTTCGCCGGGCTGCTCCTGGTTGCGGTCTCCGCTTTCAGCCTCTGGCAGGGTTGGAAAAGCGCCTGAATTGCGAAGGCTTATCACATTGTTTTTATGATGATCCGGCAAAACGTGACTGCCCGGCAGGCATGGATTTTGTCATGCTCCCGGTGCAGATTGGCCATCGGCCGCCTTGGCTCGGGAAAATGCAGAAAAGAAATGGAGAGGAATATGAATTGGAAAGCAGTAGCTGCCGCCGCAGCGATGGCAGGAATAGCCTTCGGTTCGGTGACCGCCGCCGACGGCACGCATGATTCGCGCATTGCCCTGATGAAGCAGATCGGCGGTGCGGCCGGCGCCTTGGGAGCCATCGCCAAGGGCACCAAGCCCTATGATGCCGAAGCGGTAAAAACGGCGCTGACGACGATCGCCGCAACGGCCAAGGTGTTCCCCGATCAGTTCAAGCCGGGCACGGAAACGGGCGACCAAGAAGCGAGCCCGAAAATCTGGGAAAACATGGACGACTTCAAGGCGCGCGCCGCGAAGCTCTCCGCCGATGCCGAAACCGCGCTTGCCCAGCTTCCGGCCGATGCCGCGGCTGTCGGCGCCACGGTCAACACGCTCGGCGCCAGCTGCGGCGGCTGTCATAAGGCCTATCGCATCAAGGAGTGAGCGATAGGCCATTCCCATCCGACACCGATCTGCGCCGCCTTGCCGCCGGCGCGGATCGCCTTATTCTCCGCCCGTGCGGGGCTAGTCGCAGAATCGGTCCCTATAGGAAAATCTCGGAAAAAGGGGAGGCGGGGCATGATCCGCAGGTTCATCCGGTTACTGCTCTGTCTGATCGGCGTCGCCGTGCTGGGCGGAGGCGCCTTCTATCTCGTTACCGCGCCCGATCCGCTGCCGGAAAGCCATTGGGCCGGTCTCGGCGCGCCGGATCCGGCAAACGGCCAGATGGTGTTCTGGGCGGGCGGCTGTGTCAGCTGTCATTCCGCCCCCGGTTCCGAAGGCGATGCCAAGCTGACGCTATCAGGCGGCCTGGCGCTGAAGAGCCCTTTCGGCACCTTCCACGTGCCGAACATTTCGCCCGATGAAAAGGCCGGTATCGGCGGCTGGTCGCTGGCGGAGTTCGGCAATGCGATGAAGCGCGGCGTCGGTCCAGGCGGCGAGCACCTCTACCCATCCTTTCCCTATGCTTCCTATTCCCGCATGAGCGACAAGGACGTCAACGATCTCTTCGCTTTCCTGAAGACGCTGCCGAAGAGCGCAAATGTCGCGCCCCCGCACGAGCTGCCGTTCCCTTACAATATCCGGCTGGCGCTCGGCGGCTGGAAATTTCTCTATTTCAACGATCAGCCGCGTGTTGCGCTCGCCAAGAGCGATGACAAGATCAAGCGCGGCCAATATCTGGTCGAAGGCCCCGGCCATTGCGGCGAATGCCACACACCGAGGGACGCGCTCGGCGGCTTCCAGGCAGGCCAGTGGCTCGCCGGCGCCCCCAATCCGGAAGGCAAGGGCCGCATACCCGATATCACGCCGGCCTCCAAAAGCATCGGCGGCTGGAGCGAGGCCGATATCGCCAGCTATCTCGAAACCGGCTTCACGCCTGATTTCGATAGCGTCGGCGGCTCGATGGTCGATGTGCAGCAGAACATCGCTCATCTTCCGGCCGCCGACCGCGAAGCGATCGCCGGCTATCTGAAGGCGGTGCCGGGACGGTAGGACAGACCTGCCTCAAGCGATCGACTGCATGTAGCGCATGCCGGTGACCGGCCGCGGGGTGAAATCCAGCTGTTCGTAGAAGCGGTGCGCCAGCACGTTTCCGGTGGCGGCGCTGACGGAAAGGTAGCCGCAGCCGGCCTTGCGCGCGGTCTCACGGGCTCGGTCGACGAGCAACTGGCCGGTGCCGTGGCCGCGATGGCCGTCGCGCACGAAGAGATGGTGCAGGTCCATGCCGCGTTTTCCCTCTTGCGCCCTGTAGAGCGGCACGAGAATGGCGTAGCCGATCAGCCCGTCGCCGGTTTCGGCGACCAGTGCATGGATCCACGGCAGTGGGCCGAAGAGGTCGCGCTCCAACTGCTCCGGCGTCGTTGCCGCGGCATCGCCGTGATGGGCTGCCAAGAGGGCGATCATCGAATTGAGTTCGGGCAGGTCGCGGGGCTTGGCGGCGCGGATCGTCACCACAGACGGGCGCATCAGTGAAATTTCGCTGTCTTCGATTTCGGTCATGGTCTTCGCGTCCTTTGATAGTCTGCCGTCAGGACGCTGCCGATACAACAAAGCCGCCTGACGGCGGCTTGTTGACAATATGATCTGTCCAGCCGCCCTTTACAGGTACAGCCAAAAATACGAGCGGCTCTGGTGCGAGTTTTTGATCATGGCGCATCAATCGTCGGAAATGCCGTGTTTGTCAAGGCCGATCGCCACGCGTCGGCAATGATCCCGTTTTTGTCTTTGATAGTATACCCCCCTATGCTATATAGGCGCCCATGTCTCACACCACGCTGCAGAAAAAGAAACTCATCGCCCGCGTCAGCCGTCTGAAGGGGCAGATGGAGGCCGTCGAGCGGGCGCTGGAGGCCGAGCGCCCCTGCGGCGAAATCCTGCAGCTGCTCGCTTCCGTCCGTGGCGCCCTGACCGGGCTGACCGGTGAGGTGTTGGACGATCATCTGCGCGAACATGTGCTGAATGCCGAGGACGACGCCGCAAGGGCCGAAGCGGTCGAGGAAATATCGGAAGTCTTGCGAACCTATATCCGCTGAGTGCCGTGACGAAGGAGCCTGTAATGAGTACCGGGATCGAGAATGCCGGAGTGAACGCGCTGGAACATGATCATATCTTCCTCGGCGCCGACCATGCGGTGAACGAGCGGCGCATCTGGCTGGTAATCGCGCTGACGGCGGTGATGATGGTGGCGGAAATTGCCGCCGGCACCGCCTATGGCTCGATGGCGCTGGTCGCCGATGGCTGGCACATGTCGACCCATGCCAGTGCGCTTTTGATTTCGGCGCTCGCCTATCTCTTTGCCCGCAAGCAGGCACGCAATCCGCGTTTCACCTTCGGCACCGGCAAGCTCGGGGATCTCGCCGGCTTCGCCAGCGCCATCATCCTTGCGCTGATCGCCTTGCTGATGGCCTGGGAAAGCTGGCTGCGCCTTGCAAATCCGGTGCCGATCGGTTTTGCCCAGGCGATCGCCGTCGCGGTGATCGGCCTTGCTGTCAATCTCGTCAGTGCCTGGCTGCTTGGCGGCGGCCACGCGCATGGGCATCACCACGGTCATCACGCGCATGGTCACCATGCGCGCCATCACGGCGATCATGCCCATCACGGTCATGGTGATCACGTCCACGATCATCACGCCCACGATCATCACGCAAAGCCAGGCGACAACAATATCCGCGCCGCCTATCTGCATGTCATTGCCGATGCCATGACCTCCGTGTTTGCAATCGCGGCGCTGACGCTCGGCAGCCTCTATAGCTGGCTCTGGCTGGACCCGATCATGGGCATCGTCGGCGGCCTTGTCATCGCCAACTGGTCCTGGAGCCTGATGAGATCCTCGGGCGGCGTTCTTCTCGACGTCGTGCCGCACGGCGAGACGTTGCCGGCAGAAATCCGCCATGCGATCGAGACGGAGGAAGACCGGATCACCGATCTGCATGTCTGGCAGGTCGGCCCCGGCCATCACGCCGCCATCGTCGCCGTTGTCACCCCGGCGCCGAGAGAGCCGGCCTTCTACAAGGGCAGGCTTACGGCGCTGACGGAATTGTCGCATGTGACCGTCGAGGTCACGCGCGCGGCGTAATCGCCGCGGCGGACGACAAGGTTGCTCGGCGGCCGAATTACTCGCTCGGCGGCAACAAGGTTGCCGCGGGGACGAGATGCCGCCGCAATCGCGCCTTAGCTCTGTCCTCCTCACCGCCGGAGGATGTCATGGATCTCAGTCTTACCCGCCGCATGCTGATCGGCTCGGCGCTCTGCCTGCCTGTTTCGGGCCTGCCCGCCATTGCCGAGGACAAGGCCGGGGAGGACGACGACAACATCCAGAAGCGTCTTGCGGCCCTGGAAAAACGCACTGGCGGCCGTCTCGGCGTCTCGGTGCTCGACACTGACACGAGCATTTCCTTCAACTATCGCGGCAGCGAGGCCTTTCCGATGTGCAGCACCTTCAAGGCGCTGGCCGCCGGCTTCGTGCTTGCCCGCGCTGACAAGGGCGAGGAGAGCCTCGACCGGCGGGTGACTTACGGCAAGGATAAGCTGGTCGACTATTCGCCGCTCAGCGAAAAACATGCCGGTGCCGACGGCATGACCGTCGCCGAGCTCTGCGAGGCGGCGGTGACGGTCAGCGACAATACGGCCGGCAACCTGCTGCTCGAAAGTTTTGGTGGCCCGGCTGGGCTGACCGACTGGCTGCGTTCGATCGGCGACGGCACCACCCGTCTCGACCGCACCGAACCGACACTGAACGAGGGAAGGAAGGACGATCCGCGCGACACGACGACACCGGATGCGATGCTCGACACGCTCGGCAACCTGACACTTGGCTCGGTCTTGAGCGAATCCTCCGCAGATAGGCTGATCGCCTGGCTGGTGGCCAGCACGACCGGCGGCGAGCGGCTGCGGGCCGGCCTGCCGGCGGAGTGGAAAGTCGGCGACAAGACCGGCACCGGCCCGAACGGCTCCCTCGGCGACATCGCCGTCATCTGGCCCCCGACCGCGGCCCGATCGTCGCCACCGTCTATATCGCCGAAGCGTCCGTACCGGTGAAGGAGCTCAATCCGGTCTTTGCCGAGGTTGGGCGGATGATTGTGGAGATGGTTTGAGTGCAAATGCAAAGGGCATGATCGACAGCTGTCAGGTTCGCGGGAAAACCCCTCCCCACAAGGGGAGGGGCTACCCCTGGGATGCCCGTCGCATTTTCATTTCTGCCGATGCAGCTTGTGACACCGTATTCTGGTCGCAAGGACCCCACCGCGGGTTAGTCCCTCCCTATGGCGAGGGGTTGGGGAGGGGTCTTGCTTCCGCAAGGAGCCCGCGCTCCTCCATCACGGCAGCGTATAAGCAATCACATAATCACCGGGCTTCGTCCCGACCGAGCCGTGGCCGCCGGCGACCATGACGACATATTGTTTATTGTCGCTTGTCGTATAAGTCATCGGCGTCGCCTGGCCGCCGGCCGGAAGCCGGGCCTGCCAGAGTTCTTGCCCGTTCGTCACGTCATAGGCCCTGAGATAGTTGTCGACCGCAGCACCGAGGAAGGCGACCCCGCCCTTGGTCAGCATCGGTCCGCCGATGCCGGGCACGCCGACTTTGAAAGGCAGGGGCAGCGGCGTCATGTCGTGCACGGTGCCGTTCTTGTGCATATAGGCGATCTTGCCGGTGCGCAGGTCGACGCCGGCGACATAGCCCCATGGCGGCGCCTGGCAGGGGATTTTCAAAAGCCCGAGGAACGGCCCCATGAAGACGCCGTAGGGCGCGCCGTCATTGCGGTTGAGCCCCTGTTCGCTGCCCTTCTCGTCCTGGCCTCTCGGCGGAATGTCGGCGGCCGGCACCAGGCGCGAGGTGAAGGCGAGATAGGTCGGCATGCCGAACATGATCTGCCGCTCGGGATCGACAGCCACGCTACCCCAGTTGAAGGTGCCGAAATTGCCGGGGTAGACGATCGTGCCGACAAGCGATGGCGGCGTGTAGCGGCCCTCGTAGCGGTATCGGTGGAAATCGATGCGGCAGGCAAGCTGGTCGAACAGCGACACGCCCCACATGTCCTTTTCCTTCAGCGGCTCAGGCGAGAAGGTGAGGTCGGAGATCGGCTGCGTCGGCGAGGTGTGATCGCCGGAGACCGCGCCGCCGGGCGCTGCGATTTCCTTGACCGGGATGATCGGCTCGCCGCTGCGCCGGTCGAGCACATAGAGATCGCCCTGCTTGGTCGGGCCGACGAGGGCGGGAACCACCGTACCGTCCGGCTTGGTCAGATCGATCAGCGCCGGCTGGGCCGGTACATCCATATCCCAAAGATCGTGATGCACGGTCTGGCGCACCCAGCGCAGCTGGCCGCTGGCGATGTCGAGCGCGACGATCGAGGAGGAGAATTTCTCGACATTGTCGCTGCGGTTGATGCCGAGCTGGTCGGGCACCTGGTTACCGAGCGGGATGTAGACCATGCCGAGCGCCTCGTCGACGCTGAAGACCGACCAGCTGTTCGGCGAGTTGGTCGTATAGGTCTGGCCTGCCGCCAGCGGCGTTGTCACGTCGGGATTGCCGGAATCCCAGTTCCAGATCAGCGCACCGGTCTTGATGTCGAAGGCGCGGATGACACCGGATTGCTCCTCGGTCGAATAATTGTCGTTCACCGCCCCGCCGACGATGATCTTGCCCGCCACCGCGACCGGCGGCGAGGTGGAATAATAATAGCCGGCCGGATTGTAGCGCATGCCGGTTTCCAGATGCAGTACGCCTTGGTCGGCAAAACCGGTGCAGACCTTGCCGTCCGCGGCATCGAGCGCGATCAGCCGCGCATCGGAGGTCGGCAGGTAGACGCGCTCGGCGCAGGGCTCGCCGGCGGCAACGGCAGGATCGGCATAATAGGTGACGCCACGGCAGGTCTGATGCTGCCGGTCGGGGTTCATGCCGGAGTTGGCGTCATATTTCCATTTCTCCTTGCCGGTTTTGGCGTCGAGAGCGATCGCCCAGTTGTGGGGCGTGCAGAGATAGAGCGTGTCCTTCACCTTGAGCGGCGTCACCTGATAGGTCGTCTCGCCGACATCGTCCGGTCGCTTGACGTCGCCGGTCTGGTATCGCCAGGCCTCCTTGAGGGTGGAGACATTCGCCGTTGTGATCTGGTCGAGCGGCGAATAGCGCTGGCCGAACGGCGTGCGGCCATATTGGTGCCATTCCCCATCCGGCACGTTGCCGCCGAAGGCGGGGTTGGCGGCGACCGCATCCTTCGGCAGTTCGCCGGCAAGATCGTGCGGATCCGTCGTCATCGAATAGAACGCGACGACGATGGCGAGAATGACCGGCAAGGCGAGCGGCCAGGGATTGGCGCCGTAGATGATGCCCGTCGGGCTGCGAAAGCCGAGCGGCCGGCGGATCCACGGCGTCAGCAGCCAGAGCCCGAGTAGGATGATCATGCCGCCACGGGGCCCAAGCTGCCACCAGTCGAAACCCACCTCCCAGATCGCCCAGGCGAGTGCTGCGACGACGAGCACAGCATAGACCCAGAGCGCCACCGCCTTGCGCATCAGAAGCAGACCGGCGGTGATCAGGAACATAAGCCCGGCGAAGAGATAGAAGACGCTGCCGCCGAGCGTGACGAGCCACAGCCCGCCGCCGCCGAGCGTAAGCCCGATGATGATGAAGAGGATGGAGGTGATGACGATCGCCATAAGGGCTGTCTCCCGCTGAGGTTAGCCGGGTGAAGATGCGGCGGAAAAGCTCCGCCGATCAGCCAGATAGCGCGAAGGAGATGCCTTTCAACGGCCGCATTTGCCGCAGGCAGACGTCACGGTATGGTTGTAGGAAACCCGCTCACGTCCCGCAGAAGGTCGCAAGCACCCGTTCGCTCGGCTTCGGCGGCTCCATATAAGCGGCAAAGCCGGGCTGGTCGTCATAGGGTTTCGCCAGCACTGTCAGCAGCGCCTCGAATAGCGAGAAATCGCTGTTCTCGACCGCCGCCTCGATCGCCTGTTCAACTCGATGATTGCGCGGGATAAAGGCCGGATTGACGCTGCGCATGGCCGTGGCGCGCTCAGCGGCCGTCTGCGGATCGCGCGACAATCTCTCGCGCCATTGCGCAAGCCAGGATCCGCAGGCCTCCGGCTCCCGGAAACTTGCGGCAAAAGCAGGCTCTCCGGCGATATCGCCGGCAAGATCCGACAGCCGCCGGAAGGTCAGGGTGAAATCGGCACTTTGCGTCTGCATCAGCGACAGCAGCGCCTGCACCAGTTCGAGATCGCCGTCCTCTTCGCCGGCAAGGCCGATCTTTCCCCGCATGCCGGCCAGCCAATGCGCCTGGAAGCGTTCGCCATATGCCCGGATCACCGCATTTGCCTTGTCGACGGCCCCGTCCGGCTCTTCGTCGATCAGCGGCAGCAGCGTTTCGCCGAGCCTTGCAAGGTTCCATTGGCCGATGCCGGGCTGGTTGGCATAGGCATAGCGGCCGTGCTGGTCGATCGACGAGAACACCGTTGCCGGATCGTAGTTGTCCATGAAGGCGCAGGGGCCGAAATCGATCGTCTCGCCGGAGACGGTCATATTGTCGGTGTTCATCACCCCATGGATGAAGCCGACATGCAGCCAGCGGGCAATCAGCGCCGCCTGGCGCTCGGAGACAGCCGAAAACAGTGAAAGATATGGATTGTCGGCGTCTTTCAGGTCGGGATAGTGCCGGTCGATGACATAATCGGCGAGCGCCCGCACGCCCTCGGTATCGCCTCTGGCGGCGAAAAACTGGAAGGTGCCGACCCTGATGTGGCTGGCCGCCACCCGGGTAAAAACGGCGCCCGGCAGCACTTCTTCGCGATAGACCGGCTCGCCCGTCGTCACTGCCGCTAGCGCCCGGGTAGCCGGAATGCCGAGCGCAAACATTGCTTCGCTGATGATATATTCCCGCAACACCGGCCCGATTGCCGCCCGCCCGTCGCCGCGGCGCGAAAAAGGCGTAGGGCCTGCTCCCTTCAGCTGGATGTCGTAGCGCCTGCCGCTCAGGTCGATCACCTCGCCCAGCAGGATCGCCCGCCCGTCGCCGAGCTGCGGCGAGAAGCCGCCGAACTGATGGCCGGCATAGGCCATCGCCAGCGGTTCGGCGCCTTCGGGAACGAGGTTGCCGGAGAAGATCGCCGCCCCATCGCGGCGCAGCGCCTCGACATCGAGGCCGAGTTCGACGGCCAGCGGCTCGTTGAGCTTGATCAGCCAGGGTTGGGCCACCGCTGTCGGCGTCTGCGCCGCAAAGAAGCGGGCGGGCAAGCCGGCATAGCTGTTGTCGAATGGAAAGGGCGCGCCGGCCCGGTTTTTCTGCAGCGTGGAGGTCATGCTTCATAGGTAGGGCCGGGGTGGCTGCGGCGCAAGCCGGTTCGGATGAGTACCCCGCAGCCCTTCACGAAGAGCGGGCCGATGCAAGGAATCGTGATCTGCCTTTACCTCTCGGCAAAGCAGCTTTGCCATAAAGGACATAGCGCCGCCATGATCGCGGGCGTATAGAAAATCGTCTCCCCTTGGCGTTACGCCATGTCATCCCCCGCGGCCCTGCAGCCTCGTGTGCTCCGCCGCGCCACCGTGAGTGATCCCGGAAGATGTCGGATCAGATTTACCAGGCGCCGATGGTTCGGCGCGCCGCGCCCAATTTCCGGGTGATCGCGATGATCGTCGCGAGTGCTATGCTGATGGAAAACATCGATGCGACCGTGCTGGCGACCGCGTTGCCCACCATGGCGCGCGATTTCGCCGTCAGCGCCCCGGCCATGTCGATCGCGCTGACCTCCTATCTGCTCAGTCTGGCGATCTTCATTCCGGCGAGCGGCCGGATGGCCGACAGTTTCGGCTCCCGCACCGTGTTCCGCGCGGCGATCGCCGTCTTCGTGATTGGCTCGATCCTCTGTGCGCTGGCGCCGACCCTGTCCTTCCTGGTCTTGGCGCGGCTGCTACAGGGTATAGGCGGGGCGATGATGATGCCGGTCGGGCGCTTGGTGCTGATGCGCAGCGTTGCCCGCAAGGATATGGTCAGCGCTATGTCCTGGTTGCTGGTGCCGGCGCTGATCGGCCCGATCGTCGGCCCGCCGCTCGGGGGCTTCTTCGTCACCTATCTCGACTGGCGCTGGATTTTTTATATCAACGTGCCGGTCGGCATCATCGGCATGATCTTCGTCTCGATCTATATCGACGAGGTGAAGGGCAAGGCGAGCGGTCCCTTCGATACGATCGGCTTCGTGCTCTCCGGCCTCTCGCTCGGCTCACTGCTTTTCGGCTTCGAAATGTCGAGCCACGAGGGCGAGGGCGCCTTCTCGATCTTCCTGATCGCCGTCGGCCTCATCTTCGGCATCGGCTATCTCAGGCATGCCCGCAGGCATCCCTCGCCGATCATGGATTTTTCGCTGATGAAGGTGCCGAGCTTCGGCACTTCGGTGATCGCCGGTTCGCTGACGCGCATCACCCAGGGTGCCCAGCCCTTCCTGCTGCCGCTGCTTTTCCAGATCGGCTTTGGCCTGTCGGCAGCCGCCGCCGGCCAGATCGTCATCGCCACCGCCCTTGGCGCGCTCGCCATGAAGCCGATGGCGAAGTTCGTCTTCAGCCGGCTGGGCTTCCGCCGCAGCCTCGTCCTCAACGGCATCTTCGGCACCGTCGGTTATGGTCTCTGCGCCGCCTTCCGGCCGGACTGGCCGATGCCGCTGATCTTCATCGTCCTGGTGCTCAGCGCCTTCTTCCTGTCCTTCCAGTTCACCGCCTATAACACCATCGCCTATGACGAGATCGAGAAAGAACGGATGAGCTCGGCCACGAGCTTCTACACCACCTTCCAGCAGCTCATGCTGTCGCTCGGCATCTGCATCAGCGCCTTGGCGCTGCACGGCTCGATGGCTTTCAACAATGTCGAAACGCCGTCGCTTGGCGATTTCTCCATAGCCTTCATCGTCGTCACGCTCATCTCGATCACCGCCACCATCTGGAACCTGCGCTTCTCCAAGACCGCCGGCGAGGAGATCAGCGGCTACAAGGCGAAACGGACGACAAGGGATTGACCATGTATAAAACAAAGGCTTGAGGTGCCTCGCTTGAATCAAATTCTGCGTTGGACACTCAGCCTTCCATCGCGGCCGCCATGTCCGCAAGCTTGCGCACGGTGTTGAGATTACGCGAGGTGCCGGACTTCAGCGCGGGGAACTTCAGCTTCGAGCGGCCGGACCCCTTGGGATAATGCACATAGATTTCGCGGGCGGCGAGCTTCGCTTCCTCGCCATCGGGCGCCACCATTTTATCGAGCGCATTTCCGGGCGGCTTTTCCGGCAGGAAATAGACGAGCAGGAAGTTCGGCTTGGCATCAGGGAAGGGCGCGTCGGCGGCAATCGCCTCGAGCGCCTTGCTGGTCCGCACCATGACGCCCGGCCGCTTGCCCAACTTCTGCCCGAGCGCCGCGTCGAGCTTTTCCTCCACGGCCGTTTCGGATGCATCCGAGCGGAAGAGCACATTGCCGCTCTGGATGTATGTTTTCACGTCTGAGAAGCCGAGGCCTTCGCAGATGGTCTTGAGTTCAGCCATCGGCAAGGCGCCGGTGCCGCCGACGTTCACGGCGCGGAGGAGGGCGATATAGACCGGCATTTGCTTCTTCCTCGGCACACCTCTAAAGATTTCACATCTTCCCCGCCACCTTGATCGCAAACGCATACTCGAACGCAATCTCCTCCAGCCGCTGGAAGCGCCCGGAGGCGCCGCCATGGCCGGCGTCCATGTTGGTCTTGAGCAGGATGGGTGCTGCGCCGGTCGTCTGGTCGCGCAGCTTCGCCACCCATTTGGCCGGTTCCCAATAGGTGACGCGCGGGTCGGTCAGGCCGCCGAGCGCCAGGATCGGCGGGTAGGCTTTGGCGCCGACATTGTCATAGGGCGAGTAGGCGGCGATCTGCTCGTATTCTTCCTGGCTGTCGATCGGGTTGCCCCATTCCGGCCATTCCGGCGGGGTGAGCGGCAACGTGTCGTCGAGCATGGTGTTCAGCACGTCGACGAAGGGGACGGCTGCGATGATGCCGGCGAATTTCTCCGGCGCCATGTTGGCGACGGCGCCCATCAGCATGCCGCCGGCCGAGCCGCCCTCGGCGATGATCCTCGCGTAAGAGGTGAACTTCTGTTGATTCAGATAATCGGCGGCAGCGACGAAGTCCTTGAAGGTATTCGTCTTCTTGTCCATCTTGCCGTCTTCGTACCAGGAAAATCCCTTGTCCTTCCCGCCGCGGATATGGGCGATGGCATAGACGAAGCCGCGATCGGCAAGCGACAGGCAATTGGTGTTGAAGCCGGCCGGAATGGTGATGCCGTAGGCGCCGTATCCGTAGAGCAGGCAAGGCGCGGTGCCGTCGAGCGGCGTGTCCTTGCGATAGAGCAGGGTGACCGGCACCTTCTCGCCATCCCACGCCGGGGCAAAGACGCGGCGCGTGACGTAGTCGTCGGGATTGTGGCCGGACGGCACTTCCTGCGTCTTCAACAGAGTGCGCTCGCGCGTCACCATGTTGTAGTCGTAGAGCTGCGACGGCGTCGTCATCGAGGAATAGGAGAAGCGGATGACATCCGTGTCGTATTCCGCCGCACCCGAAAGCCCCAGCGAATAGGCTTCCTCGGCGAAGGCGATCGCATGTTCCCCGCCGGTCGCCCGATCGCGGATCATGATCTGCGGCAGCCCGTCCTTGCGCTCCAGCCAGAGAAGATGGCGGGCATAGGCCATGTGGCTGATGATCAATGTGCCGGGCTTGTGGGCAACGACTTCGCGCCAGCTCTCCTTGCCTGGATTGTCGACAGGCGCTTCCATGATCTTGAAATCCTTGGCGCCGTCGTCATTGGTTAGGATGTAGAAGATATCGCCGCCCTCGGTCAGGGAATATTCGATGCCTTCCTCGCGCGCCGCCACCAGCTTCGGCTCAGCGGTGAGGTCCTTGGTCGACAGCAGCCGGTATTCGCTGGTTTCGTGATCGTGAATGTCGATATAGATGACATCGTCGAGCAGCGACCCGCCGACGCCCATGAAGAAGCCGGCATCGGCCTCCTCATAGACCAGCCGGTCTTCCGATTGCGGCCGGCCGACAATATGGTGGAACACCTTGGAAGGCCGGTGGTTCTCGTCGAGAGCCGAATAGAAGAAGCTCTTGCCGTCGGGCGCCCAGACGCCGCCGCCGCCGGTGTTCTCGATCCGGTCGGCAAGGTCCTCGCCGGTTGCGAGATCGCGGACCTTCAGCGTGTAGAATTCCGAGCCCTTGTCGTCATAGCCCCAGATGCCGTGGCTGTGATCGGTTGTATGGTCGAGGCCGGCGAGGCGGAAATAGGCCTTGCCCGATGCCTCCTTGTCGCCGTCGAGCAGCACCGTGCGGATCGTCTCATCAGTGACGTCGCCGTCGCGGGCGATGCGGAAATAGCGCGGCTGTTCGCCGCCGGTCACGTAGGAGGTGCCATAGGCATAGGCGCCGTCCTTCACCGGCACCGAGCTGTCGTCTTCCTTGATGCGGGCGCGCATTTCCGAAAACAGCAGCTTCTGCAGCGGTTTGGTGTCTTCCATCGCGGCGTTCATATAGGCGTTTTCGGCTTCGAGATGCCGGCGGATCTCCGGGTCGAGGATCGATGGATCCTTGAACATCGCCTGCCAGTTGTCGGCACGCAGCCAGGCATAATTGTCCGTGCGGGTAATGCCGTGGCGCGTATCGGAGACGGGCTTCTTCGGTGCGGCAGGCGGTGTCGGCAGGCTGTTGAAAACGGACAAGGAATGGCTCCGGATCGGGATATCGGGTTGGCAAGAGATAGAGGCGCACTGGTCCCGGATCAAGCGGCAAGGCTGCGTCAAGGCGGTGGATAGGCTTCCACAGGCTTGGAGGTCACCCTGCCGGCCTTGCCTTGATGTCACCACAATATTTAAGAATGTCCGCTATCGCAGAGCGAAATTTACACGTGCCAAGCCCCCGGCAAGCTGCCTGTGGCAGGGTGAAGAATGGACAACAGCAAGGGATTTCTCCGCAATGCCGAAACATCTGCTCCTGTTTGTATCCCTCGTCAGCCTTGCTGCCCCTGCCTTTGCCGTCGATCCCGCCATCAAGAAGCAGCTTGAAAAACTCGATCCCTCCACCCGCCTGGAACAGAGCTGCGACACTGAGGCAATGAGCCGCATCAACCAGGACAGCGCCGGCTTCAAGCCCGACAAGGTGATTGCCTATACCTTCAAGGACCCGATCCCCGGCGACAATTCGCTGCAGGCGCCGGGCGCCGTTTTCCGCAGCAAGGGCGACTGGTACCATCTCTCCTACAATTGCATCACCGGCCCGCAGCATATCAACGTGCGCGAACTGAATTACCAGATCGGCGACAAGGTGCCGCGCGAGAAGTGGGACAAGTATTATCTCTACGATTGATCGCCTGTCCCATTGACTGCGCTAACAGGCCACATGGTTTTGGACGAATGCAGTCGCTAAACTTGGCCGATCGAATCGTAGAAGTCCTTTCATGAACCGCATCTTGCTTGCTTCGGCGTTTCTTCTGGCCGGCCTGTCTACGCTGTGCGCGGCCGAAGCGCCGCCGCTGCCGGCCGCCGCCGCTCCGCTCATGAAGAGCCCAGCGGTAAAGCTCGTCGAGCCGCATCTGCATATTGCCCGCTCCAACATATCAGGCCATGCCCGCATTGCGCTGACCTTCGATGCCTGCATGGGCCAGGCGGACGAGCGCATCCTGTCGACGCTGGTGCGTGCGCGCATCCCGGCGACGATCTTCGTCACCGCCCGCTGGCTGAAGCACAACCCCGCAGCCCTTGCCGTGTTCCTGCAGAACCCTGATCTCTTCGAACTCGAAAATCACGGAGAGAACCATATCCCGGCCATCGACACGCCGACGCTAGTCTATGGCATCGCCTCGGCCGGCTCGCCGCAGGCGGTGAAGCAGGAGGTCGAGGGCGGCGCCGCGGCAATGACCGCGGCGGGCATTCCCGCGCCACATTGGTTCCGCGGCTCGACCGCCAAATATGACTTGTCCGCCATCGGCGAGATCCGCGCCATGGGCTATCGCATCGCCGGTTATTCGGTAAACGGCGACGGCGGCTCGCTGCTCGGGGCCGTCATCACCGAAAAACGCATCGCCTCGGCCAAGGACGGCGACGTCGTCATCTCGCACATCAACCAGCCGACCCATGCGGCGGGCGAGGGGGTGGCGAAGGCTCTGGTCGATCTCAAGATGAAGGGGACGGAGTTCGTTCGTCTGGAGGATGTCGAGGATATGGGTGACGACAAGACGACGGAGTAGTTTTGTGGCTAACGGTGGCCGTGGCCTCTACCGCAACTCATGCCCAGCCCCCAGCCTATCCTCTCCAAACCGTCGCAGCCCCGGCCCATCCCTGTCGAGCGCGAAATCCTCGAACCAGTCGCGATGCATGCCGGCCAGCATCGCGCCGATCATCTGGGCGGCGAGATAAGAAAAGGTGATGCCGTTGCCGCCGTAGCCGTAGGCTGCGAACACATGCGGCATATGGGGCACCGGGCCGATCAGCGGCAGGCCGTCGGCGGTTTCGCCGAAGGTTCCGCACCAGGCGTGCTCCACCCGCGTATCCGCTTTCGGCCATAGCCGATTTATCTTCTCGCGAATCGCCATGATCTTGGCCGGCAGCTTGAGGTCGCGGGCTTCGGGATCGGCCGTGCCGTCATCCTCGCCGCCGGCGACGATGCGATTGTCCTCTGTCGTGCGCATGTAGAGATAGGGGTGGCTGTCCTCCCATATCAGCGCCCTCTCGCGCCAGAAATTTGCCGGGTCCTGGGGTACGGTGGCGAGCGCCCAGCTCGAACTGGTGCGGTGCAGCTTCGGCATGTAGAGGCCCGGCATCGAATAGCCGGTGGCAAGCACGGCATGCCGCGCCTCGATGACGTGGCCTCCGTCCGTCTCGGCCGTGACGTGATCGCCTTCACTGTGAAGCGCGGTGACGGAAGCATTGACCAGCCGCGCGCTGCGCCGGACGGACATTTCGATCAATGCCCAGGTCAGAAGCAGCGGATCGGCCTCGGCCGAACCCGGCGAATAGATTGCCCCATCCCGATCGAGTTCGAACTGGGTGAAGAGGTCGGGATGTTCGAGATAGACGCCGGGCAGGCCGGCCCGGCGGCGAAGTTGGCGCTCCTCCAGCAACTCGCGCGCGCCTTCCTGGTTGGCGGCGAGATAGAGCGTGTTGCGCGGCCGGAAACCGCAGGCAATCCCGTGTGCGGCGATCAGTTTGGAAAGGCCGGCGACCGCTGCTCCGCTGCGGCGGTAAATGCCGGCGGCGCGTTCGAAGCCGTAATAATCCTCAAGTTCGGTGAGCGTGCTGTCGATTTCCCATTGCAACATCGCGGTGCTCGCCGCAGTGCTGCCGAAACCGGGCTCCTCCCGGTCGATGATAACAACGGAAAAACCGCGCGCCGTCAGATGTTCGCCAACCAGGGCGCCGGTGATGCCGCCGCCGATCACGGCGATGTCGGTGGAAAAGCTCTGCTCGATCGGCCGCCATTCCGGCCGAATGCCGCTTTTCCCCAGAGCGATCGACCGCTGACCATCTGGTCGTGATCGGATTCGTTGAGAGTGAGATCAGACGCCACCACTATCTCCCCGGTTGATCATTTCGGCAATTGCGGCTGCGGCTTTTCCTCGATCAGTATTTCGTCGATGACAGTCATGACGATTAGCGAAAGCGGAAGCGCCAGCATGGCACCGACGGCACCCCACATCCATGTCCAGAACAGGATGGCGAGGAAGACGACGAAAGGATTGATTTCCAACCGCCGTCCCATCACCGCCGGGAAGATCAGGTTTTCCATCAGGAGATGCACGGTGAAGAAGGCTGCGGCCGGCATCAGGCCGACGAGGAGGCCATCATGGGTCAGGATGCCGGCGACGGCGACGGCCAGCGTCATCAGCGTGATGCCGAGATAGGGGATGAAGCTCGACAGGAAGGCGAAGAAGCCCCAGAGCACCGGCGCCGACAACCCGCCGGCATAGGCGATGACAGTCATGACAACGCCGAGTCCGACATAGATCAGCGAGGCCGTCGCGAAATAAAAGCCGAGCACTTGCTCGACGGCGTTGATGACACGGATGGCGGCCAGGCGCTGCGTGCGAGTGCGGAAGGTCATGATGATCGTCTTGCGGAGGTTGACCCGACCCGCGAGGAAGAACAGCAGCGCCGCAAAGAAGATCATCCCCTGCACCAGTGCCGGCGTCAGGCTGCTCGTCACCACGTGCAGGACGTTGCCGGTGTTTTCGAGCAGCGCACCGATCGACATCGACCCGCTTTCAAATGTCGCCGGCGTGATATGCAGCCATCGGATTCGCTCCAGATAAGGCATGACGCGGTTTATCATTCGCTCGGCGAAGGCCGGGCCCTCATTGGCAAACGTCATCAGCGGATCGGCGAGCGAGTTGATGAGCAGGAAGATCACCAGCGCCACGCTGCTTGACAGGATAAAGGCGTTGGCAAGCCGCGGCACTCCCATCTTGCTGAGCTTTTCTGCCGCCATGCCGAGGATCATGCCGACGACGACGGCAAGTGTGATCGGGATGAGGATCAGCGACATCAGATAGACCGCGGCAAGGAAGAGAATTCCGAAGATGCCGATGATCGCCCAGGCCATGCTTATATCCAGGCCGTCTTTCTCAAGCCGGTGCAGCGGTGCCGGCGGCAGCTCTTCGGCTGCCTCCTTCAGTGTCTGCGCCCAGGCGCTGGTGCGGCGTTCGCCGATCGCAATCTTCTTGGCTTGTTTGCGGATGCCATTGGCGATGCCCATGCGGTGAGGTCCCCCGAAGCTCATTGCTTCGTGACCGAAACGCGCCGACGCGGTTCCGGTTCCCTGAGGCAAAGGGCTAGCCGGCAAACCGCACGCGGCACCTCTTCATACGCATTGTTTTGCCCGCATGGCGCGAATGTTTTCGGCCGTTTCGGGCTGATTCGCGCTTGGGAAATTACGCCGAAAGCGTCAGGCCGATACCCCAGGGATCCTTGAGGAAGGTGCCGCCATCGCGCTTCTCGCTCTTGATCTCCAGCGCATCGAGCTTGGAGATCGCCGCATCCAGCGTCGCATTGTCGTTGAACCGGACCTTGTAGTCCGAAAGTCCGGTCATATTGTCGGCGCGGGCGGCGGCACCCCGGCTGTTCCAGATATTGGCGGCGAGATGGTGATGGTAGCCGCCGGTCGCAAAGAAACTGGCACCGGGACGGCTCGCCATCAGCTTGAGGCCGAGCACGTCGCGATAAAAGGCGTCGGCCTGCGGGATGTCGCCGACCTGCAGATGCAGGTGGCCGATCGCCGTTCCCGCCGCCATGCCGCCCCAGCGTTCGTCCGGTGCGCTGTCGTAGAGCGCCTGCAGGTCGAGGCGCAGCGTCGCCATCTCCACCATGCCGTCCTGCTGGAATTTCCATTGCTCGTGCGGCCGGTCGGCATAGATTTCGATGCCGTTGCCTTCCGGGTCGGACAGATAGATCGCCTCGCTGACGAGATGGTCCGAGGCGCCGTCGAGCACGACATTGTTCTGGGCCGCATGGCGCAGCCAGCGCGCCAGTTCGGCGCGATCCGGCATTAGGAAGGCGGTGTGGAAAAGGCCGGCCGCGTTGCGCGGCGCGATCGCGGCATCCTTGGCCGTCGTTAGCGTCAGCAGCGGCAGATCGCCGACACCCAGCACTTGGCCGCTCGCCGTCTCCTCGATGACCTTCAGGCCGAGCATCGATTGATAGAAGCCGGACACGAGAGCAAGGTCCTTCACGACGAGATGCGACTGGTCGATATAGGCGGGCCGCGTCAGCGCGTAGGAAGTTTCGGTCGTCATGGATTGGTCTCCTGCCTGTGATCTGTCCTGTTGAAAGGAAGGCGTGCCGGCGGTGGCGGCAAATGTGCCGCCTGCAGCAAGGCCGAGGAAGTTTCGCCGGTTCATTCGCCTCTGTCTCCTCTCAGCCGCCGTACCTGATCTCTATATGGCGGATCGCGATTGTTCACAGAAGACCCGTTTTTGATGATGAAGTGTTGAGCGGGTGTTGACGATGACTTGCGCCCACTTGATCGCGGTGAATGCGTCCATATCTTCTTTAGAGGATACTTATACATCTCAGTCATGGAGGGAGCCATGTACAGGAAGATCATCGTAGCGATCGCGCTCGGGGGCATCGAAAAGGGAGAAAAAATCCTTCGCAAGGCCGCATCGCTGCTCGACGACGGCGGCGAGATCGTCGCACTCAACGTCATCGAGGATGTCCCGACCTATGTCGCGATCGAACTGCCGGCCAATATGGTCGAGGATGCCATGCAGGACAGCCGCGACCAGCTGAAGGCGCTAATAACAGAAACCGGCATCGCGGCAACCGTCGAGATCCGTAACGGTCCGCCCGCCAAAGCCATCATCTCGACCGCCGAAAGCTACGGCGCCGACCTCATAATTGTCGCCTCGCATGTTCCGGATTTTTCCAACTACTTCATCGGCGCTACCGCCGACCGGGTCGTGCGCCACGCGAAATGCTCTGTGCTCGTCGACCGGCAAAAGGTCTGATTGCGCGAGCCGTCTCGGCGCCAGACAGCCTGTTACGAAGATTGACCGCTTGTGCACTTCGCCGCAGTTGCGCACCCGTTCGTTCGATGCGACGATTGCCATTGGGTCTGAAACGGATTGGCGTGCATGGCCGAGTTCAACGGCATTCGCTGGGCTTACGACAGATACGAACTGATCGCCGATGGCATCGTCCATGGCGTCGGTCTCGTGCTGGCGCTGATCGGCGCCACGGTGTTGATCTTCTACGCCACGCTCTGGAGTTCCTACGGCGCGCTCGCCGCCGCCTGGATCTATGGCGTCGGGCTGGTGCTGACGCTAGCCATTTCCTTTTCCTATAATGCGTGGCCGGTCTCGCGCACCAAATGGTATCTGCGCCGCTTCGATCATTCGGCGATCTTCCTGTTGATCGCCGCCACCTACACGCCCTTCCTCGAACGCGGCGCAGACGACCCGCTGCTTCTGTTCATGCTGGTGGCGATCTGGCTGTTTGCTGCTGCCGGCATTATTCTGAAATGCGTCTTTCCCGGCCGTTACGACCGTGTCGCCATCCTGCTCTATCTCGCCATGGGCTGGAGCGGCGTGCTGGTGGCCGAACCTGTCGCCTCGCGCATTCCCTCCGCCTCGATGCTGCTGATCGTCATCGGCGGGGTCATTTATTCGCTCGGCGTCATCTTTCATGTCTGGGAGAAGCTGCGCTTCCAGAATGCCATCTGGCACGGTTTCGTCGTCACCGCCGCGGCCGTGCACTATTCGGCCGTCTTCACCTGTTTCAGCCTGTCGGCGCCGGGCGTCTGATAAAGATCGCGCCCGGCGTCTCTCGCAGGTGGATCCGCCGTTTACATCTTTTGGGGCAGGGCGTATGCCGCCTGTCGCAGACAAAACGAACAGGCAATTATGAAAGACACCGTCCTCCTCCGCGACGCCACCGAAACCGATCTTCCCGCCATCCGTGATATCTACAATCACGCCGTCGAACACACGACGGCGATCTGGAACGAGACGCTAGTCGATCTCGAAAACCGGCGGGAATGGATGAAGGCGCGCAAGGCCCGCGGCTTTCCCGTCATTGTCGCCGAGCTGTCGGGCAAGGTCGCCGGCTATGCCTCCTATGGCGACTGGCGCGCCTTCGACGGTTACCGCCACACCGTCGAGCATTCCGTCTATGTCGACAAGGATTGCCGCGGCGCCGGCATCGGCGAGCGGCTGATGCGCGAATTGATCGTCCGCGCCGCGGCGGGCAATATTCATGTGATGATCGCCGGCATCGAGGCCGAGAACACCGCCTCGATCCGGCTGCACGAAAAGCTCGGTTTTCGCATCGCCGGTAGATTTTCCGAGGTCGGCACCAAATTCGGCCGCTGGCTGGACCTCACCTGCATGGAGCTTCGCCTGCCTTCGGCCTAATCCGGCATCCCTCGGGCCCCCGGGCATTGCCATTGTCAACGGCGCTCTCCATCTTTTTATTGTAGTCAGAGCTGTGTAAGAAAGTAGAGGCGACCGGCTTCGAGGGTGGCCTTAGAATGGTATGGAGGTGAACAGTTCAATGGCAAAGCACGGATCGTCGCTCGGTCTCCTTGCCCTCGCTCTTCTGGCATTTCCGCCGGTCGCCGCCCGGGCCGCCGATTGCGGCAGCCTGGCCTCGCCGAAGCTCGACTGGCAGGAATGCACCAAGAAGAACCTGATGCTGCAGGGCAGTGATCTCGAAGGTGCCAACCTCGTCGGCACGGATTTCTCGCTGACTGATCTCGCCGGCGCCAACGTCAAATCCGCCAATCTCGAAAAGGCGACTTTGGTGCGCGCCTCGCTCGAGGGCGCACACGCCGAAGGCGCCAGCTTCGCCAAAATCGAAGCCTATCGCGCCAGCTTCGCCAATATCATCGCCGAAGGCGCTTCCTTCGCCGGCGCCGAGCTGCAGCGAGCCAATTTCGCCGGCGCCAGGCTTGCCGGCGCGAGCTTCGAAAAAGCCGAACTCGGTCGCGCCGATTTCGACAAGGCGGTGCTGACCGGCACGAAATTCTCTTTCGCCAATCTCTCCCGTGCCGATCTCTCCGGCGCAAGTTTGGAAGGCCCGGCGATCTTCGAGCGCGCCTTCATGTTCCTCACCCGCATCGAAGGCCTCGACCTCTCGGCGGCATCCGGCCTCGAACAAGCCCAGATCGACCTTGCTTGCGGCGACACCTCGACCAAGCTCCCCGCCGGCCTCTCTGCGCCGACGACCTGGCCATGCCCTGCCGAGCATGAGTGATCGGTCAAGACTCGCCAGCCGGACCGTCGCGCTGTAGGCCCGGTTTTGCGCCGAAAGCTTGCCCCTCACCCTCTCCCTCTCCCCGTAGAAACGGGGCGAGGGGACGTGCGATACGAGACGTATCGTGGAACGGAGAAGTTGCCGACAGGCGAATGAAGGGCAGGTTGCCTCCTGCGCCGAACGTCTATTGCCCCGGCTCAAACACCATGGAATGGCCGTTGATGCAGTAGCGCAGGCCGGTCGGCGGCGGGCCGTCGGGGAAGACGTGGCCGAGATGGGCTTCGCAGCTGCCGCAGCGGATTTCGGTGCGCACCATGCCAAAGGCGGTGTCGCGATGCTCGGTCACCGCATCGGGCGAGACGGCTTCGAAATAGCTCGGCCAGCCGCAGCCGGCGTCGAACTTCGTGTCGGAGCGGAACAGCGGGGCGTTGCAGCCGACACAGCGGTAAAGCCCTGTCTCGAAGGAATCCCAATAGGGGCCGGTGAAGGCGCGCTCGGTGCCGTGCTGGCGGGTGATGCGGTATTGCTCGGGGGTGAGCTGCTCCTTCCATTCCGCATCGGTCTTGTGGATCTTGGCGGTGGTTGCGGTTTCGGACATGCCATGCTCCTTTCGCCGAGGGGCGGTTCCGTTTTGCCAGAAAATGTGGTGCGCCGTCGACAGTTCATCAAGACTTGGGCACCATCCCGCCCCATTGACCATGTACCGCTTTTTGGGGAGGGCGCCTGCTCTTACATCCGTTAGGGGTTTTCTGTTAGGGTTAATGTTACGTGTATAGGGGAATCACTGGTGTTTGAAGCAGCAATCGTCCTGCTCTACGGCTTCGTAGCCGCAGCCGCCATGGCGGTCACGCTCCTGGAGGGCTGGGCCAACCATGACGGCTTGACGCTCCATCGTCTGGCGGGGCTTTTCGCCTGCCTGCTGTGGCCGCTGACGCTTCTGGTCTTTATCCTGCACGGCTGCGTTGTCCGGTTGCTGACCCGTCTTTCCCGATCGGCCGCCTGATTACGTCGAATAGCTCCTGCGGCCGAAATCGCTTGAGACGCCCTCCCGTTTCGCCTAAGTCAGAAGACAGGCCGGTTTTCGCTGGTGCGTCGTTTATCGCTGTTGGGGAGGAGATATGGCCGATGTCACGGCTTTGACATTTCTGGCCCTGTGTCTGCCGCTTGTCGGCGCTCTTGCCGCTCCTCTCGTCATCCGCATCTTCGGCGCCAACGGTGCCTGGTTTCTGGCGCTCGCGCCCTTGCTCGCCTTTCTGCATTTCCTGCGTTTCGTGCCCGCGATCGCGCGCGGTGAGGTCGTCGCCGGCGGTTATGCCTGGGTACCGAGCTACAATCTGTCCTTCTCCTGGTTTCTCGATGGCTTGTCGCTGGCTTTTGCACTGCTGATCACCGGCATCGGCACCCTGATCGTGCTGTATGCCGGCGGCTATCTCAAGGGACACAAGGATCAGGGCCGCTTCTTCTCGTTTATCTTCCTCTTCATGGGGGCGATGCTCGGCCTCGTCGTTTCCGACAGTTTCCTGATGCTCTTCATCTTCTGGGAGCTGACGTCGATCACCTCCTTCCTGCTGATCGGCTTCGATCACGAGCGCGAGGCGGCGCGCCGCGCCGCCCTGCAGGCGCTTGTCGTCACCGGCGGGGGAGGGCTCTGCCTGCTGGCCGGCCTGCTGCTGCTCTGGAACATATCGGGCGTCACGCAGCTGTCGCAGCTCATGGCATTTGGCGATGCCGTGCGCGAAAGCCCGTTCTATCTCGCTGCCCTTATCCTGGTTCTTGCCGGCGCCTTCACCAAGTCGGCGCAGTTTCCCTTTCATTTCTGGCTACCGAACGCCATGGAGGCGCCGACGCCGGTGTCGGCCTACCTGCATTCGGCCACGATGGTGAAGGCGGGTGTCTATCTGCTGATGCGGCTCAATCCCGTCATGGGGGCGACCCCCGCCTGGGAAATCCTTCTGCCCTTCTTCGGCGGGTTGACGCTGGTGGTCGGCGCCACGCTCGCCATCGGCGAGGCCGACCTGAAGCTCAAGCTCGCCTATACCACCGTCTCCTCGCTCGGCCTGCTCGTCATGCTGATCGGCTTCGGCTCCGAACATGCGGTGGAGGCGGCAGCGCTCTATCTGGTGGCGCATTGCCTTTTCAAGGGTGCGCTGTTCATGGTCGCCGGGATCATCGATCACGAGACCGGCACGCGCGATGTCACCAGGCTCGGCGGCCTCGGGCGGGCGATGCCGCTGACGTGGGTCATCGCACTTGCGGCGGCCCTCTCCATGGCCGGCCTGCCGCCCTTCTTCGGCTTCCTCGCCAAGGAGGAGATCTATACGGCACTCACCGGCGGCGATGTCCGCGCGCTTACCTTCACTACCATCACCGTCTTCGGCAATGCGCTGATGTTTGCCGTCGCCTTCGCCGTGGCGCTGAAACCCTTTCTCGGCCGGCCGGTGGAGACGGAGAAACATCCGCACGAAGCGCCCGTCCTGCTCTGGCTCGGCCCGGCCGTTCTCGCTGCCCTCGGCCTGCTTGCCGCGATCTTTTCGAGCTTCACGCACGCTGCCCTGTCGTCGCCGATATCAGCCGCGATCCGCCAGACCCCTGCTGAGATCGACATTTCGCTGGCGCTGCATCCAGGCGTGCCCTTGGCGGTCTCCGCTTTGACAGTGCTTCTCGGCATCGGCGTCTATTGGCAGCTCGCCCTCGCCCGCGTGGCGATGGCGATCTTCCTGCGCGCCGCCGGGCGCGGGCCGGATCACGGATTCGATCTTGCCATATCGGGCCTTGTCCGCTTCGCCGCCCGCACCATGCGTATTCTGCAGCCGGGGCGGCTGCAAATCTATATCGCCTGCACCTTCCTCTCGGTCGCCGCCATCCTCATCATCCCCCCGTCGTCTTTGGTGAATTGCCGCAGCTTCCAGCCTGGCCGGCGGATGTCCGGCTCTATGAATGGGCGGTTTTGCTGATCGCTGCGGTCGGCCTTGCCGCCGTGCTCGTCGCCCGCGACCGGCTGACGGCAATCGTCTCGCTTGGCATTCAGGGTCTTGCCGTCGCTATCATCTTCCTGCTGTTCGGGGCGCCGGATCTCTCCTTCACCCAGTTCATGGTCGAAACCCTGTCGGTGGTCATCCTCGCCCTGGTCATGACCAGGCTCCGCCTCTCCCCGGACGATCGGCGCCCGCTTGGCCGAAGGCTCTTCGACGGCGCGCTTGCGCTCGTCTGCGGCCTCGGCTTCACGCTTATGCTGATGCGGGCAACACAGGTGCCGTTCAACGATGCGCTGACGGTGTTCTTCAACGCCTATTCGAAAACGATTGCCCATGGCGCCAATGTCGTCAACGTCATCATCGTCGACTTCCGCGGCACTGATACGCTCGGCGAAATCGCCGTCGTCGCGGTCACCGGCCTTGCCATCCTGGCGCTGATCCGCATCCGCGCCGGCACGGAGCGCAAGCTTGCCGCCAATGATCCAGTGGAGGCCGAGGGCTGATGCATACCCTGATCTTCCGCACCATTGCCCCGTTCCTCACCGCGCTGATGCTGCTTTTCTCCGTCTTCGTGCTGCTGCGCGGCCATAACGAGCCGGGCGGTGGCTTCATCGGCGGGTTGATTGCCGCTTCGGGACTGGCGATCTATGGCATTGCTCTTGGTGTTGCCGCCGTTCGCCGCGCGCTTTTCTTCCATCCGCTGTCGATCGCCGGCTTCGGCCTGCTGCTGTCGACGCTATCAGGCCTTCTCTCCATCCTTTTTGCCGTTCCCTTCATGACCGGCCTCTGGGTCTATCCGAACCTTTTCGGTCTCGAAGTGCCACTGTCGAGCGTCATGCTCTTCGACGTCGGCGTCTATCTCGTCGTCTTCGGCGCTATCACCTCGATCGCGCTGACATTGGAAGAAAAGGAGGTGGAATGATGGAGCCGCTTCTGGCGATCCTCGTCGGCCTGTTTTTCGCTGCCGCCATCTATCTGATGCTGTCGAAATTCACGATCCACATCATGCTCGGCATCGCCATCCTCGGCAATGCCGTCAACCTCCTGCTCTTTACTTCAGGCCGGCTGACGCGCGAGGTGCCGCCAATCATCCCGGCGGGTCTCGACGCCTTGCCCGCCGGCACCGCCAATCCGCTGCCGCAGGCACTGATCCTGACGGCGATCGTCATCTCCTTCTCCTTCCTCGCCTTTCTGCTGGTGCTGACCTACCGCGCCTACCAGGATCTCGGCACCGACGACACCAGCGAAATGCGCGCCGCCGAGCCCGACGACCGGCCGCTGCCGCCATTGGGGTATTGATGCAGATGTTGGTGCTGGCGGTTACACCCCTCTGCCCTGCCGGGCATCTCCCCCACAAGGGGGAGATCGGCTGGGGGCGAAGTCTCACCCTCGTCAGATGCCTGAGATAGACGAAGCGGCTGGGGGTGCAATTGATATATCGGCAAGGGCGCGCGTCTTGCCGATCTCCCCCTGTGGGGGAGATACCCGGCAGGGCAGAGGGGGGCATCCCACGGCACGCCCCTCGCGTTCCCAAAGGCCACGCCTGATGGCCGCTCCCACCTCCGCCGTCGATCTCTCCGCCGCCCTGATCACCGCCCCGGTGCCGATCGGCCATTGGCTTGCCATTCTGCCGGTCGCCCATTGCATCACGCTCGGCGCCGTCCTGCTGATGCTGCGCGCCTACCCCCGCCTGCAGGCCTGGCTGGCCATTTTGGGCCTTGTGTTGCTGGCGCTGATCGATGCGGCGCTGCTGGCCAAGGTCGTGGCCGAAGGGCCGCTCACCATGGTGATGGGCCGCTGGCTGCCGCCCTTCGGCATCGCCTTCACGGTCGACCTCTTCGGGGCGCTGATGGCCTTCACTTCAGCCCTTGCTGCGCTCGCCGCCGGCATCTATGCGCTGACCGATATCGGTGACAGCGGCCGGCGATACGGGTTTTTCCCGCTGCTCATGCTGCTGATGGCCGGTGTCAGCGGCGCCTTTCTCACCGGCGATATCTTCAATCTCTATGTCTGGTTCGAGGTGCTGCTGATCTCCTCCTTCGGGCTGATCATTCTCGGCTCCGAACGTCGGCAGATCGACGGTGCGCTGAAATATGCGGTGCTGAACCTCATCGCCACGACGCTGTTCCTGATCGGCGTCGGCATCCTTTATGCCGTCTTCGGCACCCTCAACATGGCCGATATCGCAGTAAAGGCGAGGGATTTGCGCGCCACGGCGCCGCTGATGACGCTGGCAAGTCTCTTCCTGCTCGCCTTCGCCATGAAGGCGGCCGCCTTTCCGGTCAATTTCTGGCTCCCAGCAGCCTATCATACACCGCGCATCGTGGTCTCGGCGCTGTTTGCCGGCCTGCTCACCAAGGTCGGCATTTACGCATTGATCCGGGTGGTCGTCATGCTGCTGCCGGTGGAGCGCCAGGAATTGAGCCTGCTGATTGCGCTTATCGCCGCGGCGACCATCCTCGTCGGCGCGCTCGGCGCGCTTGCCGAAAACGATATCCGCAGGCTGTTCGGCTATGTCGTCATATCGGGCATCGGCAATATGCTTGCCGGCGTCGCACTTGGCGGTACGGGCGGCGGCATCAGCGGCGCAGTCTTTTACGCGCTTCATTCCATGGTGCTGATGACGGCGCTTTATCTTGCCGCTGGTGAAATCGCCCGGCGCGGCGGCGGCTTTCTATTGTCGACGCTCGGCGGCCTCTACCGCCAAAGCGGCGGCTTCACCGCGCTCTCCCTGGTGCTCTTCCTTGCCGCCTGCGGCCTGCCGCCCTTTTCCGGCTTCTGGCCGAAGGTCATTCTCGTCAAGGCCGCGCTCGATAGTGGCGCCTGGTGGCTGGCGGCCGTGATCCTCGCCGGCGGTTTTCTGACGACGATCGCCTTTGGCCGCCTCTTTCTGCTCGCCTATTGGCGCCCGGCGCCGATGGCCGCGAAACCGGCCGCAGCCCTCTGGGGCACCGGCCTGCCGCTTGCCGCGCTGACGGCGCTGGTCGTCGGCTTCGGCATCCTGCCGGACCAGCTGCTGGCGCTGTCGCAATCGGCCGCCGCCGGTCTTGCCGATCCAGAAGCCTATGTTCATTCGGTCTTTCCCGGAGGCATCAGGTGATCGCCTTTCTCTTCAATCTTCTGCTCGCCATTGCCTGGGTCGCCGTCACCGGCAGCGCCTCGCTGCACAATCTCGTTCTTGGCTTCCTGCTTGCCGCCCTTTCGCTCGCCATCATCCGCGAACCCTTCGGCGGCAAGGGATATCTGCGCCGCGCCAGCCTGGTGTTCTCGCTCGCCCTCTTGTTCCTGAAGGAATTGTCGCTGTCGGCCTGGAGGGTCACACTCACCATTCTTTCGCCCGATATGAAGCTGAAGCCCGGCATCTTCGCCTTCCCCCTGACGGTGACGAGCGATTTCGAGATCACTCTGCTGGCAAACCTCATCACCCTGACACCCGGCACGCTTTCGGTCGATGTCTCCACAGATCGCCGCACGCTCTATGTCCATGCGCTCGATTGTTCCGATCCCGAGACAGCCAAGCGCGATATCGCCAATGGTTTCGAGCGCAAGATCATGGAGGCTTTCCGGTGATCACACCTGCCGCCATCGTCGCGGCCGCATCCTCGGCTGCACTCATCATCCTCGGCCTGGCACTGATTCTGACGGTCTGGCGCGTCGTTGCCGGCCCGACATTGCCGGATCGCATCCTCGCCCTCGATATGCTGACCGGCATCGCCATCGGTTTGATCGCCGTCATCGCGGTCAAAACCGGCTTTTCGCTCTATATCGATATCGCCATTTCGCTCGGCCTCGTCGGTTTCCTGGCAACGGTTGCCTTCGCCCGATTCGTGCTGTCGCGCGGCAACATCAAATCGCCGGCGTCCGCATCTCCGGCAAAGGCCGGCGCCAAACGGCGTGCGGGAGGGAAGAAACGATGATGGATTATATCCTGGCCGGCACCACTGCCTTGCTGCTGATATCGGGTGCGCTCTTTGCTCTTTCGGCAGCGATCGGACTGGTCCGGCTGCCGGACCTCTATACGCGTATGCACGCGGCCTCGAAGGTCGGGACGGTCGGTTCCGGTCTGCTGCTTCTTGCCGCCGGCCTCTATTCGCAGGAACTGTCGATTCTCGCCCGCGCCATTGCCGGCTTCGTCTTCCTGCTGCTGACGGCGCCGGTCTCCGCCCATCTGCTGGCCAGAGCCGCCCACCTTTCGGGATATGCGCTCGGCGCCGTCTCGGTCCGCGACGATATGCGAAAGCGCTGAGCCTGTGCTGTTTCGCCGCTTTACCAGATTTATGCAAAACTTATGCACAGGAAGCTGTGAGTAAAGCTTGCCAGAACGCGCCTTAATTCTTCATCTGTCATTTTTTCTCAAGAAAAACGACAAATAATAATTGGCCTTTCGACCAAACGATGGTATTTGAAAATGCAAGTAGAGTTCTGATTGTGAATCGCAATCGTACTGCTTCCAAGTCTCTCAGTTTTGATTTTTTATGTCTAAACTGGGGCCATCGCCTGGGGCATGACGTAGTGATTTGCAGCCAGGCAGTATTAGAACAGGTCTCGCTCTTCGGAATCTAGGGGTGGATTTCGCGTTTTTCGAAACAGAAGGTCGCTTCCCGTGCTTTTGCTGTTCGCTTCTACGAGGCGGGTCTTTGACGTAACAGTCAAAGGCCGTTTGAGCATGCTAACAGGAGAAAAAATATGACGGAAATGGCGACCGGCAATGCGCCGGAGACTGCTTGTGGAACTGACAGCCGACATCGTCGCGGCTTATGTCAGCAACCATGTTGTCCCGGTCAGCGACCTGGCAAATCTGATTTCCGACGTGCATTCGGCACTGAGCAACACGTCCGTACCGCAGCCTGCTGCGGCCATCGTCGAAAAACAGAAGCCTGCAGTCTCTGTCCGCAAGTCCGTACAGGACGAGCAGATCACGTGTCTGGAATGCGGCGGCAACTTCAAGTCCCTCAAGCGTCACCTGATGACGCATCACAGCCTCTCGCCGGAAGAATACCGCGAGAAGTGGGACCTGCCGACCGACTACCCGATGGTAGCGCCCGCCTATGCCGAAGCGCGTTCGCGCCTGGCAAAGGAAATGGGCCTGGGTCAGCGCCGCAAGCGCGGCCGCGGCTGAGCTTTTTCGAAAGCCATCAACGACAAAAGCCGGGTCTTGTGCCCGGCTTTTCTGTCTGTGCTTGCGGCGGCGCCTCTGACCTATGCTTTGCGAGCAGCCGTAGAATGTATTCCTATACTATCAGCAAGTGTTAATGTACTGATTCGTTGATCGTAGCGCTTCCTGAATCGCTTGGGCGCGGCGTCTCTCAGAACCCCTTATCGCAAGCGCGTTCAGGCCGCGGCGCGAAGCTTTGCTTCCTCACGGATCCTGTTGACCATCGATCGCAGTCCATTCGAACGCTGCGATGACAGGTTCTCCACCAGACCGATCTTCGAGAAGATCTCGAAGGCATCAAGGCCGGCGATCTCCGACGCCGTCTTGCCGGAATAGGTGGCAAGCACGATGGCGACGAGGCCGCGGACGATATGGGCGTCGGAATCCCCTTCGAAACTCATGACCGGGTTGTCGGGATCACCTGTTGTATGCGTCACCAGCCAGACCTGGCTGGCACAGCCCATTACCTTATTTTCGGAGGTACGCTTCTCCTCGGCGAGGTCCGGCAGCGCCTTGCCGAGTTCGATGACATAGCGGTAGCGGTCTTCCCAATCGTCCAGGAAGGCGAAGTCGTCGATGATCTGGTCGAGGGATGCCATGGGAAAGCCTTTCAATCTTAAAACTGCATATAGGTGAAAGACCGGCGGATTTGAACCGTTAAAGCGCGCCGCGTCGAACAGGATTCATGCGACACGCTTCAATTCCTCGTTTTCATGCGTGTCGTGATCTCTAAACCGCGGCACGCGTCCTGGTGACATGCATGAAAAAGAAACGCCGTGAGGGATGGGCATCCTCACGGCGCAGCAACATGCTGAATTAAACAGGGCAGGCACGTCAGGCATGGGGCATTTCCGCGTCGTGCGGGCCACCGATGCAAGCTTGGAAAATCTAGATCGCCGGCTTCGGCGTCGGCAGCGGGATCGCGCCGGTGACAACCGTCTCGGCGGAGGCGTCATCTTCGACCGGCGGGCGGTAGGGCATCGGCTGGTTCAGCGCGGCCTTTGCCTCGCGTACCTTTTCCTGGATGGCGGGTGCCGTAAGCGAAGGCATGGTGAGAGCCACCGGCATTTGCGTTTCGGCATGTTTTGCTGTCGCCGGCGTCTCGTCCTTGAACTGGCTGTCGAGCAGTTCATAGGCGACGTGGGCGCCTTCACGCGCCCGGTAGCCGAGTGCGGTGAGCGTTTCGGCGCCCTTGGCGCAGACCTCGGGTTTTTCTGAGCACATGCCGGTGAGATAGTCATAGGCGCCGCTTGCCGCCGTAAAGGCGTCGGAAAGCTGCAATTGCGGGCCGCTGGCGAACTTGTCGGAACCCTCCGTGCTAAAGACGGAAAGGAGCACGAGCACAAGGCCAAACCAGAAGGATCCTTTGATTAGAAACCACATTGTCGTTGCCCATCCTGTTTTCCCGTCCGGTTCTTGTCGCCGAATCAGGCCGGTTGTCCGGTGTGATTTCACCCTACCGCCAAGTTGCGAATGCCGCTTTTCGAAACTCACGCGCATTTGCGGCAAATTTAGTTCAAATTTTAGCGAACGGTATTTGACGGACATTTTAGTCGAATGCGAGCGATCGCCGTTAAGCATCAGGGCAGCACCTCGCTGCAATTGCAGGGCTTTTGCCGGCTCGCCTTGCCACAGGAGTTAACGCAATGCTGAAATATGAGGAAAATCCGTCGCTTACCTGCCATTAACCACAAAAGGCAAAGAGCCTTTCAGATGCTTCAAAACGGGATTTTCGGGCCTTTTCGGCTGTGAACAGCGCTTTTGCCTTATCCTTTCTTTAAGCCGCCGGGGCCTATTGTCCGGATCGATAGACAGCCTTTTTGGGCGGGTATTGCGTGCGAGTATTGAGTAACATTGGCGGCTGGGTGACGGCGCTCGTAGACCGGGCGGCGACAAGCTGGCTCTCCCGGACGGGCGGCGGTGAAGCCGTGCGCCAGCGCGAGCTTGCGATCCTGCGCCGCCTCGTGCTGTTCTCGTCGGCTGCGCTTATTGCCGCTCCGATCGGCCTCTCGGCGGTCACCAGTCCGGCCGTCGCCTTGCCGGCAGGGGTCGCCATGGTTTGCGCCGCCTTTCTGTTCTCCGCCGTCGGCAGCATCGCGCTTGCCCGTCAGGGCTCGTCCGCCGGGATCGCGACACAGTCGGCCGAGGACTTCTTCCTTGACGCCACCCCCGGGCTCGTCTTCTTCCTCGATCCGCACGGCAGTGTGGCCACGATCGGCGGCCGCGACCGGCGCGATTTCCTCGCCTGGATGCGCGATCCCAAGGGCAGGGGCTTCCTGGAGCAGGTGCACGTCTCCGACCGCATCCTTTTCCTGCAGGCGCTCGATAGCCTGCGCCGGGGCGAGGATGCCGAGTGCGTCGATCTGCGCATCGACCGCCCCTCGGTCGCGCGCGATCAACGCCAGTTCGCCTATCTTAGAATGGACATGACGGCCCGGCGCGACGCCGACGGCGAACTTGCCGCCGTCATCGCTCAGCTGCGCGATGTCTCCGTCGAGCAGCAGCTGCGGGCCGAAGCCCAGAACCGTGTTGCCGATGCCGAATCGGCAAACGACGCCAAGTCGCGCTTCCTCGCCGCCGTCAGCCACGAACTGCGCACGCCGCTGAACGCCATTCTCGGTTTTTCCGATATCCTGATCGGCGAATATTTCGGCAAGTTCGAAAACGACCGTCAGCGCGAATATGTCGGCCTCGTGCGCGAATCCGGCGCCCATCTCCTGTCCGTCGTCAACACCATGCTCGACATGAGCAAGATCGAAGCCGGCCGCTACGAGCTTATCCTTGAACCTTTCGATATAGCGAGTTCGGTCAAATCCTGCGAATCGATGCTGGCATTGCAGGCCAAGACCAAAGGCCTGACGCTGACGAGCCGGATCCAGCGCGGCCTCGGCGAGATCGTCGCCGATCAGCGCGCCATCCAGCAGATCCTCATCAATCTCGTCGGCAATGCCATAAAGTTCACCGAGGCCGGCGGCGTCGTCTCGGTCGACGCGGCGGCACGCGACGGCATCCTCAAGCTGACGGTCAGCGACACCGGCATCGGTATTGCGGCCGACAAGCTGGCCTTGCTCGGTCAGCCCTTCGTCCAGATCCAGAACGACTATACCCGTCGCTTCGAAGGCACCGGCCTTGGTCTTTCCCTGGTCAAGGGGCTGGTGGCGCTGCATGGCGGGCATTTCGCCATCGCCAGCCAGCCCGGCGAAGGCACGATCATCACCATAGAGATCGCGGTGGACGGCTCGGGCGCCATATGCGCCGAAGACGCCGGTCATGGCGCGACTGTCGAGTTCCCGCCGCGGCTGAAGGGCGCGCTCAATGCAGGTGTAGAATTGGGGGAGGGGCGTTTGGATGGCCGCGCACAAGCGAAAATCGCCTAAGGGAAGAAGGGGACGGCAGCAGCCGGGCCTCTTGATGTCGGGTGCAGCCGCCCTGGGCGGCCTCAGCCTGCAGGGCGCCTCGGTGCTCGGCGGCGTCATCGGCCGCAATCCCTCGGTTGCCGGCGGCACGATCACCTTTGTCGTCATCTTCTCCTTCGTCGCCGCCAATGCGCTCTGGTATCAGCCGGGCCTGCATCCCCACCCGATTTTCCGCACCCGCGATCCGCAGTCTTCCAACGTGCTCGGCGCCCGCCGCCCGGCGGAGGAGCAGCAGGGCGACGTCACCACCTTCCGCATCGAGCGGCCGGAGGATGCCGCGACCACCACCAACGCAACGCCGGCGCCGGCCGCGCCCGGCCAGCAGCCGAGCCAGCTCGTCATGGACATCCAGCAACAACTGGTGCGCCGTGGCCTCTATAACGGCATACCCGACGGCGTCATCGGCCCACGTACCAGCGCGGCCATCCTCTTCTTCGAGGAAACCGTCGGCATGGCCCAGACCGGCGATCCGACGCCGCAGGTGCTGGCGGCGCTGAAGACTGATTCAGCCGGCCCCTCGACCGTTCCCATGGAAAAGCCGCCCGAGGATGTCAGCTCGAAGGCAGCGGCGGAAGACCCGGTCGCAGCGGCGATCCGCAGCGCCGAAAAGACGGTCAAAACCGCTCCGTCATCCGCAAAGCAGGTTCCCTCAAGCGAAATCACCAATGTCGACCTGGTGCTGAAGATCCAGAAGGGCCTTTCCAACATGGCCTATGCCAATGTCGGCGTCGACGGTGTTGCCGGCGAGCAGACCCGCGCGGCCATCCGCCATTTCCAGAAGCACTACAACCTGCCCGAAAACGGCGAGCCGACCCAGGCGGTGCTGAAAAAACTCAAGGAGATCGGCGCAATTTAGCCCGAAGCCTGTCGCGCAAAAGTGCGTAGCGCTTTTCCCGCGCACAGCGCGAAACGCCTTAGAAACACCCCTACCATAACCGGAAACCCTCGCAGCCCAAGCGGCCTGGCCATGTCGTCTGGAACACCGCCAATCGCCGCATTGCCGCCGCTGGCTGCCCGGTCTATACCGCGCCGATGAGATTACGCGCCGACATCTTCGTTTCCGCCCTCCTGCGCCGCGTCTTCGCCAGCGGCGATTTTGCCGCCGTCGAAAAGAAGGGTGCGGAGGAGGCGGGTGCGATCTTCATCCGCCAGCATTTTCGCGACGGCCTGGAAACGCTCTATGCGCCTGCGCCGCAGACCGCCTTCGGCGAAGATGAGGCGGGCGCCCGTCTGTTCGAGATCCGCCTGTCGCGCAGCGAGCCGGAGGCGGTGCGCGCCATGCTGGAGCGGGAACGCCGGTTCGACCCCGATCTGTGGATCGTCGAGCTCGAGGCGGAGGAATTGGGCGACATGATCCCGCTTGCACGGGATGGCTGAGGGCTGGCGGGTCTGCCGATCTCAGCGGGATCGCCGCCCCAGGACACGCATGTCGCGCTGCGCCGGCGCCTGATTGAGGAAGCGGTGGCTCGGCGTTTCCTGAGGTGCAGGCGCATTGGCCGCTTCGGGTTTGTAGGTGTAGCGATCGGCGCGGCGCCAGGCTTCCACCCGTTCGTGGCATTCTTCCGGATCGAGCGCATCGAGCACCATCCAGCCGCGCGTGACATTGTGCTGCTGTTCGGCAAGATGCGGATAAAGCTTTTCCAGCACGAAGACGGCGTCGAGAAAGCCCATGCCAAGGCTCGTCAGCGTCGTCGCGAGCTGCTGGCCGGAAAGATCGAGCATGATGCGTTCTGCAAGCCAGCGGCTGGCCGACAGCGCATCGGCCAGCGCGGTTGCGAAATGCATTGCCTCGCGTGAGCGGGCAAAACGTACCAGCAGCGCCTCCTGAATATCGGTAAGCGTGCGCAGGCCAAGCCTGTCCTCGTCGGCCCGGCCGAGATGGCCAGCAAGACCGAGAATACGCTCGCGCAGCGCCTCTTCATTGGCAACCCGCTGTTCCTGCAGCGCATCCGCCTCGTAGGTTTCTCCAGGCGCCGGCGACAGCGGCACCGTCTGGGATTCTGTGATGGGCGCCGATGCGGCGGCCGACCGCGGCTGGCTCTGGCGTAGCGCCACCAGCGCATCGATGACCTTCGGCGAGAGGGAATCGCGACTGACGATCGCCTTTACATGCGCTGCACCCTGCATGCGCGCGATGGTAATCAGGGTATCGTCGGCAATTGCCTTGGAGGCGGCAAGAAAAGGGGCGGCGATCTCGATCGGCTGGTTGCCGATGAACAGCGCCACGGCCGCCGGCATGTTTTCGCATTGAGAGAGTGCCGCGACGGCCTGGCGTTTGGCCTCGTCGGAGGAGGCCTGGAAGAGCGGCATGAAAAGCTCGGCAAATTGGCGCAGTTCGGAACGTGTCGGATGAGACAGGTTCTCGAAACTGCTGACGGTCGCCATCAATACCACGTCCTTTTTCCTGACGGCCAATGGGCCCTCTAGGTCTCGAAACCGGTCACGCACAAGAACACCCCGAAAACGCCGAACCAAGGGGAACCACGGGCCGATATGCGCTGGCGGAACGCATGCCGGGCCACATGGGTTATGAACAAATCCTACACCGGTAGGGTTAATGCATGCTGAAGATTTTGTGAAAATGCGCCAGAAATATACACGCGGCGCGTGTCGCGGCGTGATTGGCCGGCAACATAAAAGTCTGGTGGAAGAGGCCGCTGCAACGACTGCACATCGCTGGCATCACAAGGGAAAAGGTCAGGCGGCTTTGCGATCGCGCAGCGCGTCCAGCAATTTTTCGCGGCTGTTGTGGCCGGCCTGATAAAGGTCGAGTGCCGCCGATGCCGCATACTGCGCCTCGACGCTTTTGATGTCGACGCGCCGTTCCGCGCACCAGGCATCGAGCGCACCGCGCAGAATCTCGAGATCGTCAGGCGAGAAATATGAATTCACCAGCAAAGACATCGCTAGCCTCCGCATTCCGGCAAGAGCGTGAATATCCGCGATCGATCGGGGCCGGAAATGCTGATCGACTGGAGCAAACATACGCGTATCGGAGTCGTGTGCAATTAAATATTTTCATGAAGCATTTCTGCAACATTGCTCTTTTGCTGCCGGGGTAGGCGTGCTCCGCTCTTCTCAACTATATGATTTACTTCTTGTTTTATACTTCGAGTTCGGGCCGGAGCCTTGGGCGGCGGCGTGAAACCAAATCAACTCTTCGCGCGTTACAGAGCAGGTAACGTGAACTGTGTTTGGCTTCCGCCGAATATTAGTAAACTGTTAACTGTCATATGTCTCAATTCGGATGGGAACGACGCGATTTGAGTGTTTGGATCGTTGAGACTCCTGATCACGGTATTTCAACCAGGTGCCGTGGGAAAGGCGCGAATGCCCTCGGTTCGGTCACTCCGCCACCGCAGGACGCGCCGGCTCGCACATTGGCGGGCAGGGTGAAATCCATCGTAAGTTCATCCGTCTCGGGCAGTGCATGGAGACGAGAATGGCAATAGTAGTCGCATTGGCGGATCGGCAGCCGCGGGCGCCCCGCCGCCCGGACAAAGAGCCCCGCGAAGCTAAGATCCTCTGGTTCACGGGCGTCCGCTACGAGCGGCTGACCGAGAGCCCTAGACATGGTCCGGCGCCCGCGCCGCGCGTCAACAAGAAGTAACGTCCGTTCAACTTTAGCGGGCGCTAAATTGCTCACAGCCGGCTTCCGTCAGGAAGTTCCGCGCCGCCTCATTAAAACTTGCCTGCGGCGCCAGCGTCCGCAGCACGGCATAGCCGTCCGGCCGCGCCATTTCCACCAGGATCGCCTGCTGCAATTCCTGCGGCAGGTTCTTGCGCAGGTCGGTCAGCTGGATCGGGCCGCCGGCCAGCACATCGAGCGCACCGCCGACCGAGGTTCTGTCGTTCATGCTGAAGACCTCGTTGGAGGCGCTGTCGTAGATGGCGATCGACCAGAAGGGCACATTGCCCTTGGCGGTGAAATGCACCGGCGCATCCTCGACGTCGAAGGAGCAGACGGCGGTGCGCACGAAGGGGTCGCCATTGGCAAGGCCTGCTTCGTCATACTGGCCGCCGAGCAACGTGAAATTGTTGAGGTCGCCCTCCGCCTCCACGCGGGTCGCCGCATCCTTGCCGGTGAAATGCGGCAGCGACAGGATGATGACGAGGTGCAGCAGGGCTGCGCCGAAAAGGCCGGTCAGAATGGCGAAGAAGATCCTAAGCATTGCCGCATCCGGTCTTGGTGAGCTTCGGCATGGCGAGGTCGATCACGCCGGAGCTGCCGGCGGTCGGCGTGTCGAACAGCGTCAGCACCAGCCGGAAGGTGCCGGCCTCCGGCAAGGCCAGCCAGTTGCCGGGCTGCGCCGCGGCTGAGATGTCGATCGAGAAGCTGCTGTCCGGCTGGCGCAGCACCGTCCAGGAATTGAGCGCTGAGGGATGCCCGGTCTTGACTGCCGCCGGGTTGCCGCCATTGTCGGCGGTAAAGAGTGTCCAGATCCGGGCAGGCGGCGTTTGCCCGCTGATGCGGTAGCGGCAGCCGGCATTCAGCCGCGCACCGTCGTCGTCGACGCTCGCCGTGAAGGTCAGCCCCTCGGCGCTGCCGTAGAGCAGCTTGCCGGCGCGAGCCCGATGCGACTTGGCATAAGGATCGGCATCGACCGTCTGAAGCGCCGGAAAGGCCTCCCACGCACCGAGCTTGATCGCCCCGAAACCCTGTGTCGCATCCAGCGCATACAGCGAAATCATGATCCCGCCGCCGAAGGCGACGATCAGCGTGACCAGGATGAAGAGGGGAAATCGAAACACGTCAAGACCTTGGAAACCATATCGAGTTAAAGGGTTACCACTGATTCTGGTGGGGTGGAATGCCATGCGACGACATGTACGCGATCTATCCAGAGGTGCGGGCGTGCGCGCCTATGATTTGCCCTCACCTAGCCGGATGAGGGGCCACGCTCTCGCAGATCTCCCGGAAATCGTTCGTCGCATCCACGCGGCGTCTATTCGGCGCTCGCCACCTTCGCCGGCACGAGCGGGGCGGCATTTTTCAGCTTTGCGCCGAGGGCTTTGAGAATATTCGTCGATGGCACCGAGAGCATGCGCGGCCGGATGAGCTGCGGCAATCCGTCCTGCGGCTTGGCGGCGACGGTCTTGGCGAGATCCTTTTCCGAGGGCAAGGGATTTTCGATGCCGGGAATGGCGCGCAGCGTCACACCCTGATGGGCGTAGTCCATGGCGCGCTTGAAGGTCATCGCCGGCAGCGAGCCGCCGGTCATGTTGTTGGTCGAGGTATAGTCGTCATTGCCGAACCAGACGGCGCAGGTGTAGTTGCCGGTGAAACCCACGAACCAGGCGTCGCGGTAGGCCTGGGTCGTGCCGGTCTTGCCAGCTGTCACGATGCCGTTGTCAAGGGCTGCCTTGCGCGCCGTGCCGACATAGGGAACGCGCGACAACATCTGGTTCATATAGGCATCGGCCTGTTCCGAGAGTACGCGTTTGGGCGCCGGCTCGTCGCGGTCGAAATCATAGAGCACGTCGCCGTCGTAATCGAGAACCTGGGTGATGCCGTGGCGGCGCGACTGATAGCCGCCGGCCGGGAAGGTGGCATAGGCCGTCGCCTGATCGAGCACCGTCACCTCGGACGTGCCGATCGGGATGGTGACGTCGTCACGGATCGGCGTTTCGACGCCGAGGTTCTTCGCCATGGCCCGGATCGGCTGAATGCCGAGCTTCTCCTTGGCAAGCCGCACCGGCACCGTGTTGATCGATTGGGCGATCGCCGTCTCAAGGGTTATGCGGCCAGCATAGTGGTTCGCATAATTGTGCGGGCTCCAATTGCCCCAAGAGATCGGTGCGTCGACGATCGTCGTCTGCGGCGTCATCCCGCTCTCCATGGCCACCGAATAGGTATAGACCTTGAAGGAGGATCCCGGCTGGCGCAGCGCCCTGGTGGCGCGGTTGAACTGGCTTTCGCCGTAGTCCCGCCCGCCGACCATGGCGCGTACCGCGCCGCCGTTCTCGATCATCACCATGGCACCCTGCTTGGCGTGATAGGCCTCGCCATATTCGCGCAGCGACGTTTCGACCGATTCCTCAGCCGCCTGCTGGATACCCATGTCGATTGTCGTGCGCACGATCAGCGAATGCTGGTGGAAGCGCGGCGACAGCCGCTGCACCTCGTCGAAAGCCCAATCGAGGAAAAAGTCGGGCGATTCTACCTCGTTGCGGTCGACGACGGTTGCCGGATTGCGCCGGGCGGCGATCACCTGTCCCTCGGTCATCAGCCCGCTCTGCACGAGGTTGGTCAGCACCTCATTTGCGCGCGCACGTGCCGCCGGCAGATTCACATGCGGCGCATATTTGGCCGGCGCCTTGAACAGGCCGGCCAGCATGGCGGATTCGGCAAGGTTCACATCGGTGATATTCTTGCCGAAATAGAACTGCGCCGCCGCGGCTGCGCCAAAGGTGCCGCCGCCCATATAGGCGCGGTCGAGGTAGGTAGAGAGGATTTCCTTCTTGGAAAGGTTCGACTCGAGCCACAAGGCGAGGAACGCTTCGGTGATCTTGCGGTCGATCGAACGCTCGTTGGAGAGAAACAGGTTCTTGGCGAGCTGCTGGGTCAGCGTCGAGCCGCCCTGCACGACTTCGCCCGCCTGGGCGTTAGTCACCATGGCGCGGAAGAGGCCGATCACGTCGATGCCGAAATGGTCGAAGAAGCGCCGGTCTTCGGTAGCGAGCACCGACTTGATCAGGGAATCCGGCAGCTCGTCGATCGGCACGGAGTTCTGGTGAATGACGCCGCGATGGCCGATGACGTTGCCGTAACGATCAGTAAAGGTGACGGCGAAATCGCCGCGGTTGCGCCAGTCCTCCTTGGTCGCCTCGAAGGCCGGCTGGGCAAGCAGCAGCATCAGCACCGAGCCGGCCGCCCCGAGCGTCAGCCCTTCGCCGGCCAATTCGAAGACCATGCGCTTCCAGCCGCGCACGCGGAAGCGGCGAAAAAAGATGGTGATGTCTTCCCAGATCTCGGCGGCGCGGAAGCCGGCGTTCCAGACGGTTGAGTCGATCCACGAATCGATGCGCAGCAGGATGTGGCGGCTCTTCGCCGGCCGCTTGTCCGCCGCGTTATTCGCCGTTTCTTCGGGTCCCGCTTCGGGACCTCTTTCGGGGTTGTCCGGATCCTGCACGTCCTGTATTCCCGCCTGATCGCGCTTCGCTTATCTCCGGCCGTCGGAAAGCGACGAAAGCGCGAGGCCGCCATATGGCCGCAAAGCCCTCCGATACCAGGAGCATGCTGAAGAATTGATTGATTTTGCGGCTGATAACAAGAGAGATAGATGGCGGTCACGTCAATTTGCGGGCCGCTGTTGCAAGAAATGACGATGAACGATCTGCCCTTCTGGAAGCGCAAGACGCTTGCCGAAATGACCGTCGCCGAATGGGAAAGCCTCTGCGACGGCTGCGGTCTCTGTTGCCTCAACAAAATCGAGGAATGGGATAGCGGCGATATCTATTTCACCTCGGTCAGCTGCAAGCTGCTCGACGGCGAAAGCTGTCGCTGCTCTAGCTATGAGAACCGCTGGGATTTCGTTCCGGATTGCGTGCAGCTGACCAAGGAGAATGTGCCCGATATCGCCTGGCTGCCGCCGACCTGCGGCTACCGGCTGGTCAATGAAGGCCGTGATCTCTACTGGTGGCACCCGCTAATCTCCGGCGATCCGGAAACCGTTCATGCCGCCGGCATTTCCGCGCGCGGCCGCACGATCAACGAAAACGAGATCGATATCGACGACCTCGAAGACTACGTCGTCGACTGGCCGCTGACTGTGGGTGAAGAGAAGGACGAGGAAGAGGAAGAGGCGTAAGCGGCTCAGCTTTTTACCGCTGCGAGGAAGCGGCGCAATTCCACCTCCACATATTTGTCCACCGGCCCTTCCGCGCCAAAGCCCCACCAGGTGAGCGAGCCCTGCCATTGCGACAGCATCAGCCGAGCGATGGTCTCCGGCGCGCCTGCCGATGCGAAACAGCGTGCGATCGCCGCGGTCAGCGCCGTTCCCCAGGCAGCCCCCCGGGCGCGCAACACCGGATCGCGGAAGTCCTCGCGCAGCACCCGCAGTCCCTCGCCATAGGCGGCGGCATTGTCGCCGTAATCCTGCGACAGTCCGACAAGCAGCGCAACGGCGCCGTCCGGTGTGATCGCCACGCTGCCTGCAAGCCTTGCCGTTTCCGCATCCAGCCTGTCCCAGGCGTATAGCAGCGCTGCGCGCAGCATCGCCGCCTTCGTGGTAAAACGCTGCACCAGCGTCGAACCGGAAAGGCCGCTGACTTTGGCCACCGCCGCAAAGGTCGCCGCATCCGGCCCCTCGGCATGGATCAGCGCCAAAACCATGGCGAGAAGCTGTTCATCGGAAAGCGTACGGCGGCGCGGCATGAATTTCCTCGCGTATCCGCCTTATTTATGAACGAACATTCGTTTATATGCAATGTCAGTTTTTTCTTTTCTAACGTGGAGGATGGAGAAGTGACAACGGACTTGCGGGAGAAAGTGGCTTTGGTGGCGGGTGCAACGCGGGGCGCTGGCCGCGGCATTGCAGTGGAACTCGGCGCTGCCGGCGCCACCGTCTATGTGACGGGGCGCTCGACGCGCGCGCAGCAATCCGAATATGCCAGGCCAGAAACGATCGAGGAAACGGCCGAACGTGTCACGGCTGCGGGCGGGAGGGGTATTGCCGTGAGGGTAGACCATCTCGTCGAGGCTGAGGTCGAGGCGCTGGTCGCCCGCATCCGGGCAGAGGCCGGCCGGCTCGATATTCTCGTCAACGACATCTGGGGCGGCGAAAAACTGTTCGAATGGGATAAGGCCGTCTGGGAGCATTCGCTGGACAAGGGCCTGCGCCTGCTGCGGCTCGGCATCGAGACGCATCTGATCACCGCCCATTATGCGCTGCCGCTGTTGATCGAGCGACCGGGCGGGCTGCTTGTCGAGGTGACCGACGGCACGGCCGACTACAATGCCACCCATTATCGGCTGTCGCCCTTCTACGACCTCGTCAAAACCGGCGTCACCCGCATGGCCTGGGCGCATGCGCAGGATCTGGTAAAACATGGCGCCACGGCCGTTTCGATCACGCCCGGCTGGCTGCGCTCCGAAATGATGCTGGATGCCTATGGTGTCAACGAAGACAATTGGCGCGAGGCAACCAAGGTGCAGCCGCACTTCGCCATTTCCGAAACCCCGCACTTCGTCGGCCGCGCCGTCGCTGCGATTGCCGCCGATCCCGACCGCGCCCGCTGGAACGGCCAGTCGCTGTCGAGCGGTGGGCTTGCCAAGGTCTACGGGTTCGATGACATCGACGGTTCGCGGCCGGATTGCTGGCGCTACATGGTGGAAGTGCAGGAGCCGGGCAAACCGGCGGATGTGACGGGATACCGCTAAAGCGCGTCGCTGGGGGCGGGGTGGCACAGCCCAAACAAAGGGCGAAGCGCGCCGCATCAATCAGATCGGGGCGACGCGCTCTGAGGCCTCTGCTTACTGCGCGGCTGCGAGCCGCGCCGCATCGCGAAACGACACCAGCCGTTTCGTCTGTTCGTCCCACAGCACCAGCTTGACGCAGCGCAGGCTTTCCATGAGCGTGATGCGGCCGAGGTCGGCAAGCTCAGGATGGTCTCGCAGCACCTCCGGCAGCCGGTAATAGGGCACCCGGCTCGACAGATGATGGACATGGTGGATGCCGATATTGCCGGTGATCCAGCGCAGCACCGGCGGCAGGTCGTAATGCGAAGCGCCGTGAAGAGCTGCATGCTGGAACTGCCAGTCCGGCTCCTTCGACCAATGCGTTTCCTCAAACTGGTGCTGGACATAAAACAGCCAGACACCGGCAGCACCGGCCAGAAGCACGGTCGGCAGATGCACCAGCAGGAAGGGGACGATCCCGACGGCCCAGATCAGCAGTGCCGCGACCGCCGCGATGGCAAGATTGGTCGCCATTGTGGAGACCCAGGGCAAGGCGCCGGAGCGCATCATGCCGAAGGGCAGGCGCTGCTTGAAGATGAACAGCCATGCCGGCCCGATTCCGAACATCACGGCCGGGTGCCGGTACAGCCGGTAACCAAGCCGGCCCCAGCGCGACAGCGCATTGTATTCGGCGATCGTCAGCGTTTCGATGTCGCCGACGCCGCGTTCGTCCAGGTTCCCTGCCGAGGCGTGGTGCTCCGCGTGTGCCCGGCGCCAATAGTCGTATGGCGTCAGCGTCAGGATGCCGATCGTTCGCCCAACCCAGTCGTCGACGCCGCGGCGTGCGAAAAACGAGCCATGGCCGCAATCGTGTTGGATCATGAACAGCCGTAACAGGAAAGCGGCGGCGGGAACGACGAGGATGAGGCCGGGCCAGAAGCTGTAATGAACCGCGGCCCATGCGGCAGCCCAGAACAGAGCGAACGGGACGACCGTGACGGCAAGCTCAAAAGCGCTTCGACCGGCTCTCGGCTGACGGTATCCGGCAAGAATCTTCAACCAGCGCTTCTCAGCGAAAAGCGCGTTGTGCCCCCGGAAGACTCCGAGTTTGCGGCGGGTTCGCCCAAAGGGACCACTTGGATTTCCTTAATCTCGTTGCGGCGCGCGGATTGGATCACAGAATAGCGCCATGAAAGGCCGCGATACTCGAAAGGCCGAGTGCGATCACTACAGCCGAGCGAATGAGAAAGAGCGGATAGTCGAAACGGTACATTGTGTGAAGAGAGACCATGGCTGCAGCACTTCCTGTTTTTGTGGAAACATGTCAATGGGTGATAATGTCACGCAGGAGCGTAGCGTGGCCGACCGGACGCGCAATCACTTCAGTTGACACATGATTCTTATGCGCAAATCGATCGTGAATTGCGCTATCTCTGCGAAGAGGGGGGGCTCGATAAGATCTTTTATTTCTTTGGAGCACTGCCATGCGGGGCGGTCGTGGTCGCCGTCTTCATCTGATTGGCGAACGTGCTTTCCACCTTCGCCGCCTGCTTGTCCTTCTTCGGCTTCCGGACCTCACGATTGCTTCTAACCTGTCCTTTTGCCATGAATAAATCTCCCGTTTGATCGAAAACTGAAAAGCCGTAGCCTGCGCGGTGTTCGCCCGCTTGTCGACCGCGACCGGAGATCGCGGGATCGTCGTGAGGACGACCCGACAACGCCGGGCCGCAGGAATTGAATGAAATGATGCCTGCTGAAACCGCATCGAAGTCTGGAGGCGGATGACCTCAGAGGTCACCAAAAGCCAAACCCGACGTTGAGGCGGGACGTCACCATGTTTTCGCGATCGGGAAAATGGCGGGCCGGATTCCGGTCACCGCAGATGCCGCATCGGCCAAATCAGCGAGCCCTTCTCTTACAATGAAATTGCGGTGCCATTAAGGCCGTTGCCGCAACAAAGCCATATTTTCAGAGGGGCTTAATCATTGATGGGAAACAGGCGGATCAGTTTGGTTCTTTCCATTTCCGCTCGCCCGGATGCCGACATGATGCCGCGCGCCAGGCAAAGATCTATATCCCGCCCGATGTCGAACGGGACCCGCATCCCTCCGGCCTTGAGCAGGCGGTCGGTCATCGTGAGAAGCAGGTCCACCCTTGCCTGGCAGCCGTCCGCTTCGAGGAGCGCCACCCGGCGCTCCCTGTCAATCGCAGCAAGATCCTTGGCATGCTGCCGTTGCTGATAAGCGCCGAACTGTACCCATCCAAGATAACCCGCCACTGCGACGCCGATACAGAGACACAGGGTTTTCCGCAGCTTCAAAGTGATTGGCTCCTTTGGCGAATCTGAAAGATGCGCAGCGCATCAGCCAGCGGCCCGTCTTTCGCGCGGCAATCCCTGTATCGCATATCGGTTGAAGATGGGGGTGATCGGTTTTGGCGGTTCCTTCGGCTTGCCGAAATGGTATTCGAGAGCCTTTGAGAGCATGGCCGGCGAGGTGACGCCCTCCTGGAACAGCCTGATCAGCAACACGGCCGCGACGTTGAACACGCGTTGGTCATCGATCAGGATTCTGGCGTCGTAGCCGGCGTCGTCGAGCACGCCTTGAAGCATGTCGAGATCGGACGAGGTCAGATGCGGCTTTTCGGAAGTGGAAGACATAGGCCCTCCTTTCGTCGGGGCGAGGGGATGAAACCCTCAGTCGGCAGCGCCCGTACAATGGCTGCCGAAGGCGAGACCATGCGCCTTTCGCCGAGGCAAGGCAATGGGATTCTGTTGCTAATATTCGCTTTATCTTATGAAGCGCCCGCACCGGTCAGGGTGCGGGCGCAACGGTCATTCCGCGGCCTGATAGGCCGAAGTCCGGGCGGCCGATGTCCGCGGACCGGCGGCGGCAAGCAGGGTGATCGCGACCGCAAGCAGCGCCACGAAGGCGATACCGGCGACATAAGGATCCCAGCCGAAATGCGGTGCGGCGCCGAATACTGCCGAAGCGGCTGCGAGCACAATGCCGCCGCCGATCTGGAAGGAGGCGAAGAGCAGTCCGGAAGCGAGCCCCGATTTGTCATCCTCGACGTCAGAAAGGGCTGCGACCTGCACCGAAGGGTAGGTCAGTGCATAACCGAGGCCGAGCGGGATCTGCGAAAACAGCACGAGCAGGATCGCGTCGACATGCCCGAGTGCGGTCACCCAGAAGACGTAGCTGAAGGCCTGCAGGCCGACACCTGCCGCCATCAGCCTGGTAGCGCCGCGATTTTGTGCAAGGCTTGCAAAACGGGGCGCCAGGAACATCACGAAGACGCCGCCAAGCGCAAAGCAGAAGCCGGTGGTGAAGGCCGACCAGCCGAGGACGTTTTGGTAATAGAGCGTCGCCAGGAACTGGAAGCCGACATAGGCGCCCTGGAAGAGGGCGGCAATCGCATTGGCGTGCCGAAGTTTCGCCCGGCGGAACATGCCGAGCGGCACCATTGGATCGGGGTGGCGCGCTTCGACTGCGAGGAAGAGCAGGATCAGCGCCAGCGATGCCAGCAGCGAGCCCCAGGTCGCAAAAGCCTGCCAGCCGGCGGCCGCGGCATTGGTGATGCCGAAGACGAAGAGCAGCAGCCCGGGGGTGATCGTCAGCGCGCCGGTCCAGTCGAAAGCGGGCCGCGGCCCCGTCCTTTTCGGGTCTGCCGGCAGCGCCAGCGGCGCAAGAAAGAGCGTCAGGATGGCGACCGGCGCACCCATGACCAGCGTTGTCCGCCAGCTGAAGATGGTCGCAGCACCGCCGAGCACCATGCCGAGCACGAACCCTGTCGCGCCGGTCGAGGCGAAGACGCCGAGCGCCTTTGCCCGTGCAGTTCCTTCGCCAAAGACGGAGAGCAGCAGCGCAAGCGCTGCCGGCGCGGTGAAGGCCGCCGCAATGCCCTTGATCAATCGGGCGGCGATCAGAGTCGGGCCGCTGTCGACGAAGCCGCCGGCGATGCTGGCGGCGGCAAAAATCGCCAGCGACCAGAGGAAGACGCGGCGGTGGCCGAAGACGTCGGCGACCCGGCCGCCGAGCAGCAGAAAGCCGCCATAGCCGAGCACATAAGCGCTGACGGCCCATTGCAGCGACGTCGCTTCCATGCCCAGTTCAGCCTGGATGGCGGGCAGCGCGACACCGATGGTGGAGACGTCCATGGCGTCGAGAAAATTGGCGGCGCAGAGCAGCAGCAATGCCAGCCCCGCTCCGCTTTTCGATTTGGAAAGTGTCATCGATACGTTCCTTTTTTGCTGCCGCCTCGTCGAGGGAGGTTGCGCGGACGGCAGGGAACGGAAAAATGTACATCTTCCTACCTCATTGCAAATTGATAGTAGCCATGCCAGGTATTACTCATGATGATGAATGATGCCACGCTTCGCAAAATCGACCTGAACCTTCTGCTGGCCTTTTCGGTGCTGATGCAGGAGCGCAATGTCAGCCGCGCCGCCGAACGGTTGCTGCTCGGCCAGCCGGGCCTGTCGGCCGCTTTGCGACGGCTGCGCGAGACACTTGATGACGAACTGTTCGTGCGTGTCGGTCGCGGCCTGCAGCCGACGCCCCGCGCCCTTTCCATTGCTCCGGCAATCGAGGATGCGCTCTCGGGCATCGAGCGCGCTATTCGCCCGCAGGCCGACTTCGATCCGGGAAGCTGGCAGGGCGAGTTCCGCATCGGCATGTGCGACAATCTCGAATCGGCCTTTTTTGGCCCGCTTGCCGCCCGACTGCTGCAGCTTTCACCCGGCGCCCGGCTGATCGGCATCGCTTCCGAAAAGCGCGATGCCGCCCGCCGGCTGGACGAGGGGGGCTTCGATTTCAGCGTATCCGTGCATGACGAACCAGCCTCCTGGCACATCCGAGCGCCGCTGTTCAATCAGGCATCGATCTGCATTTACGATGAGGCTCAACTCAAGCTGAAGGCGCCACTGAGCCTTGAGGATTTCGCCGATGTCGCCCATGTCACTGTCTCGTTCGAGGGCAACGCCTCGACCAGCATCGACACCGCGCTGAGCCGCACCGGCCATGTCAGGCGTGTGGTGGCAACGGTGCCGCGCTTTTCCGCCCTGCCAACGGCGTTGCGGGCGATGCCGGCCATATCAATCGTGCCGGAATCGATCGGACGCTGCATGGCGCAATTGCACGGACTGACGATCTCAGCGCCGCCGCTTTCGCTGCCGGCCGATCCGGTAACCATGCTCTATCGCCGCGTCGACCAGGCCGATGGCCGGGCGCGCTGGTTCCGCCGCCTGTTCCTCGACGTCGCCGGCGAGGCGCTCGTCGCCTCCGGCTGCCGCGTCTCGATATCGAGAGCTGCGGCGTAGAGCAATTCCAGGAAAAGTATGAAGCGATTTTCCGCCCGGAATTGCGTCAGAGCTAGCGCCTATTACAGTTCGCCTTTATGGAAATAGGCTTCGAGACGGTAGCCGTCCGGGTCGATGATAAAGGCTGCATAATAGAACTGCCCGTAATCCGGCCGAATGCCGGGTTCGCCATTATCAGTGCCGCCGGAGGCGACCGCTGCCGCGTGAAAGGCATCGACGGCGGCTTCATCAGGCGCGACGAAGCAGAAATGCAGCCCGGATCGCAGATCGGCAAGAACCGGCTGCTCGACCTGCATCACCCAGAGCCCGACCCGTTCCGGGCCATAGCCGATCATGGTGTCGGAATTGGACAGGCGCTCATATCCGAGCGGCGCCAGCGCCGCATCATAGAAATGGCGGGCTCTTTCGAGGTCTTTGACGCCGATGGAGACATGATCGAACATGGGCCGCAAAACTCCCTCCCTTTTTCGCCAATCCCCGAAGGATTGCTCATCCCCAAGATGGCACGATGCCAACATCTTTCAACCGCCGTCCCGAGTCAACGAATGGGCTTGCATCGTCATCGCAGCTTGCCTGCTCATTCATGGCCGGTGATTCAGCCCAGCCGCTGTCACGTGGTTTTGGGGAGGGCAGAGTCCGGCTCGGGGGCGGTGAGGCTGCTGCCGCATCCGTTCTAAACAGCGCCCTCGGAGACGCTTTGCATCTGCTGCAGGTCCGTCATCTCATAGGTCCAGACTCGAAACGCCTTCAGCACATGCGGTCCGAAGGAATTGATGAGCGGTATGTCGGCAGCGTCGCGCCCGCGGGCGACGACGATGCGACCGATCCGCGGTGTGTTGTTGCGCGGATCGAATGCATGCCATGCACCGTCAAGGAAGACCTCGATCCAGGCGCTGAAGTCCATTGGATCAACGACGGGAATGCCGATGTCGCCGAGATGACCATTGATATATCGGGCAGGAATGTTGAGGCAACGGCACAACGCCACCGCCAGATGCGCAAAGTCGCGACAGACGCCGACGCGTTCGTGGAACGCCTCGAAGGCTGTCCGCGTCGATCGCGCCTGCATGTAGTCGAATTGGATATGGCCGTGAACGAAGTCGCAGATCGCCTGAACGCGGCTCCAGCCGGGTGCGACGGTGCCGAATATATCCCACGCAATCTGACTGAGACGATCCGTTTCGCAATAGCGGCTGCCCATCAGGTAGACGAGGCAATCGTCTGGCAACTCCGAAACCGGGAGTTCCCTGGCGCCTGGCAGCGACCTGTCCGGTTTGCCGTCGTCTTCGATCGTCGCATCGCCCCATATGGTCAGGTCGCCCGTCGGGGCGACCAGCCGAAGGCAGCGGTTGCCGAAGAGGTCGCGATAAGTCGAAGTGGGAACATTGGGCGTGGTGAATACCGTTTCCGGAACCCTGATGTCGGCCGCACGATCCTCATGCACCGACAACAGACATACCAATGCGGTCGGCTGCGGGCAGGTCAGCGTCATTTCATAGCCGTAACGGATCAACATGGAGCGTTCTCGCGCGTCCGGATCCGTCTAGCGGAAATCCGCCGCAGTTAGAGTATAAAAGGCGCGGCGGCGGTAGGAGTAGGCTTTGTGCGCCACCTCCTGAATGGAGTTGCGCAGGGCGTCGAAGGAGGATAGCCACCTCGTTACCGAAGGCTCGGTTCTTTGCAATGCGGCGTCGGATTTCGCCAGCGCGCCAACCTCGATGAAGAACAACACCTGGAACATGCCGTCATGGCCCACGAAGCGCACAGCATTTCTCGCCGGATCGAAGCTACGGCTTAGGTTCAGAAAAGCTAGCGCCATGGTTGGACCGGCGGGCTCTTCCGAGCACTCCGAGCGGTGCCCGACAGCCTGAGCCATTCCTTCCGATATCCTATGTTGAGGAGATTGAAGGACATCATGTCTTCCCCGGCTTCCGTATGGCCGGCGTGCACGGGAACGCTTGCAGAAACACGATAGACGGTCCACGAACGGGCGGATTCGATCCGGCCGTCGTGTTTGGTCTCCATGGAGTAGCGGCCGGGCGCTTCCCATGTGTGGACGGCAAAGGCATTCCGTCTTCGTTCGGCTTCGTCTCCATGGCTGTTCACGATGTCAACCTTTCGTCATTCGGGCCGCGGCCTTGGCCAAACGTCCTCTCGATCAGTGTTGCGCCGCTGCCGGCGGGCGATAGGTTTACCGATTCCAGGCTATCTTCCGTCACGACCCGCTCATGACGTTCATCGTCACTGCGGATGCGGTATTGCAGCACATTTCCTCTGAGAGGCAGCGTGGCGGTAACACGGTATGTTTCGGGGAGCTTGGAGGGAACGACGAAGAACCCGTCCTTCACCCGGACGGTCTGCCCCACCGTGAAGATATGTGTTGCTGCCTCACGCCGGATGGAGCGTCCATTGCGTTGCGGGATGCGCGTAGCGGTCATGACGGTTTTTGGTCCTTTTCGAGCACGGTTTCGAGATCTGACAAGTGGATAGGCATCATTTGCTGCGTCGAACTCTGGGCGGCTATCGCCGGCAGGTGGATGAAGGCGCCGACCCGTCGCCAGGCAAGCCTGGAGACGCCATCGATCAATTCCTCGTCATAATCGACGCGGTATTCTCCGGCTGGCTGCGCTCTGTCGAAACCGGGCAGGCGGAATGGGGATGAAAAGCGGACGACGGTTTGTGTGGTGCGACTTGTCACGGCTCGGGCCTCCGCAGGATACACCGATATGTTTCCTGTATCATTGAGATCCGAACCGGACGAACTCGAGGCTGCCGGTACATCCGCGGTCAGCGCCAAGCTCATTCCGGATCGGAACAGGCGAACTCAACGCCGGAACGACGTTATGGATCGCTGTCGAGAATTCAGTGGTGATGGCGGGTCGTAGGTCTCTGACACCGCGAAGCCAGGTCGGCTAAATCGACGAGACCTATCATTGCGCCTCGATTGCGTTTAAATCAAGATAAAATCTGATTTATCTATGAAAAACGCCAAATTAACTCTTTGTTCATTCAAATAAAATCGGACGCGATGGCGCAAAAAATTCTATTCACTTCCCGATTATTACAAAATACTCGGTCGGATTGATTTCCTGAATATCTCAAAAAAATTCCTGCGTGAATAATATTTCTTGGCACTCCTATCAATCGAGTGCCACGAGTGCTATTTATGAGTTGCAGCCGCCCTACGCGCCGGCAGCAGAAAGACCTCTATGAAATTCCGTTCACTTCACGACCGCGTCGTCATCCGACGTGCGGAAGGCGATGTCAAATCCAAGGGCGGGATCATCATTCCAGACACCGCCAAGGAGAAGCCCCAGCAAGGCGAAGTGGTCGCAGTCGGCCCGGGTCTCCGCGACAAAAGCGGCAATCTGGTCCCGCTTGATGTCAAGGTCGGTGATCTCATCCTGTTTGGAAAATGGTCGGGGACAGAGGTCACGATCGATGGCGAAACCCTTCTGATCATGAAGGAGACCGACATCATGGGCATCGTCGAAAAGACCGAAGCGGCTGCCGACAAAGCCGCCTGAGCGTCGAATTTGTGACCAGCATCTCAAGACCGAACTGGGAAGAAATATCATGTCTGCCAAGGAAATCAGGTTCTCCACCGACGCGCGCGACCGCCTGCTGCGCGGCGTCGAATTGCTCAACAACGCCGTCAAGGTGACGCTTGGCCCGAAGGGCCGCAACGTCGTCATCGACAAGGCCTATGGCGCACCGCGCATCACCAAAGACGGCGTTAGCGTCGCCAAGGAGATCGAGCTCGCCGACAAGTTCGAGAACATGGGCGCGCAAATGGTGCGCGAGGTGGCTTCGAAGACCAATGATCTTGCCGGCGACGGCACGACGACGGCAACTGTTCTCGCCGCCTCCATTTTCCGCGAAGGCGCAAAGCTCGTCGCTGCCGGGATGAACCCGATGGATCTGAGGCGCGGCATCGATCTCGGCGTTATCGCCGTCGTCAAGGAAATCAAGGCGCGGGCGATGAAGGTCAAGTCGTCAGGCGAGATCGCCCAGGTCGGCACCATTGCCGCCAATGGCGACGCCGCCATCGGCGAGATGATCGCCAAGGCGATGGACAAGGTCGGCAATGAGGGCGTCATAACGGTCGAAGAGGCACGAACCGCCGAGACCGAACTCGATGTCGTCGAGGGTATGCAGTTCGACCGCGGCTATCTCTCGCCATATTTCGTCACCAATGCCGAGAAGATGCGCGTGGAACTGGAGGATCCCTATATCCTCATTCACGAGAAGAAACTCGGCAGCCTGCAGGCGATGTTGCCGATCCTGGAAGCGGTCGTACAGACCGGCAAACCGCTGCTCCTCATCTCGGAGGACGTCGAGGGTGAAGCGCTGGCGACGCTTGTCGTCAACAAGCTGCGCGGCGGCCTGAAGGTCGCAGCCGTCAAGGCGCCGGGTTTCGGTGATCGCCGTAAGGCAATGCTGGAAGACATTGCCGTGCTCACGGCGGGCCAGATGATTTCCGAGGATCTCGGCATCAAGCTCGACAACGTCACGCTCGATATGCTCGGCCACGCCAAGCGCGTGCTGATCGAGAAAGACAGCACCACGATCATCGACGGCTCCGGCGAGAAAGCGGCCATCCATGCGCGTATCCAGCAGATCAAGGCGCAGATCGAGGAGACCACTTCCGATTACGACAGGGAAAAGCTGCAGGAGCGCCTGGCGAAACTCGCCGGCGGCGTCGCGGTCATCCGCGTCGGCGGCGCGACCGAGACGGAGGTCAAGGAAAAGAAGGACCGCATCGACGATGCGCTGAACGCCACCCGTGCGGCGGTCGAAGAGGGCATCGTGCCCGGCGGTGGCGTGGCATTGTTGCGCGCCAAGTCGGCCCTGACGGGCCTGACCGGGGAGAACGCCGACGTGACGGCGGGCATCTCGATCGTGCTCAGGGCGCTCGAAGCCCCGATCCGACAGATCGCCGACAATGCCGGGTTCGAGGGCTCAATCGTCGTCGGCAAACTCGCGGGCAGTAATAATGACAATCAGGGCTTCGACGCCCAAACGGAGACCTATGTCGATATGATCGAGGCCGGCATCGTCGATCCTGCCAAGGTCGTGCGCACTGCTCTGCAGGACGCCGGTTCGATTGCGGCGCTGCTGATCACCGCCGAGGTGATGATCGCCGACATTCCCGCAAGAGACTCCGCCCCTGCAGCCGGAAATGGCGGCATGGGCGATATGGGATACTGAGAACAGCCTGAACCGGTCCGGCGTCGTCGGACGGCGCAACTTGAACAACAGACAGGGAGAATTCCAATGTCCGTGCAGAGCAGCAGTAAAACATCGATCACCCAGCGTTTCGACAGTTACCAGCCATCCAAGACGCTTCTCGTCTGGGCCTGCGTCGTCACGGCGATCGCCACGATGATTATCGGCTTCAGCTGGGGCGGTTGGGTAACAGGCGGCACGTCAAGCAAAGCGGCAGCCGCCGCCGGCGACGTTGCACGCGGAGATCTAGCGTCGGCCATTTGCGTCGAGCGGTTCAAAGCAGCGCCGGATGCGGCCGCCAAGCTTACCGAGTTCAAGGCGATCACCGACGGCTACAAGCAGCGTCAGTTCGTTGAGGCCGGCGGCTGGGCCACCATGCCTGGGCAGACCTCACCCGACAGTCGGAGTGTTCAAGCCTGCGCCACCACGCTTGCCGCCTGACACTGTTTTCGAGAGCGCTCCGCCACCTGTGCGGGGCGCTCCCTCTGTTGACGCAGGAATGATCGATGATCCGTTTCAAAAAAAGAGCGACCCGCAGCCAGCCGCAGAAGACGCTGGCGACAACCGCTTCCAGAAAATCCGCGAGGCTGCAGCCGACGGGCACAGGAAGGTCGCCAACGACAGCACGCGTCCTCGCGCGTCGCGGGAGGCGGCAGATGGCGATCCGCTTATCTCAGTGCATTGACGATCTAAAGAGGCCGCCGGCGCAGCCTGGAGAGGGCGCGATCTTCCGCGGCGAGGCCGCGCTGTTTGTCGATGGCGAAGCCAATCAGACGACAGAGGTTTGCCCAGGCTTCGAACGACGCCACCATCTTTCAACCGCCGTCTCACGTCAGGAACGGGTCTAGCCGATATGGTTTGGCAGCTCAATGATTTAGGCGATCCTTTCAGCGACTCGGTCAGCCGTTCAATCAGGAAGCAGGAATGACTGGCCCCGCATGGGCGGAGACCAGCCGTGATCTCAGCCGTCGATGGCGACCCATTTCGGGGCGATCCCGGTACCGCGGCCCAGGCCGTAACCAAGGCGGATATTCAGCATCCCCAAGGGTTCGAGCAGGCGAGCGGCATCGAGCGAGCCGGTTTTCTCGACAGCAAAGTCGGCATCCTTCACCAGCGCTGCGGCGGTTTCGACAGCATTGTCGTCCCCGGCCAGGAAGACCGGTATCGTGGAGCTGTGCTTTGGGGAAGCCGCAAACAGCTCGGCAAAGATGGTATTGAAGGCCTTCACGACCTTGGCGCCTTTGGCCCTGTGCTGGATTTCTTCGGCTGCAGATGTGTCGTGACCGAACAGCAGGCCGGAGAAATCAGGCTTGAGCGGATTGGTAATGTCGATGACGATCTTGCCCTGCAATGCTGCGGTTTCGGCAAATTCGAGCGCCGCGGCATAAGGCAGCGCGACGACCAGAACATCGGCTTCGGCCACGGCGGAAGAGATCGATGCGCTCGTCGCGCCGATCTCCTCGGAAAGCGACTTTGCCGCGGCCTCATTGCGCGATGCGAGGATGAGCTCGCGCTTGCCTGCCAGGCGACGCGCCAAGCCGGCACCCATGTTTCCAGTTCCGATAATAGCGGTTTTCATATGGTCGGTTCCTTCATCGAGTTGAATGACGTCGATATATCCGACCGCGATCACATCATAAATGGCATTGAATGGCGGAATATAATTGCATAAAAGTATCGAATGACAGATCTCACCAATTTGAAGACCTTTGTAGCCGTGGCGACGGCTGGCAGTTTCGCCAAAGCTGCCGCCAGGCTCAACCTTTCGCCCGCCATGGTGGGCCGGCGCATTCAGGCTTTGGAAACAGATTATGGTGTCAAGCTGATCGAGCGCACCACGCGAACCCAGAGGCTCACCGAGATCGGCCTGAGATTTCTGGAGAGAGCAAGCAGGGTCATCGATGAGTTGGAGCAGCTGAACGATATTGCCGGCCCCGACAACCATGAAATATCCGGCCACCTCCGCATCAGCGGACCGACGACGCTCGGCGTGAAGCGCTTGGCATCGTCCATTGCTCGCTTTGCCAATCAGCATGCCGCGGTCAGTCTGGAGCTTAATCTGACCGACCGGAACGTCGATCTGATCGCCGAAGGCTATGACCTTGCCATTCGAGTGGCGCATCTGCGGCCATCTTCGTTGATCGCAAGAAGGATCGGCACCTATCGCTTCGTCTGCTGCGCCTCTCCAGGTTATCTCGGCAAGAACGGCACCCCGACCCATCCCGAGCAGTTGCAAGAGCACCGCTGCATCCTAAGCCTCAACCTCGTCCCGCGCGATCAATGGCATTTCGAAGATCAAAATGGACGGGTACTGGCGGCAAAGATCAACAGCAATATCGGTATCGACAATGGCGAAGCCATGCGCGTTGCCGCGGTGGAAGACGCCGGCCTCGTCTATGCGCCGCTGGTCCTGGTAGAGGAAGACATCGCCGCCGGGCGGCTGACCGAAGTGCTTGCCGATTGGGAAAAATACAGCCTGCCGATCCATGCGGTTCACCCGTCGCGGCAATTCGTGCCGCGACGGGTGAAGGCCGCGATCGGCTGGATCACCGGAGATCTCCGCCGGTAGAATTCGCGCAAGCGGAAAGCGCATTTGGCGGCGGTCGGCGACCTACTGCAGCTGCGGCTTCTTGAGGAAATTGTTGCGGTCGGCGGACTTGATGCGCAGCCAGGCTTCCCGGCCGTTCCTGAGAATCCGCATCGGAATCTCGGCGCCGGCCGGGCCGCTGCTCCAGACCTTGCGGTAGAAATCGGCCAGGCCATCGACCTCTTCGTCGCGGATCTCCGAGATGATATCGCCTTGCCGCAGGCCCGCCTGGGCGGCCGGGCCGCCTTCGGCAACGCTCATCACCACCACGCCGCCATTGCTCTCGGCGGAGAATGCGCCGAGCCAGGGCCGCGGCGGTTTGTTGACGCTTCCGCGGTTCAACAGATCGTCGAGGATCGGAGTCAAAAGGTCGATCGGCACGATCATGTTGATATCGGCGACCTCGTCGCCCTGGCTCATTTGCAGGCGAAGCGAACCGATGCCTAGAAGCTTGCCGTCCGAACCGATCAGCGCCGCACCGCCCCATGAGGGATGTGCCGGCGCCGTGAAAATCGCCTCATCAAGCAGATATTCCCAGTAGCCGGCGAATTCCTGCCGGGCGACGATGTTTGCCTCGACGAATTCTCCGATGCCGTCGGCAAGCACGACGGCATCGCCGGCCTTGGCGTTTGCCGCGTCGCCGAGATCCACCGCCGGCGCATTGAGAGCCCCGAGAGCCTGCACCAGGCCGAAGCCGGTTTCCTGATCGTAAGCAAGTGCATGAGCGGGAACGACACGCCCGTCATTGGTGGTCAGCCAGACCTCTTCGGCCTCGGTGATGAGATAACCGATGGTCAGCACCAGCCCATTGTCGCGAATGACCACGCCACTGCCCTCCCGGACAGTGCCCAGCGTCTCTGCTGTGAAGGCATCTTCCGGGATGGAAGAACGAACGGCCACGAGTGACCGCAAAATTGGATCGATATTCATGCTTTCATCCTGACAGAGCGCCGGCGCGAAAGGCCGAAATCTCGCGCACTCTGTCTTGAATAGGTAAGAAGATGGGCGGGCGGAGGCAAGGCTATGGCCGATGGAATTTCCAACCCCTGGGGACTGCGCCACGCCATTCATCGCCGTACCGAAGTCTTGCATACGACATTTTTCGTGACAGCGTCATCGTGCAACAATATACAGTCAATCCCATCAAGACTCAAGCTGCACGGATGACGACATGAAAGACTGGCATCCCGATCTCGGGCGAAGCAGCAGCCCGCGTTATATGGCGATCGCCGATGTGATCGAAATGGATCTGCGCAGCGGCCACCTTGTGGCCGGCGACCGGCTGCCGCCGCAACGCGAACTCGCCAAGCGGCTGAATGTCGATTTCACCACGGTGGCGAGAGGGTATGTCGAGGCGCAGAAGCGCGGGCTTGTCGATTCGCATGTCGGCCGAGGCACCTTCGTCACCGGTGGCGCGGACAAGGAGCGCCAGGGATTCGCGCCCGACGCCGCGCCCGATCCTCGCCGCGCCTCCATCGTCGATTTCTCGATGAACATGCCGCCGGAACCGGATGATCCCGAGCTGATCGCCCGCATGCGCGAGGGCATGTCGGCGGTGACGGCGAACCTCATTCCGCTCCTGCGCTACCAGGGTTTCGGCGGCTCCGGCATGGACAAGGAGGCTGCTGCCTCCTGGCTCAGCCGTCGCGGGCTGGTGCCCTCGCAGGAGCGCATCTTCGTCACGCCTGGCGCCCATCCGGCCCTGTTGGCGATCTTCGGCCTGCTGGCAAAACCGGGCGAGACCGTGCTCTCGGAAATCATCACCTATCCCGGCATGCGCTCGATCGCCGCCCAGCTGCGGCTCAATCTGACCGGCCTGCCGATGGACGAGGACGGCATCCTGCCGGACGCCTTTGCGAGAGCCTGCGAGCGGTCGCAGCCGAAGGCGCTTTATCTCAATCCGACGCTGCAAAACCCGACGACGCTGACCATCCCCGCTAGGCGCCGCGAAGAAATCGCTACGGTTGCCCGCAAATATCACGTGCCGATCGTCGAAGACGATGCCTACGGCTTCATTCCGCTGGAAGGTCCGTCGCCGCTTGCGGCAACGGCGCCAGATCTCACCTGGCATATCGGCGGGCTGGCGAAATGCATCGGTGCCGGCCTGCGTCTTGCCTATGTCGTGGCGCCTGATAGCAAGGCCGTGTGGCCCTTCGTCAGCGCCATGCGCGCCAACAATGTCATGGCCTCGCCGCTGACCTTGGCGCTCGCCACCCGCTGGATCGAAGACAGCACGGCCGATGCGATCCTGCGCTTCATCCGCACGGAAGCCGCCGCCCGTCAGCAGATGGTCGCCGCCCTCCTGCCTGAAGGCAGCTACCGCGCCGATCCGCTCAGTTTCAACATCTGGCTGCCGCTCTCCAACGGCTGGACCCGCTCCACCTTCGGCAGCCACATGCGCTCCGCCGGCATCGGCGTCGTGGCAAGCGACGCCTTTACGGTCGAGGGCGCCGCGCCCGAGGCCGTGCGTGTCTGCCTCGGCGGCCCGATCAGCCGGGAGAAGCTGCAAGGCGCACTGGATTTCATGGCCCATGCGTTGGAGGGGCCGCCGGAAATGGCGGCTTCGTTCTTCTGAGCCGCAAACGCCGCAGCTAAGCCCTTCAGACAAACGCGGTCGGCCCGGCCTGCGGAACTCTGCGACATTCTGACGAGTTGACTGGCAATGTCCGAAAAATGTATTTATATTGAATGCATACATTTATCGGCATTGATTGGCTTGATGCCGGCGCAGAACAAGGTGTGATCGTCATGGAAACCGAATATCCCCCGCTTCCTCCGCTGCAGACCGGCATCAGGGGGCGCTGCCCGCGCTGCGGCCAGGGCCATATGTTCAACGGCTTCCTGACGCTGCAGCCGGAATGCGAGGCTTGCGGCCTCGATTATTCCTTTGCTGATCCGGCCGATGGTCCGGCTTTTTTCGTCATCTGCTTTGCCTGCATCCCGAGCGTGCTGCTCGGCGTCTGGCTGGAGGTGGCGTTTGCCGCGCCGATCTGGGTGCAGCTTCTGGTCACCGGCCCCTTCATGCTCGCCACCTGCATTCCGCCATTGCGGCCGCTGAAGGGCTGGCTGGTCGCCAGCCAGTATTTCTACAAGGCGGAAGAGGGTAAACTAGCCTGAGATCTGTTGAGCGTGGCGCGCAGGCGCGGCGTGGCGAAATCGATGAGCGCCCGCAATTTCAGGGGCACCAATCCCTGCGCGGGATAGACGAGATGCACCGGTGCCGGCGGCGGTTCGAAATCGGCAAGCAGTGGCGTAAGCAGGCCGGCCGTCTCAGCGCGTGCGGCTTGATAGGACAGGACCCGGGTGATCCCGAGGCCGGCGACCGCCGCATCGACCGCAGCCTCGGCGGTGTTGACGGCAAGCCGTGAGCGGATCGGCACGGTAAGATCGCGTTTTCCCTCCGTGAATGTCCAGTTCAGCGTCGAGGCCATGCCGTCGAAGGTGATGCAGTGATGCGCGGCGAGATCGCCCGGATGCCGAGGTGTGACCTGCCGTGCGAGATAATCCGGGCTGGCATAGACCGTCCGGCGCATCGCGCCGAGCCTAGTGGCGATCAGGTTGCTGTCTGGCAGGTTGCCGATCCGGAGCGCCACATCGATGTGATCCTCGACGAGGTTCGACAGCCGGTCGCCAAGCATCAGCCGCAGATTGATATCGGGATAGGCTTTGAGGAAGTCCACCACCACGGGCAGGACATGCAGCCGCCCGAAGACGATCGGTGCGGTCATCGTCAACTCGCCCTTCGGCACGCTGTATTCGCCCGCCGCCGTCCGTTCCGCCTCTTCCACCCGATCGAGAATTTCCCGCGCCGCCTCCACATAGGAGCGGCCGGCCTCCGTTAGCGTGATCTTCCGGTTGCTTCTCTGCAGCAACTGGGCGTTCAGATGGGCTTCCAGCTCGGAAATTTTGCGGCTGACGGTGGCGAGCGGCGACCGCAAATGCCGGGCGGCGGCGGATAGGCTGCCCTGTTCAACAACGGCGAGAAGCACGGTCATGGCGTCGAGGCGGTCCATTTTATCCTTCCGAAAAATGGGAATATGCCTTCCATATTAGCATTCTACTGCAATCAAATGGAAGGCAATACATTCCCCGCAGATGGTTCGCAGGCGGCCATCCTCAATCCCCGTCGATGGGGAAGACCAAAGGAAACCATCATGAAACTCTACCACCACCCGCTTTCCGGCCATTCGCACCGGGTTCACCTTTTTCTGTCGCTGCTTGGCGTGCCCTATGAGTTGGTCGAGGTCGACTTGGCGGCGGGCGCCCACAAGGCGCCCGAATTTCTGAAGCTCAATCCCTTTGGCCAGGTGCCGGTCCTCGACGACGATGGAGCGGTCATTGCCGACTCCTCTGCCATCCTCGTCTATCTCGCGCGCAAATATGGCCGCACCGACTGGTTGCCGGAACAGGCATTGGCCGCGGCGCGAATACAGAAATGGCTCTCGGTTGCTGCGGGTGAGATCGCCTATGGACCGTGCGCCGCCCGCCTGGTGACCGTTTTCGGCGCCGATTTCCGCACCGATGAAGTGATCGCCCGGGCGCATCGCATTCTGGCGCTGATCGAGGCAGAGCTCGCCGCCCGCACTTTCCTGCTTGGCGACAATCCTGTCATCGCCGACGTCGCGCTCTACAGCTACATCGCCAATGCGCCAGAAGGCAATGTCGACATCTCGGCCTATCCAAGCGTTCGCGCTTGGCTTGCCCGCATCGAGGCGCTGCCCGGTTTCGTCGGCTTTCGCAAGACGAAGATCGGCCTTGCCGCGTGAGACTGCGCCGGGACGGATCACCGTCCCGGTTTCCCAAATTATGCCCGCAAGGAGGCCGTCATGCTGGAGCAGACAAGAGACGACGCGACGTCACCCTGGCATCGGGGCGAACTCGCCATGCAGCGCAGCGTCGGGGTCGTCGAACGCATGGATGGACCCGGCCGGAATTTCGTCCGCAAGGCGATGCCCGAACAGCACCGCGCATTTTTTCCGATGCTGCCCTTCATAGTGCTCGGCGCTGTCGATGCCAAAGGCGATGTCTGGGCAACGGTGCGGGCTGCGCGACCGGGTTTCATGTCCTCTCCGGATCCGGAGAGCCTCGATGTCGACCTGCCGCGCGATCCGGCCGATCCGGTCGATGCCGGCATGGAGGATGGCGACGCGATCGCCATGCTCGGCATCCAGCTCGAGACCCGGCGGCGCAACCGGCTGAACGGCGTCATTCGCCGAACGGATGCCGAAGCCTTCCGCCTGCGCGTCGGCCAGAGCTTCGGCAATTGCCCGCAATATATCCAGCCTCGCTCTTCCGTCTTTGTCCGCGATCCCGATAGGCCGACAGAGGTGGTGCCGCTGCATCCCGGTCAACTCGACCATCGCATGCGCGGGATGATCGAGGGCGCCGATACCTTCTTCGTCGCCTCCTATGTCGATCGCGACAATGGCGAGCGGCAGGTTGACGTTTCCCATCGCGGCGGCGACGTCGGCTTCGTACATGTCGGTGCCGATGGGGTGCTGACCGTTCCCGATTTTTCCGGCAATCGGTTCTTCAACACCCTCGGCAATTTTCTGGTCAACCCGAAGGCCGGGCTGGTCTTCGTCGATTTTGAAACCGGCGACATGCTGCAACTGGCGGGAAAGGTCGAGGTGCTGCTGGATTCGCCCGAAGTCGCCAGCATTGAACGGGCGGAACGGCTGTGGCGGTTCACGCCGGAACAGATCGTGCTGCGCCCGGATGCCTTGCCGCTACGATGGAAGAAGGAGAGCGCCGATCTGCTACGGCGCGCCCGCGGGTGAGGAGCTGCAAAACGCTGCCCCGGCCGTCTTGCATATCATTGTACCAATCGGTACAATCATTGCCGTTCAGTACAGGAGCGCCTATGTCCAGCCTCGTCCCGCCTTTCACCCTTGAGACCGCCACCCGGAAAGTCCGCCTTGCTGAGGACGGCTGGAACAGCCGCGATCCCGAGCGCGTCTCGCTCGTTTACACGCCGGACAGCCGCTGGCGGAACCGCGCCGAATTCGTCAACGGCCGCGCCGAGATCGTTGCCTTTCTCACCCGCAAATGGGCGAAGGAGTTGGATTACCGGCTGATCAAGGAGATCTGGGCCTTCACCGACGATCGCATCGCCGTGCGCTTCGCCTATGAATGGCACGATGACAGCGGCAACTGGTTCCGCTCCTATGGCAATGAGAACTGGGAATTCGATGCCGCCGGCCTGATGCAGCGCCGCTTCGCCTGCATCAACGACCTGCCGATCCGAGAATCGGAGCGCAAGTACCACTGGCCACTCGGCCGGCGGCCGGACGATCATCCCGGCCTGACCGAGCTTGGCCTTTGACGCAAGCGAGGCCAAGGAAACTCCGCCGGTGAAGACCGTCTACGAACGCGCCGACATCGTGCCGCTGCTGGCGGAAATCTTCCGCGAACTCGGCTATGAGGGGACGTCTCTCAGCCGCATCACCGAACGCACCGGCCTCGGCAAGGGGAGCCTTTACCACTTCTTTCCCGGCGGCAAGGAGGAGATGGCTAACGCCGTGCTTGCCGAAATCGACGCCTGGTTCGAGCAGGCGATCTATCGGCCGCTGAGACAGGATGACGCCCGTCAGGCGATCGCGGCGATGTGGGTCAATGTGAATGATTACTTCAGATCCGGCCGCCGCATCTGCCTCGTCGGCGCCTTCGCCCTTGACGACACGAGGGAACGGTTTTCGGCGGCGATCGGCGACTATTTCATCCGCTGGATCGGCGCCGTGCGTTCGGCGTTGAGCCGGGCAGGCTATTCTGACGACGAGGCGCAAGCGCTCGCCGAGGAGGGCGTCGCCGGCATTCAAGGCGCGCTGGTGTTGGCGCGGGCGCTGGGAGACGAAAGGATCTTTATCCGCTCGCTGGAAACGCTGGCGAAGCGGTTTGAGGCTGCGACGCGATGAGGGCTGGCCTTACATCCGCGCCGCTTTGCCTGTATCTCTCAGCGTTGCTGTTGAGGCTGCTGGGCCGGGCGCGGATTTTCCCGTTCAAGGCGAATCTGGCGCCATTCGTTTTCCATCTGGTCTACGAGGTGCTGGGGAATGGTGGTTTGCGGAGTGGCAGGCGTCTGCATCGGAAGTCTCCTCTATTCGCGGCAAGGCTTCAGGGCAAGAAGATGCATTGCACAAGATAAAAGGTGTGTAAATCAGTGGCTTAAAGACTTTAAACGATTAAATGGATTTTAATCGATTAAGGCGGTTTTAACCACGATGTTTTCTGGGAAGCGCGGAATGGTCGTCCACATGGACCGAAGTTTATTTTTCGATGCGGTGAAGAGCGAACTCTTCAAGGGAGAGCTGACGCATCCTCAGGTAGTGGGCATCACGGCGATTCTCGACGCCTGGGAAGAGCGGTTTCCGCATGCCGACCGGCGGTGGCTCGCCTATATCCTCGCCACCGCCTATCATGAGACCGCCTATACGATGCAGCCGGTTCGCGAGACGCTGGCGCAAAGCGATGCCCGCGCCGTCGAGATCCTGGAAACGGCCTTTGCCGCAGGCCGGCTTTCCTGGGTAAAGACGCCCTACTGGCGGCCCGATGAAGATGGCCGCAGCTGGCTCGGGCGCGGCCTGGTGCAGCTCACCCACAAGCGGAACTATGAGGCGATGAGCGTGCTGACGGGTATCGACCTCGTTGCCGATCCCGACCGGGCGATGGAGATGGATGCGGCGGTGACCATCCTGATCGACGGTATGCTGCAGGGCAGCTTTACCGGCCACAAGCTTGCCGATCACCTGAACGGGGCGACCGAGGACTGGGTGAACGCGCGGCGCATCGTCAATGGCACCGACCGGGCGGAAAAGCTCGCGGGTTACGCCATGGCCTTCCATGCGGCGATGCGTCCCAATGCTGCGCATGGCGTGATCGCGCGGTTGAAGGCCTGGGGCTCGCGTGTTATCGCGCGGCTGACCCTCTGAAACTTGACAGGAGCTTCGCGTGATCCGCCATATCGTTTTCTTCACAGTGCAGGAGGAGCATTTGCAGGAGGTGAGGGCCGGGCTTTCGATCCTGACCGCCATTCCGCATGCGCGGCTCCTGGAAATCGGCACCAATGTGAAGACCGATCAGCTGGGCACCGAGATCGACCTCGTGGTCTACGGCGAATTTGACGACGAGGCAGCACTTGCCGCTTACAAGGCCCATCCGGATTATCAGCTCTCGATCGAGCGGGTGCGGCCGCTTCGTGAAAAGCGCATCGCCGCCGACTACGACAGCCGCACGGCAGTGAAACGGCCCCTGTGAGCTTAAAGCCTTGGGGATGCCGAGCACATTCTTCATAGTTTCAAATGGACAAGTGATCTGCCGCGGTGATATCGCGCGAAAGCTGACTCAACTTCTGAGCCGCCGGACTCAACCTTCGAAAAAGAAGCTGCAAGCGATTTAAAGATTCGCCAAAAACGGCTGCTCATTGATCGTCTTCCGGCCTTGGTGGCGGCGCGCGTAGCGAACGCGTGCCCTTCTAAGGATAGATGATAATCAAGGCACCTTAAGAATGGCTGACAGAGAACGCCGCAGGCTGGCCGGGCTCTTATGAAACGACAGGGCTCGGCTGCGATGCGTGGGCGCCGCGCACCATCGCCATCAATATCAGCACGAAGGTCAGCGACAAGGCCGCGAGAACGGCGCAGGCGATGAGGGCCGGCCCGGCGCCGGCGCGGTCGAGGATGGCGGTGAAGATGACTGGAGCGATGGCGTTGGCGAGGTTTTGCGGCAGCGACAGCCGGGCCGATTGCAGGCCGTATTCGGCAGGTGAAAACAAGGCCAGCGGCAGAAGCGCGCGGGCGACGGTCATGACGCCGGCGCCGAAGCCGTAGAGCAGAACGAAGGTGACGAGCAGCGGTGTCGACGAACCGGCGACCAGCATGATCGGGAAACTGACCATCATCAAGCCGATGCCCATGACCGCGCTCAGCATGGGGTTGCCGCGCCGGCCGAGCAGCATGTCGAGGAAACGCGCCGAGATGCCGAGCACGCCGCGTGCCGCGCCGAGCTGCAGCGCGAAGGCCGGCGAAACGCCGGACTGGCGGAAGATTTCGAGCAGCGATGGCGAGATGCCGAAGGTGATGAAGGTCGAGATCGTCGTCGCCGCCGCAATCAGCAGGAAGGCTTTGCGCCGTGCCGCCTTCGACAGCGCAACCGGGCCAATGTCTGCCGCGCCGCTTTCGATATGCGTTACGATCGGTTTCGGCAGGGCGAAAAGATGCAGCGGCAGGCAGACGAAGAATTGCAGGCCGGCACAGAGGAGGAAGGTGATGCGCCATCCCACGGTTTCGTTCAGCAGGCTGAGGATCGGCCAGAAGACGGTGCTCGACAGCCCGGTGAACAGCATGAGGATGGCAATGACGCGTTTGCCGTTCGCCCCTTCGCGCTCGACGACGGCCGTATAGGCCGGTGCCGAAAGGCCGCAGGCGCCGCCGATGCCGATGACGACCCAGGCGGCGGCATAAAGCATGATGCCGTTTGCGGCTGAAAGCAGAAGCAAGCCGAGCGCAAAGATGAGCGATGAGGCCGAAAGCACACGGGCGGCGCCATAGCGGGCGAGCCAGCGTCCGGTCGCGGGACCAACGAAAGCGCTGATCATCATCATGATCGTCAGGCCGGCAAACACCACCTCGTTCGGCAGGCCGAGAGCGGGCGCCACGATGCGGCCCATCACCCCGAGCATATCGAACGTCGTGCCCCAGCCGATCACCTGGGTGATGGCAAGCACGGTGACCGTCTGCGCCGAGCGGAAGCGGAAATAATTTGGCATTGGTGCTGAAATGACCTGAATGCGGAAACAGCAAGGACATAACAGCTTCGACCGGTCGGCAAAAGCTGCGATCGCAATCCCGGCGGTCCGCGGCGCCCAGCTATTCGTCCGCGCTCGGCACTCCGTGCGTGCCTAGCGCTGCAGACTTTTCCCACGCGAAGATGGCCGCCGAACGCAGGCGCGGCGGCGGGTTTCAGCCGCTGCCGCCAGCAGTCGAGAATGGTTCTAAACGCCCTGCATTACAGCGCATTCATTTGCCATTCAGGTCGCGTGAGTACATATTCGGGCCACGTTGGCATTACCTTGAAAGCATAGCACATGGCCTTTCCTCTGAGCGTCGCAGCATTGGCCGCCGGATTGGTGGTATCGGCGCCTTCACCGGATGGCGCGGGCACCCTCGTTCATAGCGTAGCAGGCGATTGCAGCGCCGCGGCAGCCCAGGTCGTCGAGCAGACGGGCGGCCAGCTTCTCTCCGTGCAGCCGGTGGGCGATACCTGCATCATCACCGTTCTGGTATCGGGCAACGGACAGCGTCCACGCAAGGTGACGGTAAAGGTTCCGATGTAGGCGGAATCGGTCTATTCAGGACAGATCGATTTGAAGCGGACGAAGGCGGACCGATGCGTATTCTGGTAGTCGAAGACGACGTCAATCTGAACCGGCAGCTGGCCGACACGCTGAAGGAGGCGGGCTATGTCGTCGACCAGGCGTTCGACGGCGAGGAAGGCCATTTCCTCGGCGATACCGAACCTTATGACGCCATCATTCTCGATATCGGCCTGCCGGAGTTGGATGGAGTGACCGTTCTTGAAAAATGGCGCGGCGCCGGCCGCGGCGTGCCGGTGCTGATTCTGACGGCGCGCGACCGCTGGAGCGACAAGGTCGCCGGCATCGACGCAGGCGCCGACGACTACGTCACCAAACCCTTCCATGTCGAGGAAGTGCTGGCGCGCATTCGGGCGCTGATCCGGCGTGCGGCCGGGCATTCCTCTTCCGAGATCATCTGCGGCCCGGTGCGGCTCGATACAAAATCCTCGAAGGCGACGGTCAACGGTACCACGCTGAAGCTGACCTCGCACGAATACCGCCTGCTTGCCTATCTCATGCACCACATGGGCGAGGTCGTCTCGCGCACCGAACTGGTCGAGCACATGTACGACCAGGATTTCGACCGCGATTCCAACACGATCGAGGTCTTTGTCGGCCGTTTGCGCAAGAAGATGGGCGTCGATCTGATCGAAACGGTGCGCGGTCTCGGTTACCGCATTCAAGCGCCGAAACATGCGAATTAAGTCGCTCACTGCACGTGTCTTGCTGCTGACCACGGTCTGGTCGACGGTGGCGCTTGTCGTGATCGGCCTGTTGATCTCCACGCTTTACCGCAAGAGCGCCGAGCGCGGTTTCCAGGATCTCTTGCGGGCGCAGCTCTATAACGTCATCAACTCGGTGACGATAGGCGATCAGGGCGCGCTCAGCGGCAGCCCGCAGCTCGGCGACCTGCGTTTTGCCCAGCCGAAGACCGGTTGGTATTGGGTGGTGGAGCCGCTCGGCACCTATACGACAGCGCCGCTGGTGTCGCCCTCGCTCGGCTCGGCGCTCATTCCGGTGCCCTCGGTCGTCGAGGCGCCCTTCGACAAGAATTACGAACGCTACTACCAGGTGACGGATGCCTCCGGGAACCGCGTGCAGGTGGCCGAAACCGAAGTCGTGCTCGACACCGACGGGCGCGCGGCGCGCGTCCGCGTCACCGGCAATGTCGATGTCGTCGAGGACGACGTGCGTACCTTTTCCCACAGTCTCTATCTGGCGCTTGCCGGCTTCGGCGTCGGCAGCCTGATCGTCAATGCGCTGGCGATTCTCTATGGCCTGAAGCCGCTCGACAAGGCGCGTGCCGCCTTGGAGCGCATCCGCGCCGGCGAGAGCGAGCAGCTGAAGGGCGACTTCCCGCGCGAGATTCTGCCGCTTGCCAATGAGGTCAACGCGCTGATCGACAGCAACCGCCGCATCGTCGAGCGGGCCCGCATGCAGGTCGGCAATCTCGCCCATTCGCTGAAGACGCCGATCGCCGTTCTCCTCAATGAGGCGCGCGTGCTCGAAAAATCCCACGGCGAACTGGTGCGCAGCCAGGCGGAATCGATGCAGGGCCAGGTGCAGTCCTATCTCAACCGGGCCCGCATCGCCGCGCAGCGCGAATCCGTGCTCGCCCGCACCGATGCCGAGCCGGCGCTGGAGCGGCTGGTGCGCGTCATGCGCCGGCTGAACGTCGATACCGAATTCGATCTCGTCGTCTCGCCACCGCATCTGGCCGTCGCCATGGAGCAGCAGGATCTCGAGGAGACCGTCGGCAACCTCCTGGAGAATGCGGCCCGTTTTGCCAAGAGCAAGGTCCGGCTTTCCGCCGTCGAGGCCGGCGAGGACGTCAGGGGCGCCGAGGCAAGCGCCCGCCGCCACTGGGTGGAACTCGCCGTCGAGGATGACGGGCCGGGCCTGGAGCCCGATCAGATCCGCGAGGCACTGAAGCGCGGCCGCAGGCTCGATGAGAGCAAGCCCGGAACCGGGCTTGGCCTGTCGATCGTCACCGAGATATCAAGTGAGTATCAAGGACGGCTCGAGCTTTCCCGCGGCGAATGGGGCGGGCTCAAGGCAAAGCTTATCCTGCCCGGCATCACAAAGGATGTTGCATGAGCAACTGCTTGATGTCACAAAGATACTGGCAAATGTATAGCATGCTTTGCCTTAATGCTGACACGGGGACGCTGCACTTCGATCGGCTGAAATTGACCCCTGATCGTGGTTCGACGCAATGATTTTACGCTCGCAAGGCATGATCGCTTCTGCTCTTCTCGTCGCCGTCGCCCTCACCGGCTGCACGACGACGAAGGGTGCTGCTTCACGCGGCATTTTTTCGAGCAAGCCCTCGGCCTCGGCCGCCTTCCTCACCGCGCTGCAGGGCGGCCTTGTCGGCCGCAGCGGCGTGACGCTTGGTGATAGCGACAAGCAGCGGGCACTCGAGGCCGAATATCGGGCGCTGGAGGGTGCTGCCGTCGGGCAGCCGATGCTGTGGACCGGCAAGGACGTCACCGGCAAGGTGGTCGCCGCCGCACCCTATCAGGTCGGTTCGCAAAACTGCCGGCAATATACCCATACACTGACCGTCGACGGCAAGGACACCGTGGTGCGGGGTGCCGCCTGCCGCAACGAGGATGGCAGCTGGTCCCCGCTCGGCTAAATCAGGTGAATTGCGGCTTATAGCCTCAAATCTTCGTCATTCCGGCTTTGGCAGTTGGAATGGCGGCCGGCTTCACGTATTTGGGCCGATATGCTGTTCTGGATTCTCGTTGCCGTTCTGACGGCAGTCGTCGCTGCCGTCCTGCTCTACCCCCTTCTGCGCGGTGCGAAGGCGGCGGAGAATATCCGTGCGGGTGAGGCGGCGGTCTATCGCGACCAGCTGCGCGAACTCGACCGCGATCTCAACGGCGGGCTGATCACGCCTGAGGAAGCCGATTATGCCAGGGCCGAAATCGGCCGTCGGCTGATCGCCGTTTCCGCCGGCGGGCCGGAAGAGGCGCCGAAACCTGCACGGCATCACCGTTTCACTGAGGCCTTCGTGCTGCTGGTGCTGCCGCTTCTCGGCCTCTGTCTTTACTTGACGACGGGCAGGCCGGACCTGCCCTCGCAGCCGCTGGAAGCGCGGCTGGAAAATCCCGGCAACGACATGGCGGTGCTGATCGTCAAGGCGGAACGGCACCTGGCCGAGAGCCCCGATGACGGCAAGGGCTGGGACGTGCTGGCGCCGATCTATCTGCGCACCATGCGGGTGAACGACGCGCAACTGGCCTACCGCAATGCCATCCGGCTGCTCGGCCCAAGCCCGGCTCGGCTCGACGGCCTTGCCGAAACGCTGATGGCGGTCTCCGACGGCGTGGTGACGGAGGAGACGCGGCAGGTGCTGGAACAGTCGCTGACGCTGGAACCCGACAATCCGCGCGCTCGCTTCTACGTCGCCCTCAGCATGGAGCAGGCAGGACGACGCGACGAGGCGCGCCAGGCCTTCGAAGCGCTGGCGAAACAATCTCCGGCCGATGCGCCCTGGCTGCCGCTGGTCAACCAGCATATCGCCATGAATGGCAGTGCGCCGGGAGGCGCCGATCAGGCTCCCCCGGGCGCCAATCAGGCTGCCCCCGGCAATCCCACGCAGCAGGATGTGGCGGCGGCCGAAAACATGAATGCCGGCGACCGTCAGCAGATGATCCGCGGCATGGTCGCGAGCCTCGACGCCAAGCTCAGCGCCGATCCGAACAATTTCGAGGGATGGGTGCGGCTCGTCCGCTCCTATGCCGTGTTGAACGATAAGGATCGTGCCGCCGATGCGCTGAAGCGCGGGCTTGCCGCCTTTCCGCTGCCCGGCGAACAAGGCAGCCAATTGCTGGCGCTGGCCAGGGAACTCGGCATATCAACGGAAGGATTGGCTGAATGACCCGCAAGCAGAAGCGCCTGGCGGTGATCGCAGGCGGCATGGGCTTCATTGCCGCCGCCGTGCTGCTGGTCATGTTCGCCTTCAGCCAGTCGGTCGCCTATTTCTACATGCCGGCCGATCTGGCCAAGACCCCGGTGGCGCCGGAAACCCGCATCCGGCTCGGCGGCCTGGTTGGCGAGGGCAGCGTCGTGCGCGGCGCCGGCTCGACCGTGGAATTTTCCGTCACCGACGGCAGCGCCAATGTCGTGAAGGTCAAATATACCGGCATCCTGCCGGATCTTTTCCGCGAGGGGCAGGGGGTGGTCACCGAAGGCATGTTTGCACCCGGGACCAACGTCTTTACCGCCGATACCGTGCTTGCCAAGCATGACGAGACCTATATGCCGAAGGACGTGGCCGACAGGCTGAAGCAGCAGGGGCTGTGGAAAGAGGGTCAGGGCCAGGAGGCGAAAGCGACGCAATGATCATCGAGATCGGCCATTACGCGCTGGTGCTGGCGCTGGCAACGGCGCTCATCCTCTCCGTCGTGCCGGTCATCGGCGCCCGCCGCCATGACCGGGCGATGATGGATGTCGCGACCATCGGTTCGCTGGCGATGTTTGCGCTCGTCGTCTTCTCCTTCGGCGTCTTGACCTATGCCCATGTCGTCTCCGACTTCTCGGTCGAGAACGTCTGGGAGAATTCGCATTCGCTGGTGCCGCTGATCTACAAATATTCCGGCGTCTGGGGCAATCACGAGGGATCGATGATGCTCTGGCTGTTGATCCTGACGCTGTTCAGCGCGCTGGTCGCCGTCTTCGGACGCAATCTGCCGGAGACGCTGAAGGCCAATGTGCTGGCCGTACAGGCCTGGATTTCGGTCGCCTTCACGCTGTTCATCCTGTTGACCTCCAATCCCTTCCTGCGGCTCGATCCGGCGCCGGCCGAGGGCCGCGATCTCAATCCGGTCCTGCAGGATGTCGGCCTGGCGATCCACCCGCCGCTGCTCTATCTCGGCTATGTCGGCTTTTCCGTCTGCTTCTCCTTTGCGGTCGCCGCCCTCCTCGAAGGCCGCATCGACGCCGCCTGGGCCCGCTGGGTGCGGCCCTGGACGCTTGCCGCCTGGACCTTTCTGACGCTGGGCATCGCCATGGGTTCCTACTGGGCCTATTACGAGCTCGGCTGGGGCGGCTGGTGGTTCTGGGATCCGGTGGAAAACGCCTCCTTCATGCCCTGGCTTGCCGGCACCGCGCTGTTGCATTCGGCCCTCGTCATGGAAAAGCGCGAGGCGCTGAAGATCTGGACGGTGCTGCTGGCCATCCTCACCTTCTCGCTGTCGCTGATGGGCACCTTCCTGGTGCGCTCCGGCGTGCTGACCTCGGTGCATGCCTTTGCCAGCGATCCCTCCCGCGGCGTCTTCATTCTCTGCATCCTGCTGATCTTCATCGGCGGTGCGCTGTCGCTGTTTGCCTTCCGGGCGCCGAAGCTTGCGGCCGGCGGGCTGTTTGCGCCGATTTCGCGCGAGGGCGCGCTCGTCGTCAACAATCTGATCCTGACGGTCGCCTGCGGCACGGTCTTGACCGGCACGCTCTATCCGCTGCTGCTGGAAACGCTGACCGGCGACAAGATTTCCGTCGGGCCGCCCTTCTTCAACCTGACCTTCGGCCTCTTGATGGCGCCGCTGATCGTCATCGTCCCCTTCGGGCCGCTGCTCGCCTGGAAGCGCGGCGATCTGCTCGGCGCCCTGCAGCGGCTCTATGTCGTCGCCGGCATCGCCTTCGCCGCTGCGCTGATCTTCTTCTATCTCCAGCATGGCGGGCCAGTGCTGTCCGTGCTCGGGCTGGCGGCCGGGCTGTTCCTGGTCTTCGGCGCGGTTGCCGATCTCTGGTATCGTGCCGGCATCGGCAAGGTTGCGGGCAACGTCGCCTGGCGGCGTCTGAGCGGCCTGTCGCGTTCGGCCTTCGGCACCGCTCTTGCCCATGCCGGGCTCGGCATCAGCGTGCTCGGCATCGTCGCGGTGACGACCTTCCAGACCGAATACGTCATCGAGATGAAGCCCGGCGAAACCACTGACGCCGGCGGCTACAGCCTGCATTTCGACGGCATGCAGCCGGCGACCGGGCCGAACTATACCGAGGAGCGCGGCCACTTCACCATCCGCCGCGCCGGTGTCGCGGTCGCCGATACCTGGTCGGCCAAGCGCCTCTACACCGCCCGCCAGATGCCGACGACGGAGGCGGGCATCCTGACCTTCGGCCTCAGCCAGCTCTACGTCTCATTGGGCGACGCCACCAAGGACGGCGGCATCGTCGTGCGCATCTGGTGGAAGCCGTTCATCCTCTGCATCTGGGGCGGAGCGCTTGTCATGGCTGTCGGCGGCCTCGTCTCCCTCAGCGACCGCCGCCTGCGCGTCGGCGCCCCGCGCAGGAAGGCGAAGGCGGCAAAGCCTGTAGAGCCTGCAATGGAGCCGGCGGAATGATGCGGCGTCTCCTCCTGGCTTTCGTCTTGATGCTGTTGGCCGCGCCGGCCTTCGCCGTCAATCCTGACGAGGTGCTGGCCGACCCGGCACTGGAAGCGCGCGCTCGCGCCCTTTCGGCGGAACTGCGCTGCATGGTCTGCCAGAACCAGTCGATCGACGATTCCAATGCCGATCTCGCCAAGGATCTGCGCCTGCTGGTGCGCGAGCGCATCACCGACGGCGACAGCGACGAGGCGGTGCTGAACTATATCGTCTCGCGCTACGGCGAATTCGTGCTGCTGAAGCCGCGGTTCAGCATGAAGACCGGCCTGCTGTGGGGCGCCCCGGCGCTGCTCGTGCTCGCCGGCGGACTGTCACTGCTGGTCTTTGCCCGCAGGCGGTCAGGCAAGCCGACAGGAAGTAAATTGACCGCGGATGAGCAGTCGAAGTTGAACGAGCTCCTGGAAAAGTAGCGGTCCGCCGGCGGCAATCGCCAGCCCGCGACCAAACATTTTCACACATTACCAATTTTTCATTGGCCGGACAGTTCGCAGTAAGGTGCGCCATCCTATATCTTGATGCATCGACTGATCCGGCGCTGCCGGGCTGAAGATTTAAGAACAAGAGAAGGTGCTCCAATGCTCAAGAATTTCAACGGACGTCCGTCCCTCGCCACCGTGCTCAAGGCTTCTACCGTCGCCGGTATCGCAGCCGCTGTGCTCGCAACCGGCGTTCCGCTCGAAATCACCCGGTCTTATGCCGAAGCCGTCAAGGTTCAGGCGCCTGCCGTGCCGAGCTTCGCCAATGTTGTCGACGCCGTTTCGCCGGCCGTCGTTTCCGTTCGTGTCGAAAACCGCGTCAATCCCGTCTCTGACAATGATGGCCTGTCCTTCGATTTCAACGGCCGCGGCTTCGATGATCTTCCCGATGATCATCCGCTGAAGCGCTTCTTCAAGCAGTTCGGCGGCCAGGACCCAAATGATCAGCAGGGCCATCAGCGGCGCTTTGGCCAGAACGGTCCGGGCGGCCCGAATGGCCCGGGCGGCAAGGGCCGGCTGCGTCCGGTCGCTCAAGGCTCGGGCTTCTTCATTTCCGAGGACGGCTACATCGTCACCAACAACCACGTGGTGTCCGATGGCCAGGCCTTCGTCGCCGTCATGAATGATGGCACCGAACTCGATGCCAAGCTGATCGGCAAGGATCCGCGCACCGATCTCGCCGTGCTCAAGGTCGACGGCAAGGGCAAGAAGTTCACCTATGTCAACTGGGCCGACGACAACAATGTCCGCGTCGGCGATTGGGTCGTCGCGGTCGGCAACCCCTTCGGTCTCGGCGGCACGGTCACGGCGGGCATCGTTTCGGCCCGCGGTCGCGATATCGGTTCCGGTCCATATGACGATTACCTGCAGGTGGACGCGGCCGTGAACCGCGGCAACTCCGGTGGCCCGACCTTCAACCTCAGCGGCGAAGTCGTCGGCATCAACACCGCGATCTTTTCGCCGTCGGGCGGCAGCGTCGGCATCGCCTTCGCCATTCCCGCCTCGACCGCCAGGGATGTCGTCGCCGACCTGATGAAGGATGGCCAGGTGTCTCGCGGCTGGCTGGGTGTCCAGATCCAGCCGGTGACCAAGGATATCGCCGAATCTATCGGTCTGTCCGAGCCGAGCGGCGCCCTTGTCGTCGCCCCGCAGGCGGGCTCTCCCGGTGACAAGGCCGGCATGAAGGCCGGCGACGTCGTCACGGCGCTGAACGGTGAAACGATCAAGGATGCGCGTGATCTCAGCCGCCGCATCGGCGCGATGCAGCCGGGCAGCAAGGTCGAGCTTTCGGTCTGGCGCGCCGGCAAGGCCCAGCCTCTGACCGTCGAACTCGGCACGCTGCCGGCCGACCAGAAGGATGCGAACGCCGATGACAACAGCCAGCCGCAGCAGCCCGAAGCGCCGGCGTCCGAAAAGGCGCTCGCCGACCTCGGCCTGACGGTCGGTCCCTCCGACGACGGCAAGGGCCTGGCGATCACCGGCATCGATCCGGACTCCGACGCCGCGGACAAGGGCATCAAGGAAGGCGAGAAGATCACCTCGGTCAACAACCAGGAAGTCTCCAGCCCCGCCGATGTCGTCAAGGTGCTGAACCAGGCCAAGAAGGACGGCCGCACCCGCGCGCTGTTCCAGATCCAGTCCAGCGAAGGAAGCCGTTTCGTCGCGCTTCCGATCAACGGCCGGGGCTGATCCTTTAAGAAACAGGAGCCGTGCGGATGAAAATCCGCGCGGCTTGATTCTTCTGACCTTTGAAGGATGATCGCGATGAGCGCCGCGCCGCAGGAAGATGCTTTGAGCCTTGCCGAAACGCAGCCGGTGGGTAATGTCGGCCGCATGAAGATTCTCATCATCGAAGATGATCTCGAAGCCGCGGTCTACCTCACGAAAGCCTTTCGCGAGGCGGGTATCGTTGCCGATCACGCCAGCGACGGCGAGGCCGGCCTGTTCATGGGGTCGGAAAACACCTACGACGTCATCGTCATCGATCGCATGCTGCCGCGCCGGGACGGTCTCTCCGTCATCAGCGAGCTGCGCCGCAAGGCGATTCATACCCCGGTTCTCATTCTTTCCGCCCTCGGCCAGGTCGATGACCGCGTCACCGGCCTTCGCGCCGGCGGCGACGACTACCTGCCGAAGCCTTATGCCTTCAGCGAATTGCTGGCGCGCGTCGAGGTACTCGGCCGCCGCAAGGGCACGCCGGATCAGGACGTCGTCTATCGCGTCGGCGATCTCGAACTCGATCGACTCTCCCACGAGGTGCGCCGCGGCGGCAAGGAAATCCCGCTGCAGCCGCGCGAATTCCGCCTGCTCGAATATCTGATGAAGAATGCCGGCCAGGTAGTGACCCGCACCATGCTGCTCGAAAATGTCTGGGACTATCACTTCGATCCGCAGACCAATGTCATTGACGTCCACGTCTCGCGGCTGCGCTCGAAGATCGAGAAGGACTACAGCCAGCCGCTCCTGAAGACCATTCGGGGCGCGGGGTACATGATCAAGGATGAGGGATGAGCCGCTTCAGGGTTCTCTTCAAGTCCACTGCAGTCCGCCTTTCGGCACTCTATATCCTGCTTTTCGCCATCTGCGCCGCGACCCTCGTCTTCTATGTGACGGCGATGTCGGAACGGCTGCTGACCGGCCAGATCCGCGACGCCGTCAAGCAGGAGGTAGAGCAGGTGCAGCGCGCCTATGACACCGGCGGCATGAACCTTTTGTTGCGCACGATGGAGCGGCGTGCCCGCCAGCCGGGCGCCAATCTTTATATCATCGCCGGCCCCTCGGGCGATATTCTCGCAGGTAACGTCGCCTCTGTGCAGCCGGGCGTCTTCGAGGAGGTCGGCTGGACCTCCGCGCCCTTCGCCTATCAACGTTATACCGACGGCGGCGGTGTCGAGCGCCGTCATCGGGCGATCGCCAATATCTTCGTTCTCGACAACGGCTTGCGGATCCTGATCGGCCGGGACCTCGGCGATCCCGAACGTTTCCGCCTCCTGGTGCGTCAGGCATTGATGGTGGCGCTGGCGATCATGGGGCTCGGCGCGATCATCATCTGGTTCGCCATCGGCCGCAATGCGCTGAAACGCATCGACCGCATGTCGGATGCGAGCAAGAAGATCATGGCCGGCGACCTGTCGCAGCGCCTGCCGGTCGGCGGCTCCGGCGATGAATTCGACCGGCTGTCCATGTCTTTGAACACCATGCTGGAGCGCATCGAAAAGCTGAACGAGGGCCTGCGGCAGGTCTCCGACAATATCGCCCACGATCTCAAGACGCCGCTGACGCGGCTGCGCAACAAGGCGGCCGATGCGGTCGATATGGCCGATGGCGAGGCGCGGCGGACAGCGCTCGAAGGCATTATTTCCGAATCGGACCAGCTGATCCGCACCTTCAACGCGCTGCTGATGATCTCCCGCGTCGAGGCCGGGTCGGTGGCGGCGGAGATGTCAACGGTGGAGCTTTCCGCGATCGTCTCCGACAGCGCCGAGCTTTACGAGCCGGCGGCCGAGGAAGCTGGGCTCGGCCTCAGCGCCAGCGTCGAGCCAGGCGTCGAGGTCCAGGGCAATCGCGAACTGATCGGCCAGGCGATTTTCAACCTGCTCGACAATGCCATCAAATATTCCTCCGATACCGAAGGCGCTGGCACGGTGTCGCTGAAGCTTGCCCGCCGCCCGGACGGCATCTGTCTTTCGGTGGCCGACCACGGTCCGGGCGTTCCGGCCGAACGGCGCGACGATGTGGTGAAGCGCTTCGTCCGTCTCGACGAAAGTCGTTCGAAGCCCGGCACGGGGCTCGGCCTTTCGCTGGTAGAAGCCGTCATGGAGCTGCACAACGGCCGCCTGGAACTTTCGGACACCGATCCCGACAAGCCCGAACAGCGCGGCTTGACCGTCAGCATGATCTTCCCGGCCAAGGCCGCGTGATCTTTTCCGCCGAAGTCCGATAGGCTGAATCGCGTATTGGCGGTTTGGTGCCAAGACCCTAGTTTAATCCCGACCGAAGGAGACAGTTCGCGATTCGACGTGGTCGCTCCTTTCGCCTAAAGCCAGGGAGAGCGCATGCTGACGAAATCGACGCATGGCCTGAAGGACGTGGCCGAAGGGCTGCTGCGTCCGCTGAGCCAGACGGAGCTGAAGCTGGCGCTGGCCGACCTCCAGGAGGCTGGCAAAAGCCAGCCGTCGGTGGCTGCGATGCTGAAGACGGAAGGCCCGCTACGCGATTTTATTGCCGCGGCGCTGACGCTGTCGCCTTATCTGCGCGAAATCGCCAATCTCGATCCCGCCATCCTTGCCGGCGCCATCGCGCAACCGCTGGAGCCCCAGATCGAGGCGCTAGTCGCCGAAGCGCGCGGTTGCTGGCGGCCGGACGGCGAGGGGGCAGCACCCGCCGAATCCGTGGTGATGACCAGGCTGCGCATCATCAAGCGCAAGGTCGCTTTCCTCGTCGCGCTCGCCGATCTCTCGCGCATTTTCGACGGGCGGGCGACGACGGCCTGGCTGAGCGAGCTGGCCGAAGCGTCGGTCGCCGCCGCGATCGACCATCTGCTGCTGGCGGCCCATGAGGGCGGAAAGCTCAGGCTGCGCAATCCGGCGGCCCCGAGCGACGGCTCCGGGCTGATCGTGCTCGGCATGGGCAAACTTGGCGCCTGCGAGCTCAACTATTCCTCCGATATCGATTTGGTCGTCTTCTTCGATGAAGAGGCCGGCATCGTGCCCGATCCCGATGACGCGATCGAGGTGTTCCCCCGGATGATGCGCCGGCTGGTGCGCATCCTGCAGGAGCGCACGGCGGACGGCTACGTCTTCCGCACCGATCTCAGATTGCGCCCCGACCCCGGCTCGACGCCGCTGGCGATCCCGGTCGAGGCGGCGATGATCTATTATGAGGGCAGGGGTCAGAACTGGGAGCGGGCAGCCTTCATCAAGGCGCGCGCCGTCGCCGGCGACCTTGCGGCGGGCAGCGATTTCCTGCGCGGGCTTTCCCCTTTCGTCTTCCGCAAATATCTCGATTATGCGGCGATCGCCGATATCCATTCGATCAAGCGGCAGATCCACGCGCATAAGGGCCACGGCGCCATTGCCGTCAAAGGCCACAACGTCAAGCTTGGCCGCGGCGGTATCCGCGAGATCGAATTCTTCGTCCAGACCCAGCAACTGATCGCCGGCGGCCGCATGCCGGCCTTGCGCGGCCGGGCGACGGAAGAAACGCTCGGTGAACTCACCAAGGCGAAATGGATCGATGCCGAGACGCGGGACGAACTGACGGAGGCCTACTGGTTCCTGCGCGATGTCGAACATCGCATCCAGATGGTGCGCGACGAGCAGACCCACCTGCTGCCGGAAACCGATGGCGACCTGAAGCGCATCGCTTTCATGATGGGCTTTACCGATACGCCGAGCTTTGCCGAACGGCTGGTCGGCGTGCTGAAGACGGTCGAGCGGCGTTATGCGCATTTGTTCGAACAGGAAAGCAAACTTTCCACCGGCACCGGAAACCTCGTCTTCACCGGCCAGGGCGACGATCCCGATACGCTGGAGACGCTGAAGAAGCTCGGCTTCACCCGGCCCTCCGACATCTCGCGCATCATCCGCACCTGGCACTACGGCCGCTACCGCGCGACGCAATCGGTCGAGGCGCGCGAAAGGTTGACGGAGCTGGCACCGGAGCTTTTGCGGGTCTTCGGCGAAAGCAAGCGCGCCGACGAAGCGCTGCTGCGCTTCGACAGCTTCATCTCCGGCCTTCCCTCCGGCATCCAGCTGTTCTCGCTGCTCGGCAGCAATCCGGCGCTCCTGTCGCTGATCGTCAACATCATGTCCTCGGCACCCCGCCTTGCCGAGGTGATTGCCGCCAGGCCGCATGTCTTCGACGGCATGCTCGATCCCGGCCTGATGGCCGAACTGCCGACCCGCGATTATCTCGGCGAGCGGCTGAAGGGCTCGCTTGCCCAGGCCCGCCACTATGAGGAGGTGCTCGACCGGCTGCGCATCTTCGCGGCCGAACAGCGCTTCCTCATCGGCATACGCCTGCTGACCGGCGCGATCAACGGCGACATGGCCGCCCGCGCCTTCACCCATCTCGCCGACCTCATCATATCAGCCGCGCTCAATGCCGTGGTGAGTGAGATGCGGGGGGCACATGGTGACTATCCCGGCGGACGCATCGCCGTTGCCGGCATGGGCAAGCTCGGCAGCTTCGAGCTGACGGCGGGCTCCGACATCGACCTGATCCTGCTCTATGACTATGACGATGCTGCCTCCGAATCCGATGGGGCAAAGCCGCTCGACGCGACGCGTTACTTCACCCGCATCACCCAAAGGCTGATCGCCGCCCTGTCGGCGCCGACCGCCGAAGGCGTGCTCTATGAGGTCGACATGCGGCTGCGCCCTTCCGGCAACAAGGGACCGGTCGCCACCCGCATCAATGCCTTCGGCAAATATCAGCGCGAGGAGGCCTGGACCTGGGAGCACATGGCGCTGAGCCGCGCCCGGCTGATTTCAGGCGATGACAGCCTGATCGCCGAGGCGGAGCATATCATCCGCGAGGTGCTGACGTCAGATCGCGACATTGCCAAGGTGGCGCATGACGTCGCCGAGATGCGCGCGCTGATCGACACGGAAAAGCCGCCATCCACCCCCTGGGACCTGAAGCTGATCTCCGGCGGCGTCATCGACCTCGAATTCATTGCCCAGTACCTGGCGCTGATCGCCCCCACCAAAGGCGTCGGCACTGCCGTCAACGGGCTGAGCACCGGCGAGGCGCTGAAGGTGATTGGCGATAGGCTGATGGCGACGGCCGATCTCGACACATGCCTTGAGGCTTTTGCCCTTTATACCAGCCTGTCGCAGCTGATCCGCCTCTGCATCGACGGCCTGTTCGATCCGAACGACGCGCCCGCCGGTCTCGTCGAATTGGTCTGCCGCGCCGGCGACTGCCCTGATATCAGGACGCTGGAAGGTGAAGTGAAGCGGCTTTCGAAGGCGGTCAGGAAGATCTTCCTGACTGTCGTGAAGGCTTGAATGCATCGGCGACGCCGCCGCCGTTCCTTAGACGTCGTCCGGGATGCGCAGCGAGATCACCGTGCCCACGGCTTCGCGGGAGCGGATCTTCATGCGGCCGCCATGCAGCGCGGTCAGCGAGCGGGAGATGGCAAGCCCGAGGCCGGAGCCGCCCTTGCTCTTGGCATATTGGCTCTGCACCTGTTCGAAGGGCTGGCCGATCTTCGACAGCGCCGAGCGGGGAATGCCGATGCCGGTATCGGCGATGGTGACGAGCACGGCACCGTCGATGCGGCGTGTGCGCACCGCGATGCGGCCGCCATTGTCGGTGAACTTCACGGCATTGGAGAGCAGGTTGAGAAGCACCTGTTTCATCGCCCGGCGGTCGGCGGTCAGCGTCAGGCCGGATGAGATGCGCTGATCGATGACGATGTTCTTCTCGGCCGCCGGAATGGCCGTGAAGCGCAGGCTTTCCTCGATCAGCGGCACGAGATCGATGCGCTCGCAATGCAGCCTGAGATGGCCGGCCTCGATCTTCGACATGTCGAGAATGTCGTTGATGACGTTGAGCAGATGTTTGCCGCTGTCATGGATGTCACGGGCATATTCGTCGTATTTCAGCGAGCCGAGCGGTCCGAACATCTGGTTCTGCAGGATTTCGGAGAAGCCGAGGATGGCGTTCAGCGGCGTGCGCAGCTCATGCGACATGTTGGCGAGAAATTCCGATTTCGCCTTGTTGGCGGCCTCGGCGCGCTCTTTCTCCGCCTGGTAGTTGGCGTTCGCCGTCGAAAGCTCGGATTTCTGGATCTCCAGCGTCTGCCGCGAGGCGGAGAGATCGCCGATCGTCGCCATCAGCCGGCGTTCGGATTCGCGCAGCCGCTCCTGATGGCGTTTCATCAGGGTGATGTCGGTTCCCACAGAGACCCTGCCGCCGTCTCGGGTGCGCCGCTCGTTGATCTGCAGCCAGCGCTCGTCGGCAAGCTGCACCTCGGTCGTGCGCGAATAGCCGGAACCGTCGGCGTCGGCGATCCGACGTTCGATGACGGGGCGGGCAGCGGCGGCATTGACGATCGAGCGCTCGGTGCCGGGCACCAGCACGCTGTCCGGCAAGCCGTAAGCCTGCTGGAAATGGGTGTTGCACATGACCAGCCGATCGTTCTTGTCCCAGAGCACGAAGGCCTCAGAGGTGCATTCGATGGCGTCGGCAAGGCGCTGGTCGGCTTCGGCGTAACGCTGGGCAAGCCGATGCTGCTCGGTCACGTCCATGGCGATGCCGATCAGGTGCACGCGGCCGGAATTGCTGCGGATCACCTGGGCACGGGCGCGCATCCAGACATAGTGGCCGCCGGCATGGCGCATGCGGAAGATCTGATCGACCTGGCCGGAGTGGCCCTTGGCGATGGCGCGCGCGATCTCGTAGAGCCCGCCGTCATCGGGATGCATCAGTCGCGCGGCTTCGCCGAAACCCATCGTCTTGTCGGAACCCGGCAGGCCGAGCATGTCGTACATCGAGCGCGACCAGAAGAATTCGCGGTTCTCGAAATCGAAGTCCCAAAGGCCGCAGCGGCCGCGCGACAGCGCCGTCTCGACGCGCAGGTTCGATTCCAGAAAGATGTCGTCGGCGTCGCGGGCGCGTTTCACCTGCGTGTAATAGGCATAGAGGATGACCAGCAGGATCGAGGAGATGCCGGCAAACAGCGTGACGTTGAGGGCGAGCTGCTCGCGCCAGAGGCGGCTGATCTCGTCGAGCGAGGTGGCGGCGACGATATAACCGCCGGCATTGCCCATCAGCGTGATCTCGGCATAGTGCGGCACGCCGCCGATCGTCGTTTCGATGACGCCGGCGCGATCGCCGAAACGCCGGATTGCCGAGACCTCGGGAAAGAAATCGCCGACATTGCTGCCGACATGCGAAAGCCCGGCGGTCGTTGCGGCAAAGACCTTGCCGCTTGCCTGGACAAGGAGCACGAAGGCGCCGCTGTCGAGCCGGTCCTGCGGCAGGAACCTGGCAAGCCTTGCCTGCGCTTCCGCGATGTCGCCGCTGTCGAAAATCTCGGATGTATCGGCAAACACTGCGGAGGCGGTCGCGGCCGAAAGCGCGGTGGCATGGCGGGCCGAGGCTTCCAGGCGGGAATATTCGCTGACCATGCCGAAGAAATGCGAGGCGGCGACAACAAAGAGGAAGGCGACGATCAGCGCCGGAATGGCGCGCTTCAGGAGCAGTTCCGCCTTCGGCAGATGACGGAGAAGTGGTTCCGATGTCGCATGACCGGAAAGGCTGTCTCGCCAGGCTTTCAACCCGTCAAAATCGACACGCAGCCGTCCTCCGGCCACGGTTGCCCGCCGCACGTCCATCATCTCTTCGCCTTGTCCCTCGTGTGATTCGCGCGCCGCTCGCTCGAACCTGACCTAGAGAATCATGGGTGATTCGCCTTGTCCAGAGGCAAAGGTAAAAATCCGTTAACTATTTAGAATCTCGTGTTTTTCGGGCAATTCGATTTGCTCGGCAACCGGCCGCCGAATTATTCGCGGCAGCCGGCCGAAGCAAATCACCCCTTCAGCGTGCGCTCGACGATATCGCGCACGTCGGTCGAAAGAGCGGCAGCCCGCTCGATCTCGTTCAGCGCTGCGCGGGCATGATCGGCCCGCACCGGTTCGAGCGAGCGCCAGGAGCGCATCGAAGTCAGAATGCGGGCGGCAAGCTGCGGATTGCGCTCGTCGATATCGAGAATCTGACGGGCGAGGAAACGATAGCCTTCGCCGTCGGCGCGGCCGAAGCCGGTCGGATTGGCAAAGGCGAAGGTGCCGACCAGCGACCGCATCCGGTTCGGATTGGTCCGCTTGAACAGCGAATCGTCCATCAGGGTGCGGACCCGTTCCAGGGTTTTTGAGCCGGGAATGCCGGCCTGGATGGCAAACCATTTGTCGATGACGAGCGCATTCTCCGCAAAGCGCTGACGGAAGGCGGCGAGCGCCTCGGCGGTCTCGGTGCTGTCGGGGAAACGATGGGCGAGGATCGTCAGCGCATGGCTGAGATCGGTCATGTTGTTGGCCGCATCGAAGGCGGCTCTGGCGCGGGCCGGCGTCTGCTCGGCGTGCGAGAGATAGGTCAGCGCCGTATTGCGCAGCGCCCTGAGGCCGGCGCTCCTTGCGTCCGGGCTGAAATCGCCCGATGTCGCCGTCGCGGCGTAGAGGCCGGCAAAAACATCCTTTCCGGCCTCGGCGACCTGTTTCAGGATCGCCTGCCGGCCGGCATGGATGGCATCGGGATCGTTATTGCCGCCGAGTTCGCGGGCAATATCGGATTCGCTCGGCAGCGCCAGCGCCTGGGCGCGGAAGGCGGGCTCGAGGGTGTCGTCGGCGGCGGCCGCAATCAGCGTCCCGACGAAAGTCGCCTCGCAGACAACAGGCTTGCCCTCGCGCGCGTCGCGGGCGGCTTTCAGGAGGTTCGGCAGCGCCAGATCGGTCAGGGCCTGCCAGCGGGCGAAGTGATCGGTCTCATGGCGGGCGAGATGGGCGAGATCGGCTGGGCTCTGATCGAAATGCAGATTGATCGGCGCCGAGAAGCTGCGGTTGATCGAAACGACCGGCCGCGAGCCGATACCGTGAAACACCACCGTCTGCGTGCGGCCGGTGAGATGCAGCACCTCGCCGGCATATTCGGCGCCGTCGACCAAGCTCGGCTCGAGCTTGCCGCCGTTTTCGCCGAAGAGCGCCAGGCTGAGCGGAATATGCATCGATTCCTTGCTCGACTGGCCGGGCGTTGCCGGGATCATCTGTTCGAGCGACAGGGTGAAGGTGGCCGCCGCCGCATCATAGCTGCCCGATGCGGTGACCAGCGGCGTGCCGGCCTGATGGTACCAGAGCGAGAATTGCGTGAGGTCGCGTCCGCTCGCATCCTCGAAGCATTTGACGAAATCCTCGATCGTCACCGCCTGGCCGTCATGGCGGTCGAAATAGAGGTCCATGCCCTTCTTGAAGTCGTCCTTGCCGAGCAGCGTCGCGATCATCCGCGTCACTTCGCTGCCCTTCTCGTAGACGGTCCTCGTGTAGAAATTGTTGATCTCGCGATAGGTCGTCGGCCGCACAGGATGGGCGAGCGGGCCGCCATCTTCCGGAAACTGCTCGGATTTCAGGTGACGAACATCGGCGATGCGTTTGACCGGGCGCGAGCGCTGATCGGAGGAGAATTCCTGATCGCGATAGACCGTCAGGCCTTCCTTAAGGCACAGCTGGAACCAGTCGCGGCAGGTGATGCGGTTGCCGGTCCAATTGTGGAAATATTCATGCGCGATGACCGCTTCGATATTGGCGTAGTCGGCATCGGTCGCGGTCTCGGGATCGGCAAGGACGTATCTGTCGTTGAAGACGTTGAGACCCTTGTTCTCCATCGCGCCCATGTTGAAGTCGGAGACGGCGACGATCATGAAGATGTCGAGGTCGTATTCGCGTCCGAACCTCTCTTCGTCCCATGCCATCGAGCGCTTCAGCGCGTCCATGGCATAGGCCGCGCGCGGCTCCTTGCCGTGTTCGACATAGATCTTCAGCACCACCTCGCGGCCGGACATGGTGGTGAACGTGTCTTCGACGACGCCGAGATCGCCGGCAACGAGCGCGAAGAGATAGCTTGGCTTCGGATGCGGGTCGAACCAGGCGGCGAAATGCTTGCCGGGGCCGTAGCCGGCGCCGCCGAGGAAGTTGCCGTTCGAGAGGAGCAGCGGGTTGGCGTCCTTGTCCGCGATGATATTGACCGTGAACGGTGCAAGCACGTCCGGACGATCGGGGAAATAGGTGATGCGGCGGAAACCTTCCGCCTCGCATTGCGTGCAGTAGATGCCGCCGGTGCGGTAAAGGCCCATCAGCTGGGTGTTGGCCTCGGGATTGATGAGCGTGGTGATCGTCAGCTCGAAGGGAGCGCTTTCCGGCAGGTCGCGCACCGTCAGGCTTTCCGCTGTAGCGTCATACCGCGAAGGTTCGAGCTCCACCTGGTCGAAGAGCAGCCCCGACAGCGTCAACTCGTCGCCGTCAAGCACGATCGGCGCTGCCAGATCGGCGCCTGGGCGGCGATGAAAGATCAGGCGTGCCTCGACCTTTGTCTCCGTCGGATCGAGTTCGAACGTCAGGTCCACGCGTTCCAGCACGAAGTCGGTGGGACGGTAATCTGCCAGATGAATGATCTGGCCGTTATCTGTTCGCATGGTGTTTCCTGAAGACCGTTATTTGACAACCGCGGAATACAGAGGCGGGCGCACTCTGCCATAAATTTGCCGGGCATGATTACATTAAAGTCTGAACTAAAGTTAAAGCAAATTGCCCGCGAACACCAAGTTCGCGGGCAAAATATCCTGTTTCGGGCGGATGAACGCCGCTGCTGGCGGGATGGCGCTATTTCAAATTGAGCGCTGCCTTGATCGTCGCGTCGTTTTCCGTCCGCTGGACGACGACGCCGTACCAGCCGAGCCCGTCGTAATCCTCGTAGCCGAGGGTGCGTGCGAAGGCGACGATCGAGCCGCTATTGTCGTAGTAGCTACCCTTGGCCCGGCCGGACGGGTTGGCGAGGGCAAAATGGGAAAAGAGCAGGGCGGGATTAGTGCTGGCGATGACCCGGCTCTTGCCGTCGAGCAGCATGACCGTCGTTTTCTCCGCCAGCTGCGGCGGCAGGTTCGCCTCTTTCTCGACGATCGCCTGGCCCTGGTTCTGCCAGTCGAAATAGACGCCGAGCGTGCCGATCAGCCGCCCGTCGATCTTGCCGCCTTCGCGGATGCCGGTGGCATAGACGAGCGCATGCCTGTTGTCGTGGAGCGGGCTCGATTTGACCTCGTCGACACTATAAGCGTCACCGGAGGAGCACGCCGAAGCCGCGCGGAACCACGGATCACCGGCAAGGCTTGCCCCGCCGATCTTGCGCTGGAACTTGGGATTGGCGGAGGCGATCACCTTGCCCGAGAGATCGGTCACGACGAGATCGAGATAGACAGTGTAGAAGCGGTTGATGGCGCCGAGGCGCTGCGCTGCAAAGGCGACGGTGTCCCGATCGGGGTTCTGCAGCGCCTGCCAGAGTGCCGGGTCAGTCGCCCACCAGCGCACATCGGCGGTACGCTCGAAGAGGTTGCGGACGATGAGCTGCACCAGCGTCTGCGCCAGGTCGGTGAGGCGGACGCCCTCCATCTCCTCGACCAGGCAATCCGCCATGGCGCGGCTGAGGCCGATGCGGCCGAGCACGTTGCTCTCGAACCTGCCGGTGATGTCGGTTGCGATCTGCGCCAACCGCTGCACCTCGTTGGCAACGACAGCGAAGCCCTTTCCGGTCTCACCGGCTCTTGCCGCTTCGATCAGCGCATTGATGGCGAGCAGCTTGATCTGCTTGACGATATTGGTGTTTTCGGCGCTGAAGCGCTCAAGGTCGGTGCTGATGCCGTCGGTGACGACGCGCATCGAGCGCGGTGTCGCATTCTGCGACTGGGCAATGGTTTCTGCGCTGAGCGGCTTCATCAAATGATCCTGGAAGGGCGGCAATCGTCTTGGGGGCGAGGAAATTTCGAGATCAGCGAAAACGATGCGTGCCTATGGTTTTCAATTGGTTAACACCGAGCGGTCAGAGGTAAACATTTCGGGGGGAATGGCTGAAGAGAGCGAAAATTCGACGCGAGGGCGCGCATTGCCGCATCGTCGGGCCTGCGGCGGAAAGCAATTTTGTGATTCTTCCGCGCCGCCTGCGATTTTTCGCCAATCGGGATTTTCTTCCGCTACGATGGAAGAGGTCATCCCCAGCGTTCCCGAGTTGAACGCGTCTTCCCGTTCCTGTTAAGTCGATATCAAGAGCCAGGATCATGCACGCGGTTCTCAAAAACCCGATGAGAGGCATTGCGCTGAAAGTCTCGTCGGTCGTGGTCTTCCTGGCCATGCAGACCTTCATCAAGCTGGCGGGCTCGGCCATCCCGCCGGGGCAGGTCACTTTTTGCAGGTCCTTCTTCGCGCTCTTCCCGATCATCGCCTATCTCGCCTATATCGGGCAACTGCGCGCCGCTTTCTACACTGCCAATCCGGTCGGCCACCTCAAGCGCGGCACGATCGGCATCATGTCGATGGCTTTCGGTTTCTACGGCCTCCTGCATCTGCCGCTGCCGGAGGCGATCGCGCTCGGTTATGCGCTGCCGCTCGTCGCCGTTATCTTCGCCGCGGTTTTTCTCGGCGAGACCGTGCGCATCTATCGCTGGAGCGCCGTCCTAGTCGGCATCGTCGGCGTCGCCATCGTCTCCTGGCCGAAGCTGACGCTGTTCCGCGATGGCGGCATGGAAGCCGAACAGGCCATTGGCGCGCTCGCAGTGCTCATCTCGGCCGTTCTCGGCGGCATGGCGATGATCCAGGTGCGCCGTCTCGTCGAGGAGGAGAAGACGGCGACGATCGTGCTCTATTTCTCGCTCACCGCTTCGGTCTTCTCGCTGGCCTCCCTGCCGTTCGGCTGGCTCATTCTGCCTTGGCCGTCGGCGCTCTATCTGATCGCGGCCGGCTTTTGCGGCGGCGTCGCACAGATCCTCTTGACCGAAAGCTACCGCCATGCCGACGTCTCCACCATCGCGCCGTTTGAATATACCTCGATCCTGCTCGGCGGCATCGTTGCCTATTTCGTCTTCGGCGACGTGCCGAGCGTGACCATGCTGATCGGCACTCTGATCGTCGTCTCCGCCGGCATCTTCATCATCTATCGCGAGCATCAGCTGGGAATCGAGCAACGGGAGGCGCGCAAAGCCACGACGCCGCCGGCCTGACACCGGCAAGCTGCTGATATGAAAGGCTTTAATGTGGTGGTTGCCGTGATTCGAAAATTGCGCGCAAGGGACGAAAAGAATGGTGAATTCTTGGGATACCGTTGCTTCTTGGAATATGTTTGTTGAAGATGAGAGAGTATCATTTATTCGAAGCTGTGCATGTCTGAATGGCGCTGATGCCGGAAGAGCGCTCGGTGTCGTTACTCCGATCGCCGGCCGGCGAGGGGAGGTGGAGAAAAGCGTAATGGCATTCACGGCGGAGCAATTGGCGGGGAACTGTTCCTTTCTGCTGAGCATCCGCTTTTTGGCTGGGCAGATGCGCGGTATGTTCGATGCCGGCCCACGGTTGGCGCGATTGCTCGCTTCGCATCAGCGCTGGCTTCTGACCCAGACTGCCTATGCCCTCAACCTGGAATATGATCCGCGCGACCCGACCTCGGGTTTCACCGCCGTCCGGCTGACCGGACGCATCACCGCGCATAAGGTGGCGAGCCGCAACACCGTGCTCGCCTTCATCGAAGAGCTTTATACCTACCGCTTCATTGTCCACACACCGGGCGACGAGCGGCGGCGGCCGCGTCATTTCGAGCCGGCCGAGGTCAGCCATCAGGCGATGTTTGCCTGGATTCATTCCAATCTCGGTGCGCTCGATCTGCTGGATGGCGGTCAAAGGGCAGCGTTTTTCCAGGCAAACCCATCATTGATGCGGCTGGTTCAGCCGCGCATTGCCCGCCATTGCCTGGAAGACGCCGCCTGGCGCGAGCCGCCGGAACAGGTGGCGCTGTTCCTCTGGACGGAAGCCGGCGGCCTCGTCATCGACAACTTCATCGCCCGCATGGATATAGAAAGCGGCGAACCAGGGAGGTATTCCGTCGGCCGCGTCGAAACCCGCGCGCTCGCGGCCGACTTCATGATGTCGCGCACCCATCTGCAGCGGCTACTGGCAAAGGCGGCGCAGCGCGGCTGCGTCGGCTGGGATGATGAACCGCGCAAGGCGCATCTGTGGATATCTCGGGATTTCGTCGAGCAATATTGCGCCTGGCAGGCGGTCAAGTTCGCCTATGTCGACGAGGCCTTCGAATGGGCGAAAGCCCAGTTCGAGGAAATGGCCGTCTGATCAGAGAACGATTGCCGCGGCACTTCGGCCATGTCTGCCGGCATCGGCCGGCTTCACCGAAAGCTCGCGTTCATATTCCCGCGCGGCGGAGAGCGCAGCGCGGATATGCTCGAAGATTTCGATGTTGCGCAGAAGCGATATCAGGATCGTCATCTTGTTACTCTTTACTCTTGAAGGCAGGCAGAGTGCCTGCCGCTCAATACTGCTGGAAGTCCGAGAAAATCGCGTCGGGGCGCGCCGTGCGGCCGTTGATGCCGGTGCCGCGGGCGGTCATCTGTTCGTTCGCGGCAAAGCCGAAACGGCTGTAGCCGTGGGTGGAACGAACTTGGTCGCCGGCGAGGCGAAGGGTTTCAAACCCGCTATGGATAGGACGAAAATGCTTGTTCATGGCCTTGGTTCCTGTGGTTCCTCCCAAGACACCACCTCATATTGCGGTGCAGCATTGATTCCGCAATGCGTCACGGCGGGATGCAGCCATGCGATATACGCATAGATCGATTCACAAATTATTCAACTTTGGCTAATTTCTAAGCAAAGAGAGGGACTTAAGCTTTGCTTGAAAAGCGAGCAGGTCGTTCCAGGCCAGCCGCTTGTTGACGGGCGCGGTCAACAGATCCTGCGGATGCAGGCTGGCTATGGCAGGAATGACACAGTCCGCAGCGGCAATTTCCTTCCAGCGGCCGCGCAGGCCGTGAATCGTGTCGTTTTCGCCGAAGAAGAAGCGGGCCGAAAAATTACCGAGCAGCAGGATGGCCTTGGGTTCGGCCAGCGCGATCTGCCGTTCGATGAAAGGCCGGCAGATATCCATTTCGGCGGCCGAGGGCGCACGATTGCCGGGTGGCCGCCACGGGATGACCTGCGTCAGCAGAATGGCTGAACGCCTCAGCCCGATCGCCGCCAGCATCTTGTCGAACAGCTGGCCGGATTTTCCGGAGAAGGGCACACCTTCGCGATCGTCTTCGGCGCCTGGCGCCGAGCCGATCACCATGATGCCGCTTTCGGCATCGCCGCTGGCAAAGATGGTCGAGCGGGCGCTGTGCTTGAGATTGCAGCCGTTGAAGGCTTCGAGTGCGGTCTTGAGCTCTGCCAGCGACCGCGCGGATTCGGCGACGAAACGCGCCTGCTGCACGGCCTCGCCATCCGGGATCGCCGGTTGCGGGCCGGAAGCGGCGCGTTCAGCCGGGGCCGGGCGTGCCGCTGCATTCGGACGCGGCGATGTCCGGCTTTCGCCGGGCGCGGCACGCTCCCCGGCGGCGGCAGGTTGCGGCTGCGCTTGCGTGGCCGGGCGCCGCGCCGCTTTCATCGCTTCGAACTCGGCGAAGCGGTCGATCGCCTCTTCCTCCAGCAGCCACTCCACGCCGGCATCCGCATGGAAGTGCAGAAGCGCTGCAAGCTCGGCGGGGGAAAGATCGTTGGTGGAAATCATGCGGCAAGCTTAACGGAGAGAAATGGGCATTGAAAGGGCGCGCGGCATATTGGCCGCCCTTGCAAGCCTATTGCACAGTCCATTGCGCGATGTCGTCGCGTTCGCCGATCAGCGCCAGACCGTGAGCGATCGACAAAAGCTCGCCGCCGCTTTCGATCCGGTCGCGCTCGAAGCGCTCGGTGAAGATGCGCCGCACCGCCGGCACGAAGGAGGTGCCGCCGGTGAGGAACACCTTGTCGATCTCTCCGGGCTTCGTCCTGGTCTTGTCGAGCACGTCGTCGAGCGCGCCTTCGATGCGGGCGAGATCCTCGGCGATCCAGCCTTCGAAATCGCTGCGCCGGATGCTGCGATGCCCGCCGCGGCCAAGCGGCGCGAAATCGAAAGGCGCCTCTTCGGCCGCCGACAGCGCCATCTTTGTCGCCGACACCGCCTGATAGAGCGGATAGCCCTCGTCATGATCGATCAGGTCGATGAAGATTTCGAGCTTTTCCGGTTCCAGGCTGGTGCGCACCAGCTTCTTCAGATCCTCGAATTCGCGCGTCGTCTTGAAGATCGACAGCTGGTTCCAGCGGCCGAAGCTGGAATAGTAGTTGGACGGCACTTCGAGGATCTTGTCGAAGCTTTTGAAATGGCTGCCCTTGCCGATCTGCGGCGCGACGATGTTGTCGATCATCCTGTAATCGAAATGGTCGCCGGCGACGCCGACGCCGGAATGGCCGATCGGCGTTGCCGTCAGCTTGCCGGCGACGGTCTCGAAGCGGATCAGCGAATAGTCGGTCGTGCCGCCGCCGAAATCGGCGACCAGCACGGTTGCATCCTGCTTCAGGTTCTGCGCGAAGTAGAAGGCGGCGGCGACCGGTTCGTAGACATAGTGGATCTCGGGAAAGCCGAAGCGCGACAGCGCCTCATTGTAGCGTTCGGTCGCGAGATCGGGATCGGGGCTGGCGCCGGCAAAATGCACCGGCCGGCCGGTGACGATGCGGCTGACATCCGAAGGCCAGTGGTCGCCGGCATAGTTGCGCAGGCGCCGCACGAAGATCTCCATCAGATCCTCGAAATTATGCCGCTTGGCGAAGATCAGCGTGCCCTGGAACAGCGCGCTCGCCGCAAACGTCTTGATCGACTGCAGAAAGCGACATTCGCCGGGATTGTCGATGAATTGGCGGATCGCCGCATGGCCGGCCTCCACCTTCAGCGCCGAAGCGCCGAGCTGCGCATCCTTCATGAAGGAAAGCGCCGTGCGCATGCTGTCGGCCGTGCCTTCGGTACTCGTGAATGCCATCGAGCGCGTCGCCCCGCCATCCGCCATGGCGAGAACCGTATTCGTCGTGCCGAAGTCCAAACCCAGCGCCTGAGCCATGCCCGCACCTCTTCATGCCGATTGTTGTTGGAGACGGAGCGTGGCTCCGCGAAGGGACGTAAGCACGCCCCGGATTCAGGAGGGCGGGTGATGCCACAGAGGCGTGACACATTCAAGAGGAGCGGAAGTTGATGTGATCGCGGGCGCACTTCTTCTCCCGGTTGGAAGAAGAAGTGCGCCGCAAGGGGCAATCGGCAATGCCGAAGTCAGAGGGCCGTCATCACTCGGCGGCCATTGCCCTTGCCTCCTGCACCTCCGGCTCCTCTACCTTCTTGTGGCCGATCAGGCGGCCGAGGAAGTTTCCGAAGCGGTCCATCTCGACGAAGATGACCGGGGTGATGAAGAGCGTCAGCATCTGCGAGACGATCAGGCCGCCGACGACGGCGATGCCGAGCGGCTGGCGCAGTTCCGAGCTTGCGCCGGTGCCGAGCGCGATCGGCAGGGCGCCGAGCAGGGCGCAGAAGGTCGTCATCATGATCGGCCGGAAGCGCCGCACGCAGGCCTCATGGATCGCTGCCGTAGCCTTTTCGCCTGTTGTGCGCATGGTCTCCACCGCCACGTCGATCATCATGATCGCGTTCTTCTTGACGATGCCGATCAGCATCAACAGGCCGATCAAAGCGATGATCGACAGATCGAAGCCCATGATGTCAAGTGCCAGCAGCGCGCCGAAGGCCGCAGCCGGCAGGCCGGAGAGGATGGTGAGCGGATGGATGAAGCTCTCATAGAGCACGCCGAGCACGACATAGATGGTCAGCACTGCCGCCAGGATCAGATAGGGTGTATTGCCCTGCGACTGCTGGAAAATCTCCGCAGTGCCGCCATAGGAGGTGAAGACGTCGGCCGGCACGCTGATGTCCCTCTTGATCTGCTCGATCGCCGCCGTGGCGTCGCTGAGCGACACACCTTCCGGCAGGTTGAAGGACACCGTGGTCGAGACCAGCTGACCCGTCTGGTTGATGGTGACCGGGCCGGTGGTGCGTTGTACATGGGCGAAGTTCGACAGCGGCACCAGGCTGCCATTGGCGGAGATGACACGGATTTCCGACAGCTTCTGGTCGTCCCAGGGTTTGCTGGTGTCGTATTCGACGATGACGTCGTAGCTGTCGCCGGTCGACTGGATTTCTGCGGCCGCATAGCCGCTGAAGGATTCCTGCAGCGTCGTGCGCAGCGTGTCGTTGTCGATGCCGTAGGCGGCGGCCCGCTCGCTGTCGATGACGATATTGGCCTGCAGGGCGTTGTTCTGGGCGTCCGAGGTCACATCCGTGAACAGGCCTCGGTCGCCACGCATCGCCGCCTGGATCTTGCCGGCCCAGAGGTTGGTCTGGTCGGCGCTGAGCGCCTGCACCACCAGCTGATACTGGCTGGCGGTCTGGCGGCCGCCGAAACGCAGGCTCTGGTTCGGCGTCACGAAGGCCTGCAATCCGGGGATCTTGTTGATCGCCGTGCGCAGCTCGCGCAGCGTCTGGTCAAGCGGCGGGCGCTCCTTCTTGTCCTTGAGTTCGACAAACATCGAGCCGTTGTTCTGCGGTTTGTTCGGGTTGCCGCCAATCGTCGACATCACGTGGTTGACCGCCGGGTTCGCCTTGACGGCGGCTGCCGCCTGCTGCTGCAGCGCCTCCATGGCGGTATAGGAAATGTCCTGCCGCGCCTGGGTGCTGATCGTCAGCCGGCCGATGTCTTCCTGCGGGAAGAAACTCGTCGGCAGCGCCATGAAGAAATAGATCGTCAGCGCCACCGAGCCGGCGAAAACCCCGAGGATCGTCAGGCGATGGCCAAGGCACCAGCCGACCGCCCTGTCATAGCCGTTGAGCGTCCGCTCGAAGCCGGCATCGAAGATGCGGATGAGGAGCGGCGGGCGGCTGTGGTTGTTGGAGAGGCGCGAGCCGAGCATCGGCGTCACAGTCAGCGAGACGATCGCCGAGGAGATGATGGCGATGGCGACCACCATGCCGAATTCGTTGAACACGCGGCCGACGACGCCGCCCATCAGGAGGATCGGGATGAACACCGCGATCAGCGAAACCGACATGGAGATGATGGTGTAGCTGACTTCGCCGGCCCCCTTGATCGCCGCCTCCCGCACCGGCATGCCTTCTTCGACATGGCGCAGGATATTTTCCAGCATGACGATCGCGTCGTCGACCACCAGCCCGACCGCGAGCGTCAGCCCCAAGAGCGAGATGTTGTCGATGCTGTAGCCGAGCACATACATCATGCCGAAGGTCGAGATGAGCGACAGCGGAACGGCAAGTCCCGGAATGATCGTTGCCGTGGCATGACCGGTGAAGAGGTAGATGACGAGAACGACGAGGCCGATCGTCAGGAACAGCGTGAACTTCACGTCTGAAATGGCGGCGCGAATGGGTTTTGCCGCGTCGTTCATGACGACGGTGTTCACCGACGGCGGGATTTCGGCGTGAAGCTGCGGCAGCTTGGCGTTGATTGCATCAATGACATCGACCGTGTTGGCATCCGGCTGACGCTGGATGGCGAGGATGATGCCGCGCTGGCCGTCATACCAGCTGCCGGTATACTGGTTCTCGACGCTGTCCTGCACATCGGCGACATCGCCGAGATGGATCGGCGCGCCGTTCGGATTGGCAATGACCAGCGAGCGGAATTGTTCGGCATTGGTGCGCTGGGTGTTCGCCGTGATGGTCATGCTTTGCGAATTATTCTGCAGTGTTCCCACCGGCTGCTGGCTGTTGGCGGCAGCAAGCGCCTTGTTGACGGTATCGATGCCGATGCCACGGGTAAGCAGCTTGTTGGGATCGACCTCGACGCGCACGGCATAGGTCTGGGCGCCAAAAACGCTGACCTGAGCGACGCCGGGAAGCGTCGACAGCGACGGCGAGATGATGTCCTCGGCGATCTCGTCGAGCTTGCTGCGCGGCATGGTGTTGCTCTGCACGGCGAGCAGCATGACCGGCGCATCGGCCGGGTTGGTCTTGCGGTAGCTCGGCGGCGTCGTCAGATTGTCGGGCAACTGCCGGGTGGCATGCGAGATCGCCGCCTGCACGTCGGCCGCAGCGGCGTCGATATCGCGGTTGAGATCGAACTGCAGCACGATGCTGCTGCTGCCGAGCGAGCTCGAGGCGCTGATTTCGGTGATCCCGGGAATGGTCTCGAACTGCTTGATCAGCGGTGTGGCGACCGAGGTCGCCATCGTCTGCGGCGAGGCGCCGCTCAACTGCGCCGAAACGTTGATCGTCGGAAAATCGACCTGCGGCAGGGCCGCGACGGGCACGAGCCGGTAACCGGCAAGACCGGCCAGAATGACGCCGATGGCGAGCAGCGTCGTCGCGACGGGGCGCTGGATACAGAAATTCGGGATCATTGCTGAGCTCCCACCGCGATCGTCTCGGATAGCTGGGGCTGCCGAGGTTCGTCGGCGGAGGCGACATCAAGCGCTTTTTCGTCGAACTGCTCGTTGATCGCCTGCTGGTCGCTGAGCTGGCCCTGGCCCTCGACGACGACATGGTCGCCTTCCGAAAGACCCGATGCGATGGCGGTGAAGCCGCCATTGGCGCGGGCGACGGTGACCGGCGTCAGATGCGATTTGCCGTCCTTGGCGACGAAGGCGAAGAACCCCTCCGGACCGGGGCTGACGGCCACGGTCGGCACCACCACCTGCTGTTCGTCATTGTTGAAATGCACGACGATGTTGACCGACTGGCCGGGCCAGAGCGCGCCGGAGGCATTCTCGAATTTCGCCTTGGCGAGGATCGTGCCCGAGGCGGTGTCGACGGTGTTGTCGTAGAAGCTGATCTCGCCCTTGCGGACCTGCCCCTTGGTGGAGGCGGGAACCGTGCTGACCTCGACCGGGCCGGCTGCGAGCGCGGTCTTCAATTCCCTGAGATAGCGTTCCTGCAGATGAAATTTCACATAGATCGGATCGTATTTGGCGATGGTGACGATCGCCGAGCCGGCATTGAGGAAAGCGCCCCTGCTGATGGCGATATCGCCGAGCCGGCCGTCGAAGGGTGCGCGGATATCGGTATTTTCAAGAATGATCTGATCCGAGGCCAGCGTCGCCTTATCGGCGTCGACCGTGGCGGCGGCGGTATCGCGGGCGGCTCTCGCCTGATCGAGGCTCTGCTGAGTGCCGGCTTTCTGATCGAAGAGGTCCTGGGCGCGCACCAGCGCGGTTTCGGATTCCGAAAGCGTCGCCGTGTCCCGCACGATCATCGCATTGTCCTTGTCGACGGCGGCCTTGGCCGTCCGGTCGTCGAGCTTGGCGATCAGGTCGCCGACTTTGACGGTCGCCCCATCCTGGCCATTGATGCTGACGATCAGGCCCTGTTCCTGTGCGGCAATGGTTGTGTTGTCGTCGGCATCGGCCCAGCCGGAAGCCGTCACATCCGTCGGCAGCGCAGTTTTCACAGCTGCAACGGTCTTCACGATCGTCGGGCCACCACCGCCGCGTCTACGCCCGCCGCCCTGATGTTGCCCACCGTTCTGCGCTTGATCGGCCTGCGCCTGATCGCCCTGTGCCGGCTGCCCGCCATTGCCGCCAACCGGCTGCTTGATGAACTGCGAGAGGGTGGGAATGCGGGAGGCATAAGGGATCAGATTCCCGAATTGCCAGACGCCGACGGCGGCAACTGCAATAACGCTGACAGTGATCCAAAATTTCTTCATGGGCGAGACCGGGTGTTGAAAGGGGGGTGCGATTTTTATGGCCCGATTGAGCCGCTTATATTGCGGCGCAAAAAAGACATAATTCCCCGGTCGCAATCACTAAGTGGTTATAACGGCTTAAATTTTTGTAATGAATATTCCGTAATATTCAAACTGTACTAATATAGGTCCAGTGTAATCCGGTGCCGTTTGACGGCCGACAGGCAGGCAGTTCGCGACAAGACGAAATCGGTCCGCGTGCCGTTCGTTGCCCGGCGAAAAACACGGGAAAAAACCAGAGAAAGCAGGTCGGTCATGACCGAGTTGAACGCCAGCGAATTTCGCTCTCTCATCATAAGCGTGTTTCCTAAACTCACGGGCTCCGCCTTCAAGCTGGCGGCGAAGGGCTGGGATTCGCTTGCCGTCGACGTCGACGACACGCTGATCTTCAAATTTCCCCGTCATTCAGGCGCGGAAAGAGCGCTTGTCAAGGAAGCCGCCTTGCTCGACATCATCAGGCCGTCGCTGTCGATGGCGGTTCCCGATATGCACATTCACGACGGGCCGCCGATCTTCTCCAGCCACGCCAAGATCGACGGCGAACATCTCATTGCCGAAGATTACGATGCGCTTGGCGAAGGCAATCGTCAGCACCTTGCGGACGATCTGGCACGCTTTTACGCCGAGTTGCATGTGCTCGATGCCGATCGCATGCGCTCGGCCGGCGCCGGGCCGATCCAGCCCTGGCAATCGCCCGAGACGGTGCGAGAAAAGGCTTTACCGCTGTTGCCGCCCGAGATCAGGAGCTTTGCCGAGGCCCTTATTATCGATTTCGAAACCTTGCCGCCCGATCCCCACGGCAACATCTACGGCTTTTTCGACGGTCATGGCTGGAACATGGCCTTCAACCATGCGCAAGGAAGGCTCAATGGCATTTACGATTTCGCCGATTCGGGCTTCGGGCCGTTGCACCAGGAATTCATCTACTCGAACTTCATCTCGCCCGACCTAACCGCCCGCATCATATCAGCCTATGAAATGCTGACCGGACGCAGACTCGACCGGCGGCGCATCGCGATCCTGACGGGCTTCCACCGTTTGTCCGAGCTCGCCGAGCTTGCCGACGATCCGGCTCATGTTGGATCGATGGTCCAAAATGCCGCCAGTTGGGCGGCCATAGCGGCCCACGCCGGCTGAAATACTGTCAGACGGATCGGGCCGCGCCGCCGTCGCAGCGGATCAGCGAGCCGGTGATGTAACTTGCCGGCTGGCTGCACAGGAAGGCAGCCGCTGCGGCAAATTCCTCCACCCGGCCGTAGCGGCCGACCGGAATGCGCGCTTCCTTGTCGCTGCGGATTTCTTCGAGGCTCTTGCCGGTCCGCTTTGCCGCCGCCCCGTCGAGATCGTCGAGACGGCCCGTGAGGATGCTGCCCGGCAACAGCAGGTTGGTGGTAACGCCGAAGCCCGCCACTTCGGAGGCAAGTGTCTTGCTCCAGCCGGCAAGTGCCGGACGCAGCGTATTCGACAGCGCCAGATTGGCGATCGGCTCGATCACGCCTGAGGAGGCGACCGTCAGGATGCGACCCCAGCCCTGTGCCTTCATGCCGGGCAGCAGCGCATTGGTCAGCGTGATGACGCGGGCGACCATCGAGAGGAAATAGGTCTCGAGCTTTTCACCCGTCATGTCCTCGGTCGTGCCGGGCGTCGGCCCGCCGGTATTGTTGACGAGGATATCGAGCCCGCCGAACTTCTCCCTCACTGCGCTCGTCACTGTTTCGACGAAGCGTTCGTCCCCGAGGTCGGCCCAGATCCAGTCGGCCCGGCCTTTGCCTTCGCAGTTGATTGCCTTGCAATTGGCCTCCAGCTGCTCGCCGCTGCGCCCGCAAAGCAGCACATTCGCGCCTTCGCGCGCCAGTGCCGTGGCGATGCCGAGGCCGAGGCCACGTGAGGAGGCGAGGACGAGCGCCCGTTTGCCTTCGATGCCGAGATCCATGGTAGTCCTCCAAACTGTTCGAGCGTTGTATAAGGCGCAATCGGCGGAAAAGGAAAGGGAGTGTGACGGTTCGGCGGCGTTCGCTAATTGACGTTGACGTAAGCGTCATATAATTTCAACGCACAAGGCATATCATTGTGCGAATTGAAGATTGGCTGTCGTATCCCGGCTCGACAACGCTTTCTCGTTTTGACAAGAAAGTGCTTATGAGGATGACGGCCGCGTGCCGCCAAGCGGAGACGAGTGAATGACTGAGACGACTGAGTTGCCCGAACGCGAAAGCATGGAATTCGACGTGGTGATCGTCGGGGCGGGTCCGGCCGGTCTTTCGGCGGCGATCCGGCTGAAGCAGGTCAATCCGGAACTGTCGGTCGTCGTGCTGGAGAAGGGCTCGGAAGTCGGGGCCCATATTCTCTCGGGCGCAGTTGTCGATCCGATCGGCATCGATCGACTGCTGCCCGGCTGGCGCCAGGAAACCGACCATCCCTTCAAGACCGAGGTCAATGCCGACCACTTCCTGCTGCTCGGTCCTGCCGGCTCGATCCGGCTGCCGAATTTTTTGATGCCGCCGCTGATGAACAATCACGGCAACTACATCGTCTCGCTCGGGCTCGTCTGTCGCTGGCTGGCTGGTAAGGCGGAGGAGCTCGGCGTCGAGATCTACCCGGGCTTTGCCGCCACCGAAGTGCTCTATAATGATAAGGGCGCGGTCATCGGCGTCGCCACCGGCGACATGGGCATCGAGAAGAACGGCGAGCCCGGCCCGAACTATACCCGTGGCATGGAACTGCTCGGCAAATATGTGCTGATCGGCGAGGGCGTGCGCGGCTCGCTCGCCAAGCAGCTGATTGCCAAATTCGATCTGCAGAAGGACCGCGAACCGCAAAAGTTCGGGATCGGCATTAAGGAGCTATGGCAGGTCAAGCCGGAAAACCACAAACAGGGCCTGGTGCAGCATTCCTTCGGCTGGCCGCTGGGGATGAAGACCGGCGGTGGATCCTTCCTCTATCACCTGGAAGACAATCTGGTCGCCGTCGGCTTCGTCGTCCATTTGAACTACAAGAACCCCTATCTGTATCCCTTCGAGGAGTTCCAGCGCTTCAAGACCCATCCGGCGATCCGCGGCACCTTCGAGGGCGGCAAGCGGCTTTCCTATGGCGCCCGCGCCATCACCGAGGGCGGCTACCAGTCGGTGCCGAAGCTTTCCTTCCCGGGCGGAGCGCTGATCGGCTGTTCGGCCGGTCTGGTCAACGTTCCCCGCATCAAGGGCAGCCACAATGCGGTGCTGTCGGGCATGCTGGCGGCCGAGAAGATCGCCGCCGCCATCACAGCCGGCCGCAGCCATGACGAGGTCGTCGAGATCGAAAACGAATGGCGCCAGGGCGACATCGGCAAGGATCTCAAGCGGGTGCGCAACGTCAAGCCGCTGTGGTCGAAATTCGGCACCGCGCTCGGCGTGGCGCTCGGCGGTCTCGACATGTGGACCAACACCTTGTTCGGCTTTTCTTTCTTCGGCACGCTTGGTCACGGCAAGACCGATGCGCAGTCGCTGGAGCCAGCCGCGCAGCACAAGCCGATCGCCTACCCGAAGCCCGATGGCGTCCTGACCTTCGACCGCCTGTCCTCGGTGTTCCTGTCGAACACCAATCACGAGGAGGATCAGCCGGTGCATCTGCAGGTCAAGGACATGGGCCTGCAGAAGCGTTCGGAACACGATATCTATGCCGGCCTGTCGACGCGTTACTGTCCGGCCGGGGTCTATGAATGGGTGGAGAAGGACGGGCAGGAGACCTTCGTCATCAACGCCCAGAACTGCGTCCACTGCAAGACCTGCGACATCAAGGACCCCAACCAGAACATCAACTGGGTGCCGCCGCAGGGCGGCGAGGGGCCGGTATATCCGAATATGTGAGGCGGATTATCCCCACCGCCGACAATTTTTAGGTGCTGCCGCCTTCGTGGTCACTTGCTGCGGGCTGCCGTTAGCCGTTCGTTAACCATAATTTCCTTAGCTTGCGACATCTTGTTGACGCACTAAGGACACATTTCATGACGATCTCCCGCCGGGGCTTTCTGATCGCTCTGCCGCTTTTTGTCGCCGGCTGCTCCTCGACCGGCCTCAACAGCCAGACGAATTACGCCGCACTTCCGGATGAAAAATTCCCGTTGAAGCAGGTGCCGATCGACAAGATCAAGCCGGAGCTCCGCCGCCAGGAAGTGGCCTATGAAACCACCCATGCAGCGGGCACGGTGATCGTCGATACCCCGGCACGGCGCGCCTACTATGTCCTCGGCGACGGCCGGGCGGTGCGCTACGGCGTCGGTGTTGGCCGCGAGGGGTTGGCCTTTGCCGGCAACGCCTATATCGGCCGCAAGGCGGAATGGCCGAGCTGGACGCCCACCGAAAACATGCAGCGTCGCGAAGAGCGCTATCGCAAACTCGCTGGCGGCATGCCGGGCGGCCCGAACAATCCGCTCGGCGCACGTGCCATGTATCTCTATCGCGGCGGCGGCGACACGCATTTCCGCATTCACGGCACCAACCAGCCGCAATCAATCGGTCTCGCCATGTCGAGCGGCTGTATCCGCATGATGAACCATGACGTGATCGACCTCTATAGCCGTGTCGAAGTCGGCGCCAGGGTCGTCGTCATCCAGGCCTGAGCGGTCCAAATCAGTTTCATTGAAAGAGCCGCCGCAGCGATGGCTGTCGGCGACTTTCGACTTTGTTAGGTCCGGCTGGCGGTCAGCGGTGCCGGGCGGCGATCCCGGTGGAAAGTGCCACGCCGATGCCGGTGATCACGGCGGCGCTGATTTCCGTTAGCCCGATCGGTTCGCCAAGCAGGAAGCCACCGCCCAGCGTCGCCAGCACCGGTGTCAGCGCCGTGAAGGCGGCGGCCTGTGTTCCCCCGAGTGTTCTGACGGCGGTGCCGTAGGCGACCATGGCGACGAGGCCGGAAAGAACGCCCTGGCTTAGCACCTGCAGGCCGATTTCCGGGAGAGGCGCCTGCGGCAGGGAGATGCCGAAGATGAGGGCAAGCACGCCCATGATCAGGAAGGACCAGACGGCGATTAGCGCGCTTGCCTGCACGGCCGTCAGGCCCGAGCGGCGGAAGGCATGCGTATAGCTCGCCCACAGAAAAGCGCCGGCCGGGAGCAGCAGGAAGCTCGTCCATGGCAGCGAGGCATCCGCGAGGCTGTGCGTGAGCAGGATCAGCACGCCGGCGACGATCGCGGCGAGCCCGGCGATGCGGGTGGTGTCGGGTCTTTCGCCAAACAGGGTTATACCGATCAGCGCCGCAGCGAGCGGCATCGAGCCGCCGAGCAGAATGCCCGAAGAGGCAGCCGGCGTCGAATGAATTGCCAGCGTGGTCAGCAGGAAGAAGACGGCGCCCGAGCCGGACACCATGATCGCCAGCAGATGCAGCGGCACGGACTTCGGCAGCAGCCCGGTCTTCAGCCAGACCGGCGACAGCACTAGTGCGGGAATTCCGAAGCGGATTAGCCCGATGTCGATCGAGCCGAGCGGCGTTGCGGCGCTGTGGCGGGTGACAAGAAACCATGTCGCCCAGATCAGTACGGTAACGGTGCCGCCGGCATAACCCAGTGCCTGCGATGGCGACTTGTCGTTCGTAAATGCAATCGTGCTCATCGTCCTGTCCCTTCCTTCATCCGGAGCGTTCCGGTCGAGGAGAAGATTAGTTCGAGAGGGCAGGGCATGTCCTTGCTATCTCTGGCTCAAAAATCATGCTACGCGCAATCTTCTGCCAAACGACGCCAACGGGGATCGCGAAAATGCCAAATCTCGATAAATTCGATATCGCCATACTGAAGTGCCTGCAGGAGGATGCGCGGGCGACCAATGTCGAGATCGCCGAGAAGGTGAACCTTTCGCCGTCGCCCTGCCTGCGCCGCATCCGCAATCTCGAACGCTCCGGCATCATCCGCGGCTACACGGCCGATATCGACCGCAAGGAAGTCGGGCTCGGCCTGACCGTCTTCGTCGAGTTCAAGGTCGTTCATCACAGCCGCGAGAATTCCGAGGCGCAGCAGAAGGCGTTGCTCGCCATCCCCGAAATCGTCTCCTGCTTCCTGATTTCGGGCACCGCCGATTTCCTCGCCGAAGTGGTGGTGGAGGATCTTGCCGCCTACGAGCGGCTTCTGACGGAAACGCTTCTGACGCTCCCGAATGTCAGCGACATCCGCTCGAACTTCGCCATCCGCAGCATCAAGACACACGGACCGTTGAAGCTGCCCGAGGGAAGATGATTTCCCAATAGTTTTTCTCGCTAATAAAAACCCCTCCCCACAAGCGGGAGGGACTAATCTGGGCACCGTCTCGCTCCCCACCAAGGGTCAATATTTGGGATGCGGGTGCGGCAGTTTAAGCCCCTCCCCTTGTGGGCAGGGGTTGGCGAGGGGTCTTGGGTGCTACAGCAGCGTCCCGCTGAGGATGAGCAGCGCCACCGAGAAGTAGATGACGAGCCCGGTGACATCGACGAGCGTGGCGACGAAGGGGGCTGAGGCGCTCGCCGGATCGAGCCGGAGCTTCTGCAGCACGAAAGGCAGCATCGAGCCGCAGATCGAGCCGAAGGTGACGATCCCGATCAGGGCGGCAAACACCGTGATGGCGACCATCTGCCAGTGCGGGCCGTAGTCGTAGAGCCCGGCCGACTGCCAGAAGACGATGCGCGTGAAGCCGACGAGGCCGAGGATCGCGCCGAGTACGATGCCTGTGGGAAGTTCGCGCAGCAGCACCTTCCACCAGTCCGAAAGCTTCAGCTCGCCGAGCGCCAAGGCCCGGATGATCAGCGAGGTCGCCTGCGAACCTGAATTGCCGCCCGAGCTCATGATCAGCGGGATGAACAACGTCAGCACCACGGCCTTTTCCAGCTCGCCTTCGAAATGCTGCATGGCGCTTGCCGTCAGCATCTCGCCGAGGAACAGGGCGGCGAGCCAGCCGGCGCGCTTGCGGATCATGCCGGCGAAGCCGATCTTCATATAGGGCTGGCCGAGCGCCTCCATGCCGCCGAACCTCTGGGCCGCTTCCGTCGTGTCTGAGATCATCGTGTCAATCACATCGTCGACGGTGACGATGCCGAGCATCTGCCCGTGCTCGTCGGTCACCGGCAGGGCGAGCAGGTCGTGTTTGCGGATCAGCCGGGCGACATCCTCCTGCTTCATCAGCGGATCGGCCGAAACCGGCGTGCCCTTCTGCGCCACCGTGAGGATGGAAGCATCAGGCTCGCCGGTGATGAGGCGGCGCAGCGTCACCACATGCATCAGCGCATGGCTGATCTCGTCGAGCACATAGATCGCATAGACGGTCTCGCGCGAGCGTTCGACCTGGCGCACATGGTCGAGTGTCTGGGCGACCGTCCAGTTCATCGGCACGCTGACGAACTCCGTCGTCATGATGCCGCCGGCCGTGCGCGGCGGATAGCCCATCAGGTGCTGGATCGCGATGCGCACCGGTTCGTCGAGGCTAGCAAACAGCCGGGCGCGGGTCTCGCCGTCGAGTTCGAGCAGCACGTCGGCGACACGGTCGTTGGACATGCCATGCAGCAGCCGTGCGGCATCCTCGGCACTGACCAGCGCCAGGATCTGCGCGGCGTTGCGAAGCTCCGGCCGGTCGAGAATATTGACGGCATAGTCGAGCGGCATGCCGGTCAGCACACGGCCGGCGTCCTGGACGGCAAGCGCGTTCAACGCATCGACGCGTTCGGCGATCGTTGCACCGCGGCTGTTGTTGATGAAGGCACGGGCGGCATGGCCTGCCCGAAGTGGGAAGCGATTGATGTTCATTGAGGCTCGCCTTTCCGTCGATCCGCCGTAGCGTCCCGAACGGGCGAGCCGACAGGAGTCGGTCAGCGCACGAGGGCCGCGTACGGCAAAGGCAATCGACTGCTACTGTCGCTTGGCATCTGAGTGATGGCTCCGTTAAAATCCGTGGAAGACAAGTGTCATCCACGTGTCATGCTAGGTGGTCCCGAACGCGGAATAAGTCAAGCGGGAGAAATGCTTAACGCCAGAATGTCGCACCTCGCGATGCAACATTCCAAGAGAGGTATTTGCACGGGCGACCGGGTCTCAGAACCCGGCAAGCACCGCCTTGCCCTTCATCCGGCCCGTTTCAACCATCGCATGCGCTTTCTTCAGGTTCGCCGCATTGATGGGGCCAATGGTTTCGGAAAGTGTCGTGCGGATCTTGCCGGCGTCGACGAGCTCGGAAATCCTGTTCAACAGCCTGTGCTGCTCGATCATGTCGGGCGTTTCGAAGAGCGGACGGGTAAACATCAGCTCCCAGTGGATAGAGGCGCTCTTGCGCATGAAGGGCACGACATCGAGGGTCTTCGGATTGTCGATCAACGCGAAGCGGCCCTGCGGCGCGATGACTTCGACGATGTCGCTGATATGGAGATCGGTGTTCGTCGTCGAGAAGATGAAGCCCGGGGCGCCGATGCCGAGCGCTGCCACCTGCGGTGCGATCGGGCTGGAATGGTCAATGACGTGATGGGCGCCGAGATCCTTCACCCAGTCCTGCGTTTCACGCCGCGACGCCGTGGCAATGACGGTGAGATCGGTCAGCACCCGAGCGATCTGAATGGCGATCGAGCCGACCCCGCCGGCGCCGCCGATGATGAGGATGGAGCGCGCCGCACCCGAAACCGGATCTTGCACCTTCAGCCGATCGAACAGCGCCTCATAGGCGGTGATCGTGGTCAGCGGCAGCGCTGCAGCGGCGGCGAAATCGAGGCTCTTCGGCTTGGCGCCGACGATGCGCTCGTCGACGAGATGGAATTCGGCATTCGTGCCGGGGCGGGCGAGGGCGCCCGAATAGAACACTTGGTCGCCGAGCTTGAACAGGGTGACGTCGGCGCCGACGGCCTTCACGATGCCGGCGGCATCCCAGCCCAATACCCTTGGCTCGTCCGTGGGCGGCGCCACATGAGCGCGGATTTTGACATCGGCTGGATTGACGGAAACGGCCTTGATCTCGACCAGCAGGTCGTGGCCTCGGGCTTCCGGTATCGGCAGCTCGATATCGATCAGCGAGGTTTCGGCGGTAATGGGTTGTGGGCTATTGTACGCAACGGCGCGCATGGCAAACTCCTGTGTTCTTTGCACGGAGGCTAGATGCGCACTATGCTGAAACAGCGCAAGAATGCACAAATTCTGTACATAGTACCAAAAAGGATACTGTAAAAATGTCGTTGCCCCGCGCCAAATTCATCAAGAATTTCCCCGGTTGCCCTGTGGAGGCGACGCTGGGTTTTCTCGACGGCAAATGGAAGGGGGTGATCCTCTTTCACCTGATGCAGGGCACGCTGCGCTTCAATGAACTGCGCCGCAAGCTGCCGGCCGTCACCCAGCGCATGCTGACCAAGCAACTGCGGGAACTGGAACAGTCCGGGCTGGTGTCGCGCACCGTCTATCCCGTCGTGCCGCCGCATGTCGATTATGCCATGACGCCGCTCGGCATGACGCTGAAGCCGGTCGTCGACGCGCTCGCCGCCTGGGGCGACGATTACGTCTTCTGCAGCCCTGAAGGGCGTGAGCTGCGCATGGCGTCAGACGGGCTCTATGCGCCGGCGCGGCGCTCCAGCCGTGCGGAGGCGGCGAAGACGAACAGGCCGAGGAAGGAAAGTGCTGCGCCTACATAGCCGGTTGCGGCAAAACCGTAACCCCAGGCGATGACGAGGCCGCCGAGCCAGGCGCCGATCGCATTGGCGATATTGAAGGCGGAATGGTTGGAGGCGGCGGCAAGCGTCTGCGCGTCGGCGGCGACATCCATCAGCCGCGTCTGCAGCGCCGGGCCGGCGGCAAAACCGCAGCCGACCAGGAAGACCGAGAGGCCGAGCATATAGGGATTGGCGGCGGTCAGCGAGAAGGTGGTCAGCACGACGATATTATAGACGAGCGAGCCGCCGATCGTGCCGAGCAGCGATTTGTCGGCAAGCCAGGAGCCAATGAAATTGCCGGCATTCATGCCGACGCCGAACAGTACCAGCATGATCGGGACGGCCGTTTCCGGCAGCATCGCCACCTGAGTGGTCGTCGAGGCGATATAGCTGAACATTGCAAACATGCCGCCGTAACCGACGGCGGCGATGCCGAGCGTCAGCCATACCTGCGGCCGGCGGAAGGCGCCGAGTTCGCGCAGGAAGCTTGCCTCTTCGGAAACCCTGTCCTGGGGAACGTAGAACCAGATCAGCACTACCGTCAGCAGGCCGAGCATGCCGACGGAGAAGAATGCGATCTGCCAGTCGAGCGACTGGCCGAAGAATGTCGTCAAGGGCGTGCCGAGAAGTGTCGCGACGGTCAGGCCGAGCATGACGCGGCCGACGGCCCGCGCGCGGCGATGCACCGGCACCATCGAGGCGGCGACCAGCGCCGCGACGCCGAAATAGGCGCCATGCGGCAGGCCGCTGACGAAGCGCAGCAGCGTGAAGGTTTCGAAGGTCGGCGCCATGGCGCTGGATATATTGCCGGCGGCAAAGATCAGCATCAGCGTTAGGAGCAGCGTTCGGCGCGCCATTTTCGCGGCGAGCACGGCGATAACGGGCGCGCCGATGACGACGCCGAGCGCATAGGCGCTGATGACGTAGCCGGCCTGCGGCGTCGTCACCGAGAAGGTGTCGGCGACATTCGGCAGCAGCCCCATGATCGCGAATTCGCCGGTGCCGATGCCGAAGCCGCCGCAGGCGAGCGCCAGCTGAACCAGGGCGACGGTCGTTGCCGATGGCAGCTCGTCATCCGGCTGGCTTTCGATGGAATCATTGATGGCGATCTCACTCATGAGCGCTCCTCGGGACGGTCGCTGCTTGGCATTGGCCTCAGGCGCAAGCGCGGCCGCGAGGCGATCGTGGTCTATGGCGGGAAGTGGAGACGATCTCTCCGATATCTGATCTATCCGTGATGTACCGGCAGGCGTCGAGTGCATTTTTCGCAGTGCAGCGTCCTGCTATGTGCATATGTCCGTTGCAATATTTGCAATTCAGTCATTCCTTCGGAAAGGCGGTTGTGCTTGAAATCGCCGATGCCGCAACCATCTCAAGGCAAAGGCAGGAACAATTCCGCGCCAGGGACGGGAGCCCTTATGAAGCTTGTAGGCTTTTTCAATCGCGACGGCGGCACCTTCAGGACCACCGATATGCTGGCCTACGAAAAGAGGGCGGAGGAGGCGTTCCGCGACGCGGGGCATGATTTCGACGCCATCGTCTTCTCCGGAAAGGAGATCATTCCCGCCATGGAGCGGGCGGCCAAGCGTGACGATATCGACGGCATCGTCGCCGGCGGCGGCGACGGCACGATTTCGGCCGCGGCATCGATCGCCTGGAAAAACGGCATTGCGCTCGGCGTCGTGCCGGCCGGCACTATGAACCTTTTTGCCCGCTCGCTGCGTGTGCCGCTCGATATCTGGCAGGCGCTCGATGTGCTTGCCACCGGCGAGATCGACAATGTAGATATTGCCAGCGCCAACGGACGCCCCTTCATCCACCAGTTTTCCGCCGGCCTGCACGCCCGCATGGTGCGCTACCGCAACGCCTACAGCTATCGTTCCCGCCTGGGCAAGATCCGGGCGAGCACGAAGGCGGCTTTGGGTGTCGTGTTCAATCCGCCGGAATTCGAAGTCGAGTTCGAGGCGGCCGGCATGCGGGAGCGCCGCTGGGTGTCGGCAATCTCGGTCTCCAACAATCCTTTCGGCGAGAATGCGCTGCTCTACGCCGATAATCTCAGAACCGGCGAACTCGGCTTCTATACGGCAAATCCGCTAAAGCCCCTCGGTGTCGCCCGCCTCGCCATCGACATGCTGCGCGGCAAGGTCCGCGAGAATGCCGACGTCATGGTGATGCACCCGGCCGAAGTGCAACTGCATTTCCCGAAACTGCGCTCCAAGGCCAATTGCGTGATGGACGGCGAACTGCTGCCGCTTGAACGCAATGTCTCGATCCGGCTGCATCCGGGCGAATTGAAGGTTCTGGTCAAGCAGGGCCTGGCAGCGCAGGTGGATGAGGCCGAACGGCGCGAGCCCGCCGCGTAAGTCGGCCGCGGCGCAAGTTTTAGAGCCGCGGGAGATAGGTTTGGTAATCGAAATCCGAGACGGTGCGCAGATGCGCGAGTGCTTCCTTGCGCTTGGTGTCGCCATAAAGCGCCTGATAGCGTGCGCCGAAGGTATCGGCGATGAAGGGCGAGGTGCGGAAGGTCTCGACCGCGCTGAGGAAATCATGGGTCAGCCGTGTCGTCTCGGCAGGCGTGTGGGCGGGCGTCGTCTCCTCGCCGGGATCGAGTTCGCCGTCGAGGCCAAGCAGCATGCCGCCGAGGATCGCCGCCAGCAGCAGATAGGGATTGGCGTCGGCGCCGGCGACGCGGTGCTCGATGCGGGCGGCCGGCCCGTCCTTGTCGGGTATGCGGATCGCCGTGCCGCGATGGCCGTTGCCCCAGGTCAGATCGACAGGTGCAAACGAGCCCGGCTGGAAGCGGCGATAGGAATTGGCGAAGGGGGCGAAGACCAGTTGCGCTGCGCGCATCGTGTCGAGCAGGCCTGCCGTGACCGATTTCAGCCGCGTCGGCTCGCCGCCCTTGGCGTCGAGGATGTTGCGGCCTTGGCTGTCGATGACGCTTGCATGCACATGCAGGCCGGAGCCGGCATGGTCGGAATAGGGCTTGGCCATGCAGGTCGATTTCAGCCCGTGGCGGCGCGCCGCCTGCTCGGCGATGCGCTTGAGGTAGAGGCAATCGTCGGCGGCCGCCAGTGCATCGGGGCGATGCAGCAGGTTGACCTCGAACTGGCCGGGGCCGAATTCCGCCGTCGTTGCATCCGCAGGCAGTCCCTGCGCCTTCGCATAGGCCCTCAGCATCTTGAGATAGCCGTCGAGCGCATCGACTGCGCTCATGTCGTAGAGCTGGAAACCGTTCGGCTCGCCACGATAGGTGAGGCTTTCAGGCGGGGAAGGGCGCCCGGTTTCGCGCCAGTCGCCGGACATCACGTAGAATTCCAGCTCGGTGGCGACGACAGGCGTCAGCCCGCGCGCCGCATAGCGCTCGACCACCGAAGCGAGGATGGCGCGCGGATCCATGAAGCTCGGGCTGCCGTCGAATTCATGCATGGTGGCAAGCACCTGCATCGAGCCTTCGGGCGCCCAGGGCATCGGCGCCAGGCTGCGCCTGTCGGGGATGACCTTGCCGTCCGGATCGCCGATCGTCAGCGACAGGCCGGTGATGTCGTCATTGTCGTCGCCCCAGATGTCGAGCGATTGCGTCGAGGTCGGCAGGCGGATTTCGCCGGCCCAGACCTTGCCTTCGGCGCCTGATGGAAGCTGCTTGCCGCGCAGATCGCCGTTCATGCCGACGATCAGGATTTCGAAACGTGGGTCGCCGCCCTCGGTCTTGCCGTCCATCCTGCCGCTCGCCATGACCTTGAAAATCCTCCGGGACAAGGCCAAGCTCCTATCCCATCGATAGCAGCCTTTCAATCCGCGAGGGTCCTCACCTTATGCCCGATACTTCCCCACCCCCGAACCTTGAGGCGATCGACGCCGCGCATCACCTGCATCCCTTCGCCGACATGAAGAAGCTGAATGCCGATGGCACGCGCATCATCCAGCGCGGCGAGGGCGTCCATATCTTCGACAATCACGGCAGGAAATATCTCGACGGCTTTGCCGGCCTCTGGTGCGTCAATATCGGCTATGGTCGCCGGGAAATCACCGAGGCCGTCGCACGGCAGATGAACGAGCTGCCCTATTACAACACCTTCTTCGGCACGAGTTCGGCGCCGGCGACGCTGCTAGCGCAGAAAGTCACCGCCCATGCCGGGCCGCGTTTCAACCACATCTTCTTCACCGGCTCCGGCTCGGAGGCGAACGACACCTGGTTCCGCATGGCCCGTGTTTACTGGAGCGCCGTCGGCAAGCCGTCGAAGAAGATCGTCATCGCGAGAAAGAACGGCTATCACGGTTCGACCGTCGCCGGCGCCAGCCTTGGCGGCATGAAATATATGCACGAGCAAGGCGACCTGCCGATCCCGGGCATTGTCCATATCGGCCAGCCTTACTGGTACGGCGAGGGCGGCGATCTCTCGCCTGATGAATTCGGCCTCAAGGTCGCCCGCGAGCTCGAAGCGAAGATCGACGAACTGGGCGAAGAGAACGTCGCGGCCTTCGTCGCCGAGCCGGTGCAAGGCGCTGCCGGCGTCATCGTCCCGCCCGAGACCTATTGGCCGGAGATTGACCGCATCTGCAAGGCGCGCAATATCCTGTTGGTAACCGACGAGGTGATCTGCGGTTTTGGCCGGTTGGGCGCCTGGTTCGGCCACCAGCATTTCGGCGTCGAGCCGGATCTCGCGCCGATAGCCAAGGGGCTGTCCTCCGGCTACCTGCCGATCGGCGGCGTCCTCGTCAGCGACCGCATCGCCGATGTGCTGATCAACGAGGTCGGCGAGTTCAATCACGGCTTCACCTATTCCGGCCATCCGGTCTGTGCGGCCGCCGCCCTCGAAAACCTGTGCATCATCGAGGAGGAGAAACTGGTCGAACGCGTGCGCGACGATATCGGCCCCTATTTCGGCAGGGCTTGGGCGGCGCTCGCTGATCATGATCTCGTCGGTGAGGCCGTCAGCATCGGCCTGATGGGCGCCCTGCAGCTTGCCGCCGACAAAAGCACCCGCGCCCGTTTTGAAAAACCCGATCAGGTCGGGGCGCTGGTGCGCAACCACGCGCTCGCCAACGGCCTCGTGCTGCGCGCCACCGGCGACCGCATGCTCGCCTCGCCACCGCTCGTCATCAGCCATGCGGAGGTGGACGAGATGGCAAGGATTACCAGGCTGGCGCTGGATTTGGCCTGGAAGGAGCTGAAATCCTGATTTCGCTCAGTTCAGCTGGTTGATCCAGGCATAGCCGAAACGGTAGCTGTCGTCGCCGCGCCTGTAGAAATAGGGCACGTCGATCACCAATCCCTCAGGTGCGGATGCGCCGAGATTGGCTTGGAGCCATTGCGCCATATCAGGCGGGAGTGCTTCGCTGCCGCCCTTCTGCGGTATCAGCCAAACGAGGAGAAGTGGTCGCCGGCCGGTCAGATCGGGGTTGAAACCGGGATAATCGACGGAGAGGACCGGCGCGCCGGGAATATCCTGCCTGAGATTGCCGGCAAGCAGGCTGTCGCCGGCGAGGATCGCCGCCGGCTCGGCCTGTTTTCGCAAGCTTTCCAGCATCGTGGCATAGGGCCTGTTCAATCGTTCGTAATGACCGGAAAAGCGTGCCGCCGCGACGCTGGCGTAAAGGGCGGCCGGTACGCCGATCATGATGATGGCGACGGCGACCATGAAACGCCGGAAGGCCCTACCTGTCGTGACGCCGGCGGCCTCGATCTTCAAGCAGAAATAGAGCGGCAGGATGAAGAGCATCGGTACCAGCCAGCGATCCTTGATGCCGGCCGCGCCGCCGAAGACGATCAGAAAGAGAATGCCGATGAGGAAGACGAGCATCATCCGCTCGATGAGCTGCGTCCATTCCGAGCCGGCGGTGAGCGCCGGGCGAAGAGCGTTGCCGAAGACGATGGCGAAGATCGCCACGGTCAATCCGGCAAAGCTGATGATGGCCAGAGCAAGCGAGCTGACACCCATGGTGACCTGCATGAAATAGCTCGCATCACCGCTCGCGGTCATCTTCTCCAGCGTGCGGGCGGTGGCGAAATCGAGATTGTCCTTCAGCCAGAAGAGATGCGGCAGGACGATGATAAGCGCCACGACAGCGGTCAGTAGCAGCCGCCGGTCGAAGATGCGCTGCCGCAGACGCGCATCCGCCAGCGCGGCAATCAGCGCTGCCGCCGGCAGGATTGCGAAATTATATTTGGCCAGCAGGCCGAAACCGATGCCGATGCCGGCGATCAGATAGGAAGCAAGGCTCGGCTGCTTCAGGCTGCGGATGAAGCCGTAGAAGAAGATGCTGGCCGAGAAGAATACCGCGACTGTATGCGTCAGGTCGCGCTGCATCTCGAAAACCATCTGCGGGATGGTCAGCAGCCCCAGCGTCGATATCGCCACCAGCGCCCTGTCGCGCAGGACGAGCCGTGCGGTCAAGCCGTACAGCAGATAGGAGATGAACAGCAGAAGGTTCTTGACCACCGAAAGTGCGGCAAGCGACACGCCTGTAAATTGGAAGACGGTGTATTGCAGCCAGTTGTAGAAGGGCGGCTGCGGGCCGTAGCCGGCGGCAAGCCATTGCGAGCGGAAGGCCTGTTCGGCCTCGTCGAGATCGAGCGAATGCGAGGTCGCCAGCCGCACGCCGATCTGAAGCACGAAATAGGCGGCCAGCAGGACGAAAATCCAGCGGATGTCGCGGCTGTCGGTTTCGGTCATCTATCTGGTCCCCGGCTGAACCCAGGCATAGCCCAGCGCGAAATTATCGCCCTGGCGGCCGAAATAATAGGGAAGCGACAGCGAGCCGATCTCCTGCGACGCAATGCCCGCCGTTGCCAGTGCCGACGAAAACCGTTCCGGCATGACCGCATCGGCGGCCGTCGCCGTCTTCTTGCCGCGCCAGACGACCAGCACCGGTCCCTTCGCCTCGGCATAGGCGGGAATGCCCGGTGCCGGAAAATCCGGGATGATCACCGGCACATCGGGAAATTGCAGCCGCATGTTTCCGCCGATATAGGTGTCCGAGGCGATCACCAGCGCCGGTTCCGCCTGCCGCGTCATCTCGCGGGAAAGGCCCGCCATCGGCACGTTCGGCCTCGCGTAGACGCCGAACAGGCCGGCGCCGACGACACGCAGGCCGAGCGCGATCAGCACGCAAGCCATCAGCACGGGCAGTACCGGCCGGAGGCGGCGCAGCCCCGCGGAAAGGTCGATGCCGGCAGCCTGCATCTTCGCCAGGAAATAGATCGGCAGCACCAGCAGGAACGGGTCGAGCCAGCGCTCGCGCACGGTGGTGGAACCGGTGAAGAGCACGATGAGAACGATGCCGGCAAGGCTTGCGAGCATCATCCGCTCGATCATCCGGGTCCAGCGGTTGCCGGCCGAAACGGCACGAACAAAATCCCGGCGGAAAGCGGCGGCGAAGATGGCGACCGGCAGGGCCGCAAAGGCGATGATGGCGACGACAAAGGCGATGAGGCCTTTGCCGGCTCGCGCGATGCCGGCCGGTTCGTTGCCGGCGGCCATCTTCACCAGAGTATCGGAGGATGCGAATGCGAGATTGTCCCGCAGCCAGATCGCGTGCGGCAGGATGATGACGAGCGCGACGGCGATCGCCGCCAGCATGCGCCAGTCGATCGCCCTGCGCCGCCATTCGGCATCCGGGAGTATGGCGATCAAGGCAGCGGCCGGCATCAGCGCGAAATTATATTTCGAGATCAGCCCGATGCCCGTGGCAAGCCCGAGCAGCAGATAGCTGCCGATAGCGGGCCGGTCGAGCGTGCGGAAGAAGCCGTAGAGAAACAATGCGCTGGCAAAGAGCAGCGCCGTCGTGTGGGTCAGATCCTGCTGGGCCATAAAGGAGACCTGGGGCAGGGTGATCAGCGCCAGCATGCCGATGGCGGCAAGCGCCTGATCCTTTAAGACTTCGCGCCCGGCAAGGCCGTAAAAAAGGTAGCACAGGAAGAGCAGGATGTTCTTCGGCACGATCAGCGCGCCGATCGACATGCCCGTCACAGAAACGACGGCATATTGCATCCAGTTGTAGAAGGGCGGCTGTGGGCCGTAGCCCGCCAGCAGATATTGCGAGAAGAAGGATTGCTCTGCCTCGTCGAGCTCCAGCGAATGCGGAAGCGCGATGCGCAGCACGATGTTGAGCACGAAATAGGCCGCAAGCAGCAGGCCCGCGGTTTTGATCGTCCTCGTCGCGCGCTCCAGCATCGTGCTGCCGGCTTAGGCTTGGCTTCGATCGTCGAAGATCTGCCGCACGATATAGTTCGGCGAGGCATCGTCGCGGTAGTAAGTGCGCGCGATCATCTCCGCCAGGATGCCGGTTGTGATCATCTGCACCGACGACAGCAGCAGCACGACGCCGACCATCAGCATCGGGCGCGTGCCGATATCGTTGCCCATGATGAACTTGTCGAAGCCGAGATAGAGGAGGATCAGCATGGCGACCGCGCCGAGGCCAAGTCCCAGCGAGCCGAAGAAATGCCCGGGCCGGGCCTTGTAGCGCATGAAGAACATCACCGACAACAGGTCGAGGATGACGCGGAAGGTGCGCGAGATACCGTATTTCGAAACGCCGTGCTCGCGGGCATGGTGGGTGACGGCCATCTCTCCGATGCGCGAGCTCGGGACGACGCCCGCCACCCAGGCCGGGATGAAGCGGTGCATTTCGCCCATCAGCTTCACCTGCTTGATGATCGAGGCACGATAGATCTTCAGGCTGCAGCCGTAATCGTGCAGCTTGACGCCGGTGATGCGGCCGATCAGGTAGTTGGCGCACCAGGATGGGATCTTACGCAGGAACAGACCGTCCTTGCGGTTCTTGCGCCATCCCACCAGGAGGTCGAGTTCACGCCGTTCCAATTCGGCGACCATCGAAGGAATGTCCTTCGGATCGTTCTGCAGGTCGCCGTCCATCGTTGCGATCAGGCGGCCCTGGGCGGTGTCGATACCGGCCTGCATGGCGGCGGTCTGGCCGAAATTGCGCTGCAGCTCGACGATCCTGAGCGCCAGCCCTTCGCGTCCGACGAATTTGCGGGCGTTGACGAGCGTCGCATCCGTGCTGCCGTCGTCGATGAGGATCAACTCCCAGTGATGGGGATAGCCGGCCATCGCAGCCACGACGCGCTCGACGAGCGGACCGACGCTTTCCTCTTCGTTGAAAATGGGCACGACCAGCGACAGCTCGAGCGATTGTACCGGATCAGTCGTACCGCGCATGGGCTCTACGGTTGTCTGCAACTTTCATCTCCAAAAGGCCGGACGGCCAGGCAATCTTTACTGCCGCCGCCGCGCTTGCGGAAGGCTAGTACATGAAGTGTCCGCCGGTTGCCAGCGGACAATGCCGGTTTCCCCGCAATCGGCCGACCTGTGGGAACGCTATTTCGCGCCCCCCTCCACCCAGGAATAACCGATGGAGAAACTGCGTTTGCCGTCACCGAAGAGATAGGGCAGCGTCAGCGTGTTCAACTCCTGCAGATGAATGCCCGATCTCACCAGATCGTTGGCAAAGCCGGGGAAATTGTCGGGTCATCTGCGGTCTCGCCGCGCCAGATAACCAGCACCGGCCCCTTCGCCGTCGCATATTCGGGAACCCCGGAACCCGGGAAGAACGGTATCACCACCGGAACATCGGGTAGTTGAAGCTTCATATTGCCGGCGACGAACTTGGTTCCAGCCACGATGAGAACCGGCTTGCGGGTCGCGGTCAGTTCGGCGACGTAGCCGGCGAAGGGGACGTTCGTTCTCGTATAGGTGCCGATGTATTGAATGCCGATGATCCGGAAGAGAAGGATCGACAGGATGATCACCATGAACACCGGTACGACGGGGCGGAAGCGCGCAAGGCCGGCGGAAAGATCGACATCTGCGGTTTTCAGTTTCAGGAACAGATAGATCGGCAGGACGAGCAGGCAGGGGTCGAGCCAGCGCTCGTGAATATCGCTTGCGCCGGCGACGAGGATCACGCCGACGAAAGCGAGCAGGCTGACGAGCATCATCCGCTCGATCACCCGGATCATCGGGCTGGACGAGGACAGCGCGCGAAAGAAATCCCGCCGAAAGGCGGCGGCAAGCAGAACGATCGGCAATGCGACGAAGCCGAGCACGGCGATGAGGAGAGATAATAGTCCTTGTCCGATACGGGGGATGCCTGCAGGCGCCACATGTTCGGCGGTCATCCGCTCCAGTGTCGGCGCAGAGGCGCTGAGGAGATTGTCGGGCAGCCAGAGCGCATGCGGCAGCACGATCAGGATGGCGACGACGATCGCCGGCAGCAAGCGCCAGTCGATGAGGCGGCTGCGCCACTCACGGTCCGGCAGCACGGCGATGAGCGCTGAGGCCGGCAGGATGGCGAAATTATATTTCGAGATCAGCCCGATGCCGGTGGCGATGCCGATGACCAGGAAGCTTGTAATCGTCGGCTGGCGCAGTGTACGGAAAAAACCGAAGAGGAAGAGCGAGGTCGCAAACAAGAGCGCGACGGTATGTGTCAATTCGCGCTGCGCCATCAGACCCACCTGCGGCAGCGTAATCAGGCTCAGCATGGCGACGGCTGCGAGCGAACGGTTCTTCAGCACCTCGCGGGCGGCAAGCCCATAGAATACATAGCAGCCGAAGAGAATGATGTTCTTCGGGACCGAGAGCACCCACATCGATATGCCGGTCACCGAAACGATGGCATATTGGATCCAGTTGTAGAACGGCGGTTGCGGGCCGTAGCCTGCAAGCAGGTATTGCGAATAGAAGGATTGCTCGGCCTCGTCGAGATCGAGCGTATGCGGCAAGGCGATGCGAAGCGCGATATTGAGCAGGAAATAGGCTGCCAGAAAAAGGCTTGCGCTCGGAATGTTTCTGGTAATCCGCTCCAACATCGATCTCCACGTCAAGCCGGCAAGGCGAGTGATTTAGCGGTCAGCGCTCGGATCGTCGGCGGGGAAGCGTGTTCGCCGCCATCGCCCATCAACTCCGCCGTTGTGCGCAACCGTCATTTCTCCTAAAAGGCCTGGCGAACGGGGCCGATGCCGACGCCAAGCGAGGAATGCCTACTACATGAAGAGTTCGATCGTTGAAAGCCGGCAATCCTGGTTTATGCGCAATCGCATGACGGTGCTGACGGTCGTCATTGTCGCAGCCTATGCCCTCTTCATCCAATGGTTCTGGGGTTGGCCCGTCATTATCCGGCAGTGGGCCGATGTCGGCGCCGGCCCGGTGATCGGCGCGCTGGTGCTGTTGACGAGCACCTATTTCCTGCGCACCTGGCGCATCTATGACTACTTTCCGAAGGAGACGGCCGGCCGGTTCGCCGTCCTCTTCCGCGTCACGCAGATCCACAACCTGTTGAACATCATGCTGCCCTTCCGCACCGGCGAGACCAGCTTTCCACTGCTGATGCGCTCGGAGTTCGGCATTCCGCTGACGCGTGCAACTTCGGCACTCCTCGTCATGCGGCTGCTCGACCTGCACGCGCTTGTCGCTGCCGCCGGCATCGGTTTTGCCATCGCCTCCGCCGATCCGATCGTTGCCTGGTCGCTCTGGACCGGCTTTCTGCTGCTGCCGGTCGCAGCCTTTGCCGCCCGCAAGCCGCTGCTGCGCCTCGCTGCCAGGCTGCTGCCGGAAAAGGCGCGGAAATTCGTCGCCGAGATCGAAAACGGTTTGCCGCTCGATGCCGTCGCCTTTGCGCGCGCCTGGGCGATGACCATCGTCAACTGGCTGGTAAAGGTCATGGTGCTGGCCTGGGCGCTCGGCCTGATGGGCGTGCTGCCGATGGCGGCAAGCTTCGGCGGCGCGCTCGGCGGCGAGCTTTCCTCCGTGCTGCCGGTCCATGCGCCGGGCGGCGTCGGCACCTATCCGGCCGGCATCACCGCCGGCGCCATTGCTCTCGGGGCTTCGAGCGAGCGGCTGGCCCTGGCCGCGCTCGCCCAGGCCAGCGTCAATGCCCACCTGCTGATCATCGTCTCGGCGCTCACCGGCACGGCGATCTCACTGCCGCTCGGGCGTCGCGGCAAGCTCTGAAATCCGCTTTCTTAAGAAGACCTGCTCCGGCTCCTGCCGGCAGAGCGACAGCGCTTTCTCATAGGCTGCGATCGCCTCCTGCCTCCGGCCAAGGCGGCGCAGGAAATCGGCGCGCGCCGAATGGGCGAGATGATAGGTCTGCAGTTCCCGGCGCTCCAGAATGGCGTCGATCAGTTCCAGCCCCTTCGCCGGCCCCTCCGCCATCGCGATCGCCACGGCGCGGTTGAGCTCGACGATCGGGGAGGGCTGGGCCGTCAGAAGCAGATCGTAGTAGAAGGCGATCCGCCGCCAGTCGGTCTCTTCCGCAACCGGTGCCCTGGCATGCTCGGCGGCGATCGCCGCCTGCAGCGTATAGCTGCCGATCTCTCCCGCTCTCATTGTTTCGGCAAGCAGCGCCAGGCCTTCCCCAATCTTCGCATGATCCCAGAGCGAGCGGTCCTGATCGGCAAGCAGCACCAGCGCCCCCGCTCGCTGCTGCGGGCGGTGCGGCGGGACTCCTGCAGCAGCATCAGCGCCAGCAGGCCGGAGACGTCGGGATGCGGCAGCAGCGCCAGAAGCAGCCGTGCCAGACGGATTGCCTCTGCGGTCAGGTCGGCACGGACCACGTCTTCGCCCGAAGAAGCGGAATAGCCCTCGTTGAAGACAAGGTAGATCACGTGCAGAACCTGCTCGAGCCGCTGCGGCAGCGCCTCGTGGCCCGGCACCTCGTAGGGGATCTTCTCAGCCCGAATCCTGCCTTTGGCGCGGACGATCCGCTGGGCAATCGTCGGTGCCGGCACGAGGAAGGCATGGGCGATTTCTTCGGTGGTCAGTCCGCAGATTTCCCGAAGCGCCATTGCCATCTGCGCATCGGCAGGAATGGCGGGATGGCAGCAGGTGAAAATCAGCCGTAGCATGTCGTCCTCGATCGGTTCCATGTCGCTGATGTAAGTTGCCTCGGGCGTGTAGAGGCTGTCCTCGATGTGGTGCTGCGAAGCATCGAAACGCGCCCGCCGCCGGATCGTGTCGATTGCCTTGAAGCGGCCCGCCGAGACCAGCCAGGCGAAGGGGTTGCCGGGAATGCCGTCCGCCGGCCATGTCTTGGCGGCCGCGGCAAAGGCGTCGTGGAGCGCTTCCTCGGCCCGGTCGAAATCGCCGAGCAGGCGGATCAGCGTCGCCAGCACCCGGCGCGACTGTGTTCGGTAGATCTCGTCGATCACGTTTTCCAATCTGGCACCTCAGTCCGGCAGCGTCAGCATCCGCACGGGCCGCAGTTCGACCGCGCCGAAGCGCGCCGAGGGGATCCGCCCGGCAATTTCTTTTGCCGCCGCCATGTCAGGCGCCTCGATGACGTAGAAGCCCGCCAGATGTTCCTTCGTCTCGACATAAGGGCCGTCGGTCGCAGACAGCGCACTGTTTCGCACACGCAGCACGGTCGCCTTGTCGGGCATCTCTAGCGCATCGGCATGGATCATGATGCCGTCGCGGCGCAGTTCCTCGTCGAAGGCGAAATGCGCTTTGATAAGGTCATCGGTTTCATCAGGTGTCAGCGTGCCGTCGGTATCGGCGCAATTGTAGATCAGGCAGATGTAGCGCATGCCTATCTCCCATCCTGAATGGAATAGGCCGGGCGCACTTCGATCGAGCAATATTTGAGGATGGGAAAACTGGAGGCGATGGTCTTCGCCTCCTCGATATTCTCGGCTTCGATCAACACAAAACCGCCGAGATGCTCTTTGATCTCGGCAAACGGTCCATCGGTCGCGGAGACTTCGCCATTGTGCAGACGGACCGTGATCGCCATTGACGGCTCATGCAAGGCGAACGCCGCTTGCAGATGACCGCTGTCGCGCCAGCGATTGTCGCTGGCGATGCATTCCTGTGTGAGCGCATCCCATTCGCTCTGAGGGACCAGCTTGCTTTTTTCCGTGTCGAACCAGATCTGGCATAAAAACTTCATTGGTACCTCCTCATTGAGCTGCGAATTCGTGAATGGGCCGCACCTCGATCGAGCCGAGCCTGGCAAGTGGGATGCCGGCGGCAATGCGGATCGCGTCGTTGAGGTCCTTGGCCTCGATCAGGATGAAGCCGCCGAGCGCCTCCTTGGTCTCGACGAAGGGACCGTCCGTGACCGACATTTCGCCGCTGCGCACCCGGACCGTCACCGCCGATTTCGGCGGCTGCAGCGCCTGGGCGACGATCATATTCCCGCTTTCAGCGAGATCCTTGTCGTAGTTCAGCGAATTCGCGTCGAGCTCGGCCTTCTCTTCTTTCGTCATGGCGTCGAGTATCGCGCCGTCGAACCACACCTGACAGAGATATTTCATCGCAGGCAGCCTCCTTTGCCGTGTTCCATACCCCTGGACGAACGACCTCCGTACATTTCGACAGCGGCGGAAAAAAATCTTTGTGCCGGTCAGGTGTCGAAATCGCAAGGCAGCACTCGACAAGGCTTCATCGAAACCTGTCGAGGAGAACTGAAATGAGCATTCTTGAAATCGCGCTGGCAAGCCAGATCTGGGCACGCCGCCATGAAAAGCGTCAGCCTAAGTTCGATGAAAGCGACGGTCTGAAGATTCTCCAGCGCACCGCTTTCGCCTTCATCGCCTTCACCCTGCTGATATCAGGGCTGAATGCCGCCGCCGGCAGACCGCAGATGCTTGCGGACCACCCAGCACCTGTCGTGGCGGGACGGTGAGGAAACCGCCTATTGGAAGGCGGTTTCGAAGAAGCTGCGCAGTTTGCGTGAATGCAGCGCTTCCGTCGGCATGGCGGCGAGCTTCTGCACGGCGCGGATGCCGATCTGCAGATGCTGGTTGACCTGCGTGCGGTAGAAGGCGGTCGCCATGCCCGGCAGCTTCAATTCGCCGTGCAGCGGCTTGTCGGAGACACAGAGCAGCGTGCCGTAGGGCACGCGGAAGCGGAAGCCGTTGGCGGCGATCGTCGCCGACTCCATGTCGAGCGCGATGGCGCGCGCCTGCGAGAGCCGCTTCACCGGCCCGCGCTGGTCGCGCAGTTCCCAGTTGCGGTTGTCGATGGTGCCGACGGTGCCGGTGCGCATGATGCGTTTCAGCTCGAAGCCCTCGTAGCCGGTGATTTCGGCAACGGCTGCCTCCAGCGCCACCTGCACTTCGGCGAGCGCCGGGATAGGCACCCAGACCGGCAGGTCGTCATCGAGCACATGGTCTTCGCGCATATAGGCATGGGCAAGCACGTAGTCGCCCAGCCGCTGGCTGTTGCGCAGACCGGCGCAGTGGCCGAGCATCAGCCAGGCATGCGGGCGCAGCACCGCGACGTGGTCGGTGATCGTCTTGGCGTTGGAGGGGCCGACGCCGATATTGATCATAGTGATCCCGGCATGCCCCTTCTTCTTCAGATGGTAGGCCGGCATCTGCGGCAGGCGGGCGAGTGCCGCATCCGTTTCCGGCGCGCTCGAGCCCGGCAGGGTGACGATGTTGCCGGGCTCGACGAAGGCGGTGTAGCCGTCGCCGCCCTCCGCCATCAGCTTGCGCGCCCAGCTGCAGAATTCATCGATATAGAACTGGTAGTTCGTAAACAGCACGAAATTCTGGAAGTGCTCGGCATGCGTCGCGGTATAATGCGACAGACGGGCGAGCGAATAGTCGATGCGTTGCGCGGTGAACGGCGCAAGCGGCGAGGGCTCTCCCGGCGGCGGGATATATTCGCCATTGGCGATCTCGTCGTCGGTGGTGTTGAGATCCGGCGTGTCGAAAATATCGCGCATCGGAATGTCGATGAAGGCGTTGGTCGATGCTTCCACATGCGCACCCTCGCCGAAGGCGAAGTGCAAGGGGATCGGCGTCGTCGATTCCGAAACGATGACCGGAACATTGTGGCTCTTCACCAGGAGCGCCAACTGCTCCTTCAAGTAATGTTTGAAGAGCTTCGGCCGGGTGACCGTCGTCGTATAGATGCCCGGTGCCGTGACGTGGCCGTAGGAAAGGCGCGAATCGACGTGGCCGAAGCTTGTCGTCTCGATGCTGACCTGGGGATAGAAAGCACGGTAGCGCGAGGAGATCGGAGCGCCTTGCGCAAGCTCGGTGAAGCTCTTGATCAGGAACGCTGTATTGCGCTCGTAAAGCGCCGTCAGCGCTTCCACCGCCTTGGCGGGATCATCAAAGCTCTGAGGCTGGAAAGGAGGTGGCGAAGATATGTCGAGCGGCGACAAAGGGGAGATTCGTTTGTTCATGACGCATTATAGAGACTTGTTTTTGACAAGCAAACGACGCGCCCCGGCGGAATCTGATTATTTTATCCTCTTTGGTGTCGGATATCGTCAGTGCACCGATGGCGCGCAGAAAGTGCCGTTTCGTTCCAGGCAGGTATAGCTCGCGCCGAAATGCGACTGTGCGCCACCTCCGCCATTATGCACCACAACCGCCGAAAACGTGACAGCGAAGATCGCCGCAAACAGTGTGATAATGCTGAACCGTTTTGCCAGGATATACATGTCCATCGCCGTTCCCCCCGATACGCAACTCTATCGTGACAACAGTTTTGCCATGGGGCGGCTGAATGAGTGCTGAGATACCGGTTCATCCACCGTTCACCTTGCCGGGCACGCTGGGGGCGGGATCGGGAGAGAAGAGGGTTTTTCAGGGCCACGCTCCCACGCGTTAGGCTTTCCCGCGGCGTCCGGGCGAAGGGGCAGAAAGGCCGCGGGAATGCCGGTGCATCGGCATTCCCGCGTCTGATGATCGTTGTTGAACTGCCTGATGCGCTCAGAGCCGCGTCCAGGTCTGTGACTTGCAGAGCACTTTCATCACGCAGCCCTGCATCCTCAGCGAATTGCCGGAAATCTTGCCCGAGCCGCTATAGGTCTTGTCGGCGGCCGGGTCGGTGATCTCCCCGGCATAGCTGCCGCCGGTTCCCGCAAGCGTGCCGATCTTCCGGCCGGCATATTTACCGGTCTTCAACGTCACGCAATAACTGCCGCCGCAGGAGACGATCACTGCCGTGTCGCCGGCGGCTGTTTTCCAGCTGCCGACGATCGGCTCTTCAGCATGGGCGATGCCCGAGATCATTGCGATGGCGCTGGCGAGAACGAAGCTGCGGATCATCTTTTCCTCCATGATGTCCCTGATCGGGCGCGAAATTAACTGACGCGAACGTAAAGGTAAATATGCGTGGTCATTTTCCAGGCTAATGCATGTCGCCCGGCAGTGTGCAGCGGTCCCGGGATAACGACATGCATAAAAACAACAAGCTTTAGCGGCGGAAAAAGCGCCGAGAAACACTCATGCGGCGACCTTTCAAAATTTCGGCTGCTGATTTCATGATGAACGATCCCTTTATTTTCAGATCTGAATCTTTCGTAAAATTCGAGCGAAAATCCTTAAGCTACAAGGCATCTGATGTTTAACAAAAACCCAAATTTACCAAGCATTTGCACTTTGTTTGTCTAGAATTAATCATGCATTTTAGGCGTTTTTTGAAAGCCGTTCGGCATAGTGAAGCCATCAAACGAGCGGGGCAAACCCGCCGGACCGCAAGGGCCGCAAGCCGCGATAGACGGCAAGGCCCGGAGGTAAAACAGGGTAAGTCATAAACAGGCTAACAGGGATAAAACCGATGGCACGCTTTGAAATGCACAATGCTGAAACGGCCACCATGGGTGGCGACAACAGCGCCGATGTCTTCTGTGAAATGGGTCTGATGTATGCGACCGGCCGCGGCTGCGAAGTCGATCTGGTCGCAGCCCACAAATGGCTGAACATCGCCGCAATCAAGGGCAACGATCGCGCCGCCGAGCTTCGTGCGGATGTGGCCGCCGCCATGGACAAGATGCAGATCGTGGCGGCGCTGCGCGCCGCCCGCGAATGGATGACGGTCCACTGAACCTGTCCTGCCGACCCGGCGGGAATGGATATAAGAACCTCGGAAAGAGGGGAGCCGGCAGGGCGCTTTCGATGGGCCCGACGCCAGGAGAACGGAACCGCGGCCGGATCCTCCACCGGCCGCGGTTCTGCTGTTTTACATCAACTGTAAGAGCATGATGTCGCCCGAAAACCGCTGACACTTTTCGGCATCATGCTCTATCAGCCGATCTGTTTCAGCACCTGCGGCAGCGCGTCTTCGAACAGCGCCATATCCGCCTCCGGCCCGACGCTGACGCGAATGCAGCGATTGAGTGGCGCCACGCCGGGCATGCGGATGAAGACGCCGCGTTCCATCAGCCCGTCGACGATCGCCCGCGCATAGGCGCCATCGCGGCCGGCGTCGATCGCCACGAAATTCGTAGCCGAGGGCAGGGGCTCAAACCCGTTTGCCCGGGCGATGCCGCCGATCCGCTCCCGCGCCGCCTGGATTTTCCCGACTACCTCGGCGAGATAGGCCTGGTCCTTGAGAGCGGCAAGGGCTGCGGCCGTCGCCAGCCGGTTCATGCCGAAATGATTGCGGATCTTGTCGAAAGCCTGCGCCGTCCCGGCCGTCGAAATCACGTAACCGGTGCGTGAGCCGGCCAGTCCGTAGGCCTTGGAGAAGGTGCGGGTGCGAACGACGTTCGGCAGTTCGATCAGCGAGGCGATCGACGGCAGCGCGCTTGCCGGCCCGGTCTCGCTATAGGCCTCGTCGAGTACCATCAGCGTCGTCTCGGGCAGCGCCCGGGCGAAGGCGACGATCCTGTCGGCATCCCACCAGTTTCCCATCGGATTGTCGGGATTGGCGAAATAGACGAGCGGCGCGTTCTCCCGTTTGACGGCATCGAGCAGGCCGTCGAGATCCTCGCGGTCGTTGGCGTAAGGAACGGTCACAAGCCGGCCGCCGAAGCCGGCGACGTGGAAATTGAAGGTCGGATAGGCGCCGAGCGAGGTGACGACCGGCGCGCCGGGCTCGATCACCAGCCGGACGATCTGGCCGAGCAATTCGTCGATGCCGCTGCCGATGGCGATATTGGCAGCGGGGACGCCGAGATGGTCTGCAAGCGCGTGCCGGAGAGCGAAATTCTCCGGGTCATTGTATTTCCAGATATTGCCGGCCTCCTCGCGCATCGCTGCAAACACCGAAGGAGCGGGGCCGAAGCCATTCTCATTGGCGCCGATGCGAGCCGAAACGGCAAACCCGCGCTGGCGCTCGATCGCCTCGGGACCGACGAAGGGAACAGTGGAGGGCAGGGCGCTGGCAAGAGGCGTGAAGCGCGAAAAGGCGGACATGCGAAGGCAGTTTCCCGGATATGTTGACGATCGGCGCAACAATAGGCCCGGCCACCACCGACGCAAGCAACATTATTTCTGCAACCAGCTTGTTGTCGGCCTGTTTTACGCGCGGAAGATCGGCGCCCGCCGGGCGGCGATTGCTTCCATGTTGCCGACAAGGAAATCGGTGCGGACGACGCGGCGCAGAACTTCGGGGTCCATGATATTGATGAACCGCACCCCGATGCGTTCCTTGTGACGGTAGACCTCGGCACAGCCGATCCGGTAGGCGAGGCCGAGAATGTTGAGATAATAATGTTTCGGCAGGCCGGCGGTGGTCGACACGATGAACGTGGCGCCGCCTTGGGAGATATCGATGATCTCGGCGCTTCGCATCGAGACGCCGGTGAGGCATGGACGGACGGCGACGATACGGGCTGGCCGCTTGACGCTGAACTCTTCCCAGCGCAGGTCGTAGACAGCGGATTTGACCGTGGCAAGGTGTGTGGCGCGGAGCATAGACATTCACATTCTCCGTCAGTCAGGACGCATTTGGGGTCTTCATCACAAGCATGCGGGTCTTGATCACAAGCGAGCGGTCTTGATCACGATCAAGCGGGGTCTTGATCACGATCAAGGTCACACGAATGTTTTGCACATTCGTCAAGGATAAAATTACAATTTTAACGAGTTCAAACTTTGTTCCCAAGCGGGACGCCCCGATGTTCATTATCGGGACGCGGGCTTTCAACCGGAGGTCTCGTTTTCAGCCAAGGATTCTGACGGCGAGATATCCGCCGACGGCAGTCACCCCCGTCAGCAACGTGCCCCAGGCCATGTCAATGAGGCTCATCGTGAGCGGCCAGTTGCGGAGCGTTGCGAGATTGGTGATGTCGTAAGTGCCATAGGCCGCCAGTCCCAGAATGGCACCGTGGAGAAGGGCCGTGGCGATCGAGCCCGCTGATAATGCCGGCAGCACGGCAAGCACAACCACCGCGGCGGCAAAGAACAGATAAAACAGCGCGGCGACGGCAAGATTGGGCGAGGGCAGCATCAGCGCTCCCAGCTGGTCGCGATAAAAATTGCGCGCCACCAGTCCAAGCCAGATCCCGTCGCAGACGAGAAGGGTGAGAAAGGTGCCGGCATAAGCAAACAATGCTGTTTTCATCGTTGATCTCCGAACCTGTCTTTCTACGCGGCAACGGCCGATCGGATCGCTGTCCGATCGATTTTGCTGCAATTTTTGCGAACTCTTTCAATGGCCGGGCGTTCTGCCTTGATCGATGAAGCACGGCGCGCTTCGAATGACGACAGCGAGGAGTTGAAAATGACCAACGTCAAAATCCCTTGGGAATCATGGGTCGTGGTCTGCGACGGAGCCAAGGCTCTGATCATGCAGAATGCTGGCGACGCTCAACTGATGAACCTAAAGGTGCTTGAAACCCTGACGCAGCCGAGCGCGCCGGATCGCGAGATGGGCGCCGATAAGCCAGGCCGGACCCATGCCGCAGACGGCTTGAGCGGCAGCGCTGTTGAGGAGACCAGTTGGCAGGACCAGGCCGAAGCCGGATTTTTGAAACAGGTGGCCGAAAAGCTCGATGAGCTGGTGCAGAAGAAGAACGCCCGTCGCATCGTTATCGTTGCACCGCCAAAGGCGCTCGGTACATTGCGGCCGGCGCTTCGTGCCGACACGCAAGCCGCGATCACCGCGGAGGTGGCAAAAGATTATACCAATATGCCGGTGGACGAGATCGAGCGGCATCTCGCTGCTTGAGGGTAAGCCGATCTCCCAGACATCCAAAACAAAGCGATAGGGAAAACGCGGGTTTGACGGCCCGCGTTTTCGCTTTATATCGCCGGGCTCTGCCCGGCAAACAGCGCTTCATGATCGGCAAAGAGCGCTGCCAGGCGGTCGATGACGATTCTGACCTCCGGCCGTTGCCTCTCGTCGTCATGCGCGACGATCCACATATCGTAGGTCAGCGCGTCGATGAGCGGCCCGGCGCGGACAAGCTTGCGGTCCTGATCGCCGATGAAACAGGGAAGCACGCCGCGGCCGGCGCCGCCGCGGATCAGATGAAACAGCATATGCGGCGTGTTTGTCCAACTGGTGATCCAGTAGTCCGGCTGCTCAAACGTCCATTTATCCGCCGGCGTGACGGCGGTATCGGTGCCGAGCGAGATCCAGTTGCAGTTGGACGCGTCATAATCCGCTGCCTGGTAAGCCGCATGCGCCACCTTGACCGAGCGGCGGATCGCGACGTTGCCGCTGTCGGGCCGGCTGTGGCCAACGGCGATATGCGCCTGGCGATAGGTGAAATCGACGCCGGTATCGCAGGTCTTGTAGCACATGCGGAAGCTGTCTTTCGGCGTCCAGACGCTGGCGAGATGGTCGGCGATGAAGCGCGAGGTCCAGCTGTCGGCGGCCGTCGAGACGATCGGCAGCGTCAGAACCTCGCCGCGCCAGTCGGAGATCGCCCGCGCCGCATCCTGCATCAGCCGCACGCGGTCGAGCAGTTCCTGCCCATCTTTCGCCAGCAGATAACCGGTGGGGCCGCGGCTGAACAACGATCGGCCCGTCACCCGTTCGAGCGCCAGCATGCGCCGGCCGATCGTCGGCGCGCTGAGGCCGGTGCGCGCGGCTGCCGCCGAAAGCCCGCCGCCGGTCGCGACATGGAAGAACAGCTGCAGGTCGTCCCAGTTCGCATCTTTCATGGATGAAAACCCCCTTTCCCCAGCGCCTCTACATCGGAGAGGCGTGAAGGCCTAGCTCAAGTGCTCCAGCAATAGATGGAGGATGAAGCAATGCTTCTCAACTGGATCATTCTGTTCGAGGAAGTCGAATCCCGCAGTCGCCGCATGCGCCGCGATCCCATGGCCGATCCGCTCGATGGACCGGAATGGCGCGGACTTCTCTGGATCGTTCCGATCATGGCATACCTGGCCTCGAGAAGAGGCGAGACGAGGAGATGGCGCCGCCACAAGGCGCAGCTTGGACGAAGCCTCAGGTTTCGAAGCTCAGCCGCAGCACGTGGTGCAGGAATTCCGGATTGAGCAGCATGTTGAAGCTGACCGTCACCCATTCGCCTTCGCGCTTGACCATGGTCGCGCCGATCTCGTCATGGATGCCGAGGATTTCGAGGAAGAAATGGCTCGGCATTTCCAGGTTCGGGCTGACTTCGAGCAGTGCGCCGGCAAGGGTGATCGTGCGGATCAGGCAGCGCACCTGCGTTCCGGTGCTGAGGTGGTGGCCGACGAAAATGATATTGCCGGGCCTGTCGAGCTTGAATTCCCTGTAAGCACGTTCCGGCTTGGGGTGGTCTGTGTCGAGGTGCATCTGAAAGGCCCTTTTAGCCTCCGCTTGTTCTACCACAGGATATTAGTTGAAGAATGCTGACGATTGCTGAAGAACATTGTGAAGATTGAATGCTTATGGGGGACTTGCGGGAAAATCGCACCGATTTCGGGCAGATTTGCCCCAAATTTGCTCACTCCAGCTCAATGTCAGCCATTCTTGACATGTCGGCAGCCTTCGCGCATACAAAGGCCGGTTCGAGGCACCGGCCGCTCGCGGATGAAAATCCATGGTGAAGTCCTCGCGATCATGGTCACGGCCCTTGTGCATGCTGACTGGCGGCAATGCGAGCTCCCATCTACAGTCGAAGAGCATGCCTTGCGAAGGCTCACTCCATGACGACCACCTATCCTGCCATTGACGAATTGAAGGCCCAGGCCAAACGCCTGCGCCAGGCGATGAACGATCGCGGCACCGCGCTGACCCACAGTGCCGCCTTGGAAATGATTGCCCGCCAGCACGGCGCGCGTGACTGGAATACGCTGGCGGCGCTAGCGGCAAAGGCCAATGCGGCTGCGAAGACGCCGCTCTTCGTCGGCGCGCATATTCGCGGCCGTTATCTCAATCAGCCGTTCACCGGCGAAATCCTCTCGCTCTCGGCCCTGCCGGGCGGCGATCTCCACAGGATCACCATCCATTTCGACGAAGCGGTGGATGTCGTGACCTTCGAGAGCTTTTCAGCCTTTCGCCGGCGTGTGACCGGACAGGTCGACGCCGACGGCGTCTCGCCGAGGAAAACCTCGAACGGCGTGCCGCATCTGGTGCTTGATCTCTAAATCACTTTTGATTCCCTTTGAGGCCGCCTGAATCCGGATGTTTTCTACCCGGATCGGACCTCGCCATCCCGCACGGATTTCTCCATGACCGATCTTTCCCAGGGCAATGCCTTTCTCACCGGCTGGTTGCCGGGCGTCTTCATCAGGACGGCGGCGCCGATCGTCGCGATCACCACGCTCAACGGCCTCTTCACCGTCGTCGACGCCTATTTTCTCGGCGCCTATGTCGGCCCTGACGCGCTCTCCGCCGTCAGCCTGATTTTCCCGGGTCTGATGCTTCTGATCGCCCTGCAATCGCTCGTTTCGAACGGCATGGCGAGCATCCTCGCGCGCCGGCTCGGGGCCGGCGATCGCCGGGGCGCGGGCAGGGTATTTGCCGGCGCCCATATGCTGGCGCTGGCCGTCACCCTCATCCTCAACATGCTCTACTGGACCCTGGGCCGCCAGATCATCGACGCCGGTGCCGGTACGGCCGCGGTGGCCGAGGGTGCCATGCTGTTCATGGGCGCGATGATAGCCTTTGCGCCGGTGAGCTTCTTCCTGTCGCTGCATCTCGACGGATTGCGCTGCGAAGGCAAGATCGGTTTCATGACGCTGGTGACGCTGTCAGCCTCGCTGCTCAACATCCTCGCCAACTGGCTATTCATGGCGGTGATGCATTGGGGCGTGCTCGGTTCGGCCGCCGGCTCCATCGCCTCGCAATTCGTCTGTCTCGCCGCCGTGCTCGCCTATCGTTGGCGCCGGCCGGCGGCACTCAGGCCTTCTCGAGGTTTCGCGCTTGCCGAATGGCGCGGCATCGTCGCCTTCGGCGCGCCGATGAGCCTCGGCTTCATCGGCATATCGCTGGCATCCGCCGCCATTCTCGTCAATATCTCGCTCTGGAGCGTGGCAGATCATGTCGCGACGGTCGCCGCTTACGGCATCATCACCCGGATCATGACCTTCACCTATCTGCCGCTGCTTGGTCTCAGCATCGCCCTGCAGACGATTGCCGGCAACAATCACGGCGCTGGCCTCGGGCTTCGTGTCGGCCGCAGCCTGCAGATCGCCATGCTTTCGGCACTCGTCTATTGCAGCCTGGTCGAGATCGCCGTCGAACTGCTGGCCGGCCGTCTCGGCGCCATCTTCGTCACTGACCCCGCCATTGTCGCCGAGGTCAGGCGAATTCTGCCCTGGACGATCGGCGCCTATTTCCTCTTCGGGCAGATGCTGATCCTGTCTTCCTATTTCCAGTCCATCGGCGATGCACCGCGCGCGGCGATTTTCGGACTGTCGCGGCCCTATCTCTTCACCCTGCCGCTCACCTTCCTGCTGCCCTTCGTCTTCGGCGAGCAAGGGATCTGGATGGTGCCGGTCTTTGCCGAGGCAGGCATGTCCATTCTTGCCTTCCTGGTGCTGTCGCAGAATGCCAGGCACCGCGGCTGGCGCTACGGACTTCTGCCCGCCTGAGTCGTAATAGCCGCGCGGGGAGCGCGGCTATTGGCCGATCCCGTCTATTCCTTGCCCGCCGAAGCGGCCGATGTCGCGGCTTCCGCCTCGTTCAGCGCCTCGGCGCATTCCTGGCAGCAAACCTCGACAGTCTTGCCGCCGAGCTTGACGGTGATGGTCTCTGCGCCGAGTTCACAGTCGCAGGCAGCGCATGTCGTCTTCTTCATAGGATGATCCTCCGGTTGATCGTCCCCGGATCGGGACAGTCTCATAAGATCATCGAAGACCGCATCGCCGCTGTCGAAATCTTTAGCGATCGATGTGGGACTTACTTGCGCCGCAACCGCGCCGAGCGCTGGAATTCGGCTGGCGTCTGCCCGAAGGACTGCTTGAAGGACGCGCTGAAATGGCTGTGGCTTGAGAAACCGAGATCGAGGCCAAGCGCCGTCAGATCTTCATACTGGCCGAGCAGATCGAGTGCGCGGGCGAGCCTGAGCCGCAGCTGATAGCGGTAAAGCGGCGTCGCCTCGACCTGCTGGAAGACCTGGGTGAGATAAACAGGCGAGACGCCGACTTCGGCGGCGATTTCCGAAAGTGTCCAGCGCCGGGCGAGATCGGAGGAAAGCACCAGCTTTGCCCGGTCGACGAGTTTCTGCCGGCCGGCGCTGGCGCCCGCCGCATGCGATGTGCGCTCGCCGAGCGAGCGGCGCACCAGCGTCAGCGCCAATGTTTCCGCCTCCAGCGTCTCGGCGACGTTGCGGCGGAGACCATGACGCAGAAGCGCGACCAGTGCCTGCGCGCGCGGATCGATCCGCCGGCGCTGGCGACGGAATGAAAAGGCTGCACCCCGCTGCACCTGGTCCTTCGGCGCGAGCTCTTCGAGCATGGTCTCATCGATCGCGAGATCGACGCAGGCGTCGCCTCCTTCGATCGGATGGCTGATCCTATAACCCTGGTCGGCATTGAAGAACAGCATCTGATTGGCCTCGGCCACCGTATCATTGCGGCCGACATGCCGCATGAAGACGCCGCGATAGGGATAGACGAGGCTCGTCTTGTGAGCGCATTCCTCGTCGCCCTTATGGCGGCAGCCGCCATCGCAGACGATGTCACGAATGGCGACGGTCTTCGTTTGCAGGAGCAGCGCTGTTGAAAACTGCGACATCTTATATTCCCAGCCGGACAGGCCGCCGACGAGGCGACCCGCGGCACAGTATCACAACTGTTGCCTGTGTTCAGTAGCGACTATAGACGTGAACGTCGCTTTCCGTCTGCCCCCTGGAAAGGCCGATATCCTTCAACTGATCGTCGGAAAGTTCCATCAGCGCATTGCGGTTGCGCCGTTCGCCGATCTTGCGTGCGAGCCAGCGGACGGCCGTGATTGCCGCAGGCAACAGGCCGGGCCTGTGACGCGAGGAATGGACGTTGCGGCCTGCTATGGAAATATTCGAGCTATGCATGATGATCCTCCATCCTTGTTGGATGGAGGCAGTGAACCATCAGCGGCGGCTCGGCGCTGTCAGATTATTTAGCGATCTGAGGCAGTCCTCACGCCTTGATCAGCCACTCGTGCTCGACGGCATTGTGGAATTTCCAGATCCGTTTCGGCCCGGCCATGACGTTGAGGTAGTAGAGATCGTAGCCATGCGTTGCCGCGCAAGGATGGTAGCCCTTTGGCACCAGCGTCACGTCGCCGTCCTCGATCGCCATCGCTTCGTCGAGCGAGCGGTCGTCGGTGTAGACGCGTTGGAAACCGAAGCCCTGCGGCGGGTTGAGGCGATGGTAATAGGTCTCTTCCAGGAAGCTCTCGTTCGGCAGATCGTCCCGGTCGTGCTTGTGCGGCGGATAGGAGGAGGTGTGTCCACCCGGCGTGATCACCTCGACGACGAGCAGCGAATGCGCCGAGCTGTCGTCCTCCGGCATGATATTGTTGACGTAGCGCACATTCGTACCCTTGCCGCGCGTCACCTGCGGATGCGTGCCGGGCGGGATTTCTTTCGCCTGATAGGTGCCGCCGCCGGGCGCCGAGCAGACGGCGAGTTCCAGATCGGTCTCCGCCGTCACCGACCATGTCGATCCCATCGGGATGTAAAGCGCATGCGGCGCGCCTTCGAACGGGGTCATGCGGCCGCCGAGCGTGCCGAAATCCTTGGTTCCGGCCGATGCCTTGCCCTTGCCGGTGACCCAGACGAGGCAGACTTCCCGGTCGCCGGTCTCTCCCGAAACCGTCTCGCCCGGCTTTAGCCGGTGCAGATCGAAGCCGACATAGGTCCAGCCGGCATTCTCAGGGGTGACATGCGTGACGCGGCCATGCGTGCCCGATGGTTTCACCTTGAGGTTTGGCATTGGTGGTTCTCCTCGTACGTTAAAAACTCCCCGCCCCAAACCCCTCCCCACAAGGGGGAGGGACTTAATCTGCGGCGCTGTCTCGCCCTCTTGCGGCGTTCCTTTTGCAAGTGGCGCAGTCTGGAGCGGGGCGGTGCCTCAAGTTAAGTCCCTCCCCCTTGTGGGGAGGGGTTGGTGAGGGGTTTTCTTTTCCGTTATCGCTTAGGGAAACCTTCGGTCTCCACCGTGTAACCGGCAGCCGTCATCACCCGCATCAATTCGGCATGGCCGATCTCGGCCATCTTCTGCGGCGGCGCCTTGCGCGGATCCTGCTCGGCTTCGACGACGAACCAGCCTTCATAGCCGTGGTCGGCCAACCGCTGGACGATGGCGCCGAAATCGAGCGAGCCGTCGCCCGGCACGGTGAAGGCGCCGAGCGCCACTGCGTCGAGGAAGGACTGCCGGCTGCGGTCCAGCCCGTCGATGACCGACTTGCGGATATCCTTGACGTGAACATGGTTGATGCGGGCGTGGTGATGGTCGATGGCGCGCAACACGTCGCCGCCCGCAAAGGCGAGATGGCCGGCATCGAGCAGCAGCGGAATGCCTTCGCCCGAAGAACGCATGAAGGCGTCGAGTTCCGGCTCGGTTTCGACAACGGCTGCCATATGATGGTGATAGGAGAGCGGCATGCCCTGTTCGGCGCACCATTCGCCGAAATCCGTGACGCGGCGTGCATAGGCCTTCATCTCGTCGTCGGCAAGGCGCGGCTTGGTCGCGAGCGGTTTGGAGCGGTCGCCCTGGATCGAGCGGCCGACTTCGCCGTAAACGATGCAGGGCGCATTGACCGCCTTGAACAATTCGATCATCGGCGCGATGCGGTCTTTGTTGGCGGCAAGCTCCTCATTGACCAGTGTGCCGGAGAACCAGCCGCCGCACAGCGTCACATCCGCGGCGCGCAGAATGGGCAGCATTTCCTCGGGATTGCTTGGGAAACGGCGGCCCTGTTCCATGCCGGTGAAACCGGCGCCGCGCGATTGCCGCAGGCATTCCTCGAGGGACACGTCGTCGCTGAGTTCAGGAAGATCGTCGTTCCACCAAGCGATGGGCGACATGCCAAGTTTGGCCTTCATCTATAGTCTCCTTAAAAATAGTGCGGAGGAGTGGGCGCTCCTCCGGAAAATGATGGCAATCGAATCAGCCGATGCGCTGGGAAGCGCGCGCTTCGACATAGCCCTTGCGCGCCTTGTTGACCTCTTCGCGCGGGCTGACCTCCGGCACCGCGACATCCCACCAGTGGCCGCCGGCCTCGGTGGTGATCAAGGGATCGGTGTCGATGAGGAAGACCGAGGTGCGATCGTTCTTCTTCGAGTCGGCGATCGCCTGCTCGAGTTCGGCGATAGAGGCGACCTTGACGGCGATGGCGCCCATGCTTTCGGCATGTGCGCGGAAATCGATCTCCGGCATCACCTCGTGATAGGAGTCCTTGAGCAGGTTGTTGAAGTTGGCGCCCCCGGTTCCCATCTGCAATCGGTTGATGCAGCCATAGCCGCGATTGTCGAGCACGACGATGTTGAGCTTGAGGCCAAGCATGACCGAGGTGGCGATCTCGGAATTCATCATCATGTAGGAACCGTCTCCAACCATGACGACGACATCGCGTTCGGGATGCGCCATCTTGGCGCCGAGCCCGCCGGCAATCTCGTAGCCCATGCAGGAAAAGCCATATTCCATGTGATAGCTGCCCGGCGCCGTCGCCGGCCAGAGCTTGTGCAATTCGCCGGGAAGACCACCGGCGGCGCAAAGCACCGTCGTATTGTCGCCGCCGATCGAACGCGCCACTGCGCCGATCACCTGCGCATCGGAGGGCAGGGCGGCATTGGTCGTCGCCATCGCCTTGGCGGCCGCCTCCATCCAGACCTTCTTCTCCGCAGTTGCCTTTTCGGCAAGTGCCGCCGGTGCCTTCCAGCCGGAAAGCCCTGATGAAAGCGCCTTCAGCCCTTCGCGGGCATCGGCGACCAGCGGATGACTGTCATGCTTCACCGCGTCATAAGCGGCGATATTGAGCCCAACCATCCTGAGGCTGTCGTTCTTGAACAGCGCCCAGGACCCGGTGGTGAAATCCTGGCAGCGCGTGCCGACGGCGATGACGAGATCCGTCTCCTCCGCAATCGCATTCGCCGCCGACGTGCCGGTGACGCCGACCGAGCCGATCGCCAGCGGATGGGTCTCGTTGATCGACGATTTGCCGGCCTGAGTGACGACGACCGGAATAGCGTGAGCCTCGGCAAAAGCAGCAAGCTCCTTCGTCGCCTGCGAATAAAGCACACCGCCGCCGGCAACGATTACCGGCTTCTGCGACGCCTTGATCAGCGCGATGGCATTGGCCAGCTCGTCCGCATCCGGCTGCGGCCGGCGGGTCGCCCAGACTTTTTCATCGAACAGGCTTTCCGGATAATCATAGGCCTCAGCCTGGACGTCCTGGCAGAGCGACAAGGTCACCGGGCCGCAATCCAGCGGATCGGTCAGCACCTGCATGGCGCGCTTCAGCGCCGAAATGATCTGTTCAGGCCGGGTGATGCGGTCGAAATAGCGCGAAACCGGGCGGAAGGCGTCATTGGCCGAAACCGTGCCATCGCCGAAATCCTCAATCTGCTGCAGCACCGGATCCGGCGCGCGGTTGGCGAAGACGTCGCCCGGCAGGAAGAGAACGGGAATACGGTTGACATGCGCGACGCCGGCAGCCGTCACCATGTTCAGCGCGCCGGGGCCGATCGACGTCGTGCAGGCCATGAAGCGGCTGCGGAAATTCGCCTTGGCATAGGCGATGGCGGCATGCGCCATGCCTTGCTCGTTGTGGGCGCGATAGGTCGTCAGTTCGCCGCGCACCTGGTAGAGTGCCTCGCCGATGCCGGCGACGTTGCCATGACCGAAGATCGCCCAGACGCCGCCGAAGATTGGCACCTTCTTGCCGTCGACAACAGTCATCTGCTTTTTGAGGAAATGCGCGACGGCCTGCGCCATCGTCAACCGTATCGTCTTGCCCATCGGGGCCTCCCGGACTTTTGACATTCTGTCTTTTCCCCTCCCCAACCCCTCCCCACAAGGGGCAGGGATTTAATTTGCGGCGCTTCCTCAGGCAAATTTCAGCGTCTCTTCCTATAGGAGGGCGCTGTCTGACATCGAGCGGTGCTCCGCGTAAGTCCCTCCCCCTGTGGGGAGGGGTTGGGGAGGGGTCTTTTTCCTATTTCCTACTGACGGCCGCGCGTCTTCAGCCACGCCTCTGTCAGTTGCCGGAAGCGGCCGGCCATATCGGCGATCGCTTCCTCGTCGTTCATTGCGCCCGAAAGCCAGGCGCGCGCCGCATCGGCAAAGATCGTCCGGCCGACGGCAAAGCCCTTCACCGAAGGGGCCGCCAGCGTCGCCTCGAAGCAGGAGATCAGCTCCTCGGCGGGCGCTTCGAGCCCCAAGAGCACGATACCCCGGCACCATGGATCATTTTTGGCGATCACCGCATCGATCTTCTTCCAAGCTTCGCTCGATGCCTGCGGCTCGAGTTTCCACCAGTCCGGCTTGATGCCGAGCGCATAGAGTTCTTCGAGCGCGGTCGCGATCGTATCGTCGGTCAGCGGTCCGTTCTTGCCGGCGATGATCTCCACCAGCAGCTCGCGCCCGACCTTGCGTGCGGCTTCGAACAGCGTGCGCAGCTTCTCCTGCTGCTCGCTCTTCAATTCGGCCGGATCGTCGGGATGATAGAAGCACAGGCACTTGATGCAATGGCCGAGCGGCCATTCGACAAGCTGGGAGCCGATATCCTGGCTGAATTCGAAGCGCAGTGGCTTCGAGCCGGGCAGCTCCACCGGCCGGCCGATCCAGGAGAAATTCTTCGTCGCCGCATCGAAGAAGGCGTCGCGGCCGAAACGTTCGTCGATCAGCATGCCGTAACCGTCGCGGCCGTCCGAAACCCGCGCTGCCGCCGAGACCGCCAGCCGCTTGAAGGCGACGATCTTCTCATGGCCGACGCCGAGCTCGTCGGCGACGCTGACGAGCTGCGAACGGTGGTCGATCGCCAGCGCCATCAGCAGCGGGATTTCGCCGCGCCGGGTCGATGCCCAATGAATATGGTTGATCGCCTCATCCTTGCGCAGCGCCCGATGTTTGCTGCCGGTCTTCAGGAAGTAGTCGAGTTCCGCCCAGGTCGGATATTCCGGCGAGCAGAGCAGGCGGGAGACGGCGAAGGCGCCGCAGGCATTGGCCCAGGTGGCGCAGGTCTGCAGCGGCTCGTCGCGCAGGAAACCGCGCAGGAAGCCGGACATGAAGGCATCGCCGGCGCCGAGCACGTTGAAGACTTCGATCGGGAAACCCTGGCCGACGATGCCGGCTTCTAGATCGTCGGCGATCGGCCCGTCATAGACGATGCAGCCCATGGCGCCGCGCTTCAGCACGATCGTCGCCGGCGTCAGGCGGCGAATCTCCGTCAGCGCGCCGAGCACGTCATCGGCGCCGGAAGCGATCAGGATTTCCTCTTCGGTGCCGACGATGAGATCGCAATCCGGCAACGTCTCCTTCATCTTCGAGGAAACGCGGTCGGATTTCACGTAGCGTTCGAAGCCTTCGGCATGGCCGGCAAGACCCCAGAGGTTCGGCCGATAGTCGATGTCGAAGATCACCTTGCGGCCGTTCGCCTTGGCGATGCGGATCGCCTTGCGCTGCGCGGCCTCGGTATTCGGCCGGGAGAAATGCGTGCCGGACACCAGGACAGCGCGCGACGACTTGATGAAATTCTCGTCGATATCGCCTTCGTCGAGCGCCATGTCGGCGCAGTCGGAGCGATAGAAGATCATCGGCGACACGCCCTCGGCCTCGACCGCAAGCAACACCAGCGCCGTCAGCCGCTCTTTGTCGGTGATTATGCCGTCGGTCGCGACACCTTCGCGCGCCGCTTGCTCTCGGATGAAGCGTCCCATCTGCTCGTCGCCGACGCGGGTGATGAGGCCAGATTTGAGACCGAGCCGCGCCGTGCCGATGGCGATATTGGACGGGCAGCCGCCGACCGATTTGGCGAAGGTGCCGATATCCTCCAGTCGTGACCCGATCTGCTGGCCGTAAAGATCGACCGAGGAACGGCCGATAGTGATTACATCAAGCGCCGGCTCCGGCTGTGAACCCGGATTCGATTGTACCATGATGTCCTCCCGCTAGATTTTGCGCGGCTTCCAGTGCCTGCGAATTTCAATAATGAAACATCGGTTCCGATATTTTGTCAATTCGGAATGTTTATTCCATTTTGGCTTTCCCAGCTTTTGCATGCTGACGCTTGCGCCGCCGCTCGGCGATGGCGACCGGCAGCGCCATGGTGAGCGCCATCGAGGCCGACAGCGAGCGGAAGCCGGCGAAATCGGCCTCGGCCACCTCGAACCAGTGCGTGGCGCAGGCGGCAAGCGGCGAGAAGGCCGAGTCGGTGATGGCGATGACGGGGACGCCGCGGTCGGCGAGTTCCTGGCTCTGGTTGAGGCTGTCGGCCGCATAGGGCGAGAAGCTCGCGGCGATCGCCGCATCCTTCGGTGTTGCGAACTGCACCATTTCAGGGTCGACGCCGTTCGGCGAGGCGACGATCTGGTGGCGGATATTGAGCTTGGAAAAAGCGTAGGTCATGTGCGCCGTCAGCGGGTAGGAGCGCCGTTTGGCGATCAGATAGATCGTCTCGGCGGCGGCAAGGATATCCACGGCTTTGGTGAATGTGTCGCTCTGTACCGTCGCCGCCAGCCGATTGACCGACTGGCTGGCCGCGGCAATGAAGCCGGACAGCAGATTGGCGTCCTCGTCGTCGCCGCTCGCCTGCTCCAGCGTGACGAGCCGCTCTTCATAGCTCAGCGTCCGTTCGCGCAATCTTTCACGGAAGATGCTCTGCAGGTCGGAAAAACCTTCGTAGCCCAGATGATGCGCCAGACGCACCAGCGTCGAAGGTTGGACCTCGGAGGCGGCCGCGATGCTCGCCGTCGTGCCGAAGGCGATCTCGTCGGGATTGCCGAGCGCGAAGGCGGCAACCTGCGCCAGCCGCTTCGGCATGCTCGCCTTGCGCTCGATGATGGTGCTGCGCAGGCTTTCGAAATCGCGCGGCACACGTGCGTGCCTCTGGGGGTCATTATCCATGCTTGCAGCTCACGAGATGAAACAAATATTCCATATTGTCGAGCATAAACGATTTCAAACGGCACGCCTAATTGTTTTTAATCGCCTGTAATTCAAGGCCTTTAGACAATCCTCCCGAAAAATGGTGCCGGTGACTGTGGATGGGTCTCTTGTCAAAATGATCCAAATATTCCAAAAATCCGCGCGCAGCTCTGGAGGAGACGGAAATGAAGCCACTCGGCATTGGTTTGATCGGCACCGGCTATATGGGCAAGTGCCACGCGCTGGCATGGAATGCGGTGAAGACGGTGTTCGGCGATGTCGAGCGTCCGCGTCTCGTGCATCTGGCCGAAGCCAATGCCGGGCTTGCTGAGGCGCGGGCCGGTGAGTTCGGGTTCGAGAAGGCGACGGCTGACTGGCGGGCGCTGATCGCCGACCCCGAGGTCGATGTCGTCTCGGTCACCACACCCAATCAGTTCCATGCCGAGATGGCCATTGCAGCGCTTGAAGCCGGCAAACACGTCTGGTGTGAAAAGCCGATGGCGCCGGCCTATAGCGATGCCGAGCGTATGCTGGAAACGGCGAAACGATCAGGCAAGGTTGCCGCCCTTGGCTACAATTACATCCAGAATCCCGTCATGCGGCACATCAAGACGCTTATCGGCGAGGGCGCCATCGGCACGGTCAATCATATCCGCGTCGAGATGGACGAGGATTTCATGGCCGATCCCGATGTCTTCTTCTATTGGAAGAGCGAGCTTTCCGCCGGCTACGGCGCGCTCGACGATTTTGCCGTGCACCCGCTGTCGCTGCTCTGGTATCTCTTCGGCCATGTCGAGGCCGTCATTACCGATATGGTAAAGCCCTATGCCGACCGCCCGCAGAGCGAGGGTGGTCGGCGTGACGTCGAAAATCACGATGCCGCCAATGTGCTGATGCGGCTTGGCGGCGGCATCTCCGCCGTGTTGATGGCCAACCGCGCCGCCTGGGGCCGCAAGGGCCGCATCGCCCTGCAGATTTATGGTTCAAAAGGTTCGATCGTCTATGACCAGGAGCGGATGAACGAATTCGAGCTCTATCAGGCCGAGGGTCGCGGCTCCGAACAGGGCTTTCGCAAGATACTGGCGGCGCCAGCCCATCGGCCTTATGATCGCTTTATCCCGGCGCCCGGCCACGGCCTCGGCTTCAACGATCTGAAGATCATCGAATGCCGCGAGCTGATCCGGGCAATATCGGGCGAGCCGTCGTCGATCGTGACATTTGAAGACGGTCTCAGGATAGAGAAGTCGGTGCATGCCATGGCACAGTCATTCCACGAGCGTCGCTGGATCGAGATCGGCTGAAGGTAAGAAGCCGCTTTCCGTTGACGGCGCATAGGGCAGGGGATAGGCCTTGGCATGAGTGTCGGGCCTAGTTTCAGGAGTGAGATCGTGACGGATAGACTGGTGATCATCGGCGCGGGGCAGGCCGGTTTCGCAATGGCGGCAAAGCTGCGTGCCTTGAAGGACACGCGCCCGATCACCCTTATCGGCGCCGAAGACGTCGCGCCCTATCAGCGTCCGCCGCTTTCGAAGAAATACCTGCTCGGCGAAATGGCCTTCGACCGTTTGCTGTTCCGCGACGAGCACTGGTATGGCGATAATGACGTCGACCTTCGCCTTTCCACATGGGCCGAGCAGATCAAACCGGACAGCAAGCAGGTTCTGCTGCAGGACGGCTCCGTTCTCGACTACGGCACGCTGGCGCTCGCCACCGGCTCGACTCCACGCCGGCTGCCGGCCGCAATCGGCGGCGATCTCGAAGGTGTCTATGTCGCCCGCGACAAGCGCGATGCCGATCTGCTCGCCGAGGAGATGCGCCCCGGTCGCCGCGTCCTCATCATCGGTGGCGGTTATATCGGCTTGGAGGCGGCAGCCGTCGCCCGCCATCGCGGCCTTGAGGTCACCGTCATCGAGATGGCCGACCGCATCCTGCAGCGGGTCGCGGCGAAGGAGACCGCCGACATCATGCGCGGGATCCATCAGTCCCACGACGTGGTGATCCGCGAGAAGACCGGGCTCAAGCATCTGGTCGGCAAGGATGGGCGCGTTACCGGCGCCGCACTGTCCGACGGATCGGTTATCGACATCGACTTTGCCGTCGTCGGCATTGGCGTCGTGCCGAATGACCAGCTCGCCAAGGAAGCCGGCCTCGAAGTCGCCAACGGTATTGTCGTCGACGAATACGCCCGCACCTCCGATCCGGCGATCTATGCCGCCGGCGATTGCGCGGCGCTTCCCTGGCAGGGGGGCCGCATCCGGCTCGAATCGGTGCAGAATGCCGTCGACCAGGCCGAAGCGGCGGCAGCGGTCATTGCCGGTGGCAGCGAGCCCTATGATCCGAAGCCATGGTTCTGGTCCGACCAGTATGATGTCAAGCTGCAGATCGCCGGCTTCAATCTCGGTTATGACGAAACGCTGCTGCGCCCCGGCGCTCGCGAAGGCGCCCATTCCATCTGGTACTTCCGGGAAGGCCTGCTGATCGCCGTCGATGCCATCAACGACGCCAAAGCCTATGTGACCGGAAAAAAGCTGCTGGAATCCGGGACTAACCCCGACAGATCGATTCTCGCCGACCCCTCTACCGATCTCAAGCGCCTGCTCGGGTGAGTCGGGAGCCCATTCCGCAAGGAATGGCCCCTGCGGGGACGCCGTGTTGGGATCGCCGCTCCTATCGGACGCTGGACGGCAAAGCTCAGCTTCGTCGTCGAAGAACGAAGCGCGATCAAATTTCCCCGATCACGCCTGCAAATGCGGTCTGTTTACGCAACCGTCCGAAATGCCAGCCACTGCATTTCTTCTGGTGAAACCTGAAAAAACCCTTGCATTCACAGACCGGTCACCATAGTTAGGCCGCACCGGAGAGGTGGCCGAGTGGTCGAAGGCGCTCCCCTGCTAAGGGAGTATACGTCAAAAGCGTATCGTGGGTTCGAATCCCATCTTCTCCGCCACTTTGATTTTTCCCAGCTCAGTTCAATCCTTATCGTGCGGCAGAGAATAACCTGCGCTTAGGCGGTTATGTCTCGTGGTCGCTGGACGGTCATGCGCCACGGCGCGTAATGAGAAAATCGCTTCGCCTCGAATGGGAGAATCGCCAGCAGGGAATCACTCGCCGCTCCCATGCCCCCCGGCAGGCAGCGAAACCGGATCTGTGCATGTCCGGTTACGCTTGCAGCAGTGGTGATATCCCTTCAGCATCCGGATTTCGTCAAGAAAGCGTCGAAAATGTGCGGCGCAGCCGATGTCCAGTTCACTGTCGCTCCCACTTAAGCCGCCGCAAAATCAGGGTTTTCTTAACAAAGCATAAAGGAAATCGAGGCCGGCTGCCCCACTTGTGTCCTTTGAGCAACAGAAAGTCGGGAAGGCTCCCTCAAACCCCCCATCCGAGTAAGTTGGTGATTGCGTGACGGCTTCCGTCTTGTATTTTCAGCGTCGGAAGCCAGGGCGACTGATCGTCCACTTCTTGCAACACGGGAATGGGGCAGGGAACGCTGCTCAGCGAAAGATCCCAAACCCGATCGAAACTTTGAATTGGAGGTCATTTATGAACATCAAGAGCCTTCTTCTCGGCTCCGCTGCTGCTCTCGCAGTAGTTTCCGGTGCTCAGGCTGCTGACGCTATCGTTGCTGCCGAGCCGGAACCGGTTGAATACGTCCGCGTCTGCGACGCTTACGGCACCGGCTATTTCTACATCCCGGGCACCGAAACCTGCCTCAAGATCGAAGGCTACATCCGTTTCCAGGTCGACGTTGGTGATCAGCCGCTCAATGGCTCGGTCAGCAACGATTCGGATTGGGATGCCAAGACCCGCGGTCAGGTTCAGTTCACGGCCAAGAGCGACACCGAGTACGGTCCGCTGACCGGCGTCATCGTCATGCAGTTCAATGCTGACAACGCCTCGGATCAGGACGCCATCCTCGACTCCGCTTACCTCGACGTCGCGGGCTTCCGCGCCGGTCTGTTCTACAGCTGGTGGGACGATGGTCTCTCGGGTGAAACCGACGACATCGGCTCGATCGTAACGCTGCACAACTCCCTCCGCTATCAGTACGAAAGCGGCACCTTCTACGCCGGCATCAGCGTCGACGAACTGGAAGACGGCTTCTACAAGACGGACGAAGAGCCGAACAACGTCGGCGTTGCCTTCGGCGTTGGCGGCACTGCCGGCGCGTTCAGCTACCAGATCACCGGCGGCTGGGACTTCGACAACGAAGACGGCGCTGTCCGTGCAATGGGTACGGTTGAAATCGGTCCCGGTACGCTCGGCCTCGCTGCCGTATACTCTTCCGGCCCGAACTCCTACTACTCCGCAGCTGAATGGGCTGTCGCTGCCGAATACGCTATCAAGGCAACCGACAAGCTCAAGATCACTCCTGGCGTCCAGTACTACGGTGACTACTACGTTGCTGGCGACGACTTCAGCGATGGCGATGCCTGGAAGGTCGGTCTGACGGTTGATTACCAGATCGTCGACAACTTCTACGCCAAGGCTTCGGTTCAGTACCTCGATCCGGAAGATGCAGACGACTCCACTTCGGGCTACTTCCGCCTGCAGCGTTCGTTCTAATCTGATCTGACTTCGGTCAATCAGGAAAGCCCGGCTCTCTGAGCCGGGCTTTTTGCTTTGGGTCGAACGCACCTGTTGCCCGCCGCCCGGCTTCGATGAGGCCGATGTATGCCGCTCAGACGCGTGTCGCGGTTCCAAGACAACGACATGCATCAAAACAACGCGCGAAAGCGCGTCGTTTGAATCAAATTAATGCGGCGGGCTTTATCGGCAGGAGGCGAGAAAAGCTCGAATAGCCGTGGGGATATCGCCGTGATGCAGGAGGGGGGCATGGCCTTGCCCTTCTGCAGCATGCAGGATCAAACTCGGATGCCGGCGGGCCATTTCATCGGCCGTCTCCTTTGAGAGCAGAGACGTGTTTTCGCCGCGGATCAGCATCAGCGGAAATCGGCACAGGCTGTCGAATTGCGCCCAGAGATCAGGCAGTGGCTGGCTGAGATCGACCGATTTTAGTGCCTCCGCGATCGCTGGATCGAAGTCGGCGACCGGTCTTCCGCCGACGTCGCGATAAAGAGCAAGCGCCATCTCGCGCCAGTCTTCCTCTTCAAGCGCCGTAAACGACGCGCCATGATTTTCCTTCACGATATCGGCCGCCGCGTGCCAGTCTTCAGGCCTTCTGCCGCTGTTTAGATAGTCGCGGATCCGCGCCAGCCCCTCGGCCTCAACCACGGGGCCGATATCGTTGAGGATGACGGCTTCGAGAAGATCCGGCCGTGTCGCTGCAATCAGATGCAGGATCAGCCCGCCTCGCGACGTGCCGATGAAGATCGCCCGCTCGACGCCGAGGGTCGCGCAGGCGGTGACGATGTCGCCGGCCTCTATAGCGAGATTGTAGTTCGCCTTGTTCTCATCCAACGCCGACTTTCCCCGTCCGCGCGAATCGAGCGCGATGACCCGGCGCGGTGCTGTCATGTCCCGGGAGAGAAGCAGCGCAAGCGGGTGAAAATCCCGCGTATTGCGGGTCAGGCCGGGCAGGCAGATGACTGGCAGCCGCCCCCCGCTTGCCGTTTCGCCCGGCTGATAGTCGCGGGCATAAAGCGTCAGCCCGTCGGAAGAGGTGTAAAATCGTTCCTGGAAACCGCCCGCATCCGTATCCGGCATCGCATCCCTCGAGAGTTGTTGATCCCGAAGATGTAGCCTGCTTTTCGAGCCGCGCCAAACAGCGTCAGGAGGCGCTGCGTCCGCCGATGAGGTCACGCTCGATATCGGTCGACTGGCCGAGGCGGGCCTTATAGACCTCGTAATTCTCCATCACCCGCTGGACGTAGTTCCTCGTTTCGGGGAAGGGGATGCGCTCGATCCAGTCGACGATCTCGTCGATCGATTTGCCGCGCGGATCGCCGTAGCGGCCGATCCATTCCGGTACCCGCTTGGGCCCGGCATTATAGGCGATGAAGGTGAGGATATAGGAGCCGCCAAAGGCGTCGATCTGCTCGCCCAGATAATGCGCGCCGAGTGTGGCGTTATAACCGGCGTCGGCCGTCAGCTTGTCTTTCGAATAGGCGATGTTGTGGCGCTTGGCCACCGCCTGGGCCGTTCCCGGTAGAAGCTGCAGCAGGCCGCGTGCGTTCGCCGCCGAAACGGCGGCCGGGTTGAAGGCGCTTTCCTGCCGGGCGATGGCATAGGCGAGTGCCTTGCCGGAGCCTGAAATATTGGCATTCGCCGGGATGACGCCGACCGGAAAAGCGAGCGCTGCGACATCGATGCCGCGTCCATAGGCGATCTTGCCGATCTGCAGCGACAGATGATGATCGCCGGATTGCTCGGCCTGTGCCGCAAGCACGGCCAGTTCACCGGGGCTCTGCAGTTGGTCGGCGAGCGCGAGATAGAGAATGTCGGCCCGCCATCCATGGCCTGCGGCTTCCAGCCGGGCGATTGCCTGGACGGCTTCGCGTGCCTGGAAGTTTTGCCGGTCGGCCGTGCTCGGCGACGGATAGGTAACGTTCAGCGTCTTTCGCCCCAACCGTTCTGCTGCGAGCTGGCCATAGAAGGTGCCGGGAAACGTTGCAGCCTTCGCATAGAATTCACTGGATTTACCAGGGCCGCCGGCCTCCGCCGCTCGTCCCAGCCAATACCATGCGCGTGAAACCGAGATCGGTCCGTTCGATGTCTGCAGGATTTTGCGGAAGTGTTTTTCCGCCGTTGCCGGATCCTGCAGACCGCGCAGCGCGTACCACCCGGCATGGAATTCAGCCTCGACGATATCCGTCGGGCTGGTTGCGGCGTAGTTTGCGACGATGCGATAAGCGGGCTTGAATTGTCCCTGGTCGACTAGGCCACGGCTGACGATGCGCTGCTCGTTCCACCACTCGCCGGAATTGACGAGCTCGCTGCGCTCGGGCGGCATCTGTTCCAGCAGTGCCGCTGCCTCGGCATATTTGTCCTGCTTGCGCAGATATTCGATCCGCGCAAACAGCAGCCCGGCATCGCTGCGCCATCTCGCATCGACGGCGTTAAGCAGCGCGCCGGCGTTGCCGGCTTTTGCGTCGACAGCGGACCATGCCTTGTAGAGCGACTGCGCCTCGCCCATGTCGCCGAAGCGCTTGGCCTGCGCCACCCGGCCGCGATACATCAGATAGTCCATGCGTGCCTTATGGTCGGCCGGCGTCAACAGCGCGGAAAATTCAATGAGGATCTTGTCCTCGGTCGCCTTGTCGAGAGCCTCACCGCGCCAGACTTTGCGGATATATTTAGCCGCCTGCGCCTGTTTGCCTGTTGCAACCAGCGCCCGTCCGAGGATGACGGCGCCCTGCATCGTCTCAGGCGCGGTATCGCCGAAGGCGGCCAGCACGGCTGATGGGGCGGGGTTTTCGTCATAGAGCGCGCGTTCGGAATAGGCACGCAGCCGCGACAGGCCCGGCCAACTCTTGAGCTCCTGCGCAGCACTGGCGATTTCATAGGAGGGAACGCCCTTCAGTCCGGAAACGGCGATCGCCCAGGTGAGGATATGGCGATCGAGCGCACCGTCTCGCATATTGTCGCGGATCGACAGCGCCAGCAGCGGGTCCTTGTCGGAAAGTGCGTCGAGGCCGGCTTTCAGGTCGCCGTTGACGGGTGCGACGGCCAGATTGCGCGGAATAGCGCCTGTTGTGATCGATTCCGGCATGGCTGTCTCGGGGATGAAGCCGAGCGGCTTGACAGCGGGCATGGCCGTGCTCTCGCCGGCAAGCGGCGACGCTACGCTGCTCCACGCAGCGGCAATAAAGCCGAAGGCGGACAGAATCATGACAGCTTTCTTCATCCGGGATCTCGCAACGAAAACACGCCCTGCCATTTGGCTAGAGGCATCTTAACGAAACCTTACCGTACCAGGTAAAATTCATTCACATCTGCTATCGGAATTTGCCCTAACCGAACTCTACGCGCTTGTCGCGATGATTTCGGCGCTCTATGGTGCGCAAAATATTCATGGAATGCGGCCGAAGCAAGGATTTGGTCGTGAGGAGCTTTGCATGTTCAATGGGTCCATTCCCGCCCTCGTCACCCCCTTCACCGATGCCGGATTGATCGACGAAGACAGTTTCGCCGCGCACGTCGACTGGCAGATCAAGGAGGGCAGCAGCGGTCTCGTTCCTGTCGGCACGACGGGCGAATCCCCGACGCTGTCGCATGCCGAGCACAAACGGGTGGTGGAACTGTGCATCGAAGTTGCCGCAAAGCGCGTTCCCGTCATGGCCGGCGCCGGCTCGAACAACACAGGTGAGGCGATCGAGCTTGCCCAGCATGCCGAAAAGGTCGGCGCCGACGCTGTTCTGGTCGTCACGCCTTATTACAACAAGCCGACGCAAAAGGGTTTGATCGCGCATTTTTCGGCGATTGCCGAGGCCGTCGATCTGCCGATCTATATCTACAATATCCCCGGCCGCTCGGTGGTCGACATGACGCCGGAAACGATGGGTGCGCTTGCCAAGGCGCATGGCAATATCGTCGGCGTCAAGGATGCGACGGGCAAGATCGAGCGCGTTTCCGAACAGCGCATCACCTGCGGCAAGGATTTCCGGCAATTGTCCGGCGAGGACGCGACGGCGCTCGGCTTCAACGCCCATGGCGGCGTCGGCTGTATTTCGGTCACGGCCAATGTCGCTCCGCGCCTCTGCGCCGATTTCCAGGCGGCGACGCTGAAAGGCGACTATGCCGGCGCGCTGGAATATCAGGATCGGCTGATGCCGCTGCACAAGGCGATCTTCCTCGAACCCGGTCTCTGCGGCGCCAAATACGGGCTCTCGCGGCTTGGTCGGATGAGCCGCAACGTCCGCTCGCCGCTGCTGTCGACGCTGGAGCCGGCAACGGAAGCGGCGATCGATGCGGCGCTACGCCATGCCGGGCTGCTGAACTGAGCAGACCGGCCGTCTTCACAAGGCCGGGTCGTTCCCCTACATAGAGGGCAAGCAATGAGGGCGCGGCTTTTCCCGCGCCTCGAAGGGAATATTGTCATGGCCCCCAAAGGCAGCCAGCGCGTGGTGAACAAGGTCGTGGCGGAAAACCGCAAGGCCCGCTTCAACTACGAGATCATCGATACCTACGAGGCCGGCCTCGTGCTGATGGGCACGGAGGTCAAGTCGCTGCGTGAGGGAAAGGCCAATATCGCCGAATCCTATGCGTCGGACGAGGGCGGCGAGATCTGGCTGATCAACTCCTATCTGCCGGAATATCTGCAGGCGAACCGCTTCAATCACGAGCCGCGCCGGCGCCGCAAGCTGCTGCTATCGGGCCGTGAGATTCACCGCCTGCGCTCTGCCGTCAACCGCGAGGGCATGACGCTGATTCCGTTGAAGATCTATTTCAACGACCGCGGCCGGGCGAAGATGGAACTGGCGCTCGCCAAGGGTAAGAAATTGCACGACAAGCGCGAGTCCGAGAAGGAGCGCGATTGGAACCGGCAGAAGAGTCGCCTGCTGAAGGATAATGGCTAAGCTCGACGCTTGGGATTGCCGTTTCGCACGGCAATCCTCCCGGCTCACTCCTCGAAATCGCTGGGCGGGGCGGCGACGACTTCGACCTGGCGTGGCGCCCGATCCGCGGGATCACGACCGATTTCAGCCTTCAAAGACAAGAGATCGATGAAGTGGTCGGCCTGACGGCGCAGGTCGTCGGCGATCATCGGCGGCTGCGTAGCCATTGTCGAGATCACCGAGACCTTGCGGCCTCTGCGCTGTAGCGCCTCGACCAGGTTGGTGAAGTCGCCGTCGCCCGAGAAGATGACGAGATGATCGACTGTTTCGGACTGTTCCATGGCGTCGATTGCAAGCTCGATGTCCATGTTGCCCTTGATTTTTCGGCGGCCCATGGAATCCGTAAATTCCTTCGCGGGCTTGGTGACGACTTTATAGCCGTTATAGTCGAGCCAATCGATCAGCGGCCGGATCGAGGAATATTCCTGATCTTCGATCAGAGCGGTATAATAGTAGGCCCGCAGGAGATAGCCGCGTTTCTGAAATGCTTTCAAGAGCTTGCGGTAATCTATGTCGAAACCGAGGCTCTTGGATGCAGCGTAGAGGTTGGCGCCGTCAATGAAGAGTGCAATTTTTTCGCGTGGGTCAAACATCGCTTACCAATCCAATGAGAGCAATCGAAATCCGGGGGACCAAAATCCAATAAAATCAATGATTTGTGTTTTGATTTTTGCTCTGATCCATACTTTAACAATTATTCATATATGAAAGACTTAGGGCACGATTCGGCATATTCCAAGCAACCCAAGGTGGAATTGAGGCATTCTCCATGGAAATTTAGTTCAGCCACTTATAAAGACGAGGGCAGCCGGAATGAAAAACTTGTAATTGCCCGGTTTTAATTGTATCGGGCGTGCTAATCCCGAAATGACGACCGTAAAGGACAGGCAATGGCCCGTGTCACAGTTGAAGATTGCATCGACAAGGTGGAGAACCGCTTCGAGCTGGTTCTGCTCGCCAGCCACCGCGCCCGGCTGATTTCCCAAGGCGCCTCGATCACCATCGATCGCGACAACGACAAGAACCCGGTCGTCGCCCTGCGCGAAATCGCCGACGAGACGCTTTCGCCCGATGACCTCAAGGAAGATCTGATCCATTCGCTGCAGAAGCATGTCGAAGTCGACGAGCCCGAGCCAGATCCGGCCAGCATGATCGCCGCCGGCGGTGTCGCCGCAGCCGACAGCGAAGAGCAGGACGATCTTCCTGAGACGATCACTTTCGACCAGATGTCGGAAGAAGAGCTGCTTGCCGGCATCGAAGGCCTTGTGCCGCCCGAAAAGAGCGACGACTACTAAGCACGCAGACTGATCTCCGACCGTATGTGATCCAGGTCGCAGCCGAACCGGAAAAGTTTCATGCGATGCGAAAGAGCGATGATTACCAATCGTCAATCTTGCGCCTTTATTGCTTAGGCATATTATTGCCCATGTGTGCGCCAATCGTTGATTGGCGCGCTTTTATTTTTACCGGAGTGGCTTTGGAATGATGCGGCAGTACGAGCTCGTGGAGCGGGTTCAGCAATACAAGCCCGATGCCAATGAAGCGCTGCTGAACAAAGCCTATGTCTACGCCATGCAGAAGCACGGCCAGCAAAAGCGCGCGAGCGGCGATCCCTATATTTCCCATCCGCTCGAAGTCGCCGCCATCCTCACCGACATGCACCTCGATGAATCGACGATCGCCGTCGCGCTGCTGCACGATACGATCGAGGATACGACGGCGACCCGCGCCGAGATCGACGAACTCTTCGGCGAGGATATCGGCCGCCTGGTCGAGGGCCTGACCAAGATCAAGAAACTCGATCTCGTCACCAAGAAGGCCAAGCAGGCGGAAAACCTGCGCAAGCTGCTGCTGGCCATATCAGACGATGTGCGCGTGCTGCTGGTCAAGCTTGCCGACCGCCTGCACAATATGCGCACCCTCGATCATATGTCGGCCGACAAGCGGGCCCGCATCTCCGAGGAGACGATGGAAATCTATGCGCCGCTCGCCGGCCGCATGGGCATGCAGGATATGCGCGAGGAGCTCGAAGAGCTCTCCTTCCTGCATATGAACCCGGAAGCCTACGACACCGTCACCAAAAGGCTGGAAGAGCTTTCCAAGCGCAATGAAGGCATCGTCAAGAAGATCGAGGCGGAACTTCGCGACCTGCTCGTCGCCAGCGGCCTGACGAGCGCCTATGTCAAGGGCCGGCAGAAAAAGCCTTATTCGGTCTTCCGCAAGATGCAGTCGAAATCGCTTTCCTTCGAGCAGCTTTCCGATGTGTACGGTTTTCGGCTCATCGTCGAAGATATCCCGTCCTGTTACCGGGCGCTCGGCATTGTCCACACCCGCTGGCGCGTCGTGCCCGGGCGCTTCAAGGATTATATCTCGACGCCGAAGCAGAACGATTACCGCTCGCTGCACACCACGATCGTCGGTCCTTCCAGCCAGCGCATCGAACTGCAGATCCGCACCAAGCGCATGCATGAAATCGCCGAATTCGGCATCGCCGCCCACACGCTTTACAAAGACGGCGCCACCAATGCCGACGGCGACATCCTGTCGCGTGAATCCAATGCCTATTCCTGGCTGCGCCATACGATCGAGGCGCTGGCCGAGGGCGACAGTCCGGAAGAATTCCTCGAGCACACCAAGCTCGAACTCTTCCAGGACCAGGTCTTTTGCTTCACGCCGAAGGGCAAGCTGATTGCCCTGCCGCGCGGCGCCACCCCGATCGATTTCGCCTATGCAGTGCACACCAATATCGGCGATACCACGGTGGGCGCCAAGATCAACGGCCGCATCATGCCGCTGGTGACGCGGCTTGCCAACGGTGACGAGGTCGAGATCATCCGCTCCGGCGTGCAGGTTCCGCCCGCCGCCTGGGAAGAGATCGTCGTCACCGGCAAGGCGCGCGCCGCCATCCGCCGCGCCACCCGCATGGCGATCCGCAAGCAATATGCCGGCCTCGGCCACCGCATTCTCGAGCGCACCTTCGACAGGGCCGGCAAGATCTTCTCACGCGAGGCGATGAAGCCGGCGCTGCATCGTCTCGGCCAGAAGGATGTCGAGGATGCGATCGCCGCCGTCGGCCGCGGCGAGATGTCCTCGCTCGACGTGCTGCGCGCCGTCTATCCCGACCATCAGGATGAGCGCGTCACGGTAAAACCCTCGGGCGACGACGGCTGGTTCAACGTCCGCAGCGCGGCCGGCATGATCTTCAAGATCCCCGGCAAGACTAAGCCCGGGCTCGACGGCGGCCATTCGGACATCGACACCGACGCCGATATCGGGCCGATCCGCGGCCTGTCCGGCAATGTCGACGTCAAGTTCGCGTCGACAGGCGCGGTTCCCGGCGATCGCATCGTCGGCATCATGGACCAGAGCAAGGGCATCACCATCTACCCGATCCAGTCGCCGAGCCTGCAGCGCTTCGACGATCAGCCTGACCGTTGGATCGACGTCCGTTGGGATCTCGACGAAGCCAACAAGTCGCGTTTCATGGCGCGCATCATGGTGAACGGCCTGAATGAGCCCGGCACTCTGGCCAAGGTCGCCCAGACGGTTGCCGGCCTCGACGTCAATATCCGCTTGCTGAATACGGTGCGGGTCGCGGCGGATTTCACCGAAATGATGCTTGAGGTCGAGGTCTGGGATCTGCGTCAGCTCAATCAGCTGCTCGCCCAGATGAAGGAACTGGATTGCATTGCCACGGTCCGACGGCTCTACGAGTAAGTTTTTGTTAAGGTCGCAGGAATTTAAGCGCAGAATTGCACATTTTATGATCGTTTTGTGGTGAGGGTGGTACGCCAAAAAGGCAAGCAATGCATTGCGCGCATGGCTGTCTCCATGTTGCGGCTGTAGTAATTAGCCCAGGCCGAGCCTATCTTCTGGTCATCGAAACGCAAACAGAAGATGAGACAAGACAATGTTTGATCCTATCAGGAAAATCGCTCGCGCCCTCCGCGCTCCGACCACGCAGGAACGTGAAATGGCATATCTCAACGGCTCGTTCGATCGTATTGATCTCGAGTTTCGCCAGCGCCAGGTCGACCGCGGTCTGTTCCGCACACGTTGATACTGAACTTTCTACTTGAGACGAGTGAGGGACGTTATGCATAACGGACGCCCCTCGGCATGACAAAGCTCTTCTCTGCTGCGAGGACTGAGCTGTTTTTTCGGCGGTATCATTCGCCGCTCTTGTCATGGTCATGTGCGCTGCACTAAATACCGGCCATGTTGTTTCGCCGTCGCAAGCCCGCGGGATTCAAGGAAAAGATGCGAGAGCTTCTATGGCCCCGCAAAGGTTTCCTTCGCCCGCTCCGTTACCTCACAATGCGCATCCTGCGCCTGAGCGCTTCGCCGCATGCGGTTGCGGCTGGCGTCGCTGCCGGTGTCTTCGTGTCGTGGACGCCGTTTATCGGTGTGCATTTCGTCATGGCCTTCGTCATCACCTATTTTCTCTCCGGCAGTATGGTGGCCGCGGCGCTGGGTTGCGCGGCCTTCGGCAACCCGCTGACCTATCCGTTCATCTGGGGCATCACCTGGGAGATCGGACATCTGCTGCTGAGCCGTGAGGATCATATGGCTGGTCAGGCGGTGGATCTGGCCGCCCTCTTTCACAGGCTGAACTTCACCGAATTGTGGAGGCCGGTGCTGGAGCCGATGCTCGTCGGCGCCATTCCGCCGGGGATCGTCACCTCCGTTGCGCTCTATGCGCTGACATTCTACACCGTGAGGGGTTTTCAGACGCGCCGCCACACACGGCTGCTGGAGCGGGCGCGCCTGCGTCTGGCCGGCCCGGCCGGCGACATGCCGAGCGTATGAACCTGATCAAGAACTCTTAAGCGACGGAAGGTTCCGGCATGATCATCGGCATTGGCAGCGATCTGATCGACATTCGCCGCGTCGAGAAATCCATCGAGCGCTTCGGCGAGCGCTTCACCAATCGCTGCTTCACCGAGATCGAGCGCGCCCGTTCCGACCGCCGGACAAATCGCGGCGCCTCCTATGCCAAGCGTTTCGCGGCCAAGGAGGCTTGTTCCAAGGCGCTCGGCACCGGCATAGCCCAAGGCGTCTTCTGGAAGGATATGGGCGTCGTCAACCTGCCGAGCGGCAAGCCGACCATGGTTTTGTCGGGCGCTGCCGCCGTGATCCTCGAATCGATGCTGCCTGCGGGCCACAGGCCCGCCATTCATTTGACAATAACGGATGATTATCCCTTGGCACAGGCCTTCGTGATTATCGAGGCATTGCCCGAGAACCTCTGGTCGTGACCTCGGGAGCGTTGATCGCGACCTCGGGAGCTGCCGATCGCGACCTCGGGAGCTGTCGATCGCGACCTCTCGTCGCTTTTGACGTTGTCACCATTGCCGCAACCGGCCGAAGTCGCTAGAGAGAACGTCAGAAGAATTGCGCCGCCGCGGCGTCTTGAAGGAATAAGACTGCGTGTCCGAAAAAGTCGAAGCCAAGCCGAACGCCCTCTGGGAAAATATCAAAGTCATCATCCAGGCGCTGATTTTGGCGATGGTGATCCGTACGGTGCTATTCCAGCCCTTTACAATTCCGTCCGGTTCGATGATGCCGACACTGCTCGTCGGCGACTACATCTTCGTCAATAAGTTCGCTTACGGCTATTCGAAATATTCGCTGCCCTTCTCGCCTGATATTTTCAGCGGCCGCCTGTTCGGCGCCGATCCGAAGCGCGGCGATATCGTCGTATTCCGCTTCCCGCCGAACCCCGAGATCGATTACATCAAGCGCTGCATCGGCCTGCCGGGCGACCATATCCAGGTCACCGACGGAGTGCTCTACGTTAACGGCAAACCCGTTCCGAAGGTAGCGGACGGTACCTTCACGTCGGATTACAAGCTCGATCCGGGCGCGGATGTGCCGGTGTTCCGCGAAACGCTCGACAATGGCAAGACTTACGACACGCTCGATCAGTCTCCCGTGTCGCGCGGCGATAACACCCGCGAATTCATCGTGCCGGAAGGCCATTATTTCATGATGGGCGACAACCGCGACAACTCGCTCGACAGCCGCTTCGACGTCGGCTTCGTGCCTGCGGAAAATCTTGTCGGCCGCGCCAGCGTCATCTTCTTCTCGCTCGGCAACGATACCTCCTTCCGCGAAATCTGGAAGTGGCCGACGAACATGCGCTGGGATCGCCTCTTCAAGGTTGTTGAATGAGCAAGGCGCAGACGCTTTCTGCGGCAGACCGCGCAAAGCTTGAAGGCCTGATCGGTCACGACTTCACCGAAAAGGAACGCCTGGACCGGGCGCTGACCCATGCGAGCGCCCGCACCGAGAAGGGCGGCAACTACGAACGGCTGGAATTCCTCGGCGACAGGGTTCTCGGGCTCTGCATCGCCGAGCTTTTGTTCCGCACCTTCGGCACGGCGGGGGAAGGCGAGCTCTCGGTTCGTTTGAACCAGCTGGTCAGCGCCGAAACCTGTGCTGCGGTCGCCGACGAACTCAATCTTCATCTTTATATCCGCACCGGCGCCGACGTGAAGAAATTGACCGGCAAGCGGATGATGAACGTGCGCGCCGACGTGGTCGAAAGCCTGATCGCCGCGATCTATCTCGACGGCGGCCTCGAAGTTGCCCGCCGCTTCATCCTGCGCTACTGGCAGGGCAGGGCGGTCAGGGCCGATGGCGCCAAGCGCGACGCCAAGACTGAGCTGCAGGAATGGTCGCACGCGAAATTCGGCGTCACACCAAACTACCGGGTTGATGAACGCAGCGGACCGGATCATGATCCGCGCTTCAAGGTGACGGTGGAAGTTGCTGGCATAAAGCCGGAAACCGGCGTAGAGCGGTCGAAGCGTGCCGCCGAACAGGTTGCGGCGACGAAGATGCTTGAGCGCGAAGGCATTTGGCAGCAATCGCCTGCCGGAAACTGACGGGACAATGACACAAGAAGAAGATATCGCGGCCGAAGCTACCGCAGAAACCAGTGGTCCGACGCATTCGGGCTTTGTCGCGCTGATCGGGCCGACCAATGCCGGCAAGTCGACACTGGTGAACCGCCTGGTCGGCGCCAAGGTCTCGATCGTCAGCCATAAGGTCCAGACGACACGTGCCATCGTTCGCGGCATCGCGATCCACGACAACGCCCAGATCGTCTTCATGGATACACCCGGTATCTTCAAGCCGCGCCGCCGGCTCGACCGCGCCATGGTGACCTCGGCCTGGGGCGGCGCGAGGGATGCCGATCTGATCGTGCTGCTGATCGACAGCGAGCGCGGCCTGCGCGGCGATGCCGAAGCCATTCTCGAAGGCCTCAAGGAAGTCCGGCAGCCGAAGATCCTGCTGCTCAACAAGATCGACCGCGTCAACCGCGAGGATCTGCTGGCCCTCGCGGCCGCTGCCAATGAAAAGATCGCCTTCGATCGCACCTTCATGATATCGGCCGAAAACGGGTCCGGCTGCGACGATGTCATGGATTATCTGGCTGCGACGCTGCCGGAGGGGCCGTGGTATTATCCCGAAGACCAGATTTCAGATCTGCCGATGCGCCAGCTCGCCGCCGAGATCACCCGCGAGAAGCTGTTCCTGCGGTTGCACCAGGAGCTTCCCTACGCCTCGCATGTCGAAACGGAGAAGTGGGAAGAGCGCAAGGATGGCTCGGTACGTATCGAGCAGGTGATCTATCTTGAGCGCGACAGCCAGAAGAAGATCGCGCTCGGCAAGGGTGGTGAAACTATCAAGGCGATCTCGACGGCTTCCCGCAAGGAATTGTCGGAGATCCTCGAGCAGCCGGTCCATCTCTTCCTGTTCGTCAAGGTTCGCGAGAATTGGGGTGATGATCCCGAACGGTTCCGCGAAATGGGTCTCGATTTCCCGAAATAAGGGGTGGCAAGAATTTGCTTATTCGGCTGCCAGCCCCTTGTTTTCAAATAAAAAAACCGCATCGCTCACGGAACAATTCGGTAACTTGTGCATTCCTTCATGAACGGCGCGCCAAAGACGGCGTGCCTGTTTTGCGACGGCAGGGGCGGGCATGGTGACGTCGAGAACGATCAATTCCTTCAAGACTCCTTGCCAGCAATGTCCTTTGCGGCCCCTGCCGCATTTCCGGGAATTCAGCCGCGACGAACTGGAATTCGTTTCCAATTTCAAGAGAGGTGAACTTGCCGTCGATGCCGGCTCCACCATCCTCGTCGAGGGTGCGCACAGCGCCCATCTTTTCACCGTGCTTGCCGGTTGGGGCTTTCGCTACAAGATGCTGGAGGATGGGCGCCGCCAGATACTGAATTATATCATGCCGGGCGATCTGGTCGGCCTGCAGGGAACGATCGCCGGCGAGATGCAGCATTCCGTCGAAGCGCTTTCACCGGTTTCTCTCTGCGTCTTCGAGCGCGACAGGCTGATGACGCTCTATAACAAACACCCCTCGCTTGCCTTCGACATCACCTGGATCGCGGCGCGCGAGGAGCGAATCTTGGATGAACACCTGCTCAGCATCGGCCGTCGCACGGCGTTGGAAAGAGCAGCCTATCTGATCGCTTTCCTGTTTGAGCGCGGCCGGAAGCTTAATCTCTTCAATGGCCGCCAATTCATCCCCATCACCCAGCAACACATTGCCGATACGCTCGGCCTTTCCATCGTCCACACCAACAAGACCTTGAAAAAGCTCGGTGAACGTGGGTTGATCCGCTGGCAGGAGCGCGGCTGCGAGGTTCTGAACGGCGAGGAACTGATGGCGATTGCTGGCTGGGAAGGGCTCGGAGAAAGCAAACGTCCCTTCATCTAGTCCCGGCCTTATGTCTTTTTTAAATGCGCATTAGCATCAGGGAAAATAAGCTCGGTCGTCGTCTTTCCTCCGATTTGATTCTTATCGACCGGGCAGAAAAATGGTTCATTCAGAAATGGTGGCGGAATTCACCGACAGCGTGCCATGCGGGGCACCGGAGGGCATTGATGTTGGCGAAACAGCCGGGGCGCTGCGACTGCCGCCCGACGGAGGGCGGGCAATCATGAGCGCAATCCGTGTTCTGGTTCTTGAAGACAGCCTGATTATCGCGATGGAGGCGGAGGACATTTTGCGCCTGGCCGGCGTCGAGAATATCGATATCGTCGGCAGTGTGGAGCAGGCGAGGGCTGCCATCACTGCGGAGACCTATGATTTCGCGCTTCTCGACGTCAATCTCGGCGAGGGCATGAGCTTCGGATTTGCTCGTCATCTTCTCGATCTCGGCATTCCCTTCGGCTTTGTCAGCGGTTATTCCGATACCGGCGATTTCCCGCCGGACTTGCAGCACATTCCGCTTCTGGTGAAGCCTTTCGACGAAACGGCGATGCGTCAATTCCTGCTGAGGTTATTCCCCGCCGTTGCCTGACGCGGTCCAGGACAGCAGCTAGGCCTTTTCCATTTTCGGCATCATGTTCTAGAGCCTTTCCTGGTTAGATTGAAGCATTCTGCCGGAGCAGGTTTTCGTCAGGGCAGAGGCGATTGGCGACGGGCCTACCTCTTGGTACGGCCGAGCCGATCGCCTCTGATCCTGGCGGAAAGATGCCCGGCCCTTCGGGTTGGCTGAAACGGGCCGGCTGATCGACCGGCCGGCTTGGCCGTAAAGCCGGGCTACGACGCGCCGGCCGGTCGACCATCCGACTCCGTTTGAGCCAACAGAATGCTTCAATCTAACCGGGAAAGGCTCTAGGATGGATTCGTCAGCCGCAAGGACTTCTTTCGATGCAGTGGCAGGATCAGGCGATCATCCTGGGCGTCAAGCGCCACGGCGAGACGAGTGTCATCGCCGAGGTGATGACGCGCGATCGCGGCCGCCATCTTGGCCTGGTGCGCTCCGGCCGGTCGCGCGCCATGCAGCCGGTGCTGCAGGCCGGCAATGCCGTGGAGGTTATCTGGCGCGCCAGGTTGGACGAACATCTCGGCGAATTCCGCGTCGAACCGGTGACGTTGCGCGCCGCCCGCCTGATGGAAACGGCGACCGCCGTCTACGGCGTTCAGGCGATGGGCGCGCTGCTGCGGCTGCTGCCGGAGCGTGATCCGCATCCGCATCTCTTCGAAGCGCTGGAGGTCATCCTCGATCACCTGCACAACCCGGCCGATGCCGGCGAGCTCTTCGTGCGTTTCGAACTGGCGGTGCTGAACGATCTCGGCTTCGGCCTCGATCTCGCCGAATGCGCCGCGACCGGCGCCCGTTCCGATCTCGTCTATGTCTCGCCCAAATCCGGCCGCGCCGTCAGCCGCAGCGCCGGTGCCCCCTGGGCTGACAAGATGCTGCTCCTGCCACCGTTTCTCGGTATCGAAGGCAATCGTGCGGCCGACTTCGATAGTCTCACGGCCGCGTTCCGTCTGACCGGGTTCTTTTTGCATCGCCACGTCTATGAACCACGCGGCATCGAAGCCGCAGCAGCCCGCGACGGCTTCGTTCAGGCGGCGCTCAAGGCGCTCAATCCAGCCTTGCGGACGCTTTCCGGTCCGAATGATATTTCCGCCTGACTTCGGTTTTTTACCGGTGCAAAACATCCTCCGGATTTGGCGGTTTACCCGCATGGGAGCCCTTCCTATGTCTGGAGGACTGCCAGCCAAGGAGGATCCCATGCTGACCAAGACCGCAACACCGAAGACGATCACGCTCTGGAACGGCCGCGAAATTCCGCGTCTCGGCATGGGATGCTGGGCGATCGGCGGCCCCTTCTTTGCCGGTGACACGCCGCTCGGCTGGGGCGAGGTCGACGACGATGAATCCGTCGAAGCGATCCGCCGCGCCATCGAACTCGGCATCCGCTTCTTCGATACAGCCTCGAATTACGGCGCCGGCCATTCCGAAGAAGTGCTCGGCCGGGCGATCGGCAATCGCGACGATATTGTCGTCGCCACCAAGTTCGGCTTCGCCACCGACCCGCAAACCAAGCAGGCAACTGGCGCCTTCGCCGATGAGGCCTTCATCCGCCGTTCGGTCGAGACCTCGCTGCGCAGCCTCAGGCGCGACCGCCTCGATCTCCTGCAATTCCACATCAATGATTTTCCGTTGGAACAATCCGATGCCGTCTTCGACGTGCTGGAGGCGCTGCGCGCCGAAGGCAAGATCGGCGCATTCGGCTGGAGCACCGATTCTCCCGATCGCGCCGCCCGCCATGCCGGCCGCCAGGGCTATGTCTCGGTGCAGCATACGATGAACGTCTTTGAGCCGGTGCCGGAGATGATCGCGGTGATCGAAAGGCAGGGGCTGATCTCTATTAATCGTGGTCCGTTGGCCATGGGGCTCCTGACCGGCAAGTTTACCGCCGACAAGGCAGTGGGCGCCAAGGATGTACGCGGCGCGGCCCTCGACTGGATGGTCTACTTCAAGGACGGGCGCATGGCCCCGGAATTCGCCGCAAGGCTCGACGCCGTCCGCGATCTCCTGACCTCGGGTGGCCGCACGCTGACGCAAGGGGCGCTCGCCTGGCTCTGGGCAAAATCGCCGCGCACACTGCCTATTCCAGGCTTCCGCACGTTCGCCCAGGTGGAGGAAAATGTCGGGGCGCTGGAAAAGGGACCGCTGCCGGCGGATATCATGGCGGCGATCGACGCCGCACTCGGGCATCAGTGAGAGGCGGCGACAATCCCCCACGCTTCCTCGTTCCTGTGACGAGCACAGGAATGGGGAGAACGTTGCAGCGCGTGCGGAAGAAAGCCTTCCGCAATTCGACCTACCGCCGTGCACGAACCTTCAACGCCCAGCCCTCAGGCCTTTCCTCGACGACGCGCACGGTGTCACCGATCGTGATCCTGCCGTTGGCGCGCGGGGTGACGTTCCAGCCGAAGAGCGGGCCGGGCACACGCCGGTCGGCCGACATGCGGATGCGGCCCATTGATGGCATCGGGTTGGGTACCTCGCGTGAACCGGTCAACTGGTCCTGCGTCGTCATGATGCAGCGCGAGCAGGGTTTGACGAGATCGAAGCGGATGCCGGCAATCTCGATCGCCGCCCAGCGGTCCTCCGGCCAGGCCTCGTCGATATCGATGACGATGTTCGGACGGAAACGTTCCATGCCAACGCTGCCTTCGCCATGGGCCGCGAGGTCGGCGTTCAACGCTTTCAGCGAGCCGGTTGTCGTCACCAGGATCTGATAGCCGTCGGTAAAGGTTACGGGCGTACCTTCACCGGCCCATTCGGCATTCGCCGTGCGCCTTGCCTGGCCGTCGAAGAAGACCAGCCGCACCTCGCGGCCGAGCCATTCGGAAAGCAACCGGTTGCTTTCGGGATCGGCGACGGCGGCACTGACGGTCGATTTCCACACGCTCACATCCATGCGGCTTTCAGGCCGAGGCGGCGGCACCGATATGTCCTGCCTTCCCTGCATCAGCAGCCGAAAAGCGCCGGGCTCCGGCCGGACCTCGATGCGCGCAAGGTCCGGCAATTCGCGCTGGGTGATGAAGTGTCCGTTGGGATCAGTGATCATTGCCCGCCGGTCGCCGGGAAGCCCATAGGCGTCGATGTCGGTCGAAGGCAGGGCAATGCCGCGGGCACTTTTGAGGGGATAGATGAAGAGGTCGCTGATACGCATGCCGTTCTCCTAGATCTCGTCCATGAATGCCTGGAGAAAGTCGCGCAGGCTTTTGTCGCGCGCGGCCGCCAACCTGCGGCCGGTCTCGGTCTGGAACCCGTCCGCCAGTTTGAACAGCTTCGTCCGGAAATGGTCAATGGCATACCGCTTGTCGTCGAGCGGGCGATCCGCTGCCGCCGGGTCGAACGGATCGTAGAGCCCGGATCCCAGTCGCCCGGCAATATAGAAGCAGCGTGCGGCGCCGACCATGCCGATCGCATCCAGCCGATCGGCATCCTGCAAGATCTTTGCCTCCAGCGTCTGCGGCGCCACCCCGGCCGAGAAACTATGCGCGGTGATGGCGTGAGCCGCAGCGTCGATATCCGCCTGATTCCAGCCGAGTTCTGCCAAGATCGCCGAAGCCTTCTGCGCCGCCAAAGCCGATGCCTGTGCCCGCAGCGGCGAATTCTTCTCTACGGCAACGCAGTCGTGTAGCAGCACGGAGGCGGCAAGAATTCGCCCGTCGCCGCCTTCGCTAGCATGGATGCGCATGGCGTTCCGGAAGACGCGCAGGATATGGGCAAGATCGTGCGAGCCGTCGTCGCCATCGGCCGCATGGGCGATCAGCGCCGCGGCGAGCGTTTCATGAGGAGAGAAGGCTTCGGCCTCGACCATTGCGCCACCTGTTTATGAGGAGGATTGTCTTCCGTCGATAGAGCATCGGAGCGGAAGCGGATTCGGGATCTCGGTCGAAGCACGCGACAACGAAGGCTCGGGGACCGTTGCCGATTATGTAGCCGCTTGCCGTGCGAGTCGCAATTGAAGCTGGCTCAGTGGCTCGGCAGAGGTGTCGCGCCGCCGTTTCTCGGCAGGGAAAGAAGATGGGGCACGTCAAGCGCGGGTCTCGGCCGGCTGATGTGATAGCCCTGGATCTCGTCGCATTCCTCGCATTCGAGCAGCGCCAGCTGCTCGGCCGTCTCGACGCCTTCGACGGTGACGCGCATGCCGAGCGCGTCACCGAGCAGAATGATCGCGTGCATGATCGCATGTGCTTCCTTGTTGTCGACGATGTCGTTGACGAAGGATTTGTCGATCTTGATCTTGTCGAAGGGGAAGCTTGAGAGATAGCTCAGCGAGGAGTAGCCGGTGCCGAAATCGTCCATAGAGATGCGGATGCCGCGCTCCTTCAGCGCATGCAGGATCGGCAGCACTTCGCCGAGATTTTCCATCAGCACGCTTTCGGTGATTTCGAGCTCGAGCCGCAGCGGCGACAATGAGGCGGTCGCCAGCGCTTCGCCGACATCCCTGGTCAGGTCGCTGCTGCTGAACTGCGTCGCCGAAACGTTGACGGCGACTTTGATGTCTTCAGGCCATTCTGCCGCATCGCTGCAGGCCCGGCGCAAAACCCAGCGGCCGATATCGACGATGAGGCCGACCTCTTCGGCGAACGGAATGAAATCTATCGGCGCAACACGGCCGCGGATCGGATGGTTCCAGCGGATCAGCGCCTCGAAGCCGCAGATGCGCCGCTGCGAAAGGTCGTAGAGCGGCTGGTAATGCAGCTCGAATTCTTCCTTCTCGATGGCTGCTCTGAGGTCCGCCTCCAGCGCGTGGCGCAGTTGCATCTGCGCTTCCATCTCGCCGGCGAAGAAACGCTCGCGCTTGCGCCCGTCCGATTTGGCATGCGACAGCGCCACGCCGGCATGTTTCAGCAGGATATCGGTTTCATCGCCATCCCCGGGGCGACTGCGATCCCCATCGAGACGCTGAGCTCCATCTGTTTTTCGCCGTGCAGGAATGGCTCGGAAAGCTCGCGGCGGATCTGCTCGGCCAGCGCCGTTACGTTCCACGGCTGCTGTCTGCCCGTCTGCAGGATGGCGAATTCGTCCGAACCCAGCCGCGCCAGGGTGTTTTCCGAACCGGCCGATGCCCGGATGCGCGCGGCGACCTGCTGCAGGATCGTGTCGCCGGCGGACACGCCCATCAAGTTGTTGATCGATTTGAACCGGTCGAGGTTGAGGTGAATGAGGGCGATCTGCTCGTCCGGTTTGCGCTCTGCGAGTGCCGCATCGACCTGCTGGCGGAAATGGATGCGGTTCGGAAGACCGGTCAGCGGATCGTGGTGGGCGAGATAGGTGATGCGCTCAGCCGCCTTTCGATCCTCGGTAATATCGGCATGAATGGCGATGTTGCTGCCGTCGGCAAGGATAGTCACCATGCTCTGGATGACGCGGCCATCGTCCATCAGCCATTCGCGCCGACGAATACCGCTGCTTTTTACGGCTGCGGAGGAATGTCGCCCGGCTCGCCGGCCGGGCTTGGCGCTGGCGCCTTCCGCACCGCGCATTTTGTCGATGAGATCGGCGATTGTCACGCCTGGAGTGACATCGGCCTGCGTCAGGCCGAAAAGCTGACTGAAGCGAATGTTGGAAAGTGTCAGCCGCTGATCTGCGTCGAAGACGCTGAGACCGAGTGGCAGGTTGTTGAGGATGATTTCGAAGAGCCTCTGCTGTCCGTCGAATGCCTGCCTGAGGGCTGACATATTGCCTCTCAGCGCATGGTTGTCCCTTAGCAGCGTTTCCGCGCTTCTTTCGATCTCGTCATAGTCGCTTTCGTGGACACGATAGGTCGCGATGACAAGCTCCATAAGACGCTGTGCATCCACCGATCCATCGGCGGTGACGGCCTGGCTGCATTGCTGCCAGAAGAGCGCCTCAGCTTTCATGGCGAGGCCTCTGCAGGGCGGGCGCGACGGCCATGGCCGTCATTTGATGGACGTACATCATCGCGTTGAAAACTCTTCCAAAAGTGGCCATTAAATTGATTTCTCATAAACTAAACGTCCAGGTGGTATCTAGTGTCGCTCATTCTGGACGGGCGGGATTAATATTCGGTTGCAGTGCAGCAGCGGCTTCGCGTCGTTAGGCATTTGTTTTATATGTGAAAAATCGCTGAAATACCGCAAAGCCTCTTCGCTTGGCGCAGGCGGATGCTCAGCCTCAGGCCAGTCCGTTAACCGTTGTCAATCATCGTTAATGAGAAGTTAACAACTTATTGACGCACCGCGCAAATCAGTTTAACCAGCGAGTCATTCAATGATTGTCCACGTTCGTATTGCGTACAAACACCACCGGCAAAAGGCGGTGAATGGAGGTTTGTATGACCAGCACCACATCCGTTTCCGATACGTCATATGCATATCTGGCGACACTCTCGCGGCTTGATGCCAATGGCGATGGTGTACTCAGCCGTGGCGAGCGTGCCGCTGATGAGAAGCCCGGCATCATCAAGGAACTCCTGGAAGAGGACAACACCAGCGAGACGCAGCCGAAATTTTCCGGCAGCCTGATTGCGCTGATGATGGACTCGCGTGACAGCAGCATCGGCGTCCCTTATCCGTTGCAGCAGACGGCGCCGACGACCGGCGATCAACCGGACGATCTCTACCGCAACACTTACGGCCAGTTCGACTTCAGCGCCGTCGCCTGAGCCGCTCCCGAATCGGGTCATCTGCAAGCCGGCCGTTGGCCGGCTTTTTTCGTCTCGCACTCCCCGCGAATAGCGCCACTTCCATGTGATAGAGCCTCCTGTCGGACACACGGCGCTCCAAATGAGGAACACCTTCCGGGTTGATACGTTCAGAAGGACAACCGGACGGAAGGATATCTCCCATGAAACCCATGTGCATCATCGCCGCCCTGAGCCTGCTTGCCGTTGCATTGCCGGCGGGTGCCCAGGACAAGCAGACCGCGGTTGCCAATTTCGTCGGCAAGGACGGCAAGGAAGATGGCCGCGCGCAGCTGACGGCTGCCGCCACCGGCGGTGTGCTGATCGAGCTCGAGATATCGGGACTGCCGGCGAACAAATGGGTGGCCTTCCATGTTCATGAGACCGGCCGATGCGACGCCGCGACCCATCACGAGTCGGCCGGCGGTCACTTCAACCCTGAGAAGGCCGAGCATGGCATCCTTGCCGCCAAGGGGCCGCATGCCGGCGATATGCCCAATCAATATGTCGGGCAGGACGGCGTGCTGAGGGCGCAGGTCTTCGACAGCATGGTCACGCTTGATGGCAAGACCGACGGCATTCGCGGCCGCGCATTGATGGTGCACGCCAATTCGGATGACTATCGCAGCCAGCCCTCGGGTGATGCCGGGAAAGACTGTCCTGCGGCGTCATTCAATAGTCTGCTGCATAAGTTCCTGGATCAATGTCTCATTGCCGCCTCAGTGCTGCCTTTTCGGCGGCCGCCCTGCCGTTGGACATCTCTGCCGGTGCGGCGTTCGGCGCATCCGGCGACGCGGCCGGATTGTTCTCGTCGAAGGCAAGCTTTACCCGTTTTGCCATGTCCCGGCTGACCGTCCACCAGTCACCGGTCTTCGCCCAGTATCGCAGCGTCACGAAGATCGCGCCGTCGCCGAGGCCGTCGATGAAGACGCTCGGTTCCGGTGACTTCAGCACCCGGGAATCGGCTTTGGCAAGGCCCATCAATGTTTCCATCGACCGATCGATGTCATCCTCCACCTTGATCTTCAGCTCGTTCCGCCGCGTCGCCTCGCGGCTGAAATTGGTAATCGGCGTATTCCAGAGCGTCGAATTCGGCGCCAACCGGTAGAGCCCGTCGGCGGTCCTGAGTTCGGTCGCAAACAGCCCTATTTCGCGCACCGTGCCGGCCACGCTGCTGGTCTCGATATATTCTCCGACCCGGAACGGCCTGAGGATCAGCAGCATGATGCCGGCGGCGATATTCTGCAGCGTTCCCTGCAGCGCCAGTCCGATTGCCAGGCCGGCTGCGCCGAGGGCCGCGATGATCGAGGCTGTCTGGACGCCGAACTGGCCGAGCACGGTGATGAACACCAGGATGAGCAACGCGTATCGCAGCACATTGGTGAAGAATCGCGCCAGCGTCTCGTCGATGCCATGGACGCGCGACAGGCCTTCATAGGCCCAGCGGCTGGCAAAACCGGCAAGCGCCCAGCCGAGAACCAGCAGGATTACGGCCCCGAGGACGGAGAAGGAATATTGCACTGCAAGCGCGCTCGCCTGGCTAAGCGCCGTTTGCGTGGCAAGAAGGACGTCGGCTGCCTGTTGTTGCATGATCTGGCCTCTTCTACGTGGTCGGGGCTAGATGGGGCAGATGGCGGCAGCGTCAACCGCAGGCGGGCGCTGCGATTGCAAGCACGAAGGGCGCGTTGCCGTCGGCATCCGCACCGCGTCCGATCGCCCGCACTGCCGCAACAAGCCGGCCGCTACGGTTAAGCAGCGCGTCGCCGATCTCGATCAGCCGGGCATTCGGCGTCGCGAAAGGCGAGGCCGCCCGCAGCCGACGGGCAAGCGTTTCCTCACTCTGATCCGGTGCAAGTGACAGTGCGGCGATCAGGGCTGCTGCCGGCGAGCGCGACACGCCCATCCAGCAATGGATGAGCAGCGGCGTCTCCTGCCGCCACGACGCGGCAAAGTCGATAATCCCCTGCACATGCGTTTCGTCGGGCGCCACCAGACCGCCGGTGCCCTTGAAGGTGATGTCGTTCATCGCAAGCGTCAGATGACGGTCGGCCACGATCACGCCCGGCCGATGAAAGGCCTGCTCCTTGGCGATCAGGCTGATCATGTCGCGCGCCTTGTGGCGCACCGCCATCTCCGCGATGCGCGACAGCGGCGACACGATGATGAAGCTCACGAGACCATCTCCCGCGCGGTCTCGATCGCCGCAAAGCGCTCACAGAACAGCCGCTGCGCTTCGATCGCCGGCAGCGGATCGATCATCAGCATCTCCCTGCTGATGCCGCGCGGCTGGCCGAAGAACTTCTGTGCCTCGGCAGGTGTGAAGCCGGCGAGCACCGTCGCCTCGAAATAGGCGGCGATCGTATCGGCTTTCTTGATTCGGTCCTTGAGGTCGCGCGAGGGATGCGGCGGCAGGCCGAAGCGCAGGTGCACGGCGGCCTCCAGCCGCTTTTCCACCGTCTTGTAGCCGCCGCCGACCACCGATTTGAACGGCGAGATCATATCGCCGATCACATATTCGGGTGCGTCATGCAGCAGCGCCATCAGGCACTCCTGCGGGGACGCATCATTGACGCGGCGGAAAATGTCTTCGACGACGAGGCTGTGCTGTGCCACCGAAAAAGCATGATCGCCCGATGTCTGGCCGTTCCAGCGGGCGACACGCGCCAGCCCATGGGCAATGTCGATCAGTTCCACATCGAGCGGCGAGGGGTCGAGCAGGTCGAGCCTTCGCCCGGACAACATGCGTTGCCAGGCACGCGGAGCTTTCGTGGTCGTCACGCGCTGGCCTCGTCGGCGCTGGTGGGAAAGACAAGGCCGGACCATTGCGGCAGGACGAGGGAAACGGGTGTTTGCCCGGCGAGCAGCGGCGTGCCGGCGGCCATTGCTGCGCCGGCGCGGTCGATGCGCACAATCGCCAATCCATGGTCGCCTTCGACCGAACCGAGTGTTCCGACAGGCTTGCCGGCGGCGGAGATCTCCGTCCCGGTCTCCGGCAGAGCCGTTGCAGCGGACACTGTGACAACGCGCCGGCGCGCGGTGCCGCGGTGCTGCATCCGCGAAACGACCTCCTGGCCGACATAACAGCCTTTCCTGAAGGACAGACCGCCATTGAAATCCATCAGCACGTCGTGCGGAAAGGCATCCTGCAGGGCGAAGTCCGATCCTGACGTGACGATGCCGTGGGTGATGCGCAGCGCATCGTAGAGCAATTCTTCACCGTCGCCGTGTTTGCCGGGCTGACGGATCAACGCGACGCCAGCCTTGGCGAAGCGACTATCCCGGACGCCCTGGCTGTCCCGGACGCCCTGGCTGTCCCGGACGCCCCGGCTGTCCCGAACGCCCTCGGCATCTTCGTCCCAGGAAACGGTGACCCCATCTTCGGTGCGCGGCGTGAGCGTGACGGCAGCGCGCAGCTTGTACATCGTCAGCCGCTTCAGCAGGCCATCGCGCTGGCCGGCATCCGTTTCGATCGTATAGCCGTTGCCCTCCTGCCAGATCATGAAGTCGAACAGAATCTTGCCCTGCGGCGTCAGCAGTGCCCCGGGCCGCGCCTCGTCGGCCTCAAGCGAGATGATATCGGTGGTGATCAGGTTCTGCAGGAAGGATTGGGCTTCCGCGCCGCTGATGGAGAGAAGTGAGCGGTCTTTCAGGAATACGGCTGGCATGGCGGAACCTGTCGCGTTGGTTATCGCTCAGAGGTATGTCTTCATGAGGTGGATCGCAAGCGTCCCACCGAAAGGCGAAACGCGAAAGGCGCAAGCGTTGTGGGCGTCAATCGCCCGCCGTGAAGAATTTCCATTTGCCCTGAGGGGTAATGCCGAGGCGGTAGAAATTATAGCCGCCGAACTCCTGCATGTCGGAAAGATCGCCGGCCGTGACGATTCGCAGCAACTCGACACGCTCCGGCGGCGTCAGCGACTTCAGGTCCTTTTCGGCGAAATAGGGCCAGACATACATCTCGTCTGCCGTACCCTGGCCGACATGCACGAAGCCGGTCGAGACGATGTCGAGCATGATGGCGAGGATCTCGTCTCCATCGGGATCGCCCGAAAGATCCTTCAGCGTGCCGATCGGATCGTCCGTGGGCTCGCCCACAGTCACCTGTGTCTGCTCGGTGCCGGTGCCCATCAGCGGCCGCAAGCGTTCGAGATCGCCGGAGGCGGCCGCCTCGACGATCTGCTCGCGCATCTTGCGAACCGGCTCGGGCACCTTGCTGATGTCGTAGATCACTTCGGCGGGCTTGGAAGCATCCTGGGCGCCCGGCGTCTTGTCGACACCCTGATTGTTCTGGCTGTTGACCAGTGGATCGGCCATGGGAACACTGGGAGCGGTGCCACTCTGCGGCTGGCTCTGCCCCTGAGCGCTTCCCGGTGCAGCCGGCGCGTCGTTGGCCGCCTGGCCAGGGATCTTGTGCAGTTCGGAAAGCGCGTAGGCTGCCGGGGCAAGGAAAATATTGCCGGCGGCGAGGCTGAACGCAAGCAGCACCGGCGCGAGCGGAATTCGCGAAATTTTCTCTTTACCGGTATGCATCAAACTCTCTGAAAATAATTATTGCAGGGTGCGGTTCGCGGAGAATTCGCCGGCAAGCATGCGTTCACGCAGCGAATCCAGCAAGGCTTCGGCGCTGCTTTCCCCGTGCAATCTGATCGTCTCGCGCAGGGCATGCGCAATAGCGGCATCAGCGATGATCTCAGGCTCGATTCCGTCGGCCATGCCGTCGGCCCAAGCCTCGTTCTGGTACTCCAGAGCCGCCTGCATCTTCTCGTGGACGATCATGTCGTCGATCTCGTTGAGGCTTGCTTCCATTGTCTTTTCCTCAGAACTTCTCATGTCTTACTGCACCGTTAACAACACTAACAGCCTTTTCCCAAAACGACACGTCCACATGCGAAAACAGGTTAATTAAACGTCAATTTCCAAAACGCGAGGTAATTTCTGTGGCGAGTGTTGCACCTTCGTTACGGTAGCGCTCTTCTGCCACGATGGCCGCCGCGGTGCAATCGGTATAGACGGAGGCGAAGGCGCGGTAGCCGCGATTGAAGGCCGCGGTCAGTTTTTCCCTACGCTGCGGCTCGTTGCCGGTCTCCGAATCGAGCAGCTGCTGCATGCCGTTTCGCCACTCGTCGCCGCCTGCCGCCTTGCAGAGCGTTCTCAAATAATGCACCGAGCCCAACACCTCGGCCAGCCGTGCCAGTTTGTCGTCATAGGGCACCGTCACCGCAGGCGGCGGCGTAATCTCCTCCTCCCGTGGAGGCGGCGCGTTCTTACCCTGCGCCATGGTGGGGCCGGCGAGCACGAGCAGGGACAGGAAAACGCGTCGAACGGGAATCATGCTCCCAGTTGATACGTTGAGCATGACGGCAACAAGGCGGACCTTGAGAGTTTCCACTCCTATTCGCCGCAAGCCAGAGCATGCTGCCGAAAGTGTCAGCGGTTTCTTTTGACATCATGCTCTAATTTTATTTCAGAATAAGATTCAGATTATAGGCCGGTCGGCCTGAAATCATCCTGTTCTAGCCGTTCTGCGCATTCGAGCACACTCTGCGGCACCGGCAGCCGCCGGATTTCCTCAACCGTATACCAGCCGAGCGCCGCCGCATCGTCGGCGGCCTCAGCCACCAGCTCCCGATCCGCCTCGACGCGGAAGACCGACAGGAAGAAGTGGCTGCTGAGGCTGCCATCGGCGGCATGGGTCTTCAGGTCATAGGTCGAAAACAGCTGCGGATTGCGCACCGAAATGCCCGTTTCCTCACGGAATTCGCGCAACGCCGTTTGCTCCGGCGTCTCGCCCGGTTCGGCGCGGCCGCCCGGAAACGCATACATATCGGCAGAAGGCGGATTGCGCCGCAACACCAGAAGGAATCGTCCGTCGCGTTCGAGAATGGCGGAGGAGGCGGCTTTGGCGGTGGAGATCATGAGATGGCTCTTGCTGTGATGACCCATCCTACCCGATGAATACTGCCGAAGAAATGCGAAGGCGCGAGAGGTGCTTCCGTGACCTACATCATTTATGCCGTTGCCGCCGTCTTCGAGATTGCCGGCTGCTTCGCCTTCTGGGCGTGGCTGAGACTTGGAAAGCCAATCTCGTGGCTGGCCCCGGGAATGGTCTCGCTGGCGCTTTTTGCCTGGCTTCTGACTCTGGTGCCGAGCGAGGCCGCCGGCCGCACTTTCGCGGCCTATGGCGGCATCTATATCGCCGCCTCACTGCTCTGGCTCTGGCTGGTCGAAAGCCGCGTGCCTGATCGCTACGATATCGGCGGGGCGCTGGTCTGCCTTGCCGGAACGAGCATTATCCTCTTTGGGCCGAGAGGCTGACGCCTTGACCGGACTCAAGCCGGGTGCAAAGACAAGCCGATGTGTGGACGTTTCGCCCTGACAAGCTCCAGCGCCAACCTGCGCGAATTTTTCTCCGGTGTCGATCTCGATGAGTTTCCGGCGCGCTATAACATCGCGCCGACGCAGCCGATCCTCGTCATCATAGCAGGCGAGGGCCGGCAGCAGGGCAGCAACCTGGCCGACCGCCGCGCCGTGCTCGTGCGGTGGGGTCTCACCCCGGCCTGGGTCAAGGATCCGAGGGACTTCCCGCTGTTGATCAACGCCCGCTCCGAGACCGCGATCGGCAAGGCCTCCTTCCGGGCGGCCATGCGTCATCGCCGCATACTTATCCCGGCCACCGGCTTTTATGAATGGCATCGCCCGTCCAAGGAAAGCGGAGAGCGGCCGCAGGCCTATTGGATCAGGCCGCGTAAGGGCGGGGTCGTCGCTTTTGCCGGGCTGATGGAGACATGGTCCTCGGCGGATGGTTCCGAGGTCGATACCGGCGCGATCCTGACGACACCGGCCAATTCGGGCATGTCGGCGATCCACGATCGCATGCCCGTCATTATCAAGCCGGAAGATTTTTCGCGCTGGCTGGATTGCAAGACCCAGGAACCGCGCGAGGTGGTCGACCTGATGCGGCCGGTTCAGGACGATTTTTTCGAGGCCGTCCCGGTCTCCGACAAAGTCAACAAGGTCGCCAATATGGGGCCCGACCTGCAGCAGCCGGTCGTCGTCGAAAAGCCGCTGAAGGCCCCCGAGAAGCAGAGGCCTGACGACGGTCAGCTTAGTTTCTTCTGAATACTATCTGCCGCTTTTCGTTAGTCGCACGGGCGCTCAAGCGGATTTCTTGACGCTGGTCGGCTTGTGTTTCGCCATCAGCGATGCCGCCGCAACAGCCTTGAGGCCGACAGGGCGATAGTTGGCGGCGAGATCGGGCTTGGCCGTCTGCTGTTCGCCGCTACTGCTCTTCTTCGAAGTCACGATACTCTCCTTACGTGTTTCTTCCCGGGGTATTTTGTATTTTGAAGTTTGGTCACCAATAGCGACAAAACGGGGACGCAGCTTATCAGGATTTGTAAACGCGCACCATAATTCGCGAGGCTTAACTGAAGCCTACGTTGGTTAATACTTACTGAAGAGAGCGGTTCCAATAAAACTGCGCAGCCGTTTTTCCGGGAAAAAGCGCGCAACAGTTTTCCCGGGAATGCGAAGAGACGCATTCCCATCACTCCGAAAAAATCAGGAAATGCGTCCGCCTCAGATGTGACGGCCGATGTCGTCGTCGCCGACGCCGGGTTCCTCGATCGTCAGCGTTCCATATTTCCGGCGCCATTTCCGCGCGCCGAAGGGAAGCGATATGAGATAGGCGGCAACGGTGAAGACCATCACCTCCCAGGTGTAGCTCATCAGCAGAGCCACATAGAGCACGACGCCGAGCATCATCGGCAGCACGAGATCGCGCCGCAGCCGGTTGCCTTCCGATTTGCCCGACCAGACCGGCAGCCGGCTGATCAGCAGGAAGGCGATGACGACGGTATAGATCGACGAGACATAGGCGAAGGTGCGGTCCGTCGCCAGGCCCAGGAAGCCGAGATAGACCGGCAGCAGCACCAGCATGGCGCCAGCCGGCGCCGGTACGCCGACGAAATATTCCGATTGCCAGCTCGCCTTGTTCTCGCGTTCGGCCATGACGTTGAAGCGGGCAAGCCGAAGCCCGGCGGCAATCGCGTAGATCAAAGCCGCGATCCACCCGAGCGAGCGCGCCTGATCGAGCGCGAAGACATAGACGACGAGGGCAGGTGCGACGCCGAAATTGACGATATCGGCAAGCGAATCCATCTGAGCGCCGAACTTCGAGGTTGCCTTCATCAGCCGGGCCACGCGCCCGTCAATGCCGTCGAGGAAGGCGGCGACCAGCACCATGGAGACGGCGAGCTCGTAACGGTTCTCGAAAGCCAGCCGAATGCCGGTCAGCCCGGCGCAGATTGCCAGAATGGTGATGAGGTTCGGAAAGACGAGACGGAGCGGGATTTCGCGCAGACGCGGGCCGCGGGCGGAATCATCCGGACCGTTGGGCTCGAAAGGCGGAAAGGGCGTTTCCATATCGCGTTCCAATCTGAACCTGGAGCATGTCGCGCAAAAGTGTGCAGCGGTTTTGCGACAACGACATGCGTAAAAACAAAGGGCTAAAGCGCGAGGAGCGAATCTGAAAGATCGCGACGCGCCTTAACTGCGGCGGCTGATGATGGGACCCTTGGCGGAGGCGAATTCGGCAATCACAGTTTCCCCGGCAATCGCCACCTGGCCGAGCGAGACGCGCGGCGCGGCACCGGCGGGCAGGAACACGTCGAGCCGAGAGCCGAAACGGATCAGCCCGAAGCGCTCGCCGGCATCCACCGGTTCGTTGGGATTTGCCCAGCAGAGGATGCGCCGCGCCACGAGGCCGGCGATCTGTACGACGCCGATCTGGCCGTGGCGGGTTTCGATCACCAGCCCGTTGCGCTCGTTGTCCTCGCTCGCCTTGTCGAGTTCGGCATTGACGAAGCTGCCGGAGCGGTAATTGATGCTGACGATACGCCCGCGCATCGGCGCCCGGTTCACATGGCAATTGAAGACGTTCATGAACACCGAGATGCGCAGCATCGGCTCGGAGCCGAGGTCGAGCTCGGCCGGCGGGGTCACCATCTGGATCGCCGAGACCTTGCCGTCGGCGGGAGAGATCACCAGATCGTCGTCCTGCGGGGTCACGCGTTCGGGATCACGGAAGAAATAGGCGCACCACAGCGTGAAGATCATGCCGATCCAGAAGAGCGGCTTGAAGATCCAGCCCAGGATCAGCGACGCAACAAAGAAGGCGGCAACGAAGGGATAACCCTCCTTATGCACGGGGACGATCGTGTTGCGAACCGTGTTGAACAGGCTCATGCTGCCGGTCTCCTTGCGTTGTCGTTTTTTGCTGGTTAGCGAAAAACCGTCTCCGGGGCAATGCTGTGGCCCCGGACGTGGTTCCGACGCCGGAGTTCTGAACAACAAAAGCTTGGGCCTTGTCGCTCCCGGCTCAGCTTGCCGGGGCAAGCCGCGTGATCACCCCCAGGTCGTCGCTTTCGCGCACCTGCTTCAGATGTTCCTCTGCCTGTGTCGCCTCGCGCTGCCGGTTCCACATCGAGGCGTAGAGACCGTTCCGCTCGAGCAGGGCGGCATGCGTTCCGCGCTCGGCGATCTCGCCGCTTTTGAGCACGATGATTTCATCGGCGCCGATCACCGTCGATAGTCGGTGGGCGATCACCAGCGTCGTGCGGTTCTTCGAAACCACGTCGAGCGCCGTCTGGATTTCTCGTTCCGTCGTCGTGTCGAGCGCCGACGTCGCCTCGTCGAGGATCAGGATCGGCGGTGCCTTGAGAATGGTGCGGGCGATCGCCACCCGCTGCTTCTCGCCGCCCGAAAGCTTCAGCCCGCGCTCCCCGACCTTGGTCTCGAACCCTTCGGGCAGCATTTCGATGAAATGGGCGATCTGCGCCACCTCGGCTGCCGCGAAGACCTCGCCGTCGCTCGCCGATGTGCGGCCGTAGCGGATGTTGTAAGCGACGGTGTCATTGAAGAGCACGGTATCCTGCGGCACCATGCCGATCACCGAGCGCAAGCTTTTCTGTGTGACTTTGCGGATGTCCTGGCCGTCGACGGTGATCGCTCCGCTCTGGATATCGTAGAAACGATAGAGCAGCCGCGACAGCGTCGACTTGCCGGCTCCCGAAGGACCGACGACGGCAACCGTCTTGCCGGCCGGCACCTCGAAGGAAATGCCCTTCAGGATCGGACGGGCGGGGTCGTAGGAAAAGTGCACGTCCCTGAAGGCGATCGCGCCCTGGCCGATCCGAAGATCGACCGCATCGGGCGCGTCCTTGACCTCGGCCTGGACCTCCAGGAGGTCGAACATCTGCTCGATATCGGTCAAGCCTTGACGGATTTCGCGGTAGACGAAGCCGATGAAGTTGAGCGGCGCGGAAAGCTGCAGCAGCATCGAATTGACGAAAACGAAATCGCCGACCGTCTGTTCGCCGCGCTGCACGGCGAGTGCCGACAGCACCAGCATGATCGTCGTGCCGATGCCGAAGATCACACCCTGGCCGAAGTTCAGCCAGCCGAGCGATGTCCAGACATCGGTCGCCGCCTTCTCGTAGCGTTCCATCGATTTGTCAAAGCGTTTTGCCTCCATCTCTTCGTTGCCGAAATATTTGACGGTCTCGAAATTGAGGAGGGAGTCGATCGCCTTGGTGTTGGCGTCGGTATCGCTGTCGTTCATCGACCGTCGAATGGCGATGCGCCAGTCGGATGCGCGGATCGTGAACCAGATATAGGCCCAGACAGTAAAGGCGGTGACGGCGAGATAGGAGAAGCCGTAACCCCACCAGAAGATCGCCGCCGTCAGCAGGAATTCGATGACGGTCGGGACCGAATTGAGGATCGTGAAACGCACGATCGTCTCGATGCCCTTGGTGCCGCGCTCGATGATGCGCGACAGGCCGCCGGTCTTGCGCTCCAGATGGAAGCGCAGCGACAGTTCATGCATATGCACGAAAGTCCTGTAGGCGAGCTGGCGCACCGCATGCTGCCCGACGCTGGCAAACAGCGCGTCGCGCAGCTGGTTGAGGCCGAGCTGGATCAGGCGGGTGATGTTGTAGGCGATCACCAGGGCGATGGCGCCGGCTAGCAGCGGCGGCACCGAGCCGGCGAGATCCATCCTGCCGTTCAGCGCATCGGTCGACCACTTGAAGAAATAGGGAACGAGCAGCAGCACGAACTTGGAAATCAGCAGGAAGACCGAAGCCCAGACGACGCGCATCTTGAGGTCGGGTCGGCCGGCCGGCCACATAAAGGGCCAGAGGTTGAGAAGTGTCTGCAGCAGGTTGGATTCCGAGACTGTCTTGCCGTTTGCCATGCTTGTCTCCAGCCCGGATGGGCTTGCGGCGATTGCCGCGCTTCGATGCCGGCAAGAGCGCGGAACCGGAATATGCCCGAAGCGCTTCCCCGCCACCGCCAGATAGGATGCCGGGCGGATGAATACAACAAGTGCGGGGTTCAGGAAAGAGAGGCCGGGCGGTTATCCCGCCCGGCCTCGTTACGGTGTTTGGCGCTTAAAGCATGTCGCGCAAAAGTGTGCAGCGGGTGGTTTGCGGCAACGACATGCGAAAACAAAGAGCTAAAGCGCGGGGAGCGAATCTGAAAGATCGCGACGCGCTTTAGAGGTGTCGGTTGGACAGGCGTTTGCGGTGCAGTTCCTCGGCGTTCGGCAGTACATCCTTCGGCAGACCGAAGATCTGGCCGGGGCGGATGCGATCCGGATCGACGATCTTGTCCTCGTTGGCGATGTAGATCGTCGTGTAACGAACGCCGAGCCCATAGGTGCGGCGCGAAATCTGCCACAGTGTGTCGCCGCGGCGGATGATCACCGCCGCGTTGTTTGCCGTCAGCGGCGCCTGTTCGATCGTCTTCGGCTGGTTGCCTGCCGCGTCGGTTGCACCAGGCGCCGCCGGTGCCGCCGGTGCGGGGGACGCGGAGAGGCCGGCGATGATCGCCCCCAGGCCGTCGAGGCCTGCGCCGACGGATTTTGCATCCTTCGGCAGGCCCTGCAGCATCTTCAAGGCGCTTGTCGCGGTCTGCGAGGCGGCGCCGGACGATTGCTTGAACGTGTCGGGCGCATCGGATCCCGGCCGGAAATCTGCGACCGAGCGCAATGCGAATTCGGTTGCCGAGCGCGCCGCCGCAAGCTGTTCGGCGCCGGGCAGCTTGCCATCGGCAAACAGCCCCTTCAGCAGGCCGAAGGCCTTGCCGACTTCGGCCTTGCGCTTGCCGAGTTCGCCTTCGTCGAGCGGCACCATCGAGGAGGCGCCATTTGCGTCGGCTGGGACGGATTGCGCCGCGACCCTGACCTGGTCGCCGGCCGGGCGATTGAAATTCACCGCTGCACGCACGATCACCTTGCCGGCGGGATCGACGACATCGACGCGGATCTTGTGGTCGCCGACCGAGAGCGCCACCACGCCGTCGATAACGAAATGGCCATCGGAGCCGGCGGTGTCCTGGCCGACAAGGCTGTCGTCGGCGTAACCGAGGACCTTGGCGTTGGCGCGCGCCGTGCCGGCAATGAAAATCTTGTTGCCCTCGATTTCGACGGCGTTGACCATCACATCGGGCGCATTCGACTTGTCGGGTGCGGCGGTGCCGGGAACGGCGGGGGCCGTCGCTAGGCCGCCGGAGGCGGCGTCGGTTAGGTTGGGCGTCTGCAGCGCCAGCTCGCCGGTTGGCGCAACGGTCGCAGCAGGCGCAGCCGAACCTGCGCCCGTTGCTGGCTTGTCTGTTGGCGGCGCCATCGGGTTGGAGGCATCGGCGACTTCGGTGCCGGCCTTCGGCGCGGTGATGATGCGGCTCGCCGCGCCGGGTTTGGAGACCATGGCGAGCAGATTGGCGCCGTTGCCGTCCTTCGGTACGGAGATGGTCGCAACCTCTTCGGAAAGCGTGCTCTTGCCGTCCTTGCCGGTAAACTTCAGCACCAGCTGGTGGTCGCCCGCCGCAAGCGGATCGTCGAGAACGGCGGCGAAATCGCCGCTGGCATCGACATTGGCTGTCGTCACGACCTTTTCGCCGTCAAGCACTTCGAGCTTGCCGTTCGGTTCGGCGGAGCCGGCGATCACCGTCGAGCCATCGGGCTCGACGCGCAGGACGTCGAATGCGGGAAGCTTCGGGCCGGCATTCGCCGCAGCCGTGCTCGCCGCAGGCTCAGGCGCACCGGTCAGCGCAGCCTCGGCCTTGGCGATCGCGGCAAGCGCTTCGGTAATGTTCTCCGGTAGCGACTGGACAATGGCGAGCGCCTTCGTGCCGCCATCCTTCGCCTTGACGGCAAGTGCCTGGGTCGCCGGATCGAGCCCCTCGGGGATTGCGAAACCGGCAAGCGCGCTCAGCGCATCGACGGCCTTCGTCTTGGCAGCGGTGAAGACGTCGTCGGCGGGGCCCTTGCCGTCGGCAAACAGTGCCTTGAGTTCGGTAAGCGACACGCTCGCATTGGCCGATAGGCGACCCACCTTATCGGCGACGCCGGCCGCGTCGGCCACGGCCGAGCGCGATGTTTTTGCCGACTCGTTAACCGTGTCCTTGAGCTCCGTGCTCGCCTGGTTGATGGCGTCGCCGACCTTGGCTGCATCGCCGCCAATGCGCGGCATGACGAAAAATACCATCAGTAGGATTGCGATTACGAGCACTGCAAGGGCCAGCAAGCCGGCACGGTTCTTCATCATTATGTCTCCCCAGGCGGCAATTTGCCGTAGTAACCGAAATTGCTAGCGATTCCCGTTGCTTTGCACAAGCATTCAAAGCAATTCGGCAAGCTAGGTAGGCTGCTTTCCAGTCAATTTTCTTGACTGCATTGAAATGGAATAGTTGTTTGCCTCTATGACCGAACAATCTGTATCGATTCGATCCATCTGCGTTTACTGCGGCTCAAGGCCGGGACGCGATCCTTCCCACATGGCGGCCGGGCGTGCTCTCGGACGAGAGATCGCCGAATACGGCCTGCGCCTCGTCTATGGCGGGGGTACCAAAGGCATCATGGGCGCGGTTGCCAGCGGCGCGCTTTCAGGCGGCGGCCAGGTCACGGGCATCATCCCCGAATTCCTGATCGATATGGAAGCGACTCGCCACTCGCTCGGTCAACTTAACGAACTTATTGTAACCCCTGACATGCATGCGCGCAAACATACGATGTTCGAGCGTTCCGATGCTTTCGTCGCGCTGCCCGGCGGCATCGGTACACTGGAGGAGATCGTCGAGATCATGACCTGGGCGCAGCTCGGCCGCCATGAAAAGCCGATGGTCTTTGCCAACGTCGACGGTTTCTGGGATCCGATGATGGAGCTGATGCGCCACATGACAGAAGAGGGCTTCCTGCACACCGCTCATCGGGTGCAGCCGCTTGTCGTCGATGAGATCTCCGGCATCATTCCGGCAATCATGGCTCAGGCAGCCCAGCTCGCCGCTGATCGTAACGGCGAGGATGAAGTGATCTCGAAAATGTAGGCGAGGGGCCGGCGTCTCCGGCGCCCGCCGTTCAGCGCCCGCGGCTTCCCTTCAGCATCGACCAGCTATAGAGGAACAGCCCCGCCCAGATCAGTGGAAAGGCGATCATGCGCGCCGTGCCGAGCGGCTCGTGAAAGATGAAGACGGCGATCAGGAAGATCATCGTCGGCGCGATATACTGCATGATGCCGATCGTCGACAGCTTCAGCAGCTTGGCGCCATTGGCATAGATCATCAGCGGCACGGCGGTGATGACGCCGCAGCCGAGCAGCAGCGTCGTGTCGGCAAGGCCGGTGCGGTAGAGATGGCCCTGGCCGCTGCCGAATTCGAGATAAAGGATATAGAGCAGGGCAGGGCCGCTGAGGATCAGCACTTCGAGGAAAAAGCCCTGGTTCGGCCCGAGCGGCAGCGTCTTGCGCAGCAAGGCATAGAAACCCCAGCTGATTGCCAGCGTCAGCGCCACCCACGGAATGCCGCCGCTGTCGAATGCGAGAATGGCGACGGCAAGTGCTGCCAGCGCGATCGCCGCGATCTGCAGCGGCTGCAGCTTTTCCTTCAGCAGCACCGCGCCGAGGAAGATGCTGAACAGCGGATTGATGAAATAGCCGAGTGCTGCGTCGAGCGAATGGCCGGCGCCGATCGCCCAGACATAGGTGCCCCAGTTGACGGTGATCAGCGACGCCGTCAGCGCCGCCATCGCCAGCATACGCGGCGAGCGCAGCGCCGTGGCGATATCCGCCGTGCGCCCGAGCACGATCAGCACGATGCCGGCCAGCGGCAGCGACCAGACGATGCGGTGGGCGATCACCTCGGCCGGCGAGATATGCGCCACCGCCTTCATGTAGATCGGCAGGAAGCCCCAGAGCAGATAGGCCGTCAGCGCGAAGGCAAAACCGCGCGGACTGTCTTCGTTCTTGGCCAGGGGAACGGATGCATCGGTCGACATCGGGGTGTTTCCATCTTTGTTCTGCTTCTGATCCGGCCTAGCTTAAGCGCCGTGAATAGGCCAATTCATTTCGTTGAATAAAGGCTAAGAGGATTTGAAGCGGATGGGAGAAGAATGAACGGATGATAGCGGCAAAGGCTGATATCGGTCTCCAAAAATCCGAATCCTGTTCCAGACTGCCGCGAGCGGGCGACAGGTGGACCAATCGAGGGAACCCCGCTGATGATCTGCGCATTCAGTTGACAGGCCCGGCAGGTTCTTTCATCTGGAACGCCAAGCGCCAGACCAGGAGCCTCTCACATGACCCTTACCTTACGCCCTGCAACGCCTTCAGACGCGGCAACGATCCTGCGATTTGTCCGCGAATTGGCCGATTATGAAAAGGCGATCCACGAGGTCGAGGCGACCGAGGAAAGCACGCGTGCGGCGATCTTCGGGGACGGTTCAGTCACGCATGCGCTGATCTGCGAACGCGAGGGTCAAGCCATCGGCATCGCGGTCTATTTCTTCAACTATTCGACCTGGCAAGCGAAGAACGGTCTTTATCTAGAGGATCTCTACGTAACGCCGGACGCGCGCGGTTCGGGCGCGGGCAAGGCGCTGCTGCGGCGCCTGGCGCAGATCGCGCTGGAGAAGGGTTGCGGCCGCTTCGAATGGAGCGTGCTCGACTGGAACGAACCCTCGATCCGTGTCTACGAGGCGATTGGCGCGGAGCCGCAGAAGGAATGGATCCGCTATAGGATGGCGGGCGAGACGCTGGCGGCGTTTGCCCGCGGTTAGCCGAACCGGCAAACAGATTATTCCGCTGCGATCTTGCCGGCAAGCTGCCGGTTCTTCATCAGCTTGTAGATGACGGAATCCATCAGCGCCTGGAACGAAGCGTCGATGATGTTCTCGGAAACGCCGACCGTCCACCAGCGCACGCCATCGCTGTCGGTGGATTCGATCAGCACGCGGGTGATTGCCGCCGTGCCGCCATTGAGGATACGCACCTTGAAATCGGCGAGCACGAGATCGTCGATCTCGTGCTGGTACTTGCCGAAATCCTTGCGCAGCGCCAGGTCGAGCGCGTTGACCGGGCCTTCGGCATCGGCAACCGACATCAGCGTCTGGCCGTCGATCGTGATCTTGACCACCGCTTCCGAGACGATCTTCACGCGGCCGAGACTGTCGAAGCGGCGCTCGATCATCACCCGGAAGCCTTCGATGGTGAAGAATTCCGGTATCGTGCCGAGCGTGCGATGCGCCAACAGTTCGAAGCTCGCATCGGCACCCTCATAGGCATAGCCGATCGATTCACGGTCCTTGACGATCGAGATCAGCAGATCGAGCTTCGGATCGTCCTTGGCGACCACGATACCGCGCCGCTTCAGCGCATTGATGAAGTTCGCTTTGCCGCCCTGGTCCGACACCATGACCTTGCGGAAATTGCCGACGCTCTCCGGCGGCACATGTTCGTAGGTCCTCGGGTCCTTGATCAGCGCCGACGCATGGATGCCGGCCTTGGTGGCGAAGGCGGAGGCGCCGACATAGGGCATCTGATGATCGGGCGAGCGGTTGAGCAACTCGTCGAAAGCGTGCGAGAGCCGGGTGAGATTGAGCAGCCGCTCCTCATCGATCGCCGTTTCGAAACGTGTATTATAAGCGCTCTTCAGCGCCAAGGTCGGGATAAGCGTCACCAGATTAGCGTTGCCGCAGCGCTCGCCGATGCCGTTCAGCGTGCCCTGGATCTGCCGGACGCCGGCTTCGACGGCAGCCAGCGAATTGGCGACCGCCTGGCCGGTATCGTTATGGGCATGGATGCCGAGACAGCGGCCGGGAACGCCTGAAGTGATTACCGCCTCGACAATGGTGCGTACCTCTGGCGGCTGCGTGCCGCCATTGGTGTCGCAAAGCACGACCCAGCGGGCGCCACTCTCATAGGCGGTCTTGGCACAGGCGAGCGCATAGGCCGGATTGGCCTTGAAACCGTCGAAGAAATGCTCGCAATCGACGATCGCTTCCTTGCCGGCGCCGACCGCCGCCTTGACGCTTTCGGCGATGCTTTCGAGGTTTTCCTCATTGGTGCAGCCGAGCGCCACCGCGACATGATAATCCCAGCTCTTGGCGACGAAACAGATGGCGTCGGATTTCGCCTGCAGCAGCCCGGCAATGCCGGGATCGTTGGAAACCGAAACGCCCGCCCGCTTCGTCATGCCGAAGGCGACGAAGCTGGCCTGGCTGGTGCGCTTCTCGCTGAAAAAGGCGGTATCGGTCGGATTGGCGCCGGGATAGCCGCCCTCGACGTAATCGATGCCGAATTCGTCCAGCATCGCGGCGATCGCAATCTTGTCCTCGACCGAGAAATCGATCCCGGGCGTCTGCTGCCCGTCCCGCAGCGTCGTGTCGAAGAGATAGATGCGTTCTTTCATGTCGTTTCCTCCCGGCAAGCGGGTGTTGTTGGAATGCGGATGCTGCCCCTCATCCGGCTGCCGCCACCTTCTCCCCGTTCTGACGGGGAGAAGGGAGATGCCGCGCCGTATCGCAGAGCTCGTTCCCTCTCCCCGCGCGCGGGGAGAGGGCTAGGGTGAGAGGCTACCTCAAACAATCAGTTTGTCTTCCCGGCAAACTTGTCTGTCGCCCTGATCAGTTGGTCGAGAATTCCCGGCTCCGAATACGCATGCCCCGCACCCTCGATCAGGTGGAATTCCGCCTTCGGCCAGGCCTTGTGCAGCAGCCAGGCATATTTTGCCGGGCAGGGCATGTCGTAGCGGCCGTGCACGATGACGCCGGGAATATCCTTCAGCCGGCCGGCGTCTCGGATCAGCTGTCCTTCGTCCATCCAGCCGGCATTGACGAAGAAATGGTTCTCGATGCGGGCGAATGCATAGGCGAATTCCGGTTCCTCGAACTTGCCGCTCGTCGAAGGCTCGGGCAGCAGCGTGATCGTTTCGCCTTCCCAGATGCTCCAGGCCTGCGCGGCTGCGAGGCGCACGCTTCTGTCCTCATGCGTCAGGCGGCGATGATAGGCATGCATCATCTCATGCCGCTCATCGGGCGGAATGGGCGCGATGAAGCGCGCCCACTTGTCCGGGAACATTTCCGAGACGCCGAACTGATAGTACCAGTCGAGCTCGGCCTTGGTCAGCGTATAGATGCCGCGCACGATGATCTCGGAGACGCGCTCCGGATGCGCCTCGGCATAGGCGAGCGCCAGCGTCGAACCCCAGGAGCCGCCGAACACCTGCCAGCTGTCGACGCCGGCCATTTCCCGCAGCCGCTCGATATCGGCGACGAGGTGCCAGGTCGTGTTGGCATTGAGCTCGGCATGCGGCGTCGACCTGCCGCAACCGCGCTGGTCGAACAGCACGACGTCGTAGAGGGCGGGATCGAAAAGCCGGCGATGGGTGGGCGAGAAGCCGCCGCCGGGGCCGCCATGCAGGAAGACGGCGGGCTTGGCGCCAGGCGTTCCCGAGCGCTCCCAATAGATCACATGGCCGTCACCGACATCGAGATGGCCTGAGGCATAGGCTTCGATTTCAGGATAGAGCGTGCGCAGTCTCTCGGTCATATTTTCACGCCTTTCGCGGGCCAGACTTCGGTATCGTGATCGGGATGCTGGAAGGAGATGATCGCCTCCTGCCGTGCGTAGAAATCCTGATCCTTCAGCACCGGCGCCTCGAAGATCTCCTCGACCCAGGGCAGGCGGGCGTCGTAATTGACCTGGATTTGCGGCGCCAGGTCGCTGCGATCGTCGAAGGTGCCGATCGCAAGCTCCAGCCCGCCCGGATGACGATAGGTCATCGGCGTGCCGCAATTGCTGCAGAAGCCGCGCTCGATATTGACCGAGGATTGAAAGTAGCTCGGCGCGCCGCGCGTCCATTCCATCGCTTCCTCAGGCGCGGTGACCAGCGCGGAGAAGAAGCCGCCGAACTGCTTCTGGCACATGCGGCAATGGCAGATCGAGGGGCGCCCCAACTTGCCCGAGATGCGGAAGCGCACGGCGCCGCACTGGCAGCCGCCTGTTTTTATCGTGTCCGTCATGAGATTTCTCCGAGGGGCCAGCTTTTCGTGTCGTGGTCGGGGTGCTGATGGTTGCTTGCCGCAATCGCATCCTCGCGGTCGGGCGTTTCGGGCTCTGGTTCGAGCGGCAGGCCGTCGAGTGCGTGAAACCAGGACATCTTGCGGCCGGTGTTCGATTGCATCACCGGCTTGACCACGTCGGGATCGTCCAACGAGCCGAGGGTGATGTTGATGAAATCCGTCCCCGGAATATCGTAGAACAGCGGCGTGCCGCAATCGCCGCAGAAACCGCGCCGCACGAGGTCAGAGGAGTGGAACCATTTCGCCGCGCCGCGCGTCAGGGTGAAATTGCTGTGCTTCACGCCGCCAAGCGGCATGAAATAATTGCCGGCCGCTTTCTGGCACATGCGGCAATGGCAAAGATGGGGAGAACCGACTTCGCCTTCGGCGCGGTAACGCACCGCTCCGCACTGGCACCCGCCGTTTTTGTCCGCGTCCGCTGTCATCTGGGCTCCTTGGGTGGCCATGTCTGGGTCTCATGATCGGGATGCTGGTAGGAGACGAGTTCGAGCACGAAGGGGGCGGCTTGTGCATCCTCTTCCGTCCGGTGCCCCGGCAACTCGTGCAGATGATCGACGAAGCCGATCTTGCCCTCGATGCCGTATTGCACGACCGGCGGAAGCGCCGAAGGATCGTCGAAGGCGCCTGCGGCAATTGCAACCCCGTCAGGCGCCTCGTAGGAGAGCGGCGTGCCGCAATCGCCGCAGAAGCCGCGCTCGACGAAATTGGAAGAGCGGAACTTTTTCCGCTCGCCGCGTGTCCACGCGAAATCGGCGCCGCGCACCGAGACCAGCGGCGCATAATAGGCGCCGAACGCCTTCTGGCACATGCGGCAATGACAGATCGACGAATCTTTCGAGTTCGCCGCTGACGCGAAAGCGCACCGCGCCACACTGGCAGCCGCCGGTATAGGTGGTCATGGACAATCCCTCCGCAACAATGTGGATGAGAAAAAGAGAACCCCTCCCAACCCTCCCCACAAGGGGGAGGGCTCTCCCGTGATGCCGCCTTCATTCCCGCCTCGAAGGCTTGCGTTTGCGGTGAGGTCGCTTCGGAGCAGTACAGCGCCGTAGCCCCTCCCCCTTGTGGGGAGGGGTTGGGGAGGGGCCTTATCCGAAGACACGGGTCTCACCGCTTGACCTCCCACGTCGTCATCCGCTCGCCGGTCGCCGCATCCTTGCCGTCTTTCAGCTGGATGCCCTTTGCCGTCAGTTCGTCGCGGATCTTGTCGGCTTCGGCGAAGTTTTTCGCCTTCAGCATTTCAAGCCGCATGGCGACCAACGCATCGACCGCCGCTGCGACGGCCTGGTCGATTTCGGCTTTCTTCGGCAGCAGGCCGAGGAACGCAGCCGTCGCGGCAAAACGGGCGGCCGCGGCGGGATCGTTATGGGCGGCCTGCGCCAGCGCATGTAAGGCCTGCACCGCCGCGACCGTGTTGAGGTCGTCGGCGAGCGCGGTCAGCACGGTTTCATCCGGCGCGGCATCGCCGGCTTCCGTCGCCGGCCATTTGGCGAGCAGGCGTTCAGCCTCTTCCAGCCGCTTGATCGAGAAATCGATCGGCTCGCGGTAATGGGTCATCAGCATCGCAAGGCGCAGCACCTCGCCCGGCCATTTGCGGCCGCCGAAAATCTGCGTATGCAGCAGATCGTGAATGGTGACGAAATTGCCTTCGGATTTCGACATTTTGCGGCCTTCGACCTGCACGAAGCCGTTGTGCATCCAGACATTCGCCATCACCTTGGTGCCATGGGCGCAACGTGACTGGGCGATCTCGTTTTCATGGTGCGGGAAGATCAGGTCCAGCCCGCCGCCGTGAATGTCGAAGATATCGCCGAGATAACGCCGGCTCATCGCCGAGCATTCGATATGCCAGCCCGGTCGGCCACGGCCCCATGGGCTCTCCCAGCCGGGTTCGTTGTGGCTCGACAGCTTCCAGAGCACGAAATCGCCCGGGTTCTTTTTATGCGCATCGACGGCGACGCGGGCGCCTGCCTGCTGTTCGTCGAGCGGGCGCTTCGAAAGCTGGCCGTAATCCGCCATGGACTTAGTGTCGAACAGCACTTCGCCCGCTGCCACATAGGCATGGCCGTTGCCGATCAGCTTCTCGATGATCTCGGTCATCTCAACGATATTGTCGGTGGCGCGCGGCTCGACGCTCGGCTCCAGGCAGCCGAGTTCGGCGACATCGGCGTGAAACTGCGTCTCGGTCCTTTCGGTGACCGCCCGGATCGCTTGGTTGAGCGGCAGGCCCGGATGATCCCTCAGCGCCCGCGCATTGATCTTGTCGTCGACATCCGTGATGTTGCGGGCATAGGTGACGTGATCCTCGCCATAGACATGGCGCAGCAGCCGGAACAGCACGTCGAAGACGATGACCGGGCGGGCGTTGCCGATATGAGCGAAATCATAGACGGTCGGGCCGCAGACATACATGCGGACATTGTCCGGATCGATCGGCGCAAAGACCGATTCTTCCCGTGTCAGCGTGTTGTACAGCTTCAGTTCCGGCATGCCGCCCATTCCACTCTCCCATAAGCACAACTAGAAAAATATCGCGACCGGCGGGCCGGGGCGTTTCGCATCTGACTATTTGGGAGACGAAAACGGCCGGGCCAGCGCGTGCGCTAGCGAATAATCTTCCGGCAGATAATGCAGATAACCGTTTTCATGGCGGGATTTATGGCGCGGGAATGACCTTTGGTCAAGAGGGGCAAGCGATGATCCGCGGCACGGCTCACCTGCCATTTTCGTGGCGCAAATCGCTTATAGGCAGTTGGGAGTTGCTCAATAGGAGAGGACTGCGTGAGAGGCTGGGGCCGGGGGATGATCGGAGCGATTGCAATTCTGGCAGTCGCATCGACCGCATATTTCGCATACGATTTCGGTATGCTTCGTTTCAATAATCCGTCTTTGTCAACCTATCCGATCCAGGGCATCGATGTCAGCCATCACCAGGGCGATATCGATTGGAAGACGGTGGCCGCGCAGCCGAACGTGCGCTTTGCGATTATGAAGGCGACCGAAGGCGGCGACCACAAGGATTCGAGGTTCGCCGACAATTGGCAGCGCGCCGGCGATGCCGGAATGGTCAGGGGCGCTTATCATTTCTTCACCTTCTGCCGCCCGGGCAAGGATCAGGCGCAGAATGTCCTGGCGACCGTGCCGCGGCAGCCGGGGACCCTGCCCATCACCGTCGATCTGGAGTTCGTCGGCAATTGCAACAAGGTCCCGACGGTCGAGGAAATGGCGACTGAGGTGAACGCCTTCTTCGCCGAGCTGAAGGGTGCCTTTCCAGAAAAGCCGATTTTCTATGTCACCCAGGAGTTCTACGATCAGTATCTAAAGGGCAATGAATCCCGCTTCCCCGATCATTACCTCTGGCTGCGGAGCGTGTTTCAGGAACCGGCGCAGCAAGGCTGCGGTCGTTGGTCGATCTGGCAATTTTCCGACAATGGCAGTGTCAACGGCATTCAGGGGGCGGTGGACCTCAATGCGCTCTGCCCGTCGGAGACAGGCTTCGCGCATCTGTTCCCGGCAGTTGCAGCCAAGTGAGCCTGGCTTATTCCGGCAGCCGGTAATCGGCGAGCTTATTGTCCCGCACAATGAACAGTTTGCCCGTCTCGGTCACGCCGGGGCCGAGCAGAGGCAGGATCGCCTTGGCGACCTCGGAAGGATGCGGCAGCGTCTGCGGATCTTCGCCGGGCACCGCCTGGGCGCGCATCGCCGTGCGGGTCGCGCCGGGATCGACGCTGGTGATGCGCAACGGCGTCGATTGGCTTTCGCCGGCCCAGGTCCGGGCCAGTGCCTCGACGGCGGCCTTGGAGGCGGAATAGGCGCTCCAGAAAGGCCGGCATTTATGGGCGGCACCCGATGACAGGATGACGGCGCGGCCGCCATCCGAGCGGGCGAGCAGCGGGTCGACCGATCGGATCAGCCGCCATGTCGCAGTGACGTTGATGGTCATCACCTTCTCGAACACCTTCGCCTCGATATGGCCGATCGGCGAGATGACGCCGAGTACGCCGGCATTGGCGACGAGGATATCGAGTTTGCCCCAGCGTTCGAAGATCGAGCCGCCGAGCGCGTCGATTGCGTTCATGTCCGCCAGGTCGAAGGGCACCAGTGTCGCCGTGCCGCCGATGGCCTTGATCGCGTCATCGAGATCCTCGAGCCCGCCGACCGTGCGGGCGCAGGCGATGACATGGGCGCCGGCTTTCGCAAGCTCAAGCGCCGTGAAATAGCCAATGCCGCGCGATGCACCGGTGACGAGTGCGATCTTGCCCTCAAGATTGATATTCATCTGCTCCGGTTCCGGATTTGCTTGCGAAGGCGAGGGGCGCAACAGCCCCTCGGAAGGGAGGTTAATGCAGCGGCGGCTCAGCCGTTGCTGGCAAGCATCGAAAGCTTGTTGCCCATCGACTCGCCGTTCTTGTCGAGCAGGCGGGTCGGATAGTCACCGGTGAAGTAATGGTCGGTGAACTGCGGGCGGGCCGGATTGCGGTCCTCGCCGCCGACGGCGCGGTAGAGCCCGTTGATCGACAGGAAGGCAAGCGAATCGGCGCCGATATATTTGGCCATGGCTTCGACATCGGCATATTGGTTGGCCAAGAGCTTTTCGGCATCGGGCGTGTCGATGCCGTAGAAGTCGGGAAGAAGATCATCGGACTGGCGACGCGGAGATGGACTTCGCGCGCACCAGCCTCGCGGATCATCTGGACGATCTTCAGAGACGTCGTACCGCGCACGATGGAATCATCGACCAGCACCACGCGCTTGCCTTCGATCATCGCCCGGTTGGCGGAATGTTTCAGCTTCACGCCGAAGGCGCGGATCTGCTGGGTCGGCTCGATGAAGGTGCGGCCGACATAATGGTTGCGGATGATGCCGTATTCGAAGGGAATTCCGCTTTCCTGTGCGTAGCCGAGCGCCGCCGGCGTGCCGCCATCCGGCACCGGGACGACCACGTCGGCCTCGACAGGCGATTCCTTGGCGAGGTTCATGCCCATGTTCTTGCGCGTCGTATAGACGTTGCGGCCGCCGACGACCGAGTCCGGCCGGGCGAAATAGACATATTCGAACAGGCAGAGGCGCTCCGGCTGCGGCTTGCCGGGCTTGCGGGCATCGATGCTGATCGAGCCGTCGGGCTGAATTTCGCAGATGACGACCTCGCCGTTTTCGACATCGCGGATGAATTTGGCGCCGATGATGTCGAGCGCGCAGGTTTCCGAGCAGAAGATCGGCTTGCCGTCGAGTTCGCCCATCACAAGTGGGCGGATGCCTGTAGGGTCACGCGCTGCAATCAGCTTGGTGCGCGTCATCGCGAGCATCGAATAGCCGCCTTCCATCTGGCGGATGGCATCGATGAAGCGGTCGGATGTGGAGGCATGGCGGGAGCGGGCGATGAGGTGGAGGACCACTTCGGTATCGGACGTCGACTGACAGATGGCGCCGGTCGCGATGATCTGGCGACGCAGCGTCAGGCCGTTGGTGAAATTACCGTTATGGGCAACGGCAATGCCGCCTTCCTCAAGTTCGGCAAAGAGCGGCTGCACGTTGCGCATCGCCACTTCGCCGGTTGTCGAGTAGCGGGTATGACCGATCGATATGCTGCCGGGCAGGCGGGCGAGCGTCATCGGATTGGTATAGTGGTCGCCGACGAGCCCCATATGGCGCTCCTGGTAGAAGCGCTTGCCGTCGAAGGAGACGATGCCGGCCGCTTCCTGCCCGCGATGCTGCAGAGCATGCAGGCCGAGAGCCGTCAGTGCCGCGGCATCGGGGTGTCCCAAAATTCCGAAAACCCCGCATTCTTCATGCAGCGTATCTCCGTCGAGCGGATCGTCGGTGGGCAAGGAATGGGACTGGTTCATTTCTGCGGGCCTCTGCTCTCACAAGAATGGATCGGCATTTCCAGAAATAGCTGAAGCCCGACAGAGCTGGAATGCCCGGCCGGACCTCTCATTTCAACTCCCGCTCAAATGGCAATTGCCGGAAGGCGGGTCAAGCTCTTGAACACTGTGTCAATTCGCCGGCTGCTGTGCAGGCGCTGTCGGTGCGTCTTCCGCCGGCGCCTGGTCGCCCGTCGGCGGATTGGTGCCTTCAGCGCCGCCCTGTGCCGGCGGCTGAAGCTTATCACGGATGCTCGCCGGTATCATCTGGGCAAATTGCTCCGGCAGAACGGATTTCAGCTTCACGACCATCGAATCCAGGAAGGGCTTCGACTTCGCTTCGTTGACCCAGGCCGGGCGGTGGTCGGCATCGACCAGCCAGTTCCAGAAAGCGACGGCGACGACCAGCAGCAGCACGCCGCGCGCAGCCCCGAACAGGAAGCCGAGCGTGCGGTCGAGCGCGCCGACGCGGCTGTCGATGATGAAATCGGCGATCTTCATGGTGATGAAGGAAATGACGATGAGCGCGATCAGGAAGACGACCGCTGCCGAACCGACGATCGCGATGCGGTCGTCATCGGTGTATTTCTTCGCGTAGGGCAGCAGGTAGGGATAGAGGTAATAGGCGGCTGCTGCCGAGCCGCCCCAGCTTGCGATCGAGAGGATCTCGCGCGAAAAGCCGCGGACCATCGCCAGCACGGCGGAGAAGAGCACGACGCCGATGACAATACCGTCGAAAATCGTAATGGGCATGTAAATTCAACTCCAGGACTGCCGCTGGGCGGCCGTGTCGTGCCTTATCGTGTGCCTCCTATATCATCACCAATCTTGGCAATGAAAGGATCAAACCTCGTCTTCCACACGCAGCGCCCCCTTCGACCCGGCGATGCGCGCAACCAGATCCGGCAGGCTTTCGACCTCACTCCAGCGTCCGCCGGAACCCTTCGGCAGTTCGGCGGAGGCGGACGGAAGCAATGCTGCGGAAAAGCCCAGCTTCTCGGCTTCCTTGAGGCGCTGGGCGGTGTGCGCAACCGGCCGGATGGCGCCCGACAGGCTGACTTCGCCGAAATAGACGCAATCGGCGGGAAGGGCAATACCGGCAAGCGAGGAAACGAGCGCCGAGGCGACGGCGAGATCGGCCGCCGGTTCGGTGATGCGGTAGCCGCCGGCGATATTGAGATAGACGTCGTGCTGGCCGAGCCTGACGCCGCAATGGGCTTCCAGCACCGCCAGGATCATCGACAGCCGGGCCGAATCCCAGCCGACCACGGCGCGCCTGGGCGTGCCGAGCGAGGTTGGCGCCACCAGCGCCTGGACTTCGACCAGCACCGGGCGCGTGCCCTCCATGCCGGCAAAGACGGCAGCACCGGGCGATTTTTCGTTGCGCTCGCCGAGGAAGAGTTCCGAGGGGTTGGCGACCTCGCGTAAGCCCTTGTCCGACATTTCGAAGACGCCGATCTCGTCGGTCGGTCCGAAGCGGTTCTTGACCGTGCGAAGGATGCGGTAATGATGGCCGCGATCGCCCTCGAAATAGAGCACGGCATCGACCATGTGCTCGACGACGCGCGGTCCGGCGATCTGCCCGTCCTTGGTCACGTGCCCGACGAGCACCATGGCGGCCCCGGTCTGCTTGGCGAAACGGATCATCGCCTGCACGCCGGTGCGCACCTGCGTCACCGTTCCCGGGGCGGATTCGGCAAGTTCGCTCCACAGCGTCTGGATGGAATCGATGATGACGAGGTCCGGCCGCTTGCCCTCGGCAAGCGTCGCCAGAATATCCTCGACATTGGTTTCCGCCGCCAGCATCACATCGGTATCGGCCGCTGCAAGCCGCTGCGCCCGCAGCCGGACCTGGGCGACGGCCTCTTCGCCGGAGACGTAGATGATCTTGTGGCCGCGCCGCGCAAGGGCGGCGGCGGCCTGCATCAGCAGCGTTGATTTGCCGATACCGGGATCGCCGCCGATCAGCACCGCCGACCCGCGCACGAAGCCGCCGCCGAGCGCCCGGTCGAGCTCCGACATGGCGGTATGGATGCGCGGCGCCTCCTCGATCTCGCCCGACAGCGCCGTCAGCGTCACCGGCCGCCCCTTCTTCGGCGTCTTGCCGGGGCCTGAGCCGATCCCGCCCATCGGGTCTTCTTCGACGATGGTGTTCCACTCGCCGCAGTTCTCGCATTTGCCCGCCCAGCGGTTATGAACCGTGCCGCAGCTCTGGCAGATGAATTGTGTCCTGGCCTTCGCCATCGAATACTCTTTCAGTCCGGGGTCTCGAGCGAAGCAGATGCATGCTTCATCGAATCACTGTCGTGCCTGAGATAATGGCTATCGCGACGGATCAAAACTAATGATTTTCCCATCAGCACCTCCCGTGCCTATCCTTTGCTTCTGCTCATCCCGAACGGTGGAAGATGTTCGATTATTCGCTCGCGCACTGGTTTGCATTTCTCTCGGCCGCGGTTCTGCTCAATCTGTCGCCCGGGCCCGACATCGCCTTCATCCTCGGTCACACGATGAGAGGTGGAAAACGCGCCGGTTTTTCCGCACTGTTCGGCGTCTGGTCCGGCGCCTGCCTGCATGTTCTGATGGCAGCGCTCGGCCTTTCCGCCGTGCTCGCCGCTTCTTCGGTCGCCTTCTCCGCGGTCAAATGGATCGGCGCCGCCTATCTCGTCTGGCTGGGAATCCAGGCTTTGCGCGCCGGCGGCGGCAATGGCTTGATAAAGGATGCCGGTGAAAAGTTGCCGGCGGCGAAGATCTACCGGCAGGGAATTCTGGTGTCGCTGCTCAATCCGAAGGTGGCGATTTTCTTCCTGGCCTTCCTGCCGCAATTCGTCGTCGAAGGGGCAGGGCCGGCATGGACCCAGCTCATGCTGCATGGCGGGCTCATCATCGTCGTCGCCGCCTTCATCGAACCGCCGCTCGTCCTTCTCGGAGGGCGGCTTGCCGATGCGCTCAGGCATAATCAAAGAATCGGGCTATGGCTCGATCGCGGCCTCGGCGCGCTTTTCCTGGCGCTCGGTGTCCGGCTGGCGCTCAGCAGCCGCTGACGGGGAAGCTATTCCTCGTCGACGACATAGCGCCGTTCGTGGCGCAGCCCCATGCTGGTCAGGATCTCGTAGCCGATCGTGCCCGCCGCCCGCGCCACCTCGTCCAGGGGCATATTCTTTCCGAACAGCTCGACATAATCGCCGGCGCGCACGGCGTTATCGGGCAGGTCGGTGATATCGAAGATCGTCAGGTCCATGGTGATCCGGCCGGCGACCGGCACCTTGTGTCCGGCGATGAAGCCTAGCCCGCCCTGCGGCACGGCCTGGCGCAGCGGCACGCCGCCGCTCGACAGCCCGCGCATGTAGCCGTCGGCATACCCGGCCGAGGCGATCGCCAGTCGGCTTTTGCGGCGAAGCTGCAGCGCCCGCCCATAGCTGACGGTCTCGCCGGCTTCGACGCTGCGCACCTGGATGATGCGCGCTTCCGCGGTTGCCACAGGCCGCATCGGATTGGCCCGGCCGCAGACCGCCTCGCCGCCATAAAGCGCGATGCCGGGACGGGTCAGGTCGAAGTGATAATCCTCGCCAAGGCAAATGCCGGCCGAGGCGGCAAGGCTTGAATCGATACCTTCATAGGCGGCGCTAACCCTGCGGAATGATTCGAGCTGCTGCCGGTTCATCGCATGGCTGGGCTCGTCGCCGCAGGCGAGGTGGCTCATGACCAGCACCGGCGCAAAGCTCGCCGGCCGCGAAACGTCGTCGGCGAGCGCGATCGCATCGTCCATGTGCAGTCCGAGCCGGTTGAAGCCGGTATCGACATGCAGTGCGCAGGGATAATCGCCGTAGTCGGCAAGCACTGCCATCCAGAAGGCGAGCTGCTCGTCGGAGGAAATCACCGGCACCAGATCGTTTTCGAAAAAGCGCCGCTCGGTGCCCGGCCATATGCCCGCGAGCACGAAGATGCGCGCCTCTGGCGCATAGAGGCGAAGTGTGACGCCCTCGTCGACTGTGGCAACGAAGAAATCCCGGGCGCCGGCCATATAGAGCGCTTCACCGGCATCCTCGATGCCCGTGCCGTAGGCATCCGCCTTGACAACGGCTGCGGCGCGCGCCGCGCCGGAGCGGCGCGCCATGTCGCGCCAGTTCTCCGTCAGCGCGGTCAGATCGACGGTCAGCCGCAGGCCCGCGGAAGCGAAAAGATCGTCATCTTCGAAGGGGATGGGAAAATCTGTCATGTATCGCCGTGAACTAATGGAAGGAAATCGCCTGAGCCAGTCTAAAGCATGTCGCGCAAAAGTGTGCAGCGGTTTTGCGATAACGACATGCGTAAAGACAAAGAGCTCAAGCGCAGGGAGCGAATCTGAAAGATCGCGACGCGCTTTAGAGAGCATTATGGCCAAGGCAGGTCACATACCACCCTTTGCCTGTCATCTGATCACTTTTGTTCAAGACGCGTGCAGGCTTCCGCGATAATCTCAGTGGATGCAGAACGTATCGCAAAAAGAGGCGGCGGCGGCCATGCCGCTTGCGAACGTGGAATCGGCCCGCTTCTGGCGAGATGGCCGCTTCCGCGACATGGAGTGTTTGAGCGCCACCTTCCTGACGCACGAATATGCGCCGCATGCGCATGACACGTTCAGCATCGGCGCAATAGAAAGCGGCAGCCAGATCGCCACTCTCAGCGGCAGGCGGGAGGAAACCGGCCCGGGCGACCTTTATCTCATCGATCCCGGTGTCATCCATGACGGCGCTCCGGGCGGAGAGGGCTACCGCTACCGGATGATCTATCCCGATATGAAGCTGTTCGTCGATATTTTGGAGGATGTCACCGGCAAGGCCTTCCATGCGACGCCCTCTTTCTCCGGCGGGCTTCCACGCGATCCACAGCTCGCCAATGCCTTCCACGCCGCCCATCGAACGCTTGAGAGCGGGGCAGGCGCGCTGGAATCGGATGAGGGAATGTTTTCGGTGCTGGCAGCGATCTTTGCGCGTCACGGCAGCGCAATCATCGTTCCTGTCGATACGCAGGAACGAAGCGCGGTGGCCCGTGCCCGCGAATACCTCATCGAGAACTTCGACAGCGATGTCGGGCTCGAGGAGCTGGCCGGAGTGGCGGGTTTGAGCCGCGCCCACCTCATCCGTGCCTTCCGCAAGGAATATCACATTACCCCGCACGCTTTTCTGACGGATCGGCGCGTGCAGGTGGCCCGTCGGCTGCTGCGCCAGGGGCGCATGCCTGCCGATATTGCGCTCGAATGCGGTTTTGCCGATCAGGCGCATTTCACCCGACACTTCAAGGCACGGACAGGCGTAACACCAGGTCAATTCCGCACGGGCTGATCACTTTCGTTCAATACGGCCCTGGCTGGCCGGGCTAATCCTCCGCGATCTTGATCAGGAGGTTGCCATGTTGCAGCACAGCCGGCCATCCGGCGATTTTTTTGCCGGAATGCGCGCCATTTTTCCGCTTGTTGTCGCCGTGTTACCGATCGGCCTGGTGTTCGGCGCGGTCGCAGCCACCAAGGGGCTTTCCCCGTTGGAAACGACGCTGATGAGCGCGCTTGTCTTTGCGGGCGGTTCGCAATTCGTGGCCATGGACATCTGGACCCATCCGGCAAGCTGGATCGGCGTCGGCTTTGCAGCCCTGCTGGTCAATATCCGTCACGTGCTGATGAGCGCGTCGATCGGCACGAAGATGCAGTCCTTCTCCGGCGTCAAACGGTATGTTGCCATGCTATTCCTCGCAGATGAACTGTGGGCCATGGCGGAATTCCGCGCGGGAGCCACACGACTGACACCGGCCTGGTATGCGGGCATCGTCACGCCCTTCTACCTCACCTGGGTCGGCTCTTCGCTGACAGGCGCACTGCTCGGCGCCTTTTTCGGCAATCCAACGGTCGTCGGCCTCGACTTCGCTTTTCCGGCTGTCTTCATCGTGCTCGTCATGGGTTTCTGGAAGGGGCCGGAAACCGGCGCCGTCCTTGCGGCAAGTGGTGCCGCATCCGTTGCGGTCCACCACTTCGTGCCGGGGGTCTGGTATATCGCCGCCGGCGCTCTGGCCGGGCTGGCAACGGCCCTATGGCAGCACAGGGCGCGGGAGCAGGCGGCATGACGCTCGATCTCAACATCTTCATCGCCATCCTCGCGATGGCCGCCGCAACGGTGTTCACCCGCGTCAGCGGCCTCGTGTTGCTCCATCATGTCGAGATGAATCAGCGGCGGAGAGCGGCGATCGAGGCCATTCCGCCGGCTGTGCTGATGGCGGTCATTGCCCCGACTGCCTTTGCGGCGGGCTGGGCAGAGACCTTGGCCTGCGCGGCAACGGCAATCGCCGCGCGCCGTTTGCCAATGCTTATGAGCGTCGTGATTGGCGTCGCAACGGTTGCCTTGTTGCGGGCCGCCGGGCTTTAGCTAAGGAAATCGACGCGGGACCGCGTCAATGTTCCTCGTAATGTGTGAAGGAGGGATCGGCGAGATCGGCGAAGCGGGTGAATTCCGACTGGAAGGCGAGCTTCACCGTGCCCGTCGGCCCGTGACGCTGCTTGGCGATGATGACGTCGGCGGTGCCCTTCACTTTGTCGAACAACGCTTCCCATTCCGGATATTTCGGATCGTTGATGTCGCGCGGCTCCTGGTTCTTGACGTAATATTCCTCGCGGAACACGAAGAGCACGACGTCGGCGTCCTGCTCGATCGAGCCGGATTCGCGAAGGTCGGAAAGCTGCGGCCGCTTGTCGTCGCGGCTTTCGACCTGACGCGAGAGCTGCGACAGGGCGATGATCGGAACGTTGAGTTCCTTGCCGAGCGCCTTCAGGCCGGTGGTGATCTGGGTGATTTCCTGCACGCGGTTGTCGCTGGATTTTCCCGAGCCGGTCATCAGCTGGATATAGTCGACCACGAGCACGTCGAGGCCGCGCTGACGCTTGAGACGGCGCGCGCGCGCCGACAGCTGGGCGATCGAGATACCGCCGGTCTGGTCGATATAGAGCGGCACTTTCTGCATCATCATCGAGCAGGCGACGAGCTTTTCGAAATCGGCATCATTGATGTCGCCGCGGCGGATCTTCGATGAGGAGACTTCCGTCTGCTCGGAGATGATACGGGTGGCAAGCTGTTCCGACGACATTTCGAGCGAGTAGAAGCCGACGACGCCGCCGTTTTTCGCCTTCATGCTGCCGTCCGACTGGACTTCGCCTTCGTAGGCGGCGGCGATATTGTAGGCGATGTTGGTCGCAAGCGAGGTCTTGCCCATGCCGGGGCGTCCGGCAAGCACGATCAAGTCCGAACGCTGCAGGCCGCCCATCTTGGAATCCAGCGAATGGATACCGGTGGAAATGCCGGAAAGCCCGCCGTCTCGTTCCTTGGCGACGGCGGCCATGTCGATCGCCAGCGCAACCGCATCGTTGAAGGCCTGGAAGCCGCCGTCATAGCGGCCGTTTTCCGCCAGTTCGAAGAGGCGGCGTTCGGTATCCTCGATCTGCGACTGCGGCGGCATGTCGAGCGGCGCATCATAGGCGATGTTGACGACATCCTCGCCGATGGTGATCAGCGCCCGGCGCAGCGCCAGGTCGTAGATCGCCCGACCGTAATCCTCGGCATTGATGACGGTGACGGCGTTGCTGACGAGGCTCGCCAGATATTGCGACACCGTCATATCGCCGACCTTCTCGTCGGCCTTCAGGAAGGTCTTGATCGTCACCGGGTTGGCGATCTTGCCCATGCGGATGATATCGCCGGCAACCTCGAAGATCTTCCGGTGCAGCGGTTCGTAGAGATGGATCGGCTTCAGGAAGTCGGACACCCGGTAATAGGCGTCGTTGTTCATCAGGATGGCACCCAGAAGCGCCTGCTCGGCTTCGATGTTGTTGGGTGCTTCGCGATAATGCTGCTCCGAGGGGGCAACGGCTGCAATCTTTCGAGCGGCGTCGTTCATCATCATCCGTTCTGTCTTTTTCCAGCTCCGGATTTGCAATTCCGGACGCGAAAATCAAGAGGCCGCGAAAGGAGCGAGGGCTCGCTTCGCTTAAATCCTGAACGCTGTGCACGTTGTTCGACTTCTCCACAGTCCCGGGCAACACAAAGGAGAAATACTGTGAGTGTCACCCGTATGACACGGCATGGCGCCGACTCAGCCCATTCATTTCGGAGAATGTTATTTTAGCGCGATGCCATAAGGCCCGCAGCAAAAACATCCGGAAAATCCCCAACGAAAAAGCCCGGCGCGATGGCCGGGCTCCTGTCGCGGATTGCTCCGGCGATATTATGCTTCGTCTTCGTCGACGCCGTCAGCTTCCGGATCGAAGAAATCTTCCGGACGCAGAGCGTCTTCGTCGACACCGTAAATGGCGTCGACCGAGGTGAGTTCTTCACCCTTGGCCTGGCGCTCTGCCTCTTCGGCGGAACGGGCAACGTTCAGCTCGACGTGGATTTCGACTTCGGCATGCAGCTGCAGCTCGACCTTGTGCAGGCCGATCGCCTTGATCGGCGTGTTCAGGTGAACCTGGTTGCGGCCGATGTTGAAGCCTTCGGCGGCGAGAATCTCGACGACGTCACGGGCGGCGACCGAGCCGTAGAGCTGGCCGGTTTCGCCGGCGGAGCGTACGACGATGAAGGACTTGCCGTCGAGAACGTCGGCGACCTTCTGGGCTTCCGACTTGCGCTCGAGGTTACGGGCTTCGAGCGTCGCGCGCTCGGCTTCGAAGCGGGTCTTGTTGGCGGCGTTGGCGCGCAGCGCCTTGCCAAGCGGCAGCAGGTAGTTACGGGCAAAACCGTCGCGAACCTTTACGGTTTCGCCCATCTGGCCGAGCTTGGAGATGCGTTCGAGAAGGATGACTTCCATTTTCTTTTACCTTTCTGTGTCTCAGATTTTCGTGTCGGATTGTTTGGGGGCATCAGCATCTTTCGTCGGGGTCAGCGCGATCGCCTTGCGCGTATCGCTGAGACCGAGGACGAGGATGAGGAAAGCTGGCAGCAGCATGAGCATCGAGGCCAGGTAGCTGAGGATGAGGGCCGGTAGGCGCCAGTCCTTGCCGCGCGTGCGGAAATGCAGCGAGGCGAAACCGGAAAGCATGAAGCCGGCGCCGAAGGTGCCGATCACCGTCGCGCCGACCAGCGCCGGCACGCCGCCGAAGAAGCAGGCGGCAAGCCCGGCGAGGAAGATGAAGATCGAGTTGCGGTTCATGCGCAGCGAGGAGGGGATGTCCTCGCGCGGGCGAAGGCCGCGGCCGGAGGCTGCGACGATGCGCACGGCAAAATAATAGGCGGCAAACAGCATAGACACCCACATACCGCCCTGCACCGCCGGCAGCATCAGCACGATTAGCGATTTGGTCTGCGCGGTCGCCGTCGGATCGGGCATGAATTCCGGTTGCTGCTCCTTGACCGAGGCGATCAGCAGATCGACGATCTGATCGGTGATGGCGGGCCCGTAGCCGATCATCACGCCGATGACGATGACGGCGAGCGTCACCAGGCCGCAGAGATGCAGCAGGATATCGGAGAGCGGATACCAGGCAAGCAGATTGTCCGGGCCGCCGAGTTCGGAAGCCGGCCGCGCGAGATTGGCGAGATGGCTGAGCCAGCCGGCCGGCAACAGCGTCACCAGCGTCATGATCAGCGCGAAAGAGGGGGAGATGAGGGCCGCGCCGAGTGCGGCTGCTGTGACGACAGCGGCGATGGCCGCGGCATTGCCCCAGCCGAGCCCGACGATCAGAATCGGCAGCGCCGAGGCCGTATAGAGCAGCGCGCTGAAAAACGACGGCTGCATGCTCGCCCCCAGCATCAGCAGGAAGGCGGTCAATCCGGCGAGTGCGCCGATCAGCAGCGTTTTAACGTTCGGTCGGTTCAAGGTCGCTGTCCTGCTTCATCAAGCAGTTAGAGGATGTTGCTGAATCGAATTCAGAAACGTCTCAACATGGGTTTTTAGAGTTCCGATCCGCGCCCATCGCGGAAGGGAGGCGACCCCGGATCAGCAATCCGGGGGTCACATATTCTATTAGGCGACGACGTAGGGCAGCAGGCCGAGGAAGCGGGCACGCTTGATCGCCTGGGCGAGTTCGCGCTGCTTCTTCTGAGAAACGGCCGTGATGCGCGACGGAACGATCTTGCCGCGCTCGGAAATGTAACGCTGGAGCAGACGTACGTCCTTGTAGTCGATCCGCGGCGCGTTGGCGCCGGAGAAGGGGCAGGTCTTGCGGCGGCGATGGAACGGGCGGCGGACCGGAGCGGAGGAAGTTTCAGACATATCTTAGGTCTCCCTTATGCGCGGTCTTCGCGCGGACGGCGCGGACGGTCTTCACGGTCGCCGAAGCCACCTTCACGCGGCGGACGCGGGCCGCGGTCACGATCGCCGAAGCCGCCTTCACGCGGGCCACGGCCGCCTTCACGCGGACGGTCGTCGCGGTCGCGCTTCTGCATCATGGCAGACGGACCTTCTTCATGCTTCTCGACGGCGATCGTCATGTAGCGAAGAACGTCTTCGCTGATGCGCATCTGACGTTCCATTTCCTGGACGGCAGCAGCCGGTGCATCGATGTCCATCAGGGCGTAGTGTGCCTTGCGGTTCTTCTTGATGCGGTAGGTGAGGGACTTGAGGCCCCAGTTCTCGATACGCCCGACTTTACCGCCGTTAGCTTCGATCACACCCTTGTACTGTTCTACGAGGGCATCGACCTGCTGGGCGGAAATATCCTGCCGGGCAAGGAATACATGTTCATAAAGAGCCATGACAGCTTTGCCTTTCTTGCGTTTGGTTCAACCCGATATTCGGCGGCTAAGCCTCAACGACTGCTCCTGATTGGGCGGACCCAGGCAAGAAAGCGTTTCCGAGACGGTCGAGAGCGGAGACACGGGAGGCTGGAACGCTTCCGTTCCGAACGATTTCCAAGCGGAAACCGGCCCTCCGTTCAGCCACCAGCCAGAAGACCGGGTTAACGAACAGGGCGGCTTATACGGATTTTTCGCGGGAAGGCAAGCCCAATCGGACATGCAAGCCCAACGCAGGCCGATCGGTCGCGTCGGGCTGGACGAGAGGAACAGGATCAGAGCGGCAGCGGATACTGCCGGTGCACCTTGGCGATCTCCGCCAGTACCTCGGCCGAAAGCGTCAGGTCGGCCGCGCCGATGTCGACTTTCAATTGCTCCATCGAGGTTGCGCCGATGATGGCCGAAGCCATGAAGGGCCTGGACAGGCAGAAGGCGAGCGCCATTCCCGCCGGGTCGAGACCATATCGGGCGGCGATCTGCAGATAGGCCTTGGTCGCCGGCTCCTGCAGCGGCTGCAGGCGGCCGCCGATATCGTGGTTGATCGAGCCGCGCGAACCCTTCGGCCTGGCGCCACCGACATATTTGCCGGATAGGATGCCGCCGGCGAGCGGCGAATAGGCGAGCAGCCCGACATCCTCGTGATGCGAGAGCTCGGCCAGATCGAGGTCGAAATGGCGGTAGAGCAGATTATATTCGTTCTGGACGCTGGCAACGCGCGGCAGGCTCTTTTGTTCTGACAGCGTCAGGTATTTCTGGATGCCCCAGGTGGTTTCGTTGGAAAGGCCGATCGCCCGGATCTTGCCTTCCTTGACCAGTGCGCCGAGTGTTTCAAGAATGTCGAGCATATTGGCGACGGCCTTGTCGCGATCCTGGTTGAAAGGATTGTAGCTCCAGTTCTGGCGGAAATGGAAATGGCCGCGGTTCGGCCAGTGGATCTGGTAGAGGTCGACATAATCCGTCCGCAGCCGCTTCAGGCTGGCCTCGAGCGCCAGCCGGATATTCCTGGCATCAGCACCTTCGCCGCCGCGCAAATACTCGCGGCCGCGGCCGGCGACCTTGGTCGCAAGCACGATATCTCCGCGTTTGCCTGATTTGCCGAACCAGCTGCCGATATAGTCTTCGGTCCGGCCCTGAGTTTCGGCCGAAACCGGGGTGGTAGGATAGAGTTCGGCGGTATCGAAGAAATTGACGCCCTTTTCGACGGCGTAATCCATCTGTGCATGCGCGTCGGTTTCGCTGTTCTGCGAACCCCAGGTCATGGTGCCAAGGCAGATTTCTGAAACGGAAATGTCGGTGCGGCCGAGTGAATTGTACTTCATGTGAAAACCTTGGGAGAGAGCTGAAGCCTTGGGGAGGACCGGGCAAATCTAGGCCGGATTTGGCGGAGCGCAAGAGTAAAAACCTGGCTTTTCCGCCGGTCCGGAAGGCTTTGCAGAGAATGGGCCGCCACTTGACTCTGCCGGAAAGAATGTCAATTGGAGGCAAAACGCCTCGCGGGGCGCGCAATCAGGGGCATGAGCCAGGGATACGAGAATGACCATTGCTTTCACTTTTCCCGGTCAGGGCAGTCAGGCCGTCGGCATGGGCAAGGATCTGGCCGAGAATTTCGCGGAAGCCCGCGCCGTTTTCGACGAGGTTGATGAGGCGCTCGGTGAAAGTCTTTCCGACGTCATGTTCAACGGTCCCGAGGAGACCTTGACCCTGACGGCGAACGCCCAGCCGGCGCTGATGGCCGTCTCGATTGCCGTCGTCCGCATTCTTGAGGCCAAGGGGTTGGATCTGAAGTCCAAGGTCGCCTATGTGGCCGGCCACTCGCTCGGCGAATATTCTGCCCTGTGCGCCGCCGGCACCTTTTCGCTCACTGACACCGCGCGGCTGCTGCGCATCCGCGGCAACGCCATGCAGGCGGCCGTCCCCGTCGGCGTCGGCGCCATGGCGGCGATCATCGGCCTCGAACATGCCGACGTCGTCGCTGTCTGTGAAGAGGCTGCGGCCACCGGCGCCTGCCAGATCGCCAACGACAATGGCGGCGGCCAGATCGTCATTTCGGGCGAGAAGGCAGCCGTCGAAAAGGCCGCCGGGCTCGCCACCGACAAGGGCGCCAAGCGCGCCATCCTGCTGCCGGTCTCGGCACCCTTCCATTCGGCACTCATGGCGCCCGCCGCCGACGCCATGCGCGAAGCACTGGCAAAGGTCGCCAAATCAGATCCCGTCGTGCCGGTCATTGCCAATGTCCGCGCCGCGCCCGTGACCACAGCCGACGAGATCGCCAACTTGCTGGTCGAGCAGGTGACCGGTCAGGTCCGCTGGCGCGAGACGGTGGAATGGTTCGCCGGCAATGGCGTCACGACGCTCTATGAACTTGGCTCCGGCAAGGTGCTGACCGGCCTTGCCCGCCGCATCGATAAGACAATCAACGGAATCTCCGTCAACGGTCCGGCGGATATCGACGCGACTGTTACCGCCCTCATGGCCTGATTGGTATTTCCAGATATCCAGATATAAGGAACGTTTCCATGTTCGATCTTTCTGGCCGCAAGGCTCTCGTCACCGGCGCATCGGGTGGTATCGGCGAGGAAATCGCCCGCCTTCTCCATAAGCAGGGCGCCATCGTCGGGTTGCACGGCACCCGCGTCGAGAAGCTGGAAGCCTTGGCGGCCGATCTTGGCGAGCGCGTCAAGATCTTCCCGGCAAACCTCTCCGACCGCGACGAGGTCAAGGCCCTCGGCCAGAAGGCCGAAGCCGAACTCGAAGGCGTCGACATTCTGGTCAACAATGCCGGCATCACCAAGGACGGCCTCTTCGTGCGCATGAGCGACGAGGATTGGGACGCCGTTCTCGAAGTGAACCTGACGTCGACTTTCCGCCTGACGCGCGAATTGACGCATCCGATGATGCGCCGCCGCTATGGCCGCATCATCAACATCACCTCCGTCGTCGGCGTTACCGGCAATCCGGGCCAGGCCAATTACTGTGCCTCCAAGGCCGGCATGATCGGCTTCACCAAGTCGCTCGCGCAGGAAATCGCCACCCGCAACGTGACGGTCAACTGCGTGGCGCCCGGCTTCATCGAAAGCGCCATGACCGGCAAGCTGAACGACAAGCAGAAGGAAGCGATCATGGGGGCAATCCCGATGAAGCGCATGGGCACAGGGGGGAAGTTGCTTCGGCTGTCGCTTATCTTGCCTCCGCCGAGGCTGCCTATATGACGGGCCAGACGCTGCACGTAAACGGCGGCATGGCGATGATCTGAAACGACAAACCGCTGGCATGGGAGTATTTCCGCCAATAGCATGTTGAGCAATCACGAACCGTTGATTTTCTCGCTTTGCGGCGGACCTAAAGCATGTTAAGCGGGCCATGACTGTCAACAGTCGTCCCGAGAAAGCAGACGGACCGGCGGGCTTTTCGCAAGCCTGGGACATCTCTGAAGCCGGGTAAACGAGTTTGCCGAGGATGTCTGAAAACATCGCAGGCTGAAACAGGGTAGGGGTGCCGCAACGGCATTCCGATCAGGACATAAGGTCGAGGAAACCGACATGAGCGATATCGCAGAACGCGTAAAGAAAATTGTTATTGATCATCTTGGCGTCGATGCCGACAAGGTCGTCGAGAGCGCCAGCTTTATCGACGATCTAGGCGCTGACTCGCTCGACACGGTCGAACTTGTCATGGCTTTCGAAGAAGAATTCGGCGTTGAAATTCCTGACGACGCTGCCGACTCGATCCTGACGGTCGGCGACGCCGTTAAGTTTATCGAGAAGGCCCAGGCCTGATTCTGTAATTTCGATAAAGGGCGGGCCTGGAGTTCGCCCTTTTCTTTTCGGCCTATTTCTCCATAGAACATAACAGACGGGGAAAGCACGCGATGAGACGTGTCGTCATAACAGGTACCGGCATGGTATCACCCTTGGGATGCGGAACCGAGGTGACGTGGTCCCGGCTGCTTGCCGGTCAGAACGGCGCCCGCCTCGTCACCGAATTCGAGGTCGACGACCTTCCCGCCAAGATCGCCTGCCGTATTCCGATTGGCGACGGCACCGACGGCACCTTCAATGTCGATCAGTGGATGGAGCCGAAGGAGCAGCGCAAGGTCGATCCCTTCATCATCTACGGCATGGCTGCCGCCGACATGGCGCTTGCCGATGCCGGCTGGCATCCCGAGACCGATGAGGACCAGATCGCTACCGGCGTGCTGATCGGCTCCGGCATCGGCGGCATCGAAGGCATCGTCGAGGCAGGTTACACCCTGCGCGACAAGGGCCCGCGCCGCATCTCGCCTTTCTTCATTCCGGGCCGCCTGATCAACCTCGTCTCCGGCCAGGTCTCGATCCGCCACAAGTTGCGCGGACCCAATCATTCGGTCGTCACCGCCTGCTCGACGGGCGCGCATGCGATTGGCGATGCCGCGCGGCTGATTGCGCTTGGCGACGCCGACGTCATGGTCGCCGGCGGCACGGAATCCCCGTCAGCCGCATTTCGCTCGCCGGCTTTGCCGCCTGCAAGGCGCTGTCGACCCAGCACAACGACGACCCGCAGAAGGCCTCGCGCCCCTATGATCGCGACCGCGACGGCTTCGTCATGGGCGAGGGCGCCGGCATCGTCGTGCTCGAGGAACTGGAACATGCCAAAGCGCGTGGCGCCAGGATCTACGCCGAAATCGTCGGCTACGGCCTGTCGGGCGACGCCTATCACATCACCGCGCCGTCCGAAGACGGCGAGGGCGCCGGCCGCTGCATGGCGATGGCTCTGAAGCGCGCCGGGCTGACCCCGGCCGATATCGATTATATCAACGCTCACGGCACCTCGACCATGGCCGACACGATCGAGCTTGGCGCCGTCGAGCGGCTGGTCGGCAATGCGGCATCGAAGATCTCCATGTCCTCGACCAAGTCGGCGACCGGACACCTTCTTGGTGCTGCCGGCGCGATCGAGGCGATCTTCGCCACGCTCGCCATTCGCGATAATGTCGCGCCGCCGACGCTCAACCTCGACAATCCCGAACGCGAGACGGCGATTGATCTTGTTCCGCACAAGGCGCGCGAACGGGAAATCAATGTGGCGCTGTCCAATTCGTTCGGATTCGGCGGCACCAACGCGTCGCTCGTCCTGCGCCGTTACGCGCAATAGAGTCTCGTACGCGCGGTGTAATGGGTGTCCCTTACACCGCAAACCGGGCCGGTCCTTCACATTGCGTAACAGCGTGTGCGGGAGCATAACGGCCGGCAGCGGCGCCATTGAACGGCGGCAGAACCTGCTTTTGCCGCATTGCTTCGCGAAATAGCGAAGTGAGGGTCAAGTTTTAGAGGATTGCCGGTGAGCGATACGACGAACCAGAGCAACGATACCCCGCAGGGCGAGAACGGCCGGCAAGCGCAGAAGGGACCGATCATCCCGAAGTCGCCGAGCGAAGCCTTGCGTCCCGAGCGCGTTCCGGAGCCGCCTAAACGGTCCAAGAAAGCCCGCGGCCAGGTCGTTCTTTTCCTGAACTTCATCATGACGATGGCGGTGCTGGTCTGCGTCGTGGCCGTCATCGGCTTCTATTACGCCACGTCGACCTACCGGAACCCCGGTCCGCTGCAGACCAACACCAACTTCATTATCCGCAACGGCGCCGGTCTCGCCGAAATTGCCTCCAATCTCGAGCGCAATGCGATCATCAGCGATGCCCGCATCTTCCGCTATATCACGGCAACGCATCTGTCTGCCGGTGAGAGCCTGAAGGCCGGTGAATATGAGATCAAGGCCAGAGCTTCGATGAGCGATATCATGGAGCTTCTGAAGTCGGGCAAATCCATTCTCTATTCCGTTTCCTTCCCCGAGGGCCTGACGGTCCGCCAGATGTTCAACCGCATGCTGGAGGACCAGGTACTGGAAGGCGACCTGCCGGCCGCGCTGCCGGCCGAGGGCAGCCTGCGCCCCGATACCTACAAGTTCTCGCGCGGCACCAAGCGCTCGGAAATCATCCAGCAGATGGCGGCGGCACAGCAGAAAATCGTCGATCAGATCTGGGACAAGCGCGACTCCTCGCTGCCGCTGCGATCCAAGGAAGAGTTCGTCACGCTCGCCTCGATCGTCGAAAAGGAAACCGGCGTTGCCGACGAACGCGCCCATGTCGCCTCCGTTTTCCTGAATCGGCTGGGCAAAGGTATGCGCCTGCAGTCCGACCCGACGATCATCTACGGCCTCTTCGGCGGCGACGGCAAACCGGCCGACCGGCCGATCTACCAGTCGGACCTGAAGCGGGAAACGCCCTATAATACCTATGTCATCAAGGGCCTGCCGCCGACGCCGATCGCCAATCCCGGTAAGGATGCGCTTGAGGCCGTAGCCAATCCCTGGAAGACCCAGGACCTCTATTTCGTCGCCGACGGCACCGGTGGCCATGTTTTCGCAGCGACGCTCGAGGAGCACAATGCCAACGTCAAGCGCTGGCGCAAGCTCGAAGCCGACAAGGGCTCGGACCCGAACATCGCGGTCGACGGCCAGCCTGAGGAGCAGCCGGCGGATGACGGCGCTGCTGTCACGCCGCCGAAGAAAAAGAAGATCAACTGATAGCTTCTGGAGGCTCGTATGGCTTTGCAGTCCATGACCGGTTTTGCGCGGCGCGAGGGAACGAGCGGCCGCTGGCGCTGGGCATGGGAACTGCGCTCGGTCAACGGCAAGGGCCTCGACCTGCGGCTGCGCCTGCCGCCCGGCCTCGAGCGCATGGAGGCGGACGTCCGCCGCCTTGCCGGCGAAAGCTTCAGTCGCGGCAATCTGCAGGCATCGCTCTCCGTCACCGCTGACGAAAACCGCTTCGAGGCCGTGCTGAACAAGGAAGCGCTTGCCGCCGTACTTGCCATGCGCGAGCAATTGGACGGGATAATCGATCCGGCGCCGCTGAAGCTCGATACGCTGCTTCTGGTGCGTGGCATCGTGGAATTCCGCGAAAGCGAGGATGGCGAGGAGGCGCTTGCCGCCCGTGACGCCGATATCACTGCCGGCCTTTTGGCAGCACTTGCCGATCTGAGAGCCATGCGCGAACAGGAAGGCTCGGCGCTGACCCGCATTCTCCTCGACCATATGACGACGGTCGAAGGTCTGACGCGGACGATCGAGGCCGATCCCTCGCGCTCGCCGCAGGAGATCGCCGCACGGCTTGCCGGTCAGGTCGCCTTGCTGATGGACGGCATGGCCGCGCTCGACCGCGACAGGCTGCATGCCGAATCCGCGTTGCTCGCGACCAAGGCGGATCTGCGCGAGGAAATCGATCGTCTGAAGGCGCACGTCGCCGCGGCGCGCGATCTCCTGGTGAAAGATGGCCCCGCTGGACGCCGGTTGGACTTCCTTGCACAGGAATTTAACCGCGAATCGAATACCATCTGCTCGAAATCGAATGCCTCGGCGGTCACCGCCGCAGGCATCGAGCTGAAAGTTGTGATCGACCAGTTCCGCGAGCAGGTCCAGAATTTGGAGTAGGACATGAATCCGGCGAAATCCTCGCCCGTCCAGATCGCCCGCCGCGGTCTGATGCTTGTCATCTCGTCGCCGTCGGGCGCCGGCAAGTCCACCATCGCGCGCACGTTGCTGGAGAAGGACAGGCAAATCGGCCTCTCCGTCAGCGTCACCACGCGCCAGCGCCGCCCGAGCGAAATCGAGGATGTGCACTACCACTTCAAGAGTGTGCGCGAGTTCGAGCGGATGCGCGATAGCGACGCGCTGCTCGAATGGGCCGAGGTGCATGGCAATTTCTACGGCACGCCGCGCGAGCCTGTCGAGCAGGCCATGGCCGAGGGCCGCGACATGCTCTTCGATATCGACTGGCAGGGCGCCCAGCAATTGCAGGAGAAGATGTCGGCCGACGTCGTCTCGATCTTCGTGCTGCCGCCGACGATGACCGAGCTGCAGTCGCGGCTGCACCGCCGCGCCGAGGATTCCGAGGAGGTCATCCAGACGCGCCTCGCCAACAGCCGCGCCGAGATCGCCCATTGGCGCGAATATGACTATGTCATCGTCAACGACGACCTCAACGCCGCCTTCGACGCCGTCCAGTCGATCGTCAAGGCCGAACGCCTGCGCCGCGACCGCCGCCATGGGATGTTCGATTTCGTCCGCGAGCTGCTGGAAGAGACACCGTCGCTTTAGTCTAAAGGCTATTTGCTAACAGGCAGAATTCCTCGACTGACAGGGTTTCCGCCCGCCGGGCCGGATCGATTCCGGCCTTGACGAGCAGCCTCTCGCCGCCGAGCGGCTTCAGGCTTTGGCGCAGCATCTTGCGGCGCTGTCCGAAGGCCGCCTGCGTTACCTTTTCCAGATTGCCGACAGCGCAGGGGATGGGGTTCTCACGCGGCGTCAGATGCACGACCGTCGACGTTACCTTTGGTGGCGGCGTGAAGGCTTGCGGCGGCACATCGAAGGCCATGCGCGCCTGTGTCCGCCAGCCGCAGAGCACACCGAGCCGGCCATAATGGTCGTCGTCTTCAGAGGCGACGATACGCTCGCCGACTTCCTTCTGAAACATCAGCGTCAGCGACTGCCAGAATGGCGGCCAGGCCTTCGGCAGCAGCCAGTTGACCAAAAGCTGCGTGCCGACATTGTAGGGGAGGTTGGCGATGATCTTGACCGGGCCTTCCGGCGCCAAGGCCTCGAAGTCGGTCTTCAGCGCGTCGCCTTCGATCACCTCGAGCCGGCCGGGATAGTGATCAGCGATCTCGGCGAGCGCCGGCAGGCAGCGCGTATCCCGCTCGACGGCGATGACTTTCCGGGCGCCGAGCGCCAGGATCGCCCGCGTCAGCCCGCCGGGGCCGGGGCCGACTTCGAAGATGGTCGTCTCTTCGAGGGCACCCGCCGTGCGGGCGATCTTCTGCGTGAGGTTGAGGTCGAGCAGGAAGTTCTGCCCAAGCGCCTTGCGCGCATCGAGGCCGTGACGCTGGATGACGTCGCGAAGCGGCGGCAGGCCATCGAGTGTTGCCATCAGCGGTGGCTTTCCGCAGTGCGGCCAAGCTGGGCGGCGAGCTTCAGCGCTGCAACGAGGCTCTGCTCGCGCGCCAGTCCCTTGCCGGCGATGCCGAAAGCGGTGCCGTGATCCGGCGAGGTGCGCACGAAGGGAAGCCCGAGCGTGACGTTGACGCTGTCGTCGAAACCGAGTGCCTTGGCCGGGATCAGCGCCTGATCGTGATACATGCAGACGGCGACGTCATATCGGGCCCGCGCCTCGTCATGGAACATCGTGTCGGCGGGCAGGGGGCCGATCGCATCGATGCCCTCGTCGCGCAGGCGCTGGATCGCCGGGCGAATGACATCCTCGTCCTCCCTGCCTATCGTCCCGCCTTCGCCCGCATGCGGGTTGAGGCCGGCAACCGCGAGCCGCGGCGCCGCGATGCCGAAACGCTGCCTCAGGTCTTCATGGGCGATCCGGCAGGTTTCCACGATCAGGTCGCCGGTCAGCGCCTGCGGCACGTCCCGGACCGGAATGTGGATGGTGACGGGAATGGCTCGAAGCTTCGGTCCCGATAGCATCATGACGGGCGTCACCGGCCTGCCCGTCGCCCTGGCGGCGAGATCGGCGAGAAATTCGGTATGGCCGGGAAACCGGAAACCGGCCTCGTAGAGCACTGATTTGGCGATCGGGTTGGTGACGACCGCGAGCGCCTCGCCGATGATGACAAGCGAAACGGCTTTTTCGATCGCCGCGATCGTGCCCTTCGCCGTTGCTGCATGCGGCTCGCCGGCAACCACCTCGATACCGGCAGGCACCGTCATGACGGGCAGCGCATCGGCAAACATACCGGCAGCCTCGCTGGTTTTTTCAATCTCGCGGATCGAAACCGAAAGGTTGAGCTGGCGGGCTCGCAACGCCAACACCTCGGGATCGCCGATCAGGAAGAAAGGCGGCAGCCCGAGTTCACGCCGCCGGAGCCAGGCCATCAGCGTAATATCCGGCCCGATGCCGGCGGGGTCGCCCTGGCTCAGCGCAAGCGGTCGCGAAAATGGTATCGTCATCGCAGGTCAGCGATAGGCGATCTGCGCCTTTTTGCGCAGTTCATCCAGGTACTTCTTGCTGTTTTCGTTTTCCGGGCTGGCGTCCTTGCCGCCCTTGGCCTTGCCGAGATCTTCCTGGCGGAAGACCATTTCGGCAGCCTGGTCGTCGGAAACCTGGCGCTGGCTGCAGATCGCCAGATATTCGACGCCCTTATCGGTGACGCGGGTCCCTGTCGTATTGCCCTTGGCCTGCTCGACCAGCGGCTTCCAATCCGGCGGGATTTCGGGCGCGAGCATCCGTCCGAGATCGCGCACGGAAACGTCACGCATCGTCGCGGCAAAGACCTTTGCCTGGTCGCAGCCCGGAAATTTCGAGCGCGACGCCTCGGCCTCGCCCTTGCGCTTGCCGGTGATGGCGTTGCGCTTGGCTTGCGGGATGACGAAGATGATCTGCTGCAGCATATATTCGGTCGTCACCGGCTTCTGCTTGTTGTTCTGCATCATGCGCGAGACGAGATCATAGTTCGACAGCCGCGAGGTCGAACCGTAGCGCGCGTTGACGACCCGCGGCCAGCTCATCTGCACGGCAATGAAACCCTTGAAATGGTCGACGCCGACGCCGGCGCGATCGAGGATCTGCGACATCTGCTCGACGGAAAGTTTGTTGCCGGCCGAAAAGCGCGCGAAAGACGCATCGACGTCCTGCTGCGAGACCGACATATGGACGCGGGAGACCTCCTGCCGCTTGAGCGTTTCGTCGATCAGTTGCTCCTCGGCAGCCTTGGCATCGGCCTTGGTGTGCTGAAGGCGCAGGAAGGCCTGGCGCTTGGCGACGTCGCCGCTGGTGATGGCGGTGCCGTTCACCACGGCCTTGACCTCGCTTGCGGCAAATGCCGGAGCGGCAACCCCCGTCAGCAAGGCAAGCGCTGCCCCGGCAAGGAACTTGGTTATGGCTTTTTTCGCGTCAATCATCTGTTGACCTCCCGATAGCGCCGCGAGACGTCGTTCGCGGCGTTTTTTATCACAGTGCGAGACACGCGGCGAAACCCCTATGCCTCAGATACCGACTGGCGGCAATGTCCTGCACAGGCATACGGCGAAAGAATGGCTTCAGGCCATGTTTGCGCCGGCCGCCCGTCACTCAAGGGTGTCTGAACCGATCTTGATATCGCCGAGCGTTCGGAAGGTCAGCCGTGCGCCGATCGTCCAGTCGCTGGCCGACTCGTCGTCGGAGTCCCGGGTATCGGTATAGGCGATCGTGAAGATCGTGCATTCGTCCTCATAGGAGAGACCGAGCGTCCGGCGGCTGAGCACATCATTGTTCAGATCCCAGGCGATGCCGCCGAAGATCGCCCAATAATCCTTGAATTTGACTTTGCTGCTGGTCTGGATTTCGTCGTTGTCCTCGGCAAAGCCATAGGCCGGCTGGGCGCTGAGATGGGTGTAGGTCACCTGCGTCTGGAAGGTGTCGTTCTGGTAGGCCGTCGTCAGGTCGCCGCGGCGGAACTCGAAATCCTTCTCGTCGAGGCGGTAGGAGGCCGCGACGGAAACGCCGTATGGTGTTTCGACGCCGCCAAGGCCGACATAATCGGAACGGTCGGTTTCCAGGCCCGAATCCGCGCCGACATTGACGAGATCATCGGTGGCAAAGGAGTTCTGGCCGGCAATCTGATAGGATTGGCCGAAGATGCCGTGCAGTTTGTAGCCGCTGTCGAACGTCCCGGTATACTGGATGCCGACATTGGCGCGGGTGCCGCCTTCGACGCGGTCGTAGCCGGAGAACTTATCGCGATCGAACAGCGAGGTGGCGTCGAAGACGAAGCTCTGTGCATCCTCGTTCGGCAGCCGGCCGGCGAGCTGCTCGTCGGGGCGGGCATAGATCTGTGCGATAGGTTCGAGAATATGGGTGCTGTTCTCGGTCGTCATCAGGATCGGATAACGCAGCTCCAGCCCGGCGGTGAACATCGAGCGGGTGGCGGAATTGTCGTCGAGATAGTTGCCGGTGTAACCCGTGGGGTTGTCCATATTGAGCGCGAAAGCGTCGCCGCGGGCGGCCAGAAGTGGCGTGATCACCAGGCCGGTCGGCGTGACGTAGGTGCGCTTCCACTGCAGTTCGGCCGTCAGTCGCGAGGTCTGTCCCTTCAGGCCGCGGAAGCGGTCGAAGCCGTCGACGGTATAGAAGTCGTCATGAGTGCGCGAAATATTCGTCAGGTTGACATCCGCCGACAATTCGCCGCCGGCCAGCGGCTGCGGCGCCACATAGTGGTAGTCGAGCGCCGGATAGACGATCGCCTGCTGCTTTTCGGCCGTGTTCTTCCGATCGGCATCCTGGACGTCGAAATAGAACGCCCGCATGTCGAAATAATTGCGTTTCCCAAGTCCGGTCAGGTAGATCTGGTTGGTGCGATCCGTGCCGGTGAAGTCCTTCAGCTTATAGGTCTTCGAGAAATTGTTGTCGCTCTGCACCATGACGTCCCAGCCGAACGTCCAGCGCGGATTGATACGGAATTCGGCCTTCGAGGCGACCATGCCACGCCGACTGGCTTCGGCATCGCTGGTGCCGGAGCTGAAATTGTCCGGCTTTGCCTGATCTATGCCGGCGACGCGCAGGATATGCGTGCCGTTTTCGAAGCGCTGGCGGAATTCGCCTTCGACGAGGAAGCCCTGGGCGGTGTAGCCGGTCGTGGTGACCGTCGCGTCCATGCTCGGCGAGATCACGTAGTAATAAGGAATAGAAAGACCGAAGCCGAGATTCTGCGACAGGCTCATCGTTGGGAAGAGAAAGCCTGACTTGCGCTTCACCGTATTGTCGGGGACCTCGATGAAAGGCACGAAGGCAATGGGGTAACCGAGCAGCTCGAAGCGCGCCCGCTCCAGACGGATCGTGTGGGTCACGCCGTTCTGAATCACCCGCTTCGCCTTGACCTGCCAGAAAGGCGCGCGCTTCGGATCTTCGGCGCAGGGAAGGCAGGCGGTGTAGACGCCCTTGTTGAGAATCATCATCGTGCCGCCGACACGCTGGCCGCTTTCGGCGACGATACGCGTATTGTCGGAGGTTTCAATGCGCAGCGAGTTCAGGAACCCGTCGGCGAAATTGTCGGTCACGTCAAGGTTGTCCGCATAGATGCGGTTGCCGTCCGGGCTGACCAGCTCGACGTTGCCGAGCGCCATCATCCGGCCGGTCTTCTGATTGTACTCGACCTTCTGCGCGACCATTTTGTAGCCGGCATAGTTGATCTGCACGCCACCGATCGCCGACACCAGATCGGCGTCACGGTTGTAGACGAGTTCATTGGCCGAAAGCAGAAGCTTGGCCCCTTCCGGAATATTCTTCCCGATATCTTGAGCGGACGTATTGGCCTGGCCGTAGGAGACCGGGACACTGCCGAAATAGGAACATAGAGTCGCGCCGACGAGCAGGGCAACCAACTGTTTACTAAAATACTTGCGGTCGCCTGCCGCCACTAGCCGTCCTCCTGATGAAGCAGAATAGTCGCACCCAAGGCCAGCGCGACGATCACCGGTATCCACGTCGCCACGAAGGGGGGCACAACTCCACTGCTTCCGAATGCCTTTACAAGCACGGTGATGACATAAAGCATGAAGCCCGAGAGGATGCCACCCAGAATCACGGAGCGGGATTGGTTGAACCGGCTAAATTTTAGGGACACTGTTGCAGCAATGAAAGTCATTGCCACCAGCAGCAGGGGCTGGGACAACAGGGAGTTGAATTGCGTCTCCAGCGCCTTGGTCGAGATGCCGAAGGATTTGGCCGCGGCAATGCGGTTGGAAAGGTCAAAGAAACCAATTGTTTCCGGCGCTGTCAGCCGCTCCTGGACGAAGTCCTGTTTCAGATTGGTGCGAAGTTGAACCGAAGCTTTACGCACGGGGATTTCGCCAGGCTTGCGCTCGACAACGTTGTTAAGTTGCCAGTAACCATCTTCCAATTTTGCCGTCGCGGCGTCCTGTCTCAGAATGACCTGACCGCTTGAATCGAAATGGATCAACACGGCGTCGATCAGCTTGGTTCCGTTCTCCTGAACCGTGTGGGCGCCGATGATGACATCGTCCCGGCCGCTGATCTGGCGCAGCCACGGAATCTGCGGCGCCTTGCGCAGAACGGCGTTTTCGCCGCGCCAGTCGGATTCGACAAGCAGCGCCTGGCGCTGCCCCCAGGCGGCAAGCGGATTGAGCGCTGTCATCGTCAGTAGGCCAAGTATCAGCGAGCCGGCGATGAAGGGGAACATGAACTGCCAGACCGAAATGCCGGCAGCGCGCGTGACGACGAGCTCATATTTGCGGTTGAGCCCGATCAGCACCGTCATGCCGACGAACAGCGCGATGAAAGGCACCGTCTGCTGCAGGATCAGCGGCAGGCGCACGGCGGTCATCAGGATGCCGCCGCCGATCGTGTAGCCGGGTAGGCCGGACATGCGGCCCGCCGTCTCGCTGAAATCGAGCAGGAAGGAAATCGCCGAGACGCCGATCAGGAACCAGCCCATCGTCACCAGGTAGCGGCGAAAGAAATAACGCGACAATGTCCCGAATATCATTGGGCGGCGTCTCCGCCGGCCCTGCCGGTTGCGGCCAGCAGCCTTTCCTGCGTCCGTCTCCAGAAAGACGACATCCGGTCGCGAATGAACGAGGGTACGGCCAGTCGTTTGTGCAGGCCGAGGAAGACGATCGAGATGATGCTGCTGACGATCGGTATGGCGTAGAGAACGACGATATATTCAGGATCGGTGTCGATCTGATTGGCCGCGTAGAATGCCGCCCAGCGCAGCGCGAAGGCATAGGCGAGCGCGCTCACCATCGGATGCAGTCGCGCTTCGCGGTGCGAGCGCGCATCGCCGGCGATTGCCAGCGAAAACAGCGCGAAGACGACAGGCAGGATCCAGTCCGTCAGCCGGCGATGCAGTTCGGCGCGGTAGCTCTGCGGCCGGATCGTATAGTCCTTGTCGGCCGGATCCGGATTGAGCAGGAACCACAGGTCGCGGTCGCTGGCGCGCAGCGTCGCCTGGCCGCGATTCTCCGTCATGTCCGAGAGGTCGAAGGAATAGGAATCGAAATTGATCACCGAGACATTGCCGTCGGGCGTTTTACGGTGAACCTCACCTTCATGCATGATCAGCGTCGTGCCCGTATCGTCGACGGCGCCTTCCTTCGCATAATAGATCAGCTCGTAGGCCGGATCGCGCTCGTCGGCGACGAAAAGGCCCTTCAGCATGCGGCCGGCCATCCGCTTCGAGATCTGCACATAAAGGCCTTCATCAAGCTTGCGGAAGGTCTTTTCCTCGATCACCGAAGACAAGAGGTCGGCATAGGTCTCGGCGATCATCTGGCGCACGACGGTTTTGGCGCGCGGCTCGACGACGTTGTCGACGAAGAAGGAAAAAACGCTGACGACGGCGGCAAGCAGCAGGATCGGGCGGATCAGCACGCTGCGCCGCGCCCCGGCCGCGTCGATAACGGTGAGCTCGGAATCGTTGTTCATCGTCGTCAGCGTCTGGGTGATCGCGATAACGAGGGCGAAGGGCAGGACAACGGGAATGATCGACGGCAGAATCATCGTCGCGAGCTTGGCGAACGAGCCGATCGACTGGCCGCTGTCGGTGACCAGGTTGATGCGCTGCAACACCTGAGTTGTCCAAATGATCGCCAGAACGGGCAGGAGCGCCACGAGAAACATCTGGCCGACGCGCCGTAATATGTATGTCTCGAGTAGTTTCATGCCTGCCCTTGAAAGCACCTGCACGCCCAAACGGCTTTGCAGGAGAAACCCTCTACGCTCTTTGTCGCGGTTTTGCGACAAGCTGGTGTCAAAAATTCATTCAATTTTCAGAATTTTTTTGATGCTGTTGCGACTCGGTTAATGCCAGCAACGCGGCGAAGACGACAAGCGACGAAAGCCATCCGAGAACGACGTCGGACAGGTAGTGCGCCCCGAAGGATAGCCGCATCGCAGGCGTCAGGATCGAGACCGCCGCCAGCGGTGCTGCCACTGCATAACGCAAGGATTTCGGAACGAAGAGCAGAAGGCAGAAAAGCCAGCCGGCGCTTGCTGCCTCGCCAGAGATGAAAGAGCAGTTCGAAACGCATTTTCCGGCAAGCGAACCCGCCTCGACGAAATGCAGCGCGCCGCCGAAAATGTCCGTCTGTATCGGTCGCGGCCGGCCCCAATGTTCCTTCAGGATGACATTGACGAGCAGCACCGGTCCAATCAGCAGCGTTCCGAGCGCGACTTTCAGCTTGCGCGCCCGTCCGACGTTGAAGGATGCGCCATGCTGCTGGTGGCATTCGATGAGCTTCCACACCATCACGATCGCCACGACATAGGGCAGGCGGAAGAAGACGGTGCGCAAGAGGTCGAAGTTTCCCGAGTCGCGATAGGGAAATCCGCCGCAGACGCTGCCGGCCGCGGCAGCCGCGTCGCAATCCGTACGCAAGAAAAAAAGCTGGGAAAAATAGATGTCTATCCCGGGGAAGGCGCGGAAGACGATCAGCAGTGCCCACCACGTCCAGAACAGCAGCATGAAGGCGCCGAAGGTCGTTTGCGGCAGGCGGATTATCGGACCCCGCGGGCGATTTTTCGAGGAAACTGTCAACGCGAATAACTACGAAACTGACGAAAACATGAGGGCCTTGATGGCCGCGGGCGACCATAACAATTGTCGCAAGCCATTGACAGACCCGCCAAACGCGAAATTATCCGCGGCGGACGGATTTCAAAGAATCCCAGCGGAGAAGACATGTCAGCAAAGTTCGAAATCTCATTTTCAAAGTCGGCGAAGCTCACTGGCGGCCTGGCGATCCTGTTGAAAACCACAGAGGCCGACAGCGCTGCGGGCGCCGAAACAGTCGATCCGGCAGGCGTGATCGCCAAGGCCGCCCGGATCGCCCGATTCTCCGCGAAATCCATGAGCGCGCTCGATATCGTCGCTCCGGAAGGCGCATCCGTCGAGCGCATTGTCGTCATCGGGCTCGGCAAGGCCGCCGACCTCACCGCCCATGATTGGCTGAAGGCCGGCGGTACCGCGGCAGCGAGAATCAAGAATACCGACAAGGCCGCCGTCTTCATCGACGTGCCTGGCCTTCAGACGAGCGCGCGGGCAGCCGCCGATTTCGCCCTCGGCATGCTGCTGCGCGCCTATAGTTTCGATAGCTACAAGACGAAGAAGAGCGACGACGAGGAAAAGACGGGCAAATCGGTCAAGGTGACGATCGTCACCGCCGATCCGGCCGGCGCCAAGAAGGCGTTTTCCGATTCCGAGGCGATTGCCGGCGGCGTCAATCTTGCCCGTGACCTCGTCAACGAGCCGCCGAACGTGCTGGGCCCCGTCGAGTTCGCCGCCAAGGCGAAGGAGCTGGAAAAGCTCGGCGTCGAAGTGGAGATCCTGACCGAGAAGGAGATGCGCCGTTTCGGCATGGGCGCCCTTCTCGGCGTTGCCCAGGGCTCCGTGCGCCCGCCGCGCCTGGCGGTGATGCAGTGGAAGGGCGGCAAAGCCAAGGATCGTCCCGTCGCCTTCATCGGCAAGGGCGTCGTCTTCGATACCGGCGGCATTTCGATCAAGCCTGCCGCCGGCATGGAGGACATGAAGGGCGATATGGGCGGTGCGGCAGCCGTCACCGGCCTCATGCATGTGCTCGCCTCGCGCAAGGCCGCCGTCAACGCCGTGGGCGTCATCGGTCTGGTCGAGAACATGCCTGACGGCAACGCCCAGCGTCCCGGCGATATCGTCACCTCGATGTCAGGCCAGACGATCGAGGTGATCAATACCGATGCCGAAGGCCGTCTCGTGCTCTGCGATGCGCTCTGGTATTGCAACGACCGTTTCAAGCCGCAATTCATGATCAATCTCGCCACGCTGACCGGCGCGATCGTCGTCGCGCTCGGCAATGTGCATGCCGGCCTGTTTTCCAATGACGACCAGCTTTCCGCTCAGCTGACGGAAGCCGGCCTTTCCACAAACGAGAAACTCTGGCGCATGCCGCTCGGCAAGGACTACGACAAGCTGATCGACAGCAAGTTCGCCGACATGAAGAACACCGGCGGCCGGCAGGCAGGCTCGATCACCGCTGCGCATTTCATCAAGCGTTTCGTACAGGACACGCCCTGGGCGCATCTCGATATCGCCGGCACGGCGATGGGCTCGCCGCAGGACGAGATCAACCAGTCCTGGGGTTCAGGTTTTGGCGTGCGCCTGCTCGACGAGCTCGTTCGCGCCCATTATGAATCCTGATGACGGACGTTCTCTTTTATCATCTGACCGAAACCAGGCTGGAAGACGCGCTTCCGCCGCTGATCGACAAAAGCGTCGAGCGCGGCTGGCGCGTCGCCGTCCAGACGCGCGAGCCAGCGCGGCGCGATGCTCTCGACTCGCATCTCTGGACGTTCCGCGAGGAGAGTTTTCTGCCGCACGGCACCGATGAGGGGGATTTCGCCGAAAGCCAGCCGGTGCTTTTGACGGTGACCTCAGGCAATGCCAATGCGGCGACCGTGCGTTTCATCATAGACGGCGCCGAGCCGCCGCCGGTCGATGCCTATGAACGCGTCGTCTTCATGTTCGATGGTCACGACCAGGTGCAACTGGAGGCCGCCCGGGCGCAATGGAAGAAGCTGAAAGGCGAGGGGCATAGCCTCACCTATTGGCAGCAGACGCCGGAAGGGCGATGGGAGAAGAAGGCCTGAGCGTTTCACCGGACATACCGACAATCGGCGCCGGTATGGCGCCGATTGTCGGCCTCCGAAAAACCTGACCTTACTGCGGGTCTTGTTGCTCAGCCTGCAAGCCTAAGAAGGCGTCGCAACGCCGCCGACGGCTCAGTCGTGGAACGCGTCCACGAATTTCCGCTTGCCGAGCATGAAGGCGTCGGCGACGTGGCGCAGCGGCGCGAGATCCACATCCGACGTGCCGGCTTTAATGATTTCGGCGAAGCGGCGATAGAGCGAGGGATATTCCTGCTCCGGCTCGGCGAAGGTCAGCGTGCCGTCGATGGAAAGCTTGGCGCCGCCTTCGGCGAGAACCATCTGGCCGGCCGCGGTCTCCGCGACGATGTCCCAGCTCTGCTTGCCGGTCTGGCGCCAGTCGAATTCGGCATGAACCGGCAGGCCGTCGGCATTGCGGAAGCGAATGTCGGACGCGATCGGCGCATCGCGGTTTTCAGGAAATTCGAGCACGGCCTCGGTGATGAAGATCGGCCGCGGCAGGATATGGGTGACGATCGACAGCGCGTTGATGCCGGGATCGAAAACCCCGAGGCCACCAGCCTGCCAGATCCAGTCCTGGTTCGGATGCCAGTGGCGGACATCTTCCTTCCAGATCACATGCACGCTTTTGATTGTCGTCGCAGCCAGAAACGCCTTGGCGGCCTCGACGGCCGGCGCATAGCGCGAATGCCAGCTGGCAAACAGCGACGAACCCTGTTTGCTCGCAAGCGTCTCGAGATCGGCCACTTCGCTCAGCGTGGCACCCGGCGGCTTTTCCAGGAAGACGTGCTTACCGGCGACGAGCGCCTTATAAGCCGCTTCGTAGCGATATTGCGGCGGCATGCAGAGCGACACCGCATCGATCGACGGCTCGGCGTCGAGCATCGCCTCGATCGTCGTATAGCTGTTGATGCCTTCGACCGTGCCGTGGCGGCTTGCCGTGGCGACGAGCTTGAAATCGGCGTTCTTGGCGATGGAAGGGAGGTGCTGGTCGCGGACGATCTTGCCGACGCCGACGATGGCGAGGTTGATAGGAGACATGGTTTCGCTCGAGCCTGTGAAAAGTATGATTTATTGCGCTTCTTTTAGCAGAAAGGAGAGCGCCGACAAGCTCTCCCCTTCATTCTCTTCTATCCTACCGCATGATGGCTCGTCTTACCTCATGATAGTTTGGCGAAGGAAGCTGTAACCCATGGCCGCCCGGGCGGCGCGCTCTTCGGAATTGCCGTCGCCGCCATGCCCGCCCGAGCCGAACTCATGGAAGAGCGGCCGGTGTCCGGCTTCCTCCAGCCGCGCGGCGAAGCGGCGCGCATGCGAGGGATGCACCCGGTCGTCATTGGCGGAGCTTTCGATATAAATCGGCGGATAGGAGACCTCGGTTGCCGGCCGGACATTATGGAGCGGCGAGTAGCCGAGCATGAAATCCCGGTCGGCTGTTATCTCCGGATCGCCGTACTCGTCCATCCAGGCCTGGCCTGCGCTGAACAGGTGGAAGCGTGTCATGTCGAGCACCGGCACCTGGCACCAGACGGCGCCGAAATCCTCCGGATAGCGCGTCAGCATCACGCCGGTTAGCAGGCCGCCATTGCTGCCGCCTTGGCAGGCGATGCGCGACGGCACGGTGTAGCCGCGGGCGACGAGATCGCGGGCGATGGCGACGAAATCGGCAAACGCCCGGTCTCGCCCCTGCCGTTTGGCGCTGCGATACCAATCGGGGCCGAATTCGCCGCCGCCGCGGATATAGGCCTGCACATAGGCGCCGCCCTGTTCCAGCCAGCGTCCCGTCACGCCGGAATAGGTCGGCGACAGCGAAACATCGAACCCGCCATAGCCGTAAAGCAGCACCGGCAGCGCGCCCTTGGTCCAGTGTTTCGGTAGGATCAGCCGGTAGGCAACCCTGGTTCCGTCTTCGGAAACCGCCTCCAGCAGTTCGGATGACATATCGGCCGCATCGAAATAACTGGGCGCCCCAGCGATGAAAATCGGCTCGGCCTCCTTGCTGCGATCCGACAGCTCGAGCCGGTAACAGGCCGGCGGCTGCAGAAAGCCCTGGCCGATGATGCAGAGCGTATCGTCGCCAAGATGCAGATCCGCATAAAGCGGCCTGAAATGAGCCGTCTGCATGTCGGCCGGCAGCGCGATCTCGCGCTGTTCGGCATCGGGCTTCGTGAGATCCAGCACCATGAGGCGCGGACGCAGCCGGTCTGAAATGATGAAGACACACCACTCGCGCATCAGCATCATCTGCGAGATCGACTGGCCCTCGTCAGGCCGAAACAGGATCCGCTCCGGCCCGAGCGGAACTGTCTGCGAGCCGGGATCGAAGCGCTGCAGCACGAGACTGCCGGTGGCAACGCGCTCATCGGTCTTTGCCCGCCAGAGGCAATGATCGTGATTGAACTGGAAGTCCGCCTCCTTGGGCAGATCGATGCGCCGCTGCGTGCCGTCGACGGCGGTCAGGAAAGCGCTGGCGACGCCGATCTCATGGGCGGTGACGAAAATGTCGATCAATCCGGCATCCGCCGAACCGCCCGACAGGGAAGGGTCGATAATGAGATTGAAGCCATAGACGTCTTCATCCGCGGCTTCGAACATGACGGCGGCATCCTCCGGCCGCTGCCCGCGCTTCAATCGCCGCCCGACCCGTGGCCATCCGGAGCGGGTCGCCGAAAATCGATCGATGGAGCCGAAATAGCAGATCTCGTCGCGGCTCAGCCAATTGGCATGCGATCGTGCAGCCGGTGTGTCGAAACCGCCCTCGACGATCTCTTTCCTCTCGGCGTCGAATTCGAGCAGCCGAAGAAGATCCGAGCCGCCGTCCGAAAGCGTGAGCAGCACTCGCGTCGGCTCCCACGGGCAGGTGACGACGCCGCGCCAGTTCCAGCGCTTGCCTTCACGGATGCAGAAGGCATCGAGATCGAAGACCTGTTCCCAACCGGCGTCCGGCAGCGGCTCCTGGTCGGCAGGCAGACGGAGCCAGACGCCGAGAGGATTATCCTTGCTCTGCCGGAAATCGAACAGCCATGCACCGCGGCGCATCGGCACGATCAGCCTGTCCTGCCGCTCGATCAGCGCCTTGATCGCATCACGATCCCTGGCAAATTCGGCCGTTCTGAACGCCGCGTCCGAAACCCGGTTATGCTCGTCGATAAACTGGCGGGTGCGCGGATCGTCGTCCGTTTCGAGATGAAGGTTCATAGCTGACCTGCCGGTTCGTTGACGTCGAACAGATCTAGGCAGCGCGTCCGGACTTGGCAACCCGGCTTACCGGGTCGTCACCAAATCGGCCGAGGCGACGAGGTTGCTCGGCGCCTGCGTCTTCTTGAACTTCAGCGTCACCACCTTGTAGCCTTCGGCTTCGAGTTCGGAGAGCAGGGTCGGCAGCATCGTTGCCGTGCGTTTGTGGATGTCATGCATCAGGATGATGCCGCGGCCGCGTTTGTGCAGCAGGTCCATCGTCCGCTGAGTCACGGAGGCCGGCGTGATGGCGAAATAATCCTTGCTATCGACATCGACATCCATGACCACCAGATCGCGCATGGCGATCGCGGCGCGCAGCCTGTGGCTCTCGGCCAGATAGGGGAAGCGGAAGAAGGCGACGTCGGTTCCCGTCGCCTTGGTCACCGCCAATTCGCCCTTGACCACCTCGGCCATCGCTGCGTCGAAATCAAGCGATGTCAGGTCGGCGTGGTCGTAGGTGTGGCTGCCGATCGTATTGCCGTCCTCGGCGACCCTGCGGGCCAGCGCCGGATGCATTTCGGCCATTTCGCCGACCATCATGAAGGCGCCCTTGACGCCGAACCGGTCGAGGATCGCCAGCACTTTGTCGGTCCGGCCCGGGATCGGACCGTCGTCGAAGCTCAGGATCACTTCCTTGTCCTGCAGCTTGAGATCGGCAAGCGAGGAGACTTCCAGCGTCCGCCCGGCCAGACGGTGCCAGCCGCTCATACGCGGCGCCGCATCGTCGGCGGCATAGCCAAGTTTCCGCCACTCGGGCGCAATCACGGAGGAGGTCTTGATCGATGTATCCGGGGCCTGTTTTGTGGTGCTGCAGGCAGACAGCGCGGCCGTGAGGGCCATGCAGGACAGAATGAAAAAGCGATACATCGAAAGGGCTCAACAAATCGGTAACGAATGTTGAGACAACCTTTCGAATTATGGTTAACGATTGGTTGAAGGCGGCCGGAATTGTGCCGATCCGCGGCACTTCGCCACGCTTTGGACGGAGCATGATGCCGAAAAGCGTCAGCGGTTTTCGGGCGACATCACACTCTGAGGAATATGGCTATCCTGCCATGGCCTCTTCGTATTCGGCCGAAAGCATCAGCCAGTCTTCCTCGGCGGCAGCCAGCTTGGCCGCGGCTTCGCCGCGCTGCTTTGCCTTTTCGGCCGCCTTGGCGGGCGTCTTTTCGTAGAGGGCGGGATTTGCAAGTTCCGCGTCAAGCGCCTGAATCTGTTTCTCCAGCTTCGCCGTCAAGGATTCGATTTCGTTGATCTTTTTCTTGAGCGGCGTCAGCGAGGCGCGACGTTCGGCATTGAGCTTGCGCTGGTCGGCCTTCGACGTCGCATCCTCAGTCAGCTGCGGCTTTTCTTCTTTTTTTTACCGGATGTGACGATCAGGTCGCGGTATTCGTCCATGTCGCCTTCGAAGGTCGTCACCGTCCCGTCGTTGACCAGCCACAGCCGGTCGACCGTCGCCTCGATCAGGTGGCGGTCATGCGAGATCAGGATGACGGCGCCTTCGTAATCGTTCAGCGCCTCGATCAGCGCCCGGCGGCTGTCGATGTCGAGATGGTTTGTCGGTTCGTCGAGGATCAGCAGATTGGGTGCGTTGAAGGCGGCGAGCCCCATCAGCAGCCGGGCCTTTTCGCCGCCCGAAAGATCCTTGGCGGCGGTTGCCATCTTCTCGGTCGCAAGCCCCATCTGGGCGACGCGGGCGCGCACCTTCGGCTCCGGCGCGCCAGGCATCAGCCGGCGCACGTGCTCGACCGGCGACTGCTCGGGAATGAGGTCGTCGAGTTGATGCTGAGCGAAGAAACCGATCTTCAGGCTCGGCGCCAGCTTCACTTCGCCGCTTTCCGGCGCAAGCCGGCCGGAGATGAATTTGGCGAAGGTCGATTTGCCGTTGCCGTTCGAGCCGAGCAGGGCGATGCGGTCGTCATTGTCGATGCGCAGGTTGAGGTTCTTCAGGATCGGATTGCCGGGCTCGTAGCCGACGGCGCCGCTCTGGATCGCAACGATCGGCGAGGCCGGCTGCTTTTCCGGCTCGGGAAAAGTGATCGGCTGTACGTGATCCTCGATGACAGCGGCGACGGTTCCCATGCGCTCGAGCGCCTTGACTCGCGATTGCGCCTGCCGGGCCTTGGAGGCCTTGGCCTTGAAGCGATCGATGAAGCTCTGCAGATGTTTGCGCGCCGCGTCGTTCTTGGCCTTGGCCTTGGTCTGCAGCTCGTCGGCTTCCGCCTTCTGCCGCTCGAACTGATCGTAGCCGCCGCGATAGAAGGTCAGCTTCTTCTGGTCGAGATGGACGATTGCGTTGACCGCGTTGTTCAGGAGGTCGCGGTCGTGGCTGATGATGATGACGGTGTGCGGATAGCGGCGGACATAGTCTTCCAGCCACAACGTGCCTTCGAGGTCGAGATAGTTTGTGGGTTCGTCGAGCAGCAGCAGATCCGGCTCGGAAAACAGCACGGCGGCAAGCGCCACGCGCATGCGCCAGCCGCCGGAGAAGGAAGAGGCGGGGCGGGCTTGCGCCGCCTGGTCGAAGCCGAGGCCGGCAAGAATGCTCGCGGCGCGCGCCTCGGCCGAATGCGCGTCGATATCGACAAGGCGCATCTGGATTTCGGCGATGCGGTGGGGATCGGTCGCCGTTTCCGCCTCGGCCACGAGGGCCGCGCGTTCCTTGTCGGCTGAAAGCACGATCTCGATCAGGGATTGCTCGGTTGCCGGTGCTTCCTGCGCCACCTGACCGATGCGTGCCGCCTTCGGGATCGACACCGATCCGGTCTCCGAGCCGAGATCGCCGGTAATGACGCGAAACAGCGTGGACTTGCCGGCGCCGTTGCGCCCGACCAGCCCCGCCTTCGTGCCCGAAGGCAGCGAAATGCTGGCATTGTCGAGAAGCAGGCGCCCGGCAATGCGGGCGGAAATATCGGTGAGCGTGATCATGGCCGGCGTTTTGGCCGAAAGCGCCCGCCAAGGCAAGAGCGCTTGTTCCCACGCCAAGCTTGCTTGGGCGCTGAGAAGCTTGCTTGTGGCCGGCGGCGCGCTGTCAGCGCCTTCAGTGGCCGAAAGCCTGCACCGGCTGGCGGGGGTTCGTCTGCGCGGCGAGGAGCGCCACGCGGGCATTGGCCTGCAACTGTCCAGGCGTTGCCGCATCCGTGCTGAGCGCGACGCCGATCGAGATGGTCAGCCTGCCGCGATCGGCCCTGTCGGAGGTCGCGAAGACCAGATTGTCCTCGACGGAAGCGCGCAGGCGCTCGGCGATCGTCATCGCATCCTGCATGCCGACATTGGCAAACAGGAAAGCGAATTCGTCCGCCTCGGTGCGGGCGACGAAGTCGTTCTTCTTGACCGATTTGCGGAAGAGGGCGGCGAGCTTCTTCAGCAGCTTGTTGCCGGCCTGGGTGCCGTATCTGTCGTTGAGATCGGTGAAGTTGTCGATATCGACCATAACAAGCGCGCTGCCGGCGAAACCTTCGTCGCGCTGATAGAGATCGGCGATTTGGCGGTTCAGTGCGATGCGGTTCGGAAGTCCGGTGATCCGGTCGGCGACGGCGGCCGATTGCATCGCCGAAATGCCGCGCTCCAGCGTCTCCAGCCTCTTGATGTCGTCCTGCAGCCTATCCGCGATCTCCGTTTCCGCCGACAACACCGTCGCCAGCGAGGCGGAGAGGTAGTCTATCTCGCCGAGGAAGGCGGTGAGGCTCTGGTTGTCGTTGCCGGAAAACGATTTCAGGATCGTGCCGCAGGCGCGTGCAAAGGCGTCTTTGTGCCGCAGCCCCTCGGCAAGCCTCTCCGCCACCTCGCGCAGCATCCGGCTCGCCTCGTTGCGCGACGTCTCGCCGGCCAGACCGCAATGGCCGACAAGGCGGTATTTCAATCCGAGTTCGTCGAGCATCGCCTGTTGCGGCTGCGCACCGAGCGCCGCGATATCCTGTGCAAGGCCGGCATTGAGCCCGATGATCGCTTCGTGGAAAAGTTCGTAATTGCGCGGCAGCGCCGCAATGTTCAGGCGCGTCAGGTGCTGGGCGATCCTCTGAATGTCGGCCATAGGCGTCGGATGCGCGGCCTCGCGCGGCACCAAAGCGTTTGCGCTTGCATTCTGCATGACAATCCCTCGCAGCCTGGCTTATTCCTTCATTCCGCTATGCCTGCAAGGCTTTAAGAGAGGCTGAATCTTTGGCTGAATTGCCTGCGCAACCGGCAAAGGCGGTTAATACCGTCTTGATGATAAAGGCTGCCTCACATCCACTCGCGGCCGTCGCTGCGCAGGAAGTAGATGAGATCGAGACTGAGGCTCGGCTTGCCGAGCGCCGTCAGCGTCATGTGGCATTGGCCGCGATGATGGGTCTGGTGATTGAAGAGATGCGCAAGGGCCGGCTGCAATGGCTGGGTGATTTCGATCGGCTGCGTCACCGGCACATAGGTGAAGTCGGCGGCAAGGCTTGCCTCATCAAGCGTGCCCGTCCAGGCAATGATCCGCTCGTCCTCCGCCCTCCGTGCGGCGGTAAGCGCATCCAGTTCTTCATAAAGAACGGCATCGAGTGTCGTCGGCGCTTCGCCGGTACCGGTGAAGCGCTTCATCCAGATCCGGTCGGCGACGAGCAGATGATTGAGCGTGCGGTGCAGTGAGCCGAAGAAGGCGCCGCGGTCGCTGCGGAATTCCGCATCACTGAGTTCGGCCGCTGCCGCGTAGACCTGGGCGTTGGCCCAGCGGTTATACGCAGCAAACATGCTGTAATGTCGGAGCATTCGATCCCCCCTGTCCTGATTACGGCAGTCTAATCAGTTTCCCGAGAAATCCGAGTGATGGCGCCATGAAAATTCCTGATTTGATCGCAGGCTTTTTCTGTCGTGGAATGCGCTGCGTTTCGATCTCGAAAGGACTGTCATGACCAGAGCCCTCTATTCCCTATGCGGTGCAGACAAGCAGCACTTCTTCTCGCCTCATTGCTGGAAGGCAGTGATGGCGCTGGCGCATAAGGGGCTGGATTTCGAGGAGATCCCGACGACCTATGCCCGCATCCGCGCAATCGGCGGCGGCGTCTCGCAGACCGTGCCCGTTCTCGACGACAATGGCAGGCTGATCCCCGACAGTTTCGACATCGCTCTCTATCTGGAGGAGGCCTATCCCGAGCGGCAGTCGCTGTTTAACGGCGAGGGCGGCAAGGCGCTGTCGCGCATGGTCGAGGGCTATTCGCAGATGATCATCCATCCGGCCATCACGCGGATCGCCCTTCTCGACATCCACGCCAATCTCGACGAGGGAGACAAGGCCTATTTCCGCGAGAGCCGCGAAGCTCGTCTCGGGAAATCATTCGAAGTCGTTGCTGCGGGTAGCGAGGCGGAGAAGGCCGCCTTCGGCGCCAAGCTGGAGCCGCTCCGGCACATGCTGAAATTCCAGCCTTTCATCGGTGGGCAAACGCCGCTCTTTGCCGATTATATCGTCTTCGGGGCGCTGCAATGGCTGCGTATCTGCACTGGTCTCGCCATGCTGGCCGCCGACGATCCCGTCTTGGGCTGGTTCGAACGCTGCCTCGATCTCCATCAAAGCCGCGGCCGGACTGTGACAGCGGCGTGAAATTGCCGCCGACCTCTTGTTTTCGGCGGTGGGGCGGGTAAAGACCGCCCACTTTTCCCGAGAAACCAGAGGATTTGACTATGGCGATTGAACGCACCTTCTCGATGATCAAGCCGGATGCAACCAAGCGCAACCTGACGGGCGCCATCACCAAGATGCTCGAAGATGCCGGCCTGCGCGTCGTCGCCTCCAAGCGCGTCTGGATGAGCCGCCGCGAAGCCGAAGGCTTCTACGCCGTTCACAAGGATCGCCCCTTCTTCGGCGAACTCGTCGAAGGCATGACCTCCGGTCCGACCGTCGTTCAGGTTCTGGAAGGCGAAGGCGCCATCCTCAAGAACCGCGAGATCATGGGCGCGACCAACCCGGCAAACGCTGACGAAGGCACGATCCGCAAGGTTCATGCCCTGTCGATCGGCGAAAATTCCGTTCACGGTTCGGATGCTCCGGAAACGGCTGCCCAGGAAATCAAGTACTGGTTCTCCGATACCGAAGTCGTCGGCTGAGGCCACGCTTCGGCATTGGCGCGCAATGCCTTGAATTGACTCTCGAAAGCCGGGGCTTCGCTCCGGCTTTTTCTATGCCGGGCGTTCCTTTATGCCGGGCATTTGTCGGTGTTTGAGAAATCGACGCTGCCGTCCGGCTTGAAGACCTCAGGGTTCTTGTCATAAAGCGCACCAACAACGAGCGGCTTGCTCGGCAGCACGGTCTGGTCCAGGTCGGATCGGAATTGCGTCTTCAATTCCTGCAGCACCTTGCCGTCCTTGTCGACCAGACGGAGGCTGACGGAATAGGGACGGTCCTTGCGTACGCAGTGCAGGTTTTGGCTCTGCAGTGCGATCTTGTCGTCGATCGGATAGATTTTCTGGTTCAGCACCAGTGGTTCGCCGCCTTGAGGATTTTCGAATTCGGCGATGATGACCGAACCATCGGGAATGGGACCTGTCTTCTTCAGCGTCAGCAGATAGGTGGCGCTCGCCACCCGATAGTTGAAGACGAAGAGATGGCCGGTGACCTCGACGAGATTTTCGGCCTGGCGCTGGCAGGCCGAAAGTAGAAGGCTGGCCGCTGCCGCTGTTATGATCAAATATATTCTCATGGCGTCTCCTCCTTCTTGCGGCGGTAGTGGCGGTTCGCCTTGGCGCGGTTGCCGCAGACCGCCATGTCGCACCAGGCGCGGCTCCTGTTCTTGCTGCGATCGATGAACAGCCAGCCGCAATTGCCGCAGATTTTCATGCGCTCCGGATCCGGCATGGCGACCAACCGCAGCACCGAATGGGCTGTGGCCCTGGCCACGCTGCCGGGGTTTGCCTCGCGCAACACTTTTGCCAGCAAGCTCCAGCAGCACGGCCAGCAATTGGTCGTCGCCGCCATCCAGTATACGCTTGCGGAAATAGCGGTCGATCGCTTCCCGCAGCGCGAGGAAATCCGTCTCGTCTTCACTAGCCACCGGAGCGATGTCGCCGAAGAGGGCCCGTTCGGCACAGAATTCGGCAGCGGCGCGCGGAAAGTCCTGCATCTGGCCCTGAACCGCGAAGCGGTCGATCCGCCGCGCTGCATCGTGGCGCAGCACGACGCTATTGGCGACATCGAGCGCCAGCGCGCCTCCGGCAAAGCGGTGAGGGGTCCAGGAAAAGCTCATGATGAAATTATAACTGGTGAAATAGGTTTTACCAGTTATAATTTGCCGACGCGGGGTGCATGGAATGGCCTATCTTCTGCAGCAACTGGCGAATGCGGTTCCGCTCGCTGCTCTTTATGCCGCGCTCGCCTTCGGCTATGCCGTCGCCTTCGGCGTGACCAAGCGAGCCGACATCACCTATGGGGCGATCTTCGCCTTCGCAGGCCAGATCCTGCTGCTCTTCACCGAACTCGCCTATGTCAAGTTCTGGTTGGTGCTGCCGGCGGCCCTTGCCGTCGGCGCCGGCGCTGCCATCGTCTATTCGTTGGCGGCGGGCATATGGATCGGCCGCTCGATCATGCTGCCGCTGGTCAGCAAATCGCCGAATACGGTGATCGTCGCCGCCCTTGGTATCATGATCGTGCTGATGGAAACTGCCCGGCTTGCCGCTGATACCCGTGCCATCTGGCTGCCACCCTTCCTGAACGGCACGGTCGTCTTCTGGAGCGACGGCCCGTTCAAGGTGACGCTGACCTATATCCAGCTGATCGACACGGTACTGATGGCAGCCATGGTCGCGGTGGGTGCGCTGATCCTCAGGCGCACGGCCTGGGGCCGCATCTGGCGCGCCGTTACCGACGATCCGCTGGCCGCCGAGCTCTGCGGCACCAGCGCCGACCGGGTCTTCCTCGTCGCCTATGCCGCGGCCGCCCTCGTCGCCACGATCTGCGGTATCCTCGCGACCTTCTATTACGGCTCGATGGATTTCGGCGCGGGCCTGATGTTCGGGCTGAAGGTGCTGCTGATATCAGCCGTCGGTGGTTACTCCGATCCGCTGCGCTCGGCAGGCGGGGCCGCCGGGCTCGCCGTCGTCGAGACCCTGATGGGGCGCCTATGGCCCCTTCGTCTGGCGCGATCTGGTCATTTTCTCGCTGCTCGTTCTATTGCTGGTCATGAGCCGCAGGGAGCGAGTGGTGCTTTAGCTTATTTCCACTTGCCGCGCGCCGTATCGTCGGCATCTTTCGCCGCGACCCAGTCGCCGGCCGCGCCATCCTTGCCATGTTCCTTCTTCCAAAAGGGGGCTGCTGTCTTCAGGAAGTCCATGACGAAGTTGGCGCCGTCGAACGCCGCTTGCCGGTGCGGTGCGGCCGCAACGACGAGCACGATATTCTCGCCGACGGCGATCTTGCCGTATCGGTGGATGGCGGTGAGGCCGAGCAGCCCGAAGCGCTCGATGGCGAGTTTACCGATGCGGGTCATCTCGGCTTCGGCCATGCCGGGGTAATGTTCGAGTTCGAGGGCGGCGAGGGTTCCGCCGTCATCGCGGCAGAGGCCGGAGAAGGTGACGACGGCGCCGATGCCCGGCTTGCCCTTGGAGAGATGGTCGACCTCCGCCTGCAGGTCGAAATCCTCATGTTGGACACGGATGGTGGGAGTGATGGTCACCACGGGGACCTCCGCTGCTTTGATGCGCTGCCGTATCCCCAAGCTCCCTCATTCATGTGCTTGTCACAGGAATCCAGCCACCGCGCGTCCGCGCGGTGAATGACTTTTTCCTTTTGGCAAGTGCTTCTCCCGCGCCCAAGGACTTGGGCGCACTGGATTCCTGTGACAAGCACAGGAATGAGGGAGATAGAGGAAGACGCAGTCCTACCCATTGTAAGTTTTCCCAAGCCCGGACGGACCGGACTTCACCCCCCGTCATCGGCGGAAATATCCCGATCTCCCGTGCGCCCGATATCGGCTCGTCATGCTCGACATGCTCCATGTCGAGCGCCACCCTGATCACGTCCGGATATTGAAGCGCGGCCTCATATTCTTCGCCTAGCGTCTTCAAATGATTCAACAGATCGGTAACGGTGACGACCGAGGAGGGAAGGTCGATCTCCTCCTCGCCTTTGCCGATGCGCTCGCGCACCCATGCGAAATAGACAAGCCGCGTCATTCCTCGTCATCCACGATATGTTTCAGCCCGGCGCGGAAATAATCATAGCCGGTATAGATGGTCAGCAATGCGGCGATCCACAGAAGCGCGATGCCGGTCTGCGTCGTATAGGGGAATATCTCGTCGCCGGCAGGACCCGCGAGCAGGAAGGCGATGGCGACGAGCTGCAGCGTCGTCTTCCACTTGGCGATCCGCGTCACCGGCACGCTGACCTTCAGCGCCGCCAGATATTCACGCAGGCCGGAAACGAGGATCTCGCGGCAGAGAATGGTGATCGCCGCCCAGATCGACCAGCCGGCGATCGTCTGGTCGGCTGCGACCAGGAGCAGGATCGAGGCGACCAGCAGCTTGTCGGCGATCGGGTCGAGCATGCGGCCGATATTCGAGGTCTGATTCCAGATGCGCGCGAGATAGCCGTCGAGGAAATCGGTGATCGAGGCGATGACGAAGATCCACAGTGCCACCCAGCGCGCCGTGTTGCTGATTGACAGCCTGCCTTCGATGAAGAAGCAGAGAACGATCAGCGGTACCGCGAGGATACGGCCGTAGGTCAGGAGGTTGGGGATGCTGTACGCACGCGATGCCATGGGATCGTTTCTCTGACTTGATGCGCCGCTGCAGCGCCGCGCGTCTTTTCAGGACGCTGTAACACTTTGAATCGACGCATCGGGCTTTTCTGATATCGAGTCCGATGTACGGGCCGATGCGGTAGATGACGGCTTTGACCGCGGACCGTCAACATTCTTTCTGTCTTTTCACTGCCTTTGCGTGGAATTTGCGACGGGCGCCGGTTATTTCGCGGCGTCGTCGTGGAAATGGTTGTAGACCTGCTTGGCGACGGCCTCCGAAATGCCTTCCACCGCCATCAGGTCGGAGAGTGCGGCGCGCGAAACCGCTTTCGCCGTGCCGAAATGCTGAAGCAGCGCGCGCTTGCGCGATGGACCGATGCCGCCGATCTCGTCGAGCGGGTTCTTGACCATTTCCTTCTTGCGCCGGGCCCGGTGCGAGCCGATCGCGAAACGATGCGCCTCGTCGCGCATGCGCTGGACGAAATAGAGCACAGGATCGCGCGGCGGCAGGGTAAAACTCTCGCGTCCGGGAGGGAAGAAGCGCTCGCGCCCGGCATCGCGGTCGACACCCTTGGCGATGCCGATCGCCATGACGCTGTCGGTGATGCCGAGCTCGGTGAGGATGGCGCGCACCGCCGTCATCTGCCCCTGGCCGCCGTCGATCAGGATCACGTCGGGCCACGCCGGGAAGGGCATGTCGGCGGCGTCGGCGGGGCCTGCCTGCGCCGTACGATCGGGAATGCCTTCCTCCTTGATCAGCCGCGAGAACCGCCGCGTCATCACTTCCTTCATCATGCCGAAATCGTCACCGGGGGTGATGTCGGTCGATTTGATGTTGAACTTGCGGTACTGGTTTTTGACGAAGCCTTCCGGCCCCGCGACCACCATGCCGCCGACGGCATTGGTGCCCATAATATGCGAGTTGTCGTAGATTTCGATGCGCTGCGGCACATAGGCAAGCCCGAACGTGTCCTTGAAACCGTCGAGCAGCCGCGACTGCGACGCCGTTTCGGCAAGCTTTCGCCCATGCGCCTCGCGGGCATTGCCGACGACATGGTCGACCAGATCGCGCTTCTCTCCGCGCTGCGGCACCAGGATCGAAACCTTATGGCCGACCTTTTCGCTAAGGGCGGCTGCGAGCAATTCCATCTCCTCGATCGTTTCCGACAGCATGATCTGTTTCGGCACCGGCTTGTCGTCGTAGAATTGCGCGAGAAAGGCATTCAACACTTCGGCGCCGGAAAGCTGCGGATCGGCCTTTGGGAAATAGGCGCGATTGCCCCAGTTCTGTCCGGTGCGGAAGAAGAATACCTGGATGCAGGAGACGCCGCCCTCGTGGTGGATGGCGAAAACGTCAGCCTCCTCGACGCCGGCCGGATTGATGCCCTGATGGCTCTGCACATGCGAAAGTGCGGCCAGGCGGTCGCGATAAATTGCCGCCCGCTCGAAGTCGAGATCCTCGGCCGCCTGGTTCATGGCCTCGGCCATATGCGACTTGACCTTCTGGCTCTTGCCGGAGAGGAAGTCCTTCGCCTCCTGCACCAGTTCGGCGTAGCCCCCGTCGCTGACCTCGTGGGTGCACGGCCCGGAACAGCGCTTGATCTGGTAGAGCAGGCAGGGGCGGGTGCGCGTTTCGAAGACGCTGTCGGTGCAGGTGCGGATCAGGAAGGCGCGCTGCAACGAATTGATCGTCCGCCCGACCGCGCCGGCCGAGGCGAACGGCCCGAAGTAGTCGCCCTTCCGCGCTCTCGCACCGCGATGCTTGAAAATGGCCGGCGCCCGGTGATCGCCGGTGATGAGGATATAGGGAAAGGACTTGTCGTCGCGCAGCAGCACGTTAAAGCGCGGCCGCAAGCGCTTGATCAGATTCGCTTCCAGGAGCAGCGCTTCGGTTTCCGTGCGCGTCGTCACGAATTCCATGTTCGCCGTTTGGCGCACCATCTGCGCTATGCGGTTGGAATGCACGCGGCCGACGGCGTAATTGCCGACGCGCTTCTTCAGGCTGCGCGCCTTGCCGACATAGAGCACGTCACCCTCGGCGTTGAACATGCGGTAGACGCCGGGGCTGTTCGGCAGCCGCTTGACGAATTCGCCGATCAGCTCGGCGCCGATGAGTCCGGTCTCGTTGAGGCTGCCGGCGTTCCAGTCGACCGCAGTCGCAAGCGGGGCGGCGGCGGAAAGGTCGCCTTCCACCTCGATCTCGTCTTCGCTCTCATCCGTATCGTCGTAGAGAACCCCGCCATCCGGCAGCTTTCGTCCGTTCATTCCGTAATCTCCGCCACATCGGGCGTCTGCCAGGCAAGGTGCTGGCCGCCGTCGAGGGCAATCATCTGGCCGGTGATCGAGGGCGTGTCGTAAAGGAAGCGAATCGTTTGTCCGAATTCCTCCAGCGCCGGCCCTCGCTGCAGGATAAGGGCTGAGACCTGCGCTTGGAAGTCCTCCTGCGCCTGCCGTTCGCTCGGCATCGACGGGCCGGGGCCGATGGCATTGACGCGGATGGCCGGCGCCAATGCCTGGGCAAGTGTCTGCGTTGCCGTCCATAGCGCCGATTTGGATAGCGTATAGGAATAGAAGCTGGGCCTCAGTGCCCAGACCCGCTGGTCGATGATGTTGACGATCAATCCGGTCGCATCGTCGGGTAGCTGTTCGGCAAAGGCTGCGGCAAGGATCGAGGGCGCCCGCACATGGACGTCGAAATGCTGCGCCCATGCCTGCTCATCGAAACTGCGGGCCGAATCCTGGCGGAAGATGGAGGCGTTGTTGACGAGCAGGTCGAGCGGACCGAGGTCTTCCGACGCTCTTTTTACGAGTTCGCCGGTTTCGCCGATATTGGTAAGATCGGCCTTGAGCGCGATCGCCCGATATCCCTTCTGCCGCAATTCCGCCACCAGCTCTTCGGCTTCACTGAGGGAGCCCTTCGCGTGGATGGCAACGGAAAAGCCATTTGCAGCAAGGTCTTCGGCGATTGCCCGGCCTATTCTTTTAGCAGCCCCTGTTACAAGGGCCGAGCGAAGTCTTTTGTGGTTCAAAATCCTGCCTTCTAATCCCGCGAGTTCTGTCTGCCGACTATATAGGCGCGGGCGGAGATTATATAAATAGGTCGTTGTGGTTGCGTCCGTGGGCGGGATATTCTATGTATTATTTAAGAATGCGATTTCCTAAAATAAGTATTTTCAGTTTAACTCTTCAGTAGGGTTAATGAAGTGTATGTTGCAGGCAAGCAACATCGAATTTCGGCCATGCGGCAGCCACAATGATATCACAATTTGGCTCTTTCAAATCCGCATTTGAGTTCCAATTTCAGTCTCGATCCGGAAGGGACATCTGGCAATATCCCGCCAATGCTTCACTGATAGACAGATGATCAGCGGCGCGGGACTGAAAGGAGACTAAGTATGCGTGTACTCATTGCTGGCCTCATGGCCTCCGTTTTTGCAATTGCGGGCGTCTCGGCAGCTCAGGCGGCCGATGCCGTCGACCAGGTTCCGGAAGCACCGGTCGCCCAGGAAGCCCCGGTCAAGCCGGCCGGCAGCTGGGAAGGCTTCTACCTCGGCGGCGCCGGCACCTACAACATGGGTGACTTCGGTTCCGACCGCCACACCTATGGTTTCGGCGGCCAGGTCTTCACCGGCTATAACTGGCAGCAGGGCCAGATCGTTTACGGCGTTGAATCCGACCTCGGCTACAGCGGCGACGACGTTTCCTCGGGCGGCGTCAAGAACAAGTATGGCTGGAACGGCTCCGTTCGTGGCCGCGTCGGCTACGACATGAACCCCTTCCTGCTCTATGGCACGGCCGGTCTTGCGCTCGGCGACGTCAAGGTTTCCGACGGCACCTCGGACGAAAGCAAGACGAACTACGGCTATACGGTCGGCGCCGGCGTCGAAGCCTTCGTGACCAACAACATCACGACGCGCTTGGAATATCGCTACACCGACTACCAGAGCAAGGATTACGACCTCGACTCCGGCAGCTTCTCACGCGGTTACGACGAGAACAGCGTCAAGCTCGGTATCGGCGTCAAGTTCTAAGCCGAACGGAATTATTCAAACATGGAAAAGCCGGGCAAACGCCCGGCTTTTTGCTGCTCGCCTGTTGTTGCCAAGCGCTCAGGCCTGGGTCTTGAGTTCCTGATAGGCGGGGAATTTCTTTTCGAACTGCCGCAACCAGTCGATCAGCGGCGCATGATCGGCTTCCCACTGGCCCTTGAAGCGCAGATCGAGATAGCCGAGCGTGGCGGCCAAGGCGAAATGCCCGCCGTTGAGTTTCTTGCCCAATTTCGGCGGCTTGGCGCTCAGATGCGTAAGCCCGCTCGTCACCTTTTTCCATTGCCGGTCGATCCAGGGCTGGTGGATCTTTTCCTCGTCGCGAAAACGCCGCTCATACATGATCGCCAGCAGGCAATCGCAGATGCCGTCGCAGAGCGATTTCGAGGACGTCGGCATCCGTGCGTTTGCCCTTCTTGGAGGGATAGAGCTTGCCCTTCGCCAGCCGGTCGAAATAGTGCATGATCGCCACGCTGTCGAAGACCGAGGCGCCGTCATCGGCCAGCAGCGTCGGGATCTTGCCGAGCGGATTATTCTCCACCAGGATCGCCGGCGCCGTATTGGTGTCGACCCGGATGGCGTTCAACTCGAGATCCAGGAAATGCGCGGCCATCCGCACCTTGCTGGAATAGGGTGAGGGGGGCGACCAAAGAAGCTTCATGCAGCACCTGATTTGTGGAACTGCGCGGACTATTCCCGAACCGGGTTGTCCGGTCAATCGTCGTCCTTGACCGTCTTGGTCTCGCCGCGCAGCCAGAAGGCGCGGTGCGAGGCGAAACGATCCTGCGCCAAATGGTCCTTCAGCGCCGGCAGCAGTTGGTGCAGCTCGTCCTTCAGGGTGAAGGGCGGATTGACGATAACGAGGCCTGAACCCGTCAATCCCGTGATGCCGCGGTCGCTGCGAACAGAAAGCTCGGCGCAGAGCATTTTCGGAATGTCGAGCGCCTGTAGCCTCTCGTGGAATTCTTTGATCGGCGCGCCCTTTTTCAGCGGATACCACAGGCAATAGGTGCCGCCTGGAAAACGGCGATAGGCCTTTTCCAGCCCCTCGGCCAGACGCTGATATTCGTCCTCTTCCTCGAAAGGCGGATCGACAAGCACGATGCCGCGTTTCTCCTTCGGCGGCAGATGCGCGCCGAGCGCCAGCCAGCCGTCGAGTTCGGTGATTCGCGCATGGTGGTCGCCCTCAAACAGCCGGTGCAGGCGGGCGAAATCCTCGGGGTGCAGCTCCATCGCCGACAGCCGGTCCTGCGGCCGGAACAGCAGGCGCGCCAGTTTCGGCGATCCGGGATAGAAGCGGACGCCGCCCTCAGGGTTGAGTTCGCGGATGGCTGCAAGGTAGGGCTCCAGCAGTTCGGAAACCTGCGGTCCGAGATCGGCCTCCATCAGCTTGCCGATGCCGTCGAGCCATTCGCCGGTTTTCTGCGCTTCTTCGGAGGAGAGGTCGTAGAGCCCGATGCCGGCATGCGTGTCGAGGACGCGGAAGGCACCATCCTTTTTCTGCATGTAGCGGATCAGCCGCGCCAGCACGGCATGTTTCAGCACATCGGCAAAATTGCCCGCATGATAGATGTGGCGGTAGTTCATTTTCGCTGATGTCCGTATGAATTCGCGTCATGGGAAAGTTTGTGGCTTTTGGCCGTGCAAGGCTTGGAATATACAAATGCCATGAACATTGCGACCCCCATCCACGCCAAATCCCCGAAGCCGGACACCAGGGTCGGCCACACCGCCTGTCCGCACGACTGTCCCTCCACCTGCGCGCTGGAGGTCGAACTATCCGAGGACGGCCGCATCGGGCGCGTGCGCGGCGCCAATGATCATTCCTACACCTCGGGCGTCATCTGCGCCAAGGTCGCCCGCTATGCCGAGCGGCTCTACCATCCCGACCGCCTGATGCATCCCTTGCGCCGCGCCGGCGCCAAGGGGGCCGGGCAGTGGCAGCAGATTTCCTGGGACGATGCGCTGGATGAGATCGCCGAAGCCTTCGTGAAGGCCGAGGCGCGGGACGGCAGCGAGGCGATCTGGCCTTATTTCTATGCCGGCACCATGGGCTGGGTACAGCGCGACTCGATCGATCGCCTGCGTCACGCCAAGCGCTTTTCCGGCTTTTTCTCCTCGATCTGCACCAACCCGGCCTGGACCGGCTTCACCGTGGCGACCGGCACGCTGCGCGGCCCCGACCCGCGTGAGATGGGCCGCACCGATTGCGTCGTCATCTGGGGCACCAATGCGGTGTCGACGCAGGTCAATGTGATGACCCACGCCATCAAGTCGCGCAAGGAGCGCGGCGCCAAGATCGTCGTCATCGACATTTACGACAATCCGACGATGAAGCAGGCCGACATGGCCTTGATCGTCAGGCCCGGCACCGATGCGGCACTGGCCTGCGCCGTCATGCACATCGCCTTCCGCGACGGCCATGCCGACCGCGACTACATGGCGCGCTATGCCGATGATCCCGCCGGCCTCGAAGAGCATCTGAAAACGAAGACGCCGCAATGGGCCGCCAATATCACCGGCCTTTCGGTCGAGGAGATCGAAGCCTTTGCCCGCCTCGTCGGCACGACGAAAAAGACCTTCTTCCGCCTCGGCTACGGCTTCACCCGCCAGCGCAATGGCGCGGTCGCCATGCATGCGGCCGCCTCGGTCGCCACCGTGCTCGGCTCCTGGCAGTATGAGGGTGGCGGCGCCTTCCATTCCAACAACGATATCTTCCGCATGAACAATGCGGAACTGACCGGCCGCTCGATGAAGGACGGCGATATCCGCATGCTCGATCAGTCGCAGATCGGCCGGGTGCTGACCGGCGATCCGGTGGCGCTGCGCCATCGCGGCCCGGTGACGGCGATGCTGATCCAGAACACCAATCCGGCCAACATCGCCCCCGAGCAGCGCCTCGTCAGACGCGGTTTTGCCCGCGACGACCTGTTCGTCGCCGTGCACGAGCAGTTCATGACCGAGACGGCGGAGATCGCCGATATCGTCATTCCGGCGACGATGTTCGTCGAGCATGACGATATCTACCGGGCCGGCGGCCAGAACCATATCCTGCTCGGGCCGAAGCTGGTCGAGCCGCCGCCGAGCGTGCGCACCAATCTCTTCGTCATCGAGGAACTGGCCAAACGCCTCGGCGTCGCCGATCGCCCCGGCTTCGGCTTTTCAGCCCGCGAAATGGTCGATCGCTTGCTGGAATCGAGCGGCCTGCCGGATTACGAGCATTTCCTCGAACACAAATGGTTCGATCGCCAGCCGGCCTTCGAGGAGGCGCATTTCCTGAACGGCTTTGCTCATCCCGACGGCAAATTCCATTTCCGCCCGGACTGGATCGATCAGCCGGCGCCGAACAAGCCGCCGGCGGCGGTCGGCCTGCTCGGGCCGCATGGGGAGCTGCCTGTATTCCCCGATCAGGTCGATGTCATCGAAGTCGCTGATACCGACCATCCCTTTCGTCTGGCCACCTCGCCGGCGCGCAACTTCCTGAATTCGAGCTTCGCCGAGACCAAGACGTCGCGTCAGAAAGAGGGCCGTCCCGAGGTGATGATCAATCCGGCCGACGCTGAAGCCAATGGCATCGCCCACGGCGATCTGGTCCGCATCGGCAATAGTCGCGGCGACCTGCGCATCCATGCCCGCGTCACCACCGAGGTGAAGCCTGGCGTGCTGATCGCTGAAGGCCTCTGGCCGAACAAGGCGCATATCGATGGCGAGGGCATCAACGTGCTCACCGGCGCCGACCCGGTCGCGCCCTATGGCGGGCGGCCGTGCACGATAACAAGGTCTGGCTTCGCAAGGACACAGCATGATGCAGCCGAAATCACGCGTGAAGATCGTCAGCACGGAAACGCTGTCGAATGGGTGGACGAAGCTCAGCAGCTATCTGCTCGATTACATCGACCGCAAGGGCGCGACCCAACGCTTGAAGCGGGAGGTCTACCATCGCACGCCGGCAGCCTGCATCCTGCTTTATGATCCCAAGCGCGACCTCGTCGTTCTCGTCCGCCAGTTCCGCCTTGCCGTTCATATCAACGGTGATCCCGCCTGGATGATCGAGGTGCCGGCCGGCCTTCTCGATGACGATCATCCCGAACAGGCGATCCGCCGCGAGGCGATGGAAGAAACCGGTTACCACCTGCGCGACGCGCGTTTCCTGTTCAAATGCTACACTTCGCCCGGCGCCATCACCGAAGTCGTCCACTTCTTCGTCTCGCTGATCGACAGCGCCGACCGCGTGGCCGAAGGCGGCGGCCTGGACGAGGAGCACGAGGATATCGAGGTTCTCGAAGTCCCGCTCGATGAGGCCGCCCAAATGATCGAAAACGGCGAGATCTTCGACGCCAAGACGATCATGCTGCTGCAATGGGCTCTGTTGAACAGGCATAAACTTCGATAGCGGATGCGCGGTCTCGGGCAAGCCCGCAGGTTGGCCTCAAGACGGTTTCGCGATCGCGGTTGTGGCGTTCGAAATTTCATACGTTTGTCACGAAGCGGTTCTATCCGCTGCGGTCTGTCAATCATCGATGCGATCAGGAGAAAGCCCATGTGGCTCAGCAATTTCACCCTCGTTCTGCCAAACGAGGTGGTGAGTGAAGGTTCCGTGCGGGTCGAAGACGGCGCCATCGCCGAAATCAGACCCGAGCCGGTCGCCGGGGCTGCCATCGATGGCGGCGGGCGGCTTCTGATGCCGGGATTCGTCGATCTCCATGGCGACATGATCGAGCGAGAGATCGCGCCGCGGCCGAACGCGACGATGCCGATCGATTTCGGCATCCACGAACTCGACAAGAAGCTGGCCGCCGCCGGTGTTACCACGGCCTTTGCCGCCGTCTCCTTCGCCACCGAAAGCGTCTATGGCCACGTCCGCTCGCTGGAGACGACCTCGGCGGTGATCGAAGGCATCAACCGCCTGCGCGATGATCTGCTGATCGACCACCGCGTCCACGCCCGCTATGAAATCACCAATATCGGCGCCGCTGCCGCGCTCGAGCGCCTGCTGAATGCCGATCAGATCGACATGGTGTCGCTCACCGACCACACGCCCGGCCAGGGCCAGTACAACAACCTGCAAAGCTACATCCTCAGCATTTCCGAGCGCCGCGCCATCTCCGAGGAGATGGCCGCCGAGATCGTCGCCAAGCGCATCGCCATGCGCAATAACCCCGAAATCGAAGCCAAGCTGAAGGAGATCGTCGCGCTGTCGCTGAAGCACAAGCTCTCGCTTGCCTCGCATGACGACGACAGCGTCGAGAAGGTCGCCGAAATGCACGATCTCGGCGTCACCATCAGCGAGTTCCCGGTCACTGCGCCCGCCGCAGAAGAGGCGCGCCGCCGCGGTCTCTGGACGCTGATGGGCGCGCCGAATGCGCTGCGCGGCCAGTCGATGTCGGGCAATCTCAGCGCGCTCGATGCCGCAAGGGCCGGCCTGCTCAGCGTCATCGCCGCCGATTATCATCCGGCCGCCTTTGTGCCCGGCATCTTCAAGCTCGCCGAGATGGTGGAAGGCGGCCTGCCTTCAGCCGTCGCCATGGCGACCGGCAACGCCGCCCGCTCCGCCGGCCTATCGGACCGCGGCGAAATCGCCATCGGCCAGCGCGCCGATTTGGTCGTGGTCGAGCGGGGCGACATCAACCGCGTCCGAGCCACCTTCCGCGCCGGTCGCTTCGTCTACAGCGACGGTACGCTGCATCCGTTGCGGGCGTTGGCGGCTTAGCGGCACGTCTGAGCGTCGAGACAGAATGACGAGATCACGGCGAAACGGGCTTTCTCGTCGGCGGTACCCGGACTGAACAAGACTGCCAACGATGCGGAATCAAGATGTCATCTGAGCCAAGGTTGCTGCACAAGGAGTGGGGGCTGCTGCCTCTGGTTTTAAGTGGAATTGCAACAGTATCTGTAATTATTATATCAATTTACTATGATAACCAATATGAAATCCCGAAGATCTACATAGGCGGTAGATACATACAGTGCCAGAAGTCGGTTGCTTCCTTATTAAATGCCATAGCGTTGGTGTATAAATACCCAGGATTGGCTCTTATAGTTATTTCATTGAGTTCCGTTATTTTTTGTTATGTTTATGACAGAGGTATGTTTATATTTATAATAATATGTTTTGTTCTTTTCAGCTATCCGTTCACCACCATATTGGCTGGATCCAAGATTGTTTTAAGTGAATCCTCGATGGAGACCATGTGCGAAAGAGGAGGTTACGGATCTGTTGCGATCCATCTTCCGGTGTTGTTTTTGTCGTCCTACGTGATCATTGGAAACATTGTTCTCTTAGCCAAGCGCTGGCTTAGAGGAAGAACCAAAAATGGCTGAGACGATGAGAGTGGGGTGATTATCGCCTTATCCTTCATGTCGCGAGCGCTGGAATCACAGATTGTTTGCCTCATGACGTACAACTTGTTTCTTGTTTCATTCCTTTTGTATCGCAACAGCCACAGCTGCACTGAGAAATGACTGCAGGAAAACCGGCAGACGCCGGGAGATTACGCTGATCGAAAAGGAGTTGGAAGGCTTGCCGCGCCTGTTCGATCAGGGGCTCGTTCCTGCCAACGGGTATATGCGCTGCAGCGGTTGTGCGCATGGTATTTGACTTGGGAAAGCTACCTGCCTGGCAGGTATATCAGCAACCTAACAGCGGTCGCCGATCAGCGAGATGAGCTGGGCCTTGGGCGCAACGGCCGAAGCCTCTTCGCCGATGGCCTTGCCGCCTTCCATCGTCACGCGGCCTTCGGCGAAGAGCCGCAGTGCCTGCGGATAAATCTGGTGTTCGACGGTCAGCACGCGGGCGGCAAGGCTTTCGGCCGTGTCGCCGGAAAGGATCGGGACGGCGGCTTGGCCGATGACCGGCCCTTCATCCATGCCTTCGGTGACGAAATGCACGGTGCAGCCGGCGATGCGCATGCCGGCGTCGATCGCGCGCTGATGGGTATGCAGGCCGGGAAACAGCGGCAGCAGGGAAGGGTGGATGTTGAGCATCCGGCCTTCGTAACGCTGAATGAAGGTCGGCGTGAGCAGTCGCATATAGCCGGCCAGGCAGAGGATATCGGGCGAAAGTTCGTCGAGTGCCGAAAAGATCGCCGCCTCATGCGCATCCTTGCTGGCATACTCCTTGCGGGGAAAGGCGTAGGTGGCGATGCCTTCGGCGGCCGCCTTGGCAAGCCCGCCGGCCTCCGCCTTGTCGGAGATCACGCCCACGATTTCGGCCGGGTAGTCGGCGGCTTTCGCCGCCGCAACCAGGGCCATCATGTTGGAGCCGCCGCCGGATATGAGGACGACGACGCGTTTGCGCGGCGTGCTCATACAGCAAGTGTGCCCTTATAGACTGTGCCGGTGGCACCTTCGTCGCGAGCGATCATGCGGCCGAGCGTGACGACGGTCTCGCCCTCGGCTTCGAGGGCGGCGGAAACGGTCGCGACATTCTCGCCGGCGACGACGACAATCATGCCGACGCCGCAGTTGAAGGTGCGCAGCATCTCCTTGGTTTCGACGCCGCCCGTCCTGGCGAGCCACGAGAAGACCGGCGGAACCTTGACGGCGGCAAGATCGATCTCGGCCGCCAGATGCTTCGGCAGCACCCGCGGAATATTTTCCGGGAAGCCGCCGCCGGTGATATGGGCGAGCGCCTTGATGGCGCCGGTCTCGCGGATCGCCTTCAGCAACGGCTTCACATAGATGCGGGTCGGCTCCAGCAGGGCTTCGCCGAGCTTCCTGCCTTCGGAAAATGGCGCCGGTGCGTCCCAGCCGAGGCCGGAGAGTTCGACGATCTTGCGCACCAGCGAGAAACCGTTGGAGTGCACGCCGGAGGAGGCGAGGCCGAGGATCACATCGCCCTCGGCGATATCGCCCGAGGGCAGCAGCTTGCCGCGTTCGGCAGCGCCGACAGCAAAACCGGCGAGATCATAGTCGCCGGAGGAATACATGCCGGGCATTTCGGCCGTCTCGCCGCCGATCAGCGCGCAACCCGCCTGCCGGCAGCCGGCGGCAATGCCGCCGACGATCGCGGCACCCTGGTCGGGGTCGAGCTTGCCGGTGGCGAAATAATCGAGGAAGAACAGCGGCTCGGCGCCCTGAACGACGAGATCGTTGACGCACATGGCGACGAGGTCGATGCCGACGCTGTCGTGATAATCGGCATCGATCGCGATCTTCAGCTTGGTGCCGACGCCGTCATTGGCGGCAACGAGAACCGGATCGGTAAAGCCCGCGGCCTTGAGATCGAAGAGCCCGCCGAAGCCGCCGATCTCGCCATCGGCGCCGGGGCGTCGGGTCGAGCGCACCGCCGGTTTGATCTTCTCGACGAGGAGGTTGCCGGCATCGATGTCGACGCCCGCATCGCTGTAGGTCAGGCCGTTTTTCCCAGACTGGCTCATGCTGGTCTCCGATGGCTATTTTCAGGCGGCTAACATGCCGCGTCATCTGCCGGTCGCAATTGCATGACAGGGGCTTTTATGCAAGCGCCGCATGGCAAAAGCCCCCAATTTCCCGCGTCTTCAACCGGCCTTTCCGGGATTTGCCGCGACAGGGTTGACCATCTTTGCGCCTGCATCCTATGTGCTGAATGGCCGCGTCGGTTCGAATGCGGCGTTTGGCGGCGGAAAGCGATCAGCGGGGAAGCGATGCCACAGCAAGTCAGCGGCAACAGTCTCAAGCGTCAGATTTTCTTCTGGCTGGGCGTGCTCGCCTTCTTCATCGTCTTTCTCTATGTTTTCAGCTCGATCCTGCTGCCCTTCATCGCCGGCATGGCGATCGCCTATTTCCTCGATCCGGTGGCCGACCGGCTGGAGCGGCTGGGTCTGAGCCGCATGATGGCGACGGTCGTCATCCTGATCGCCTTCGTCATCACCTTCGCCCTGGCGCTGATGATCCTCATTCCGGTGCTCGTCAGTCAGTTCAACGATTTCGCCGAGCGGCTGCCGGGTTATATCAACCAGTTGCAGCAGTTTGTCACCCAGACGCAGAATTCGCTGCTGCCGGACTGGGTCAAGAGCCAGGCAGGCACGATCAAGGACAATCTCTCCGGCATCCTCTCCGAAGGCATGGGCTTCTTGACCGGGCTCTTCGCGCAGATCTGGAATTCCGGCAAGGCGATCGTCGACGTCATATCGCTGCTCGTCGTCACTCCCGTCGTCGCCTTCTACATCCTGCTCGATTGGGACCGCATGGTCGCCAAGGTCGATCAGTGGATCCCACGCGATTATATCAATGATGTCCGCCAGATCGCCAAGGAGATCGACCAGGCGATCGCCGGCTTCATCCGCGGCCAGGGCTCGCTCTGCCTCATCCTCGGCATTTATTATGCCGTCGGCCTATCTCTCGTCGGTCTGAATTTCGGCCTGCTGATCGGGCTCTTCGCCGGCATGATCAGTTTCATTCCTTATGTCGGCTCGCTGGTTGGCCTCGTGCTCGCCATCGGCGTGGCGCTTGTGCAATTCTGGCCGGATTATCCCTGGATCGGCCTGGTGCTGGCCGTCTTCTTCAGCGGCCAGTTCCTGGAGGGCAATATCCTGCAGCCGAAGCTCGTCGGCTCCAGCGTCGGCCTGCATCCGGTCTGGCTGATGTTTGCGCTGTTTGCCTTCGGCGCGCTCTTCGGTTTCGTAGGGCTTCTGGTCGCCGTGCCGGCCGCCGCGGCGGTCGGCGTCCTTGTTCGTTTTGCGCTTTCACGCTACCTTCAGAGTGATCTTTATTTTGGCGGGTCGCTCGGTGGCCGCGCCCGGAAGACGAAATCAGTTCCCAATGAATGACGTGAAGAACGCTGATCTGAAGCGCAAGGCCGGAGAGCAGTTGCCGCTGGTCTTTTCGCACGATGCCGCCAGCGGCCGCGACGATCTCCTGATCTCGGAGCGCCTCGCCGCCGCGGTGTCGATCGTCGATGCCTGGCCGGCATGGCCGTCGCCGGTCGTCGTGCTCGCCGGCCCGGTCGGTTCGGGAAAATCGCATCTCGCCGGCATCTGGCGGGAATTGAGCGGCGCCGTCGACATCCATCCCGAGCTGGGCTCGGAGGCGGCGATTGCCGCCGCCGCCGGGCCGGTATTGTTCGAGGATGCCGACCGGCTCGGCTTCGACGACAATGCGCTCTTCCATGTCATCAACAGCGTGCGCGAAAACGGCACCAGCCTGTTGATGACCAGCCGTCTCTGGCCGATCTCCTGGCCGGTTTTGCTGCCCGATCTGCGCTCGCGCCTGAAGGCTGCGACCGTCGTCGAGATAGGCGAACCCGACGAGGCGCTGTTGTCGCAGGTGATCGTCAAGCTGTTCGCCGACCGCCAGCTTTATATAGATGACAAACTCGTGCTCTATATCGTCAACCGGATGGAGCGGTCGCTGAACGCGGCCCAGATGATCGTCGAACGGCTTGACAGGCTCGCCCTGTCACGGGGCACGAAGATCACCCGGTCTCTTGCTGCTGAAGTATTGAATGAATTGGGAAATTCGGACTTGGCCGATTGACTGTCACAGTTCCGTCGTGAAACTGATATAATTGCCTTCGGCGATTGAGAACGGGGTAGACCATGGATAGCGCAGTCGCAGAGCATCAGGAACTCACTCCGGAAACCAACGACAACACGCCCCCGCTGGAAGAGCTGCTCAAGAGCCCCGAGCGCTTCATCAACCGAGAATTCTCCTGGCTGCAGTTCAACCGCCGTGTCCTGGAAGAAACCTTGAATACCGAGCATCCGCTGCTCGAGCGGGTCCGCTTCCTGTCGATCTCGGCTGCCAACCTCGATGAATTCTTCATGGTGCGTGTCGCCGGCCTCGAGGGCCAGGTACGCCAGAACATCGTCATCCGCAGTCCGGACGGCAAGACGCCGGCCGAGCAGCTCGATTCGATCCTGCAGGAGATCGACCATCTGCAGATGGAGCAGCAGGCCTCGCTCGCCGTGCTGCAGCAATATCTCGCCAAGGAAGACATACTGATCGTCCGCCCCGGCGCCTTGAGCGATGCCGACCGCCAGTGGCTTGCCACCGAATTCGAACAGGCGATCTTTCCGGTTCTGACGCCGCTGTCGATCGATCCAGCCCATCCGTTCCCTTTCATTCCGAATCTCGGCTTCTCGATCGGCCTGCAGCTCGTCAGCAAGAACGGCCGCGAGCCGATGACGGCCTTGCTACGCCTGCCGCCGGCGCTCGACCGCTTCGTCCGTCTGCCGGATGATGGAAACACCATCCGCTACATCACGCTTGAGGATGTCGCCAACATCTTCATCCATCGGCTCTACCCGGGTTACGAAGTGCAGGGCTCCGGTACGTTCCGCGTCATCCGCGACAGCGATATCGAAGTCGAGGAAGAGGCGGAGGATCTTGTCCGCTTTTTCGAAACGGCGCTGAAGCGCCGCCGCCGCGGCAAGGTCATCCGCATCGAGACCGACTCTGGAAATGCCGGCTTCGCTGCGCCAGTTCGTCGTCCAGGCGCTGAACATCCCAGATAATCGCGTCGCCGTTCTGCCGGGCCTTCTGGCGCTGAACACTCTGTCCGAGATCACCAAAGCGCCCCGCGAGGATCTCAGGTTTCCGTCCTACAATGCGCGATTTCCCGAGCGCGTCCGCGAACATGCCGGCGACTGCTTCGCAGCCATCCGCGAAAAGGACATGGTCGTCCATCACCCCTATGAATCTTTCGACGTGGTGGTCCAGTTCCTTCTCCAGGCTGCGCGCGATCCTGACGTCCTGGCGATAAAGCAGACGCTTTACCGCACCTCCAACGACAGCCCGATCGTGCGTGCGCTGGTCGATGCCGCCGAAGCCGGCAAGTCGGTGACGGCGCTGGTCGAGCTCAAGGCCCGCTTCGACGAGGAGGCGAACATCCGCTGGGCGCGCGATCTCGAGCGCGCCGGCGTGCAGGTCGTCTTCGGCTTCATCGAGCTCAAGACCCACGCCAAGATGTCGATGGTCGTCCGCCGCGAGGAAGGCAAGCTCCGGACCTATTGCCACTTGGGAACCGGCAACTACCACCCGATCACCGCGAAGATCTATACCGACCTGTCCTATTTCACCTGCAATCCGGTCATCGCCCACGACATGGCGAACATCTTCAATTTCATCACCGGCTACGGTGAGCCGGAACAGGGCATGCAGCTTGCCATCTCGCCCTATACGATGCGCCCGCGCATCCTGCGCCACATCGAGGAAGAGATCCAGCATGCCAGGAATGGCGCCCCGGCCGCGATCTGGATGAAGATGAATTCGCTTGTCGATCCCGACATCATCGACGCGCTCTATCGCGCCAGCCATGCCGGCGTCGAGATCGATCTTGTCGTGCGCGGCATCTGCTGCCTGCGTCCGCAGGTGCCCGGTCTTTCGGAGAATATCCGCGTCAAGTCGATCATCGGCCGCTTCCTCGAACACAGCCGCATATTTTGCTTCGGCAACGGCCACGGCCTGCCGTCCGACAAGGCGCTGGTTTATATCGGTTCGGCCGACATGATGCCGAGAAATCTCGACCGACGCGTCGAAACCATGGTTCCGCTGACGAATCCGACCGTTCACGAGCAGGTTTTGTCCCAGATTATGCTCGGCAACGTGATTGACAATCAACAAAGCTACGAGATATTGCCCGACGGTACGTCGCGGCGCATGGAAGTGCGCAGAGGCGAGGAACCGTTCAATGCGCAGCAGTACTTCATGACCAATCCGAGCCTGTCAGGCCGTGGTGAAGCTCTGAAGTCCAGCGCGCCGAAACTGATCGCCGGCCTGCTCGAAGGCCGCAACAACAAGTAAAACTGGACCTAAATGGTTGAATCTGAAGCCCAGGGGCGCCTTCCGGGGATCGCCCCGGTCTCCGTTGTCGACATTGGATCGAATTCCATTCGTCTCGTCGTCTACGAAGGCATGTCCCGCTCGCCGACCATTCTTTTCAACGAAAAGGTCCTCTGCGGCCTCGGCAAAGGCATAGCCGTCACCGGCAAGATGGATGAAGACAGCGTCATCAGGGCCCTGGCGGCGCTGCACCGTTTCAAGGCCCTGTCCGATCAGGCGCGCGCCGCCACCATGTATGTGCTGGCGACGGCCGCCGCCCGCGAGGCGAGCAATGGGCCCGATTTCATCCACCAGGCGGAAACCATCCTCGGCCGTAAGGTCCGTGTGCTCTCCGGTGAGGAGGAGGCGAAATTCGCCTCGCTCGGCATCATCAGCGGCTTCTTCAATCCTGATGGCATCGCCGGCGACCTCGGCGGCGGCTCGCTTGAGCTGATCGATATCAAGGGCAAGGAGTTTGGCAAGGGCATCACGCTGCCGCTCGGCGGCCTGCGCCTGTCGGAATATGCCGGCGGCTCGCTCTCCAAGGCACGCACCTTTGCCCGCAAGCAGGTGAAGACGGCAAAGCTCTTGTCGAAAGGCGAGGGGCGCACCTTCTACGCCGTCGGCGGCACCTGGCGAAACATCGCCAAGCTGCACATGGAAATCACAAACTATCCGCTGCACATGATGCAGGGCTACGAGGTATCGCTTGAAGCGATAATGCTGTTCCTCGAACAGGTGGTAAGTGCGCGTGATTCGAGGGAGCCTGCGTTTCAGGCCGTTTCCAAGCACCGCCGTTCGCTGCTGCCCTTCGGCGCCGTCGCCATGACGGAAGTGCTGAGCGCGATGAAACCATCGGTCATTTCCTTCTCGGCGCAGGGCGTGCGCGAGGGATATCTCTATTCGCTGCTGTCGGAGGCCGAGCGCCGCCTGGATCCGCTGCTGGCCGCTGCCGGCGAGCTAGCGATCCTGCGTGCCCGTTCGCCCGAGCATGCCCGTGAGCTGGCGGAATGGACGGGCCGCATGATGCCCTTGTTCGGCGTCCAGGAAACCGAAGAGGAAAGCCGCTATCGTCAGGCCGCCTGTCTGCTTGCCGATATCAGCTGGCGCGCCCATCCCGACTATCGCGGCCTGCAGGCGCTGAACGTCATCGCCCACTCCTCCTTCGTCGGCATCAGCCATCCCGGCCGCGCCTTCATCGCGCTGACAAATTACTACCGTTTCGAAGGCCTGCACGATGACGGCGCCACCGGCCCTCTGGCGCAGATCGCCACCCCCCAGTTCATCGAACGCGCCAAGCTGCTCGGCGGTATGCTGCGCGTCGTCGATCTGTTCTCGGCCTCGATGCCCGGCATCGTCAAAAGCCTGAGCTTCCGCAAATCGTCGAACCCGGACCTTGACCTCGAATTCGTCGTGCCCCCCGAATACCGCGATTTCGCCGGCGAACGCCTGGACGGGCGATTGCAGCAGCTATCGAGGTTGACGAACAAGAGGCTGGCGTTCCGGTTCGAGTAGGGTGGTGCAATGGTCGTCGTGCCGTGCCAGTCCCCTCTGGCCTGCCGGCCATCTCCCCCACAGGTGGGGAGATCGCCGGGCGCACCGGTTTCCCAAAAAAATTGGCGTGGCAGCGCGACGAAACGGTAGATGGGCAGGTGGCGTGAGCCACTTGTGATCTCCCCACCTGTGGGGGAGATGGCCGGCAGGGCAGAGGGGCCTGGCATGGATGCCGTACGATGTACCCACCAAACCAAACGAAAAAGGCGGCGCTCACGCACCGCCCCTTCCATCTCACATCAACCCAAACTTATTTCGCGTTCAAAAACTCGCCAACCTCAAGCAGGCTGAACTCGTTATTGTCAGCCTTGTCGACGGTGCGGCCGGCCGAGAAGGGCAGGTTATTGTCGTTGCCGATGATGATGTGGGTGGCGTCGACACGGTCGACGTTTTCGATCGTCACGAACGGCATGTCGTAAACGCCGTCCTTGGCTCCGGCCTTCTTCTTGTTGTCGGGATCCTGGATATTCAACAGGTCGATATAACCGATCTTGCGGACGGCCTTGCCGGCATTGGCGTCGTTGAACTCGATCTTGTAGACGCGCTTCAGTTCGGCCGGGGCCTCGAAGCAATCCGGCTTCGGCTGCTTCGGATCGGCGCAGGCCTTGTCCTTGGTGCCGGCGCCGCTGTCGCGCTCGATGACGAGAGCGGTGGTGTCGTCAAGCATGTTGAAGTCGCCGATCGAGACACCCTTGTCCTCGAACAGATAGAGCCAGCTGCGGCCGGTCCACTTCTTGGCGGCGACGTCGAACTCGATGATGCGGACGGCGGTGTGGCCGTCGGCCGATTCCATCTGGCCGTCATCCTTGTAGATGGCGCCTTCGAGCAGGCCGTAGAGCTTGGTGCCGTCCTTCGACATGGCGAGGCCTTCGAAGCCGCCGGAGCGCTTCAGATTGAAGACCGGCATCTTCGCGGTCGGATTGCCCGGAAGCTGAATCAGCGGATTGTCGGGCGAAAGCACCGGCTTGCCATCGAGCGTCGTCGGGAAGACGTCCGTCAGGCGGCCTTCGTTATCGACCTTCAGGATGTAGGGACCGAATTCGTCGCCGAGCCAGAAACCGTCGGCAACCGGCTGGATCGATTCGATGTCGAAATCGGCGCCGGTGAGGTAACGCGTATCGGTGCCTTCCAGCACGACTGGGAAGGGGCGATCTTGTTCGGATCGGAGAGGAAGAGGTTCTTGACGACTTCGGCCTTGTTGGCTGCCCAGTCGAACTTCATCTGGTGCAGGAAGAGCATGGAGTTCGGAGGAATTGGCCTTCGAGCCGAAGCCGTTGTCCGTCAGCGTCCAGAAGGTGCCGTCGGCCATCGTCTTGATGCCGGAGAAGCCCTGGATCGCCTGACCGTCGAAGGGGAGCCTCAGGTCGGTGACGCGGGCACCGTCCTTGCCGGGCACCGTTCCGAGCGCTTCGGTGCGCTTGCGGTCCGCCGTCGTGAACTTGCCGGAATGTTTCAGGAATTCAGGGGCATCGGCCGGAGCCGGAACCATGGTGTTGGCAGGCAGGATCGCCTGGCCGGCGAGCTTGGCCGGAAACTGCTGCTGGTCGGCCGAAGCGGAGCCGGTCATCAGGATGAAAAGCGATACGGAAGCAAAAAGGACGTTCTTCATAATATCCCCATGGAACGGATGCGAATGGCATCCGCTTTGCAGGGCTTCCGTGTCAGCGAATTGACGGTTGGGTGAAGCTTTGGTGACGCGGGTTAAAAGCGTTTGCTCAGCCGTGCAGAATGACGGCAGGTGTGTTCAGCACGGTGACGGCGCGCGAGGAAAGCGCCATGACGCCGAGCGCCTGGCCGCGCCCCTTGACGGCATGGGTGCCGAGATCCTCGCAGGAAATATCGTCGGGAAATTTCATGCGCCGCGCAAGTTCGGCCGAAATCAGCACTGGCCGGTTCAGGCTGCGGCAGAGCGTTTCCAGGCGGGCGGTGGTGTTCACCGTGTCGCCGAAATAGCTGATCTTGTGATGATCGACGCCAATTTCGGCGGTGATGATCTCGCCGCCGTGAAGGGCGGCGCGCAGCTTCGGCACCTGTCCGTAGCTTCTCCGCCAGCCGGCGGCGTTGGCTTCGATATCGGCGAGAATGTCGAAGATGCAGCGCACGCAGCGCGCGCCCTTGATGCCGCGGGCAAGCGGCCAGGTGATGATTGCCGCATCGCCGACATAGTCGTTGATCATGCCCTTATGGCGCCTGACTGGCTCGGCGAAGGTGGCAAACAGCGAGCTCAGCAATTGCTGGGCGCGGAGGTCGCCGTGCTTTTCGGCAAAAGCCGTCGAGTTGACCAGATCGATGAACAGGAAGACACGCTCTTCCCTGACCGGATTGCGGTAGCGGCTGACGAGCATGCTGACGAATACCTCGCGGCCGAGCAGTTCCCGCACGCGCAGGATGAAGATCAGCGCCGAGCAGACGGCAAGCGCATAGAGGAAGACCTCGTAGGGCATGATGACGAGATCGAGGAACGACGTTGGCTTCACCATGCCGAGCGATGAGAGCAGCAGAGCGGCACAGGCAAAGCCGATGCTCATCAGGATTTCGTAGATCACCAGCTCGCTGATGATGAAAGCGAAGGTCGGCAGCTTCTGAATACGTCTGTACAGCGTGCGGAACAGCGCCTTGCGCTCGAAGGCGATGATCGGCATGCCGATGAACAGCGCGAAGATCGCGCCGACAACGGGCGTCTGGTTGGAGTAGAACATCAGATCATAGACCACGCCGCTGGCAGCCAGAACCATCGTGATCAGGATCCAGTTCTGCGTCGGAGATATTTCCCGCATGCCGCCTCTTCGCCGTGATTTGCCGTCAGCCATTGTTTCAGCTGGGAAAAAAGCGTCAAGCGAATTCGAATATCGTCTTACAACGCCGCGCGGACGCGCAAAGGCGCCGAGGCACTTGAACCTAGAGGCTGACCGTTTCGACCTTGCGGCCGACGAAGCGCAGAGCGATCTGACCCTGGATCAGCTGCAGCGCCGGCTCGCCGAAAAGATCGCGCCGCCAGCCGTTGAGGGCCGCGACTTCGGCCTTCTCGCCCTCGGCGGCGATCCTGTCGAGATCTTCGCTGTTGGCGATCACCTTCGGCGCCACGCCGTGCTTTTCCGAAATCAGCTTCAAGAGTACCTTTAGCAATTCGACGGCAGCAGCGGCCCCTTCGGGCGCCTGCGCCTGGCGCGGCACATGTGGCATATCGGCTTTCGGAAGAGCGAGTGCTGCGTTGACGGCCTCGATGACGGCGGCGCCGGAAGTCGAGCGCTCCCAGCCTTTGGGAATGGTGCGCAACCGGCCGAGCGCTTCGGTATCCTTGGGCTGCTGCTGGGCGATCTCGTAGATCGCATCATCCTTCAGCACCCGCGAACGCGGCACGTTGCGCGAACGCGCCTCGCGTTCGCGCCAGGCGGCGACAAATTTCAGGATCGCCAGCTCCTGCGGCTTGCGCAGGCGCATCTTCAGCCGCTGCCAGGCATCGTCAGGATGCAGATCGTAGGTTTCGCGCGCCTCGAGAATGTCCATTTCCTCGGAGAGCCAGGAGGTGCGGCCTTCGCGATCGAGTTCGGCCTTCAGCGACAGATAGACGTCGCGCAGGTGGGTGACGTCGGCCAGCGCATATTCCAGCTGCTTGTCGGAGAGCGGCCGGCGGCTCCAGTCGGTGAAGCGCGACGACTTGTCGATATGGATGTTCTTGATGCGGCTGACCAGCTGATCATAGGAGACGCTGTCGCCGAAACCGCAGACCATCGCGGCGACCTGCGTGTCGAAGATCGGATGCGGAATGAGATTGCCGCGATTGAAGATGATTTCGATGTCCTGGCGGGCCGCGTGAAAGACCTTCAGCACCTTCGTATCGGCCATCAGCTCGAAGAAGGGGGCAAGATCGATGCCCTTGGCCAGCGGATCGACGAGCACTTCGGTCGTCGGGCTTGCCATCTGGATCAGGCAAAGCTCCGGCCAGAAGGTCGTCTCGCGCAGGAATTCGGTGTCAATGGTGATGAAGTCGGACTTGGCCAGCTCTTTGCAGGCGGCCGCCAAATCGGCGGTGGTTTCGATCATATCATTTCATTCGCAAGGAAAAGGTCGGTTGAACCTTCCTTCTCCTTTCGCTTCGATATGTCAATACAACAGCATAAGCTTCGCGCATTGCTGGCTAAGAATAACGTCCAAACTGCGGCACAGACTGCCTCAACTCACTCTGAGGTAGCTGGTCATTCCGGTCTTCTGGTGCTCGATGATATGGCAATGCAGCAGCCAGTCGCCGGGATTGTCGGCGACGAAGGCGAGCTGCACCTTCTCGTCCGGCTGGATGAGATAGGTATCGGAGACGAGCGGCATCACCTCCCGCGTCGAAGAGAAGATCACCGTGAAGCTCATCCCGTGCAGATGGATCGGATGCGCATGCGGCGTGACATTTTCCAGATTGAAGACATAGCTCCGGCCGAGCTTCAATTCCGCCAGCGGCGCCGTCGGATCCGGCGTGTCGCCCGGCCACGGCACCTTGTTGATCGCCCAGAAACTATAGCCGAGCGTGCCGCAAATGCTCTCAGTGGCGGTATTCTCGGCGGTGGCGCTCAGCACCAAGGGGATCTGCTCGGCAGTGGAAAGATCGGCCTTCGCCACCGGATTTTCGGCAAGCGGCCCGAGATCACCGACCTCACGCTTCAGCGACGGCCCGGTGGCACGCAGGCTGGCGATCGTCTTCGGTGTCGTGCCGCGGATATCCTCGAGCGTCGCGACAGCGCCTTCTCTATCCGGCATGCGCACGGCAAGATCGAGCCGCTGGCCCGGACCGATCTGCAGCAGGTCGAGGGGAAAACGCTTCGGCACCGGATTGCCGTCGATGGCGATGACGGTCGTATCGGCGCCTTCAACCTTCAGCGAGAAGATCCGCGTCACGTCGGTGACCGCGATGCGCAGCCGCACCAGCCCGCCGGCCGGCGCGTCATATTGCGGCTCCCGATGCCAGTTGGCGGTGCGCACCGTGCCGTAGGTGCCCGACTTCGCGGCGTCACGCGGCCGGAAAGGGGCGATGAACTGTCCGTCGCCGCCGAGCCGCCAGTCGCGCAGGTTCAGGACAACCTCTGCATCGAATTCAGGGTCGGCCGGATCTTCGACGACGAGGACCCCGGTCATGCCGTGCCCCATCTGCGTCAGCGTATTGCAATGCGGATGATACCAGAAGGTGCCGGCATCCGGCGGCGTGAAGGCATAGTCGAAGCTGTCGCCGGTATAGACATAGGGCTGCGTCATGAAGGGCACGCCGTCCATGCGGTTATCGATGCGAAGCCCATGCCAGTGGATCGTCGTCGGCTCGTCGAGCCCGTTTTTCAGCCGCGCCGCATAGGGGCGTCCCTTCGTCATCCTGAGAACCGGCGGCATGCCGTCATGGCCCCAGCTCATGATCTCCCGGGTCGGTCCGATCTCGGTCAGCATCGCCTCGGTCTTGACAGCCGTCAGCAACTGCGGCTCGGGAGCCGCCTCGGCAGGCCCGAATTTGCCGGCAATGCCGAGGCCGACGCCATAGGCGCCCGCCACGACGGATGCCTTGAGAAGATTGCGACGGGTCAGGAGGGGCATGCGGGCGCTCCACAGTGAGAATGCCGATCCTTTTAAAGTTGACCAGCTTCTTCATCAATACGCGAAGCGCGGCCAAACTGCCGCAGCATACGGGCCGCTGCGTTGCCACAAACGCGTGCCAAACGCGTGGGCGGCACGCGCCAAGCCTTGACAAATCGGAGCGTCCATGCGCTTTTCCGCCCGATTTTCTTGTCGGCGCTTGAGGGTCTTTGAACCCTTGCTGCCGTCTTAAGCCACATTCCAGGATTTGAGATCATGCATCGCTATCGCAGCCACACATGCGCCGCCCTCCGCAAGACGGATGTCGGCTCGACCGTCCGTATCTCCGGCTGGGTCCATCGCGTCCGCGACCATGGCGGCGTTCTCTTCATCGACCTTCGCGACCATTATGGCATCACCCAGGTCGTCGCCGATCCGGACAGCCCGGCCTTCAAGATGGCCGAGACCGTGCGCGGCGAATGGGTCATCCGCATCGACGGCCTCGTCAAGGCCCGCACCGAAGATACCGTCAACAAGGCGATGGCGACCGGCGAAATCGAGCTCTACGCCCAGGAGATCGAAGTGCTCTCCGCTGCCAAGGAATTGCCGCTTCCGGTGTTCGGCGAGCCGGACTATCCGGAAGACGTCCGCCTCAAATACCGCTTCCTCGATCTCCGCCGCGAAACGCTGCATAAGAACATTGTCAAGCGCACCCAGGTGATCTCGGCCATGCGCCGCGAAATGGGCAATGTCGGCTTCACCGAATATACGACTCCGATCCTGACGGCCTCCTCGCCGGAAGGCGCGCGCGACTTCCTCGTGCCGTCGCGCATCCATCCCGGCACATTCTACGCGCTGCCGCAGGCGCCGCAGCAGTACAAGCAACTGCTGATGGTCGCCGGCTTCGACCGCTACTTCCAGATCGCGCCGTGCTTCCGCGATGAAGACCCGCGCGCCGACCGCCTGCCGGGTGAATTCTACCAGCTCGACCTCGAAATGAGCTTCGTCACCCAGGAGGACGTCTGGAACACGATGGGCCCGCTGATGACAAGCGTGTTCGAGGAGTTCGCCGAAGGCAAGCCGGTCACCAAGGAGTGGCCGCGCATCCCCTATGACGAAGCGATCCGCAAATATGGTTCGGACAAGCCGGACCTGCGCAACCCGATCGTCATGGAAGCGGTGACCGAGCATTTCGCCGGTTCCGGCTTCAAGGTCTTCGCCGGTATGATCGCCTCGAACCCAAAGGTCCAGATCTGGGCGATCCCGGCCAAGACCGGTGGCTCGCGCGCCTTCTGCGATCGCATGAATGCCTGGGCACAGAGCCAGGGCCAGCCGGGCCTCGGCTATATTTTCTGGCGCAGTGAAAACGACAAGCTCGAAGGTGCCGGCCCGCTTGCCAAGAACATCGGCGAGGAGCGCACCGATGCGATCCGCACCCAGCTTGGTCTCGGCGATGGTGACGCCTGCTTCTTCGTCGCCGGCGAACCGGAAAAGTTCTACAAGTTTGCCGGCGAGGCGCGCACCAAGGCCGGCGAGGAACTGAACCTCGTTGACCGCGACCGCTTCGAACTGTGCTGGATCGTCGATTTCCCCTTCTTCGAATGGAGCGAGGAAGACAAGAAAGTCGACTTCGCCCACAACCCGTTCTCGATGCCGCAGGGCGGCCTGGACGCGTTGCAGAACCAGGATCCGTTGACGATCAAGGCTTTCCAGTATGACGCCGTCTGCAACGGCTTCGAAATCGCCTCGGGCTCGATCCGCAACCAGTCGCCGGAAACCATGGTCGCCGCCTTCGAGAAGGTCGGTCTCAGCCAGCAGGATGTCGAGGATCGCTTCGGCGGCCTATACCGCGCCTTCCAGTACGGCGCGCCGCCGCACGGTGGTGCCGCTTTCGGTATCGACCGCATCGTCATGCTGCTCGTCGGCGCCAAAAACCTGCGCGAAATCTCGCTGTTCCCGATGAACCAGCAGGCCCAGGATCTGCTGATGGGCGCCCCGAGCCCGGCAACCCCGACGCAGCTGCGCGAGCTTTCGATCCGGCCGATCCCGCCGGTCAAGAAGGACTGAGGATCGTCCGATCCCGAATGTGAAAGGCCCGGCGACCGTTCAGGTGTCGTCGGGCTTTTTGCTGTCGCTCACAAGGCCGCGTAGATCGCCTCGCGCAGATCGACCGTGAACTTGCCCCACATGCCCTCCAGCGTCGTGTTCGTCAGCGCAACGACGGTCACTCCGTTGACCGGATCGATGAACCAGCTGTGGCCGTAGACGCCGCCCCATTTCACCGTGCCTCTGGGGAAGGGGACGCCTGCCTCGGCCGGATCGGTGATGACGGACCAGCCGAAGCCGAAGCCCGAGCCGGGTTCATACCGCTGGCGGTGCCCGCCGGACTGGTCGGTCATCATCATCGCAACGGTGTCGCTCGAGAGCAGCGGTGCACCGCCCCTGCGGATGGTTTCAAGTACGGCCAGAACGTCATCAGCCGTTCCCGCCATGCCGGCGCCGCCCGAATGATAGGAGGCGGGATCGAAGATGCGGTCTGGGGCGAAGCGGATCGGACCCATCAGCGACATCACCAGCGCATTTTCGCCCATCAGCGCCGGTTCGGGTGAAGCGTTCATATAGGCGGCGGCGAGCCGGCTGCGGTCACGAACCGAAAACGCCGTGTCGGCAAGCCCGAGTGGTCTTGTCACCAGTTCGGCGACGGCCTCAGCCAACGGCACGCCGGTTTCCGCCTCGATGACGCCGCCGATAACATCCATAGCAAGGGAATATTGCCAGTCGCTGCCCGGTGCGAAACGCAAGGGCACACTGGCGATCCGCCTGAGATTCTCAGTGAGCGCCAGTCCCGGCTGGTCGAGCCCGTCGGAAATGCCGGCGCGGATGTAGGGACCGTCGTCCTCTTCTGAGAAGCTGTAGCCGAGGCCTGATGTATGGGTCAGCAGGTGGCGGATACGAATGGTCGCCTCGCTGCCGTCGGGCAGCTTTGGTCGGAATTCCGGCAGCCATCTGGTCGCCGCGTCGCCAAGGTCGATTCTCGCCTGCTCGACGAGCCGCATCGCGGCGATGGTGACGATGGGCTTGGTGATAGAGGCAAGCCTGAAGATCGTATTCTCGCGCATTGCCAGGCCGTTTTCGCGGTCGGCGAGGCCTGCTGCTCGGCGGTGGATGATTTCTCCGTCGCGGGCGACGAGCACGACCGCTCCGACCAGGCGCCTGTCGTCAAGCGCATCTGCAATTGCCGCGTCGACGCCCGCGGAAAGCAGGGAATTCTTGTTGGCACGTGTCGTTTCGAGGGGAAGACTCATCAGATCAAACCTTCTATAATCACAATGACCATTCCTGAATTAGATGGATCAGGCGGAATATCTAGAGTGATCGTTGTGAAAAATAGTCCAGAGATGAAAAATCTTTCGGCGCGCCGCCGCGGCCGCCCGCCCGCCTTCGATCGCGAGACGGTTCTCGCGGCCGCCCGCGAGACCTTCTGGGCGCATGGATACGAAGGCGCCTCGATCGCCGATCTCACGACCGCCATGGGCATTACGCCGCAAAGCCTCTATGCCGCCTTTCGCTCGAAGGCCGATCTCTACCGCGCGGCGTTGGAGCAATATAGAGCGCTGGGCGCCGGTACCTTTTCCGCGCTCGGCGAGCCGATCGACACCGTCTCTGCCTTCGAACGGATATTGCAGGGGTCGGCGGCGATATTTTCGGCACCGGAACATCCGAAAGGCTGCATGATTTCGACGGCTGCGTTGAATTGCGCCAGCGAGAACGACATGATCGCCGACCATGTCGCGGCGCTGCGCCGTCGGTCGCTGGATACTTTTGCGGCAAGGATCGAGCGTGGTATCCGCGAGGGCGATATAAGCGCGGAGACGAATCCGCGTGCGTTGGCGCGATTCCTCGGCGCTATCGTGCAGGGCATGTCCGTGCAGGCAAGGGACGGCGCATCGCTCGAGGAGTTGCTCGATATCGCAAGCCTCGCCATCTCAGAACTCGCCCGACACCGCGTTTGAATCGAAAAGGCCCGGCAATCCGTGACTGACACCGACTATTGGAGTCAGTCACACATTGCTGGGCCTTTCACCGCAAGAGTAAAGCGATCAGTCGTTGGCCGAAACCTTGACGCCGAGCACTTGCGGCAACGTGTTCGGAGCGCCCATGGCAGCACCGACGATCGTCGGGAAGGGCACCGGCTTTGCAGGAGCGGCCTTGACGGTCAGGCTCTTCGGGTCGTCGAGGAAGGTGTTGACCGCAGCCGAAACGGCGTTCTGCAGTTCCGGGATGTTGAGCTGCGCCAGCATGATCGGCGTCATCGCCTTCAGCGAATCCGCCATCTGCTTGCCCGACATGTTCTGCTGCGAGCCAGCGTAATCAAGCGCACGCTTGGTGATCGAGGCATCGTCGAAACGCACCTGCGCCGCTTCGAAGGAAAGCTGCTGCATCAGGCCGAGCATGGCGAGGCCGAGCGCCTGCTGCGACTGCTCCTTGTTCGGGTTGGTTTCGGATTCCTTCATCGCATCCTGCATCGATTTCATGAAGGCCATCGTGTAGCCCGAAATCTTGAAGCCGAGGTTCAGTTTGCCGACGTTGGTGAAGTCGAAGGCGAATTCCGAAATGTCGACCGTGCCGGGGGCGAGTTCCCAGGCGCCCTTCATGGTGATGTCGCCCTGGACGTGCTGCAGGGCGAGCTTCTCGATCGCATCCTTGCTCTGCGCATCTTCGGTCTTGGTCAGATCGGCCTTCATGCTTTTGAAGGCGCCGTCGAAATCGAAGCCGGATTCGTCTTCGCGCAGCGTCAGGTTCATGTTGCTTTCGAGCAGCGAGAACACTTCCGCACCGTCCTTGACCACCTTCACCGGGCCAATATGCGCGGTCTCATAGAGCATCATGGTGTCGAGCGTGTCGCCGCCCGGCGTTGCCGGCACGGAGATGCCGCCGAGCGTCAGTTCCTGCGCCGTCACGGTGACGCCGTCTTGCGTCTTGTTGATGTCGGGGAAGGCGGCTTCTTCGATATAATAGCCGCCGTCCTCGTCTTCTTCGACGCCGGAAAGGGTAATTTCGCCGATGGGCAGGCTTTCGCCGCCGGTCGGCTTGACGGTGACATTCTTCAACGTGACGGTCGTGCCGTCGATATCGACGCTGTCAGCCGCAATCGTCCCACCCTGGGCGGCATAGGCGGCATTGATCTTCTTCAAGAGATCGGTGCCGTCGAGAGCGAACGCCGAGCCGGCGAGCGAGAAAAAGGCGGCGCCCGACAGCATCAGCCGCGTTGTCCGGTAAAAATTCATGGGGTGATTCCTCTGGTGGCGTGTGGCGGTTGGAAATCTGCAGTTACGCTACTACGGATTGGGCCCGCTTTATATTTGCGGACTTCTAAATTTCCGTTGAAAGGAACGGCAAACGAAGTCCAAATTGCGGCCGAACGTTTGTCTCATCCTTTGATGTCGGTGCCAAGACTTCATCCACAGCTGCAATGGCCTGGATTCCTTGCCCGCCAGCCTCTTCTGGGCTAGTCAGAACCTATGGGACAAGAGATTTTGCCGCCGTCCGGCGGAGACGACGATCACATCCAACCGGTCGACCTCAAGGCGGCGCTCGAGCAGCGCTATCTCGCCTATGCGCTGTCGACCATCATGCACCGTGCTTTGCCTGACGTGCGCGACGGGCTGAAGCCCGTTCATCGCCGCATCGTCTACGCGATGAACGAGATGGGGCTGAGGCCGACGTCGGCCTTCAGGAAATGCGCCAAGATCGTCGGCGAGGTGATGGGTAACTACCATCCGCACGGCGACCAGTCGATCTATGATGCGCTTGCCCGTCTCGCCCAGGACTTCTCGCAACGCTACACGCTGGTCAACGGCCAGGGCAATTTCGGCAATATCGATGGCGACAGCCCCGCCGCCATGCGTTACACCGAATCGAAGATGACGGCGGTCTCCGAACTGCTGCTTGAAGGCATCGATCAGGATGCCGTCGATTTCCGCGACACCTACGACGAATCGAATTCCGAGCCGACCGTCCTTCCCGGCGCCTTCCCGAACCTGCTCGCCAACGGCTCCTCCGGCATCGCCGTCGGCATGGCGACCTCGATCCCGTCGCACAATGCCCACGAGCTTTGCGACGCCGCGCTGCATCTGATCAAGCATCCGGATGCGACCGTCGAAAAGCTCGTCGAATTCATTCCCGGCCCGGATTTCCCCACGGGCGGCATCATCATCGACAGCCGCGACAGCATCATCGAGAGCTATCGCACCGGCCGCGGTGGCTTCCGCGTGCGGGCGAAGTGGCAAACCGAGGATCTCGGCCGCGGCGGCTACCAGATCGTCATCACCGAAATTCCCTTCCAGGTGCAGAAGTCGCGGCTGATCGAGAAGATCGCCGAGCTGCTGATCGCCCGCAAACTGCCGCTCTTGGAGGACATCCGCGATGAATCGGCCGAGGACATCCGTGTCGTCCTGGTGCCGAAGACCCGCAGCGTCGATCCGACGATCCTGATGGAATCGATGTTCAAGCTGACGGAGCTCGAAAGCCGCTTCCCGCTCAACATGAACGTGCTGTCCATGGGCCGCATCCCGCGGGTCATGGCGCTGAACGAAGTGCTGAAGGAGTGGCTGGATCACCGCCGCGAGGTGCTGCAGCGCCGCTCGCGCTTCCGACTGGCCGCGATCGACAGGCGTCTCGAAATCCTCGGCGGCCTTCTGATCGCCTATCTCAACATCGACGAGGTGATCAGGATCATCCGCGAGGAGGATGAGCCGAAGCCTGTGATGATGGCGCGCTGGGATCTCACCGACATTCAGGTCGAGGCGATCCTCAACATGCGGCTGCGCGCCTTGCGCAAGCTGGAAGAGTTCGAGATCCGCAAGGAATTCGACGAACTCACCAAGGAAAAGGGCGAGATCGAAGCGCTGCTTGCCTCCGACGACAAGCAGTGGCAGACGGTCGCCTGGGAAATCGGCGAAGTGAAGAAGAAATTCGCCAAGGCGACCGAGGTCGGCCGCCGCCGCACCCAGTTTGCCGACGCACCCGAGGCCGACGAGGAAGCAATCCAGCAGGCGATGATCGAGAAAGAACCGATCACCGTCGTCATATCCGAAAAGGGCTGGATCCGAGCGCTGAAGGGCCATATCGCCGATACGGCGACGCTGACCTTCAAGGAGGGCGACGGCCTGAAGATAGCCTTTCCGGCGCAGACGACGGACAAGATCCTGATCGTCACGACAGGCGGCAAGGCCTTCACCCTTGGCGGCGACAAGCTGCCGGGCGGTCGCGGCCATGGCGAGCCGCTGCGCATCATGGTCGACATGGACAACGACCAGGCGGTGCTGACGGCTTTCGTCCACGATCCGTCGCGCAAGCAGCTGATCGTCTCGACAGCCGGCAACGGCTTCGTCGTTCCGGAGGCCGAGCTGGTCGCCAATACGCGCAAGGGCAAGCAGATCATGAACGTCGCGCTGCCCGAGGAGACGCAGCTGCTCGTGCCCGTCAGCGGCGACCATGTCGCCGTCGTCGGCGAAAACCGCAAGCTGCTGGTGTTCCCGCTGGCACAGGTGCCGGAAATGTCGCGCGGCAAGGGCGTGCGCCTGCAGCGTTACAAGGATGGCGGCATTTCCGACGTCCGCTGCTTCGCAATATCGGGCGGCCTCGTCTGGGAAGACAGCGCCGGCCGCACCTTCACGAAGAACAAGGACGAGCTTGCGGAATGGCTGGCCGACCGCGCCACCGCCGGCCGCACCGTGCCGAAGGGTTTTCCGCGCAGCGGCAAATTCGCCGGTTAATGCGTGATGCCGAAAAGTGTGAGCGGTTTTCGGGCGACATCATGCTCTAACTTTGTCGCCCGCAAGCGCGCAGCGGTTCCGGGCTAGCGATATAAAAATTCCGTGCTCGTCTCTTGGCGGGCGCCGGAACTTCTCTATCTCTTCGCTGTTATCCAAAACAAGAGAAGGCCGGTCTGTGGGCGGACGGAACGGCTGTGGGCCGCGCGCTTGGAGCAGGCGCGCGCCGTTACCGGAGGAAAATCGATGCCCGCCAGCACCATCAAATTGCATGTCAGCCATACCTACAGGGTTCCGCCTGCTGTCGTGTACGACGCCTGGCTCAACCCCGAAATCGCCCGCCGCTTTCTGTTTGCCACCGATGACGGTCATGTCATCCGCGCCGATATCGATCCGCATGTCGGCGGCCGTTTCTTCATCGTCGACCGCCGTCCCACCGGCGACGCCTTTCACCAGGGCGTCTTCCTGGAATTGAAGCGCCCGCAACGCATGGTCTTCAGCTTTTCCGTCGAGGACCACGACCACAATTGCGACCGAGTCGAAATCGACATCGAACCGCTCGGCGGCGGCAGCCGCCTGACGCTGACCCACGAAATGTGCGCCGAATGGGCCGAACACGAGGAAAAAACCCGGCAAGGCTGGGCGCACGTGCTCGAAGGACTTGGCAGGGAGTTGGAACAGCAGCAGATGAAGGCTACCGGTTGAGCGACAACGCCTATCCCGCCAATGGCCTGATGCTTCTGCCGTGCACCATCCAGAAGCAATGCCCGGCGATCGCCGCTATCAGGATGCCGCCGCCGACGAGTGTCATCGTCGCCGGCGTTTCCGAAAAGATCAGCCAGACCCAGATTGGGGCGAGCACTGTTTCGAGCAGATAGAACATGCCGACCTCGGGGCGGAGAGGTAACGCGGCCCGGTCGCGAGGCACCAGAAGGCGACCGGCATGACGATGGCGCCGTTGACGAGAATCCAGCCGGGATCGGCGATGGAAAGCCCTGAGGGCAGAGCTTGCGCGAGGCCGAGCACGGCCGGCAGGATAGCGGCAAGCAGCGGCACGAAGCCCATATCCCGGCGCGAGGCGCGCCCGATTGTAATAGCTGCGGCAAGAATAAACGCGCTGAGAAGCGCCATGGCATCGCCGAAAAAATGACCGCTGGAAAGCCCTTCGCGCACGATCAATCCGACGCCGAGGATCATGAACAGCATGGCGATCAGCGTCGCGGCCTGCGGCTTCTCCTTGAGGAAAGTCCAGGAAAGGAGCGCCCCGAACATCGGGTTGAAGGCGACGATGAAGACGACATTGGCTGTGGTCGTATTGAAGACGGCCAGCACGAAAGTGAGGGATGAGAGGCCGTAGAGCAGACCGGCGAGCAGGCCGGCTCGCCCCGGAACGAGCACCGGCCATTTACCCGAGGCAACGCGCATTGCTGCAAGGATGACGAGCGTGGCGACAACCGTGGCTGCGCTTCGCATGCCCAGGATCGACCAGATGTCGCCGCCGCCAAGGCGGACGAGCGGAATATCCATGGAAAGCGCCAGCCCGCCGATCGCCGTCAGCAGCAGGCCCTTCCGATGATCGGAAAGAGCGGTGGACATTCAGTCGTGGGGGCTTTCGGGCATGGACAAGGGATCGAAACGTTCCCAGCCGCGCGGTGTCAGGTGCTCCTGCGGCTGGAAGCGCGTCTTATAGTCCATTTTTCGCGACCCTTGAACCCAGTAGCCGAGATAGACATGCGGCAGGCCCAGCGCTTTCGCGCGCCTGACATGGTCGAGAATCATGAAGGTGCCGAGTGACCGCCGCTCGAGATCGGGATTGAAGTAGGAATAGACCATCGACAGCCCATCGCTCATCGTGTCGGTCAGCGCGGCGGCAAGCAGCTCGCCCTTCGGCCGCTGTTCCAGCCCGGAGCCTTCTTCACGCCGCCGGTACTCGACAATTCGCGTGTTCACATGCGTGTCCTCAACCATGATTGCATAGTCGAGCACTGTCATGTCGGACATGCCGCCCTGCTGGTGGCGAAAATCGAGATAGCGGCGGAAAAGCGAATATTGCTCGCTCGAAGGCTGGGCCGTGAATTCGGTGGCAATGACGTCGGAATTGGCGGCAAGCACCCGTTTCATCGATTTCGTCGGCTCGAATTCCTGGGCGAGAATACGCACGGAAACGCAGGCGCGACAGGATTCGCAGGCCGGGCGGTAGGCGATATTCTGGGAGCGGCGGAAACCGCCCTGGGTCAGGATGTCGTTCATCTCGGCGGCGCGCGGGCCGACCAGATGGGTGAACACCTTACGCTCCATCTCATGCGGCAGATACGGACACGCAGCCGGAGCCGTCAGATAAAACTGCGGAGATGGCGTTGTCTGCGTATTCATCTGTCGCGGAAATTTCCTTGTCGAGACCGTGCCGTTTCTTGACAGCATGACCTAAGAATAAAAAACGTCAACAGCGGGGCGGTTCTTGCCCTTCATATCGGTCTTCTAATTTTAAATATGGAGCAGTGGCGGCCCCGGCAAAGAGAAAGCGGAGACTTTATTTCGTCTCCGCTGAATGGTTTAGCCGTGGTCTTGAGCCATCGCTTAGGCGGTGCGAACCGTCGCTGTCCCGACCAGCAGGTCGTGGATGAGGCGGCTGCGCTCGGTAAACAGGCCGGCAAGCAGGATCAGCGGCGTCAGAACCGAGTTGAGGATCCAGAACAGCGCCAGATGCACGATCGCCGTCAGGAAATCCATCGGCCGACCGTCGACGCGCACGATGGCGATGCCCATCGCGCGCATGCCGAGCGAGGCCTGGCTCCGCCCGCCGACAGTCAGGCCGAAATAGATGCCGGCGACGATGACGAAGAGTGCAGGGTAGAGCAGGAAGCCAAGCCCGAGCGTGACGATCGACAGGAAGAACAGCACGATCCCCGCGGGGATGCAGAGCAGCAGCACGATCAAATAGTCGAGGATGAAGGCGAAGACACGGCGGCTCAACACGCCGCTATAGGCGCGCCAGTCCTCCGGTGCGGCATAAAGCGGATTGGGGTTGTAGCTCATCTCAATCTCCTGCGGAAAAGCGATGCCGCAGATATGGTATCGGCAGAACAAAATACAATAATTCTTCCTGGCTGCGGATGTTTCAGGCCGATCCGACCTGAAACATCCGCATCTAAATCGAAGAAATAGAGCATGATGTCACCCGAAAACCGCATACACTTTTCGGCATCATGCTCGCAATCACCGCTTCGCGAGGACTTTCGCCACCTCGACCGCGAAATAGGTGAGGATGCCGTCGCATCCCGCCCGCTTGAATGACAGCAGCGTTTCGAGCATCGCCCGCTCGCCGTCGATCCAGCCATTCATCGCCGCTGCCTTGATCTGCGAATATTCGCCGGAAACCTGGTAGGCGAAGGTCGGCAGGCCGAAGGCCTCCTTCATCCGCCAGCAGATGTCGAGATAGGGCAGGCCGGGCTTGACCATCAGCATATCAGCACCTTCCTCGACGTCGAGGGCCGCATCGCGGATCGCCTCGGTGCCGTTGGCCGGGTCGATATAATAGGTCTTCTTGTCACCCTTCAGCAGCCCGCCCGTCGAGATCGCCTCGCGATAGGGGCCATAGAAGGCGGAAGCGAATTTCGTCGCATAGCTCATGATGCCGACGCTCTGGTGGCCGGCTGCATCAAGCGCCATGCGGATTGCGCCGATGCGCCCGTCCATCATCTCGGACGGCGCAATGATGTCGGCGCCGGCATCCGCCTGCATCACGGCGGCACGCGCCACCTGATCGACCGTCTCGTCGTTGACGATCTCGCTGCCTCTCAAAATGCCGTCATGGCCATGGCTGGTGAAGGGATCGAGCGCGACGTCGGTGATGACGCCGATATTGGGCACCGCCTTCTTGATCGCCGACGTCGCCTTATTGATCAGATTATTGGCTTCGAGGCTGTTCGAGCCCGTTTCGTCGCGCAGTTCCATCTCGATATTCGGAAAGGTCGCGAGCGCTGGAATGCCGAGGCCGGCCGCTTCGCGTGCTGCCTCGACGGCCTTGTCGATGCTCATGCGGTTGACGCCCGGCATGGCCGGGATCGGATCGACGATGCCGGAGCCGGGCACGATGAAGATCGGCCAGATCAGGTCGTCGACCGTCAGCCGGTTCTCCTGCACCAACCGGCGTGTCCATTCCGCCTTGCGGTTGCGCCGCATGCGGCGATGGCCGGTGATGTCGTCGACGAGATGCGTCCTATCCTGCATGATATCTGCCCCTGGCCCATTCCATTTATCGGAGCGCTCATTATCATGACCCCCGAAAAATCCAAACCGGACGATTGGCCGCGGCGGAAAAACTTGAGGCGTAAAGCCCGAAATCGATTTTCGGCGTTACGCGCGAGCGCGATGTGATAGAGCATCTTCAGCGCGTCGTCAGAGGCGCGGCGCTCGTATGAAGATGCAACCCCGAACCGATGTCTGCGCTATGGAAACCGATTCTCCGACGATACCGAAACGCACGCTGGCGGATATACTCTTCATTCTTTTCCTGAGACTGGTCGCCGTTTCCTGCTTCTGGTTCGGCCTGCAATATTGGGCGATGCTCGTCGGCTATTCGCTGGTCGGCGCCGGCCGCTTCGACCTTTTGAGCCTGCCGTGGAAGGTGGCGAGCACCAGTCTCGCCGTGCTTTTTCCCGTCGCCTCCCTCGGCCTTTGGCTCACCGTCTCCTGGGGGCCGGTCATCTGGGTGCTGGCCGCCGGCGGGCAAATCCTGATGTACGGCCTACTGCCCAATATTTTCGGAGCCAACAAACTGATCATCCTGCTGCACGTGATGGTCGCCGTCGTCTACCTGATTTTCCGCCTGCTGCTCTGGCTGGAAAAACGCCGGCACCGCCGCCAGGTAAGTGTTGATTTACCCTGAGACAACGTGGGGTTTCCAGTAAGGCTCCGTTAAGCCTGCGGTTTAAGTCGAATTTTATATGTATTCGATAGGGTCTCACTCAAGGCGGGAAGAAAACGACACCGCCAAACAAACAGTGAGGCAGTCAATATGAACACGAAAATCAAGCCGCAGGCGGTATCGAACTTCCGTGACCAGCAGGACCAGGGCATCCGTGATCTTTACATGGAATCCCTTCATCTTGTTGAACGTCTTCACCGCCGTCTTCTCGACGTCATCAAGGACGAGTTCGACCGTCAGGGTCGCAGCGACGTCAACGCCATCCAGGCGCTGCTCCTTTTCAACATCGGCAATTCCGAACTGACCGCCGGCGAGCTGCGCTCGCGGGGCTACTATCTCGGCTCCAACGTTTCCTACAACGTCAAGAAGCTGGTCGACCTCGGCTTCATCAACCACCAGCGCTCGCGCATCGACCGCCGTTCCGTCCGCATCAGCCTGACCGAAACCGGCCAGGACATTGCCGAAACGGTGGCTAAACTCTACGAACGCCACATCACCTCAATCGACAAGGTCGGCGGCATCGGCACCGACGAGTTCACCCAGATGAACAAGCTGCTCCAGCGCCTCGACCGCTTCTGGAACAACTCGATCATGTATCGCCTCTGAGACCCTCGACCTCCTTCAGGGTTGCAGAAAACCGGACGTGTTCCCTGCGCGTCCGGTTTTGCCGTTGGCAACGCGTGGCATCTTTGCAACGCAAGGCAGACAAGCATTATCTCCCGTATCCAAGCCGTTTTTTAGCCGTTATTAACCGGCACGGTTTAGCCCGTCATATGGTTTGTTGTGTCGTGTTTCCGGTAGCCGGATATTCCGCCTTCCGGCACGGCAACACGAATTGGCCATATTGGTGTGGCAGCGGAAGGCTTAACAACCGGCGCTTTCAAGGGACCGATCAAAAATGGTCAGGCTGTCGCATCGCAATCTTGTGATGGGGCAAGCGGAAAGTTTTGATCTGCCGGGACAACAAATGCACAGAGATCTGCGTCAGAGCGCAGTGATATCGCAAAGAGCCGCGGCTTCTCTTTATCGCCGCATTCAGTGGTTGGGACTATGTCGAAGAAAAACGGAAATGAAGCTCTCTCGCGCCGCGCTTTCCTTGCGTCCGCGGCAACGGTTGGCGTTAGCGCGATTGCCGCGCCGGCCTTCGCGCAATCGGCGATCGATACGCTGATCAACGCGCCGCGCCGCGGCAACTGGGACGACCAGTTTGACGCCAAGGCGGCTTCGCGCACGGCAAGCGCCGTCGTTTCCAATACGCCGATCCTCGGCCCCCAATCGGTCGCTAGCGCCCAGCAGGCGGTCATGCAGTATCAGCAGATCGCGGCCGCCGGCGGCTGGCCGGAGGTCAATCCCGGTGACCAGAAGCTGCAGCTCGGCGTCAGCCATCCCGCCGTTCAGGCGCTGCGCCAGCGCCTGGCGATCACCGGCGACCTGCCGCGCGAGGCCGGCATGTCGAGCGCCTTCGATTCCTATGTCGATGGTGCGGTCAAGCGTTTCCAGGCCCGCCACGGCCTGCCGTCCGATGGTGTGCTCGGCGAATTCACGCTGAAGGCGATGAACATCCCCGCCGATGTCCGCCTGCAGCAGTTGAACACCAATATCGTCCGCCTGCAGACTTTCCCCGAGGATCTCGGCCGCCGCCACGTGATGGTCAACATCCCGGCTGCCTATGTCGAGGCTGTCGAGGATGGCACTGTCGCGACGCGCCACACCGCTGTTGTCGGTCGTCTCAGCCGTCCGACACATCTCGTCAATTCGAAGATCTACGAGGTCATCCTCAACCCCTACTGGACCTCGCCGCGCTCGATCGTCGAGAAGGACATCATGCCGCTGATGCGCAAGGATCCGACCTATCTCGAAAAGAACGCCATCCGCCTGATCGACGGCAAGGGCAACGAAGTTGCCCCGAGACCATCGACTGGAACGGCGAGGCACCGAACCTGATGTTCCGCCAGGACCCCGGCAAGACCAACGCCATGGCGTCGACGAAGATCAACTTCTACAACAAGAACGGCGAGTACATGCACGACACGCCGCAGCAGGGCCTGTTCAACAAGCTGATGCGCTTCGAGTCGTCTGGCTGCGTCCGCGTCCAGAACGTGCGCGACTTGTCGAACTGGCTCTTGCGCGAGACCCCCGGCTGGAACCGCCAGCAGATGGAGCAGGTGATCGCATCCGGCGTCAACACGCCGGTCAAACTCGCCACGGAAGTTCCGGTCTATTTCGTCTACATCTCCGCCTGGGGCATGCCCGACGGCATCGTCCAGTTCCGCGACGACATCTATCAGATGGACGGCAATGCCGAGCTGGCGCTCGATACCACGGCCGGCATGGAACAGCCGGTCCAATAAACGGCGGCCTCTGCATCGCATCTTCAAACCGCGCCTTCCCGGCGCGGTTTTTTTATGCCGGGGAGGGCACCCGGTGACGTGACCGCCGGTCCTCAGCGCTGCGCTGTCGCAAAATGACAGGAGCGCGCGCTTTGCTCAGCAAATGTCGTTCTCCGTATTGCCCTTGCCACGGCGGAAGGCTAATACCTCAGCGCATTCCAGTTGAGGAGCCCGCCATGACCAATGCTTCCACCGAGTCCTTCTTCAATCGCTCGCTTGCGGACGTCGATCCCGAGATTTTCGGTGCGATCGGAAAGGAACTCGGTCGCCAACGGCACGAGATCGAACTGATCGCTTCCGAGAACATCGTCTCCCGCGCCGTGCTGGAAGCCCAGGGCTCCATCATGACCAACAAATATGCCGAGGGTTATCCCGGCAAGCGTTACTACGGCGGCTGCCAGTTCGTCGATATCGCCGAGGAGCTGGCGATCGAGCGCGCCAAGAAGCTGTTCGGCGTCAATTTCGCCAACGTCCAGCCGAATTCGGGTTCGCAGATGAACCAGGCCGTGTTCCTGGCGCTGCTGCAGCCCGGCGACACCTTCATGGGCCTCGACCTGAATTCGGGCGGCCACCTCACGCATGGTTCGCCGGTCAACATGTCCGGCAAGTGGTTCAACGTCGTCTCCTACGGCGTGCGCGAAGGCGACAACCTGCTCGACATGGATGAAGTCGCCCGCAAGGCCGAAGAGCAGAAGCCGAAGCTCATCATCGCCGGCGGCACCGCCTATTCCCGCATCTGGGACTGGAAGCGCTTCCGCGAGATCGCCGATTCTGTTGGTGCCTATCTGATGGTCGACATGGCTCACATCGCCGGCCTCGTCGCCGGTGGCCAGCATCCGTCGCCGTTCCCGCATTGCCATGTTGCGACGACCACGACCCACAAGTCGCTGCGCGGCCCGCGCGGCGGCGTCATCCTCACCAATGAAGAGGATTTGGCGAAGAAGTTCAATTCGGCTGTTTTCCCCGGTCTGCAGGGTGGTCCGCTGATGCACATCATCGCCGCCAAGGCTGTCGCTTTCGGTGAGGCGCTGCGGCCCGAGTTCAAGGATTACGCCGCCCAGGTCGTCAAGAACGCCAAGGCACTGGCCGAAACGCTGATCGCAGGTGGTCTCGACGTCGTCTCCGGCGGCACCGACAACCATCTGATGCTGGTCGACCTGCGCAAGAAGAACGCCACCGGCAAACGCGCCGAGGCAGCTCTTGGCCGCGCCTACGTCACCTGCAACAAGAACGGCATTCCCTTCGACCCGGAAAAGCCCTTCGTCACCTCCGGTGTGCGCCTCGGCGCGCCGGCCGGCACGACCCGCGGCTTCAAGGAAGCCGAATTCCGCGAAATCGGCAATCTGATCGTCGAGGTTCTCGACGGCCTGAAGGTTGCCAATTCCGATGAAGGCAATGCCGCCGTCGAAGCCGCCGTACGTGGCAAGGTGGTCAACCTCACTGACCGCTTCCCAATGTATGACTACATGGGATAAGGAGTAGCGATGCGCTGCCCCTATTGCGGTTCGGAAGATACACAGGTTAAAGATTCGCGTCCGGCGGAGGACAATACGTCCATCCGCCGGCGGCGTATCTGTCCGGATTGCGGCGGCCGCTTCACGACCTTCGAGCGCGTGCAACTGCGCGAGCTGATGGTCATCAAGAAGACCGGCCGCAAGGTTCCCTTTGATCGCGACAAGCTGGTGCGCTCCTTCGAAGTGGCTCTGCGCAAACGCCCTGTCGAGCGTGACCGCATCGAGCGCGCCGTGTCCGGCATCGTCCGCCGGCTTGAAAGCTCGGGCGAAACCGAAATCTCCTCCGAGCAGATCGGCTTGCAGGTGCTCGAAGCGATGAAGAGCCTCGACGATGTCGGCTTTGTGCGCTACGCCTCCGTCTATCGGGATTTCTCGCTTGCCGAGGATTTCGAAAAGGTCATTTCCGAAATCAACGCCAAGATCGCCCGCGACCCGCTGGACAGGTGAGCCATGAGCGTCACGTCGCATGACGAGAGTTTCATGGCGGCGGCAATCCGCCTGTCGCGCCGGCATCTCGGCCGCACCGCCACCAACCCCTCCGTCGGCTGTCTGATCGTCAAGGACGGCGTCGTCGTCGGCCAGGCGGTCACCGCCGTCGGCGGCCGCCCGCATGCCGAGCCGCAGGCGCTCGCCGAAGCGGGCGATGCTGCTCGCGGCGCCACCGCCTATGTGACACTCGAACCCTGCTCGCATCACGGCAAGACCCCACCCTGCGCCGAGGCGCTGCTCGCCTATGGTGTCGCCCGCGTCGTCATCAGCGTCACCGATCCCGACCCGCGCGTCTCCGGCCGCGGCATCGCCATGCTGCGTGAAGCCGGCATCGAGGTGGATGCAGGCGTGCTGGAGGCCGACGGCCGGCGTTCGCTTGCCGGCTATCTCACCCGCCAGACGAAGAACCGCCCTTATGTGACTCTCAAGCTTGCCGTTTCCGCCGATGGCATGATCGGCCGCCAAGGGGAGGGCCAGGTGGCGATAACCGGCCCGGAGGCCCGCGCCGAGGTTCAGGCGCTGCGCGCCGAAACCGACGCGATCCTCGTCGGCATCGGTACCGCAATTTCCGACAACCCGCTGCTGACGGTGCGCACACCAGGCCTTGAAGCGCAGTCCCCCATCCGCATCGTGCTCGATCCCTCCCTGGCATTGCCGCTGACGAGCAAGCTGGTTCAGACGGCGCGGGATGTGCCGGTGATCGTGGTGGCGAGTGAAGAGATTTCGCCGTTAGGGTCAGAGGAAGGGTCACACCCTTCTGTCCTGGGAGCTACCCCCAGCCAATCTCCCCCTTGTGGGGGAGATGTCCGGCAGGACAGAGGGGGGTGCCACACTCTCCGACGCCGCTACGGACCTGGACTCCCGCCGCATCGCTCTCGAAGCCACCGGTGTCGAGATCGTCTATTGCAATCCCTATCATCCGGAAATCCTGCTGCCGGCCTTGGCAACACGCGGCATTTCCTCACTTCTGGTCGAGGGCGGCGCCAAGACCGCCCGGCTTTTCCTCGAGGCCGGTCTCGTCGACCGCATCCAGCTTTACCAGGCGCCTGTCGTCATCGGCGAGGGCGGTATTGAATCGCCGCTTGATACAACCGACATACCATCGGGTTTTGCCCACACGGGCACGCAGATGTTCGGCGAAGATCGCCTGGACGAATACGAAAGAGGGCTTTGATGTTTACCGGAATAGTCACCGATGTCGGCACGGTCGAATCAGTTTCTCCGCTGAAGGAAGGCATCCGGTTGCGGGTCGCCACCGCCTACGATCCCTCAACGATCGACATGGGCGCCTCGATTTCGCATTCCGGCATATGCCTGACCGTGACGGGTCTGCCGGCCGAGGGCAGCAATGGCCGCTGGTTCGAGGTCGAGGCCTGGGAAGAGGCGCTGCGGTTGACGACGATCGGCGCTTGGCGGGAAGGCAGCCGCATCAATCTCGAACGGTCGCTGAAAATCGGCGATGAACTCGGCGGCCACATCGTTTCCGGCCATGTCGACGGCAAGGCCGAAATCCTCTCGGTGACATCGGAAGGCGACGCCACCCGTTACCGGCTGCGCGCGCCCGAGCATCTGGCGAAATTCGTCGCCCCCAAGGGTTCGATCGCCCTCGACGGCACCTCGCTGACCGTCAACGCGGTCGACGGGACGGATTTCGACGTCCTGCTCATCCGCCACACGCTCGAGGTCACCACCTGGGGCGAGCGCAAGGCCGGCGATTTCGTCAATTTCGAAGTCGACACCATGGCGCGTTACGCCGCCCGGCTGGCGGAATTCCCGAGCACCTGAATCGAAAACCTGTACCGGTTTCCGGGGTCACAAGTCACTCACCAATCCGGGGACAGCTTCGTCAGATACTGGCCGTAAGCGCTCTTGCCGAGCTTCTCTGCGAGCTTGGCGAGGTCGTCCTGCGAGATGTAACCCATGCGCCAGGCGACTTCTTCGGGACAGGCGATCTTGAAGCCCTGGCGTTTCTCCAGCGTGCTGACGAAACCTGCGGCATCATGCAGACTATCCGGCGTGCCGGTGTCGAGCCAGGCATAGCCCCGGCCCATCAGCTCCACGAAAAGCTGGCCGCGCTCAAGATAGGTGCGGTTGACATCGGTGATTTCCAGTTCGCCGCGCGGTGACGGCTTCAGGTTCGCGGCGATATCGACCACCTGCTGGTCGTAGAAATAGAGGCCGGTCACCGCCCAGTTCGATTTTGGCTCCTTCGGTTTCTCCTCGATCGACTGCGCATTCATCTTTTCGTCGAAGCCCACGACGCCATAACGTTCCGGATCGGTGACGTGATAGGCAAACACCGTTGCGCCTTCCCGCCGACCTGTGCCGGATTTCATGATTTCCGGCAGTCCGTGCCCGTAGAAGATATTGTCGCCGAGAACGAGTGCCGAGCTGTCGCCGTGCACGAAGTCGGCGCCGATGATGAAGGCCTGGGCGAGGCCGTCCGGGCTCGCCTGTACGGCATAGCTCAGCGAAATTCCCCATTGCGAGCCGTCGCCGAGAAGACGCTTGAAGGCTTCGACGTCGTGAGGCGTGGTGATGATCAGCAGCTCCCTGATGCCGGCGAGCATGAGCGTCGTCAGCGGATAGTAGATCATCGGTTTGTCGTAGACCGGCATCAACTGTTTCGAGACGGCCTGGGTGATCGGATGCAGACGTGAGCCCGTACCGCCGGCGAGAATAATTCCCTTCATGCCTATCTCCTTAAAGACCCTTGTTCAAAAGGTCTTGCATGACAATCGTCATGGATTTCTTCCACTCCGGGAGCCGGAGTCCATAGGTTCCGGCGAGCTTCTCGCCATTGAGGCGTGAATTGGCGGGACGCTTTGCCGGCGTCGGATAGTCCGCCGTCGGGATGCGTTCGACGCCGACGTTTCTACCGCCGGATTTGGAAAGCTCAGCGAATATCGCTTCGGCGAAATCCGCCCAGCTTGCTTCGCCGCTGCCGGTCAGGTGAAAGGTGCCGCGGAGCGATGGCGCGGGGTCCGCGACGATACGGGTTGCAATCGCAAGAATCGCGGCGGCGATGTCGAGTGCCGAGGTCGGGCATCCCCTCTGATCGGCGACGACGCGAAGAAGATCGCGCGTCTCGGAAAGCCGCAACATCGTTTTCATGAAATTGGCGCCAAAGGGTGAATAGACCCAGGCAGTGCGCAAGATGACGTGGTTCGGATTCGCCGCCGCGACGGCCTTCTCGCCCGCGAGTTTCGAACGCCCATAGACGGAGATCGGCGCCGTCGCATCCTCTTCGCAATATGCGGAGGCCTTGTCGCCGCTGAAGACGTAGTCGGTCGAAATGTGGATGACCGGGACCCCGATCCGCGCGGCAGCCTCGGCAACTGCCCCGGCACCGGCTGCATTGACGGAAAAAGCAAGCTCGGCTTCGCTCTCGGCCTTGTCGACCGCCGTATAGGCGGCGGCCGAGACGATCACATCCGGCCGCAGAGCCGAGAAGGCGGCTGCGACGCTTGCAGGATCCGAAAGATCCATTTCCGGGCGCCCGACTGTGTTGATTTCGACGCCCGTTTCGGCACCGCGTCTGAGCAGCGACTGAACGACCTGGCCGTGTTTGCCGGTCACGGCAATGCGCATCTTATCGCCCCTTGAAAACGCCGAGGCGTTCGCCGGAGTAGACTTTTTCGCGCAGCGGCCTCCACCACCATTCGTTTTCCAAATACCAGTGCACGGTCTTCTCGATGCCGGTTTCGAAGGTCTCTTGCGCCTTCCAGCCGAGTTCGCTTTCGAGTTTCGAGGCATCGATCGCATAGCGTGCGTCGTGTCCGGGGCGGTCGGTGACGTTGGTGATCAGATGCGCATGCGGTGCCTTGTCACTGTAGACGCCGTCGAGAATGGCGCAGATGCGATGAACGACATCAATGTTCCTACGCTCATTGCGGCCGCCCACATTGTATTTTTCGCCGGGGCGCCCTCTGGATGCGATTGTGAAGAGGGCGCGGGCGTGGTCTTCGACGTAGAGCCAGTCGCGGACATTCGAGCCATTGCCGTAAATGGGAAGAGGCTTGCCCTCCAGTGCGTTCAGGATCATCAGCGGAATGAGCTTCTCAGGGAAATGGAACGGGCCGTAATTGTTGGAGCAATTGGAGACAACGACGGGCAGGCCATAGGTGCGGTGCCAGGCGATCGCCAGATGGTCGCTCGCGGCCTTGGAGGCGGAGTAGGGCGAGGACGGATCGTAGGGCGTCGTCTCCTCGAAGAGGCCCTCGTCGCCGAGCGAACCGTAGACCTCGTCCGTCGAGACATGCAGAAAACGGAAGGCGCTCTTGCGGCGAGCGTCAAGCCCATCCCAATAGTGCCGTGCGGCGTCCAGCAGGCTGAATGTGCCGACGATGTTGGTCTGAATGAAATCGGCTGCGCCCGAGATCGAGCGGTCGACATGGCTCTCTGCCGCGAGATGCATGACGATATCAGGGCGGAAGGACGCGAATGCTTCCTGCATCCCGACGTTGTCGCAGATGTCGGCGCGCAGGAACTGGTAGTTCGGCGCCGCTTCGACGGATTTCAGCGATGCCAGATTGCCGGCATAGGTCAGCGTGTCGACATTCAGCACCTCGGCGCCGATCTCGTTGACGAGGTGGCGCACCAATGCCGATCCGATGAAGCCCGCTCCGCCCGTGACCAGTATGCGCATCGTCGATCAATCCTGGGGTTGCTGTGTTGAATAGGAAAAATGACCTGGCAGATCGGCGAGCCGCGGCAACGTCTTGTCCTTGTCGGATGATACCATGTCTTTCTCATCGAAGGGCCAGCGAATGCCGATCGCCGGATCGTTCCACGCGATGCCGCGATCATGCTGCGGGCTGTAGGGTGCGGTTACCTTGTAGCTGATGACGCTGTTCGGCTCGATCGTTGCGAATCCGTGTGCGAAACCGGCCGGTATCCAGAGCTGCTTGCCGGTCTCCGGCGCGAGCTCCTGAGAGAGCCATTTGCCGAAGCTCGGCGATCCCTCGCGGATATCGACGACGACATCGATGATCCGGCCGGCAAGGCACCGCACCAGCTTGCCCTGTGCGAAGGGCGGGATCTGGAAATGCAGCCCCCGGACGGTTCCGGCCTGTGCCGAAAGCGATTCATTGTCCTGGACGAACGTGACGTCGGCCACATTTTCCCGGAACCAGGCATCCTTGAATACCTCGGAGAAGTAGCCGCGGTGATCGCCGAAGCGTGGCGGCGTGATCGCAACAATGCCCTCGATGGCTGCGGTCTCAATGCGCATGACATACCTTTTCTGCGGCCTTCATCAGGCGCCTGCCTTCATGACGCTCATCAGCATGTCAGCCTGCGAGCGGCTCTGCATGGCTGCAAGGCCTGTCGTTGCAATGGCATCGCGCTCGTCGGCATCTGCGATCAGCTTGTAGCAGCGCTCGATCATGTTGTCATACGGCTCGATTGCCAAGCCGCCGATGAAGGACTGGAGGTCTGGATCGCGGATGTCGCCTTCCGTCAGCACGCAAACGCGATTGGCGAGCAGATATGAAATGCGTACGATCTCGAAGACGCCGCTGGCATAATGATGGATGTTGATCACGATCTTGGAGCGGGCAATCGCCGCATCGCGTTCCGCTCCATAGATATTGAAGAGATGGGCGACCTTGAGCCCGCCGTCCTTCAGCGTCTTCAGGATATGGTGGCGGCGTTCGTTCATCGAGCCGTAGAAGAGCACGTCGATATCTTTGACGGTGGCGTGGCTTATCTGGCTGAGGCACCGGCTATAGCCGATTTCGAGCACGCCGGCGTGATCGATTCCCTTGGCGGCGAGATTTTCCCGATTGCGCGGGCTGTAATCCAGAACCGGAAGCGACTTCAGGACCGAGGTGTAGCGCGAATTGATCCAGCTGCTTTCTTCGGACACCTGCTCGAGATTGATGACGACGCTGTCCTTTGGCAGATGGCTGACGATTTCGGCGGCGAGAAGATTGCCGCCATAAATGATCGGCGCACGGCCGGCGAATGCGTTCATGTCGCGGACGATCGGTGCCGAGCCGCCGAGTTCCTCGAAGGCGCCCTGCAGGCCGAGCGCGACTTCGTCGAAGGCATGGCTGTGATTGTAGTTTTCGGGCGTCACGATCCAGATGCAATGACGGTCCTTGTGTGCCTGCCATCCGCCGGCAAAGGGCTGCAATGAATTGCGCAGCGGCTGCTCGATCTTCGGCGCGGCCGGTATGGCGGGCCTTCCCGTCCGGCCCGGCAGCGGCGGTACCGGAGAAGAACCAGAGGTCTGCCGGGCATAGGCGCGCATCAATTCGCGGCCGCCGATAAATTGGCCTCGCGGCATCCAGCCGGGCGGATCATCAGCCCCCCAGATCAGATGCGGCTGCTTGATGAGCGGTTGGCGGCCTTGCTGCCACGCGGTCAGGAGAGCCTCGTCACGGCTCTGCAAAAACGCTTCCTTGGCGGCGAGGAGGCCATGCAGCATCCGGCCGAGGCGGACACCGAACTTCCATTCGAAATCGGCAAGGGTGGGCACGAAGGCGGCGATCTTCAGTCCGGAGGCGATAGCCTGTTGGACATAAAGTCCGAGCAAGCGCTCGATCACGAAGGGGCGCATTTTCGCGTTGGCATCGCGTGAATAATTAGCCGTACCGGCATAGGCAGCACCCGCCGCCGTGCCGGCGCGCGCTTGGTTTTCCAGCGATTCAAGAATGCGTTCGCAAAAGGCGAAATAGCCGGACCAGAATTTTCGGTTGCCGCAGAAATAGTTGCAGAACATGAAGGCAATCTTGTCCTGCGGCGGCGCGATAGGATAGCCGAGCTCCTGGATATGCAGAAAGATCGGCTCCATGCCGGGGTGACCGCCAAGCAGCGAATGTTCCCAGACGTTGCTGTAGATCGCCGCGTGGCCGATCAACGGATTGTAAAGATAGGCGTCCGCTCCTTCTGCTCTGGCTTTTTCCGCCTCCGTCACAAAGGACGGGAAGCTTGTCACCGACTTCATCTCGAATTTGCTGGAGAGCAGCCCCCAGAACACGTCGTCACCGAGGCCGATCGCCTCGTGATGCTGATGCAGGGTGAGGAAGAGTTCATATTCGCGGGTCGTAGCCTGCGTATTGAACGAGATGTCGAGCGGCATGGCAGCCGTATCGAGCTGGCTGCGCTGCGAAGCGTCGAGATAGGGCTGATAGATGATGACCGATCCCGTGCCGGCAGCTTTCTCCGTGAGAAGCGCCAGATCAGGAAGGCCGGCCGGCAAAGAAGGAATGGGCTGATTGATCGTCAAGGTATTGTCCTTCGCGAAAGGCTACCGTCTGCATGGAAATCTGCAGGACGGCAATTTGAGCCTGTTTGGTGCTACTATTTGAGGTGAAGCTTGCGCCACACTGTTTGCAGAACTGTCGCTGTTCCGGCTGGGGTGGGGTGAGGGCACTCGACTACCGTGGTCAGTTTTATCTAGTCAGCCTTATTGGCTCAGCCGCTTCTGCTGCCAGTATCGCAAAAAGTTGCGATGTTGCGTTTGCAATTGGGAGCCTCGCTTATACGCCGCTCCTGTAGACCCCGTCATTCGATACCGTCGCAATATCCCCGAACAGGGACCCGGGTAGGGTATTGCCATAGAGTTCGGCTATCCGCTTGACGAGAAGATAGCTTCCCAGACGCTCCTGGCAGAATGAGATCGCACGTTTCTGCACGGGGTCATCGGCTTGAAACGGTTGATATCGTTTCGCAAATTCAAAAGACGGCGCCACCATGCGGACAAAAGTATCCAGCCACCAGTCCGTCGGATACGTGCCGAGTTCAATGCCACCAGGAACGAAAGTGCTGGAATTGAAAAACTGCAAAGCTTCGGCTTGCGCTAAAGTATTTGTTTCGATCGCACACGCTGTATATCTCAAGAAGTCAACAATATTGTGAAAGCGTGCGTAGTGTTGAGATATGTTATGGAGATTTAGCGGCCGAGGCAGAAAGAAACTTTCTGAAAAAAACGCCGGATCCTCTGGTCTTGTGATTTCTGTTTCTTCCGATGTTGCTGTGTTCATCCCGGGATAATCGGGGTTCGGCGTTCCGATTTTGAGCCGTGTCAAGAATTTTCGATACTGCCAGATAGTAATGGTACGAGGTTTTGCTGCTTCTTCCGAAACGACTTTCGCGACTACGATCGTTCCCAGAGATCCTGACAATTTCGCGTGAAGCTCCTCCGGCTCGCTGAAAAAATCATAGCCGGCAATGACATCCATTCCCCTGTTTTCCGAAGGTAGTTTAGAGTTGAGCCATATGATTTTCGAGCCCTCGGGCGGAGGATAGCTCGGCAAATCCTTATGGCAGATGATGAAAATGGTCATATTTGTGATCAGCCTCTGATAGATCGGGAGTTTCTGCCGGCTGCAATTACCACGCAGCTCGCCCGTCAATGCTTAGTTGTGTCAAGGTGGCGGACGTCGGTATTCCAAGCGCTTCTGCCTCTTGTCAGTGACTCTAAAGCGCGTTCCTTGCGCGTAGCAGGTGCGAGGCTTGGACCCATCCGGGGACGCAAGCTGAGGTCGTCGATACCCGTTAGCTTGGGTTTGCTTGCCGATATCGGCAAATGTCAGCAAGCGCCGCTTACGCGCGCTGCGTTGCCCGCTTGGCGGAATTCGCTAACGCGAAAACTGAATGATCTCGCCGTTATACTGCGTGCGCGTGATCTCGCGAAAACCGAGTTTGGCTGCGACCCTCAACGAGGCCTGGTTCTCCGGGCTGATGATGCAGCTCATCGGCTTTCCGGGGAAATGCGTTTGCCCCCAGCCGATCAGCGCGGTCAGCGCCTCGGTGGCGTAACCGCGGCCGTGTACCGAAGGCATCAGCGCCCATCCGAGTTCCATCGTCCCCTCGATCGAGGGTTCCATCTCGCGGCGGGATTCCATGAAGCCCGCTTCGCCGATGAACCGGCCGCTGGCCTGTTCCTCGATTGCCAGAAAGCCGAAACCCATATGGTGCCACATGCCGGCAATCCGAAGCATCCGGCTCCAGCTCTGCTCTCGCGTCGATGGGATGCCGGTGATGAAGTGAACGACGTCCTCGTCCGCCCAGAGTGCCGCATGCGCCTCAAAATCGTCGAGGCGGTGCGGGCGGAGCGTCAGCCGCTCGGTTTCGAGGGTTGGAATATCGGTCATCTCGGTTCCTTCAAGCGCCGGGTTCGCCGTCCCAATAGTCGAGATCGCTTTCCGGCCGGCCGATATGGCGGAAGCGCGAAGGTTCGGAACCTTCCTCGTTGTTTTGGCCCTGTTTGTTTTGGCAAGAAACTTTCCGGAATCCGGATATTCGACGATCTCGGTCTTCGCCATTGTCGATATGCCGAGATAGACGAGTGGAGCCGTGCCGGTGTTGATGATCTGGTGCGCCGTTTCCGGGCCGCCGGCCGGGGCGCCGAGCGTGTCACCCGCCTTGATCGCATGGCGCTCGCCGCCGAAGCGGTATTCGCCGGTGCCTGAAATCACGTAGAAAAGCTCGTCTTCGACATGGTGGTTGTGGAAGGGGCAGCCGGATTTCCCCGGCGGCACCTCGTTGTAGCTGATGCCGAGGCCGGTCAGGCCAAGAAGGGTGCCGAACGAAGTGTCGACGCTTTCATAGAGCGCGCCCTGTTTCCAGTGGTCGAGCTTGAGATCGGCGATATTGATCACCGCCTTCGATTCCCTGGCCATGATGTCCTCCTGTTGCAGGAAGAGAAGCCATCATCGCCCGGGAAAATTCAATGGTTTTCTGGAAAATCCCGGCATGACAGAGAAAAGGCATGGCAGAGAAAGGCATGGGCGGAGAGGAGACCGCCGCCCATGCTTTGAGCGCCGCGCACCGAAGGGGCCGCGATGCGCTGAAGCGTCAACGGACGTAGAAGGTCAGACTTCCGTCGGCTGCCTGTTCGGCATTTACGATGTTGCGGACGTCGACGCCCTCGTTGTTGAGCCGGTGGGCAAGTGACCTGTTGGCGTCGATCGAGGCCTGAATGGCGTGCACGGCCTGGCCGGAACGTTCCGGCGCCGAGCGCGGCCCGGTATCCTCGTCGTCGAGGTTGCGCCAGTTATGGACCTGCTCGACGTTGAAATCATTGCCGTGGAAGGTCCGGAGTGTCTGCTCGATGCCCTGGGCGGTGTTCATACCGAGGCTTTCGGCTCGGCTGACGCCGGCAAATACGAGGGAGGAGAGGGCTGCAGCGATGCTGATGGTGACAACGCGGTTCATGATTGTATCCTTTCATCTGCTTTGACGGTCGACTGTCGTTGCAGGGGATCGTCTGTCACGCCATGGAATTGGCACTCTCTTCCTCGCGATTCAATATGCTAACACACTGAAAAGCCATTAAGAATTGTTCATGAAATCCGCCTTCGAATTGCCGTTTTCCAGGCATCCGGAAATACCGCTTCGAGAAGCGTGCCGAGCAGTGCAGGCGCGGCGCGGCTATCCCCTTGCGGATATTTCTTCTTTGGCGTTTGCGGCATCGGGCGAAAGTGCTTGCCATTCTGGTGAAGGCATGTTTTGACCGCGGGCTGCCGAGTGGAAAACGCCCCACAAAACGAAGGTGAACCATGCCGAGAGAGACCGCTCCCCATATTTTGATCGTTGAGGCCCGCTTCTACGACGACATGGCCGACGCCCTGCTCGAAGGCGCGACCTTCGCACTGGAACAGGCCGGCGCCACTTTCGAGGTCGTCACCGTTCCCGGCGCACTGGAAATTCCGGCGGCGATTGCCATGTCGCTCGATGGAGACGACAATGGCGGAACGCATTATGATGGCTATGTCGCGCTCGGCATGGTCATTCGCGGCGAGACCTATCATTTCGATATCGTGTCGAACGAATCCTCGCGCGCTTTGATGGATCTTGCGGTCAGCGAGTCCCTTGCCATCGGCAACGGCATTCTGACCGTCGAGAACGACGAACAGGCATGGGTGCGTGCGCGCCGCTCGGACAAGGACAAGGGCGGATTTGCCGCTCGCGCCGCTCTGACGATGATCGAGCTGAAGCAGAAACTGGGTGCATAACGAATGAATGACGACAAGACGGAACGGCCGGTCAAGACTGCAAACCAGCGGGGCGCTGCCCGTCTTGCTGCCGTTCAGGCACTGTATCAGATGGATGTCGGCGGGACCGGCGTTCTGGAAATCGTCGCCGAATACGAGGCGCACCGTCTCGGCCAGGAACTCGACGGCGCGACCTATCTGAAGGCCGATGCCGGCTGGTTCCGTTCCATCGTCTCCGGCGTCGTGCGCGATCAGACCCGTCTCGATCCGCTGATCGCCGCAGCCCTGCAGGATGACTGGGCCCTGTCGCGCCTCGACAGCACCGTGCGCGCCATCCTGCGCGCCGGCGTCTTCGAGATCACCGACCGCAAGGACGTCCCGGTGGCGGTCATCGTCACCGAATATGTCGAGATCGCCCAGGCCTTCTTTGATGACGACGAGCCGAAGCTCGTCAATGCGGTGCTCGACCGCATTGCAAAGCAGGTTCGCGGCGACACGAAGAAGTAAGTCTTTAGCCGCCAAACAATCTCCCTAAGTCTTTCTTCGCACTGCAACGGTTTTCGCTCGTTGCGGTCTTGACGCCACGTGATCGACCACGCAATCTCCGCACCGCTTAGCTGTGGCATTTCTGTGGAGAGGAAGGCGATTCGGCGGCGTATCTGCCGGAGAAGGAGTGAGCTCCGGCCTATGGGAGGAAAGAGCGAAATGACGATTCTTTTATGCGTAATCGCATGCGGTCTGCTCTCGGTGGTCTATGCCGCCTGGGCAACCCGGTCGGTGCTTGCCGCCGATCAGGGCAATAGCCGCATGCAGGAGATCGCGGGTTATATCCGCGAAGGCGCTCAGGCCTATCTGACCCGCCAGTACAGAACCATTGCCCTTGTTGGCGTCGTTGTTTTCATCGCAGCCTGGCTGCTTCTTTCCGCCACGGCCGCCATCGGCTTCCTGATCGGCGCCGTGCTTTCCGGGGCTGCCGGCTTCATCGGCATGCATGTCTCCGTCCGCGCCAATGTGCGCACCGCCCAGGCGGCCTCCGCCAGCCTCTCCGCCGGCCTCGACATCGCCTTCAAGTCAGGTGCGATCACCGGCATGCTGGTGGCGGGCCTCGCACTGCTCGGCGTCTCCATCTACTATACGATTTTGACCTTCGGCCTCGGCCATGAGAGCGGCTCGCGCGAAGTCATCGATGCGCTGGTGGCGCTTGGCTTCGGCGCTTCGCTGATTTCGATCTTCGCCCGTCTCGGTGGTGGCATCTTCACCAAGGGCGCCGACGTCGGCGGCGACCTCGTCGGCAAGGTGGAAGCCGGCATTCCCGAGGACGATCCGCGCAACCCGGCAACGATTGCCGATAACGTCGGCGACAATGTCGGCGATTGCGCCGGTATGGCCGCCGACCTTTTCGAGACCTATGCGGTCTCCGTCGTCGCCACCATGGTTCTCGCCGCAATCTTCTTTGCCGGCGCCCCGATCCTCCAGTCGGCGATGATCTATCCGCTGGCGATCTGCGGCGCCTGCATCATCACCTCGATCATCGGCACCTTTTTCGTCAAGCTCGGTTCGAACGGCTCGATCATGGGCGCGCTCTACAAGGGGCTCATTGTCACCGGCCTGCTGTCGATCGTCGGTCTCGGCGCCGCCACCTCGCTGACGGTCGGCTGGGGCTCGCTCGGCACAGTCGCCGGCGCCGACGTGACCGGCACGAACCTGTTCGTCTGCGGGCTTGTCGGCCTGGTCGTCACCGCGCTGATCGTCGTCATCACCGAATACTACACCGGCACCGGCAAGCGTCCTGTCGTTTCGATCGCTCAGGCCTCGGTCACCGGTCATGGCACCAATGTCATCCAGGGCCTGGCGGTCTCGCTGGAATCGACCGCCCTGCCGGCCATCGTCATCGTCGGCGGCATTCTTGCCACTTACCAGCTCGGAGGCCTTTTCGGCACCGGCATCGCGGTTACCGCCATGCTCGGCCTTGCCGGCATGATCGTCGCCCTCGACGCCTTCGGCCCGGTCACCGACAATGCCGGCGGCATCGCCGAAATGGCGCATTTGCCGCCTGAGGTGCGCAAGTCGACCGACGCGCTCGACGCCGTCGGCAACACCACCAAGGCGGTGACCAAGGGTTACGCGATCGGCTCGGCCGGTCTCGGCGCGCTGGTGCTCTTTGCCGCTTACGCCAACGACCTGCGGTATTTTGCGGCGCATGGCGACCAGTATCCCTATTTCGCCAATATCGGCGAAATCTCGTTCGAATTGTCGAACCCCTATGTCGTCGCCGGTCTGCTGTTCGGCGGCCTAATCCCCTATCTCTTCGGCGGCATCGCCATGACCGCCGTCGGCCGCGCCGCCGGTTCGATCGTCGAAGAGGTGCGCCGTCAATTCAAGGAAAAGCCCGGCATCATGCAGGGCACGGAGAAGCCGGACTACGGCAAGGCGGTCGACCTTCTAACCAAGGCCGCCATCCGCGAGATGCTCGTGCCGTCGCTGCTGCCGGTGCTGGCGCCGATCGTCGTTTATTTCGGCGTGCTGCTCATCTCCGGCTCCAAGGCCTCGGCCTTCGCCGCTCTCGGCGCATCGCTGCTGGGCGTCATCATCAACGGCCTCTTCGTCGCCATCTCGATGACATCGGGCGGCGGCGCTTGGGACAATGCCAAGAAGAGCTTCGAGGACGGGTTCGTCGACAAGGACGGCGTACGTCACATGAAGGGCTCGGATGCGCACAAGGCGTCGGTCACCGGCGACACCGTCGGGGATCCCTACAAGGACACGGCCGGCCCCGCCGTCAACCCGGCGATCAAGATCACCAACATCGTCGCGCTGTTGCTGCTCGCTGTTCTCGCCGGTTGATACATCCAAGCACCGCGGTTCGCCGCGGTGCCATACCTGACAACAAAAAACCCGCCGGAAGGCGGGTTTTTTATCGGAGGTCTGTAGCTGATCAGCGCAGGCTGCTCGGATTCTGTGGCGTGCCGCCGGCGCCGCCGCCGAACAGGCTGCGGGCAGCACTCGCAGCGCTGCCGCCGGAAAGCATCTGCTGCAGGAAGGTGAGTTCCTTGCCGCCGGTCGGCGTGACGCGTCCGATCGTGTCGAACACCTTGCCGTCCTGAAGCGCGTAGTTGGCGCGGCGGCTGACGACGCCGTCCTTGTCGAAATAGATCGCCAGGACGCTCTGGTCGACGACCTTCAGCTTCTGGAACGCGACCGAGCGCGTGCGCCGCTGTGAGATGTAATAGAAGACTTCGCCGTCGAAGGTCGCCGTCGTCGACGGGGTGCCGAGTGAAAGCAGCACCTGCTCGCGGCTCGAGCCCTCCGGAACGAGGTTCAGCGACTGCTGGTCGGCGACATATCCGCCATTGAGCACGGTGCCGGTCTGGCAACCGGAAAGAACGGATGTGGAGGCGATTATAAGGGCAATGGCCGCACTGCTGAAGAGTTTCACGTCAGACTTGAAATACCGTTTCTTCAACGACATCTACTCCCTAAAGTATCGATAGCAGCCATTTGGGCCTTGCACGCTTTACCTCCTGCAAAACCATTGTGGCCATTCCGGGTCGACTATCCCGATTTGCTTCGCTGACGCATCGAGGGCGTCGTCCCGAAACTGGCCACGATCGGCATTGCAATTCGCGCCTGCTTCGGTAAACCAGCTTTCGAAATCATGCAACAAGGCCAGAGGCCGGCCAGCGTGAAGAATGAGGCATTTCCGGAAAAAACAATGATCTTCGGGCTGTTCCGCAAGAAAAACAACAATCAGGCAATCGTCGACAGGCAATATGCGGTGCTGACGGCGGGCGCCCGCATGCCAGAGATTTATGAGCGGCTCAATGTGCCGGATACGGTCATGGGCCGTTTCGAGATGCTGTCGATCGCCATGATTCTGTTTTTTCGCCGCACGCGCAGTCTCCGCCACCAGCGGCCAGGAGATCGCCCAGGAAATCGTTGACGCCTTCTTCCAGGATATCGACTATTCGATCCGCGAACTCGGCATCGGTGACAACAGCGTGCCGAAGCGCATGAAGAAGCTCGCCGGCATGTTTTACGGCCGGCTCGAAGCCTATTCGAAGGCGATGGACACCGGCGATGCCGAAGCGCTCGCGCTCGCCCTCGCGCGCAATATCTATCCGGAAAGCCCGGTGCCGGCCGATATGTCCGGCCTGGCCCATTGGATGATGGCCGCGGAAGCGCATTTGTCGGCGCTTGCCGAAGAGGAGATCGCCACCGGTTCGGCGACGCTGCCGCCGGTCGCCCGCCCACCTGTCGCCTGAGGAGGAAATCATGAAGAACGATCGGGACGATGTTCCCTTCTCCTATCGAGTCAAGGTAGGCCATATCTCGGCCAACCCCGTCGAGGTTCATGTCGAGGCCGACGCAAACGAGTTGACGGCGCTTGCCGAGAGCTGGAACGTCGTCTCCGTCGATGATCTCAGCGCCGATCTGCAGATTGCCCGCTGGAAGCGTGACGGCGTGCGCATCAAGGGCCGCGTGAAGGCGAAGATCGTCCAATCCTGCGTGGTGACGCTGGAGCCGGTCGAATCCGCCATCGACGAGAGCTTCGAGCAGATCTTCGTGCCGGAGGGTTCCAAGCTTGCCCGCCAGGCTGGCAATGATACCGGCGAGATGTTGCTCGATCCCGACGGTCCCGATCTGCCCGAGACCTTTGTCGGCGATACGATTGATGCCGGCGAGGTGGTTGCCGAATTCGCCGCTCTGGCGATCGATCCTTATCCGCGCAAGGGGGGCATCGAATTCGCCGGCCATATCGAAGATAGCGGCGAGGAGGACAAAAAGCCTTCGGCTTTCGCGGCCCTCAAGGATTGGAAAAAGGACTGAAGCGCCTCTGGCATTTGACATAATTCAGTTGTAAGCGACGCCAAAACCGGTATTTTGGCCGAAATTTCGCCCTCGGCGAAAAGAAGGATCAGGGACGCGTGATCAGAATATCTCTCGACCTCATGGGTGGCGACTTTGGTCCCCAGGTTGTCATCCCCGGCGCCGCCAAGGCGCTCGACCGGCATCCGGATATTTCCTTCGTTTTCTACGGTCTCAAGGAACAGTGCGATCCGGTTCTCGCCAAGTTTCCGAAGCTCAAGGAAAAATCGGTCTTTCACGACTGCGAGCTTGCCGTCAGCATGAGTGAGAAGCCGAGCCAGGCGCTGCGCCGCGGCCGCTATATCTCCACCATGTGGCGCTCGATCGAGGCGGTGAAGACGGGGGAGGCCGATGTCGCGGTCTCGGCCGGCAATACCGGCGCGCTGATGGCAATGGCGAAGTTCTGTCTGCGCACCATGGCCAATATCGAGCGCCCAGCGATCGCCGCGATCTGGCCGACGCTGAAAGGCGAGAGCATCGTGCTCGACGTCGGTGCGACGATCGGCGCAGATGCGCAGCAGCTGATGGATTTTGCGCTGATGGGCGGCGCCATGGCGCGGGCGCTGTTCGAGGTCGAACGGCCGACGGTCGGCCTGCTAAATGTCGGCGTCGAGGAGATGAAAGGCCAGGAAGAGGTCAAGGAGGCCGGCCGGCTGTTGCGCGAGGCGAATATCGATTCGCTCGAATATTCCGGCTTCGTCGAGGGCAATGACCTCGGCAAGGGCACGGTCGATGTCGTCGTCACCGAAGGGTTTTCAGGCAATATCGCGCTGAAAACCGCCGAAGGCACCGCCAAGCAGATCGGCGAATATCTGCGTGCTGCCATGTCGCGCACGCTGCTCGCCCGCATCGGCTACCTCTTCGCCAAAAGCGCCTTCGACATGCTTCGCGAGAAGCTCGATCCGAGCAAGGTCAATGGCGGTGTGTTTCTCGGCCTGAACGGCATCGTCATCAAGAGCCATGGCGGGGCAAATGCCGAAGGCATCGCCGCAGCCATCGAAGTCGGCTACGACATGGCCAAGAACGGCCTCAATCAGAAAATAGAAAACGATCTTAAGAAATATCATGCCAAGCGGCTGCCCCCAATGGGCCCGGAAGCTGCATGAGCAATGGGGTTCAATCGAATATGATCCGTTCAGTGGTTCGCGGGTTTGGAGCCGCACTTCCGAAGCGCGTGATGACCAATGGTGACATGGAAGCGATCGTCGACACGTCGGACGAATGGATTGTCCAGCGCACCGGCATCCGCCAGCGTTATGTCGCCGGCGATGACGAGACGACGGCCTCGCTCGGCGAGGCCGCCGCGCGAGCTGCCCTTGCCAATGGCGGCCTGACGCCGGCCGATATCGATCTGATCATCTGCGCCACCTCGACGCCTGATAACACCTTTCCGGCAACCTCGGTCAACATCCAGAACCGCCTCGGCATGAGCCACGGCTTCGCCTTCGACGTCCAGGCCGTCTGCACCGGTTTCGTCTATGCTGTCACGACGGCGGATGCCTACATCCGCGGCGGCCTAGCCAAGCGCGTTCTCGTCATCGGCGCTGAAACCTTTTCACGCATTCTCGACTGGAACGACCGTACCACCTGCGTGCTGTTCGGCGACGGCGCCGGTGCGATCGTGCTTGAAGCGACCGAAGGCGAGGGCACCGTTGCCGATCGTGGCGTGTTGACGGCGCATCTGCGCTCCGACGGCTCGCACAAGGAAAAGCTCTATGTCGATGGCGGGCCATCGACGACGGGTACCGTCGGCAAGCTGCGCATGGAAGGCCGCGAGGTCTTCAAATACGCCGTCGGCATGATCACCGATGTCATCCAGGCTGCCTTCGATTCGACCGGGACCACCGCCGAGGATCTCGACTGGCTGGTGCCGCATCAGGCCAATCGGCGCATTATCGACGGTTCGGCCAAGAAGCTGAACATCGATGCGGCGAAGGTCGTCATCACCGTCGATCTACACGGCAATACCTCGGCGGCCTCGATCCCGCTCGCGCTTGCGACCGCTGCCGGCGACGGCCGCATCAAGAAGGGCGACCTGGTGATGCTCGAAGCGATGGGCGGCGGCTTCACCTGGGGCGCCGTTCTGCTGCGCTGGTAGGCACGAATCCAAAAAAACTGGCGGCGAACAAGAGCTTGACCGTAAGGCGCAAGACAAATACTCTTTGCGCGATTTCACAAAATATTTGAAATGGGCGGGGAAACCATGACTGGAAAAACAGTGACGCGAGCAGACCTGGCGGAATCGGTTTTCCGCAAGGTCGGGCTTTCCCGGACCGAATCTGCGGAACTTGTGGAAACCGTCATCGACGAAGTTTGCAACGCCATCGTGCGTGGTGAAACCGTCAAGCTGTCCTCCTTCGCCACCTTCCAGGTGCGCGACAAGAACGAGCGGATCGGCCGCAACCCGAAGACCGGCGAAGAGGTTCCGATTTCTCCCCGCCGGGTCATGACCTTCAAGGCGTCGAACGTGCTGAAGACGCGCATCCTCAAGGCGCATGTCGCCCGCAAGGTCAAGCTGAAGCCGCAGAATCCGGCCTCCTGATCATCGGCTTCCCGTTTCGAAACGGCGATTTTCTCCCTTCGCACCGTCCTGCGTTGTGCGCAACGTCGAGACATGACTTGAATTGTCGGCGCCAAACCGTTGAAATACGATGAGTCGCCGTAAGATCGAGCCACGAGGTCGCGTAGCAGTATGACGTTGGACAAGAGCCCCGATGCCTTTCGCACCATTAGCGAAGTCGCAGACGATCTTGATCTGCCGCAGCATGTGCTGCGCTTCTGGGAAACGCGTTTTCCGCAGATAAAGCCGATGAAGCGCGGCGGCGGCCGTCGCTACTACCGGCCCGAGGATGTGGATCTTCTCAAGGGCATCCGGCATTTGCTCTATGATCACGGCTATACGATCAAGGGTGTGCAGAAGCTTCTGAAAACCAACGGCAACAAGTTCGTCATATCGGTCGGCCACGGCGATCTCGCCAGCGTCGAGGCGCTTGCCTCGGGCGTGCAGGAGGCGACCGCCGGGGAACCGCGCGTCGGCATGGCCGACGAAGACCAGATTGTCGGCCGCGCCAAGCCGCCGATTACCCGCCGCTTCTTCAATTTTGTGGCTGGCGAGGACGAGCAGGAAGTCTCGATCGGCAAGTCGAGCGTTGGCAAGGAAGACAGGGCGCTGCTGCAGGAGGCGCTCTACGACCTGCTGGAATGCAAGCGTCTGCTCGATCAGGTGCGCTGACCGGAACTCTTATTCTTATGCATGTCGTTATCCCGGGATCGCCGCACGGCTCCGGGCGAGACGCTTCAAAGCATGTCGCGCAAAAGTGTACAGCGGTTTCCCAAGCAAAGCGCGAAGCGCTTTTGCCGCAACGACATGCGTAAAACAAAGACACAAAGCGCAAGGAGCGAATCTGAAAGATCGCGACGCGCTTTAGACTTCGGTAAGCCGCTTCATCGCCTGTTCGAGTTCGCTGAGCTGGAAGGGTTTTTGCAGCACCGGCAATGTGCTCGGGCTGCTGCCGGCAGGGGCGGCGCCGTATCCCGTTGCATAGATATAGGGTTTGCCGCGTTCGTCGAGCAGGTTTGCGACCGGCAGCGAGCTCTGCCCGGCAAGCGAGACGTCGAGAATTGCAGCGTCGAATTCAGTATCCCTGGCGGCTGCCAGCGCCCGTTCGAGATCGGGCGCGCTGGCGCAAACCCGGTAGCCGAGATCGGCGAGCATGTCCTCGAGCAGCATGGCAATCAGCGCATCGTCTTCGACGATGAATATGTCTTTCATGTTCGCGTCCACCCATTTCCCCTTGCCGGGCATGCGGATTTATGTGGACTCCTGGCATGTCTCGTCAAGCCGTCGTGCCCGGCAGTGCGAGAAACAGCATATTGCCGGGTGAAATTCCATGTGTAAAAGCTGGGACGCCGCCTGCGCAACGGCAACTGCATAATTCCTTCAATCGGAATCGATTTTGGGATAAAACTCTGCAGCAATTCAAAGTGTTACGGCGCTCTTTGCGCGTCTGATAAGGCGCAGCGCCGTAAGGAGGGGTCTGGAATGGATTTGCTGAGTGCCACGGATTGGCTGCGTCACAGGCCGGGTTATACATATCCGCTGGCCGTTGCCTTCGTTGGCCTGACGTTTCTTCTGCGGCTTGCCGCCAGCGACTATCTTTCCGGCTTTCCCTTTCTGAGCTTCCTCCCGGCGATATTGCTGGCGAGTTTCATTGGCGGCGCGGGGCCGGGCCTCGTCGCGGCGATACTTGCCGCTTTCATTGTCCAGCAGTTTTTCGTCGAGCCGCACAATATCTTCTGGCCGGTCAGCGCCGGCCAATGGGTTGGGCTGTCGACCTATCTCATCAATGCGGCGATCATCATCGGGCTGATGGAGATGATCATCATCGCGCATCGCCGGCAGAGCCGCCTCCGCAACGAGCTCAACGGTTTCAACACGCGCCTCGAACAGACGGTTGTCCAGCGCACCGCCGAACTCAGGCACGAGATGGAAGAGAATGCCGCGGCACAGGCGCAGGTGCGCCAGCTGCAGAAGATGGAGACGATCGGTCAGCTCACAGGCGGCGTCGCCCATGATTTCAACAACATGCTGGCGATCATCATCGGCAACCTCGATCTTGCCCAGCGACGCATGACCGGGCATGAGGATCCCCGCGTGCTGAACTCCATCCAGAATGCCAAAGACGGCGCTCAGCGTGCCGCGGTCCTGACCGCGCGTCTGCTCGCTTTCTCGCGCCAGCAGCCGCTCGCCCCTGAGGTGATCGATCTCAATAAGCTCGTCGGCGGCATGTCCGAGCTGTTGCGGCGTACACTCGGCGAGCAGATCCGGATCGAGACCGTGCTTGCCGGCGGCCTTTGGCCGAGTTTTGCCGATTTGAGCCAGCTTGAGAACGCTATTTTGAACCTTGCCGTCAACGCCCGCGACGCCATGCCCGGCGGCGGACATTTGACCATCGAGACCGCCAATACCGAACTCGACGAGCGGTATTCCCGCATGCATTCGGAGGTCGATGCCGGGCAATATGTGATGGTCAGCATGACCGACACCGGCACCGGCATGTCGCCTGACGTGATCGAGCGTGCATTCGACCCTTTCTACACAACCAAGGGACCCGGCAAGGGCACCGGTCTCGGCCTCAGCCAGGTTTACGGCTACATCAAGCAGAGCGGCGGCCACATCAAGATCTATTCGGAGATCGACAGGGGTACGACGGTGAAGATCTATCTCCCCGGCATGTCGGCGCGATGAGCGCCAGGTTGAATGCGGCTGGCGCCCAGCCTATTCCCCAAGGCAGCGTCAACGATACGATCCTGGTGGTGGAAGATGATGAGAACGTCCGCATCATGACCGCCGAAAGCCTGCATGAGCTCGGTTACACCGTGCTGCAGGCGGCAAGCGGCATGGAGGCGCTTCTGCTTCTGGAAGAAAATCGGGAGGTCGACCTGATCTTCACCGATATCGTCATGCCGCAAATGAGCGGACGCCAGCTTGCCGATATCGTCCAGGAAAAATGGCCGGCGATCCGCATCCTCTACACCACCGGTTATACCCGTAATGCCATCGTCCATAACGGGGTGCTCGATCATGGCGTCTCCCTGCTCGCCAAGCCCTTCAGCCTGGAGCAGCTAGCCCACAAGATCCGCGAACTTCTGAATGTGCCGGCGAAAATGGAAGATGAGAGCACGTGAAGCCGAGCATGATGCCGAAAAGTGTGAGCGGCTTTCTCATGACATCATGCTCTAACTCTTTAATTTAAAACAGGATTTGGATTTTAGGCCAACCGAGCCTAAAATCATCCTGTTCCAGGCGGCAACATGTCCTCTGTCCCCGATCGCCTTATTCGATGACCTGGATCACGCGGTGCGTCTTCGGCTCGACGATGACGCGTCGCTCGTTGACGACGGTATAGCCATAACCGTCCATATTCGGCACGGTGTGCACTTCGACGGTATCGGGCAGCGTCGCGCCGACGGCGATATCGCCGTCATAGACGACGGACGGCGTATTTTGCTCCATGACATAGGTGCGAACTTCGCCTGGCAACACGACGGAGCCGGTCGGTGCGGGATCGGTGACGATGACGGTGCTCTGCGCGAAGGCGGTGGAACTGATGGTCAGCATGGCGGCCGCAGCCAGCATGATCTTGCGCATGGGATGTTCTCCTTTTTAACTTTGGACACCGAGGCAACGCTGGCCATGCGGCATAGTTCCCCGCCGGCCTTTCATCGTGGCACAAGACAGTCGCCATCAGCGCAGTTAAGGTGTTGCTAAATCAATTTATGCACCATACGGTTGAGCTGTCCGAATCACGGTCAGCGCGGGTTCGTTTAACGGCATCAAGGGTCGGCCGTTTACGCTTCGTTAACCATGTTGGCGATTTATACCCTGTGAACGGCCGCGTGGTCGTTGATTCGAAGGTCCGTCGCGTTTCGGTTTGCGGATGGATATCTGGAAAGACGATTGCGGCGGCTCAAGACATGCGTTTGCGGATGACGATATCGCTGGTGGCAGTGGCGGGCATGATGGCCGGCTGCACGTCGACAGGCGGTGTCCGCCAGCCCTCCGGGCCGGAGACCGTGGCGCCCGAGAAGGCGCTGGTCCTGCCGCCGCCGGGCGGCCCGTCGATCGTCAGCGTGGTCGAACGCAAGCGTGGCAACGGCGTCGAGCAGACGGTTTCCTTGTTTACCTCATCCTCCGTGCCCGGCCAGAACTTCCTGAAGGTCCAATTTTTCGGCGCGTCCGGGGCCAACCCCGGCACCGGCAATGCCGGCTTCAGCATGATCAATGAGAGCGGCATTGCCCGCGAAGTGGCGCGCTCCGCCCCCGGCGTGCCCATGGCGACGTCGGCGACCTTTCTGCAGAACAGCTATGGCCCTTTTGGTTACGCCTCCGGCCGCAGCCGTGGCGGCGACACCTGCATCTATGCCTGGCAGCAGATCCGCTCGAGCGTCAATGCCAACACCCAGGCGCGCAATTTCGGCATGATCCAGCTGCGCCTGCGTCTCTGCGACGCGAATGCCAGCGAACGCCAACTGCTCGGCATCGTCTATGGCTATACCATATCGGGCACTTTCGACGGGGTGATCTGGAATCCCTACGGCAATCCGCCGCCGGCCGACGTTGCGCTCGGCCGCACGGGCGCGCCGATCTATCCTGACCAGGGCGGCTATCGCGCCAGCCCGATGCCGATCGGCTACGAGCCGGCGCCCGCGATTATCAGCCGGCCGCGGGCGGTTCTGCCCCGCAACGCTTCGACCCCGGCACCGGGCGCCGCACCGATGCCCGCGCCCATCGGCCCGCGCGTGCCGCTGCCCGGCGAGGCGCCGCAGGCGAGGGTGATGCCGGATGCGGCAGCCGCGCCGCCCGAACAGCCGGTCGAACAATCCGCAAGGGCGATCGGCGTCACCGTGCCTTCGCCAGACTGCATAGGCGACGCGGCCATGACGGCCGCCTGCCGGAGATAGAGCATGATGCCGAAAAGTGTGAGCGGTTTTCGGACGACATCATGCCCGTTCTGAGTGAGCATGCCCGGAGCGCCGATGGTGTCCGGTTGAGCAATTTCGAAGGAACGTCGATGCGCAAAGCCCGCAGTGTCTTCATATGGGCCGTGGTTTCGCTCTGCTTGATCGTGCTGATCACGCTGCCGGTCAACTTGCAGACCCAGCTCATCACCAGCATCACGGTGGTGACGGTGATGGCGCTGATCAAGGTCTTGAAGGGCGAGGGGACCTGGCGCCTGGTGGCGCTCGCCTTCGGCACCTCGATCGTGCTGCGCTATGTCTACTGGCGCACCACCAACACCCTGCCGCCGGTAAACCAGCCTGAGAATTTCATTCCCGGCCTGCTGCTCTATCTCGCCGAAATGTACAGCGTCGCGATGCTGGCGCTGAGCCTGTTCATCGTCGCCACACCGCTGCCGCCGCGCCCCTCGCGCGCCGCCAATCCCGGGCGTTTGCCGCATGTCGATGTCTTCGTTCCGTCCTATAACGAGGATGCCGGGCTTCTCGGCAACACGCTGGCGGCCGCCAAGGCCATGGATTATCCGGCCGAAAAGCTGCATGTCTGGCTGCTCGACGATGGCGGCACCCTGCAGAAGCGAAATTCCGGCAAGCTGCTCGAAGCCCAGGCCGCCGCTGCCCGCCATATCGAGCTGAAGAAGCTCTGCGAAGACCTCGACGTCAGCTATCTCACGCGCGACCGAAACGAGCACGCCAAGGCCGGCAATCTGAATAACGGCATGAAACATTCGACTGGCGAACTCATCGCCGTCTTCGATGCCGACCACGCGCCGGCCCGCGATTTCCTGCTCGAGACCGTCGGCTACTTCGAAGACGACCCGAAGCTTTTCCTTGTTCAGACTCCGCACTTCTTCATCAATCCCGATCCGCTGGAGCGCAACCTGCGCACCTTCGACAAGATGCCGAGCGAGAACGAAATGTTCTACGGCATCATCCAGCGCGGCCTCGACAAATGGAACGCCGCCTTCTTCTGCGGTTCGGCGGCGGTCCTGAGCCGCAGGGCGCTCGACTCCCAGAACGGCTTTTCCGGCATCAGCATCACCGAGGATTGCGAGACGGCCTTAGCGCTCCACGGCAGCGGCTGGAACAGCATCTATGTCGACAAGCCGCTGATCGCCGGCCTGCAGCCCGCCACCTTCGCAAGCTTCATCGGCCAGCGCAGCCGCTGGGCGCAGGGCATGATGCAGATCCTGCGCTTCCGCTTCCCGCTGCTGAAACGCGGCCTGTCGATCCCGCAGCGCCTCTGCTACATGTCCTCCACGCTGTTCTGGCTCTTCCCGTTCCCGCGCACGATCTTCTTGTTTGCACCGCTCTTCTACCTGTTCTTCGATCTGGAAATCTTCACAGCCTCCGGCGGCGAGTTCCTTGCCTATACGCTTGCCTACATGCTGGTGAACCTGATGATGCAGAACTACCTCTACGGGTCGTTCCGCTGGCCATGGATTTCCGAACTCTACGAATATGTTCAGACTGTGCATCTGCTGCCGGCGGTCATCTCCGTCATGCTCAATCCGAGGAAGCCGACCTTCAAGGTCACCGCCAAGGACGAATCGATCGCCGTCAGCCGCCTGTCCGAGATCAGCCGCCCGTTCTTCGTCATCTTTGCGGTGCAGATCATCGCGCTCGTCATCACCATCTATAGAATCTATGCCGAGCCCTATAAGGCCGACGTCACCCTTGTCGTCGGCGGCTGGAACCTCATCAACCTGATCATGGCCGGCTGCGCGCTTGGTGTCGTGTCCGAGCGCGGCGAGCGCGCCTTGTCCCGCCGCGTCCGCGTCAACCGGCGCTGCGAATTCGGCGCCAACGGCAAGTGGTATACCGCCTCGATCGAGGACGTCTCGGTCCATGGCGCCAGGCTCCACATCTTCAACAAGCAACTCGACGAGATGCTGGTCGGTGCCCTCGGTGAAATCCGCTTCCGGCCCTATAGCGGTGCGGAACTGGAAACCCTGCCGCTGATCGTCCGCAACATCGAGCCGTCGGGCGACATCAGCAATGTCGGCTGCCAGTACGTGCCGAAAAGCGCGCTCGACCACCGCCTGATCGCAGACCTGATGTTTGCCAACTCGGGCCAGTGGACCGAGTTCCAGGCCTCGCGCCGCCGCAATCCGGGCCTGATCCGCGGCACCATTTGGTTCCTCGGTCTGTCGTTCTACCAGACGAGCCGCGGCCTCGTTTATTTCTTCCGCAGTATGCGGCCGGAACGCGAAGCCCAGCAGCAGGCCGCAAAGGTCAACGCCGGATGAGAAGCATCGTCGCTGCCTCGCTTTTCCTGCTGAATGCCTCCGCCTTCGCCCAGGCGCAGACGGCACCCTTCGACATGTCCGGGGAGCGTCCGCCCGGCGCCGCCGTTGCCCCGAGACAGACACCGCCGGCTCCGCCGGCAGCGGCTGCGCCGGTTCCCGTCACGCCCCCGGTTACCGTATTGCCGGCACCGGCACCCCAGGCGACACCTGCTCCTGCTCCTACACCGGTTCCCCCGGCAATCGCCGTTCAGCCGGCGCTGCAGCCGGCCGCGGCGGCGAATACGGCTCCGGTTCAGCGCCCCAACAGTATCCGTCGCTATGTCGTTCCCTTTTCGAAGCTCGGTCTCAGCGGTGAATATGATCGGCGGTCATGGTCCGTCTACCTGACGCAGGAACAGGCGGCCGCAAAGGCGAGCTTCACCTTCGCCTACCAGAATTCGATCGTCGTCGCGCCTGAGGCCTCGGCGCTGACCGTCTATCTCAACAATCGCCCGATCGGCCAGCAGCGCGTCGGCTCGCCGGACGGCCCGTCGGCCGTCACCTTCGCGGTTCCGCCAGGCCTGCTGCAGCCGGGCGCCAATGTCGTTACCTTCGAAGCCGCCCAGCGCCACCGCACCGATTGCAGCATCCAGTCGACCTATGAATTGTGGTCGAATATCGATCCGGCCGGAACCTATCTGAGCTTTGCCGGCAGCGATGCCGCAGAGCCGGCGAGCGCCGATGCGATCCGCGCCATCGGCGTCGACGGCGCCGGCAAGACCGAGTTCGACATCGTCGTCCCGGCGCTGGAGCAGCCGGGCACCACCAAGCCGCTACTGCGGCTGGCGCAGGGCCTCTCCGTGCTGAGCAGCATGCCGAACCAGGTCTTTGCCTTCAGCACTGCTTCGCTTCCGGCCGGCGGGCCGGGTAAGCTCAGTGTGCTCGTCGGTACCGCGGCGGAACTGCGGCCGCTCTTTCCGGGCCTGCCGCCCGGCGCCGAAAGTGCGGCACTCGCCGCTTTCGTCACCGATCCGCGCAGCGGCTCACCGGTGCTTCTGATCAGCGGCCCGTCCTGGCCGGCAGTCTCATCGGCGATCGATACCATCGTCTCCCCGACCGACAGATCCGCAGATATCCGCCGCGACGTGCTGACCACCGAACGCTGGAGCGCGCCGAACGCGCCGCTGGTCTTTTCCGATACCAACATCGCTTTGTCTCAGCTCGGCGTGAAGACCACCGAATTTTCCGGCCGGCGGTTGCGGACCAGCTTCAACATCGCCGTGCCGGCGGATTTTTATGCCAATGCCTATGGCGAGGCGAAGGTGCTGCTCGACGCCGCCTATACCGACAACGTCCTGCCCGGCAGCCACATCGATATCTACGTCAACGACAATATCGCCTCCACCGTGCCGATCACCACGACAACAGGCGGCATTCTGCGCCATCTGCCGATCCGCGTGACGATGCGGCACGTCAAGCCCGGCCTGAATACGGTGGCGATCGAGGCGATCCTGATGACCAAGGACGATGCGGCTTGCGCGCCTGGCGCGACAGCCGGCGCCAATCCCCGCTTTGCCCTGTTCGATACCTCAGAGCTGCAGATGCCGGATTTCGCCCGCGTCGGTCAGCGGCCGAATCTGGCCGCCATGGCCGGCACCGCCTATCCCTATGGCCGGGCCACCGAACCGATGCCGCTGTTCATCGACCGCGTCGACGCCGACACGCTTTCGGCCGCCGCGACCCTGCTCGGCCAGATGGCGATCATGGCCGGCCATCCGATCCCCGTGGAAACCGTTGCCTCGCCGAATACGATCGGAGATCGTGACGCGATCTTCATCGGCTCGATCTCGCAGATGCCGACAACTGCGCTGTCGCAGACCAATATAGCAACGGCGAGCCAGGCCTCATGGCGTCCGGTGACGGATGCGCAGACGGGCGTCGTCGACACCGGTACGGCCTTCGAGGAATGGAATTCCAAGGTCAGCGGCGGTGTCTTTCGCACCCGGATGATTGCCTTCCGCGAGTGGCTGTGGCGCAATTTCGATATTTCCCGCAGCTCGCTGCAATTCGTGCCGGGCGCCGAGGAAATCTTTACGCCGCCCAACACCGCTTCGCTTCTGGTGGCCCAGGGCTCCAGCCCCGCGGGAGCGGGCTCCTGGACCGTGGTGGCGGCGCCATCGGCGAAGGATCTGCGTGAAGGGGTCGAGGTTCTGACCTCGCAGCTGAACTGGCCGCAGTTGTCGGGCCACATCACCACCTATTCCAGCAAGACCGGCAAGATCGAGGCGTTGCCCGTCACCCGTTTCGATTTCGTGCCGTCGACGCCCTGGTCGATCGCCAACTATCGCCTGATCGCCGCCAACTGGTTGTCGACGAATATCCTCTCTTATGCCTCGCTGCTGGTCGTCTTCGTGCTCCTGATCGGCGTCACCACGTCGACGATGCTGAAGAAGCTGGGCCGGTCGAAATGAGGCGGTGGCGCGCGCTTCTGCTGGCGGCCTCTGTCGCGGTTGCACCGGGCCTGCCGGCTACCGCGCAGCAGGCGATGATTAATGCCGACGCCTGGTCGGCCTACAAGGCGAAGTTTCTCGATCCGAGCGGCCGCATCGTTGACAACGGCAACGGCAACATCAGCCACAGCGAAGGGCAGGGCTACGGCCTGCTGCTCGCCTATCTCTCGGCAAGCCCCGCCGATTTCGAGCAGATCTGGTATTTTACCCGCACCGAGCTGCTGCTGCGCGACGACGGCCTGGCCGTTTGGAAATGGGATCCGAACGTCAAGCCGCACGTGGCCGACACCAACAATGCCACCGACGGCGACATGCTGATCGCCTATGCTTTGGCGCTTGCCGGCACGGCATGGAAACGTGAAGATTATATCCTCGCTGCCTCCCGCATGGCGCAGGCGCTGCTTGCCGAAACCGTCGGCAGCTCGCAGGGCCGCACCTTGCTGATGCCGGGAACCGAAGGGTTTACCGGCAGCGACCGCGACGATGGTCCGGTCGTCAACCCGTCCTACTGGATTTATGAGGCGATCCCGGTGATGGCAGCGCTCGCGCCGTCGGATGCCTGGAAAAAACTGTCGGACGATGGCGTGGAACTGTTGAAGACGATGCAGTTCGGCCCGCGCAAGCTTCCTGCCGAATGGGTGAGCCTGCACGACAAGCCGCGGCCGGCAGAGGGGTTCGACGCCGAATTCGGCTACAACGCCATCCGCATCCCGCTATATCTCGCCCGCGGCGGCATCACCGATAAGGCACTGCTCGTCCGCCTGCAAAAGGGGATGTCGCAAGACGGCGTTCCCGCCACGATCGATCTGACCACCGGCCGGCCGAAGACCGTGCTGTCGGACCCCGGTTATCGAATTGTTAACGATGTTGTGGCCTGTGTTGTCGATGGGACCAGGCTGCCGAGTTCGGCGCTGCAGTTTGCCCCTGCGCTCTATTATCCGTCCACCCTTCAACTGCTGGGGCTGGCCTATATCGGGGAGAAGCATCCGGAGTGTCTGTGAAGTCTTCTCTCGTGGCGGTTTCAGCGGCAGTGGTGGTGGCAAGCCTTGTCACCGGACTGAAGGACCGTGCCGCTCTGCAGGAAAGGTTCGGCCTTGGCTCTGCCGGCAAGCCGGCGCCGGAACTGATGATGATGGGCCGTATCAAGCCGAACGATGCTGCCGGCAATTCCGAATTCAATGCGCAACTCGTCGCCGACAAGATCGAGGCGATCACGTCCCCGCCGCCATCGGCATCGGATACTTCAGATCCGAATGCCGTCGCGCAGCAGCCAGAACCGCCGCAATCAGCCGCGCCTCAATCTGCGCCCCCATCCGCGCCAGAACCCACGCCTCAGCCGACGGCTTCTCCGTCCCCGGTCACGCCTGCTATCGTGTCCGAGCCTCCAGCGCCGCAGCAGGCCGTCGCCCCGACGCAGCCTGCTGTCGATGAAAGCGCGCTTCGTTATTTCGCCAGCCGCGGCGACAAAGTGCGCCTGCAGGCCGAGATCTCTCGCCTTCAGGCGCTCTACCCGAACTGGGTTCCGCCGGCCGATCCGCTCGCCGTGCCGCAGAACGGCGACAAACAGCTCGAGGCCATGTGGCAGCTTTATTCCGATGGCCGATACGCCGAGCTGCGCAGGGCGCTCGCCGACCGTCAGGCAGCCGATGCCGGATGGCAGCCGCCGGCCGATCTGCTCGAGCGGCTCGCTGTCGCCGAGGACCGCGCCCGCCTCATCAATGCTTCCGACCTCAAGCAATATGCGACGGTGGTCGATATCGCAGCCACAACGCCGAGCCTGCTCACCTGCAGCGAGGTCGACGTCCTTTGGCGTGTCGCCGAAGCCTTCATCCAGACGAAGAGGCAGCAGCGCGGCCAGGACGCCTACAGCTATATCCTGAAGAACTGCCCCAATCCGGCCGAGCGGCAGGCGACTGTGGAAAAGGCCTCGACACTGCTTGCCTACCAGCCGATGCAGGCGCTGCTGGCGCTGGAGAAGCCCGCTGCCGACGGCAGCAAGGAATTCGACGCGATCCGCGACAATCTCGCCCGGCGCTTCATGGCCGAAGGCAATGACGATCCGAAGCTCGCCATCGCGCCCGAATATGTCGCCCGCCTCGAAAAACTCGCCGGGACCGAGGGGCTTGCCTCGGATGCGCTGCTGCTCGGCTGGTACCAGCTTCGCCGCAACAACGATCCTGAGGCGGAGAAGTGGTTCCGCGCCGCCCGCGCCAAGGAGGATACGGCCGCCGCTTCGCAGGGGCTGGCGCTGGCGCTGATCGCCCGCAAGGCGCCTCAGGAAGCCGAGGACGTGATGTTCCGCTGGCGTGCGGATTCCGACGATGCGAGCGCCACCTATCTCGCCGCGACCGCCAATCTGATGGCGCTGCAGCCCCCGGCCGATCTCGCCGAAGACGTGCTGCATCGCATCGCCGCCGAAGTTATCGCCCGGAAATACGTGCCGACGGCGCAGCAATTCGGCTGGTATGCCCGCTCGCTCAACCAGTTCCAGACCGCCGCGCGCTGGTTCGAGACCGCACTCGTCTGGAAGCCCGATGACGAACCGTCGGCCTATGGCCTTGTCGTCACCCGCGAGCAACTGGGTGACCGCAAGGGTGTGCTCGAGCTTCAGCGCGCCTGGGCCGGACGGTCGGCCCGGATCATCAATCTCGAAGACACCTCATCGCTGATGCCGAATGGGGGCGCGGTGCCGCCGGAGAAGGGCACGCTTGCCCCGCAGCAGCCGGTTCAGCCGACGCAGCCGGTGCAACGCCCTGCCACGGCGGCCGAGCCGCTTCCGGCCGAACGCCGCACCCCGCTGCAGCCGGAGCCCGATGTGGCCGTTCGCCCGGCAAGGCCGGCGATGCAGACGGTGACCGTTGCGCGCGGTTCGCGCCAGACACGCGGCTGCTCGACGACCTTCGATGCGGGTCAGCTCAGCCCGGCCAATGCGCTGTCGCGCGGCTGGTGCCTGATGGATATCAATCGGCCGATGGAGGCCATCTCGGCCTTCGAGGCGGCATTGCAGAGCCCGGTCCGCAAAGACCGTGAAGACGCAGCCTACGGCCAGAGCCTTGCCTATCTGCGCGCCGGCCTTTCCAGCAACGCCGCCGTTGCCGCCACCAAGGCGCCGCAGAACCGCCAGCGCGCCGCTGAGCTGCAGGTGGCGATCCTCGCCGACCGCGCGCTTTCGGCCTTCGATGCCGGGCGTTATCGCGAGACCCTGATCTATCTCGATCAGCGCGCCCAGCTACAGCAGGAACGCATCGACCTGATGGTTCTGCGCGGCTATTGCTACCTCAATCTCAAAATGTATGGCGATGCGACCCGTATCTTCGAAGCCGCTGCCGCGACCGGCAGCCGCGACGCTGCCCGCGGTCTGGCCGACGTTCGCAACGTCACCCATCCCGACGTCAACGACTAGCGTTGACGTCGACGTCAACGACTAGCGTTGACGCCGCCGCCGCTCTCCGCTACTCGCCTGTGCAGGGGTCGCCCCGGCCTCGCACCCGCAAGGAACGCCCCGTGCCCGCTCTCCACGATATCCTCGACAGATCCTATGACGCCTTCCTTTTCGACATGGACGGGACGCTGTTGAATTCCATCGCCGTCGTCGAACGCGTCTGGAGCGAATGGGCAAGGCGCCATGGCTTCGAACCGGAGGTCTTTCTGAAGACCATCCACGGCATTCGCGCCTCCGACGTCATCCGCGGGCTCGGCCTTCCCGGCGTCGATCCGGCCCATGAGGCGGACTTGCTGCTCGTCGAGGAGATGGAGGATGTCTCCGGCATCGTCGAAATCCCCGGCGCCATCCGCTTCCTCTCCGCCATTGCCGACGGCAAATGGGCGATCGTCACCTCGGCGCCGATCGAGCTTGCCAGGCGCCGCATGGCCGCCGCCGGCATCCCGATGCCGAAGGTCATCGTCAGCGGCCAGGAGGTCAAATCGGGCAAGCCCAGCCCCGAAGGCTATCTGCTCGGCGCCAGCCGTCTTGGCGTCGATCCCGCGAAATGCCTGGTCTTCGAAGACGCCGTCGCCGGCATCCTCGCCGGCGAAGCCGCCGGTGCCGACGTGACCGTCATTACCGAAACCCACGCCACCCCCTTCGAGACCCCACATTTCTCGATCGCCAACTACCAGGCATGGCAGCCCCGCCATACCGCCGAAGGCCGGCTGACGCTCGCGGCGATCTGATCAATTAGACAAACCGCCTCTTTTTGTGGGAGGCGAGTTTTTCCGCTTGCATTGCACGCGCCGAAAAACTAAACGAAGCAAGCCGTTTCGGCAGGTCGGGGCGTAGCGCAGCCCGGTAGCGCACTTGACTGGGGGTCAAGGGGTCGCTGGTTCGAGTCCAGTCGCCCCGACCATTTATCCCCTTGAAATCCAGTCAGAACATCACGTTTCGTATGGCGGCGCTCTCGCGGCCATTGCGGAAAACGGTTGATCTTCAGTGCGGTTTCTGGGCAATCGCGATCATCGATTTTGCCAGCAGCGGAATCCTCCCGACATATTCGAAGTCGACGTCTTCGAAACCTGTTTCATGCAGCAGCGTGCTCAGCGTTTCCGGAGACCAGAATTTGATATGGCCATGGTCCTTGAGGGGCATGAAATGATCGTCCATCTTGCCGCTGACGGCCAAGGCCAGATTTTTCCAGTAACCGTGAAAAGGCGTCGACATGACCGCGATGCCGCCGGGCCTCACCAGATCGTACATGGTGGCCGAGAACGCCTTGGGATCATAAACGTGCTCCACCACCTCGAGGCTGATCACCGCATCGAAGGTCCCGTACCGGCTGGAGAGATCTTCGTAACCGGAGCCGATTTCCAGCGGCAGATCCGGATGGGCCGTTCTCGCTTTTGCGATACCGTCCTCGGAGGGATCGACACCGGTGACATCATAGCCCTTTCCTGCAAGCACGGCCGCAGCACCGCCGGCACCGCAACCGAGGTCGAAGACCGATGTTTCTTTTGCCTCCTGAAAACTGTTCTCAAGAACATCGACTACGGCCGGCAGAATATAGGAATGGGCCGTCGCCGGTTTAGCATGCACATAGGTCGTCGCGTCTAGTTCGATAGACATTTTACCTCCTGGAGAAAATGAGCCCGCCAACCCAATAATACGCAACACAATCGTACGGCGGAGTTTGACGGCAGTGTGGTGTCGTTGTGGTATTAAAGTGATTAGCGCAGGAGGCGCTCGCGGCAGCTGAGGATGGCGGTTGGCGGATATGCGCATTCGGCTAGGCTAGCCGTCATCTCACGAACGAAGAGCGCCGGCGCTCGCCGATGGGAGATCCTGAAGCCGATTGACAGGGTGCAGGGAAGATGATGAAACGTGGCGCAAATCGGATTTCACTTTGCCGGGACGGGTACCCAGTCGTCGTTTCGACTTCGATATTGCGACCATTTGCAGTAAATAACGCTATGAAATACCCTTTGTGGGTGTGGAATCAAATAAATCTATTAGTTCTTTTTGGTACGCTTTGAGTTACGGAGCTGTTATTTGTTGCCTTTTGTTAAGGTTATACCAAGATTAAGTATGAGATACGCAATTTCGAATCTAAAAAACGTGAAACCTCTTCGCTTTCATGCGAATATGTGTAGATTAAAAGCGTCCCTGTCACAAATAGCCTAGTGCGAGCGCATGGCGGAAATGAAGCAGAATCTCACTTGCAGGCAAGCCCTCGCCGGCGCATTCCAGGCTTTGTCCGAGGAGGCCGTTAAGGCTGGCTGGTCGGAGGGCGATGTCGCCCTCGCGCTTGCTGAACTTGCCGAGGAGCAGGTGATCGAGGTGACCGCCAAGGTGATTATGGAAGGCTCCATTCACCCCCAGCTCGCCGCCGCCAGCCGCCACAGCAGCTGATCTCACAGCAGCAATCCCGCCGTCTTCGCCGCTGTGATGAAGGAAGCCTGTGCGGCGCGCGGGCTGCGCAGCCCGTCGAGCGCGTCCAGGCAATGCTGGCGCGCGACGCGATAGTGACGCCCACGCTTGCTCGGCCATTGTTTGAGATATTCGACGGCTTCCCAGACGGTGGACACGATCAGGCTGCTCTCTGGAGAAAACACCCGGATGGGGGAGGGGAAGCGTATTTCACTCAACGTCTGCACTCACTGATTATTGCCACAGGGCGGCGTCAAAACGCGCGGGACGAAAATTTGTTCCCGGATTTTGTTTCGTGGAAATTTGCGCAGTTGCTAAAATTCAAGCCGTCGCGCATAATCATTTCTGTCGGTTGCGGAGGGCGGCCGGCGATGCAAGCGTGGATGCGTTTGCCCTCGGAGGGAATGCGGCGTGATGTTACGGTCATCAATTCATCCGCATGATTTGCCGCTGTTTTCGGAAGATCTCGATCTGCTTTCGCAGGTGCTCGACAAGGTCTGCGATGAACGCGGCCTCGCCAGGACGACACCCGAGGCCGAGCGCATCGGTGCGGTCATCATTCAGCTCTACAGGCAGGGCGTGAAGGACGGCGGCAAACTCGCCGACCTGGCAAAGACCTACCTCTGACGTTCAGTTCTGCTCGATCGAGACACCGTTCTTGCCGATGCTCATCTCAATCCCCTGCGGCTTGCTTTCCTCACGGTAGATATAAGTACCGAGGCCGATGACGGTGACGACGAGAACGCCGATGAGAACGTAGAGACCATTCCTGCTGTTCAAATGACTGCCCTCAAATATCTGATAGGACAGCGGAAACGGCCAAGTGTCGGATTGGTTCCGCAACCAACAGGATGAATTGAGCCCGCGCCGGCCTAATCGTCGTTTGCGGCGTTGAGGTTTTCCGGCCGGATACCGTCGTCGCTGACGGTGCGCGCACGCAACCGGATGCCGGGGCCGCCTTCATCCTGATTGCCGCTCGACAGGAAGATGATGCCGTGCGCCTCCAGCGTGCTGCGCACATCGAACAGCGCGTGCGGCTCGCCCGCAAATTCGCCGTTTTCCAGCGCCGTCACGGTCTCCACAGGCAGGCCGGTTGCGGCGGCGAGCTCTTCGATACTCATCCCGATCATGGCGCGCGCGCCGCGTATCTGTGTCGCTGTTATCATGGCGGAAAATCTAGCGCATTTACCGCAGTTCTCAAGTGGCGCAGGCCGATCAAGTATCCTTCAATTTCACGCCGAACAGATCGTCGTGCATGCGCTCGACCGCGACCCCCATGCCTCCCATGAGGGCGGCCCGGTTCCCAAACCGGCTGATCTCGATGCGCGGCGGATAAGGCGTGCAGCGCGGCAGGAAACCCCGGATGGCGTTTACCAATTCCGGTCTTGCGCCGATGCTGCCGCCGGTGATCACCAGTTCGGGATCGAGAGTTGCTCCGATGGCGGCAATGGCGAGCGCCACTAGCCTTGCCGTCTCTTCGATTGCGGCGACGGCGCTGGCATCGCCTGCATTGAAGGCGTTGAAGAGATCGGCCACGGTGGCAGCGTTGCGCCCGCCGAAGCCGGTGTAGCGGCGTAACATCGCGACGCTGCCGACTGCACTCTCGAAGGTCCCGAGCGTAAACCCGCCGGGATCGAAAACATCGCCGCCGATCGGGAGATAGGCGATCTCGCCGGCCGCGCCACGCGCGCCACGCAGCAGTGCGCCATTGGCGATGATGCCCATGCCGACGCCCGTTCCGAGCGCGACGAAGGCAAAATTGCCGGTTTCGACACCGTGTCCCCGCCATTTCTCGCCTTGCGCGGCGAGGTTGACGTCATTTTCGACGATCACCGGAATGCCCATTCTGTCGGAGAAGACCTGCCGCAGATTGATCGCGTCGATGCCGGGGATATTCGGCGCCACATTGATATGGCCGGTGGCCGGATCGAGCACGCCGGGACTGCCCAGAACGACGAGACGGAGCTTGTCGGCAGTCGTTCCGGCTGCAAGCAAGAGTTCGACGATGAGATCGCTGAATTGATTGACGAGATGCATTCCGCCGCGGGGGTCGGTGGCCACTTTGGTTTCGGCTATGATGTTACCTAGCAGATCGCAGATCGCCGCAGCGATCTTGGTGCCGCCGAGATCGATGGAGACCGCAAGACCCGCCCTGGCGTTGAGTTCATACGTAATCGCATTGCGGCCCGGGCGGCCATCGGTCTGGCCGACAGGTTTCAACCATCCATCATCCTCGAGGTCGCGCACGACATCGGAAATCGTCTGTTTCGAAAGGCCGGTCAGCTTGGCAATGTCGGCGCGGGAAATCGAGCCGCTCGCCAACACGGTCCGGATCACGGCATGAGTTGAGATTTTTCGTGCGATGGGCGTCTGCGTGGCAGAAAGTGTCAGTGCCATCGGCTAGCTCTTCCAGTTAGTTCGGAGCATATACCTAATCAGGGGTCGATATTGACCCGAAACCCTCGTAGAAAGGAGGGCTTCGGCTCAACTTCGTCATATAAGCGGATTTCAGTACACCCAAGGTGGAGATTTGTCTATGTCCTTGACAAATGGGAGGTCGCCTGTAGGCTGATATCAACGTGCAATGAAATGCACGGCGAAATAAAGAGGGTCGAGGACAAGTATGCGCCACCCGCATTGTCTGGATAGCCGCGCGCTCGCCAAGGTCGCCCGAAGAGGAGCAGGCCCCGGCTTGTCCCTCTATTGCTCTCTTTCGCGTTCTGCAGCCTCTTCAACTTCGCTGTGGGGGGATTATCGATGATAAAGCCCTCGACCGATGGACAGCTTTCCGCCGAACAAGGCGTTTTACTGCCTATAATGGCGCCGCGCCTTCAGGCCGATGTTCATCCGGACGGATATGCTGATCTCGCCCTCTGGGGCGCCGGCAGTCTGGGGCGCGTGAGGTTTTCCGCCATCGCTGGCCCTTATACCTATGCGCCGAACCGAATGGTCTCCAGGCAGGGCGGCATATTCGTCGCGCAGTCGCTGCCGGTGATGTTGATCAGCGGCGCACGCCTTCAGGGCGTATATCCGGCGCGTCGTTGCGCCTGGTGGCATGAGCCGGATGGGGACGGCGCGAGCGCGAAGGTTACTCGGGGCCCCCATCGGCAGACTGCCGAAATGGGCTGGGGTGTCCTCATCGTGGACGTTCTCGGTTCCGATTTGCGGATTGCCGTCGGCGCCTCCAGAGACGAAGCCGAGAGGGCTCTCAGCCTCGCCAGCGAAGCGATCGTTGCCGAAGCCGCCGAATATGTCGCGCGTTGCGATCTGGCGCCCGACGCCGACCCGCTGATGCGCAGCATGGTCAGCCAGGGCATCCATGCCGCGCTTTCCAGCATCAGGCGCGACGAAAACGGCGCCTTCGCCGGTCTTGCCGCGGGGCAGGCCTACAGTGCCCCGGCGCGGACCTATTACCGCGACGGCTATTGGACGATGCAGCCGCTTTTGACGCTCGCACCGGAGGCGGTGCGCGACGAGATCCGGCTGCTTGCCAAGGGGTGCAGCCGGATGGAGAAGCCCCGAGCGGGGTGATCTTGACCGGGCCTGCGCAATCGGAGGCGTGGCAGCGCTTTGTCGAAGACAGCAAGGCCAATCCCAAAACCCACAAAAAGGCGGTCCCGGAATACCACAACCGTCCGCAAGACTGGTGGAGCGACCACTTCGACAGCCCGCTTTTTTTCATCCTGTTCATCGACGACTACGTCAGGGCCACGAAGGACCTCGCCGAGGCGCAGCTGCACTGGCCGATCGTTCGGGCAATCGTCGACCGCTATCTCAGCCTGGCCGGCCCCGACAGCGTCCTGCCGGTAAAGCCACGTAACGATCGGGATTGGGCCGACAACGTCTATCGCGAGGGCCTGGTCTCTTATGATCTCGGTCTTTTCATCGGCGCCATGGATGCGGTGGCAAGGCTTGGCGACGGTCTGGATCCGGCTCTTGCCGAACGCGCGGGCAGGACCGCAAATCTGGCCCGCCAGGAGATCGAGGCCAAGCTCTTCGTCCCGGCAACGGGAGGATATGTCGACTATGGAACGCCTGGCGCTTTTGTCGAGGATCATCTGGCTCTCGACAGCCTGACCTTGTCGCGGTTCGGCGCAATTTCAAAACAGCAGGCCATTGGCTTGCTGAGAGCCTTTGAAAGCCAGCTGGAAACGCGCAACAATCACGAGCAGCCCTATGGCAGCTGGGGTGTAATGTGCGCCTATCCGCCCTTCAAGCGGCCAAGCGATCTGCGATCCAAGACGGCGTTTCCCTACCGCTACCACAATGGCTCGGACTGGCCCTATTGGGATGGCGCCTATGCCGAAGAACGCCTTCGCCACGGACTTGGAGGGGCGCGTTACGCCCTGACGCGCTGGTGGGAAACCTGTCTCGACAATGGCTGGATCGGTGCGGTGGAATATTTCTCGCCGCCCTATGGGCGCGGCTCGCTGCTTCAGGGCTGGAGCGCCATGCCGGCGGCAGTCGTTTTGAAATATGGGCTTGACGCCGCAAATGCGGAGCCAATCTCATGAGCATGACGGCTCGGTCGGTTCTACTCGGGTCTCTTATCAATCCGCATGGCGAAGGCGACGGAGCCATCGCGTTCGAGTTCGGAAAAGCCAAGATGACGGTAGAAACCTCTGGCGCGTTCGTTGTTCGGATCGACACCGAGATGCACCGCTCCGACTCCGTGATTGCGGAGCGCTTCAAGCTCGGTGCTGATCATCCTGCGCCCCCAGCCGCCGGCCTGAAGTCCGGGAAGAATGTTGATGTGAAGATGCGCCGGGTAGTCGTCTTGAAGCCACGTCGTTCCGCTGCGCGGATTTTGAATTCGTTCGAGCACGTCGGCATCGCGCGGACGGTTGGGCGTCAGCCCGGCGACCTGCTGTCGGACGAACGGCCACCAGTCTGCTTTCAGATCTTTGTCGAACCCGACAGTATCGGGCGTCCCGACGACATAGCCGACCGGCCGGTTGCCCTGAACCAGAACAAAGGCAAAGTCTCTGGCAAATTTGAGGTAGGGTACCGACCAGATGTAACCGGGCAGATGCGGGTCGCTGTAAAGCGCGCTGGCATCTTCGCCGCCATTGGCGGTTTTCAGGCAGATGTCGAAAAGAGCGTCGATATCGGCTTCAATCGCCGGGCGGATGAAGCAGTTGCTGTCCATCGTTTTGCCACCTCCTGCGTGGCGCTTTGTCATTCTGGATCGCGAGAGGGGCCGATGCAGTGACGATTACCCCAGATTCGCCAACCAGGCAAAGCTCTGGGGAAAGAAAACGTTCGGCCGGCGCCAGGTGCGAGGCCCGGACGGGGAGTGGAGAATAAACCAAATGAGGTGGAGCAGATGAACAGAACCGTGAGATCGATCAGCATACTGCCGGCATACCGATTGAAAGCAGCTGTCGCGCTCGCCGGCGCGGCGCTTGTGAGTTTCGGCCTTTCCGCCGCCCGGGCCGACGATCTGGCCGTGTGGGATGACCAGACCTTCGAAGGCCAGAGCGCGGTCATCGAGCAACTGAATAAGGATTTCGAAGCCGCGCATCCCGGTGTCACGATCAAACGCACTGCGCGCACTTTCGATGACATGAAGCTGACGCTGAAACTTGCAGTTTCGGCGGGCGATGGCCCTGTCATCACCAAGGTCAACCAGGGCGCCGGCGACATGGGCGCGATGGTCAAGGAAGGCTTGCTCCTGCCGGTCGACGAGTACATTCAGAAATATGGCTGGGATAAGCGGCAGTCCGATTCCGTGCTGGCCAGAGACCGCTGGGAGGGGGCGAAATTCGGGGTCGGTAAGACCTACGGCATATCAGGTCTCGGCGAGATCGTCGGCCTTTACTACAATAAGAAGATCCTCGACGACGCCGGCGTGGCGCTGCCGCAGACCTTCGAGGAGCTTTTGGCCGACCTCGACAAGCTGAAGGAAAAAGGCGTTGCGCCCTTCATGATGGGCTCCGCCAAGCAGCATCTTGCCCTGCACATGATCGGCGCTATCGATCAAGCGCATATTGACGCGGCCAATCGCGCCGAGCTTGACGACCTGATCTACGGCAAGGGCGGCTCTTGGAACACAAAGGGCAACATCGAATCGGCCAAACTCGTGCAGCAATGGGCGCAGGGCGGCTATTTCTACCCCGGTTTCGAGGGCATATCGGGTGACGACGCCGTCCAGCTGTTCATATCAGGACAGGGCGCATTCCTGATCTCCGGAACCTGGTACTTCGGCGACATGCAAAACAATCCGGATATCGGCTTCATGGCCATTCCCGCTCCTAAGGGCGTTTCCAAGCCCATGAGCGTCGGCGGCGTCGATCTTGCCTGGGCGATAACCAGCCTTGCCAAAGACAAGGCGAAACAGGACCTGGCCGGCGAGTACATCGACTATATGGTGTCCGAAAAGGCCGCCGAAAGCTGGGCCGCTGCAGGCTATCTTCCTGCAACATCGCTCCCGGCGGATGCCAAGCCCAAGCTCACGCCGCTCCTGACCTCCGGCATCGAAATGTGGAAGACACTCAACGCCAACGATGCGCTCGGCCATTACCCCGATTGGTCGAGCCCGACGATGCTGAAGACAATCGACGACAACACGCCACTTCTCCTGTCCGGCAAGATTACGCCCGAAGCCTTTGTCGATGCCATGGACAAGGACTATCAGGCCTATTTGAAGGATAAGAAATAGGAAGTGCGGACGCCGGTCACGACCGCGCACTAGGCGGTCCGGCCGGCGTCCTATCCACCACGCTAAAATGAGCGCTGCGAGCTGACGACTTGCCGCACGATGACCAGAGCTTTGGCTTCATGGAGTACTGGATGAAACGCTCCGCACTGGATGGCTCGCAACAGACCAATTTCATCTATTTATTGCCGGGATTGCTGCTTTATACGGCTTTTGTCTTTGGGCCGATCGTCGCGGCCTTGGGTTTGAGCCTGACCAGTTGGGACGGCTTGACGATGCCGAGATGGGTCGGCCTCGGCAATTACGCCGATCTCTTTTCCGATAGCCGTTTTTACATTGCCTTGCGCAACAATGCCGAGCTTGATGATCTTCTACTGCGTCCTGCCGCTCGTGCTCGGCATAACGCTTGCCGCCTGCGTGTGGAATCTGAAGCAACGCGAACAACTCGCCCTCAGAACCTTCCTGTTCCTGCCTTACATCATGCCAACCGCCGTGTTGGGCATCATCTGGGCATGGCTCTACAATCCTGCATTCGGCCCGTTCAATCAGTTTCTGCGAGCGATAGGATTGAGCCGGTTCGCGTTACCCTGGCTCGGAGATTTCAATTTCGTGCTTCCCGCGGTCGGGATCGTTGCCACCTGGTATTTCTTCGGCTTTTGCATGGTCATCTTCCTCACCGGAATCCAGCGCATCGACCCGTCTCTTTTCGACGCCGCCAAGGTCGACGGCGCGTCGCCGCGAAAGACCTTTTTCTGGATAACGCTGCCGCTTCTCATGCCCGAGATCAGGGTGGTTTTGCTTCTGACGGTTATAGCCTCGATCAAAAGCTTCGACCTGATTTTCACGATGACCCGGGGTGGACCCGCCAACGCGACGCTCGTGCCGAATATCTACATGTATCAGCTCGGCTTTGAGCTCAATCGGTTCGGCGCAGCGGCCGCCATCGCCATTGTCGGCGCCTTGCTGACATTCGCAATCAACTATGCAATTCACCGGCTGGTGGGCTCAAGAAGCAAAGGAATGGCTTGATGGGCCGCTCGTCCAACTACCCCGCCGCGCTCTTCCTTCGCATTGTGCTCTGGCTTCTCGCTTTCGTAACGATCACCCCGTTCCTGCTGCTGCTGCTGACCTCGATAAAAAGCAAGGCTGACGTTCTGAAGGGCGCATTCGCCCTTCCGGCCTATCCGCATTTCGAAAATTACGTCGATGCCTGGAATGCCGGGCATTTCAACATTTACTTCTGGAACTCGATCGTCGTCGTCATACCCGTCGTTGCCGCAAGCGTCTTCTTGGGCCTGTTGACCGGTTTTGCCTTCGCCTACCTGTCGTTTCCGCTCCGGCGCACGCTGTTTGCGATCCTGACGCTCGGCATGATGGTGCCGGCGGAGGCCTTCATCATCCCGCTTTATTATGAGATGCGCTATCTCGGGCTGATCAATACCTATGCGGCTCTCATCATACCGCAGATCGCGATGTCGATACCCTTCTCGACGATCTTCCTTGCCAGCGCGATGCAGCAATTGCCGGAGGAAGTTCTCGAAGCCGCGGTGCTTGATGGCGCCGGACGCTTCTATATCCTGCGCAAGATCGTTATCCCGCTGATGATACCGGCAATGTCGACGCTGGCGCTGTTCTTGTTCATCTGGACCTGGAACGAGTTTCTCATTCCGTTCATCCTGGTCAATGACGACGCCTATCGGACGCTGCCCCTCGGCATGCTGTTTTTCCAGGGGCGTTACACCGTCAATACGCCGGTCCTGACCGCCGGCGCGGTGATCGTCATTTTCCCGCTCATTCTGACCTATCTGGTTTTCCAGCGGCGGTTCATCGCCGGCTTGACGGCAGGCGCGACGAAATAGGCAGCGATGTGCTCGCAGCTATGGCCCACGGCCGCGCTTGTGGCGCACCTCGAGCGCCGCGCAGCCCCAGACCGTGCCGAGCAGCAGATAGACATGGCGCCAGTGATCGATATCGATGACGTTGCCGATGGTGGCGTGGCCGAGAACAGAGATCCAGGCGATCATCAGGAAGGGCTGCCACGGCCGGTCGAGCAGCAGGTATCGGAAGCCGAGCGCCAGCGTCCAGACAAGCATGCCGACATAGGTGGCGAAGCCGAGCCAGCCATAGGTGGTCAGCGATTTCAGCCAGATATTGTGCTCGTCCTCGGGAAACATCGTGCCGAACACCAGCGGGCCGATGCCGAGCGGGCGCTCCATCATCATGGTGAAGCCGATCCGGTGGCGCTCGAAGCGGCCGAGATGTTCGCCGTCATATTGCTGCACCAGCTGAGCGCGCGCCGAAAACAGTTCGGCGACCTTCGGGATCTGCAACGCCACCAGCAGCGAGGCGACCAGCATGATGATCGCCGCCAGCGACAGCCCCAGAACTCTGAGGCGAAAGGCGCCGCTGCGCTCCTTGAGCAGCATGATGAAGATCAGGAGCGCCACGCCGAGCGCGAAGAGCCCCCAGGCGGCGCGCGAAAAGGACAGGAAGATGCCGAGTGCAAGCACCAGCAGAGCGAGAGCCTTCAGCGGCGATCTCTTCAGGTCGCCGACGAGGATGCCGTGGACGAGATAAAGCGATGGCGGCACCAGGAAGGGGCCGAAGACGTTCGGGTCCTGGAAGGCGCCCTTGGCGCGGTCATAGAGGGTGAAGATTTCAGCGCCCGGAAAGGCGTGGAAATAACCGAGTATGCCGAGCGCGGAGGTGGCGACGGCGGCGAAGGTCCACGCGTTGAAGATTAGCGGCAGCCGCTTGTGGCTGTCCTCGATGATCGCCGCGTAGAAGACCGCCGTCAGCGCCAAAAAGGTCGAGACCGCGATATACATCGGCCCGGTCGCCAGATCTTTCATCTGCGTCAGCGACAGCATGCCGCCGATGTTGAAGGTGAGCAGCAGGGCAAGCAGCGGTGCGACGCCGCGCGAAATCCTGAGGCCCAGGATAAACCAGAGGCCGATCAGTCCAGCCATCCAGAGCTCGTAGGGCGCCGGCTCGTCGATCACGAAACCGGAGAGGAAAACACCGAAGGCGACAAAGGCCGAGCCGATCAGGCGCAGCGTCATCCGCTGCGGCTGGGCGACACGGGGATATGTCGCCTCGATCGCGCTCAATAGGCGTTTTCCGTGTCGAGCAGCCGGATCGGCGTCAGGAACAGGATCTTCAGATCGAACCAGAGTGACCAGTTCTCGATGTAATAGAGGTCGTAGGCGGTGCGGAACTTGATCTTCTCGTCATTGTCCACTTCGCCGCGCCAGCCGTTGATCTGCGCCCAGCCGGTGACGCCGGGCTTGACGCGGTGGCGGGCGAAATAACCCTCGACGACATCGCCGAAGGCGCGGTCGCGGGCCTGGGCGAGAACGGCATGTGGGCGCGGGCCAACCAGAGAGAGTTCGCCCCGCAGCACGTTGAAAAGCTGTGGCAATTCGTCGATCGAGGTCTTGCGGATGAAGCGGCCGACGCGGGTGACACGCGGATCGCCCTTGGTCACCGCGGCCTTGCCCGTGGGGTCGGCCATGTTGGTGTACATCGAGCGGAACTTGAAGACGTTGATGATTTCATTGTTGAATCCGTGGCGCTTCTGCATGAAGAAGACGGGGCCTTCGGAGGTCGCCTTGATGGCGATGGCGGTCGCGACCATCAGCGGCCAGAGCAGCGCCAGCGCGATCACGGTGAAGAAGATGTCGAAGCCACGCTTGGCAACGGAGTCCCAGTCGCGGATCGGCATCTTGAAAATGTCGAGCATCGGCACCCTGCCGACGTGCGAATAGGCGCGCGGCCGGAAGCGCAGCCGGTTGGCATGCGCAGCAAGGCGGATATCGACCGGCAGAACCCAAAGCTTCTTCAAAAGGTCGTATATACGCGCCTCGGCCGAAAGCGGCAGAGCGATGATCAGCATGTCGATGCGCGTCAATCGCACGAATTCGACGAGTTCAGCCACGGTGCCGAGCTTCGGATAACCGGCAACCATGATCGGCGAACGCTTCTCGCCGCGATCGTCGAAGATGCCGCAGATGCGGATGTCGTTGTCATCCTGCTGTTCGAGGATGCGGATCAGCTCCTTGGCCGGCTCGCCGCCGCCGACGATGACGGCGCGACGCTCCATGATGCCGTTGCGCGCCCAGTTGCGGATGCCGTAGGCGACGAGGAAACGCTCGGCCGCAAGGAAGAGTGCGCCAGCCGTAAACCAGGGCAGATAGGCGCCGACGACCATCGCCCATGTGCTGCCGCGAACCAGCGCGAACAGGCCGACCGTCAGGAGGAGTGCGGTCATCCACGACCCCAGGATGCGCGGGATCAGCCGCAGCTTGGCCCGAAGTGCCGGAATGGTGTAGGTGTCGCCAAGCTGCAGGCCGATAACGGTCAAGGCCGAGGCGATCGCCGCCATGCCGGTCCGCACCAGCGATGAATCGTAGCCGTCACCGGGCCAAAAATAATGGGCGATCAGGGCGATCGCAAAGAGCGCCAGGAATTCCAGCAGCCGCAATTGCCCGATGATGATCACCGGCGACTTGGTTCCGTCACGGAACTGTTCGGCGATCTGCCGGGCATAGGGATTAATTTCTGTCGGGTCGGACGGTTTTTCCTGACCCGCGTCGCCGCGCACCTCGATGTCGGAGACCTGCTTGCGCAGTGCTTCCACGTCGAATTGATCGCCTTTTTCCAGCTTGTTCATGGGGCTTTCGCTCGTTGTCACCAAGCGAATTACCAGAAAGCCCCTGAAGAAATATTTACGGGGCGGCGGGCATTGCTCGGCCAGCGGCCGGATCGACGAGCTCATGGTACAATTTCAGGACATCGCGCGCCATGATGGCCGAGGAAAACACCGCCTTTACCGCCTCGGGCTTCGGCATCGTCTTGGCGTGCCAGTCGGGCGTGCTCAGCGTTTCCGCCATGACGCGGGCAAGATCATCGGAATTTCCGGCCTCCACAAGGGCTGCGCTGTCGGCGCCGAGCACCTCGGGAATGCCGCCGACCCGGCTGGCGATGATCGTCTTGCCGGCCCCGAGCCCCTCGAGCACGATATAGGGCATGGCTTCGGCGCGCGAGGGAACGACGAGGTTCTGCGCCATGGAGAAGGCTTCGTGGACCCGCATCGCCGGCAGCATGCCGATGCGCTTGCCGAGGCCACGCTCGACCATCATCTCGCGGTAGCGGTCGCGATCCGGTCCGTCACCGATCATCAGCGCCGACAGCGGCCGGCCGAGCAGCCGCTCGGTCTTGGCAAAGGCATCGACAAACAGATCGGGACCCTTGAGGTCCCGGAGCATACCCACATAGATGAAGTGCACGGCATCCGAGCGGGTGGGGATCGGCTCGAAATCGCGCTCGGCGATGCCGTTATAGATCAGTCTGGTCTTCGTCCGCGGCTTGCCCACCTTGCGCGCATAGGTGTCGCGCTCGTATTCGCAGATGAAGACCAGCGCATCGGTGAAATATTCCTGCAGGCGCTCCATCCTCAGGACGAATTGTCCGCTGAGCGAGGAACGCGAATAATGCAGGCTTCCGCCATGCGCGGTATAGAGGCGGGCTACGCGATACCTGTTCACCCGCAACGCTGAGCCGGCAAGTCGCGCGAGCACGCCGCCCTTGGCGCCGTGTCCGTGCAGCACATCCGGCCGCAAACTTTTAATTTTCTTGTATGTATCCCACATCGTCGCAAGGTCGGACGGGCTGATCGAACGCCGGATCGGCACGCGTGTCAGGCCGAGCGAGAGATAGGGACGGATATCGTCGAACAGGCTGTCCTCATACTCGCCGCCGGTCGAGCTGTCGCAGAGGATGCCGACTTGATGACCGGCCTTGCTGTGCTCCTCGACGAGATCGCGGACATGGCGGAAAATTCCGCCGACCGGCGACCTGAAGCAATGGAGGATGCGGAGCGGCTTCTGTATTGTCATCGCTCAGAAAAGCCGTTCGCGAACGTAGATCGTGTCGCCGGCGATGATCGGCCCGGATATGTTGATGCGGCCGGTCAGCACCTGTCCGTTGATCTTGCGGGTGACGTCGACCATGCTCTGGTTGGCGCGGCTGGTAAAGCCGCCAGCGACCGCAATGGCGTTCTGCACGGTCATGCCGGGGACATAGGCATACTGGCCGGGTTGGCCGACTTCGCCCATGAGGAAGATCGAACGGTAGCGATCGACATCGATGGTAACATCAGGATCGCGAAGATAGCCCTGCTGCAGTTTCTGGGCGATCTGGCCCGAGAGTTGCTGCAGGGTTCGGCCGCGGGCAGGGACTTGGCCGATGAGGGGGAAGGCGATATAACCGGCCTGATCCACGGTATAGGTGTTGGTTAGGCTCTGCTGGTCGAAGACGGTAACGCGCAGCCGATCGCCGCTATCAAGCGTATAGGGCTGGATGGTCGCCTCGTTGAACGCCTTCGGTGCCGGCTTGTATGTCGTGCAACCGCCCAATGCCGCCGTCATGGCTGCAAGGCTCAGGGCCAAAAGGATCTTGGGCTGGACGACAGACATCCGTTTGTGCTCACAGAAAATGAACTCGGTAGAGCCGTTATCAATCCGTTAGGGTTAATGCTCGGTAAAGGCCGCTTGCAATTTCCTGAGTTCCTTTCATCGGCCGTCGCTTATTACTCGGCAAGATTGCCATTAACCGTTGAGTTACCATGGTCGTTTACGCTTGCGGCACATTTGTTGTGGAGTAAGAGCATGTCCGGCGTAGCGCGTGATCAGGATGTGGACATCGACCTCGGCCAGTTGGTCCGCGCCGTCTGGGCGCGGCGGCTCAGGATTTTGGCGATTACGCTTGCGGGGGCGGGCATCGCCTTTACAGGCGCCAAGATTATGTCGCCGCAATATCGCAGCGAAACACGCATCCTGATCGAACCCCGGGCGCCGGCCTTCGCCAGCACCCAGCAAGTCAACGACGCCGGCGCTGGCCCGCTGATGGATGAGCTGAATATCGCCAGCCAAGTGCAACTGCTGCAATCGGCCGATCTCCTCAAGAAGGTCATCAACGACCTGAAGCTTTATAACCTGCCGGAATTCGACGATGCCGCCAACGGCTCGGCGATGAGCAGTATCATGGTGAAGCTGCATCTGAAGAAGAACCCGATGGAGAACCCGCCGGAAGAGCGGGTGATCGACGCTTTCGTCGAACGCCTGCAGGTGTACCAGGTGCCAGGTTCACGCGTCATCGGCATCAGTTTCACCTCGAAGGACCCGAAGCTCGCGGCCGCCATTCCGAACGCCATGGCCAATGTCTATCTTTCGACCCAGAGCGGCGCCAAGCTTGATTCCAATTCGGAAGCGACGCGCTGGCTGGAGCCGGAGATCGAGGGCCTACGCCGCAAGGTCAGCGAAGCCGAAAAGAAGGTCGCCGAATACCGCACCTCGCACGGGCTGCTGCAGACGAACGGCACGACCACCTTTCCCGCCCAGCAGCTGAACGATATTTCGGCGGAGCTGACCCGCGTGCGCGGCGACAAGGCCAATGCCGAGGCGAGGGCGCAGGCGGTACGCAATGCGCTGTCTTCGGGCGAAGCCTCCGACACGCTGCCTGACATCATGTCGTCCCAGGCGATCCAGCGGCTGAAAGCGACGGAATCCGGTCTGCAGTCGCAAATCTCGGATCTGCAGACCAGCCTTCTCAACAACCATCCACGGCTGAAAAGCCTGCGCGCCCAGCTCGCCGATATCCGCACCCAGATCCGCCAGGAGACGCAAAAGATCCTGACGAGCATCGAGAACGAATCCAAGGTTGCGGATCTAAGGGCAAGCGAGCTCGAGCGCCAGTCGGACACGGTGCAGGCCAACAGCGCCCGCGCCGGCGAGGACGAGGTCGGCCTCAATGCGCTGGAGCGTGAGGCGACCGCCCAGCGCCAGCTGCTCGAAACCTATCTGGTGCGCTACCGCGAGGCCGCTTCCCGCGCCGACAGCAATTCGAGCCCGGCGGATGCCCGTATCGTTTCCAAGGCCATCGAGCCGGTCGATCCCTATTTCCCGAAGGTGGTGCCGATCGTCGTTGTCGCTGCGGTCGCCACTCTGATCCTGAGCGCCATCGTCACCATGCTGGCCGAACTCTTCAGCGGCCGGGCGCTCCGTCCCGTCGATGCGGCCCCCGAGACCATCGAGGCGGAAACTCTCGTCGAGGAGAGGGTTGCGCCGCAGGCCGCTCCGGTTGTCTCTGCCGTCAGAAAGCCCATCCAGCCGAGCATGCTCGCCATTGTCGGGGATGAAGACGAAAAGGACGTGATCGAAGACACCGAGGCCGCCGAGAAGCTGCCGGAAGACGACAATGAATTCTCCGTCGCCTCCGTTGCCGATTATCTCACGGGCAGCCGTGCGCCGCTGGCTATCGCAATATCTCCGACCGGTGACAATGGCTCCGCGGCAACAGTTTTGCTGACCCGCATGCTCGCCGACGCCGGCCGCCGCGTCATCCTGATCGATATGACCGGTTCCGGTTACCCCACGGAGCTGATGGCCGAGGACCAGGCTGCTCCCGGCGTCACCGATCTGCTCTGCGGCGAGGCCGCCTTCGGCGACACGATCCACAGCGATCGTCTTTCCCTAGCCCATGTGATCCCCCAGGGCCAGAGCGACGTGCGCCGGGCCATGCGCGGTGTCGACCGGCTGTCGCTGCTGCTCGATGCGCTTGCCGCCGCCTACGACCTCGTGGTGGTCGAATGCGGTTCGGCCGATGTCGCCGGCGTCTCGCGGCTGACCCGCAGCCGCGATGTCGAGATCATTCTCTCCCTACCGGAGATCGAGGAAACGATCTTCGTGACCCTGATGACGGAATTCCAGGCTGCCGGCTACGAGCGCGTCGTGCTGATGTCGGGCGGGGAAGGGGCTGAGCAGACGCTCGGCCGGGCTGCCTAATGCATGTCGCGCAAAAGTGTTCAGCGGTTTTGCGGTAACGACACGCGTAACATAAACACCGCTTAGCCGATCCGTGCGCGGATGCTCTGCGTGAATTTATAGAGCTTCGGTCGGGCCTTGATATGGGCCTTGCCGCGGGTGACGATACGGTGCGCGGCGCCGGCGAGAACGCCGAACGGCGAGACCGGCAGCACCACGTCGTAATGCGCAGTCTCCACAGGCGCCCAGGATCGCTTGTAGGTCTGGTCGCCGAGTCCGAAATCGAACAGCGCCACCCCCTTGCCATGCAATCCCGAGATGGTCTGCCAATAGAGGAATTCGCCGGGACTCGTATCCGGCACCAGCTCCTCATCGATCGCGCCGAACTGGCAGATGATATGGTCGCCCTTGCGCGAAATCCCTGAAATCGCGGCGACCCGACCCTCATTCTCTCCCTTGAGCCGCAGCACATGCATCTGCAGCCCGAAATATTGCCTGCCGTCACCCCGCTTGTCGATCAAACCGTGCAGGAAGGCCTGCGTTTCCTTGTCTGCAAAGACGTCGGGCAGGCCGAGGCTGGCGAAACGGGCGCTCTTCAGCCGGAAGAAGATGTCGAGCAGCCGGTGCTGTTCCTCCGATTCCTCGGGGGCAAGGTATTCGAAGCCGCCGGCCGCCTCGAGGCGTTTCGACTGAACGCGGAATTTCTTGCGCCGGTTCTTGGCGTTGAGCTGCTTCAGCGTCTCCTCGAAAGCCGGAAAGAACGGCAGCTGATAGGCGTGATTCTGGTTCTGCACCATCGGCAGCCCGGTGAGCGGGGTCTGTCTTCCCCGCCATTCCAGCGGAATATTCTGCAGCAGCAGCAGATCGGCCCGGCCCTTCAAGGCGTGCCGAAGCTGCCCTGCGAACTTCTCGGCGTCGATGCTGCCGCCGCTTTCGGCAAAATTTCGGGAAAACAGGCCGGTATTGATATTGCTGTGATCGGCGGCGATGAACTTCGCCACGCCAAGCCCCCGCGACTTGACGATTTCGACCGGCAGAATGAAAGCCGTCTCACCGGCATGGGTGCCTTTGAGGATCGCCAGCGGCCGCTGAAACGCGCTCACCCAGGCGGCGCACCAGTCATAGCTCTGATGCAGCGACTGGAGATTGTCGCGCTCTAGCACCCGCCAGTCGTCCTCCAGCGGCTGCATCGCGTCGAAAACGCTGATGTCGACTTCGGCCATGGCGAGTTTCATGCTGAGCTGGCGCAGGCGCGAAATGGTCGTTTGGGCCAGCGCCCCGTCCTCCGACGGCTGTTCATGAACATCGAGCTTTTGCGTCTGCACGGTTTTCTCCGGTCAAGAATGCTGAACGGGAAGGTAGGAATGCAGGACGTATATTTGGTTTACTCGCACGCCATGGGCGAGGTTTTCCGCCTATCACGGTTATTCGGCCGTTAATGGCCTATTGCTGCCGCGGCCCGGCCATCCATTTGATGATTACCATCGCCGGCAGAACCCAGAGCAGGCCGGTGAGCAGGAAATAGAGCAGGTGCCCCCACCAGGGCGCGTTGCCGAGCGTTGCCACCGCGATCGTGTTCGCCACCAGCGCATAGACCAGAACGAGCACGATGATGAGGATCGTGCCGATGAATTTGCGGAGGCGGACGGGCATCAATTATCTCTCGGCAGGGACGGGGCGGACCGGCGCGACGGCATGCCGCAAAGGTTCGGGGCTTGTTTTGCATGAGCCGCTGGGGCAAATCAACTGCCGGATAGAAGGAGACATCATGGCTGTCGCAAACCCGACCACGGAACAGGCGATCCTGAGCGAAGTGCGCAAGCAGAACCGCGACCGCCGCGCCTTGCGCTTCTGGCTGGGTTTCGTGCTTTTGGCGCTCTTCTGTCTCGTGCTCGTCGGCGGCGCCACGCGGCTGACCAATTCCGGCCTGTCCATTACCGAGTGGAAGCCGATCCATGGCGTCATCCCGCCGTTGTCGGCCGCCGAATGGGAGGAGGAATTCCGCCTCTACCAGCGCATTCCGGAATTTCAGCAATTGAACAATTCCATGACCGTCGACGAGTTCAAGGGTATCTTCTGGTGGGAATGGGCCCACCGGCTGATCGCCCGCGGCATCGGCGTGATCTTCGCGTTGCCGCTCCTCTTTTTCTGGCTGACGGGGCGGATCGAGAAGGGCCTGCGCTGGCCGCTCGTCGGCATCCTGGCGCTTGGCGGCCTGCAGGGTTTCATCGGATGGTGGATGGTGTCCTCAGGGCTGTCCGTCCGCACCGACGTCAGCCAGTATAGGCTGGCGACGCATTTGATTATGGCCTGCCTGATCTTTGCCGGCTGCATGTGGATCATGCGCGGGCTCTCACCGCATTCCAACGATCCGGCGCCGACACGCAGCTCGCGCGGATTTGCCGCCGCGATCGCCATTTTCGCGCTGTTCCAGATCTATCTCGGCGCGCTGGTGGCGGGGCTAGACGCCGGTTTTTCCTACAACACCTGGCCGCTGATGGACGGCGCGGTCATCCCGTCGGATCTCTTGATCCAGCAGCCCTTCTGGATCAATGCCTTCGAGAACCCGAAGACGGTGCAGTTCATCCACCGCATCGGCGCCTATACGCTCTTCGCGTTGACGTTGATCAACATGGTGATCGCGCTTCGCGCCGCAGCCTGGACCACGCATGCCCGCCGCGCCGTCGTGCTTTTCTCACTGGTGACGCTGCAGGCGGCAATAGGCATCGCCACGCTGCTGCTGCAGGTGCCGCTACACTGGGGCCTGCTGCATCAGGCCGGCGCCCTGGTGGTTTTCGGTTTCGCCATCGCCAACTGGCGCGGTTTTTATGGCGAATATCCGCACGCCACCGCCATCGCGGAGCGCGGGTGAAGCGGTGTCGTAAGCCAGTCTAGCGCAGCACCCCATCGAGCAGCGGCATGCCGATGATCGTGGCGGTGGCGATCAGGATGTAGCAGGCGATGCGGAAGGTCCGCTCCTCGGCGAGCCCGAACAGTTTCGAGCCGCCGTAGAGCCCGACCGCGTAACTTGGCAGGATGACGGCGGTCAGCGCGAAGACCGCAGGCACGAACAATCCGCCGACGTAATAGCTGATGGCGCTGAAGACGGATGAGATCGAGAAATAGAGCACGACATTCGCTCTGACGCGCGTGAAGTCGCTCTTGCCGCCAAGCCAGTAGGCGACGACAGGCGGGCCGCCAAGCTGCGCGGCGCCGCTGAAAGGCCCAGCGATCAGGCCGACGCCGCTGCTGAGCGGAGCCGAAGGCGCGCCGTGATAGCGCCATCCCGATGCGAGAAGCGTAAGCAGGCCGATGGCGATGATGGTGATGCTCCAGCGTAGGAGCAGCGGGTCGAGCAGTGCCAGCATCGCCGTGCCGGCCGGCACGCCGAGTGCGGCCCCGGCCGCCATGACGAAGACCTCGGGCCGGTTGGCGCCGCGCCAGGCGGGCGGGATCATACCCAATGTGGCAATGCCGTCGATGACGAGCAGGATCGGCGAAACCAGCTTCGGCCCGACGATCGCGCCGGCGAGCGGAATGAAGATCAATGCGGCGCCGAAGCCCGAAAAGCCGCGGGCAAGCCCGGCGATGAAGGCAAACGCCATCAGCGCATAGATCCCATGGTCGGGCAGGGCGGCGGCAAACCAGACGTGCACGCCGGCGAAAAGCGCATCCAGCGTCATGGCGTCAGGAAGCGAGCATCAGGTCCATGTTCTGCACGGCGGCACCCGAGGCGCCCTTGCCGAGATTGTCGAGCAGCGCCACCAGATTGACCTGGGAACCGCTCGGCGTGCCGAAGACGAAGAGCTTCATCGTGTCCTTGCCTTCGAGCTCGACGGCGTTGACGCGGGGCAGCGTCTTGCTTTCGGCAAGCGGCACGACGGTGACGATCTCCTGGCCGGCATAATGGGCGGCGAGGGCGGCATGAATGCTTTCCATCGTCGTGCCCTCGGCGAGGTCGCCGAGATGCAGCGGCACCTGCACGATCATGCCCTGCGCGAACTTGCCGACCGACGGCGAGAAGATCGGCGCGCGATCGAGCAACCCGTGCACGGTCATTTCGGGCACATGTTTATGGGTGAGCGGCAGGCCGTAGACGAAATGCGGCGCGGTGATCGCATCCGGGTGATCCGGATTTTCCATCTGGGCGATCATCTGCTTGCCGCCGCCGGTATAGCCGGAAACCGCATTGACCGCGACCGGGTAGCCGTCCGGCAGAATCCCGGCGGCGCGCAGCGGCCGGATCAGGCCGATTGCGCCGGTGGGGTAGCAGCCGGGATTGGCGACGAAACGCGCGGCCTTGATCCTGTCAGCCTGCGCGCCGTCCATTTCGGCAAAGCCGTAGGCCCAGCCGGGATTGACGCGGAAGGCGGTCGACGTGTCGATGACGCGGACATTGTTGTTGGCCGAGACCATCTGAACCGCTTCCTTCGATGCATCGTCGGGCAGGCAGAGAATGGCGATATCGGCGCTGTTCAGCATGTCCTCGCGCATGGCGGCGTTGCGCCGCTCGGCCTCTGGAATGGACAGAAGCTCGACATCGCGGCGGCCGGCCATGCGCGTGCGGATCTGCAGACCCGTCGTGCCGTGTTCGCCGTCGATGAAGATTTTCGGTGCCATGTTAACCTGCGCTTTCAATGGGTTCAGAAGGTTTCCGGATTCATTTTGGGATAATAGGTCAGCCTTGTGACACGGCGATGGCGCGTCGTTCGGCATGAAGCCCCAGCATATACATCGCCACCGTTGCCCCCGCAATGGCGGTGATATCGGCATGATCGTAAGGCGGCGACACCTCGACGATATCGGCGCCGCGGATATCGAGCTGGTGCAGGCGCTGCAGCACCGAGAGGATCTTGGCGCTCGACGGTCCGCCGGCAACCGGCGTGCCGGTGCCCGGCGCAAAGGCCGGATCGAGGCAATCGATATCGAAGGTGAGATAGGCAGGCGCGCCGCGCGTATGCGAGATGATCGCCGAGGCGATATCGCCCGCACTCATCTCCTCGACCTGATGGCCGTAGAGGATATTGACGCCGCAATCCTCCGGCGCATGGGTGCGGATGCCGATCTGGATCGAGCGGTCGGGATCGATGATGCCCTCGCGGGCGGCCCGCGCCACGAAGGAGCCGTGGTCGATCCGCCGGTCCTCGTCGAACCAGGTGTCCTGGTGGGCGTCGAACTGCACAAGGGCGAGGGCGCCGTGTTTTGCCGCATGGGCTTTCAGCAGCGGCCAGGTGACGTAGTGATCGCCGCCGAGCGTCAGCAGGAAGGCGCCGCTGTCGAGGATGATATTCGCCTGCCGTTCGATGGCATCGGGCGTATCCTGGTGATTGCCGTAGTCGAGCAGGCAATCGCCGTAGTCGATCACCGCCATCTCGGCGAAAAGATCACGGTTGAACGGATATTGCGCATCATTGTCGAAGATCGCCGAAGCGCGGCGGATTGCCTGCGGCCCGAAGCGTGTGCCCGGCCTGTTCGAGGTTGCCGCATCGAAGGGAATACCCCAGACGGCAACGTCGACGCCGGCAAGCTCCTTGGTGAAGCGGCGGCGCATGAAGGACAGCGCGCCGGCAAAGGTCGGATCGCTGGCGGCGGAAGTGAGGCTGGTCGCCGTAAAGGCATGATCGATGGATTTGTTCGCCAAGAGGGGCTCCTTCTCTATGGGCGCTAAACCATAGTCGCGTTCGATGTCGGCCTTATATCGGCCGGTCACCGGTCACGACCAAACCGCCGGGCGACGAAATAGGCTGCTCCGGACGGTCAGGTTTGCCTGATCTCCCGAAAGCAACCGATGTTTCCTTTCGGGGCAGGAAAGGGGTAGGCGAGGTGGGTCGAGATTTCAAGCGATGCTTCGCCTGGCAGCCGCTCCTGGCTTTCGAGCGGCCGCCATTCAGCAGCAAGTTCGTCAGGCTGTCTTGCACGAAAGCCGCCGCAGTCCGGCGAGGGTGATCAGCGCCGTCACCGCGGCATAAGCTGCCAGCGGCCAGGCGGTGTCGCCGCCGAGCAATACGACGAACAAGGTGCCGGGAACGCCGACCAGGAGGCTTTCGATGCAGAAATAGAGCGCCACCGCCGTACCGGCGGTATCGTCGAACGCCTTGAGCGCACCATTGGCGGTGACCGCGGTCGCAAAGACGATGCCGATCGCGATGATCCACATCGGCAGGACGAAGCCGATGAGGGGTGCCTGCAGAAACACCTCTCCGGCGGCAAGCATCCCGGCGCCGAGAAGCAGCATCGCCATGCCTCTGGCGAGGCTGCCTGCGATGCCCCAGCGCGTGACGAAGCGTTTGGCAAAGCGCGCCGTCACGATCATCACTAAAGCCACCGAGGCAAAAATGAAGCTGAAGGTGATGCTGGAAAACCCGGCTTGATCGATCAGGATGCGAGGCGCGGTCGAGAAGAAGACGAAGAAGGCCCCCATCGCCGCACTGAAGCCGGTTGTGTAGACCCAGAAGGGAAAGCTCGCGAGAATTGGCTGGAACGAGATGGTCGCCGCCGCCGTGGTGGGGCGGGTTTCATGCCACCGCATCCCGGCGTTGAGAGTTGCGGCGACCGAAAGCAGGCCGATGACGACGAAGATGGCTCGCCACCCGTAGAGATCCGCAATCATCGCTCCGACGATCGGCCCGAATGCGGGCACGAAGGACAGTATGGAACCGAGCAGGCTATAGATCACGCTGCTTTCCGGGCGCTCGGCGTAAACGTCGCGTACAGTTGCGAAGGTGGCGACCAGCGCCGCTGAGGCGCCGATGGCTTGCAGCAATCGCAGGATCATGAAGAGGGGTGCCGATGATGTTTCGGCAAGCAAGAGTGAGCCAGTGGCGAAGAGTGCCGCCCCGCCGAGCAGAACGGGCCGCCGCCCGACGATATCGGAGACTGGACCGAAGACGATCTGCCCGGCACCGAGCACTAGCATGTAGAGGCTGAGGGTCAGTTGGATGACCTCAGGCGAGGTGCCGAGCGCCTCGGGCATCGTCGGCACGACCGGCAGATAGATGTCCATGGCAAGCGAGGCCAGGATGTCGAAAGGCGCCATCAGCAGCAAGGCTGCCGGCACGGAATAGGTCCAGCGCTGGATTTTGGAATAAGACATGGGAAAGAGACCGCTCAAATGATTTCATTCGGCGGCGATCTGTCTTTTCGTCAGGATCGGGGATTGGCCGGACAGACGCCGCAACAACAGGGCAGGGTTGTTGCGGCCTATTTGTCTGCGGACTTGGTTGTTCTCATCATGCGCCCCGGACTGCGGCTCCGCTCATTCGCGATGCCATTTGCCCCTTGTCTAGCAGCGTAGCCGGGGCTCGGCAACAGAACGCTCTTCCTCCCGCGCCGCCGATACCGATAAAAGCGATGGTTTAGTCAAATTTTTTATAAAATTCATACTTGCAGAAAAATTGGCGATTGCCTATGCAAGTCCGGGTTGCAGATTCGGTCCGCACAGTCAGCAAAAACATTATATTTCAGGAATATTTACAGTGATTTACCGAAGAGGGATTGACGGCCTACGGGCGGCCGCGGTGATGCCTGTCATTCTGTTTCATGCGGGCTTCAGTTTCTTCAGCGGCGGCTTCATCGGTGTCGACGTTTTCTTCGTGATCAGCGGCTTTTTGATCACCTCGATCATCCTTGAGGAGATGCGCGACGGCACCTTCTCGCTGGCGGCATTCTATGAGCGCCGCGCTCGCCGGCTCCTGCCGGCCCTGTTTCTCGTCGTCCTGTGCTGTCTGCCCTTCGCCTGGCTCTGGGTCATGCCGGAGGAGTTTCGCGCCTTCTCCGACAGCCTGATTGCCACCAGTCTTTCCGGCGCCAATTTCCTGTTCTGGTTCAAGAGCGGCTATTTCGCCCCGGAGGCCGGAGAGGTGCCGCTGCTCCACATCTGGAGCCTCGCCGTCGAAGAGCAGTATTACATGTTCTTTCCGCTGCTCGTCATGGTGATGTGGAAGCGCAAGCCGAGTTGGATGGTTGCGGTCTTGGTTGCGATCGCGTGTGCCAGCCTTGTCTACAGCGAGTGGGCCTCGCGGGTTTTTCCCTCGGCCAATTTCTATTTCCTGCCCTCGCGGGCCTGGGAATTTCTGGCCGGATCGATCTGCAGCTTGGTGCAGTCGAAGGGGCAGAAGCGCGGCAGCGATCCGTTGTCGCTGCTGGGGTTCGGCATGATCGCCTTTTCCGTCTTTTATTTCGACGAAACCTCGCCCATTCCCTCCACGCTCGCCGTGGTTCCCGTGATCGGCGCGATGCTCGTGCTGCTCTATGCACGACAGGGAACCTGGGTGTCGGCACTGCTTTCGACCCGCGTTTTCACCATGATCGGGCAGATCAGCTACAGCGCCTATCTCTGGCACCAGCCGCTTTTTGCCTTTGCGCGGATCCGCAGTATCGATCCGCCCCCGCTGATCGTGATGGGCGCTCTCGCCTGCCTTTCTCTTATGCTCGCCTATCTCTCCTGGCGTTTCGTCGAGCAGCCGTTCCGCCGCGGCGAGCGCCGATTGCTGCCGTCCACCCGCAGCCTGGTCGCATCCGTATCCCTGGTGCTTGCAGCCTTCATCACCTTCGGCATCTACGGCCACGACACGCGCGGCATTCCCTGGCGGCTGCCGGCGCCGATCAAGGAATTCATGGCGGACAATGATTGGAGCAAGACCTGCCTGCTCGAGGGCTCGTCGGGCTGGGATGCGATGCCGATCGAGAACTGCATATTTAACGGCAGCCACGCCCAGACTTACGCCATCCTCGGAGATTCGCTGGCCTCGTCGCTGACACCGGCGCTGACCAAGCGCCTGGACGGAATGAATATTGGCCTGCAGCAGATCACCCACAGCTTCTGTGCGCCGGTCGCCGACGTCTCGATGGTTCCCCACCAGGCGCGCGACTGCGGCGCCTTCAACGCTGCAGCGATCGAATATCTCGTCAAGAGCAAGGTGAAAACGGTCTTCCTCGCCGCCTCCTGGAAGATCTTTTTCGAGCAATCCCGGTACATCTTCAATGGCGAAGAAGTCGCGACATCAGACGTGGGACAGAGGCTGAGGGATGCGTTCGACAAAACCGTCGGCGCGCTGACATCGGCCGGCATCCGCGTCATCATCGTCTATCCTCATCCGCGCGGCGACACGGAGATCGCCGCCAAGGTCGCGAAGCTGATGCACAAGGGCACCCCGGCGCCGACGATCACGATCGCCCAGGATGAATTTCTCCAGCAATCGTCGCCTTCCTACGCCTATCTCGACGATCCCAAAGACAGGCATGTCCTACGCGTCGATCCGGCCAAGATTTTCTGTGGGAGAGAGGCGGGCCGGTGCGATCTGGCGCGGGACGGCAAGACCTTCATTTCCGACAAGGTGCATTTCACCTCGGCGGGTGCGGAAGCCGTCGCCGACGAAATCCTGGTCGCTCTCAGGCAAGACGACATAATGGATGGAAACGGCGTGGCCGCCCTTTCTTCCGACTGATGCACGTCGCGATGCACGTCGCCTGGGGCGAATTAAAGCGCGTCGCTATCTTTCAGACGCGCTGCTACTGTTCTTGTTTGACCGATACCGTTACCGCGGAACCGCGGTGTTTTGGCGTTCTGAAGAGCGCGCGCGGCAGTGGTTCTGCCCTTTTAACCGATTGCAAAACAAAAAGGCCGGGTTGCCCCGGCCTTCGTAAAATTCCGTCTGTCCGAAGCGATTAACGCTTGGAGAACTGGAACGAGCGGCGGGCCTTTGCCTTGCCGTACTTCTTGCGTTCGACGACGCGGCTGTCGCGGGTCAGGAAGCCGCCCTTCTTCAGGACCGAGCGAAGGCCCGGTTCGAAGTAGGTGAGCGCCTTGGAGAGACCGTGGCGAACGGCACCGGCCTGGCCGGAGAGACCGCCGCCGGCGACGGTTGCGACGATGTCGAACTGGCCGTCACGGGCAGCTGCAACGATCGGCTGGCGCAGGATCATCTGCAGCACCGGACGGGCGAAATATTCCGCGAATTCCTTGCCGTTGACGATGATCTTGCCGGAGCCCGGCTTGACCCAGACGCGGGCGACGGCGTTCTTACGCTTGCCGGTTGCGTAGGAGCGGCCGAGCGAATCGACCTTGCGGACGTGGGCCGGAGCAGCAGCTTCGGTAGCCGTGCCGAGATCCTTCAGGGAGGAGAGGTCAGCCATATCAGGCGCTCCTTACATTCTTTTTGTTGAGCACGGCAACGTCGAGGGCGACCGGCTGCTGGGCTTCATGGGGATGGTTGGAGCCGGCGTAGACGCGCAGGTTCTTCATCTGGCGACGGCCAAGCGGGCCGCGGGGAACCATGCGTTCGACGGCCTTTTCGAGGACGCGCTCCGGGAAGCGGCCTTCGATGATCTGGCGAGCGGTGCGTTCCTTGATGCCGCCGGCAAAGCCGGTGTGCCAGTAGTAGACCTTGTCGGAATACTTCTTGCCGGTGAAAACGACCTTGTCGGCATTGATGACGATGACGTTGTCGCCGTCGTCAACGTGGGGCGTGAAGGTTGCCTTGTGCTTGCCGCGCAGGCGCATAGCGATGATGGAAGCGAGACGGCCAACGACCAGCCCTTCGGCGTCGATGATCACCCACTTCTTCTCCACCTCTGCAGGCTTCTGGGAGAAGGTTGCCATAGTGAATACTCTCTTTTGAGACCCCTGGCCCGAGGGCTTGAAGGGCGTTTCTTGTTGCTTGGATTGACAGGCTTGCGGCATGCCAAAAAGAAAGCAGCCCGGACAGGCTGCGTTCTGCGCGGTGTATAAAGGCAATGTGATAGGGGGTCAACATCGACTTTCCCGACGTCTGGAAAAAAGAACCAGCAAAAACAATAAGTTAGATATATGGTATTATGTTACCTCACTTTTGTTGACTGAAGGCCGGTGCATCGGACGTTTTCACGTCGCCCGTGGCGGGCTTGAGCCTGCCGGACTTTAAGGAGCGTGCCGCGGTCGAAAGCAGCCGCTAACCCTCGAACGCGCGCAGGCATTTCATCATTTCGCGAAGGCCGCGGGTCAGATGTTTGTCCCGCCGCAGAACCATGCCGAGGCGGCGCGTGAGCTTCGGCTGCAGCGATGATGTCGTCACCAGGCCGGCGCGGTCGCGCTGCACCGCCAGCCCCGGCAGGATCGACCAGCCGAGCCCGACAGCCACCAGTTCCTTGATCGCCTCGATGCTGCCGAACTCCATGGCCGGCCGGATCCGGGTGTCCGGTGCGGCCAGCCATGCGTCGATTGCCCGTCTCGTATTGCCGCCCTCGTAAAGCAAGAGCGTCCTGTCGCGCATGAAAGCGGCGTCCGGTCCGCCGTCGGGCATGCGGCTGCCGGCGGGCGCGACCGCCAGCAATTCCTCCTCGTAGAACGGTTCGATCTCAAGGTTCCGACCCGAGGCCGGTAGCGCGATGACGGCGATATCGAGGCTGTTGGCCTCCAGATCGCGCAAGACGTCGTCGGCATTGCCGATATGGACGGTGATTTCGAGGCCTGGCATGGATTTGCGGGCGGCGGAGATGGCCCGAGGAAGCAGGTGGATCGACGCGGTGCCGCCACTGCCGATGCGCACGCGACCGCTGGCGCCATCCCTGTGCGGCATCATCGCTTCCTCCGCGGCGGCCGCGTCCTGCAGCAGCCGCCTTGCGTGCGCCAACAGATCGAGGCCTGCCGCGGTCGGCTGCGCCCGCCGTCCGACGCGCTCGATCAGCCGGACGCCGAGCCGCTGTTCGAGCCCCTTGACCTGCAGGCTGACGGCCGGCTGCGTCAGCCCTTCCTTGTCGGCGGCCGCCGTGAAACTGCCGAGATCGGCAACGTGGACGAAGGTTGCGAGCTGATCCAACTTTAGCGCCATGCCAAAGAAATCCTTATGCCTCTCATAATATCCATAAGCTTCCTTCGCGGCATTCTCCAGCGCATCTTTCATCCATCGAAGAAAGGAAGACGAGATGGCCCTGGAATTGAGTGAGAGACTAGAGACGCCGCACGATATCGTTCGATCGAAATTTCGCGCAACGGCGCGCTGGGGCCGGCGGCTGCTGGCGGCGGTCGAACATCGGCTGGAAAAGCGCCGCAGTCGCCGCATACTGTGCGATCTCACCGAGGACGAACTTCGCGATGTCGGCCTGACCCGTGCGCAGGCGAGGGCCGAGACAGCAAAGTCCTGGTTCTGGTCGTAACGGCTGCGGCTCAGCGGAAAGCGCTGATCCTGCTCGAAATTGCCGGCGCCTTGTGGCAATACGTCCGTCTGGAAATCGAGCGCAGGGAGCAGCATCATGGCCGAAATCGTATCCTTCCCGGACGCAGGCAGGGCGGAGGGATTACTGCTCCGCTCGTTGCGCGACGGCGTGCTGCGTCTCGTGCTCAACAACCCGCCGGCCAATGCGCTGTCGATCGCGCTTCTCGAAGCGCTGATGGCCGAACTCGACAAGGCCGGATCGGACGCGAGCGTGCGCGTCCTCGTCATCGCCTCGACCGGCAATGTCTTTTCCGCCGGCCACGATCTCAAGGAACTCACCGCCCATCGTGCCGATGAAGATCAGGGAGCCGGTTTCTTCGACAAGGCCTTCCGGCTCTGCGCCGATCTGATGCTGAAAATCGCGAATCTGCCGAAGCCGGTCATCGCCGAGGTCGACGGGCTGGCGACGGCGGCCGGCTGCCAGCTCGTTGCCTCCTGCGATCTGGCGATCTGCACGGATACGTCGACATTCTGCACGCCGGGCGTCAATATCGGCCTGTTCTGTTCGACGCCGATGGTCGCTGTTACCCGGGCCGCGCATCGCAAGCAGGCGATGGAGATGCTGTTGACCGGCGAGACGATCGACGCCTCCACAGCTAAGGATTTCGGTCTCGTCAACCGCATCGTGCCGAAGCAGTATCTGGCGCAGGTCGTTGCCAAATATGCCGGCGTGATCGCCAGCAAGTCGTCTCTGACCCTGAAGATCGGTAAGGAAGCGTTCTACCGGCAGATCGAACTGCCGGTCGAGGCAGCCTATGATTATGCCGCCAAAGTGATGGTCGGCAATATGCTGACGCAGGATGCTGAGGAGGGGATCGGCGCCTTCCTCGGCAAGCGCGCCCCGGAATGGACCGGCGAGTGATCACGCCAGTTTCAGAACCAGTCCGCCGATGGCGATGACGACGCCGGCGGCGTAGCGCCAGACACTGGCTTTTTCCTTGAAGACAGTAATCGAGATCACCAGCGCAAAGAGGATTGCGGTTTCGCGCAGGGCGGCAACGGTTGCGACCGGGACTTTCGTCATAGCCCAGAGGGCCAGCCCGTAAGACGCGATCGAGCCGGCGCCGCCGATCAGGCCGCGCCACCAGTTGCAACGGACGTGACGCGCCACGGCGATGGTGCCGCGTTGCGAAACCGCCCAGGAAAACAGCAGCACCGGCGGCAGCAGCGACATCCACAATGTGTAGGAGACCGCATTGCCGGAAAGCCGCGCGCCGATGCCGTCGACATAGGTGTAGCTGGCGATGACGCAGGCATTGGCAAGCGAGAGCATGACGGCGCGGCTGCTGCCGCGCCGAGCCTCAAGAGCAAGCGTCAGCACACCGGCGCAGATCGTCATTGTGCCGGCCAGGGCGCCGCCGGAAAGATTTTCCTTCAGGATGAAACCGCTTGTCGCGGCGATCAGCAGCGGTGCGCAGCCGCGCATCAACGGATAGACGAGACCGATATCGCCGGCCCGGTAGGCGGCGGCGACCAGCTGGAAATAGGCGAATTGCAGGATGGCCGAAGCGCCGATGAACGGCCAGGCAGAGGCTTGCGGCAGCGGCAGGAATGCCAGGAACGGTAGAGTTGAAACCGCGCCGCCGGCCGAGATCAATGCCGCATCGAGGGATTTATCGCTTCCTGCCTTGACGATGGCGTTCCATGTCGCATGCAGCAATGCGCCGAAGAGAACGAGCAGGATGACGTCGAGCGGCAAGGGAGTAAATCCGGAAAAGATGAGAGACGCTGGAAACGCCTCGCCTTGGACGTTTCAAATTCCTGAAAAGACAACTGGGATTTGCACGAAAATACACGGCAGCGGTCGCGGACGTGTTGATGTGTCGAATAGCATTCTTTCGGCACGGGCACAATTGCGGCGCTTCGAGGCAATTTTTACGTGCGCGCGACATGCGTTCAATCCAGGCGATCCTTTCAACTATGAGATGTTTCTAATGGATACGGGAACGGAGCCCGATAGTATCGGGAACAAAAGAAGAAACCATTTGCGGGAACCCGGTAACCGACTATTCTATGATGCTGAAATATAGATATTATTCTATAACTTTGACATACTGGGATTTTAAAGCTTCTGATTGTGTAACTTTCGAAATATCGCAGCGCGGGATTGAATGCGCGCCTTTCGCAAACGCGAAAGACGCATAGTTCCTGCGGCGGTCAGGACGGCGAAACCATCAAAGTTGATAATGCGGAACGAACAGCATCCCGTCAAGGTTGTCGATGTTCTGGCAGTTCAGGACGGGACAGCGCGGATCGTCTTTCGAGGGGATATGCGTCCATTCCGCATAGTCGGTGGCATCGCAATAATTGCTGTTGCGGACATAGCGATCGTAAAGCTGCAGTCCGCGGGGAGACTGGTAACGGAAGATGACCGCACCCTGATTGTGAATGGCGGCGCGCACGCTGGCACAGCTCATGGCAAGCGGATTGTGGCGCGAGATCGCCAGCGCCGGCGATGCGGCGAGCACGAAAATGAGGGCAAGAGCGATTTTTTTCATCGAATCATCCTCAGGAGTATCCTGTTCATATATACGGGAAAGGCGTGCAGCCGGTTTCACGGAAATGCAAAAAAACCTGCGGGCCATGCCAATCGGCTTTGCAAGTGGAGAAGCGGACATGAACCACGACAGCTATACGGATGATTATCTCACCGGAATCCTGCATTCGGTAAAGACCATCGCGCTGACCGGCGCTTCGCCCAATCCGGCCCGGCCGAGCAACGGCGTCATGGGTTATCTGCTGTCGCGCGGCTACGAAGTCATCCCCGTCAATCCGGGGCAGGCGGGCAAGCAGATCCAAGGTCGCACCGTCTATGCCCGGCTCGCCGACATTCCCGTGCCGATCGACATGGTCGACGTTTTCCGCGCCGCCGAATATCTGGATGGGGTGGTCGAGGAGGCCTTAGCGCTGAGGCCGCTGCCGCAGATCATCTGGGCCCAGCTCGGCGTGCGTGACGACGCGGCCGCGGCAAAGGCGGAAGCGGCCGGAATCAAGGTGGTGATGAACCGCTGCCCGGCGATCGAATATCCCCGTCTCATCGCCTGACCTCGTTGGCTGCTCTCGTTGCTTGAGTCGCTGTCGGCTGAGACGGATTTTCCACCGAACGCCTATGGGTTGAAACGGATCGCGATTAACTTTCGTTAGCGACAGGCTATGATCCTGCCCGTCAGCAACAACTGGAGGACGACATGGCCAAGAACGATCCGGGATTCAACACGTTGGCGATCCATGCCGGCGCCCAGCCCGACCCGGCGACCGGCGCGCGGGTCACGCCGATCTATCAGACGACCGCCTTTGTCTTCGATGATTCCGATCATGCCGCCGCCCTCTTCGGCCTGCAGGCCTTCGGCAACATCTACACCCGCATCATGAACCCGACGCAGGCCGTGCTCGAGGAGCGCGTCGCAGCGCTCGAAGGCGGCACGGCAGCCCTTGCCGTCGCCTCCGGCCATGCGGCGCAGATGATCGTCTTCCACACCATCATGCGCCCCGGCGAGAATTTCATCGCCGCCAACAGGCTCTATGGCGGCTCGATCAACCAGTTCGGCCACGCCTTCGAGAATTTCGGCTGGCAGGTGCGCTGGGCCGATCCCGCCGACCCGGCAAGCTTCGAAAGCCAGATCGATGACAAGACGCGCGGCATCTTCATCGAAAGCCTGGCCAATCCCGGCGGCACCTTCGTCGATATCGCCGCCATCGCCGATGTCGCCCATCGCAACGGCCTGCCGCTGATCGTCGACAATACGATGGCAACCCCTTATCTGATCCGCCCGATCGAGCACGGTGCCGATATCGTCGTGCATTCGCTGACGAAATTTCTCGGCGGTCACGGCAATTCCATGGGCGGCCTCATCGTCGACGGCGGCACTTTCGACTGGTCGAAATCCGGCAACTACCCGATGCTGTCGAGCCCGCGGCCGGAATATAACGGCATGGTCCTGCACGCGACCTTCGGCAATTTCGCCTTTGCGATCGCTGCCCGCGTGCTCGGCCTGCGCGATCTTGGCCCGGCAATCTCGCCCTTCAATGCCTTCCTGATCCTGACCGGCATCGAGACGCTGCCGCTGCGCATGCAGCGCCACAGCGACAATGCGATCGCCGTCGCAAAGTGGCTGAAGGCGCACAGCAAGATCGCCTGGGTCAATTATGCCGGCCTCGACGACGACCCGAACCACGTCCTGCAGCAACGCTATTCGCCGAAAGGCGCCGGTTCCGTCTTCACCTTCGGCGTCGAGGGCGGCTACGAGGCAGGCAAGACGCTGGTCGAGGGGCTGCAGCTCTTCTCCCATCTTGCCAATATCGGCGACACCCGCTCGCTGGTCATCCATCCGGCCTCGACGACGCACCGGCAGTTGAGCGACGAGCAGAAGATCGCCGCCGGCGCCGGGCCCGACGTGGTGCGCCTTTCCGTCGGCATCGAGGACGTCAAGGACATCATCGCCGATCTCGAACAGGCGCTCTCGAAAATCTGACATCGGAGAGGTCCGTGACGACCATGGCAAATTTCATTCACTTCCGCATTGACGGCGTCGAACCGGAGTTCGGCGCCCGGAGCCCGGCCGGATCATCTCCGGCGATCCGCAATTCCGCAGCTGGAACCTGGAGGAAGCCGCAGGCGGGCTCTATTCCGGCATCTGGGAGGCGACGCCGGGCAAATGGCGGATCGTCTATGAGGAATGGGAATATTTCAGCCTGCTGTCCGGCCATTCGATCGTGACCGAGGATGGCGGCGAGCCGATTCATCTGAAGATCGGCGACCGGATGATCTTAAGACCCGGCTTCAAAGGGACGTGGGAAGTCGTTGAAACGACTCGCAAGGATTATGTGATCAAGGTCTAAGTAGCGCCGGTAAATCGCCGCCGTTGACGGCGGGCCTGTCCCGATTTGCGGCGAGGGCGGCCCGTTTTTCCTCAAATGCGTGCGCCTCTTTGCCGGATAGAAAGCTTTTAACCAATCCCATTAATCCGCCCTACATTGTCAAAATGCTATATCTTGTCTGCAGCGCATAGCGGACATGATGTCTCCTGCCGTCCCCCAGACATGGCCTTGCAATTAACATTTTGCGGAATTTGCATGTCGTCGACTCTTGCAGGTAGGCACGTTCGCACCCAAACGTCTTCCATCATCGCGACGACGGTCTGTTTCCTTGTCGTCGCCCTCATCCTGACCGGCTTGATGGCGCATGTCGTCGTCACGATGACCCGGTCGGCGAATGAGATCGATGATGCCAGGGCCACGCGCGCCGCCCGTGCGGCAATCGGAGCCTTTGTGGCGCGCCTGAGCGGGACGACGACTGACAATGCCATTTGGGACGATGCCTATAGTGCAGCCTCGTCTCCGACCGCGGCCGCTTGGGCCTATGAAAATTGGGGAAAGACCAGCGAGGATTACGCGCTGTATGACGGTGCGGTCGTCATCGGCCCCGACCGCTCTTCGATCGTCTCCGCCTATGCCAAAGGCAAGCCCTTCGAGCCGAGCGCCTTTTTCGGCGAAGGCTTTTATCGGCAGATCAGAGTAGCTGCCGATCCCGCGCGGGCGCCGGTGGTCAATTTCATCAAGACCGAAAGCGGCATCGCCCTGCTCGCATCGCAGGCGATCCAGCCATACGAGGCCGCCACCGAGCTTCCGAAGCTCAGCACACTGACCTTTTACAAGGAATTTTCGCCCGAGGTTCTCGACGCACTCTCGAACGAACATGAACTGGAGGGCTTACACCTTGAGACGAAGCCCAGGCCGGAATTTCTGAACACGCCGATTACAGACATGAAGGGGGCCGTCATCGGCTATCTCGTCTGGCCGAGCAAGGCGCCGGGAAGCACCGTGTTTCAGCAGGTGACGCCCTATGTCGCGGCCGCCGTCGCCATCCTTGCGCTGTTCCTGATCGGCGTGCTGATGGTCGGCGCGTCCGAGGCGCGGCGCCTGCGCCAATTGGCGCAAGCAGCGCTTTTCGAAGCGAGCCATGACAGCCTGAGCGGCCTGTTGAACAGACATGGTCTTCTCAACCTGTTGGAAGAGTTCGAGAGTTCGGGCTCTTCGCCGCCACGGCTTTATCTGGTCGACCTCGATGGTTTCAAGGCCGTCAACGATGCCTGGGGGCACGCGGTCGGCGATGATTTGATCCGGCTGGTCTCGAACGCGCTGACGGCCTGCCACCCCGAAGTCGTTGCCGCGGCGCGGCTGGGAGGCGATGAATTTGCGCTGGTGCATGTTGGGTCCGCCACCTGCGAAGATATGGAGAAGACCATTCTGGCGCTGTTTGCCGAGCCCTTCAAAATCGACGGCCGGACGATCGAAGTCGGCGCAAGCATCGGAGCTGCCGCGGGCGACGCAGACATCGAGCCCTTGGAGCTTCTCCGCAGAGCGGACATGGCCCTCTATCGCGCCAAGGCCAATGGCCGAGGCCAAGCGATCGAATACGACCCCGAGCTGGACGAGGAGCGCCAGCGGGTCGCCGAACTGGAAGGCCTTTTGAAAGGCGCCATCGGCAGTGGTGCGATCGAGGCCGTTTTTCAGCCTCTCGTCTCTGCGACGACAGGCGCTGTCACCGGTTTGGAAGCGCTGGCGCGCTGGCGAACGTCGACAGGAAACATCAGCCCGGAGATTTTCATTCCTCTCGCCGAGCGGTGCGGCCTCATCGATGCGCTGGGCGTTCACATGCTGAGAACATCGATCGAGCATGCCAGGAGCTGGCCCGATCTGGCATTGTCTGTGAACGTCTCGCCAATCCAGCTCTGCAATCCGGAATTTGCCGCCGAAGTGATTTCGGTCCTGCAGGAGCTCGACTTCGATCCAAAGCGCCTGACCTTGGAGATTACCGAAGGCGTCCTGATGACGAATCCGGATCAGGCTCGGCGGTCGATAGACCAGCTCAAGCGCGTCGGCATAAAATTCGCGCTTGATGACTTTGGCTGCGGTTATGCCAGCATTGGCGCATTGCGGCAGTTCGGGTTCGATCGCATGAAGATCGACCGCTCGCTTGTGTCCGCTCTCGATGAAGGCGCCAATGGCGCCGATGTTCTTCGGGCGACCATTTCGCTTGCCACCGCCCTGCAAATTCCCGTGACCGCTGAAGGCATCGAGAACAGCCGCCAGGCTGCGATCTTGCGAGAGGCCGGCTGCGATCAGCTTCAGGGGTATCTGATCGGCAGACCGATGTCGGCACGCGACATATCCAGCAAGCTGGAAGAACAGTCGGCCGCCTGACGCCGTGGATTTCGTGGCATATGCTCCGATCAGGCGTACCAACCAGCACTTTCCGCATCGATTGCCACATTTTCAGGCATGGCCGTCGCCGGGTCATGCGGCGGCTGTCTCGATAAGTTTTGTCAATCCGCGTTTTCAATCAAAAGGCTGAGGCTGCGGTATCACCGGCCGCTACGGCTGATCTGTCAGGGGTGGATCACCACTGCAGATCCAGCCGGTCAAGCCCGTGGAAATGATAGACATCCTTGACCACAGGCGTCTTCGCCAGCTTCAGACCGGAAAGCCGCTCGAAGAGGATCGGCAGCACGATGTTGAGTTCCAGCCGCGCCAGCGGCGCGCCGATGCAGAAATGGATGCCGGCGCCGAAGGAGAGGTTCGCCGCCTCGTTGCGGTCGGGCCGGAAGGCGAGGGGATCGGTGAATTTCGCCGGATCGAGATTGGCGGCGGCGAGGACGAGGCTGACCTTGTCGCCGCGCTGGAAGGAGACGCCGTCGATTTCGGCGGGCTCCAGCGCCCAGCGCTGGAAGATGTGGACCGGCGCGCAGATGCGCAGGGTTTCCTCGACGGTGCGCTCGGTCGTCGCCTCGTCACGGAAGAGCGCAGCCGGATCTGAGCCGCTTTCGAGGATGGTGCGCACGGAATTGCCGATCTGGTGCACGGTCGCCTCGTGCCCGGCATTGAGCAGCACGATCGTCGTCGAGATCAGCTCTTCCTCGGTGAGATACTGTCCCTTGTGCTCGGTATGGATCATGTGGGTCAGCAGGTCGTCGCGCGGCTCGGCGCGGCGCTCGGCGATCACTGTTCTGACGTAGTCGGAAAATTCCTTCGCCGCCCGTTCGGCCTCATCCTCCTGCTCGCGCGTGCGGCCGAACATGTACATGCGGACATAGGCGTGCGACCAGGCAAGCAGCTGCGGCCCCATCTCCTCTGGAATGCCGATCATCCGGGCGATCATCGTCACCGGAATGATGTCGGCAAAGGCCGAGAGCAGCTCGACCTCGCGCTTGTCGGCGAATCCGTCGATCAGCCGGTTGGCAAGCTCGGCAAGCTCCGGCTTCATCTTCTCGACATGGCGGGAGACGAAGGCGCGGTTGACCAGCGTGCGCAGCCGCGTGTGCTCCGGCGGTTCGAGTTCGAGCAGGGAATAGCGTTCCGAGAGATCGAAACTGGCAAGGTGCGGCATCGGCTCGGCAAGGCCGAGTTCCTCGCGGCTGGCGATATGCAGGATCTGCCGACCGAAGCGGCGGTCGCGCAGCAGACCGTTCACGTGCTCGTAACCCGTGAAGAACCATTGCTTCTGCTCGGTCCAGTAGAACGTCGGACAATGGGCGTGAAGTGCGGCATAGACGGCATTCGGATCGCCATAGAAGGCCGGATTGCGGGCGTCCAGCGAGACGTGGCGGTTGGATGAATCGATCGAGAGAAAGGGCGGTATCGTCATGACGCGAAGGCTTAGCGGATTTGCCGGGCCTCGGAAAGATGGCGGGGCGAGGGCAAGCCGTCCTGAAACGACGCGCCGATCGCATTAAGATCCGTGTCTAACCGTGGGGATTGACTCCGGTTTTCCGGTCAGCCGGCCCGCGACAGCGTGCCCATGCGCCGCAGCGCCTCGACCTGGTCGTCGACCGTCGGCACGAGTTCGCCGGCGGTGGTGCTCGGCGTTGCCGGGGCCGGGGCTGCGGCCTCGGCTTTGCCGAAGGTGACCGTGCAGTTGCGGCCAGCGCCCTTTGCGGCATAGAGCGCCCGGTCGGCGGCCGAGATCAGCTTGTCGATATTGGCTTCGAGCGAGGAGGCGAGCGCGATGCCGATGCTGACGGTGACCGGAACGATAGCTTCGCCGGTGCTGACGGGCAGGCGGCAAAATTCGGTTCGGATCGCTTCGGCGATCGCCTCAGCTTCGGTCTGGTCGGTGACCGCGGCGAAGGCTGCGAATTCTTCGCCGCCCATGCGGCCGAAGATGCTGTTTGGAATATACTGGCGGGCCATGCGGGCGAAAGCCGTCAGCACGGCATCGCCGGACTGGTGGCCGAAACGGTCGTTGACGCGCTTGAAATGATCGAGATCGAAGAGCATCACCGCGACCTGGTGTTGCTCGTCATGGGCTTTTTCCTGGATGGCGTCGAAATAGCCGAGCAGGCCGCGGCGGTTGAGCACACCCGTCAGCGAATCAGTGAGCGTGAGGGCGCGCAGGTGCCGCTCGGAGCGCTCCATGATCAGCCGGCAAGTGAAGGCGAAGGCGATGGTGAGCAGGAAGGCGCTTGCCATGGCGGAGGCGCCGCCGAGATTGGTTGCCTCGATATCGCTTGGCAGCGTCAGCGCCATCGTCAGCGCTGAGCCGAAGCACAGGCAGCCCTGGATGACGAAGACGCCCATCAGCTTGACGCGGGTGCGCTCGCGGCGCATGTCGCCGGCGGAAACCGCCAGGGCAAGCGCCGTCGCCCCTGTCGCCGAAGCGAGGTTGTAGAGCACCACCCGGTTTGAATAGTCGCTGTTGACCCAGGGCAGGAAGACGCCAGCGAGCCAGATCGCCGGCGGCAGCAGCGCCCACCATTCGATCTTCTTGCGGTCGAGCGCCAGAAAACCCGCCACCCAGGCGCTCTGGCCGAGCAGCGCGATGGCATTGCCGATCTCAATCGACAGCAGGCTGGGGACCTGGTCGCGCAGCGCGATCATCGCAAAACCGATGCCGGTCAGCAGGAAGCCGAGGCCCCAATAGAGATAGGCCTCGTTCCGGACATTGTGGCGCCAGGCGACGAACAGCACCAAAGCGAGCGTCATGGCCTCCGAACACCAGATGGCGAGACCTGTAGCGATATTGAACACGGCAGCAACCCCTTGCCCGTCTGTCTTATCGGGTGGCCTTGTCTGTCGGCCCCGATCTGTTGGCTTGCATCCTTGCCGAGGAAGCTCGCCACTTCCTTAATGCTGCTGCGCTGCGGTATGGTTTTGGGCGGATATCTCCCGGTAAGCTTTCCGCCGGGTAAATGTGTGTGAGCACTCTCGAATGGAGTAAGCATTCCTTCATCCTGTCATGGAGAAAAGCCGGGGAAGGCGGTGCCATAGGCTCGCCGTTAACAGGCGCTTGTTGGAAAGAGGCTACAGCCAGGGCCACCTTGCCCGCCTTCTTAACGTTATCCGCATGCGTGTCTTGAAGAGAAGGGCACGGACACTCTATGTAGGGATAAGACATTTTCTTTGATTCCCGGCGCCGGCCGGCGAGACGTTGACAAAGGACGCACATGAGAAACCCAGTCGATACCGCAATGGCCCTCGTGCCGATGGTCGTGGAACAGACCAACCGCGGTGAACGCTCCTACGACATCTATTCCCGTCTGTTGAAGGAGCGCATCATCTTCCTGACCGGTGCCGTCGAAGACCATATGGCAACGCTCGTGTGCGCCCAGCTTCTCTTCCTCGAGGCCGAAAACCCGAAGAAAGAAATCGCCCTCTACATCAATTCGCCGGGCGGCGTCGTCACCGCCGGCATGGCGATCTACGACACGATGCAGTTCATCAAGCCGGCGGTTTCGACGCTCTGCATCGGCCAGGCCGCATCCATGGGCTCGCTGCTGCTGGCCGCCGGCCACAAGGATATGCGCTTCGCCACGCCGAATTCCCGCATCATGGTGCATCAGCCGTCGGGCGGCTTCCAGGGCCAGGCCTCGGACATCGAACGCCACGCCCGCGACATCCTGAAGATGAAGCGCCGCCTGAACGAGGTCTATGTCAAGCACACCGGCCGCACCTACGAGGAAGTTGAAAAGACCCTCGATCGTGACCATTTCATGGATGCGGACGAAGCCCAGGGCTGGGGCGTGATCGACAAGGTTCTGACGTCGCGCCTCGAAATGGAAGGCGAACAGGCCTAGTAATTAATTGGGATGGTGTTTTCGTCGCCACAGTTCTATCTCATTTGTGATCGAACAAGGCTTTCAACTGGCGACGAAGACGCTAATAGTAGCTATTAATGCTATGTTGAAATTTTATGACATAGCATCGGCATTCGAAGGGGAATTCGTTGCCACCGGAACCCGGACATGATCGATTGGGCCCGGTTCGTAGCCCCTGAAGCCCTTCTCGGCAAAGGCTCCGGTGACGGAGTGCCGCCAGGAGCTGATTGAGTGGACCGCGATTTCGCCTTGAAATGCGGCGTGCTGGAAGGAAAGTGATATGAGCAAGGTCAGCGGCAGCAACGGCGGCGACTCCAAGAACACACTCTATTGTTCGTTCTGCGGAAAGAGCCAGCACGAAGTCCGGAAACTGATTGCCGGACCGACCGTCTTCATCTGCGATGAATGCGTCGAATTGTGCATGGACATCATCCGCGAGGAGAACAAGTCCTCGATGGTCAAGTCCCGCGACGGCGTTCCGACGCCCCAGGACATCATCAAGGTCCTCGACGAATACGTCATCGGCCAGCGGCAGGCGAAGAAGATCTTGTCGGTCGCCGTTCACAACCATTACAAGCGCCTGGCGCACGCCTCCAAGAACGGCGAAGTCGAGCTGGCGAAGTCGAACATCATGCTGGTCGGCCCGACCGGCTGCGGCAAGACCTATCTCGCCCAGACGCTCGCCCGCATCATCGACGTTCCGTTCACCATGGCCGATGCGACGACGCTGACCGAAGCCGGTTACGTCGGCGAAGACGTCGAAAACATCATCCTCAAGCTTCTGCAGTCGGCCGACTACAATGTCGAGCGCGCCCAGCGCGGCATCGTCTATATCGACGAAGTCGACAAGATTTCGCGCAAGTCCGACAATCCGTCGATCACCCGCGACGTCTCGGGCGAGGGCGTGCAGCAGGCGCTGTTGAAGATCATGGAAGGCACGGTCGCTTCCGTTCCGCCGCAGGGCGGCCGCAAGCATCCGCAGCAGGAATTCCTCCAGGTCGACACGACCAACATCCTGTTCATCTGCGGCGGCGCCTTCGCCGGTCTCGACAAGATCATCTCCGCACGTGGCGAGAAGACCTCGATCGGCTTCGGCGCCACCGTCAAGGCCCAGGACGACCGCCGCGTCGGCGAAGTCCTGCGCGAACTGGAGCCGGAAGACCTGGTCAAGTTCGGCCTCATCCCCGAATTCATCGGCCGTCTGCCGGTTCTGGCGACGCTGGAGGATCTCGATGAGGATGCGCTGATCCAGATCTTGTCGGAGCCGAAGAACGCGCTGATCAAGCAGTATCAGCGCCTGTTCGAGATGGAAGACGTGGAACTGACCTTCCACGAGGATGCCCTGCGCGAAATCGCCCGCAAGGCGATCGTCCGCAAGACCGGCGCCCGGGGCCTTCGCTCGATCATGGAGAAGATCCTGCTCGACACGATGTTCGAATTGCCGACGCTGGAAGGTGTGCGCGAAGTCGTCATCTCCGAGGAAGTGGTGCGCGGTTCGGCCCGCCCGCTTTACATCTATGCCGATCGTCAGGAAGAAAAGGCCAACGCTTCGGCGTAACCTTTGCGCTTTCGCACGATTATTTTGGGGGCTTGCCATCGGCGGGCCCCTTTCTATTTGAAAAACCATCCGAGGCACTGTTAGTATTCTGCCGGTGGGAACCGGAATTGACTTTGCCGATGTTGGGAAGGGGCCGATGTTGTGCAAGGAAGAGTGCTTGGCAATGATGCCGTGATTCCGTAAGCCTATCGTCGGTGCTTGTATTTTAGTCGGTTGGAAGTGGTAAGCGCCGGTCCAGCCACGCGCTTCATAGTGTTGGTGTTCCGTTGTAATAAAGCTGTCACATCCGGGGAACGCGGGCGTTAGCGTGGCTTGAAAAGCGTAGTCAGAACCTCCACTTGTAGCAACAAGTGAGAGTGCCGGCCGGTCCCAAGCGGCCGTGCAGAGAGCCCGGTAACGGGACGATGGAAAGGACTTAAAAATGACGAAGAAAACGTCTGTAGCGAGCAGCACTGCCTACCCTGTTCTGCCTTTGCGCGACATCGTGGTTTTCCCGCATATGATCGTGCCGCTGTTCGTCGGACGGGAAAAGTCGATCCGTGCGCTCGAAGAGGTCATGGGTTCCGACAAGCAGATCATGCTGGTGACGCAGATCAACGCCAGTGACGACGATCCGGATCCCTCCGCGATCCACAAGGTCGGCACCGTGGCGAACGTATTGCAGCTCTTGAAGCTGCCCGATGGCACGGTCAAGGTTCTGGTCGAAGGCCGCGCCCGCGCCGAGATCGACACCTATACCAGCCGCGAAGATTTCTATGAGGCGCTCGGCCATGTGCTTGAGGAGCCGCACGACGATCCGGTCGAGCTGGAAGCCTTGTCGCGTTCGGTCGTCTCCGAATTCGAAAGCTATGTGAAGCTCAACAAGAAGATTTCGCCTGAGGTGGTAGGTGCCGCCAGCCAGATCGACGACTATTCCAAGCTCGCCGATACGGTCGCTTCGCATCTGTCGATCAAGATCACCGAGAAGCAGGAGATGCTGGAAACCACCAGCGTCAAGGCCCGCCTCGAAAAGGCCCTCGGCTTCATGGAAGGCGAGATTTCGGTCCTGCAGGTCGAAAAGCGCATCCGCTCGCGCGTCAAGCGCCAGATGGAAAAGACCCAGCGCGAATACTACCTGAACGAACAGATGAAGGCGATCCAGAAGGAACTCGGCGACGGCGAAGAAGGCCGCGACGAGATGAGCGAACTGGAAGAGCGCATCGCCAAGACCAAGCTCTCCAAGGAGGCCCGTGAAAAGGCTGACGCGGAGCTGAAGAAGCTGCGCCAGATGAGCCCGATGTCGGCTGAAGCCACCGTCGTGCGCAATTATCTGGACTGGCTGCTCGGCATCCCCTGGGGCAAGAAGTCGAAGATCAAGGCCGATCTCAACAATGCCGAGAAGATCCTCGAAGCCGATCACTTCGGTCTCGACAAGGTCAAGGAGCGCATCGTCGAATATCTGGCCGTGCAGGCTCGCGCCACCAAGATCAAGGGCCCGATCCTGTGCCTCGTCGGCCCTCCCGGTGTCGGCAAGACCTCGCTCGCCCAGTCGATCGCCAAGGCGACCGGCCGTGAGTATGTCCGCATGGCGCTCGGCGGCGTTCGTGACGAAGCCGAAATCCGCGGCCACCGCCGCACCTATATCGGCTCGATGCCCGGCAAGGTCATCCAGTCGATGAAGAAGGCGAAGAAGTCGAACCCGCTGTTCCTGCTCGACGAAATCGACAAGCTCGGCCAGGACTATCGCGGTGATCCGTCTTCGGCCCTGCTCGAGGTGCTCGATCCGGCGCAGAACTCGACCTTCATGGATCATTACCTGGAAGTCGAATACGACCTGTCGGACGTGATGTTCATCACGACGGCGAATACGCTGAACATCCCTGCGCCGCTGATGGACCGCATGGAGATCATCCGTATCGCCGGCTACACCGAAGATGAAAAGCGCGAGATCGCCAAGCGGCATCTGCTGCCGAAGGCCATCAAGGAACATGCGTTGCAGCCGGAAGAATTCTCGGTCAGCGACGACGCTCTGATGGCGATCAGCCAGCAGTACACCCGTGAAGCCGGTGTGCGCAGCTTCGAACGTGAACTGATGAAGCTCGCCCGCAAGGCGGTCACCGAGATCATCAAGGGCAAGACGAAGTCCGTGCATGTGACGGCCGCCAACATCTCCGACTATCTGGGTGTTCCGCGCTTCCGCCATGGCGAAGCCGAGGGCGAGGATCAGGTCGGCGTTGTCACCGGCCTTGCCTGGACGGAAGTCGGCGGCGAACTGCTGACCATCGAAGGCGTGATGATGCCGGGCAAGGGCCGCATGACGGTCACCGGCAATCTGAAGGAAGTCATGAAGGAATCGATCTCGGCGGCGGCCTCCTACGTCCGCTCGCGCGCTGTCGATTTCGGCATCGAGCCGCCGCGCTTCGACAAGAGCGACATCCACGTGCACGTGCCGGAAGGCGCGACGCCGAAGGATGGCCCCTCGGCCGGCGTCGCTATGGCGACCGCCATCGTCTCGATCATGACCGGTATCCCGGTGAACAGACACGTGGCCATGACCGGTGAAATCACCCTTCGCGGCCGTGTGCTGCCGATCGGCGGTCTCAAGGAAAAGCTGCTCGCAGCGCTTCGTGGCGGCATCAAGAAGGTGCTGATTCCGGAAGAAAACGCCAAGGACCTGGCGGAGATTCCGGACAACGTGAAGAACAGCATGGAGATCATCCCGGTGTCCCGCATGGGCGAGGTGATCAAGCATGCGCTGGTCCGGCGGCCGGAGCCGATCGAATGGGACGGCACGGTGGAAACGCCTGTCATCACCTCGGTCGAAGGCCTCGACGAGACGGGCGCGACCATAGCGCATTGAGTGGCCTCGGCCACATTTATGCCCCATTGGCTGAAAAGACGGAAAAAGGCTGGCGAAAACGCCAGCCTTTTTTGTGAAAACGTCATGTAGACGCTTGCTTTTCCTTGATTTGCAGGGCTTTTGGGTTCCCGGCGGGCCTGATGAAACCTATTCTGCGCCTAGCTTACTTTTGAGTCGTTTCGTACCATTTAGAAAGGGGTGGAAACATGAACAAGAATGAACTCGTGTCCGCAGTCGCCGAAAAGGCAGGACTGACGAAGTCTGACGCGGCTTCCGCTGTTGACGCGGTTTTTGACGTTGTCCAGGGTGAACTCAAGAACAAGGGCGACATCCGCCTCGCAGGGTTCGGCAGCTTCACCGTTTCTCATCGTGCCGCATCGAAGGGCCGCAACCCGTCGACGGGCGCTGAAGTCGACATTCCGGCTCGCAACGTGCCGAAGTTCACGCCCGGCAAGGGCCTGAAGGACGCCGTCAACGGCTGATCTGAGATTATCCGCCAGCCGTAAACGAGACCGGCTGTGCAGGATTTGGGAGGGGTTCGGCTTTGCCGGACCCCTTTTGCTTTCGCCGCTTGCCGCATGCGGCGCATTGTTCTACGACAGAGCTGTTCTCAGGGCGGGGTGAAACTCCCCACCGGCGGTAAGGGTCTCGGCCCGAGCCCGCGAGCGCCTTCCCAAGCTGTCGCTTGGGAAGGGTCAGCAGATCCGGTGCGATTCCGGAGCCGACGGTCAAAGTCCGGATGGAAGAGAATGAGCATGGCCGCGTGCGGGGCAGGAGACTGCCAGCGTCAGCGTGCCGTCGCTCGTTGCGTCCTGATTTATGTTGGTCCCTGGTTTCGGATGAAAGACATGAATCAGAATTCCCTTGCAGTGTCGCAGTCGCGCGCCTTTGCCGGCGCAGCTTTCATGGTGCTTGGAGGCGTGGTCTTCTCGCTCCTCAACGTCGTCACCCAGTGGCTGACGATGAAGCTCGCCTTTCCCTCGGCTTCCGCGGCCTTCTGGCAATATGCTTTCGCATTTCTGTTCTCCTTGCCCTTCCTGCGCAAATCAGGCCTTTCGGCAATGCGCACCGATTATCCCTGGCGGCATATTGTGCGCGTGATCTTTGCCGCGCTCGGCGTCGAGGCCTGGATTTCCGGCCTTGCGTCGGTGCCGATCTGGCAGGCGATCGCCCTCGTCATGACCTCGCCTTTCTTCATCATTCTCGGCGCCCGCCTGTTCCTCGGCGAACGTGTCGGTCCTGTCCGGTGGGCGGCGACCGGTGTCGGCTTTGCCGGCGCGATGATCATCCTGCAGCCATGGTCCGACAGCTTCACCTGGGCAGCCCTGCTGCCGGTGCTCTCGGCGCTGTTCTGGGGCGCCTCGTCGCTGATCACCAAGAGCCTGACCGGCATCGAAAAGCCCGAGACGATCACCGTCTGGCTGCTGGTGCTGCTGACGCCGATCAATGGCGGCCTGGCGCTCGCGGCGGGCTTTGCCGTGCCGACGGGCACCGCGCTTGCTCTCTTCCTGCTGGCCGGCCTGCTGACGGTCGTAGCGCAATACCTGCTGACCCTTGCCTATGCCAGCGCCGACGCCGCCTACGTCCAGCCCTTCGACAATCTGAAGCTGCCGTTGAATGTGCTGGCCGGCTGGCTGTTCTTCGGTTATGCGCCGGCCGGTTATCTTTGGCTCGGAGCTGCTCTCATCCTTGCCGCCTCGCTTTTCATCATGCGCGACGAGATGCGCCGGGAAAAGGGCGGCCTGACGCAAACCGCGTGAAATGGCGGGGGCTGTCATGCCTCTGTCATGGCAGTCCCGCAGAAAACCCATGTTTCGACTATTCGACACATGGGGGATTTTCATGACCATTTCATCGCGCAAGGCAGCACTTGCTGCCGTGCTTCTCGCTTCCGTTGCCTTCCCGGCCGCCGCCGAGCCGGTTTTCAACCGCATCGCCTCCTTCCCGGTCGCCCAGAACCTGCCTGCCGACAAGGACAAGCTCTCGGCGACTTCAGCCGAAATCATCACCGCGACCGACGACGGCAACACGCTGATCTATAGCGATAGCCCGCTCGGTGCGATCGGCTTCATCGACATCACCGATGCCAAGGCCCCGAAATCAGGCGGCGCGCTGATGATGGACGGCGAGCCGACCTCGGTCACCTCGAGCGCCGGCAAGGCGCTGGTCGCCGTCAATACCTCCGAAAGCAAGGCCAAGCCCTCGGGCCGTCTGGCGATCGTCGACGTGGCGACGAAGAAGATCGAGAACACCTGCGATCTCGGCGGCCAGCCGGATTCGATCGCGCTCAACAGGGACAAGACGCTCGGCGCCATCGCGATCGAAAACGAGCGCGACGAAGAGGTCAATGACGGCAAGATCCCGCAGATGCCGGCCGGCGATCTGGTCGTCTTCCAGCTCAAGAACGGTGCCGTCGATTGCGCCACCATCAAGCACGTGGCGCTGACCGGCCTTGCCGGCGTCGCCCCTGACGATCCGGAGCCGGAATTCGTCGCCTTTAACGGCTTGAACGAGATCGCACTGACGCTGCAGGAAAACAACGAGATCGTCATCATCGACGCCACTACGGCTGAGGTGAAAACGCATTTCTCCGCCGGCAGCGTCGATCTTACCGGCATCGACACCAAGCGTGACGGCGCTCTGAAATTCACCGGCGAATTGAAGGGCGTTCCGCGTGAGCCCGACGCCGTGAAGTGGCTGGACGACAACCGCCTCGTCATCGCCAACGAAGGCGATTACCAGGGCGGCTCGCGCGGTTTCACCATCTTCGACAAGACGGGCAAGCTTCTCTACGAATCGGGCGCATCCTTCGAACGCGCCGTCGCCCATATCGGCCACTATCCGGAAAGCCGTTCGGGATCGAAGGGCGTCGAGCCAGAAGGCCTCGAAGCCGCCAAGTTCGGCGACGACCAGTATTTCTTCCTGCTCGCCGAGCGCGCCTCGGTCGTCGGCGTCTTTAAAGATACCGGCGCCGATCCCGAGCTCGTGCAGCTGCTGCCATCGGGCATTTCGCCGGAAGGCGGGATCGCCATTCCCCAGCGCAACCTCTTCGCCACTGCCAACGAGCTCGACCTCGGCAAGGATGGCGGCACGCGCTCGCATGTGATGATCTATGAGCGTTCGGAAGGCGAGAAAGCCTATCCTCAGATCGTTTCCGCCGAAAAGGACGGCAATCCGATCGGCTTCGCAGCCCTATCGGGTCTCGCTGCCGTTCCCGGCAAGCCGGGCAGGCTCTATGCCGTCAGCGACAGCGTTCTCGGCTTGCAGCCGACGATCTACACGATCGATGCCAGCAAGAAGCCGGCGGTGATCACCGATGCGCTCATCGTCAAGCGCGACGGCGCCCCGGCCCAGAAGCTCGACATCGAAGGCATCGCGGTGGCCGCCGATGGCTCATTCTGGCTCGCCTCGGAAGGCTACAGCGAGCGTCTCGTCCCTCACGCCCTCTACAACGTCAACGCCAAAGGCGATATCAAGGCCGAGATCGCGCTGCCGAAGGAACTCGCCGCCAACGAAATCCGCTACGGCTTCGAAGGTGTCACCATTGTCGGCACCGGCGACGATGCCACGCTCTGGATGGCTGTCCAGCGCGAATGGGGTGACGACGAGAAGGGCTTCGTCAAGCTAGTCTCCTACAATCCGAAGAAGAAGGAATGGGGTGCCGTGCGCTATCCGCTCGACAAGACGGAAAGCGGCTGGGTCGGCCTGTCTGAAATCTCGGCGCAGGGCGACAGCGTCTACATCATCGAACGCGACAACCTCGTCGGCGACGCTGCCAAGCTGAAGAAGCTCTACAAGGTGGCGATCGCGGAGCTGAAGCCCGCCAAGCTCGGCGGCGAACTGCCGGTCGTCAAGAAAACCGAAGCCCATGACTTCCTCGGCGAACTGAAGACCACGACCAACGGTTACGTGCTCGACAAGCTCGAAGGCTTCACCTTCGACGCCTCAGGCAAGCCCTACGCCGTCACCGACAACGACGGCGTCAGCGATTCCTCCGGCGAGACGCTGTTCTTCCCGGTTGAGCTGAACGCGACGAACTGAGTTGGGATAAAGAGATAAAGGAAGAGGCCGGGCGAAAGCCCGGCCTCTGTCGTTGAATCCAAGACCCCTCCCCACAAGGGGAGGGGCTAAGATGCCGCACCGCTTCACGTAAACTCCATCGTATGAATTCGTCGAACGGTAACAGCCAGCAAGACCTCTGCTTTTGGTCGCTGCCGGACAACAGCGCCTAGTCGCTCCCCCTTATGGGGAGGGGTAGAGCGGCAGCCCACAACCCTCAAAAACAAGCAGCTCCAGCCCTACCAGCGCTGATGCACATGCGGGGCGATCAGCCGCTCGTAGAGCTCGCGTGTCGCCGCCATGACATCGGCCGAGAGCGGCGCAAGATCGGCTGCCGCCGCATTGGCTCTCGCCTGTTCGCCATTGCGGGCACCGGGGATGACGACGGTGACGGCGTCGGCCATCAGGATCCACCGAAGTGCAAAGGCGGCCATGGTGGCGCCTGTGGGCACCAGCTTGCGCACCTCCTCCACCGCCTGCAGGCCGACCTCGAAGGGCACGCCGGCAAAGGTCTCGCCGACGTCGAAGGCCTCGCCGTGACGGTTGAAATTGCGGTGGTCGTCGCTGGCAAAGTGCGTTTCCCTGGTGATCTTGCCGGAGAGCAGACCGCTGGCCAACGGCACGCGGGCGATGATCGCCACGTTCCTGCGGCGCGCCTCCTGGAAAAACAGGTGGTCGGGGCGCTGGCGGAAGATGTTGTAGATGATCTGGATGCTGACGACGCCGGGATATTCGATCGCCTTCAGCCCGTCCTCGACCTTTTCGACGCTAACGCCATAACCCCTGATCTTGCCGGCCTTCTGCAGCGCGTCGAGACCTTCGAAGACCTCCGGCTGGTAAAACACCTCGCGCGGCGGGCAGTGAAGCTGCACGAGGTCGAGGCTGTCGACGGCAAGATTCTCAAGGCTGCGGTCGATGAAGCCTTCGAGATTGGCCTTGGTATAACCTTCGGCGACATGCGGGTTGAGCCGGCGGCCCGCCTTGGTGGCGACCATCGGGCGCTGGCCGCCACGCGTCTTGAGCACGTCGGCGATGATCTTTTCCGAGCGGCCGTCGCCATATACGTCGGCTGTATCGATGAAGGTCATGCCGGCATCGAGTGCGGCATTCAGCGCCGCGCGTCCATCCGCTTCGCTGATATCGCCCCATGAGCCGCCGATCTGCCAGGCGCCGAAGCCGACATTGGTGACCGTGAAGGGCATGCGGCCGAAAGCATGGTGTTTCATGAGAAATTCTCCCAATGCATGTTGCCCGGAAGTGTGCAGCGGTTCCGGGATAGCGACATGCGTAAAAACAGAGAACTAAAGCGCATCGCATCAACCAAGTTCAATGTGACGCGCTTTAGGTGATGAAAGAGATTGGCCTATCAGCCGGGCGAGGATGCGGCAATTGTCGATCCGGCCTTGATTGGTCGCCTCGATGAAATATCGTCGGATTACAAGGCTTCAACTGCAATGGAATGGAAAAGGAAAGATCATGGAGATCAAACCCGCCGGCTCTCGCCCCTCGATGACGCCGCCGGCCGACTATTTCACCGGCGCTGTTCGCCAGGACCCGCTGATGGAGCCGCCGGCACCGGCCCGGGTGAAGGCAACCTCGGTTACTTTCGAGCCCGGCGCCCGCACCGCCTGGCACACGCATCCGCTCGGCCAGACGCTGATCGTCACTTTTGGCAAGGGCCTCGCCCAGAGCTGGGCGGGGAAATCCGCGAGATTCGCGCCGGCGACACGGTCTGGTTTTCGCCGGGCGAGAAACATTGGCACGGCGCTGGCGAGGATACGGCGATGACGCACATCGCCATTCACGAGGCGCTGGACGGCAAGCATGTCGACTGGATGGAACAGGTCAGCGACGCGCAATATTTCGGCAAAAGCTGATCAGAGCCGTTTCAGGCAATAGGAAAAATGCGCATGTGATTCGACCGTCAGAAACTCGAATTGCCAGCCGTAATCCTTGCAGAACTTGGTGACCGCCTCGACGACGCCATAGACGATCGGCTTGACCGTGTTGCCGGTGCAGAAGTCGTGCCCGGCGATGCGCCCCGTCCGCTTCACCTTCTTTTCGCAGAGCAGCAGTTCCTGCCAGGTGAGCTCGAAGGAATGATCGGTATCGATATAGGCCCAATCGAGGAAATCGTCCTCGAATTCGGCGAGCTTTTCCAGCGACGTACCCTGCATCAGATGCAGCCGGCCGGCGTCGATCTCGGCCGCGAACTTGGTGTGGATCGTATCGAACCCGGAGCTGTAGCGGTCCATCGACCAGGGATCGATGAGGTAGAGCTGCGCTGGGCGATTCTTTCCAGAATCTCCGCCGTATATTCGCCGAAGGCAGCCCCGACCTCGACGCCGATGCCGCCGTTCGGGATCCGGTAGAGCAGCTCGCCGCGATCCGGCAGCAGGCGGGCATTTTCCATATGATGAGCGCTGAGCGGGGTGCGCGGCATGCTCGCCCGGAGTGCCTGCCTGTCTTCACGTGTCTTCATCTCTGATCTCGGGATTGCGGGCGTCTGACGGCCCTGATGCGGTCTGCGGCGAACGTAGGAGCAGCCGACCTCGATGACAACCACATGACGGGAATTTGCTTCTTTCGAACAAATCGCTAAGTTTCACCTGTGGACTGACGAGAGCCCCGGGAGGAGCGATTTCATGAGACGCATGTGGCCTGAAGAGTTCAACGCCATCATCAACGGAGCCGAGGAGGTGATGTTGGAAGCACCCGCAGAGGCCGGCGAAGCACCGCTGAATCGCAAGGCGCTGAAGGCGCGCATCAGCATGGCGGATTACGAGCGGATCTGGCCGCTGGCCGAGATGCGCTTCCGGCTTGGCGAGGAAGCCCTGGAAGGCAAGGCCATCACACTGATCACCACCAACCCCCATTACCACTCCTGGCACCCGAAGGACGGCGGCAGCGTCGAATCCGTGTCCGACAGCGGTCGCCATTACAAGACGGATTATATCGTTGTGCACTTCCTGCTCGACGACGTGAAGGAAACATCCCCCGCCTGATGTGCTGACCGCCGGTGCAGGCCGTAGCCCGCACCGGCGTCCTGCTAACGCCGAGTTGATTCCGACGTTGATGACAACGGCGGCGATATCGCTAAGTTGGCGAGACATATCTTATCAATTTGGAGGTTCCCATGGCAGGCAATGTGCTGGATATCCCTGTCAAATCAGTGGATGGTCGTGAAACCACACTCAGCGAATACAAGGGCCGCGTGCTCCTGGTCGTCAACGTCGCCTCCAAATGCGGGCTGACCGTTCAATATGAGGGTCTCGAAAAGCTCTACGGCGAAAAGCGCGAGCGCGGCTTCGTCATCGCCGCTTTCCCCGCCAACGACTTCAAGGGTCAGGAGCCCGGCACCGACGCCGAGATCCTCGACTTCTGCACCAGCACCTACGATGTCACTTTCCCGATTTTCTCGAAGATTTCGGTCAAGGGCGAGACCCAGCACCCGCTCTACCGGCAACTGACCAAGTCCGGTGTGAAGACCACAGGTGACGGCCCGATGCGCGAACGCCTGAAATCCCACGGCATATCGGGCGGCGACGAGGACGACATTCTCTGGAACTTCGAAAAATTCCTGATCGGCCGCGACGGTAAAGTTGCCGCCCGATTCGCGCCTGACGTGACGGCCGATGATTCGCGGCTGGTCTCGGCGGTGGATAAAGAACTGGCGAAGGGGTGAATGGTCGGCGATGAGCCCGGCTGTCACGATTCCAGAACGCCACTTCGGAATCCCGAAATTCCCCGCTTCGGGATTCCGAAATCCGCAGCGTTTCGCACGGTGTCGACAGAAAAAATCATGCAATGATTTCAATCCCGCAACCAATTTCGGGATTCCGAAGGGCTATATAGAGTCTGGTAGGAAGTCTGAGCCAAGGCATTTCGCCACGATCAGAAACACTGTCGCAGTCACCGAGCCATGAATGCCCTTCGGCTGCAAAACGCGCCAGGACTGCGATGATTCGTAAAGAGGCTGAGCTTCAGATCCCAAGCACGGTCACAAGCGGGGGCGTAAAGTCCTTGAAGCCCACCCTCGGCCAGTCGCACCTTCTGTCAAACCGCGTCTTTGGTTCGTGGCGCTGGCATTGCGGATTCGTTTTGAAGGCGTAACCGGGCAGGCTGACATATCTGGCGCTTGGCGCATAAAGAGCGACCGCGATGCACAGCGTCAGTGCGGAGCAGAGAGTCCTCATGGAACACCTCCAGGTGTAGCAAGCGCGGAGATTTTCCGGGCGGTGAATTCTCACACTTTTGCCCGCGCCCATCCATTCGCCCAATAGGAGGTGGCGCCGCGCCCGGAGTAGTCCGTTCTGGTGGAGTGCTGATTTCAGACGCCGCGCCGCATCGCGACCTGCCGGACGCGCCAATGGATCCAATTGGAATTCCAAATACATCACGACGCAGCTGAGACATCCCACTGCGAAAGCTGCGATTTGGCACGTAAGGGAGAAAATGGTGGGCGATGAGAGACTCGAACTCCCGACATCCTCGGTGTAAACGAGGCGCTCTACCAACTGAGCTAATCGCCCATCGCTGACGAAGCCGGATCGGCCTGCCGCGTTGGTGGCCGTGATCTATGCGGATCGCGGCAAAACCGCAAGAGTGTTTGTGAAGATTTTTTGATTTTTTTGGTGGCGGTCCCGCTCCTTGTGATGGCGATCGGGCGTCACCGGGCTGTGGATAAAGGGGAGGGGGCCTGTCGACGTCGACCGCGCTGCCGGCTTCGATCGGGCGTCAGTGTCGTAGTGGGTAGGGGAATTGCCGGCCTTGCCGAAACAATTCAAACGACTGTCATGGTTTTGTCTCCAAACCTGCTTGACACTAAAAGACGAACCCCGTAGTTAGCCGCTCATCGAAACGGGCAGCCGTTTTGGTGAGGGTGCGAAGGCATCCGGACTGCTTGAAATGAATTGCGGGTGTAGCTCAGTTGGTTAGAGTGCCGGCCTGTCACGCCGGAGGTCGCGGGTTCGAGCCCCGTCACTCGCGCCATTTCAAGTCTTGTAGAACGCAAATGTGATTTGTCGTTTGTCCGGTTTCTTCATCCCAGCGGCCGCAAAAGGCCGATCAATGCGCGGGTGTAGCTCAGTCGGTTAGAGTGCCGGCCTGTCACGCCGGAGGTCGCGGGTTCGAGCCCCGTCACTCGCGCCATTCTCTTTCGAAAGCCATGCAGTTTCCAGGGGTCAGGCATGCAGCTTGAATCGGTTTGTGTGGATTTGTCGCGACATCGTTGCATCTGCTTGATAATGTCCGCGCGCGGCGCGTCGAATTGCCTCTGTAAATCTCTTGCGCCGGGGCGTCGGCTGCGCTAACCACGGCTTGTTGCAACGCACGTTCGCTTGCCGGGCATTTGCCCAAATGCGCCGCCTGGCGCCTCCGGCAAGCAGGGATGAACATGATGACTGAACTGCTCAGTTCCTATATTCCGATCGCTATCTTCATCGCTATCGCTCTCGTTATCGGCCTGGCGCTGCTCATTGCGCCGTTCGCCGTCGCTTTCAAAGCGCCCAATTCGGAAAAGCTCTCGGCTTACGAATGCGGCTTCAACGCGTTCGACGACGCCCGCATGAAGTTCGACATCCGCTTCTACCTCGTGTCGATCCTCTTCATCATCTTCGACCTCGAAGTCGCCTTCCTCTTCCCCTGGGCCGTTTCCTTCGGCGCCATCGGCTGGTTCGGCTTCTGGTCCATGATGGTCTTCCTCTTCGTGCTGACCATCGGCTTTATCTATGAATGGAAAAAGGGAGCCCTGGAATGGGAGTGACCCCTGTGAGCAATCAGCCGCTCGTCGCCCAGCAGCCGAAGGGGATCATCGATCCCGCCACAGGCAAGCCGATCGGCAGCAACGACGCATTTTTCGGCGAGATCAACAATGAGCTTGCCGACAAGGGTTTCCTCGTCACCTCGACCGACGAGCTGATCAACTGGGCCCGTACCGGCTCGCTGATGTGGATGACCTTCGGTCTGGCCTGCTGCGCCGTCGAAATGATGCAGCTGTCGATGCCGCGTTACGACGTCGAGCGCTTCGGTTTTGCGCCCCGCGCTTCGCCGCGCCAGTCCGACGTCATGATTGTCGCCGGCACGCTGACCAACAAGATGGCGCCCGCTCTGCGCAAGGTCTACGACCAGATGCCCGAGCCGCGCTACGTCATCTCGATGGGCTCCTGCGCCAATGGCGGCGGCTATTATCACTATTCCTATTCGGTGGTGCGCGGCTGCGATCGCATCGTGCCGATCGATATCTATGTGCCGGGCTGTCCCCCACGGCAGAGGCGCTGCTCTACGGCGTGCTTCTGCTGCAGAAGAAGATCCGGCGCACCGGCACGATCGAACGCTAAGGGTTAAGGACAAGGCATATGAGTGAAGCCCTGACTGAGCTTGCGTCCTACCTTGGCGAAGTGCGCGGCAATCTGATCGCCGCATCGCAGATGAAGTATGGCGAGCTGACGCTGACGACGACGGGTGAAAACCTGATCGCGCTTCTGACCTTCCTGCGCGACGACGCCAAATGCGGTTTCGTCAACCTGATCGATATTTGCGGCGTTGACTGGCCGCAGCGCGAGCTGCGTTTCGACGTCGTCTATCACCTGCTGTCGCCGAAGCAGAATCTGCGCATCCGCGTCAAGGTCGCAACCGACGAGGATACGCCGGTTCCGTCGGCCTGCGCCGTCCATCCCGGCGCCGACTGGTTCGAGCGCGAAACCTGGGACATGTACGGCGTGCTCTTCACCGGCCATCCGGACCTGCGCCGCATCCTGACCGACTACGGCTTCGAAGGCCATCCGCTGCGCAAGGACTTCCCGACGACCGGTTTCGTCGAGGTCCGCTACGACGACGCCGCCAAACGCGTTGTCTACGAGCCGGTCGAGTTGAAGCAGGAATTCCGCAACTTCGACTTCATGTCGCCTTGGGAGGGGACGGAGTATGTGTTGCCGGGGGATGAGAAGGCGAAGCAGTGAGTAGTGATTAGTTGGTAGTGAATAGTGGGCAGATATTTGGGTAACGAACGGGAAAATAAGTTCCTACCGTGATTTGAAAGTCTGGCAATTTGCTATCGAGCTGTCTGTCGTTTGTTATGAGGTGACGAGAACCTTCCCGCGCGAAGAGATCTATGGAATGACCAGCCAGATTAGACGATCTTCCGTTTCCGTGGCCGCGAACATCGCGGAGGGATACGGAAGAGAAAATCGAGGTTCGTTTGCCCAATTTCTCAAGATCGCACAGGGCTCGTTGAAAGAGTTGGAGACGCATTTGATCATCGCCGGAAGAATTGGCGTTCTTCAAGCCTCGGCCTTGGACGAATTGCTCGACCAATGCGACGAAATTGGAAAGATGCTGGGATCGCTTATCCGAAGCGTTCAGCACAGGAAAGCTGACGAATAGCGAGAGTGATGAAAACTAATCACTGCTCACTATTCACTACTCACTCTAAGCGAGTTAATCGCCATGACCGAACATAACGTCCGCAACTTCAACATCAATTTCGGACCGCAGCATCCGGCGGCACATGGCGTTCTTCGTCTTGTCCTGGAGCTTGACGGCGAAATTGTGGAGCGGGTTGATCCGCATATCGGCCTGTTGCATCGCGGCACCGAGAAGCTGATCGAAACCAAGACCTATCTTCAGGCCGTGCCCTATTTCGATCGTCTCGACTACGTCGCGCCGATGAACCAGGAGCATGCCTATGCGCTGGCGGTGGAAAAGCTGCTCGGCATCGAGATCCCGATTCGCGGCCAGTTGATCCGCGTTCTCTATTCGGAAATCGGCCGCATCCTCTCGCATCTTTTGAACGTCACGACGCAGGCTATGGACGTCGGCGCGCTGACGCCGCCGCTCTGGGGCTTCGAAGAGCGTGAAAAGCTGATGGTGTTTTATGAGCGCGCCAGCGGCTCGCGCATGCACGCCGCTTATGTCCGACCGGGCGGCGTCCATCAGGATCTGCCGGAACAGCTCGTCCAGGATATCGGCGACTGGTGCGATCCCTTCCTGAAGGCGCTCGACGATATCGACAATCTGTTGACCGGCAACCGCATCTTCAAACAGCGCAACGTCGATATCGGCGTCGTCTCGCTGGAGGATTGCTGGGCTTGGGGCTTCTCCGGCGTCATGGTGCGCGGGTCGGGCGCTGCCTGGGATCTGCGTCGCTCGCAGCCTTACGAATGTTATTCCGATCTCGAATTCGACATTCCGATCGGCAAGAACGGCGACAATTACGACCGCTACCTGATCCGCATGATCGAGATGCGCCAATCGGTCCGCATCATGAAGCAATGCGTCAACCGTCTGCTGTCGGATGCCAAAACCGGTCCCTTCTCGTCGATCGACGGCAAGGTCGTGCCGCCGAAGCGCGGTGAGATGAAGCGCTCGATGGAAGCGCTGATCCACCACTTCAAGCTCTATACCGAAGGCTACCACGTGCCGGCCGGCGAAGTTTACGCCGCGGTCGAAGCGCCGAAGGGCGAGTTCGGGGTCTATCTTGTCTCCGACGGCTCCAACAAGCCCTATCGTTGCAAGATCCGTGCGCCCGGTTATGCGCATCTGCAGGCGATGGATTTCATGTGCCGCGGCCACCAGCTTGCCGACGTCGCAGCCGTGCTCGGCTCGCTCGACATTGTCTTCGGCGAGGTGGACCGCTGATGCAGCGTCTGCCGCTTGCTGTCGTACTTCTTCTTGCGGCATCCGGGGTTTCGGCCCAGGAGACCGATACGCTCGGCACGCCGCTGGGCCGTAAGGAAGTGACGCCGCCGGCGGCGCAAACGTCCATGGGCGATCTTTTGTCCAAGGGCTATCAAATCAAGGCTGCCATTCCGAATGGCAGCAAATTCGTAGTGTTTATGCAGAAAGACCAGTCGGCCTATGCCTGCGAAATGCAGTCTTTGACCGCTTCGCGGTGTGGAACCCTAAACTGACAAGGCGTGAGGAAGAATGTCCGTTCGTCGATTAGCCGAAGATCAATTTCAGCCTGCCGCATTCGCTTTCAGCGATGAAAATGCGGTCTGGGCGGACAAGACGATCCAGAAATACCCCGCCGGCCGCCAGCAGTCGGCGGTCATCCCGCTGTTGATGCGGGCACAGGAGCAGGACGGCTGGGTCACGCGCGCGGCGATCGAAAAGATCGCCGACATGCTCGATATGGCCTATATCCGGGTGCTCGAGGTCGCGACCTTCTATACGCAGTTCCAGCTGCATCCTGTCGGCACCCGCGCCCATGTCCAGGTCTGCGGTACGACGCCCTGCATGCTGCGCGGCTCGGAAGCGCTGATGTCGGTCTGCAAGAGCAAGATCCACGCCCACGCCTTCGAGCGCAATGCCGAGGGCACGCTGTCCTGGGAAGAGGTCGAATGTCTTGGCGCCTGCGTCAACGCCCCGATGGTGATGATCGGCAAGGACACCTATGAAGACCTGACGCCGGCGCGTCTCGAAGAAATCATCGATACCTTTGCCACCGGCAATGGCGCGAGCATCAGGCCCGGCACCCAGATCGACCGGATTTTCTCGGCACCCGAAGGCGGCCCAACCTCGCTGACGACGGAAGAGCCGAAGACAAGGACGCGCGCCAAGAAGGCCGATGCCGAAAGCATTTCGGCTCCGGTCGACGCCGCTCCGGTTCCGCCCTCCGAGGCTGCCCGCCCGAAGAGCACCGATGCCGAAACCAACGCCGCCCTGAAGACGCCGGCAACGGCGCCGAAGGCGGCTGCCAGGAATGCCAAGGCTGCCGAGCAGCAGCCGGTTTCCGGCACTGCGCCCGCCGAACCGGCACCGGTGGCTGCCGCCAAGGCCGAAGCCGCCCCGGCGGCAAGGCTTGCGCTCACCAACAAGAACCGTCCGGCCGGCATCGAAAAACCCGCCGCGCCGGATGACTTGAAGATGATCTCCGGCGTCGGCCCGAAGATCGAGGCGACGCTGAACGAAATCGGCATCTTCACCTTCTCGCAGGTCGCGGGCTGGAAGAAGGCCGAACGCGAATGGGTCGACGGCTACCTGAACTTCCGCGGCCGCATCGAGCGCGACGACTGGGTCAAGCAGGCCAAGGCGCTCGCCAAGGGCGGCGAAGCGGAATATATCAAGGTCTTCGGCAAGAAGCCGCGGTAAGAGGTGAAGCATGTTACAAGATAAAGACCGCATCTTTACCAACATCTACGGCCTCAAGGACAAGTCCCTGAAGGGCGCAATGAGCCGCGGCCACTGGGACGGCACCAAACAGATCCTCGAAAAGGGCCGCGACTGGATCATCAACGAGATGAAGGCCTCGGGCCTTCGCGGCCGCGGCGGCGCCGGCTTTCCCACGGGCCTGAAATGGTCCTTCATGCCGAAGGAAAGCGACGGCCGCCCGCATTACCTCGTCGTCAATGCCGACGAATCGGAGCCCGGCACCTGCAAGGACCGCGATATCATGCGCCACGATCCGCATACGCTGATCGAAGGCTGCGTCGTCGCCAGCTTCGCCATGGGCGCCAATGCCGCCTACATCTATGTGCGCGGCGAATATATCCGCGAGCGCGAAGCGCTGCAGGCGGCGATCGACGAATGTTATGATTACGGCCTGCTCGGCAAGAACAACAAGCTCGGCTGGGACATGGACATCTTCGTCCATCACGGCGCAGGCGCCTATATCTGCGGCGAGGAAACCGCGCTGCTCGAAAGCCTCGAGGGCAAGAAGGGCCAGCCGCGCCTGAAGCCGCCTTTCCCGGCCAATATGGGCCTCTACGGCTGCCCGACAACTGTCAACAACGTCGAATCGATCGCCGTTGCCCCGACGATCCTGCGCCGCGGCGCCGGCTGGTTCTCGGCCATCGGCCGCCCAAACAATGTCGGCACCAAGCTGTTCATGCTCTCCGGTCACGTCAACAAGCCGTGCACGGTCGAAGAGGAAATGGGCATCACCTTCCGCGAACTGGTCGACCGCCATGCCGGCGGCATCCGCGGCGGCTGGGACAATCTGCTCGCCGTCATTCCGGGCGGCGCATCCTGCCCGATCGTGCCGGCCAAGGACATCATCGACTGCCCGATGGATTTCGACGGCCTGCGTGGCGTCGGCTCCTCCTTCGGCACGGCGGCCGCGATCGTCATGGACAAGTCCACCGACGTCATCAAGGCTATCGCCCGCATCTCCGCCTTCTTCAAGCATGAGAGCTGCGGCCAGTGCACGCCCTGCCGCGAAGGCACGGGCTGGATGTGGCGCGTGATGGAGCGCATGGCCAAGGGCAATGCCCAGAAGCGCGAAATCGACATGCTGTTCCAGGTGACCAAGCAGATCGAAGGCCACACCATCTGCGCGCTCGGCGATGCCGCCGCATGGCCGGTGCAGGGTTTGATCCGTAACTTCCGTCCCGAGATCGAAAAGCGCATCGACCAGTATACGGCAAGCGCTCTCGATCATGGCGCGGTTCTGGAGGCGGCTGAATAATCATGGCGGACAACGCATCGAAGAGTGGAAAGAAGGAAGACGCCGCCGATTTCGCGGCCGGCTTCGGCCGTCTCGCCGCCGAGATGCTGGAAAATGCACGGGCAATGCCCGTGCATCCGCTGATGGCGCATCCGGCCGCCGCCTTTGCCGCTGCAACGGCGATCGGCTTCGGCCTCTCGACGCAGATGGCGGGCGCCTTCTTCGGCGCCTTCCAGAGCGCGCTGGAAACGACCGGCAAGGTCGCTGCCGCCCTCGATGATACGCCGCCGGACGAACTCACGCCCGACGTCGAGATCCGTCCGGAGAATATTCGCCCTGCCGTGAAGGTTGTCGTCAAGCCGGCGGCCGCGAAGAGGGCAGGGCCGAAATTGACGGTTGTCAGGCCGGTCAGCGAACCGGTACCGGCAAGCCAGCCGAAGCCGGCTGAGAAGGCAAAACCGGTCGCGCGAGCGAAAAAGGCCGATGATCTGAAGCTGATCGCCGGCATCGGCCCGAAGCTGGAGCAGGTGCTGAACGCCAGGGGCATTCGCAGCTTCGCCGAAATTGCCGGCTGGAACGATGAGGACATCGCCCGTCTCGACGCCGAGCTTGGCTTCAACGGCCGCATCGGTCGCGACGACTGGAGCGGCCAGGCGAAAGTTCTGGCCGGGCGGGCGCGCCGCAAGAAATGAACTGTCCGGCCGTGCAATCGGCCGGAAAAATGGGCAGATCGGCGGACGGGCGGGGGCCTCACGCTGCAGAAGCCGATGCGGGTTCCGGACCTGGAACACGCGACAGAGAATTTGGGCGGCATCAGATGTCGGCAGGACGAAAGATCCGGCTTGGCAATGAGACTGTTGCAAAAATAGGTTTGTTTGCCGTCATCAGGCAAACGGGAAACAGGACTGAGCGACGATGGCAAAACTGAAGATTGACGGCAACGAGATCGAAGTTCCGGATCATTTCACGCTGTTGCAGGCGTGTGAGGATGCCGGTGCCGAGGTTCCGCGCTTCTGCTTCCATGAGCGCCTGTCGGTTGCCGGCAATTGCCGCATGTGCCTTGTCGAGGTGAAGGGCGGCCCGCCGAAGCCGCAGGCTTCCTGCGCCATGAGCGTACGCGACATCCGCGGCGGCCCGAACGGCGAACTTCCCGAGGTCTTCACCAACACGCCGATGGTCAAGAAGGCCCGCGAAGGCGTGATGGAATTCCTGCTGATCAACCATCCGCTCGATTGCCCGATCTGCGACCAGGGCGGCGAATGTGACCTGCAGGACCAGGCGATGGCCTTCGGCATCGACACCTCGCGTTACCAGGAAGACAAGCGCGCCGTCGAAGACAAGTATATCGGCCCGTTGGTCAAGACGGTGATGAACCGCTGCATCCACTGCACGCGTTGCGTCCGCTTCACCACCGAGGTCGCCGGGATTTCCGAGCTTGGCCTGATCGGCCGCGGCGAAGATGCCGAGATCACCACCTATCTCGAACAGGCAATGACCTCCGAACTGCAGGGCAATGTCGTCGACCTCTGCCCCGTGGGCGCGCTGACTTCCAAGCCCTTCGCCTTCACCGCGCGTCCCTGGGAATTGAACAAGACCGAATCGATCGACGTCATGGATGCCGTCGGTTCGGCGATCCGCGTCGACACCCGCGGCCGCGAAGTCATGCGTGTCCTGCCGCGCGTCAACGAGGCGATCAACGAAGAGTGGATCTCCGACAAGAGCCGCTTCATCTGGGACGGCCTGAAGACCCAGCGCCTCGACCGACCCTATGTCCGCCGCGACGGCCGCCTGCAGCCCGCCACCTGGGCTGAAGCCTTCGGCGCCATCAAGGCCGCCGTCGGCGCCACATCGGGCGACAAGATCGGCGCGATCGCGGGCGACCTTGCCTCGGTCGAGGAAATGTATGCGCTTTCCGAACTGGTGAAATCGCTCGGATCCGCTAATCTCGACTGTCGGCAGGATGGGGCGGCACTCGATCCGTCGCTCGGCCGTGCAAGCTACCTCTTCAACCCGACCATTTCCGGCATCGACCAGGCCGACGCGCTGCTGATCATCGGCGCCAATCCGCGTTTCGAGGCAGCCATCCTCAACGCCCGTATTCGCAAGCGCTGGCGCCGCGGCAAGTTCCCGATCGGCGTCATCGGCGAGCCGGGCGAACTGCGCTATAGCTATGACTATCTAGGCGGCGGTCCGGACACGCTGAAGGATCTGGTTGACGGCGGCCACGCCTTCGCCGAGGTGCTGAAGAACGCGGCCAAGCCGATGATCATCATCGGCCAGGGCGCGCTGTCGCGCACCGACGGCGCCGGTGTTCTCGCCAGCGCCGCCAAGCTTGCCGGTTCGGTCGGCGCAGTCGTCGAAGGCTGGAACGGCTTTGCCGTCCTCCACACCGCCGCCTCGCGCGTCGGCGGCCTCGACCTCGGCTTCGTGCCGGGTGCCAAGGGCGTCAATGCCGCCGAAATGCTGACGGCGATGGATGTGCTCTTCCTGCTCGGCGCCGACGAACTCGATTTCACCGCCAAGAAGGCCAAGCTCACCGTCTATATCGGTTCGCATGGTGATAACGGCGCCCATCATGCCGACGTCATCCTGCCGGCCGCAGCCTATACTGAAAAGTCCGGCACCTGGGTCAACACCGAAGGCCGCGTCCAGATGGGCAACCGCGCAGGCTTTGCGCCAGGCGACGCCCGCGAGGACTGGGCCATCATCCGCGCCCTTTCCGACGTGCTCGGCAAGAAGCTTCCCTTCGATTCGCTGAGCGAATTGCGCGTCCGGCTCTATGCCACTTTCCCGCATTTCGCCGCCATCGACGAGATCGCCGAAACCGATAGCGCCCAAATTGCCGCAGTTGCGAAAAAAGCCGGCAAGATGAACAAGTCAGGGTTTGCGTCGCCGGTGAAAGACTTCTATTTGACGAACCCGATAGCGCGGGCCTCGGCAGTGATGGCGGAGTGCTCGGCATTGGCCCGCAACAACTTCAAAGTCGCGGCAGAGTAAGGGCAGGGGACTATGGATTCTTTCTTTTCGACCTATGTCTTGCCGGCGATCATCATGATCGGTCAGTCGCTGCTGCTTCTGGTCTGCCTGCTCGTCTTCATCGCCTATGTTCTGCTCGCCGACCGCAAGATCTGGGCGGCCGTGCAGCTGCGCCGCGGCCCGAACGTCGTCGGCCCCTTCGGCCTTTTCCAGTCTTTCGCCGACCTTCTGAAATTCGTCTTCAAGGAGCCGATCATTCCGGCCGGCGCCAACAAGGCGGTGTTCCTGCTTGCCCCGCTGGTGACGGTGCTTCTGGCACTGTCCACTTGGGCGGTGGTGCCGCTTGCCGACGGCTGGGTGATTGCCAATATCAATGTCGGCATCCTCTACATCTTCGCGATTTCCTCGCTCGAGGTCTACGGCATCATCATGGGCGGCTGGGCTTCGAACTCGAAGTATCCGTTCCTCGGCGCGCTGCGTTCGGCCGCACAGATGGTGTCCTATGAAGTCTCGATCGGCTTCGTCATCGTCACCGTGCTTCTCTGCGTCGGTTCGCTGAACCTGACCGATATCGTCAATGCGCAGCATACCGGCCTCGGCACCATGCTCGGCCTGCCGGCGTCGTTCCTCGACTGGCACTGGCTGTCGCTCTTCCCGATGTTCATCATCTTCTTCATTTCGGCGCTCGCCGAAACGAACCGTCCGCCCTTCGACCTTCCGGAAGCCGAATCGGAACTCGTTGCCGGCTTCATGGTCGAATACGGCTCCTCGCCATACATGATGTTCATGCTCGGCGAATATGCGGCCGTCTGCCTGATGTGCTCGCTGACGACGATCCTCTTCCTCGGCGGCTGGCTGCCTCCGGTCGACATCTGGATCCTCAACTGGGTCCCGGGCATCATCTGGTTCATGCTGAAGGCCTGCTTCGTGTTCTTCATGTTCGCGATGGTCAAGGCTTTCGTCCCGCGCTATCGCTACGACCAGCTCATGCGCCTCGGCTGGAAGGTTTTCCTGCCGCTGTCGCTCGCCATGGTCATCATCGTTGCATTCGTGCTGAAGCTGATGGGATGGGCATGATGACGCCCTCTCTCGTTTCCGGCAAAATTGGAGGTTGAAGATGGGAAGCTTGTCCAGCTCCATCAGCTCGCTGTTCCTCAAGGAATTCTTCGGCGCGTTCTTTCTGTCGATGCGCTATTTCTTCCGCCAGAAGGCGACGATCAACTATCCCTTCGAAAAGGGACCGGTTTCCCCGCGTTTCCGTGGTGAGCATGCGCTGCGCCGCTATCCGAACGGCGAGGAACGCTGCATCGCCTGCAAACTTTGCGAGGCGATCTGTCCTGCCCAGGCCATCACCATCGAGGCCGGTCCGCGCCGCAACGACGGCACCCGCCGCACGGTGCGCTACGACATCGACATGGTGAAGTGCATCTATTGCGGCTTCTGCCAGGAAGCCTGCCCCGTCGACGCGATAGTCGAAGGGCCGAATTTCGAATTTGCGACGGAAACCCGCGAAGAGCTCTATTTCGACAAGGCGCGCCTTCTCGACAACGGAGACCGTTGGGAGCGCGAAATCGCCCGCAATATCGCGATCGACTCGCCGTACCGCTGATCGAGTTTTGAAATGCCGCAAGGGAGCTTTGCTGCTCCGGTCGCGGTCAATATGCACAGGAGCTTTGCCGGTCAGCCGCGCAAACTCTATCGGGCAGAAAAACTCCCGGCTGCCCGGGGGAAGATGAAAAAGGCACCAACATGGGTCTGCAGGCTCTATTTTTCTATCTTTTCGCCTTTGTCGCGGTGGCGTCGGCGTTCATGGTCATCTGGGCGAAGAACCCGGTTCACTCGGTTCTGTTCCTGATCCTGGTGTTCTTCAACGCGGCCGGCCTCTTCCTGCTGCTCGGTGCCGAATTCCTCGCGATGATCCTGCTGGTCGTCTATGTCGGCGCCGTCGCCGTGCTCTTCCTCTTCGTGGTGATGATGCTCGATATCGACTTCACCGAGCTCAGGGCAGGGGTTCTCGAATATGCGCCGATCGGCGGCCTGATCGGGATCATTCTCGCAGCCGAGCTGATCGTCGTCATCGGCGGCAGCGTCATCTCGCCTGAGATCGCCAAATCCGTCGCCATGCCGATCCCGGCGCTCAGCGAGCGCACGAATACGGCTGCTCTCGGCGACGTGCTTTACACCAACTACGTCTATTTCTTCGAGATCGCCGGTCTGGTGCTGCTGGTCGCGATGATCGGCGCCATCGTGCTGACGCTGAGGCACCGCACCAACATCAAGCGTCAGAATATCCCGAGGCAGGTTGCCCGCACGCCCGCCACCGCCGTCGAGGTGGTGTCGGTCAAGCCCGGGCAGGGCGTCTAAGGCAGGTCAAGGAACAAAGAACATGGTCATCGGACTTTCCCACTACCTGACGGTCAGCGCCATCCTCTTCACGCTCGGGGTGTTCGGCATCTTCCTGAACCGGAAGAACGTCATCGTCATCCTGATGTCGGTCGAACTGATCCTGCTTTCCGTCAACATCAACATGGTCGCCTTCTCCTCCTTCCTGAACGACATCGTCGGCCAGGTTTTCGCGCTGTTCATCCTGACGGTGGCGGCTGCCGAAGCGGCGATCGGTCTTGCAATTCTCGTTGTCTTCTACCGCAACCGCGGCTCGATCGCGGTCGAAGACGTCAATATGATGAAGGGCTGAGTGGCTCATGTTCCTCTATAAGGCTATCGTCTTTCTTCCCTTGATCGGTGCGATCGTCGCCGGCCTGTTCGGCCGCGCCATCGGCGCCAAGGCTTCGGAATATGTCACCAGCGGCCTGATGATCATCGCCGCCATCCTCTCCTGGTACGTCTTCTTCACCGTCGGCATGGGCCACGGCGAAGGCGGCCCGATCAAGGTCGAGGTGCTGCGCTGGATCCAGTCCGGCGGCATCGACGTCTCCTGGTCGCTGCGCGTGGATACGCTGACCTCCGTCATGCTGATCGTCGTCAACACGGTCTCGACGCTGGTTCACGTCTATTCGATCGGCTACATGCACACCGATCCGCATCGCCCGCGCTTCTTCGCCTATCTCTCGCTCTTCACCTTCGCCATGCTGATGCTGGTGACGGCCGACAACCTGGCGCAGATGTTTTTCGGCTGGGAAGGCGTCGGTCTTGCCTCCTATCTGCTGATCGGCTTCTGGTTCAAGAAGCCGTCGGCAACGGCTGCGGCGATGAAGGCCTTCATCGTCAACCGCGTCGGCGACTTCGGCTTCGTGCTCGGCATTGCCGGCGTCTTCGTGCTGTTCGGTTCGATCAACTTCGACACGATTTTCGCCAATGCCTCGAACTTCGCCCCGCATGAAGGCGGCGGCGAGGCGAGCGAAGTGATCCTCAACCTCTTCGGCATGCAGCTCGACAAGGCGCATGCGCTGACCGGCGTCTGCCTGCTGCTATTCATGGGCGCCATGGGCAAGTCGGCGCAGTTCCTGCTGCACACCTGGCTCCCTGATGCCATGGAAGGCCCGACCCCGGTCTCGGCCCTCATCCATGCCGCCACCATGGTCACCGCCGGCGTCTTCCTCGTCGCCCGCATGTCGCCGCTCTTCGAACTGTCGCCGGACGCACTCGTCGTCGTCACGGTGATCGGCGCGATCACCGCCTTCTTCGCGGCGACGGTCGGCCTGGTGCAGAACGACATCAAGCGCGTCATCGCCTATTCGACCTGCTCGCAGCTCGGCTACATGTTCGTGGCGCTCGGGGTCGGGGCCTACGGCGCGGCAATCTTCCATCTGTTCACGCACGCCTTCTTCAAGGCGCTGCTTTTCCTCTGCGCCGGCTCAGTCATCCATGCCGTCGATGGCGAGCAGGACATGCGCTACATGGGCGGGCTTTGGCCGCATATCAAAGTTACAGGCGGCCTGATGATCATCGGCACGCTGGCGATTACCGGTGTCGGCATTCCCTTCACGCCGATCGGCTTTGCCGGCTTCTTCTCCAAGGACGTGATCATCGAGGCGACCTATGCTTCGCATTCGCCGGTCGCAGGCTTTGCCTTCTCGCTGCTGGTCATCGCGGCTCTGTTTACGAGCTTCTACTCCTGGCGCCTGATCTTCATGACCTTCTTCGGCAAGCCGCGCGCTTCGCACGAAGTGATGCACCACGTTCATGAATCGCCGCAGGTCATGCTGGTGCCGCTCTATCTCCTCGCGATCGGCGCTGTGCTTGCCGGCGTGATCTTCGAAGGTCGCTTCTACGGCGAGGAATATGCCGAGTTCTGGAAGGGCGCGCTCTTCACCGGCGCCGAGAACGAACTCGTCGAACAGTTCCATCACGTGCCGGCGCTCGTGGGCCTGAGCCCCTTCATCGCCATGCTGCTCGGCTTCGCCCTTGCCTGGTACATGTATATCCGTTCGCCGCAGACGCCGCGCACCCTCGCCAGGCAGCACCGGGTTCTCTATCAGTTCCTGTTGAACAAGTGGTACTTCGACGAACTCTACGATTTCCTCTTCGTCCGCACCGCCAAGGCGCTTGGCCGCTTCCTGTGGAAGAAGGGTGATGTCGGCGTCATCGACACCTACGGCCCGAACGGCGTGGCCGCCCGGGTCGTCGCCGTCACCGACCGCGTCGTCCGCCTGCAGACCGGTTACCTCTATCACTACGCCTTCGCCATGCTGATCGGCATTGCGGCGCTTGTTACCTGGATGATGCTCGGGAGTTCCTTCTGATGACCGATTGGCCTATTCTTACAACGGTCACCTTCCTGCCGCTCGTCGGCGTGGTGCTCCTGCTCTTGATGAACGGCGAGAGCGCGAGCGGCCGGAAGAACGTGCTGTGGATCTCGCTGATCACCACCGTCTTCACCTTCGTCGTCTCGCTCTTCATCTGGATCGGCTTCGACAATGCCAATCCGGGCTTCCAGATGGTCGAGAAGCATGACTGGCTCGGCACCGGCATCGGCTATCATGTCGGCACCGACGGCATCTCCATGCTGTTCATCATTCTGTCTACCTTCCTCATGCCCTTCTGCGTGCTGGCGAGCTGGCTTTCGATCGAGAAGCGCCTGAAGGAATACATGATCGCTTTCCTCATCCTGGAAACGATGATGGTCGGCGTCTTCGTCTCGCTCGATATCGTGCTGTTCTACGTCTTCTTCGAGGCGGGCCTCATTCCGATGTTCCTGATTATCGGCGTCTGGGGCGGCAAGGACCGTGTCTATGCGAGCTACAAGTTCTTCCTTTATACGCTGCTCGGCTCGGTGCTGATGCTGCTCGCCATCATGGCGATGTACTGGCAGGCCGGCACGACCGACATTACCGCGCTGCTCGCCTATAAGTTCCCGCCGGCGCTGCAGACCTGGTTATGGCTTGCCTTCTTCGCCTCCTTTGCGGTGAAGATGCCGATGTGGCCGGTTCATACTTGGCTTCCCGATGCGCACGTTCAGGCGCCGACGGCGGGCTCGGTGATCCTGGCCGGCGTGCTCTTGAAGCTCGGCGGCTACGGTCTGATCCGCTTTTCGCTCGGCATGTTCCCGGTCGCATCCGATTATTTCGCGCCGTTCGTCTTCGCGCTGTCGGTCATCGCCATCATCTACACCTCGCTGGTGGCGATGATGCAGGACGACATCAAGAAGCTGATCGCCTATTCCTCGGTGGCGCACATGGGCTATGTCACCATGGGCATTTTCGCCGCCAACATGCAGGGTGTTCAGGGCTCGATCTTCCAGATGCTCTCACACGGCATCGTCTCCGGCGCGCTCTTCCTCTGCGTCGGCGTCGTCTACGACCGCACCCACACCCGGGAGATCAACGCCTATGGCGGCCTCGTCAACAACATGCCGAAGTATGCCGTCGCCATGATGGTCTTCACCATGGCCAACGTCGGGCTTCCCGGCACATCGGGCTTCATCGGTGAATTCCTGACGCTGCTGGGTGTCTTCCGGGTCAACACCTGGGTCGCGCTCTTTGCCGCCACCGGCGTCATCCTTTCGGCCGCCTATGCGCTCTGGCTTTATCGCCGGGTGATCTTCGGCGCGCTCGAGAAGGAAAAGCTGAAGGCGCTGCTCGATCTCTCCAGACGCGAACAGCTGATCCTCTACCCGCTGGTCGCACTGACCATCTTCTTCGGCGTTTACCCGGCCCCGGTCTTCGATGCGACGGCCGCCTCGGTGGATCTGCTGGTCAACAACTACACGGCCGCCGTGCACGCAGCGCAGAATATTGCGCTGTCTATGAATTGATGACGGGACTTATCGGACATGACCGCTGAAACAATTCTCCTCAGTCTGCATCTTTCCGCGCCGGAGCTCATCCTCGCGGTCGGCGCCCTTGTCCTGTTGATGGTCGGCGTCTTCTCAGGCGAGCGGTCTGGCCTCGTCGTCACCGGCCTCGCCATCGTCCTGCTGCTCGCCGCCGGTCTGTGGCTGCTCTTCGTGCCGGCGGAAGGCCTTGCCTATGGCGGCGTCTACATGGCCGACGGCTTCTCGCGCTTCATGAAGCTGGTAGCGCTCATCGGTTCACTGGTTGCCCTGTTCATGACGATGGGCCATGCCAGGGAAAATCAGCTCGACAAGTTCGAGTTCCCGGTTCTGCTGGTGCTGGCGACCCTCGGCATCCTGCTGATGATCTCGGCCAACGACCTGATCTCGCTCTATCTGGCGCTGGAACTGCAGTCGCTGGCGCTCTATGTCGTTGCCGCGATCAACCGCGACAGCCTGAAGTCGACCGAAGCCGGTCTGAAATATTTCGTCCTCGGCGCGCTTTCCTCCGGCATGCTGCTCTACGGCATGTCGCTGGTCTACGGTTTTACCGGCCACACCCACTTCTCCGAGATCGCCCAGGCGCTTTCGGTCGAGGGTGCGCGTTCGCTCGGTCTGATCTTCGGCCTGGTCTTCATCCTCGCCGGCATCGCTTTCAAGATCTCCGCCGTTCCCTTCCATATGTGGACGCCGGATGTTTATGAAGGCGCGCCGACGCCGGTCACCGCCTTCCTGGCCGCAGCCCCCAAGGTTGCCGCCATGGCAATGATGACCCGCATCGTCATCACTGCCTTCCAGCCGGTTCTGGCCGACTGGCAGCAGGTCGTCGTCTTCATCTCGATCGCTTCGATGCTGCTCGGCTCCTTTGCCGCGATCGGCCAGAAGAACATCAAGCGGCTGATGGCCTATTCCTCGATCGGCCACATGGGCTATGCGCTGGTCGGCCTTGCCGCCGGCAATCAGACCGGTGTTTCCGGTGTCATGCTCTACATGGTCATCTATATGGTCATGACCCTCGGTACCTTTGCGATCATCATGTCGATGCGCCGCAAGGACGGCACCGTGGTCGAGGAGGTCAACGATCTCGCCGGCCTCTCCACCACCAACCCGTTCATGGCGGTGGTGCTGACGGCGCTGATGTTCTCGCTTGCCGGCATTCCGCCGCTCGCCGGCTTCTTCGCCAAATACTTCGTCTTCGTCGCTGCCATTGAAGCCAAGCTGTATGCGCTTGCCATCATCGGCGTTCTCGCCTCGGTCGTCGGCGCTTACTATTATCTGCGCGTCATCAAGCTGATGTGGTTCGATGAGGCGACCGGCGAATTCGCCCGCGTCTCCGGTTCGTTGCGTCTGGTCTTCGGTCTCTCCGGCCTCTTCGTCACCGCCTATGTCCTAATCGGCGGCCCGATCGGCGGCGCGGCAGAGCTGGCCGCCGCGACGCTCTTTTGATGGCTTCCGACGGACGGCGCCGGATATCGCTCGGCGATTTCAGGCACGAGGCTCTGTCGGAAACATCGTCCACCAACAGCGAATGCCTTGCCCGGGCTCGGGCGGGCGACGGCGGCAATCTCTGGGTGACGGCCGAACGGCAGACCGGCGGACGCGGCCGCCGCGGCCGGCTCTGGGTGTCCGAACGCGGCAATCTTTACGCCTCTCTATTGCTGATCGATCCGGCGCCGATGGAGCGCCTGAGTTCCCTGCCGCTTGCCGTCGCCGTTGCCGTGCACCAGGCGATCCGCCATGTGCTGCCGCCGGGCGCCGAGCCGCTCGAGGTCAAATGGCCGAACGACATCCTCATCGGCCGCAAGAAGACCTGCGGCATTCTCGTCGAAGGCGAGAGGCTACCGGACGGCCGTTACGCTCTGATCGTCGGCATCGGAATCAATGTTTCGGTCATGCCGGATAATCCGCTCTATCCCGTCACTTGCCTGCGTGACCATGCAAGTGCGGCGTCGCCGGAAGAACTCTTCGCCCATCTCTTCGCGGCGATGGCGGATGTGCTTGATCAATGGGACGAGGGCCGGGGCATCGCCGAGATCACAGCACTCTGGCGCGCGATCGCCTGCGGCATCGGCGAAAAGATCACGGTGAATTTGCCGGACAGATCGATTTCCGGACAATTCGCCGGAATTGATGATAATGGCTTGTTGATGCTCGATACCGGCACTGGCAGGATAATGCCCATTGCTGCCGGTGATGTGTTTTTTGGATAGCGGAAAAAACGAAAATTATGGCGAAACAGGACGAGTTGGTATTCCTGCCTCTGGGCGGCGTTGGCGAGATCGGCATGAATCTCGCTCTTTATGGCTACGGCCCGCCCGAGCATCGCCAATGGATCATGGTCGATTGCGGCGTCACCTTTCCCGGCCCCGACCTGCCGGGCGTCGACCTCGTGCTGCCCGATATCCGCTTCCTCGCCAGTGAGCGCAAGAATCTCAAGGCGATCATCATCACGCATGCGCATGAAGACCACTATGGCGCGCTCGCTGATCTCTGGCCGGGCCTGAACGTGCCGGTCTATGCCTCGGGCTTTACCGCTGGTCTGCTCGAAGCCAAGCGCAATTTCGAAAAGGCCAGGATCGGCGAAGTGCCGGTGACGCCGTTCAAGGCGGGCGACACGATCAATGTCGGCCCCTTCAGCATCGAAGGCGTTGCCGTCAACCATTCGATCCCCGAGCCGATGTCGCTGATGATCCGCACGCCGGCCGGCAATGTCATCCATACCGGCGACTGGAAGATCGACCACGAGCCCTCGCTTGGCCCCCTGACCGATGAGACGCGGTTCCGCCAGCTCGGCGACGAGGGCGTGCTGGCGCTGATGTGCGATTCCACAAATGCGCTGCGCGACGGTGTTTCGCCCTCCGAAAAGGATGTCTCGGAAAGCCTGCGCAAGATCATCGAAGATGCCGAGGGCCGGGTGGCGATCACCACCTTCTCGTCGAATGTCGGGCGCATCCGCACCGTCGCCGAGGCGGCCGAGGCGGCTGGCCGCGAAGTGCTGCTGCTCGGCAGCTCGCTGAAGCGGGTTGTCGACGTCGCCCAGGATATCGGCCTGATGGAGGGCGTGAAACCCTTCATCTCCGAGGAAGAATACGGTTACATCCCGCGCGATAAGGTCGTCGTCATCCTGACCGGCAGCCAGGGCGAGGCACGGGCAGCGCTTGCCAAGCTCTCCCGCGACGAGATGCGCAATGTTGCCTTTGCGGCAGGCGATATCGTCGTCTTTTCCTCCCGCGCCATTCCCGGCAACGAGAAGGCGATCCAGGACATCAAGAACGGCCTCGTCGAGCAGGGCGTACACATCATCACCGATACCGAGGCGCTGGTTCACGTTTCCGGCCATCCCCGCCGCAACGAGCTGCAGCGGATGTATGAGTGGACGCGGCCGAAGATCGTCGTGCCGGTGCATGGTGAGGCGACGCATCTGACGGCGCATAAGGAACTTGCCGAGCAATCCGGCATCGCCATCGTGCCGAGGGTGCGCAACGGCGACATTCTGCGGCTGGCACCCGGCCCCGCCGAGGTGATCGGCCAGGCGCCGCATGGCCGCATCTACAAGGACGGCTCGCTGATCGGCGATTTCGACGAGATGGGGATCGGCGAGCGCAAGAAGCTCTCCTATGTTGGCCATGTCGCAGTCAGCGTCGTGCTCGACGCCCGTTATGACATCGTCGGTGATCCCGATCTCGTTTCGATCGGCCTGCCTGTCTACGACGACGAGGGCGAAGAGATGGAAGATACGCTCTTCGATGCGGCGATCAGTGCTATCGAAAGCATTCCGCGCGCCCGTCGCAAGGATATCGACATGGTGCAGGAGGCCGTGCGCCGCGCTATCCGCGCCTCTGCCAACCATGCCTGGGGCAAGAAGCCGATTGTCACCGCCTTCGTCACCAAGGTCTGACCATGCTTGGCCGGGTAAACCACATCGCCATCGCCGTTCCCGATCTGGAAGCGGCGACGGCCGCCTATCGCGACACGCTGGGTGCTGCCGTATCGCAGCCGCAGGCTCTGCCGGAACACGGCGTCACCGTCGTCTTCGTCGAATTGCCGAACACGAAGGTCGAATTGCTGCAGCCGCTTGGGGAAACCTCGCCGATCGCAGCCTTCCTCGAAAAGAACCCGTCCGGCGGCATGCACCACATCTGTTATGAGGTGGACGATATCCTGCTTGCGCGTGATCGGCTGGTCGCGGCCGGGGCGAGGGTGCTCGGCGACGGCCAGCCGAAGACCGGCGCGCATGGCAAGCCGGTGCTTTTTCTGCATCCCAAGGATTTCTTCGGCACGCTGATCGAACTCGAACAGGCGTGAAGCCTGCGGCAGAATGCCCTCAAGGCGGCCAAGCGCTTCATCGGCTTTGAGTTGGCTGCCATTCCGCCGTATAAGGGCGCCTAGCTCAAAGTGACAGAACGTCTGTCGGCGCGACACCACCGGGAACCCCAATGCTCCAGATATTTCTTCAGGGATTTGCCGTCTACTTCATCATTTGGTGGATGACGCTTTTCGCTGTCCTGCCGATCGGTCTGCGCACCCAGGCCGAGGACAATGATGTCGTGCTCGGCACCGTTCCAAGCGCGCCGAGCCGCTTTCGTGCCGTCTTCACCTTTTCGCTGACGACGCTGATCTCGGCTCTGGTCTACGGCACCTGGTATGTCTGCGACACCTATTTCGGCTGGGGCTTCGATGCCCTTCCACAACTCGGGCCGAGCTTCTATTAAGATCAAACTTTTGCCCAAACTTTGGGCATATGTATATCATTAAAAAGCGACCTTCGTCATACCAGCGTCATGGTGTTGCGGCAAAAGAGCTGCCGTTACGGAATGAGCATCATTCCCTTACGGTAGTTGGCTGGATTTTTGGGGTCGGATGAAGCCGAAAAGCCAAAAAAAACAAGGCTAAAAGCCTTGTTTTAAGTATCGCGTGATCTGTAACCGTTGCCGGGGCAGCGACGAGCGCGCCTAAGATCTGATCCTCCCAAGACTTGACCGCGAATTCGGCAAGAATTTATCCTTCCTGCCTGTTTTGTGAGCTAAAGCTAGCTCAAACATTGGGCTTTGTCATTAGCTTTTTTTGCATTTTTGCTACACTCTAGCAAAATTTTTCTGTTGACAAGATTTTCGTTTAAGTCCTTATAAACACGCGCTTTTTCATGCCCTGTCATTTTGCGGGGCCGAACATGCGCGTGCGGGAGGTTGCCGGCATCAGTTGCGGGTTTCCTTCCTGCCGCGAAGCGGCTATGAACGCTCCCGACATTAACCATTGTCTTTCGATTCCGCCTGCTGCGGGATCTCAACTGCTTCGGAATCCGCCATGCGTCTGTCCCGCTATTTCATGCCCATCCTCAAGGAAAACCCCAAGGAGGCGGAAATCGTCTCCCACCGGCTGATGCTGCGCGCCGGCATGATCCGCCAGCAGTCGCAGGGCATCTATTCCTGGCTGCCGCTCGGCAAACGCGTGCTCGACAAGGTCAACGCCATTATTCGCGACGAGCAGAACCGGGCCGGCGCAATCGAGTTGTCCATGCCGACCCTGCAATCGGCCGAACTCTGGCAGGAAAGCGGCCGCTACGACGCCTATGGCAAGGAGATGCTGCGCATCAAGGACCGCCAGGATCGGCCGATGCTCTATGGTCCCACCAATGAGGAGATGGTGACGGATATTTTCCGCTCCTCGGTCAAATCTTATAAGGACCTGCCGCTCAATCTCTATCACATCCAGCTGAAGTTTCGCGACGAGATCCGTCCGCGCTTCGGCACGATGCGCTCGCGCGAATTCATGATGAAGGATGCCTATTCCTTCGATCTGACGCGCGAAGGGGCGGAGCATTCCTATAACAAGATGTTCGCCGCCTATCTCAGAACCTTCGATCGGCTCGGCCTGCGCGCCATTCCGATGCGCGCCGATACCGGCCCGATCGGCGGCAATCTCAGCCACGAATTCATCATCCTCGCCGATACCGGCGAATCCGAGGTCTTCTGTCACAAGGATTTCGTCGGCTTCGATATTCCCGACGACCGCACTGATTTCGACAGCGTCGAGGGCCTGAAGTCGATCTTCGACAAGTGGACCTCGCTCTATGCGGCGACTTCGGAAATGCACGACGAGGCGGCCTTCAACGCCGTCCCCGAAGGCGAGCGCCTGTCGGCGCGCGGCATTGAGGTCGGCCACATCTTCTATTTCGGCACGAAATATTCCGAGGCGATGGGCGCGAAAGTGCAGGGCCCCGACGGCAAGGAACACTTCGTTCACATGGGTTCCTACGGTATCGGCCCGACACGCCTTGTTCCCGCCATCATCGAAGCATCGCATGACGACAACGGAATCATCTGGCCGGCCTCGGTCGCGCCCTTCGATATCGTGGTGATCAACATGAAGGCGGGCGATCAAGCCTGCGACGATACTTGCGAGCTGATCTATGCGGCGCTCACCAAGGCCGGCAAGGATGTGCTCTACGACGATACCGACGACCGGGCCGGCACGAAATTCGCGACCGCCGACCTGATCGGCGTACCCGTCCAGATCATCGCCGGCCCGCGCGCGGTCGCCAACGGCGAGGTCGAAGTGAAGGACCGCAAGACTGGCGCCCGCGAAACGATGACCATCGAAGCGGCGATCAACAGGTTCGTGGCTTAAGGAAACGGAGGCGAAATGGCAGAGGCAGCAGTGGACCGGAGTTCGAAATCCGGCTTGGGTCCGGCTGGCAAGCCATTTTCCACTTTCGAACGCCTCGTGGCGTGGCGCTACCTGCGCGCCCGCCGCAAGGAAGCTTTTATCTCAGTGATCGCCGGCTTTTCTTTCGTCGGCATCATGCTCGGTGTTGCGACGCTGATCATCGTCATGGCCGTCATGAACGGCTTCCGCACCGAGCTCGTCTCGCGCATCCTCGGCATCAACGGCCATATGATCGTCCAGCCGTCCGATGGCCCCTTCACCGATTATGCCGACCTTTCCAGCAGGCTCGCTGCCGTACCGGGAGTGAAGATGGCGCTGCCTTTGGTGGAAGGCCAGGTGCTCGCCTCCGCCCAGGCCGGTGGTAGCACCGGCGCGCTGGTGCGCGGCGCCCGCGCCGAGGACCTGACCAAGCTCAAGACGATCTCCGGGAACATCAAATCCGGCGACATGGTCGGTTTTGCCTCCGGCCAGGGCGTGCTGATCGGCACCGGCATGGCCAACCAGCTCGGCCTGAGCGTCGGCGACCTCATCACTCTGACCTCGCCGGATGGTGACATTACACCGATGGGCGTCAGCCCGCGCGTTAAGTCCTATAAGATCTCCGGCCTCTTCGAGATCGGCATGTCGGAATATGATTCTTCGATCATCTTCATGCCGCTCGAGGAAGCGCAGCTTTATTTCAATGCCGAGGGACTGGTGCAGTCGATAGAGCTTTTCGTCGATCACCCCGACGATATCGACACTCTGCGGCCCAAGGTGGAGGAAGCGGCCGGCCGCCAGATCAACCTCACCGACTGGCGCCAGCGCAACCAGACCTTCTTTTCGGCGCTGCAGGTCGAGCGCAACGTCATGTTCATGATCCTGACGCTGATCGTGCTTGTCGCGGCTCTGAACATCATCTCCGGCCTGATCATGCTGGTGAAGGACAAGAGCAGCGATATCGCCATTCTGCGCACCATGGGCGCCAGCGCCGGCGCGATCATGCGCATCTTCTTCATGACCGGGGCGGCGATCGGGATCGTCGGCACTGTTGCCGGCGTGCTGCTCGGCGTTCTCGTCTGCGTCAACATCGAATCCATCCGTCAGTTCTTCTCCTGGATTTCAGGCACGGTGATCTTCAATCCGCAGGTCTATTTCCTCAGTCAGCTGCCGGCCGAGATGCAGCTCAGCGAAACGATCTCGATCGTCATCATGGCGCTGACGCTCTCCTTCATCGCGACCATCTTTCCGGCCTGGCGCGCGTCCAGGCTCGATCCGGTGCAGGCCCTGCGCTACGAATAAGGAATGCCGCCTTTATGAAACGCAACGTCGTTCTCAAGCTTACCGGCGTCGAGCGCCATTACGGGCAGGGCGATACGCTGCTGCCGATCCTGAAGGGCGCGGATTTTTCGATGTCGAAGGGCGAGATCGTCGCTCTCGTCGCTCCCTCCGGCACCGGCAAATCGACCCTGCTGCATATCGCCGGCCTGTTGGAGCATCCGGACGGCGGTGAAGTCAACATCAGCGGCCATGCCTGTGACGGCCTGAGCGATGAGAAACGCACCGCGATCCGCCGCAGCGAAATCGGCTTCGTCTACCAGTTCCACCACCTGCTGCCGGAATTTTCCGCACTTGAGAACATCATGATGCCTCAGCTAATCGCCGGGCTGTCCTGGAAGGAAGCCGGAGAGCGGGCCGGCCAGCTTCTCGATTACATGCGCATCGGCCACCGCGGCGCCCATCGCCCTGGCGAACTCTCCGGCGGCGAGCAACAGCGCGTGGCGATCGCCCGGGCCGTCGCCAATGCGCCGACCCTGCTGCTTGCCGATGAGCCGACCGGCAATCTCGACCCGGAAACGGCAAGCTACGTCTTCGATGCGCTGGAGGCGCTGGTGCGCCAGTCCGGCCTCGCGGCCCTCATCGCCACCCACAATCACGAACTCGCCCGCCGCATGGATCGGCGTGTGACCATCTCGGATGGCAAGATCGTCGATTTCTGAAACTGAGGTCAGGGGATGACTAGCCCGCCGCGATAATCGAGCATATAGGCTTTCCGGTCATCGACCATGATGCATTCATTGCCGCTGAACCGCTCGCAGTTCCCTTCGCTGTGATCGATGTAGCGGCCGAACGCATGATCGAATTCCATTCCGCCGAGAAAGCGCCCCTGCTGATACATGGCTGAAAGTGCCGCCTTGATCACCGCGCCGGCGGCAGCGCCGTCGATGAGCTCAGGGACAACGATCCAGCCGAAATAATTCATCACCCAGACAGGCTCCCCGGCAAACCAGACAACCTCCTGTCCCGCGAAATCGGTGCCGCCAAAGTAGCTGTCGAGATAGCGCCAGTCGCCGCACTCATAGCCGATATCGTGGGCACCCGGCCGGCAGGGCACGCGCGGCACACCGCCGCCGACATAGGTCGCAGCCTTGGCCTCCACGACGAATTCATTGAGCATTGCAATGTCGAGCATATCCCGTTCTCCTCTCGGCCGGATGCTGGCAAATATGCTGCGGCATGTAAAGAACAGAAACAGAACAAAAACGGCAAGCAAGGCGGGTCGCTGCGAGAGGCGCACTGCCGTTTGAGTAGCCTGTCCGATCCGTCACCGATCGCGAGAGAACAGGCGCAGCCCATCGTATCGCTTGGCACTCTCATCGATTCGCGATTCGCGTCCTGGATTTTAAAACGCAAGAAAGAAGGAAAAGATTCCTGTTGACAATGGAACATAAATCGAACAAATTGAAAACATAACGAGTAAATGAGAGCCAAATGACTGACATGATCCGTGATATCGCAGCATTCACCTCCATCGCAATGTTCGTCGCCAGCTTCTCGCTCATCGTCATGGCGATCTAAAGTTTTCAGGGGACCGCATGGCCATCATGCGGTCCGCAAGCGGGACTTGTTCTGGACATCATCGCCCTCTATGCCGACAATGCGTCCGACTCATTCGGGTGATTGGGAAGGCATGACATGGCGGATACGGCAAAGGGTTCTACGGGCGAGGCGATCGGCGGCACGCCGGGCTTCATCCACCTGAGGGTCCACTCCGCCTATTCGCTTCTCGAAGGCGCCTTGCCGCTGAAGAAGATCCTCTACAAGGCAACCGGCGACAGCCAGCCGGCGATCGCCATCACCGATACCAACAATCTGTTCATCGCGCTGGAATTCTCCCAGAAGGCGATGGACGACGGCCTGCAGCCGATCATCGGCTGCCAGGTCTCGATCGACATGGAAGACGGGCTGGAAACGGAAAAGCGCGGCGGCCAGCAGGCGCTGGTCAAGCTGCCGTCGATCGTTCTTCTCGCCGCCACGGATGCCGGTTACGAACGACTGGTCGATCTCGTCAGCCGCGCCTATCTCGGCGGTGAAAGCAACCAGGCTATCCATATCCGTGCCTCCTGGCTGGAGGAGGCCGGCACGGAAGGGCTGATCGCCCTGACCGGCGCCCTGACCGGGCCTGTCGACGCGGCGATCAAGGAAGGCCATCCCGCGCAGGGGGAGGCCCGGCTGCTTGTGCTGAAACGTCTCTTCGGCGACAGGCTCTACGTCGAATTGCAGCGGCACGGCACTTACGACAAACGTCACGAACAAAAGATCATCGGCCTCGCCTATAGCAATGACCTGCCGCTGGTTGCGACCAACGAGGCCTTCTTTCCGACACGCGACGATTACGACGCCCATGATGCGCTGATGGCGGTCGCCCACAATGCCATCGTCTCCGACGACAGCCGCTTTCGCCTGACCCCGGACCATTATCTGAAGAGCCGGGCCGAGATGGCCAAGCTCTTCGCCGATCTGCCGGAAGCACTGGAAAACACGATCGAGATCGCCAAGCGCTGCTCCTTCGTGCTGAAGACGCGAAAGCCGATCCTGCCGCGCTTCACCGGCGCGACTGACGACGCCGAGGAGGCTGAACGCGCCGAGGCGAGCGAACTGCGCCGCCAGGCTGTGGAAGGGCTGGATATGCGGCTTTCGACGCTCGGCATGTCACCGGGCTACGAGGAAAAGGATTATCGCGAGCGGCTGGATTTCGAACTCAGCGTCATCGAGCGCATGCGTTTTCCCGGTTACTTCCTGATCGTTGCCGACTTCATCAAATGGGCCAAGCAGCACGACATTCCGGTCGGTCCCGGCCGCGGTTCGGGCGCGGGTTCCCTGGTTGCCTACGCTTTGACGATCACCGACGTCGATCCGCTGCGGTTTTCGCTGCTCTTCGAACGCTTCCTCAATCCGGAACGCGTCTCGATGCCGGACTTCGACATCGACTTCTGCCAGGACCGCCGCGAAGAGGTGATCCGCTACGTCCAGGCCAAGTATGGCCGCGAGCAGGTGGCGCAGATCATCACCTTCGGTTCGCTGCAGGCGCGCGCCGCCCTTCGTGACGTCGGCCGCGTGCTTGAGATGCCTTATGGGCAGGTCGACAAGATCTGCAAGCTGGTGCCGAACAATCCGGCCAATCCGACGCCGCTCTCCAAAGCGATCGAGGAGGAGCCGAAGCTGCAGGAGGAGGCGGCGAAGGAGCCCGTCGTCGCCCGCCTGCTCGACATTGCCCAGAAGATCGAGGGGCTTTACCGCCACGCCTCGACGCATGCCGCCGGCATCGTCATCGGCGACCGCCCGCTTTCCAAGCTGGTGCCGATGTATCGCGATCCGCGCTCGGACATGCCGGTTACCCAGTTTAATATGAAGTGGGTGGAGCAGGCCGGCCTCGTCAAATTCGACTTCCTCGGCCTGAAGACGCTGACGGTGTTGAAGGTCGCCGTCGATTTCGTCGCCAAGCGCGGCATCAAGGTCGATCTCGCGGCCATTCCTCTCGACGACAAACCGACCTACGAGATGCTGTCGCGCGGCGAGACGGTCGGCGTGTTCCAGGTGGAAAGTGCCGGCATGCGCAAGGCGCTGATCGGCATGAAGCCGGACTGCATCGAGGACATCATCGCGCTGGTGGCGCTCTATCGCCCGGGTCCGATGGAGAACATCCCGACCTACAATGCCCGCAAGCACGGTGACGAAGAGCTGGAATCGATCCATCCGATGATCGACCACCTGCTCAAGGAAACCCAAGGGGTCATCGTCTATCAGGAACAGGTGATGCAGATCGCCCAGGTCCTGTCCGGTTACTCGCTCGGAGAGGCCGATCTTCTGCGCCGCGCCATGGGCAAGAAGATCAAGGCCGAGATGGACCAGCAGCGCGAACGCTTCGTCGTCGGCGCCGTCAAGAACGGCGTCTCGAAGCCGCAGGCCGACAATATCTTCGAACTGCTGGCGAAGTTCGCCAATTACGGCTTCAACAAGTCGCATGCCGCTGCTTACGCGATCGTCTCCTACCAGACGGCCTATATGAAGGCGCATTATCCGGTCGAATTCCTCGCCGCCTCGATGACGCTCGACATGTCCAACACGGAAAAGGTCAATGACTTCCGCCAGGATGCCAAGCGGCTAGGCATCGAGGTGATCGCACCCTCGGTGCAGACGTCCTTCCGCCATTTCCAGACCGGCGACAACCGCATCTATTACGCGCTGGCCGCCCTCAAGGGCGTCGGCGAATCCGCCGTCGACCATATCGTCGAGGTGCGTGGCGACAAGCCCTTTGCCGGCATCGAGGATTTCTGCCTGCGCATCGATCCGCGCCAGGTCAACCGCCGTGTATTGGAAAGCCTGATCTTTGCCGGCGCCTTTGATTGTTTCGGCACCGATCGCGCCCAGCTTTCAGCCGGCCTCGACCGCATCCTCGGTTATGCCCAGCGCGCCCAGGAGAACAAGCTGAGCGGCCAGTCGGATATTTTCGGCAGCACGCTGACCTCGGGGCCCGAGAAGATTTCCCTTCCACCGTTTTCGCCCTGGCTTGCCTCCGAGCGGCTGCTCAAGGAATTCCAGGTGCTAGGCTTCTATCTCACCGCCCACCCGCTCAATTCCTACAACAACCTCCTGCAGAAGATGCGGGTGCAGACCTTTGCCGAATTTTCCCAGGCGATCAAACAGGGCGCCTTCAATGCGCGCCTCGCCGGCACCGTCATTTCGAAGCAGGAGCGCAAGACCCGCACCGGCAACAAGATGGGCATCATCGTCTTTTCCGATTCTTCGGGCCAGTTCGAGGCGGTGCTGTTTTCGGAAATGCTCAACCAGTACCGCGACGTGCTGGAGTCGGGAAAATCCTTCGTGCTGACCGCCACCGGCGAGGAGCGGCCGGAGGGGATTGGCCTGCGCATCCAGACGATCCAGTCGCTGGAGGAAAAGTCGCTGCAGATGCAGAAGGCGCTGCGCGTCTATATCAGAGAATTCCGGGCCGCTGAAGATGGTCGCCGGCCATCTCAACGCCAGGGGCGATGGCCTCGTTTCCTTCATCGTCATCAAGGAGGAGGGCAAACGCGAGGTGGAAGTGGCGCTGGCTGAGAAATACCGCATCACGCCGGAGATCGCCGCCGCTCTTCGCGCCGCCCCCGGTGTTGTCGATGTCGAGCTTGTCTGATCATCTCGGGGTGATGCACATCACCCTGGGCGATTTGATCATCCCGGGGTGATTGCGATCAACCCCGGGTGATGGTGATGAAATCCGTGCCTTCGCCGGTATCCCGGCCAAGGCCGGTATCGGAGATCGTCAGCGTCGAGCCGGGTGCGATCAGCGCCTCGATCCTGTGCCGGGTCTCCTCCGGGATCGTGATGCGGTTGAGCGACCGGGCGATCGGCCTGCCGCTGACGATCGAGCTTTCCTGATTGGTGACGCCGAGCCGCTTCATCGTCTCGCGGGAGAGATTGTTTTCGAGCGTGATGCCGAGCCAATCCGCCGAACCGGCCTTTTCATCGAGTGCATGCAGCGTGAAGAAATGCGTGCCAAGCGCCAAGCCCTGATCGGCGATCGTCACCGGCGCTTCGAAGATCGGCTTGAACGCCCGGCGCACCATGATGACGCCGTTCGGCGGCTCGCCCTTGCCTGTTGCGGCATAGACCGATTTCAGCAGCGTGTCGGAGATGAGGCTCCTGTCGCCGGCAAATTCCGCCGGCCGCAGCGTCTTGAACGCCTTGATCGCCTGCACGGTCGCCGGCCCGAGCAACCCGTCCGGAACGCCGGCGGAAAAGCCGAGCTGGTTCAGCAGCGTCTGGATGTCGATCACCGTCTCGCGCAACGTGCGGCGGGTGATCAGCATGCTGATCGGTTCGGATGGCCGCTCCGCTTCGGGCGCTGCAACCGGCGGTGCTGCCGGCATCGGCATCGCAGCCGTGTCGTTCATCGCCACCTGCACCGGCGTGCCCGGGCTGTCGGGCATCGAAGGCCGCAGTTCGACATCCGAAAGCAGAAGCATCGGCGCCGGCGCCTGCGGATGGAAAAGGGTCGGATGGTCGATCGGCTGCGGCACCACTTCGCCATCGCTGATGATGACGGGAATGCCGGGCTCGGTCATCCCGTATAGCTTTTTTGCAAAGGCGCCGGGCATGCGCACGCAGCCGTGCGAGGCCGGATAACGCGGCACGGAATTGGATTCATGCAACGCAATGCCCGACCATGTCAGCCTCTGCATGAAGGGCATTGGCGCGTTCGAATAGAGATTGGATTCGTGGTATTTCTGCTTTTCGAGCACCGAGAAGATACCGCTCGGCGTCGTATGTCCGTCCTTGCCGGTCGAGACTTTCGAGGTCGCGACGACCTCGGTGCCGTCATAGACCGCAAGCGACTGCTTGTCCTTCGAGACGATGATCTGCAGCGTGCGCGCGTCCGCGGCCAGAGCAGGGTGCACGAGTGCGGTGGCCGACAGCAAGCCGAGGCCGAAGACGAGACGCGAGAACATGATAGCCAACCATACGCAATACTTGCCCGGCACATTATGGGACGAAGTTTAAGGAAGATTTTATAGGTCGCACGGCGCTCACGCCTCACGCTTTAGTGATCGCGCTTGCCGCTGCCGAAGGTGTAGCCGGTCTCGACGGTGTTCTTGCCGAACTTGTCGCGCAACTTGTCCATCGCCGCTTCGGCGGCCGCCCGCCGGCCCGATTGCCGGTCGATGAGATCGGGCGGATCGGCGCGGGCGGCATCGCCGAGATCGGTGACGCCGATGCCGATCAGCCGGAACTTCGTGCCGTCGGTTTCTTTTTCGAGAAGCTCAAGCCCGACGCGAAAGATCCGGTCGGCAAGCTGGGTCGGGTCTTCGAGCTTGCGGTTGCGCGTGCGTAACTTGAAGTCGGCGGTCTTCATCTTCAGGACCACTGTCTGGCCGGCGATGTCGTTTTTCTTCAGTCGCCAGGAGACCTTTTCCGAGAGATTGCGCAGGATCGGCACCAGATCGTCATAACGCCAGATATCTTCGAAGAAGGTGGTCTCCGATGAAACGCTCTTGGCCGCATCATTGAGATGCACTTCACGGTCGTCGATGCCGCGCGAAAGCCGGGCGAGCCGCTGGCCGATGCTGCCGTAGCGGCGCATCAGGTCGTTTTCCTCCATCTGCTGCAATTGGCTAATGGTGCGGATGCCGTCCGCTTCCAGCGTCGCCGCAAAGGCCTTGCCGACGCCCCAGATCGTAGTGACCGGACGCGGCGCCAGAAACTCGACCGCTTCCTCACGCCCGATGACGGAAAAGCCGCGCGGCTTCTGCAGGTCGGAGGCGACCTTGGCGAGGAATTTGCAATAGGAAAGCCCGACCGACACGCTGATGCCGATCTCCTTTTCGACCCGGCGGGCGAATTTGGCGAGTGTACGGGCCGGCGGATCGTGATGCAGCCTCTCGGTACCGCCGAGCTCCAGGAAGGCCTCGTCGATCGACAGCGGCTGCACCAGCGGCGTCAGATCCTGCATCATGGCGCGCACCTGGCGCCCGACTCGGACGTATTTTTCCATGTCCGGCCGGATGACGATCGCCTGAGGGCAGGCTTCCAGCGCCTTGAACATCGGCATCGCCGACCGCACGCCGTGGATGCGGGCGATATAGCAGGCGGTGGAGACGACGCCGCGTTTGCCGCCGCCGATAATCACAGGCTTGTCGGCAAGATCCGGATTGTCGCGTTTCTCGACGGCCGCATAGAAGGCGTCGCAATCGATATGCGCAAGCGTCAAGGCATAGAGCTCCCGATGGCGCACCAGACGCGGGCTGCCGCAGGACACGCAACGGCGCGCCTCGCCCTTCTGCTCGGCAAGGCAGTCGCGACAGAAGCCGGGTGTCTTGTCGGGCGCGGGCGTCATCATGAGAACAAAGGTTGAACGCCGCGACACTACGCCTTAAGCTTCCGAGTCTCAAGAGAGGCGGGAGCTTTGCCTATGGATAACGATCTTCGTTTCGAACCGGTAACGGCAGAACGCTGGGACGATTTCGAAACCCTGTTCGGGCCGCAGGGTGCCTTCTACAATTGCTGGTGCCTCGCGTTGCGCCTGCCGCATGCGATCAGAACGAAGATGGCGGCCGACGAGCGCAAGGCGCATATGCACGACCGGATCAAGGCCGGGCCGCCGCCGGGCATTCTCTGTTATGCCGGTGGCGCGCCGGTCGCCTGGGTCCAGATCGGGCCGCGCCATGACGTGCCGCAGTTCAATTCTTCGCGCACGGTCTCGCGGCCGTTGGAGGAGGGCGATGCGGACGATCCGTCGATCTGGGCCGTCAGCTGCTTCTTCCTGCTACCGCGCTTGCGCGGCAAGGGCATGAGCCATCGCCTGCTTTCCCTAGCGATCGATCACGCCCGGCGCCAGGGCGCGCGGCTGCTCGAGGCCTGTCCGATCGATCATGTGAAGCAGTCGAAATCGGTGACTCTCTGCATCGGCTCGACGGCGATCTTCGACGCGGCCGGTTTTGAGACGGTGGCTCGGCGCAAGGACGGCCGTCCGCTCATGCGGCTGGAACTGCAGGGCTGAAAGCGCCGGCAAGGAAATGCGCCTCGATCAGCGCGGCGGCATCAGTCCAGTCGCTGACGCGGGTGATGCCGTCGGCGGCCGCCGGCGCGAAACGATGGACGGGAGAGTTGGGCATCAGGTGAATCAGCAGGCAATCGGCAACATGTTCCCTAACGGAATGCAGATTGCGCGCCATATCATCGATGAAGACGACGGGAAGGGAGCGGCTGGCATGCAATGCGTGAACGATCGGCCCCTTAGGCTCTTCGCTGGCAAGCAGTGGAAAAAGCAGGCCGATCCGGTCGAGGAGGCGGCGGCGCTGATCCTGGAACCGCGGCTGCATGGCCGTCAGGAACAGCACGTCGGCGGCCTCAGAAAGCCGGCCGAGCGTTTCGACGACGCGATCGAGCGGCGTCTGCCACAGCTCCTGCGCCTCGAAAAACTCCTCGATCAGTCGGCTGACCTGCTGATCCTCGATCTCCGCGCCATCCGTCTGCGAGACGATGTTGCCGTGGAGCCGGAACGAGCGCGGCAGGAACGCATGACCCTGGCTTTCAAGAAAAAGCTGGAAGGGGCCGATGAACTGCAGCACGACATCGTCGACGTCGCAGACGATCAGCGGCCGTTTGCCGAGCCGGATATGCGAGATATCGAGTTCCCCCATGCCGGTCACCGTCAATATTCCCCGGAATCGAGGCCCGGCGAAGAGAAATGCTGCCAGGCGGCAGTGACCGCTTCCGGGCTGATGCCGCTCGCCGCGCAAAAAGCCATCGCCGTCGGTTCGTGGTTCATCAGGAAATCCATCATGCCGGCGAGAAAGCTGGGGTCGTTGACGGCGCTGCGCACCTGGCCGGGCGCGACACCGGTCAGCGCAAGAAATCGGCCGAACATGTCGGGGTCGTCGGCAAGCCAGCCGAGCACGGCGATCGCGGTCGCGTGCGGGTCGGCGGCCTGTTGTTTCGAAGTCTTGAAGTTGCTTTGCATTTCGAGGGGTAAGTTACCTTTTCTTCAACCAAATGCCGCTAGCGTGCGCTATCGGTTTCACGGAGCTCTTGTCCGCATGTGCCTTTCTCATGGGACGAACCGCTGCGCGAACGGACGTAGGGACAGCTTGTCATGCCCAAACAGGTGATGATTGTAGAAGATAACGAGCTCAACATGAAGCTCTTTCGCGACCTCATCGAGGCGTCCGGCTATACCACGATCCAGACCAGAAACGGCATGGAGGCGCTCGATCTGGCGCGCAAGCATCGCCCCGACCTCATCCTGATGGATATTCAGCTTCCCGAGGTCTCCGGCCTCGAAGTCACGAAATGGCTGAAAGAAGACGACGAGCTGCACGTGATTCCCGTCATCGCCGTCACGGCTTTCGCGATGAAGGGCGACGAGGAGCGGATCCGCCAGGGCGGCTGCGAAGCCTATGTTTCCAAGCCGATCTCGGTTCCGAAATTCATCGAGACGATCAAGACCTATCTGGGCGATGCCTGACGCATCGGAAAGACAGCTATGACTGCGCGAATACTGGTGGTTGACGATATTCCGGCCAACGTGAAGCTGCTCGAAGCGCGGCTGCTTGCGGAGTATTTCGACGTGATGACCGCGGCCGACGGCTACACGGCGCTGGCGATCTGCGAGCGCAACCAGGTCGATCTGATCCTGCTCGACATCATGATGCCCGGCATCGATGGTTTCGAGGTCTGCGAGCGGCTGAAGGCCAGCCGCAAGACCGCCCATATCCCTGTCGTCATGGTCACGGCACTTGATCAGCCGGCCGACCGCGTCCGCGGCCTGAAGGCCGGCGCCGACGATTTCCTCACCAAGCCCGTCAACGACCTTCAGCTGATTTCACGGGTGAAGAGCCTGCTGCGGCTGAAGACGTTGAGCGATGAACTGCGCATCCGCGCCGACACCGCCCATACGATGGGCATCGACGACCTCATGCGGGCAGGCGAGGGCCGTGCCGACGAGACCGGTCAGATCCTGCTCGTCGACGGCCGCGCCAATTCGCAGGAGCGCATCATCAAGGCGCTGAAGCCCGTCGCCGACGTGCTTGCCCTTTCCGATCCGCAGGCAGCGCTCTTCGAGGCGGCCGAAAGCCCGTTCGACCTCGTCATCGTCAACGCCAATTTCGACGATTATGATCCGCTGCGCCTCTGCTCGCAGCTGCGCTCGCTGGAGCGCACGCGCTTTCTGCCGATCCTGATCATCACCGAGCAGGGCGCGGACGAGATGGTCGTGCGTGCGCTCGATCTCGGCGTCAACGACTACATTATCCGCCCGGTCGATCCCAACGAGCTTGTTGCCCGCAGCCTGACGCAGATCCGTCGCAAGCGCTGCAACGACCGCCTGCGCGCCAGCGTCAAGCAGACGATCGAGCTTGCCGTGACCGATCCGCTGACCGGCCTTTATAACCGGCGCTATCTCGACAATCACCTGAACGTGCTCTTCAACCGTTCGATGGCGCGCGGCCGGCCGCTTTCGGTGCTGATCACCGATATCGACCGCTTCAAGCAGGTGAACGACACCTATGGTCATGACGGCGGCGACGAAGTGCTGCGGGAGTTTGCCAATCGTGTCCGCTCGACCATTCGCGGCGCCGATCTCGCTTGCCGCTACGGCGGGGAGGAATTCGTCGTCGTCATGCCGGATACCTCGCCGGAAATTGCCGCCGCTGTCGCCGAGCGCCTGCGGGCGGCCGTCGAAAACGCGCCCTTCAGGCTGAAACACGCGGGAGAGGCGCTGAATGTCACCGCTTCCTTCGGCATCGCGTCGCGCGTCGGTTCGGTGCTGACCCCGGATCAGCTGATGAAGCAGGCCGATCTTGCGCTCTACGAAGCCAAGAATACCGGCCGCAATCGCGTCGTCGCTGCCGCGGCCTGACGAATCAGCTGTCGCCTTATGTGCCGTTTATGGGTTTTCCACCGTGGTAAGCGGACTATTACCGATTTTTAATGCTCGCCCACACAGCGCGGCGTGAAAAATTTGCAGTCAAATAGCCCAAAAATGGATTTCCGGCTTTGCTGCGGATGCGCCGCTGCCCGATAGTCTTGAAGGCGTCCGGCCATAGCTAAAAATAAAACCCCGACTATAAAAACCGCCTTCGGCCGATGGGCGGAAATAGAGTCCCGCCGCACCACATCACGTAGGGGGAGGGCAGGTGTAGGTTATTACGTTATATTGTCGAATTTCTTGGGTGGGTCAGCGTCTAGGCTTCATCCCTAAGCAGAGGCGATAAATCTTTGTATGTACCAAAACTGGACTTTTAACCATAGAATCAAGTCCGCAAAAATCATCATTAAGAATTTGTTGATTTTCTTTCATTTTTGCGCAAATTATCGGCTCATAAGAGAAGCGCTCCCGCTGAGGAGTTGTCGATACCCCATGATGCTCAGGTCCGCCGCATCTCCTGGGTCGTGGGGTCGGTCGGCTAGTAGGCAAGTTATAGCGGTTCCTCGTGCCGTTTTGCATGCTGGCCGACCCCCTTTCAAGAAAACGCCGCCACTTCCCGAAGATGGAAGGGCGGCGTTTTTCTGTTTGCGCTGTCATTTTCAAGAGGGCCAATTCGGGCAATAAAAAACGCGCAACCCGAGGGCGCGCGCTTTTTGCGAAATCCGGCAACCAAGTGATTACTTGATCTTGGTTTCCTTGAACTCGACGTGCTTCTTAGCAATCGGGTCATACTTCGTCTTCGTCATCTTGTCCGTCATCGTACGGCTGTTCTTCGTCGTGACGTAGAAGAAACCGGTGTCGGCTGTCGACAGCAGCTTGATCTTGATTGTTGTAGCCTTGGCCATGGTCGTCCTGCCTTTAAGAAAATGAAAGCCGTGGAAGCCGGATGGGCTCCACGGCAAATTCTGGCGCGAAACTACGAATCCCGCCCGAAAAGTCAAGTCCGTTTTCGAATGAACATCAGTCTGATGCCGGAAAGTAGGGCGTAGAGGCCGAAGAATGCGGCAATCGCCCAGGCAAAACCGTTATTTCCGGCGACATCGATCGCCGCACCGATTGCCTGCGGCCCGGCCACGGTTCCCATCGCATAACAGAAGACGAAGGCGGCATTGGCCGCCGCAAGGTCGGAGCCCGTCAGCCGTGAGCCGAGATGACTGAGGCCGACCGTATAAAGGCCGGAGACGCAGCCGCCCCAGAAAAGCAGGAGCCCGGCCATCAGCAGCCAGTTGTCAACCAGCAGCGGCAGCATCATCGAACCGACGAAGCCCATCAGCGCCATGCCGGCCAGAAGCGGCCGCTTGTCGGGAATGCGGTCGGAAAGCAGGCCGAGCGGGATCTGGAAGATGACATTGCCGACGCCCATCATGGTAAGCAGAAGTGCGGCCTGCGATTCGGTGAAATGGGCGCGTACGGCAAAGATCGGGAACAGGGACAGGCCGCCCGCTTCGACCGCGCCGAAGATGAAGACCGCCGCCGTTGCCGTCGGCACCAGGAAGACGTAGCGCATGAAATGCAGCTCCGGTTTTTCCTCGAGCACCGGGCTCTCGTCGCGGGCAATGAAGATCGGAATGGCGGCCAGCAGGATAGCGCCGGCGCCGATCAGGAAGGGGAAGATGCCGTCGCTGCCGAGGATCGAAAACAAGAGCGGCCCGGCCGCAAAGCCGAGGGAAAGCACGGTCGCATAGATGCCGAGCACGAAGCCGCGTTTGGACGGCGGCGAGGCGGCATTGATCCAGAATTCGGAAAGGATGAACAGCGTCGTCGTTGCGCCGTGAAAGGCGAAACGCAACGGAAACCACATCCAGAAATCCTGGGCATAATAAAACCCAAGCGCGCTCAGCGCCGAAATCAGCACCGCCCAGAGCATAGTCGGCGCAACGCCGTATTTATGCGCGAGCCTGGTGGTGATGGGTGCGGCGGCCATCGCCGCGACGCCTGCCATCGCCGTGTTCAGCCCGATCAGTGTAGACGAGATGCCGCGTTTTTCCAGGATGATGCTAAGAAGCGGGAGCCCGAGGCCGATTGCTATGCCAACGGCTGAGATCGACGAGATGGCTGCCACCAGAGAAGGCCAATGGATTTCCTCGACATCGCCCGGTGTGCCGTTTCTCGGCTGAGACATTTATCCATCCTTAGAAAGCTGCGCGAGCGAATCGGCCGGTCCCCGTCGGACAGATAGACACAGACGTGCCAAATCCGGGTGACGGATGCCGCTTCGCAGTATTTCCGATGTGAGTGACCATCTGCGGAATGTAAAGCCCGTTCGGCCAAGAAATGCTTACCATGTCGGGTTGAGGATCGTCGGCTGCCGCATTTGGGTGGTGGTCGGTGGAGCGCTGGCACTACACGGTAAATATGTCTGGAAGGTGAAAGTGATCACTCCGGGGGTCCGGGGATGTCATAATCGTCCGGACCATCGCTCTCGCCGCCGAAACCGTGCATGCGCAGCGCCCATTGCAGGCCGATGACGCCGCCCTTGATCGGCTGGATCGAGGCGAGCGCGGTGATGACGGTGATCGGTGCCCAGATGGCAATATGCACCCATATCGGCAGCACGAAGGTCATGTCGGTCAGCATGTAGCCGCCGACCACGACGTGTCCGAGAACGAGGATGACGATGTAGGGCGGCAGGTCGTCGGCGCGTTGGTGATGCATCGCCTCGCCGCAGGCCGCGCAATGATCGACCGGCTTCAGGAAGGCACGGAAAAGTTTGCCGCTGCCGCAGGCCGGGCAGCGGTTCACCAGCCCGCGCAGGATGGAGCGTCCCAGCGGACGCTCGGCCTCGGGCCTGTCGCCATAGCGGACGACCGGTTCGGTCGGTGTGCTCATCGCATCTTCCTCTTCAGGCCGCATAGGCTGGTGAATCTCGCCCAATGCCGCTTTCGGACAGCCGGAACATTTCAATGCCGCCCGCGCGGTGGCCTCGTTCCCGGCTTCTTGCGAAGCTGGCCCCGGTCGCGGCGGCCGGCTTTGTGGAAGGAGCGCACCGCCGCCGGCATCGCGCGCCCTTCGCTGACCATCTCGAACCGAAGCGCGCCGGCAAGCGGGATTGCTTCGGCAAGCTTCACCGTGACGTTGTCGCCAAGGCGATAGCCGAGCCCCGTACGTTCACCCGAGAGCGCCTGATGCGCCTCGTCATAGATGAAATAGTCGGTGCCGAGCGTCGATATCGGGACGAAACCGTCGGCGCCATACTCCGGCAGGGCGATGAAAAGCCCGGATTTCGTAACACCCGAGACCCGCCCGGCAAATTCCTCGCCGACGCGTCCGCTCAAATGATGCGCGATCAGCCGGTCGACCGTCTCACGCTCGGCCGCCATCGCCCGGCGCTCGAAGGTCGAAATTTCCGCGGCGATATCGTCGAGCGCTGCCTCTTCCTCTGTCGTGATGCCGCCTTCGCCGAAGCCGAGCGAGCCGACGAGGGCGCGATGCACGATGAGATCGGCGTAACGACGGATCGGCGAGGTGAAATGCGCGTATTTCATCAGGTTGAGGCCGAAATGGCCAATATTCTCGGGGCCGTAGATCGCCTGGCTCTGCGAGCGCAGCACCATCTCGTTGACCATGGTCTGGTGCGGCGTGCCGTCGGCCTTCGCCAGAATGCCGTTGAAGTTGTTGGCGCGCATATTGCCGCCCTTGGCAAGCGGGATGCCGAGCGTCGCCAGGAACTCGCGCAGGATTTCCTGCTTGGCAAGCGTCGGCCCGTCATGGATGCGGTAGATCAGCGGCTGGCGTTTCTTTTCCAGGGTCTCGGCGGCGGCGACGTTCGCCTGGATCATCATCTCCTCGATCAGCTTGTGCGCGTCGAGCCGCGGCGGCACGTGGACCCGGTCGACGGTGCCGTCGGGCTTCAGCAGGATCTTGCGCTCCGGCATGTCGAGTTCCAGCGGCTGGCGCCGGTCGCGGCCGCGCTTCATCACCTCGTAGGCGTGCCAGAGCGGCTTCAGGATCGGCTCGAGCATCGGCCAGGTCTTGTCGTCCGGCTTGCCGTCGATCGCCGCCTGCGCCTGCTGGTAGGAGAGTTTGGCCGCGCTCTTCATCATGACGCGATGAAACGTGTGGCCGATCTTGCGGCCTTCCCCGGAAAAGCTCATGCGCACGGCAAGCGCCGGGCGGTCGACGCCTTCCTTCAGCGAGCAGAGATCGTTGGAAATGCGCTCCGGCAGCATCGGCACGACGCGATCCGGGAAATAGACCGAGTTGCCGCGCTTCAGCGCCTCGCGGTCGAGCGGCGACTTCGGGCGGACATACCAGGAGACGTCGGCAATCGCCACGGTGACGATGACGCCGCCGGGGTTGTCGGGCGAGGGGTCGAGTTCGGCATAGACGGCGTCGTCGTGGTCCTTGGCATCGGCCGGATCGATGGTGATCAGCGGCACGTCGCGCCAGTCCTCGCGATGCGACATCGTCGCCGGTTTTGCGTCCTCCGCCTCGGCGATGACGGCTGGCGGGAAGACATGCGGAATGCCGTGCGCATGGATGGCGATCATCGAGATCGCCTTTTCCGAGCCGACCGAACCCACGACCGAAAGCACCTTGGCGCGGGGCAGGCCGAAGCGCCCGAGACGGGCGACTTCGATCTCGACCAGGTCGCCGTCTTTGGCACCGCCGGTGAAGTCTGGATCGATGACCATCTCCTCGCCGCGCCGCTCGATCGGCAGCAGCCGGCCGCCGCCGCCGGGTGCTGCGCGGAAAACGCCCATCGAGGCGCCGCGGCGCTTGTCGATCACTTTGATGATCCGCGCCGTATAGGCCGGCCCGCCGCGATCGACGGCCGGGAAGATCTTCGCCAGAATGCGGTCGCCGAGGCCGGCGACCGGTGCCTTGCCCTTGCCCTGGCGGCCTGCGGGCGATTGCTGGCGGATGGCGACGGCGGGCGCGACACCCTGATCCTCGGGCCATTCCGCCGGCCGGCCGATCAGATCGCCGTCCTTGTCGCGCGTGGTGATATCGAGAACGGTGACCGGCGGCAGCGCGCCGGGGCGGATCAGCGACTTGCGGTTCTTCTGCAGCATGCCTTCCTGCTCGAGCTCCTGCAGCATGTGCTTGAGCTCGACGCGGCTGTCGCCCTTCAGCCCGAAAGCCTTGGCGAGTTCCCGCTTGGAAGCTTTCTGCGGATGATCGGCGATGAAGCGCAGGATCACCTCCCGCGACGGCAGCGCGCCGTGGACGATATTCAGCGGCTCGACGGCGGGAGCATCCTTGCCGGCACGGCCGATCTTGCCCGGGCGCTTGCCCGCAGGGTTCGTTCTGTCGCGCGGTATTCTGCTCACGTCAGCTCTTTTTCGATTTCGCGGGCGCTTTCGCCTTCGTTGCCTTTGGCTTGGCCGCCGTCTTGGTGGTCTTGGCTTCGGCCGCCGCCGCCTTCGGCTTGGCTTTCGCCTTGCTCGTCTTGCCCGCAGGCGCCTTGCCGGCCTTTTCCGTGATCAGCGCCAGCGCCTCCTCGACGGTGATGGCCTGCGGATCCTTGCCCTTGGGCAGTGTGGCGTTGACCTTGCCCCAGTTGACGTAAGGACCGTACTTGCCGTCGCGAACAGTAATGGCGCCGCCATCGGGATGATCGCCGAGCGTCTTCAGCGCCGCCGGCGTGCCGCGCGAACCGCGGCCCGGCGCCTGTTTTGCCTTTTCGGCAATGACGGTCACGGCGCGGTTGAGGCCGACCGAGAACACATCCTCGATCGTTTCCAGATTGGCATAGGAACCGTCATGCAGCAGGAACGGCCCATAGCGGCCGATGCCAGACGAGATCATCTTGCCCGATTCCGGATGTTTGCCGATATCGCGCGGCAGCGAAATCAGCGCCATCGCCTTTTCGTAGTCGATGTCCTCAGGCTTCCAGCCCTTCGGCAGCGAAGCGCGTTTGGCCTCCTTGCCGTCGCCGCGCTGGATATAGGGGCCGAAGCGGCCAGAGCGCAGCGTCAGTTCCTCGCCGGTCGTCGGATCGGTGCCGAGGTTCTTCGGTTCGTTGAGGGCGGCACCATCCGCTTCTCCGCCGTTTTCGGAGGAGAGCTGGCGGGTGTAATTGCATTCCGGATAGTTCGAGCAGCCGACGAAGGCGCCGTATTTGCCGAGCTTCAGCGACAGGTTGCCGGTGCCGCAGACCTGGCAGATCCGGGGATCGCTGCCGTCTTCCCGCTTCGGGAAGACCAGCGGCGCCAGCGCCTCGTTCAGCGAATCGAGCACATTGGTGACGCGCAGTTCCTTGGTGTCTTCGATCTGGGCGAAGAAATCTTTCCAGAAATCGCGCAGCACCTGCTTCCAGTTCAGCTCGCCGGCGGAAATCCGGTCGAGCTTTTCCTCGAGATCGGCGGTGAAGTCGTATTCGACATATTTGGTGAAGAAGCTTTCGAGGAAAGCCGTCACCAGCCGGCCCTTGGCCTGCGGGATCAGCTTGCGTTTGTCGATCGTCACATAGTCGCGGTCGCGCAGCGTCGTCAGCGTCGCGGCATAGGTAGAGGGGCGGCCGATGCCGAGCTCTTCCATCTTCTTGATCAGCGAGGCTTCTGAGTAGCGCGGCGGCGGCTCGGTGAAATGCTGGGTCGAATTGATCTTCTGCTTGGCGAGCGTCTCGCGCGCATTGATCTCCGGCAGGCGGCCACCCTCGTCGCCGTCGTCGCTCTGCTCGCCGTCTTCCTTCTGATCGGTATAGGCGGCTATGAAGCCATCGAAGCGGATGACCGAGCCGACGGCGCGCAGCCCGGCCTTCTCGCCCTTGTTGTCGGCGGTGATTTCAGCCGTCGTGCGCTCGATTTCGGCCGAGGCCATCTGGCTGGCGATACCGCGCTTCCAGATCAGGTCGTAGAGCCGAATCTGGTCGGCGTCGAGGAATTGGCGCACGCGGTCGGGCGAGCGGTAGAAATCGGTCGGGCGGATCGCCTCGTGCGCCTCCTGGGCGTTCTTGGCCTTGGTGGAATAGAAGCGCGCCTTTTCAGGCATATAACGCTCACCGAACTGGTCGACGATGGCGCGGCGCGCCGCCTCGATCGCCTCGGGCGCCATCTGCACGCCGTCGGTTCGCATATAGGTGATGAGACCGACGGTCTCGCCGCCGATATCGACGCCTTCATAAAGCTTCTGGGCGATCTGCATGGTGCGCGATGCGGAGAAGCCGAGATTGGAGGAGGCAGCCTGCTGCAAGGTCGAGGTCGTAAATGGCGGTCCGGGATTGCGCTTGACCGGCTTGGCTTCGACCGTGTCGACGACATAGCTCGCGCCGTCCAGCAACGCCTTCAGGCGGCCCGCGTCCTCGCCGTTGCCGATCGCGCGCGGCTGCAGCCGCTTGCCGTTGGCCGAAACCAGCCTTGCCTCGAACTCGTCGCCACGCGGCGTCTTCAGCAGCGCCGAGATGTTCCAGTATTCTTCCGAAATGAACCGCTCGATTTCGGATTCGCGGTCGCAGACCAGGCGAAGCGCCACCGACTGGACGCGGCCGGCGGAGCGTGCGCCGGGCAGCTTGCGCCAGAGGACCGGCGAAAGATTGAAGCCAACGAGGTAGTCGAGCGCGCGGCGCGCGAGATAGGCGTCGACCAGCGGCACGTCGATGTCGCGCGGATCGGCCATCGCGTCGAGCACCGCCTTCTTGGTGATCGCGTTGAAGACGACTCGCTTGACCGGCTTGCCGTTCAGCACCCGCTTCTTGTTGAGCATGTCGAGGACGTGCCAGGAAATCGCTTCGCCTTCGCGATCCGGGTCGGTCGCGAGAAAAAGGCCGTCGGAAGATTTCACCGCGTCGGCGATATCCTTCATCCGTTTGGCCGAGGCCCCGTCGACCTCCCAAAGCATTTCGAAATCCTGATCGGGGAGGACCGAGCCATCCTTGGCAGGCAGATCGCGCACATGGCCGAAGGAGGCGAGCACTTTGTATCCCGAACCCAGATACTTGTTGATCGTCTTGGCCTTGGCAGGCGATTCCACCACTACAACATTCATGATGATTCTCTAAAAAAGGAAACGACGCCAGCGTTGAAACCAGCGCAACACACACCGCGACATGGATGTCGGCCCTCCGACATGGACAGGGAAATCGCTGCGGTCAAGGGGTTAGCTACAATTTTACGTCTTGCGGCTGCTGCAAAGCGGCCGGCCCGTATCGCGCAAAGCTCAATCGGAAAGCGAGATGAGACCGCCCTGATGCCGGTGCAGCCTGCCTGCGATGTCGAGTTCCAGCAGGATCAGATAGACCGCCGATGCCGACAGTCCGGTGTGGCGGATAATATCGTCGATCTCGACCGGCGTCGGCCCGAGCGCATCGATGATGCGATTGCGATCCGTATCGCCGGGCGGCATCGTCATTGCCCCGCCGTCACGCGGCGGCTCCTCCGCCATCGACGACGGGAACAGCTCGAATTGCACAAGCGGCGCCAAGGCCTCGATGACATCGGCGGGTGCGGTGACGATCGAAGCGCCGTCCTTGAGCAGGCCGTTGGTGCCATGGCAGCGCGGATCGAGCGGTGAGCCCGGTACGGCAAATACCAGCCGGCCGAACTCGCCGGCAAGGCGGGCGGTGATCAGCGATCCCGAGCGCGTTGCCGCTTCCACCACGACGAGGCCGAGCGCGATGCCGGCGATCAGCCGGTTCCGCCGCGGGAAATCACGGGCGCGGGCTCCCAGCCGAAAGGCATTTCGCTGACCGCCAGGCCGTTGCCGCCGGTTATCTCCGCAAGCAGGCCGATATTCTCCGGCGGGTAGGGTTGGTCGAGACCGCCGGCAAGGGCCGCGATCGTGCCCGTCTCCAGGCTTGCCCGATGCGCCAATGTGTCGATGCCGCGCGCCAGGCCCGAGACGACGGTATATCCAGCCCGGCCGCAGTCGCGGGCCACCATCGCCGCGAATTTGGCGCCGGCGATCGAGGCGTTGCGCGAGCCGACGACGCCGACAGCAGGTCGTTTGGCGGCGGCAAGCGTGCCCTTGACGGCCAGCAGCGGCGGCGCGCCGTCGATCTGCTTCAGCGCCTGTGGATAGTCCGGCTCGCCGATGCCGACGAAGCGGGCGCCGAAACGATGCGCCGCCTCCAGCTCCCGATGCGTCTCGGCCTCGCTGGCGATACGGATTGCCCGCGTCGCACCGCCGCGCGCCGAAAGCTCCGGCAACGCCGCAAGCGCCGCCTCGGCCGAACCGAAATGATTGATGAGGTCGCGAAAGGTCGCCGGGCCGATATTGTCGGAACGGATGAGGCGCAGCCAGGCAATTCTCTGCCGTTCGCTCAGCACAGTGCCTTTTGGTCCCGCGCTCAGCGCATCCATTATCCCTTCGCCCCGATCTTGCTTTCCGTGCCGCCCATCAGCCGGGAGATATTCGCCCTGTGCTTCCAGTAGGAGATCAGCGTCATGATCGCCATGACGGCTGCAACCTTTTCATTACCCAATATCCACAGCGCAACCGGGATGACAAGCATGGCGACCAGCGCCGACAGCGAGGAATAGCGGGTGGTGAAGGCGATTGCCAGCCAGACGGCGGCGAAGAGCACTACCATGATCGGTGCGACGCCGAGCAGGGTGCCGATATAGGTGGCGACGCCCTTCCCGCCCTTGAAGCCGATCCAGACCGGGAAGAGGTGGCCGATGAAGGCGAAGAAGCCGGCGATGATCGCAGCCTCCTCACCGAGAAAGTAACCGACGACCCAGGCCGCCGCCGATGCCTTCAGCGCATCGAGCAGCAGCGTCGCCGCCGCGAGCTTGCGATTTCCGGTTCTCAGCACATTGGTCGCGCCGATGTTGCCGGAGCCGATGCTGCGCACGTCGCCGAGCCCGGCGGCGCGCGTCAGGATCAGGCCGAAAGGAATGGAGCCGAAGAGATAGCCGATGACGGCGGCGGCAAGCGCGATCGGCAGCGTGATCTGCCATGACATGAGATTGGATAACATATACCGCCTCAGCCCCTCCGTGGCCTATCCCTAATATCCCGTTTTTTAAGGACACCGTTTCCTAAAGCGCGTGGACAAGCTTTCCCGAGACATATGTCGCGACCGCCCGCCCGCTGAAGCGCGCATCTTCGAACGGCGTGTTCTTCGAGCGCGAGAGAAGCATGTCTTTGGCGACAAGCCAAGGCTCATCGAGATCGATCAGCGCGATATCGGCCGCAGCCCCCGGCTTCAGCGTGCCGGCGGGGAGGCCGAAAATCTCAGCCGGGCGGGTGGACATGGCGTCGATCAGGCGCATCAGGCTCACCTGGCCGCCATGGTGAAGCCTCAGAGCCGCCGCCAGCATGGTTTCGAGGCCGATCGCCCCGTCTTCAGCCTCGCCGAAGGGCAGTCGCTTCGTATCGACATCCTGCGGGTCGTGCGAGGAGACGATGATATCGATCTCGCCGCGTGCCAACGCCTCGACCATGGCGCCCCGGTCGTCTTCCGGGCGCAGCGGCGGGTAGAGCTTGAAGAAGGTGCGATATTCGCCGATGTCGTTTTCGTTGAGCGCCAGATTGTTGATCGAGATGCCTGAGGTCACCTTGGCGCCGCGGCTGCGGGCGCGTTCGATCGCCTCGACCGACTGCGGCACCGAGATCATCGCGGCATGATACCGGCCGCGTGTCAGCTCTGCGATCCTGAGATCGCGTTCGAGCGGGATCAGCTCGGCTTCTCTTGGAATGCCGGAGAGCCCGAGCCAGCTGGCGAAAAGCCCCTCATGCATGACGCCGTTGGCGCCAAGATATTTGTCGCGCGTTTCGCAGCAGATGACGGCGCCGAATTCGCGCGCATAGGTCATGATCCGCCGCAGCACCTGCGTGTCGTGGACGCTGGAATGGGCGTCGGTGAAGGCGACGGCGCCTGCTTGCATCAGCAGGCCGATCTCCGTCATCTCCTCGCCGGCAAGCCCCTTGGTCAGGGCGGCGGCCGGATAAACGTTGACGGCAGCGGTGTCGCGCGCCGTCTTCTTGACGAATTCAACGAGCGCGATGTCGTCGATGACGGGATCGGTGTCCGGCATCATGATGATCGAGGTGACGCCGCCGGCTGCGGCCGCCCGGCTCGCCGAGGCGATCGTTTCGCGGTGCTCGCCGCCGGGTTCGCCGATATGGACGCGCGCATCGACGAGGCCGGGCGTGGCGACAAGGCCGGCGCAGTCGCGGATATCAGCGCCTTCGGGCGCGCCCTGGTTCTGCGCCGCGCTGCCGGCAGCCAGGATCACCCCGTTTGCGGCGATGATCGAACCCACCTCGTCGAGATTGCGCGAGGGATCGACGATGCGGACGTTCTGGAGGACGATCGGGTTGCTCATGCCTTCAATCCATCGGTTCGGGGGCCTTGGTTCTGCGATACGAGCAGCGTCTCCATCACCGCCATTCGCACCGCGACCCCCATTTCCACTTGTTCGGCGATCACGCTCTGCGGACCGTCCGCCACCTCGGAGGCGATCTCAACGCCGCGGTTCATCGGGCCGGGATGCATGACTAGCGCATCCTCTTTCGCCGCCTTCAACGTTTCGGCGTCGAGCCCGTAGAAATGATAGTATTCGCGCACCGAAGGCACGAAGGCGCCGGACATGCGTTCGCGCTGCAGCCGCAGCATCATCACCACATCGGCGTCCTTCAGTCCTTCCTTCATCGAATGGAAGACCTCGACGCCCATATCGGCGATGCCGGCGGGCAGCAGAGTGGCGGGCGCGACGACGCGCACGCGGGCGCCCATCGCATTGAGCAGCAGGATATTGGAGCGCGCCACCCGCGAATGCAGCACGTCGCCACAGATCGCCACGATGATGCGCGGGAGCTTGCCTTTGGCGCGGCGGATCGTTAGCGCATCGAGCAGCGCCTGGGTCGGATGTTCGTGCTGCCCGTCGCCGGCATTGACGACCGAGCAGGAGACCTTCTGGGCGAGAAGGGCGGCCGCCCCCGCGCTCGAATGGCGGATGACCAGCACGTCGGGGCGCATCGCATTCAGCGTCATCGCCGTATCGATCAGCGTCTCGCCCTTCTTCACCGAGGAATTGCCGACCGACATGTTCATGACGTCGGCGCCGAGCCGCTTCCCGGCAAGTTCGAACGAGGCCTGCGTGCGTGTCGATGCCTCGAAGAAGAGGTTGATCTGCGTCAGTCCGCGCAGCGTCGATGTCTTCTTCTCTCGCTGGCGGCTGATCTTGACGGCTTCGTCGGCCTTGTCGAGCAGATAGGTGATATCCTGCTCGGTGAGGCCCTTAATGCCGATGAGGTGGCGGTGGGGAAAAAGACCATGACCCTGCCTCTTGCTGTCTCTGGCGGGTCTATAAAGAGTGCGGCCCGCCGGGGCAAGCATGCGCTGTGGGCAAAGGCTTATGTCCCCATGCATTTTCGCCAGAATTCCGATAGAGCAGAATGAACCGAATCATAACTTCCGGTTTCCCTTTGCCGGGTTCTTACACTAGAAGCGAATTATGACCTCCGCCAACCGGACTGACGAAAAACTCGCAGAACTCAACCAGCCGAGCCTGTGGTCTGGCATCAACGCCTATCGGTCCGATCCGCTGATCGTCGATCTGACGGCGGCCCTGCCGCGCGGCATTCGCGAAGACCTGGAAAACATGGGCCGCTACGTCACCTCGCCGGAGGCGCAGGAGCTGGCGCGCATGGCAAACCAGGGCGCGCCGCAGCTGCGCACCCACGGTCCGCGCGGCGAGCGCCTCGACGTCGTGGAATTCCACCCGGCCTGGCATGCACTGATGCGCCGCTCCATGTCGGTCGGCCTGCATTCTTCCGTCTGGGATCCGCAGGCCGATGCCGATGCCAAGGATCAGGCCCACAAGGTTCGCGCCGCCCGCTTCTATCTGACCGCGCAGCTGGAATCCGGCCATCTCTGCCCGCTGACGATGACCAGCGCCTCCGTTGCCGCGCTCTCGGCCTCGGCCGCGGTGCAGAAGGACTGGGCGCCCAAAATCCTCTCGCGCAAATATGATTCGTCGAACAAACCCGCCATGCAGAAATCCGCCGTCACCATCGGCATGGGCATGACGGAAAAGCAGGGCGGCACGGATGTGCGCGCCAACCGCAGTGCTGCCGAAAAGGTCAGCGAAGGCATCTACCGGCTGTCCGGCCACAAATGGTTCATGTCCGCTCCGATGAGCGATGCCTTCATCATGCTGGCGCAGACGAAGGAGGGCATGGGCTGCTTCCTCGTGCCGCGGCTGCTGGAGGATGGTTCGGCCAACGGCTTGCAGTTCCAGCGGCTGAAGGACAAGGTCGGCAACCGATCCAACGCCTCTGCCGAGGTCGAGTTCACCGATACCTTCGGCTTCCTGCTCGGCGGCGCGGATGCCGGGATCCGCACCATTCTCGACATGGTGACGCTGACGCGGCTCGACTGCGCGCTGGCCTCGTCAGGCATGATGCGCGCCTCGCTGGCCGAAGCCGTACACCACACCCGCGGCCGCAACGTCTTCGGCAAGATGCTCGTCAACCAGCCGATCATGACGCGCGTGCTGGCCGACATGGCGCTCGATGTCGCCGCCGCCACCGCACTGTCCTTCCGTCTGGCCGACGCCTTCGACAAGGCGCGTGGCAATGCCGAGCAGGCAGCCTATGCCCGCGTCATGACGCCGGTCGCCAAATACTGGTGCTGCAAGATCGCGCCGGCGCTGATCTACGAGGCGATGGAATGCATCGGCGGCAACGGCTATATCGAGGAACGCCCGATCGCCCGCCATTACCGCGAAGCTCCCGTCAACGCCATCTGGGAAGGCTCCGGCAACGTCATGGCGCTCGACGTGCTGCGCGTGCTCAACCGCGGCAAGGACCTATTCGAGACGGTGTTCGCTGGTCTTGCCCGCGATCTCGGTCCGGCCGGCAAGAAGACGATCGACGTGCTGCGCGCTGCAATCGCGCTCTGCGAACAGGACGAGGGGGCCGCGCGCCTGCTCGTCGAGCAGCTGGCGCTTGCCGCCGGTGCCGCCGAACTCTATCGGCTGGGCGCTGGGCGCATTGCCGATGCCTTCATCGAGACGCGCCTTGCCGGCGGCTGGCGCTCCACCTACGGCATGCTCGATTCCCGCTTCGACGCCAGCTACATCGTCGACCTGCTCTATCCGCCGGCGGGCTGACCACAGGCGGCGTATTGTTCACCTCGCCTCGTCGATCCAATCGATAGCGAAGCGCTGCGCCGACGGCTGCCCCTCACCCTAACCCTCTCCCCGTAAACGGGGCGAGGGGACGTGCCCGCGAGACACTGGCGACGGATGGAGACGTTGCGGCATATCCCCTTCTCCCCGCGCGCGGGGAGAAGGTGCCAGCAGGCGGATGAGGGGGGTGTCGACGATCTCCCGGACCTGGCTGGCCACACTTGTCCCGCGCTGATGCACGATCCACCACCGACTGTGGATGACGATCACTGTCCGTCGTCCGGCTGGTCGCAACGTCTCTCTTCCAGGTCGCCCTCCCAGCCTATGCCTGCGAGATCGGCGATCGCATTTTTCCGGCGGTGCTTCTCGATGAGGTTTCGCAAAGCCTGTTCGACGGCGGCATCTTTTGTCGCCAATCCCGTGACGATCATTGCTGCGTCGAGCAAGCCGTCATCGATATCGATCGTCGTCCGCATGACAACCTCGGCTGTACCAATATGATGAAGGTACACGCCCATCCCTTGGGGTTCAACTTCACTGAAGGTACCGTTGCCACAAGCAAAAATCCGACCGCGTCGCCGCGGCCGGATTGATCATTTACGTCCGAAAATCAGCGTTCAGAAGAAGCCACGGCGCTGCCACCAGCCGGCCTTTTTCGGCTTGCCGTCGTCGCTTTCGCCATTTTCGCTGCGGGTGGATTTCACAGTCGGCTCGGAGGAGGTGATGTTGGATTCGCGGTTGGCGCGAACTGGCTTTGCCTCTTCCGGGGCCTCTTCCTGAGCGGGCGTTTCGAGATCGGCGGAGGCCTCGACCAGCTCCGGCTCGGCTTCGGCGACAGGAGCTGCTTCTGCTACTGGCTCCTCCACAGGCGCTGGGGCGGCTTTGCGGCGGCCGCGGCCCCGGGCTGGCTTCACATCCTCGGTGACAACAGCCGCACCCTCGACAGCGGCAGCTGCGGCTTGGCTTTCGCCAGCCTGCTCGGCAACCGCTTCGACTGTTTCGGCTTCTCCAGCAGCGCCGTTGTTCGAAACGTCGTCGCCTTCGCTCTCTTCGCCGCCCCCGTCAGCGCCATTGTCTTCACCGGCTTCGCCGGCCGTCAGTTCGGAACCGTCCTCGGCGCGGTTGCGGCGGCCGCCGCGCTTGCCGCGACGGCGGCGCTTGCGGCGCTGCGATTCTTCGCTCTCAGCCAGCGTCTCGGACGTGGCTTCGGTGGTTTCATCACCTTCGCCGCCCTCGTCGTCGCCGTCTTCATCCTCGTCGCCGGCTTCGCCTGCTGCCGATGCCGGCTGCTCGGCATTGCCGTTGCGGCCGCGCCGGCGCCGGCGGCGCTTGCGCTTGCGGTTGCCGTCACCTTCGCCTTCGGAGCGTGCCGCGACGGGTCGCTCAGTGGCTGCCGGCTTTTCCTCGAGTTCCTCGTCTTCTTCCTCATCCATTTCGATGACGATGTCGTCGTCGTCATCCTCGGGAATGGCTGCGAAATTGAAGAGCGTCTCGATCTTGACCGGGTTCTCCACGGCCTCGCCGCGATCGATGGCGAAATGCTGCGCCCCGACCGAACCGTCCGCATCGATGACGATAGCGACGCCGAAACGGTTTTCGTAATCGATGATTGTCTGGCGCTTGTGGTTGAGCAGGTAGAGCGCAATGTCAGGCGTGGTGCGTACGCTGATATTGTGCGTGGTATTCTTGAGCAGATATTCCTCGATACCGCGCAGGACATGCAGCGCGACGGAGGACTGCGAACGCACATGGCCGCTGCCGCCGCAATGCGAGCAGACCTGCGTCGTCGATTCGAGAACCGAGGCACGGATGCGCTGGCGCGACATTTCCAGCAGGCCGAAATGCGAGATACGGCCGACCTGGATGCGGGCGCGATCGTTCTTCAGGCATTCCTTGAGCTTCTTCTCGACAGCGCGGTTGTTGCGCTTCTCTTCCATGTCGATGAAGTCGATGACGATCAGGCCGGCGAGGTCGCGCAGGCGAAGCTGGCGGGCGATTTCCTCAGCGGCTTCGAGGTTGGTTTGCAGCGCGGTGTCCTCGATCGAGTGTTCGCGCGTCGAGCGGCCGGAGTTGACGTCAATCGAAACCAGCGCTTCCGTCTGGTTCATGATCAGGTAGCCGCCGGAGCGCAGCGTCACCTGCGGCTGCAGCATGCGGTCGAGCTGGGCTTCGATGCCGGAGCGCGAGAAGATCGGGTGAATGTCGCGATAGGGCTGAACCACCTTGGCATGGCTCGGCATCAGCATCTTCATGAAGTCTTTCGCTTCACGATAGCCTTCCTCGCCGGCAACAATGATCTCGCCGATATCCTTGTTGTAGAGGTCACGGATCGAGCGCTTGATCAGCGAGCCTTCCTCATAGACGAGGCAGGGAGCCGTGGACGCCAGCGTCAGCGTGCGCACGTTCTCCCAGAGGCGCATCAGATATTCGAAGTCGCGCTTGACCTCGACCTTGGTGCGGTTGGCGCCGGCCGTGCGCAGGATGACGCCCATGCCCTGCGGCACCTCGAGCATGCGCGCGATTTCCTTCAGGCGCTTGCGGTCGGCCGGGTTGGTGATCTTACGGGAAATGCCGCCGCCGCGCGCCGTGTTCGGCATCAGCACGGAATAGCGGCCGGCAAGCGATAGATAGGTGGTGAGCGCTGCACCCTTGTTGCCGCGCTCTTCCTTGGCGACCTGGACGAGCAGGATCTGGCGGCGCTTGATGACTTCCTGGATGCGGTACTGCTTGCGCGGCTTGCGCTGCACGCGATCCGGCACTTCCTCCATCGCGTCTTCGGCGCCGACGGATTCGATGACTTCCTCTTCGCCGTGATCGTCATCATCGTCGTCATCATCGTGGCGACGCTTGCTGGTGTCGACGTCTTCGGAGATCGAGTCTGTTTCCACCATGGCGGCCATCGCGCCGCCGGTCGAGCCGTCATCCTCGTTGTCGACGCTCGAAGCGCCTTCGGCTTCGACGTCTGTGGGAACGGCGTCCTCGGTCGCGGTCGTCTCGGCAGCCGGCTCGGCTGCCTTCTTGCGGCTGCGGCGCGGTCTGGCCTTCTTGGCCGGCGCTTCCTCAGCGGCCTCGGGCGATGCAGCGGCCTCTACCGCTGCCGCTGCCGGCTCTTCCGTCGCAGCAGCCGTTTCCGGCGCCTCTGCCGGCACGATGCCGACATCCGGCTGATCCTGCTTGGAAAGATCGACCACCGGCGCGGTTTCGACATGCTCGACATCTTCATCGCGGCGATGCTCCTCGGCCTCGGCCCGAAGCAGCGCCTGACGGTCGGCAAGCGGTATCTGATAATAGTCGGGATGGATTTCGGCGAAGGCCAGGAAGCCGTGCCGGTTGCCGCCGTAATCGACGAAAGCGGCTTGCAGCGAGGGCTCGACCCTCGTTACCTTTGCCAGATAGATGTTGCCGCGGATCTGCTTCTTGTGCTGCGACTCGAAGTCAAATTCTTCTATGCGGTTCCCGCGAACGACAACGACGCGCGTCTCTTCCTCGTGAGACGCATCGATAAGCATTTTGTCTGCCATGTAAGCTGTGCTCCTCGGCGTGGCCGCGAGAGCGCATTCCCGACTGCTGTTGAAACAGAAAGAATGCGGTCCACTGTAGCCGCGCCGGATAATGAAAGTCGCGCCTGATGCGAGGGGGAGGGCAGCAGCCAGACCGCAGCCGGAACCATTTCGGTCCGGGGCCTGTACACTTCAGATAAAACCTGCTGCGAAACCATCAACAACCAAGCGTGATCGACAAATACGAAGACCCGTTCGGGTCCGATGAGTTTGCTCCCTGAGAGCGTGGTGGCTGATCCACCAATGAATTCCGACAATAAGCCGGAAAATCAGGATCCAGTTCTAGGGATGAAGCGCATGAGACGGCGGACGATGACCGGTGGTGGCGCCAGGTCCTGATCTGGCTGGCAGCCTTTGCGGCAACTCTATCCCGTCAACACTTTACCCTAAAATTCGTTGTATGTTTTCTGTGTCACAATAGCAAGGGAAAAGCCAAATGTGCCATAATATTGATGGATTTCGTAACGCATAGAAACTGGGGATAGAGTGATTGCGATTCGGCGGGCCGCAAAGGGTGTTTCGTCCAGGCGACGTTCGACGCGGCCGCGTCGGCTCCATCGCAATACAGATAGGGTGTGGCGGGTTATTGTTTAAGAGGGCTCGGATCGCGGCGAAATCCGCAGGGCGGCGGCGATCGACATTCGCAAGGCGGATTCTGGCAGCACTTCTGGCCGTCGGTCTGCTGCCGGCCGTTGCCGGTTCCGCCGAGGCCGGGGATCCGCTGCTTGCTTATGGCGCGCGCATCGTCGGCGACGATGCAAGGACCCGTATTGTCATCGATTTCGATCGCGAACCGCGCTTCTCGGTCCACTATATCGCCAATCCGGAACGCATCGTCATCGACCTGCCGGCGACCGCCTTCGGTTTTCCGGCCGAGGATCTCGCTGCCCGCGGCCTGTTCAAGGATATCCGCTACGGCAAGATGGACGAGGAAAGCGCCCGCATCGTTCTGACGACGGCACGGCCGGTGAAGCTGGCGCTCGCCAAGGTGCAGGCCGACGAGGCCGGCAAGGGTCATCGTCTTGTGCTCGATGCCGAGATGATCGACAAGCAGGCCTTTGCCGAACTGGTGAAGACGCAATCCTGGAATGATCGGACGTCGAGCGATGGGAGCGAGGCGGCCCAGACGACGAGCGCCATTCCGGCGCCTGAGAAACCCGCCCCCGGCGATTTCGTCATCGCCGTCGACGCCGGTCATGGCGGCATCGATACCGGCGCGATCGGGGTCGACACCAAGACCGAGGAAAAGCAGGTGACGCTTGCCTTCGCCAAGGCGCTGACCGAGCGGCTGAACAAGGAGCCCGGCATCAAGGCTTTCCTGACGCGCGAAGATGACGAATTCCTGTCGCTTTCGCAGCGTGTGCTGATCGCCCGCCAGAACCATGCCGGCCTGTTCATTTCGCTGCATGCCGACACGCTGAAGCAGAAGGATATCCGCGGCGCTACCGTCTACACCATCTCCGACAAGGCATCCGACAAGCTCGCCGCCGACCTTGCCGAACGCGAAAACCTCTCCGACCAGATTGCCGGCAAGGAGACGGTCGCCGAGCCGCCCGAGGTCGCCGATATCCTGCTCGATCTGACCCGGCGCGAGACCCAGGCTTTCTCGATCTCGCTCGCCGAAAGCGTGCTGAATTCTTTCAAGGACCAGGTCGGCACCATCAACAACCCGCACCGTCATGCCGGTTTTCGCGTGCTGCAGGCCCCCGACGTGCCGTCGATCCTCCTCGAACTCGGGTTCCTCTCGAATGCCGACGATGAGAAACTGCTGCTCGACGAGACCTGGCGCGGCAAGATCGTCGGTCTTTTGACCGATGCGGTGAAGCGCTACCGCGCTGCCGTCATCGCCAATGGCGGCTGATGCCTGACCGACCCATAAATCCATAGGGGTTGTGGGTCGGCGAAATTAATGAAAACAAAGACTTAATGTAAGTCGCATGACTCAAAGTCTGAGCGGGATGGTTCGGATTGGCGGCGGGGGCGGGCGTTGCTTGGATGTGACAGTTCTAATGAAACGCGGCCGCAGCGGTGAATGCGGCGGGCAGAGCCCTATTTTCCTCACAATCGCGCCGTTACTCCGGCTTATGTTTCGTAAGCCTGTGGCGCGGAATCGGCTTGTGGCGGTAGCGCTCATGGAGTAAGCCGCGCAACGTGCAAATTGCCTTGATCCGTGCAATCGTTGCGTTCTGCGCCGATTGAAGATCGAAGAGACCGGTAGCTGAAAATATGGTTAGACTTTTTGGATATTTCTTCGGAATGGCCTGCGTCCTGTTTCTGGTCGCGGCGGCGGGTGTTGCCATCTATCTCGCCAACGTCGCGAAGGATCTCCCGGATTATGCCGTTCTGAACAGCTATGCGCCGCCGGTGACCACCCGTGTCCACGCCGGCAACGGTGCGCTGATGGCCGAATACGCCAAGGAAAAGCGTCTCTTTCTGCCGATCCAGGCCATCCCCGACCGCGTCAAGGCGGCTTTCCTGTCGGCCGAAGACAAGAATTTCTACAACCATCCGGGCGTTGATCTCACCGGTCTCGGCCGCGCCATCCTCGTCAACCTGCAGAATTTCGGTTCCGGCCGCCGCCCCGTCGGCGCGTCGACGATCACCCAGCAGGTCGCCAAGAATTTCCTTTTGAGCTCTGACCAGACGATCGACCGCAAGATCAAGGAAGCGATCCTGTCCTTCCGTATCGAGCAGGCCTACAGCAAGGACAAAATCCTTGAGCTCTACCTGAACGAGATTTTTTTCGGCCTGAATTCCTATGGCATCGCCGGCGCGGCACTCACCTATTTCAACAAATCCGTTACCGAACTGACGGTTGCCGAAGCCGCCTATCTGGCATCGCTACCGAAAGGTCCGGCCAATTATCATCCTTTCCGCCATCCCGAAGCTGCGCTCGAGCGTCGCAACTGGGTGATCGACCGCATGGTCGAGAATGGCTATGTCAGCCAGAGCGACGGCGAGGAAGCCAAGAAGCAGCCGCTCGGCGTCACCGCCCGCACGACCGGCCCCTCGCTTTTTGCTTCGGACTATTTCGCCGAAGCCGTGCGTCGCCAGTTGATCGACCAATATGGTGAGAAAGTCCTCTATGAAGGCGGCCTTTCGGTGCGCACCTCGCTCGATCCGCAGATGCAACTCGCTGCCCGCAAGGCGCTGCAGGACGGTTTGGTGACCTACGACGAGCGCCGCGGTTTCCACGGGCCCATCAAGCAGATCGATGCAAGCGGTGACTGGGGTAAGGCGCTTGCCGATATTCCTGCGCTCGCCGACGTCCCGGAATGGCGGCTTGCCGTCGTGCTCGCCGTCTCCGACAGCACCGTCGATATCGGCCTGCAGCCACCCAAGGATGGAAGCGGCAAGGTTTCGGCCGACCGTCAACGCGGCACGATCGACGCCAAGAACATGCAGTGGGCCTTCCGTTCGGCCGACAGCGCCCGCAAGAGCACGAAATCGCCGGTCGGCGCCGTCGCCCCCGGTGATGTCGTCTATGTCGCAAAGCTCGGCGACGACGCCTCGACCTCCTATCGCCTGCAGCAGCCGCCGAAGGTGCAGGGCGGCCTGGTCGCCATGGATCCGAAAACCGGCCGCGTGCTCGCCATGGTCGGCGGCTTCTCCTATTCGCAGTCCGAATTCAACCGCGCCACCCAGGCGATGCGCCAGCCGGGCTCCTCGTTCAAGCCCTTCGTCTACGCCGCCGCGATGGACAATGGTTATACGCCGGCCTCCGTCATCATGGACGCGCCGATCGAGATCGTCTCGGGCGGCCAGGTCTGGAGGCCGGAAAACTACGGCGGCGAATCCGGCGGCCCGTCGACGCTGCGTTCGGGCATCGAGCATTCCCGCAATCTGATGACGGTGCGCCTCGCCAACGATCTCGGCATGAACATCGTCGCCGAATATGCCGAGCGCTTCGGCATCTACGATCACATGCTGCCGGTTCTCTCCATGTCGCTCGGCGCTGGCGACACGACGGTGCTGCGCATGGTCTCGGCCTATTCGGTCATCGCCAATGGCGGTAAGCAGATCAAGCCGACATTGATCGACCGCATCCAGGACCGCTACGGCAAGACGATCTTCAAGCATGAGGAGCGTCTGTGCGAGGGCTGCAATGCCGGCGACTGGCAGAACCAGGAAGAGCCGAATGTCGTCGACAACCGCGAGACCGTTCTCGACCCGATGACCGCCTATCAGATCACCTCGATGATGCAGGGCGTCATTCAGCGCGGCACCGCCGCCGGCAAGATCGATCTCGGCGGCCGCGACGTCGCCGGCAAGACCGGCACCACCAACGACGAGAAGGATGCCTGGTTCGTCGGCTTCACACCGGATCTGGTCGCCGGCCTCTATATGGGCTTCGATACGCCTGGCCCGCTCGGCCGCGGCGGCACCGGCGGCGGTCTCTCCGCCCCGATCTTCAACGAATTCATGCAGGCCGCCGTCAAGGACACGCCGGAATCGAAGTTCGTCATCCCGCCGGGCATGAACCTGATTTCGATCGACCGCAAGACCGGCATGGCCGCCGTCGACGGCGATCCGAACACCATCATCGAGGCCTTCAAACCAGGCACCGGCCCGGCCGACAGCTTCAACGTCATCGGCATGGATAGCACCATGGCGCCGGAAGAGATCCTGAAGACCTCGCCGCAGGCAAACCAGGCCGTCCAGACCGGCACGCCCGGCCTGTTCTGACCGTCGCCGAATTTTGAACGCCCGCCGCGGCTCTTTACATCCGCGGCGGGCGTCTCTATTCAGCAGCATTTGAAGAAGACCGTTACAGAAAAGCAGGAAAATGCGAGCCGAAATCGAAAACGTGGTCGATGAAACCAAGCAGGCTATCACCCTGCTGAGGAGGCATCTTTGACTGGGACCAGGCGATAAGACGGCTGGACTGGTTGAACAACAAGGCAGAGGATCCGAACCTCTGGAACGACGCTACCGAAGCGCAGAAGCTGATGCGCGAGCGCCAGCAACTCGATGACGGCATCAGCGGCGTCAAGCAGCTGGAACAACAGCTGAACGACAATATCGAACTGATCGAGCTCGGCGAGGAAGAGGGCGACGAAGGTGTCGTCAAGGAAGCCGAGGATACGTTGAGGGCCCTGAAGGCCGAGGCTGCGCGCCGCCAGGTGGAAGCGATGCTCTCCGGCGAGGCCGACGGCAACGACACCTATCTCGAAGTTCATTCAGGCGCCGGCGGCACCGAAAGCCAGGACTGGGCGAACATGCTGCTGCGCATGTACACCCGCTGGGCCGAACGCCAGCGTTTCAAGGTCGAGCTTCTCGAAGTTCATGACGGCGAAGAGGCGGGCATCAAATCCGCGACCCTGCTCGTCAAGGGACACAATGCCTATGGCTGGCTGAAGACGGAATCGGGCGTGCACCGGCTGGTGCGCATCTCGCCTTACGACAGCAACGCGCGTCGCCACACCTCCTTTTCGTCGATCTGGGTCTATCCCGTGGTCGACGACTCGATCCAGATCGAGATCAACGAAGGCGACTGCCGCATCGACACCTATCGTTCGTCGGGCGCCGGCGGCCAGCACGTCAACACCACCGACTCGGCGGTGCGCATCACGCATATGCCGACCGGCATCGTCGTGCAGTGCCAGCAAGAGCGTTCGCAGCACAAGAACCGCGCCAAGGCCTGGGACATGCTGCGCGCCCGCATGTATGAAGCCGAGCTGAAGAAGCGTGAGGACGCCGCCAACGCCGAAGCCGCCTCCAAGACGGATATCGGCTGGGGCCACCAGATCCGCTCCTACGTGCTGCAGCCCTACCAGCTGGTCAAGGATCTGCGCACTGGCGTCGCCAGCACCGCGCCGGACGACGTGCTCGACGGCGAACTCAACGAGTTCATGGAAGCGGCTCTCGCCCACCGCATCAGCGGCGCCGCCGACGCAGTCGTTGACGACGTGGACTGATAGACAAAAGCAGAATTGAGACGAGAAAGCCCCGGAGACGGGGCTTTTTTGATGCTCAGGCGAGCCCTTTGACGGCGCTGTGCTGGAAAAGCGCTGCCGACAGATCGGCAGTCTCATCATGGATGGCTGCGCGCTCGATATCAGGGGGATCGGTAAAGAGCTCTGCCGCAAAGGCCAGGCCGAGTGCGGTGCCCTCAGGCACGAAGACGTAATGCCCAAGGCCGCCGCCGAAGATTTTAAGAGTGCTGTGTCTCAGCCGCGCATGCAGCCATGCCGAACATTCCGCGGCCGGTGCCGCCCTGTCTGCGTCGCCGACCAGAATGAGGGCGGGCGCGTCGACAGCTTTCAGGCTTTCCTCGCTGAAACCGAGAACGGACCGGCCCGGCGCGCACAGGAGCGCGGCCTTGATTCTGTCGTCCCGGTAGGACTTCGACATGCGCGACCATGAATCGCGAAACACATCGCTGCTGCGAAGCAAGGTCGGGATATGATCGGCAAGATCGGGAAATTCCCTTGGTCCGCGCGTGCCACCCGGCTTCATTCTGGATGGTTCGAATTGCGAAAACTGGGCGACCGCGCCAAGAAGCAGCGCGACGCTATAGGCCCCGGCCGAAAATCCGGCGGCGAACGCGCGGGTTGTATCGATATGACAGGAGAGATTGCCGAGCCATTCATCGCTGTGGTCAAGCATGAAGCTCAGATCCGGCGCCCGCTCCCAGAGGCAGGCGAAGCCTTCGGCGCGATAGGGCTCGTTACCGGTATTGCCGTGATGGTTGACGCCGAGTGCTGCAAATCCGCGATCGGCCAGCCGTCGCGCTAGCCATTCCAGTCCGGCCGCGGATCCGCCGGTCCCATGCGACAACAGGACGAGGGGATAGGACCGGACATCCGGCCGGACGGGTGCGTCGCGGGCGACGACCGCCTTCTTGAACCAGCTTCTTTCCGTTGTATCGCTTTCCCGCGCCTCATCGGCAGCGCGGTACCACAGCGACCAGCTGATCGGTCTGGGGCCGTTTGCGTCCCAATTCGACCTGTTCTTGTCGTAAAGGACGCCGTCGCGGTAGCCGAGTTTCATCTCTTCTACTCCTTCCCGAACGATTCCCAGTGGTTCAATTCGTCGCTTTTTCGACGGTAATGTCGCCGAATTCGTCGATCAGCACGGTCCAACCATCCGGCTCGGCATTGGGCTCGGTTTTCAGATAGATCGTCGCGAACAGCCCCGGTTCCTTGATGATGCCGTTCGAATTTTCGGGGCGTATATCGGTAACATAAGGCTTCAGGTCGCTGATCTCCTGCAACTCGACGGTAGAAGCGATCGTCGGGCCGGTCTCGGTCTGGGCAATCTGCTGGAGATAGACCTTGGAGGTCCTGTCTGCCTCGCGCACGGCAAAGAGCTTGTAGTAGCCGTGGCGCTGCGTGGCCTTTGCCTGCGGGCTGGCAACACTTTCGGCGCCTGTCGGCGCCCGCTCGACATCAGGTGCGTTGCCGTCATCCTCCCAGTAGCCGGTGCTGGTCGCGAAAATCACCGATGCCGGCAGGATGGCATCCTGCGCCGGCAAGGCTGCGGCCGACCATCCGATGAGGAAAACCGTGGTCATCAATATCCGTCGCACAGCCATCGTCTCAATCCTTGAACTGCTCGGCGAGAATACGGTCGGACCAGGAGCGGTCGGGATCGGAAAGGATGCGTGCGGTCATATGCTCCGACTGGGCAATGCGGACATGCAGCACCGATTTGACCTCGGTATTGTCGGCCACCGCATTCACCGGCCGCTTCACCGGCTCGAGCACATCGATATCGACGGTCACCTTGTTCGGCAGCAGTGCGCCCCGCCAGCGCCGCGGCCGGAAAGCGCTGACCGGCGTCATGGCGAGCAGCGGCGCCTCCAGCGGCAGGATCGGACCATGGGCGGAAAGATTATAAGCCGTCGATCCGGCAGGGGTCGCGACCATCAGCCCGTCGCAGATCAGCTCCTCCAGGCGGACGCGCCCGTCCACCGTCACCCTCAAATTCGCCGCCTGATAGGATTGACGGAAAAGATAGACCTCATTGATGGCGAGCGCCGTCGAGTTGGTGCCATCGGCGTTGGCCGTCGTCATCTGCAACGGCCGGAAGACGTTTTCGACAGCGACGCAGATACGCTCCTGAAGCTGTTCGCTGCGATAGTCGTTCATCAGAAAGCCGACCGAGCCGCGGTTCATGCCGTAGACCAGCTTGCCGGAATTCATGGTGTTGTGCAGCGTCTGCAGCATGAAACCATCGCCGCCAAGCGCGACGATGACATCGGCATCGTCGGCCGGCACGTCGCCATAGATGCGAATCAACTCCTCGCGCGCGGCGAGCGCCTCCGTCGTCGGCGAGGCGATAAAGGAAAGAGTCTGAAATGAACGGCCCATGCAATGCCCTTTGTGAAGCTGCTCTAGCTAACGGATAAAGGGCTGGTGCGACAAGGACGTTTTCTATCGCCAAGCGTTTGAGGGCGGCCGACTTCTCCGCATAGACACGAATTTTTCTTTACAGAATCAGTAGAATCTGCTAGTTGGGCACCTATTGCCCTTGTAGCTCAGTTGGTAGAGCACCTGATTTGTAATCAGGGGGTCCCGGGTTCGAACCCTGGCGGGGGCACCATTCTTATTCTCCGATACGCTGTCCCTGGATGAACCCTGGCTGAAGGGTTGCTTCAGCGGCAGTTCAGCCGCTCCGGCGCATTGTCTCCTCATCATCAATGAGGAAGCAGCCATGAAGCTCGCACACATTATTCTCACCGCAACCATTGCCGCCGGTGCGGCTTTCGCATCGCTTGCACCTGCTTCCGCCATGCCGGCCGAACGGCCGGGTGTGACGGCCGCCCAAGGCGATATCGTCCAAATTCATGATAGCTGGCGGGGCGACCGTTGGCGTGATGACGGTGACTGGCGCGGCGACCGTGGCTGGCGCGACGACCGCAATTGGCGCCGGTCCGACTGGCGCGACGATGACCGCCGCTGGCGGCGGTGGCGTGCCGAGCGTTGGCAGGAACGCCGCGAGTGGCGCCATCGCGATCGCGCTATCCCTTTCTGGCTCTATCGCAGCTGAGGGTGATCGGCCCGGAAATCATCCGGGCCGTTTTTAATGTGTAAGGGGCTCGTTGACGCTCGCCTCGATCCTGCCGCCATTGCCGGTCTGGCCGGCGCCGGACGGCGACAGTATCGCGATGCTGAGCACGGAGACGACCATGAAGGCGACGACGGCGATCATTATGCGCATAAGCGTTCAATCCTCGTTCGATTCCGGGATTAACGCTTGATCGCCATCCGCGTTCCTGCCGGATCTATTGCACCGTTCCCGGCGTCGCAGGGCCCGGCGCCGTCGGCGACAGGGGATCGGGCTGGTGGATCGGATGCGAGGTGTCCACCCATATAATGCTGAGAATGATCCCGACGAAGACCGCGATGAAGAGGATACCGAAAATCAGCGGTCGAATAGCCATGACGGGATCGTTCCTTCTTGCTTCCGACCGGTCGTTGCGATCGGTCATCGCCCGATCATAGTGGTCCAGGAGGTCTTTCCAAGGCAAAATCGAACTTCTCCGGCATCGGTCGAGCCTTGCCCGGCTATCTCAGGCTTGCGTTTTCCCTCTGTCGCACCGGGTTGAACTGTGTCAGGGATGCCTGAAACAGTTGGGGACGGTCATGAAACGGACGGTTAGAGCATCGGTCGTTGTCGCGGCATTCATCTCGTTCGCCGGAGCCTCTGATAATGCGCGAGCTTTCGACAAGCCGATAAAAGTGGATGTCGTCGCGTTGCCGAAGGATGAGCTCAATCCCGATGCAAAGCCGAAGATCACCTGCAGCCACTATCCGGCCTTCGTGGTCAAGGAGGTCGATCTCGGCGAGGTCGGCGCCGAAAAGCTGGCGCTGCTTGCCGCCGATGCGCCTTGTGAGCGCACAAGCGAGCGCGAGCGGGTGATCGCGGACGATACCGCCGGATATCTCATGGGTGTCAGCGCCGGTTTCGTCTTCTTCCGGGCGGCGGACGGGTGGAACGGCGGGCTGCCCTTCGTCGTCTACGATGCGGCGACGGGCGAGCGACTGCTCGACGATTCCCTCGATGGCGACGATTTTGCCGCGATCAGGAGCGGGAAGGGGGAGCTGACACTCGATTTTGGCCGCGTCTACACCGCTTCCTGCTCGCTCTACCACGAAGGTGCCGACTGCGCGAAAGCGATTGCCGCCGAGACCGGCCTGGCGCCGAAGCAACTGCCGGATTGCGCCGCGGCCTACAAGGCGGAAATCAAACGCAGCCCCGACCACGCCAGCGAAATCGAGAAACTGCCGAGCGTGGTCGTCTATCCCGTCGAGCTTGCCTATGCGGCCGGCGATACGACGCGACAGCCGATGGACGGCCCGACCACTTGCAGGACGCCTGACTGAGTGGGGATCAGCGACGTACAAGCGAAAGCGGCTTGCCGCCTTCCTGCTTCGATTTGTCGAAATTGCCGTCGCTGCGCATGTCGAATCCGAGCGACGAGCCGTCACCGCCCATCAGCGTGAGGGCGAAACCCTCGATATGCCAGACCGCAAGCTTGAGCTTGGCGACATTGGCAGCGCAGTCACCGGAAAGTGACAATGGCGCGTTGCCGTCCGTCCCGACATTGCTGTCGAGCGTTACGCCGCAAAGCCTTGCTCCGTCCGGCCGCTGCATTGTCCACGTCCCGGCAAGGCTGTCGAAGGTCGGCAGGTGATCGACGCCGTCGGGGGCGGCGGTCAGCAGGTAAAGCTTGCCGTCTTCCGTCTTCAAGGGAGAGCCCTCCTTTTCGAGGAAACGGGCGAGCACCTTGCGCGTCGGATCGATCAGGATGATGCCGCCATTGCCGTCGAAATTCCACGCAGAGGCATCCGCGAGTGATGGTAACGGCTTGGTGCAGGCCTCCTGCCCGGAAATCGAATAGCCGCCGATCGCCATGTCGGTTTCGAGCGTCATCCTGCATCCCGCGCGCCCGTCTTCCGGCGCGACGAGATAGGTCCCTGCCTGTGCTCTGAGGATATCGGGATCGATATCCTGCCCATACGCCACGCCGCAGAGGAGGAGGGCGGCTGCGCAAGCCGCGAGCGGAAAGACCAAACGGATCATGACAGTCCCCCTTGTCGCCGCTCGTATGCGGATCAGCCTATGCCTTCAGGTAAAGCCGCGCCGCATAAAGCGCGATCGCCGCCGCATTCGAGACGTTCAGCGATTTGATTGCGCCGGGCATGTCGAGACGGGCAAGTGCGTTGACGGTTTCCCGCGTCTTCTGGCGAAGCCCCTTGCCCTCGGAGCCGAGCACCAGCGCCACTTTCTCACCCGAAAACGTGCCCTCGAGCGCCGCAGGTCCTTCCGAATCGAGGCCGATGGTGGAGAAGCCGAGCTTGTGCAGTTCACCGAGCGCATCGGCGAGATTGGTCACCTGTATATAAGGTATCAGTTCCAGCGCGCCGGAGGCTGATTTGGCGAGCACGCCTGACTCGGTCGGGCTGTGTCTCTGGGTGGTGATGACGGCGCCGGCATTGAACGCGACGGCCGAGCGCATGATCGCGCCAACATTATGCGGATCGGTGACCTGGTCAAGGACGAGCAGGAGAGGGCTGTCCTTCAGCGCTTCGAGCCGGCGGACCGGCAGCGGCCGTGTTTCCAGCATGACGCCTTGATGGATCGCCTCGGGGCCGAGCACCTTGTCGATCTCCTGCGGCGAGACGATCTCGAAGGGAATGCCGAGCGTTTCGACGTCGACTTCGAGCCGCGCCAGCGCGTTCTGCGTCACGAAGAGTTTGATCTTCTTGCGCTCGGGATTGTCGAGGGCGGCGCGCACCGTATGCAGGCCATAGAGATGCACCTGGTCGGGCGCCAGCGCCGGCGGCTTCCAGTCCTCAGCCCCGCGCCTGCGTTTCTGCGGCTGAGGGGTCGGAATCTCGCCGCGTTCGCGCTTTGCGTCACGGTGGGCGCGCCGCAGCGTGGCGTAGTGCGTATCCTTGGCCGATGGGTCTGTCGCGGCCTTGCCGCCAGGTTTTTTGTCTTTGCTCATGCGGCTTTATAGCCATGGCGCTCGCCGCCGCATAGGCTTTCTTTCATATGCCGGCTTTCGGTGGCGAATGAAATTTTTCGTGTTTTTTCCGTTGTCATCGTGTTGACAGACTGAAATGCTCCGGTCATATACGCGGCGCAGACGACGGGCGGCATCGCTTCGAAGTCTGACAAACTTGGTCTTCTAGATCCGGACGAAAAACTGGAGAGATGCCCGAGTGGTTAAAGGGGACGGACTGTAAATCCGTTGGCTCAGCCTACGTTGGTTCAAATCCAACTCTCTCCACCATTCGTCATCGGATCGGACCACCCGCGGGTATAGCTCAATGGTAGAGCAGCAGCCTTCCAAGCTGAATACGCGGGTTCGATTCCCGCTACCCGCTCCAGTTCTCCAAAGCTCGTTCATGGGCCCGATGCTGCCGCGATAATTCCGCGCGTAGATCTTTCGGAACAGGCTGGCGACAGCGGCTCTCGACTGACAGGCGAGGGCGCTCGGCCCCGGGCGCCCGTGCTTCATCTCCCGCCGTCCACGCGATTTTCTGCAAGGATTTCAGTGATTTTCCCCTGCATTCCGGCGAATCGCCTTGCAGCCGGCGAATTGTCCCCCATATGCGCTGTCACACCAAGAATGGCGTCTGCAATTAAGTCTTGCGCAATGTCGCCGAAAGCCTTAAACGGCGGCACTAAACCGGTTCGCCGGGGCCCACCATTTCGTTCACAGGAAGCATTCAAATGGCAAAGAGTAAGTTTGAGCGCAACAAGCCGCACGTCAACATTGGCACGATCGGCCACGTTGACCACGGCAAGACGTCTCTGACGGCAGCGATCACGAAGTACTTCGGTGAGTTCAAGGCGTACGACCAGATCGACGCTGCTCCGGAAGAAAAGGCCCGCGGCATCACCATTTCGACGGCGCACGTCGAGTATGAGACGCCGGCCCGCCACTATGCGCACGTCGACTGCCCCGGCCACGCCGACTACGTCAAGAACATGATCACCGGTGCTGCCCAGATGGACGGCGCGATCCTGGTGTGCTCGGCCGCTGACGGCCCGATGCCGCAGACGCGCGAACACATCCTGCTGGCCCGCCAGGTCGGCGTTCCGGCGATCGTTGTGTTCCTGAACAAGGTCGACCAGGTTGACGACGCCGAGCTTCTCGAACTGGTCGAGCTCGAAGTTCGCGAACTTCTGTCGTCCTACGACTTCCCGGGCGACGATATCCCGGTCGTCAAGGGTTCGGCGCTTGCTGCTCTTGAAGATTCTGACAAGAAGATCGGCGAAGACGCGATCCGCGAGCTGATGGCTGCGGTCGACGCCTACATCCCGACGCCTGAGCGTCCGATCGACCAGCCGTTCCTGATGCCGATCGAAGACGTGTTCTCGATCTCCGGCCGCGGCACGGTTGTGACCGGCCGCGTCGAGCGTGGCATTGTCAAGGTTGGCGAAGAAGTCGAGATTGTCGGTATCCGCGCAACTTCGAAGACGACGGTGACCGGCGTTGAAATGTTCCGCAAGCTGCTCGATCAGGGCCAGGCTGGCGACAACATCGGCGCCCTGGTTCGCGGTGTGAACCGTGACGGCGTCGAGCGTGGCCAGATCCTGTGCAAGCCGGGCTCTGTCAAGCCGCATAAGAAGTTCATGGCGGAAGCCTACATCCTGACGAAGGAAGAGGGTGGCCGTCATACGCCGTTCTTCACCAACTACCGTCCGCAGTTCTACTTCCGCACGACCGACGTGACCGGCATCGTGACGCTGCCGGAAGGTACCGAGATGGTCATGCCGGGCGACAACGTCACGGTTGCCGTCGAGCTGATCGTTCCGATCGCGATGGAAGAAAAGCTGCGCTTCGCGATCCGTGAAGGCGGCCGCACCGTCGGCGCCGGTATCGTCGCTTCGATCGTCGAGTAATCCTGGGATTACCCGAAATTCAGGAAAAACCCCGCTGGAAACGGCGGGGTTTTTTCGTTTTGATACCTGTTTGAGGGATTAACAGGTGTTGTAAAAATATCGTTAAATATGCCCGTCACAGTATTTTGTTCATCTCACATTCAGAAACCAGTTGTGATTGGTTCATTTTAGTCCAGACTCCTTCATGCAAAGAGGAGAGCCCGGATGATTCCAAAGGCCACGTTCGCTGCGACCATATTCGCGATGTATGTTTTCACGATGTTTTTCATCGCTGCAATTCCGCAGGAGGTTGTTCAGGCAGCCGGAGTGCAGATCGGTGACGTAACCGTCGTTAAGTGACGATTTCAGCAGTTCACCGCAGGCGTCTGCGGTGAACGGAAATGATCGGCCAGGCGCCCCGGATAGGCTGCTCCTGGCGACGCGGGGGTGAACCCTTGCAGGACGCTCGCTTGCTCTTCGCGCGGAAGCGTCTAACTATGCCTCCGATTTGATGATGCGGAGGATATTCCATGAAGAAGCGAATTCTGTTTACGGGCGGTTCGGGCAAGGCAGGTCGCCATGCCGTGCCATGGCTCGTCAATGCGGGTTACGAGGTTCACAACCTCGATCTGGTGCCGCTGGACAGTCCCGGCGTCACCAATCTCATTGCCGACATCACCGATAGCGGTCAGGTCTTCAATGCGTTGTCGATGCACCGGGATTTTCCCGATCTCGATGCGGGCAGGGGCGTGCAACCCTTCGATGCCGTCGTGCATTTCGCCGCCATCCCGCGCATTCTGATCAAACCCGACAATGAGACTTTCCGCATCAATACGATGGGCACTTATAATGTCATCGAGGCGGCGGTGAAGCTCGGCATCAGGAAGATTATCGTCGCATCCAGCGAGACGACCTACGGGGTCTGCTTCGCCGAAGGTCATCGCGATTTCCATCAGTTCCCGCTGGAGGAAGACTACGACGTCAATCCGATGGATTCTTACGGGCTTTCCAAGGTGGTCAACGAAAAGACGGCGCGTGCCTTTGCCGAGCGTTCGGGGTTCGACATCTATGCGCTGCGCATCGGCAACGTCATCGAGCCGCACGAATATGAGAGGTTTCCCACCTATTTCGCCAATCCCGAGATGCGCAAGCGCATTGCCTGGAGCTATATCGACGCCCGCGATCTCGGACAGATCTGCCATCTCTGCATCGAAAAGGACGGTCTCGGCTATCAGGTCTTCAACGCGGCCAACGACACCGTCTCGGCCAATACGCCGTCGAGGGAGCTTGCCAAGCGATTCTTCCCCAACGTGCCCTTCACCCGGGAGATCGGCGAATATGAAGGCCTGCTCTCCAACCGCAAGATTCGCGAAGTGCTGGGTTTTAAAGAAGAGCACGATTGGCGGAAATACGTGAAGGTCTGAACCCATATCGGTGGCGCGATGAGCAAGCCGATCGCTCGCATATGTGCAGAATGGCTATGAAAAACGAAAATCGTGCTTGCCAATCCGCCGTCGCCGTCTTAAAGGGAGCGCCATGCTTTTCAGCAGCGATTTGCGGGCCTTGGCCCAGCGCTGAATGAGCGGCATGAAGGGGTATAGCTCAGTTGGTAGAGCGGCGGTCTCCAAAACCGCAGGTCGTAGGTTCGAGCCCTACTGCCCCTGCCATTTTCCTTGATGCGGGACAGCGCGGACGTGCTCGCGGCATTCCGGCCGGGGATCGATGGGCGGTGACTAATTTCGTTAAACTTCGGTTTCCCTCTTGTCTATTCGGGAATCGGTGTTTATTTAGGGTTCAACAGACACGCGGTGCGTGGGGCTGATAGTTTCAGCTTTACGCGCCGTAATTGCGTGGGCAGTCGATGGCATCAAAATCCAATCCGTTTGCGTTTCTGCAGCAGGTTCGCTCCGAGACGTCCAAAGTTACATGGCCGTCGCGCCGCGAGACGATGATCTCGACGGTCATGGTGCTTGTGATGGTGGTTTTCGCCGCGCTGTTTTTCTTTGCCGCTGACCAGCTGATCGGCTGGGCTCTGAGCTTCGTGCTCAATACCGGCAACTGATACGGGTGGAGATGAAAATGGCGGCACGTTGGTACATCGTCCACGCATATTCAAATTTTGAAAAGAAGGTTGCTGAAGACATCGAGAACAAGGCTCGCCAGAAGGGGCTTGAGCACCTGTTCGAGAAAATCCTCGTGCCGACCGAAAAGGTGGTGGAAGTGCGTCGCGGCCGCAAGGTCGACAGCGAGCGCAAGTTCTTCCCGGGCTATGTCATGGTTCGCGCCAATCTGACGGATGAAGCCTACCATCTGATCAAGAATACGCCGAAGGTCACAGGCTTCCTCGGCTCCGATAATAAGCCCGTTCCGATTCCGGATCATGAAGCCGAGCGCATTCTCGGCCAGGTCCAGGAAGGTGTCGAGCGGCCGAAGGCCTCCATTACCTTCGAGATCGGCGAGCAGGTTCGCGTTTCCGACGGCCCGTTCGCGTCGTTCAACGGCACGGTTCAGGATGTGGACGAAGAGCGTTCGCGCCTGAAGGTTGAAGTGTCGATCTTCGGCCGCGCAACGCCGGTCGAGTTGGAATACGCTCAGGTCGAGAAGGTCTGATTGTAAGAGATTGGAAGCAGGCCCTTGCGGCCGGTTTCCTGCGGACCTTGTCCGCACCCGCGTGGAAGGTGAGGGGTCTTAGCCGGACCCTAATGATCCGCACCACGCAACCGCAGCCGCCGGAGAGATCCGGCATCACGGGCCGGGCGACCGGCCGTTCATGAAAGGCAGAGAGATATGGCTAAGAAAGTTGCAGGCCAGCTCAAGCTTCAGGTCAAGGCAGGATCGGCAAACCCGTCCCCGCCGATTGGTCCGGCGCTTGGTCAGCGTGGCATTAACATCATGGAATTCTGCAAGGCGTTCAATGCCGCCACGCAGGAAATGGAAAAGGGTATGCCGATCCCGGTCGTCATCACCTATTACCAGGACAAGTCCTTCACCTTCGCGATGAAGCAGCCTCCGGTCAGCTACTGGCTGAAGAAGGAAGCGAAGATCACGTCCGGTTCCAAGACGCCCGGCAAGGGCGCCAAGGCCGGCTCCCTCACCAAGGCTCAGATCAAGTCGATCGCAGAAGCCAAGATGAAGGATCTGAACGCAGCGGATATCGAAGGTGCAATGGCGATGATCGAGGGCTCTGCCCGCGCCATGGGCCTGGAAGTGGTGGGTTAAGATCATGGCTGGTAAGCGCACGCAGAAGATCAACGAAGGTGTTGATCCCACTAAGCTCTACGCTCTGAGCCTGGCTATCGGCATGGTCAAGGAACGGGCTGTCGCCAAGTTCGACGAAACAATCGAGGTCTCGATGAACCTCGGCGTCGACCCGCGCCATGCGGACCAGATGGTTCGCGGCGTCGTCAACCTGCCGAACGGCACGGGCCGCACGGTTCGCGTCGCCGTCTTCGCTCGTGGCGTCAAGGCCGATGAAGCCAAGGCCGCCGGTGCCGATATCGTCGGCGCTGAAGACCTCGTCGAAATCGTCCAGGGTGGCAAGATCGAATTCGATCGCTGCATCGCCACCCCCGACATGATGCCGCTCGTCGGCCGTCTCGGTAAGGTTCTCGGCCCCCGCGGCATGATGCCGAACCCGAAGGTCGGCACCGTCACCATGGATGTCGCCGGAGCCGTCAAGGCTTCCAAGGGCGGCGCTGTCGAGTTCCGCGTCGAGAAGGCTGGTATCGTCCATGCCGGCATCGGCAAGGCCTCTTTCGACGCCAAGGCTCTGGAAGAAAACATCCGCGCCTTTGCTGACGCCGTCATCAAGGCGAAGCCGGCTGGCCCCAAGGGCAACTACGTCAAGCGCGTGGCGATTTCCTCGACCATGGGCCCGGGCGTCAAGATTGAAGTCGGCTCGGTCACCGCAGCTCCGACTGCATAAGTTGATTGCCGGACCTCGGTCCGGTCACTGAAATTCCGGCCTCGCAAGGGGCCGGAATATTCCGGAGAAATCCGGAATCCTGTCCGAGATTGCAGGTGGTTTTCCCTTAATCACTTCGCCTGCATGAGACGGGTAAGACCCGAATTTCATGAAGTTCGCTTCTAGGAAATCGGTTCGAGCCTTGGATGCCTTGTGCCTCTTTAGCCTTGATTGGCGCGGGAGCGCGGGGGACAGGATCCTCAAGCGTCGCTTGGGATCTCACATGATCCCGGGAGGCAAAAGGCAACCCGGCGGGCCCGTTTTCGGTCCCGCCAACTGGAGATAGGCAGTGGAAAGAGCGGAAAAACGCGAATTCGTCACGGAACTGAACGAAGTCTTCAAGGCTTCGGGCTCAGTTGTCGTGGCCCACTATGCTGGTGCCACAGTCGCGCAGATGAACGACTTTCGTTCGAAGATGCGTGCAGCTGGCGGTACCGTCAAAGTCGCGAAGAACCGCCTGGCCAAAATTGCCCTTCAGGGTACGGAAGCGGAAGGGATCACTGATCTCTTCAAGGGTCAGACGCTGATTGCATACAGCACCGATCCGATCACCGCTCCGAAGGTCGTCATGGACTTCGCCAAGACCAACGACAAGATCGTTGTTCTGGGCGGCGCCATGGGAACAACCACGCTCAACGCCGATGCAGTCAAGTCGCTTGCGACCCTGCCTTCGCTCGATGAGCTGCGTGCGAAGCTGCTGGGCATGATCCAGACACCGGCTACCCGCATCGCTGGGGTTGTTGCAGCACCGGCAAGCCAGCTTGCTCGCGTGTTCGCGGCTTACGCCAAGAAGGACGAAGCCGCTTAAGGCGGTTTTTCGCTGTTTATAATCAACCGGTTCGAACCGAACAAAAGGAACTAGTAAAATGGCTGATCTCGCAAAGATCGTTGACGACCTCTCCGCTCTGACCGTTCTGGAAGCTGCAGAACTGTCGAAGCTTCTCGAAGAAAAGTGGGGCGTTTCCGCTGCTGCTCCGGTAGCTGTTGCTGCCGCTGCTGGTGGTGCTGGCCCGGCTGTCGTTGAAGAAGAAAAGACCGAATTCGACGTTATCCTCGTCGACGCCGGTGCCAACAAGATCAACGTCATCAAGGAAGTCCGCGCCATCACCGGTCTCGGCCTCAAGGAAGCCAAGGACCTCGTCGAAGGCGCTCCGAAGGCTGTCAAGGAAGGCGTCAACAAGGCTGAAGCCGCTGACATCAAGAAGAAGCTTGAAGACGCTGGCGCCAAGGCCGACGTCAAGTAATCTTGAAACGCTTTTGGGAGGCAGTCTTTGCTGCCTCCCATTTGCCGTTTTTCTGAACGAATTACCCAAAAGCCGCGTCAAACCGGCTTTTGGGTAATGGGTTCTTCAAAAGGATAGTCTCGCATCGAGGGCAGCACAGCAATCCGAGCTGAGCGTTTTCGGGTGTCGGACGAGATTGGATGACTCATTGATAGACGGGATCGACTGGCCATCGGTTCCCGTCCGTTGCAGGCCCGGGTGCAAGATTTTGAAGGAGCGACGATGGCTCAGACCCTTTCGTTCAACGGTCGTAGGCGCGTACGCAAGTTTTTTGGTAAGATCCCCGAAGTCGCAGAAATGCCGAACCTCATCGAGGTTCAGAAGGCGTCCTACGACCAGTTTTTGATGGTTGAAGAGCCGAAAGGCGGCCGGCCCGACGAGGGCCTTCAAGCCGTTTTCAAGTCGGTTTTCCCGATCACCGATTTTTCCGGCGCTTCGATGCTGGAATTCGTATCCTACGAGTTCGAACCGCCGAAGTTCGACGTTGACGAATGCCGTCAGCGCGACCTGACCTATGCGGCACCCCTGAAGGTGACGCTGCGCCTGATCGTGTTCGATATCGACGAGGATACGGGCGCGAAGTCGATCAAGGACATCAAGGAACAGTCCGTCTATATGGGCGACATGCCGCTCATGACCAACAACGGCACGTTCATCGTCAACGGCACCGAGCGCGTCATCGTTTCCCAGATGCACCGTTCGCCGGGCGTCTTCTTCGATCACGACAAGGGCAAGAGCCATTCTTCCGGCAAGCTGCTCTTTGCTGCCCGCGTCATCCCTTATCGCGGTTCCTGGCTCGATATCGAATTCGACGCCAAGGATATCGTCTACGCCCGTATCGACCGTCGCCGTAAGATCCCTGTCACGTCGCTGCTGATGGCGCTCGGCATGGACGGCGAGGAAATCCTCGACACCTTCTACACGAAGTCGCTCTACAAGCGCGACGGCGAAGGCTGGCGTATTCCCTTCAAGCCGGAAACGCTGAAGGGCGCCAAGGCGATCACCGAGATGGTTGACGCCGATACCGGCGAAGTCGTCGTCGAAGCCGGCAAGAAGCTGACCCCGCGCCTGCTGCGCCAGCTGTCAGACAAGGGCCTGAAGGCGCTGAAGGCCGCTGACGACGATCTCTACGGCAACTATCTCGCCGGCGACATCGTCAACTACTCCACCGGTGAAATCTACCTCGAAGCCGGCGACGAAATCGACGAGAAGACGCTCGGCATCATCCTGGCGAACGGCTTCGACGAGATCCCGGTTCTTGGCATCGACCACATCAATGTCGGCGCCTATATCCGCAACACGCTTTCGGCCGACAAGAACGAGAACCGTCAGGACGCTCTGTTCGACATCTACCGTGTCATGCGTCCGGGCGAGCCGCCGACCATGGAATCGGCCGAAGCCATGTTCAACTCGCTGTTCTTCGATGCGGAGCGTTACGACCTCTCCGCCGTCGGCCGCGTCAAGATGAACATGCGTCTCGACCTGACCGTCGAAGACACCGTCCGCATCCTGCGCAAGGACGACATCCTGGCCGTGGTCAGGATGCTGGTCGAACTGCGCGACGGCAAGGGCGAGATCGACGACATCGACAACCTCGGCAACCGCCGCGTCCGCTCGGTCGGCGAGCTCGATGGAAAACCAGTACCGTCTCGGCCTGCTCCGCATGGAGCGTGCGATCAAGGAACGCATGTCCTCGATCGAGATCGACACGGTCATGCCGCAGGATCTGATCAACGCCAAGCCGGCGGCTGCCGCCGTGCGCGAATTCTTCGGTTCCTCGCAGCTCTCGCAGTTCATGGACCAGGTCAACCCGCTCTCGGAAATCACCCACAAGCGCCGTCTGTCGGCTCTTGGCCCGGGTGGTCTGACCCGTGAGCGCGCCGGCTTCGAAGTCCGCGACGTGCATCCGACCCACTACGGCCGTATTTGCCCGATCGAAACGCCTGAGGGCCCGAACATCGGTCTGATCAACTCGCTTGCGACCTTTGCCCGCGTCAACAAGTACGGCTTCATCGAAAGCCCGTACCGCCGTATCGTCGACGGCAAGGTGACGAGCGACGTGCTCTACCTGTCCGCCATGGAAGAGGCGAAGTACTACGTCGCCCAGGCCAACGCCGAAATGAACGCCGACGGTTCCTTCGTCGACGAGTTCGTCGTCTGCCGTCATGCCGGCGAAGTCATGCTCGCACCCCGCGACAGCATGAACCTGATGGACGTTTCGCCGAAGCAGGTCGTTTCGGTCGCAGCCGCGCTCATCCCGTTCCTGGAAAATGACGACGCCAACCGCGCGCTCATGGGCTCGAACATGCAGCGTCAGGCCGTGCCGCTGCTGCGTGCCGAAGCCCCGTTCGTCGGTACCGGCATGGAGCCGGTCGTTGCCCGTGACTCCGGCGCCGCCATCGGCGCGCGCCGTGGCGGCGTGGTCGACCAGGTCGACGCGACGCGTATCGTTATCCGCGCCACCGAAGACCTCGAAGCCGGCAAATCCGGCGTCGATATCTACCGCCTGCAGAAGTTCCAGCGTTCGAACCAGAACACCTGCGTCAACCAGCGTCCGCTGGTCACCGTCGGTGACGAGGTCAACCGCGGCGACATCCTCGCTGACGGCCCGTCGACCGATCTCGGCGACCTGGCGCTCGGCCGCAACGCGCTCGTCGCGTTCATGCCCTGGAACGGCTACAACTACGAAGACTCGATCCTGCTCTCCGAGCGTATCGTTGCCGACGACGTGTTCACTTCCATCCACATCGAGGAATTCGAAGTGATGGCGCGCGACACCAAGCTTGGTCCTGAGGAAATCACCCGCGACATTCCGAACGTTTCGGAAGAAGCGCTGAAGAACCTCGACGAAGCCGGTATCGTCTACATCGGCGCCGAAGTTCAGCCGGGCGATATCCTCGTCGGCAAGATCACGCCGAAGGGCGAAAGCCCGATGACGCCGGAAGAAAAGCTTCTGCGCGCCATCTTCGGCGAAAAGGCCTCCGACGTGCGCGACACTTCCATGCGCATGCCGCCCGGCACCTACGGCACGATCGTCGAAGTCCGCGTCTTCAACCGCCATGGCGTCGAGAAGGACGAGCGCGCGATGGCAATCGAGCGCGAAGAGATCGAACGTCTTGCAAAGGACCGCGACGACGAGCAGGCGATCCTCGACCGTAACGTCTACGGCCGTCTGATCGAAATGCTGCGCGGCCAGGCCTCCATCGCCGGCCCGAAGGGCTTCAAGAAGGGCACCGAGCTTTCGAACGCCGTCGTCTCCGAATATCCCCGCTCGCAGTGGTGGATGTTCGCCGTCGAGGACGAGAAGGTTCAGAGCGAGCTCGAAGCCCTTCGCGGCCAGTACGACGAATCCAAGTCGCGCCTTGAACAGCGCTTCATGGACAAGGTCGAGAAGGTCCAGCGCGGCGATGAAATGCCTCCTGGCGTCATGAAGATGGTCAAGGTCTTCGTCGCCGTGAAGCGCAAGATCCAGCCGGGCGACAAGATGGCCGGCCGTCACGGGAACAAGGGCGTCGTCTCGCGCATTGTGCCTGTCGAGGACATGCCGTTCCTCGAAGACGGCACGCATGTCGACGTCGTTCTGAACCCGCTCGGCGTTCCCTCGCGTATGAACGTCGGCCAGATCCTCGAAACCCACCTGGGTTGGGCTTGCGCCGGCATGGGTCGCCAGATCGGCGAACTGATCGACGCATACAAGGCCAATGGCAACATCGAGCCGCTGCGCAAGACCATCGGCGATGTCGTCGGTGACGGTCCGAAGGCCGAACAGGTCCAGGATTTCGACGACGACTCGGTTCTGCGTCTCGCCGACCAGTGGAAGCGTGGCGTTTCGATTGCAACGCCTGTCTTCGACGGCGCCAACGAAGCCGACGTCAACGACATGCTGCGTCTGGCAGGTCTCAAGGATACCGGCCAGTCGACGCTCTATGACGGCCGTACCGGCGAGCAGTTCGACCGCCAGGTGACCGTGGGCTACATCTACATGCTGAAGCTCAACCACCTGGTCGACGACAAGATCCATGCCCGTTCGATCGGTCCTTACTCGCTCGTGACCCAGCAGCCGCTGGGCGGCAAGGCGCAGTTCGGCGGTCAGCGCTTCGGCGAAATGGAAGTCTGGGCGCTCGAAGCTTACGGCGCGGCCTACACGCTGCAGGAAATGCTGACGGTGAAGTCGGACGACGTCGCCGGCCGCACCAAGGTCTACGAAGCCATCGTCCGCGGCGACGACACGTTCGAAGCCGGTATTCCGGAAAGCTTCAACGTTCTTGTCAAGGAAATGCGCTCGCTGGGCCTCAGCGTCGAGCTCGAAAACACCAAGCTTGACGAGGCGCAGGCAGCGCAGCTGCCCGACGCGGCCGAGTAAGCACCTGATAGGGCGTGCGCTGCCAATGCGGCGCACGCCGGTCCCGCCGGGCGCCGTATCCGTATCGGCCCTGCAGGGAAGTTTCGCCGCATCTTGCGGTTATTCTCGTTTAAGCGAGGGAGGCGGCTCCCGGGAATTTGCCGCCGACCATCGCATTTTGAGGGCGCTTTAGCCCATGAAGGAGACAGGCATGAACCAAGAGGTCATGAATCTTTCAATCCGCAGGTGCCTGCACAGAATTTCGATTCCATTCGGATTTCGATCGCATCTCCGGAGAAGATCCTCTCCTGGTCTTACGGTGAGATCAAGAAGCCGGAAACCATCAACTACCGCACGTTCAAGCCGGAACGCGACGGTCTGTTCTGCGCGCGCATCTTCGGGCCGATCAAGGACTACGAATGCCTGTGCGGCAAGTACAAGCGCATGAAGTACAAGGGCATCATCTGCGAAAAGTGCGGCGTCGAAGTCACGCTGTCGCGCGTTCGCCGTGAGCGCATGGGCCATATCGAGCTCGCCGCTCCCGTTGCCCATATCTGGTTCCTGAAGTCGCTGCCGTCGCGCATTTCGACGCTGCTCGACATGACGCTGAAGGATGTCGAGCGCGTCCTCTATTTCGAAAACTACATCGTCACCGAGCCGGGCCTGACTGCTTTGAAGGAGCACCAGCTCCTCTCGGAAGAAGAGTATATGCTGGCCGTTGACGAATACGGCGAAGACCAGTTCACCGCGATGATCGGCGCTGAGGCGATCTACGAGATGCTGGCCTCGATGAACCTCGAAAAGATCGCTGGCGACCTGCGCTCCGAGCTTGCCGACACCACGTCGGATCTCAAGCAGAAGAAGCTGATGAAGCGCCTGAAGATCGTCGAGAACTTCATGGAGTTGGGCAACCGTCCGGAATGGATGATCATGAAGGTCGTTCCGGTCATCCCGCCGGATCTGCGTCCACTGGTGCCGCTCGACGGCGGCCGTTTCGCGACGTCGGATCTGAACGACCTCTACCGCCGCGTCATCAACCGCAACAACCGTCTGAAGCGCCTTATCGAGCTTCGTGCGCCCGGCATCATCATCCGCAACGAAAAGCGCATGCTGCAGGAATCGGTTGACGCGCTGTTCGACAACGGCCGTCGCGGCCGCGTCATCACCGGCGCCAACAAGCGTCCGCTGAAGTCGCTCTCCGACATGCTGAAGGGCAAGCAGGGCCGCTTCCGCCAGAACCTGCTCGGCAAGCGCGTCGACTATTCCGGCCGTTCGGTCATCGTCACCGGTCCGGAACTGAAGCTGCACCAGTGCGGCCTGCCGAAGAAGATGGCGCTCGAGCTCTTCAAGCCGTTCATCTACGCCCGCCTCGACGCCAAGGGTTACTCCTCGACCGTCAAGCAGGCCAAGAAACTGGTCGAAAAGGAAAAGCCTGAAGTCTGGGATATCCTCGACGAGGTCATCCGCGAGCATCCGGTTCTGCTGAACCGCGCACCGACGCTGCACCGCCTGGGCATCCAGGCCTTCGAACCCACCCTGGTCGAAGGCAAGGCGATCCAGCTGCATCCGCTCGTCTGCACGGCCTTCAACGCCGACTTCGACGGCGACCAGATGGCCGTTCACGTGCCGCTGTCGCTCGAAGCCCAGCTCGAAGCCCGCGTGCTGATGATGTCGACCAACAACATCCTGCATCCGGCCAACGGCGCGCCGATCATCGTTCCCTCGCAGGACATGGTTCTCGGCCTCTATTACCTGTCGATCCTGAACCAGAACGAACCGGGCGAAGGCATGGCCTTCTCCGATCTCGGCGAACTGCATCATGCTCTTGAAAGCAAGGTCGTGACGCTGCACACCAAGATCCGCGGCCGTTTCAAGTCGGTCGACGAGGATGGCAAGCCCTACTCGAAGATCTATGAGACGACGCCTGGCCGTCTGCTCATCGGCGAACTGCTGCCGAAGAACGGCAAGGTGCCCTTTGACATCTGCAATCAGGAAATGACCAAGAAGAACATCTCCAAGATGATCGACACGGTCTACCGCCATTGCGGCCAGAAGGACACGGTCATCTTCTGCGACCGCATCATGCAGCTCGGCTTCTCCCATGCCTGCCGCGCCGGCATTTCGTTCGGCAAGGACGACATGGTCATTCCCGATGCCAAGGCGAAGATCGTTGCCGACACCGAAAGCCTGGTGAAGGAATACGAGCAGCAGTACAATGACGGCCTGATCACTCAGGGCGAAAAGTACAACAAGGTTGTCGACGCCTGGGGCAAGGCTACCGAAAAGGTCGCCGAAGAGATGATGGCCCGCATCAAGGCGGTCGAATTCGACGAGAACACCGGCCGTCAGAAGCCGATGAACTCGATCTACATGATGAGCCATTCCGGCGCCCGCGGTTCTCCGAACCAGATGCGCCAGCTGGGCGGCATGCGCGGCCTGATGGCCAAGCCGTCGGGTGAAATCATCGAGACGCCGATCATCTCGAACTTCAAGGAAGGCCTGACCGTCAACGAGTACTTCAACTCGACCCACGGCGCCCGCAAGGGTCTGGCAGATACCGCCTTGAAGACCGCCAACTCAGGTTACCTGACCCGCCGTCTCGTCGACGTCGCGCAGGATTGCATCGTCACGCACGTCGATTGCGGCACCGAAACCGGCCTCACCATGACCGCCATCGTTGATGCCGGTCAGGTTGTCGCCTCGCTCGGCGCCCGCATCCTCGGTCGCACGGCGCTCGACGATATCGATCATCCGGTCACCGGCGAGCGCATCGTCGATGCCGGCAAGATGATCCTCGAGCCCGATGTCATCGAGATCGAGAAGGCCGGTATCCAGTCGATCCGCATCCGCTCGGCGCTGACCTGCGAAATCCAGACGGGCGTCTGCTCGGTCTGCTACGGTCGCGACCTGGCCCGCGGTACGCCGGTCAACATGGGCGAAGCCGTCGGCGTCATCGCCGCTCAGTCGATCGGTGAACCGGGCACCCAGCTCACCATGCGTACCTTCCACCTTGGCGGTACGGCAACCGTGGTCGATCAGTCGTTCCTGGAAGCCTCGTACGAAGGTACGGTGCAGATCAAGAACCGCAACATCCTGCGTAACTCCGATGGCAACCTCGTTGCCATGGGCCGCAACATGACCGTCCAGATCCTGGACGAGCGTGGCGTGGAACGGTCGTCGCAGCGTGTCGCCTACGGTTCGAAGCTGCATGTCGACGAAGGCGACAAGGTCAAGCGCGGCCAGCGTCTGGCGGAGTGGGATCCTTACACCCGTCCGATGATGACCGAAGTGGCTGGTACCGTTCAGTTCGAAGATCTGGTCGATGGTCTCTCCGTTCTGGAAGCCACCGACGAATCCACCGGCATCACCAAGCGTCAGGTCATCGACTGGCGTTCGACCCCGCGCGGTTCGGACCTCAAGCCGGCGATCGTCATCAAGGATGCCAGCGGCAATGTCGCGAAGCTTTCGCGTGGCGGTGACGCCCGCTTCCTGCTCTCGGTCGACGCTATTCTGTCGGTCGAGCCGGGCACCAAGGTCTCCCAGGGTGACGTTCTCGCGCGTTCGCCGCTGGAAAGCGCCAAGACCAAGGACATCACCGGCGGTCTGCCGCGTGTTGCCGAGCTCTTCGAAGCCCGCCGTCCGAAGGACCATGCCATCATCGCAGAGATCGATGGTACGATCCGCCTCGGCCGCGACTACAAGAACAAGCGCCGCGTCATCATCGAGCCGGCGGAAGACGGTGTCGAGCCTGTCGAATACCTGATCCCGAAGGGCAAGCCCTTCCACCTTCAGGAAGGCGACTATATCGAAAAGGGTGACTACATCCTCGACGGTAACCCGGCTCCGCACGACATCCTGGCGATCAAGGGCGTGGAGGCTCTGGCCTCCTACCTCGTCAACGAGATCCAGGAAGTCTACCGCTTGCAGGGCGTTGTCATCAACGACAAGCACATCGAGGTGATCGTCCGTCAGATGCTGCAGAAGGTGGAAATCACCGATGCAGGCGACTCGACCTATATCGTCGGCGACAATGTCGACCGGATCGAGCTCGAAGACGTCAACGATCACCTGATCGAGCAGGGCAAGAAGCCGGCCTACGGCGATCCGGTTCTTCTCGGCATCACCAAGGCGTCGCTGCAGACCCCGTCCTTCATCTCGGCCGCATCCTTCCAGGAAACGACCAAGGTGCTGACGGAAGCTGCGATCGCCGGCAAGACCGACGGCCTGCAGGGTCTGAAGGAAAACGTCATCGTCGGCCGTCTGATCCCGGCCGGCACCGGTGGCACCATGACCCAGATCCGTCGTATCGCCACGTCGCGCGACGAACTGATCCTCGAAGAGCGCCGCAAGGGCACGGGTGCTGCCGTTGCCACGCCGATGCTGCAGGACATGGCCGAAAAGGCTCCGGCTGCAGAATAATCCGCAGCCGACGACCACCACTCAGGTGGCACGCGAATTGAAAAACCGCCCGGAGCGATCCGGGCGGTTTTCGTTTTTGGTCTGCATTGATTGGTTGGGGGAGGGAAGGTGCTGCTTCCGCTTATACTGCCTTTGCGACCCGCAGCGTCAGCGGCGGCTCCTTCAGTTGAAGCGGATGATGGCGACCTCGCCGTCGACGGCACCCTGGTAAGCAGAGGCGTGCGGCTCTTCGGCGGGCACCTCGGTCAGCATGCCGATCTGGTCGAGATCGGCCTCGATGAAGCCTTCCTCGGCAAGGGCGTTCAGGGCCTCGCGCACGGCCGTGTCGTCGTCGGGCGCCTTCAGCATGATGTGCAGGTCGATGCCTTCGCTGTCGTCGGACTCGTAGCCTTTGCCGATGATGATGAAGACCATCGGTCCGTCGAAATTATTGTCGTTATCAGGTGTCGTAATCATCGCCTGTCCTTCGGCTCTTTGACGATTCGGTCGCTCGAATCCTGCTGTGAGGGCCGCACGCCGCAATTGCTGATTCCTTAACTGCTTTTGCCGCGATGCCCAAGTTTTTATCTTGGTGCACGGCCGCCATTTCGTCTAGAAGGATGAAATCAGGGCGTTAGGCCCGCAGATCAAGGCGATACGGCGAGTTTATTTCTTAACCGGCCTTGACGAGAGGGGTGGAAACCAGTAGTACCCCGGCCATCAGATCCCATGTGAGGCTTGGCTGTTCGGGGCGACGCGCCCTGAAGTTCACCTCAAACAAGGTTCTAAACGCACGTTGAAGTCATGATGCTGCACGCACGACGCATATTTTATGCGTCCTCTGCTCCTTGTGGTCCATCTGCGGAAGCGGATTGGGCCATATTTTGCGCATTGACGGAAAGCATGCGTCACTGCCGGAGACGGCGCGAGTTCAAGCCCGCAAGGGTACTGAGATAAAACGTAAGGGATGGTTGAATGCCTACCGTAAACCAGCTGATCCGCAAGCCTCGCCAGGCGAACGTAAAGCGTAACAAGGTTCCCGCACTCCAGGAGAACCCGCAGAAGCGCGGCGTTTGCACGCGCGTCTATACGACGACGCCGAAGAAGCCGAACTCGGCTCTGCGTAAGGTCGCAAAGATCCGCCTGACCAACGGCTTCGAAGTCATTGGTTACATCCCCGGCGAAGGTCACAACCTTCAGGAACACTCTGTCGTCATGATCCGTGGCGGCCGCGTCAAGGACCTTCCGGGTGTCCGTTATCACATCATCCGCGGCGTTCTCGATACCCAGGGTGTCAAGAACCGCAAGCAGCGCCGCTCCAAATACGGTGCGAAGCGTCCGAAGTAATTCGGTTTTGAATAATCCGGCGCTGCGCGAGGTCCTCCGCGTGACGAAGCGCCTTAACGGTTGAAGAGACGAAAACTATGTCCAGACGTCATAAAGCAGAAAAGCGCGAGATCAATCCGGACCCGAAGTTCGGCGACCTCGTCGTCACCAAGTTCATGAATGCCATCATGCTCGACGGCAAGAAGTCCGTTGCTGAAAACATCGTCTATGGCGCGTTCGACGTCGTCCAGGGCAAGTCCAAGCAGGAGCCGCTCACGGTATTCCATTCTGCGCTCGACAACATTGCTCCGCACGTTGAAGTCCGCTCGCGCCGCGTCGGTGGTGCGACCTATCAGGTGCCGGTCGATGTTCGTCCGGAGCGCCGCCAGGCTCTCGCCATTCGCTGGCTGATCGCTGCCGCCCGCAAGCGCAATGAAACGACTATGGTTGACCGCCTTTCCGGCGAACTGCTCGATGCGTCCAACAACCGCGGCTCCGCCGTCAAGAAGCGCGAAGACACGCACAAGATGGCTGACGCCAACCGTGCATTCTCGCACTATCGCTGGTAATTCCGAACGGTATCGAAAGGCAGTCCACAATGGCTCGCGAATATAAGATCGAAGACTACCGTAATTTCGGTATCATGGCGCATATCGACGCCGGCAAGACCACGACCACCGAGCGTATCCTTTATTACACCGGTAAGTCGCACAAGATCGGCGAAGTCCACGACGGCGCAGCCACCATGGACTGGATGGAGCAGGAGCAGGAGCGTGGCATCACGATCACCTCCGCTGCCACCACGACCTTCTGGAAGGGCCGTGACGGCAAGATGCGCCGCTTCAACATCATCGACACCCCCGGCCACGTCGACTTCACCATCGAAGTCGAGCGTTCGCTGCGCGTTCTCGACGGCGCTATCGCGCTGCTCGATGCCAACGCCGGTGTCGAGCCGCAGACGGAAACCGTCTGGCGCCAGGCTGAGAAGTACAATGTCCCGCGGATGATCTTCTGCAACAAGATGGACAAGACGGGCGCCGACTTCTATCGCTCCGTCGAGATGATCAAGACCCGCCTCGGCGCAACGGCTGTCGTCATGCAGCTGCCGATCGGTGCTGAAACCGAGTTCAAGGGCGTTATCGACCTGATCGAGATGAACGCTCTCATTTGGCGCGACGAGTCGCTCGGCGCCCAGTGGGATGTCGTCGAGATCCCCGAGGACATGAAGGCCAAGGCCGAAGAATATCGCGAAAAGCTGATCGAAACCGTCGTCGACATCGACGAAGCCGCGATGGAAGCCTATCTCGAAGGCGTTCTGCCCGACAACGATCAGATCCGTGCGCTCGTTCGCCGCGGCACGATCGACGTCAAGTTCCACCCGATGTTCTGCGGCACCGCGTTCAAGAACAAGGGCGTGCAGCCGCTGCTCGACGCCGTCGTCGACTACCTGCCGTCGCCGATGGATATCCCGGCCATTAAGGGCATCGACTTCAAGACGGAAGCTGACATCGAGCGTCATGCCGATGACAACGAGCCGCTCTCCATGCTCGCCTTCAAGATCATGAACGACCCCTTCGTCGGTTCGCTGACCTTCGCCCGCATCTACTCCGGCAAGCTCGAAAAGGGCGCGTCGGTCATGAACACGGTCAAGGACAAGCGCGAGCGCGTCGGCCGCATGCTGCAGATGCACTCCAACTCGCGTGAAGACATCGAAGAAGCCTTCGCAGGCGACATCGTCGCTCTCGCCGGCCTCAAGGAAACCACGACGGGTGACACGCTCTGCGATCCGTTGAAGCCGGTTATCCTCGAGCGCATGGAATTCCCCGAGCCGGTCATCCAGATCGCCATCGAGCCGAAGACCAAGGGCGACCAGGAAAAGATGGGCCTTGCGCTCAACCGCCTGGCTGCAGAAGATCCGTCCTTCCGCGTCAAGACCGACCAGGAATCCGGCCAGACCATCATTGCCGGCATGGGCGAACTGCATCTCGACATCATCGTCGACCGCATGCGTCGTGAATTCAAGGTTGAAGCAACTGTCGGCGCGCCGCAGGTTGCCTATCGCGAAACCATCACGCGCCAGCACGAAGAAGACTACACGCACAAGAAGCAGTCCGGTGGTACCGGCCAGTTCGCGCGCGTCAAGATCGTCTTCGAACCGAACCCGGAAGGCGACGAATTCAAGTTCGAATCCAAGATCGTCGGCGGTTCCGTTCCGAAGGAATACATCCCCGGCGTCCAGAAGGGCATCGAAAGCGTCCTGTCTTCGGGTCCGCTCGCTGGCTTCCCGATGCTCGGCGTCAAGGCGACCCTCATCGACGGCGCTTTCCATGACGTCGACTCCTCGGTTCTCGCCTTCGAAATCGCATCGCGTGCCTGCTTCCGTGAAGCAGCCAAGAAGGCCGGCGCTCAGCTGCTCGAGCCGATGATGAAGGTCGAAGTCGTCACCCCGGAAGATTATGTCGGCGACGTCATCGGCGACCTGAACTCCCGTCGCGGTCAGATCCAGGGTCAGGAAAGCCGTGGTATCGCCGTGGTCATCAACGCGAACGTTCCGCTCGCGAACATGTTCAAGTACGTCGACAACCTGCGCTCCATGTCCCAGGGCCGCGCTCAGTACACGATGACCTTCGATCACTATTCGCCGGTCCCGTCGAACGTCGCAACTGAAATCCAGGCAAAGTATTCCGGTCAGAAGTGACCGGAATACCAATTGACCGATAACAAGAATTAGATCCCTTCGGGGACTAGCAAAACGGAGAGCCGAAAATGGCAAAGAGTAAGTTTGAGCGCAACAAGCCGCACGTCAACATTGGCACGATCGGCCACGTTGACCACGGCAAGACGTCTCTGACGGCAGCGATCACGAAGTACTTCGGTGAGTTCAAGGCGTACGACCAGATCGACGCTGCTCCGGAAGAAAAGGCCCGCGGCATCACCATTTCGACGGCGCACGTCGAGTATGAGACGCCGGCCCGCCACTATGCGCACGTCGACTGCCCCGGCCACGCCGACTACGTCAAGAACATGATCACCGGTGCTGCCCAGATGGACGGCGCGATCCTGGTGTGCTCGGCCGCTGACGGCCCGATGCCGCAGACGCGCGAACACATCCTGCTGGCCCGCCAGGTCGGCGTTCCGGCGATCGTTGTGTTCCTGAACAAGGTCGACCAGGTTGACGACGCCGAGCTTCTCGAACTGGTCGAGCTCGAAGTTCGCGAACTTCTGTCGTCCTACGACTTCCCGGGCGACGATATCCCGGTCGTCAAGGGTTCGGCGCTTGCTGCTCTTGAAGATTCTGACAAGAAGATCGGCGAAGACGCGATCCGCGAGCTGATGGCTGCGGTCGACGCCTACATCCCGACGCCTGAGCGTCCGATCGACCAGCCGTTCCTGATGCCGATCGAAGACGTGTTCTCGATCTCCGGCCGCGGCACGGTTGTGACCGGCCGCGTCGAGCGTGGCATTGTCAAGGTTGGCGAAGAAGTCGAGATTGTCGGTATCCGCGCAACTTCGAAGACGACGGTGACCGGCGTTGAAATGTTCCGCAAGCTGCTCGATCAGGGCCAGGCTGGCGACAACATCGGCGCCCTGGTTCGCGGTGTGAACCGTGACGGCGTCGAGCGTGGCCAGATCCTGTGCAAGCCGGGCTCTGTCAAGCCGCACAAGAAGTTCATGGCGGAAGCCTACATCCTGACGAAGGAAGAGGGTGGCCGTCATACGCCGTTCTTCACCAACTACCGTCCGCAGTTCTACTTCCGCACGACCGACGTAACCGGCATCGTGACGCTGCCGGAAGGTACCGAGATGGTCATGCCGGGCGACAACGTCACGGTTGCCGTCGAGCTGATCGTTCCGATCGCGATGGAAGAAAAGCTGCGCTTCGCGATCCGCGAAGGCGGCCGCACCGTCGGCGCCGGTATCGTCGCTTCGATCGTCGAGTAATTAGCGGCTGGGCCACCAGGCCCAAGGAAAGGATAGGGACGCCGATCTCGGTGTCCCTCTCGATCTTTGAAACCGGTGGCCCGCTAACGTAACTGAAGGTAAGTCGTGTCCCTGAATGGTGACACGCGGATAACAGACACAAGGATAAAGTCGAATGAACGGCCAGAATATCCGCATCCGCCTGAAGGCGTTCGATCACCGGATTCTCGATGCCTCCACGCGCGAGATCGTATCGACGGCTAAGCGCACCGGTGCAAGCGTCCGGGGCCCCGTTCCGCTTCCGACCCGCATCGAGAAGTTTACGGTCAACCGGTCCCCGCACATCGACAAGAAGAGCCGTGAACAGTTCGAGATGCGCACGCACAAGCGCCTTCTCGATATCGTTGACCCGACCCCGCAGACGGTAGACGCGCTGATGAAGCTCGATCTCGCCGCCGGTGTCGATGTTGAGATCAAGCTCTGAGACCTCGGGTCTTCGGGCTGAGTGAGAAGGATTGAACCGATGCGTTCAGGTGTGATTGCACAGAAGGTGGGAATGACCCGCGTCTATAACGACGCCGGTGAGCATGTCCCGGTAACGGTACTGCGTATGGACGGCTGCCAGGTCGTCGCCACGCGCACTGTCGAAAAGAATGGCTATACCGCAGTTCAGCTCGGTGCCGGCCAGGCGAAGGTGAAGAACACCTCCAAGGCGATGCGCGGCAACTTTGCCGTTGCCAACGTCGAGCCGAAGGCCAAGGTTGCTGAATTCCGCGTGTCGGAAGACCAGCTGCTTGAGATCGGCACGGAGATCAAGGCGGGTCACTTCGCAGCCGGTCAGCTCGTCGATGTGACGGGCACGACGATCGGTAAGGGTTTTGCCGGCGCCATGAAGCGCCATGGTTTCGGCGGTCTTCGCGCCACGCACGGTGTGTCGGTTTCGCACCGCTCGCACGGTTCGACCGGCTCGCGCCAGGATCCGGGCAAGGTTTTCAAGAACAAGAAGATGGCTGGTCACATGGGCCAGACGCGCGTCACGACGCAGAACCTGGAAGTGGTTTCGACCGACGAAGATCGTGGTCTGATCCTGATCAAGGGTGCTGTTCCCGGTTCCAAGGGTGCCTGGATCATCGTGCGCGACGCCGTCAAGTCGGCCGCGAAGTAAGGGAGCCAGATCAATGGAATTCAACGTCAAAACCCTCGAGGGAAAAGACGCCGGGAAGGTTTCCCTTTCGGACGCGATTTTCGGCCTCGAGCCCCGCGAAGACATTCTCGCCCGCGTCATCCGCTGGCAGCTTGCCAAGAAGCAGCAGGGCACCCACAAGGCAAAGGGCCGCGCTGAAGTTTCGCGCACCGGCGCCAAGATGTACAAGCAGAAGGGTACGGGCCGCGCTCGTCACCATTCGGCTCGCGCTCCGCAGTTCCGCGGCGGCGGCAAAGCTCACGGCCCGGTTGTCCGCAGCCACGAGCATGACCTTCCCAAGAAGGTTCGTGCACTCGGCCTGCGCCTCGCTCTTTCGGCCAAGATCAAGGCCGATGACGTCATCGTCATCGACAATCTGGTTGCCGCTGAAGCCAAGACCAAGGCTCTCGCGTCCGTATTCGAGACGCTCGGCCTGACCAACGCCCTCTTCATCGGCGGTGCAGAACTTGACGGCAACTTCAAGCTCGCAGCTCAGAACATCCCGAACATCGATGTTCTGCCGATCCAGGGCATCAACGTTTATGACATCGTGCGCCGCGGCAAGCTCGTGCTTTCCAAGGCTGCGGTTGAAGCGCTAGAGGAGCGATTCAAGTGACCGATCTTCGCCACTACGATGTGATCGTCTCTCCGGCGATCACCGAAAAGTCCACGCTGGTATCCGAAAACAACCAGGTTGTTTTCAATGTCGCCAAGCAGGCGACGAAGCCGGAAATCAAGGCTGCTGTCGAGGCGCTGTTCGGCGTCAAGGTTACGGCCGTCAACACTCTGCTGCGCAAGGGCAAGACCAAGCGGTTCCGCGGTTTCGTCGGCAAGCAGAAGGACGTGAAGAAGGCTGTTGTGACCCTGGCTGAAGGCCAGACGATCGACGTCTCCACCGGTCTCTGAGGTATAAGAAAATGGCATTGAAAACATTCAATCCGATCACCCCGAGCCAGCGCCAGCTGGTCATCGTCGACCGTTCGGCCCTCTACAAGGGCAAGCCGGTCAAGGCGCTGACGGAAGGCCTGACCAAGAGCGGCGGTCGTAACAACCTCGGTCGCATCACCGCCCGCTTCATCGGCGGCGGTCACAAGCGTACCTATCGCCTGATCGACTTCAAGCGTCGCAAGTTCGACGTCGAAGGCACGGTCGAGCGTATCGAATACGATCCGAACCGCACGGCTTTCATCGCGTTGGTCAACTATGCTGACGGCGAGAAGGCTTACATCCTCGCTCCTCAGCGTCTCGCTGCCGGTGACAAGGTCATCGCTTCCGAGAAGGCTGTCGACGTCAAGCCTGGCAATACCATGCCGCTGCAGTTCATCCCGGTCGGTTCCATCATCCACAACGTGGAAATGAAGCCGGGCAAGGGCGGTCAGATCGCTCGCTCCGCCGGTGGCTACGCACAGCTCGTCGGCCGTGACCAGGGCATGGCGATCCTTCGCCTGAACTCGGGTGAACAGCGTCTCGTGCATGGCTCCTGCCTCGCTTCGATCGGCGCCGTCTCCAACCCTGACCACGCCAACATCAACGACGGCAAGGCCGGTCGTACCGTTTGGCGCGGCAAGCGTCCGCATAACCGCGGTGTCGTCATGAACCCGGTCGACCATCCGCACGGCGGTGGTGAAGGCCGCACCTCCGGTGGTCGCCATCCGGTGACACCATGGGGCAAGCCGACCAAGGGCAAGCGCACCCGGTCGAACAAGTCGACCGACAAGATGATCATGCGCTCGCGTCATCAGCGTAAGAAGTAAGAGAGGAAGTCTCCAATGGCTCGTTCAGTATGGAAAGGTCCGTTCGTTGACGGCTATCTTCTCAAGAAGGCTGAGAAGGTTCGTGAAGGCGGACGTGCAGAAGTAATCAAGATCTGGAGCCGTCGCTCCACGATCCTGCCGCAGTTCGTCGGTCTTACCTTCGGCGTCTACAACGGCAGCAAGCATATCCCGGTCAGCGTCAATGAAGACATGGTCGGCCACAAATTCGGTGAATTCTCTCCGACCCGCACCTACTACGGTCACGGCGCGGACAAGAAGGCGAAGAGGAAGTAACAATGGGCAAGGCAAAAGCCGAACGCCGGCTGAAGGACAACGAGGCGCAAGCAGTCGCCCGCACGCTCCGCGTCAGCCCCCAGAAGCTCAATCTGGTTGCTGCGGCCATCCGTGGCAAGAAGGTCGAGCGCGCACTCGCTGAGCTGGAGTTCTCCCGCAAGCGTATCGCAGGTGCCGTCAAGAAGACGCTCGAATCTGCGATCGCCAACGCTGAGAACAACCACGATCTCGACGTCGACGCTCTCGTCGTCGCCGAGGCCTATGTCGGCAAGTCGATCGTCATGAAGCGTTTCCACGCTCGTGGTCGCGGTCGCGCGTCGCGCATCGAAAAGCCTTTCGCGCACCTGACGATCGTCGTTCGTGAAGTGCAGGCAGTTGAGGAGGCCGCATAATGGGTCAGAAAATCAATCCAATCGGTTTCCGTCTTGGCATCAACCGTACCTGGGATAGCCGCTGGTTCGCGGACAATGCCGAGTACGGCCAGCTGCTGCACGAAGACCTGAAGATGCGCAAGTTCGTCATGAGCGAACTGAAGCAGGCCGGGATCTCCAAGGTGGTCATCGAGCGTCCGCACAAGAAGTGCCGCGTCACGATCCACTCGGCACGTCCGGGCCTGATCATCGGCCGCAAGGGCGCCGACATCGACAAGCTCCGCAAGAAGCTGTCGGATATGACCAACTCAGAAACGCACCTCAACATCGTCGAAGTGCGCAAGCCCGAAGTCGACGCAACGCTGGTCGCTCAGTCGATCGCCCAGCAGCTCGAGCGCCGCGTGGCTTTCCGCCGCGCCATGAAGCGCGCCGTTCAGTCCGCGATGCGTCTTGGCGCCGAAGGCATCAAGATCACCTGCGCCGGCCGTCTCGGCGGCGCTGAAATCGCCCGTACGGAATGGTACCGCGAAGGTCGTGTGCCGCTGCACACGCTGCGCGCCGACATCGACTACGGCACGGCTGAAGCAGAAACCGCGTTCGGCATCTGCGGCATCAAGGTCTGGATCTTCAAGGGCGAAATCCTTGAGCACGATCCGATGGCTTCCGAGCGCCGTGCGATGGAAGGTGACGCCCAGGGTCCGGCAAGCCGTGATCGTGACCGCGACAGAGACCGTCGCCGCGACAACGCTTGATAGCGCGCGTGGCAGAGAAGTTCGGAGAATAAGAAAATGTTGCAGCCAAAGCGTACCAAGTACCGCAAGCAGTTCAAGGGCCGCATCAAGGGCGTCGCCAAGGGCGGTTCTGACCTGGCATTCGGCGAATTCGGCCTGAAGGCTCAGGAACCCAACCGCGTCAACGCGCGCGAGATCGAAGCGGCCCGCCGCGCGATCACGCGTTACATGAAGCGCGCCGGCCGTGTGTGGATCCGCGTGTTCCCGGACGTTCCGGTAACCGCAAAGCCGACCGAAGTCCGCATGGGTAAGGGTAAGGGCTCCGTTGAATACTGGGCATGCAAGGTCAAGCCCGGCCGTATGATGTTCGAGATCGATGGTGTCAGCGAAGAAATCGCCCGTGAGGCGCTTCGTCTCGGCTCTGCCAAGCTCTCGGTCAAGACGCGCTTCGTTCAGCGCATTGCAGAGTAAGGGATTGAGCTCATGAAAGCCTCAGATGTTCGCGGCTTCACCGCCGACCAACTCAAGGACGAGCTTGCCAAGCTGAAGAAGGAGCAGTTCAACCTGCGCTTCCAGAAGGCGACCGGCCAGCTCGAAAAGTCCTCGCGCATCAATGAAGTCCGCAAGGACATCGCCCGCGTGAAAACCATTGCCCGCCAGAAGGCGGCAGAAGTTAAGGCCTAAAGGAAGAAAAATATGCCGAAGCGCATCCTGCAGGGCGTCGTCGTTGGCGACAAGAACGAGAAGACGGTAGTGGTTCGCGTCGAGCGTCGTTTCGCTCACCCGCTGCTCCAGAAGACCGTTCGTCGTTCCAAGAAGTACAAGGCCCACGACGAAAACAACCAGTACAAGATTGGCGATACCGTATCCATCGAGGAATGCGCGCCGATCTCCAAGGACAAGCGCTGGACGGTAATTTCCGCCCAGGGCCAGTAAACAGAATTTTGTGCGAGGCCTTGCGTCTCGCCGAAATATCTGTATGAAGCAGCGTCAGAACGCTCGAATGCCGGGCGTTCTTTTGCTTTGAGCGCACGGAAGGTCCTTCGGGAAACCACCCTGGCACGATCGATCCCGCGCTATTCAGCATTGCCGCGTCTGTGCTGCCGTTACGGCAGTTCGGCCGGCGAAAATTTTCATAAGCCGGAGTAGGGGGCTAGCCCAACCATTCCGGTAAACCAAGAAGGCGACCTGATATGATTCAGATGCAAACAAACCTCGACGTCGCGGATAATTCCGGCGCACGTCGTGTCATGTGCATCAAGGTGCTGGGCGGCTCGAAGCGCAAGTATGCCTCGATCGGCGACGTCATCGTCGTTTCGATCAAGGAAGCGATCCCGCGCGGCCGCGTGAAGAAGGGTGACGTGATGAAGGCGGTTGTCGTTCGCACCGCCAAGGACATCCGTCGTCCGGATGGCTCCGTCATCCGTTTCGACACCAACGCAGCAGTCCTCATCGACAACAAGAAAGAGCCGATCGGCACCCGTATCTTCGGACCGGTTCCGCGCGAACTTCGCGCCAAGAACCACATGAAGATCATCTCGCTGGCTCCCGAAGTACTGTAAGGAGCAAAGCGATGCAGAAGATTCGTAAGGGCGACAAGGTCGTCATGCTCGCTGGCAAGGACAAGGGCCGTACCGGCGAAGTTGTCCAGGTCATGCCGAAGGAAGATCGTGCCGTTGTTCGTGGCGTCAACGTCGTCAAGCGCCACCAGCGCCAGACGCAGACCCAGGAAGCCGGCATCATCAACAAGGAAGCCTCCGTTCACCTGTCGAACGTTGCAATCGTCGACAAGGACGGCAAGCCGACCCGCGTCGGTTTCAAGGTTGTTGACGGCAAAAAGGTCCGTGTGGCCAAGCGTTCTGGAGAAGTGATCGATGGCTGAGGCAAAATACGAGCCGCGGCTCAAGAAGGAATATGTCGAGCGCATCCGCAAGGCGATGCAGGAGCAGTTCTCCTACGCCAACGAGATGATGATCCCGAAGCTCGACAAGATCGTGATCAACATGGGTGTCGGCGAAGCGACCGCTGACTCGAAGAAGCCGACGGTAGCTGCCGCCGACCTCGCGGCGATCGCCGGCCAGAAGCCGGTCATCACCCGCGCCCGCAACTCCATCGCAGGCTTCAAGGTCCGCGAACAGATGCCGATCGGCGCGAAGGTCACCCTGCGCGGCGCCCGCATGTACGAGTTCCTGGATCGCCTGGTCAACATCGCGCTTCCGCGCGTTCGCGACTTCCGCGGCCTGAACCCGAAAAGCTTTGACGGCCGTGGCAACTTCGCCATGGGCATCAAGGAGCACATTGTGTTCCCTGAGATCAACTACGACAAGGTTGATCAGATGTGGGGCATGGACATCATCGTTTGCACGACGGCGACGACCGACGACGAAGCACGGGCTCTTCTGAAAGAGTTCAGCTTCCCGTTCCGTCAATAACCGTAACGACGAGCGTAGAAAAGGAACCTGACATGGCGAAGACAAGCGCAGTTGAAAAGAACAAGCGCCGCCGTACTACCGTCGCCAACCAGGCCGCTAAGCGGGCTGCGTTGAAGGCGATCATCATGAACCAGGCTCTTCCGATCGAAGAGCGGTTCAAGGCCTCGATCAAGCTGGCATCCCTGCCGCGTGATGGATCGAAGACCCGTATTCGCAACCGTTGCGAAGTTTCGGGGCGTCCGCGCGCATATTACCGCAAACTGCGCATGTCGCGTATTGCGCTGCGTGAACTGGGCAATCTCGGCAAGGTGCCGGGCATCGTCAAGTCGAGCTGGTAAGGAGCAGGTTACATGACAATGACTGATCCGTTGGGCGATATGCTCACCCGTATCCGTAACGGCGCTTCCCGCCGCAAGTCGTCGGTTTCGACGCCTGCGTCCAAGCTCCGTGCACGTGTTCTCGATGTCCTGCAGTCCGAAGGCTACATCCGTGGCTATTCCGTTGTCGATTTCGGCAATGGCAAGTCGGAACTCAGCATCGAGCTGAAATATTATGAAGGCGCATCGGTGATCCGTGAGATCGGCCGTGTGTCCAAGCCGGGCCGCCGGGTTTATGTCTCGGTCAAGTCCATTCCGCAGGTCGCGAACGGCCTCGGCATCACCATCCTTTCGACTCCGAAGGGTGTGATGGCCGATCACCAGGCTCGCGAACAGAACGTTGGCGGCGAGGTTCTTTGCTCGGTCTTCTAAGATCGGGCAGAGATCTCCATAGCGAACAGACAGGATTGAAACATGTCTCGTATCGGTAAAAAGCCCGTTCAGGTGCCTGCTGGGATCACGGCTACGGTCGATGGCCAGAAGGTCACTGCAAAGGGCCCGAAGGGCGAGCTGTTTTTCGTTGCTAACGACGAAATCAGCCTCAAGCTCGAAAACAACGCGGTCGTCGTGACGCCCGTGAACCAGACCAAGGATGCACGTTCGAAGTGGGGCATGTCCCGCACGATGATCGAAGGCATCTTCAAGGGCGTCAAGGACGGCTTCGAGCGCAAGCTCGAAATCAACGGCGTCGGTTACCGCGCCTCCCTGCAGGGCAAGAACCTGCAGCTGGCCCTCGGCTTCAGCCACGACGTGATCTATGAGCCGCCGGTCGGCATCACGATCGCCGTTCCGAAGCCGACTGAAATTGTTGTCTCCGGCATCAATAAGCAGCAGGTCGGTCAGGTCGCCGCCGAAATCCGCGAATATCGCGGTCCCGAGCCCTACAAGGGCAAGGGCGTCAAGTACGCTGACGAGCGGATCGTCCGCAAAGAAGGCAAGAAGAAGTAAGGATCACGCGAAATGGCTAGCAGGAAAGAAGCACTTGCACGTCGTGCCAACCGCGTGCGCCGTCATCTCAAGTCGGTGGCCAACGGCCGTCCGCGCCTGTCGGTTCATCGCTCCTCGAAGAACATCTACGCTCAGGTTATCGACGATGTTGCCGGCAAGACACTTGCCGCTGCATCGACCCTCGACAAGGATCTGCGCGGTTCTCTGAAGACCGGTGCTGACACAGCAGCAGCTGCCCTCGTCGGCAAGCTCGTTGCAGAGCGCGCTTCGAAGGCGGGTGTCACCGAGGTCGTATTCGACCGTGGCGCCTTCATCTATCACGGCCGCATCAAGGCTCTCGCCGATGCAGCCCGCGAAGGCGGTCTCACCTTCTGATCAGTTTCCGGCCGGACGCTTTGGCGCCGGCCGGATTTTCGCCGGACCGCAGGCACTCTCCGGAAGGGGAGGCTGATGCGGTCCACATGTATTTGCCGATTGCACCCGGAAAAGAAAAAGGAAGAGGACAATGGCACAGGAAAGAAGGCCGCAGCGGGAAGACCGCCAGAGCCGTGAAGAGCGCGATAGCGAATTCGTCGACAAGCTTGTCGCGATCAACCGCGTCGCCAAGGTCGTCAAGGGCGGCCGTCGTTTCGGTTTCGCAGCACTCGTCGTCGTCGGCGACCAGAAGGGCCGCGTCGGCTTCGGCCATGGCAAGGCACGCGAAGTGCCGGAAGCCATCCGCAAGGCAACCGAAGCCGCCAAGCGCGAACTGATCTTCGTACCGCTGCGTGACGGCCGTACGCTGCATCACGACGTTCACGGCCGCCACGGCGCCGGCAAGGTTCTGCTGCGCTCGGCCAAGGTCGGTACCGGCATCATCGCCGGCGGTCCGATGCGCGCCGTTTTCGAAACGCTCGGCATGCACGACGTCGTCGCCAAGTCGACTGGTTCGTCGAACCCCTACAACATGGTTCGCGCCACCTTCGACGCTCTGAAGCACCAGGTTCACCCGAAGGACATCGCAGCTCAGCGCGGCATCAAGTATGCAACGCTGCAGGCTCGTCGTAGCGCCTCCGGCAACGCCTCTGAAGAATAAGAGGAGTTTGACAGATGGCCAAGGCTACCAAGAAGGCTGAAGCGAAGACTGTCACGATCGAACAGATCGGCAGCCCGATTCGCCGTCCGGATGTTCAGCAGCGCACGCTGATCGGTCTCGGACTGAACAAGATGCACCGTCGCCGCACGCTGGAGGATACTCCTTCGGTTCGTGGCATGATCCGTGCTGTCCAGCATCTCGTTCGCGTCGTCGACGAGAAGTGAGACGGAGGAAACGCTCATGAAACTCAATGAAATTAAAGATAACGAAGGTTCGACCCACAGCCGCAAGCGCCTCGGCCGCGGTATCGGCTCGGGCTCCGGCAAGACCGGTGGTCGCGGTGTGAAGGGTCAGAAGTCCCGTTCGGGCGTCGCCATCAACGGCTTCGAAGGCGGCCAGATGCCGATCTATCGTCGCCTGCCGAAGCGCGGCTTCAACAACATTTTCGCTTCCGATTTTGTTGTTGTGTCGCTGGCTCGCATCCAGGCGGCGATCGACGCCGGCAAGCTCGATGCCAAGGCGACCGTTGACGCAGCTGCCCTCAAGGCCGCCGGCGTCATCCGCCGCACCAAAGACGGCGTTCGCGTTCTCGCTGACGGCGAGCTGAAGGCCAAGATCACCATCGTCGTTGCCGGCGCCTCCAAGCCTGCCGTCGAGAAGATCGAAAAGGCCGGCGGCACCGTGACGCTGCTTTCGGCTCCGGCTGCAGCCGAATAATAATCTGATGATATATCGCCCGGGGTGCTTCACACCGGGCGATTTTGCTCCCATATGTGGGCCTCACAAAATGTTGGCTGGCGCGCCCGCGTCATGCCGGTAAGACTGAAACAAGGGTGAGGCATGGGGTTGCGCTGCAATCCGTACTGAACCCGGTTTTGAATAATTTTCATACTGATTCCGGGGCCGGCCTATCCCCAGAGACGCCGGAATTGGTAGCGCGGAGAAACGCATGGCTTCTGCAGCGGAACAATTGGCATCCAACCTCAATTTTTCGACCTTTGCCAAAGCCGAGGATTTGAAGAAGCGCCTGTGGTTCACACTGGCAGCTCTCCTCGTTTACAGGCTCGGTACCCATATTCCGCTTCCAGGCCTCAACCCCGAAGCCTATGCCCAGGCTTTCCGCGGCCAGGCAGGTGGCATTCTCGGCCTTTTCAACATGTTTTCGGGCGGCGCCGTTCAGCGCATGGCGATCTTCGCGCTCGGCATCATGCCCTATATCTCCGCTTCGATCATAGTGCAGCTGATGACATCGGTCGTGCCGGCGCTCGAAAACCTCAAGAAAGAGGGCGAGCAGGGCCGTAAGATCATCAACCAGTATACCCGCTATGGCACGGTCATCCTCGGTGCGCTCCAGGCCTACGGCATTGCCGCCGGTCTCGAGAGCGGCCAGGGCCTCGTCGTCGATCCGGGCTTGTTCTTCCGTGTTTCCACCGTTCTGACGCTGCTCGGCGGCACGATGTTCCTGATGTGGCTCGGCGAGCAGATCACCTCGCGCGGTATCGGCAACGGCATCTCGCTGATCATCTTCGCCGGCATCGCCGCCGGTCTTCCGACAGCTCTTGCCGGCACGCTCGAGCTCGGCCGCACGGGTGCGCTGTCGACCTTCCTCATTCTGTTGGTGATCATCGTCGCGATCGGCGTCATCGGGGTCATCGTCTTCGTCGAGCGCGCGCAGCGCCGGCTGTTGATCCAGTATCCGAAGCGCCAGGTCGGCAACCGGATGTTCCAGGGCGATACGTCTCATCTGCCGCTGAAGCTCAACACCTCGGGCGTCATCCCGGCGATCTTCGCCTCGTCGCTGCTGCTGCTGCCGGCAACGCTTGCAGGCTTTGCCAACACCACGGCGATGCCCTCCTGGGCAACATCGATCGTCGCGGCCCTCGGCCATGGCCAGCCGCTCTACATGGTGCTCTATGCGGCGCTGATCGCCTTCTTCGCCTTCTTCTATACGGCCATCGTCTTCAATCCGAAGGACACGGCCGACAATCTGAAGAAGCATGGCGGCTTCATTCCCGGCATCCGCCCGGGCGAGCGCACCGCCGAATATATCGACTACGTGCTGACCCGAATCACGGTGATCGGCGCAATCTATCTCGTCTTCGTCTGCATCCTTCCGGAGATCTTGGTGTCGCAAACCGGCATTCCATTATCCCTTGGTGGGACTTCGCTTTTGATCGTGGTTAGCGTAACTCTTGATACGGTTGCACAGATCCAGGGTCACCTGATCGCGCAGCAATACGAAGGCCTGATCAAGAAATCGAAGTTGCGTGGAGGAAAGAGGGGGCGATGAGACTTATCCTTTTAGGGCCGCCGGGCGCGGGTAAGGGAACCCAGGCCCAGCGGATCGTGGAAAAGCACGGCATTCCGCAGCTTTCCACGGGGGACATGCTGCGCGCAGCGGTCAATGCCGGCACGGATGTCGGCAAGCGCGCCAAGGCGGTGATGGATGCCGGCAAACTTGTCTCGGATGAGATCGTTATCGCCATCGTCTCCGAGCGAATCGATCAACCCGATTGCGCCAACGGCTTCATTCTCGACGGTTTCCCGAGGACGCTCGTCCAGGCGGATGCCACCGAAGCGATGCTGAGGGCAAAGGGTCTGGGTCTGTCCGTCGTCATCGAATTCCGTGTCGACGATGACGAACTGGTCCGCCGTGTCGCCGGCCGCTACTCCTGCGCCCAGTGCGGCAGCGTCTATCACGATACCGATAAGGTTCCGGCCGCCGAAGGCGTGTGCGACAAGTGCGGTTCCACGCACTTCAAGCGCCGTCCCGACGACAACCCGGAGACCATGACGGCTCGGCTGCAGGTCTATTACAAGGAAACCTCGCCGCTGATCGGCTATTACCATGCCAAGGGCAAACTCAGGTCCGTGGACGGCATGGCGGAAATCGATCAGGTGACGGCCGAGGTCGAAAACATTCTTTCTAAGCTTTAAGGCTTTGAAAATAAACTTGGCGGAACGGTTGCTTTTCAGCAGTGATTCCGCTAAACACCGCGCCAACTCGCGACATTCCATGCGATCGGCGCGGATTTCCCAGGGAAGTCCGGGTGCGGTCGTTTTGACATGTTACGGACGTAAATCTGAACGAGCGGTTCCAAAGGCCGCATAACGAAGCCCACTTGCCGGATGGCAACTGGAATGCAAGGAGAACAGGCGTGGCACGTATCGCTGGCGTCAACATCCCGACTGCGAAGCGCGTTGTTATCGCGTTGACCTACATTCACGGGATCGGTCCGAAATTCGCACAGGAAATCGTCGAGAAGGTCGGTATCCCGGCTGAACGTCGTGTGCATCAGCTGACGGACGCCGAAGTCCTTCAGATCCGCGAAGCCATCGACCGCGACTATCAGGTCGAAGGTGATCTTCGTCGCGATACCGCGATGAACATCAAGCGCCTGATGGACCTGGGCTGCTACCGCGGCCTGCGTCATCGCCGCGGCCTTCCGGTCCGCGGTCAGCGCACGCATACCAATGCCCGCACCCGCAAGGGCCCGGCAAAGGCAATCGCTGGCAAGAAGAAGTAATTTCCGGGAAACCGGGGTGGGGAGGCTGGCGGTCTGCGCCGGCCTCTTTTGAGTTTGGAGCGGGACCATATAGGCGCCGTTCCGGTGTAGCCGCTGGCATTACGGCGGTGAAGAGATCAACGAAAGGAATACCATGGCTAAGGAAGCCGTCCGCGTTCGCCGTCGTGAACGCAAGAACATCTCGTCGGGTGTCGCTCACGTCAACTCGACCTTCAACAACACGATGATCACCATCACCGATGCCCAGGGCAACGCGATCGCTTGGTCGTCGGCTGGCGCCAAAGGCTTCAAGGGCTCGCGCAAGTCGACCCCGTTCGCTGCCCAGATTGCTGCTGAAGACTGCGCCAAGAAGGCTCAGGAGCACGGCATGAAGTCGCTGGAAGTCGAAGTCTGCGGTCCGGGTTCGGGTCGTGAATCGGCTCTGCGCGCGCTCCAGGCTGCAGGTTTCATGATCACGTCCATCCGCGACGTGACCCCGATCCCGCACAATGGCTGCCGTCCGCGCAAGAAGCGCCGCGTCTGATCATCGCTCTCGTCACTGGTGAGCGCCTTGGCGCTCCCGGTGGTTTTCAAGCTCGGTTGCCACGATTGGATGGTGGCAACGAACGGAAGGCAAACTCATGATTCAGAAGAACTGGCAGGAACTGATCAAGCCGAACAAGGTGGAGTTCTCCTCGAGCTCGCGCACCAGGGCGACGCTTGTTGCCGAACCGCTGGAGCGCGGCTTCGGCCTCACCCTCGGCAATGCGCTTCGCCGCGTTCTGCTCTCCTCGCTGCGCGGCGCTGCCGTTACGGCGGTGCAGATCGATGGCGTGCTGCATGAATTCTCCTCGATTCCGGGCGTCCGCGAAGACGTGACGGACATCGTGCTCAACATCAAGGAAATCGCCATCAAGATGGATGGCGACGACGCAAAGCGCATGGTCGTGCGCAAGCAGGGCCCGGGCGTTGTCACGGCTGGCGACATCCAGACGGTCGGCGATATCGAAATCCTCAACCCCGAGCATGTCATCTGCACGCTCGACGAGGGCGCCGAAATCCGCATGGAGTTCACCGTCAACAACGGCAAGGGCTACGTTCCGGCTGAGCGCAATCGTGCGGAAGATGCTCCGATCGGTCTCATCCCGGTCGACAGCCTCTATTCGCCGGTCAAGAAGGTGTCCTACAAGGTAGAAAATACCCGCGAAGGACAGGTTCTCGACTACGACAAGCTGAACATGACCATCGAAACCGATGGCTCGATCACCGGCGAAGACGCCGTCGCTTTTGCGGCGCGCATTCTCCAGGATCAGCTTGGCGTCTTCGTCAACTTCGACGAGCCGCAGAAGGAAACCGAAGAGGAAGCAGTCACCGAACTCGCTTTCAACCCGGCTCTCCTGAAGAAGGTGGACGAACTCGAACTGTCGGTCCGTTCGGCAAACTGCCTGAAGAACGACAACATCGTCTACATCGGCGACCTCATTCAGAAGACCGAAGCAGAAATGCTCCGCACACCGAATTTTGGTCGCAAGTCGCTGAACGAAATCAAGGAAGTTCTCGCTTCCATGGGCCTGCACCTCGGCATGGAAGTGCCGGCATGGCCGCCCGAGAACATCGAAGATCTCGCCAAGCGTTACGAAGACCAATATTGAGAAAACAAAAGGCAGGCTCTTTCGGCTGCCTTTCCCCGTCAAACAGCAGGCCGATCGCCTGCATGTGCCAGGAAACGGCAGGCCCACGTAACGTAAGGGCACCTGCATTAAAGGAGAATAGCAATGCGCCATGGTAAAGCCGGCCGCAAGCTGAATAGAACTGCAAGCCACCGCAAGGCGATGTTCGCCAACATGGCGGCTTCGCTGATTACCCACGAGCAGATCGTCACGACTCTGCCGAAGGCCAAGGAAATCCGTCCGATCGTCGAGAAGCTCGTCACGCTCGGCAAGCGCGGCGACCTGCATGCTCGCCGTCAGGCGATCTCGCAGATCCGCGATGCCGCTGTCGTCTCGAAGCTGTTCGACACGATCGCAACGCGTTACGCCACCCGCAATGGCGGCTATCTGCGTATCATGAAGGCCGGCTTCCGCCAGGGCGACAATGCCGCCATGGCAGTTGTCGAATTCGTTGACCGCGACACCTTCGCCAAGGGCGCAGCCGACAAGGCCCGCGTCGCTGCCGAAGAGCAGGCCGTCGCCGCTTAATCTTCCGCTCCGTCGGAAACAAAACAGCCGGGCTCGCAAAGCCCGGCTGTTTTTGTTTGTTCAGAGCAGCGGGCCGGACCTTCGCTCTGTGACGACGGCTAAGCCTGACAATGCGGTATCTGCATAAAAGCTGTTGGAATGGCCGGGATTGTGAGGGACAGCTGAATTGCAGGAAATCATTCAAACCCGCTCCCGCGTGCAGTTCCGTCGTCTCGCCACTCTACTTCTCGTCATCTTCCTCGGACTGGCGCTCAGGCGCTTCGGCTACGCGATCGAGCTGCCCTTCATCGTCGTCAAATATGGCGGTCGGCGCTCTGGGGGCGATGGTCTATCTGCTCATGGCGCTCTTGGTCGCACGGTCACGACCGGCAATCATTGCCGTCATGGCGCTGTTCCTGGCGATCGCAGTGGAGTTGTTCCGTCTCTATCATACGCCTTGGCTCGACGCATTTCGCCTGACGACCGCAGGCGCACTGCTGCTCGGCCACGTCTTTTCGCTCTGGAACATTCTGGCCTATGCGATCGGTATCGCCGTGGCCTGCGCCTGCGATCCCGTCCATCGGGCGGCAGTTGATTCCCGCCGATAGCTCTACGGTCTCATGAAGCCGACGCCATGGCGCGATTGCGCGTCCGTCCCTGGCCCTTTTTCCGGTTGCGGGCGATCGGCCGCCAGGAGCGGTAGAGGATGAGGGCGATGATCAGCCCGACATAGATATATTGCTCGAAATCGAGGATCTTGGTCGAGAGCGCGAAATGCAGCGCTCCGCAGGCGGCGATGATCGTGACGAGGCGGTGCAGCCAGATCCAGCTCTTGCCGAGGCGGCGGATCGAGAAGTTGTTGGATGTCACCGCCAGCGGTATGAGCATCGCAAGTCCGGCCATGCCGAACATGATGAAAGGCCGCTTCAGCACGTCGTTGACGACGGCGTGGATATCCATCGCTTGGTCGAGCACCATGTAGACGGTGAAATGCATCAGCGCGTAATAGAAGGTCAGCAAGCCCAGCGCGCGGCGGTAACGCAGATAGTTCCAGCCGAGGAGTTCGCGGGCCGGGGAGACGGCAAGTGTTGCGATCAGGAAGCGGATCGTCCAGATGCCGAGAAACAGCTCGAAGGTCTTGACCGGATCGGCGCCGAGCTGATCGGTCGCGCCGAGATAGAATGTCCAGGCCGCAGGCACCAGCCCCACGACATAATGCAGCCAGACGGAAGCGGGCTGCCAGCGCTTCGGGATGGCGAGCGACAATTCCGCCATCAGAAATTCGCCTTCAGATCCATGCCTGCATAGAGGCCCGCCACCTCGTCGGCATAACCGTTGAAGGGCAGGGTGGGGTGACGGCTCGCGCCGAAGAAGCCGCTTTCGCCGATGCGCCGTTCGCTCGCCTGGCTCCAGCGCGGATGGTCGACCGAAGGATTGACGTTGGCGTAGAAGCCGTATTCCTGCGGATTGGTCACCTGCCAGGTGTTCTTCGGCTGCTGGTCGGTGAGCGTGATCCTGACGATCGACTTGATGCCCTTGAAGCCGTATTTCCACGGCACGACGAGGCGGATCGGCGCGCCGTTCTGGTTCGGCAGTGTTTCGCCATAAAGCCCGACGGCAAGCAGCGTCAGCGGATGGCGCGCCTCGTCGAGCCGCAGACCTTCGACATAGGGCCAGTCGAGCGACTGGAAGAAGCCCTTCTGCCCCGGCATTTCCTCCGGCCGCACCACGGTTTCGAAGGCGACATATTTGGCGCTGCCGAGCGGCTCCACCTTGTCGAGCAGCGATGCCAGCGGAAAGCCATCCCAGGGAATGACCATCGACCAGGCCTCGACGCAGCGCATGCGGTAGGTGCGCTCCTCGATCGGGAATTCCTTGATCAGCGCCTCGAGGTCGAAGGTGCCAGGTTTGTTGACCATGCCGTCGACCTTGATCGTCCAGGGCAGCGGTTTGAAATCGCCGGAATTCGCCGCAGGATCGCCCTTGTCGAGGCCGAACTCATAGAAATTGTTGTAGGTCGTGACGTCCTTGATCGGCGTCGGCTTCTCGTCGACCTTGTATTTGCTCTCGACGGCGGAAAGGGCCGCCGCACTCGCTGTGCCGGCGCCGTAGAGCGCCATGGCGCCGAGTGCTGCAGCACCGAGGAATTCTCGGCGGCGCAGATAGAGCTGGTGCGGCGTGATCTCCGACGACGCGATCTTAGGTGGGCGATAGCTAGGCATGTCGAAAACCTCCAAGGCGGATTTCCTCAATATAGTTCTTAAACGAACCGCCCGCATATTCGGATTAGTGTCTAAGCCTTGAATATTGCTGACGGGAAGCCAATTTTTTGTGTTCGGCTGTGATGAAATAGGCTGTAACCGAGCGCCGCGCCGAACCGTATATGCCCAATGGCGCTCGAGGCGCTTCTCCAGGCAGCGTACCGGATTTGGCCTTGCCGGTAGTGACAGCCCCCGCCGATTGGATTAGGACAATTCCAAACAGCAGCGTTGCCCGGCCGCAGGCTCAATGCCGCCCCGCTTCGCCTGATGATCTCCGACACGTCGAGGAAGATACCGATGCCAGCCTACCGTTCCAGAACCACGACCCACGGCCGCAACATGGCAGGCGCGCGCGGCCTTTGGCGCGCCACGGGCATGAAGGATTCGGATTTCGGCAAGCCGATTATCGCGGTGGTGAATTCTTTCACCCAGTTCGTGCCCGGCCACGTGCACCTGAAGGATCTCGGCCAGCTCGTTGCCCGCGAAATCGAGGCGGCCGGCGGCGTTGCCAAGGAGTTCAACACGATCGCCGTCGACGACGGCATCGCCATGGGCCATGACGGCATGCTCTATTCGCTGCCCTCGCGCGAACTCATCGCCGACAGTGTCGAATACATGGTCAATGCCCATTGCGCCGACGCTATGGTCTGCATCTCCAATTGCGACAAGATCACCCCCGGCATGCTGATGGCGTCGCTGCGCCTCAACATACCCACAGTCTTCGTCTCAGGCGGCCCGATGGAAGCGGGCAAGGTCGTGCTGCACGGCAAGACGCATGCGCTCGACCTCGTCGATGCCATGGTCGCAGCAGCCGATGAAAAAATCAGCGACGAGGACGTTCAGACCATCGAGCGCTCGGCCTGTCCGACCTGCGGCTCCTGTTCCGGCATGTTCACCGCGAATTCGATGAACTGCCTGACCGAGGCGCTCGGCCTGTCGCTGCCCGGCAATGGCTCGACGCTTGCAACCCACGCCGACCGCAAGCGCCTCTTCGTCGAGGCCGGCCATCTGATCGTCGATCTTGCCCGCCGTTACTACGAGCAGGACGATATCAAGGCGCTGCCGCGCACCATCGCCTCCAAGCAGGCCTTCGAGAATGCCATGGCGCTCGATATCGCCATGGGCGGCTCGACCAATACGGTCCTGCACATCCTCGCCGCCGCTCATGAAGGCGAAATCGATTTCACCATGGCCGATATCGACGCACTCTCGCGCCGGGTGCCCTGCCTGTCGAAGGTCGCACCCGCCAAGAGCGATGTTCATATGGAAGACGTGCACCGCGCCGGCGGCATCATGTCGATCCTCGGAGAGCTCGATAAGGGAGGTCTCTTGAACCGCAATTGCCCGACAGTGCATGCCGAAACGCTGGGCGATGCAATCGACCGCTGGGATATTACCCGCACCACCAGCGAAACCGTCCGCAACTTCTATCGTGCCGCACCCGGCGGCATTCCGACCCAGGTCGCCTTCAGCCAGGAGGCCCGTTGGGACGAACTCGACACCGACCGCCAGAACGGCGTCATCCGCTCGGTCGAACATCCTTTCTCTAGGGATGGCGGCCTTGCCGTGCTCAAGGGCAATCTCGCGGCCGACGGGTGCATCGTCAAGACGGCCGGCGTCGATGAATCGATCCTGAAATTTTCCGGCCCGGCCCGTGTCTTCGAAAGCCAGGATGCCTCCGTCAAGGCGATCCTCGCCAATGAGGTGAAGGCCGGCGACGTCGTCGTCATTCGCTACGAAGGCCCGAAGGGCGGCCCCGGCATGCAGGAAATGCTCTATCCGACGAGCTATCTGAAATCGAAGGGCCTCGGCAAGGCCTGCGCGCTGATCACTGACGGCCGCTTCTCCGGCGGTACCTCCGGCCTCTCGATCGGCCACGCCTCGCCGGAAGCGGCAAATGGCGGTACGATCGGCCTGGTGCGCGAAGGCGACATGATCGACATCGACATCCCGAACCGCACGATCAGCCTGCGCGTCGACGAGGCCGAACTTGCCGCCCGCCGCGCCGATCAGGACGCCAAGGGCTGGCATCCCACAGAAGTGCGCAAGCGCAACGTCACGACGGCGCTGAAGGCTTACGCCGCCTTCGCGACGAGCGCCGATCGCGGCGCCGTGCGGGATCTGAACGCTCGCTAACGCGCGTCAATCGATAGTCTTTTCGACCGGTCGCTTTCAAAGCGGCCGGTTGATGTTTTTATAGCTCTCGCCGAGACTGCTTCAGCCGCTCATCATAGGCAGCCTTGATACAGACGGCATCCGCCGCGCATTCCTGCCGTTTCTTCAGCCAGGCGGTCTGCTCGTCCTGCAATGTCCCGCGCGCGCCCATCGCCAGCAGGCCGGAGAGCAGCTCGAAGGTCGTCACCATCTTCACGTCGGCGTCGTTGAGCGCGCGATTGTCGCAGATCGTCTTTTCGTCCGGCTTCAATTCCTTCGCGTCGCAGTCGAAACTCGCCGCCTGTGCCATATCCGATGCGAAGATCGAAATCGCAAAACCAAAACCCATCATCATCGCTCTTGCCGTCATCATTCCTGTTCCTGTTGCTGCCGGTCAAACCAGGTTGCGCAATGCCAGAGCCAGGAAGATGATGCAGGCAAGCCAGACGGCAAGGATGAAGATCAGTCCGGCCCGGCCGGAGGGGCGCTCGATACGTCTTGCCGCCTCGTCGCGAAGCGCGCTCATCACCTCAGCCGGGATAAGCCGCGTCGCCAGCAGAATGCCGAGAGGCACGATGATGAGATCGTCGAGATAACCGAGCACGGGAATGAAATCGGGGATGAGATCGACGGGCGACAGCGCATAGGCGGCAACGGCGCCGGCCACCGCTTTCGCATGCCACGGCACCCGCGGATCCCGCGCGGCAAGCCATAGGGCGACGATGTCACGCTTCAGTGACTTCGCCCAGATTTTGGCTTTTGATATCAGTTGCATGGCCAAATTTCCTGAATCGAATTCGCAAAGGCTTCAAGCGCAGTCTCGTGGGGTCGTCTCTGCCTCATTCTTCCATGCTTCCGCCCTCTTTCCTTTCTAGCGTCGGGCGGCAGACAGGATGAATTTGGGCCGGTTCGGCCTGAAATCTGAATACTGTTCGCATTAAATAGTTAGAGGAGGATGTCGTCCGAAAACCGCTCACACTTTTCGGCATCATGCTCTAAAACGATCCACAAGAGGATTCAAAAGGGATACCCATGCAAGGCCTGTTCAAGCGCGCCTCCGTCTCGCTACTCGCTCTCATGCTCGTTCTGCCGGCTGCGGCCAATGCGCAGACCGCAAAGACGGTGCCCGAGAGCCAGATGCAGATGCAGCTCTCCTTCGCGCCGCTCGTCAAACAGACGTCGGGCGCCGTCGTCAATGTCTATGCGGAAAAGACCGTCCGGCGGCAGTCGCCCTTTGCCGGCGACCCCTTCTTCGAGCAGTTCTTCGGCCAGCAGATGCCGAATCGCTCGGAAAAGCAGTCCTCGCTCGGTTCCGGTGTCATCGTCGAGGCGAACGGCACTGTGGTGACCAACAATCACGTGGTCGAAGGCGCCGATGATATCAAGGTTGCGCTGCCGGATGGCCGCGAATTCCCCTGCAAAGTGGTACTGCGTGATGACCGTGTCGATCTTGCCGTGTTGAAGATCGACACCAAGGAAAGTTTCCCGACATTGCCGATCGGCAATTCCGATGCCGTCGAGGTCGGTGATCTCGTTCTGGCGATCGGCAATCCCTTCGGCGTCGGCCAGACGGTGACGAGCGGTATCGTCTCCGCACTGGCCCGCAACCAGGTGGTCAGGAACGAGTTCGGCTTCTTCATCCAGACCGACGCCTCGATCAATCCCGGCAATTCCGGCGGCGCTCTGATGAACATGAAGGGTGAGTTGATCGGCATCAACACCGCGATCTTCTCGCGCGGAGGCGGCTCGAACGGTATCGGCTTTGCCATCCCCGCCAATCTGGTCAAGGTCTTCCTCGCCTCGGCCGATGCCGGCGTCAAATCCTTCGAGCGGCCCTATGTCGGCGCGAGTTTCGATGCCGTGACCTCGGAAGTCGCCGAAGCGCTTGGACTGAATAAGGCTCGCGGCGCGCTGGTCGTCAAGGTCTCGGAAGGCGGCCCGGCCGCCAAGGCCGGGCTGAAGGCCGGTGAAATCATCACCGCTGTCGACGGTATTTCGGTCGAGCATCCGGATGCGCTGCTTTACCGGCTGACGACGGCCGGTCTCGGAAAATCGGTCAAGCTCACGGTCGTCGAGAACGGCCGCGAGGAGCAGCTGCCGCTGACGCTCGATCGCGCCCCGGAAACCTCGCCGCGCGACCAGCGCACCATCGGCGGGCGTACCCCCTTCAGCGGCGCTGTCGTCGAGAACCTGTCGCCGCGGGTCGCCGACGAGCTGCGCATGCCGCCGGAATCGGCAGGCGTCGTCGTATCCGAGGTGAAGGAGGATTCGCCTGCCGCCCGAACTCGGTTTCGAGCCGAAGGATATCATCGTCTCGATCAACGGCACCGATGTGAAGTCGACCAGCGAGCTGTCCCAAATCGCCGATAGCGACCCCGGCCTCTGGCGGGTGGAAATCGAGCGCGACGGCCAGCGCATCCGGCAGTTCTTCCGATGAGCAATGATCTCTTCGCGCCGCGTGTTCCGGAGGAGGTTGCCGCCAAGCGGCCGCTTGCCGACCGGCTGCGGCCGAAGACGCTCGCCGATGTCACCGGTCAGGAACATCTGACCGGTGAAGACGGCGTGCTGAAACGAATGATCGAAAGCGGTTCGCTCGGCTCGATGATCTTCTGGGGCCCGCCCGGCACCGGCAAGACGACGGTGGCGCGGCTGCTGTCGGGCGAGGCGGGGCTGGCTTTCGAGCAGATTTCAGCGATCTTTTCCGGTGTCGCCGATCTGAAGAAGGTGTTCGAAACGGCCCGCCTGCGCCGCATGGACGGTCGTCAGACGCTGCTCTTCGTCGACGAGATCCACCGTTTCAACCGCGCCCAGCAGGACAGTTTCCTGCCCGTCATGGAGGATGGCACCGTTATCCTCGTCGGCGCCACCACCGAAAACCCGTCCTTCGAGCTCAACGCCGCTCTGCTGTCGCGCGCCCGGGTGCTGACCTTCAAGTCGCATGACGAGGAGAGCCTGGAGGAATTGCTGAGGCGCGCCGAGGCGATCGAGCAGAAGCCGCTGCCGTTGACCGAGGAAGCGCGTCTCAGCCTGATCCGCATGGCCGACGGCGACGGCCGTGCGGTGCTGACCCTTGCCGAAGAGGTGTGGCGAGCCGCCCGCGAGGGCGAGAGCTTCGACACCGAAGGCCTGACGCGGATCGTCCAGCGCCGCGCGCCCGTCTACGACAAGGCGCAGGACGGCCATTACAATCTGATCTCGGCGCTGCACAAATCCGTGCGCGGCTCGGATCCCGATGCCGCTCTATATTATCTCGCCCGCATGTTCGATGCCGGCGAGGATCCGCTCTATCTCGGCCGGCGGCTGGTGCGCATGGCGGTGGAAGATATCGGCCTTGCCGACCCGCAGGCGCTGGTGATCTGCAACGCCGCCAAGGATGCTTATGAGTATCTCGGCTCTCCGGAAGGCGAACTGGCGCTGGCGCAGGCCTGCGTCTATCTCGCCACCGCGCCGAAATCGAATGCCGTCTACACCGCCTTCAAGGCGGCAAGCCAGGCCGCCAAGCAGAACGGCTCGCTGCTTCCACCGAAGCATATCCTCAATGCGCCGACCAAGCTGATGAAGGGCGAAGGTTACGGCGACGGCTACCGCTACGATCACGATGAACCGGACGCCTTTTCCGGCCAGGATTATTTCCCAGAGAAAATGGGCCGCCAAACCTTCTACGATCCTCCGGAGCGCGGCTTCGAGCGCGATATCCGCAAGCGGCTGGAATGGTGGGCGAAGCTTCGCAAGGAGCGCAACCCGCGCTGACGCCTCTGTGGCTGTTCGGTTGCGAACGCGGCTCAGCCGCCAAGAGCGATCGCTATTGCAACCAGAAGCAATCCAAGACACGTCATCGTCATGCCTGCCTGAAAGGCCCTGCCTCCGGAAAATTTCGCCCACGCATAACCCGTCACAAACAGCAGCATGATCAGAAACAGGTTGCTGACCCTCAAGGCAAGGTGCGCGTCTTCGAGGAGAAAGAATGGGAGAACTGCCGGAATGGCGGTCGCCGAAACCAGGAGGAAGACGGCGATTGCGGCGGACAGATCACCTTTCGAAAATGACACCTTCACTGGGGCGGCCTGGCGTGCGAGGGTCAGCAGCGATTGATAGAGCGCGTCCGTGTCGGCGGCCTTCGCAGAGAATGGCGCTTCTTTAATCGGGAATTCGTTCGCGAGAACCATGAGCGCTTCAGATTCGTCCCCGGCGGCTTTGATTTGCCGGAAAAGGCGCAGCCGCCTGCTCTTGTAAAATGTGGTACCCAGAATGAACAAGACGGCGTCGATGATCCCCCACGCGACATTGCATCCGATCGTCGCGACGATCAACTCGTGGACATTTAATCCTTCTTCTTCAAAAACAAGCCTGGAACCAACCGTCAAGGTCAGCGCCATGATCAATCCGAAAAGGATTTCCCCTAACGCATCGCCTGGATCGATGATTTTGGTGATGCGACCGGTCGGGTTCGACGTCATGGACTACTCCCACATGATGAAAATCCTGCAGCGTCGCGCGTCGTCGATTCCGATTCAAGGAATTACGCAATAGCCAGCGGTTTCCGCTCGCTATCGGAACATGAAATCGCGAGCCGAGTTGCAGCTGGCGGCCTGAAGAATTGTTATCGACCTTGCCGCCCAATTCATTGATTGCGATCAAAGGTCAGTGTGATTGGCCACATTGTGACCAGGGCCTCTTGCTGATGGGGCGTTGTCTGCACATGCCCGGTGCTTTCCACGTGGCGGAGGGGCGGTGCTGCAAAGCTTAGGAGGACCGCGGCGTCTTCTGATTGGCTGGCGCGGCGATTACCTTGACGGTGGATTCCGCCAACCCGTGATGACCTTCCATGTCGACGACGACATGCCAGTGACCGTGTTCCGGAACGGCAAGCTTGACTGGCGATTTGCGCGCCACGCCGCCGATATATTTGAAATCGAGAACTTCGGTGAAGCGCTGGAAATTCGGCGCCGACATCAGCCGCACATTGTTCACCGCATTCAACGACACCTCGACGATCGTTCCGGCGCGTTGTTCCTTAAGATCGTAGTGGGTGAAGCGAAAATTCGGTTTCGGCATCGGTCTCGTGGTGTCTGACGTCTCTGCGGCGAGATTTTACCAGCATGCCGGTTAAGGAAAAGTTGGATATCGCTCGCAAAGCCCGATCGGAGAAATTCCGAAACCCGGTGTCGGAAAAGCCTGGCCCCCGCCGTCCTTGCGGTATTGATGCAAAAACGGAGCAAGGACATGTTGAAAATGAGGCTGATTTCGATGATCGCAACCGTCGCCGCATTCCTGGCCGCGCCCGACATGGCAGGCGCCGGCGGTGCGCCGAGCGAGGATAAGGCGGTCGCGCCGATAGTCAGGAAGGGAAGCGTACCGGTCAACGGTATTGACTATTACTACGAAATCCGCGGGAAGGGCGAACCGCTGCTGCTACTGCACGGCGGCCTCGGGCAGATCGAGATGTTCGCGCCGGTCATGCCTGTTTTCGCCGACCACCGGCAGGTGATCGCCGTCGATCTGCAGGGCCATGGCCGTACGCCCCTCGGCAAGCGGCCGATCGACCTTGCGGCAATCGGCGCCGACCTTGCGATCCTGGTGAAGCAGCTCGGTTACGACAAGCTCGACGTCTTCGGTTATTCCTTCGGCGGCGGGGTGGCGCTGAACATGGCGGCGAATGCGCCCGACCGCGTGCGCCGCCTGGTAATCCTCTCGGCGCCCTATGCGCAGAACGGCTTCTTCCCGGAGATGCTGCCGCAGCAGGCGGCCGTCGGCGCCGGCATGGCCGAGATGATGAAAGACACGCCGATGTTCCTCACCTACAAAGCGGTGGCGCCCGACGTTTCCGAGTTTCCGAAGCTGCTCGACGCCATGGGTGCGTTGATGCGCGAACCCAAGGATTATAGCGATGCCGTCGCAAGGCTCACCATGCCGGTCATGCTGATCTATGGCGATGCCGATATGATCCGCCCCGAGCATATGATCGACTTCTACCACAAGCTCGGCGGCGGCCTGCGCGATGCGGGCTGGATGCGGGAGAACATGTCGAAGAACCGGCTGGCGATCCTGCCCGATCTCACCCATTACGAGACCTTCGCTTCGCCGCTGATGGCCAATGTGGCGATGACTTTCCTCGACGGCGGCGGCAAGGCGCCGAACTGGGCCGAGCAGGTCGGCAAATAAAGTGAGGCGGTCGGGCTTCTGGTCACGAGCGAACCTGCGCCGCACCCCGATATCCGGGAAGCGGCGCAGGCATGGTCTTGGGTATCAGGCCGAGGCCGTTGCATCGCTCTGAAAATCCGTGGAGACGGCAAGTTCACGCCAGGCGGCAAGTTCCATTTCGACGCTCGCATGCTGCCCTTCGATCATCGCCACCGTGTCGCTGCCGAACGGCATGCGCAGCGGCGGGTTGGCCGAATTGACCATTGTCATGATGCCGGCTGCGAGCTTGGCGGGGTTGCCGGGCTGGGCATGATTGGCGTCGGCGGCGAAATTGCGCATGTTGCCGGCCGGCGTGCCTTCGTAATCGGCGATGGAGGCCGGGCTGACCGCGAGCGATGTGTCGGCGAGAAAGTCGGTGCGGAAGAAGCCGGGCTCGACAATCGTCACCTTGATGCCGAAGGGTTCGAGTTCGGCGGCCATCGATTCCGACAGCCCCTCGACGGCGAATTTCGTCGAGCCGTAGACGCCCCAGCCGGGATAGCCGAAGTAACCGCCGATCGAGGAAAAGTTCAGGATATGGCCGGAACGCTGGCGGCGCATATAGGGCAGCACGGCGCGCGTCACCTTCAGAAGGCCGAAGACATTCGTGGCATAGAGCTTTTCGATCTCCTCGGCCGTGGCCTCCTCGACGGCACCGAGCAGGCCGTAGCCAGCATTGTTGGCGAGAACATCAATGCGGCCGAAGCGGGCGATGCCGGCTGCCGCAGCTTCTTTCGCCTGGGCCTCGTTGGTGACGTCAAGGGCGACGGCGAGGAGGTTCGGATGATCGCCGAACTGCTCGGTGACGGTCTTCGGGTTGCGGGCGGTGGCGATAACGGCATCGCCAGCGGCGAGAGCTTCCTTGGTCATCAGCGCGCCGAAGCCGCGGGATGCACCAGTGATGAACCAGACTTTCATGACAAATTCCTTTCGACGACTAATTGGCTGTCTCGGCGTCGCATCTCTGTGCTGACTAGGCTGAATTTGACCGAAAATCCGTTGCTGTATAAGATTTGTTATTCTTGAAACTATGATGAGCAAAATTCAGCAATGCGCGCCACCGACCTTTCCGAACTCGCTGCCTTCGCGGCCGTTGCCCGCCATAAGAGTTTTCGCAAAGCGGGCGAGGAGAGGGGTGTCACCGCCTCAGCGGTCAGCCATGCGGTGCTCAACCTCGAAGATCGGATAGGCATTCGCCTGCTCAACCGCACGACGCGCAGCGTCTCGCTGACCGAGGCCGGCGAACTACTGATCTCGCATCTCGACCCCGCCTTCGGCGAGATGGCGGCAGCGCTCGATGCGCTGAACCGTTACCGCGACACGCCCTTCGGCAAGGTGAGGATCAACGTGCCGAATTCGATCGGCCCCTTCGTCATCGGCCGCGTCATTGCCCCGCTGCTCCAGCGTAATCCCAATCTGCAACTGGAGATCAACGCAACGGACAGGCTGGTCGATATCGTCGAGGAGGGTTTCGATGCCGGCATCCGCTTCGGCGAGCGTGTCACCGAGGGCATGATCGCGCTACGCATCAAGCCGCGGATCCGTCTGGTCGTCGTCGGTTCGCCTGCCTATTTCGAGGCCCGACCGAAGCCGGCGACGCCGCACGATCTCAAGCGCCATCTCTGTATCCAGAACATGTTTCCGTCAGGCGCGCGTTATGCCTGGGAGTTCGAGAAGGATGGCCAGACGGTCAGCTTTCAGCCGACCGGACCTCTGTCGCTCGATGATCACGAACTGATGCTGCAGGCAGCGCTCGGCGGCGTCGGCCTTGCCTATATCTGGGAGCCGCGGGTGGAGAAGGCGATTGCCGACGGAGAACTGATCCAGGTGCTCGACGACTGGTGCCAGCCGGAGGAGCCGCTCTATCTCTACTATCCGAGCCGCCGCCACATGTCGGCGGGCTTCAGGGCGGTCATCGATGCGATGAAAGCCGAGTAAAAAAGCTCAGGATTCGCACTCTTCACCCTTTTGACTCCTGCGGGTGAACCGGCCAATGATGCTGCCATGGCCGCCATGGTCAGCATCATCGGGAGAGGTTGATGAACGGTCGGATTTTGCCAACTGTCAATCGAAGCGCATTAAAGCGGCTCGGCGGTCTGTTGCCCGCATTGGCCACGGTGATGTTGCTGGCCTCGGCGGCCGTCGGAAAGGACATTGAACCGCAAAGCCAGGCCTCGCGCGAGCAGGTCGAAAAACTCGTCGGCCTCTGGAAGGATCATTTTACCGGCGCCGATAGCCTGCAGCAGCGGCGGACAGCCTTCCGAACGCTGCTGGAAACGACGCCGGGGCCAACACGCATCCAGGTCCGGCAGGTCGATGCCGACGGCGTCGATGCCGAGCTCGATGTGGCCCGCCCGTCTTCATCACCCGATCGGCCAAAGGGTGATCCTTTATATTCATGGCGGCGGCTTTTCGGGCGGCTCTATCCGCACGCACAGCCTGCTTGCCGGCTCGCTCGCCAAGGCCGCATCCAGCGACGTGCTTCTGATCGAGTATCGGCTAATGCCCGAATATACCTATCCCGCTCAGATCAACGACGCGCTGACGGCCTATCGCTGGCTTCTCGACAACGGCTATCGCGCCGAGAATGTCGTCGTGGCGGGAGACGGCGCCGGCGGCAATATCGCGCTGGAGACGGTGCTGCGGCAGAGGCAGGCGGCAAAACCGCTGCCGGCGGCCGTCATTGCGCTCAGCCCCATCACCGATCTTGCCGCGACCGGTGGATCGATGACATCGAATGCCGACAGCGATCCGCTGGTCGGCAGGGCCTCGATCGAAACTTTGCGCAAGGCCTATCTCGGCAGCCGGTCGCCGAACGATCCCCAGGCATCGCCGCTTTATGCCGACATGACCGGCTTTCCGCCGCTACTGCTGCAGGTTGGCTCCGGCGAAGCGCTGCTGGACGATACGCTGCGGCTTGCCGACAAGGCACGTCAGGCGGGGGTGGATGTCACCACCGAGATTTGGCCGGGCATGCCGCATCAGTGGCAGCTGTTTCCCTCGCTGCTCGACGATGCCGACCGGTCGAGCCAGAATATCGCCGAATTTGCGATCCGGCATTTCGCAGACAAGCCGCAGGAGTAGGACCGCAGAAGCAGGGGCTTCACGTCCTCGCGCTCCGCCTTATTGCGATGTGCCACGCGACGGTGACGGCGCCAGAGGCCGCTCGACCTCCCGGCCGACGCTGAGCGCCTTTCTGACATTCGGCTCCAGCCGCTCGATATAGGCGTGATCGGGTGCAGCCCCCAGCGCATCCAGCATTTTCGAGAAGAAACACCGGGCCGCCGCCGCGGCCGTGACGTCGAAGACCTCGGCATCGCTCAGCCCGTGTTTTTTCAGCCCGTCTATATCCTGCTGGGTGATCGACGTCGCGTCGCGCGCCACCTTGGCGGCAAAAGCCATGATCGCCCTTTCGCCGGCATCGATCGGCGCTTTCTCCGTTTCGTTGACGACAGCCGTCAGCCCGTCGCTGGTAAAACCTTCCCGCAGCAGCACCGAGCCGTGCGCCAGCATGCAATAGGAGGATTTCAGCTCCTTGGCCGCCGCCAGCGTCACCAGCTCATAGCGCCTGAGGCTCATATGTCCGCGAATGCTGGAAAGCAGCGCTGCCCAGTTCTCCATCACCTCCGGCCGGTGTCCGAAGGCGCGGTACATGTTCGGCAGATAACCATAATTCGCCTCGGCCGACGCATACATCGACGTCGTCTTCTCGCTGGCGGATGCATTGGGGGTGTGAATGAAAGCCATGGCATGGTCCTCCTCTATAGCGAGAAGGATAGGGTAGATATTGAGGACAGCAATCCTGAAATATCAGGCAGCGTCGCTGTTCTCTGAAGCGTTACCGGTGCGCCTGATCGGAAGGGTTACGGTGAATGTCGATCCGCAGCCTCTCGCGCTTCGAACCTCTATCGAGCCGTTGTGCAGTTCGACGATCTGCTTCACCAGGTTCAGGCCAATGCCCGTCCCGGCAATTCCGGTCGACGTTCCGGCACGAAAATAGCGCTGGAACAGCCGGGGCACGTCTTCGGGATCGATCCCCACCCCGTCATCGCTGATCGAAACTTTGACGTTTCCCGTCTCCTCCCATGCCGTGACGCGAATTTCCGAGGTTCCGGGCGCGTATTTGACGGCGTTGGACAGCAGGTTGGTAAAGACCTGCGCTAAAGTTCGGGGATCGGCATCGATGAACTCCGGCAGCCCGTCGATATCCAACACGAAGCTGTGCGTTTTGGCGATCGTCGACTGCCGCTCGCAACAGCTTCTTATCAATGATCGCAAGGCGCAGGCATCGTAGCTGATGTCGATCTTGCCGGTGTCGAGGCGCCCGGCCGAAAGGATGCTCTCCATGAGATCGACTATCCGGTTCACCGATGCGCGGATCTGATCGACCTTGTCGCTTAAGAATTCGGGCTCGACTGCTCCTCTTTTGCGCAGCAGCCGCTGGGCGGCAGCGTCGATGATGGCGAGCGGGGTGCGGAATTCATGGGAGGCCATTGCCACGAACTGCCGCTGCAATTCGTTGATGTTCCGCTCCTGCGCAAGCATTCGCTCGAGTTCCCGCGCCTGCCGCTCGACCTCGGCCGTGCGGCTCTGCACCGTCGTTTCGAGCTGATCGTGGTGCTGGCGCAGCTCTTCCGTCAGCCGCACTGTTTTGGTGACGTCTTCGTGGGTGGCGACGTATCCACCGTTCTGCATCGGATTGTGGGTGATTTTGATGACGCGGCCGTCGGAAAGCACGATATTCTGGCTGGCCACCGCGCCGCGCGCGGTCGCTTCGAACACCACATCGAAATAGGTGGCAGTGTCGGCCGGACCATTTCCCTCGCGGCTGCGATAAGCCAGGATATCGACAAGCGGCGTCCCCGGTTGCGTCAATCGGTCCGGCAGATTGTACATCCGCGCGTAGGCTGGGTTGCACAGGATCAGCTTCTTCGTCGAATCGAACATGCACAGCCCGTGCGGCATGTTGCGGAGTGCTGCGTCGAACCGGTGATGTTGTTCGGTGAGACTGTCTTCGACGCGGATCAGGGTCGAGATGTCTTCGTAGCTGAGGATCCAGCCTCCCTCTTTCGATGGGGCGTAGGTCATTGAGACCATCCGTCCGTCAGACAGCGCAAACTGAGACGTGTGCGGCCTGCCTGTCGTCGACCGCCGGCATGCGGCCGCGCGGCAATCGGCGGTGCCCGGCAGTCCGTCGATATTCATTCCTCTGCCGATGGCTCCAGCCGGCAGCCCGAGAATATCGAGGGTGCGGGAGTTGAACGCCGTCACCCTATTGGCAGAATCAAGCAGAACGATGCCCTGCGGCAGGCTCTCCAGAATGGATTCAAACGAGTGTGGCGTCATCCCGCCCTGCTTCAGATCTGACACGTTGCACGTATCCGTAGCATTCGTCAGAAACGATAAAGTTTCGCTAAAGCCTATCGGCGGGAGCTCATCGAGAGCAATTCCAGCAACAGTGCGCCGCGGTTTTGCATCACTTAGCCGCGTTGGTCGCGCTGCTCGTCCAGAAGATCAAGGCTGTCCTCTCCCGCCTCGTTGACGTCACTCGGCATGGCTTTGCCGGTCTCCTGATAAACAAGCCAGGCGACGTGCATTCCACCCGCCTTCGCTGGGCTTACCTGCCGCCTCGGTAAGACGACGAAGAGTCCCGCGCTCCTCATCGCCGTAGACAAGATCGGAGAAATATCCGCCGGTTAGGCGCCCGCCATCGCCCCAGGCGCGGATTGCCGCCAAGGCGGCCTCTGCTTCCGCCGCGTCGGGTTCGGTGCGCCTAATTTGCGCCACCAGAGATGCGGCGACGGCTGTCAGGCGCTGTGCCTGTTCGCGTGGCGGCAGAGCGGTCAGTTCAGCGCGCAATGTCATGTTTCGATGATCTCCTCCACTGGTCGCGGCGCAATCATTGTCTCGACAGCATAAGGGACGAGTTCCGAATCCTCCACGACTTTGCAACCGCAGGCGCCTCTCAACTGTGGCCGGAATTTAGATCGTTCCAATTTTTTAGTTGAAATGTTGACAACGAAATAAAGCTGGCAACTCACTAGAAGCAAATAAATGCATACCGGATCCCTAAATTTCCCTTGACAGAATTGGAACGTTCCAAATATTTATCCATCAGTCGACGTCGTGGTCGGAGAGGGAAATGACAAAGGCGCGGGTGACCGTCATTGACATCGCAAAGGCCGCCGGCGTCTCCAAGTCGACGGTGTCGCTGGTGTTGCAGGGCTCCTCCCTGGTCAATGAGGGGACGCGCTCCAAGGTCAATGCCGTGATGCGCGAACTCGGCTATGTCTATAATCGCGGCGCCGCCAATCTTCGCCAAGCCGGTGCGAAATCGAAGATTGTCGGAGTTGTCGTCAACGATCTGACGAACAGCTTCTTTGCGGAGCTGGCGGTCGGCGTCGATATGGTCGTTCAGTCGGCCGGCTTCGTGCAGTTCCTGTCGAACACCGGCGAGAGCATCGACCGGCAGCGTGAGGTTGTCGCGTCGATGCGTGAGCACGGCATTTCCGGCCTCATCGTCTCGCCGGCCCGCGCCACCGATGCCGCCGACTTCAAGCCGCTCGTTGCAGCCGGGATTCCAGTTGTGGTCGTCGTTCGAAACCTGCCCGGCGCCAAGGTCTCGTCGATCGTTTCCGACAACCAGGCCGGCATGATGTCCGCGGTCAAGCATCTGGCGGGCCTCGGTCACAAGCGCATCGCTTTTCTCGGCGGCTTTCCGGACACCGCCGTCTTCGACGACAGGCTTGCCGGCTACCGAAGCGGCGTTGAGGCAGCCGGGCTCGACTATCACGAAGAACTCGTCATCGCGTCCGCGCCGTCGCGGGCCGGCGGGGTAGAGGCGATCGGAAAAGCGATTGCGCTCGGCCGCCGGCCGACCGCGGCCGTCTGCTTCAACGATGCGGTGGCGTTCGGCGTTTGCGACGGGTTGCGCGCGCGCCGGCTGGAGCCGGGTGCCGACTTCGCCGTGGTGGGCTTCGACGATGTCATCGAGGCCCAGGCAGCGGTCCCGGCGCTGACGACGGTCTCGGTCGACCCGCAGGGCATCGGGCGTCGCGGCGCGCAGATGCTGCTCAAGCAGATCAATGCGGGCAAGGCCGAAGCGGAGACGGTGACGACGGCCGTTCGGCTGGTCGTTCGCGAAAGCTGCGGCGCCGGCAGGGCCCCGCCGTCGAAGACCGGCAAGAGCGTAAAATCGAAACAGGACGCCGAGTAATGCACATGAAGAAGCATCTCACCCCAGCCGAAGCGGCCGCGCTCATCCCGGATGGCGCCGTCGTGACGGTATCGTCTTCGAGCGGTCTCGGTTGCCCGGATCTCATGCTGAAGGCGATCGGCGAGCGTTTCGAGGCGACCGGCCATCCCCGTGATTTGACGACCCTTCATCCGATCGCTGCCGGCGACATGAGCGGTATCAAGGGCATCGACCATATTGCCAGGAAGGGCCTGCTGAAACGTATCATCGGCGGCTCCTACCCGTCGGGACCGTCATCGTCCGAGCCGCCGCTGATCTGGCAGATGATCACCAACAACGAGATCCCGGCCTACAACATTCCCTCTGGCATCCTGTTCGACATCCATCGCGAAGCCGCCGCCAAGCGGCCGGGCGTGCTGACCAAGATCGGCGTCGACACATTCGTCGACCCCCGGCGGCAGGGCTGCGCGATGAACGAGCTGGCTTCGGAGCAGCAGGTGGTCAAGCGCGTCAGCTTCGAGGGCGACGACTGGCTGTTCTTCCCCTCGATCGTCCCTCAGGTCGCCATCATCCGCGCCACCACCGCTGATGAGCGCGGCAACCTGACATACGAACATGAGGGCGCCTATCTCGGCGGTCTCGATCAGGCGCTCGCCGCCCGCAACAACGGCGGCATCGTCATCGCCCAGGTCAAGCGGATCACCAAGGAAGGCTCTTTGAAACCGCATGACGTCCGAGTGCCGGGAATGCTGGTCGACTATATCGTCGTCGATCCCGATCAGAAGCAGACAACGCAGACTGGGTATGATCCGGCGATTTCGGGTGAGATCTTCCGCCCGCTCGACAGCTTCCACGTTCCGGAGTTCAATGTTCAGAAGGTGATCGCGCGCCGTGTCGCGCAGGAGTTGCAGGCGGGAAGCTGCGTCAATCTCGGCTTCGGAATTTCGGCCAATGTACCGCGCATTCTGCTGGAGGAGGGGCTCCACGGCGCCGTCACCTGGGTGATCGAGCAAGGCGCGGTCGGCGGCGTGCCGCTGCTCGATTTCGCCTTCGGCTGCGCCTCCAATGCCGACGCCTATATGCCATCCCCTTATCAGTTCACTTACTTTCAGGGCGCTGGCTTCGATGCGTCGCTGCTCTCCTTCCTCGAGATCGGCAAGGACGGGTCGGTCAACGTCTCCAAACTTTCCTTCCGGCCGCATGTGACGGCCGGCGCCGGCGGCTTCGTCGACATCACGGCGCGGGCAAAGAAGATTGTTTTTTCAGGCATGTTCAACGCCGGGGCGAAGCTTTCGATCGCCGATGGGGCTCTGCTCATTGAAAAAGAGGGCAAGCTGAAGAAGCTCGTCAACAAGGTCGAACACGTCACTTTCAGCGGCAGGCGGGCGATCGAGCAGGGGCAGGATATCATCTATGTCACCGAGCGCTGCGTGATGAAGTTGACGCCCGAAGGCATCGTCCTCACCGAGATCGCCCCGGGCGTCGATCTTCAGTCCCAGATCCTCGATCAGTCCGAATTTCCGCTGATCGTCGCGCCCGACCTGAAGGTCATGGATGCGACACTCTTCGGCGAGGCCGGCATCGGCCTGTCGCTTCCAGCCAAACGGGCACGGACGCTGGAGGGCACTTTCCATGGCTAGCGGAACAGTCAGGATCGATATCGACGGACATGTTGCGACCCTGACAATTTGTCGTCCTGAGAAACTCAACGCGCTCGATCTCGACATGCTGAAAGCCTTGGCGGACGCCGCCGATGCCGTGGAGGCAAACCCGGACGTACGCGCCGCGGTTCTGACCGGTGAAGGAAAGGGTTTTTCCGCCGGAGGCGATATCAAGGCCTGGGGCGGAATGCTGCCCCAGGAGTTCGGTCACGCCTGGGTTCGGCATGGTCACCGGATCTTCGAACGGCTGGCGACGCTTCGGGTGCCGCTGGTCGCGGCGCTGAACGGCCACGCTCTCGGAGGCGGGCTCGAGCTGGCGGGCGTTGCCGACATTCGCATCGCCGAGGAACACATTAAGATAGGCCTGCCGGAAACCGGCCTTGGCATGGTGCCGGGCTGGTCCGGCACCCAGCGTCTCGTGCGCCGGTTCGGCGCCCAGGCCGTCCGTCGCATGGCGCTCGGCGGCGAGATATTCACCGCCGAGGAAGCCCGCCTGCTCGGTATCGTCGACGCGGTCGTTCCGACAGGAAACTCGGTCGCCGCCGCCAGGGAATATGCCGGGCGGATCGCGGCGAGGGGACCGGCGGCCCTCGAGATCGTCAAATTGATGATCGCATCGGCGAACGGCGAAGACAACGGAACGGCGGTCGAAGCCCTGGGCTCGATCCTCGCCGCGAAAACCGGCGATCTGAAGGAGGGCGTCGCATCATTCAGCGAGAAGCGCCCGGCAACGTTCAAGGGAGAATGGTAATGACGGTTCTCGTCAACCCCACGGCGCTCAGCGACCACAAGGCGCGCGATTTCAAGATGCTGATCGACGGCAAATGGGAGGCCGGCGCCTCCAATCCGATCGAACGTATCGCGCCAAGCCATGACGTCGTGGTCAGCCGGTTTTCGACCGGCAGTCGGAAGGATGCCGAGCGCGCGATTGCTGCAGCACGCAAGGCCTTCGATGACGGGCCGTGGCCGCGCATGACCGCGTCCGAACGCTCCGCCATCCTGCTCAAGGCTGCAGATCTGATCGCGGCGCGTGCTGAAGAACTGGCATTTCTCGATGCCATCGAGGCAGGCAAACCCATCACCCAGGTGAGGGGAGAAATTGCCGGCTCGGTCGACATCTGGCGCTATGCGGCGGCTTTGGCACGCGATCTCCATGGCGAAAGTTACAATACGCTCGGCGACGGCACGCTCGGCGTCGTCCTGCGCGAAGCGATCGGCGTTGTCTCGATCATCACGCCGTGGAACTTCCCGTTCCTGATCGTCGGCCAGAAACTGCCCTTCGCGCTCGCCGCAGGCTGCACGGCCGTCGTCAAGCCTTCGGAACTGACGTCGGGATCGACGCTCGTCTTGGGCGAAATCCTGCAGCAGGCGGGCATTCCCGATGGCGTCGTCAATATTGTCACCGGTACGGGACCTGAAGTCGGCGCGGTCATGACCTCGCATCCCGATGTCGACATGGTCTCCTTCACCGGCTCGACCGGTGTCGGAAAACTGACGATGTCGAATGCCGCGCAGACGCTGAAGAAAGTCTCGCTGGAGCTGGGCGGCAAGAACCCGCAGATCGTTTTCCCCGATGCCGACCTCGATGCCTTCATCGATGCCGCGGTCTTCGGCGCCTATTTCAATGCCGGCGAGTGCTGCAACGCCGGCTCGCGGCTGATCCTTCACAAGTCGATCGCCTCAGACGTCGTCAGGCGTGTCGCCGAGCTGTCGAAGGGGGTGAAGGTCGGCGATCCCCTCGATCCCTCGACGCAGGTCGGCGCGATCATCACGCCGCACCATTTGGAGAAGATTTCAGGCTATGTCGCCGGCGCCAGGAGCAGCGGCGCCCGCGTCGCCCATGGCGGCGAGACGCTCGACCTCGGCATGGGGCAGTTCATGTCGCCGACGATCCTCGAAGCCGTCACGCCCGATATGCCGGTGGCGCGCGAGGAAGTCTTTGGTCCGGTCCTGTCAGTCCTGACATTCGAGACTTCAGCCGAAGCGATCAGGATTGCCAATTCCATCGACTACGGCCTGTCGGCCGGTGTCTGGAGCCGTGATTTCGACACCTGCCTGACGATCGGCCGGTCGGTGCGGGCGGGCACGGTCTGGATGAACACCTTCATGGACGGCGCCTCGGAGCTTCCCTTCGGCGGCTACAAGCAGAGCGGCCTCGGCCGCGAACTCGGCCGCCATGCGGTCGAGGATTATACCGAGACCAAGACGCTGAACATGCATATCGGCAAACGCACCGGTTGGTGGATGCCGCAGACGGAAAAGCTGGCCTAGCTGGCAAAGCAACTACGCCCGGGGAGGGCGGGTAATCGGATGCGGGAATGGTCCTGCATCTTCCAAGAGGGAACTGGGAGGTTCTTCGATGAATAGGTTTTTGACCACCACGGCCGTGATCGCATTGTCTCTGGCGGGCGCCCATGTCGCGGCGCAGGCAGCCGACGTGAAGGAAGTGCAGATGCTGCACTGGTGGACATCAGGCGGCGAAGCGGCGGCCTTGAACGTCTTGAAGCAGGATCTGTCGAAGGAAGGCTTTGCCTGGAAGGACGTTCCGGTTGCCGGCGGCGGCGGTGATGCGGCGATGACGGCGCTGAAGGCGATGGTGGCGGCCGGCACCTATCCGACAGCCTCGCAGATGCTGGGTTATACCGTCCTCGATTATGCCCAGGCCGGCGTCATGGGCGACCTGACCGAGACGGCGAAGAAGGAAGGCTGGGACAAGTCGGTGCCGGCGGCGCTGCAGAAGTTCTCCGTCTATGACGGCAAATGGGTCGCAGCCCCCGTCAACGTCCACTCGGTCAACTGGCTGTGGATCAACAAGGCGGTGATGGACAAGATCGGCGGCACTGAGCCGAAGAGCTTCGACGACCTGATCGCGCTGCTCGACAAGGCCAAGGCTGCCGGTGTCATTCCCTTGGCGCTCGGCGGCCAGAACTGGCAGGAAGCGACGATGTTCGATTCCATCGTGCTGTCGACCGGCGGCCCGGAGTTCTACAAGAAGGCCTTCAACGACCTCGATGAGGAGTCGTTGAAGTCGGACACGATGAAGAAGTCCTTCGACAATCTGGCGAAGATCGTCAAATACGTCGACCCGAACTTCTCCGGCCGCGACTGGAACCTCGCGACCGCCATGGTCATCAAGGGTGATGCGCTGGTGCAGGTGATGGGCGACTGGGCCAAGGGCGAATTCGTCGCCGCCAAGAAGACCCCGGACAAGGACTTCCTCTGCTACCGCTTCCCCGGCACCGATGGCAGCGTCGTCTACAACTCCGACATGTTCGGCATGTTCAACGTCCCCGACGACCGCAAGGCGGCGCAGGTGGCGCTGGCGACGGCGACGCTGTCGAAGAGCTTCCAGTCGGCCTTCAACGTCGTCAAGGGTTCGGTGCCGGCGCGCACCGACGTTCCCGACACCGACTTCGACGCCTGCGGCAAGAAGGGCATCGCCGACCTGAAGGCGGCCAATGAGGGCGGCACGCTGTTCGGCTCGCTCGCCCAGGGCTATGGCGCCCCGCCGGCCATCGCCAATGCCTATAAGGACGTCGTCTCGAAGTTCGTCCACGGCCAGATCAAGAGCTCCGACGAAGCCGTCAAGCAACTCGTCCAGGCGATCGACGACGCCCGCTGAGACCGCTGAGATCTGTCGATGAATATGCTTCCCCGCGCGATCGCGCGGGGAGGCTTCAGGCTCCGCAGCGATCATTGCCGGGCCGATCCTGCGGGAAGGGAGATGATATCCATGAGCACAGTTGCCACCACCGATCCGGTTCTGACGCCGCGGCATTCGACGGCGATCTCGCTGCGGGGCCGGCTGCAGGATGCGCTGCCGAAGATCGTGCTGGCGCCGAGCTTCGTCATCACCCTCATCTTCGTCTACGGCTTCATCGTCTGGACGGCCTACCTGTCCTTCACCAATTCCAAGACCTTCCCGTCTTATGCGTTGACCGGGCCACGCGCCTATCAGCGGCTGTGGCGCTGGACCTTCGAGAGCGATCCGCCGTCTTCCTGGTATACTTCGATCACCAACATGGCGATCTTCGGCTTCCTCTATGTCGGCATTTGCCTGGCGCTCGGCCTGCTGCTCGCCATCCTGCTCGACCAGAAGATCCGCGGCGAGGGGTTGCTCAGGCCGATCTTCCTCTATCCGATGGCGCTCTCCTTCATCGTCACCGGGGTTGCCTGGAAATGGTTCCTCGATCCCGGCCTCGGGCTGGAGCAGACGCTGCACCACTTCGGCTGGACGAGCTTTCACTTCGACTGGATCAAGAACAAGGACTTCGTCATCTACACCGTTGTCATCGCCGGTGTCTGGCAGGCGTCTGGCTTCGTCATGGCGATGTTCCTGGCAGGCCTTCGCGGCATCGACGGCGAGATCATGAAGGCGGCGCAGATCGACGGCGCCTCGCCCTTGCAGCTTTATCGCCGCATCGTCATTCCGCTGTTGCGGCCGATCTTTCTCTCCGCCTTCATCGTGCTCGCCCATATGGCGATCAAGTCCTACGACCTGGTGGTGGCGCTGACCTCGGGCGGGCCGGGCGGCTCGGCCTGGCTGCCGTCCAACTTCATGTATGAATACACCTTCAAGCGCAACGAAATGGCCGTCGGCTCGGCCAGCGCCATCATCATGCTGATGACGATCTCGGCGATCATCGTCCCCTATCTCTATTCCGAACTGAAGGAGAAGGCCCGATGAGCAGTGTCACCGCCTCGACCGTACCTTCGACCGCACCGCTTTCACAAAGCAGCGACAGCAGAAATAACAACACACGCTGGATCGGCCGCCTGGTGATCTACGGCCTGCTGACGATCTTCGCCATCCTCTATCTGATGCCGCTCTTCGTCATGCTCACGACTTCGTTCAAGACGATGGACGAGATCCAGGGCGGCAACATGCTGGCGCTGCCGCAGGCGCCGACCTTCGATCCCTGGGTGAAGGCCTGGGGCGAGACCTGCGTCGGCCTGACCTGCGCCGGCATCAAGGGCTACTTCTGGAACTCGATCAAAATGGTGGTGCCGGCTGTGGCGATTTCCACCATCATGGGGGCGCTGAACGGTTATATCCTGACCAAATGGCGCTTCCCCGGCCATACGCTGGTGTTCGGGCTGATGCTGTTTGCCTGCTTCATCCCGTTCCAGTCGGTGCTTCTGCCGATGGCGACCATTCTCGGCTCGCTCGGCCGCTTCGGGGTGACGCTGCAGAACGCCACCGGCTGGAACTTCGGCTTCGGCAATTCGACCGTCAACCTGGTCTTCGTCCATGTCGTCTATGGCTTGGGCTTCACCACGCTGTTCTTCCGCAATTTCTACGAGGCTTTCCCGACCGAGCTGGTCCGCGCCGCCCAGGTCGACGGCGCCAGCTTCTTCCAGATCTTCCGCCGCATCATGCTGCCGAATTCGCTGCCGATCATCGTCGTCACGGTGATCTACCAGTTCACCAATATCTGGAACGACTTCCTGTTTGCCTCGGCCTATGCCGGCACCGGTGACTCCATGCCGATGACGGTGGCGCTCAACAATGTCGTCAACACCTCAACGGGGGTGGTCGAATACAATGTCAACATGGCGGCGGCGATGATCGCGGCCGTTCCGACGCTCATCGTCTATATCCTCGCCGGCCGCTACTTCGTGCGCGGTCTGATGGCGGGCGCAGTCAAAGGGTAAGTCATGGCCTTCCTGGAAATCTCCGGTCTCAGAAAACGCTTCGGCGCCGTCGACATTCTCAAGGGCATCGACCTCGAACTCGAAAAGGGCGGCTTTCTCGTGCTGGTCGGCCCGTCCGGCTGCGGCAAGTCCACGCTGCTCAACACCATTGCCGGGCTGGAGACGATCACCTCTGGCGATATCAGGATCGACGGGCGCGCCATCAACGGCCTGCATCCGTCCAAGCGCGACATCGCCATGGTGTTCCAGTCCTATGCGCTCTATCCCAACATGACGGTGGCGGGCAATATCGCCTTCGGCATGGAGATCCGCGGCGTTCCGAAGGAAGAGCGGGCCAAGGCGATCAAGCAGGTCTCCGACATGCTGCAGATCGGCCATCTGCTCGACCGCAAGCCGAGCCAGCTGTCCGGCGGCCAGCGCCAGCGCGTCGCCATGGGCCGGGCTTTGGTGCGCAATCCGCAGGTCTTCCTGTTCGACGAGCCCTTGTCCAATCTCGACGCCAAGCTGCGCGTCGACATGCGCACCGAGATCAAGCGGCTGCATCAGCGCATGGGCACCACCTTCGTCTATGTCACCCACGACCAGATCGAGGCGATGACGCTGGCGACCAAGATCGCCGTGCTCAAGGACGGGGTGCTGCAGCAGTTCGGCACGCCGGCCGAGATCTATAACAGCCCGGCCAATCTCTTCGTCGCCGACTTCATGGGATCGCCGGCGATGAACCTGCTGACCGCCACCGTCGAGAACGGCGCCGGCGGCCTTGCCGTCGCACTGGAGCGGCCGAATGGCGCGCCGCTAAGACTGCCAGTTGTTTCCGGCAATCACGGCCTGTCTTCCTATGCCGGCCGCCAAGTGATCTTCGGCATCCGCCCCGAGGCGCTGACCGATCCCGACGGCGCCGACCGCAAGGCGCGCTCGCTGACCGAGGACGATTGCCTGATCGAGGTCGTCGAGCCGGCCGGCTCCGACACCTTTGCCGTCACCAAGCTCGGCGGCAAATCCGTCGTCGCCCGCCTGCGCGCCGATGCCGGCATCGCGCCCGGACAAAACACCCGCCTTGCCTTCAATCTCGACAAGGCCGTGTTCTTCGATCCCGACAGCCAGATGCGGATCGCCTGATGGTCAGAGGCTAAGATGAGCAGTTCACCAGACATCGTCATCATCGGCTCAGGCGTCGGCGGCGCCACTGTCGCCGCCGGCCTGGCCGCGACCGGCGCTGACATATTGATCCTCGAAGCCGGCGATCAGATCGCCGATCTTCCGGTCAATCGCGACCAGCGCGCTATCTTCCAGCGAGGTCATTTCCGCCCTAGGGAAATCTGGTACGAGGCGAGCGGCAAGGGTTTCAACCCCGGCAACTACTACAATGTCGGCGGCAATTCGAAATTCTACGGCGCCGTCTTGTCGCGCTACCGCAAAGAAGACTTCGGTGTGATCGAGCACCGGGAAGGCGTGTCGCCGGCCTGGCCCTTTCCTTATGAGGAGTTGGAGCCCTGGTACTCCAAGGCGGAGCGGATGTATCAGGTCCGCGGCAGTCTCGGCGACGATCCAACCGAACCGTATCACTCGACTGCCTACGAATTCCCGCCCGTGCCCGACGAGGCGCCGGTCGCCGATGTCAGGGCCCGCCTCAAGGCGAAAGGCCTGCATCCGTCTTCCCTGCCGCTCGGGTTGGATCTCGACGCGTGGCTGTCCAAGGCGCGCACGCCATGGGATGCCCATCCGAATGCAAGAGACGGCAAGATGGACGCCGAAACCGCCGCACTTGCGGTGGCGTTGAGACATAAGAACGTCCGGCTCGAAACCAATGCGCGCGTGGCGCGGCTCGACACCGGATCAGGCCGCCGGATCGACCTGGTCACCTATATCAAGGACGGTGAGACGCTGACTGTCTCGCCTGACATCGTGATCCTTTCGGCCGGGGCGGTCCAATCGTCGGCGCTGTTGCTGCGGTCGAAGAACGATCGCTTCCCCAGGGGCCTCGCCAACTCTTCCGATCAGGTGGGGCGCAACTTCATGAACCACAACGCCTCAGCCGTGATCGGCGTTTCGCCACGGTTCAGGAACACCGCCGTCTACCAGAAGACCTTTGCCTTCAACGATTTCTACCTTTCCGACGGAGAGGGGGACCGCCGCTCGGCAACGTCCAGCTCCTGGGTCGTATCTCCGAAAAGGTTCTGAAGGGCTCTCTGCCGCAGGCTCCGGAATGGCTTCTCCGTTTCATCACCGGCCATGCCATCGACTTCTACGCAATGAGCGAAGACGTGCCCAATCCCGAAAGCCGAGTCATGGTCGATGGCGATCGGATCATTCTTCAATGGCAGAGGACCAACTGGGACGCTCATCTGGCGCTCGTCGCCAAGCTGAAGTCGATCCTGCGGTCGATCGGATTTCCCGTCGTGCTGTCGCGGCCTTTCGACAAGCGCACGCCGTCCCATCAGTGCGGAACGGTTCGGATCGGCAACGACCCTGCGATGGCACCGCTCGATCCCTACTGCCGGTCCTACGATCACGAAAACCTCTTCGTCGTCGACGCCGGCTTTCTGCCCACCTCGGCTGCGGTCAATCCCGCGCTGACCGTCGCCAGCCAAGCGCTGAGAGTTGCAGATCACATCGCATCGAAGGACCTGCAGGCAAATGCAGATCCGCTGGCGCGTTCCGGCTCTCAAATAGGACAGTAAGATGGGATTCGATTATATCATCACCGGTGCCGGTCCTGCAGGCTGCGTCCTGGCAAGCCGGCTCAGCGAAGACCCGGATGTCAAAGTACTGCTTCTCGAAGCGGGCGGCGGCGACTGGAATCCGCTTTTCCACATGCCGGCCGGCTTTGCCAAAATGACCAAGGGCGTGGCCAGCTGGGGATGGGAAACCGTCCCCCAGAAGCACATGAAGGGCAGGGTGCTCCGTTACACCCAGGCGAAGGTCATCGGCGGCGGCTCGTCGATCAACGCCCAGCTCTATACGCGCGGAAACGCGGCCGACTACGATCTCTGGGCCAGCGAAGACGGCTGTGAGGGCTGGGACTATCGCTCGATCCTGCCCTATTTCAAACGCGCCGAGGACAATCAGCGCTTCGCCGACGACTATCACGCCTATGGCGGCCCGCTGGGTGTCTCGATGCCGGCAGCATCCCTGCCGATCTGCGATGCCTACATCCGGGCAGGGCAGGAGCTCGGCATTCCCTATAATCACGATTTCAATGGCCGCCAGCAGGCGGGCGTTGGATTCTATCAGCTGACGCAGCGCAATCGCCGCCGGTCTTCGGCGTCGCTCGCCTATCTCTCGCCGATCAGGGACCGGAAGAACCTGACGGTCAGAACAGGCGCGCGCGTTACGCGGATCATCGTCGAAGGAGGCCGAGCAACAGGCGTCGAGATCACAACCGCCGGTGGCTTGGAGATCGTGCGCGCCGAACGCGAGGTCCTGGTGTCGTCAGGTGCGATCGGATCGCCGAAGCTTCTTCTGCAGTCCGGCATCGGGCCGGCCGATCATCTGAAATCGGCGGGCGTCAAGGTGAACCACGATCTGCCCGGCGTCGGCGGCAATCTGCAGGATCACCTGGATCTTTTCGTCATCGCCGAATGCACCGGCGATCACACCTATGACGGCGTCGCGAAGTTTCACCGCACACTCTGGGCCGGGGTTCAATATGTCCTGTTCCGCACCGGTCCGGTCGCCTCGTCGCTCTTCGAGACCGGCGGCTTCTGGTATGCCGATCCCGATGCCCGCTCTCCCGATATCCAGTTTCATCTCGGCTTGGGATCGGGCATCGAAGCCGGCGTCGAGCGGCTGAAAAATGCGGGCGTGACGCTGAACTCCGCCTACCTGCATCCGCGCTCGCGCGGGACGGTGCGTCTGTCATCCGCCGACCCAGGTGCCGCGCCCTTGATCGATCCCAACTACTGGTCCGATCCGCACGACCGGAAGATGTCGCTGGAGGGGTTGAAGATTGCGCGCGAGATCATGCAGCAGGCGGCGCTGAAGCCCTTTGTCATGGCCGAACGGCTTCCCGGGCCGAAAGTCATGACCGACGAGCAGCTGTTCGACTATGGCTGCGCCAACGCAAAGACCGACCATCATCCCGTGGGCACCTGCAAGATGGGAACGGGGCCGGACGCGGTCGTCGGGCTGGATCTCAAGGTCCACGGCCTTGATGGCCTGAGGGTCTGCGATTCCTCGGTCATGCCCCGCGTGCCGTCCTGCAATACCAACGCGCCAACGATCATGGTCGGCGAAAAGGGATCGGATATTATCAAGGGCTTGCCTGCGCTGCCGTCGGCGATCTTCGCGTATGAGCGCAACGATATCAGGCCTCGAGCCCGCGCAGAAATCCGCTAAGGAGAATGACGATGTCTGAAGTGAGAGTTGCAGTGCTTGGCGCCTCGGGCTGGATGGGTAAGGTCCACACGATGGCCTATCAGACCTTTCCGCATTTCTTCGGCGTCTCGGAGGGAACGGCGCGGATCGTGGCGCTGGTCGACAGCAACCCTGACGTAGCGCAGGATATTGGCAACAGGGCGCCGGGCGCCAGGATCTATCAGGATTGGAAGCTGGCGGTCGCCGATTCCGAGGTCGATCTGATCGATATCTGCCTGCCCGATCACCTGCACTATCAGGTGGCGAAGGCGGCTCTGCTCGCCGGCAAACATGTCTATTGCGAGAAGCCATTGGCCAACAGCGCCGATGAGGCGCGGGAACTTGCCGACATCGCCAGAGAGAAGGGTGTAATCACCCGTGTCGGACACGCCTTTCCCCGCAATCCCGTCCATGACCTGGCAAAAGACATCATAGAATCCGGCGAAATCGGCGAGATCAAGCTGTTCCGCGGCTGCCAGCACGTCGACATGTACGGCGATCCCCTGGCCCCCTTCATGTGGCGCGCCGACGGCAAGCTGGCGCCGACCGGGATCGTTGGAGACACGGGCTCGCATATCTTCAGCTTCATGGATTTCCTGGTCGGCCGCGTCAGTTCGCTGATTGCCGACAATCTGATCGTCACGCCGCGCCGGCCCGTCGTCGAGGGCCTTGCCTATGGCGAGCAGGTGAAACTGACAGGCAACGAATCCTGGGCCGATATCACCAACCCGGACGCGACGAACCTCTTGTGCCGGTTTGCCAACGGCGCCGGCGGCATCGTCGATTTCAGCCGTGTCGCGACCGGGCGCAAATTCATGCAGACCTACGAGGTCTACGGAACCAAAGGCAGCATCGCCTATACCTATGACGAGATAAACCGGCTGCTCTTCTACTCCAACGACGACCGCACGGGGCGGCGTGGCTTCCGGGAGATCGACGTCGGCCCGGAAAATGCCACCTTCCGCGCTTTCCTGCCGCTGCCGAATTTCGGCATCGGCTATAACGAAAGCAAGATCATCGAGGTGGCCGAGGTGATCCGCTCGATCGTTGCAGACAAGCCGATGTGGCCGACCTTCGATACGGGCCACCACATCTGCCAGATCGTCGACGCATGCATGGAGTCCTCCCGGCAGAAGCGCTGGGTCGACATCCCGCTCGGATAAATGCCGATGACCATAGACGTCCCGCAGGAAATTCTCGACGCGCTGACCGATGTCGATATGCCCAGGCTTCCGCTTGAAGCCGGTCCCCCGGCAATGGCTCGGCTCGCCGGTGTCGACGTGCCGATCTATCGAGCCGGCTGTGTCGTCGTTGGATCCGGTGCGGCAGGTCTGCGTGCGGCCGTGGAAATGAAGCGGCGCGGCGATGATGTCGTCATCGTCAGTCAAAGCGCCTGGGGCGGAACCTCGGCCTGCTCCGGTTCGGACAAGCAGACCCTGCACACGGCCAACACGGCGGATCAGGGCGACAATTACAAGGCGATGGCCCGCGCCATCCGCAGCGGCGGTGCCATGGACGAGGACACGGCCTATGTCGAAGCGATCGGCTCGTCGCGGATGATGGCATCGCTGCAGTTCCTGGGCCTGCCGCTGCCGCAGGATCCGCTTGGCGGAACGCTGCGATATCAGACCGACCATGACGAGGTCGGCCGCGCCACCAGCTGCGGCCCGCGCACCTCGCGCCTGATGGTCAAAGTGCTGGCCGAGGAGGCGCTCCGTCTCAATGTGCCCTTCTACAACCAGACCACCGCAGTCAAAATCCTCACCGAGGGTGAGGGAGCGGGCCGCCATGGCGTCGGCATACTCGCCATGCGCGCCGGCGACCGCACGGAAGAAAACCCGCTGGGCATCGCCTTGTTCGTCAGCGACGTGATCGTGCTTGCAGCGGGCGGGCCGGGCGAGCTTTACCGCGACAGCGTCTATCCCAATGGCTGCTTCGGTTCGCTCGGGCTGGCGCTCGAGGCAGGCGTCGAGCTCGTTAACCTGACCGAAAGCCAGTTCGGCATCGGAACGCGCAGAGAAGGCTTCCCGTGGAATCTGTCGGGCACTTACGTCCAGGCAATCCCGCATCTCTACTCGGTCGATGCCGAAGGCGTCGAACATCATTTCCTGGCGCAATATTACCGCAGCACGCAGGAATTGGCGTCGAACGTCTTCCGCAAGGGCTATCAATGGCCGTTTCATGCAACGCGCATGCTCGATTTCGGCTCGAGCTTGGTAGACCTCGCCATCCACTGCGAGACGGCCGCGGGACGGCGTGTCTTCATGGACTTCAACCGCAATCCGCCGCCGGTGCCGGGCGACTTGCCGTTCAGTTTGGAAAGAGTTGACGAAGACGTCCGCCTCTATCTCGGCAAAGCCGGCGCCGGCCAGGACATGCCGATCGATCGACTGAAGCACATGAACCCGCTCGCGATCGAGCTCTACCGCCGCTACAAAATCGACATTGCCGCCGAGCCGCTGGAATTCGCCGTCAACAACCAGCACATGAACGGCGGCATCATGGTCGACACCTGGGGCCGCAGCAATCTTGCAGGCTGTTACGCGGTCGGCGAAGCGGCGGGCACACATGGGGTAACAAGGCCCGGTGGAGCGGCGCTGAATGCGGGGCAAGTCTTCGGCACCCGGGCGGCCGAGCATATCAGCGCAAGCGGAAGAGCGAAGCGGGCCGCCGCGGGTGAGATCTCAGCTATAGCAGAAGCAGGCATCACAAAACTGCTGGCCGCTCTTCGCTCAGAGAGCCCGCTCACCGTCAAATCGATCCGCTCGGAGGTGCAGGCGCGGATGAGCGAGAAGGCCGGCATCATCTGTGATCAGGAGAGCGTCAGCCGGGCCTTGATCGAAGCGCGTAAGCTGAATGCCGACATTCGCGCGGAAGGTATCGCCTACGGCCGCGCCGCCGAGGCGGTCCGGGGCGTGCAATGGCGGCATATGGCGCTCGCCTCGGAAGCGGTGCTCACCGCGCTCGACTTCTTCATCCGCGATGGCGGCGGCAGCCGCGGAGCGCGGGCGGTATGCGATGGCGAGGGCGAATCCCTTCCGCATGCGAAGGCAGGCCCGTTGGAGGAATATCGCTTCCGGAAGGAAAGCGACGCGCATAGGCACGAGCAGATCGTCGTTCGACTCGAGGGCGATGAGGTCAGGCTTTCCAAGCGTGCAAACCGCACTTTGGATGAAAATGCCAAATCCTTCTTCGAGCGAGACTGGCCAGCCTGGCTGACAGGCCGCATCTATGATCTCGGCGCGGATGAATGAGCCGGCATAGCGGCTCAAATGGCTGCAGCGCTGGGAACGTCGAGTTCGATCATGACGGGCGCATGATCGCTGGTATGCTCCCAGCCTCGCGGCTTTCTGCGGACAGTCGCCGATCGAAGCCATGGCGCGACGGCCGGGCTGAGCAGGAAGTGGTCGATCCGTAGCCCCGCGTCGCGTTCAAAGCTGTTGCGCCAGTATTTCCAGAAGGTGTAAATGCGCTCGTCTGGATGCAGATGCCTGACGGCGTCGGTCCAGCCCTGGCCGACGAGATTGGCATAGGCCTTGCGAACCTCCGGCCTGAAAAGCGCGTCGTCGAGCCACCGTTCCGGCTTGTAGACGTCGATCTCCGTCGGCATGACGTTGAAGTCGCCGGCCAGGATCGACGGCACGCCGAGTTCCAGGAGTTCGGCGGCGTAGTCGTGCAGGCGACGGAACCAGCGAAGCTTGTAGTCGAACTTGGCGCCTGGGAAGGGATTGCCGTTCGGCAGATAGAGGCATCCGATCACGGTGCCGCCGATGACGGCTTCGATATAGCGGCTGTGGGTGTCGTCGGGATCGCCGGGAAGACCGCGCCGCGTCAGGATCGGCGTCTTGCCCTTCGCCAATATGGCAACCCCGTTCCAGGATCTCTGCCCGTGCCAGACGGCGCCGTAGCCGGATCGTTCGATCTCTTTTCGCGGAAACCCGGCGTCGTCTGTCTTCAGTTCCTGCAGGCAGACCGCATCAGGCGCATCCTCCTTGAGCCAGCGCAATAGGATGGCCAGCCGTCCATTGATCCCGTTGACGTTATAGGTTGCAATTTTCACGCTAATCGCTCAACGCGTCGCTCCGAAGACGAAGGCAATGCCGGCAACAATCGCGACCGCCGTCAACGGCTGCTGGCGTATCCGATCTTCGACGTCCTGGACAAAGCTTCGCGCTTCCGCCTTTGCCAGACGAGCCGTCCCGGAAGCCACCTCCGAAGCGGTTTCCGCCACGCGGCCGGCTTCTCTCTGAAGCGTGCGCCTTTCGCCGCGATCGAAATCGGAGGCTTCGGCGAAGCCGCCGGTTTCGCCGGTCGAGCGCAGCGCTTGGTCGACGAGCGGATACGCCTCGTCGAGCCTGGTCGGATCGGGCTCCCGCTTTACCCGCTCAGCCGCCTCGATATCGCTGCGGCCGGCAGGGATCGAGGTATGGGTGGCCGACACTGGGTCGGAGGCCGGGAAGGTGCCCTCGATGCCTCTGTCGAGCTCACCCTTTCGAGCCCTTCTTTGCTGCTCTGCCTGCTCTTTTCGCAGGGATTGGACTGCGGGGATTCGTTCGGGTTTGCCATCACTGTTTCCTCTGTTGCTCTTCGACAATCAAATCGGTGACGAGGAAAGAAGTTCCAGAAAAATGCATTCGCCTGATGCGGCCATGTATTGACGAGGAGGCGAATATCGCCGATGGCGCGCTGGGCAATCCAGCACCAGCGACAGTCGTTCGGACTTTTCCTCGCTGATAGCCCCGGCAATCCGGCGGGCGGGACCAAAGTCCGGCCCGATCTAGTACCTAGGTCCGGTTGCATTTATCCGCCGGAACGGCGAAAATTGGCCAGCGTCTATATTGCGTAAGACGGCGAAGAGCGGACGAGGCTATGGTATGACGTTCTCGAAACGTGATTTTCTGAGATTGGGCGGCAGCGCGGCCATTGCTCTCGTCGCAGCCGCATCGCCGGCCACATTCAACCTTGACGGCTTCCTTCCTGTTCTGGCGGTAGAAAGCGCCCGGGCAAAGGACGGCAATAACGGGAATGGCAATGGAAACGGCAACGGCGGAGGAAACGGCGGCGGCAACGGCAACGGCGGAGGCAACGGTAGCGGCAACAGTGGCAGCAACGGCAATAGCGGTTCGGGCAATAGTGCCGGTGGAAGCTCCAGCAATGGTGCCGGATCCTCTGCCTCTTCCTCCGCGAGCGCCTCGCAGGAATCGGGGGCAACAGCGACCGAAGCGTCCGATGGCTCAATCGACGTCCGCCACGCGAACGGCATTACTGAAACCCTGAGGCGTGGCCGCTACGTGATGAAGGACGGAAAGGGCAGGACGATCATAAGCCGGCAAGCGACCGCAAACGATGCCCGGCGGCTCGGCCGCTACGTTCGCTAAAAAGCCCAAAGCGGGGATGCGGACATCTGGTCTAGCGCTGCTGGCGCCATTGTAGAGCCGCTTCAGTCCTGTTCGAAACGCCGAGCTTGCTCAGAATCTGTGTCATATGATGCTTCACCGTCTTTTCCTGCAGGCTGAGACGCAGGCCGATATGCTTGTTTGACAAGCCTTGAGCGACGAGATCCATCACCTCGCGTTCCCGTGGCGTCAGACCGTTCTTCTCGGTCGCGCTGCCATTCAGCGAATTCTCCATGACCTTTGTCGACATCGTCGGCGAGATATATCGTGATCCGCTCAGGACAGTCTGGATGGCTTCAGCGAGACCACGCGAACCGACACCTTTGAGAACATAGCCCATTGCGCCCCGTTGCAGGGCTGCCATCAGCGTGTCCACCTCTTCGGATACCGTCAACATCAGCACTTTCGTTGCCGGACTCCGCGTCAGCACATCGCTGATCGCCGACAGCCCGCCGCCGGGCATCGAGACATCGAGGAGCATGATGTCGGGATGGTTGTTCGCAGCGATCATCGCAGCGTCATCGCTGCTGGCGCCTTCCCCAACGACGGCAAAGTCGCTGATCTCGGATAGGCTCCGGGTTACGCCCTCGCGAAAAAGCGGATGGTCGTCCACGACGCCGATCGTGATGGATGTCATGTCTAATCTCCCACTTCCATAGGCTCGAAGGTCATGGTGACCGTCGTCCCTCCTTCGCCCGTCTTGACGTCGAAGGATCCTCCCAGGCTGTCGATCCGTTCGCGCAGCCCCACCAGGCCGAGGCTCGTCGGCCTCACCTCCATCGGGTCGAACCCATCGCCGCGGTCGCTGACCTCGACATGAACATGTCCATTGTGCGAGGCGGCGCTTACAGTCTGCTGAATACCGCCGCCGTGGCGATAGGCATTGTTCAAGGCTTCCTGAACGAAGCGATAGATACAGATCTTTACGGCAGGTGCGGGTTCGGGTCCATCGTCGTCGATAATTGTTTCGACACGAGTCTCGGTCTTGTGCTGATGCGCTTCGACCACCCGGGTGACGATCTCGCTGATCGAGGATTTTTCGATCTGCGGGAGCACCAGCCCGCTGCAGATATTACGAATCTCGGTCATCGCCTCGGCAAGGCTCGAACGTATCCATGCGAGCTCCTTTTCCCGCGCTTCGGGCGGTGTCGAGGCATTGATCAACATATCGCTGTCCAGCCGCAGTGAGGCATAGGCAATGTGCTGGGCCGGGCCGTCGTGCAGATCGGCGCCGATGCTGCGCAGATATGTTTCGTTCAGCGCCGCCACGCGCTGGGAGGCGCGCTGCAGCCGCCGCTGCAGCCCACGGTTTTCCGCCAGCAGCGCAGACAGGTCGTTGACCCGTTCCTTGAGATCTTTCCTTTGCGCTTCGATCGTGCGGCTGACCCGAAACACCAGGACGGCGAGAACCAGGAAAAAGATTGCTGTCAGAGCGGCGACGGCGGCCCAGCTCCGAAGCCTGGCATTTGCCAGACTGTCGCCCAGTCCTTCCGCGGTCTCGTAGAATTCGATGACGGCGACGGCCTGTCCGGACCATGGCTGGAGCACAGGGTTGTAAATTTCCATCAGCGGCTTGCCGAGTGCGCGCTCTTTCTCGCTTTCCGGATCGTCGGCGATTTCGTAGCGCGCAACGAGAGACCCTGCGAAGGCATTTCGGAGCTTGTCGTTGACCGCAAAGGTCTTGCCGACCAGTTCCTTTTCGTTCGAGTAGAGGATGGTGCCGTCGCTTCGCCACAGCTTGAACGAAACAAGCCGCCTGCCGAGCGCGCCCTGACCAAGTGTTTCGTCCAGAGCCTGCGCGCTGCCTTCATCCAGAAATGATGCCGTTTGCATGTCTGGAAGCAGCGGCGCGACTACGCTGTCGACATAGAGGGCCGTTGCCGCACCGGAATTGTGGATGACCGCCTCCTCGATGAGATGGGTAACGAGAATGCCCACCAGGAACATGGCGGCAATCGAGATCAACCCACCTGCGATGAAGAACTGGGAGGCGAGTGAGCGGGCATTCCAGCGGCGAAGCCAATTCATTGTGATACCGGTAAGAGACTTGCCGACTAACCTATCGCTTCCTCGAAATTTTTCCAGACGGCGTCAGGGGACATCCCTGGTATCGAAGATTTCGGCACCTCTTATACTTTTCGTCAGCTGGAGCGTATCGCCGGACATGGCTGCACCGAAAACGTAGAGAAGAGCCGCCATGACGACGACAAGGGCGACGACGCACACGTTGCAGGCGTCATTGACGCGGGATCTGTTAGTCTGAGCCATTTCAGGATCTCCTTCACCCCTTCGAAACGGCGCGGTCCTGTCCGCGTTCCACCCCGGGACTTCGGTCTGACAGGCCTCGGACCTAGGTCCGGCCCCCGTGGACGTCACCAGATTCAGTCATATTTCAGCACTGAAAGGTTCGGGGTTCTGGAGATTTGCGAGTGACAATTTCTGCTGACATCGAGAACGGCGCTGCCGCCGCATTTGCCACTTCTGCCCCACCATTCGATGAAGGTATGGCCGAGCTATATCAGACCCTCCTGGTGCCCATCCTCTTCGAGCCCTATGCGGCGGAGATGGCGATCGCCGCCGACCAGTCGAAACCTGGAAGCGTTCTCGAACTCGCTGCGGGGACGGGCGCCTTGACGCGCGCTCTGCGCGCAACGCTTGATCCGCCCACGGAAATCGTTGCCACCGACCTCAGCCAGGCGATGATCGATATCGGCGCGCCAACGGTGACGATGTCGCGGACCCACTGGATGCACGCCGATGCGCAAAATCTTCCCTTCGCGCCTGAGATGTTCGATCTGGTCATCTGCCAGTTCGGCGCAATGTTCTTTCCCGACAAGGTGAAGGCCTATAGCGAGGCTGAAAGAGTGTTGCGCAGCAAAGGCCGCTTTCTGTTTTCGACGTGGGATTCACTTTCGGCCAATGACTTCGCGAGCTGTGTCGACGAATGTCTGGCAGGTCTCTTCCATCCGACCCTCCGGATTTTCTCCGGCGCTTGCCGTACTCCTACTTCGACCCCGGCGCCATCAAGGCGCAGATGTCGTCGGCAGGATTTAAGGCAGTGACCTGCAACCGGCTCGAATTGACCTCCGTCGCGGCCAGCGCCCAGGACGTCGCAGCCGCATTCTGCCAGGGCACGCTTCTGCGGGGCGAGATCGAATGGCGGGCGCCGGAACGCATGTCCGAGATCGTCGATGAGGTGGCCGAGCGCGTGGAAGCGCGTCACGGAGCTCGTCCTAGCGGCGGCATGAGCGCCTTGGTCGTCGCCGGCAGCGTTTCGTAGTTCCCTGGGGGCTGCGCACCAATCACCCTCCACACGCTATGTTCAAAGGCCTATCCGGCACGCTATGACGGCTCGCCGGCCTTCTGTCTGTTCGCAAGGGGAGGTTCGTGTATGGCGCGGATGACATGTTTTTCGATCTCGAAACAGGTCTCGTCGTACTCCCGCACCAGTTTCCAATCGAACCGCCGCTTGCGAATGGCGTCGCGCGCTTCGACGGCCATCTGGTACGCCTCGAAAAGCTGGAGCAGCCGTGGGTCGCGCGTTTCCATGATCGGCTTCCGCATCTCCGGCAGCCGCATCGCCAGGCGTCTGCGTCCCGCCTCCCTGCGGTTGGATCGTGCCATCTCGTTCTTTCTCCTGCTTAGGCCCGGAACGACAACGCCTTTTGATCTGAAAGTAGCGCCCGCAACGAACATTGAAATGCGTTTAGGACCAAAGGCCGGGATCGATCGGACTGAGGTCCGGGGCGTGGAACGACCCCGCTTCCAACTGGTTGGTTTGGCAGCGGTCACCAAGGCCGCTTCAAAACAGAAGGAGGAAAATATGCTCTCCAAGCTTATTGTCGGCGCGGCAACCGCCGCGGCTCTTATGTCAGGCGTTGCATTCGCCCAGTCCTCGACCGTCAATGGCGCGGCCGGCGGTGCGGTCACTGGGGCAATCGTCGGCGGTCCCGTCGGCGCTGCTGTCGGCGGGGTTGCCGGCGCGGTCGTGGGCACCGCGATCGATCCGCCGCCGCAGAAGGTTGTCACCTATGTCCGCGAGGCTCCGGCCCCATCGGCGCGCGTGGTTGTCAAGGAGAAGGTTGTCGTCGGACAACCGCTGCCGGAAACGGTCGTCGTGACGCCCATTCCGGATGATCCGACATATGCCTACGCGGTGGTCAATGATGAACGTGTCATTGTCGAACCGTCATCCCGCAAGGTGATCCAGGTTATCAAGTGACTTGATCCTCTCCGCGGCCCCGTTCCGCGGCTCACTCCCGAAATCATCGTTTAGAACGGCCGCACGGCGCGCAGTAGCGACGTCGTGCGGACAAAATCAGTGAGATTGTTATGAAGACCAGGATACCCGCCGTCCTGATGACGGCACTCTCGATCGGCGTCTCGCCAATCGGCATCATATCCGCCTCGGCGCAGGATGCGCCGATCCTGCCTAAGAAGGGTGCGGCTCAGAACGACCAGTCCAGCGGTGGTGCCGCGCAGCAGCCGGAAGCGGGCGGTGCGGGCACATCGACAAGCCAGGGCACGCGGCAACCTTCAGGCTCCGACGGAAGCTCGTCGGGCGCATCCTCTGGGGCCGCCACCGATGGATCCTCCGGTCAGACGGCAACCGAGCCGGGCGCAAAGATGCAGTCCAGAAGCTCTGACAGCTCGAAGACGCCCAAGTCGAAAGAGTCCTCGACGGAAAGCCAGAAGCCCGCCGGCAGCCAGGACTCCCAGACATCCACCGGCACCTCGATCGGTGGCGAAACCCAAAAATCCGGCGATGCCGCGAAGTCTTCCGGCAGTTCGACCGAGACCCAGTCCAACAGCAAGACGAACGTCGAGAACAACAACACGTCCGTCGACAGCAACACCAAGAACACCGCCAAGACCGAGGCGAACAACACGACCAACGTCAACATCTCGGTCGAGCAGCAGACGGAAATCCGGACTGTCGTGAAGGACGTTCATGTCGAGCCGGTTCGTGAGACGGATTTCACGGTTTCGGTCGGCACGGCCATCCCGAAGAAGATCAGGCTCGAGCCGCTGCCGCCGCGGATCGTGGAAATCGTTCCGCAGTACAAGGCCTATCGTTTCTTCATCCTCGCCGACGGCCGGATCGTCATCGTCGATCCCTCTGCGTTGACGATCGTCTACATCATCTCGGCATAGCAGCCGGCACCCGGCGGCCTTGCGCAGCCGGGATGAGGAGAGGAACATGATCTATTCCGAAGAGAAATCCGCTGGCCTGGCTCTGCCGCTGATCGCCATTCTGCTGGCGATCGCCGGTATCCTCGCCATACTTGTCGTCACCGGCGGCCGACAAGGCAGCACGGCTGGCCGCGTCTGGGTTCCACAGGTTCAACAGCAGGGAACAGGACAATGAACGGCCTCGCATCCGTCGCTTTCGGCATTGTCAGCTCGGTCGGGGCCTGCATAGCCGCCGCATCCGTTGCCTCCCACGTCGTGGCGGATTCCCAACCGCATGCCTTGCAGAACCTCGCCGAGCCCGATCTTTGGACGACAGGGCCGGTGAAAGTCGAGCCCCATCGGCAGCGCTATGAACGGATTGCGCCCGTCTATTCCAGCTATGTCACCGAGGCGCCGGCCGTCATGACGGCAAGGGCGAAGCCGGATCCCACCAGCCCGTCAACCGAACCCCCGCCGCCGCAACCAAAATTTTCGGCCGAGCACCTTGCCTGGTGCGCGCAACGCTACCGCTCCTTCGATCCTGCGACCAACAGCTATCGATCCTATAGCGGTGAGATCCGCGCCTGCTCTTCGCCGCACCAGCTTGATGTCGCAGCGGCCGATGAAAGCGCGAGCCCGCAAGTGAACCCGCAGGCGGCGGCCTGGTGCGCCGCTCGCTACAGGTCGTATCGGCCTGAGGACAATACATATCAGCCGTGGGGCGGGCCGCGGCGCAACTGCGACGCGCCGGTCATCGTGGCGGCGAGCAATTGATCATCGCCATGCCGCGTCAATGTCGGACCTAAGTCCGTGTTTCAAACGCTACGGTTGTGATATCGGTTGCATTGAGGGTCGGAGATCAGGGGATGGCGACGACGCTAATAACGGAAATTCAGAGGGCGCAGGCAAGGCTCCGGTTCCTGAGCAGGACGGACCGAGGCGCCCTTATCGTCCGCATTCTGCGCGAACTGCAGACCCATCGGCGTGAGGTTCTCGGCCATGTACCGGCCGATCGCTGCATCTGGATCGACAGGCTCATTGCCTCCGTTTCCTCGACGATAGCGGAGATCACCGGCATGCCCGACGCCGAATTCAATCGTGTCCTGAACGAATTTGAAAAGCTAATGGCGACACTGCAGGATGGTTCACAAGCGGAAACGCGATTGAAGACAATTCACTGAAGAGGAATTGGCCTCAGTCTTTTCGCGGCCTCGTTTTTCCAAGTGCAAATTTGGTCGCTTCCGGCCGTCCACTGGAAACCGATCCCTTCGTGCAAACGTTCTCTGTCCATGACCGAAACAAAATCCCCGGCAGATCGTGACGAGGTGCCGGCCGGCGGAGATGATCCCAAGTCCGGTGCCGACGTGTCCTTCCCCTACGACAGGATGACCATCGAGCAGTTCCGAAAGCGTTTCCCCCGTGCCCGCTGGAGCGACGCTCGCAAGGCCTGGTTCGTCCCCGGCCGGACGGCGCCCCGCCGCATCGGCCGATGGCTTGCGGAGCTGGAGGCCGAAGCCGACGCCCATGCGGATGCCAAGGGGCGCGACTCTTTTCCTTCGATCCGATCGACAGCCCATATCTTCAACTCGGCAAGGCAGGTTTTCGAATCCGCACGCCATACTCGAAAACCGTCGTCGACGAACTGCGCGAGGTGCCGTTCTCTCGCTGGGACGGCGATCTCAGAATATGGCACGTTCCTTTCCGATCCTATGAGGACCTCAGGCGCAGATGGCCCGATATCGAGGCGGCGGCTCGCAGAAACGAGCCGGAAGAGAGACGGCGCCGGGCCGAGGAGCGGAAAGGGACGGAATTGGAAAAGCGCAGCAAGCTGCGCTCTGCGGAACGAAAGCGTCATCGCTACCCGCTTCCCGGCAACGACCTGCCGCCGCTGGGAAGACCGGTCGCCATCTCCTACGGCATTGTCATCTTTACTGAGATCACCGGCGAACTGGCCGACCCGGATATCGTCGCGGATTTCTATCCCGGCGTGACCGAGGATCACGTCTGGGGATATTGGCGGGCGCCCACGCTCGAAGAACTCCTCCGCACCTGGCCTGCGAAAACGCCTGCCGTTCAAGGCGCCGAGTGGTGGCTGCCGACGATTGCGGAACTGAGGCCGGCGCGGCGCGCGGCAAGATCGCGGGAAGCCAGGAGGCGTGGGACGCACCTGTGATTTGAAGGAGGACATAAGCGGCTAAGCCTAAAGTCCGAGGATCTTTGCTCGATGGAACAAGTTTCGGCGATGGCCATTTGTCGTCTATGAAAACAGCCCTGTCGATGTCGCTGCTCGCTTTGATCATCTCCGTTGGCGATGGTGTCGCGGCGGAACTCAAACCCGATGCGATCAACGCCGCTTCGATTGCATCAATCAAAACAGAAAAGCGCTCGTCCGAAGATCCGGACCCGGCAATCGTCCGCCTCCAGGTCCTTCTCGACCGGGCAGGCGCATCTCCTGGCGTCATTGACGGGCTCGCCGGCGAGAACGTCAACAAGGCGGTGGCCGGTTTCGAGGCCATGAACAACCTGCCCGTCGATGGCAGGCCGGATCCGAACGTCGTTTCCCGGTTGGAAGAGGATGCCCTGATCCCGATCGTTGAAAGCTATGTCGTCTCGGCGGACGATGCCAAGGGCCTCGTCGATCGGATACCCGAGGATTATGGCGAGAAGGCCAAGATGCAGAGCCTGGGATATACCAGCGTTGCGGAAAAGCTGTCCGAGCGGTTCCACATGGGTATCGATCTCGTCAATGCGCTCAACCCGGCTTCGCAATTTGCGCCTGGCGACACGGTTTGGGTGGTGAATCCCGGTCCCCCGAGGAAAGGCAAGGTCAAGAGGATCGAGGCCGACAGGAAGACGGGCCAGGTGCTCGCCTATGCTGAGGACGGAGCGCTGCTTGCAGTCTATCCCGCGACGATCGGCAGCGAAGACAACCCGGCGCCGTCGGGCAAACACAAGGTCAAGGGCGTCGCGAGAATGCCGGTCTACCGCTATGACCCGAAGCGCAACTTCAAGCAGGGAAAGAACGACAAGGTCCTGACCATTCCGAAAGGGCCGAACGGCCCGGTCGGCACCGTCTGGATCGATCTGACCGAGCCGACCTATGGCATACATGGGACACCTGAGCCAAAGCTGATCGACAAGGTTGGCTCGCATGGCTGCGTGCGGCTGACGAACTGGGACGTTGAAGAACTGGCCGGCATGGTCAAGCCGGGCATCCTGGTCGATTTCGTCGATCGAAGTTCAGCCGCTCCGAAGTGAGAGGGAAGAGATCGCCAAATCCCCGCCCTCGTTTCGCTCCGTCGGCGTTTACGAAGCCTTGGCTTCGAAAGCGGGAGCGAAATCACCGAGCGATTTCGCCTTGAGAATCGTGCCCTCGATATCCTGCTCCACGATCGCCTCCAGATCGGCAAAGCTGTCGATGACGTAGTAGATCGGCTGGAGAATATCGATGCGGTAGGGCGTCCTCAGCACACTCAGCAGATCGAACGGCCGAAACTCGCAGGTCGTGCCTTCGGTTGCCGCTTTCGCTTCGCTTGGCGACGAGACAATGCCTGCGCCGAAGCAGCGGCGGCCCTGCGGCGTGTTGATCAGCCCGAATTCGACGGTGAACCAGAAGATGCGGAACAGGTGCCAGGAATAACCTTTGCCGAGACGGACGGCGGTTTCGCCGAAATGGCGCACGAAATTGGCATAGCTCTGGTTGGTCAGCAGCGGGCAATGGCCGAACACCTCGTGAAAGAGGTCAGGTTCCTCGATATAGTCGATATGCTCGCGGCGGCGCAGGAAGGTTGCCAGCGGGAATTTGCCTTGCGACAGAAGCTCGTAAAAGCGCGAGGGCGGGATGAGCGCCGGCACGCCTTCGACGCCGAAGCCGGTGGTCTCGTTCAGGCGCCTGTTCACATCGAGAAGCTGCGGCACTTTCTCCGGCTTGAGCCCCAGCAATGTGACGCCGTCTAGATATTCGCGGCAGGCAGTATCGGCCAGCATCTTCATCTGGCGCCGGTAGAGTTCGCCCCAGATCGCGTCTTCCTCGGGTGTGTAGTCATAAAGGCCGTCCGGGCCGGGCAATTTAGCGGTGTAGCTGCTTTCCTTGGTCATAGGCTGATCCTCCCGGAACACGACGATATGGTTGCCATTATCCTCCAGCTTCGGCGGATTTTCTTTTCTTTCATCTTGGGTCTTGCAATAATGGTGGCAAATTTTCCCGAGCCTGGGGCTAGAAATGAAAGAAACTGGGAATTTTCGCCGCACCCTTCTGCAGCTCATCCAGGCCGACGGCAGCCTGTCGCTGGCAGATCTTGCTGAGAAGGCCGGCATGTCGCAGAGCTCCGCCTGGCGGAAGATCCAGGAACTTGAAGCCGACGGTGTTATCCGCAAGCGGGTGACGCTGCTCGATCCCGGCAAACTCGATCTCAAGCTCTGCGTGATCGCGCATGTGACGCTGGAAGATCACCATGAAGAGGCAGTCGCCTCTTTCGCTACGGTGGTGCTGGAGCGGCCGGAGATCATGGAGTGTTATGCCTTGTCGGGCGCCTTCGACTATATGCTCAAGATCCGGGCGAGGGACGTGGAAAGCTACGAAGCCTTCATGACGCGCTACCTTATGCGCAACCCGCACGTGCGCACCGTGGTCTCGAGCTTCGTGCTGCGCGAACTGAAATTCTCGACCGAATTGCCGCTCTGACGCCTGCCGCCGGCGGGGCGGGGATGTTTTCAAACTTATCGCATGCTGTCGCCATGCCGGCCGCCCGGCATGTGCACAGGAAAGCCCTCGAATGTCTTCAGCGTGTCGAGCACGATCGAGGTCTTCACGTGCTGGACCGACTCGTGCGGCAAGAGAACGTCGTTGACGAATTTTGAAAGGTCGGCGAGGCCGCGGGCCGCCACCTTCAGGTGGTAGTCCATTTCACCCGTCAAGGCATAGGCTTCGAGAACCTCCGGCAGCCCGTTGATCAACTGCGAAAATCGGCGGGCATTGTCTCTATTGTGGGTCGCAAGCGTCACGGAAATGACCACCAGCATATCCAGGCCCAGCTTCTCCCGATCGAGATAGGCCCGGTAGCTGCGAATATAGCCCTCGGCTTCCAGCCGCGTGCGCCGGCGCGAGCATTGCGACGGTGAAAGCGCGATACGATCCCCCAGTTCGTTATTCGTCAACCTGCCGTCCTTTTGCAGTTCCTCGAGCAGGCGCAAATCCAATTTGTCGAGCTGTTCATCCATTGCAAGAAATCTCCACATTGCTCACGAACCGTGCATAATATCTTCTCTTGATATGAAGAATGCAAGGATTTTGCACGTGTTTTGCGCCACACTTTGCACAGTTAAACTCCATCTCGTCAGGAGGAGAAAATGGGTCCTTTCCCGCATGATGCGCCGCCATCCGAAATCACCGCCGACAACCCGGCCGGCACCGACGGCTTCGAATTCGTTGAGTTCGCGCATCCCGAACCCGAGAAGCTCAGCGAACTTTTCACGCGCATGGGCTATGTAGCCGTTGCCAGGCACAAGACGAAAGACATCACCGTCTGGCGCCAGGGCGACATCAACTATGTCGTCAATGCCGAGCCCGGCAGCCATGCCGCTCACTTTGTCGATAAGCACGGTCCCTGCGCCGCATCGATGGCCTGGCGGGTCGTCGACGCCAAACATGCTTTCGACCATGCCGTGTCGAAAGGCGCCGTTCCCTATGAAGGTGACGACAAGATGCTTGATGTTCCGGCAATTGTCGGCATTGGCGGCTCGCTGCTCTATTTCGTCGAGACCTATGGCGCCAAGGGATCGGCCTACGATGTCGAGTTCGATTGGCTTGGTGAGCGCAATCCGCGTCCTGAGGGGATCGGCTTCTATTATCTCGACCATCTCACGCACAATGTCTTCCGCGGCAATATGGACAAGTGGTGGGATTTCTACCGCGAGCTGTTCAATTTCAAGCAGATCCACTTCTTCGACATTGACGGTCGCATCACCGGTCTGGTCAGCCGCGCCATCACCTCGCCCTGCGGCAAGATTCGCATTCCGCTGAATGAAATCGAAGGACGACACCAGCCAGATCGAGGAATATCTGAAGAAGTACCGGGGCGAGGGCATCCAGCACATCGCCGTCGGCACCGAGGATATTTACGGCGCCACCGACCGGCTTGCCGACAACGGCCTGCGCTTCATGCCGGGTCCGCCGGAGACCTATTACGACATGTCCTATGAACGGGTGAACGGCCATAGCGAACCGATCGAGCGCATGAAGAAGCACGGCATCCTGATCGACGGGGAGGGCGTGGTGAATGGCGGCATGACGAAAATCCTGCTGCAGATCTTCTCGAAAACCGTGATCGGCCCGATCTTCTTCGAATTCATCCAGCGCAAGGGCGACGAAGGCTTCGGCGAAGGCAATTTCCGGGCGCTGTTCGAGTCGATCGAGGCCGATCAGATCAAGCGTGGTGTCATCGGGACGGCGGCGGAGTAAACTCTCTCGCACGTCTGAAAAGACGCGCGGCGCAGCGAGAGTGATGGGAGGAGTTGAGCATGGACCAGACATCGATCCAGACGTCCGGCGGTGAAGCCGCGGCGACGGACACACTGAAATATATGCCGGGTTTCGGCAACGACTTCGAAACCGAGTTCGCTTCCCGGCGCCTTGCCGCAGGGCCAGAACAGCCCGCAGAAATGCAATTACGGCCTCTATGCCGAGCAGCTTTCCGGCTCGCCGTTCACCGCCCCGCGCGGCACGAACGAGAGGTCCTGGCTTTACCGCATCCGCCCGAGCGTGCGTCACACCCGCCGCTTCTCCAACGCTTCCTATCCGCTCTGGAAGACCGCGCCCTGCCTCGACGAGCATTCGCTCCCTCTCGGCCAGCTTCGCTGGGACCCTATCCCCGCGCCGACCGAAAGACTGAATTTTCTGGAAGGAGTACGGACGATCACGACGGCAGGCGATGCCGTGACCCAGGTCGGCATGTCGGCCCATGCCTATGTCTTCAATGAGGACATGGTCGACGATTACTTCTTCAACGCCGATGGCGAACTGCTGATCGTGCCGCAGCTCGGCGCCCTCAGGGTGTTCACCGAAATGGGCATCATGGATGTGGAGCCGCTGGAAATATGCCTCATCCCCCGCGGCATGATGTTCAAGGTCCTCAGGATCGGCGAGCAGCCGGTCTGGCGCGGTTACATCTGTGAAAACTACGGCGCCAAATTCACGCTGCCGGAACGTGGCCCGATCGGCGCCAACTGCCTGGCGAACCCGCGCGATTTCAAGACGCCTGTCGCCACCTACGAGGACAAGGAGAAGCCTTGCCGCGTGCATGTGAAGTGGTGCGGAAAATTCTATGTCACCGAGATCGGCCATTCGCCGCTCGATGTCGTGGCCTGGCACGGCAATTATGCCCCGTTCAAATACGATCTCAGGACATTTTCTCCGGTCGGCGCCATCCTCTTCGATCATCCCGATCCGTCGATCTTTTCGGTGCTGACCGCGCCGACCGAAGATGCCGGCACGGCGAATGTCGATTTCGTGATCTTTCCGCCGCGCTGGCTGGTGGCCGAGCATACCTTCCGTCCGCCCTGGTATCATCGCAACATCATGAGCGAGTTCATGGGGCTGATCCATGGCCAGTATGACGCCAAGGAGGAGGGCTTCGTGCCCGGCGGCATCAGCCTGCACAATATGATGCTGCCGCACGGGCCGGATGCGCTCGCCTTCGAAAAGGCAGCCAATGCCGAGCTCAAACCGGTGAAGCTCGATCACACCATGGCCTTCATGTTCGAGACCCGATACCCGCAGCAACTGACGAAATACGCCGCCGAGCTGGAAACGCTGCAGGACGATTATCTCGAGTGCTGGGACGGGTTGGAACGCAAGTTCGACGGAACCCCGGTATCAAGTGATAGCATCGGAATCGACACATGAAACTTGCGACCTTGAAGGACTCCACCAGGGACGGCCGCCTCGTCGTCGTGTCCCGCGACCTGACCCGCTGCTCGGAAGTCGGCCACATCGCCCGCACGCTGCAGGCAGCCCTCGACGACTGGGAGCATGTGGCGCCGAGACTCCGGCTGATTGCCGAAGGCATCGAGACCGGCGCCCAGCCGACGCTCCGTTTTCACGAGCATGACGCTACGTCACCTCTTCCGCGGGCCTATCAATGGGCCGACGGTTCCGCCTACGTCAACCATGTCGAACTGGTGCGCAAGGCCCGCGGAGCCGAGATGCCGGCAAGCTTCTGGACCGACCCGCTGATGTACCAGGGCGGCTCGGATGTCTTCCTCGCGCCGCGCGATCCGATCGTCGCGGCCGACGAGGCTCATGGCATTGATATGGAGGGCGAGGTCGCCGTCATCACCGGCGACGTCGGCATGGGGGCAAGCTCTGAGGCCGCCCGCGACGCCATCCGCCTGGTGATGCTCGTCAACGACGTGTCGCTGCGCGGCCTGATCCCCGAGGAACTGGCCAAGGGATTCGGTTTCTTCCAGTCCAAGCCGGCCTCGGCCTTTTCGCCTGTTGCGGTGACGCCGGACGAGCTGGGGGAGGCGTGGGATGGCGGCAAGCTGCATCTGCCGCTGCTCGTCAGCCTGAACGGCAAACCCTTCGGCAAGGCCAATGCCGGCATCGACATGACCTTCGATTTCGGCCAGCTGATTGCCCATGCCGCCAAGACCCGCCATCTCGCGGCCGGAACGATCATCGGCTCGGGAACGGTGTCCAACAAGCGGGACGGCGGCCCGGGCCGGCCGGTCGAAGACGGCGGCGACGGTTATTCCTGCATCGCCGAAATCCGGATGATCGAGACGATCGAAACCGGCGCGCCGACTACGCCCTTCATGCGGTTCGGCGATCAGGTCCGCATCGAGATGAAGGACCGTGCCGGCCATTCGATCTTCGGGGCGATCGAGCAGACGGTCGAACGCTATGGCGGAGTGAGGGCGGAATGAGCGAGGTCGTTCTCTACGACTACTGGCGATCGTCGGCGAGTTATCGCGTCCGCATCGCGCTCAACCTGCTGGAGATCGACTACAGGACGGTGCCAGTCAACCTTCTGGAGGCAGCCCACAGGAAGCCGGACTATCTCGCGCTGAACCCGCAGGGGCTGGTGCCGACCCTGGTGATCGACGGGCAAGTTCTGACCCAGTCGCTGGCCATCATCGAATACCTGGCCGAGCTACGCCCGGAATGTCGATTGCTACCATCGGACATCACCGACCGTCAGCATGTCCGCGCGTTGGCCTATGCGGTCGCCATGGACATCCATCCGATCTGCAACCTGCATGTCGTGGCGCATCTGATTGAGGTGACCGAGAAGGCTGGCGCGCGCGAGGAGTGGATGAAGCATTTCATCGCAGACGGGCTTGGCAAACTGGAGGCGATGATCGATGACGCCGGCGGAACCTTCAGCTTCGGCGATCAGCCAACGATGGCCGACCTCTGCCTTGTCCCGCAAGTCTATAACGCCCGTCGCTGGGGCGTTGATCTCACGCATCTCAAACGCATCGTCGATATCGATACCCGGTGCGCCGAACTGCCGGCCTTCCAGGCGGCGCATCCCGACTGCGTAAAGCCGTAACGTCACCGTCTTGGTACAAGGCATTAGGCTGAGGCTCGGCGATTGGGCGGAGAGACTACGCGTCCCGCCACGAAGGGAACGTCGCCGCCTGGCCCAGTCGCGTTCCGCTTTCGTCGATAAGCTGCCAGACGGTCACGTTCTCGATCCAGAAACGCCGCCCCGATTTCGCGATCCGGAGGCCGCGGCCATTCTCGACAAAACCATCGCGGGTCACGCTGTCCAGCAGCCGCTGACGCTCGGCGCGATCCGGCTGCTCGGCCGAAAGCCGCGAGGGCAGCGTAATGAATTCATCCCAGCTATATTCGAAGCAGGTCTGCGCGATGCGGTTCGCATAAATGAAGCGCGGGTCGGGCAGGGCATTGTGCGCGAGGACCACGAAAGGCGCGAGGTTGTAGAGCCAGTCCGGCCCTTGCCCCTCCTGAACAAGAGGGCGACCTATAATGCGCAGGTGGCTGCCAGTGAGGAGGGAGAAGAAATCGGGATCGCTCCTCAGGTCAAGGGCGTGATTGCCATAAATAGAAGTCACGAAGTGCCTCGTTGGTCAACTGCTTCGGTGCAGGCGACATAGCCGATATTCATTGCATAGGTCTATGATGTCTGGCGAACCGTGATCCTTTCCGGCGAGGACCGGCATTTACCTTGTCTCAACACTTCTGATTGTGACACTTGCCAGAAGATCGCCCGTTGTGCATTGATCGTAAGCTGCTGGGGTCGCTATCAACATTCTCTGCGAAGCTATTGTTCTGCAGACGCAATCGGCGTCGGCTGAGCGCGGACGCCGGGATTCACGGGGCAGGTGATTTCGTCATCCGGCCACACCCTGGCAAGCTATGCTGCGAATGACGACAGGAGAGGTAGAGGTGCTCGAGGGCTGGGGAATAATGCGCAGATCCGTCTCATTCATATCGATGCTGCTGGCGTTCGTCGCCATGGCCGGAGAGGGGCATGCAGCCATTTCCTACCAACGTCTGGACGGCGCCCCGGGAGAGCGTGGTCTGGTGATAAAGGGTGTGTTTGAATTCTTCGACGATCCGATGACGCTTGTCGACGAATATACGCAGTACCGTCCGGACTACATCAGCTTTGACTCGCCCGGCGGAAACGTGGTCGCTGCGATCAGGTTCGGCCGCGCCATCCGCGCGTTGAATGCAAAAACGCTGCAGATCAGAGCCCTGGAATGTGCGTCGGCCTGCGCCTTCGCCTTCGTCGGTGGCGTCGAACGGTTTGCCGAGCCGGGCTCCATCGGCGTACATCGCGTTTCCCTATCCGACGATGTTCCCATGGACAACAAATTGGCAGTCTCGACCGTTCAAGTGATGACCGGGGAGATCATCGGCTATCTCACCGACATGGGGGTAAGCCCCAATCTGCTGCAGCTCAGCCTGTCGATCGACAGCACCGATATAAGGTATCTCACTGCTGCGGAAATGCGGAACTGGAACATCAACACGCCCGAGGACATGCCCGCGCCGCAAGAAAGCGCGTCGCCACCTGAGGACGCGGCGCCTGAGGTGAGCGCAACACCCGCCGTCACGCCGTCGGACTCAAGCGCTTCCGAGGAGGCGGCCGCATCCGAACCCGGCGACCTGACCACGGAAGCGGTTGATTTCGTCAACCAATACAATGACGAATGGTCGAAAGACAACGCCTCGGCTGTTGATTTCATGAAGAGCATCTATGCCGACGAGGTCTCCTTCTTCGGAAACCCGGTCGATAAAGACGTCGTGCTAAAGGACAAGGCGACCTTCGCCCAACGCTGGCCGCAGCGCATCTACAGCGTCAAGCCGGGCTCCGTCACTGCCAGTTGTGCGGGAAAATGCGAAATGTCGGGAGTTGTCGAGTGGTTTGCCGGAAACAGGGACACGGGTAAGACGTCCTCCGGCATGGCGGAATTCTCCTTTGTTTGGAACACGGCCTCTCTGCAGATCGAGTCCGAGACCGGAAAGGTGCTCGCCACCGACAAGGGAGCCAAGGCGCCGGACCGGTTGATCCATCAGTGGACAGGACTGGACGACTTCTGCCGCACGAGTGTCGAGGGCCCCGAGACGCAGCGGGCGTGCAAACGGCGCGACGAGCTCGGTCCGATGCTCAATCGTGTCGAATGGTGCTACGGCCATGAAGGCGAAGCCGGAATAAACTGGGAGTGGCACAAATGCGATGCCAATTCCCGCCGATATACGAGCAAGTAGCGCGACCGGTCGTTGCCCGGAGGAAGAGATGTTGGGAAACTCACATTCCTGAGCGAGGCCGAGCATGTCAGAAAACGAGCATTCCCAATCGAACTCCGTGCTGCCGGCATCCGACGAACCCGAGAAGCCGGCCGAACGCTACCAACTCGGCCTCTGCCTTTCCGGCGGCGGTTATCGAGCCATGCTTTTCCATGCGGGATCGCTGGTAAGGCTGAACGAGGCCGGTCTTCTGGCGAAGCTCGACATGATCTCCTCGGTCTCCGGCGGATCGATCGCCTCCGGCCTGCTCGCCTATGTGTGGCCGCGGCTAATCTTTGAGAATGACGTCGCCGTCAACTTCAAGACGGAATATGTCGATCGCATCCTGGCCTTCAGCCAGGTCTTTGCGGATGGGCCAAGCTTCCTGAAGGGCGTGTTCAACCCTTTCTCGAGTGCGGCGGAGGAAGCCGCCAAACTCTACGACCGACATCTGTTCGACGGAAAGTCGCCAAGCCTGAAAGACCTGCCGGGATCGCCCTGGTTCGTCTTCTGCGCCAGCAATCTCAGCACCGGCTCGCTCTTCCGCATGTCCAACCGCTATATCGCGGATTACCGGATCGGCGTGTCGTTTCATCCGGCATTGTCGCTCGCGACCGCGGTTGCTGCCTCCGCCGCATTCCCGCCCGTGTTGTCACCGCTGCGTGTGGACCTGTCACAGTTTTCGTGGAGGCGGGAAAAACTCGATGATACGGTTGGCGAAGCTGTCGCTCCGGGCCGGGCAATCTTGAGCGACGGCGGTGTTTACGACAATCACGGCATCGAGCCGGCGCTGAAGCGCTGCGACTGCCTGCTCGTCAGCGATGCCGGCGCGCCCTGGCGTTCCTCCACCCGCGGATACTGGAACTATCTCAGCCAGCTCAAGCGCGTGCTCCACACGACCGACAATCAGGTGAGGGCGCTGAGGCGGCGAGACCTGATCGGCGGCTTCAAGGCGGCCAAAAAGGCTGATCTGCTCGGCCTCGATGCTCCCTCGAAATCGGCTCTGCGCGCAAGAACGCGCGGCGTCTATTGGTCGATCGACAGCAGGGATGCCGAACTCGCGCCCTATGCTTCCTACACGCTGCCGCCATCGTCGGTCGTTCCCTCCGAGGTCGGCACCTATCTTCATTTCCTCGGCGCCAGGGAAACGGAGTATCTGACGAATTGGGGACACTATGTCTGCGACGCGATGCTCAATCGCTTCTATCAATCGCCGCTGGCGCCATCCTCCGGCCCGCCCTTGGCGGCCGGGACGGTGAAGCCCTCCTGGGCGGCACGCGCAAGCAAGCGCCTCTTCGGTTTCCTGCCCTTTTGAACCGCCGGTCTCGCTGTCGACCTAGGCACTGACCGCATCGACGACGTAGCTCGCCATCATCAGATCGAGATGCGCGTCGCCGCCATTCTTGAAGACGGTGATCTGGTCGTCGGACTGGCGGCTTGTCGTACCCGCTGCCACGAGATCGTAGAGATCTCCCCTCTCCTCCATCTGCCAGCGCAGGCGCCGGTTGATCTCGTCGGATGTCTGGGTTCTCACCCGGTTCGTCGTCGTGGCCATGGTTGCTATCTCCTCTTCGCGGGAGCCATTGGGTGAGCACAAAGTTCCGTGCCTCACCTTGAAGATAAATCAATATATATTATATTAGATCGTATAATGAATTGGACGCGGAGCTAGTCATGCCTGTCACGATAATATCCGAGAAACTATCGATCTCGCCGCAGCCGAGCATCGAGGACATCCAGTCGCTTCATGACAAAGGATTCAAGACACTCATCAACAACCGACCGGACGACGAGGATCTTGCCCAGCCTGGAACGCAAGCCGAAAGCCAGGAGGCGAAGCACTGCCACCTGTCCTATGCGTTTGTGCCGGTCACGGCTGGCACGATCACCGAGGCGGATGTGCGTGCGTTCCAGCGCGCGGTCGACAAATCCGAGGGACCCGTATTCGCCCACTGCAAGACCGGCACTCGGTCGCTAAGCCTCTACTTGATCGGCGAGGCCCTTGACGGCCGCATGTCTGCCGACGAGGTCGTCGAATTCGGACGCAGCCGCGGCTTCGACACCAGCGCCGCCGCAGCCTGGCTCGTGCAACATGCTGCCCGCAGGCCGCAGGTGGAGGGCTTCTTCGACAAGCGCACCTGGAGCGTCCAGTACGTGGTGTCCGATCCCGCGACCCGTAAGTGCGCCATCATTGACCCGGTGCTCGACTTCGATGAGAGGGCCGGTGCGACGGCGACCATCAATGCCGACGCGATCCTCGACTACGTCCGCGACAACGGGCTGACGGTCGAGTGGATCCTCGACACCCACCCGCACGCCGACCACTTCTCGGCGGCCGAGTATCTGAAGGAGAAGACTGGCGCGCAGACAGCGATTGGCGAACGCGTCGTGGACGTCCAAAAGCTGTGGAAGGGCATCTACAACTGGCCTGAGCTTGCCACCGACGGCTCCCAATGGGACCGGCTGTTTGCCCATGGCGAGACCTTCGAGGTCGGCTCGATCAAAGCCAAAGTGCTTTTCTCTCCGGGACATACGCTCGCCTCCATCACCTATGTGATCGGCGACGCGGCCTTCGTGCACGACACGCTCTTCATGCCCGACAGCGGTACGGCACGCGCCGATTTCCCCGGCGGTGACGCCCGCGTCCTGTGGAAGTCGATACAGGAGATCCTCGCGCTCCCGTACGAGACGCGGATATTCACGGGCCACGACTACCAGCCGGACGGTCGAGCGCCTCGATGGGAAAGCACGGTGGTGGAGCAGATGAAGTCCAACCCGCATCTTTCCGGCGTGACCGAAGAGGAATTCGTGACGCTGAGGACGAGGCGTGACAAGACGCTGCCGATGCCGAAGCTCATCCTTCATGCCCTGCAGGTGAACATCCGCGGCGGACGTCTGCCGGAGCCGGAGGCCAACGGCAGGCGTTACCTCAAGTTTCCACTCGATGCACTGCAGGGAGCAGCATGGGAATGACGACCGATCTAAAGGCGATGATGAGGGCGGGGCTTTCCCCCGCCGAGATGGCCAGCCGGGCCGGAGAGGTAGCGAACCTGCTGAAGACGCTGTCCCATCCGGCGCGCCTGATGATCGTCTGCTCGCTCGTGGAAGGCGAGTATTCGGTCGGCGAGCTTGAAGAGAAGCTCGACGTCCACCAGCCGCATCTGTCGCAGCACCTGACGGTACTGCGTGGCTCCGGGATTGTCGAAACCCGGCGGGAGGGGAAACAGATCTTCTATCGCCTGACGGAAGAAAAGGCCGCGCAACTGGTCGCTGCCCTCTATGACATCTTCTGCGTGAAGGATGACAAATGAACGCGTATCTGCCCTCATTGGTCGGGGGCATGCTGATCGGCGCATCGGCTGCCATGCTTCTGCTCCTCAACGGCCGGATTGCCGGGGTCAGCGGAATTGTCGGCCGTCTCGCCCAAGGCGTGGGACTGACCACCAATCTTGCGTTCGTGCTCGGGCTGCTGCTCGGGCCACTCGCATACCTGCTCATGTTCGGCGGCTGGCCGGTCGTGCAGATCACCACCGGCGGGCCGCTGCTCATCGTGGCCGGACTGCTTGTCGGCTTCGGCTCACGCATGGGATCGGGCTGCACCAGCGGACACGGCGTGCTTGGGCTTGCCCGCCTGTCTACGCGATCGATGGTCGCGGTCGCCACGTTCCTGACCGCCGGCGCGGTCGCCGTCGCAATACTGCGAGGTCTCGGACTATGAAGCGGAACATCTACAAATTCGTGGCCGCTCTCGCCTCGGGTATCGTCTTCGGCTTCGGACTGTCCCTGTCCGGCATGCTGAACCCGGTCCGGATCCAAGGCTTCCTCAACGTGTTCGGCGTCTGGGATCCGAGCCTTGCCTTCGTTCTCGGCGGCGCCGTCGTCGTCGCCTTTATCGGAGTGCAGGTGATGAAACGGATGAAGCGTCCCGCCTTCGACGACAGCTTCCACGTGCCGATGAACCGTCGGATCGATGCTCCGCTGGTCGTTGGTTCGGCCTTGTTCGGCCTGGGCTGGGGGATCGGTGGCTTCTGTCCCGGTCCGGCAGTCGCATCCCTATCGCTCGGCCTTCCGCAAACGTTCTTGTTCGTCGTCGCCATGCTGATCGGGATGACCTTGTATGACAGAGTATGGAGCAGACGGACGTGAACACCTCCATTTGGGCGGCAGTTGGCTCCGGCGAAATCGTCGGCTTCATGCTCGGCCTGCTCGGCGGCGGCGGGTCCATCCTGGCAACGCCCCTTCTGCTCTATGTGGTGGGGGTGACGCAGCCGCATATCGCGATCGGAACGGGTGCGCTCGCTGTTTCGGTGAATGCGTTCGCAAACTTTGCCAGCCACGCGATCAAGGGCCACGTCTGGTGGCGCTGCGCGGCCGTCTTCTCTGCACTCGGCGTCGTCGGCGCCCTCGGCGGCTCCAGTCTCGGCAAAGCGATGGACGGAGATCGCCTGATTTTCCTGTTCGGCATCCTCATGCTCGTCGTCGGCGTCCTGATGCTGAAGCCCAGGAAGCCAGTATCGATAGAATGCCGGCCCGTCGATCTTAAGATGTGCCTTGCCACCGCGGCCGTGGCACTCGCCGCCGGCGCTGCATCCGGCTTCTTCGGCATCGGTGGGGGCTTCCTGATCGTTCCCGGCCTCATGCTGGCGACGGGCATGCCGATGATCAACGCGATCGGGACATCTCTCCTCTCCGTCGCTGCGTTCGGACTGGCGACGACCCTGAGCTATGCCAGTTCAGGCTTGGTAGATTGGTGGCTTGCCTCCGAGTTCATTGGCGGTGGCATTGTCGGCGGTGTTTTTGGCATGCTGCTCGCTGCGCGGCTCAGCGCCTACAAGAACATCCTCAACCGCCTGTTCGCAGCGCTTATCTTCGTGGTTGCTGCTTATATTTTGTATCGGCACTGGGGGACGGTGGTGCCGGGCTAGGGCGCCAAGCGAAGGGCTCGACAGCGGACGAGCCGCGACTTCCGGCCAGAAGTGACCCTTCGCGTATGAAGAGCGAGCGACCCTTTCAACACCAACACGTTGACCATCTCGTAGAGCCCAGCGGCGGCGTTGCTGGAGAACCAGATGTTCAGTCCCCATAGTCTCTGAAAGCGACATGCTACCACTCCGGCACGGCCGCACACGGAGCGCGGCCGTGGCTCCCTGCGTCAATGCGCCATGAATATTGGCATGCTGCTTTGCTCGATCATGTTACGCGTCACGCCTCCGAAAAGTGTCTGCTGCCAGCGAGGGTGATTGTATGCGCCCATGACGATCAAATCGGCATTCACATCCGTCGCATGCTGCCTCAAGATCTCGTCAGCCCTGTTTCCGCCGCTGGCCACACGATCCACCTGAACCTTGACCCCGTGACGGGAGAGGAAGCTTGCGATGTCGGCCCCTGGCTCCTCTCCATTCACCCGCTCTCGCGAGACTGGATCGATCATCGTCACGTAGACGCAGTCGGCCGTCTTCAACAGGTCAAGGGCCTGCCTTGCGGCACGCGACGCCTCGTCGCTCGAATCCCACGCCAGCACGATCGATTTGGAAGTAGAAGAGAGCGGCCGCCCCCGCGGTTGATGATCACCGGCGTCGGCGTCCGGAACAGAGCGCCATCCATGACCCGTTTCTGGAGCTCCTCGTCCTTGCAGGCTTGGCGACCGACAAGTACGACGTCGGCATAGAGCGCCCGTTCTGCAATGTCCTCCCGCGCAAAGGCATATTCCGTATAGACGTCCTGCACATCGTAGGACAGTCCGGTGCGCGAGAGATACGCCTTGATCTCTTCGGCTTTCTTGACGAGTTCCTCGATTTCGCGTTGGCGTTCTTCCAGCCAGACGGTCGACAGGGAGTTGTATTCTCCCATCATCGGCGACGCTCCCATGCAGAGCACGACCGCGCTGAGATGTGCTCCGGAGGCCCCGCAAAACTCCACGGCCGCCTTCAGGTCTTCGTCGAAATATTTGGAAGTCAGGATGCTCATTACCGTGCGAATGGACATTTCGATCACCTCTCTTGTTGAATATCGAGAGGATAACGGCACTTGCGGCGACGTTCTTTGATCTTCGTCAAGCATGGGATGAACGATCGCGGCGTCGCCGGGAGACGAACTTGTCGACCTCGGTCACGAGAACGAGGGAGCTAGCGATCAGCATGCTGAGGCCCCATTCGAGAGGCATGATCGGCGACAGGCCGAGCGTTCCGCTAAGCCACGGCACGTACATCGCCGAGATGTGGATCGTCTGGGCGGCGAGCACGCTGAGGAGCAGGAAGCGGTTTCGAAGGATATCGACGGAGAATATCGATCGTCTTTCGGAGGAGCATGCCAGGGTCTGGACGTTCTCGAACATCACGAAGATGAGAAGCGTTATGTTGCGGGCTTCGGGAACGCCATATCCATGCGCAATCATCCACTGGAATGCCAGGAACGCCGCTCCGCCGATCACGACCGTCGATTGGACGACGCGCTGGATCATCGTCCCGTCGAGGACAGGTTCGAGCGGAGAACGTGGCGGCCCCGCCAGTTCGTCTCCTTCCGGCCTGCCGCCGGCAAGCGCGACGTCCTGGATGCCGTTTGTCACGAGATTGAGCCATAAGAGCTGAACAGGGAGGAGCGGCATGGGCAGGCCGAACGGCAGCGAGAGCATGAAGAGCAGGACCTCGGCGGCGCCCGTTGCGACCGACATCAGCACCACCTTGCGGATGTTGCGATAGGCCGCCCTGCCTTCTGCGATCCCCGCGACGATGGATGCAAAGTTGTCGTTCGTGACGACAAGATCGGCGCTTTCCTTCGCCACCTCGGTTCCCCTGAGTCCCATCGCGACTCCGACATGCGCCTTCTTCAACGCCGGGCCGTCGTTCACGCCGTCTCCGGTGACGGCGACGATGTGGCCATTGCGGATCAGAGATGCGACGATCGCCGATTTCTGCGTTGGCTGCACGCGGGCGTAGATGCGGGCCTCCCTTGTGATCTCGTCCAGCCGTTGGTCGCCCGCTCGAGCGGCTTCATCGATGTCGTGGCCCGAAACGACCTGGCCCGCGTGAAAGCCCAGGCCGGCATCTCGGGCAATCGCGGCAGCAGTCCGCGGGTCGTCCCCGGTCACCATCACGACCTCCACGCCCGCCGCGTGGCAGTCTTTCATAGCGTTCGGCACTTCGGGCCGGACCGGGTCCTGCAGTCCGGCCAGCCCCAAGAACACGAGATCGACAAGGTGACCGTGTCCGAGGCTTCCGGCGAGGGACGCGCCGATTTCCCCTTCGGCGAACGCGAGCACCCTGAGGCCTCGAGCGGCCATTTCTTCCTTCTGCGCCAAAAGCGACGTACGGTCGATTTCGACTACGTTTCCCGCGGAGTCCATGCGATCAGACATTTCTATGAGCACCTCCGACGCCCCCTTGACGAAGACATGAATCCGATCACCGCCGTGGTGGAAGGATGCAGCGTATTTGTGCTCGGGCTCGTAGGCGATCCTTGCCGCCAGCGGGTATCGGTCGTTCAACTCTTCCTGTCCCAGCCCGGCCTTCCGTCCTGCTGCAAGAAGCGCCACGTCGACCGTGTCTCCGGCGGCGACCCAGAGATCGTCGCGGCGAGCCAGGGTTCCTTCGTTTGCGAGTAGTGCGGCGCGTAGCAGCCTGCGCGCCCTCTCGCGGACAAGGTCGCTGTCCAGGCCGCTCGCCCTGATCTCGCACTTGTCGAGATCTGCATGGGCGTCCAGGGCGATGTCCGTGCCGTCCGGCAGGCGAATTTCGGTTACCGTCTGCACGTTGCTGGTCAAGGTCCCCGTTTTGTCCGTGGCGATGATTGTAGTCGAACCCAGGGCCTCAACGGCCGGCATGCTTCGGACGATGACGTTGCGGGCGGCCATCCGCCGCATGCTGACGGCAAGCGCGACGGAGATCGCGATCGGGAGCCCTTCGGGAACAGCGCTCACCGCCAGTCCAACGGACATCATCACAAGGTCGTGCATAGGTAGGCCCTGCATGAAGCCCGCGACGACCAGCAACAAAGCTGCCAATCCTACGAAAACCGCCAGCGCATTCGTGAACTTCGCCAGACGGGCAACAAGCGGGGGCTGCGACGAACTGGCTCTTCCCAACTTGGCGGCGATGCCGCCAAGCATGGTCGCGGTACCTGTAGCGGTCACGACGCCCTTGGCTCGCCCGCGCGTCACCAAGGAACCCGCGAGCAGCATGGAACTGGCGGTTTCATTCGACGATCCTTCGACGGTTCGCCCCTTGGGAACCGGCATCGACTCGCCGGTCAGAAGCGACTCGTCGCATCGGAGATCACTTGCATCGACAAGCATCAGATCGGCAGGGATTCGGTCGCCGGATTCCAGAAGAACGAGATCGCCCACGACCAGCCGCTTGGCCTCGATCCTGCAAGCCACGCCGTCCCGTATGACCCTGGCCGACGGCTGCTCAAGCTTGCGAAGGGCGGCGGCCGCTCGATCCGCAGAATACTCCTGGTAGGTGCCTATGGAGGCATTGATCAGAAGCACGACGAGAATGAACAGGCCGTCTTCGATTCTGCCGGTCGCAAACGAGAGCGCCGATGCCAGCAAGAGGATGTAGATGATCGGATTGCGAAATTGGATGAGAAAGACCCGCAGCGGCGATGGGGGCTCAGGCTCGGGCAGCGTGTTGGGTCCAAGCTCGGCGAGGCGTTCCTCGGCCTCGATGCTTGTCAGTCCGATCACCGCAGGCGTCGTGGGGGCGGGTGTCTGCGCCGTCAGATTCATCATGGGCTCCGGGCTTGTCGCGACGATTCATCGAAGGCTCCCCCGACAGCCTATGTGCTCCCGCGCAAGAGGCATTGACCGGGATCAAGGAGCTTCGATCGAACTGAGATATGCTGGAGCCGATTTATGGACCGCGGCTTTATGCGGCCACGCGCTGCGCTTGGATTGGTTCCCGACGATGCCGCGTGTGGACCCGCATTGATCAGGCAAGATTGGAAGGCACTAAAATGAATAAAAGCTCAGTACAGGCCGTGTTGCAGACGATGAAGGATGACCTTGTCCGTCGTCTCGGAGCGATCGATGCGGACCTCTGCGTCGCGCTCGAGAAGGACAGCGAGGAGCGCGCGACCCAGGTTGAAAACGATGAGGTTCTTCGCGAGATGCAAGCCGAGGGGCGCGACCAGATCGAGGCCATCGACGCGGCGATCGACCGGCTGAACGACGGCACATACGGGCGATGCGTCAAATGCCACCGCTCGATCGGCAAGGAGCGCCTCGCGGCGGTCCCCTATACACCGTTCTGCATCGATTGCGCAAAATCGTTCCGCTGAGGCTTCTGGATTGATGGGGGGTGAGAGGTGGCTACAGCGGCGGCTTGGTGGGCTGGTAGGTGGACGTGGCCTGAGGGCGGGCTGTCGCGACTGAGGGAAGGAGACTCCCGGTCGGGCCTTCTGGTGCTGTCGTCGCTGCTTGCGCTTGCGGCCGCATTCGCCTTCTATCTCGCGGGTCACGGCCCTGGATATCGGTTAATCCTGGTGGGCTGCACCAGCCTGAGTCTGCTGTCCCTTTGCGTTGAAATCGCCAAGAAGCTGCAGAAAGAGGAATACGGTCTGGACCTGATCGCGGCCCTGGCCATGGGGTCCTCCTTATGGTTCGGCGAATATCTCGCCGGAGCGATCGTCGGCCTCATGTATTCCGGCGGTCAGTTTCTGGAGGCATACGCACATCGTCGCGCCGACGAGGGGATGTCGGCTTTGCTGGCGCAAGTTCCGCGGACCGCCCTGCGGCTTGCCGGGAGTGGCTTCGAAGAAATTCCGATCGAGACGGTCGCAGTCGGCGACGTGCTCCTGATACGCAAGGGAGACGTCGTACCGGCGGACGGGGCGCTTGTCGGCGAATTCGCAACGATCGACCAGGCGGTTTTAACCGGAGAGCCTTTCCCGGTGCGCATCGCCAAGGGTGGAAGCATTTCGAGTGGCGCTACGAACGATGGCGACGCGGTTGAAATCCGTGTTCTAAGCCGTGCCGAGGACAGCACCTATGCAGGAATAGTCAGACTCGTGGAAGCGTCGAAGCGATCCAAGGCGAAGCTGATGCGCCTGGCCGACCGGTTCTCGGTCTGGTTCCTGTTCGCTACGATCGCGGTCGCAGGACTATCGGCAATCTTGTCCGGAGACATGTCACGGATCGTGGCCGTGCTGGTCGTCGCCACGCCATGTCCGTTGATCTTAGCCGTACCCGTCGCACTTGCGGCCGGCACTTCAAAAGCCGCCAAGGAGGGCGTTCTGGTGAAGGGAGCGGGACCTCTTGAGGCCCTCGCCCAAGCCACCGTAGTAGTGTTCGACAAGACGGGGACGCTCACCGCAGGACAGCCCGAAGTCGGCGCGATAGACGGCCCGGAGCATCCAGACAGAATCCTGCGGCTGGCCGCCTCGCTGGACCAGGCGTCCGGCCATGTGGTCGGACGCGCGCTGGTGGACGAGGCGCATAGGCGTGGATTAGTGTTGACCCGCCCGTCGGGGGTGACCGAGACTGCGGGATCCGGGATCTCCGGAATCGTCGATGGCGTGCATGTCGACGTCGGAGGAGACACCTATTTCGGAGAGGTTCCGCCGTCCGGGCCGAACGGTTCAAGCAGCGCAATGCGTGTGAAGGTGCTCTTTGACGGCGCGTCGGCTGGCACGATCACGCTCGAAGACCGGCTTCGCAAAGACGCCGTCCAGCTCGTCAACCAGCTCAGGGCATCAGGGATTTCTCGAATAGTCCTCGCTTCCGGGGACGAGCTTGCCTATCGCGACAGCCATAGCTCGCTCTCTGGGCCTGGACGACGTCGCGGCGAGGCTCGATCCCGCAGACAAAGTCGCAGTCATCGAGAAGGAGCGCGTCCACGGGAGAGTTCTGATGGTCGGCGACGGAGTGAACGACGCGCCAGCGCTGGCGGCAGCCGAAGTCGGAATCGCGGTGGGCGTCGAAAACCTTGCGGCGGCTGCGGAGGCTGCGGATATCGTGCTCGTCCGGGACGACCTCACGCAGATAGTGAAGGCGATCGGCATCGCGCGTCGTTCACGCAAAATCGCGCTTCAGAGCATCTATACGGGTATAGGTCTCTCGCTCATCGCGATGGGGTTTGCGGGAGCGGGATACCTTCCGCCGGTTGGCGGCGCGTTGCTTCAGGAGGCCATCGACGTGGCGGTCATCCTCAACGCCCTTCGCGCCCTCTAATGGGCGAGAAGCGCTGGTAGCTCGGCCTTGACGAGCAGTTCCCGAGTGACGCCGCCGAGGATGAATTCACGAAGCCGGGAATGGCCAAATCCGCCCGCGACCAGAAGGTCCGCTTTTCGTTCCAGCGCGGCCGATTGGATGGCAGCGGTCGCGGTCTCTCCACCTGCCTGAATCGATACGTCTTCCACTTCGAATCCCGAGTGCTTCAAAGAAGAGATCAGTAGCGAGCGGTTCGCCTCGTCGATCTCCTTGTCGTCGGTGATCGAGATGACCTGCACCTTGGTCGCGCGTTCGATGAAAAAGCGGGCGCAGGATAGGGCACGTGCTGCGGTGGCGCTGCCGTCCCAGGCAACGGCGATCGTGTCCACGCGAGAGCAGACGCTGGTGGCGGGAAACAGTACGATAGGACGGCCGCTCCCGAACAGCAGCGTCTCGGAAAACTGGCGGGACAGTTCCGAGGCCTCGACGATGGAGAGGTCGTGACACCTGGCGATTTCGGAAAAACGTTCGTAGACGAACGGCTCCGTGGCCTCGAATCCATGGATTCGCACTTCGACGCCAGTCTCCGAAACAGCGTGATCGAGATGTTCCCGCAACAAAGTCCCGCTGTGCCGGCTATTCCCCTCTGCTTGTTCCCGCCATGTGTCGACATCGATAAAAGTGGGAAAGGGCTGATGGACCTGGGGATCCGGACTTGCGGGATGCTGGCGACGAGATCGGCGTCGTTCTGCCGAGCGAGGCCGATAGCATTGTCGACTATGGTGAAGGAACTGGGGTCGGGATAGGTCGATAACGGGAGATGGAACTGCGGCTTCATGCTGGCCTCCTGAGGTTAAACAGCCGTCATGATGCCTGCCGCGGAGAGAGTTCGCATTGCGCTTTGTCAAGGCCGCGGCGCAACGAAGCTCCTATGATCTTGCCTTCATTAAAGCTGGAGGACACGGCCATGACGATCAAGCTGACGGAGATCAACCCCGGTGAGTGCTACCGGATCCTTGAGAACGAGCGCTTCGGTCATCTCGCCTGCTGCAAGGATGGGCAGCCTTACGTGGCGGCGATCTATTTCGCCTTTTCCAGCGGGGTTGCCTATAGCTTCACCATGCCCGGCAAGAAGCTCGACTGGATGCGGGGAAACGACAAGGTCTGCCTTCACGTCGAGCAGCGTTCGAGCGCAGGCGGGTGGACGAGCGTCGTTGTCGAAGGCAGGTTCGAGGAGTTTCCTGACAGCGACGCGCGACGAAGCGAAAGGCTCCATGCATGGTCGCTTCTCCAAAAGTATTCGGACTGGTGGGAGATCGGCTCCATGAAGCCCCACGAGCTCCCCATGCTCGACGGCTCTCCTCACGTCTTCTACGGGATCGTCGTAACGGCCGTGTCGGGTCGAAGCGCAGTCAGGACGGAATGACCGACGATCCTCGCGCTGATTCCACATCCCGCAAACGGAGCACCACATGCCAATTCCCTCAGCCTGCATCGCAGCGAAACGCTCAACGCCGACCTCCCGCCCATTGTTAGCAAGCGGTTCCTGATCCAAGTCACTACGGATTTGACGGCGTCCGCCGCGCGACGGGGCTACGATACTGTGAATTCCTGGCTCGACTTGTCGGCAGCATCGACAACGGTGATGCGGTCGAGGTCCTTTCGGACGACGTTGAGAGCGAGCTGGAGCAGTATCCCAGGGAGGCGGCGCGGCTATGCGAGGCCGGGTCAAGAACGTTGTCGCACGCCGCCGAACTGTATTGTGACGCCGCCTCCTGTCAGGTTAGCGAGGCTGAAGCGAAGACTGTCGTGTGAAGCGCGGGGCTTACCGGGTCGTTCGCAAGACGAGCACGGAGCATGGTGCACGCTGCACGACATGGTCCACGACCGAGCCGAAGACTCGGTCGAGCACGTCGTCTCGGTGAGAGGCGATCACAACGAGATCGGCGGCGATCTCCTTCGCGATGGCGATGATGACCTGAGACGGGTTGCCCGCGCGGACGCGTATCAAAGCAGGAGTGTTGGTCGACCGCAAAGCTTCCGAAAGTCTGCTCTCGGCGGCGGCCATCACATCGACCGCCCAATCGTCCGGCGCGGCAGACAAAGGCAGACCCTCAACCGCGTGAATGAGGTGGAGGCTTCCGTTGGGCGCGAGCTGCGCGCGGGCCGTTTCGACGAGCTGTAGCATGCGTTGCCGGGATCCTCGGCCGATGGCGCAGACGATGGTGGCGAACATGTCAGTATATGTCCTTTCCAGATAGGCTGACGAACTCGGTCGTCAGGCCATCGTCATGCGCTTCCTTGAGAAGCCGATCGGCGCTCATGATGTCGAGACACATGGTGCCAGTGAAGGATTGCCGGAGCGCGCAGCAAAAATGGTCTCTCGCCCACGCCTCGCCTCGCGGCGTCACTGCTGTCACCTCCCAGCGATCCTCGTCTCGACGTCCGAGAACAAGGTCTGCGCACGTTCGCTCGACCGGAGGAATGGTCGTGGCTATGTCGGTTGCTGTCTTGCGTGCCTCTTCTTGTTCGCGCATGTCCGTCTCCTTTGGATGAGGTCGTGGCGCTGTGTCCACGAGCCTATCTGCTCTAAGACAATCGGTCTTTGACGAGTATCAATCCGGATGTTTGACCGGGATCAAGCCGGGGCCCGGTAGGTGGTGATACGACTATAGCGATGCCCATGCCGATGGAGGGAAACGTGAGGGCCATGGTACTGGAAGAGGTGGGGCAGCCGCTCCGTCTAGTGGAGCGGCCGGACCCGCCAGCGTCGCCCGGCCACGTCGTCGTCAAGGTGGAGGCCTGCGGCGTCTGCCGGACGGACCTTCACGTCTGCGACGGAGACCTCTCCCAGCCAAAGCTTCCCCTCGTTCCGGGGCATGAGATTGTGGGAACCGTGATCGCAGCGGGCGAGGGCGTTCCTCGTCGTCTTATCGGTCGAAAAGTCGGGGTACCCTGGCTGGGCCACACCTGCGGCCACTGCCCATATTGCCGACAGGGTCGCGAGAATCTTTGCGACGCCCCCGGCTTCACCGGCTACTCGATCGACGGCGGCTTCGCGACGCATGCGGTCGTCGAGGCGGGCTACGCGTTCGAACTGCCTAACGATACGGACTCGGTGGCGACCGCGCCTCTTCTCTGCGCTGGCCTCATCGGGTGGCGATCCTTGAAGATGGCGGGCGAGGGGAGGACGATCGGCATCTACGGGTTCGGCGCGGCCGCCCACATCCTCGTGCAGGTGTGCAAGCATCGGAGCCAGAGCGTCTATGCGTTCGTGCGTCCTGGAGACCAGGCTGGGCGGAAGTTCGCGCTTGATCTTGGCGCCGTCTGGGCCGGGTTCTCCGGTGAGAGGCCGCCGGTGCCCCTCGACGCCGCCATCATCTTCGCGCCGGCCGGCGAGCTCGTGCCGATGGCGCTCGACGTAGTGCGGAAGGGCGGAACGGTGGTCTGCGGCGGCATCCACATGTCAGACATCCCGAGCATGCCCTACCGTCTGCTCTGGGGCGAGCGGCGGGTCGTTTCGGTGGCGAACCTGACGCGGGGCGACGGGGAGGAATTCTTCTCGATCGCGAAGGCGGCCGAGGTCAGATGCGTGACCATCGTCTACGCGCTTGAACATGCAAACGAGGCTCTCGACGACCTGCGGGCAGGCCGCATCAACGGCGCAGCCATCATCGTGCCATAGCCGCCATCCGCGTTGACGAGGATCAATGCGGATCGATCGGGCAAAACGGAAGCTTCTTCGTCAAGACGTCCGTCGACAACCGGCGGCGCTTCCGCGAGGAGATCAGAGATGTCGCGTTCGTTGCTAGCCCTGGGGGCGCTCTTCATCGCAGGTGAGAGCCTGTTGTCGGCTCCCGCCGTTGCAAACAGCCTGTCGCTCGCGCCCATGCTCCAGCGTGTCGTGCCGAGCGTCGTCAGCATCTCGGTGCAGGGCAAGGAACTCGACGACGCGGATGCGACGCTCGCCGATCCCTTCTACAGAAAGTTTTTCGGACTACCTGACGACGCCGCGCCGGCAGAGAACGGCTTCCAATCGGCCGGCTCGGGTGTCGTCATCGACGAGGTCCACGGCTACATCGTCACCAACCAACATGTCATAGCAAGCGCCTCGAAAATCGAGGTGGCGCTCTCCGATGGCCGACGCTTCAAAGCGAAACTCGTCGGCGCCGATCCCGAGACGGATGTCGCCGTCGTTCAAATTCCACCCGATCATCTTGTTCATGCCGATTTTGGAAGCGCGTCCTCGCTCCATGTCGGCGACGTCGTCGTGGCAATCGGAAATCCCTTCGGCCTGGGCCAGACCGCCACTATGGGCATCGTCAGCGCGCTTGGACGCCGGGCCGTGGGATCGGAGGGGTACGAAGGATTCATTCAGACGGACGCTTCGACAAATCCCGGCAACTCGGGCGGCGCACTTGTAAACGAGGACGGCGTCGTCGTCGGGATCAACAGCGCGATCATCGGGCCGGCCGGCGGAAGCATCGGCATTGGTTTTGCAGTGCCCGCCGAGACCGTCGGCATCGTGATGCGGCAGCTCATCCTGACCGGCAAGCTGGTACGCGGCGAGGTGGGACTGGTCACGCAGGACCTGACGCCCGGTCTTGCAAAAGCGTTCGGCGTGGATGAAGAGCCGGGGGCGCTCGTCAGCGAAGTCCGGCCCGGTTCGCCGGCTGCGAATGCAGGAATTCAGCCGGGCGACGTCGTCCGAATGGTCGACGGAAGGACAGTGCGCGGCGCGTCCGACGTACGCAGGCTTGTGGGATCGCTACCATTGCAGTCCAAGCCATCCTTCCAGATCGATCGCGCCAGCCGAAGGATAGAGGTCTTTCCTGAGGTATCCGCCGCACCGGTCGCCGAACCGGCCGCTCCTCGTACCATCCATATCTCCCGTGGCCCTCTCGCCGACGTCGAGATGGCGAACTCCCCCGACGGTCTCGGCGCGCGCGTCGTCGTCGCGACGGAGGGCTCGGTCGCTGCACAGGCCGGCCTGCAGCCGGACGACGTTATCGTCGCTGTCGACCAGCAGCCGGTGACCGACGTCGGGCAACTTCTCGCAATTCTCTTGAAGGAGCATGCCCGCGCTCTCATCACCGTCGTGAGGAACGGCCACCGCCTCTTCGTGGCCACCGACGTGCAGACTCAGTAGCGAGTTCGCAGACGATGTTCGGTCCGCTGAGATCTCAAGGTCGCTCACCTGCTTGATGAAGATCAAAGACGGAATTCTACGGCACGGGCACGATCGGCACGTCGCAAACCTGAAGGAGGTTGTCATGAACGACATTCAACTCAGACAGAACATTCTTGACGAAATGGAATTCGAGCCCAGCATCGACGCGGCTGATATCGGCGTCGCGGTCGACAGCGGGATTGTAACCCTGACGGGTCATGTGCGCACCTACGCGGAGAAGGAAGCCGCCGAGCGAGTAGTTCGTCGCGTCAAGGGCGTGCGCGGAATTGCTGCCGAAATTGAAGTGCGGATCTTCGGACCCAAGGAAACAGACGACGACGACATCGCCCGGCGAGCTGTCAAAATGCTCGACTGGAACGTTTCCGTGCCAAAGGATTCCGTGCAGGTGCGGGTTCTCACAGGGTGGGTGACCCTGCGGGGCGAGGTCGAGTGGCAATATCAAAAGAACGCGGCTTACGACGCAGTGCGCGATCTCGCCGGCGTGGTGGGGGTATCCAATCTCGTGGAGCTGAAGCCCCGCGTTACGGCCGTGGATGTCAAGAAGCGCATAGAGGATGCGTTTCAGCGCGACGCCGCTCTTGACGCCGATGCAATTAGGATCGATGTGAAAGGCAGAAAGGTTATCCTCTCAGGCAAGGTGAAGACCTGGTCGGAACGGCAGGCGGCGGAACGCGCTGCATGGTCCGCTCCGGGGATCAGCACTCTCGACGATCGGCTGACGGTCGGGTGATCGAATATCGTGGGCTGCTAGACGTTAGCCGCTCCGCCTACATTCAGCAGCAAGGGCGCCGCTGAGCGCCCTTTGCATAGCCTCAAATTTCCGAGATCGACTTGCGCGCAAATCTCGTCTCCGAAATTCCGTGCTTGCCAATGCAGAGCCTCCGTCGCGAGTGCAGGGAAACCTTTGTTGTTCTTGGAGAACGGCCTTGGGCGGGGACGTAGCCCGCGGGATCTTCCGCGAAGACAGACATGCGCCTCGACGCCGTCCGCGCCGCGTTCATTTTTTTAAATTGAAATCCTGCAGTCGAGCAGAATCTCGATCATGCCTCGCGTCGAGCAGCAGCCTGAGACGAGCCGACATCTCCGAAGCCGTATACGGCTTCTTCAGCCAGCCGGCGCCCGCTTCGATCTCCTTCTCCGCAGCATGAGGCTCCGAAAAGCCCGACGTGAGAAGAATTTTCACCGTCGGCCAGCGCTCGCGTACCCTTCGGGCCAGTTCGTCGCCGTTCATCCCAGGCATGGCAACATCGGTGAACAGAAGCGCTACGTCATGCGCCGCCTCCAGCTCCTTCAACGCGTCGATCCCGTTCGTAGCTTCGATCACTGAATAGCCAAGCGTCTCCAGACGGCCGACCGTCACTCTGCGAACTCTCGCGTCGTCCTCGACCACCAGGATGGTTTCCGTGCCTCGAGACGGGGCGTCCTCGGCCCGCTGTTCGCCGGGAAGGGAATCTTTTCCGGCGTCGGCGCGTGGAAGGAAGAGGCGTACCGTTGTCCCCTCGCCAGGTTCGCTATAGAGCTGCAAGTGTCCTGCGGATTGCTTGGCGAAACCGTAGACCATGCTGAGCCCAAGTCCCGTTCCCGAACCCGTCGGCTTTGTTGTGAAGAACGGTTCGAAAGCACGTTCCATCACCTCCGAGGTCATTCCAGTGCCCGTGTCTGTCACCGAAATGAGGACGTATTTGCCGGGGCGGATCGCCGGGTACATGCCGGCGTAGTCGGAGTCGATCTCGACGCCGGATATCTCGATCGCCAGGCGGCCGCCGGCAGGCATCGCGTCCCTGGCGTTGAGCGAAAGGTTGAGAAGCGCGCTCTGGAGCTGCGCCTTGTCCGCCATTGCGCTCAGCCGCCGTCCAGGAATGATCGTCCGGAGCTCGACGGAGTCGCCGAGCGTTCGCTGGACGAGGTCTGAAAACTCTCCAAGCAGGGCGCCGACGTCCAGCACCTTCGGTGCGAGAGCTTGCCGCCTTCCGAACGCCAGAAGCTGCGAGGTCAGTCTGGCGCCGTCGTCGGCCGCGGACTGCGCCTCGCGCAGCAGGGACAACTGCCCCGGCTCGGCCAGACGGGCCTCCAGCATTTCGAGGTTGCCGCTGATGACGGCGAGCAGATTGTTGAAGTCGTGGGCGAGCCCTCCAGTCAACTGGCCGACCGCCTCCATCTTCTGCGACTGCCGCAGCTCGGCTTCTATGCGGTGGCGGCTCGTGAGATCCCTTACGAAGCCCGTGAAGGTCCGCTTGCCGCCCACGATCGCCTCGCCGACCGAGAGCTCCATCGGAAAGGTGGTCCCGTTCTTTCTGAGACCGACGACCACGCGCCCATAGCCGATGATCCGGCGGCGCCCGGTCCGGATGTATGAATCCAAGTATCCGTCGTGCGCCTCCCGGTCGGGCGAGGGCATCAGCATGGAGACGTTCCGCCCGGTGGTCTCGTGCGCGGAGTAGCCGAAGAGTTTCTCCGCCGCAGCGCTGAAAGAAGCGATGACACCTCTGTCGTCTATGACGACCATTGCGTCTGGGACCGTATCAAGAATGGACTGGAGGTGAGCCTGTCGCTCCCGCAGTTCGTGCTCGACCTCCTGCATGAGTGTCACGTCGTTGTTGGACTGGACGATGAGCGTGTCAGGATCGCCAAGTTCGAGGAGGGTCCACCGTGTCACAATGGCCAGCCTGACACCGTCCTTCCGTCGGTGACCCACCTGACCGCTCCAAGATCCCTTGGTACGCACATTGGCTCGAATCTCCGCCACGTCTGCCGGAAATTGCGTATCCAGGAGCTCGTGCACCACCTTTCCTACAGCCTCCGTGGCGGACCATCCGTAGAGTTGCTCGCAGCCCGAGGTCCAGCGCTGGATGACGCCGTCCAAGCCGTGGACGATGAGGTTGGCCCCGTCGAATATGCGCACGATCCGGTCCAGGTCGGTTTCACTGGTAGCGTATTCCAGCATAGCGTGCTCCAGAGTTCTGTCTCTTCGAACTCGTCGTCCGGGTCTTCGTCGGCGGCGCGGGCCAGTGACGACCGGCTGGCAACCTTGAACTGATGCTTGTCCGCAGGCAATAGTATGCTCTTGGCGACTAGCTTGGTAAGCGTCCTCGACACGGTCTCGATCGTCATGCCGAGATGGTCGGCGATGTCGGCGCGCACCATTGGCAGACTGATCGTCCGGCCGTCCCGCCCCTCGTTCCGCTCCAGCTGATGAAGAAGGAAGGTGCAGACACGCTGCTCGGCGTTCTATGCGACAGCAGGAGCATGTGGTCCTGTGCCGCCGAGATTTCGTCGCGAAGTTGCGACAGAAGCTGAAGCCGGAAATCAGGCACGAGTTGCAGTTCCTCTTCCAGCGTCCGCTTGTTCATCCGGGTGAAGGCCACGTCATCGATGGCCTCGCCTGCAAACATGTAGCGGTTGCGAAATGACAAGCCGACCAGGTCGCCCGCGCCAAGGAAACCGATGATGAGGCGGCGGCCGTCGGGAAGGAACCGGCATATGCGGACGTTCCCGCGGACGATGCGAAACACATGGCGGGCGGCGTCGCCCTCGAAGAAGATCGTGGTTCCCGACTGGGCAGTCTCGACGGTCTGGCGCATGAACAGGGGCGCGAAGTCGATCATTCCATGCGCCCGCGGCCGTTCGAGTGAATGGATGTTTGATACCGCTTGCATGTCGTGGCCTCCATCTGCCGTTGCTTGGCCTGGATTTGACCGAACCCTGATGACACCGGAATGCGAGAAGCGTAAGACTTGGTGCGATTGTGTAACAATCCGTAACAGGCGAAGAAAGCCGGAATGACGAGCGGAACTCTCAGGCGGACCCGCATACTTGTCGTGGACGACGATGTCCGGATTCAGAGAATGCTTGCGCAGTACCTCGGCGAGGAGGGATTCGACGTCGACGTGGCAGGCAGCAGCTCACAGATGCGCGCGAGAATGGCGGGCGCGAAATTCGACGCCGTCCTGCTCGACGTCGTCCTGCCGGGAGACTGTGACGGACTCCAACTCGCAAGGGAAATCCGTTCAGGTTCGGACGTCCCCATCATCATGCTGTCCGGCCGCGACGATGTGATGGACCGCGTCGTCGGTCTGGAGGTCGGCGCGGACGACTATATTGGCAAGCCATTCCATCTCCGGGAGGTGCTCGCCCGCGTGAGGACGGTTCTGCGAAGACGAACAGTTTCAACCGAACCCGCACCCCCGGAAGAAGGCGTGCTCCGTTTCGCGGGATGGCGGCTTGACGTAGAACGGAGAGCGGTGACCAACCCGGCCGGGGACGAAGTGGCGATGTCGACGGGGGAGTTCGACATGCTGCATGTATTCGCCACCCATGCCGGGCGCGTCATGACCCGTGACATACTGATGGACTTGACGCACAAGCGTGGCCGCGACGGCTTCGACCGAACTATCGACGCGCTGATCGTGAGGCTGCGGCGCAAGATAGAGACGGATCCGGCCAATCCTAGCCTGATTAAGTCCGTCCGCGGCGTCGGATATCTCTTTACAGCAAGGCCGGAGACGGCTTCTGGTCGATCCTGAACATCAGGCCATGATCCCACCGGCGAAATCGGTCTTCGCTTTCCATCTCTGAGAAATCACCTGGAAACTGCGCCCAGAACCGCATGTAGTCGCATCCCGCCGATCGCCTTCGCAGCGAGGTGAACAGGAGGTCCGTGATGGTCACGTCGTCAATGACGCTCGCCACCGCGAAGATCGGCACGTCCATCAATCGTCCGGCGATCGGATGCGTGCCGATCCGGTAGACGGCCAGCCCACGCACATAACCTGCCGGATCCTTTAACGAGACGAGCGTCCACCGATCGGCGCTCGCCACCACTCGCGCCCAATCGTCGGCAGAAAAGCACGGAGCCGCCACCTGAATCAGGCTGTAGGCGATCAGCGCATCGTCCAAGTGGAGCAGGTGGACGCAATATCCCGATGTCATGGCGGCTTTCCTCCTCGATCGAGAGGAAATCTTCGCATGGTCCGGCAATTGGGGCCTTGTCCCAGGTCAATCCTCAGTCCGAGGAAACTCGAATGACAAAAGCCAGGGTGATTTGATGGTGATCAAAGACTGAGATTGCAATGGACTGTTCTATGTACGCGTCGCCGCCTGTGAACGACGGTATTCTTGAGAGAAGGAGAATGACAATGGCAGACTCTTCAACGAAACTTTCCGTTAAGACCGAAGCAAGGCCGGCGGCCCCCGCCGACCGCTGGTGGCCCCTCGACAGCCTCCGGTCCGAGATCGACCGCGTGTTCAACGACTTCGGGAGCCCGTCGATTTTCGACCGGGCCTTCAGCAGGATGCCGGCCGCGTTCTCGCGCGGCATGCTCGCCGTCGATCTCGTTGAATCCGACAAAGCCTTCGAGCTGTCGGCCGAGCTTCCAGGCGTCGACGCCAAGGATCTTGACATCACGCTCGCCGACGGTGTGCTCACCATCAAGGGCGAGAAGAACGAGGCCAAGGAAGAGAAGGAAAAGGACTATTACCTCTCCGAACGGCGCTACGGGTCGTTCCACCGAAGCCTGGAATTGCCGCGCGGCGTGGACAGCGAGAAGATCGAGGCAAAGTTCTCCAACGGCGTTCTCAAGGTGACGCTGCCGAAGACACCCGAGCGGCAGCAAAACAGCAAGAAGATCACGGTGAAGGCGGCCTGACGGTCAACCCTCCGCTACGCCGAGGGGGTGGCGCGTACGGTGGGGCGCGGAGAGGGAGGGGCGGGCCCCTCCCTCTTTTTCAGTTGATGCGGATGTGGTTCTCGACGGCGGCAACGCCTGGTACGGACCAGGCCGTCCGCTCGGCGACGCCGCGCTCGTGCCAGGCGCGCACGCCCCCTTCGAGAACGACCTTGTCGTCCTGAACCTTGACCGTGATCCCTCCAGCGTCGACTTCGGCACTCCGTTTCAGGGCGTCCTCGATCCGACGGCGGACGTCCGGCACCGTCGGGCACGGCCGTATCGTCAGCAGATTGATGACGCCGACCACGCCGCCGAGCTTCCTGACGGCATGTTCGGCGGCAGTCCTCTGAAACCGCCAGCGCACTTCGCCCGACAACGTGACCCAGCCGCTCTCGACCTTTACATGCACCGATCCCTCCGGGAGCGCCGTGTTCCAGGCGATGATGTCGATCGCCCGCGATGCTATCTGGTCGTCCGCATGCTGCTTGTGACCGACGCGCCGCACCTCGATCTCTACAGCCACCGCCCGGACGCCCTTCATCCGCGCCGCGACGTCTTCCGCTGTCAGCTTTTCCGCGTAGGTCGACACATGACCGGAGAGGGTCGCAATGCCATCTTCCACCGAGACCCCGATATGGGCGGCGTCGATGCTGGGTTCGAACGCCAGCTCGTCGAGTATGTCCTGTTGGATTGCCAAGTCCGTCATTTTTACCTCCTGTTGGGTTCCGAAGCGCGTTGGCCTCGTGGGGTATGATGCGCCATCCAAAATTATTGGCTTTGCGCTTGGTCAATCGAACCTGGCGGTGGCCTGCATCACCCCCAAATTGCGGATCAGGCGAGCCGCGAACGGGTCTTTGACCTTCGTCAACGTGGTTTCGTCCGGAGTGCCTTAAAGTACCCGACAACACATAGGAGCTGTCATGGCCAATCCGATCCTTCACTTCCATGGCGCCGCTGGGTCGGTGACCGGATCGTGCTTCCTTTTAGAGAGCGGTGACACACGCATTCTCATCGACTGTGGAATGTTCCAGGGCTCGAAGTCGGAGAAGGAACTCAACTACAAACCATTTCCCTTCGAGCCGTCGCGGATCGACGCCGTGCTACTCACACACGCGCACATCGACCACTCGGGGCTGCTTCCGAAGCTTGCGAACGCGGGATATGCCGGGCCAATCTTTGCAACGGCAGCAACCATCGACCTTTGCACGATCATGCTGCAGGATTCGGGTCACATCCAGGAGTCGGAGGTCCGGCAGCTCAATCGAAGGAATCGGAGAAGGGCGCGAGAGACGGTGGAGCCCGTCTATACCGCCGACGACGCCCGCAGAATGCTGCCGCAGTTCATTGCCGTCGAGTACGGTGAGTGGCGGGAGACCGTTGGCGGCGTGAAGTTCCGTTATTGGAATGCTGGACACCTGATGGGTTCCGCATCGATCGAAGTCGAGGCGCCAGGCGCCGACGGGGCGACGAGATCTTTGTTCTCCGGCGACGTCGGCGCGAGCAACAAATTGTTCGAAAACCTCCCTCGGGCACCTTCAGATGTCGATTACCTCATCTGCGAAAGCACATACGGAGACCGTGAAAGGGAAGAATACGCTCTGAAAGATCGACGGGACCGGCTGCGCGAAGTAGTCGCGACTTCGAACAGCCCCAGCGGGGTTCTTCTGATTCCCTCCTTCGCCGTCGAGAGGACGCAGGAGGTGCTGACTGACCTCGTGGCCCTCATGGACGAAGGAGAGGTGCCACGGTGCCCTATCATGATAGACTCGCCGCTCGCGTCGAGAGCGACCGAGGCATTCAAGAAGCATGCGGCGGACCTCGGTCACGGCAAGGCGTTCCTTCGCGCGCTTAACGCTCAAAACGTGCGCTTCACGGAGACTGCCGAGCAGTCGAAGGCGCTCGATCTCGTCCGGGGCTTTCACATCATCATTGCGGCAAGCGGAATGTGCGAGGCAGGGCGGATTCGCCACCGCCTGAAGAACTGGCTCTGGCGGCCGGAGTGCACTGTGCTGTTCGTCGGGTTCCAGGCGGCGGGGACGCTTGGCCGTATCCTGCAGGAGGGCGCTACCGATATCCGCATCCAGGGCGAGGAGATTCACGTCTGCGCCAGGATGGCCACGCTCGACGCCTACAGCGGACACGCGGATGCAAGCGAACTGGATGCGTGGGTTGCCGAGCGGGAGCCGATCCGGAACGCAGTCTTCCTTGTCCATGGAGAGGAGCGCGCTCGTGAAGCGATGTCCGCGCGTCTCTCGAAGCAAGTTTCGGCAAAGGTCGTCTGCCCGTCGCTGGATGATGCCTACGAGCTTTCACCGGCGGGTGCACGCCTCATCGAAGACACGAGGCCCGCACGTATCAAGCCGGTCGTGCCCGGCAAGCCAGACTGGAACAACGACTATCAGCGGTTCGTTCTGGACCTGTCCGATCGTCTGAAATCCGTCGCCGACGAGAAGGGTCGCGCGGTCGTGCTGCGCAGGCTTCGACGCGCACTGGACCCGGACGAAGTTTCGGCTGCCGAAGGGAGGAGAGACGGCAATGTTGATCATGGATCGTGACTGCAAGCGCGGCGGAGAACGCTTCGCGATACCGACCCAGGGTGAGGTGCAAGGCAAGCTTACCGTCCTGGAGGTCGTCGCTATAACCTGCCTGAGGGAGGTTCTCGCTTCGAAGAATGCCTTTGCGGTCGCTGCGTTAAAGAAGAAGGTCTTGCGGGCCATGAAGGAGCAGTGCGCGCCGTTCGGTCTGTCGTCGGAAGACGAGACGTCCGTCCTCGAGTACGCATGCGAGTTCTTCGAAGAGGCAAGCAAGGAGGCAGCCAGGCAAGGCGCAACGAAGGTGGCTGCGAAGTCTGCTGGGACGGCACGCTCCAGGGCTTCGGGCCATGGATAGGGTTGCCGTCACTTTCAACGCCGGGTCCTCCAGCCTCAAGGTCGGCGTCTTCAGCCTGAAGGACGGTCGAGCACTCCGGCTGGGAGGTGGTATTGCCACGCTCGGGGACCAGCCAAGGTTCACCTTGCGATTTTCTGGCGGGGACGAGGCTGTCGATCTTCCGTCCAGTACAGAGATCGACGCGCGGCTGGTATTGCAGGTCGTCGATTGCATTGTCCGCAGAGGATTCGACCCCGTGGTGGCCGGCCATCGAATCGTCCACGGCGGACAGGTCTTCGATGGCCCCGTTCTTCTGGAGCCAGACGTCGTCCTCAGAATGGAACACCTGACGCATCTCGCGCCGGTGCACCTTCCTCCGGCGCTTGCGATCGTTCGCGCCGTCCGGAGTGCATATCCGGACATACCGCAGACTGCGTCGTTCGATACCGCATTCCATTCGTCGCAGAGCAGTCTTGCCGCGCGGCTCGCCATTCCCAGAGAGCTGCACGACGCCGGGGTCCGCAGATACGGCTTCCACGGACTTTCCTATAAGTACGTCGCCGGCGAGCTCAGGAAACACGATCCAGACCTGGCCGCCGGCCGTATCATCTGCGCGCATCTTGGAAGCGACGCGAGCCTTTGCGGAATGGTCGACGGCGTGAGCATAGACACCAGCATGGGCTTCTCCCCGCTGGGCGGAGTTCCGATGTCGACCCGGCCGGGGTCGCTCGATCCCGGCGCTGTCGTCCACCTTCTGCGCAACAATTTCCACGACGCAGACAGCCTCGAGGATTTCCTTCACCACCGTTGCGGGCTACTCGGCGTCTCCGGGAAAAGCGGTGACGTCCGGGTCCTGCTGGAGGACTTCAATCCGGCGTCCAGGGAAGCCCTCGACCTCTTCTGCTTCAGGATCGCCGGCGAGATAGGAAGGCTTGCCGTCTCTCAGGCGGGGTGGACGCCGTCGTCTTCACCGCCGGCGTCGGCGAGCATCAATCGGAAATACGCAGTGGCGTCGCGCACCATCTGGGTTGGCTGGGTCTCTCGTTGAGCGAGCCCGCGAACAAGATGAATGCTACCGTAATCAGCGCGAGGGAAAGCGAAATCGTCGCCCTTGTCATTCCGACCAACGAGGAACAAGTCATCGCCGAAGAAGCGATCGCAGTCATCAGCCGGCACAGGCTTTAAGGGTCGAACATGTTTGAACATAGCAGCCCACCGCCGACCGAGCGCGAACTCGAACTCATCGACCGCCAACTTCTGCGCGAGCCGCATCGGCCGGAACAAATCAAGCCCCGCCTTCTCGGACATTGGGAACGACGCCCGGCCTCAACTTCATCTACGCCCATCTCAACCGCGTCACCACCCGCTCTAGCGTGACCGCGGCGAGAAGAATGATAGAGGGGATCATGCTGCAGCCCTCAACGAGAGGCAGCTAAGCGTGAAGCCCGGTCCCATCGCCGTCAGGACGGTTCTCCTGGGTAGTCCGTGCGCAAGAAGCTTCTCGAGTACGAACAGCGCGGTTGGCGACGACATGTTCCCATAATCCGAGAGAACCTCACGTTCCTTGTCGAGGGTTCCCTGGCTCAGTTTGAGTGCCGCTTCCAAGGCGGTGATGACCTTGGATCCGCCGGGGTGGCACGCAAACCGGTCAACGTCGTCAGGAGTGAGATCTGATCGGGCGAGTATGGATGTTACGCCCTTCAGCACGTGAGTTTCGGCGAACGGCGGTATCGCACGGTCGAAGATCACGCCCAGACCTTCCGGATCGACGCTCCACCCCATGATGTCCAGCGTGTCGGGCCACGTATGCTGGCCTGCAAATTCGATCTCGGCCAGACCGGCCTCGCTGGCACGGACTACGCAGGCGGCGGCCCCGTCGCCGAAGAGGGCGGTCGCCACGATGTTCGCCTTCGTAAGCTTGTCCATGCGAAATGCCAATGTGCAGGTCTCGACCGCGACCACCAGCACGACCGAGCCTGGCCGGGATGCCGCCAGCCGTGACGCGATTGAAAGTCCGGAGACTCCGCCGGCACAGCCGAGGCCGAACACGGGCACCCGTTCGACGTCGTCCCGGAAACCCAGCTTTCTGCTTACCCTCGCTTCCAGACTGGGTGTCGCAATACCAGTCGAGGAGACCGTTACGATCGTGTCGACGTCGCCTGCTGTAAGGCCCGCCGACGCCAGAGCTTTGCTGGCGGCGGACATGAACATCGCACACGCGCCCTCGATATGAGCAAGGTTCCGTTCGGGCCATCCCGACGTCTCGAGATACCAATCGATCGGCCGGACGCCATAGCGGCGTTGAATCCCCGAGGTTTCGAACACCCTTGCCAGCTTTTCGAAATCGTCAAATCGTGATGAGAACGCGGTGTGCGACGCTCGCGCCGCGTCACGCTGCTCGATGACATGTGGCGGAACTGCGGTACCGACGGATACCAGCTTGACGGAATGCTGCATAAGACTCCTTGCGACGGCGCGGAAAGACTTTGGTGTGCCGCGCGAGGACGAGAACGAACCATAACGTCTTGATCCTGCAAAAGGTTGCAATGCCGGCGAGCCTGATGCCGCACTTCGTCGGAAGGCTCCGGAGACGACGATGCGCGAAGACGGCCTCCCGCGGCTTCGTGTCAGGCTTGATCCACGTCAATGCGCTCAACGCGTGTTGGCTCCGTAATTGTTTGATCAACAAGGAGACAGTGCGATGCTTGCTAGAGACATCATGACGACCCCCGTGACGACGCTCGACGAGGGACACAACATCAAGGAAGCCGTCGAGATCGTCAACGCCAGCAAGATCGGCGCGGTGCCCGTCGTCGATGGCGAAGGGCGGCTCACGGGCATCGTCACCGAGGGAGACCTGCTGCGCCGGGTGGCGTCGTCTTGGGCGAGACGGGCGGTACCGCATACGCGCGACCGCGAAGATGCACTGGCGGACTATGTGAAGGCCCGAAGCTGGCGCGTCAAGGACGTGATGTCGACGCCTGTCATCAGCGCCGCTCCGACCGCCACCGCGAGCCAGCTCGCCGAACTCCTGCAGGCCCACGACATCAAACACCTGCCCGTCGTCGAGAACGGCAGGCTCGCCGGAATGATCAGCCGTCGCGACTTGATGCGAGCGCTTCTCGATGTTCCACGGCAGTGCACCGCTTCCGGCGACGAGGCCCTCGGGATCGCGGTTCGTAGCCGCCTGAACGCCGAGCTTGAAATAACGCCCCCCATGGTCGCTGCGACCGTCTCCAACGGGGTGGTCACCCTGAAGGGAGAGGTCGAGACGGAGCTGGAACGCTCAGCGGCCAGGGTGGCGGCGGAAAGCGTCCGCGGCGTCGGCGGCGTGGTGAACAAGATCACCCTGGCTTCCGCATGGTGAGCCACCTCGAACGATGAAATCGTGCCTGGAGTTTCCGTCATGTTTGTCAGGGTCATCGCAGACGCCGTCATGTCGAGGCTTCTCCTCGTCATCCTGATCCTCATGGTCGGGACGGTCGTGGGCGTCCTGCTGGTGAAACCATCCGACGACTCTCGAAGCGGGCGCGTCGAGCGCTCTCTTTCTGACCCGTGAGTGCGCAATGAACATTTGGCGCTCCAGGACTGAATTGCTTGGCCGCTTCTCGCAAAGGACCGGAAGTGCGACGGATTCGATGCCCTCCGACCTGTTCGGTTTCATCTGGTTGATGGGAAGGCGTCATCAGGCGTTGATCGCCGGGTTGTCCCTGGTTCTGTTTGCTATCGGCGCGGCGCCTCTCGAACTCCAGCGTCGGATCGTCAACGAGGCGACCCAGCGAGCTTCGTACGGGTCGCTTCTCTTTCTCGTTTCGCTCTATCTCGCGGTGGCAGTGGTGGAGGGCGCCATTAAATTCACCCTCAATCTCTACAGAAGCTGGGTGGGCGAGAGGGGCACGCTCTGGCTGCGGGCGCGTGTTCTGCATCAGGCCGAGACGCCGCCATCAGAATCCATGCTCGAGGGCGTCGAACTGTCGATTGTTCTTGCGGAAGCCGAGCCGGTCGGCGGTTTCGTTGGAACCAGCATCTCCGAGCCGCTGCTGCAGGTCGGCATCCTTGTCACCGTCTGCAGCTACCTGATCTATCTCCAGCCGCTGATGATGCTGGCCGTCGCAGCGACCTTTGCCCCGCAGATTGCCTTCGTCCCAATGATGCAGGCCGCGATCAACCGCCGGGTCGAGGCGAAGGTCGCCATCATGCGCGACGTCAGCGAAGGCATGGTGCATGCGATCGAAGGTGGCCAGGGAGAGGATCCTCAAACTTCGCGCATCGGAGCGATCTTCTCCGCCAACATGGGGATCTGCCGATACAAGTACGCCATGAACTTTCTCATGAATCTCATGGCGCAATTGGGCTACGTTGGCATTTTCGTCCTGGGGGGATACTACGTTGTCACCGGCAAGACCGAGATAGGGACCGTGGTCGCATTTGTCTCGGGACTGGCGAAGATCGTCGACCCTTGGGGGGCTATCGTGGACTGGTATCGTGACCTCAGGGTAACCCAGGTGAAGTACCGACTAATCAGGGACGCCGCGAAGTTCGATGGCGGTGGCAACCACGAAATACGAAATATAAGTGCATTTTGAGATTCCGCGCTCCCGCGCTGAGCGACCACGCCTATTTTGAATGGCGCCTTGTTCGAGTGCGAGGCCGACGGCGCGACGCTCGAGGCTGTGAATGGTCCTGCGTTGACAGCGTCGTAAAGTAGAAGATCTTCACGGTCTCGAGAGCTGATACGTAGAACAAGGTGATACCCAAAAGCACTGCGAGAATTTCGAGGGGGATCGGAACGAACCCGAAAAGCCCGCCGATCGGGGTGTAGGGGATGGTCACTCCCGCGGAACCGACGGCAATCGCCGTGCCGAATAGCAGCGGACTGGGTCGGCTCCTCCAGATCGGACCAGGCGTTCTGATGACGAGCATAGTCGCCAACTGCGTCATTAGCGATTCCACGAACCACGCGGACCGGAACTCGTCCTGTCCGGCGGAAAACACTCCCAGGAGCACGACGAACGTCGCCAGATCGAAGAGAGAACTTAGCGGCCCGAACCAGAGCATGAACCTCTTGATGCGTGAGATGTCCCAACGCTGCGGACGCCGAAGGTCTGCCGAATCGACCTTGTCCGTGGCGATGGCCATCGCCGGCAGGTCCGACAGCAGATTGTTTAGCAGTATCTGCTTGGCAAGGAGCGGCAGGAACGGCAACACGAGCGACGCCGCTGCCATGCTGATCATGTTGCCGAAGTTAGCGCTCGTCGCAATCGATATGTACTTCATCGTATTGGTGAAGGTCCTACGCCCGTCGTCCACCCCTTTGGAAAGGACCGCGAGATCCTGCCGCATCAGGACGACGTCGGCGTGTTGATTTCCACTGAGAGCTGACCCGGCGTTTCCACCGAGAAGTGACCCGCCTTTAGGTATCGTTTGTGTTGGTCGTGGTGGTCAAGTTCCTTCGTTTCTCCTTCGTTGTTTTGGGCTCATGCGCCGAGCTGTTCTTGAAGCGGAAGCTGTCGTTTCCGGTTTCCAGGATGTGGCAGTGGTGGGTAAGCCGGTCGAGCAGCGCGGTCGTCATCTTGGCGTCGCCGAACACGCTGGCCCATTCACTGAAGCTCAGGTTGGTGGTGATGATGACGCTGGTGCGCTCGTAGAGTTTGCTCAGCAGATGGAAGAGCAATGCACCGCCTGAGGCGCTGAACGGCAGGTATCCCAGCTCGTCGAGAATGACGAGATCGGAATGGACGAGTTGATTAGCGATCTGCCCAGACCGACCCTGCGCCTTCTCTTGCTCGAGAGCGTTGACCAGTTCGACCGTTGAGAAGAACCGGACCCGTTTATGGTGATGTTCGATGGCCTGGACACCGATCGCGGTGGCAATGTGTGTCTTGCCCGTGCCGGGACCGCCGACCAGAACGATGTTGTTGGCGTCGTCGAGGAAGTCGCAGCGATGAAGCTGTTGCACGAGCGCCTCGTTGATCTCGCTGCTGGCGAAGTCGAAGCCGTTCAGATCACGGTAAGCCGGGAAGCGTGCGGTTTTGAGCTGATATGCGGTCGATCGGACCTCTCGTTCCGCAGTCTCCGCCTTGAGAAGCTGGGACAGGATCGGAATGGCAGCCTCAAACGCCGGCGATCCCTGCTCGGTCAGATCACCGACGGCGTGGGCCATGCCGTGCATCTTCAGTTGCCGTAGCATGATGACGATCGCGCCGCTTGCCGGATTATGACGCATGGCGAACCTCCGTCTTTCTCAAGGTATCGTATCGTTCGACATTGGCCTTGGGCTCATTGGTGAGCGTCAGTGCCTGAGGTGCGTCGAGGGTCGGCGGCGTGAAGGATTTGCCGTCGACCAGGCGATGCAGCAGGTTCAACACATGCGTCTTGGTCGGAACGCCGGACTTCAGCGCCATGTCGACGGCCGAGAGCACTGCCTGTTCGTCGTGCTGGAGAACAAGTGCCAGGATATCGACCATCTCGCGGTCGCCACCTGGCTTCTTGAGCAGATATTGTTGCAAGGTCCGGAATGCGTCTGGAAGCTCGGCGAACGGTGCGCCGTTGCGAAGAGCGCCGGGCTTTCGCTGCACCACCGCCAGATAATGCCGCCAGTCATAGATGGTCTGCCCCGGTCGATCATGGGAACGATCGATGACGCGACGGTGCTCGCAAACGATCTGACCTTCTGCCGCGACGACGACACGATCCGGGTAGACTCGAAGGCTCACCGGTCGATTGGCAAAGGATGCCGGAACGCTGTAGCGGTTGCGCTCCAGATGCACGAGGCAGGTTGGCGTGACCCGCTTCGTATATTCGACAAACCCGTCGAACGGCCTGGAAACGGGCATCAAAGCTGGTGTTTCCTCTGCCCATATGTCGGCGATGGTGCCACGCATCTGACCATGCGGGGTCTGTGCCCAGAACTCCTTGCAACGCTGCTCAAGCCAGTCATTCAGGGCTTCCAGTGATGGAAAGCGCGGGACCGGTTGGAAGAAGCGATGACGCGCATCCTGAACGTTCTTCTCGACCTGTCCTTTCTCCCAGCCGGAGGCCGGATTGCAGAACTCGGGCTCGAACACGTAGTGGCTGGCCATTGCCATGAAGCGGACGTTGACGTCGCGCTCCTTGCCACGGCCGACCTTGTCGATTGCAGTCTTCATATTGTCGTAGATGCCGCGGCCAGGAATGCCGCCGAAGACGCGGAACGCGTGATTATGGGCATCGAACAGCATCTCATGCGTCTGCAGGAGATAGGCTCGGACGATGAAAGCCCTGGAGTAGCTCAGCTTCGTATGCGCCACCTGCAGCTTGGTGCGCTCATTGCCGATGATCGCCCAGTCTTCCGACCAGTCGAACTGGAAGGCTTCACCAGGCTCGAACGCCAAGGGCACAAACGTGCCGCGGCCTGTCGTCTGCAATTCCCTCTGCCGATCATCACGCCATTCCCGAGCAAATGCCGCCACGCGATTGTAGGAGCCCTCGTAGCCGAGGCTGACCAGGTCAGCATGTAATTGTTTCATCGTCCGCTTCTGTTTGCGGCCCTTCTTGGATTCCGTCTTCAACCAAGCTGACAATCGATCCGCAAACTGGTCAAGCTTGCTCGGTCGCTCCGGAACGTTGAACTTCGGCTCCACGCCGCCGGCACGCAGGTATTTGCGGATGGTATTCCGGGACAGGCCGGTCCTGCGGCAAATCTCCCGGATCGATAGATGCTCTCGAAAATGCCAGCGTCGGATTACGCTCAGTAATGCCATGTCGATCACTCCAGAGCCCCCGCTGAAAGCATGCGAGGGACGGTTGAAACATGGGTCAATTCTCAATGGAAATATCTGGCTGCGCCGGGTCAGCTCTCAGTGGAAATCAACAGCCTGAGGGCAGGAGGCCCATTCGCATCGCGGTGGCGGTGAATGCCGACGAGGTCGACAGCGCTCGCCTTGGATTTGCTCTCGACATTCTGCCCTATGTCGCCGTTCTTGCTGCGCTACTCGTGTTGATGTCGATCGGTCAGCTTTGGATCGGATTGAGACCTCTCGACCGCATCGGTCGTGATCTTGAAGCCGTCCGCGACCGGAGGGCCAGCCGACTGGCGGGGGCCTATCCGCGCGAGGTCCAACCGCTCGTCAACCAACTGAACAAGCTGCTGCAAAGCCAGGCCGCCGCGATGGAGAAGGCCAGGAGTAGGGCCAGTGATCTCGCCCACGGACTGAAGACGCCTTTGACCGTTCTCACAAACAACGCGTACTCACTCAGGGAGAAGGGCGAGGCCGAGATCGCCGATGAACTCGACCATCTTGCCGAGACTATGCTTTCGCACGTCGAGCACGAGCTCGCCCGAGCCCGTATCACCCCGAGCCCTGATCAGCGAAGTGGCGATGCCGACGTCGAGAAGATCATCAGCGAGACCGTTCGAATGCTCCGACACACTGAGGCAGGTGAACGCCTCGCATGGGAAATAGACGTGGCCGAGGACTTCAGCGTTCCCGTCGATCCGTACGACTTCCGCGAACTTGCGGGCAACTTGCTTGAGAACGCCTGCAAGTGGGCCAGGAGCAGGATCCATGTCACCGCGATTCGACAAAATGGGCAGAGCCGTCTCACGATCGAGGACGACGGCCCAGGCGTCTTGCCAGAGAGATTGCCCGATCTTCCACGCCGGGGTGTCCGTCTCGACCGTCTCAAACCCGGCTCTGGTCTAGGTCTTGCCATAGTGTCGGAGATTGCAGCGGTGTACGATCTGACGCTCACGTTGGAAAACCGTGTTGAAGGTGGCTTTCGTGCGGAAGTCGTCTTCCCTGACGTCATCGCCTCCCGAGCGCTCCATCCCAGAGTAGCGACGACGACATAACATCTTCGACGCGCGGCTATCCTTCATTAAACTGCGCCCGCAACTGTGGCGGCGTGCCGGACGCCTGCGTCGATACGGTCACGGTTGGTGTCTTGCTCCGGGGGAGGCCGGAACGAGCAGAGCCGAGGGGAAGCATTGAGTACCTCGGTTGACATCGATCACGGTGCGCTTCGATCTGCTGTTCCAGACGTCGTTCTTAGAAATGGATGACGACGCCGAGGATCGGCCCCTGCTGGACGACGTCGAAAACAAAGCCGTCGTTGTCGTAGTCGACGCCGAGTGCGCGGTATCCCGCAACAGCCGAGATCGTGTCGGTGAACTTGTAGCCGAGCGCGAGCGCCACATCCCAGTCAAGATCCGCGCCGCCGGCACCGACGAGACCCCATCCTGTGAGATAGATCTCCGGCGTGAAGAAGTAATTGCCCCGGACGCCCACCAGACCGTCGACCCAGGTCGCGCTGTCATCTTGCTCGACGCCACCGAGAATCCCGCCATTGAAGGAGATGTTGGTGTCGACCGACCACACCCGGACGCCGCCGACGACATCGAGGTGTCCCGACTGGTCTTCCAGCACCGAGTAGCCGACCCCGAGAAGTCCCGCGAAGGTCTTTGAAGTGACGTCGACGCTGTCGGCGAGAATGCCAAGCGGCGTATTCGCGTCTGCGCCAAGCTTGGTGTAGATGATGTCGCCGAAGATGCTGAACCGGTCGTACCGTGCCTCACCCGCAGCCATGAAGGCGAAATCGAGGTTCTCCAGGATGTCGCCGAAATCGGAGTCGATATGAACCTCCGGCAATCCGAACTGTGCAATGTCTCCGGAAATCCCTGCCATCCAGAAATACGGCGCGACGGTGAAGGTCCAACCGCTCGGGCTCTCGACTACTTTTGCATCGGGTGTTAGCGGCGTAAGATCGGCCGCCCAGCCGGGCGAGGTGGCCACGAGACCCGCGCAAAGGACCGCAGCGCGTAGAAGAAATGCCGTCATGTAAGTCCCCCTGCTTTGTCGGTCTTCATCGCTGTCGCCGACGAATCAATCATAATCATCGATCTCCACCCAAGTCTGGCGCAAGACCCGCCTGCCGATAAGTATGTTACGGTAGCATCTGTCCCTCTCGGCATTGCCTGCGCTTGTCCTGCCGATGTCGGAGCTAAGGTCTGCAGTCTCGGGGTTGGCCGTACCTCGTCGCAGTTTTTCAACGCTGCCGGCCGCGGTTTGGCGGTGCCCATCAGACCACTGACCTGGCCCGCATAGTTGTCCCGCGTGTTCTGATCGACCGCAGCGACGGGGGCGGCAAGGATCAGACCAGCAACGTTCCCGGCTGCCGCCGCCGTTCCGGTCGTCGCCACCAGAATCTGGTCGCCAAGTCCGACCCTGCTGTCGGTGAGCGTCTGACCCTCCGAGATGCGTGATCCGATGAGCTGAACGATCTGCGGCGATTCCGCGAATTTTCCGTGGTTCATTCGGTCGCCAGATTTGATCTTGGTGAGATCGATCACCACGATCTTGTTGGCCTCGAATTCCGCCTTGTAGGGCGCTTGCTCGGGATCGATGGCTCCTAGTCGGGACACGTCACCCCAGACCCGACGCGAGAAAGCCAGTGCACGGTCGTCACGGGATACGAACAAGGTGAATTGCGGATGCTGTTTGCCCATGTCGCCGATCTGCTGGCGGAACACGTCGACATCGACGTCGGGAGCCGCGAGCATGACATTCTTGAACTTCACCGGAAGTCGGCCGTTACGAATGGCCATCTGGCGCAACGATTCCAACGCCAGCCAGTTCCCCATGGAATGAGCGAGGATGGACACCTCCTTCACCTGCGGATCCTTCGCGAGATACTGGAAGAGCGTCTCCAGAGCATTTCTTGTATAGTTCGTGCTCTCCCGATCATAGCCGTAGGCGAGAAGGCTGCCACGCGACGGCCAGGTCACCAGCACGGGAGCGCTGTGCACACCCGAGTCCTGGACGATCTGGGCGAAGCGGTAGACGGAGTCTTCGAACCGGTTGTTGAAACCATGGATGAACACCAGGACACTGTGGTCGGGGCTCTTGCGGACGCTCGCGCTCAGCCAGCGCTTGGCCTCATCGACATTGAGATCGTCGGCCTTCAAGGTCGCGAAATCAGTCGCCGGATTGGAGGGAAGCCTCTTTGGCCAGGCGACCTCTCCCTCCTTGCGGACCGTGTTCGGCGGGATCGACACGGTGATATCGGCGAAAGCCGGGGCCAGCGCCCGTTCTCCGTTGAACATCTCTCCTGGCACCGCGGACCTGCTGCGTGTCGTCGCGATCAGCAAGTTGACCTTGGTCGACTTCGGAGACGTGTCTGCAACGGGCGTCATGACGTCCTTCGGATGCCCGCCGCACCCAGACAGAGCGACGATCAATGCACACAGCAGAAGCCATTGAACATAGCCGGCAACGATCGATCCCATTCCCGCGTCGTTTTTGCTCCCCACTGATTTCCCTCATGCTGGCGCTTGTCGAATGCGCGTTCGTCGGGCCTGTTTTTTAGCAATTATAGACGCCGACGGCGCAGCGCCGGACCGAGCGGCGCGCAACTCCAGCGACACTCACAGGCGTCATCGGCCGGCCGACCCTGGCCTCTGCCGGCGTGAAGACGCCCAGTCCCGGAATCGCAAACCCGTTTCCGATTTCCAGGCCGGACATGCCGATCGCCGCAGCGAGCAGCAGGAGTTTGAGTTTTCTTGCGACGGTCATTTGGTGCCTCCCATGGCAAAGTGATCAGGAAGCTCATCAATATCGGCAAGCTTCGTCAGGTCGACTTTCTTTGCGTTCGTGATGTTCTTGAACCCGAAGTCGTCGGCAACGACATCGATGCCTGTCTTCCAGTCACTGATTTGGATGCTGTATTGCGGGCCCTGATCCACCTGGCTTGCGGTAATGACATATCGACACGGATAGGGATGCTCGCCCTGAGCGATCCATATCTGCCAGTCGACTTCCTTGGTACGGAATGCAAGGTGGTCGCATTCGACGCCGCCAATCACACCGCTGCCGAGGTCCTTGACATCGACCACGTCGCGCATCAGTTCGTCATAGGCATCCGGGAGCAGAAGATCGGCACCCGGAACGGGTCTATGCAGCTTGTCCCGCAATTCATCGATTAGGTGATCGATGGTGCCTGGAACTTCTGCCTGGGCATAGAGGTTGGCGTCCTTGCCAAGCAGCGAAAGCGTCTTGCCGTCGAATGTGACTTCAACGTTGGCGAACCCACCAAACCGGGTAACCCGGAGTTTATCCGGCCGGCCCATTTCGATCTTGCCGGAACTTGCCAGCAGAATCTTCTGATGGTCGCCGGTGACGACCTCCAGGTTGGTGTCATACGAAAATGAGATCGCCTTTTCTGCGGCCATGTAGTCGGACATTGTTTTCACGAGCTTCTTGGCGTCTGCGTCTGCAGCGCTTGCAGCCGATCCAGATCCCACGATGATCATCAAGCCGAGTGCCGCGGAAGACACCGCCGCCACGGCAGGGTGCAAGGTTCGCTGGAGTGCTTTGGTCATCGACGAATCCCTTCTAAATGGTTTGTCGGACGACTGAGGTCGCTAGCTGGCTCTCGAGTATCAAAAGAAACGATTATCAGCGACCACAACCTACATGGTGACGACAGCGCGCGCGTGTAACATCGGGTATGTTCTGTGCCAGTTGTCCTGACCGTGGCGTTATCGTGGCTGAAGGACATTGGAACCGTCGATCGGCAGCGACATGGTCGCCTGCACCTCGTCCATCGCAGGAAGTCCGGCCGTTCGCAGATCGGCAATCATCCGCGCCCTGTCCTGTGGTTGGAAATTCCGCATCTTGAGTTCGGCCACGATGTTCGCAATGAAGTCGGGTCTCATTTCGTTGAACTGCGAAGCCTCGCTGCGGGCGTCCTCGACCATTCCTGCGTCGACATAGATGACGGCAGCCACCGCATGGAACAGCGGGAACTTCTGCAGGTCAGCCTGCCTGATCTCGATGACAGCGGTCTTGTCGTCGTGCAACATGTAGGCTGCGAGTGCGCGCGTTCCGCGATAGTAGCCGCCGCCGGCAGGGTTGAGAGCAATGGCGCGATCCAACAGTGCTGCCCCCCGCTGCCACTCCCCGCTCATCGCCAGCCGGGTACCAAACTCTCCTAGCAATTCGGTGTCGTTCGGATTGGTCGCCAGTGCCCGTTCGCCTATCTGAAGTGCCTCCGGAACCCGCTGGCTGAAAAACAACGTCGTCATCAGCGCCTGAAGGGCGCGGGTGTTAGCGGGATCCAGTTGAACGGCGCGGCGGGCGGCCTGAAAGCTGCGATCTATCGGCGCGGATGAAATGGGCTTCCGGTTGAACCTGAAGCGATCCTCATCGAGATAGACGATGGACAACATCGCCCAGGCCGTCGCAAAGGATGGATAGCGGGCGACCGCACTTTCGAGGCAGTTACGAACCTCTCCGTGCCGCTCGATGCTCAACTCGGCACGGTAAGCATAAAAGCTCAGCGTACAGCCGTAGATGCCAAGATCATCAGGCGGCGGTTTGGAGACATCGGCCTGCGCCATGATGCCATAGGGCTGCGCCACGGCGCTCGCAACCTTGTTGGCGACGTCGGACTGAATGGTGAACAGGTCGCGGACGCCGATGTCGTCGTCGTAGGTCTGCGACCAGAGGATCGCATCGGTCTGCGTGTCGAGCAGACGTGCCGTCACACGCACTCGGCTTCCGGAGACGCGGACACCGCCTGCCAGCAGGAAGCGCGCACCAAGTTCCCCGCGAATCTGCGATGTCCCCACCTCTGGAGGCAAGGATCTGGACGTCTCGCGACCGAAAACCTTGATCTCCTTGAAGCGGGGAAGGGCAGCGAGAAGCTCCTCAGTCAGGCCCTTCGCGTAGAGTTGCGCCTGAGGACCGTCACCCAGATTAGCAAATGGAGCGATCACCAATGTCGGTCCATCGGTTCCGGTTATGTCGGCAGTCGCGAAGGGCCAGATGGAGCCAAATCGAATGGAGGTCAATCCAGCCAGGGCTACAGCGCCGCCCACGATCACGATCAATCCAAGGGCCACTGCCCACATATGCCGTCTTAAGCTGGTAAAAGGGTACTCGGCGCGCTCCAACGGCAAACTTTGGTCTTCAGCATCAGAATTGTCAGCACTCGAACAAGTCCAGGCAAAGGTCGGCACGTAACCGCCTTTCGGAATGTCTATTCGGATCGGATCGTGTCGACCTGCCGTAAGATAGTAGCGCTCAAGCACCTGCCTCAGCCTTCCGGCCTCGATCCGCACCACCGGATCATCCTGCGTGAAATCGTTGGGGCGCTTGAAGACTTCGACGGCGACAGAATACCCCTTGATCCGGGCTGCGCGGCCTGCAAGCGTCTCCTCCACGGCATAGGTAAGAAATGCGGCACTCCGACCGATATGCGGAAATTGCGGGCTGGTAACGATTTGATTAAGCTGAGCCCGAACATCATCGTGGGTCGGAGGTGGCCGCGTCGAATCCGGCGCGATATCGCGCCTTGATGGCAATGTATCCTGCACGACTTGCTCCTCACCCGCTCTTGAGGGACGTGACTACCGGAGATTTTATTAACTATCTCTTTTGTAACCTACCGCAGAAACTGATCCTCGTCCAACCGGAGAAGCGGACATTGCGTCGTCGTCGCCTCGTAGCAGCCCGCGACCCGAGGCGGCCAAAGCCGTAAATGACCACCCAAGGAAGCACGATGACACGATCTACTGCGCCCGCCGAATAGCGAGCAAGCCCCATAGGGAAGTCGCCGCGTGATAGAGGATCGCCGGCCACAGCAGGATGCCGACCATCTGCAGAACGAGGGCGGAATAGGTCAAGACGGCCATGGTCAGGAAATTGTAGAGCGTCACTCCGACGAGGAGCCCCAGTCTGCCTTGCCTGTCTTCGGCGCCACCCGCACCCCAGCTTGCTGCGGCAAGAGCGAGCAGCGCCGCGCCGCAGATCCGCCCAACCAGTGGTGCCTCCGAAGCGACCTGCTTTGTCTCAAACAGCAGAACGAAGAGGATCGACGGCGCCACGACAAGCCCCAGTCCCGTCGCACCTTCGGCGATAGCGAACAGAGTCAGAAGCATGCGTCGGTGCGCTGTGTTCATGGCGCAGAATCCCCGTGCCCAGGTCAGCGTCCACTTTCGGCATGTGTCGCCTTGGCGACGGGGCGCTCTGCGCTGGACCTCCTGCCTCAAGGTTGCGGCTGAAGTTCTATCTTCAAGTTGTTCAGCTTTCCGTCGAAAGCGAACGGTGCCTGATAGTCGTTATCGTCGACACCGGTTCCCGTGTCGGAGCCGACATCAAAGGTTTCACTCGCTTCGAGAGCAAAGGGAATGGTATGAGGGAAGGTCCCGCTTGCCGCCTGGGCTCCGTCGATGGTGATTGTCCCCGTCCCACCTTTGCCGAGGCCCGGCCCGTCGGACTTGAAGGAGAACACGAGATTGTGCTTTCCAGGCGTCAATGCCATTGCACCCTCCACCCTTGGCCTGGCGAGGTCCAACAGGTCATAGACAAAGATTGGCTTCCCGTTGAGCAGGTAGAAGCCCCATCCCCGAAGCGCCCGCCCGCAGTCGCAAGCATGCCGTTGCCGCCGCCAGCGGGCACATCGATATCGGCCGTGATCGTGAAGGACTTGTTGAGGATGCTCGGTGCCGTCCCGAGGGGGACGCCGACGATCGGTTTCGTATAGATGAAGTCATTGCGTCCAGCGACGATGCTCGGTCGCGGGAGAATGAAGCGCGTCAAGGCCGAGGCATCCAACGGCAGGACCTGATACTTTGCGGCCTCGATCCAGAACAAATCCTGCAACTCCTTCAGCTTGCCGGGATTGGCGGCCGCCAGATCATTGTTTTGCGTCCAATCCTTGGACAGGTCGAACAACTCCCAGGTCACGCCGTTGACGATGTCTTTCGGGATCGGAGCCGTTCCGTTCCAAGGTTCCCGATAGGGCAATGTGGAGGCGATCCACCCATCGTGATAGATCGCGCGATTGCCGAACATCTCGAAATATTGGGTCGAATGTTTCGATGGCGCATCGGCGTTTGCCTTGTCGAAGGTGTCGGCCAGGCTCACGCCTTCGATCGGCGTCTGGGTGATACCATTGACCATCTCGGGCGCGCGGACGCCTGTCACTTCCAAGATCGTCGGGACGATGTCGATGACATGGTGGAACTGGTTGCGCACCCCACCCGGATCTTTGATGTGACCCGGCCATGCGATGGCCATGCCGTTGCGAATGCCGCCGAAATAGGAAGCGACCTGCTTGGTCCACTTGAAGGGCGTATCGAAAGCCCATGCCCAGCCGACTGAATAGTGCGGATAGGTCGCTGCCGACCCCCAGGCGTCGTAGAATTTGAGCTGGTCCTGGACGGGCACGTCGACGCCGTTGAAGAAAGTCATCTCGTTTGGCGTTCCAGCCGGGGAGCCTTCCGCGCTCGCGCCATTGTCGCCGCTGATAAAGATGATCAGCGTGTCATCGAGCTTGCCCATGTCCTCGACCGCTTTGACGACCCGGCCGATTTCGTTGTCGGTATAGGCGAGGTAGGCTCCGTAGACGTCGGCCTGGCGGATGAAAAGCTTCTTCTCATCAGCAGAAAGGCCGTCCCACGGCTTGATAAGCTTATCGGGCCAAGGCGTAAGTTGGGCATCCTGCGGAACAACGCCAAGTCTCTTCTGGTTGGCGAAGATTTGGTCGCGCAGCGCATTCCATCCCTTGTCGAAGAGATGCAAGTCGCTGATCTTTTTGATCCACTCGGGGGTCGGGTGATGAGGCGCATGCGTCCCGCCCGGTGCATAGTAGAGGAAGAATGGCTTCTTGGGATCGAGCTGGTTGAGTTGGTTGAGATAGTTGATGGCGTCGTCCGCCATATCAGTCGTCAGGTTGTAGGTTGGGTTATTCAGATAGGGATAGACACGCGTGGTATTGCGGTAGAGGTCCGGTTGCCACTGGTTGGTCTCGCCGCTGACAAAACCATAGAAATACTCAAATCCCATTCCGATGGGCCATTGATCGAAGGGACCCGCCTGACTGGTTTGGAAAGCTGGCGTGTTGTGGTTCTTGCCGAACCAAGATGTTGCATAACCATTCGCCTTGAGGATTGTGCCGATCGTGTCCTTGTCCGCGGTAATGACACTGTCGTAGCCCGGATAACCGGTCGACGCCTCGCTGATCACACCGAATCCCACTGAATGATGATTCCGGCCCGTGATCAGAGCGGCGCGTGTGGGGGAACACAGCGATGTCGTATGGAAGTTGGTGTAGCGCAGGCCTATGTTGGCAATCCGGTCGAGCGTTGGCGTCGGAATGACGCCACCGAAGGTGCTCGGGGCCGCAAATCCAACGTCATCGGTCAAGATCAGCAAGACGTTGGGCGCCCCCTTGGGCGGTACCACTTGCGGCTGCCAATATGGCGTCGACTGAAGCGCGTCGAGATTTGTCGTGCCGCCGAACTCGCCTGGTGGCGGCGGGATCTGTCGGCCGTCGATTGTGGTTGTCGCACTGGGCGCGCCGGCTGTTCCATTGATGACTTGCGCTGGCGCACTCGTCCCGCCGATGGAAAAAAGTGTAAGCGCCGTACCGCCTAAGAGGGCAGCCAAAGTCAGGATACTGCTTTTCATCTCGGTCCCCCGGCAATCGATCCCGCATGATGCTGACCGTTTTATTCGGGGAGGGTATGGCCAGTACCGCGCACGCGCCAGTAACATACAGTATGCACTGTCGATCCGCGTTCGCTCCTACAGTCACATTGCAGACTGAGTTGCGGACCCGCAATCGGCGGCTTCGTTCCGCCGAGGCGCCCTTTGGTTATCACGCGGCCCTCACGTGCGCTTGACGCAGCGAAATCCGACATGACTTGTCGACGTGTCCTCAGGCTCGGCATGTCTGGCGGCGGGACGATAGCGCCTGCAGTAGTTCGGCGCGCAGAGGTGGGATCCGCCCTTGAGCACGCGCCGGGGGATCCTGATGTCTGGCATCCCCGGATCATAGCTGGCGTCGGCGTCGCCTCCGCGGGGATTGATGGGGATGCAGCATGAATGGCTGGCAGGCTCGGGATGGCGTGCCGACCAGAAGTCAGAGGTCCATTCCCAGACGTTGCCGATCATGTCGTAGATGCCGTAGCCGTTTGATGGAAAGGATCCGACAGGGGACGTTCTATCTGCACCGGCGGGCTTGGTGCTCTGCGTAGGGAAGGTGCCCTGCCAGGTGTTGGCCATCAGCTTTCCTTCCGGGATCAACTCGTCGCCCCAGGCAAATTCGGCATCATCAAGGCCGCCGCGCGCCGCCAGTTCCCACTCGGCCTCGGTCGGCAGATCTTTTCCCGCCCAAGCCGCATAAGCCTTGGCGTCGCTATAGGCGATATGAACGACGGGATGATCGAGCTTGCCGCGGATGTCCGTGCGACCACCGTAGGGGTGTCGCCAGTCCGCTCCGAACTTGAACGACCACCACTGCGTAATGTCGGGACCGACGACGGTTTTCGGCGGCGTGAACACCAGCGATCCGGCTCGCAGCATTTTGGAGAGCGCTCCAGCATAGTCCTCGGCACGGGGCGCCCTTTCGGCGACGGTCACATGTCCGGTGGCTTTGACGAATGAGGCGAACTGGCGGTTGGTGACGGGGGTGGCGTCGATCCAGAAGCCGTCGACCGTCACCGGATGGGCAGGAGCCTCCTCCACATAATGCTTGTCCGAACCCATGGTGAAGGTATGGCCGGCCACCCAGACTAGGCCCTGAAATCCCGCGTCGTCCACCGCGCGCCGGTCAGGTATCATTTTCGTCACCCTCGCTAGCGTATCGCCGTTTCATATAACGATGCGTGCCGCTGATCTCCGATCAGGATAACTACCCCCCACAGCCGCGTTCTTGAAGTAGGTTACAGTAAGATACGACCGCGGAATTCGATCGAGCCAGGTAGAAGTTGCGGCGATGATATCGCGTCGACACTGATGTCGCCTGCCACGCCATTGCTGTTCTGAACGGCTTTCGCCCGGATATTTGTTCCTGGCTAAACGCGGATCCGTCAGTAGGCTACGGTAACCTGCTTGCTCTCCTTATGTTTGCCGTAGCTTATATACGCGCCGAGGCAAGCCGACAGTCCCTAGTGTTTTCAACGCGGCATGCAAGCCCGATCTATCGCGATCTTCACGAGATGACCCTTCAGGAACTGCTTGGGATGCAATCACGCATCGCCATAGCAGGTGCGGAATCGGAGTCGCCTGAGGCGGATTTGAGGTTCTTCGGTCATCCGGACATGTGTGGAAGTCCAGCTTTCATTCAGGCAATGACCGAAGTCTGGGAGGAGATTGTGGGGCTACTTCCTCTAAGATCACTCGTAAAAAAGTCCCGTCCGCTGCGCCCTCGTAAAAAATCCATCGGTCCAGATCGCAATCTAGACCGATGGATTCTGTGTCATAAAAGTGGCGCTATGTCATAACGCTTGTCGCGCCAGAGGAACTCCGAGAGTCTTCAGCTGCACCCGCTCGTCGCACCGCACGTGTCGCACTTCTCGCAGGTCCCATTCCGCACCATCGTGAAGTTCTGGCACTCCGAGCACATGTTGCCGGTATAACCCTGCATAATCGAGCGCTGGCGGCGTTCGGCTTCCACCTTTTTGGCTTCGGTCTTCGCCGTTGCCGCGTCCGCTGCCGCCTTGTCGGAGAAAAGGGCGGTGGCGTCGCTGGTGATTTCCTCAGTTACCTCTTCGGCGATCTCTTCGGCCAATTCCTTGGCGCGCTCCTCGTAGTCGCGCTTGAAGGCGACGATTTCGGAAGTGGAGATGGCTGCGGTCGGTTCCAGTTTGCGGGCAGCACTGCCGGCAAAGGCGGTGACCGTGCCGGTGGAAGCGGCGCGGGCAGGGGCTGCAGTGGCAGCACCCTTGGGTTCGCCGGCCTGGCGTTCGCCGCCGGTGCCGGACACCAGCGTCGGCTTGTAGCCGCGGGTCCAGCCGGTCGACAGCAGGTTGGTCTTGCCTTCCTGGATGCCCTTGCCGAGTGCGGTGTTGGAGAAATCCGACGTATCGACATGGGCGAGGTCATGACGGCCGAGATAGGAGACGGCAAGCTCGCGGAAGACATAGTCGAGGATCGAGGTAGCGTTCTTGATCGCGTCGTTGCCGATGACCATGCCGGCCGGCTCGAACTTGGTGAAGGTGAAGGCCTCGACATATTCTTCGAGCGGCACGCCATATTGCAGGCCGAGCGAGATGGCGATGGCGAAATTGTTCATCATCGCCCGGAAGGCAGCGCCTTCCTTGTGCATGTCGATGAAGATCTCGCCGAGGCGGCCGTCGCCGAATTCACCGGTGCGCAGATAGACCTTGTGTCCGCCGACGGCGGCCTTCTGGGTATAGCCCTGGCGGCGGTTCGGCAGCTTCTCGCGTTCACGCGAAACGCGTTCGATCACCCGCTCGATGATCTTTTCGGTGATGGTGACGGCCTGGGCGGCGACGGGCGCCTGCAGCAGGTCCTCCAGCGCATCCTCGTCGTCCTCGTCCTCGATCAGCGAGGCATTGAGCGGCTGCGACAGCTTCGAGCCGTCGCGATAGAGCGCGTTCGCCTTGAGGCCGAGTTTCCAGGAGAGCAGATAGGCGTTCTTGCAATCCTCGACGGTCGCCTCATTCGGCATGTTGATCGTCTTGGAAATCGCACCCGAGATGAAGGGCTGGGCAGCAGCCATCATCCGGATATGGCTTTCCACCGAGAGGTAGCGCTTGCCGATTTTGCCGCAGGGATTGGCGCAATCGAAGACCGGCAGATGCTCGGCCTTCAGGAAGGGCGCGCCTTCCAGCGTCATCGCGCCGCAGACATGGATGTTGGCGGCTTCGATGTCCTTCTTCGAGAAGCCCATATGGTCGAGCAGGTTGAAGCTCATGTCGGCGAGCTGTTCGTCGGAAACCTTCAGCTTCTCCTTGAGGAAGTCGGCGCCGAGCGTCCACTGGTTGAAGACGAACTTGATGTCGAAGGCGCTCTTCAGCGCCGCATTGACGGCTTCCACCTTCTCGTCGGTCAAGCCCTTGGCCTTCAGCGTCGACGGGTTGATCGCCGGTGCTTGGTTCAGGTTGCCGTGGCCGACGGCATAGGCCTCGATTTCGGCGATCTGGCTCTCGGAATAGCCGAGCGTACGCAGCGCGTCGGGCACGGCGCGGTTGATGATCTTGAAGTAGCCGCCGCCGGCGAGCTTCTTGAACTTGACGAGGGCGAAGTCGGGCTCGATGCCTGTCGTGTCGCAATCCATGACGAGACCGATCGTGCCTGTGGGGGCGATGACCGAGACCTGGGCATTGCGGTAGCCATGCTGTTCGCCGAGCGCGAGCGCCTTGTCCCAGGCCGATTTGGCGTGGGCGGCAAGATCCTGATCCGGGTTTTCCGAATGGATCAGCGCGACCGGGTCGATCGACAGCGCCTCATAGCCGGAGGTTTCGCCGTAAGCGGCGCGGCGATGGTTGCGAATGACCCTGAGCATGCTGTCGCGGTTCGGCGCGAAGTTCGGGAAGGGGCCGAGCTCGGCAGCCATTTCGGCCGAGGTCGCATAGCATATGCCGGTCATGATCGCGGTCAGCGAACCGGCAATGGCGCGGGCCTCAGTGGAGTCATAGGGAATGCCCGACGACATCAGCAGGCCGCCGATATTGGCGTAGCCGAGCCCGAGCGTGCGGTATTCATAGGAGAGTTCGGCAATGCGCTTCGACGGGAACTGCGCCATCATGACCGAGACTTCGAGCACGACAGTCCACAGGCGAACGGCGTGTTCGTAATCGGCGATATTGATGCGCTTGGTGGCCTTATCCTTGAACTGCAGCAGGTTCAGCGAGGCAAGGTTGCAGGCGGTGTCGTCGAGGAACATGTATTCCGAGCACGGGTTCGAGCCGCGGATCGGGCCGCCGGCGGGCGAGGTGTGCCAGTCGTTCATCGTCGTGTTGAAGTGGATGCCAGGATCGGCCGAGGCCCAGGCGGCGTAGGAAATCGTTTCCCAGAGATCGCGCGCCTTCAGCGTCTTCATCACCCGGCCGTCCTTGCGGGCGGTCAGCTTCCATTCGCCGTCATTTTCCACGGCGCGCAGGAAGTCGTCCTTGATCGAGACGGAGTTGTTGGAGTTCTGGCCGGAGACCGTGAGATCAGGCTTCCGAATCCCAATCCGTGTCGTAGGTCTTGAATTGAAGATCCTTGTAGCCCTGGCGGGCGAACTGGATGACGCGCTGGACGTAGTTCTCCGGAACCTGGTCCTTCTTGGCGGCGCGGATTTCGCGCTTCAGGGCAGGGTTCTTGGCCGGATCGAAGCAGTCGCCGTTGTCGCCACCTTCGCAATTGAAGCAGGCTTTCATGATCGTCTTCAGGTGCCGGGCGACGACCTTCGAGCCGGTGACGAGGGCTGCGACCTTCTGTTCTTCCTTGACCTTCCAGTTGATGTATTCCTCGATATCGGGATGGTCGATATCGACGACCACCATCTTGGCGGCGCGGCGCGTCGTGCCGCCCGATTTGATGGCGCCGGCGGCGCGGTCGCCGATCTTCAGGAAGCTCATCAGGCCGGAGGAGCGGCCGCCGCCGGAAAGCTTTTCGCCTTCGCCGCGCAGCATCGAGAAGTTGGAGCCGGTGCCGGAGCCGTATTTGAACAGGCGCGCCTCACGCACCCACAGATCCATGATACCGCCTTCGTTGACGAGATCGTCCTCGACCGACTGGATGAAGCAGGCATGGGGCTGCGGATGTTCGTAGGCCGACTTGGACTTGGTCAGCTTGCCGGTGAAGGGGTCGACATAGAAATGGCCCTGGCCGGGACCGTCAATGCCGTAGGCCCAATGCAGGCCGGTGTTGAACCACTGCGGCGAGTTCGGCGCAACGCGCTGGGTGGCGAGCATATAGGCAAGCTCGTCCTTGAAGGCCGCCGCATCTTCTTCGGACGAGAAATAGCCGCCCTTCCAACCCCAATAGGTCCAGGTGCCGGCAAGGCGGTCGAAGACCTGGCGCGCATCGATCTCGGAGCCGGTCTGCTCATCCTTGGACAGGGTCTTCAGCGCCGCATCGTCGGGAACGGAGCGCCACAGGAAGGAAGGAACGTCGTTTTCCTCCACCTTCTTCAGCCGGGTGGGGACGCCGGCCTTGCGGAAATACTTCTGCGCCAGAACATCGGTCGCGACCTGGGAGAACTGGGCGGGAACGTCGATATTCTCGAGGCGGAACACGATCGAACCATCGGGGTTCTTGATCTCGCTGGTCGCCTTGCGGAATTCGATATCCGCATAGGCGCCTTGGCCGGCCTTCGTGAAACGACGTTCGATGCGCATGGTCTTGACCTCGTGTTGGCGCCCAGTCCCCACGACCGGGGCGCAAATTCCTATCCGGCGGCACATTGTCGTCGTGCAGCCAGTCTCGTTTCCGTATTGTCACAGGGGTGTCATCCGGAGATGTCCTTCCTGTATCTTGTGGTGATGGTGGCTGCAAACGCTAAATATAGTATTAACAGCTTATTATCGCCAGTCCCGACGTCACTTTTTTTGGAGGCTGAAAATCGCGCAGAGATCCTGTCAGGCCTGACACCGTTCCCGGCCAGTCGCCCTGATTCCGCGTCCTAATTTTCAATAGGGAACCGGGCTCGTTACCTCCGGTCCTGTCGCCGCCGCAACATCAGGGACAGTAAGTTTGAAACGGGTGATTCCGTCAAGGGCTGGCCGTTAATTGATTGCTAACCACAACATCTTGTGGATGCGCCTGTGGAGATTGGGGAAAGCCGGGGAGCCCTGAAATTACAATGGCTTGCAGGCGCTGCCGGCCAAGGAAAATGCCGGAACCACAAAAAAGCGTCCTGCGGCAAATCTTGTGATGGCATTTCCCGTGCAAATGCGCATGCCGATTCGGCGCCGAATTCAGCCCTCTTCAGAGCGCGTCGATGGCGATGGTGACGGTGGCGACGCCGATCGCCTTGTCCTCTTCGTCAATGACGACGAAGCTCGCCTGCGTTTCGAGCATCTGGGTGGATTGGTTGCGTTCCGCCCGGTCGATGAAGATCTCTCGCGAGCCGTCGGCGAAGGTTCTGAGGTATTTCTCCTCGTCGCCCTGCCAGTAGTCGGCGGTGATGGTGCTTTGCCCCACATTCAGTCCATGACTGTCGGTGACGAAAAATTCGACGATCGCCCCCTGCGAGGCGTCCTGCCTGGTTTTCAGGTAGTTCGACACGGATTTGTCGAGCAGCAGCTGGACCATCTGCAGATGGTGCCGATCGACCTCCGACCGATAGGTCTCATCGAGGACCCGCATGTCGATTTCGCTGACATCGGTGAATTTGGCATTCTGCTCGGCGATGGCTTTCAGCACCAACGGCGTTTCCACCATCGGCCGGATCCGCGTCTCGACATAGTCGCGCACCAGGGGAACATAGGCAGGCTCGGCGCGGGCAGGCGTGAGGGGAAGCAGACATGCCGCCAGCCCGACGGCAACCACCGCAACATGTCCCCACCGCGCCATCGTCGTTTCCTTCTACCGCATCGTTTGCTGCACGCTTTAAGCGCAGTTTGATACGATTCGCAGCTGCCGAGTTTATGCGAATAAGTTAAAATAGATGTGCAGATCCCGATAGCGGATTCAGGAAACCTCGCCGACAAAAACTGGAACAATTTCAAGTGGTAAATACGAGGGGTGCGCGCTGCGACCTATGGGCTCAGCGCGGCCCCTTGGCGATCGGCTCCTGGTAGGTGAAGCCCATGTCCCAAGGGAAGTAGATCCACGTATCCTGGCTCACCTCGGTGATGAAGGTATCGACCGTCGGAACACCCTTCGGCTTTGCATAGACGCAAGCGAAATGCGCCCGCGGCAGCATGGTGCGCACCTGGTCGGCGGTCTTGCCGGTGTCCGTCAGATCGTCGACGACGAGCACGCCTTCGCCGCCGTTTTCGGCGAGCTCGGGCGCTATTCCCTTGAGCAGCGTCATGTCGCCCTGGTTGACGTAGTCATGATAGGAGGCGACGCAGACGGTCTCGATCAGCCGGATGTTCAGTTCGCGCGAGATGATCGCGGCCGGAACGAGGCCGCCGCGGGTGATGCAGACGATCGCCTTGAACGTTTGATCGAGGCCGGCAAGCCGCCAGGCAAGGGCGCGCGCATCGCGGTGGAACTGATCCCAGGAGACGGGAAAGGCTTTATCGGGAAGGGACATCGGGCTGCTCCGCGGCATGAAAAATCAACACGCCGTTTGCCGGCGACCGGAGGGGCTTGAGGCGGCGATCGGCAAAACAAGAAATCGCGCGAGCCGGAACTGCGCGAGATCGCGCGCTGCACTGCGCGAGTTGTGCCGAGGCCCGAAGCCGTCATCGGTCGGCGCAATTAACGGAATTTGCCGGCAAAAGGCAAGAGCAGCCGATCAACGCGACAGAAGCGTCAGCGCCGTCATCGATTGCAGCAAGGTCCTCGTCGTGCCGCCGAAGATCATCTGCCAGAGCCAGGAATGGGTATAGGCGCCCATCACGAGAAGATCGATGCTGTTGTCCGAAAGCCGGTTCTCGATGACGTGCGAGGTGTTTTTATCCACGCTTCGAGCCGTCGAAAGCGTCGTCTTCACGCCGTGGCGGGCGAGCGTGGCGGCGATATCGGTGCCTGCCGTCAGCGGCGACTGCAGTGCGGTGTCGGCCGGATCGACCGACAAGATCTCCACCGCGTCGGCCGCCTTCAGGATAGGCAGCGCGTCGAAGGTCGCGCGCGCTGCCTCCTTCGAGCCGTTCCAGGCGATCAGCACGCGCTTGATCGGCTTTGGCTGACGGATGATGTAGGGGATTATCAGCACCGGCCGGCCGGTTTCGAAGAGAAAGCTGTCGACGTCGACATGGCTGTCGGAGGATTTGGCCGGATCGGCCTGCGAGGCGATCAGCAGATCGGCGCTGCGGGCGCTTTCGATCAGCGGTGCGGAGCCGTAGCCGATGGAGGTGGCAAAGCTGCGCCACTCCGAGGAACCGCCTGAGGCCTCAGCCTTGGCGCGAAAAATCCGCTCTACCGCGATCGTTTCGCCATGCGCCATATCCTGCAGCGCCTGCACGGCGACGGGATCGGGGATTTCCATCGGCGCCACCAGCGGTACGGCGGAGATGTTTTCGGCATGCAGGCCGATCACATGGGCGCCGCTTTCGGCGGCAATGGCAAAGGCGAAATCGGCGACGGCGGCGCTATTGTCTGCTGTATCGAGAATGGCGAGAATGGTTTTGTAAGACATATCAATTCTCCTTGCGCTGAAATGGCGTGCGCGAGGGAAGGAATGCACCGGACCGTTCTTCCGTTCCTTGACGGGGATTAAGCCTGATCCCCGGTTCCGGTTATGCCCTCAAGCCTCGGCGGAATGGTTATCGGCGATGTCCTTCCTCTGGCGGATGACGTCGATCATGTCTTGCACCGCGGCGCCGGCCGCATCGATTGCTGCCTGCGCGCGGCCACGCACGACGATCTCGGTCGAGAATTTCTGGCCGATATAGCGGGGGTAGGAGCCGATGCTGGTTTCCGGATGGGCTTTCTGGATCGCCGTCAGGGGCGTACCGATCTCGCCTTCGCCGTAAGGGCAAGCGATGGCGAGCGAGAGCACCGGCGTTCCGGTTCGAAGCATCGGCAGCACATTGTCGACCATCGCCTGGAAGACCTGCGGCACGCCAGCCATCACGTGGACGTTGCCGATGATGAAACCCGGCGCCGTCGACACCGGATTGGCAATATGGACAGATCCGCGCGGCATGCGCGCCATGCGCTGGCGCGCCTCGGTGAATTCCATCTCGCGGCGACGGTACATATCGGCCAGCAGCGTCATCGCCGTTTCGTCATATTCGCACGGCACCCCGAAGGCCTTGGCGATGGCATCGGCGGTGATGTCGTCATGCGTCGGCCCGATGCCCCCTGATGTGAAGACGTAATCATATTTGCCGCGAAGCGCGTTCAACGCCTCGACGATCGCCTCCTCATCGTCAGCGACGATGCGCACCTCCTTGAGATCGATACCGGAAAGCGTGAGCAGATCGGCGAGGTGGCCGATATTTTTGTCCTTGGTGCGGCCGGAAAGAAGTTCGTCGCCAATGGCGAGCATGGCGGCGGTAACAACGGTGGCGTGGCTCATGGGATGTTCCGTGATGTGAGGCTGGTGAATAGGTAGCGCCCTTCGGCCGCTTTGCAAACACTCGCCGATGCGTCACTTTTACCGAAACTAAAACAACGAAGAATTCAAGTGCGGCTCGCTCCACGGCACCTCCAGCGGGCGTGGCGAAAGCGCTAGACGCCGACGAGCTATAGTTCCCAGGTAATCACTGCGTCTCTCGGATTGCAGGCAAACGGTTTACAAGCTATGGCGGGTCTGTCGGCGACAAGGCAATTAGATCGAAGTGCAAAGCCCCCAAACCTTTTCAGCATTTCCCTACCTGGCGATGGATCGCTGCCTTCCAGATTTGCACACGATCCGGCAGTTCGCGCGCCGGAATCTACGCTGTCTTCGCAGTAAGCAATCGCAGTGGGGGAGAGGAACATAAGATCATGACTGTCCTTGCGGTGTGGCTTGTCGTTGCCGCGATTTTACTGTTTGGCCTGACCCTCAATCGCGCTCTTGTGCTTTGGCTAAACCGCGGCTTTCATCCGCCTGTTCGTGACGGCACGGATCTGCTCTTGAGCGGTATCTTGCCGGGGATTGCTCTCGTCGGTGGTTTGGCAACGGCCCTCGGAGTCATTCATCTGTTGCGCATAGAAATCGTGTTGCCTCTTGCCGCGATTTTGATGATCTGGCGACGGAATGATGTTCTGGCGACTTTTGTTGATTTGCGCAATCTGGCGGGGGTGGGCGTGCGGGCGACTGCCAACGGCAATCCCTTTCCTCTTTTGGCATCGGGCGCATTTATTGTCTTGATTGGGGTGATTTCGGTAACAGCGCTCTTCCCGGCAGGATCGGCGGATGTTTGGGCATTTCAGATTCCGCTCGCGCAAAGCATCGTTTCCCATGGTGGGTTTGTCACGCCGCAGATAGGCAGCAATTTTTACGGAAACATACCGCTTTTCTTCAATGTGCTTTTTGCCAGCACATTGCTATTCGTCGATCACTGGCTCGGGGCGGGCCTGATGAACGCGGCGATTTTCCTCGGATTTTTGTTATTGCTCACAAGCTGCGCACACCGCTGGCGGGCGGCTGGATTGTTGCTGGTTTTCTTCCTGATCGTGTTTCAGCCCTTTTTTACGCCAGGCGTGGCAGTCCCTTTAACTGATCTTCCCAGATCCTGTTTTTCGGTTGCCGCCGTCCTTTATCTCTGGCGCTATCTTGAGACCGGCAGGCCCTCTGAGATCGTCTCTTGTGCTTTGCTCGTGGGTGGCGCAGTCGGCGGCAAATACACCGAGCTTCAGATGGTTGGCTTGATCGGTTTGGCGCTCTTGCCGTCGATCTATCGCGGCAAAATGCCATTTTCGCTTTTTTTGACCTGCCTGGCCGCGTTTCTATCCCTTGCGGGCTACTGGTACATCAAAAATCTCATCGTGCTCGGTAACCCTATCTATCCTTTCATTTTTGGGCATCCCGGACTTTCGGATCAGTGGATGGCGGACTACAGACTTGAGCTCGGCCGTGCTTTCGATCCGGCAAACCGGGTTTTCGTGACCGATCTTACGACCCGCCAGGGTTGGCACGACTTCTTCTTTATCTTGCATGATTGGTTTCTGGATCGCCGGCGATATGCGATCGTCGCTCTCATCCTGATCATCGGCGCATTGCTCGCGTCGTTCAGAAGGATATTTGTGCTTGTAGCGACAACTGCTGCGATGTTCATCATCTGGTACGCCGTCATGTTCAACCATATCCGATGGGCGACGCCGGCCTATTTGCTATATTTTTCGACCGCTTATATTGGCGCGAGTTCTGATCGTGGAAAAAATTGCAGTCAGCAAAACCGCTCAACCGGGCGGCTTTGTGTTCGACATGTCTGCACGCCTGCTGGCAGGACGTAGGGCCATCAATGGCCATTTGTTTACGCTTGCAGTGGTGGTTATCGCTCTTGTGGTGTTCTGTCTTCCTGCAGTCAAATTCGTTTATCGGCCCAGCCGCCAACCCTATTCCTGGATGGAGCAGGGAGTCATGGAAGTCCTGATCGGCCGGCAAAAACTCGATGGCTTTCTTGGGGCCCAGCGTGAAGGTTACATCATTTATCGCTATGTTGCGGCAAATGATTTGAGGACTGTATTTCAACCGTTCGACACGGGCAGCATTTGCGGCCGCCTACACGGGAGGCAGAGATAGGGGATGGTTGCTGCCCCCTTATATATTTCCCGACTCCGAAAATGATGTGGACGCCTTCGTCAAACGTAACAACATCCGGTACTTTATCCGGGTGACGGAGAAACAGGAATTGTTGGCCGAACGCGTTGGCGCCGCCAAGTTTGGGTTGGCGCAAATAACCATATCGCGAATGTTGCCGGAATCGACTTTGTTGCTGAAAGACGGATTTGGGTGGGAACTGTACCGGTTCAACGGTTTTCCCTCGCAATGAAACCCGCAGGGCTGCGGTGACGCCCATCTTCTCATGGGTGGCCTGATTTGTATGGCATATGGTGCGGACGGCGGGGGTCGAACCCGCATAGCCTAAGGCCGAGGGATTTTCTTACCGCTACGGCTTTCGCCGCCGCCTTCCGGCGTTTGTGGTCTGGACTATACCTTCACCCTAGCGTCTGCCTTAGGTGCTGCCCGTCTAGTCTCTACACCTTCCCCTTGCGGGGCTTGGCTCGGGATTGCCATCTGACAGGTTTCCCCGACTTTGAGCAGTTCTACATCAGGCGTTTCCGCCAGTGCACTCAATTTTGCTTTAAGTCCCTTGTGTCTACCGATTCCACCACGTCCGCGTGGTTCTCCCTGCTAACAAAGAGAGGCGGCATTCTCAACCGATATTCAGTGGCGAGGTGCGATTCCGTTTCAAACGCTGGAAGCCCTCCATACCCGGTCGCTCGAATGTCCGGCTGCATTCGGCAGTAAAGCGACAATCCGGTGCGCCGATCAAAGCTCCGACAAGCAACTGAACATTAGGAAGTTTTAAATTGACGCTGTCCCCATGCCGGGCGCGACAGTCGATTGCGAAATTTCATGCCAGTCAGCGTAGAAAACTTAACACAACCCCTGCGACAGAAGCTTGTTGAATTTCGCAGGACATTGGGACAAAGTGCTGGCTGGGGTAGAGTTCGCGATTTTTACTGTTGCAATACGTGCACTTCACTTTTCATTGTGAGCGCCGGGACATGTGGTGACTTAAAAGGCAAAATGGCTTTTGTTCTGAAGACCTTCGGGAGGTTGCAGCTCGTCGACGAGGAGGGGAACGCTGTCGCGTTTCCCGAGAAAGGCCTGCTGCTTCTCGCCTATTTGTTTACAACCGATCAAGGTTCGGCGGATCGAACGACCTTGGCTCGCTTCCTTTGGGGCGAGGCCGACCGGGAGGTTGCACTGTCGACTTTGCGGAAGGTGATTTCGAGAATTAAGGCCCGTCAAATCGATCTTGGGGTAAACATCCTTTCATCTCAGGGCAACGTGCTCACTCTCGACCGGGGGGCACTATCGTCTGACATGCTCCTGGCCGACAAGGAGGAAGAGGTTGAGCCGTTCTCCCGGCTGAGACAGCTGGTGACGCTGATGAACCAGCCTTTTCTCGAGCCGGTTCACAGCCAGAGCCGCCAGTTTCAGTATTGGCTCGCCGAACGTGAAAATTACCATAACGAGCTTCTCGCCAATACTTTGAGAACGGCGTCGCAGCTGGCCCCGTCGCGAAAGAACGCCGAACTCCTGAGGAAGGCGGCGGTTATCTTGTTTCGGACCGAGCCGAAGGATCCCGAGACGCTGCAACTGCTCATAAAGATCCTCAAGGCGGAAGGGGAAGTCGAATTACTTCGGAGCTATTTCGAACAGCGGCGCAGTGCGACATCGAGAGGCAGTTCCGCGCGTACCGGATCCGACGACGGTGACACGAAATACCTGCGCCCGCCATCCGCGTCGTCAAAGGCGAAACTTGAGGCTTCTCTTCCCCTGGAGCCCGAAGATATCCGGATTTCCATTCCCCGCCTGGTGCTGCTTCCCCCTAAAAATCAATCCGCTCGGCCGCAAGCCGGTTTTTTAGCTGCGTCTTTGGTGGAGGATATAACGATCGGATTTTGTGTCTTCAACAGCCTGGAGGTCATAGCCCCGTATTCGGCGGTTCAAATCGGCCACCAGGTGGAGACGCAGAAGGCTTTCTTCGAACGCCATTGCGTCAACTATATCCTCGACACCCGGATCAGCAATATGGGCGATGAGGTGACGCTCTTTGCCCAACTGATCTTTTTCGATCAGAATCAGATCGTCTGGGCCGAAAGGTTCAGCCTCGATCGTATGGATCTCGCCAGAGACAGGCGAGTTGTTGCCCGGCAGATCGCTCTCTCCGTATCCAGCGAAATCGAGCGTCATGAGGCGTTGCGCGAAGATCTGAACCCGGTTGCCTACCACAGATATCTTGTCGGCAGGCGGCATCTGGCGCGGTTGACGCTTCCGAACCTGCGGCGCGTCCGCAAGGAGATGAAAGCCGCACTCAGCGTCAGCCCCGATTTCGCACCGGCGCTAAGTTCGATGGCGCGGACCTACTCCAAGGAATGGTTGCTGACGGCTCGGGGAGATATCGATCTTTTGCAGTTGGCGGAGACCTTCGCCAAGCAGGTCACCGAGATGCGTTCGGACTTCGCCGATGGCTATCGCGAGCTCGGTGTCGCCAAGTTGTTGCAGGGTGCCTTCGATGAAAGCGCCGAAGCCATGGAAGTGGCGGAAAGCCTCGCCCCGCACTACGCCGACGTGATTGCCGACTACGCGGACACGCTGGTTCATTGTTCGCTCCCGGCCATGGCCTTGCGAAAGATCGAGCGGGCAATCGAGCTGAACCCGCTCGGTCCCGACACCTATTTCTGGACTGCTGCGGGAGCAAACTATGCCCTCGGCGAATTCGAAGCTTCGCTGGACTATATCGGGCAGATGGCCGATCCTCATTTAGCGGATAGGTTGTCCGCTGCAAATTGGGCCATGTTGGGTCATCAGGACAAGGCGCGGATCTTCGTACGAAGGTTTCGTGAAGGCAATCCGGACTTCGATGTGGACAAGTGGTTGTCCGCAGTACCAAGTAAAGAGCAATGGCATAAAGATCTTTATCGTGAAGGCCTGAAGAAAGCTGGATTTTAAACATCAATCGTTAGAGAGGGCAAAAACATGGCTACAGTTGTTGTTATTAGTGTTGATGGTCAAGACGGGCTATGGGTCGCTGATCTGGACGCCGGCACAGTACTGCCGCTCCCGGTCCCGAAGGCGGGCGGCCTGAAAGTCGTGACCGATCTTCGCGCCACCGGCGCGACGGTGACAAAGGGCGTGAATGTGGCTGTCACGGTCAAGTCAGCGGAAGCGGCATTCTCTGGCCATTATGACGGCTAGGGTTGAATGATTGGCGCCATAGCGCCGTTGCGTTCCGGATTGCGATCTTCAGGAATTCGTGCACAGGCGCGAGAGACGGCGAGGGGCATTTGACCTCCTCGCCGCCGAGCACCAATCCGGCGCTGCACTGATGGGATCATAGTCGTCCCCAGCGCCGATCAAGTGTAACGGATCTCAGCGACAGTCTATCGGCCCTGGTAATGCGGGGTTCGGTTCTGCTTGCCCACGCACCTGCTTAATACCGGTTGAATATACATGTATATTGTGGATATAAGCGTGTTATTGCTTGACAAGAGCGTTTTCGGTGTAAGGATTGCGCCGCGGCGGTTGAGTAAGTGTTGTCTTGTGGGAGTAAGGCGATGGTTTACGATTGGACTGGTGCCAGGGTTCGGCGCATCCGGATATTCAAGACCAGTATCGCGCTTGTTCTGGGAACCGCGATTGCTGCAATACCGCTGTTCTTCTGGGCCGTGGAGTTTCGCGGTTTTTAACCGGAGATAATCAGCGTCTCGCGCCACCTGTTGATCACCCAGCCGGCCAGCAGTCCGATGGCGGCGCCCATGGCCTTGATGCCGGCATCATGCAGGCGCGGATGGCGCGTCGGCGAGAGGTACTGCAGATATTCGATGGCGACGGTACCAGCGATCAGCAGCACGGCCACCAATTTCCACTGTTTCGGATAGGCGAGCGCAAAGGCGAGGCCGACAAGAATATAGGCGCTCGCGCGGTCGGTATCGACAGTCGTAACGGTCTCCGGCCTCAGCCCGATCGGCGAAACCGTCACAAAGATGATTAAGGCGAGCAGCAGCCAGGCGAGCGGCCTTGCGAATTTGAACATGATCATGGCTTCATATTTAGTGGCTCGTCTTTTCATTGACAGTTAAAATCAGTTCATGTGCCGGCTATTTCGCGGTGGGCTTAAGAAAAGCTTTCGCAAACAGGGCTTGGACCGAACCGTAAACGGCCGAAGCGGCCTTTCCTATGCCGGCCGGCCTGTGCCATAGCGGCGGTATCATTATGAGAATGGATCACGCCCGTGACGAGACTTGATGTCGAAAGCGCCGAAGAGGCAATGCGCAGCCTTTTTCCGGCAACGCCGCTGCAGCTCAACGATCATCTCTCGGCGCGTTACGGGGCCGATATCTGGCTGAAGCGCGAGGATCTATCGCCGGTGCGCTCCTACAAGATCCGCGGCGCCTTCAACTTCTTCCGCAAGGCGATCGGGCAGGGTGCTGCCGGCAAGACCTTCGTCTGCGCCTCGGCCGGCAATCACGCCCAGGGCTTCGCCTTCGTCTGCCGCCATTTCGGCGTGCCGGGCGTCGTCTTCATGCCGGTAACGACACCGCAGCAGAAGATCGACAAGACCCGCATGTTCGGCGCCGAATTCATTACCATCCGGCTGTTCGGGGACTTCTTCGACCAGTGCTACCAGGCCGCGCGCGACCATGTCGAAGCGGTCGGCGGCGTCATGGTGCCGCCCTTCGACCATGCCGATATTATCGAAGGGCAAGCGACGGTCGCCGCCGAGATCATGCAGCAGCTGCCTGAGGGAACGGTCCCCGATATGGTCGTGCTGCCGGTCGGCGGCGGCGGGCTTGCCGCCGGCATCACCGGTTATCTTGACGGCATCGTGCCGAAATCGGCCTTCGTCTTCACCGAGCCCGCCGGCGCACCGAGTCTGAGGCGCAGCATCGAGGCAGGTGAGGTGACGACGCTTGCCAAGGTCGACAACTTCGTCGACGGCGCTGCCGTCGCCCGCATCGGCGACCTGAATTTCGCCGCGCTGCGCGATTTCCCGGCAAGCCAAGTGCAGCTGATGCCGGAGAACGCCATCTGCGTCACCATCCAGGAGATGCTGAATGTCGAAGGCGTCGTGCTGGAGCCGGCAGGCGCTCTGTCGCTGACGGCGATCGCTGCGATGGACGCTCAGGCGATCCGCGGCAAGACCATCGTTGCCGTCGTCTCCGGCGGCAATTTCGATTTCGAGCGCCTGCCTGACGTGAAGGAAAGAGCCATGCGTTACGCAGGGCTGAAGAAATATTTCATCCTCAGGCTCGCCCAGCGCCCCGGCGCGCTTCGGGATTTCCTCAATCTGCTCGGCCCTGACGACGATATTGCCCGCTTCGAATATCTGAAGAAATCGGCGCGCAATTTCGGCTCGATCCTGATCGGCATCGAAACCAAGGCGCCGGAGAATTTCGCCCGGCTGATCGGAAATTTCGAAGCCGCCGGCATGGGTTACGAGGATATCACCGAAAACGAGATCCTCGCCAACCTGATCATTTGACTTGGCGACAGCAATGCCATCGTGCTAAAGGCGGATCATGGCTTCGTTCCTTTCAAATCTCTTTTCGATGTTCTCCGGCGGCGGCAAACCGGCTTCCGAGGCGGCAGGCCCTTCCGGCGAGCCGCAGCTTTATAACGATTGCACGATCTACGCGGAGCCGCGCAGGGAAGGCAGCCAATATCGCCTTGCCGGTCGCATCGAAAAGAAGGTCGGCGACGAGGTTCTGGTGCGCAATTTTATCCGCGCCGATCTGTTCTCGTCCTCCGACGATGCGCTCGAATGCACGGTGCGCAAGGCGCAGCAGATTATCGATCAGCACGGTTCGTCACTCTTTGGTGACGGTGAGAAGCTTCGTCAGGTCTGAGACCGGGATATCCGTCGCATCCATGCGTGGCCGCAATTATTCTTCTTTTTCAATCCTGTGACGCGGCGACACCGTCGCGGATCGGCATCTCGCTCACGCAATCTTAAAGGGTTGCAGTCAAAGGTGTCGCCTGCAGCATGTGCAGGGCCGCCCTCGTGTTTGACTTTTTCGGACAATCGACCAAAGGATCCGCTGTCGCGACCGTTGCGCCCGCGTTCCGTCCAGGGCGCCGGCCTGAAGCCGGGGTATGGTGATGGAGACGCTCAACCTCGCCCTTTTCGTCGTCGAAGCCGTCGCCTATTTCGTGCTGATGGTGACGCTTCTGCACTTCCGTCATCGGCTCGGTCTCGGGGTTTTCCTGACGGCGCTCGGCGTCATGCATTTCATGGAAACCTACCTGGCGGCGGTCTTCTATGTCTCGCTGCCGTTCGGGGATGTGTCGCCGGGCTCGTCGGTCTTCTTCTCCGGCAAGCTGATGATGATCCTGATGCTTTACCTACAGGAAGATGCCGCGACGGTGCGCCAGCCGATCTATGGCCTGTTCCTCGGCAACCTGCTCACCGTCGGCATTGCCTGGGTGCTGCAACTGCACCTGCCGCTGCAGATGTCGCCCGCCCACACGCCGGATGTCGATTTCCTCCAGGAGATGGGCTGGCTGATGGTCTGGGGCACGGCGCTGCTTTATGTCGATTCGCTCGGCATCATTCTGCTTTACGAAAAACTCGGCGATTTCTTCCGCCGGCGCGTCGTCCTGCGTTTCCTGATTTCGGGCTTCGTGCTGCTGACCTTCGACCAGATCGGCTTTTTTGCAGCGCTGAATTATTTCCTGGATGTGCCGATCGCCGCATTCTGGGCAGGTTGGAAGGCGAAAATGCTTGCCGTCTGCCTCTATGCGGCAATGTTTGCAATCTATGAATATCGTATTCGCCGCGGCGGCAAGGCCGGCTCCGCGCGTTCGATCAGCGACGTGTTCGGCGACCTGACGTTCCGCGAGCGCTACAACGATCTTCTGGAGCGTACCGGTCGCGACATGCTGACCGGCGTCTATGACCGGACGCGCATGGAGGTGGAGGCGCCGCTGATGATGCGTGAGGCGCTGAGACAGGGTCTCTACGCCACGGTCCTGATTATCGATGCCGATCACTTCAAGGATGTCAACGACGGCTATGGGCATCTCCAGGGTGACGAGGTGCTGAAGGCGATCGCCGCCCGCCTCGGTACGACGCTGCGCTCGAGCGACCGCATCTTCCGCTTCGGCGGCGAGGAATTCGTCGCCGTCTGCCCCGGCACCGATCACGAGGAAGCTTTGCTGCTTGCCGAACGCCTGCGCTGGACGATCGCCACCAGCGTCAAGACGCCGGATGACAAGCCGGTCACGGTCAGCATCGGTGTTGCGACCGCCGACGAGGACGGCGTCGATTTTACCGCCGTGCTGACGGCTGCCGACGGCAGGCTCTACGCGGCAAAGAAGAGCGGCCGCAACTGTGTCGTCGGCCGTTCCGGTGTCGTGCAACTCGGTTGACCCGATCAAACGCAGTGCGTCCGCTGCCGGTGTTTGTGATGTTGCATAAACCGAAACGCCTGACAGCGATATCATGCCTTTTCAATGGGTTATAATAACAATAAAAACGGCTTGTTAGCACAATGCAAACGTGATCTCCATTGCCGCAACGGATCAGCTTTCCTGCAAGGGGCTTGGAGATATGAGTGATGCAGCTGTGCGAAGGAAGGTCGATGGCGGCGAATTTGCCGTTTTGTGCATCGGCGGGTTTCTTCTGTCGATCGCCTATGGCGTGACCTTTCTGATCCCGGTGCTGGTCGGTCAGCGCGGCGGCAACGAGGCGCTCGCCGGCCTGATCATTTCGGCCGCGACCGTCAGCACCGTCATTCTCGTGATCCTGTCCGGCCACATCGCCGATGCCATCGGCTCGGCGCGGGCGGTGGCGGTTTCAGCGCTCTTTCTGGCGGCATCCGGGTTGGGATTTGCCACGGTCCCGGCAGCCGGGCTTAGCCTGATGACCGTCGGTTTCGTCCTCGGCATCGGCTGGGGCACTTTCTATGCGCTCGGGCCTATTCTGGTGGCGGCGATCACCGAACCCGAGCACCGGATCAGGTTCTTCGCCCTGCTGTCGGGATCGATGATGTCGGGCATCGGCGCCGGACCGATCATCGGCCGTATTGCCACCGGCTGGGCCCTTCCGATCGAAACGGCCTTCGCCTTTGCTTTCCTCTCCAGTCTCGCCGGCGGCGCGCTTTATTTCCTGCTGCATCTCAGGCTGACCAATGCCGGCAAGATTTTGCCGCATGTCAACAAGATCTCCTTTGCCGCAGCGCGTCAGGTGATAGGTTCGCGGGCGATCTATTCCATCGCCATGGTCGGCATCGGCGGGGCGATTTTCGGCGGGCTCTCCAGCTTTCAGACAAGCTACGCCAAGGCGCACGGTTTCGATTATTCGCTGTTCTTCATCGGCTTCATGTCCGCCGCCATCCTGAGCCGGCTGTTCGTGGCGGGATATGTGGTGAAGAGGGATCCATTCTATTCGCTTCTGGTGCTGACGAGCGTGACGCTGGCATCCATCCTGCTGTTCCTGGTGGTGACATCAAGTCAGCTGGCCTATCTCGGAGCCGCGGCAATGCTGGGCCTGGGCTATGGGCTGACCTATTCCGTCATCAACGGACTGGCAGCAAATGAAGCGCCCGCAGGTCTCATGCCGCAATCGCTTCTCTTGTTCTCGCTGTCCTATTTCATCGGCGTCTTCGGCTTTCCGCTGATCGCCGGCAACCTCATCGTTTCCTCCGGGATCCAGGCCATGCTCCATGTCCTGCTGCTGCTTGCCGTCGCCAATCTGGCAATCGTCCTGCTTCGTGTGGTCGACCGCGCAAGGAACCGCTGATCGAGGGCGGGCAAGTCCGATTTGCCCGACCCTCGCTGGCTCATGCGGCGCGGAAGATCTTGGCGCCGGAGGGGGCACTCGTCATGCCGCCGTCGACGGTGATCTCGATGCCGGTGACATTGGCAGAATCATCCGAAGCCAGGTAGAGCGCCGCCTTGGCGATTTCGTCGGCCTCGCTCATGCGGCCGAGCGGGCTCATGCCGCCGATGCGCGCCTCGAGCGCCGACATCGCATCTTCCGTCTGGGCCATCGGCGACCAGATCGGCGTCTTCGTGCCGCCGGGTGTCACCTGATTGACGCGGATGCCGCGCGGCGCGAGTTCGGAGGCCATATTGCGCGTCATCGCCCGGACCGCGGCCTTGGTCGCCGCATAGGCCGACCAGCCGGGAGCGCCGAGCACGGCGTGCACCGAACCGTTGAGAATGACCGAACCGCCGTCGCTGAGATGCGGCAGCGCCGATTGCACGGTGAAGAAGACGGCCGTGAGATTGGTGCTGATGATCTGATTGAATTGCTCCGGCGACGTGTCACCGAGCGGTGTCGCGCCGCCGATGCCGGCATTGGCGAAGACGATGTCGAACTTGCCGACCTTTGCGGCGGCTTCCGCAAAGGCCTTCTCGGTGGCGGCGGCATCGGTGACATCGACCTTCAGCGCGACGACGCCGGCCCCAAGCGCCTTTTCGGCGGCGGCGAGCGTTTCGGGATTGCGGCCGGTGATGACGACCTTTGCACCCTCGTCGATGAAGACCTTGGCGGTCGCAAGACCGATACCACTGTTGCCGCCGGTGATCAGCGCGACCTTGTTTCTTAGACGCATGATTCATGCTCCTCTTGGAAATGGCAACGATCTGGATTATGATCGTTATCTACAAGGATTATGATTGTAATCTACATGAGTCAAGCAGCATGATGCCGAAAAGTATAAGCGGTTTTCGACCGACATCATGCTCGTTCGAAATTGATACGGGAGAATTCGGATGGGTCGTTCGCAGCTGGAAAAACAGAAGACGCACGAAAAGATCGTGGAGACTGCGTCGAGGCGGCTGCGAGAGGAGGGGCTGGAAGGTGTCGGCGTCGCCGACCTGATGAAGGAGGCCGGATTGACCGTTGGCGGCTTCTACAAGCACTTCGCCTCCCGCGACGATCTTGTCGCCGAGGCGATCCAGTCGGCTTTCGATTCATGGGGACGCAAGCTGGAGGCCGACGGGATAGACCCGGCGAAGATGACGGCCGCCGATGTTGCCGACCGCTATCTGAGCGCCTATCATCGCGACAATCCCGGCGAGGGCTGCCCCTTCGCCGCCCTGACCTCCGATATCTCCCGTGGCGACGACAAGGCGCGGGGGATTGCGACGGAACGGCTCCGGCTTAATTTCGAGGCTTTGGCGAGCAAGGCGTCGGGAGCCGACGCGGAAAGACGGCGCAAGGCGGTCATCGCCTTCGCGATGATGGCCGGCGGCGTCGGCCTTGCCAGGATTTCCTCCGATGAGGCTCTGTCGGCCGAAATTCTCGAGACGGTCCGGGATTTTGTCGCTGCTATCGACAAATGACAAACGGCCGGCGAATGCCGGCCGCTGCACTATGGTAAGCGTTGAAGAGCCGATTAAGCGGCCAGCGCGATTTCCTGGACGCGCGTCTTGGCAGCGTCGATGGCCTTTTCGGCAGCTTCAGGACCGAAGGCGAGGCCTTCGACGTAGATGGTCTCGATGTCGGTGATGCCGAGGAAGCCGAGAACCGACTTCAGATACGGCACGGCGTGGTTCAAGGGGGCAGCCGGTCCCTGCGAGTAGACGCCGCCCGAGGTAAGCACCACGTAAACCTTCTTACCGGTGAGCAGGCCGACCGGGCCGCTTTCCGTGTACTTGAACGTCAGGCCGGCACGGGCGACGTTGTCGATCCAGGTCTTCAGCGAGGAGTAGATGTTGAAGTTGATGAGGCCGGTGCTGATGACGATCGTGTCGGCGGCAAAGAGTTCGTTGACGAGTTCGTCAGACGTCTTGACGGCGGCGACTTCCTCGGCAGTGCGGGCCTCGGCCGGCTTGCGGATCGCGCCGGTGAAGAGGTCGTCGATATGCGGCAGCGGGCTGGCGGCAAGGTCGCGGCGAACGAGGACGCTGCCTGGATTCTGGTTCTTCAGCTTCTCGGCGAGTTCAACGGCGATCGGCGTCGAGAGCGATTCGGCACGCGGGCTGGACGTCAGAAGAAGGATGGACGACATGGTGCATTTCCTTTCGAATTGGATTTGTCGGCCCGTTTTGGGAGGTGAGCCGCAGTCTCGAAGCGGAAAATAGGTCTGGCTTGCTATCGAAAAAACGGTGATAATGTCGATCGAAACTATCGATGGAATGGATGGATATGCTTCCGAACCCGACCCTGGACCAATTGCAGGTGTTTTTGACCGTTGCCGAGACCGGCAGCTTCTCGGCTGCGTCGCGGGCGCTGAACCGGGCTCAGTCGGTCGTCAGCTATACGATCGCCAATCTCGAGGCGCAGCTTGAAGTGCCGCTTTTCGAGCGCTCCGGCGCCCGCCAGCCAAAGCTGACGGAGGCGGGCAGGGCGATGCTGGAGGATGCGCGCCGTATCCTCGGCGACCTGCAGGTCATGCGGGCGCGCGTCAAGAGCCTGAAGGAAGGGCTCGAAGCGGAGGTTTCCGTTGCCATTAGCGTCATGGTGCCCTCAAAGGCCGTGGTTGATGTGCTCCACGAATTCCGCGAGATGTTCCCATCGGTTTCGCTGAACCTCAACGTCGGCGAGCTCGGAATGGTCATGGATCTGGTCATGGGCGGCAAGGCGACGATCGGCATCGGCGGAGCAGTTCTGAAGCAGGACGATTCGGTCGTCACCGAACGGATCGGTCACTCCTTCATGATGCCTGTCGCCGCGCCTAACCACCCGCTTGCCGGGCTCGACCGGCCGCTGACGCTCGGCGACGTGCGCGATGAGGTGCAGCTCGTCGTCACCGATGCGTCGGGCCTGACGAAGGGGCGCGATTTCAACGTTTTGTCCTACAAAACATGGCGCGTCAGCGATATTTCGACGAAGCATCAGCTGATCAAGGCCGGCCTTGGCTGGGGCGGACTTCCGGCATCGCTCATCCATGACGATCTCCTGAGCGGCGTGCTCATCCATCTCGATCTCGATGCCTACGAACAGGGGGAGTATCCCATCTATTCGATGCGCCGGCTCGCCAACCCGCCCGGACCTGCCGCCACCTGGATGATCGACGCGTTCCGCACCCGGCTTACCCATTGCCCGAGCCAGGCGGATTTCCACGCCCAGATCGCGGAACTGCGTGACCCCGCAATCCCGCTCGCGGCCGAATAGGGAAGGCGCAGCCGACGCGCCTTCGTATTTCTTTTGGTTAGAGAACCAGCCTGAACTTCGAGAAGCCGTCCGCACCGTCGCCGGCATCCTCGATCTTGACGCTCTTGACCGCAGCGAGGAACTGCTTTGCCTTCGGGCCGCTCTCGAAGGTTGCCGTCGTGCCCGGCAGCGGCTTGAAGGTCCAGTTCGCATCGGCCGACGGATTGATCGTGCCCTGGTCGTGGACATAGCGGACAATGACATCGCGGTTGGTGTCCGGCGCCTGGAAGATCACCTTATCAGTGGCGATCTCCGGGAAACTGCCGCCGCCGCCGGCGCGGTAGTTGTTGGTGACGACGACGAATTTCTGGGCGGGATCGATCGGCTTGCCGTCGAAGGCGAGGTTCTGGATGCGGTTGGCATCCGGATTGATCGCCTTGCCGGAGGAATCATATTTCGGCGGCTGCGACAGGTCGATCTGGTAGGTCACGCCGTCGATGACGTCGAAATTATAGGACGGGAAATCGTTGTTGAGCAGCGGCGCATCCTTCGCGCCGGCGTCGATGTGATTGAACATGCCGGCCGACATTTCCAGCCAGTTTTTCACCTGGGCGCCGGTGATGGCAACGGCCTGCACCGTATTCGGGTAGAGATAGAGGTCGGCGACATTCTTGATGGCGATATCGCCGGCCGGGACGTCGGTATAGTAATCGGCGCCGCCACGGCCGCCGGCCTTGAAGGGGGCCGCCGCCGAAAGCACCGGCAGATCCTTGTACTTGGTATCGGCCAGCATCTGCTTGATGTACCAGGTCTGGGCCTGGCTGACGACCTGCACGGAGGGATCGTCGGCGACGAGCGCGAAGTAGGAGTAGAGCGGTGCCGACGTCTTGCCGACGGGGGTGCGGACATAGGCAAGGGTGGCCTCGTGTTCGGCCTTGGCGGCTTCGACCACGTCCTTCTTGTCGGCGTAATCGGCAACCACCTTCTTCTTGTCGTCGCGATGATAGATCGGCCGTGCTTCCGAGGTGAAATCAACGATCTTCCAGCTGTTGCCGTCCTTTTCGAGGAGCAGGTCAATAAGGCCGAGATGCGAGCCCCAGAATCCTGCCATCACGGCAGGTTTGCCATGCAGCGTGCCCTTGACCGGATCGGCATTGGCGATGCCGTCCCAGCTCTTCGGCCCGGGGAAGACGAGATGCTGATGGCCGGTGAAGATGGCGTCGATCCCCTCGACGGCGGCGAGATGCAGCGAGGCGTTTTCCATCTTTTCGGACGGCGCGGCTCCGTCGATGCCGGAATGGGAAAGCGCGATGACGATATCGGCGCCGGCTTCCTTCATGGCCGGAACCCAGGCCTTGGCGGCCTCGACGATATCACGCGTCTGCGCCTTGCCTTCGAGGTTCTTGATGTCCCAGAGCATGATCTGCGGCGGCACGAAGCCGATGAAGCCGATCTTGACCGGGCTCTCATTGCCGGCGCCGTCTTTGATCTGTTTTTCCACGATCATGTAGGGCTTGAAGAACAGATCGTCCTGCTTCGGGTCCGAGGCGAGCTGGCCTTTGGTCAGATTGGCGCAGACGAAGGGAAAGTTCGCGCCTGACAGCACTTTGAACATGAAGTCGAGCCCGTAATTGAACTCGTGATTGCCGAGCGTTCCTACCGTGTAGCCGAGCGTGTTCATCGCCTTGATCACGGGATGGACGTCGCCGTCCTTCATGCCGTGCTGATAGGCCATGTAATCGCCCATCGGATTGCCCTGCAGCACGTCGCCATTATCGATCAGCAGCGAGTTGACGGCCTCGGCGCGGATCTTGTCGATGATCGTGCCGGTGCGGGAAAGCCCCATCGTGTCGTTCGGCTTGTCGGCATAATAATCATAGGGAAAGACGTTGACGTGAATATCCGTCGTTTCCATCAGCCGGAGATGCGCCTGGTTGGCGCTGGCTCGCGCGCTGAAGGGATGCAGCAGCACCAGGGCGGAGGTGGCGGCAAGGCCGCCAAGCAGGGAACGGCGGCTCATCACGCCGACATCGAAAATGGAAGACATCGAAACTCTCCTTGAAGGATCATGCATCGTCCGGCCCGTCAGAATTAGGACGATTTGGCGAGGAGTACACTGCAAAAATGACAGGACGGCAAAACAATGAGTAGCAAGGGCGATGTGGTTTTGAAATGCAATTTATGGTGCAGACGGGGCCGACGGGGACAGGATCAATTATAGGCTCAGCGCCTGACTGCCGCAGCCAACTGCCGCAGCCAGGGCGCGGTCAATCTGGACGTCAACGTCGGCCGCTGCGACTGGACGATCTCAGCCGGATCTTCGGCGCGAAGGCGGTTCAGCGTAACGGTTTCGGCGTCGACGTTGCCAAGTGAGGTGGGCGGTCGGCGTTGGTCGCGGCTCTAAGCTGACGCACCGCCAGGACCGGCCGAATTTCCTTATGGAAAAAGCGGAAATAGGAGGAGACCTGTGCCCGCGCATTCGAATTCACGTCGAACTGGATGCCGACACGGCCGTTGTGCTTCCAGCGGATGATGCCTTCGAGCAGACCGAGGTTTTCAGCTTCGATGCGCACCTTGCTGCCGGAGGCTGCATGGAGCGGCGTCTTCGTCTCCAGGGCAGCGCCGGTCACCGACAGATTGAGAATGCGGGCATCCACTTCACTGTTCAGATGTTTGACGCTGCCGAAGACCCGGCAGTTTTGCCGGTCGGCTTTTCGCGCCGTGATTTTCAAGTTGCGGGTCATACGGTCTCCCTTGGATACGTCAGGGGAGCATAGCGCCCGAAAATTGAAATGGTTTTAGTGGCTTGGCTAAAATTGCAATGAAACTTCAGTTGGCCATGGCGGCTCTGCGCCCCACGACATGTTCGCGCCAGACGGTGAAGATGCCGGCGGCAACGACGACGATCGAGCCGATAATCGTGTTGAGGCTGAGCGTTTCGTCATAGATCGTCACGCCGATGATCGAGGCGTAGACCAGTGACAGATACGTCAGCGGCTGGACGGCAGCGGCATCGAGAAGATCATAGGCGCGGATCAGGAAATAGTGGCTGGAAATGCTGGTCATGCAGACGAGCGCCATCCAGCCCCAGTCTCCGGGCGACATCCAGCTCCAGTAGAACGGGCCGATGATGGTCATGGTGATGCCGCCGATGACGCCGGTATAGAAGAAGCTGGTCATCGCCGAATCGTCGCGGCTGACGAGACGGGTCGCGATGACATAGAAGGCGAAGTTGAAGCAGGAAGTGATAGCCAGAAGCAGTTTCACATCGAAAAACTCGCCTTCCGGCTTCAGGATCAGCAGCACCCCGAAAAGTCCGGCGCCGATCGCCACCCACCGCCGCCAGCCGACCCGCTCGCCAAGGATCGGCATTGACAGCAGCGCGATGAGGATCGGCGTCGCTGAGAAGATCGCTTGTGAACGGGCAAGGCCGATTATGGCAAAACAAGTGATGGCCAGAACCACCTGGACCGCAAGCAGCACGCCGCGCACCACCTGAAGAAGCGGGCGTTTGGTGTGGGCCGTTGCCTTGAGGCCGCCGCGCATCTTCGAAGCGAGGATGATCGTGAACAGCGCAAAGGCCCAGTAGCGGATCATCGTCACGAAGATCGGCGGGTAAGCAGACGCCAGATGTTTCGAGATGGCGTCCTGGAGAGAGAAGATGGTAATCGCCAGCAGAGCGAAAATATAACCGTGGGTCTTCGATGTCATGACATGCCGTTGAGCGGGAAACACCGAGAGTCTGGTCAGGCTTTCAGCGAAGATGCAAGGTCTCAAAGCCCGACATTCGGCCTGTCGATGATTTCTCTGAGTGCAAAGCTCGAATTGATTTTGACCACATGGGGAAGGGCCGACAGCCAGTCGCGATGGATGCGCTCATAATCCTCGAGATCGCGGGCGGCGACCCTGAGGATATAATCATATTCGCCCGACATCAGGTAGCAGACGAGCACGTTGGGGCAGAGCTTCACCGCCGCCTCGAATTCCGCCAGGGTCTTGGCGAACTGGCCGGAGAGCGAGATATGCACGATGGCGATCATCTTATAGTCGAGCGCCTTATGCGAAAGCCGCGCGTGATAGCCGCCGATGACGCCGCTTCTCTCCAGAATGTCGAGCCGGCGCGAACAGGCCGAAGGCGACAGTCCGATCTTTTCGGCAAGCTCGGCGTTGGTGATGCGTGCATTGGCCTGCAGCACCTTAAGAATCGCAAGATCGATGGTATCGAGATCGGCCATTCGAAGAACTTTCGAAAAATAACGATGACAACGCAATAATCTCCGAAAAATCGCGTTTCGGCAAATCGTCTTTGCAAGGACATTTCATCGCCTTGGTGGTTGGATTCATCATCCGAGGAGATCCGCGGTTGCGGGATGACAGGAGAGGAACGCCAATGCGTGTCGGTTGCCCGAAGGAAATCAAGAATCATGAATATCGCGTCGGCCTGACGCCGGCTTCGGTGCGCGAATACGTCGCCCATGGCCACGAGGTCTGGGTGGAAACCAAGGCGGGCGCCGGGATCGGCGCCGATGACGCCGCCTATGCCGCGGCTGGCGCGAAGATTGCCGCCTCCGCCAAGGATATCTTCGAAAAATGCGACATGATCGTCAAGGTGAAGGAGCCGCAACCCTCAGAATGGGCGCAGCTGCGCGACGGTCAGCTTCTCTATACCTATCTGCATCTGGCGCCCGATCCTGAACAGACCAAGGGTCTGATCGCCTCCGGCGTCACCGCAATCGCCTATGAAACGGTTACCGACGAGCGCGGCGGCCTGCCGCTGCTGGCACCGATGTCGGAGGTCGCCGGTCGCCTGTCGATCCAGGCGGGCGCGACCGCCCTGCAGAAAGCCAATGGCGGCCTCGGCGTCCTGCTCGGCGGCGTGCCGGGCGTGCTGCCGGGCAAGGTCGCGGTTATCGGAGGCGGCGTCGTCGGTCTGCATGCCGCCAGGATGGCCGCCGGCCTCGGCGCCGATGTCAGCATCCTCGACAGGTCGCTGCCGCGCCTTCGCCAGCTCGACGACATCTTCTCAGGCCGCGTTCACACCCGTTATTCCAGCATCCAGGCATTGGAGGAGGAGGTCTTCTCGGCCGATCTCATCATCGGCGCCGTGCTGATCCCCGGTGCGGCTGCGCCGAAGCTCGTCACTCGCGAGATGCTGTCCGGCATGAAGAAAGGCTCCGTCATTGTTGACGTCGCCATCGACCAGGGCGGCTGCTTCGAGACCTCACATGCAACCACCCATTCCGACCCGACCTATGAGGTCGATGGCGTGGTGCATTATTGCGTCGCCAACATGCCGGGTGCTGTTCCCGTCACCTCGGCGCATGCGCTGAACAATGCCACGCTCGTCCACGGCCTGGCGCTTGCCGATCGCGGCCTGCGTGCCGTCGCCGAAGACAAGCATCTGAGGAACGGCCTCAACGTCCACAAGGGCCGCATCACCAACAAGCCGGTCGCCGACGCACTTGGCTACGAAGCCTTTGCGCCGGAGAGCGTGCTGAACGTAGCGTAAGCTAGCTGACTCTAGGTGACGACTTACTGCGCTATTTTCGGCCGGCAGGGCGGTATCCGAAGGGATGCCGCCTTCTTTGTATGACGGCGCACCTGTAATCGAACCGCGACCGTTGGCGGCGTTGGGGCTATGCTTTTCCTCGTCACGCAGCGCGACGAGTTGTGTCCCGCCCGATCAGTTGCCATCGTATCATGCCGATGGGCAGTCGCCATCCAAACGGAGCAGCAATGACGGTTGATAGTCGAGAGCAAACATCGCCGGTTCCGCTTCGAACATCACCTATCGGCCTCGAAACATATATTGCCGGCAGGACACTTGTCAGCGGGGATGGACCAGCCTGGACTGATATATTCGTGCAGGTGTTTTCCCGCCTGAAGGTGCAACATCCCTTTCTTGTCCCAGCGGTCGCCGAGCCTCTCGTTGTTTGGGTGATCTCAGGTCAGGCATGTGTCGAGGAACGCGATCTGGGCGGGGAGTGGGAGGCCAATACAGTCAGAGTCGGGGACTTTTTTCTGACGCGGTCGCCTACGCCATACGAAATGCGCTGGCACGCCGAGGGAGACGAACCTTTCCAGGTAATGCATCTCTATCTCTCCGTTCCGTTGTTTGACCGGGTGGCGGAAGGGGTTCTCGGCAAGGCTGCCAGCGCCATGCGCCTGCGCGACATATCGGGTGGCCGCGACCAACATCTCTCCAGCATGCTGGAACTGATCCATGCTGAACTGACGGCAGAAGGGCAGGGAAGTCGGCTCTTCGTGCAGGGATTGGCGCAGACGCTCGCTGTTCACCTTATCCGACAATATGCAACATTCGACGCAGAGGCACGGCCGTCAAATGCCCTCCCGGGCGCCAAGCTACGGCGGGCGATCGCATTCATGGAAGCCAACCTTGAAGAGCCGTTTGATCTCGCACGTCTGGCGCAAACGGCCGGCATGAGCGCTTTTCACTTCAGCCGCCTCTTCAAGAAGGCCACCGGCCTCTCTCCATCCCATTATTTCATTCGCCAACGCATAGCCAAAGCCCAGCAACTTCTGCAGGAAACCAGCACCAGCATCATCGAGATCGGCATGTCCGTGGGGTATTCGAGCCCTAGCCATTTTGCTCAGATTTTCCGCCGGGAGGCTGGCGTCTCCCCCAGCGACTACCGTCGCAGCTAAAGCGCGTCGCGATCTTTTTCAGATTCGCTCATTGCGCTTTAGGTCTCAGTTTCTACGCATGTCGTTGTCGCAAAACCGCTGCACACTTTTGTGCGACATGCTTTAGCATTTCAGCTTGGTCCTTGCGGATTTGAGCAAGATCCCGACAGGTCTCGCAAGGTCCCGAGAGAGGGATCGATCACTCCTCTTTATGTTCCTCCTTGTCGAACATGACCGTCCTTTCGGTTGGAAGGGCGCCTAGTCAAGGAGATAAACCATGACGAATATCAATGGAAAAATCGCGCTGGTCACCGGCGCCTCGAGCGGCATCGGTGCCGCTACCGCGTTGAAGCTCGCCGAGGCCGGCGCAAAGGTCGGTATCGCCGCCCGTCGCACCGACAAACTTGAAGGCCTCCAAAAGGAGATCGCTTCTGGGGGCGGTGAAGCCCTCGTCATCGAAATGGACGTGGTCGATCCAGCCTCCGTCGAAGCCGGCGTCAAAAAGCTGGTGGGTGCCTATGGTTCGATCGACATTCTCGTCAACAATGCTGGCCTGATGCCGCTTTCGGATGTGGATCAGTTCAAAGTCGACGAATGGCACCGGATGGTCGACGTCAATGTGAAAGGCCTGCTGAACACCACTGCTGCAGTTCTGCCGCAGATGATCAATCAACATTCGGGCCACATCTTCAACATGTCGTCGATTGCTGGCCGCAAGGTCTTCAAAGGCCTGTCGGTTTATTGCGCCACCAAACATGCGGTGGCCGCGTTCTCCGATGGCCTGCGCATGGAAGTGGGCCAGAAGCACAACATTCGGGTGACTTGCATCCAGCCAGGCGCCGTGGCGACCGAGCTGTATGATCACATCACGGAGCCTGGCTATATCAAGCAGATGGACGACCTTGCCAAGCAGATGACGTTCCTGCAGGGCGCAGATATCGGCGACACCATCGTCTTCGCGGCGCAGGCGCCTGCCCATGTGAATGTCGCGGAACTCTTCGTTCTGCCGGTCGAACAGGGCTGGTAACCACACCAGAAGGTCTTTCAGCTTCCCCGCATACATGCGGGGAAGAGACTCGCGAAGGAGCCGGACGATGAATGAGATTTCCGCTTCCCAGACCTATCGCCTGCTCTAACCCGGTCCGATCGTTCTTGTGACGACGAGCCTTGAGGGAACGCCCAATGTGATGACGATGGGTTTTCACATGATGATCCAGCATGCACCGCCGCTGATCGGTTGCGTCATCGGCCCTTGGGACTTCAGCCACCAGACCTTGAAAAAGACCGGCGAATGCGTGATCGCGATTCCAGCCGTCGATCTTGCCGAAACCGTGGTGGACATCGGTAATTGCTCCGGTGACACGGTGGACAAGTTCGAGCGGTTCAGCCTGAGGACTCGTCCAGCAAAGGATGTCGCGGCGCCGTTGCTGGTGGACTGCCTTGCCAATATCGAATGCCGTGTTGCCGATCCGAGCTTCGTCGAGCGATACAATCTCTTCATCCTCGAAGCAAAGAGGATCCGGATTGACGAGAGCCGCAAGGAACGACGGACCATGCATCATCGCGGTGACGGCAGCTTCACCGTGGATGGCAGCACACTCGATCTCCGGAAGCGCATGGTCAAGTGGCGGCACTTGCCATAAAGCGCGCCGCTGCACGCAAAAAAACATCCCTAAACTTCACATTGATTGAAAGGATATGAACATGTCCGCCTATCTCGTTGTCGATCTCGATATCCACGACCCCGAAGCCATTGCCGATTACCGCTCCAAGGCCCTGCCTCTGGTGGCAAAGGCCGGCGGCCGCCTCATTGCGCTCGATGACGCGCCGCTCGAACTCGAAGGCTGGCAGGCGACGAATATGCTGATCATCGAGTTTCACGATATGGATGCCATCCGTGGTCTCTTTGCATCGCCCGAATATGCGCCGCTCGCACACCAACGGCAGGCGGCCGCAGGTTCGCGGATCATTGCCTTGCGTGGCGTTTAATAGGATTCGAGGGTGCGCGATCCCGACAGCATTCGTCAGGGGAAACAGAAACCGCCTCGGCGATCACGGCAGAAGGAGCGCGCGGGCGAGTTGACGACTTCCTGTTGCGCTTCGCCCTCCGCCTATCAGGCGCCGGTTTCCGCCAGGACCGGCGCCTTTACCTTATCGATCCGGCATTGGAAGCAGTTGTTGCGCGCGGAACGCACATGCACATAGGCGATATCAGATCGTCCCAGCAGCTCTTTGCCATAGGCCGGAATATCGCCGATCTCAGTCACCGCGCCGGTACCGTAGACGATGCGGTCGTTCTCGCTGTAGCCGCGGACGATGAAGTCACGGCTCGTCGTCAGCATCGGCGGCATGATCTCTTCGGCGGCATAACGTGCGCAAGGCTGCTTGTGCAGGAAGACAGGGCCGGTTTCGGCATAGGGCTGCAGCTCGGGGAAGGGCCGGTAGGCAAAGACCAGCAACGCCTGGCCCGCATCGATATTCTGAAGGCAATGGCGGCAGGGATGGCCGGGACCATCGGAGACGATCGTCTCGGGCAGCCTGTCATAGGCGTCGCGGCCGCCGTTCCAGAGGCGTTCGGCGTCGGTCGTCGGCATGGCAACAAAACGAATGGCGGTCATGGCAGATCTCCTTTGTGATCGCCATGAAATGCACCTGTACGAGCGGGCAAGCCACCCGATTCTTGCCTGCGTCTGCATAAGAGATCGCCGGAGAGTGAAAAGCGGAGTATCTTCTGGACGTACGTTGTCAGGCGAAAGGAGAAGGCCTTGGCCGACGTCGATCTGGCGCTGCTGGCGCAACAGAATGCAGAAATACTGGAAGAGCTGAGAGCCCTGCGGCGGGAAGTGGCGGAACTGAAGGAACAGTCGGGCCGCACGCTCGATTTCGAGCGCCGCAACGACCCGCGCCGCCCGAACAGCCTGACGCAGCGTTAACCAGTTCTGCCTACGTCAGGAAAGCATCCGTCAGCTTTTCCGCGCAAGCTCCAGAAGCTCCTTGTCGCTGAGCGGCCGGACGATGCCGGTACCGGTCGAAACGGGGGAGAAGCCGTACATCTGGTAGAGCTGCAGCGCACGCGGATGGTCGAGATTGTTGGTGGTGGTGGTGACCCGCTTCGGATTGAGCGACCAGATGGCATAGAGCGCCTGCAGCAGGAACCATTTGCCGATGCCGAGACCGAGCGCATGTTCGATCAGGCCGAAATGGCTGAGCTCGATCATATCCTCGTCTTCGCAGAAATATTCGTAGAAGCCGGCGGGTGCGCCGTTCACATAGAGAACGCTGATATTGTTGCGCTTGTCGTTCAGCGTCTCGGCAAGCTGCTCGTCGCTCATGCGCAACCGGTCCACCCATTGCCAACGCGCACCCACCTGCCGGTAGAGATAGCGGTAGAAGGGCAATGGGATCTCGGGAGCGCGCATGATCGCCGTCTGGATGTTGACGGGCACCGGCATGCTTGCCTTTGGCGGCGCCGTCATTTCGAGCCGGGTGATGTGAGCTTTCAGCGAAGCGGATGCCTTTCCCATGGCGATCAGACTTTGACCGGCGTCGGCGGACCGGTGACGATGGGCGTATCGTCACGGCTTCCCCATTCGCTCCACGAGCCGTCATAAAGCTTGTTGTCGTGATGGCCGAGCGATTCCAGCGCCAGCGTGATGATGGCGGCGGTGATTCCCGAGCCGCAGGACGTGACGACAGGCTTTGAAAGATCAATGCCGGCGTCCTCGATCGTCTGCCTGAGTTCGGGCAGCGACTTTAACCGGCCCTGGTTGGCGAAGACGCTGGATGGCAGGCTGCGAGCGCCGGGCATATGGCCGGAGCGCATGCCGGCACGCGGTTCGGGTTCGGCGGCTGCAAAGCGGCCGGCGCTGCGGGCATCGGCGATCTGCATCGCGCCGCTGGAGACGATGTCGCGCATCGTATCGAGCGTCACCACGCGGCTCTCGTCGAAATCGGGCGTGAAACGCGCCGACGAATAGCTGGGCAGGGTGGTTTCGAGCGGGCGGCCCTCGGCCTTCCAGCCGTCGAGACCGCCATCGAGCACGAAGACGTTCTTTGCGCCCATCACCCGGAACAGCCACCAGACGCGCGGCGAGGCGAACAGGCCGATGCCGTCATAGACGACGATGCGATCGTTCTCGCTGATGCCGAGCCGGCCGACTTCGGCGGCAAAATAATCGGCCGAGGGGATCGTGTGCGGCAGTGACGTCGAATGGTCGGCGATCTTGTCCTGGTCGAAGCGGATGGCGCCGGGAATATGGCCGGCCGCATATTCGGCATCGGCATCGCGTTTCTGCGCCGGCAGATAGAAGGAGGCGTCCACGACGCGCAGATCCGGCTTGCCGAGTTCGGCCTGCAGCCAGTCGGCCGATACGACGAAACGGCTTTTGGTCTCACTCATGATGCTCTCCCTTGATGGTCAGGCTTCGTCGCCGGGCGTGCCGAATCGGATGCGGAAGCGCCGATTTTCTTTGCCCTTCTTTTCGATCTTGGCGATATGGATCTGGCCGACTTCCTGTGTTTCCGAAACATGTGTGCCGCCGCAGGGCTGGCTGTCAATCGAGGAGTTCTCGCCGATGCAGACGAGGCTGACGCGCCCGAGCCCGATCGGCGGGCGCACATTCTTCGATTTGACGATGTCGGGAGTGGCTGCAAGCTCCTCGTCGGTAATCCATTGCAGATAGACCGGATGGTTCTCGCCGACCAGTTCCATCAGCTTGGCCGTCACTTCGTCCTTGTCGATCGTCTCGGCCATGTCGAAGTCGACACGGCTTTCCTCCTCGCCGACGGCAGCGCCGGTGATCGGATACGAGCAGACGACGGACAGCAGATGGCAGGCCGTGTGCATGCGCATCAGCCTGTAACGGCGCTGCCAGTCGACGTGCAGCGCCAGCGTCTCGCCAACCAGAGGCCTCGGCTCGTTTTCGAGCGGCACGTGGATGACGATGTCCTTGCTCGGGCCGTGCTTCGTCTGGCCCAACACGATCTTGGTGCCGTCGGCGCGTTCAAGCTCGCCCGTATCACCCGGCTGGCCGCCTGATGTCGCATAGAAGCAGGTCTGGTCGAGTTCGATGCCCCCGTCTTCGTGGACGGCGGTGACGACCGCCTCGCATGTCGAGAGATAGAAGTCGTCACGATAGAGGGCATTGACGGGCATGGGGTCTCACGCGGGCTCGTAGGGAACGTTTATATCGGGCGAGTTGGCCATCCAGCCCGGAACGGGCAGTCCCTTCGAGGTCAGGAAATCCGGATTGAAGAGCTTCGACTGGTAGCGGTTGCCGTAGTCGCAGAGGATCGTCACCACCGTGTGGCCGGGTCCGAGATCCCGGGCGAGCTTGACCGCGCCGGCAATGTTGATCGCCGTCGAGCCACCGAGGCACAGGCCTTCGTTTTCGACGAGGTCGAAGAGATAGGGCAGCGCTTCGGCATCGGAGACCCGATAAGAGAAATCAGGCGTGAAGCCTTCGAGATTGGCGGTGATGCGGCCCTGGCCGATGCCCTCGGTGATCGAAGAGCCCTCGGATTTCAGCGCACCGTTCTGATAGAACTCATAAAGAGCAGCGCCGTCGGGATCGGCAATGCCGATCTTGACGTCCGCATTGAAAGCCTTGAGGCCGGCAGCGACGCCGGCCAGCGTGCCGCCGGAACCAACGGAGCAGATGAAGCCGTCGACCTTGCCGTCGGTATCGTTCCAGATTTCCCGAGCGGTGGTTTCGATATGCGCCTGGCGGTTGGCGACATTGTCGAATTGGTTCGCCCAGATCGCCCCGTTCGGCTCTGTTTTCGCCAGCTGCTCGGCGAGCCGCCCCGAGACCTTCACGTAGTTGTTCGGGTTCTTGTAGGGAACGGCGGGCACTTCGACGAGTTCAGCGCCGAGCAGTTTCAGCGCATCCTTCTTTTCCTGGCTCTGCGTTTCCGGAATGACGATGACGGTGCGGTAGCCGAGCGCCTTGGCGACCAGCGTCAGCCCGATGCCGGTATTGCCGGCCGTGCCTTCGACGATGAGGCCGCCGGGCCGAAGCAACCCTTTCCGTTCCGCGTCGCGGATGATGTAGAGCGCGGCACGATCCTTCACTGACTGGCCGGGGTTCAGGAACTCCGCCTTGCCGAGAATGGTGCAGCCGGTCGCCACCGACGCGCCCTTGAGTTTGATCAGGGGCGTATTGCCGATGGCTTCGAGGACGGAAGGGTGGAAGGTCATGGAATCTGCCTCTATTCGAACTCTTACTTTAGGAACGGTCTTTTCCCTTCACAAGGCTGCGTTGGCAAGAAATGCTATTCCACGCCCCTGTCGGGCACGATAAAATTTGGCCTTCCTCCCCCGAAATGATGAATGGCCCGCAATCCCGCCATGCGTGGGGTGATCCGAAGATTGACTTTCCCCGTACGGATGACGACAAAGCGAAAACGGAGCGCGGCAACAGGGCGTGACCGAAACCGGTATGATTCACGAGCAGATCGACACGATCGATGCATTGATGGCGCATTATGTCGCCGGTTCCTTGCCCGAGCCGGCGCGGGTGCTGGTACGATCCCATCTCGAAATGAAGCCCGACAATCACAGCCTGGTGGACAGCCTCGAATTGCTGGCTGGGGAGGCGCTGGAAAGCGCTGGTGAAACCGCCATTGCCGACCGCGACCGGCAGCTTCAGGCAATCTTTTCCTCTGCCGCTCCGGTCGCAGCGCAGCAGGCGGCCAAACGGCCGGAAAATGCGCTCTTTCCACAAGCGCTGCGCGATTTCGTCGGCTTCGAGGTCGAGGACGTGCCGTGGCGCAAGCGGTTGCCGGGTTTCAAGGAATATTCCCTCGAATTCGACGGCTGCGAGGTCAACCTGATGTGGATCCGCCCGGGCCGCGCTTTGCCGGCGCACACCCACAAAGGCATGGAACTGATCCTCATCCTCAGACGGCGCCTTCAACGATGAACGCGGCCGTTTCGGCCCCGGCGACATCTCCATTGCCGACGAGACGGTCGACCATCGGCCGGTCGCCGAAAAGGATAGGCCCTGCATCGCCTTTGCCGTTTCGGACGGGCCGGTGAAGCTCACCGGATCCCTTCGTCAGATGATCGGCGACCTGATCGGCTGAAAGCAGCCACAATGGTGTGATAGAGCCGTAAATCCGGGAAGAGAAGGGAACTTTCCGGACCTGTTTTCGGTTGGTCAGGCAGAACCGGAGGAACATGTCATGCGTGATTTCACCGCCCGTCCCGAAGATGGACTCGTCTGGATCTCGGGTGCGAGTTCCGGCATCGGCCGCGCGCTTGCACTGAAGCTTGCCGACGAAGGATACAAGGTCGCCGTCACCGCCCGAAGCCATGAAAAGCTGGTCGAACTGCAGGCCGAGGCCAGCGGCCTTGCGGGCAGCATCGTCGTTCTCGATGGCGACGTCACCGATGCCGAGGACATGGAGCATATCATGGCCTCCATCGAATATGAGCACGGCACGCTCGGCATGGCGATCCTCAATGCCGGCGTCTATCTGCCTGTTCATGCTGAGGACCTGAACCGCGCCGATTTCGAAAAGAGCTTCGCCGTCAATCTCTCCGGCGTCGTCAACTGTCTGTTGCCGGCAGTCCGCCATATGAAGGCGAAAGGGCAGGGACAGATCGCCATCGTCTCCTCCGTCACCGGCTATGGCGGCCTGCCGACGGGCGCTGCCTACGGTGCCACCAAAGCGGCGCTGATCAATATGGCCGAAAGCCTGAAATTCGATCTCGACAAGATGGGCATCCGCATCCAGCTCATCTGCCCGGGCTTCGTCGACACACCGGCGACGCGGAAGAACGCCTTTCCCATGCCGTCCCTGGTGTCGACCGACGAAGCCGCCCGGCAGATTGCCGCCGGGCTGAAATCGCAGGCCTTCGAGATCTCCTTCCCCAGGCGCTTCACCATGATGCTGAAGCTTGCGCGCATGCTTCCCTACAGCGTCTATTTCATGCTGGTGAACCGCGTGACCGGCTGGCGCGAGCGGCCGTCATCGGCTGGTCACCATCCGGCGACACCGCATCCGGCGGAATGATCAGCTGCGCGAGAACACCACTTGGCGCACATCGATATTGCGGGCGCGGAAGCCGGCCTCGCAATAGAACAGATAGAATTCCCAGAGCCGCTTGAAACGCTCGTCGAAGCCCATCGGGCGGATGCGCTCCCAGACCGACCAGAAGCGTTCGCGCCATTCGGCAAGCGTGCGGGCATAGTCGAGCCCGAAGCCGAAGTCCCTGACCAGTGACAAGTCGACCTTGCCGGCAAGTTCCGCCAGATGGTTGCGCGTCGGCAGCATGCCGCCGGGAAAGACATATTTCTGTATGAAGTCGGGGTTGCTGCGATACTGGTCGAAGGCCTCCGGCCGGATCGTGATGATCTGCAGGCCGGCCTTGCCGCCCGGCTTCAGACATTGCCGGAGCTTGGAGAAATAGGACGGCCAGTATTTCTCGCCGACCGCTTCGAACATCTCGATCGAGACGATCCGGTCGTAAAGCCCGGTCTCGTCGCGGTAATCCTGGAAACGGAATTCGACACGGTCGCCGAGACCGGCCTTGCGGATGCGCTCCTCGGCAAAGGCCAACTGCTCGCGGCTGATCGTCAGCCCGGTCACCTTGCAGTTCAGTTCGCCTGCTGCAAATTCGGCAAACCCGCCCCAGCCGCAGCCGATCTCCAGCACGTGATCGCCGGGCCTGATGCCGGTCGCCTCGGCAAGCGCGCGGTATTTGGCATTCTGCGCCGATTGCAGGTCGTTGGCCCCTGTCGAATAGAGCGCGGAGGAATAGGTCATGCTCGGATCGAGCCACTGCCTGTAGAAATCGTTGCCGAGATCGTAATGGGCGGAAATGTTACGCTTCGATCCCGTCTTGGTATTGGTGTTCATCCAATGGCGGACGCGCTCGACGAGGCGGCCAATGCCGCCCTTGCCATTGGCATAGCTGTAGACGGCTTCGCCGTTGACGAGGAAAAGTTCGAGGAAGGCGGCGATGTCGGGGCTGTCCCAGTCGCCGTCCATATAGGTTTCGGCAACCCCGATCGTGCCACTCGTCAGGGCCCGATAGGCAAGGTTCCAGTTGTTGAGGCTGAGAGCCGCCTTCGGCCCGGCCTGCTTGCCCTCGATCAGCAGCCTGCGGCCGTCGGGCAGGGTGACTGCAAGCGAGCCGTGCTGCATGCGCAGAAGTCCGCGCAGCGCCAGCTTCGCCTTGAACGGCAGCCCCTTCACCAGACGGGATATATTTTCGGCCGTCAGCGTCACCGCGTCACGGGCCAGTACATTCCAATCCTGCGCCTTGCTCATCTTTCCTCCTCCAGCATTTTCTTGCCGGTTAGGGACGACGATACATCCGTGACGATGTTCGGGCGGCCTCCGGCCATTATTCGGCAAGGCTACTGCATAATTTCCTCAATCGGAAATCGAATTAAGGAAAAATTATGCAGCCGTTCAAAGCGCTGCAGCGCTTTTGCGCGTCGTGTCGGAACGCCCGGCGCTGCAAGGTCATTCCGCGGTGTCCGCAAGCGGCCGGGGCCGGTGAATGCTGACGGCAGGCGGAGGCGCCGGACGGCTGATATAACGCGCGCCCTTCAGCCACAGTTTCAGCGCTTCCCAATGGATGCCGGCCACGATCTTGAAGGGGAGGAAAGGGATGAGCGCCGTCAGCCGAAGCAGCGCGGCGCTTGTCAACTGCAGCCGCCGTCCTGAGAATGTCGCCGCAAGCAGCGGCCCTTCGCCGTCGGTTTCGAGGATGCGCCAGCGGATTTCCGCGCCAGGCGGCAGCATGCGGAAGTGATAGCGCGCCGCTATGCCGATGAAGGGCGAGACGTGGAAGAGCTTGTCGCAGCTCTGACGGAGCCCGCCGTCCGACATTTCACCATCACTGAGGGGACAGACGTAACTGTGTCGCTCGCCGAAAGTGTTGCGCACCTCGTAGATCATCGCGACGAGGGCGCCGCCGCCATCATAGGCGTGATAGACGGAGATCGGGTTGAAGACATAGCCGAGAATGCGGGGATAGCAGACAAGCAATATCCTTGCCGCGCGATCGAGCCCGGCCTCAGCGAGCAGCCGGTCGGCATAGGCGCGCAGCGGCGTGTTCGCCGTGTCGGCATGGTCATTTTCATGAAACGAGACGAGATTGCGACCGTTGACGGAAAACAGCGCCGACAGCCGATCGGCTGCTTCAAGCCGATCGAGATCGACGAGCAGGGAGAAGACGCGGTAGCGGAAACGATGACCGAAGGGTTTCAGGCGTTGATGCATGATGTCGCCGACATAGAGCGCGGCCGCCGCATCCGGCGCAGCGCCGTTGCCGCTCATGCTGACGCCGCGCTTTTTGCCTCGTCCGCTCATGCCGCTGCATCCGGTTGCGGTTGCCGGCTTCGCGCCGTTCGCCAGGGAATGATGCCACCCAGCGCCTCGGCTGCCGCCAGGCCGGAAACCAGGCCATCCTCATGAAATCCATATCCCATCCAGGCGCCGGCGAAATGGCAATGGTTCTCACCCTGGATGGCGGCGAGCGCCCGCTGCGCCGCCATGGCATCAGCCGAAAATTGCGGATGCTCATAGGTGAATTCCGCAAATACCATGCGGGGATCCGGCTCGCGGTCGGGATTGAGCGTGACGAACAACGGCAAACCATCGTCGATGCCCTGCAGCCGGTTCATCCAATAGGTGACGGCGACACCCGCCTTGCCATCCTCCCGGCTGGAGCGCAGATAGTTCCACGAGGCCCAGACCTTGCGCCGCTGCGGCATCAGCCTTTGGTCGCGGTGCAGGACGACGCGGTTCGGCTGGTAGGGAATGGCGGCAAGCAGCAGCCGTTCCCGGTCGGTGGCATCGATGAGCAGGCGTGCCGTCTGATCGCTGTGGCAGGCAAGGATCACCTTGTCGAAGGCACGCTGGCTGCCGGTCTCGTCGATAAGCGTGACGCCGTTCTCCGAACGGATCACCCCGCGTATGCCGCAGGACAGTTTCACCCGTCCGCCGAGCGGCTGCAGCAGCCGGTCGAGATAGCTGCGGCTGCCGCCGGTCACCGTCCGCCATTGGTGCTGGCGGTGATAGATCAGCCGGTGATTGTCGAAGAAATTGACGAAATATTCGGCCGGGAACTGCAGCATGCGGGCCGACGGTGTCGACCAGATCGCCGCCGCCATCGGCACGAGATAATTGTTGGTAAAGCCGGGCGAGAAGCCGCGCCAGTCGAGATAATTGCCGATCGAGCGCGAGGCGAGGTGACCGGCGGCCCGGTCTTCGAGGCAGGTGCGGTTGAAGCGCAGGATCTCGCGGATCATCCACAGGAACGACGGCCGCAGCAGGTTGCGCTTCTGCGCGAAGATCGAGGACAGCCCGCCGCCGCTCCATTCCAGCCTGCCGCGGTCGAGCGAGAGCGAAAAACTCATGTCGCTTGCATGGGTGGCGATGCCGAGTTCGGCAAAGAGGGCCGTCAGGTTCGGATAATTCGGTTCGTTATAGACGATGAAGCCGGTATCGACCGCAATCCGAACACCGTCATAATCGACGTCGACCGTCGCCGTATGGCCGCCCGCCCGCGCCTGGCTCTCGTAGAGCGTTACGTCGTGCACGGGGTCGAGCGCCCAGGCCGCCGAGGCGCCGGAGATGCCGGAGCCGATGACGGCGATCTTCAGCCGGCGCGAGGCGGGGCGGAAATGCGCGTTCATGCGGCGTCCTTTGTGGCTTTGTAAGCGGCGAGCGCTCGGTCGCGGGCGCTGGCATGGTCGACGATCGGTTTCGGATAGGTCTGCCCGAGGATGATGCCGGCCTCGTCGAGCGCGCTCTTCGGCGCCTCGAACGGCCGGTGAATGTATTTTACCCCGAGCCGTTGAAGTTCCGGCACATGAGCTCTGACATAGTCGCCGTCGGGATCGAAAGTCTCGCCCTGCAGCATCGGATTGAAGATGCGGAAGAAGGGTGAAGCGTCGGCTCCCGAGCCCGCCACCCATTGCCAGCTTGCCGCGTTGTTGGCGGGATCGGCATCGACCAGCGTATCGCGGAACCAGGCCTCGCCGTCGCGCCAGTCGATCATCAGATCCTTGATGAGAAAGGAGGCGACGATCATGCGCACCCGATTGTGCATCCAGCCGTGACGCCAGAGCTGGCGCATGCCGGCATCGACGATCGGGTAGCCGGTCATGCCACGGCGCCACGCCTCGAAATCGCCGTCGTCGTAGCGCCATTTGAAGCCGTCGAAACGATCGTTCCAGTTCTCCGAGGCAAGACGCGGGAAATGGAAAAGCAGGTGGTAGGAGAATTCCCGCCAGGCGATCTCCTTGCGGAAATGCACGATGTCGGCCGCCGGCACCCGGTTCGACAGACCGCGCGTAGCATCCCAGATGCGGGCAGGGGAGATTTCGCCGAGCGCCAGATGCGGCGACAGCATCGAGGTCGCCGGTTTCGCAGGATAGTCGCGGTTTTCCTTGTAGCCCTTGAGTTCTTCCTCGACGAAGGCGCTGAGCCTCTCTCTTGCGCCTTGCTCGCCCGGCGTCCAGAGATCGGTAAAGTCCTTCGCCCAGTCCGGCTTTGTCGGCAGCAGTTTCCAGCTCTTCAATGTTTCCGATGCCGGACGCTGCGATGCCAGCCGCAGCTTCGCCGGCGCCTCTAGCGGCGGCTCGGCTTCGCCCGCACCCTCCAGCGCGCGCCAGAACGGCGTATAGACCCGATAGGGCGTGCCACTGCCGGTCATCAGCCTGGACGGTTCGTGCAGCAGCTGGCCGCCGAAACTTCTCGCCTCGATCGCCTGTTTTTCCAATTCCTGCTTGATGTGGGTGTCGACCGAAATGCCCGAGGGATCGTATCGCCGGTTCCAGAAAACGGCTTTGGCACCGCTCTTTTTGATGACGGCGCGGAGCACCTCCAGCGCTTCTCCGCTGGCAAGCACCAGCCTGCCCTGCCGCTCGTGCAATGATCTATCAAGCGCTTCCAGCGAATGATGCAGCCACCAGGCCTGCGCAGCGCCGAGCGGACCCGTGCCGGCTGACGCCGGCTCGTTGATATAAAGGGGGATGATCGGTCGCCCGGAGAGATGGGCGGCATTCAGCGCCTGATTGTCGTCAAGGCGCAAATCCCTGCGAAACCATAAAATGACAGGTTTTATCGCGTCCTTTGCCAATGAAGCCATTCCCTGCTCTTGTCTTTGCACCCTGCTACGGATGTACGGAACGCTCGGATCAAAAGTTTCATCGGAGGGAAAGCTTTTCATCGTGGTGGCGACGACATGAAAAAGGCCGGCGTGAACCGGCCTTTTCCAAATGTGGCGCGCGTTCGCGCGACATGTAGGGAGCGAAAGTGCCTGTCAGTTGTCGTATTCGCGGCAGGCTTCGCTGATCGAGGCGCCGCTTTCGCCGCCGCGTGTATCGACGCCCGACCTCTGCTGCGGCATGCCGGCGCATTCCATCGTTTGCGGCTGGCCGATGCTCTGTGTTGTCATCGGATCAACCGGCGCGACGCGCACCGGATACATGCCGTTGTTACTGTTGGTGTAATCGGATGAATAGCTACCCGAACTCGGATCGGTCGAGCCGCCGTTGGTCGGCCCGATCGGATCGGGATTCGACTGGGCAAAGGCTGACGATGCCATGCCGATCGCAAGCAGCGAAGCGGCGATAAGGGATTTGTTCATGAGGATATCCTCCTTTGATTTTCATCTTGGATGACCCTGGGGTAACCGCCTGCCGGAATCATTGTTCCGAAAATTGCGAAAAATCTGCACGCAGGCCTTGCATGGTTACGCATAAACCTTAACGGCGGAAGCTGCTGGATCGCCTCTGCCACCTGCCTTAGTGCATGACGAAACGCCAATCCGCAGCATGAGGCCGCAATGTTCGTTTCCCCGCGCGAGGCCGCAGATCTCGGTCTGCAGATTGCCCTTGCACTCGCCCTGACGGCCAGTGGCATGGCAATCGCGTCCTCTGCCATGGGCCGCGAGAAGGCCGGCATATCAGCGATCGACGTCGGCCGCCCCTCGTTGTGGACTGCCATTCCGACGCGTATCGATCCGACGACACAGGCCTATCTGCGCGCCGACGCGCGGGCCGGGCCGGAACTTGCCGCCAGCGCCGAACAGCCCTGCCATGACCCGATTGGCCTGCGCCTCTCCTGCAATTTGATTGCCACCAGCAGCACAGCCTTTTAGAGCAATTCCAGCAAAACTGTGTAGCGGTTTTGGCGACGATCTCTGCGCTTCACCGCTAACGGCTGGCGCTCGATAGCTGCACGGGCAGGATCGTCGATGCCTTGATGTCCTTCAGCACGAACATCGTATGCATCTCCTTGATGCCGGGCAGGCGACGGATCACCGTCATGGCGAATTCGGCATAATTGTCGAGATCGGCAGCGACCACCTGCAGCAGGAAATCGGCCTCACCGGCAACGGAATAGCAGGCGATGACCGCCTCCAGTTCGCCGACCTCGCGCTCGAAGCGCTGGGCCTCGTCATGGGAATGCGTGTCGATCTGCACACGCACGAAGGCGAGGACGCCGAGGCCGACGGCGCGACGATCGACGAGAGCCTGATAGCTGCGGATGACACCGGCCTCTTCAAGCCGTTTTACTCTGCGCCAGCAGGGCGAGGTCGACATCCCCACGCGTTCCGCAAGTTCCTGGTTCGTCAGCCGTCCCTCGCTCTGGAGCGCCTTCAAAATTCGGATATCTCCCGGCTCGAATTCCATGATCGGTAAATCCTTTCTAGCTTCATCGATAGATAGGAAGATCCTACCAAAATCGCCCGGGTCGCGACAGGAATAGGCAGGATATTTCTATGCCTTACGATAGGTTGGGAAAACCGAACCAAGCGTGGAGAATGAGGGATGACGGGTGAGGATTGGCGTGTCGCAGTGATTGTCGAGCCGGCGCTGCCGACCGGCGAACTCGCCAATACAATCGCAGTGCTGTCGATCGGCCTCGGCGCTGCGGCGCCGGCGCTTGCCGGCGCGCAATTGACCGACCTGACCGGCCGGATATTTCATGTCAGTGCCAACAAGCCGGTCCCGGTGCTGCAGGCGGCGGCCGCCGATCTGAGATCGCTGTTGCACAAGGCGTTGCCGGCGCCCGATGGCGCACTGGTCGTGCCATTCCCGCGTTTTGCCCGCGCCCTGCATGTCTATGCCGATTATGAGGCTTCGATACCAGCGCGCGACCTCTCCTCGGAAATCATCGACGGCATCGGGCTCGCCGGCCCGACGAAGTGGATCCGTTCGCTGACTGGCTCGCTGAAGCTGCTGCGTTGATGCGTGCAGGCAGGGCTTGCCGCCTGGTATAGCTGACCTGTCCCGGCGAAAGCTTGCAAAAGGCGATGATTTGCCGCTTCATCGGGCGATAGCGACCACCGTCCGACTCTTTTCCTGAAGGATTCAGCCTTTTGTCCCAACCGATGCCCCGCGGCTTCGAGAAGCCTTATGCCGCCTTCCTGTTCGATATGGACGGCACCATCCTCAATTCCATCCGTGCTGCCGAACGTGTCTGGAGCGACTGGGCAAGGCGTCAGGGGCTCGATGTCGCCGACTTTCTGCCGAAGATGCATGGATCGCGCGGCGTCGACACGATCGCCCGGCTGAACCTGCCGGGCGTCGATCCCGAACATGAAGCCAGGCTGGTGACCGAGGCCGAGATCGCCGATGTCGGCGATGTCGTTGCCATTTCGGGTGCCGCGGCATTCCTGAGCTCGCTGCCGCCGGATCGCTGGGCGATCGTCACCTCTTCGCCCTTGCGTCTTGCCCACCGGCGGCTGGAGGCGGCGGGCCTGTCGCTGCCGAAATTCATGGTGACGGCTGAGGATGTGAAGGTCGGAAAACCCGATCCGCAATGTTATATTCTCGGCGCCGAACGCCTCGGCGTCAGCACCCAGGACTGCCTGGTGTTCGAGGATGTCGCCGCCGGCATTACTGCCGGCGAGGCGGCGGGCGCCGATGTCATGGTCGTCACGGCAACCCATCATGACAAGATGGAAACGCCGCACCCGACCTTCGCATCCTATGACGAGATCTCGGTCTGCATCTCAGCTGACCACAAGATGTTTATCGTGCCGAACGCGGCCTGACATCAGCCGCGTTTCCGGCCTCTCACTCCGCGGCGGCGGCAAGACAGCGATCGATGATCCTGCCGATTTCGCCGCGGCACGAGCCGCAATTGGTTCCGGCACTCGTTTCCTTGCCGACCGCCTCGACGCTGTGGCATCCGCCGCGCACGGCGGCGGCGATCTGGTTGACCCCGACGCTGAAGCAGGAGCAGACGGTGGCTCCCGGATCCGGCCTGCCGGCGCCGGGACGGCCTGCCACGAGTGCAAAACGTTTCCTCAGATCATCATGTGCGGCGGAGAGCTGCGAGATCGCCCAGTTGCGCGCCACGGCGACCGGCTCGCGAGCAAGGAACAATGCGGCGAGCAGCGTCTCGCCATCGAAGAAGGCGAGCCGGAGGTCGCCGGTTTGCCGGTCGGCATAACCCAGCGGTTCGATCTCATCAGGAATGGCGAAAACCGCCCGGCACCAGGCCGTCCAGTCTTCGACGGTCCGGTCGAAGGCAAGCTCCAGCCGCCAGCCGCCCTCGGCTTTCGCCAGCGCCCAATAGGCCGCGTCAGGTGTTACGGGTTTTGTCGCCGAGACGGCGAAACCGTAATGGCTGGCGGGGAAGGGCCGGACGGCGACAGCGACGTTCTTCGACGCCGGCTGGCCGGAAAAGGGATCGGTGATCGGCGCGACCACGGCGTCGATCCGCGCTTTTGCCGCGAACTGGTCGTTCCAGTGCATCGGCGCGAAAATGCCGCCGCGGGCCTGGCGATCGGTCACCAGCGCCCGGACGATCGCCTTGCCGTGGGGGCTGTCGATCTCGACGAGGCCGGCGCTCGATATGCCGGTCTCGATCGCGTCGCGCGGATGGATCTCGGCAAAGGGTTCGGCGATATGGGCGGACAGCCGGGCGCTCTTTCCGGTTCGCGTCATCGTGTGCCACTGGTCGCGGATGCGCCCGGTATTCAGCGTGAAGGGGAAGTCGGCATTGGTGCGATCCGTTGCCGGCGGTTCCACCGCGACGAAGCGCGCCTTGCCGTCGGCATGGTAGAAACCGCCATCGGCGAAGAAGCGGGTGATGCCGGGTTCTGTCCCTGCCGCCTGCGGCCACTGGAAGGGCGACAGCTCCTCGTAAGCGTTGCCCGAGATACCGGCGCGGGCGCCGATGTCGAAGTCGCGGCTGCCGTTGTTTTCGAAGGCGGACAGGGCGGCGTGTTCGGCGAAAATCTCGGCCGGTGCGTCGAAATCGAAGGCGGCGGCAAATCCCATGCGGCGTCCGACTTCCGCAAGCTGCCACCAGTCGGCCTTGGCATCACCGGGCATGTCGAGAAACGGCCGCTGTCTGGAAATGCGCCGTTCGGAATTGGTGACGGTGCCGTCCTTCTCGCCCCAGCCGAGCGAGGGCAGAAGCACCTGCGCGTGCCGGGCCGTATCCGTCTCTCTCAGAATGTCGGAGACGACGACGAAGGGACAGGCGGCGATCGCGCTTTCGACGCTATCGGCGTCCGGCATCGAGACAACAGGATTGGTGGCCATGATCCAGAGCGCCTTGATGCGCCCGTCGGCCACCGCGCGGAACATGTCGACCGCCTTCAGGCCGGGCTTGGCGGCGATTACTGGCGATTCCCAAAAACGCTGAACGCGGTCGCGGTCTTCAGGATTTTCGATCGCCATATGGGCGGCAAGCATGTTGGCGAGACCGCCGACTTCGCGCCCCCCATAGCGTTCGGCTGGCCGGTCAGCGAGAAGGGGCCCATGCCGGGGCGGCCGACGCGGCCGGTCGCCAGATGGCAGTTGAGGATGGCATTGACCTTGTCGGTGCCGGACGAGGATTGGTTGACGCCCTGGCTGTAGCAGGTCACAACCTTCGACGTCGTTTCGAAAAGGCGGAAGAATTCCCGGATCTGCATGGCCGGCAGGCCGGTTCGTTCCAGCAGATCGTTGATATCGAGTGCTGCGGCTGAAGCAAAGGCGCTGGCGAAGCCTTCCGTATGGGAGGCGATATAATTCTGGTCAATCGCAGGGCTTGTCGCGAGGTGGGCAAGCAGTCCCATGAACAGCGCGACATCGCCGTCCGGACGGATGGCCAGATGCAGGTCGGCGATATCGCACGTCATCGTCCGGCGCGGATCGATGACGACGATGCGCATGTTGGGCCGCGCCGCTTTTGCGGCGGCCAGCCGCTGGTAGATGACGGGATGACACCAGGCGAGGTTGGAGCCGGTGAGCACCACCAGATCCGCAAGTTCGATATCTTCATAGGTCCCAGGCACGGTATCGGCGCCGAAGGCGCGGCGATGCCCGGCCACGGATGAGGACATGCAGAGCCTGGAATTGGTGTCGATATTGGCCGAGCCGATGAAACCCTTCATCAGCTTGTTGGCGAGGTAGTAATCTTCGGTCAGCAACTGGCCGGAGACATAGAAGGCGACGGAATCGGGCCCGTATTCGGCGATCGTATCGGAAAAACGCCGGGCAACCAGATCGAGCGCCTCGTCCCAGCCGCTGCGCGCGCCTGCGATTTCGGGGTAAAGCAGCCGGCCGTCGAGATCGATGGTTTCGGCAAGCGCCGAACCCTTCGAGCACAGCCGGCCGAAATTCGACGGATGCTCGGGATCTCCTTTGACGGTGACGGCGCCGGCCTCGTCGACCGTGGCGATGACGCCGCAGCCGACGCCGCAATAGGGGCAGGTGGTCTTGACCTCAGCCGCCATTATTCAGCCGCCATCAACAGGCTTTCCAGCGCGATGAACAGGGCGCCGTCCTCATTGCGGACCGGTAGGGTCCGCACCTCGCCCTGGTCGGCGCCGAGCGCCTTGCCAGTTTCCAGAGAGATCACCCAATTGTGCAGCGGGCAGGTGACCGCCTTGGCATGCACGATGCCCTGGGAGAGCGGGCCGCCCTTGTGCGGGCAGTGATCCTCGATGGCGAAGACCTCGTTTTCGGCCGTGCGGAAGACGGCGATCTTGCCCTGCGGCGTCTTCACGCAGCGCGCGCCGCGCAGGGGAATATCGGAGATGTCACCGATTGCGATCCAGTTCATGTCCATCTCCTTATTCGGCTGCCTGCGGATAGCCGATCGTCGCCATCGGCTTGAATTCGTGCTTGTCCTTGCCGGAAACACGCTCCGACCAGGGATCGACCTGGGCAAATTTCTGGGAGAAGACAAAGCGGTCGTAATAGGCCTTGCGCTTTTCGGCATCGTCCATGATCTGGCGGCGGATTTCATCCAGGCCGATGCGTTTGGCCCATTTGTAGATGCGCTCGAGATAGCGGGCCTGCTCGCGGTACATCTGCGTCAGCGCCACGATATGCTCCAGCGCCTCGTCCTCGGTCTTCACCAGGCCGAGCACCTCGGTGCCCTTGATGTCGAGACCGGCTGCGCCAGCGAAATGGATCTCGAAACCGGAATCCACGCAGATCACGCCGATATCCTTGCAGGTTGCTTCGGCGCAATTGCGCGGGCAGCCGGACACGGCCATTTTCAGCTTGGCCGGCGTCCACGAGCCCCACATGAATTTCTCGATGCGGATGCCGAGACCGGTGAAGTCCTGGGTGCCGAAGCGACACCAGTCCGAACCGACGCAGGTCTTCACTGTACGCAGGCCCTTGGCATAGGCTTGGCCGGAGACGAAGCCGGCCTTGCCGAGATCGGCCCAGACGGCGGGCAGATCTTCCTTCTCGATGCCGAGCAGATCGATGCGCTGGCCGCCCGTGACCTTGACCATCGGAATCTCGAACTTGTCGACGACATCGGCGATGGCGCGCAGCTCGTTCGCATTGGTGACGCCGCCCCACATGCGGGGAACGACGGAATAGGTGCCGTCCTTCTGGATGTTGGCGTGGACGCGCTCGTTGATGAAGCGCGACTGGTAGTCGTCGGCATATTCGTCCGGCCAATCGCAGACGAGGTAATAATTGAGCGCCGGCCGACACTTGGCGCAGCCGCAGGAGGTCTTCCATTCCAGTTCCTGCATGACGGCAGGAATGCTCTTCAGGCCTTTCGCCTTGATCAGGCGGCGAACATCGTCATGGCCGAGTTCGGTGCAGGTGCACATCGGCTGCACGGCGGCCGGATTGTAGCCGTCGCCAAGCGTCAGCGCCATCAGTTGTTCGACGAGGCCGGTGCAGGAGCCGCAAGAGGCGGATGCCTTGGTATGAGCACGCACGTCGTCGAGCGACGTCAGCCCTTTGCTGGTGATCGTCGAGGTAATCTTGCCCTTGCATACGCCGTTGCAGCCACAAATCTCCGCGTCATCCGGCAAGGCTGCAACGGCCGCCATAGGGTCCAGCGGCGACCCTCCCTGATAGGCCTGACCGAAGATCAGCGTCTCGCGCATCTCCGAAATATCGGTCGCCTTCTTCTTCAGATCGTTGAACCAGGCGCCGTCGGCGGTCTCGCCGTAAAGCACGGTGCCGATAATCTTGTTGTCCTTCAGCACCAGGCGCTTGTAGACGCCGGCGCTGGCATCGCGCAGCACGATCTCCTCGCGGTCGTCACCATCGGCGAAATCACCGAGCGAATAGAGTTCGATGCCGGTGACCTTCAGCTTGGTCGGCGTGTCCGCATGCACGAAAGCCGGCGAATGGTCGTCCGAGAGATGTGCTGCGGCAATGCGGGCCATCTCGTAAAGCGGGGCGACGAGGCCGTAGACCATGCCGCCCACCTCGGCGCATTCGCCGAGCGCAAAGATATCGCCATCCGAAGTCTGCATGCCGGCATCGACGACGATGCCGCGATTGACCGCAAGGCCGGCGTCCTTCGCCAGGCCGACACTCGGACGAATGCCGACGGCCATGACGACGAGGGTTGCCGGGATGATGCGGCCGTCGTCGAGTTCGATGCCTTCGACCTTGCCATTGCCGATGATCGCCTTGGTATTGGCCTTGCAGATGACCTTGATGCCGCGTTCCTCGACCGCCTTCTGTAACAGATAGCCGGCGGCGGGATCGAGCTGGCGCTCCATCAGCGTCGGCATGACGTGCAGGACGGTGACGTCCATGCCGCGCTGGGCGAGGCCAGCTGCCGCTTCGAGGCCCAAAAGACCGCCGCCGATGACGACCGCCTTTTCGCGCGACTGGGCGGCAAGCAGCATGGCCTGCACGTCGTCGAGATCGCGATAGGTAATGACGCCGGGCAGATCCTTGCCGGGAACCGGGATGATGAAGGGCACGGAGCCGGTGGCGATCACCAGCTTGTCGTAGCTTTCGGTTACGCCGTGGTCAGAGGTGACCGTCTTGGCATCGCGGTCGATGTTGACGATCTTGTGGCCCTTGTAGAGCATGATGCCGTGCTTGATGTACCAGCCGTCACCGTGAATGATGATCTGCTCGTAGTCCTTTTCTCCCGAGAGAACCGGCGACAGCATGATGCGGTCGTAATTGACGCGCGGCTCGGCATTGAAGATCGTAACTTCATAGCGTCCGGGCGCCCGTTCGAGGAGGTGCTCCAGCATGCGCCCGGGCGCCATGCCATTGCCGATGATGACGAGTTTTTCTGTCATGTTTCCTAGTCCTTAGATCAGGTTGCAGCCACGGGCGCCGAGGCCCCCTGGCGCGACAATTGCTTGACGGACAGGTGCATCCAGACGAGCGAGATCGCGACGATTGCGAAGAGCAGCAGGAAGCAGCTGGACCAAAGGCCGGTCATGTCCTTGAGGAGGCCGAAGGCGATCGGAAGGATGAAGCCGCCGAGACCGCCCATCATCCCGACGATGCCGCCGACGGCGCCGACGCTTTCAGGGTAATAGGCCGGAATGTGCTTGTAGACGGCGGCCTTGCCGAGGCTCATGAAGAAGCCGAGCACGAAGATGACGACGATGAAGATAACAGGCGTGATGGTCGTAGCCGGCAGCGACAGGATGAGAGTGGCTACGGCCGAGACGGCCAACATCGCATACATCACGCTGCGCGCCCCCTTCTTGTCCGACAGCACGCCGCCGAAAGCGCGGAAGATGCTGCCCGGGATGGAGTAGGCGGCCGCAATCATGCCGGCAGTTTCCAGGTTGAAGCCGTAGACGCCGACCAGATAGCGCGGCAGCCACAAGGACAGGGCTACGAAGCCCCCGAAGGCGAAGAAATAGTAGAGCGAGAAACGCCAGACCTGGACGTTCTGCAGCGGCGCGAATTCCTGAGCGAGGCTCTTGGAGGCGACGCCGCGCTCGCGGCGAAGACGAAAGGCCGGATCATCTGACGTGGTGAACCAGAAGACGATGGCCATCAGCGCCAGACAGACGGCCCAGATCTCGGCAACCGCCTGCCAGCCCCAAGCGAGCAGCACGAAGGGAGCAGCGAATTTGGTCACAGCCGCGCCGACATTGCCGGCGCCGAAGATGCCGAGCGCCGTGCCCTGCTTTTCCGCCGGGAAGAAAGGCGAGACATAGGCAACGCCGACCGCGAAGGAGCCGCCGGCAAGCCCGACGCCGAGGCCGGCGATCAGCATCTGCGTATAAGTCTGGGCGTAGGAGAGCAGGAAGGTCGCCACCGCGGCGGCAAGCATGGTGAGGGTGTAAACGAGACGGCCGCCGTAACGTCCCGTCCAGATGCCGAGGACGATGCGCACAAGCGAACCGGTCAGAACAGGGGTGCCGATCAGCAATCCGAACTCCGCCTCGTTCAAGCCGAGGTCCTGTTTGATGCGGATGCCGATGATCGCAAAGATCGTCCAGACGGCGAAACAGAGCGTGAAGGCGACCGTGGAAATCCACAATGCTTTGGCTGGTTCGCCGGCGGACATGGGCTGCGCTTTCTCGATGACAGACATGGCTTCTCCGTAGCGCGACAAGGTCGTGCCGATCCATTGCTGGGGGGTTAAAAACAAAAAGCCGCTGGTCAGGCTGCGCATGCACGAGGCGCGCGAAATATCCTGATCAGCGGCTTTGCTGGTGGCGCCCGCCGTTGGACGCCGAATTCATGGTCTTCTCGGAGCGACTATTGCGCCCTCATACTGCGCTGATCGCCATTGATCTGTGCACCAGTATCCTTGCAAACTGCGTGCCAGTTTAGTGTTGTTTCTTTAAGTGACTGAATAGAAATGGAATTTCTAAAAACTGGTCGTCTGTACGTTTTTGCGGCTGCCAAAAAACGTGCAAATCTTTTGTGCGTTGCGGTGATGGTGGGCATCGAACATTGCTGGCGTTTTGTGCAGGTCGGCATGGATCAGGTCTCATCGCTGTGGGAGGCGAAGGGCAGGGCGCTTTTGACGGCAAAGCTCGCAACATAGTCCGGCAGTTCCGCCGGATCGAAGACGTGGCCGTCCATGAAGCAATCGCCTTCATCATTGCCCTCGATGCGGATGTCGGCGTCATCAGGTGCATTGGCGTCGCCGAGCGCTCTGCGATAGAGATCGGGACGGTAGGCGGAGGCGGCGGCCCGCGCCTTGTTGAGGCTGGTCTCGGCCTGTCCCCAGCGGATCATCTGGCTGTAGATCCACAGCGCATGGCTTGGTCTCGGGTAATTGGCGAAGCCGGAATGAAACTGGAAATAATCGGCGATAATGCGCCGGTTGCCCTTCGCATCGAGGTTGAATTCGCCGGCGAGAACGCGGCGAATGATGCCGACAGGGGCGGCGATATAGCGCGGATCGGCGAGGACCGCCGCCAACGCGTCGTGATTGTCCGGCATGTCGCACCAACGGGCTGCCGCGTCGAGCGCCACGATCAGCCGGGAAACGGTCTCCGGATGGCTCTCCGCCCAATCCGGCCGCATACCGATCACCTTCTCCGGGGCCGAGGGCCAGATGTCCTGTTTGGCGGCGACGATGCGGCCGACACCGCGCTCCGAGGCGACCATGTTCCACGGCGCGCCGACGCAGAAGCCATCTATCGCGCCGGCTGCCAGTGCGTCCGAGGTGAGCGGCGGCGGCACGACGACGAGCTTGACGTCCCTGTCGGGATCGATGCCGCCGGCCGCTAGCCAGTAGCGAAATTCGTAATTGTGGGAGGAGAAGGGATAGGTAACCCCGAACGTCGGCAGCGGCGCGCCGCGCGCCTTTATCGCCGCGATCGTTTGGGCCAGGGCATGGGCGTTATCCAGCGCGCTTGCCATCTCCGGCAATCGGGCGTCATCCCGCATCCTGTCGAAGAGCCGCGTCGACAGCGTGATCGCATTGCCACCGCGCCCAAGGGAAAACGGTGTGATCGTCGGCGAGGGATTGGAGCCGAGACCGAGCATGGAGGCGACCGGCATCGGCGACAGCATATGGGCGATGTCGAACTGGCGGAATGCTAGGCGGTCGCGCACATTCGCCCAGGAGACATCCTTGACGAGATCGAGCGTCAAGCCTTCCTTCTGCGCGAAGCCGAATTCCGCCGCCGCTATCAGTACCGATGCATCGACGAGCGGAATATAACCGGCCCGTAGCACCTTCGGCCCTTCACTGTTGACATGCGCGGGCGAGGGCAGCCCTCCGCTGGAACTGGCGGTGTTCGTCATCATATCCACTCCGGTTTCCTCCGGAAATTGAGGAGCCCCGCGATCACATCAAAAGTCCCGCGGCGGTGACAACGCTCTGGGCGATTTCCGACATCTTCTTCTTTTCGTTCATCGCCGTCTGGCGCAACAGGGCGAAGGCCTCTTCCTCGGACAGTCCGCGCATTTTCATCAAGATGCCCTTGGCGCGCTCGATAAGCTTGCGTTCCTCCAGCGCCGAGCGGGCATCGGCAAGCTCCCGCCGCAGCCGGCTAAAGGCATTAAAGCGGCTGACGGCCATGTCGAGGATAGGTTTGACGCGTTCCTTCTTCAATCCGTCGACGATATAGGCCGAGACGCCGGCATCGACCGCAGCCTCGATGGAGGCCGTGTCGGAGCGATCGACGAACATGGCGATCGGACGGCTGACTGTACGAGTCAGCTGGAACAGATGCTCCATCATATCGCGGTTGGGGTTCTCGATATCGATGATGATCACATCGGGCATCAGCGTTTCGATCGTTCGCGCGATGCCGTTGACCTCATGCACGACGGTGACGCGCGCATGCCCTGCCTCGCGCAGCCCTTCTTCAATGATGGAGGCGCGGATGGCATTTTCGTCGATCACCAGAATCGTCAGATCGAGATGCTTCATGATTATATTTATGACGCAGCGCAGCAATTTTGGCAAGGTTTGCGCCTCATAAATGTGCAGAAGCTATCGTGCTTAAAAATTGACCATACTGCCGCACTTTCAGGCGTCTCTACAGCGCGAGGCCGATATCGACAGCGAACTTTTCCAGCCCCATTGACGCTTGAGGAAGCGCTCCGTTTGGGCGAAAAGGCGTGGCGCTTTCGACCTCGATCTTTTCGAGTGTCGGCAGCGCCTGATCCTCGGGGCAGAAGGCAGGTTTTATTGGCCACCAGCGAATTTCATCCGATCCAACGGGCAAGGGATGACGGGCTTGCGGCGCGGGCACTGCGGGTAATTGAGGCCGTTCTCGGCGTTGCCGCAGCGCTCGTTCTCGCCGTGCTGCTCGTCATGGTGCTAGTCACTGTCTGCCTGCGCTATTTCTTCGGTACCGGCTTCATCGGCGCCGAGGATTTCGGCATCTGGCTGAATGTGGCGCTGGTCGCGCTCGGCGCGCCGCTCAGCCTCAATAGCGCCCTTGCCATGCGTCTCGACGTTTTCGTCAGGATGCTGCCGGAAGGCCTGCAGAAGCTGACGCGGATCGGCGCCGATGTCTTCACCGTGCTTTCGGCGCTGATCCTCGCTTTCGGCGGCCGCGAGATCATGACGATGCTTGGCGGCGTCTCGCCGACGCTCGGCCTGCCGGAATGGATCCGCTTCAGCTTCCTCGGTGCCGGCGGCGCGCTGATCCTCATCGTGCTGCTTCTGCAGCGAATCGCCGACCGCCGGGTCCTGCCGGTTGCTCTTTCGCTGGCCCTCGGCATCGCGCTCTATGCTGGCATCCCGCATATCTTGCTCGATCTCGACTGGCCGCCGAGCATCTTCCTCGGATTGATCGCGGCGATCGGCCTGGTACTTGCCGCACCGCTGCCGCACGCCTTTCTCGCCGCAGCCTATGCCGCCATCGCCTTCGGCAGCAGCCTGCCCGAGCCGGCGATCGTTTCTGCGACCGTCACCGGTATCTCGAAATTCCTGCTGCTCGCCATTCCTTTCTTCCTGCTCGCCGGCGGCCTGCTGACGGCATCAGGCGTCGCCAATCAGCTCGTGCGCTTTGCCGCCGCCATGGTCGGTCATCGCCGGGCCGGACTGGCGCAGACCACGCTTCTGACCAGCGTTCTCTTTTCCGGCGCTTCCGGTTCCTCGGTCGCAAATGCCGCCTTCGGCGCATCGACCTTCCAACCGGAATTGGTCAAGCACGGTTATCACCCGGCGCGGGCTGCGGCGATCATCGCCTCGACATCGGTTCTCGACAACATCATCCCGCCGTCGATTGCCTTTCTCATCCTCGCCTCGGCGACCAATCTTTCCGTCGGCGCACTGCTAGTCGGCGGCTTTTTCGCCGGCGGGCTGATGGCCATATGCCTGGCGGTCGCCATCCATCTGACCGTGCGTGAGCAGGTGCCCTTGCCGCGCGCAACCGCGAGGCAGCGCTGGCAATCGGCGGTCCAGGCGATCCCGGCCTTCGGGCTGGGTGTCATTGTCGTCGTCGGCATCCGCATCGGCATCGTCACGACGACGGAAGCGGCAGCGCTCGCCGCTTTCTATACGCTGCTGCTCGGCATCGGCGCCCGTCTCGGTATCCTCTCGCTCTATGCCATCTTCCGCCAGGCGGCGGTCGAAGCGGCGGCGATCGGTCTGCTGATCGGCACGGCCGGCCCTTTCGCCTTCCTGCTGGCGGTCGACGACGTGTCTTCGCTGATCGCCCATCTGACGACGGCGCTCGGCGGCAGCGCGCTGGCCGTCATTCTTTTGTCGAACGTCATTCTGCTCGCCGTCGGTCTCGTTCTCGACATCGGGGCCGCGATCCTGCTCTTCGGTCCGATCCTGCTGCCGGCAGCGATCGCCGCCGGCATCGATCCCATCCAGTTCGGCGTCATCATCGTCGTCAACCTGATGATCCACGGGCTGACGCCGCCGCTCGGCATGCTGATCTTCGTCGTCAGCGGCGTCACCCGCATTCCCGCCTCGGAACTCTTCCGGGCGGTGGTTCCTATCTGCTCGCTCTCCTGGTCTCGCTCGCAATCCTCTGCGCCTGGGCCATCATCGTCTAACGAACGGACAATCCATGGACAATCTCAACCGACGCAATCTCCTGAAGTTCGCAGCGCTCGCCGGAACGGCGCTCGCAGCGCCCGCTTTCGTCCGCACGGCCGCCGCCCGCACGACGACGATCACGATCGCCTCGCTGCTCGGCGACGACAAGCCGGAAACCAAGATCTGGGTGAAAATCGGCGAGCTGGTCGAAGCCAGGCTTCCAGGCCAGTTCAAGTTCAATATCGTCAGGAACGGTGCGCTCGGCGGCGAGAAGGAAGTGGCCGAGGGCGTGCGCCTCGGTTCGATCCAGGCGAGCCTCTCGACGGCCTCGTCGCTTTCCGGCTGGGCACCGGAGCTGCAGATCCTCGATCTGCCCTTCCTCTTTCGCGATGCCGACCATGTCCGCAGGACCGTCGGCGGCGATGTCGGCGCCGATCTCAAACAGAAGCTGCAGGCGCAGAATTTCGTCGTCGGCGATTTCATCAATTACGGCGCGCGCCATCTCCTGACCAAGGAACCGGTGACCCGGCCCGAGCAGCTCAAAGGCAAGCGCATCCGTGTGATCCAGAGCCCGCTGCACACCAAGCTCTGGAGCGCATTCGGCACCACGCCGATCGGCATTCCGATCACCGAGACCTATAATGCGCTCGCAACCGGCGTCGCCGACGCGATGGACCTGACCAAATCGGCCTACTCAGGTTTCAAGCTCTATGAGGTCGTGCCCGATATGACCGAGACCGGCCATATCTGGGCATCAGGCGTCATCTATTATTCCTCTGCCTTCTGGGCCGGCCTCAACGGCGATCAGAAGGCGGTATTCGAGCAGGCCTCCAGCGAAGGGGCCGCTTACTTCAACCAACTGATCGTCGACGACGAGGCGAAGTCCGTCGAGACGGCGCTTGGCCATGGCGGAAAGCTGTTGAAGCCGGAAGCCTTGGAGGAATGGCAGAAGGGCGCGCAGGGTGTCTGGGCCGATTTCGCGCCTGTCGTCGGTGGCATCGACAGGATCAAAACCGTTCAGGCGGCCTGAAGCGGGGAAGGGCGGACCGCTGACGGTCCGATAGGGGCGACTGAAAAATCGGCCTTATCATCGCTCGGATGTATCGGAAAAATAATGCCGCCGCAGGCCTGAAATCGAAAGAGCATGCCTTCGGCGATCGTGGTATATGACTTACTTAAAATCCTGGAATGGGAAGTTCTTAACCTTCGGCCGGTGCGATCCTGTTGACCGCAATCTCGCGACCGCTTCCGGCGGACGGATCCCATGGCCTCGATTTGAAACAAACAACATTAAACACAAGGCTTTGGAGGGCCGACCATGAGCTTACGCATCAACGATATTGCCCCCGATTTTACCGCCGACACCACCCAGGGACCGATCAGCTTCCATGAGTGGATCGGCAATGGCTGGGCCGTGCTGTTCTCGCATCCGAAGAATTTCACGCCGGTCTGCACGACCGAGCTCGGCGCCATGGCCGGCCTGGCGGGCGATTTTTCCAAGCGTGGCGCCAAGATCATCGGCATCTCCGTCGATCCCGTGGAAAGCCATGCCAAGTGGAAGAACGACATCAAGACCGCCACCGGCTTCGATGTCGAATATCCGCTGATCGGCGACAAGGATCTCAAGGTCGCCAAGCTCTACGATATGCTGCCGGCCGGCGCCGGCGAGAGCTCGGAAGGCCGCACGCCCGCCGACAACGCCACGGTGCGTTCGGTTTTCATCATTGGTCCCGATAAGAAGATCAAGCTGATCCTCACCTATCCGATGACGACGGGCCGGAATTTCAACGAGATCCTGCGTGCCATCGATTCCATCCAGCTGACGGCCAAGCACCAGGTGGCGACACCGGCGAACTGGAACCAGGGCGAAGACGTCATCATCACCGCCGCGGTTTCCAATGAAGACGCGATCACGCGTTTCGGCTCCTTCGATACGGTTCTGCCCTATCTCCGGAAGACCAAGCAGCCGACGGCCTGACCGCTGCTTTCAAGCCGTTCTGGAAGCCGCCGCGGCCATTGCCCCCGGCGGCTTTTTCATGCGCCATTGCCGAAATGGGGAAGCGTCGCGCCGTGAACGATGCTATCTATGATCAGCGTCGCGATGGAAGTCGAACCTGCTGAGATCCGATGAGAGGGCGAAAGCGTCAGTCCGGCATGGGGAAGAGAGCGGCGAAGGCCCTGCTTTCGCTCTGCTTTCTGTTTACCGTCATAGACACGCCAAAGGCCCAGCCGGAAGTAAGCGCTGCCGAGCCGGCCTGTCTCTATTCCGGGCCTTCTGCGTCGGGATCGGATGAGACGCTCTGCATCCGCAAGGACAGTTTCAATCGCGATCTCTGCGCCGCGATCGAGCATTTCGCCGAGGCCAATCAGTTGCCGCCGGAATATTTCGCCCGCCTCATCTGGCGCGAAAGCACCTTTCGCCCCGACGCGGTCAGTTTCAAAGGCGCGCAGGGTATTGCCCAGTTCATGCCCGGAACGGCGAAACTGCGCGGTCTTGAAGACAGCTATCAGGTGCTGGAGGCGCTCCGGAAATCGGCGCAGTATCTCGACGAATTGCGCAATCGTTTCGGCAATCTCGGCCTTGCCGCCGCCGCCTATAATGCCGGCGAAAACGGTCTTGCTTCTTACCTAGCGTCAGGAAGATTGCCTTACGAGACGCGCAGCTACGTGATGGCGATCACCGCCCATACGGTGGAGGAGTGGAAGGAAAAGCCACCGGAAACTGCGGCAGCCCCGCTCGATAAGGACAAGCCCTTTTTCGACGGCTGCGTGGCGCTTGCCGAACGCCGGACGTTGAAGGACACGCCGTGGCGTCAGGAGGGCGACTGGGCGCCCTGGGGTGTCCAGCTTGCCGCGAACGCGGATGTCGCGGTGGCCCGGCGCATGTTTCTCGATGCGGTGCAGGATCTGCCTGCGCCGCTCAATGCGGAACAGCCGCTGATCCTGCGCCAGCGCGATCGCAGCTTCGGCTTTCGCCCGCGTTATGCCGCCCGCATCGGCCGGCAGACGCGCCTGGAAGCCAACAGCCTCTGCAACCAGATCCGCACTCACGGCGGCACCTGCCTTGTTTTCAAGAATCGATAACGGGGCCGCTTTCCCATTCGCGGCGAAAACTCCGCTTGCAGGATCGCGACACGGCGCAGCATAGTCGGCGCGGATCATGCAAAGGGAGGAACGACAATGCGGGTTTTGGTCATCGGAGCGACGGGCCATGTCGGAACCTATCTCGTTCCTCGTCTGGTCGAGGCGGGGCACGACGTCGTTACCATCAGCCGCGGCGCGGCAAAGCCCTACACCGAAAATCGCGCCTGGGCCTCCGTCGACCAGCGCCAGATGGATCGGGCCGAGATGGAACGGACCGGCGAATTCGGCCCGGCCGTGCGTGAAGTGAAAGCCGATATCGTCATCGACATGATCTGCTTCACGCTCGAGAGTGCCGAGCAACTGGTGACCGCGCTATCCGGGCATGTCGGTCATTTCCTGCACACCGGCACCATCTGGACCCATGGCTACCCCCGCACCGTGCCGACACTCGAAGAGGCGCCGAAGTCTCCCTTCGGTGACTACGGCATCCAGAAGGCGGCGATCGAAACCTATATGCTGCAGCAGGCAAGGCTTCGCGGCTTTCCGGCCACCATCATTCATCCCGGCCACATCGTCGGTCGCGGATGGGCGCCGCTCAACCCTGCAGGCAATTTCAACCTGCAGGTCTTTTCGACCCTCGCCCGCGGAGACGCCCTTGCGCTGCCCAACTTCGGCCTGGAGACGGTCCATCACGTCCATGCCGATGACGTGGCGGCGATGTTCATGGATGCGATCGCCAACTGGAATGCGTCGACCGGCGAAAGCTTCCACGCGGTTTCGGAGCAGGCGCTGACGCTTCGCGGTTATGCCGAAGCCATGTCGCACTGGTTTGGGCGGGAGCCGAAACTCAGCTTCGCCCCATTCGATGTCTGGGCCGAAAGCCAGACGGCCGAAGATACGGAGGCGACATGGGAGCATATCGCCCGCAGCCCGAATTGCTCGATCGCCAAAGCCCGGCGCCTGCTCGGTTACTCCCCGAGATACACGTCTCTGCAGGCAGTGCAGGAGGCTGTGGACTGGCTGATCGGGCAGGGAAGGATCTAGACCCACTAACGGATCAGGATAGCTCTGAAATCATTGACGTTGGTACCGGTCGGGCCGGTTTCGAAGAGATCGCCGACGGCGGCAAAGCCCGAATAGCTGTCATTGCCGTCGAGCAGCCGGCGCGGATCGAGCCGGGCAGCGCGCAGGCGCTTGACCGTGCCGCCATCGGCGAAGGCACCCGCATTATCCTCGGAGCCGTCGATCCCGTCCGTGTCTGCAGCAAGGAGATGAATGCCCTCCTGTCCGTCGATTGCTAGCGCCATGGCGAGCGCGAATTCGCCGTTGCGTCCGCCCTTGCCGCCCTTGGCGCGAAGCGTCACCGTCGTTTCGCCGCCGGACAGGATGACAACCGGCTTCGAAAACGGCCTGTTCCGGCCGAGCACCTCGCGGGCGATCGCCGCATGCACCAGCGCCACGTCACGCGATTCTCCCTCGATCGCATCCGAAAGGACCGCCGGCACTATCCCCTGCGACTTCGCCAGGGCGGCGGCTGCCTCCAGCGAGACGCCGGCAGAGGCGATGATGTGATGCGCGTGGCGTCGGAAGACCGGATCGTCGGGCCGCGGCGCATCGGCCTTGGGTGAGTTCAGATGGTCGAGGGCTGCCTGCGGCAGCTGTAATCCATATTGCTTGACGATCTCAAGCGCGTCGTGCCGCGTCGAACCATCAGGCACTGTCGGCCCGGAGGCGACATGAGCCGGGTTGTCGCCGGGAATGTCGGAGACGATCAGGCTGACGACCCTTGCTCTGGTTGCTGCCGCAAGTCTCCCGCCTTTGATGGTCGAGAGATGCTTGCGCACGACGTTCATCGCCGAGATCGGCGCCCCCGAGGCGAGCAGGATTTCGTTGAGCGCAATCTCGTCTTCGAGTGTCAGCCCCACCGGCGGGGCGGGCAGCAGCGCCGAGCCGCCGCCGCAGATCAGCGCGATCACCAGATCGTCTTCCGTCAGTCCGCTCACCGTCTCCGTCAGCCGTCTTGCCGCTGCAAGTCCCGCCGGATCGGGAACAGGATGGGCAGCCTCGATGATCTCGATGTCGCGTGTGTCGCAGCCATAGCCGTAGCGCGTGACCACCAGACCCGTAAGCGGCCCGTCCCACACGCTTTCGAGCGCTCGCGCCATCTGCGCGGCACCCTTGCCGGCGCCGATCACCACGGTCTTTCCCTGCGGCCTGTCAGGCAGGTTTGCCTTGATGCCGGTCAGCGGATCGGCGGCGCGAACAGCCGCGTCGAACAGGCTTTTCAGGAAATCGCGGGGAGCGCTTATCGTCATCGGTGGTCTCTGCTGCCTGGAGTGTCGATCGTCACACCGACAGTCGACGCATCCCCGTGCCGGCGTCAAGGTCGAAGACGAAGCAGTGTGACGGTTGTCGACTGCAAATTCTGCTTCATCGAAAGGAACGGATAAGAACGATAGAAAGCATTAACCATAGTCCCGTAGACAACGAACAGGATCAAAGGAACCTGTGTTCGATGGCTACTGAAATGACCTGCCGCCCCGCCGCCCAGAGTGAAGGCGTGGTGATTGCCTTTCCCTCCGGAACCGGAACCGCCAATATCGAGCGCTGCGCCCGTGAACTCGGCCGCAGGCATGGCGCGGATGCGATTGCATTCTGGAGGGCTGAATGCCGCAGGCTCGCCGATCAGCTTCTGGCAGCCGGAATGCCGGAGAGCGACGTCGGCGAGCGGGTGCTGCAGTTTCAGCAGGATGTCCAGATCGAACTCGTCCTCAGCCATCAAAACGGGCCGCTGCCCAAGTCTCAGAACCGATAGCGGCGCTCTCGCTGAATCTGGACGGTCCCCCGGCGAATGGCATGGCAACCAGTTTGCTCCCGTTCTGTCGCTTTACCGCAGCAGCCCGGCAGATCGAAGGGCGTCTTCAATGACCTTCTGGATGCCGCCGCGATCATCCCCTATGGCAGATGAACCTGCGACGTTTTCCGGTTGCGCAGTAGCGGGTTTTACATTGCGCCGCTTTTCAAACGAGGGAACCAGGCCCCAGGACCTGGCGATTTCGACGGTCGAGGAAATTCCGATGTCAAGCATGAAGGGGCCGCTCGCCCCGTAGCCGGTGCCGACGTCGAGCGGCGTGCCGTGATCCATTCCGGCAATCGTATAGAGCTCGATCACCTCCACCCCGTGAGCGTCGGTCCAGACCCTTCGCTGATGGCGTCCGATATTTTCCACGCGCGACGGCGATACGTCGATGCCGTGGATATTTCTCCATTGGTCGACGATTGCATTTGCATTCGATGGCACGACGGTTCTGTCCGCGCTTCCCTGCCAGAGCGACAAAGTCGGCCACGGGCCTTTGTGGGTTGAGGCGTTTCTCAACCGCAGTTGCAGTTCTTTGGCGGTCGGGCCGCCATGACCGCGCATTCGGTCGAACGCCTCGGGAATGGTCGCGGCGCTGGCATAGGGCAGGCCTGCAATGATGGCGCCTCCGGCAAAAATCTCCGGATAGGTGGCAAGCATGGCGGCGGTCATGGCGCCACCGGCCGAAAGCCCGGTCACGAATACGCGCCTGCTGTCGATGCTGTGTTCCGCAACGACCTTTGCGATCATCTGGCGAATGGAAAAGACCTCGCCATGATCCCGGCCTATATCCTCCGGGTTGAACCAGTTGAAGCAGAGGTTGGGATTGTTTGCCCTTCGCTGCTCGGGAAACAACAGCGCGAAACCATAATCCTCTGCCAATCGCGACCACCCCGACCCGATGTCATAGCCGGCGGCGGTCTGAGTGCAGCCGTGCAGGACGGTGACCAGCGCCATGTTCTTTGCGCGCTTCGACGGCAGGAAGATGTAACCTCCCAAAGCACCCGGGTTTGCACCAAATGTGCCCAGGGCAATCAGATCGGGATTTTCCTGCGTGGGGCGGGGGCGAAGCGTTCCTCGCAACGCAGCAAGGCGTGCGAGCGTGTCGGACATAGATCTCATGAAAGTCTCCGCCAATCAGCAGCCGGGATGGCGGTGATGCCTGCGTAAACGCGTCAGTCGGCGGAAAGTTGCTGCGCTGCACAATATTTTCTGAGCAGGCTGGATTTCCGGTAGCGCGGGTAGGCTCGCCGGGCGAGGAACTTCGGTCCGGAAATGACGTTGATGTTGTCGATTGACAGCATTGTCGCTGCAATTAGCGAGGCTTTTCAGATGTCGAACAAACCCAACTTCTTCTCTTCCTTTGCAACCATCGTCGCCGATTTCTCGGGAAAGCCGTTCACCTTTGTCGCGGCTCTGACGCTCGTGATTGCCTGGGCGGTATCGGGACCCTTTTTCGGCTATTCTGAAACCTGGCAGCTTGTGATCAATACAACCACGACCATTATCACTTTCCTGATGGTCTTCGTGTTGCAGAACAGCCAGAACCGTGACGGCAAAGCGGTTCAGGCCAAGCTGGACGAACTCATCCTGACGAGCCAGGCCGCCAACAAGTTCGTCGGCATCGAAAAGTTGGACGAGGGTGAACTCAGAGAAATGAGCAAGACGCTTGCCGCGCAAGCCGAATGCGTCGAGGAAAAAGCGGATGAGAAATCTGCCGCGGAGGCAGCCTCCACCTGATGCATATCGCCTCGATGCGACTTTTCAGTTTGTCATCTTGTCATGGTGTTGCTGGCGCATTTCCTCGATGGCCTCGACCTCTTTCTTCTCAGCCGCAATCCAGTGATTTCCGGCCTTGCTTGATCGGATCAGTTCGTCGAGCTTGGTTTGGAGCGCCACCATGTCCCGATTTTGGGAGTGCTGCACCAGCAGAAGAATAAAAAATATGATGAGCGTCCCCATCACGTTGGTCAGCAAAAACCATTGCCGTGGGAAAGAAAAAGTGACGCCCGCCGCCGCCCATATGGCGACCAACGCGACCAGCGTGACAGGGACCACGCGATGCCCCGCCCACAAGACGGCCAAGTCGGAAATCTGTCGAAAACGCCAGCGCATACGGCTCTCCACAGCGCATAAACGAAAGAGGGAGCAGATGTTTCCCTAATCCAAGCTCAATACATTAAGTGCTGCGAACAGTTTAAAACCCGCGTTTCCGCGGGTTTTAGACGACGAGCCATTCTTATGGCCACCCTATGTTCAATTCAGTTTGACCGACGGTTCGCGGCCCCAGACACGCAGTTTGCCAAGCGCTTTAACAAAGGCCGCGACATCCCCGGCCGCTCTAAGCGCAAGCACGCCCTCATCCAGGGAATCGGCAATTCCGGCCCTTTGCATGAGGGGCAGCGCTGTTTCCACATAGCCGATGAACTTGCAGTGCACGAAGGCATCCGAAACGAAATCATGGGCCGTTGCCTCCTTTAGCAGATCACTGCTTCCCGCCGACGAGGGCAGTAGCGCGACGGCGTCGTAAAGCACCGAAGGTCCGCCGTCGATCATCTGATGCGCCTCGATCCAATTGCCGTCCGAGAGCGTCACGCCGCCAATCTTTGGCGCGATCACTTCGAATGTTGCCTTCTGCTCGGTGACCTCGGCAAGCAGCGCCTTGAAGATCGCGGCGTCGCTCCCATCGGTGACAAGAATACCGAGCTTGCGTCCTTCGAACCGCTTCGGACCGCGCTCGATAATGCTGAGCGCCGGCGACGGCTCGAGATCCTGGCGCGTCGGCATGGCGGCATCGGCAGGCTTCGGCATCGATTTGAAGCCGAGTGCGTGGCCGACCTTGCTGGCCAAAGTCTCATCGATGTTCATAAGATGCGAGACCATCCGCTCGCGAATGACCGGTGTTTCGACTTTGCTCAATTCGAAGATCAGCGCTGCTGCAATATGGCGTTGCTCCGGCGGAGTCTGACTGATGAAGAACTGCCTGGCCTGGCTGTAATGGTCGGCAAAGCTTTCCGGCCGCAACCGGACCTTGGCACCCTGCTCCTCGGCCGGCAGGTGACGATAGCCCTGAACCGGCGATTCTCGCGGTCCCTGATTCCAGGAGTTCGGCTGGTAATTGACCCGTCCGACAGGATTGCGCATCGCCATGTGGCCATCCTGCTGGAAATTGTGGAAGGGACATTTCGGCGCGTTGATCGGCAGATGGGTGAAATTCGGGCCGCCCAGACGTTTTAGCTGCGTGTCGAGATAGGAGAAGTTCCGTCCCTGCAGAAGCGGGTCGTTGCTGAAATCGATGCCGGGCGGAACGTTCTGCGTCATGAACGCGACTTGCTCGGTCTCGGCGAAAAAGTTCTCGGGCATTCGGTCGAGCACCAGACGGCCGATCGGTTTGACCGGCAGGATCTCCTCGGGAATGATCTTTGTCGGATCGAGGATGTCGAAGTCGAACGTGTCGGCGAAATCCTGATCGAAAAGCTGGACACAGAGTTCCCACTCCGGGAAGTTTCCTGACTGGATCGACTGCCAAAGGTCGCGGCGATGGAAATCCGGATCCGCACCATTGATCTTGACCGCCTCGTTCCAGGCGACGGACTGCAGGCCGAGTTTTGGTTTCCAGTGGAATTTGACGAAGGTCGATTCATCGGCCGCGTTGACGAAGCGGAAGGTGTGAACGCCAAACCCCTCCATGAAACGGAAGGAGCGCGGGATGGCGCGGTCCGACATGACCCACATGATCATATGCATGCTTTCCGGGGTGAGCGAGATGAAGTCCCAGAAATTGTCATGCGCCGACTGCGCCTGCGGAAATTGCCTGTCGGGTTCCGGCTTTACGGAATGGATGATGTCCGGAAATTTGATCGCGTCCTGAATGAAGAAGACGGGAATGTTATTGCCGACCAGATCCCAATTACCCTGCTGCGTGTAGAGCTTCACCGCGAAACCGCGCACGTCGCGCGCCAGATCGAAGGACCCCTTGCTGCCGGCGACTGTCGAAAACCGCACGAAGGCCGGCGTCTTTTCCCCGGGCCGTTGGAACAGATCGGCCCGGGTGTAGGCGGCCAGCGATTCATAGGTTTCGAAATAGCCATGGGCGCCATAACCCCGCGCATGCACGACCCGCTCGGGGATGCGCTCGTGGTCGAAATGGAAGATCTTCTCGCGAAAATGGAAGTCATCGATGAGGGCGGGGCCGCGGGCGCCGAGACGAAGCGTATTCTGATCGTCGGAAACGGGGCCGCCTTGTGCTGTGGTCAGCACCGGCATGCCGTGCTCGGCAAACTGATGCAACTCACCGCCTGCACCGCGGTGCAGTTTCTGATCATGAATCGTCGCGTTGTCCGAGGGCGAGGTCTTCGTCTTCTTGGCCATCTATCTTCTCCGGAAAGGGTGTGACCTAACCGAAGCTCAAAAATGGCGACATGTTCCGCTCGCCGCGAAATAAACTGCAACCTGGCGAAGGGTTGCGTTCAAACGTAAAATAGGGCGCGGGGCCCTTCGACCCCGCGCCCCCGGTTTCCGGCGGTTTTCAGAGCCGGCGTGCAACGATGAGATCTTCCTCTTCGTCGCGTTGCGATCCGCCAAACGCTGCGGCAGCAGAGGCGATGAAAGCCCCGATCAGAAGCGACAGCGAGCCGAGCAGGGCCGTCGTGGAGGCCGCCTTGCGTGCCTCATCGGCAGCTTTCTGGGCGGCGACCTTGGCGTCGTCGATCCGCTTCAGCACCGTATCGACGCGGGTGCGTGCATCGGCTTCGGAAAGACCCGTTCGGGACGATACGATGGTGGCAAGATAGGCCTTGTCGTCATCGGGAACCTGGCCCTGGGCAGCGCCGTTGAGGAGGATGCGGGACACCTCGGACGTTGCCGCGGCATCATTGGACGTCGCCGCGGCGCGAGCCTTGTCAGGGCGCAGCAATGCGTCGGTAAAATAGGACGTGGACAGATCCACCGGCGAGGTTGCCGACGAAGCTGCTGCCGTGCCGGCGGCCGTGGCGGTCGATCCCACGACCGATCCCGCGGCTTGTGCACCCGCGCCGGCCAGCGAGGTCAACGATGATGCGAGAAACCCGGCGACGAAGACGGTCGCCAGCGCCCAGCTTCAGGAAACCATGAGCCGTGTCACGGAAGAAAACCTCGTCCGTGTGAACAGCCGCCCATTTCGTCCGCAGCCGGCCGGTAATGTAGCCTCCGAGCGCCGAAGAGAGCCATTGCACGAGAACGAGCCAGATTGCCGCCGTCACGCCGAGTGTCCCGAGCGAACTGCTTTGCCCCGACCAGGGCGACACCATGGTCAGCCCGAGCCCGGATCCAAGCAGCAGTAGAATGAGGGTGACGCCAATGGCCGCGGCGGCGCCCCCGAAGATAGGCCCCCATGTCATGGCCGATTTGGAGGATTCAACCGGAGTGGCAACCTCTCCGGAACCTGTCATTGAAACCGACATGATCTGTTCCTATCGCATAAACAGAGCAAGAAGGATGATGATAGGCAGTGGAACACCGAGCAGCCAAAGTAGAATACCGCGACCCATGAGAGACCTCCTGTCAAAGCTGACGTTACGTTGTTGATGCCACTCAACTTTTAACCGCGGTGTTTGTTCCCGGCCCGCTTGATCATCGACGATCTTCAGACGCAGATTATAAGATTGACGAAATCTAGGGCGCTCGCGCTAACGCCAGCCGGGGAGCGCACCTATATCTTGGGTTCAAGGTGGGGAAATTCTCCCGTTACTCCCAAAGGCAGAAACTCATGGCTGCATCACAGCGTGAATCGGAGAAGCATCGATGAACAGATTTCGGGCATTTGTAGCGGCCGGAGCAATCAGTCTTGCCTTTATCACTTCCGCCTGCTCGACGGCGCCGAATTCATACGGCTCGGCGTCGGGATATCAACCGGGAGATTCCTTGAATCCGGCCTGCGCCGATGGCTTCCGACCCGGCGATGGCCGTTCGTGCAGCTATTAGAAGCGGTCGGCTCGTCCGATTATAACGGCAGCTTGCGGGCGGAGGTGCTTCGTGAGCGGTCGCGCAGGTCGGCCGGCAGGATTCGTGATCCGCTCCTGGCGTCATTCCCGTTTGATGGTTTTGGCGATAGTATATGTTTGAAGGGAGCCGAGGGCACGGTTCCCACGCTCTAACGATCAAGAAAGAACGGCCACGTGATCTCGTGGCAGCGACGTGACGTCAATCTGCCGCCCGACCCCATTCTTAATTTAATGGCGGTCGCGTCCTGCCGCAGTCTCTATACCATCAGACCGGCAACGCAAAGATGACCGGTTCGTCGCTTGTTGCTTTCGTTAAAGGCGAACGCCAGGACACAGGCCCTGAGCAATCACCATCGATAAAGGCCGGGCGCCCCGTGGGCGCACACGACCGCGGCGACGCTGATTCTCTTGCGAGGTGGATCTTTGGGCCGATTCCAACAATGTCACTGGCCGCGGGGCAACGCATCGATCAACTGGTGCACCTTGTCGGTTGCGTAGACGATATCCTCGCGCGGCAAATGCACCGTGATTTCGATCTCCTGCCATCGTCCGCCATTATTTCTAGCGTAACTCACGGCGGCCTGTAGAGATTTGAATTCAACTGCGGGCGCGCCGGCGATCCAGAACTGCACGGTACAATCGGCTTCGGAATAGTCGGAGAGTGCTTTGAGCGGGTCTAGGGCCATGTCGATGGGCTCTACACCTTTGGTGGTTCTTTGGCTACCGCACGTGAAGCGCCGCCGCTGTTTTCGAGTCGCGCAATCCGCGCCACATTGACGTGACCTCCGCTCCTCCAACACCGATGACCGGCGCGATCACCACCCCTTCCGACACTGGGGCGCGGCGGCGGGTCTTTCTGGAAATTCCACAGAGGAGAGCCGTTCATGCCAGGTTAATGCGTATTAACCGAGAACTCGGGGCCTGAAAGGATGCGCCGATGAAAAAGCTTTTTCCCGTAGTCGCAGCCACAGTCTTGACTGCATGTTTCGCTCTGCCGCTAAACGCCACGCCGATTTTCGTGCCGAAACCGGTAGCAATGCACACCGCCGACTTCGAGCAGGTCAAAGACCGTCGCCACGGCAATGGACATGCGTATGGCCACTGGAAGAAAAGCCGGTACGCTTACCGCGACTGCCGGTATTACGGCTCGTGCTACCGTCCTCGGCACTACGGCTATCGCGACTATTACGGCTATCGCGACGATTACCCCTATCGTCGTCGATCAGGCGTGACCGTGTATTTCAATTTTTAGTCGGCATCGCTCCGATCTCTTGAAGCCGTCGACCTCACCCCACAACCACAGCAGCCCGCCAAGCTCCAACTCGGCGAGCGTTTTGTGTCTGGCGCCTGAACAAAGAAAAAGGTCGGGGCGAACGCTCGCGCCGACCTTCTTTGATTGCATCAGCTCGGTGCCAGTACATCCGTGGTCACCGGCAAAAGCTATCCGATGGATCGAATTTAAGCGCCTTGTGAATTTTCGCAAGGATTAGGGGATGCTGATTTAGGGCTAAAAGTGAGAAGAAAACGCCTGTCTTCGGATTTCTCAACGAAACAGGCGATTAACTTGAAAATGGCTCCCCGGGCCGGATTCGAACCGGCGACCTGTCGATTAACAGTCGAATGCTCTACCGCTGAGCTACCAGGGATCACTGCTTGGCGCGGTGTGAGTGGGCTAATACAAATGCTTGTTCGATTTGCCAAGCAGTTTTTTCAAAAAAATGAAATGAACTTGTATTTGGGTTGTCTGTGCCCATCTCTGGGGAATGACGAACCGGAATGAGCGAGAAGAGACGAGGGGCGGCGAAAAGCCCAGGAAGCGGGCAGGGCGCTTCGGCATCGATCATGCAAGCGGCAGGCTCATGCTCGGCTCTTTCAGCATCGGTATGCCGCGCTCCCGCATCGCGCGGATGGCGATCGGCGTCGCCCTCATTCTATGCGGTTTCCTGGGCTTCCTGCCGATACTGGGCTTCTGGATGTTGCCGCTCGGCTTCCTTGTGCTCTCGCACGATCTTCCTGTCGCGCGCCGGCTCCGCCGCCGCCTAGCGGTCTGGTGGCACAGGCGTGGGAAACCGGCTGGCTGAGAGGTGAGGACATGAAGGCATTTTTTGTTGTCGCCCTGTCAGTGGCGACGATTCTCTCAGGCGTTCCCGCTGAAGCCCAGGCTGTCGACAGCCGGGGTTTTGACGCTCGCGGCATCTGCCGCCGTCCTGAAGGCTGCGTGGTCGATCACGGCCAGGGCGGCAGCTATAACGGGCCTCGCAACTACCGCAACTTCAACGGCCGCAATGAGCGTGACGGCAATAACGATCGCGACCGGAACGATCGCCGCTCTCGCAATCAGAACAGAAGCGACAATTTCGATGGCCTGACCAACCGTGTGGCGGCAGGTCTTATCGCCGTTGAGCCGGGTGTATCGCCCACGCGAACCTAATCTAGTTGGACCTGAGTTCGCTTTCTTCAAAAACGCCGTTGGGACCCTGATCGAGGCTGGTCACCATCAACAAGCTGCTGACGGCAAGGAGGAGGACGAGCTTCAGCGCGTAGGATAGGGAGACATGTCGGCTGCTCTGTGAGACGCGGGAAGGCGCGATATAATAGTTGTAGTAGAAGTATGGATCAGTCGTTTCCAGCAGGTTCTCGTAGACATGCGGCGGAATGTCCACATGCTTCATCGGTGGAGAACCCGGAAATTTAACATGAAGATCGCGGCTGTCGGCATCATAGGCCGCATGCACGTGCTTCGATTTGAGGGCAGCCCACTCCATTTGCAGCTCCTATCGCCCTCCCAGGGCCAATATGAAGCCCGCAGGACGATCGTCAAGCTAACAATTTGTTTCAAATGCGATCACTGCCGGGAAGGGCACCGCTACGATGAGGGAATTCGAGCCTGCGCTCGTGCCGGCCGGCACTGAAAAATGGACTTTTCGGCTGCCGCGGAATGGCGTTTTTCCGAAATGCCCTCTTGCGATTTCCTTACGATCATTCTAAACGCTCGCCACGGCTCAGATAACGAGCTTGTGAGGCCTCGTGGCGGAGTGGTGACGCAGAGGACTGCAAATCCTTGTACCCCGGTTCAATTCCGGGCGAGGCCTCCAACATCTCCCACCATCGCATGCCCTGCCGTCCGTCGGCATAAGATCGTCGCAGACCCCATGAGTGGTCTGCACGCTTCCGCGCCCTTATCACTTCAGGGTCGTTTCGCCGTCCAGCAGCCCGCAGCAGAAGATGCCGATGAGCGCTGCGACGATGAAAAAATCGAACAGCGTCAGATATTCGAAAATCGCAGACATGGCCTGCTCCTCCTATTTCCTCCGTTGAAGATCATAACATGAAGGGGCAGGGAATTCCACGTTTGCGTGCAGAGCCTCATTGCCTCTGTTGCGCGGAAGAAGCGCCTGCCGGATTCTTTTCGCCGGCGGCTGCCAAGCCTTGAAAGCATCGGTGGCGGGGATTAAGAGACGAGAGACAGGAACCGCTTTCAAGAGCGAGAGGACATGATGGATTTCGAAGCAGCGCGCGTAAAGATGGTCGACACCCAGGTTCGCACGACGGACGTTACCTCGCATTCCGTGCTGACGGCGTTTCTCACGGTCCCGCGTGAGGCATTCGTGCCGGAGAAGGCGAAGCTGCTGGCTTACATCGACAACGATGTCGAGATATCGGCCGCCGCACCCGGAAAGCCGGCGCGCTTCCTGATGGAGGCATCGCCGCTCGCCAAGCTGCTGCAGCTGGCCGCAATCACCAAGGATGATTTCGTCCTCGAAGTCGGTTGCGGCACCGGTTACACATCGGCGCTGCTGTCGATCATTGCCGGCTCGGTCATCGCGCTCGAATGCGACGAGGCGCTGGCCGCCGAGGCGAAGACGCAGCTCGCCGGCTACGCCAAGGTCGAGGTGGTCACCGGACCGCTCGAAAAGGGCTACGCTGCCGGCGCTCCCTATGATCTGATCTTTGTCAACGGCGCAGTGGAGGAGGTGCCCGCGGCCCTTCTCGATCAATTGCGCGATGGCGGTCGTTTGATCACGGTCGAAGGTTACGGCAATGCCGCCCGCGCCAAGGTGTTCGTCGCCGAGCGGGGCGCCGTTTCGGAAAACGTCTTCTTCAATGCCTCCGTCAAGCCCCTGCCGGGCTTCGCCAAGGCACGCGAATTCGTTTTCTGACGCCGTTTGTCGATGAATCAGCAACGGGCGCCACTGGCGCCCGTTTTTATAACAGCGCAGCAGCGTCTTCTCCGACGCCCAAAGGACGCTGCAACAGTTTGAATCCACGCATCGCCTGAAAGCCTTCACAAACATCATTTATCCTGAGACTGCCAGGTCGAAAACATGGGGTAACAAAACTGTGCATGGCCGCATTCATTTGATTCGCGATGATTTTTTTCCCGTCTGAGGTATTCTAAGGTCGCGGTGATTCGGATGACCGCTCCACATCGTCCGGTCGTTGTTTTTGGATAACGGGGATAGAAATGGCTCAGCCAAGTGTAGCGCGTGAACCGTCCATGGAAGAAATTCTGGCCTCCATCCGCCAGATCATCGAAAGCAATGAGCCCGGCGCCGGCAAGGCGATTTCCGCATCCCTGCCGCCGGTTTACGGCGCCGATGAGGATGAGAACGGTTCCGAAATCCATCTGACCGTGGATGACACTTATGCCGGCGTGGAGTTCCCCGAACCGGCCATGCGCTCCTCCGATCCGCGTTTCGTCGCCGCCAACTCGGCTGGCACTGCCCCCGAAGCTGAAGTACCGGCCCGCGCCCTGTCGCTTGCCGATGTCGCCGCCCGCGTGCGCGCCGCTTCCGAGCGCAGCGCCGTGCAGGCCGGTCAGGCATTGCGTGAAATTCCGAGCGGCTTCCGCCAGCCCGAACCGCAGCCGGCGGTTATGCCGGAGCCGCCGCGCGCGGCTGCACCGCAGCCGCAGCCGACACAGCCTGTTTTCCCTCCGGCTGCTGTAGCGCCGGTTCCGCAGGCCGTGATCGAGCCGCCGGTCGAGCCGGTATTCGCGGAGGCACCACGGGGCCAAGTCGCCGCATCGGCGCCTTCAGTCGCCGAACCCGCCGCCGCGGTTGAAACGACGTTGCCGCCTTTGGAACCCGCTCAGTCCTCGGCCGAAGCTTTCCTGCCGAGCCTTATGGATGAGGTCCAGCCGACCCTGCTTTCGGAGAATGCCGGCCTGCAGATCAGCCGCTCCTTCGAGGAGCTCGCCGCCGCGATCGACGGTGCGGAGCGCCGCTCGCTGGACGAGATCGCCGAGGATATGCTGCGTCCGATGTTGCGCGAGTGGCTTGACGATAATCTGCCGACGCTGGTCGAGCGGTTGGTGCGCGAGGAAATCGAGCGCGTGGCGCGCGGCCCGCGCCGCTGATCGGATTGCTTTTTCCTGAAAAGCCGCTCCGGTCTCCGGGGCGGCTTTTTTATTGACTTGCCCGTGCCCATCCTATTTACAAACGCCATCCTCGAACCTCGAAATTGGTCAGAAAATGCTCGACAAGACCTATGATTCTGCTGCCGTCGAACCCAAAATCGCCGCGAAATGGGATGAGGAGGACGCTTTCCGCGCCGGCGCGAACGCCAAGCCCGGCGCCGAGACCTTCACCATCGTGATCCCGCCGCCGAATGTCACCGGTTCGCTGCACATGGGCCATGCGCTGAATAACACGCTGCAGGACATCATGGTGCGCTTCGAGCGCATGCGCGGCAAAGATGTGCTCTGGCAACCCGGCATGGACCATGCCGGCATCGCCACGCAGATGGTCGTCGAGCGCAAGCTGATGGAACAGCAGCTGCCCGGCCGTCGCGAAATGGGCCGCGACGCCTTCATCGACAAGATCTGGGAGTGGAAGGCTGAATCGGGCGGCCTGATCTTCAACCAGCTGAAGCGCCTGGGCGCCTCATGCGACTGGTCGCGCGAACGCTTCACCATGGACGAAGGCCTGTCGAAGGCCGTCCTCGAAGTTTTTGTCACGCTCTACAAGGAAGGCCTGATCTACAAGGACAAGCGCCTCGTCAACTGGGACCCCAAGCTCCTGACGGCTATCTCCGACATGGAAGTCGAGCAGCACGAGGTGAAGGGCCATCTCTGGCATCTGCGCTATCCGCTCGAGCCGGGCATCACCTATCAATATCCGATCGCCTTCGATGAGGAGGGCAAGCCGACCGAATTCGAGACGCGCGACTATATCGTCGTCGCGACGACGCGGCCGGAGACGATGCTCGGCGATACCGGCATTGCCGTGAACCCCGAAGACGAGCGGTACAAATCGATCGTCGGCAAGCATGTCATTCTGCCGATCGTCGGCCGCAAGGTTCCGATCGTCGCCGATTCTTATGCCGATCCGACGGCCGGCACGGGTGCGGTGAAGATCACCCCTGCGCATGATTTCAACGACTTCGAGGTTGGCAAGCGCGCGAAGCTGCGGGCCATCAACGTCATGAACGTCGATGCCACGATTACCATCAAGGACAACGAGGACTTCCTCGAAGGCCTCGACAATCCTGCCGCACTGCATGGCGCCTGGGACCGTCTGGAAGGACAGGACCGTTTCTTTGCGCGCAAGGTCATCGTCGAGATTTTCGAAGAGGCCGGGCTCCTCGACAAGATCGAGCCGCACAAGCATATGGTGCCGCACGGAGACCGCGGCGGCGTGCCGATCGAGCCGCGGCTGACCGAACAATGGTTTGTCGACAACAAGACATTGGGACAGCCCGCGCTGGAATCCGTACGCGAGGGAAAAACCAGGTTCATTCCGAGGAACTGGGAAAACACCTATTTCAACTGGCTGGAGAACATCGAGCCGTGGTGCATTTCCCGCCAGCTCTGGTGGGGGCACCAGATTCCCGCCTGGTATGGCCCGGACGGTCAGGTCTTCGTCGAACAGACCGAGGAAGAGGCGCTGCAGGCGGCGATTCAGCATTACCTGTCGCATGAGGGGCCGATGAAGGCCTATGTCGAGGACCTGCTCGAAAACTTCAAGCCGGGCGAGATCCTGACGCGGGACGAGGACGTGCTCGACACATGGTTCTCCTCCGCGCTCTGGCCCTTCTCGACGCTCGGCTGGCCCGACCAGACGCCGGAACTCGCGCGCTATTATCCGACGAGTGTTCTGGTCACCGGTTTCGATATCATCCCGTTCTGGGTCGTTCGCATGATGCAGATGGGCCTGCATTTCATGAAGAACGAGAATGGCGATCCCGTCGAACCCTTCCACACGATCTACATTCACGCGCTGGTGCGCGACAAGAATGGGCAGAAGATGTCGAAGTCGAAGGGCAACGTCATCGATCCCCTTGAGCTGATCGACGAATACGGCGCCGATGCGCTGCGCTTCACGCTGGCGATCATGGCGGCGCAGGGCCGTGACGTAAAGCTCGATCCGGCCCGCATCGCCGGCTACCGCAATTTCGGCACCAAGCTCTGGAACGCCACGCGTTTCGCCGAGATGAACGGGGCGAAAAGCGATCGGCATTTCGTGCCGGAGGCCGCTGAACTCACCATCAACCGCTGGATCCTGACGGAACTTGCCCGTACGGAACGTGACGTTACGGAAGCACTCGAAGCCTTCCGCTTCAACGATGCCGCCGGCGCGCTCTATCGCTTCGTCTGGAACGAGGTCTGCGACTGGTATCTCGAGCTTTTGAAGCCGGTCTTCAACGGCGAGGACCAGGGCGCCAAGGCCGAGGCTCAGGCCTGCAGCGCCTATATCCTCGAAGAGATCTACAAGCTGCTGCATCCCTTCATGCCCTTCATGACCGAAGAGCTCTGGGCGCATACGGCGGGCGAAGGCAAAGAGCGCGATACGCTGGTCTGCCATGCCGAATGGCCGTCTCCCTCCTATGCCGATAACGGTGCCGCCGACGAGATCAACTGGCTGATCGACCTCGTCTCCGGCATCCGCTCGGTGCGCGCCGAAATGAACGTGCCGCCGTCAGCGACAGCGCCGCTCGTCGTCGTCAAGGCCAACAACCTGACGCGCGAAAGGCTGTTCCGCCACGACGCCGCCATCAAGCGGCTTGCGCGTGTCGAGGCGATATCGCTGGCCGACGATGCGCCGAAGGGGGCAGCTCAGATCGTCGTCGACGAGGCCACCATCTGCCTGCCGCTCGGCAATCTGATCGACCTATCCGCTGAAAAGGCTCGGCTTGAAAAGGCGATCGGAAAAATGGAAGGGGAGATCTCGCGCATCGACGGCAAGCTCTCCAACGAGAAGTTCGTCGCCAATGCCAATCCCGAGGTGGTCGAGGCCGAACGCGAGCGCCTCGAGGAACTGAAGGGGCAGATCGCCAGCTTGAAGACCGCACTCTCCAGGGTGAGCGAAGCCGGATAAGTTTCATAGCCCGTTTTGGTAAGTTATTTCAAAGACGCGCTCCGAGAAGGGCGCGTCTTTATCGTTTTGGGCACGCGTGATTCGGTCTTGAAAAGCGGCTGATTGCCGGCGCTGAGCCTGTGGATTGTGACTCCAATGGCCTCCCGCGGGCGAAAACTGTCACTGTTGTCGGATTGATACAGCTTCCACAATGTGTGGAATGAAAACCCAAAAGCCCATCTCAAAACCGGTAACTCTGGAATAAAATTTTATTAACCAGATTTTTTGACGTGTCCGTCAATTTCTTTACGTAAGTTGGCCAATGTAATGCCTGGGAATGCCGCCATGGGGCGCGTTGCCATGTCGAGCGAACACTTACTAGAGTGGCGTCACATCAATTGCTGGAGTGGGGAGACACAATGGCATCGCGTAGGTTTTCCAAGGGCGTAACGTCGCTCGTCCTTCTTTCGTCGCTTGCATCGCCGGCCTTCGCCGGCGGCCTGGAGCGCGGCGGCTACAATATCGATCAGCTGTTCGATACCTCGCCTTTCTCGTTTCAGTCGGGCGTTACCTATGTCACGCCGCAGCGCAAGCTGAAGGATGTCCGTGACACGAATACCTCCGTCTTAACGGGGGTGGCAATCTCAACACCCGCCCAAACAGTGCCGACGACACCTCGAATTACACCATTCCTTACATCGGCTTTAAGGCCGGTTTCGCCGATGCAGTCGACTGCCTTGTCGACTATTCCGAACCCTTTGGCGGGCATACCGACCCGGGTTCGAATTGGGCTGGCGCCAACAACAATATCGAGACGGAAATCAAAACCCGCAACTATGGCGGCACTTGCTCCTATCGTTTTGATATGGGCCCTGGACAGCTTCGCTTCATTGGCGGCGCTTTCTATCAGGAAGTTGAAGGTTTCAAAGAGCGTCTGGTTTCAACGCTCCCACTTTTGCTCGGCACCGGCACCGGCGTTGGCCGCCTCGATCTCGAAGACAGCGGCTGGGGCTGGCGCGCCGGTCTGGCTTACGAGATTCCGGAATATGCGATGCGCGCGAGCCTCGTCTACAACAGCCGCGTCAAGTACGACAACCTGACGGGGACTGTTGATCTCCGTCAGGTTCCAGTTGTGCCGATATATGGCGGCAAAATCACCAACGTCTTCGGCTCCGCAGAAGCACCGGATTCGCTGGAGATGAAGCTGCAAAGCGGCATCGCTCCGGATTGGCTTGCCTTCGGATCGGTCAAGTGGACGAACTGGAGTGTTCTGCAATCCGTGCCTTTCTGCCCGACGTCGACGAAGGGCGTGGCTGCCTGCACAGCGGGCGGCGCTACGGAACTCACTTCGCTCGACCTTCTCTATCGTGACGGCTGGACCATCTCCGGCGGCGTGGGCCACAAGTTCAACGATCAGTGGGCCGGCGCAGTCAGCGTCACGTGGGACCGCGGCACCAGTCAGGGTTATGGCGCACAGACCGACAGCTGGACGCTCGGTCTCGGCGCCGCCTACACGCCGACTGAACATATCGAATGGCGTTTTGCCGGAGCCGTTGGCGTATTGACGAGCGGTTCGTCCGGCACCTTCGAGTATAATGGCCAGACCTATGGCGACGATGTCTCCTATTCGTTTGGCAACGATCTGGTCGCGGCACTGTCGACGAGCCTAAAGATCAAGTTCTAATTCCCCGATGTGAAGAATTGAGGAGCCCGGCACCGCCGGGCTCTTCTTTATTCACGGCCGTTAATCATGCCATTTTCTGATCCCGTTTTGTGACGATTCCGCAACACTTTTTTACGACGATTGGCGTAAGATGGCAGCGGGGTGAAATTGTCCATTTCCCGCCACAAAGAGAGCGCAGCGCTATTGGCAGGCGAGGAGATGGGCAGGCTTACGGTGCGTGTAAATAGTAGCATGGGTCGATTTTTTTCCGGTAACACGAGATCGCGCAGGACGATTGGCGGCAGTCGTTTGATTGTGGTCGTTTCGCTTTCTGGACAAGGCTGTTCCGGCCGCCAATCCGACTTCGCGGCGGCGCCGTCGAACCGTTGGTTGTTGTCGTTTTCGGCCCGCTCGGATGCGCGGCCCGGCTTTGCCGGAGATGTCGATACCGCTTTCGTCACATTTGCTGTTTACGAATATGGTGAAGGCGGGAAGGCGGATGCCGCGCCTGCCGAAAGAGTGCCACGGAGATTGCAGTCGGACCATGCCGGGAGCCGGGTGGTTCTGAATGATGCGCTGAGAATTAGGCCTTCGAGAGAAGGCCACTGGGCTGGATGCGACGCGGGCAAAGGAGCCATGGAGCTCGCCGCGGGATCGCTCGCCTCGACGAAATACATCCGCGGAATGCACGGCGCGAGCCCTGCTGCTTCCTGCCTGCGATGAGCGAAAGAAATCGGTTGAAATGGTGACGTCCGAGTTCAAACTGTTCAAATTCATGCTGATGGGCATGTCTATGGCCGTAGCGCTGTCGCTGTCCGGCCCGGTCCGCGCATTCGACATCAAGGCGGGCGTCAGCAAGGAATCCGGCCCCTTCGATCTCTTCAAGTTCGGCTTCAAAGCCTATAAGAACGGGCAGAAGGAAGAGGCGGTCGAAGCCTATAAATACGCTGCCGAAAAGGGCCACACCGGCTCGCGCTGGGCGCTTGCCAACATGTATGCCGACGGCGACGGCGTAACGCAGGACGATTTCGAAGCCTTCAAGATTTACAGCGAGATCGCCCAGCAGGGCGTCGAGCCCGGCTCGGAAGATACCGGCTTCTTCGTCAACGCGCTGCTGTCGCTCGCCAATTATTACAAACACGGCATATCAGGCAGTCCGGTCCGGATCGACCTCACCCAGGCGCGCCAGCTTTATTTTCAGGTGGCCTCAACCTTTGGCGTCCCCGAGGCGCAGTTCCAGCTAGCGCAGATGATGCTGGCCGGCGAGGGCGGCAATGCCAGCCCGCAGCAGGCGAAGAAATGGCTGAACCAGGCCCGCAAGAGCGGTCATCCCGGCGCCATGGCGGTCTTCGGCAATATTCTTTTCGACGAAGGCCAGTCGGCCCGCGGCCTGGCGATGATGACGGCCGCACTCGACCGCTGCAAGCCCAAGGATTGCGGCTGGATGGAAGCGTTGCAGGAGCAGGCCTTTTCGGTTGCCAACGAGGCCGACCGCCGCACGGCTGTATCCCTCTCGCATAGCATCGCCAGCGGCTCCGACGACTAATGTATGTCGCCCGGAAGTGTGCAGCGGTTCCGGGATAACGACATGCATCAAAACAGAGAGCTAAAGCATGTCGCCCGGAAGTGTGCAGCGGTTCCGGGATAACGACATGCGCAAAACAAGGAGTTAAAGCGCGAGCAGCGAATCTGAAAGATCGCGACGCGCTTTAAGACAGGGAAAAATCAGGCAGCGAAATCGAAATAGGCGATCACAGGCACGTGGTCGGAAGGCTTTTCCCAGGCCCGCACATGTTTTTCGATCGCAGCCGACGTCATCCGGTCGACGGCCTCAGGCGACAGCAGCAGATGATCGATGCGGATGCCGTTGTTCTTCGGCCAGGCGCCGGCCTGATAATCCCAGAAGGAATAGAACTGCGTCGCATCCGTGGTCGCGCGCACAGCATCCGTCAGCCCGAGATTTTCCAGCCGGCGGAACGCCTCCCGCGTCTGCGGCAGAAACAGCGCATCACTTTCCCAGACTTTGGGATCGAAGCAGTCGTGCGGTTCCGGGATGACATTGTAATCGCCGGCAAGCACCAGCATCTCCTCATAGGCCAGCCGCTCGGCGGCAAAGCTCCGCAGGCGCTCCATCCAGGCGAGCTTGTAGGGATATTTCTCCGTGTCGACAGGATTGCCGTTCGGTAGGTAGATGCAGCAGACGCGCAGGATGCGTGTGTCGGGCAGCGTGAATACGGCTTCGAGGAAACGCGACTGTTCGTCCAGCGGATCGCCCGGCAGGCCGCGGTTCACTTCCGACGGCGAAGTCTTGGAGAGGATCGCCACACCATTGAAGCCCTTCTGGCCGTGTGTTTCGACGTGATAGCCGAGCGCCTCGATCTCCAGCCTGGGAAAACCTTCGTCGACCGTCTTGATCTCCTGCAGGCAGACGATATCCGGATCGGAATCCTTGAGCCATTGCGTGAGATTGTCGATGCGCGCCTTGACGCCGTTGATGTTCCAGGTCGCGATCTTCATCTCTCTGTCCTGTTCGCTTCGTGCGCTTCTTTTATCGTGGTCTTCCATAACAGGACAAGACGATAAACTGGCCGGAGGCACTTCGTCGGCCAGTTCATGAGGACAGTGCGATGCGTCTGAATATTCAGATCGAGAAGCTGGTGCCGCAGCCGCAGCTTGCCACTGCGTTCGGGTTCTTGATCTGGAAGGATTGACCGAGCAGATTGTCGACGAAGTCGATCTCCGAACCCGCCATGTAGACGAGCGAAAGGCTGTCGATCAGCACCTTGGCATCGTTCTTCTCGACGACGACGTCGTCATCGCCGGCGCTGTCGGCAAGATCGAACTTATAGGAAAAGCCCGAACAGCCGCCGCCTTCAACGGAGACGCGCAACGCGCTCTTGCCGGTCTCGGCGCCGACGATCGCAGCGATACGCTTTGCGGCGGCATCTGAAAGGGTTACACTCGTATCCGTCATGTTTCCTCCTGCCGGGGTCAAGATCCGGAGAGAATGGGTTTTGGCACTTGAATGTTCAAATGCCTGATATCAAACAAACTTATCATGATCCTCGGAAAAAGGCCATGATGCGCCGAGGTGGTTGAGAAAGCGCCTCTTTGCCGTTTCTTCGGGCTATAGGTATGAAGAGCGCAAAGCGGCGTCAATGGGCAGATGCGGCAACATGCAGGATGACGGTGAAGAATGACGATCGATACGCGTGCTTTAGGTTTCGGCAGCAGTGAAAGAGCGGTCTATGCGGCAGACCCCTGGACGAGCCACGGGAGGCTCTATCCGGAGGAAGGCAGCCCGACGCGCTCCGATTTCCAGCGCGACCGCGACCGCATCGTCCATACCACCGCCTTCCGCCGGCTGAAGCACAAGACCCAGGTCTTCATCGCCCAGGACGGCGATCATTACCGCACCCGGCTGACGCACACGATCGAGGTGGCGCAGATTGCCCGCGCGCTTGCCCGCGCCCTGAAGCTCGACGAGGATCTGGCCGAGGGCGTGGCGCTGGTGCACGATTTCGGCCATACGCCGTTCGGTCACACCGGCGAGGACGCGCTGCACGAGGTGCTGTTGCCCTATGGCGGCTTCGACCACAATGCCCAATCGCTGCGCATCGTGACCAAGCTGGAGCGGCGGTATGCCGAATTCGACGGCATCAACCTGACATGGGAAAGCCTCGAAGGCCTGGTCAAGCACAATGGTCCGCTGCTGACGCCGGATGGTGTGGGCACACGCGGCCCGGTTCCGCAGCCGATCCTCGATTATTGCGAACTGCACGATCTCGAACTGGCTACCTATGCCAGCCTCGAGGCCCAGGTCGCGGCGATCGCTGACGACATCGCCTATAACACCCACGATATCGACGACGGCCTGCGTTCCGGCTACCTGACTTTCGACATGCTGGAGGAAATCCCGTTCCTTGCCGGGCTGATGGCCGAGGTGAGGGGGCGATATCCGCACCTGGAGCCGAGCCGCTTCACCCATGAGATCATGCGGCGGCAGATCACCCGCATGGTCGAAGACGTGATCGCCGTTGCGCAGGAGCGCCTTTCGCTGCTGCGTCCGGAGAGCGCCGCCGACGTCCGCGCTGCCGACCGGGTCATCGCCACGTTCTCGGGTCGCATGGCCGAAACCGATAGCCAGATCAAGGCGATGCTCTTCAAACGCATCTATCGCAATCCCGATATCATGCGCATCCGCGCCGGCGCCGCCCAAATCGTCACCGATCTCTTTGCCGCCTATATGGCCAATCCCAAGGAGATGCAGAGCCATTACTGGGTCGATCATATCGCCGGCCTCGCCGATGCGCCGAAGGCCCGCCATGTCGGCGATTATCTGGCCGGCATGACCGACACCTATGCGATCAGCGCCCACAGGCGATTGTTTGACCACACTCCGGATTTGCGATAGGCAGCGGTCGCCCCGCCAAGGGCCGATTTGGGCCTTTGGCACAGCCTATGCATGGAAGAGTGCGATGAACCTTTTTACCGACTTCGAAGCCAGGATCAAAACCGCCCTTGAACAGATCGATCTGGTCAGGGAAAAGCGATCCGAGCTCGATTTCGGCCGCATTGCCGTCGAGCCGCCGCGTGACGCGAGCCACGGCGACGTCGCGACCAATGCCGCGATGGTGCTGGCAAAACCGCTTGGAACCAATCCCCGCGCGCTGGCCGACATCATCATCGCCAAGCTCAGGGAGGATGCCGACGTTGCCGATGTTTCGGTCGCCGGTCCTGGTTTCATCAATATCCGTCTCTCCGTCGGCTACTGGCAGCGGCTGCTCGCCGCGATGATCGGCGCCGGCACCGATTACGGCCGCTCGACGCTCGGCGAGGGCCGGAAGGTCAATGTCGAATATGTCTCGGCCAATCCGACCGGGCCGATGCATGTCGGCCATTGCCGCGGCGCCGTCGTCGGCGACGCGCTCGCCAACCTGCTCGCCTTTGCCGGCTACGGCGTCGAGAAGGAATATTACATCAACGATGCCGGCTCGCAGATCGACGTGCTCGCCCGTTCCGTCTTCCTGCGTTATCGCGAAGCGCTCGGCGAAAAGATCGGCGAAATTCCCTCGGGTCTCTATCCGGGCGACTATCTCGTACCTGTGGGACAGTCGCTTGCCGCCGATTATGGCGTGCGGCTGCACAACATGCCGGAAGACCAATGGATGCCGATCGTCAAGGACCGCACCATCGATGCGATGATGGTGATGATCCGCGAAGACTTGGCGGCGCTGAACGTCCATCACGATATCTTCTTTTCCGAGCGCACCCTGCATGCCAATGGCGCGGCCGCGATCCGCACGGCGATCAACGATCTGACCTTCAAGGGCTATGTCTACAAGGGCACCTTGCCGCCGCCGAAAGGCCAGCTGCCTGAGGATTGGGAAGACCGCGAACAGACGCTGTTCCGCTCGACCGAAGTGGGCGACGATATGGACAGGCCGCTGATCAAGTCGGACGGCTCCTACACCTATTTCGCCGCCGACGTCGCCTATTTCAAGAACAAGTTCGATCGCGGTTTCGACGAGATGATCTATGTGCTCGGCGCCGACCATGGCGGCTATGTCAAGCGTCTGGAAGCGGTTGCACGCGGTGTTTCGGATGGTAAGGCGAAGCTGACGGTGCTGCTCTGCCAGCTCGTCAAGCTCTATCGCAACGGCGAGCCGGTGAAGATGTCGAAACGCTCGGGCGATTTCGTCACGCTTCGGGACGTCGTCGAGGAAGTCGGCAGTGATTCGGTCCGGTTCATGATGCTTTACCGCAAGAATTCCGAGCCGCTCGACTTCGATTTCGCCAAAGTGACGGAGCAGTCGAAAGATAATCCGGTCTTTTACGTGCAATATGCGCATGCCCGCTGCATGTCGGTGTTCCGGCAGGCGAGGGAGGCTTTCGGCGACCTCGATGTTTCCCCTGAAGAACTCGCGCAAACCGTTGCAGGCATTGGCGATCCGGCCGAATTGCAGCTCGTCGCCAAGCTCGCCGAATTCCCGCGGATCGTCGAAGCGGCGGCCCAGTCGCAGGAGCCGCATCGGCTCGCTTTTTACCTCTACGACCTCGCTAGTTCTTTCCACGCCCACTGGAACAAAGGTAAAGATCAGCCGGAATTACGATTTGTTAATGATAAAAACCGAGAATCAACTATTGCCAGACTTGGGCTGGTGTACGCCGTCGCGTCGGTTTTGAAGTCGGGACTTGCCATTACAGGCACTGCCGCACCGGACGAAATGCGATAACGTCACCATTTCCCCACAATGCGCTGGCATCTCAGAGTTGGCGTTTGCGAGTGGGATAGGCATGGCTGATAAACAACTTGCGTATGATACGCGCGGAAAAGATGACCTGTTTGCCGACGATGATCCGTTGGCCGAACTTGCCCGTATCGTCGGCTTCGAGCCGCGTGTTGCAGCAAACACGATAACCGAGTCCGCGCGGCACGAGCCCGCCCTCGATCTCGAGGACGAGCTCGGGCGCGAGTTCGACCGTTACGATTCGCCACGTCCGCTCGCAGAGCTCGACCGGCCTGCCGAACCGATCTCCGATAACGACACGCCAGAAGATTACATCGAGCCCGTTCTCGATGTGTCTCCCGCTGCCGAGACAGCTGAGGTGGCCGAGCCGGTTTCCGTCGCCTCCGTTGAGGCTGAGGAAGAAGCTGCGCCGGCTGCAAGCAAATGGGATGCGCCCGCCGACGAGGCGGCCTGGCCGCAGCAGCTTTCCGTCGAGCCCGCTTCCGAGGCGCCGGTGCAATCGGCCTTCGGCGGCGCACGCGATCTGATCGAGGAGCTTGAGCTGTCGATCGGCTCCGCTCCGGTCTCTTCGCTGCCGCAGCCCGCCAAGGCGCCGCAATGGTCGGCCGCCAGCATCAGGCTGCCGCTTGCCAATTTCCACGCCGCCAAACGCGAGGAAACGGTTGTTTCGCCAGAGCCAGTGGCAGAAGTGCCAGCGGCAGAAGCGCCTGTGGCCGAAGCGGTCGTAGCGCCAGCGGCTGAAGCGCCGTCTGCTGATCTTGCCGCGGCAGAGCCGCAACTCGCGATCGAGCCGTCCGCCCCGGTCGTCGAGCAATTGGCCCCGGTCGTCACTGTCGAGCCGTCCGAGGAATTCGAATCCGCGTCTCCGTCCCTTGGCTTCCCCGCCGAGCACGATCGCCATGACGAGGTGATCGCGTCAGACGAAATTGCCGAGGCCGACGACTTCGTCGAAATCGAAGAGGAACTCGAAGATTTCGGATCCGACGCCGGTTTCGATCTCATCGCCGCTGCCGTCGAAGGCGAGATCCAGGCCGATGCAGCGCTGACCGAGGTCGTGCCTGAAGTTCCGCACACTGTCGGCACTTTCGATCTGGACGATCTGCTCGCCGACGTCTCGCGTTATCCGGTGCCGCAACGTCCCAATACGGCGCCCGTTTCGCCGCAGGCCGCATCGATCGAGGCTGCGCCCGTTGCTGCCGCTCCCCTTGCTGTCGCGCCTATGGTCGCCGCATTTGCCGGGCCGCAGGTGATCGCGCCAGCGCCGCTCGCCGCAGCCCCCGTTCAGCCTGCTCCTGTCGAACCGGCGCCGGTCTATGCTGCCGAAGCCGCAAGGCCGGTCGTACCGCAGCCAGCCGAGGTTATTGCACCCCAGCCCGCCGCAATGGCATATTCGCGGGCGCCGCAGCCTGTGCCGGAAGCCGACGATCCCTTCGCCGGTCATGATTTCGAGCTGGATCTTGCCGGTATCGAGCTGGAACTTGCCGATCTCGATTTCTCCGAATCCGAGCTGGCTCCGGCTGAGCCCGCGCCGCAGCCGGAGCCGCCAATCCGTGCCGCCCAGCCGGCCGCTGCCGTCTCTCCCCGATCTGCCTCCGGTCTTGCGCCTGAGCCGCAAAATCCTGCTTTCCAGCAGGCGACATCGGCCGATGCGCGGCCTGCTCCGGCCTTCGTAGAGCCCCAGGCTCCAACTCCGACTCCGGCCGTCAACTGGTCTTCGGTCGCCGACTCGACCGAAGACCTGCCGTTTGATCCGGCGATGATCTCCGATCCGGAGGATCGTCCCGAGACGGTCGAGGATATGCACGTGCCGGCGCTGCCGCCGGTCGAGCAGCCCGCGCCGGTCGCGAAAACGCAGGATTTCGATTTCGATCTCGATGCGGAGATTGCCAGCTTCTTTGAACCGGCCAAGCCGCGGGAAACGCCGGCCCCGGTTCGCGATACTGCTGCCGCAGCGGCAAAGCCGGTCAAGCCGACCATCGCCGACGGCCTCGATGATTTCGAACGGGCGCTGGAAGAAGATTTCCGCCGCAGCGTGCGCGAGCCGGTCGAGCGCCGTGAGACCTCTGAGGTCCGCATCGAATCGGCAAGCCAGGCGGCCGATTTCAGCCGTGCCCGGTCGATGCGCCGGCTGCTGGCCGGAGCCGTCGTGCTCGTGGTCTTCGCCGGTGTCGCTTTTGGTGTCTATTCCTCCGTCTGGAACGGCGAGGGGCTTGGCATCGTCGCATCCGGCGAGCCGCGCGTGATCACGGCCGACAAGGAGCCGGTCAAGGTCGTTCCGGAAAATCCCGGCGGCAAGACCGTGCCGAACCAGGACAAGGCCGTCTACGATCGTGTTGCCGGTTCTGCCGAGGAACCGAAGCAGAAGGCGCTGGTTTCTTCGGATGAGGCACCGGTCGATGTCGTCCAGCGGACGCTGACACCGGAATCGTTGCCCGAGGACGACGATAACGCCAACGCCAGTGATCAGGTCTCGCCGACCGCAGTCGGTGAGACGGAAGATCCGCGTTTGCTGCCGAACCAGGACAGCGCCGACAACGCTGCCGCCGGCGATGCCGAGAAGACGCCATCGGTTTCACCGCGCAAGGTCCGCACGATGATCGTCAAGCCTGACGGCACGCTGGTCGCCCGCGAGGAACCAGCACCCGTCGACCAGCCGGCTGCCGAGGCGACACCCTCTGTGCCGGCGACGCAGTCCGCACAGGCCGCTCAGCCGATGCCGGCCTTGACGGCCCCGGCGGCGCAATCGGCTTCACCCGTGCCGCCGGTCGCCGGAACGGCCGCAAGCTTCCCGGCGAGCGCTGAGGTTGCTTCAGCCGATGCCCGCTCCGCAACGCCTGCCGAAACCGCACCGGCTAAGCCGCCGCTTGCAGCCGACGCCGATGCGCAGGCCGCAAATCCCGCCCCGGTCGATACGCCGGTGCGCCCGGTCAAGACCACGGCGCTCACCGATACCGCTCCGGTTCCGATCGCGCGCCCGGTCGATCAGCCCGTCAACGTCGTCGGCACGGTGACCGAAAAGGGCAACGTTCGCGCTCCCGCACAGCAGCCGAAGCCCGCGCAGCCGCCGAAGACGACTGAAGTCGCTGCTGCAGCACCCGCCGCCGCCCAGCCGCAGTCGCAGGCCGCCTCCGCCGGCGGCTACGGCATCCAGATCGCCTCGCTGCCATCGCAGGACGAGGCGACCAAGTCCTATGCCAACCTGTCGAAGAAATTCGCCGGTGTGCTTGGTGGCCGCGCTCATGAAATCCGCAGGGCCGATATCGCCGGCAAGGGCACTTTCTACCGTGTCCGTATTCCGGCCGGTTCCAAGGACGAGGCCGCAGCGCTCTGCGAACAGTATCGCGCGGCGGGCGGAAGCTGCCTGATCTCCAAGTAGCATCGGTTTTCAACGAAATAACAGGAGCGGCGGGCCGGATCGGCCCGCCGCTCTTTTTGTGCATGGCGCCCGAGCTTGCTCGCATTTGGCCGGGCGCCGTCTATGATTCCGATATGACCGAATCAAAAGCGATGATCCTTGGCTGCAGCGGCCTTGCCCTCACATCCGAAGAGAAAGCCTTCTACCGGGGCGAACGGCCCTGGGGCTTCATCCTCTTCGGGCGCAATATCTCCGAAGCAGGGCAGATTGCCGATCTGGTCGCCGAACTGCGCGACAGCGTCGGCTGGCATGCGCCGGTGCTGATCGACCAGGAGGGTGGCCGCGTTCAGCGCATTCGTCCGCCGGTTTTCGCACGTTATCCCTCCGGCCAGGCGCTCGGAGATCTCTATCGCCGAGACCCGGCGCTTGGGCTGCGCGCTGCCTGGGCGATGTCGCGGCTGCACGCCTTCGACCTTTCGAGCCTCGGCATTGATGTCGATTGCCTGCCGGTGCTCGACGTGCCGGTCGAGGGCAGCAGCAGCGTCATCGGCGACCGCGCCTATGGCGACGACCCCCAGACCGTCATCGTCATGGGCCGGGCGGCTGCTGAAGGGTTGAAGGCCGGCGGCCTCTTGCCGGTGATGAAGCATATGCCCGGGCACGGCCGCGGCTTTGCGGATTCACACCTGGAACTGCCTGTCGTCACCGTCTCGCGCGATGAGCTGGAGGCTCATGATTTCCCGCCCTTTATCGCCATGAAGGACGAGCTGATGGCGATGACCTGCCACGTCGTCTTCACCGCCATCGACCCCGACAATCCGGCGACGACCTCGCGAAAGGTGATCGACGGCGTCATCCGCGAGCAAATCGGCTTTACCGGTCTGCTTCTCTCCGACGACAGCTCGATGAATGCACTTTCCGGCACGATCGGCGAACGTGCGGCGAATATTATTGCAGGCGGATGCGATATCGTGCTGCATTGCAATGGCCATATGGACGAGATGCTGGATGTCGTGGCAAATGTTCCGCCGCTCGCCGGTCAATCGCTTGCCCGTGCAAAAGCGGTGGAAGCAGGTTTTGCAGCGCCGGATGCCGCCGATGAGGCGGAATTGCGGGCGGAATTCGAGGCGATGTTTGCGATCGTGTGATCGCTGAGGAGCAGGGTGGTGATCACGGTCAAGGGCACGGAGCGTCCGCAGGCGGCAACGCCGATGGACAAGTTGTGGCAGGAGAACGGCGCCGAGCGCGCCAGCCACGAGCCGGCGCTGGTGATCGATGTCGCCGGCTTCGAAGGGCCGCTCGATCTGTTGCTCTATCTCGCCCGCAACCAGAAGGTCGATCTGTCGCGCATTTCGGTGCTGGCACTGGCCGAGCAATATCTGCAGTTCGTCGAAAGCGCCCGGCGTATCCGCATCGAGCTTGCCGCCGATTATCTCGTCATGGCAGCCTGGCTTGCCTATCTCAAGTCGCGGCTGCTGATACCCCAGCAGATCAAGGATGACGGTCCGTCGGGCGAAGAGATGGCGGCAACGCTCGCCTTCCGGCTGAAGCGCCTCGAAGCCATGCGCCAGGCCGCCGAAGGCCTCGTCAACCGCAACCGCCTCGGCCGCGACATCTTCGTGCGCGGCGCGCCCGAGCATATTCCCGACCGGCAGCAATCCGCCTACGCGGCAAGCCTCTATGATCTTTTGACCGCCTATGCGGCGCTGCGCCAGCGCAATGCCGTTACCCAGGTGACGATCGAGAGGCGCAACGTCTGGTCGCTGACCGATGCGCGTGAGTTGCTGACCCAAATGATCGGCGAGATCGGCGACTGGACGGCGATGGAGCATTATCTGCTGCGTTATCTCGCTGCGCCCGAGGAACGCGTCACGGCGATTGCCAGCGCTTTTGCCGCCTCGCTGGAGCTGGTGCGCGAGGGCAAGCTGGAAATCCGCCAGGACGGCGCCTTTCAACCGATATACATGCGCCGCGGACCAAAACACGCCACGCTGCAGGTGGTGGAACAGGAGCAGCCGGCTTGATCGATCCGAAGAGCGACGAGGATTTCGAGGACGATTTCGAAGGCAGGAGCCGCGACCTGCAGGCCGAGATCGAGGCAGAACGCATCGCCGAGGCGTTGGTTTTTGCCTCCTCGCAACCGGTGTCCGAAGGCTTCCTCGCAGAGCGCCTGCCCGAGAAGACCGATGTTCGCGCCATCATGCTGCGCTTGAAGGCACACTATGCACCGCGCGGCGTCAACCTCCTGCAGATCGAGGGTGCCTGGGCCTTCCGCACCGCCGCCGATCTCTCCTTCGTCATTCGCCGCGATGACAACGAGGTCAAGAAGCTCTCGCGCGCCGCATTGGAAGTGCTGGCGATCATTGCCTATCACCAGCCGGTGACGCGCGCCGAGATCGAGGATATCCGCGGCGTGCAGACCTCGCGCGGCACGCTCGACGTGCTGATGGAGGCGGGCTGGGTACGGTTTCGCGGTCGCCGTCGCACGCCGGGCCGGCCGGTGACATTAGGCACCACCCGCGATTTTCTCGACCATTTCGGTCTCGAGGAGCTGCGCGATCTGCCCGGTCTCGAAGAATTGAAGGGCGCTGGCCTGCTCTCGGGGCGCATTCCTGCGAATTTCAACATTCCCTCGCCATTGATGAACGACGAGCTAAGCGAGGACGAAGATCCCATTACCCAGATGGATCTCGAAGAACTTGGGTTGCTCGCCCCGCGTTCTACCTCCGAAGATTGAAGGACTTCGTCTTGCTTTTGCCATGCATGACGAAAACAATGGTGCTCACCATTTTTCGGCGGTTCGGTGGCTTGTCACAAAGGGCGATACCGTGACATTAAGCGCAGTTCAAAGGGCTTGATGTTGGAAACGCTGTCGGAAATTCTTACATCATGGGAACATCGAATAAAGGGAGTAAGTGCAAATGATGGGTTCTTTTAGCATGTGGCACTGGTTGATCGTTCTGGTCATCGTGCTGTTGTTGTTTGGCCGCGGCAAGATCCCGGAACTGATGGGCGATGTCGCCAAGGGCATCAAAAGCTTCAAGAAGGGCATGACGGACGAAGATGCGCCCGACACGGCCAAGACCGTCGATCACAAGGCCGACGAAACGAAGTAACCAAGTGCGGGAAAAAGCGCAGCCCCCGCGCTTCCCGTCCAGGAGCCTTGCATGTTCGATATTGGCTGGACCGAGCTTTTGGTCATCGCGGTCGTCCTGATCGTGGTCGTCGGTCCCAAGGATTTGCCGCCGATGCTGCGCGCTTTCGGCAAGATGACGCAGCGCGCCCGCAAGGTGGCGGGTGAATTCCGTGCGCAGTTCGACGAAGCGTTGCGCGAGGCCGAGCTTGACGATGTCCGCCAGACGCTCAGTGACGCCCAGAAGCTCAACCCGGTCAACAGCCTGCGCGAGGCGATGAACCCGCTTCGCCAGATGGGCAACGAGATCAAGGCCGACTTGCAGAAGGCGACCGCAGTCCCGGAAAACAAGACCGAGGTGCCGCCGGCTGCCGTTTCCGCGCCGACGCCGTCGATGGGCCTGCCGGAAACGCCGCCGTTGGTGCCGCCACCTGCGCCGACGCCGGAGCCCGTTGCTGCCGCGGTCGCCACGGCCGATGCGGTAGCCGCCAAGCCGAAAGCGGTGCGCAAGCCGCGGGCCAAGGCTGCGGATAAGGCGGCCTTTGCCATCGCCGCGCCCGTGGAAAACGTGCCTGCGGAAAAGCCTAAGCGCACGACTGCTGCCAGGAAGCCCGCAGCGCCGAAGACGCCGGCGCAGATGAAGAAAAAGGACGAGGCATGAGCGGTGATATCGAAGACAAGCCGCAGCCGTTGATCGAGCACTTGATGGAGCTGCGCACGCGGCTGATCTGGTCGATCGGCGCATTTTTCGTCGCCTTCATCGCATGCTTCTTTTTTGCCAAGCATCTCTTTAACTACCTGGTCATTCCCTACAAGACGGCCGTAATATGGGCGCATCTCGACGTTGAGAAGGCGCAGCTGATCTACACCGCGCCGCAGGAATTCTTCTTCACGCAGGTGAAGGTGGCGATGTTCGGCGGCCTCGTGGTTGCGTTTCCGATCATTGCAGCACAGGTCTACAAGTTCGTCGCGCCGGGCCTCTACAAGAATGAGCGCCAGGCCTTCCTGCCGTTCCTGATCGCTTCGCCGGTGCTGTTCCTGATGGGCGCGGCACTCGTCTATTTCTTCTTCACGCCAATGGTCATGTGGTTCTTCCTGTCGATGCAGCAGGCGCCGGGGCAAGACGAAGTGGCAATTTCGCTTATGCCCAAGGTCTCGGAATATCTGAGCCTGATCATGACGCTGGTCTTCTCCTTCGGCCTCGTCTTCCAGCTGCCGGTCATCACCACGCTGCTTGCCCGCGTCGGCCTGCTGACGTCGCAGTGGCTCGCCGAAAAGCGCAAGTTCGCCATCGTCCTCGCCTTCATCGTCGCCGCCGTACTGACGCCGCCCGATCCTATGTCCCAGATCGGCCTTGCGATACCGACGATCCTTCTCTACGAGATTTCCATCCATGCGGCGCGACTCGTAGAGCGCCAGCGTGCCCGGCAGGCGGTCGAAAAGGACACCGAATCCGCGGACGTTGCCAAGACGGACAGCGTCTGAGCGGCAATCCGGAAATCCTTTCACGAACGCCGTCTCATCCGGTCGAAGCCCGGTCAGGCTTTGGCCGGGTCACTTCTGTTGCAACGACCTGGAACGACGATGCTCGATATCAAATGGATCCGTGAGAATCCCGAAGCGCTCGATGCCGCCCTCGCCAAACGCGGTGCGGAGCCTCTGGCCCAAAATCTCGTTGCCCTCGATGAAAAGCGCCGCTCCGCCGTGCAGAAGGCGCAGGATTTGCTGTCCCGCCGCAACCTCGCTTCCAAGGAGATCGGCGCGGCGCTGTCGCAGAAGAACGGCGAACTCGCCGAGAAGCTGAAGGTCGAAGTCGCCGAATTGAAGGCTATGCTGCCGATGGTCGAGGAAGAGGACCGTCAACTGACGGCCGAACTTAACGACGCGCTGTCGCGCATCCCGAACATTCCCTTCGACGACGTTCCGGTCGGCAAGGATGAGCACGACAATGTCGTCACCCGCATCGTCGGTGAAAAGCCGCTCTGGAACCACACGCCGAAGGAGCACTTCGAAATCGGCGAGGCGCTCGGCTATATGGATTTCGAGCGCGCCGCCAAGCTCTCCGGTTCGCGCTTCACGGTTCTCACAGGGCCGCTCGCCAGGCTCGAGCGGGCGCTTGGCCAGTTCATGATCGATCTCCACACCCGCGAGCACGGCTATACCGAAGTCAGCTCGCCGCTGATGGTTCGCGCTGAAGCAGTGTTCGGCACCGGCAGCCTGCCGAAGTTCGAAGAGGATCTCTTCAAGACGACGGATGGCCGCTATCTCATTCCGACGGCGGAGGTGACGCTGACCAATCTGGTGCGCGAGGAAATCCTCGACCAGGAAAAGCTGCCGCTCCGCTTCACCGCTTTGACGCCGTCCTTCCGCTCGGAAGCGGGCTCGGCCGGCCGCGACACCCGCGGTATGCTGCGCCAACATCAGTTCTGGAAATGCGAGCTGGTCTCGATCACCGACGCCGAGAATGCTATCGCCGAGCATGAACGGATGACCGCCTGCGCCGAAGAAGTACTGAAGCGCCTCGGCCTGCATTTCCGCACGATGACGCTTTGCACCGGCGACATGGGCTTCGGCTCGCGCAAGACCTACGATCTCGAAGTCTGGCTGCCGGGACAGAATGCCTTCCGCGAAATCTCCTCCTGCTCGGTCTGCGGCGATTTCCAGGCCCGGCGGATGAATGCGCGCTACCGCGGCAAGGACGACAAGAACAACAGGTTCGTGCACACGCTGAACGGCTCCGGAACCGCTGTCGGCCGCTGCTTGATCGCCGTGCTTGAAAATTATTTGAACGACGATGGTTCCGTCACGATTCCGGACGTTTTGCTGCCTTATATGGGCGGATTGACCAAGATCGAACGGGCGGCCTAAGGCAATGCGCATCCTGCTTACGAATGACGACGGCATTCACGCCGAAGGCTTGGCCGCGCTGGAGCGGATCGCCCGCACGCTGTCCGACGATGTCTGGATCGTGGCGCCCGAGACCGACCAGAGCGGCCTTGCCCATTCGCTGAGCCTGTCCGAGCCTTTGCGGCTGCGCAAGATTTCCGACAAGCATTTCGCCTTGCGCGGCACGCCGACCGATTGCGTGATCATGGGCATCCGGCAGGTGATGGACATCAGGCCCGATCTCGTGCTGTCAGGCGTCAATTCGGGCTCCAACGTCGCGGACGACGTAACCTATTCCGGCACGATCGCCGGCGCCATCGAAGGCACGATGCAGGGCGTGCGCTCCTTCGCGCTGAGCCAAGCCTATCTCTATGAAGATGGTGCGCGCATTGTGCCATGGGAGGTCTGCGAGACGCATGCGCCGGCTCTTCTGGAAAAGCTGATGGTTCTGGACCTGCCGGAGGGCACGTTCCTCAATCTCAACTTCCCGAACTGCCGTCCGGGCGAGGTCGACGGCGCCGAGGTGACCATGCAGGGCAAGCTCGCCTTCAACCTGCAGGTCGATGCCCGCTCTGATGGCCGGGGCTTTCCCTATTACTGGCTGAAGTTCGGCGAACGCGCCGGCGCCTTCATCGAAGGCACCGATATTCACGCCTTGAAGCATAACAAGATTTCGGTAACGCCTTTGAAACTGGATCTGACCGATTATTCCGTAACGGACCGCGTGGCGCGGGCCTTGGGATACGGAGCACAGGTTTGACGGCAAGACTGGCCGAGAAAGAGGGCTTTGCGGCGCTCGTCCTCAGATTGCGTGCCGAAGGCATCTCCGACCTCGATCTGCTGACCGCGGTCGAGCAGACGCAGCGCTCGCTCTTCGTGCCGCCGCAATTTTCGGATGACGCCTATTCGAGCCGGACGATCCCGATCGAATGCGGCTCCTTCCTTGAAGGCATCGATTTTGTCGTCCGCATCCTGCATCACCTGAAGCTCAAACCCGGTCAGCGCGTTTTGGAAATCGGCACCGGCAGCGGCTTTACGGCCGCCGTCATGGGCCGCATGGCCGAGCGTGTTCTGTCCATCGACCGCTATAAGACGCTGACATCGGCTGCGCAGCGGCGCATGGAATCGCTTGGTCTGCGCAACGTCATCATCCGCCACGCCGACGGCAGTGCCGGCATGCAGGGCGAGGGCACCTTCGACCGCATTCTGGTGACGGCGGCATTCAATGCGATGCCGCGCTTTTATACCGATCAGCTTGTTTCCGGCGGTTCGATGATCGCGCCGCTGATGATCTCCGAGAACGAATGCCGCATGGTGCGGCTGACGAAAACCGGCAGCCGTTTCGAACGCGAGGAACTGTTCGAAGCCCCTTATCTGCCGATCGTTCCGCGCCTTGCCTCGCTGCTATAAGCTCTACGATTTTTCACCCGTAAGCTATGGTTATCAACTTCTCAAAAATATCGCACTGATTCCAGCATCTTAACTGCGTGGTAATACTAACGCGTTTTAATAGACTCACAAATGGTTGCGTTCTCAGTGGGTCGAGTCAATGCGTTTCAGTCTTTCGCCGAAGTTCGGGAAGTCGGCCGGTAATCTTCTGGTTGTGGGCCTGCTGGCAAGTGCCGCAACGGGCTGCAGTTCCGATGTGACACGGTTTGGCGGCTTGTTTTCCTCCTCAGGGCAGGATCAGATCACCACAAGTTCCATTCCGCGCAGGGGCGGCGCTCAGGCTGATCCGGTGCCGCGCGCCGATCTCGGCGGCTCCGCCGTTGCAAGTCAGTCGGGTTATGGCGGCGGCAATGGCGCACTGAACCAGCCTTACCCGCCGAACCCGAGTTATGATCCGGTCCGCACGTCGAGCGCCCGTATGGCTTCCGCGCCGGTTGCGGTGCAGCGTTCCGAGCTTGCAGCTCCGAGCGCCATTGCGCCGGTCCGGCAACGGGAAAAGGAAGTCGCGCTCGCCCAGCCTTTCCCTTCAGCGCCCCAGGCCGAAAAAAACCGATTGGTGGCCCCGACCGCGCCGAAGCTGACGCCTGATACCCTTACGACGGGCACGACGCCGAAGGTTTCCGGCTGGTCCGGGACCAATGCCCCTTCCGTGACGCTGCGTCCGGGTGAAAGCGTTGCCACGCTATCCAGGCGCTTCGGTGTTCCAGAAAAGGAAATCCTGCGGGTCAACAACTTGAAGACGGCTTCCGCCGCCATGCCCGGCCAGGCGATCCTGATCCCGACCTTCAATGGCGGCAACGCTGCCAAGGCAGCGTCGCAGGCGGCTGACCTCTCCAAGCCCGGCAAGATGCCGGAACCGGTAAGGGCGCCTGAGCAGAACGTCGCTGTCGTTCCCGGCGCCAATTCCGTTCGCGACAAGACCATGGCGAGCGCCGATGCCACCGGCAAGCTTCCGCCGGGCGCCGGCAAGGATCCGAAAGCGCCTGCCGGCACCTATGTCGTCAAGCAAGGCGATTCGCTGGCAAAGATCGCCAAGGCGACCGGCACCAAGATCGACGATCTCAAGGCCGCCAACAATCTGTCGGCCAGCTCGGTGAGGGTCGGTCAGGCGCTGAAGATCCCGAACGGCACCGCCGACAATATCAAGACAGCATCGATCCAGCCGCAGAAGGTCGATCCGAAGCCAGCTCAAACGGCGCCCGCCCAGCAGACGGCCTCCGTCGAGCCCGCACCCTACAAGGCGCCGGTCGCCACTCAGACGGTCGACGATGTCGAAAAGAAGTCCGATGTCAGCTCCGCCGCACCGGAATCGACCGGCATCGGCAAGTATCGCTGGCCGGTCCGCGGCCAGGTCATTGCTTCATACGGCGCCAACGTCAACGGCAACCGCAATGACGGCATCGACATTTCGGTGCCGCAGGGAACGCCGATCAAGGCTGCCGAAAACGGTGTTGTCATCTATGCCGGCAACGGCCTGAAGGAACTCGGCAACACTGTTCTCGTCCGTCATGACGACGGCACCGTCACCGTCTATGGCAATGCCGATACGCTGAGCGTCGCCCGAGGCCAGAAGATCCAGCGCGGCCAGACCGTCGCCGTCTCCGGCATGAGCGGCGACGTCAAGCAGCCGCAGGTCCATTTCGAGGTGCGCAAGGACGCATCCCCGGTCAACCCGATGACTTTCCTGGAATAGGTACAGCGTCCCAGGAAGCGCAAAAGCCCGGCCACCCGCCGGGCTTTTGTCATTTAAGGCATGTCGCGCAAAAGTGTGCTGCGGTTTTGCGGCAACGACGGATCTGAAAGAGCGCGACGCGCTTCAACCTCGCTCGATATGGACGCGCATGCGTCCGGCCAGATCCTGGATATACTGCCAGGCGACACGGCCGGAGCGGGCGCCGCGCGTGGTTGCCCATTCCAGTGCCTCGGCGTGCATCCTGTCGCGTTCGAGCCCGAGCTTGAAATGGTCGGCATAGCCGTCGATCATGCCGAGATAATCTTCCTGGCTGCATTTGTGGAAGCCGAGCCAGAGACCGAAGCGGTCGGATAGCGAAACCTTCTCCTCGACGGCCTCAGACGGATTGATCGCCGTCGACTGCTCGTTTTCCATCATGTGGCGAGGCAGCAGATGGCGCCGGTTCGATGTGGCGTAGAAGAGCACATTGTCCGGCCGCCCTTCGACGCCGCCGTCGAGTGCCGCCTTCAGCGACTTGTAGGCGGTGTCGTCGTGGTCGAAGGAGAGATCGTCACAAAAGACGATGACGCGGTACGGCGTGTCCTTCAGGAGGTCGAGCAGGTTGGGCAGGCTCGCTATATCCTCGCGATGGACCTCGACCAGCTTCAGCGCAGAGCCGCTTTCGCGCCTGACATCCTCGTGCACGGCCTTGACCAGAGAGGATTTTCCCATGCCGCGCGCACCCCAGAGCAGCACATTATTCGCCGCATAACCTTCGGCGAAGCGCACTGTATTCTCATGCAGGATGTCGCGCACATGATCGACGCCGCGGATGAGCTTCAGCGCCACTCGATTCGGCTTCTTCACCGGCTGCAGATGCAGGCGCGATGGCGCCCAGACGAAACAGTCGGCCGCATCCCAATCGTTGACGGCAGGCGCTGGTCCGGCAAGGCGCTCGACGGCATTCGCAAGCCGCTTCAGCTCGGCAAGAAGCGCGGTGTTGATTTCCTCGGTCATCGCAAGCTCCTGATTTCTTGCTGCGGCAATCCGCTTTATCTTTCGATGCGGGGTAGCATGGCGTTTTGCCGGCGGAAAGGTTATGAGGCAGCGGAATCGGTACTGTTTCGGGCTGTTTCTGTTGCATTCATCGAAGCGGCAATTATAGTCCGGCAACCTGAAAAATGAGGCGGAGTTCCGCCGCCAAGCCTGAGGAGTTTAGCATGTTCATCACCCCGGCATTCGCCCAGAGTGCCACCGATACCGCAACCGGTTTCGGCGGCTCCGGTTTCGAAATGATCATCCTGTTCGTGCCGCTGATGGTCGTCTGGTACTTCCTGCTGATCCGTCCGCAGCGCGCACAGGCCAAGAAGCGTGAGGAAACCCTGAAGGCGATCCGTCGCGGCGATCAGGTCGTCACCGGTGGCGGTCTCGTCGGTAAAGTCACCAAAGTTATTGACGATAAGGAAGTCGAAGTCGAGATTGCCGATGGTGTTCGTGTGCGCATCGTCCGCAGCGGTATTTCGGATGTGCGCGTCAAGGGTGAACCCGTCAAGGCCGACGCAGCGTAACAAGCGAAACGGCGGCACCGCCGGATCGGAAGATCGTCGAGAGAATGTTGCATTTTTCCCGCTGGAAAACACTTCTGATCTGGCTGGCCGCGTTTGCTGCCATCGTCCTCGCTGCGCCCAATCTGCTGAGCGAGGCACAGCGTTCCTCGCTGCCGGGCTGGCTGCGGCAGGACCGCTTAACGCTCGGTCTCGATTTGCAGGGCGGCTCGCATATTGTTCTGAAGGTCGAGCGTTCCGATATCGTCAAGGACCGCCTGGAAGAGGCGGTCGCCAATGTCCGCAACACGCTGCGCGGCGCCGGCATCCGCTATACCGGGCTGACCGGCAACGACCAGACCGTCACCGTCCGGATCACCGATCCGGCTGAGACGCAAAAGGCGGTCGATCTCCTGAAGCCTTTGACGGCGCCCGGCGGACGTGCCGGACCGGAGGTCGCGCTGCGGCAGGACGAGGACGGGCAACTCTCGCTGCAGATTTCCGACGCCGGCATTACCGCCGACGTCGCTTCCGCCCGGACTCGGTCGCTTGATATCGTTGCCCGCCGTATCGCTGGATTCGGCCATGCGAATTTCCTCGTTCGCCCCGATGGTGCCGACCGGATCGTCGTGCAGGTGCTGGGATCGGTCGATGCGGAACGGCTGAAAAACCTCCTCAACCAGCCGGCCAAGCTTTCCTTTCATCTGATCGACGCAAGCATGTCGGGGCAGGAAGCGCTGAACGGCCGCTGGCCGGCGACATCGCAGGTGCTCTATTCGCTGGACGATCCGCCGGTTCCTTATCTCGTCGATCGCACGGCTTTCGTCACGGGCAGCAACATGGTCGGTATCGAGCCGGTCGTCGATCCGCAGACCCAGGATAGCTCGATTGCCTACCGCCTCGATGCCGAAGGAACGCGGCGGCTGGCTGAGGTGACGGGGCAGAATGTCGGCAAGCACCTTGCCATCGTCTTCGACGACCAGGTGATGTCGTCACCGGCCATCGATGCGGCGATCACCGGCGGCGAGGGGGCAATTTCGGCAAACTTCTCCGAGGATGGCGTCCGCGACCTGGCGATCATGCTGCGCGCCGGTGCTCTGCCGGCGACGCTGACGAGCGTCGAGGAGCGCAGTGTCAGCCCGAGATTTGGCGCTGACTCCATCTTCTCCGGCTTCATTGCCGGCCTCGTCGCCGTCGTGCTGGTCGCGGCATTGATGATCGCGCTCTATCGCATTCTCGGCGTCATCGCCGTCGTCTCGCTCGTCTTCAACCTGATCCTCATCGTCGCGGTGCTAAGCCTAGCCGGCGCGACGCTCACCTTACCCGGGATTGCCGGCATCGTACTCATCGTCGGCATGGCGGTCGACTCGAACGTTCTGATCTACGAGCGTATCCGTGAAGAGGAAAAAACTGCCCATTCCTTTGCGGAGGCTGCCGGCCGCGGTTTCTCGCGCGCCTTCGCAACGATCGTCGATGCGAATGTGACGATCTTCATCGCCGCAATCATCCTCTTTTTCCTCGGCAGCGAATCCATCCGCGGTTTCGCGGTGACGCTGGCGGTCGGCATCCTCACGACCGTCATCACGGCTTTCACGCTGACGCGCTCGATCGTTGCCGTCTGGCTGTGGCGGCACCACCCCCGGCATCTGCCGAAAAGTGTTCTGACCCATCTTTTCGAACACGCCAATATCCGGTTCATGGGGATCCGCCGTTACGTATTTACGGCATCGGCGATCATTTCGCTGATCGCCATGGCCGCCTTTGCCACCGCCGGCCTGCGTCTCGGCATCGATTTCACCGGCGGCTCGCTGATCGAGGTGACCGCGAAGCAGGGCAATGCCGACCTCGCCGATCTCCAATCGCGCCTCAACGATCTCAATCTCGGTGAGGTCAGCGTCGAGCGCGCCGGCGGGCCGTCGAACGCACGGATCCGCATCGCCTCCCAAGGCGGCGGCGAGAATGCCGAGCAGTCCGCGGCGACGCTGGTGCGCGGCGAGCTCCAGGAGGACTATGATTTTCGCCGCGTCGAGGTCGTCGGCCCCGCCATCTCCGGCGAATTGACGTTGATGGCGACGCTCGGCGTTCTGGCAGCGCTGGCGGCGATCCTGATCTACATCTGGATCCGCTTCGAATGGCAGTTCGCGGTCGGCGCCATCGTCGCGACGCTGCATGATGTCATCATCATGCTGGGTCTCTTCGTCCTGACCGGCATGGAATTCAACCTGACGAGCGTCGCCGCCGTGCTGACCGTTGTCGGTTATTCCCTGAATGACACGGTCGTGGTCTATGACCGAATGCGCGAGAATCTGAAGCGATACAAGAAGATGCCGCTGCCGATCCTGATCGATGCGTCGATCAACCAGACGCTGTCGCGCACCATACTGACGGCGGCGACGACGCTGCTAGCCTTGCTCGCGCTCTATCTTTTCGGAGGAGAGGTCATCCGCTCCTTCACCTTTACGATGCTCTTCGGCGTCGCTCTCGGCACTTTCTCTTCGATCTATATCGCCGCTCCTGTGCTGATCGTCTTCCGGCTGCGGCCGGAAAGCCCTGACGGGGAAGAGAGCAACAAGACGGATGCTGGTGTAAAATCCGGCACGGTGGTTTGAAAACATGGCAAAAGGCATAGAAATCCGCGCCGCGCATTTTCCAGGGCGCGCGCCGATCGATACTTACGGCAATGGCGGCTTCCGTTTTGCCGATATGTCGCATCGCGGCTCGATCCTTTGCCTGCCCTCCGGCATTCACGGCTGGGACATGGACATGTCGAAACCGCTATCGCCGGAAAATTTCCGCCGTGCGCTTGATGAGGCCGATGATATCGAGGTTCTGCTCGTCGGGACCGGAACCGAGCTTCGCCGTTTGCCGGAGGCATTGAAGCAGGCGTTGAAGGCGCGCGGCATCGCCTCCGATCCGATGAGCACAGGTGCTGCGGTACGCACCTTCAATATCATGCTCGCCGAGCAGCGCGCCGTCGCCGCGGCTCTGATTGCGGTCTGACGATGGTTGAAGCGAAGACGGCGACGAACCAGGAGATCTGTCTGGCGATGCTGCGCGACAGCGATCGCGACCGCTACCTTGCCTGCCTGCTGTCGCCGGAGGACAAGCGCGGCGCGCTTGCAGCCCTCTATGCCTTCAATGCCGAGCTTGCCCGCATTCGCGATCTCGTGCACGAGCCGTTGCCCGGCGAGGTGCGGCTGCAATACTGGCGCGACCTGCTGGAAGGCAGCGCCCACGGTTCGACGGCGGCCAATCCCGTCGCTTCAGCACTTCTGACGGCGATCGAAACGCACCGCCTGCCGCGCAAGACGCTGATCGATATGATCGAGGCCCGCACCTTCGATCTCTATGACGATCCGATGGAAACGCGTCTGTCGCTCGAAGGGTATGCCGGCGAGACCGCATCGGCCCTCATTCAGCTTGCAAGCCTGGTGCTTTCGCCCGAGGAAGCCGCAGGATCGGCCGACGCCGCCGGTCATGCCGGTGTAGCCCAGGCGGTCGCCGGCCTGTTGCTGCTGATGCCGCTCTATCGCCGCCGCGGCCAGGTCTATATTCCGCTGCAGATCCTGTCCGCCACCGGTCTCAACCGCGATACCTTCCTTGCCGGCGAAGACCGGCCGCGCATTTCCGCCGCCATCGAAGCCTTTGCCGGCCTCGGTCGCGAACATCTGGCAAAGGCAAGGGCGGCAGGGCCGATCGCGCCCGCGGTCTTTCCGGCCTTCCTGCCGGCGACGCTTGCCGAACCCGTGCTTTTCAGGGCGCAGAAGCTCGGCGCCGTCCTGTTCGACCGGCCGCTGCAGCCGCCGCAATGGCGCCGCCAGCTCGGTATGGCCCTTTCGGCCGTCCGCAGAAAAATCTGACACCGGTCAAACTCGCGCAAGTCTCGCGCGTTACAAGGCTTGAACCGCTACCTTTTGAACGGAGACTCGGCGTGGGCATTATCGTCTGGTGCGTTCTATTCGCCATCGTCATCTTCTTTGCCTTCGTGGTAACGCGCATGGCTGCGCAGAACAAGGAAGACGGCCTGCATGACACGGGCCTCGCCATCATCGAGTTCGGCCGCGCATTTCCGAACGAAGCGATCCGCCAGTTGCAGGCGACGGAGAACGGCCAGGCCATTTTCGTGCGCCTGCATGACAACAAGGCCGGCTTCATGCGCAACATGTCGCGCCACTTCGCCTGTCATCTGATCGAGCCGGGCCGGGTGCGCGTCGTCAGCTCGCAAACGGGCAGGGGCCTGGTGATCGATTTCCTCGATGCGCCGCATCACAACGGCGATTTCGAATTCGCTTCCGCCAAGGAGTCCGCGGAAGTCGCGCTCTGGCTGCTCGGCAACTATATCGCCGGGCCGGATAAGGATCTGCCGTTCGACCATATTTCGGCGGCGAACAAGCACTAAATAGCGAGTTAGGCGCTTTCGGCGAGCGGCGAGTTCTGGCCCAGCCAGGCGGCGCAGTCCGTAAGCGCGCGCCGCGCGATCAACTGCCGCTTCATGATCGTTTTGTCCTTACCGCGGAAACGCTTGACGCCCTCGGGCTTGACGATCGATCCGGGCTGAAGTTCCGGAAACAGCCCGAAATTGATGTTCATCGGTTGGAACGAGCGTTTGCCCGGCTCCTCGTCGGTGACGATATGCCCACCGGTGATATGACCGAGCAGCGAGCCGAGCGCCGTCGTTGCCGGCGGCAGCGAGATCGCCTCGCCCTTGCGTTCGGCGGCGGCGAAACGCCCGGCCATCAGCCCGACGCTGGCGCTTTCCACATACCCCTCGCAGCCGGTGATCTGGCCGGCGAAACGCAGGCCGGGCCGCGATTTCAAGGTCAGCGACGGGTCGAGCAGGGTGGGGGAGTTGATATAGGTGTTGCGGTGCAGGCCGCCGAGGCGGGCGAATTCCGCATTTTCCAGGCCGGGGATCATGCGGAAGATTTCCGCCTGCGCGCCATATTTCAGCTTCGTCTGGAAGCCGACCATATTGTAGAGCGTGCCGAGCGCATTGTCCTGGCGCAGCTGCACGACGGCATAGGCCTTGACCGTCGGGTTATGCGCATTGGTCAGCCCCATCGGCTTCATCGGCCCGTGGCGCAGCGTCTCGCGGCCGCGTTCGGCCATCACCTCGATCGGCAGGCAGCCGTCGAAATAAGGCGTACCTTCCCATTCCTTGAAACCGACCGTGTCGCCCGATATCAGTGCGTCGACGAAGGCATTGTACTGCGCCTCGTCCATCGGGCAATTGATATAATCCTTGCCGGTGCCGCCGGGACCGACCTTGTCGTAGCGCGACTGATACCAGCAGATATCCATGTCGATGCTCTCGCGGTAGACGATCGGCGCGATGGCATCGAAGAAGGCGAGCGAATCCTCGCCCGTTTGCGCCTGGATGGCGCTTGCGAGCGACGGTGCGGTCAGCGGCCCGGTGGCGACGATGGCGAGATCCCAGTCACCAGGCGGCAGGCCGGTGATCTCTTCACGCACGACCGTGATCAGCGGGTGGTCGTGGATTGCCCGGGTCACGGCTTCGGAAAAGCCGTCGCGATCGACGGCGAGCGCGCCGCCGGCCGGCACCTGGTGGCGATCGGCAGTCGCCATGATCAGCGAGCCCGCCATGCGCATCTCGGCGTGGATGACGCCGACGGCATTGCTGGTCGCATCGTCGGAGCGGAAGGAGTTGGAGCAGACCAGCTCGGCAAGTCCGTCGGTCTTGTGTGCCTCCGTGCCGCGCACCCCGCGCATTTCATGCAGGATGACGGGAATACCGGAACTGGCGATTTGCCAGGCGGCTTCCGAACCGGCAAGTCCGCCGCCGACAACGTGGATGGGGGAATAGGAAGAGATCGTGTTCATTCCGGGCTGATACCATGTCGGCAGGTGCGATCCAACACCCGGGAATCAAAAACGGCGCCTTGAGGCGCCGTCTTGGAAGCATCAAGCCCGTTGTTAGCGACTGGCTATTAACGGAACGAGCGGGATGCGATGTTGCGGATGTCGTAACGGCTGACGCCGATATCGGACAGGGTCTGGTTCGAGAGGCCGCCGAGTTCGTTGAGCGTACGGCGGTAGCTGAGCCAGCTTCTTGCAATGCGGATCGGGTTCATTGTCTTTTTCCTCAAACAAATGTCCGCTGGATGGCGGGATCGCCTATCACTCTGCGGTTGATGTTTATATAGGCGAGAACCGCGCTTTTGTGCAGTGCAAATAAAAGGCGTCTGCTATGCAATTGTGCAATGTGATGCTTGCCAATTAGGCGGTGGATACTTTTTGAGCGGGCTAAGGAAACCGCTAACGGCGTGCAACCGCAGCGGCAGTGCGTAGGACAAAGAAAACGCCCGCTGTTGGTACAGCGGGCGTTTCGATCGAGGACGAACTGCTTGGGAGGATGCAGCGATCGCCTTGAACTAGCGGGCGGAAGCCTCACGGGCGACACGATGGATGTCCGAACGGTCGATGCCGAGGTCGTGCAATTCGCGGTTGCTCATGCGGCCGAGTTCGGTGACGGTCTGACGGTACTTGCGCCAGTTATTGAAAGAGCGAGAGAAGTTCATGTTAAGCCCCTTTCCGAGGGTTTGATCTGCCAGCAGCCACTGATCGGCGCTGACCTCTATTTGATGACCCGAATATATGTTGCGGCGCGAAAGAGGAAAACAGACAAGTTTTCAGATCACCTATGCGGAGTATGCAATGCTCAAAGGGTGATTGACCAAGACTTACCTTTTTTTGGTCAATGAATAGGCAGAATGATTCCGAGGAAAGCAATCTCACCGAACGGGCGTTCTCGCGTCAAAACGCTGTTCTCTCCGGCGGTTCCGCCCGTGCGTCCACCGTAATGAAGTGTTTCGCTTCGATCGATAGCCGCCCAACTGTTCACAGCCTCGTCAGGGCGGTGTGGCGGCAGTGTGGCACGATGGGGGTGCACCCAATGCTTTAATGCGTTCTTGCGCGATAAAACGCCCGCCGGGGAGGATCCGGCGGGCGCATTATGATGACTGGCAACCGGGAGGAGGAGTGTCGCCAGTCTTATCGCAGCGCGCTTGGGAGGAGGAGTGCGCGGCTGCGAATCTCGACACGGACAATCATTCCGCGGGCATCCGGCAGAACCGGGCCGGGGCGCCATCCCCGTGCTTCGATGTTATCTCTAAATAGTATGACTAATTGGATTTTTGCAGTGCAATAAATTCATGAGGGATATGCGCAGTATGCATACCTCTTCGAACATGCACTTATAATAGCGCTAATGACGTTAGCGGCCGGTTAATACTCGCCCCAATTTAGACCAATGAGGAATTTGTATATTTGTCGGGAGGACGTTTGCGAACCTCGATGCTGCGTCTATAACGACGAAAGCCGCAGCGCCGGAACGAGCGTCGCGGAAATAAGGGTGGGAGCATGTATCGCGGAAGATTGGAGCGGGATCTCTCCCTCTGGGTGGGCAAAGGCCTGCTGGGGCAGGAAACGGCAGGCACGCTTCTTGCCGAATATGACAGCCGCCCGGCAAGCTTCAGCCTTGGGCGGGTGCTAATGGCGCTGGCGGCGGTGCTGCTGGCAGCCGCCATCCTGCTGGTCGTCGCCTCCAACTGGGAGGCCATTCCGCGGCTTATCCGCGTCGGCGTGATCCTTGCCCTGATCTGGGGGGTACACCTTGCCGCCGCCCGAATGCTTGCCCGCGGTGCGTCAGCGGCGGCAAGCGGCTTGCTGATCATCGGCGCGATGAGTTTCGGCGGCGCCATCTCTCTGGTCGGACAGATGTATCATCTCTCCGGCGACGAGCAGACGGTGATGTATCTCTGGTTCGCCATCGCGACGATCTCGGCGATCCTGTTCCGCTCGGGTGCCGTGGCCGTCGTCGCGGGTTTCCTGTCCTGGGCATCCTTTGCTGTCTATCTCGAGAATTACGACACGCATTGGATAGGGCTCGATCCCTGGATGGCGCCCGTCATGGCGGCGATCGTCATCGGGCTGGTGCGGTATACTGGCGCCGAGCGGGCCCGCCATCTCGCCTATCTGCTGCTGATCGGCTGGCTTGCCTGGCTCTATACGCTTTACGAGGAGATCGCCGTGGCGCTTGCCTTCGCGATCGGCGGCATGGTGGCTTTCGTCCTGACGGCGTTGCCTACCCGGTCTGTCGCCTCCCTGGTCCGGAGCGCCGGTGCGGCCCCGGCCTTCTACAGCTTCCTCGTCGCCGCGATCGGCTTCCTGCTGCTGCATATCGAAATCGAGGACGGCTGGCGGCTGGTGGTGCTGGGCGTGGCGACGCTTGCCGCCTCGGTGCTGGCGATCGCTCTGCATGGCCGGGACAACGGCGCGGTGCGTTATCTCGCTTATACGACCTTTGCCGCCGAGATGCTTTATCTCGCTTCCGTCACCGTTGGCTCGATCCTCGGCACGTCGAGCCTCTTCCTGTTCTCCGGTCTCGTCGTCGCGCTGGTTGCCTGGATCGTCATTCGTCTTGAACGGCGCTTTTCGGCGAATGCACAGGGGGAGGGCGCATGAACTCGCTGATGGCAAGGCTGCAATCCGGCAAGGGTTATCTGCTTTCGGCAATCATCGTCGCCGGCCTGCAGACCGTGATCCTCGGCACGATCATCCAAAGCCGCGCGTCGATCCTCAACAATGGCGCTGAAGTGCTGCTGAAGACCGCGCCCGTCGACCCGCGCGATTTCCTGCGCGGTGATTATGTCGTCTTGAACTATGACATTTCCTCGGTGCCGGTGCAGACGGTCTCGGGCGGCATTCCGGCAGAACCCGGCGAGCGCACGTTATGGGTTCGGTTGAAGAAGCAGGAAGACGGTTTTTGGACGGTGATCGAATCGTCCTTTCACCAACTGCCGCCGCTGCCGGAAACCGTGATCCTGCGCAGCCAGCCCTTCTACAGCGGTGGACTTGCCGCCGGCGACAGCATCCGCGTCGAATACGGCATCGAGCGCTACTACGTTCCCGAAGGTCAGGGCAAGCCGATCGAGGAGGCCCGCAACGGCGGCAATGTCGCAATCGCCGTGCGCGTCTCGCCGGCGGGAAGCGCGCAGATCCGCGGTCTTCTCGTTGACGGCAAGCCGGTTTACGACGAGCCGCTCTACTGATCCGGCGGGTCGTCGGATGAGCGCGGTTTGCGGGCCGCAAATCCCTGTCATTTCCCGTTCATTTTTCCTTTGCCTCGACCAAATCGGGTGATATAGAGACGCCGCGCTCCGGAAGGCCTCATGCGCAGGCATAGGCATGCGGTTTTGTGAACGCGGGTATGGTGAAATTGGTAGACACGCCAGATTTAGGTTCTGGTGCCGCAAGGCGTGGGAGTTCAAGTCTCTCTACCCGCACCAAGCTGTTTGCAGGCGGGAGATAGTCGTCCCGAATACCCGGAAGCGAGTGCCGTTCCCCTTTGGGTGGAATGATACAGGAATTGGGAAAAGCCACGCGCGGCACGCTGCCGGCGTCGTGCTCATTGAAACGAACGGCGTCTGGGCACGGCCGCCAGGACATGAAGGTAGGAAGACATGCAGGTTATCGAAACGCTCGCTGAAGGGCTGAAGCGCGAAATCAAGGTCGTTATCCCGGCCAAGGACATGCAAGACAAGATGAACGAGCGTCTTGCCGATGTGAAGGACAAGGTCCGCATCAACGGCTTCCGTCCGGGGAAGGTACCCGCTGCTCACCTGAAGAAGGTCTACGGCAAGTCGATCATGGCCGAACTCGTCAACGAGATCGTCCGCGAGCAGCCGTCCGCCATCCTCTCCAGCCGCGGCGAGAAGTCTGCCACGCAGCCGGAAATTGCCATGACCGAGGACAAGGACGAAGCCGACAAGATCCTCGCCGCCGAGCAGGATTTCGAATTCACGCTCTCCTATGAAGTGCTGCCGCCGATCGAGCTGAAGTCGGTCAAGGGCATCAAGGTCACCCGCGAAGTCATCGACATCTCTGACGACGAAGTCACCGAGCAGGTCCTGAAGGTTGCCGAAAGCGCCCGCGCTTACGAGACCAAGACCGGCAAGGCTGCCAACGGCGACCGCATCACCATGGATTACGTCGGCAAGGTCGACGGCGAAGCCTTTGAAGGCGGCACCGACCAGGGCGCCGAGCTGGTGCTCGGCTCCGGCCGCTTCATTCCGGGCTTCGAAGACCAGCTTGTCGGCGTCAAGGCCGGCAACGAGAAGACCATTACCGTGACCTTCCCGGCCGACTATCCGGCCAAGAACCTTGCCGGCAAGGAAGCCACCTTCGACGTATCGGTCAAGGATGTTGCAGCCCCCGGCGCCGTCGAGATCAATGACGAACTCGCCTCCAAGCTCGGCATCGAATCCGCCGATCGCCTGAAGGAGATCGTCCGTGGCCAGATCGAATCGCAGTACGGCTCGCTGACCCGCCAGAAGCTGAAGCGTCAGATCCTCGACCAGCTCGATGAGATGTACAAGTTCGAGACCCCGACCTCGCTCGTCGACGCCGAATATAACGGCATCTGGAGCCAGGTGAACAACGACCTCGCTCAATCAGGCAAGACCTTCGAGGACGAAGAGACCACCGAAGAGAAGGCACGTGAGGAATACAAGACGCTTGCAGAGCGTCGCGTCCGCCTCGGCCTCGTTCTCTCCGAAATCGGTGAAAAGGCCGGCGTCGAAGTCACCGAAGACGAGATGCAGCGCGCCATCTACGATCAGCTGCGCCAGTATCCGGGCCAGGAAAAGCAGATCCTCGAATTCTTCCGCAGCCAGCCGGGCGCCGCAGCTTCGATCCGCGCGCCGATCTTCGAAGAGAAGGTCATCGATCATCTGCTGACCGAAATCGACGTCACCGACAAGAAGGTGACCAAGGAAGAACTGCTCGCCGAGGAAGAGGGCGAGGCGAAGGCTGAAACCAAGAAGGCCGCCCCGAAGAAGAAGGCTGCCGCCAAAGCTGAAGCTGCCGACGCCGGCGAAGGCGAAGAAGCCGCCGCTCCGAAGAAGAAGGCCGCTCCGAAGAAGAAGGCAGCCGACGAAAGCGCCGAATAATCGCTTCCCGGTTTTGATGTTTGAAGGCCCCGCCATCGTGCGGGGCCTTTTCTTTTACGGAGCATCCGGCAGTCCCTCGTCTTCATCGGAAACAACAAATAGTTGCAATAAAGTATAATTCGGTGCAGATTTGCTGGTGGGTGGAGGGACCTGAAAGTGACCGCAAAGAACGACATGAAGAAGCTGGTAGAGGATATCTATGCTGTGCGTGGCCGCGGCGATATCGAGGGCACGCTGGCGCTGTTCGGGGAGGATTGTACCTTTCGGATGGCCGGCAATGCACGGATGTCGCCTCTTTCGACTGAATCCGGCGGGCCTGCCTTTCGTCAGGTGATAGAGCAGCTCATCACTGTCTGGGATCTATCCAAGATCAAGACAACCGGCATTTATGTGGACGAAGACGAGCATATGGTCTTCGCCCATCGCGAAGGTGAGGTCCGGCACATTCCATCGGGCGTGAGCTTCCATACGGAATTCGTCGACAAAATCCATTTCAAGGATGGGAAACCAGTCAAGATCGTCGAATTCGTCGACACGCTGCAAGTAGCTGAGATCATCCAGATAAACCAGGACGCTCAAACCTCAAGCCGCTAAAGCGCGTCGCATCAAACTTGATTCATGCGACGCGCTTCAGCGGAATTGCAATTCAATGCGCGGTCCGTGTCAGCTCCGCGACTTTTCTCACATGGCTGACGGCAGCAGTGCCGCCTGCTGTTTTGGTGAAGAGGCTGAGTGTTTCTTCCTCATCGTCGGCGACCGGCGTCAGGGCCTGATCCATATAGGTCTTCGACTTCGCTTCCCTTGAAATCAGGAATGCCGAAATGGTCAGGCCGATGATGGTGCCGGCGAGCGAAGCGTGTTTTCTGAATGTTTCCCAGGCAAAGCGCGGCCAGAAGACCAGCGGATTTTCGCGCGGCAGGTCAGGGCGCCGCTCCGAAGGCGTCTTCAGGCGGAGGAGGCCGCTCTGCAGCGGATGCACGTTTTCCAGCGGCACGGTGGTTGCGAAGGAGACGAGAACCTTGACAAGTCTTGCGAGCGGTACCCCGGTCGCCACGGCCCGGCGTAGCAGCGTCTTCATGTGATCAGGCGAATAATAGAGCGCCCAGGCCTCGTGGTAGATATCTTCCCACTCCTGCTTGCTCATCTTTGGATGCGCGGTGCAGACGTGTTCGACATCGTAGATGTTGAGATCGGCGTCCATCTCGACATTCTTCTTCCATAGGACCTGATGATCCTCGGAGCCGGGCAACGGCGTCAGGATGAAGAATTCGATGACATCGAGCGGCAGCTCTTCCTGGATGATTGCGATGTCGCGGCGGATCGATTCCGGCGTGTCGGCGGGGAAGCCCAGGATATAACCGGCGAGCGTCATGATGCCCTGCGCCTTCCAGGCGAGCAGCATCTTGCGATATTCGGTGATCTTGTTCTGGTTCTTCTTGGCGGCCGTCAGATTGTCAGGATTGACGTTTTCGAGGCCGATGAAGACGCGGGTGACGCCGGCGCGCCGGGATTTTTCGATGAAATTCGGTATCTTGTGGCAGAGCGTGTCGACCTGGATCATCAGACCGAGCGGAATGCCGTCCCGCTCCTTGAGCTCGATCAGCCGGTCGAAAATCGCTTCCCAATCCTTGTTGCGGGCGAAATTGTCGTCGGTGATGAAGAATTTGTGGATGCCCTGCGCCCAGTTCATCCGCACAAGCTTTTCGACGTCATCGGCCGAGCGGAAGCGCGACTTGCGTCCTTGCACGTTGATGATGGTGCAGAACGAGCACTGATAGGGACAGCCGCGCCCGGCATCGAAGCTGGTGCTGAGCCCGAGCGTGCGCTGGATATTGTCCTTCGGCAGGAAGGGAACCGGCGTGCCGCCGATGCCGGGAAGGTCGTTCATGAAATTGTAGAGCGGCTTCAGCTCGCCGCCTGCGGCATCGCGCAGCACCATTTCCAGCCGGCCCTCGGCCTCGCCGGCGAACATCGAGATGCCCATATCGCGGCAGGCTTCGAGCCCGACCGCCTTGCCGTCCAGCATCGACAGGCAGCCGGAAACATGGAAGCCGCCGATCGAAACCTGCAGGCCGGCATCGCGGAAGGGCCGGGCAATATCGAGCGCACGTGGATACTGGTTGGTCTGGACGCCAACCAGCGCGATCATGCCGAAATTGTCGTGGCGCTTGAACTGTGCGAGTAGCCCGGCGAAGTCGATCCGCGTATTGGTCTCGTCGATCACGGTGATGTCGATCGCCGTATCGGGCCCGAGCACTTTGCGTTCCGCGCATTCGGCAGCGATGCCATAGAGAGCCGCGAGCGAATTGGAAGGGATCATCGCCCGCCACCAGCGGATGACATAGCCGTCGTCGTCATAATGCGACGGCTTGATCAGGATCAGCTGAAAACGTCGGCGTGCAGCTTCCAAGACATGGGACAAGATTATCTATCTTTCTTCAGAAGCTTTTGCCGGAGGCAAAATGGCGTTGAATGCATCTATCAGGCATTGCGTATCAATACGATTCAGGCGGTCAAACTAAGGCGTAAAAAAAACGGCGCTGCACGCAAAACGCTTCTCGCAGCATATTCCTCAATATACTACCCGATATCGAGCAGCAATGCGCGGTGGTCGGAGACCTCGGGCGCCTCGACCACCTCGAAACTGGCAATCCTCACCTCCGGTGTGACCAGCATGTAATCGGCAAAGCGGCCCTGCTTCAGATAGTAGGAGGTTCGCGTGTCTACAAGGCCGTTTCCGGTGACCAGCTCGGAAAGCCCGAGTCTGGCGAGAATCGTGAAAGTCTCGCTGTCGGGCAATATGTTGAAATCGCCGCAGATGACGAGCCCTTCGTTGCCGGGCCAGACCCGCTCGACAAGCGCAACCAGTGCGGCCGCCTGCTTCTCGCGGGCGGCCGTGTCGCCCTTGCCGGCCGGATCACGCAGGCCATGCATGTGGGCGATGGTCAGGCTGGAAGCGTGCTCATGGCTGAAGACGCGGATGCAATGGGCGTTCCGCGGCCGCGGATGTTCACCCCAGCCATTGGCGGAAAACCTGCCATGCACGAAGTCCAGCCCCTGGGCGATGACCGAATGCGATTTGCGCACGAAGGTCGCCAGCCCGAATTCGGCGGCAATGGCGCTATCGCCGTTAAACAGCTCACCTCTCGATGTCGGGCAGAAGAAGCCGTCGTGGCCGGGCAGGGCGGCGCCGATCTCTGCAAACAGATTGGCGCGCTGAGGCAAGCTCCAGCTCCCCATCCCGATAGATCGACCATCCCTCATTCGCCCCCGGCGCCCGCAACACCTCCTGCAGGCACAGCACATCCGCATCGGCCCGTCTCACATAGTCAATGAGGGCCTCGTGCAGCCTGCCGCCCCAGGCGTTCAGCGAAATGATGCGCAATAGCGTTCGGCTCCGTTTTGGCGGCCGGATCTAGACGAGCCCGCCGCTTATGAGACGCCCTCAGAGTTCCGACTTGATGTCGCCCATCCGGTTCCAGGCGTCGAGGCCGGCGATCTTGTAGGCTTCCGCAAGCGTCGGATAGTTGAAGGTGTTTTCGACGAAATATTCGACCGTGCCTTTGAGATTGAGCACCGCCTGGCCGATATGCACCAGCTCGGTGGCGCCTTCGCCGACGATATGCACGCCAAGCAGGCGGCGTGTCTTCAGCGAGAAGATCAACTTCAAAAGCCCGGTGTCGAGGCCCATGATATGACCGCGCGAGGTTTCACGGAAACGAGCGATGCCGCATTCGTAGGGAATGCCGCGCTCCTTCATCTCCTCTTCGGTCAGACCGCAGGTGGAAATTTCCGGCACGGCATAGATGCCGTAGGGGAAATATTTCGGCGGCTCCTTGGCAACCGCGCCGATCGCGACGCGGGCGGCGATGCGACCCTGTTCCATCGAGGTCGAGGCAAGGCTCGGAAAGCCGACAACGTCGCCGGCGGCATAGACGTTGGCAACCGATGTCTGGAATGTTTCCGGATTGACCTTGAGGCGGCCGCGGCTGTCGGCTTCGAGGCCGATCGCCGGAAGGTTCAGCGCGTCGGTTGCGCCCATGCGGCCGGCGGCAAACAGCACCATATCCGTTGTCAGGCGCCGGCCGCTGTCGAGTGTCAGCTCGACCTTGCCGCCCTCAAGCGTCTCCACCTTGTCGGCCTTCTGGCCAAGCAGCAGCTTCATGTTGCGGTCGCGCAGCTGATAGGTGAAGTCCTCGACGATTTCCTTGTCGATGAAGTCGAGCATCGTCGCCTTAGGGTCGATGACGGTGACGGCCGTGTCGAGCGCGCTGAAGATCGTCGCATATTCGATGCCGATGACGCCGGCGCCGATGACGACCATCGAGCGCGGCAATTCCTGGATATCGAGCAACTCGTCGCTGTCGAGAACGGTCTTGCCGTCGAAGGGGATGTAATCCGGACGGAACGGCTTTGTGCCGACGGCAAGCAGCACGCTGGCGGCGGTGACCTGGGTGATCTCGCCGTCATCCTTGATCACCTGCAGCGTCGACGCATTGATAAAGCTCGCCTTGCCGCGAATATGCTGCACGCGGTTGCGGGCAAACTGATGTTCCAGCACCTCGACCTCGTGATTGAGCGTGATCAGCAGGCGGCGGCGCAGATCATCCGCACTGATCTCCTCCTTGACGCGGTAAGACCGGCCGTAGAAGCCGCGTTCGCGCCAGCCTGAAAGATTGAGGGCGGTCTCGCGCAACGTTTTGGAGGGGATGGTGCCGGTATGCACGGAGACGCCGCCGACGCGTTTGCCCTGCTCGATGACAAGCACTTTCTTGCCGAGTTTCGCAGCCTGGATCGCGCCGCGGCGCCCTGCGGGACCGCTGCCCACCACAACAAGATCGTACTGAAGCATCATCTGGCCCCGGATTGGAAAGGAATCATTGCGCCGCGAAATGTCGCCCCTCTATCGGTAGCCGGTCAATGTTACAGATTGTTTTACGAGCGTCGATTCAAGCCCGCCTGTGCTTTTCAGATCAGCTTCAGCCCCTTCAGGCTGACATGGCCATCCCCGCCGATGATGCCATCGTCGTGGACGGGGATACCGGAGCGCCTTGGCCGCGTTGACGGGCTTGAATGGTTAAACGGCAATTGGCGTAAACCAAGGCTGATTGGCTGCCGCTGCGCAGTCAGCAACGGCATCGACGAATGCGACACCCTTGAGCCCATCATGTGCAGTCGGAATATCGCGTCCGATCGCTGTCGGTTCGCGTCCTTCGCGCTTGGCACGGATTGCTTCAGCAAAGCCGGCATACAGATTCGCAAATGCCTCGAGATAACCCTCGGGATGGCCGGGAGGTGTGCGGATCCGCGCTTTGGCGCCTTCGCTAAGGTCGTCCGCACCGCGTTTGATGATTTCAGTCCTTCCGTTCAGCCGAGCGTGCACGAGCTCGTTCGGTTGCTCCTGGAACCACGTTAGCGAGGCTTGCTCGCCAAACACCCGGAGCCGCACGCCATTTGATGATCCAAGCGCTACCTGTGAAGACCAGAGAAGTCCACGGGCGCCGCCTTCATAGCGCAGCATGACATGAGCGTTGTCATCCAAGGCGCGCCCTTCAACAAAGGTGGCGAGATCCGCGGTCAACGATTGAAGCTTGAGGCCTGAGACGAAGCCAGCCAGATGGTAGGCATGCGTGCCGATATCGCCGATCGAGCCACCACGACCGTTTTTCTTCGGATCAGTGCGCCAGGCGGCCTGAGCATTGCCTTTTGTCTCAATGGCGGTTGCCATCCATTCCAGCGGGTATTCAACTTGGACGGTACGGATCTTTCCGAGCTGACCGGTCGCAACCATATGCTTGGCTTCATGTATCATCGGATAGCCAGAATAGGTATATGTGACCCCCATGAACCGGCCGCTACTGCGAACCAAGTTTTCGAGCGCGACAGCGTCTTCCAAAGTTGCGGTCAAAGGTTTCTCGCAGATGACGTCGAAACCTGCTTCCAGAAAAGCCTTGGCGATGGGGAAATGAGTGAAATTGGGCGTGCAGATCGCAACGGCATCGATCCGATCCTCACGGCGGCTTTCGCCCGCGATCATCGCCTTGAAATCATCATAGGAGCGCGTGCGATCCAAACCTTCGCTTGCCGCGAAGGCGTGACCGCGGGCAGCATCGACGTCGAATGCGCCAGCGACCAAGGCCCACGCCCTGTCCTGGCGAGCCGCGATACGATGAATATTGCCGATATAGGCGCCGTTGCCGCCCCCCACCATTCCGAGGCGGAGCGGCATTTGCGAAGAAGAGTTTGTCGTCATGGCTGTCCTCAATCAAGTCCGAGCATGGCTCGATTGGCGTCCTTGTTGGCGCCGGATTTCACGAAGTCATCGAACGCACGGTCCGCTACCCTGATAATGTGCTCGCGGATGAACTTTGCGCCTTCCGCGGCACCGTCCTCCGGATGTTTGATGAAGCACTCCCACTCCAGTACCGCCCATCCATCGAAGTCATAGGTTGCCAGTTTGGTGAAGACAGCGCCGAAATCTACCTGACCGTCGCCGAGTGACCGGAATCGTCCGGCGCGCTTCGACCAAGGCTGGAATCCGCCATAGGCGCCCGTTTTGCCGTTCGGCCTGAACTCGGCATCCTTGACGTGGAACATCTTGATGCGCTCGTGGTAGTGATCGATGAATTCTAGATAGTCGAGCGCCTGCAGGACGAAGTGGCTCGGATCGTAGAGGATGTTGCAGCGGCGATGATTGCCGACGCGCTCAAGAAACATCTCGAAGGTCAGTCCGTCGTGGACATCCTCGCAGGGATGGATCTCGAAGCAGAGATCGACGCCCTGTTCATCGAAGTCGTTCAGAATTGGCATCCAGCGCCTTGCAAGCTCATCGAAAGCCTCGTCGACCAGGCCCTCCGGCCATTGCGGATAGGGGTAGAGATAGGGCCACAGCAGCGATCCGGTGAAGCTAACATGGCGATCAATACCGAGATTCCGCGAGGCGCGGGCAGCAAAACGCATTTGTTCCTCAGCCCATGCTCGGCGCCCGGCCGGATTGTTGTGGACATTGGCGGGGGCGAAACTGTCCATGATCCGGTCATGGGCAGGGTGGACGGCAACGAGCTGGCCCGTGATATGCGAGCCCAGTTCGGTCACTTCAAGGCCACTTTCCGCCAGCACCCCCTTGAGGTCATCGCAATACGTCTTGCTTTCGGCTGCCATCTTCATATCGATCAGGCGATTATCCCAGGTCGGGATTTGAACGCCGGCGAAACCTCTGGCCGCGACCCACCTGGAGAGGCTGGAAAGCGAGTTATAGGGGGCTTCGTCAGCTGCGAATTGGGCGAGATAGATGCCCGGTCCCTTGATCGTTTTCATGCTTTTTTCCTATTCGGATAAGGCTTCTGCCGGCGCCGGGGGGCCGCCGTCATAGGCTCCCCAGACCGATTGATCGAAATGAACGACGGAGCCTGTCATCATTCCCGAATCGTTCGATGCGAGAAAGAGGACGGCCCGGGCGACTTCTTCGGGCGCCAGAATGCGGCCAAAGGGTTGCGCCGCCGCGGCCGTGGCGAGCCAGTTGGGGTCGGCCCCGTGGTATTCGCGCTGAATGCGATCTTCGCCGTCAGACGCCATCCAACCGATATCGAGCTGGTTCACGCGGATCTGGTTGCGCATCAGGGCGTAGCCGGAGTTCCGGGTGAGCGTCGCCAGCGCACCCTTCGACGCAGAATAGGGAGCTAGAAATGGCTGGCCCGCATGCTCCGATGTCGAGCCGATATTGACCATACTGCCCTTGACGCCACCACGGATCATCAGTCTCGCCGCTTCCTGCATCAGAAAGAACGGTGCCCGAACGTTGACGGCGAACATTCGATCGAAAAGATCTGGAGACGAATTCAAAAGATTGCCTCGGTCAGTGAGGCCCGCGGCATTGACCAGAATATCGACTCTGCCGAATTCGAAGTCCGCTTTGGCGATGATCGACCGGCAATCTTCGACCTTCTCAAGATCCGCCGGGACAAATGTCACCGGCACCCCGGTTTCGCTCGTTATCGAGGCCGCAACGGCGTTGCCTTTCCCGGCATTTCGTCCGCAGGTGATGATGCCGGCGGCACCTGCTTTGGCGAAAAGTCGCGCAATTGCCGCACCCAGTCCCTGCGTCCCACCCGTGACGACGGCGATTTTTCCCTCGATACTGTTCATCTCAAACACCTACGCGCTGCTTCTGGCGGATCTTTTCCTGATCAGCGCGTGCTTTTTGAACGGATTTACGCTCCGAGACCTCAGGAACGCCGACGTCCCAATCCGCATCGCCCGGCACCCAGGCATGGGCATCGGTGACGAGGGTGATGACCGTCGTCCGGTCGGTCGTTTGTGCCCACTCCATTGCGGTTTTCAGATCGGCAAGGCTTTCGCAGCGCCGGGCGAGCGCACCCATCGATTCAGCATGTTTGACGAAGTCGACGGCAAAAGGCTCCTTGACGCGGCAATCTTTGATGAGATTGTTGAAACCAGGCACGCCCTTGAACTGTTGGAGACGATTGATGACGGCATAACCGCCGTTGTCGCAGACGACGACTATCATCTTGTGGCCCGTCAATACCGTCGAATAGATGTCGGAGTTCATCATCATGTAGGTGCCGTCGCCGATCATCACGATCGGCGTGCCGTTACCGGCTTTCGCCATCGCATGGCCCCAACCTGCGGCGATCTCGTATCCCATGCAACTGAAGCCGAATTCGCAGTCGAACGTGTTGGGATTCTTGACGCGCCAGCCCTTGGTCACCTCACCGGGTGTGCCGCCTGCCGCTGCGATCAGCGTATCGTTCGGCTTTGAAGTTTCGTTGACGATGCCGACCACCTGCGCGTAGGTCGGGATCGGCCCATTCGTGACCGCTTGATGCCGATCGAGGAGCTTGTTCCAATCGGCAAATAGCGACTGCGCCTTCGGAAGCAGCGCCGGATCGGCCTTCCAGTCACCGAGAGCCTCGTCCAGTTCAATCACCGTTTCGAGAGCATCCCCGACGACGGCAAGTGCGCGATGCTTTACCGCGTCAAAGCGCGCGGCATTGATCGAAATGAACTTTGCATCCTGCTGAAACACGGTCCATGAACCGGTTGTGAAGTCCTGCAATCGTGTACCGATCGCCAGAATGACATCCGCCTCACCGGCAAGCGCATTCGCCGAGGTTGATCCAACGATCCCGATGGGGCCGGCGTGAGCGGGATGGTTGTGCGTCATCGCGCCTTTGCCGGCGATTGTTTCGACGATCGGGATGCCGCGTTTGACAGCAAATTCCGCGACCTTCTCTTCGGCCGACGAATAGCGGACGCCACCTCCCGAAATGATCAGCGGTCTCTTCGCGGCCTGGAGCAATGCGGCTGCTTCCACAAGCCTTGTTCTGTCGGCACGGGGGCGGGGTATGGACCATACAGCGGGCTCGAAGAACGCGGCGGGATAGTCGAACGCGACTTCCTGAGCATCCTGTGCAAGGCCAATGAATGCGGGACCGCAGTCTGCGGGATCAAGCATCGTGGCGATTGCCTGCGGCAAGGATGAGATGATCTGTTCAGGCAAAACGATGCGATCCCAATATCTGGTGACTGACTTGAAGGCGTCGTTGACCGTCACGGTCGGGTCACTGAAATGCTCAACCTGCTGAAGAACTGGATCGGGAATTCGGTTTGCGAACGTATCTCCCGCGATCAGGAGCACCGGCAGGCGGTTGGCATGGGCTGTGCCAGCCGCTGTCACCATGTTGGCCGCACCGGGTCCGATCGAGGTCGCCGCGACCATCAATTGGCGTCGGCGTTTGGCTTTGGCAAAAGCGATCGCTGCGAGTGCCATCGACTGCTCATTTTGACCGCGCCAGGTTGGCAACTGATCCTGCACCGACTCCAGCGCCTCCGACAAGCAAGTCACGTTGCCGTGACCGAAAATGCCGAACACGCCGGCAAAAAGCGGTAAGCGCTCGCCATCGATCTCCGTGAATTGATTGCATAAGTAGCGCACAAGCGCTTGCGCCATCGTCAGGCGTACGGTCTTCCGGGACATCCGGTCTCCTCCCATGGATCATGTTTTTTCGACGTTACGAAATATTAATTGACAAAGCAATAGTTCCGCAACAATCATTGCAAAAATAGAAATGAGAGGATCTTGATGTTGAAAATTGCCGTTCTCGGCTGCGGCCGTATTGGCCGCATGCATGCCGAAAACATAGCTGCCCATCCGCGGGCGACGCTTGCGGGCGTCTTCGACGTTCATCGCTCTGCGGCAGACGATGTTGGGAGCAAACACGGTGTGGCCGTCTTTGATTCTGCCGAGCGATTGTTCTCCAGCAGCGCCGTTGATGCGGTCCTGATCGCCACGTCGACACCGACACACGCAGATTTCATCGAGAAAGCCGTCGCGGCCGGCAAGCCGATATTATGCGAGAAGCCGATCGATTTGAGCCTCAAGCGTGTCCAGCAATGTGCGGAGGCAATTGGGACGACCAGGGTACCGATCATGCTCGGTTTTGTCCGCCGCTTCGATCCCGGCCACAGGGCGGCGCGCGATGCTATCCGTGCAGGCGATATCGGGGACCTTCATCAGGTCGTTATAACCTCGCGCGACCCCGGAATGCCGCCGGTCGCCTATACCGAAGCATCCGGCGGCATCTTTCGCGACATGACCATCCATGACTTCGATATGGCACGGTTCATGCTCGGCGAAGAGGTGATCGAGGTTTCGGCCGTGGGTAGCCGTCTTGTCGATCCGGTTCTTATGCAGCGATTGGACGACTACGACACCGTGACGGTCGTCCTCAAGACCACATCGGGCAAGCAATGCATCATCAATAATTCTCGCCAGGCCGTCTACGGCTATGACCAGCGGGTTGAGGCGCTCGGCACAAAGGGAATGGTCGTCTCCGAAAATCGCCGCCCAAACATGACGACGCTGCACGGTGCCGATTTCACCGGCAAAGGCGCGCCGCTTCTCAACTTCTTCATCGATCGCTACGCCGAGGCCTTCATGGCTGAAATCAGCGCTTTCGTCGATGCGATTGGCGCCGGCAAGGCTCCGGAGGTTGGATTTGAGGATGGTCGTCAGGCTCTGATCCTGGCCGAAGCGGCAATCAAATCGGCGGCCGAAGGCCGCGCCATAAAAACCAGCGAAATTGGGTGACCCATGTATCAGAAGTTTGGACTCTATATCGACGGCAACTGGCGCCGTGCCTCCGACGGCGCAACGGCTGACGTCCTAAGCCCCGTCACTCAGAGCGCTCTTGGCGCAGTTCCCGTAGCGACGACCGCCGACACGCAGGAAACCCTGGCTGCAGCCAGCAAAGGCTTCGCGGCTTGGCGGACGACGGCCGCTTTCGCACGTGCCGACGCCCTGCATCGGATTGCCGACGAGATGCTCCGCCGTGCCGATGAGGCGAAAAGGATGATTTCCGCCGAGACCGGCAAGCCGATCGCGCAGTCAGAGCGCGAATGGGGACTGTCCATCGATCAGTTTCGGTGGTTCGCGGAAGAGGCACGCCGCATCTATGGCCGGATCATTGAATCGCGCGTGCCGGGTGGTCGCTTCGAGGTGTCACGTGAGCCGGTCGGCATCGTTGGCGCCTTTACCGCTTGGAATTTTCCCGCGGCACTCGTCGCGCGCAAGGCGGCACCGGCGCTTGCGGCGGGTTGTGCAATCATTATCAGACCTTCGACCCAGACGCCGGGCGTTGCCATGGTCATGGTCGATTGCATGCGGGCGGGCAACTTGCCCGATGGCGTCGTCAATCTCGTCGTCGGTCCGACAGCGACGACCTACGTGCCAATCATGGCGGACAAGTCGGTGCGCAAGGTGTCCCTGACCGGCTCGACACGCGTTGGTCAGCAGATGATCCGCGATGCCGCCGATACAGTGAAGAAAGTATCGATGGAACTCGGCGGCAACGCTCCGCTGATCGTCTATGACGACGCCGATCTCGAGCTCGCACTGAACGTGTCCGTGCCGACAAAGTTTGCAAATGCTGGCCAGGTTTGCGTGACCCCGGATCGCTTCTTCGTGCATGAACGCTTGCACGACGCGTTTGTTGACGGGTTCGTTTCCCGCACAAACGCGCTCAAACTCGGCGACGGCCTCGATCCTTCCGTGCAAATGGGGCCTCTGATCAATGGCGGACGCCTATCGGAGATTGAGTCGATTGTCTCGGATGCTGTGAAAGCAGGTGCGCACGTTGCGGCGGGCGGCGAACGCGCGTCGGAATTCAACGCTGGTCATTTCTACAAGCCAACCGTTCTGACCAATGTCACCGACGATATGAAAGTCTTCGCCGACGAGAATTTTGGCCCCATTGCCGCAATCACACGGTTTAACGAGGAGGATGAAGTTCTTTCGCGCGCCAACGCTTCAGACATGGGACTGTCGGCCTACGCTTTTACCCGGTCGCCGGATCGGGCGCGGCGAACGGTATCGGCGCTGAAGGCAGGGATGGTCGGTATTAACAGCTTTGCGCTGGCGGCGTCCGAGGCACCGTTTGGCGGCACCAACCATTCCGGCATGGGCAGAGAGGGCGGGATTGAAGGCATTGGCGACTATCTCGACACCAAGCTTGCCCAGATCGTGTTTTGAGGGCTGCCGGTATGATCAAGAACAGGTTGAAGGAAATCTGGGCTCAAGGTCGCCCCTCGATCAATGGTTGGCTGTCAATCGGCAATGCGTTCACGGCGGAGATCATGGCAGCTCAAGGCTATGACTCAGTGTCGATCGACATCCAGCATGGTGCGCTGGACTACGGTTCGGTGCTGCCGATGTTTCAGGCCATGCGCGCCTCCGGTGTCGTGCCAATGGCACGCGTGCCTTGGCTGGAGCCCGGCATTATCATGAAGGTGCTGGATGCAGGCGCCTATGGCGTGATCTGCCCGATGGTCAACACTGCCGTACAGGCGGCCGAATTCGTCAGCTATCTACGCTATCCGCCTCACGGTCAGCGCAGTTTCGGGCCGACACGCGTCAGCTTCGCCGCCGGGCCGAACTATGCGGCTGAGGCGAATGGAGAAGTCCTTGCTTTCGCCATGGTCGAAACCAAGCAAGCGATGGAGAACCTCGATGCAATTGCCGCAACGCCACGGTTGGATGGCATTTATGTCGGTCCAGCCGATCTGACCTTCAGTTTGACCGACGGTCGGCTTGCGCCGGCCTTCGATCGCGAAGAGCCGGAAATGATCGACGCTCTCCAGCGCATCGTCGCTGTTTGCAAGAAGAATAGAATTCGCGCCGCCCTTCATTGCGGCACGCCGGAATATGCCGCCCGCGCCATTCAGTGGGGTTTCGATATGACAACTGTGTCCGGCGACACCAGACTGTTGGCGGCTGCAGCGGCGGCGAGCGTCGCGAAGTTCCGCGACCTCGTAGGACAGACGGCGGGTATAGCTGAAAAGGGGGCCTACTGATGCCCCATATTCTCATTGCGGGAAAGTTGCATCCGTCAGGCATGGCGCTCTTGAAAAGCGCTCCGGGCGTGACGTTCGACTACGTGGAAGAAGTGTCGGAGCAATCCTATCATCCATTTATCAGCAAGGCTGACGCCCTGGTGTTGCGCACGCAGCCGCTTTCAGCATCGACTGTTGCGAATGCGGACCGCTTAAAGATCGTCTCACGCCATGGCGTTGGATACGATGCCGTACATCTGGCATCGCTCAATGAAAGAGGCATTGCACTTGCAGTAGTCGGCGACGTGAATTCGGTGTCGGTGGCGGAACACGCCATGATGTTGATCCTGTCGGCGGCGAAACGGGTTCTTCGCGGCGATCGTGCCGTGCGCAATCCATCGGAATGGGGATGGCGGAATCGGCTGGAGGCGGAAGAGATTTCGGGAAAGCGCCTGCTGATCATCGGGTTCGGTCGCATTGGGCGTCATCTCTCCAGAATGGCCGCCGGCTTTGGCATGGAGATCCGAGCTTTTGATCCTTATCTGCAGGCCCAAGGCTGGCCCGGGGGCGGTCTTGCCCGAGGGCAGCCTCCTCAATGGCCTTCGGTGGGCTGACGTAGTCTCGGTCAATGTTCCAAAGGCCGATCGACCGATAATAGCCAAAGATGAACTTGCCGCGATGAACCCCGGTGCCATCCTCGTCAATACAGCCCGCGGTGGTGTTGTCGATGAGGCAGCTTTGATCGAAGCACTGCAATCCGGTCGTCTCGGCGCAGCAGGGCTCGACGTTTTTGACGACGAACCACCATCTGAGGATTGCCGCCTTCTAGCATTCGATCAGGTGGTGCTGTCACCGCATATCGCCGGACTGACCCGTGAATGCGGTGAGCGGATGGCCGTAGCATCGGTTCAAAATGTGCTCGATTTTTTTGCCGGAAGAATAGATCCGAGCCTCGTTGTGAACGCCCAGTACTTGCAAGCGACCTAGGCCAGCAAGCCGATAAGTTACAATCTGAATGTTGTGAGGGCCTGGCTTCCGCGCCCACGAAATTCTATGCGTAACTAGCAATGAAAATTGCACGTATTAAAAATGACATTAAGCATTGAAATATGGTTTGACTCAGTGATTATTGCTGATTAGTTTATTTTGCAATGGTTGTTGCAATTGAGGTTCTCGACAGCAATCATGGGCAGGCAGAAGTTTGGCGCTGGGAGGCGTCGTTCCTAGAAAATCTGTCGGTCCTGGATGCACTTTGTTCCATGGGAGGTAAGAGATGGAACGTCTGATCCGTGGCCTTATGGCCACAACAGTTATCGCAGTCGCAATGGGCGGCGTGGCAGTCGCGCAGGACAAGGCGAAAGTCTTCTTCTTGTTGCCAAATCAAACGACAATTCGCTTCGAAAGCCGCGATGCGCCGTTCTTCGTTCAGGCGATGAAGGAAAAGGCGCCCGACGTTGAAGTCGTGGTTCAGAATGCGCAGGGCGATCCCAATAAACAGCAGGCTCAGGTCGAAGATGCGATCGCTCAGGGGGCAAAGGTCATTCTGCTCACGTCTGCAGACGCGAACCTTGCCGCCGGTGAGCTTGCCGCGGCGGCCAAGGCGAATGTTCCTGTCGTTCTCTACGATCACGATGCTGTCGGCGGAAAGGCCGAAGCCCACATCGTCTTCGAACTCGCTGGCGGTTGGTCAGGCGCAGGGCAAACGCGCTGCGGAACTGATCAAGGCCATGTCGAAATCGCCGGTCAAGGTTGCACGCGTCAAGGGTAACCAGGGCGAGTACGGCACCGGGCAATACGAAAAAGGCCAGAATGAATTTCTTCAGCCGCTGATCGACTCCGGAAAGGTCAAGGTCGTTTGCGAACAGTACACGCAGAACTGGGATCCGGTGCTGGCTCAGAACTTCGCCGAAGATTGCCTGACGAAGAATGGTGGCGACGTCGACGTCTTTCTCGGCATGAATGACGGCACTACCGGTGGGTCTGTTGCGGCGCTGATCTCCCAGGGAGCAAAGCCGGGAGAGAAGCTCGTCACCGGCGGCCAGGATGCCACGGTAGAGGCGCTCCGCTACATCGCGCAAGGCTGGCAGGACAACTCCGTTCTCAAGGACCTGAAGGTCCAGGCAAACGAAGCCGCGGAAGTCGTCGCATCGATCGTTGCGGGCAAGGGGGTGCCGAAAGACCTGGTCAACGGCAAGGTCAACAACACCTTCATGGACGTCCCGGCCGTGTTCCTGCCGGTGAGCAACATCACGAAGGACAATCTTGGCGACGTGGTCTCGAAAAGCGTTTGGACCTGGGCAGAAATCTGCAAAGGCATCGAAACGGCCGACGTCTGCAAGAAAAATCTTTAATTTGATCGGTTGTTGCGGGGGAGGGCGGCGCGGCCGTCTTCCTCCGTTGCAGGATCAAGACCCTTCCGAGGATGACATGACCGTGACCGATTCAGGGCGTTCACAGGATAAAGCCCTTTCAACCAAAAAGTCTGTTCCGCTCATTTCGATGCGCAACATTCACAAATCGTTCGGCTCGGTTCACGCCCTGCGAGGAGCCTCCGTTGAAGTCCATGCCGGCGAAATCGTCGCGATGGTGGGCGATAACGGCGCGGGTAAATCGACGCTCGTGAAGGTGATGGCAGGCGTCTACGCGGCTGACTCCGGAGAATATGAGATCGAAGGTAAGCCGGTTACGATCCGAACCCCGGCGGATGCCACTGCGCAAGGCATTGCGACGGTCTATCAGGATCTTGCGCTCTGCAACAATCTGGACGCTGTCCAGAATCTGTTTCTCGGTCGTGAATTGACCGGCTCGGGCATTTTCGGCCGCCGCATCCGCCGCGCGGAATGCGAAGTGCGCGCCCGCGAAGTCATGACGAGAATGCGTCTGGGCAACCTTTCGCTGACCCGGCCCGTTGGCGCCATGTCCGGCGGCCAACGTCAGAACATCGCGATAGCAAGATCCATTCTTTGGAAGCCCAAGGTGGTCATCCTCGACGAGCCCACCGCAGCCCTTAGCCACTCGGCGGCGCAACAGGTCGCAGACCTTATCCGCGGCCTGGCCGATGATGGACTGGGTATCGTCATTGTCAGTCACGACATCCACCACTTTGTCGTGAATTCGACCGACCGCATCGAAGTCATGCGACTTGGCGCGAATGCGGCGAGCTTTCACTCCAAGGATGTGACCGGGGAAATGGTCGTCAACGCGATGGTCGGCGGCAACGAGGGTGTCAATCTTGCCGGCTGACCAGAACTCTTTCCATAGTCAAGGAACGAATACCATGGCCTCCATCTCCACAACCGCCGCGCCGAAGCGACGCACTTTCGGAGAGCTTCTCAACAGCGATCTGCGGGCGCTGCCCGTGGTCATCGCGCTGATCGCGCTGTGGATCTTCTTTGCCACTCAGAGCGATATTTTCCTCACGCCGCGAAATCTATCGAACCTGCTTCAGCAATCGACGGTCGTCGGCATGATGGCGCTCGGTTTGATGTTTGTCCTCCTGGTTAAGGAGATCGATCTTTCGATCGCGGCAATACATGGGGTCACGGCAGTCTTCAGCGCAAAGCTGATCGTCGATTATGGTTTCTCGCCCTGGCTGGCGCTGCCTGTTGCAATTGTGATCGGCGCAGCGATCGGGTCTTGTTCCGCGCGGTGGGTAAACTGGGTGGGAGTGCCATCGTTCGTCGTCACCCTGGGCCTGGGGCTTGCACTCAACGGCATTCAATTGCTTCTGCTTCCTGCGACCGCGCGTTATGCCTTGATGGGGACAGGGGTTGAATACATAGCGCAGACGACTGTCGCAGGCGCCAGCGCCTGGATCGCCTGGGCAGTTGGGTTGATACTGCTCGGAGGGTTGATTTTTTCTGGCGTCGTCCGGCGACAGCGAGCAGGCCTTGAAGTATCGATTCTTCATAGCGTGCTGCTTCCTCTCCTCGGAGCAGGCATTCTGGGGGCACTGGTTGTGCTCGTCCTCAATGCCAGTCAAGGCATTCCGTTGCCCGTTCTGATCTTTGTGTTTCTCCTTGGTATCGGCGGCTATGTCTTAGGCGAAACTCAATTCGGCCTTTATCTATATGCGGTTGGAAATAATGACGAAGCGGCACGCCGAGCCGGCATCAACGTGCCACTCATTCGAATGGCTGCCTTTGCAATCGCCGGCGGTATTGCGGCAATTGCTGGGATCGTTGCATCGTCGAGAACTCTCGGCGTCGGTGTCTTCTCTGGCGGCGGCGTCGGCGGTGGAACACTGTTGCTGGAATCAATCGCGGCGGCGGTCATCGGTGGCGTGAGCCTGTTCGGGGGGCGAGGCGCTATCCACGCAGCACTCTTGGGAGCCCTGGTCATCGGCACGGTCCAAAACGGCCTTAATCTCATGGGTGTGGAGAACGAAGTTCGTCTGATCGTCACCGGGCTTCTGCTGGTCCTCGCCGTTTCCATAGACAAGATCATTGAAAAGCTGACGGGACAACAGTCCTTTTGATCTTGCGCTGCAAGGGTTGCGGGCGGCTCCGGTAGCCGCCCGGCAAGGCAGATCGATTTGACATTGCCAATCTTTTGCTGTTCAGCGCATGATGCAATGAGATTTGCAGGTTTAGGAAATGGCGAAGATCGAACCACCGCGAGATTACGAGGAATTCATTCGTCTGGTTCATGACCGCTACGGCGACATGAGCAAAACCTATCAGAAAATCTCAGTCTATCTTACCCAGAGCCCGAATGATGTGGCAGTCCTCTCTGTCAATGCGATCGCGGAGCGCTGTGGCATTCACGCCTCCAGCTTCGTCCGTTTCGCCCAGTACCTCGGCTATGAGGGCTTCAAGGATCTGCAAGGCTTGTTTCAGCGCCGGCTCTCCACCGCCGCTCCTGGTTTCGAAGCGCGAAAGAAGGCATTGGAGACGGAGCTCGGTGCGCGGACGGATAGAAGCGAGGCGGGATTCCTTCGCGACCTCGTGGTGCGCGATATAGCGTCCTTACAGGACATTCTTGCGCAAATTTCCGGTGAGGACTTGGCCACAGCGGTCGACCTTCTGGAAAAAAGCGAGACAATCTTCTTAATCGGTCAGCTGCGTTCAGCGCCAGTGGTTGAATTGCTACGGTACGTTCTTACCATGCTTGGAAAGCGATGTGTTCTTCTCGACCCAGGTGGTGGGCTTGCCACATATATGGGGCGTACGATGAAGGATACGGATCTCCTCTTTGCCGTATCGTTTCGTTTCTATGCGACTGAAGTTGTGAACGTGGTGGAAGATGCGGCCGCCCGGGGCATTTCTATCGTCGCCATTTCCGACAGCACACTTTCACCTTTGGCCAAGTCTGCGACGGTTCTCTTCCCTGTCCCGGAGCATGAATACACGTTCTCGCGCTCTCTTGCTGCTCCGATGTGCCTGGCCCAGGCTTTGACTGTTGCGTTGGCAAGCCGCCTCCAGGGCAGCAAGGATGATCCTCGTATTCCGATCGTTACCGGACAATAGCGCGCCCATTTCCCTCAAAATCCAATCCGTCGATTCGACTGCCGCTTCCGCCGGCCCTGTGCTTTCAGATCAGCTTCAGCCCCTTCAGGCTGACATGGCCGTCCTTGCCGATGATGACGTGGTCGTGGACGGTGATATCGAGCGCCTTGGCCGCCTCGATGATCACCTTGGTCATGTCGATGTCGGCACGTGAGGGCGTCGGGTCGCCGGACGGGTGGTTGTGGACGAGGATGATCGCCGTTGCCGAAAGCTCGAGCGCGCGCTTGACCACTTCGCGCGGATAGACCGGCGTATGGTCGACCGTGCCGCGGCCCTGCACCTCGTCGGCGATCAGCACATTGCGCTTGTCGAGGAAGAGGATGCGGAATTGTTCGCGGGTCTCGTGCGCCATGGCGGCGTGGCAGTATTGAATGACCGAAGACCAGGAGGAGAGCACCTGCTTGCTTCTGATCTCGCTTTTCAGCGTCCGGTGGGCCACCGTCGAGATCAGTTTCAGGTCGAGCGCCACGGCCTCGCCGACGCCCTTCACCTCGGTCAGCAGCGCCGCCGGCGCGCCAAAAACGCCGGAAAGCGAGCCGAAGCGTTCGATCAGCGCCTTGGCGATCGGCTTGGTGTCGCGCCGCGGGATCAGGCGAAAAAGCAGGAGTTCAAGGATTTCATAGTCGGCAAGGGCGATGTCGCCCTGTTCGCGGAAGCGGTCACGCAGCCGCTCGCGATGGCCGTGATAATGCTCCTGAGCGGCGAGCGAAGCGGGCAGGGCGGCCTTGGCGTTCGGCGCGGCCGGTTTTTGCGGCTGTCCGCCGAAGAACGAGCGTTCGTCGGCGGCAACAGGCTCTTCGGTCTCAAAAGGCAGCTCGTCGTCGGAAGATGTCGCAACCGGCCTCTTCGCCATCGGATCGTCACCCGGCAAACGATGGCAAGCCCGGGCGGTCGAGCCCGCCTGGCGACAGCGTAAAGATCTCGCAGCCGTCGGAGGTGACGCCGATGGTGTGTTCGTACTGCGCCGAAAGCGACCGGTCGCGGGTGACCGCCGTCCAGCCGTCGGCCAGCACCTTCACATGCGGCCGGCCGAGATTGATCATCGGCTCGATGGTGAAGATCATGCCTTCGCGCAGTTCCGGCCCTTCATTGGCGCGGCCGTAATGCAGGATATTCGGTGAATCGTGGAACAGCCGGCCGACGCCGTGGCCGCAGAAATCGCGCACCACCGAACAACGCTCGGCCTCGGCATAGGTCTGGATCGCCTCGCCGATTGCGCCGGTGCGGGCGCCGGGCCTGACGGCGGAAATGCCGCGCATCAGCGATTCATAGGTGACCTCGAGCAGTCGCTCGGCGGCGCGCTTGATCGTTCCCACCGGATACATCCGGCTGGAATCGCCGTGCCAGCCGTCGAGCACGAAGGTGACGTCGATATTGACGATATCGCCCTCACGCAGCGGCTTGTCGTTCGGAATGCCGTGGCAGACAACGTGGTTGATCGAGGTGCAGGTCGATTTGGTGTAGCCGCGATAATTCAGCGTCGCCGGGTGGGCGCCGTGATCCATGCCGAAATCGAAGACGAACCGGTCGATGTCATCGGTCACCAGCCCCGGCTTGACGATGTCGGCCAGCGCATCGAGGCAGCGCGCCGTCAGCTGGCATGCCCTGCGCATGCCTTCGAATGCTTGCGCGTCGTAAAGCCGGATGGCGCCCGTATTCTTCGAGGGCGCGGAAGAGGCTTCGATATAGTTCACCATTGCAGGGCCTTAGCGGAGAATATTAGAATTGTTCATAATGTAGCTATGCCGGGTTCGTCCATCGCGATCAACCGTCGGGACGAGATTTCTCAGCAGATCCTAATCGCATAGCGGGCAGCCTCCCGCATCGGCTCATCGTCAAATCCTCGGACAGGATGGAATATCCACAATCTTCTCAAGAGGATAGGATTGATTGCATGAAGCCTCCTCGCTACTCACCGATTGGTGACAGTGGGGAAGGGTCGTTCGTGCTTGATGAAGCGGTAAAACTTGAAAATTTGCCTGAGGCCGGCGGCGAGCCGGAGCGGCGAGTGCGCGATCGGGGCGCCACCGAGCGCGCCATCCTTGCCGCCGCCAAGGGATTGCTGGCCGAGGAGGGCTTCCAGAATTTCGGCATCAATGCGGTCGCCCGCCGCGCCGGTTGCGACAAGCAGCTGATCTATCGTTATTACGGCGGTCTTGACGGTCTGGTCGAGGCGATCGGCGCCGATCTCGGCACTTGGGTGAAGGATCGCATTCCCGAAGATGCCGGCGGCATGTTCCTGTTGACCTATGGCGACCTGATGGAGCGGCTGTCGCTTCTCCTGCTCGACGCTTTGAGAAACGATCCGCTGATGCGCCGCATCCTCGCCTGGGAGATATCTGAGAACACCGAGCAGGTGAGGCGGCTTTCCGAAGCGCGTTCGAAGGCTTTGGCTCTCTGGCTGGAGCGCATGCGCGGCTCGCTGGCGCCGCCGAAAGGTGTTGATGCCGCGGCCGTCAATGCCGTCATCATCGCCGCGATCCAGCATCTCGTGCTTGCCGCAGCAAGCGGCGGGCAGTGCGCCGGTCTGTCGCTGAAGACGCCGAAGGACTGGGAGAAGGCGGCGATGGCGCTGAAGCGCATCGTGCGCGGCGTCTACGGCTGACAGCTCATTCATCCACAGGCAGCGGCTGCCGCGTTAACCTTAATGAATGGTTTACGTTGCCTGGCCTGGGTTAACCCGACAGTGTGAAGGGGAGCAGAGATGGAATGAGTAAGAGCCCCCGAGTTGACATCAATGGGAACCAGGATCGCCAAAGCCGCCTTTCTCGTGACTGCGATGATGTTCTTCGCGGTCCTGGCGCTGGATATCGCAATTCCGACGCTGGTGCTGTGCATCATGGCATTGTCGACCCGGTTGGTTTCCCTCGATCTGCCCGTCGCGCGCAAGCATGGAGGTGAGGCCGCATGAAGTGGTTTCTGATCTTCTGGGCCGGCCCCATCGTCTTTCTGGGCGGATGGTACTGGCTCTCCTATTACGACATGAATTTCGGCATCTTCATGCTGTCGCGGCAGGTCCATGACCTGACGTTCCAGCTCTATGGCGAGGCGCTCGGCATTCCGCCGGAAAACATTCCGCCGCTCGTTGCCCGCGCCATCGCCGTCGACAGTCTCGTCGTCTTCGCCATCCTCGGCTTCCGGAAACGCAGGTCGATCGTCGCCTGGTGGAAGGCGCGTCAGCTGAATTCGTCTCCATCGGATCTCGCCAGCAAGGAAAGCCTGTCGAGCGCGCCTTGAAGGATGAAGCTCGCGGCGGCCGAATCGATCCGTTCGGCCCGTTTGGCGCGCGAGACGTCCATTTCGAGCAGCGTCCGTTCAGCCGCCACCGTCGATAACCGCTCGTCCCAGTAGACAAAGGGCAGCGCCGTCTTCTGCTCCATATTGCGCACGAAGGCGCGCGTCGCCTGCACCCGCGGACCTGCCGATCCGTCCATGTTCATCGGCAGACCGATGACGAAACCCGCGACCTTTTCCGATTGTGCAAAATCCATGAGCGCCTGCGCATCGATGGTGAACTTGACGCGCCGGATCACCGGGCGGGGCGTGGCGAAACGCCGCCCGAGATCGGACATCGAAAGCCCGATCGTCTTGGTGCCGAGATCGAGGCCGGCAATGGCCTGCCGCGGGGCAAGCGTCTCGGCCATTTCCTCGATCGTCAGCACCGTCATCGCCATTTCATCCCGTCAAAAGAAATTGAAGTCGCCACCGCTTTTCTTTGCGGCCGCATGAGATATGTCCATAGAGCATGATGCCGAAAAGTGTGAGCGGTTTTCTCATGACATCATGCTCCAATTGTTTGATTGAGATGCGGATTCAGATTTTAGGCAGATCCGGCCTGAAATCATCTGGACCTTCCCGAACGGGCTTTTGCATCACGTAATAAAGGAGAGATTTGATGAAGATCACCTGGCTTGGCCATTCCGCCTTCCGCATCGAGATCGGAAAAGCGACGATCCTGCTCGATCCGTTCCTCAGCCATAACGCTTCCTTCTCCGGCCAGGATATCAAGGATGTCTCTGCAGGCGTTACTCATATCCTGCTGACGCATGGGCACGGCGACCATGTCGGCGATACAGTGGCGCTTGCCAAGGAAACCGGCGCCGTCGTTCTCGCCAATGCCGATCTTGCCGCCTGGCTCGGCTCCAAGGGTCTCGACAGGCTCGAGATGGGCAATACCGGCGGCACGATCGCGCTCGGCAGTTTCTCGGCGACCTTCACCAATGCGCTGCACTCGTCTGCCCAGATCACCGAAGACGGCGTCTCGCATGCGCTCGGCAATGCCAACGGCCTGATGCTGCATTTCGAGGATGAAGCCTCGATCCTCGCCATGGGTGATACCGACATCTTCGCCGACATGGCGCTGATCAATGAGTTGCACCAGCCCGATATCGGCCTCGTGCCGATCGGCGACCGCTTCACCATGGGCGGCGCCGTGGCGGCCCTTGCCTGCCGGCGCTATTTCAACTTTAAGACCGCGATTCCCTGCCATTACGGCACCTTCCCGATCATCGAGCAGACGGCCGATAAATTCGTTGCCGGCATGGAGGGATCGAAGACGGATGTGAAGGCGCTGAAGCCCGCGGAGAGCCTGTCGATCTGACGAAATCCCGTTGCACCGGGCGGACATGGCCTTTATAGCGGGTAGGAAAAATCCCATCCGGAGAATGCCATGTCCGTCGACCTTGCCACCGTGAAGCGCGTTGCCCACCTTGCCCGTATTGCCGTCTCCGAGGACGAGGCAAATCGCATGGTCGGCGAGCTGAACGGTATCCTGGGCTTCGTCGAGCAGCTCTCCGAAGTCAATGTCGATGGCGTCGAAGCGATGACATCCGTCACCCCGATGGCGATGAAGAAGCGGACGGATGAGGTGACCGACGGCAGCAAGGCCGCCGATATCGTTGCCAATGCGCCCGTCACCGATCACAATTTCTTCCTGGTGCCGAAAGTCGTCGAATAGGGCTTCAAGCCTCTTTCCGACCCCTGTTGCCATTTTCAGATCTGAAGCGAAAACATCATGAGCGAACTCACCAGCCTGACCATTGCCGAAGCCCGCCGCAAGCTGCGCGCCAAGGAAATCACCGCACTCGAACTGACCGAGGCCTATATCTCGGCGATCGATGCGGCCAATGGTCATCTTAACGCCTATATCAAGGTGACGCCGGATCTCGCCCGCCTGATGGCGAAGAACTCCGACGAGCGCATCGCTGCCGGCAAGGCCGGCGAACTCGAAGGCATCCCGCTCGGCATCAAGGATCTCTTTGCCACGGTAGGCGTCCACACCCAAGCCTGCAGCCATATTCTCGATGGTTTCGAGCCGCGCTATGAATCGACCGTCACGCAGAACCTCTGGGATGACGGCGCCGTCATGCTCGGCAAGCTGAATATGGACGAGTTCGCCATGGGCTCCTCCAACGAGACCTCGCATTATGGCGCGGTGATCAACCCCTGGCGTGCAGCAGGGTCCAACCAGCAGCTCGTTCCCGGCGGCTCCTCCGGCGGCTCGGCCGCGGCCGTTGCCGCGCATCTTTGCGCCGGCGCCACCGCAACCGATACCGGCGGCTCGATCCGCCAGCCCGCCGCCTTTACCGGCACCGTCGGCATCAAGCCGACCTATGGCCGCTGCTCACGCTGGGGCACCGTCGCCTTCGCCTCCTCGCTCGACCAGGCGGGCCCGATCGCCCGTGACGTGCGCGATGCCGCCATCCTTCTGAAGTCGATGGCCAGCGTCGACGCCAAGGACACGACGTCGGTCGATCTGCCCGTTCCGGATTATGAGGCAGCCCTTGGTCAGTCGCTGAAGGGCATGAAGATCGGCATTCCAAGCGAATACCGGGTCGACGGCATGCCTGAGGAGATCGAGACCCTCTGGCGTCAGGGCATCGCCTGGCTGAAGGATGCCGGCGCCGAAATCGTCGACATCACGCTGCCGCACACCAAATACGCACTTCCGGCCTATTACATCGTCGCTCCGGCCGAGGCATCATCGAATCTGGCGCGGTACGACGGCGTGCGCTACGGCCTGCGCGTCGACGGCAAGGATATCGTCGACATGTACGAGAAGACGCGCGCCGCCGGCTTTGGCCAGGAAGTCAAGCGCCGTATCATGATCGGCACCTATGTGCTGTCGGCCGGTTATTACGACGCCTATTATATCCGCGCCCAGAAGGTCCGCACGCTGATCAAGCGCGATTTCGAACTCGCCTTCGACGCCGGCGTCGACGCCATCCTGACGCCGGCAACCCCGTCGTCCGCCTTCGGCGTCGCCGATGAGAACCTCGCTGCCGACCCGGTGAAGATGTATCTGAACGACATCTTCACCGTCACGGTCAACATGGCCGGCCTGCCTGGTATCGCCGTGCCCGCCGGTCTCGACCAGAAGGGCCTGCCGCTCGGCCTGCAGCTGATCGGCAAGCCCTTCGACGAGGAAACCCTCTTCAAGACTGCTCACGTCATCGAGCAGGCAGCCGGCCGGTTCACGCCGGCCAAGTGGTGGTAACAGGCCGCACGATCCCGCTCTTCCAGAGCATGGGCGTCGAATGCGAAAAGGTGCATCTTAAGAAGCTGTTGGCTGATCGATAACGGGAATCAGGAGGAGCGTGTGGCGACCAATGATCTTGCGCGATTGATCGAGGCAACTGATCGCCTTGCAGCCGGCGGCTTCACCATGGGCGCGGATTGGCAGGCGGTTCACGAAATCTGTCAGCGCCACGAGGGCGAGCAACCGTTCGATTGGGGCCATGCGCTCTGCCATCGCATCGAAGGCGACGACTGGAATGCCGACTACTGGTATCGCCGCGCCGGCAAGCGACGCGGCACGGGCACGATGGCCGAGGAATGGTCGGCGATGCGGACGGAACTCTCTGCAAAGGCCTGAGACTAGTCCTGACCGCGCCGTTCGAGACGCGGCCAGGATGGTTGGTTGCTATCTGTTGTTCAGCTGCGACCTGACCAGCTTCAGCCCTCTTTCGGTGATCCGGTAGGGCTGGCCACTGGAGGACTTGATCGCTCTCAGCCGCTTCAGCCTGCGGAAGAGATCGAGGTCGACGCCGGGATAGAGCCAGCCATCGCGGGTGAAGCAGCTGACCGCCTCGATCTTCCTGTCGTCGTCGCGGGAAATTTCGATGCGGCCGCCTTGGGCCATGAGATGCAGGATGCGCTGCTCCGTGCGGGAAATGTCCATCTGTTGAGATCCGGTATCGCGCCCGGCAGGGCGCACAAAAACGATCTGGCGCTCCTTCGAACGTCAGGGCTTCGTTTTTTCGGGCCATGCGCGCAAGCGGACTTGCGGGCAGGGCCTTTACCGGGTCTGTGACTGGCTCAACATAAGGAGTTTATTATTTCGATCGCAAAAGGCGGTCAAGACCGCGATCGCCGATCAAACCGGTCGAAAACTCCAGTTTCCAGCCATCGTCCCGCTGGGGGGTACTGGTAAATTCCCCGACTCAATGGTCTAGTTGCGGGGTAACGCGGAGGTGTCGTTGATCCACATTCGCAATGCCCGCGACGGCGAAGCGGAGCTTGTTGAGCGAGATCGGGCTGAGGGCCTGGCAAAAAGCGATGGCGTCGATCGGCGAATCGGACGCGATGATCGATGCAGCCCGCAACGCCTTTCGCAACTTCGTGGAAAACGACTGGCTGACCATCACCGTCGTCGAGCAGAACGGCCAGGTCGCAGGCTGGGCAGCGCGCGAGGGATTGGACGAAACCATCTCGGATTTCTGGATCGATCCGGCCTTCATCGGCCAGGGGTTGGGCTCCGCCCTTCTCGAGCGGATCGAAAAGGAGATTGCCGAGCAGGGCCTGGAAAAGGCGGCGATGCAAACCCATTCCGGCAACAACGAGGCGATCGGCTTCTTCCGCAAGCACGGCTACAGCATCCACTGGCTCTCGGTCGCCTATAATCCGAAGCTCGACCGCGACGTGCCCTCGGTCGGGCTGACGAAATCGCTGGTTTCGGACGGTTAGGGTGGGTACGGGCAGGAATTCTGACATTTCGAAAGTCAGGCGGAAAGCGAAAGATTGCTCGCTTTGCGAATATCAGTGTTCAGCCCATAGCGGACTATTCGGACGTCACGCAAAAATTGTTGCCTTCGGGATCATACAATACGCTGTAGCTATTCGTTTCGCGGACGAATGTCGCACCGAGGGATAAGAGCCGCTGAACTTCTTTTTCTCGATCTGGAGCGGCGATATCGAGATGTACGCGGTTGCGGATGGGACGTTCTCCCCGACGAAGGTGGAAGCAAAAGCGCAGGCCCGGACCATCGACCATCACGGTCGGGTCCGTGTCAGGTGTCAGTCCGATCGCGGCGAGGCGGGCCAACTCCGCATCGTCATAGGGCATCACTTCGTAGCCATCGAGCGCAGCCGCCCAGAAACGAGCAACCCGTGAGGGGACGTCGCAATCAACCACGATTTCTTTCAGCTTTGCCATAACGCTTTACAACTTATCCGATCGACGCTGGAGAACGCGCTCAAAGATCGCTCCGCCGATTGCCGGCAGCAATGCGAAAAGAATGAGTTGTGGTGTTCCCTGCAGCGTCAACAGGGCGGAAATGGTCAACGCGATCAGCACTCCCGCCAAGGCTCCGGCCAGATAGGGAAGATAATCCTTCAATACTGCCTCCGTCGTGCGAAGATCTCAAATCAAAGCGGCATCGTGGCTGAAGATAGAGATCCTGATGCTGACGACAACCGGGAGCGGGCTAAACTCATGTCCATTAGCATGATCAAATATTGAGCCGTCGCGCTTCAGGTGCAAAGCCGCCTCGATCTGGGCGGAAGCGGGCAACGGCCACTGCTACACAATTCCGCGAAAGCCTTGCACCGACATCCCATTTCCGTTACCTCACCAGTGGAAAAGAACAGCCTGCAAAGAGTATCAGATGACCCTTGTCGACGTCCGCACGCCTGATCCGAAACGCTTCATCCCCGGCGCCACCGGCGACTGGGAAGTCATCGTCGGCATGGAAGTCCATGCCCAGGTGCTGTCCAATTCGAAGCTCTTCTCCGGCGCCTCGACGGAATTCGGCAAGCCGCAGAATTCGAACGTCTCGCTGGTCGATGCCGCCATGCCCGGCATGCTGCCCGTCATCAACGAGGAATGCGTCAGGCAGGCCGTGCGCACCGGTCTCGGCCTCAAGGCCCAGATCAACAAGCGCTCGCTCTTCGACCGCAAGAACTATTTCTATCCCGACCTGCCGCAGGGCTATCAGATCTCGCAGTTCAAGGATCCGATCGTCGGCGAGGGCAAGATCGTCATTTCGCTCGGGCCGGACCGCCAGGGCCAGTTCGAGGATATCGAGATCGGCATCGAGCGCCTGCATCTGGAGCAGGATGCCGGCAAGTCGCTGCATGACCAGCATGCGACCATGTCCTATGTCGATCTGAACCGCTCCGGCGTCGCGCTGATGGAGATCGTCTCCAAGCCCGACATGCGCTCGTCCGACGAAGCCAAGGCCTATATGACCAAGCTGCGTTCGATCGTGCGTTATCTCGGCACCTGCGACGGCAACATGGACGAAGGCTCGATGCGCGCCGACGTCAACGTCTCCGTCCGCCGCCCCGGCGAAGGTTTCGGCACGCGCTGCGAGATCAAGAACGTCAACTCCATCCGCTTCATCGGCCAGGCGATCGAATATGAAGCCCGCCGCCAGATCGGCATTCTGGAAGATGGCGGCACGATCGAGCAGGAGACGCGGCTGTTCGACCCGAACAAGGGCGAGACGCGTTCGATGCGCTCTAAGGAGGATGCGCACGACTATCGTTATTTCCCCGATCCGGACTTGCTGCCGCTCGAATTCGACGACGCCTTCGTCCAGGCGCTCGCCGTCGATCTGCCGGAATTGCCTGACGACAAGAAGGAGCGCTTCGTGCGCGAGCTCGGCCTGTCGATCTATGACGCCTCGGTGCTCGTCTCCGAAAAGGCGATCGCCGATTATTTCGAAGCCGTGGCTGCAGGCCGCGACGGCAAGACAGCGGCAAACTGGGTGATCAACGACCTGCTCGGCGCGCTGAACCGCACCGGCAAGGATATCGAGCAGACGCCGGTTTCGCCGGCCCAGCTCGGCGCCATCATCGATCTCATCAAGGCTGGCACCATTTCCGGCAAGATCGCCAAGGATCTCTTCGAGATCGTGCTGACCGAGGGCGGCGATCCCGCCGAGATCGTCGAAGCGCGCGGCATGAAGCAGGTGACGGATACGGGCGCCATCGAAAAGGCCGTGGACGAGATCATTGCCGCCAATCCCGATCAGGTGGAGAAGGTCAAGGCGAAGCCGACCTTGGCCGCATGGTTCGTCGGCCAGGTGATGAAAGCGACCGGCGGCAAGGCCAATCCGCAGGCCGTCCAGGCGCTCGTCAAGGCGAAGCTCGGCATCGAGGAATAAGCGGTGTATTTCGTCCGCACTGCCGGCGAGCGCGACCTGGAGAAGGTCCGCGCCCTGCTGGTGGAAAGTTTTCACGCGACCTATGACAGTCTCCACGGCAGAGCCAGGGTGGAGGAGCTCACTGCCCAGCTGTTTTCGCCGGAGGCGCTGAAAACGCGCCTGGTGCGCAAGGATGCCGAATTCCTCGTTGCCGACGACGGCCGCAAAATCGGCGGCATGGGGTATGCGGCGATGTCGCAGGAGCTGACGAAGACGGTCATGCTGCATCTGCTCTATGTCGCTCCGGCGCTACAGCGCCAGGGCATCGGCCGCGATCTCTTCGCCGAGCTCGAAACCTGCTTTCCGGATGCGGAGATCATGCGCCTCGAAGTCGAGCCGCAAAATGCAGCGGCGATCGCCTTCTATCAGGCGCACGGCTTTGCCGAAGTCGGACGCAACGAGAATAGCGCGCCTGGGCAATCCGGCATCCCGGCGGTGATCCTCGAAAAAACGCTCGAGGGGCATTGAGGCGTGGAAGGCGAATTGCCCGACATTCGCATTCGCCAGGCGCGCAGGGAGGATTTGCACGCTCTCGTGTCAATATTTGCCGCCGACGCCGTCGGCGGTCATGGCGACACCACCGATCCAGTGGCCTTTGCCGATTATGTCAGGGCCTTCGCGGCCATCGAGGCTTCGCCCGACCAGGTGCTGTATGTCGCGGAGCGCGGCGGCGAGGTTGTCGGCACGTTCCAGACGATGGTCACGACCACGCTGACTGGCCGAGGCTCGTCGGCGATGATCATCGAGGCGGTGCAGACGCGGGCCGACATTCGTGGGCAGGGGATCGGCGCCGGGATGATCGAGTTCGCCATTGCCGAGGCAAAAAGCCGCGGGATCAAGCGGGTAGCTTTGACCTCGAATGCGATCCGCAAGGATGCGCATCGTTTCTATGAAAGACTGGGCTTCAAGCCCTCGCATCTCGGCTTCAAGATGGCTTTGAAATGACCTTTGGCTGTCGCGGAATCGCTGGACAATTCGGCTTGGCGGCGGCATAAGCGAGAAAACGAATTCTGGTTTGGCCCGCATCTGGCGGGCACAAGGAAAAGACATGTGGAATCTTCTGGTTCAGACCTTTACCTGGTGGAACAGTCAGACGATGGGCACGCGTTTTGCGACCTGGCGTTTCGGCAAGCGCGTCGGCGAGGATGAATTCGGCAACGTCTATTATGAAGGCGGCATGTCGTCCTACGGTCTGCCGAAGCGCTGGGTGATCTACAAGGGTTATGCCGATGCCTCCGCCATCCCGCCGGGCTGGCATGGCTGGATGCATCACCGCACCGATGTTCCGCCGTCCAAGGAAAACTACGTCGCCAAGGAATGGCAGAAGGCGCATCGTCCCAACTTCACCGGTTCTCCGCAGGCCTACCGTCCGCCAGGATCCATCGCCGTTCCGGGCGAGCGTCCGCGGGTCACCGGCGATTACGACGCCTGGACGCCGGGCAACTGAGACGGCTCGACCGGGGCAATCCCAAACCCGGCTTTTGGCCACAATTGACCTTTACCCGCAGGTTGGCCGCGCTTGACCGCGGCCGTGAACGAAGAATATCTGGAGACGGGTACACATGAAGCTCTTCACGCGAAACAGGGCGCTGCGTGCCGCCGGGTCGCTGCTGGCGCTCTCGGTCCTGCTTCCGCCGGTTGCGGCACGTGCTGCACGCATTGAAAACCCGGTAGCCGTTTTCTCTGGCCTCGACAAGATCACCGGCCGCATCACCACCTTCGACGTCTACGTTAACGAGACCGTCCAGTTCGGCGCGCTGCAGGTAACGCCGAAGGCCTGTTACTCGCGCGACCAGGCCGAAGCGCAGAAGATCGACGGTTTCGTCGAAGTCGACGAGATCACCCTCGACCGCAAGATCCGCCGCATCTTCACCGGCTGGATGTTTGCCGCCAGCCCCGGCCTCAACGCCGTCGAGCATCCGATCTACGACGTCTGGCTGAAGGACTGCAAGGCAAACTCGGATGTCCCCGCGCCTGACAACGCCAAGGCGACAGCGCGCTAACGCGTGTCGCCGGCGGTGATCTTGGCCCTGAGCAGGATCTATGCAGTGGGCGTCTTGTTCCTGTTGAAAAGGCCCTTGGCGAAGCGAAGCACAGCGCCGGCCGCGATGACGACAAGGATGCCGGCCTTTTTGAAAAAGGCGAGGGCAACGGCCAGCAATCCCACCTTCGCGGCAATCTTGGCGCCGGCGCCCGCAGCGATCATTCCCGCCATCCCATAGGCCGCGATCTTGTCGCCTTCGACATAGTCGGCATAGGCCATTCCCTTGTCGAACTGCACGAGCTTCGTGACTGTCGGAATGACGTCCTCGATCTCCTTCAACTGGTCGAGGGCAGCGACGAAGTTGAATTGAAAGACACCCTCGCGGCCGAGCGCACGCACGGAATAGTTCAGCGTGTGCTGCCCCTGTGCATCATCGCCGAAGACCAGATCGCGCGCCCAGTGCAGCGCATGCGCCGATTTGTCGTAATGCGGTGTCGAGGCCCAGCCGACAAGCGTGATCTTCTCGAAACCCTGCTTTTCGCGCTCGACGTTGTTTTCTCGGATGGAATCCTTGATGTTCTGCAGCAGTTCGTCGTAATTCGTCGTGGCGGCATCGGCGTCAGAGACATAGCCGTCCGCGCTGTATTCCACAACGGAGCCCCAGGCCTCGATATCGGTCGGCGCGTATTTCGCCGGGAAGATCATCCCCATCTTTCCCTCCGCCGCAGCCGCGGGATTTCCCCAGATATCGACGAGCACCTTTTTCGTGTCGGCGGAATTGAGGTAATAGAAGCCTTGGGGCACGTTCAGCGTCGCCTTTGCCTCAGGCAGCTTGATCGCACCCTGCTGAAAATCGAGCTTCTCCAGCAACGGTTTTTCCGCTTCGGAAAAATCGCTCCTGTCCGGGAACATCTCCTGGTAAGGTCGGGCGTCGGCCTGGCCTGTGAACAAGGCGAAAAGGACCGCCGCCGCAAAATATCGTCTCAAAATTCTATCCCCCATTGCATTTTCCGAACCTATTCAAATCGGCTGGAAAATCAACGCAGGGATGAAATGATCGCGCTTAAAACTTCAGGTGTGGCGATACCATCGCGGCTTCAAGCAGCACGCCATAATCGGCCTTCGCAACGTCGATCGCCCCGAACGTCTTCAGGTGCTCGGTGGTGAACTGTGTATCGAGCAGCGTGAAGCCTCTTTCCCGTAGTCGCTCGACCAGATGCACGAGGCAGATCTTCGAAGCGTCCGTGCGGCGTGAGAACATGCTTTCGCCGAAGAAGGCCGAGCCGAGCGAGACGCCGTAGAGGCCGCCGACCAGCTCGTCGCCGTCCCACGCTTCGACGGTATGGGCATGGCCCATGTCGAAGAGCGTCGCATAAAGGGACCTGATCGTCTTGTTGATCCAGGTACTCGGGCGACCGGATGTCTCCTCGGCGCAGGCAGCGATCACCTGCTCGAAAGCGTGATCGAAACGGATTTCGAAGGGTTTCCTGCGCACCGTCTTGGCAAGACTCTTCGACAGGTGGAAATGGTCGAGCGGCAGCACACCGCGCAATTCCGGCTCGACCCAGAAAATCTCCGGGTCGTCGGCGGATTCAGCCATCGGGAAAAGGCCGATGGAGTAGGCGCGCAGGAGAATTTCAGGGGTAATGCCTGGTGACTTCCTGCGCGATCCCGCCATTCCTGCCCTATGCCGCCGGTTCGTTGGCGAGGTAGTGTTCCAGCCAGTGGATGTCGTAGTCGCCGTTGGCGATATCCTGGTTGGAGACGAGATCCTGGAACAGCGGCAGCGTCGTATTGATGCCGTCGACGACGAATTCGTCGAGCGCCCGCCGCAGCCGCATCATGCATTCGACGCGGGTACGGCCGTGCACGATCAGCTTGCCGATGAGGCTGTCGTAATAGGGCGGGATCTTGTAGCCCTGATAGGCGCCGGAATCGATGCGCACGCCGAGACCACCCGGCGCGTGGAAATGCGTGATCGTGCCGGGCGAGGGCACGAAAGTGCGCGGGTGCTCGGCATTGATGCGGCATTCGATGGCATGACCGGAAAAATGCACTTCATCCTGCGTCACCGAGAGACCGCCGCCGGAGGCGACGCGGATCTGCTCGTGCACCAGATCGATGCCGGTGATGGCTTCCGTGATCGGATGCTCCACCTGCAGGCGGGTGTTCATTTCGATGAAATAGAACTCGCCGTTCTCATAGAGGAATTCGATCGTGCCGGCGCCGCGATATTTCAGCTTCTTCATGGCGTCGGCGCAGACCTGGCCGATCTTCATGCGCTGCTCGACGTTGAGCGCCGGCGAATTCGCCTCTTCCCAGACCTTCTGGTGGCGGCGCTGCAGCGAGCAGTCGCGCTCGCCGAGATGGATGGCATTGCCTTCGCCGTCGCCGAACACCTGGATTTCGATATGGCGCGGCTTGCCGAGATATTTTTCCATATAGACGGCATCGTTGCCGAAGGCGGCTGCCGCTTCCGTGCGCGCCGTCGACCAGGCCTCGATCAGGTCGACCTCGCTCTTGGCGACCTTCATGCCGCGTCCGCCACCGCCGGCCGTTGCCTTGATCAACACTGGATAGCCGATTTCGGCGGCCGTCTTCAGCGCGTCCTCTTCGGTCTTCACTTCTCCGTCCGAGCCCGGAACGACGGGAATGCCGAGCTCCAGCGCCGTCGTCTTGGCGGTGATCTTGTCACCCATGATGCGGATATGGTCCGCCGTCGGCCCGATGAAGGTTATGCCGTGGGCTTCGAGAATATCGGCGAACTTGGCATTCTCCGACAGAAAGCCGTAGCCTGGATGCACGGCATCGGCGCCGGTGATCTCGCAGGCGGCGACGATCTGGTGGATATTGAGGTAGCTCTCGCGCGAGGAGGGCGGACCGATGCAGACGCTTTCGTCGGCAAGCCGCACATGCATGGCATCGGCGTCGGCGGTCGAATGCACCACGACGCAGGCGATGCCGAGCTCCTTGCAGGCCCGGAGCACGCGAAGGGCGATTTCCCCGCGATTGGCGATGAGAATTTTCGAAATCATGGGCATCGGCCTATTCGATGACGACGAGGGCTTGGCCGTATTCGACGGGATGTCCGTCATCGACGAGGATCTCGGTCACCTTGCCTGACTTCGGCGAAGGGATCTGGTTCATCGTCTTCATCGCTTCGATGATGATCAGCGTCTGGCCTTCCTTGACGGTGGCGCCGACTTCGATGAACGGGCGCGCGCCCGGTGCCGGCGCCATGTAGACGGTGCCGACCATCGGTGCGCTGACTGTATTGGCGGGGTTGCGGGCGGGAGCTGCGGCCGGTGCAGCGCCTGCTGCTGCCGGAGTGGCCGCTGCGGGTGCGGCATAGGCAGGCGCTGCGATCGGCGCCTGGACATATTGCTGGGTGCCGGCGCGCGAAACGCGGATGCGCAGGTCGTCCTGCTCGACCTCGATCTCGGTCAGGTCGGTCTCGTTGAGGATATTGGCGAGATCGCGGATCAGTGCCTGATCGATACCCGATTTCTTTTCAACCATGGTGTTGCCCTGTCTTCTTCTTATGCCGTGATGTTCTTCAGCGCCTGCAGCGCCAGGATGTAGCTGTGAGGCCCGAAACCGCAGATCACGCCTTTGCATGCCGGCGCGATCATCGATTTGTGGCGAAATTCTTCCCGTGCATGGACGTTGGATATGTGGAGTTCGATGACGGGAATGGAAATAGCGCGGATCGCATCATGCAGCGCAACCGATGTATGCGTATAGGCGCCCGCATTGATAGCGACGCCAGCGGCTTTCTCGTCGGCCTCATGGAACCAGTCGACGAGCGTACCTTCGTGGTTGCTCTGGCGGAAATCGATGTCGAAGCCCAGTTCGCGGCCGGCGGCTTTGCAGTCCGCCTCGATGTCCTTCAGCGTTTTGCCGCCATAAATGCCGGGCTCTCGTTTGCCCAGCATGTTGAGGTTAGGGCCGTTCAGGACAAAAATCGTTTGCGTCATCGAATGTTCCGTAAAATGTACGACGGCAACCTATAGACTCCGCGAAGGCCGAATGAAAGCCCTTACGGATTGCCGGCAGGAATCGCGCCACATTTGTCCACATGGTTGAAACGCTTCGATTTTGGCGATTTGATGGGCAGCCGTCCGGCGGCTGACGTGCTCAGCAGGCGGTCTTGCCGCAGCTGCGCATGTTCTTGACCTTGGTTTCGAGATCGTCGAGCCCGACGGCGCCCGGCACCAGTTCGGTGCCGATCACATAGGACGGCGTGCCGCTGATGCCGAGACTGGAGGCGAGCTGGTAGGTAGCCTGGACGATGCCGTCATTCGGGTTCTTCGCCATCTCGGCGCGGATTTTGTCCTCGCTGACGCCGAGCGAAGCGGCAACCGCGATCGCCGTTTCGTCCGAAGCGCGGCCTTCGCTGCCGAGCAGGGCGACATGGAAATCGGAATATTTTTCAGGCGCCAGCTTGCGGAAGGCGTCGGCCACCTTGTGGGCAGCGACCGAATCCGGTCCGAGGATCGGAAATTCCTTGAGCACGAAGCGGACGTTTTTGTCCTTCTTCAGCATTGCCTGCATGTCGGGAAGCGCGTGACGGCAGTAGCTGCAATTATAATCGAAGAATTCGACGACGGTGACATCGCCCTTGGGATTGCCGAGCGTGACGTCGTTCTTCGAATCGAAGATGTCGTTGGTGTTCTCTTCGATCGCCATATTGGCCTTCACCAGCCGCTGGGCTTCCTGCTTCTTCTGCAAAGCGTCCTGGACATCGAGCATGATCTCGGGATTTTCGATCAGATATTGCTTGATGAATTCACCGAACTCCTTCTTCTGCTGGTCGTCGAGCGCTGCTGCCGGAAAGGGAAGGGCGATCGATGCGGCAAGCGCCAGTGCGGTGAAGGTTTTCGGAAGAAAGGCCATGATATCCTCGTCAACGGCGATGGGGTCGTCTCCTGGGCGAGATGACCGTCGCCGGGTTAATGGACTTGAATGCGTCGCGTCAAGGTACGGCGCGTTGAGTTCCGCTCAAACAGGAAATTTCACCCCCGCGCGGCCCTCGCGGGATTGTGATGAGCCGATTAATGCGGCAATTGTCGGGCCATCATTGCAGAAGCCGAGCGAGAAGCGATCTTGTTTTCCATATCGAAACGCAGCGAAGTCGAGCCTTTTCATGCCATGGACGTGCTGGCGGAGGCGACGAAACGGCGCGTAGCCGGCCATCCGGTGATTTCGATGGCGGTCGGTCAGCCCTCGCATCCAGCCCCCCAGGCGGCCCTCGAAGCGGCGCGCGCAGCCCTTGCCGAAGGCCGGATCGGTTATACCGATGCGCTGGGGACGGCGCGGCTGAAAACGGCTCTTGCCCAGCATTACCGGTTTCGTCACGGCCTGGAAATCGATCCCACGCGGATCGCCATCACCACCGGTTCCTCTGCAGGCTTCAATCTCGCCTTTCTCTCGCTCTTCGATGCCGGTGATGCGGTGGCGATCGCAAGGCCCGGTTATCCCGCCTATCGCAATATCCTCGGTGCGCTCGGCCTGAGGGTTGTCGAAGTGCCGGTAACCGCCGAGACCCACTTCACACTCACCCCTGAGAGCCTCGAGGCGGCGCAGAAGCAAAGCGGCGTGAGCCTGAAGGGCGTGCTGCTGGCGAGCCCCGCCAACCCGACCGGCACGGTGACCGGCCGCGATGGGCTGAAGGCGCTTGCGAATTACTGCGCGGCCCATTCCATCGCCTTCATCTCCGATGAAATCTACCACGGGCTGACTTTCGCCGGCGAGGAGGCGAGTGCACTCGAACTGACCGACGAGGCGATCGTCATCAACTCCTTCTCCAAATATTACTGCATGACCGGCTGGCGAATCGGCTGGATGGTGCTGCCAGAGCGCTTGGTGCGGCCGATCGAGCGGTTGGCGCAGAGCCTCTATATCTCCCCGCCCGAACTCTCCCAGATCGCCGCCACGACCGCGCTCGGCGCCGGCGCCGAACTCGATCTTTATAAGGCGAGCTATGCCGCCAACCGCGATTTGCTGATGAAGCGCCTGCCGCAGATCGGTCTTTCGATCGCCTCGCCGATGGACGGCGCCTTCTATGCCTATCTCGACGTCACCCGCTTCACCAATGATAGCATGGGTTTTGCCAAGCGCATGCTCGCGGAAATCGACGTCGCCGCAACACCCGGTCTCGACTTCGATCCGCTGGAGGGACATCGCACCCTGCGCCTGTCCTACGCGGGCTCGCAAGCCGAGATCGCCGAGGCGGTGGAGCGGATTGCAGTCTGGTTGAAGTAGCGCGCAGGCACACCAGCGGCTGCTGCTCTCCCATCGCTTAACTGCGCGACGAAAACAGCGAGGCGAGCGTCGAAGACGGCTTGTTGTTCAGGCGCGGCACGACTACGAGCTGCCTGATGTCGCCGCGCTTGTAGGCGGCGAGGAAGCGCTTGTAATCCTTGAAGGAGACGCAGCCGTTGGAATCGCCGTTCTTGCCGAGCATGTAGGTGTGGGCGAGCAGGCCGACACGGTCATAGATGGCGTCCGACCCCTCGAGCGGAGTCAGCCGCAGCGCCTCGACACCGTGGAAAAGGCTTTCGCGCATGGTGAGGGCGTAGGTATGTGGCGGGGTCGGCCCGCGCATCTTCTTGTCGACGTAACGCGGATTGTCGCGCATCTTGCCGAGCCCGGAATGAGCTTCCAGCCTCTCGCCGTTCGGCAGATAAACCGTGCTGTTTTCGATGTCGTAGATGGCGACGCCGGCGCGCAGCTTCGGCGAGAAGACCGGCTTGTCGTAGCGCGGCACTGCATCGTCCTGGTCGTCTTCGATCGGCGAGTTCGGCTGGGCATAGGCAAGGGCAGGCTCGCCGGCGCGCTGCGAACCCTTGGCGGCCGGTGCCGGTTTGCCGATAAGGCCGTCAGGACGCGCCATCGGCAGCGGTACGGAACCGGCATCCGGCGCCAGAACGAGATCGAAAGGCTGCGGGTCTTCGGCCGCGGCAATTTCTACGGGCGCAGATTTTTCCTGCGGCAGTGACGCCGTCTTGAGGGCGGGCTGGACCGGGGCAGGCGCAATCTGCTGCGGTCCGGCATCGGCAAGCGCCAGCAGGGCCGGGAGTTCGGCAGCGGCGACGGCCTCCTTCGAGGGAACGACGATCCGGTCGCCGTCGTCTTCTTCTACACTCTCTGCCGAGGCAACCTCGACGGCCGGCGGCGTGACCACGTCATCCTTGCGGAATTTGGCGCTGTCGGAAATCGCGGCAACCACAGGCTGCTCGGCAGCCATGACAAGCCGATTGTGTTTTGTAAGTGCCGCCAGTGCCGTTGCAGTAGCATTGGTTTTCTGCGCATGCGATTGGACGAGGTCGGCCGTCAGGGCGACGACCGGCTTGGCGTCGAAGGCGGCCAAGCGATCGGCCTTGCCGACATGGATCAGCCGTTCGTGCGTCGCCGGCCTGGGCTTCGGCGCCGCTGCGGCCTGGGTGAATCTTTCGGGCGGAGAAACGGGCGCGGCAACCGAATGCATCGTCGCCAAGGTCGCAATCAACCATGTGGAGGTCAGAAATCCGGCGCCGACGACGCCGTAAAGAAAGCCACGAGATCTGCGCAAACGAAAAGCAGATCCGCCAAGAGGGGTGACGTCATCGAACGTCCCGACCGCAAACGCCATACTGAACTCGTCTTTCAAACTCGCTACGCAGGCCGGCGGCACTGACTGACTACACTTCGCCGGGGCCGGTAATGGCGCAAATGGGCCGAATTTAGACCACCCGCGACATCCGACTGTTTCGCAAGGATGACGAATTATGGTTTCTAATTTGTTTACGCGGTGTTGCGCTTTTTCATGACGTCTCAAAAAGAGATGCGTGGGATCTTTCAGACGCGTTCCATCACATAACTTCCGGGGGCTTCCTCGATCGCGTTCAGCGCATCGCCGCCCGGTTTGCGCGCCGCAACGCGCCTGCCGTCATGGGTCTCGATCCAGGCCAGCCAATGTGGCCACCATGATCCCGCCGTCTCGGTCGCCTGCTCGATCCAGGTCTCGTACTCGCCCTTGGCCGGGCCGCCCGTCCAGAATTGATACTTCTTCTTATCCGGCGGGTTGACCACGCCGGCGATATGTCCCGAGCCCGTGACAACGAATTCCACCTTGCCGCCGAAAAACTGGCTGCCGACGAAGACGGATTTGGCAGGGGCGATGTGGTCCTCGCGGGTGGCGAGATTATAAATCGGGATCTTCACGTCCTTCAGCGACACTGGCTTGCCGTCAAGGATCATCTCGTTCTGCGTCAGCGAGTTCCTGAGATAACAGTTGCGCAGATAGAAGGTATGGTTTGCCGCCGCCATGCGGGTCGAATCGGCGTTCCAGAACAACAGATCGAAGGGCAGGGGATCCTGGCCCTTGAGGTAGCTGTTGACGAAATAAGGCCAGATCAGCTCGGAAGCGCGCAGCATGTTGAACGCCATCGACATCTTCGAGCCGTCGAGATAGCCGGTCGCCTGCATATGCTCTTCGAGCGCTGCAAGCTGCTCCTCGTCGACGAAGACCTTGAGATCGCCGGCATGGGTGAAATCGACCTGGGTGGTGAAAAGTGTCGCCGTTTTGATGCGTTTGTTCTTCTCCTTGGCGTGCAGCGCCAGCGTTGCGGCCAAAAGTGTGCCGCCGACGCAATAGCCGACGGCGTTGACCTCCTTCTCGCCGGTCGCCTTCTCGATCGTCTCGAGCGCGAAATCGATGCCCTCGCGGGCATAGGCCGCCCAGTCCTTGGCGGCATGGCGCGCATCCGGGTTGACCCAGGAAATCACGAAGACGGTCTGACCCTGATCGACGCACCATTTAATGAAGGATTTCTGTGGGTTGAGGTCGAGAATATAGAATTTGTTGATCCAGGGCGGGCAGATCAGCAGCGGCCGCTTCAGGACCGTTTCGGTTGAAGCCTCATATTGGATGATCTGGCAGATGTCGTTCTGGGCGATCACCTTGCCCGGCGTCAGCGCCATGTCGCGGCCGACGGCGAATTTCGTCATGTCTGTCTGGCGAAGGCGAAGATCACCCTTTCCGGCAGCGATATCCTCGGCCAGCATCTTCATCCCGCGCACCAGGTTTTCGCCGCTGGTTGCGATCGTCTCGCGATAGAGACTGCGGATTGGTGGCGACGAAATTGCTCGGCGAGAGTGCTGCCGTGATCTGCTTCACGTAGAAACCGGCCTTGTGCTTGGTGTGCTCGTCGAGGCCGTCGGTCTCCGACACCAGCTTCTCCACCCAGTCGGTGGTGACGAAATAGGCCTGGCGGATGAAATCGAAGAACGGATTTTTCTGCCAGTCCTCGTCGGAGAAGCGTTTGTCCTTGCGGGTGTCCGGTTCCGGAGGCGAGGGCTCGCCCTGCATGCGCTGCATAGAGCGCATCCAGATGCCGAAGAAGGAGGACATCAGCTGCGTCTGCGCCTCGAAGGTGCGGCGGGGATCGGCAATCCAGTATTCGGTGACCTTGGAAAGCGTCTTGACCATGTCGGTCATCGGATCGACGACGGTTTCGCTGATCTCGCCGCGTTCGCGCGGCGCAAGCCAGGCCGAGGCCGCCTGGCCGAGATTTTCGAGCGCCCGGGCGAAATTCATCGCCATCGCCTCGGGATCCTTCAACAGATAGGGATCGAGATCGGTCGCGTCGAAACCGGCCTTGCCGCCATTCTTCTGGCCGCCATTCTCCTGCTTGCTGTCGGTCACCATTTCCTCCGGCGGCAGCACTCTTTTTATCCAATCGTTGTACATCGTGATTGAACGAGAAAACAAGTTCCACCCGCGCCGGCTCATGCTATTGCTTTGTCGCTGCGACAAATTTAACAGTCGACGCAGTCAGAACTGGATTTTGAGGCATGACGAAGAACGGCATTCGGCGCATCGCAACCTTCAACCGCACCGCATTGATCTGCGCCGCGGCGGCGATGGCCCTGGCCGGATGCAATCTGACGGCCGAGGAGAAGGCCGCAGCCGCCGCCAAGCGAGCGGCGCCGACCGCCGTGGTCATGCCGGCCACCAAGGGCGATGCGGTCGAAGGCGGCCTGGCGAAGTCGCCGGACGGTTACCCAAATTTCGGCGCGCCGCTGACGGCCGCCAATGTGCAGATGAGCGACGAGCAGGCAGCCGAACTGCAACATCAGCTGACCGCACTTGCCGCCCGGCGTAAGGCCGGCACGATCTCGGAAGCCGAATATCAGGCCAAGGCCGCCGAAATGCGCCGCCTCGCCGCCGAGCACGGCGCTGATACGCTCTCCGAAATCTCCAAATAGACCTTGCCTTTCAGGCATTTTGGACGCAAAGCCTTCCGGATGGATCGGAAGACAAGATTTTCCCGATAATGCGCTTTATGCGGCTTTTCCGTCAAAGATTTGCCGCGTGTCTTGGGTCTGATGAATACGGCGTTGCGATTCTGAAGTTCGTGTCGCAGCCGCCGGGAGACGGAACGAACTTCGACTGCGGCCCGAAAGCCGCCTTTCCATGGGGAATGAAATGGAAGAGTTTCACAAAGTCCGGCGTTTGCCGCCTTATGTTTTTGAACAGGTCAACCGTTTGAAAGCAAGCGCGCGAGCGGGCGGCGCCGATATCATCGATCTCGGCATGGGAAACCCCGACCTTCCCACTCCCCAGTCGATCGTCGACAAGCTGTGCGAGGTCGTGCAGGATCCGCGCACCCACCGTTATTCGTCCTCCAAGGGCATTCCGGGGCTGCGCCGCGCCCAGGCCGCCTATTATGCCCGCCGTTTCGGCGTCAAGCTCAACCCGGATACCCAGGTAGTCGCCACCTTGGGCTTCAAGGAAGGCTTCGCCAATATGGCGCAGGCGATCACCGCGCCCGGCGACGTCATCCTCTGCCCGAACCCGACCTATCCGATCCACGCCTTCGGCTTTCTGATGGCGGGCGGCGTGATCCGCTCCATGTCAGTGGAGCCGGATGAGAGCTTTTTCCCGCCGCTTGAGCGCGCGGTCCGGCATTCGATCCCGAAGCCCCTGGCACTCATCCTCAACTACCCCTCGAATCCGACTGCCCTGGTCGCGACACTCGATTTCTACAAGGACGTCATCGCCTTCGCCAAGAAGCACGACATCATCGTGCTTTCCGACCTTGCCTATTCGGAGATCTATTTCGACGGCGCTCCGCCGCCGTCGGTTCTCGAGGTGCCGGGTGCAATCGATGTGACGGTCGAGTTCACCTCGATGTCGAAGACCTTCTCCATGCCTGGCTGGCGCATGGGCTTTGCCGTCGGCAACGAGCGGCTGATCGCGGCGCTCACCCGCGTCAAGTCCTACCTCGACTACGGCGCCTTCACGCCGATCCAGGTGGCGGCGACGCATGCGCTGAACGGCGACGGCTCCGACATTGCGGAGGTTCGCAACGTCTACAAGCGCCGCCGCGACGTCATGGTCGAAAGCTTCGGCAAGGCGGGCTTCGACGTGCCGCCGCCGGCTGCCACCATGTTCGCCTGGGCGAAGATCCCGGAAAAGTTCCGTCATCTCGGCTCGCTTGAGTTTTCCAAGCTGCTGGTCGAGAAGGCCGACGTCGCCGTTGCTCCCGGCATCGGCTTCGGCGAACAGGGCGACGACTACGTCCGTCTGGCGCTCGTCGAGAACGAACACCGCATCCGCCAGGCTGCGCGCAACATCAAGAAGTTCATGTCGACGGCAGACGAAACGATGCACAACGTCATTTCGCTGAACGCGCACCGTTAATCCAACTCTTAAAGGCAGCCGCGTCCTGCGGCTGCCGCCACACAGACATTCAGGATCGATCCATGGCAGATGCCCTCAAAATCGGCATTGCGGGCTTGGGCACCGTTGGCGCCTCGCTAGTCCGCATCATTCAGCAGAAGAGCAACGAGCTTGCCGTCACCTGCGGGCGTCCGATCACCATCACGGCGGTCTCCGCGCGTGACAAAAGGAGAGACCGCGGCATCGATCTTTCCGCTGTTACCTGGTTCGATCGGCCGGAAGATCTTGCCGAAAAGGGCGATATCGACGTCTTCGTCGAGCTGATGGGCGGCGCCGAAGGGGCTGCCAACACCTCCGTACGCGCCGCACTCAAGCGCGGTCTCCATGTGGTGACAGCCAACAAGGCGCTGCTTGCCTATCACGGCGTCGAGCTTGCGACGATCGCCGAGGAGAAGGGCGCGCTTCTAAACTTCGAGGCCGCAGTCGCCGGCGGCATCCCGGTCATCAAGGCGCTGCGCGAATCGCTGACCGGCAATGCCGTCTCGCGCATCTATGGCATCATGAACGGCACCTGCAATTACATCCTGACCAAGATGGAAAAGGAGGGGCTTTCCTTCGCCGAGTGCCTGAAGGAAGCCCAGCGGCTGGGTTATGCCGAGGCCGATCCGGCCTTCGATATCGAGGGCAACGACACGGCCCATAAGCTTTCCATCCTGACGACGCTCGCCTTCGGCAATCGCATCGCGGCCGACGATATCTATCTCGAAGGCATCACCAACATCTCGATCGAGGATATCCACGCTGCCGCCGAGCTCGGTTATCGCATCAAGCTCCTGGGTGTTGCCCAGCGAACCGACACCGGCATTGAGCAGCGCGTGCATCCGACCATGGTGCCGGTCGATTCGGTCATTGCCCAGGTCGATGGCGTCACCAATGCTGTCGCAATCGAATCCGACGTGCTCGGCGAACTGCTGATGGTCGGTCCCGGCGCCGGCGGCAATGCGACGGCCTCGTCCGTACTTGGTGATATCGCCGATATCGCCAAAAGCCAGCCGGGCGCACAGCGCGTACCGGTGCTCGGCCATCCCGCAAAGGCGCTGGAACCCTACCGCAAGGCGCAGATGCAGAGCCACGAGGGCGGCTACTTTATCCGCTTGACCGTGCTCGACCGCACCGGCGTCTTTGCCAGCGTCGCAACCCGCATGGCGGAAAACAACATCTCGCTGGAATCGATCGTCCAGCGCTCCAAGCAGCATCTGGCGCCGTCGCACCACCAGACGATCATTCTCGTCACCCACGCGACGATGGAAGAGTCGGTGCGCAAGGCGGTCGCCTCGATCAAATCGGAAGGCTATCTCTTCGGCGAACCGCAGGTGATTCGCATCGAGCGGCCGAAAGAAGAAGCTTAAGCCTTTCCAGCCGGCGAATATCAGCCGCCCTGTCTTGTTGAACTGGCAGTTCAACAAGACAGGGCGGTTTTTTTGTTGATCGTCCGGGCTCCCCTTACGGAAGTCTATATTAACAAATACCGAAATATTGATATAAATAAAACCATAGATGGTGAGTCGTCGGCGTGGAGAATTTCATGAGCAAGGACAGCCACGCCGGCAAGGGGTATGGCCGCCCGAGCGAGGTGCCGCCGGACCGTCCTGATATGCTTGGGGAAATTCTCAAGCCGGCCTACCGTGACATTCGCGAAGAGGTCCCTGATGAGGCTGACGGCGATGAATACACGGAAGGCCGCAACTGGGCTATTCTGCTGACGCTGTTCTCCTTCCTGCTCGTGCAGCTTGCCGGCGTCGCCGCAATCATCTGGGCGGTGTTCTGGTAAAAATCCGTGTCTGTAAATCCATCGCTATGTTATCTCCGCTGCTTCTGTAGAAAGAGCAGATGAAGTCAGCGGAGTATGGCATGGCAGATCTCGTCGATCCGGTACAGCGCGCGTTTCTCGGCGTGGAGAAATCCGCGCTCGACAATCGCTGGGTGGCGCGGCTCGACCAGGCCGGGCAGAACCGGGCGCTGGCCATGTCGCAAATCCACGGCATGCCGGATCTGATCGCCCGCGTGCTGGCCGGGCGCGGCGTGACGGTGGACGAGGCGATCGAATTCCTCGATCCGACGATCCGCGGCCTGATGCCCGATCCGCATGTTTTGACGGATTGCGAAAAGGCCGCCACCCGCCTGGTGAGCGCCATCGAGCGCGGCGAGAATGTCGCGATCTTTGGCGACTACGATGTCGACGGTGCGGCTTCCTCGGCGCTGATGTTTCGTTTCCTCACTCATTTCGGCGTCAAGGCGCACATCTATATTCCCGACCGCGTCTTTGAAGGCTACGGCCCCAATCCGGCGGCGATCAACCAGCTGATCGACAACGGCGCCCGGCTGATCGTCGCGGTCGATTGCGGCTCGACCAGTCACGAGGCGCTGGCCGCCGCCGCCGCGCGCAATATCGATGTCGTCGTCATCGATCACCACCAGGTGACACATGAGCTGCCGCCCTGCCATGCGCTCGTCAATCCGAACCGCGAGGACGATCTGTCGGGGCAGGGGCATCTTTGCGCCGCCGGCGTGGTCTTCATGGTGCTGGTCGCCACACTGAGGCTGCTGCGGGCGGCCGGCAACAAGGGCATCCTGGCGCTCGACCTCTTGCAATGGCTGGATATCGTCGCGTTGGCGACAGTCTGCGATGTCGTGCCGCTGAAGGGCCTCAACCGCGCCTATGTGGTGAAGGGGCTGGTCGCCGCCCGCCACCAAAGCAATGCCGGGCTTGCAGCGCTGTTCCGCAAGGCCGGGCTCGCTGGCCCTGTCACACCCTATCATTTCGGCTTCCTGATCGGTCCGCGCATCAATGCCGGCGGTCGGATCGGCGATGCCGCGCTCGGAAGCCGCTTGCTGACGCTCGATGACACGGGGGAGGCTGAGGTGATCGCCCAGCGCCTGGATGAGCTCAACCGCGAGCGCCAGGCGATGGAGGCGATCATGCTGCAGGAGGCTGAGGCCGAAGCGCTCGCCGAATATGGCGACGGCGAGGGCGCCTCCGTCATCGTCACCGCCCACGAGAAATGGCATCCCGGCATCGTCGGACTGATCGCGGCGCGGCTGAAGGAGAAGTTCAAACGGCCGGCCTTTGCGATCGCCTTCGATACCTCCGGCCGCGGCACCGGCTCGGGCCGCTCTATCAACGGCTTCGACATGGGCCGGATGGTGCGCGCGGCGGTCGATGAAGGGTTGCTGATCAAGGGCGGTGGTCACGCCATGGCCGCGGGGCTGACGGTCGAGCGCGCCGATCTCGGCAGGTTGAGGACCTTCTTCACAGAGAAGTCGGCAAGAACCGTGGCGAACCTCGTCGCCAACGAGACCTTGAAGATCGACGGGGCGATCGGCGCCAGCGGCGCCACGCTCGAACTCATCGACCGCCTGGAGGCCGCCGGCCCCTATGGCTCCGGCCACGCCCAGCCGCTCTTTGCCGTGCCGGCGCATCGGGTGCGCGATGCACGCCTGGTCGGGGAGAAACATGTGAAGGTGACGATGGAGGCAATGGATGGATCGCGGCTCGACGGCATCGCCTTCCGCGCCGCCGATACGGCACTCGGCAATCTTCTCATCAATTCACGCGGCGCCAGCCTGCATGTTGCAGGCTCGCTCGGTGCCGAGCATTACCAGGGCGCCCGCCGCATCCAGCTTCGCGTCTGCGATGCTGCGCCGGCAAAATAAAATAGCCGCGCAAAAAATGCTGACGATGTGGAGTTCAGAGAGAAGAAAGTGGCACGCCCTAGGGGAGTCGAACCCCTCTTCCCAGAATGAAAATCTGGTGTCCTGAACCGATAGACGAAGGGCGCTTCCTTCGTGGTGGCGCCCTTATAGTCAGCACCTTCAAAAGCCGCAAGCGCCAAGACGCGAAAAAATCATCGTTTTCGCCGATTTATTTGTGGCTGTGGAGAAACGTGGCGCTATGCCGATAAGCCAGTTGCGGAGGCCGCAGAGATACGCGCCTCAGAATGTCGCGCAGGAGACCCATTGCCAAGTCTGTTGCAGTTGGTGATCCGCATTGCGGGCTGTGCAGGTACGTAGACGACCGGGGCGGGCGGGTACTGTTGTCCTCGGAATCGGAAGTCGAGGTTCGACGCATTCTGAGCCGACCTGTTTCGTTGCAAATGGGGAATGCCCAGAAATCCATCAACAAGCGTCTTAGTCAAAGAGGGCGGGGACGACACCGTCTGTCGGACAGGCTATTGATCCGGTGCCGCGCCGGTAGTTGATTTGGATAAAATTGGTACGCCCTAGGGGAGTCGAACCCCTCTTTACAGAATGAGAATCTGTCGTCCTAACCGATAGACGAAGGGCGCAGGCCGGCCCCGTTAAAATAGGAGCACGCGCAGACTTCTGCAAGCGGATGCAATGGCTTCTATATGGAGAGAAAGTGGCACGCCCTAGGGGAGTCGAACCCCTCTTCCCAGAATGAAAATCTGGTGTCCTAACCGATAGACGAAGGGCGCTTCCTTCGTGGTGGCGCCCTTATAGTCAGGCGTTATGAATCCCGCAAGCGGCAAATTCGGTTTCTTTCAAAAAAATGACAGGAAATCCGAATGCGTTCGAGGAGCTGATTATTGAAGCTGAATCAACGGGCTGCCGGCTATCTCTTCAACAAGACGAGGCGGCGCTTCCGTAAGGTCATGCGAAGAACGCGCGGCCGTCAGATCGCTCTTGCGGTCGCCATAGGCGCGCGTTTGCCGCCGCAGCCCCAGTTCCAGTCGCGACTTTTGCCGGTATCGAGATGGACCGAATCCGTGTGGCAATAGGTGCCGACGCCGCCGCGGTTCGGCAGTGAGCGGATATAGGCGGCGATATCCCATTTCGTGACGCCGTCGATCTGAATGTCGGCCGCCTCGCAACTCTTGTGCATCGATTCGTCGGCGCCGCCGACCAGGCGGTTATGCTCTTCGTCGCGATAGCCCGACGTAACGATGACAGGCCGGCCGAAATGGGTTTCGACCGTCTTGATCACGTTCAGCAGCTCGGGCTTGAAGCAGCCGACCTCGACCTTGTCGTTCTGGACATGCAGCCCGTTCGGCGCGATCCGCGTCATGCCGGGCAGGGACGCTTTTTGCAACAGGCCGGTGAGGCTGCCGAGCAGGTTCTGCTTCGGCGCGCTGTAGAGCGCATTCATCGTCGGGGCCGGATTGCCGTCTGCCGCCAGCGACGCCGTTTGGACGGGCACAAGCTGTGTGCTGCCATTCTGCGAGGATTGTTGCGGCAGCACCGGATCCGCAGGCGGTTCTGTTACGGGTTGCTGGCTGTAGACGCTGCTTCTGGCGGGTGCTGCACCGACAGGCGCATAGGCCTGCGGCTGAATGACAGTCGACGTGCTGTTGTTCTGCGGCGCCGGCTGGTGGTCGGAAAAGATGCTCATGGCCTGCGCGTTGATCCGGGTCGACTGCAGCACCAGCCCGCCGATATTGGCAGGCGCTGCCGCCGCCGGATCGGCCGGCGGTACGGGGGCATTCGGATCTGCTCCTACGGCCTGGGGCGCGGCTTGGGCGCCGGAGACATTGACGAGCCGGGGATCCGTGTAGACCGAACGTGGGGCAGGGCTTGCGGGTGCCGCCGCGGCAAGCTGCGGTGCGGCTGCCTGCGGTGCCGGAACGGCTGCGGCGGAATCGAGTGCCTTCTTGTCCGACGCGCAGCCGGACAGCGCCAGCACCGAAGTGGCGATCAGCAAAGCGCCCGTCAGGGGCCGCATCTCAATGTTACGCAAGCGACAGTCTCCAATTGATGCGGAAAATGGTCGAAAACCGCCATCTTCCGCGTCGAGTCGTCAGGAGATTGCCTGCGGGGCCGGGTCGCGGCAAGCGTCAAGGCGCCGGCCGGACCCGAAATCGCAAAAGCCGCAAGCCTCGCAAAAGCCTTGCGGCGAAAAGCCTTACCAGGCGCCGGTATTGCCCATCGAGGCCCAGGGTTCGGCGGCGGCGAGCGGGCTGCCTTTCTGCAGGATTTCGATCGAGATGCCGTCGGGCGAGCGCACGAAAGCCATGTTCCCATCGCGCGGCGGCCGGTTGATGGTGATGCCGTTGTCCATCAGCTTCTGGCAGGTTGCGTAAATATCGTCGACCTCATAGGCGAGGTGGCCGAAATTGCGTCCTCCGCTATAATCTTCCGTATCCCAGTTATAGGTAAGCTCGAGGCAGGGAGCCTTTTCGCTGCGCGCACGGTCGAGATCGTCGCGAGCAGCCAGGAAAACCAGGGTAAAGCGGCCCTTCTCGTTTTCGTGCCGGCGAATCTCCTCCAGCCCGAACAGGGTGGTGTAAAAGGCGAGTGAGGCGTCCAGGTCTTTGACGCGAACCATTGTATGGAGATAACGCATTCTATCTACTCCTTTATTGGGTCTGGCTTTTTCGGCGAGCTGAGGTCAGCTTCGGGCAAGTCATCGATATAAAATGTGCAGTTGGGAATAACCGAAAACTAGGACTTGCGCTTATCCGTTACCAAGATGTTAATCTTGATTTCAAGAATCAGTTAACCGTAACAGTGTGACGCGTATTCGAGGGGCTGGCGACTATGGCTGACAGGATTTCATCGAACGAATACTCCGACCTTGACGAGCTATCGGCAGAGGCGGTCGATCTTGTTGAAATCACCGGCGTCGTCAAGTGGTTCGACGTCGCTAAGGGTTTCGGCTTCATCGTGCCCGACAACGGCATGCAGGATGTTCTCCTGCACGTGACCTGCCTGCGCCGCGACGGCTACCAGACGATCCTCGAGGGAACGCGTATCGTCGCCCTCATTCAGCGCCGCGAACGCGGCTACCAGGCTTTCAAGATCCTTTCGATGGATCAGTCGACTGCGGTTCATCCCTCGCAGCTGCCGCCGGTGCGCACGCATGTGCAGGTCACCGCGACGAGCGGCCTCGAGCGTGCGCTGGTCAAATGGTTTAACCGCACCAAGGGCTTCGGCTTCTTGACGCGCGGCGAGGGCACCGAAGACATCTTCGTGCACATGGAAACGCTCCGCCGCTTCGGCCTGACGGAACTGCGCCCCGGCCAGGTGGTGCTCGTCCGCTTCGGCGACGGCGAAAAGGGCCTGATGGCCGCGGAAATCCATCCCGACATTCCGAGCCCGGCCAGCCGGTCGCATTGATATGCGTGACATCGTCCTTCTTCATGCGATCAAAAGCGCCATCCTGGCGCTTTTTTCATGGTCGCGCTGCCGGCTTTCGCCGAGGAGCAGGTCCGCTTCGACAAGGAGCCGCTTCTTATCCAGACCGCCGCGGGCAAGGTGCTGCACTTTACCGTCGAGATCGCCTCGACGCCGGATCAGCGCGCCTACGGGCTGATGTTTCGTAAGACGATGGCAGATGATGCCGGGATGATCTTCGATTTCGACGAGCCCAGGCGCGTAACCATGTGGATGGAAAATACCATCCTGCCGCTCGACATGCTTTTTGCCGACGACACTGGCACGATCCGCCACATCAAGGAAAACGCGACGCCCTATTCGCGCGATATCATCGATTCGATGACCCCGGTGAAATATGTCGTCGAACTCAATGCCGGCATCGCCGCCAAACTCGGGATCAAACCGGGCGACAGAATCGTCAGCGCCACGACGACCAAGAAGTCGAAGTGACGAGCCCGGGCGGCTTCAGGTCATTAAATTTGTGGCGACCCCTGCAGGAATCGAACCTGCGACAACCTGCTTAGAAGGCAGGTGCTCTATCCAGCTGAGCTAAGGGGCCGTCTGGCGATCGCGTTCAGGGAGCGCGATCGGATGCGGCAGTTCTGGACGAGAAATCTCAATGCGTCCAGGGCTGCGTGCGGGTATAGCGGAAATTATCCGGATAGGCGACAACCTGGCGAACCGGATCCTTCGGCGCGATCACCCGGTATTCGATGCCGTTGCGCTGGGCATAGGCTTCGGCCAGTTCCTGTGTTTCAAAAGTGAGTTTCACCTGCTGGCGCGTATCGCCGGAGGAGGTGTAACCCATGATCGGATCGATCTTGCGCGGCGACTCCTGATCGAATTCAAGCACCCACAGATGGGTCTTGGCCTTGCCGGACTGCATGGCGGTCTTGGCTGGACGATAGATCTTGGCAGACATGACTGCGCATCTCCGACTATGCGGGCAACACCCGCCTTTAATGGTCTCATTTCTCGTTGCCGAGGCTCTTGCTTCATCTTGAGAGATAGCGCGAAGAGATGAATTTTGCTTATCCGCGAATCCCCGCCTTTTCAAGAAAAAAGGCGGCGTATGACGCGTTGCCGGTACCATCGCGATGATAGGGCGATGCTGCGGAAGCAAGACACCGGCAGACAGGCCGGTTGCGCAATATTACCGATCGTCTCATGTTGTGATCATAACCTGATTGCCGCGGCCAACCCGCGGGACTATTTACGGCGCAGTCAATTTCAGTGGATTGCACGCATGATGAGACGTTCGGCGGAGTTCAATGCCATTGTGATCGGGGCCGGCATTACGGCTTTCTTCTACGTTGCCATTAGCTACGCTCAATATATCGGTCTGCTCGAACGCGGCTGAGGCAGCGCTCTCCTGACGTCTAGTTGCGTCCGGCGGTGCAGACGCGCGTCATGCAGCTTTTTCTAGAGACATCGACGTATCAGGCGGGATTCTTCGACCCGCGCTGGATTTATGGGTTGCGACGGCGAAGTGAACCGTGTATCTCCCCGCCACGGCACGGAGTGTAGCGCAGTCTGGTAGCGCATCTGGTTTGGGACCAGAGGGTCGGGAGTTCGAATCTCTCCACTCCGACCATTCAATATCCCGATATCTTGCATCTTTGACAGCCGCATCATGGCCCGCATTGTCGGGCGTGCTGTCGGCCAACTGCTTCCGGAAACGGATGACAGACAGATAAAGCGCGTCGCATCAAACTTGATTGATGCGACGCGCTTTAGCTTTGTTTTATGCATGATTGCCACGTTAGTCACCAGCAACCTTCCGTCGACGATGACGGAGACCTTGGTGTCCGAACGCCTGATCGGCGCTCGGATGTCAGCACGATGGTTGTGGCGATCGGACGACCGCCACAACGGGGACAATTACAGGAGAAAATCGCCTGCCCCCAAGTGGACCAAGCCCTTCAGCTGAACCTCGAAGTCATGAACACCGTCGCCGTTCGTGTCGGCCTGGATAACGGTAACATCGTTCGCGGTTCCGGACTGGTCGTCATAGTGCCAAGCGAGCGCGCCAGCCTTGTGGTCGAACAGGGCATTCTCCTGTGCCTGAAAATGGAAGGTTCCATTGCCCGCCGCAGAGCCATTCGCATCGATCGCCGAGAGGTCGATCTTATCGATGCCGTGCTGGAAGTCGGTGATGACGTCGCGGTTCAAGCCGGACCCGGTTTCCGTCGGTGCTTTCAAGATAAACTTATCCTCGCCGGTGCCACCGGTCATAATGTCCTTTCCGGCACCACCAATCAGGACATCATTGCCGGCGCCGCCATCCAGCTTGTCCGCGCCAGCCCCGCCAGTGAGAACGTTGCCGCCGCCGTTGCCGCCGGTCAGTACGTCGTTGTAGCTTGAGCCGGTCAAGTTTTCGATACTGGCGATCTTGTCGCCGGTCGCCTCGCCGCCCGATGCGACCTTAGTCGCCAAGTTGACGTTGACCGCGCCGGAGCCCGCATAGCTGGCGGTGTCGTTGCCAGTACCGCCGTCGAGCGCGTCCGCGCCGGCCCCGCCCTTCAACACATCACTACCACCGAGACCCTTGAAGGTTTCGTTGCCGCCGTTCGACTGACCGGTGTGTGGCAGGATATCGTTGCCATTGGTGCCGACGAATTCCTTTGTCGGCGCGGTTGGCGTTGTCGGTTGCGTCGGGGTGGTTGGCGTTGTTGGCGTTGTCGGTTGCGTCGGCGTTGTCGGCGTTGTCGGCGTGGTTGGCGTTGCCGGGGTCGAGCTGGAGCCCGATTCGTAGGCACCGATATCGACAGTTCCAACGACGCGAGCGTGGCCGTCCAGATCGACCGATGCGACACCGTATTTGCTGGTTCCGCTGTCGATCGCCGACGAGCCGGAGCCGAGGTGGAAGTTGTCGCTCGCTGCCCCCGCGAATGTCGGGTCGACGCCGAGCTTATTGCCGTTCGCCGTGCTGGGCATCGCGTTGCCGCCGTCGGTCTTGACCGATGCCTGGCCGGCCGTGCCGTTGTAGGTGATGTTGTTGGCCCAGACGACGTTGCTATTGGCGCCACTGGTAGACGTGTTATCGATCGCAGTGTTGTTCTTGTTCACCGATGGGTCCGCTACGGCGACGTTGTTGACCCAGGTGTTGTTGTTCGACGCGGAGTTGCTGAGCTCGCCGCGCCAGGTGCCGGTGTTCGCGTTGTCCTGATTGTTGTGGTATGCGGTGTTGTTTTTCACCGTGACAGAGTCGCTCCAGGTAACCTGAATGCCCTTGCCACCGTTCTCGTAGACGAGGTTGTTCTCAACCAGGGTCTTGAACGTGTAGTTCGGATGACCGCTCGACTGCGTGCTCTGGAAATCGTCGATGATGATGCCATTGCCATCGGTGTGTGCACCCGCCTTCGTGACGTTGTCGTGTGAGATATTGTTCCGCACGATCGTCCGGTAGCCGTCCGTCGAGGTATCGCCGGTAATGTTCCGGTTCTCGTAGATCGAGATGCCCGAGTACCAGCCGGACGACGCGTTATTGTACGTCTCGTTCCCTTCGACCCGGATGAAGTCCGATTGGTTGAACTGAATGCCCAACTCGCCGCTGTCGTGGACAGTATTGTTGAGGATCTGGATGTGGTGGACGTTGTTCGCTTCGATGCCGTCGCCAGTGCCGCCCTTGATGTCAAAGCCGTCGATGACCACGTAGTTGCCGTTGACACTGATCCCGGTGTATGAGCCCGCTGGCGGCCGGATCAGCGCCCCCCGGGCACTTCCGAGCGCAGTGTGATGTTGCCTGCCGCTGAGCCGTCCTTGTCGATGTTGATGGACTCGTTGTAGGTCCCCGCTTTCACCACGACCTCGTCGCCGGGCTTGAGGTTCGACGCCATCGCGTCACCGATCGTGCGGAAAGGCGAGGAGGCACTGCCGTTACCGCTGCTGCTGCCAGTCGTCGCTACGTAGTATGTTGTCATTGTCTTGTTCCTCAACCCCTGCCCGTTAATATTTCAGGTTAATCATGTCTTACGGCGGGGGGTTATAGGGCGACATTTTGGAGGGCGCAACAGCAACGCAACGGTAAGTACTTGAGAAACATAGCCATATTGCCGCCACATTATCCCAATCACTTCGATGTTACGTTTTGAAATATTTGTAGAATTTCGAGTCGCCCAAATTGGGGCAGTATAAATGTCTCGCATTTCGCGAATTATTCTTTCTGCAACTATAGCGAAATGCGTCTATTGAAAACATTAGAAAAACCTGACGGCGTGACTGGAATCCTGTCGTCAGAGGCGGAACCGACATTTTTTTCTGAATTTAGCAATTTTTGGGTAAAATCACCCTAAAAATGCGGGCGGATCGCGATGGTTAGGGGAGGCAGGACCGTAGAATCGCCCGCACTTCGGGGCCCAGAATAAGCCCCGCTCAAACGGATCGGCGATCAGGAAATGCTCTCGTTTTCTGATCTCGATGCAGCATTCGGGTACTCTGAACGCCGCGGCAGGCATGCCGCAAGAAGCGCGCCTGCCACGCCGGGGAAGTCCCGCTCTATGACATCGAGCTTGCTCCGACGGCTGTTGCGATGTCAGCCGTCGCCGAGAAACATCGGCTTTGCAAGGCCTGTCGGCGATACGACCTACAACGGCAACGAAACGTGCCTAAGGTTTGAATGCAAACCGCGTTTCGAGCGGGCCGTTGACGGCTTGCAAGGTCGAGGCTGCAAGCCGTCGCTTGACCCAGTTTAACGCCCTTGGAAAATCTTGATCAGCTTCGGTGTGAACTTGTGGCTTTTGATGTCAACGAAGTCATCGTAGGTGGCGCGACCGGAAATCATCGCCGCTAGAAGCCGATTGCAGGCAACGCGCGGAGCGTCTTTGTCCGAAGCGTTTGTCACGATGCCAGCGTTGCGGCGCGCATTTGCATCGAAGCTCTTCACGCAAATATTGACAGCCTCATTTCTCGCTCTTGCACTCCCCTGCGTCAAAGTAACGAAGGAATCATATTCCTGGCGAGTCGGTACGCAGGCAGCGAGCAAGGCCATGGCAATCAATACTATTATGGTGCGAGTAGGCATTGTTACCTTATTCCTTTAAATATCCGATGGTCGGTTTCTGGTGTTTATTTCGATTCGTGTGATGCAGGAAAGACAACGCGCAAAAATTGCGATGTCGCCCAGAAGAAAAATTGCTGCATTTTGACAGTTCAGCCCTGCCGTATACTGCCCTAATCACAATAGGCGGGATGTTGTTTCGCCCGACGGGTTGTAATTTGCCGCCAATCCTGAGGAGGCGGAACATGAGAACCATCCTATCCAGCGTCGGCGCTGCGGCCTTCATGCTGTCGGCTGTGAACACCTATGCCGTCGATCTTCCGGCCGGCGCCAAGAAGGTCACGATGGAAGAGTTTAAAGCATTTGCTGATGGCAAGCATGTGAAGGTGGAGATCGTTGATCTGGACAAGCCCGTGACCGCTGATCTGGTCTGGAACTGGAAGAAGGGCACGATCACCGGTAAGGCTGATGTCGGCGGCAAAACGATCGACGTGAAAACCAAACTCACATTCAAGGGCGATAAAGCTTGCTCCAATGGCAAGGGCGAAAAACCGAGCTGCCATTCGATCTATATCGACGGCGACAAGTTCTACGAAGTTCGCGATGATATGAAAGTTCATGCGGTCTCGACGGTCGGCTGAAGCTGCGGCTCGATTAAGGAACTTGCTGACATGTGGGCAGTCGCAGTGGACACGGCCCGCCAACACGGCGGGCTGATGTTTTACCTTGAAGGCCCATGACGGATCTGCGCTGCCCGGATCTTCTTAGCGATCGAGGAAATGCTCGAAGTAGATCTCGGGGATCGGGTAGGCGTAGACGCCTCTATCGACGAAGCCGTGTCTGTAGAGGCAGTTTCTCAGCGCCGCGTTGTAATGCAGGCTTTGCGGATCCGGCGAGCCGCGTCGCCAGGAACCCGCCTCCGGCACGCACCACCGGAGCGATTTGTCGTATCGAGCCAGGAGGACCGGATCGGTATCGACCCGGATGCCGCTGTAGGATTGATAGTTTGAAGGAGACTCCGCGGCCGAAATACAGCCCAAGCTAAGCGCAACGCCAACGACTGCCATCAATTTCATTGGATTTAGTTCTCCCCTGATCGATTATCGAAGTAATCGAGCGGAACGTTATTGGTTCCAATGCCTGCGGGCAAGGGGACTTGTGGCCTGCGGTCTGAGCGGCGCATGGACTGGATTGCCGGCGCTCCGTGACAGATGAGCCTCGATCGCGAAGCGCCGGGCTCTTCGATCAATCCAGGAGATCGGCCGGTACTTTGCCGCCATTTTCCGACAGGCGTTTCATCAGTGCTTTGTGCAGCCACATATTCATCTTGGCGGAATCACCGATGTCGCCGGTATAGCCGAGTTCAGAGGCGAGCTCCTTGCGCTCGGCCATGCTCGCATCCATTCCGACCGCTTTCATCAAATCCACGATCGAGTGGCGCCAATCGAGTTTCTGGCCGCTCTTTTTCACGGCCGCGTCGAGGATCGGGACGATATCGACATTTGCTGTGGACGGTGCCGCGGCCGGCTTGCTTTGAGCGGGAGAGGCGGCAGGTGCGGCACTGGGCGCTGCCGGCGGCGAGACGGGCGCCTGGGCGGGTTGCGTCTTCGGCGCGCCTGATGCAACGGGTTCGGCTGCTTTCGCTTCTCCGAAGATTGCATGTTTGATCTTGTCGAAAATGCCCATTCTTGAACCTCCAGTTCCATTAGATGAGAACATGCTGAAACATGGACTTCCTGCCTGATATATCCAGACGGAGGGGAGTTATTTTTGCCTATCTCAATCGATGATGGAAAATCCAGTTTCAAGGCAAGGTGCAGGCGACCCGCAAAACGCTGCGAATGGATCAATCGCCGTCCAGTCGCATCGAGATCTGCGCTTTTCTTGCCCGCTGTGAAGATTGCTGACGCGGCCGGGAAGGAAATACTCGGCCGGCACTCCGGCCGATGCAAGACATGCTCGCTTTCGGCACAGTCGGGTTGGCAATTCGTATTTCAATAACCGTGAAAGATCATTGTACGCCACAGAGCCGACTTGCCCCGCTGTGTTGTGAAACATTCGTCATCCCTTCACGTTGCCTTGCCATGGATGTCCCGCAGGTTGCAGGCGTCCAGACGATCGAAGGCACGCGCGTTCCTCGATTTTCGATTGCCGGGCAGATCGCTTGGCGAATGGGAAACGGAGGAAAAACATGACCCATAATCACAATGGACTATCCCTGGCGGTGCTTGCATCCACCTGCGCCCTGCTTGCCATGCCGGCAAGCGATGCACACGCCATCGATGTCGGCGTATCGGTAAATGCCGGCAATGCCGCCAGCGCCGATGTCGGGGCGTCGCTTGGCGGCGGCAGTGGCATCCGCGCCGATGCCAATGCTTCCGTCGGCGGTTCGAGCGGCGTCAACGCCAATGCGACCGCCAATGCCGGCGGCGGCCGGGGCGTTGATGCCGATCTCAATGCACGCATCGGCGGCTCCAGTGGGCTTGATACCGATGCCACGGCCTCGGTCAGACGCGGCAGCGGCATCGATGCCAATCTCGCCATCGGCGGGGCAGGGGGCAGCAACAAATCCGCGGCAGACGGTAACCTCAGCGCATCGCAGGCCCGCATCCTGGATGACTTCCGGTCGAGGCCGGTCAATGAGCAACGCAAGATGCTTGTCCGTTGCGTTGATATCTCATCGCCTGGCGGCTCGGCCTCAGGTGGTTCTGATTCCGGCCTTGCCGGTCTCTGCAGCCTGCTGCAGGCGTCAGCCTCGCGCTGAACGTGAAAGACCCGCCGAACCGGAAGGCACGGCGGGTCTTTCAAATTGCTCGGTTCCCCAGCCTTATGCAGGATCTGCCTAATGCAGGATCTGGCTGAGGAACAGCTTGGTGCGTTCGTGCTGCGGATTGTCGAAGAACTCGGCCGGGGAATTCTGCTCGACGATCTGGCCCTGATCCATGAAGATGACGCGGTTGGCGACCTGGCGGGCAAAGCCCATTTCATGGGTGACGCACAGCATGGTCATGCCTTCCTCGGCAAGGCCCACCATGGTGTCGAGCACTTCCTTGATCATCTCGGGATCGAGCGCCGAGGTCGGCTCGTCGAACAGCATGATCTTCGGGTTCATGCATAGCGACCTGGCGATCGCCACGCGCTGCTGCTGGCCGCCGGAAAGCTGTCCCGGATATTTGTTGGCCTGCTCGGGGATCTTGACGCGCTTGAGGAAATGCATGGCGATTTCTTCCGCCTGCTTCTTCGGCATCTTGCGCACCCAGATCGGCGCCAGCGTGCAATTTTCGAGGATCGTCAGGTGGGGGAAGAGGTTGAAGTGCTGGAACACCATGCCGACTTCGCGCCTGACCTCGTCGATCTTCTTCAGGTCGTTGGTGAGTTCGGTGCCGTCGACGATAATGCGGCCCTTCTGATGCTCTTCCAGGCGGTTGATGCAGCGGATCATCGTCGACTTGCCGGAACCCGACGGGCCGGCGATGACGATGCGCTCGCCGCGCATGACCTTAAGGTTGATATCGCGCAGCACGTGAAAATCGCCGTACCACTTGTTCATGTTGAGGATATCGACCGCCACTTCCGTTGCGGAAACGGTGAGCTTTTTAGCTGGAGCTTCAGCCATGATTGTTTTCCCTCATTCTTATCGTTTGTGGCCGGTATCGAGATGGCGTTCAATGAATGCTGAATAGCGCGACATGCCGAAGCAGAAAAGCCAGAAGGCGAAGCCGGCAAAGATCAGGCCGGTCAGCGGCGTGACGGCGCTGGCCCAGTAAGCGTCGCTGAAATTCAGGCGGACGATGCCGAGCAGATCGAACATGCCGATGATCGAGACCAGCGATGTGTCCTTGAACGTACCGATGAAGGTGTTGACGATGCTCGGTATGACCAGCTTGATCGCCTGCGGCAGGATGATGAGCCGCATCTTCTGCCAATAGCCGAGGCCGAGCGAATCGGCACCCTCAAACTGACCCTTCGGGATCGCCTGCAGACCGCCGCGGATAACCTCCGCCATATAGGCCGAGGTGAAAATCGCGACGCCGATCAGCGCCCTGAGCAGTTTGTCGACATTCCAGCCGGTGGGCAGGAAGAGCGGCAGCATGACGCTTGCCATAAACAGCACGGCGATCAGCGGAATGCCGCGGACGATCTCGATGAAGCCGATGCAGACTGTGCGGATGATCGGCATATGCGAGCGCCGCCCAAGTGCCAGGATGACGCCGAAGGGAAGCGATACGGCGATGCCGACGAAGGAGAGTACCAGCGTCACCATCAGGCCGCCCCAGAGCGAGGTCTCGACCGGCTCAAGCCCGAAACCGCCGCAGAGCAGCCAAATGGACAGAAGCGGCAATGCGATGAACAGCAAGATGGCGTTCAGCCCCTTGCGCGGGGCGCGGGGGATCAGCATCGGCACCAACAGGACGATGAACAGGATGCCGACGATCGTCGGGCGCCAGCGCTCGGAGAGCGGATAACGGCCATAGACGAACTGATCCATCTTGGCGTTGACGAAGGCCCAGCAGGCGCCACTCCAGCCATCCGGCTGGATGCCGCCCTGCACGGTTGTCGCGCAGAATGTCCGGTCCGGGCCGCTCCAGACGGCCTGGACGAACAGCCAGTTGATCATATGCGGCAGTACCCAGGCGAGAACGGCGAGTGCAAGCACCGTCATCACTATATCCTTGGGTGTCGCAAGCAGGTTCTTGCGGACCCAGGCGAGGGCGCCCCTTTCGCCGGGAGGGGCCGGTTCGGGTGCCAGCATGGCGGTTCTGACGAAGGATTGGTTCGATATCGACATCTTATCGCTCCACCAGGGCCATTTTGGCGTTGAACCAGTTCATGAAGACCGAGGTCACGACGCTGAGCAGCAGATAGGCGACGACCACCAGGAACATGAGCTCGACGGCCTGACCGGTCTGGTTGAGGATCGTGCCGCTGACGGCGAAGTAATCGGCGAAACCGATGGCGATCGCCAGCGACGAATTCTTCGTCAGGTTCAGATACTGGCTGGTCAGTGGCGGAATGATGATGCGCAGGGCCTGCGGCACCACGACGAGGCGCGTGATGCTCGATGGATGCAGCCCGAGCGCGCCTGCCGCTTCCGACTGGCCCTTCGCCACGCCGCGAATGCCGCTGCGTACGATCTCGGCGATGAAGGCTGCGGTGTAGAAGGAGAGGGCCAGGAAGAGCGACATGAACTCCGGACCGATGACGCTGCCGCCGGTCAGGTTGAACTTGCCGGCAACCGGCATGTCGAATGACATGGGCAGGCCGCTTAGCAGGAAGGCGAGAATCGGCAGCCCGACGATCAGGCCGATCGCCGCCCAGATCGTATGGAACTGCTTGCCTGTTGCCGCCTGCCGCTTGTGCGCCCATTTCGTCATCAGGACGGTTGCGACGATCCCGATCAAAAACGCGATGCCGACAACCCACATGCCGGTCTCGAAGATCGGCTTCGGGAAGGCGAGCCCGCGATTGTTGAGGAACATGTTGAGCGGCAGATGCAGCGATTCACGCGGCTGCGGCAACACGGCAAGAACGCCGGAATACCAGAAGAAGATGACGAGCAGCGGCGGGATGTTGCGGAATACTTCGACATAGACGGTGCAGAGCTTGGCGATCAGCCAGTTGCGCGAGAGCCGGCCGATGCCGATGACGAAGCCGATGATCGTCGCGGTGATGATGCCGGTGATGGCGACCTGGATCGTGTTCAGGATGCCGACGAGCAGGGCGCGTCCATAGGTGCTGTCGCTCGAATAGCCGATCAGCGACTGGCCGATCTCGAAACCGGCGCGTCCGCGCAGGAAGGCAAAACCCGATGCCGTATTGCTGCGGGCAAGGTTTGCTGCCGTATTGTGCGCGATCCATGTGATCGCCACGACAAGCACCACGACGGTTAGGATTTGGAAGAAAATACCCCGAATTCTCGGGTCGTACATGGCGGAGCTCAAACTCCAGCCGGTCGCATGCAAAGGTACAGATGCCTCTTGCGTCATGCCGCGCCAATCCCCTGTGAGCCCGTTTTTGGGCTTTTCTTTTTGGAAGAGGAAAGGCGTTTTACCGCCTTTCCCTGCTTTTCAAGCGGTGCGCGATCAGCGAACCGGCGGAGCGTACTGGATGCCGCCCTTGCTCCAGAGAGCGTTGAGGCCGCGTGCGATCTTCAGCGGGCTGCCCTGGCCGATATTGCGCTCAAAGACTTCGCCGTAATTGCCGACGTTCTTGATGATGTTGTAAGCCCAGTCGTTGGTCAGGCCGAGGTCGGTGCCAATCTTGGTATCGGCCTCGCTGCCGAGGAAGCGCTTGATATCGGGGTTCGGCGAGTTCTTCATCTCGTCGACATTCGCCTGGGTGATGCCGAATTCTTCGGCGTTAACAAGCGCATAGGCCGTCCAGGAAACGATGTCGAACCACTGGTCGTCGCCCTGGCGCACAGCCGGGCCGAGCGGCTCCTTGGAGATGATCTCCGGAAGGACCATGTGCTCGTCGGGGTTCTTCAGCGTCAGGCGCAGCGAATAGAGGCCGGACTGGTCGGTGGTATAGACGTCGCAACGGCCGGAATCATAGGCGGCGTTGACTTCTTCAAGCTTTTCGAAAACCACCGGATTGTACTGAAGGTTGTTCGCCTTGAAATAGTCGGCGAGGTTCAGTTCGGTGGTCGTGCCCGACTGCACGCAGATGGCCGCACCTGATAGTTCCAGCGCCGACTTCACGTTCAGGCTCTTGCGAACCATGAAGCCCTGACCGTCGTAATAGGTGACCGGGCGGAAGTTGAAGCCGAGTGCGGTATCGCGGTTGATCGACCAGGTGGTGTTACGCGACAGAATGTCGATTTCGCCGGACTGCAGTGCCGGGAAACGATCTTTCGCCGACAGTGGCGTATATTTGACTTTGGTCGGATCGCCGAGGACGGCCGAAGCGACGGCCTTGCAGAAATCGACGTCGAAGCCGGCCCAATTGCCGGATGCATCAGGCTGCGCGAAACCGAGAAGGCCGGTATTGACGCCGCATTGCACGAAACCCTTCGCTTTGACGTCTCCGAGAGTGGTGGCCGAGGCAGCCGAGGTGCCAAGAGCGAAAACTGCTGCGCCGAGTGCGGCGGACAGAAGCTTGTTCTTCATTTTTTCCCAACCTTTTCCGTTGTCTTATATTTTCTTGTGGGGAAGTTCCGGCGGAAAAACCTGCCGCCCCCAATGTCTCGACACCCTCCCGGCGCGAGTGCCCTATCACAGTCGCAAATGTCACCATGGTCAAGTGTCACCATCAATAATTGCGGCAAAATTCAGAATTTTGGTTGATTGCGCCGCATTCGAGGGCGGTTGGCTATGAAATAGGCGTCCGATTGCGGAAAAATAACGCGAAATTCGGAAATTCCATCATGTCCAAGCGTTGTCGCCAACCCACGGTCAAGGGGTTGACCGGAAACGGCGGGGCGTCCAAAAGTCTGGTTTTGCGCCCCTCGCCAAAGGCTATTTCCGACATGAAAGAAAAAGACAGCTTGCTGCAGAATGCCGGCATCAACACCCGCCTGACGCATATCGGCAACGACCCTTTCGACTATCACGGCTTCGTCAATCCGCCAGTCGTGCATGCCTCGACGGTGCTGTTTCCGAATGCGCGCACGATGGAGACACGCTCGCAGAAATACACCTATGGAACGCGCGGTACGCCGACGACGGATGCGCTCTGCGAGGCAATCGACGCACTCGAAGGCTCGGCCGGCACGATCCTCGTCCCCTCGGGCCTTGCAGCCGTGACCATTCCGTTTCTGGGTTTCGTCGCCGCCGGCGACCATGCGCTCGTCGTCGATTCGGTCTACGGCCCGACGCGCCATTTCTGCGACACGATGTTGAAGCGTCTTGGCGTCGAGGTCGAATATTACGACCCGTCGATCGGCGCCGGCATAGAGACGCTCTTCCGACCGCACACCAGGGTCGTCCACACCGAGGCTCCCGGCTCCAACACCTTCGAGATGCAGGATATCCCGGCGATCTCGGCGGTGGCGCACCGCCGCGGCGCCGTTGTCATGATGGACAATACCTGGGCGACGCCGCTCTATTTCAAACCGCTCGATCACGGCGTCGATATCTCGATCCACGCATCCACGAAATATCCCTCAGGCCATTCCGATATCCTGCTTGGAACCGTGTCGGCCAATGCCGAGCACTGGGAGCGGCTGAAGGAAGCAAACGGTGTGCTCGGCATCTGCGGCGCGCCCGATGACGCTTACCAGATCCTGCGCGGATTGCGCACCATGGGCCTGCGTCTGGAGCGGCATTATGAAAGCGCGCTTGATATCGCGCAATGGCTGGAGGGCAGGGAGGACGTCGCCCGCGTGTTGCATCCGGCCTTGCCGAGTTTCCCCTCTCATTATCTATGGAAGCGCGATTTCAAAGGCGCCAGCGGCATCTTTTCCTTCGTGCTCGCCGCCGATGGCCCGGAAAAATCCAGGGCAAAGGCGCATGCCTTTCTCGACGCGCTCCGGATCTTCGGTCTCGGCTATTCCTGGGGTGGCTTTGAAAGCCTCGCATTGCACGCCTATCTCAACGACCGCACGGTCGCCAAGGCTCCGACGGATGGTGCTGTCATCCGCCTGCAGATCGGCATCGAGGATGTGGTTGACCTCAAGGCCGATATCGAAAGGGGTTTTGCCGCCGCAAGCGCTGTCTGACACGCTGTGCTTTATGGCAGACGCAGAGCCCGGTACCCGTAAATCCAGTCGAGGTCCGCCGCCAGGCTTTGCGGCGGCTTGAGGCCGAGCACGAGATCGCGGCCGATCCGGATTGGCCCCTTCGCATGATAGGCGAACCGGTTGAAGGCGCCGCGCTGGCGAAGTTTCGCGATGCGTGGCGCCCGATGGCTTTCAAAGAGCTTTATAGCTTCCGCCGCCGGACGATTGGAAAGAAACACGGCAAGTTCGTAGGCGTCTTCGATCGCCATGGCCGCGCCCTGTGCGGCAAAGGGCATCATCGCATGCGCGGCATCGCCGATCAGAACTGTCTTGCGGCCGTCCTGCCACGCACCGGCGGAGGTTTCGAACAGCGGCCAGAACGTCAGCTTCCGGCGTTGGTCGAACAGCGAGACGATCGCGGCGTTCCAGCCCGAAAAGCGTTTCCTGAGTTCTGCGCGCTGCTCGGCCGTCGGCTCGCTTTGCCAGGCCTGCGGCGCGCTGTTGCCGGCGGTTATCGCCACCATGTTGAAGTTGGCAGTCTCCCTCAAAGGGTAGCAGACGAGATGTGCCGAGCCGCCGAGGAAAGCGCATACGCTTTGTCGGTCGAGGAAGCCGGGCGCTTCGGTTTCGGCAATGGTGAAGCGGTAGGCGATATTGCCGGAAAACCGTGGCGAGGGGCTGCCCGGAACCAATTGTCGCAGCTTCGACCAGACGCCGTCGGCGCCGATGACGGCATCGGCGTCCCGCTCGAAATCCGGCAGCGCCGATTCCATCCTGATACCAAGGTGAAGCCGGCAGAGCGGATCGGCCTCGACCGCGGCCAAAAGGGTTTTCTGCAATGTGCTGCGATGCAGGACGCCATAGGGAGCGCCCCAGCGCTGCCGTGCGAATGTGCCTGCAGGCACGGCTGCCAGCTGGCGCAGCGAACTGCCCGAGATCAGCCGGATCGTTTCCGGCTCGAGCCAGACCTTTGACAACCCGTCAAGGATACCAAGTTCGGCAAGAATGCGCGAGGCGTTGGGCGAAACCTGCAAGCCGGCGCCGACCTCGGTGAGTTCACCCGCCTGCTCGAAGATGTCGGAGCTGATGCCCCGACGCGAAAGCGATAGCGCAGCGGTCAGCCCCGATATCCCGGCGCCGATGATGGCGGCATGTTCGACCGGCATTATCCGTCCGATCCGAAATCTGGACGGGTTACGCCGCCTTCACGTGGAAAACGCAGCCGGCCGGGTTGGTCTGGCTCGGCTTGAGCGCGGAATTGAAGCGATAGAGCGTCGAACAGTAGGAACAGACCTTCTCGTTGTCGTCGCCCATGTCGATGAAGATATGCGGATGGTCGAACGGGGCCGAAGCGCCGGTGCACATGAATTCCTTGACGCCGACTTCGATAACCCGGTGACCGCCGTCGTTCTGGAAGTGGGGAATGTTGTGGCCGGCCATGTCGCTCTCCGAATGCTTGAAATCTGCGCGGACCTTATAAGCCTTCGCCGCAAATGTGTAGAGCCAAAGCGCCGCGGTGGGTACTGTTTTTAGGCACAGTTTCTAGCTTCACGATGAATGGCGGCTCGATTATGGTCGCGCGGAAAAGGCCCTGAAGGAAGACGCGATGAACCTGAACACGCCTGCATTTTCAAGCTTCACCCATGACGGATTGAAGCTCGCCTTCTTCGATGAGGGCGATCCGGCCGGCTTGCCCGTCTTGTTGATCCACGGATTTGCTTCGACCGCAAACGTCAACTGGGTGCACCCCGGCTGGCTGAAGACGCTGGGCGATGCCGGCTACCGGGTGATCGCCATCGACAATCGTGGCCACGGCGCAAGCGACAAGCCGCACGATGCCGAAGCCTATCGTCCATGGGTGATGGCCGGCGATGCGATCGCGCTTCTGGATCATCTCGGCATCCCGGAAGCCAATGTCATGGGTTATTCGATGGGCGCGCGCATTTCGGTCTTTGCCGCCCTTGCCAATCCGCATCGGGTCCGCTCGCTGGTGCTCGGCGGTCTCGGCATCGGCATGACCGACGGCGTCGGCGACTGGGATCCGATCGCCAATGCGCTGCTTGCTCCCTCGCTCGAGGACGTCACGCATGACCGCGGCCGCATGTTCCGCGCCTTCGCCGAACAGACTAAGAGCGATCGCGTCGCCCTTGCCCTCTGCATCCGCGGCTCGCGCGATCTCGTTGCCCGCACGGATATGGGAAGGCTCGACATGCCGACGCTGATCGGCGTCGGCACAAAAGACGATATCGCCGGCTCGCCGCAGGCGTTGGCGGCGCTGATGCCTGATGCCGAAGCGCTGGATATTCCGGGCCGTGATCACATGCTCGCCGTCGGCGACAAGGTTTTCAAGCAGGCGGTGCTGGCCTTCTACGCGAAAGTCGCCAGCGGGTGACATTGGTGGGTGAGATCATCATGATGCCGAAAACCCATGCTAAAAAACCATGGCGACGGCACCCATTTATGTTATTGGCGTTTTCCACTATATATTGGCATTCCGAAAACGGCATTCCTGTTGGCAACGAGGAGAGCGGCCATGGTCGCCAAGACTGATATTCGTGCTTTTGAGACAGGCCATCCGCTAAAGGTGATGGATCCCATCTGGGACAGCCTGCGCGAGGAAGCCCGGCTCGCCGCCGAACGGGACCCGGTTCTCGCCGCCTTCCTCTACTCGACAGTGATCAACTACCATTCGCTCGAGGAATGCGTCATCCATCGCATCTGCGAACGTCTCGATCACCCCGACATGCAGGCGAACCTGCTTCGCCAGACCTTCGAGGAAATGCTCTCCGATTGGCCGGAATGGAGTTCCATTCTGCGCGTCGACATCCAAGCCATCTACGATCGCGATCCCGCCTGCCTGCGGTTCATGGAAGCCGTGCTCTATTTCAAGGGCTTCCACGCGCTGCAGACACACCGTCTCGCCCATTGGCTGCTGAACCGCGGCCGGCGAGATTTCGCGCTCTATCTGCAGAGCCGTTCTTCTAGCGTCTTCCAAACCGACATCAATCCGGCCGCCCGGATCGGCAAAGGCATCTTCCTCGATCACGCCACCGGCCTCGTCGTCGGCGAGACGGCTGTGATCGGCGATAACGTCTCGATCCTGCACAACGTCACGCTCGGCGGTACCGGCAAAGAGGGCGCCGACCGCCATCCGAAGATCGGCAGCGGCGTCATGATCGGCGCCGGCGCAAAGATCCTCGGCAATATCGAGATCGGCTACTGCTCACGCATCGCCGCCGGTTCCGTCGTCTTGAAAGCGGTGCCGCCGAAGAAGACGGTCGCCGGCGTACCGGCCAAGGTCGTCGGCGAAGCAGGTTGTTCCGAGCCGTCGCGCAACATGGACCAGGTGATCGGCGCCGATATCTGATCGGCTGCCGGAAGGATTGGGAAAGGTCGGCGGGGACGAAAATTGCCAAGTGGCAACCTTGCCTTTACACCGCTGCTTTTCCTGTGCAAGAAGCGGTCAATCAAGACCGTTTACGGAGATACAGAGTGAAGCCTGAAGAAATCAAGAAGCTCGACGCCTATTTCAAACGCATGCTCAATCCGCAGATCGTCGTCAAGGCGCGTCCGCGCAAGAATGATTCTGCAGAAGTCTATCTCGGCGAAGAATTTCTGGGCGTCGTCTATATCGATGACGAGGACGGCGACCGCTCCTACAACTTTTCGATGGCGATCCTCGACGTCGATCTCTAATCCGCTCGAACGCTTTCCAAGGGACCGAACGGCGCGATCCGTTCGGTCTTTTTCGTTTTCTGGGCTTCAGTTCAAAATTTATTTGAAGCTTCAGGTTGCGTTTATATGATATATATTAGCAAAAACAGTTAAAGACGTACGTGCCCCGGCGCGCATCCTTTGTTTTATTATTGTTGCACAACCGGTGGGTGTTTTGCAATGCACAAGACTACTTGACTATTTGTGCGTTGCAGCTACCCTGCCGCCATCCCACAGCCCAACGGAGGACGGTCATGTTCAACTTTGACGACGCAAACAAGAAGAGCAAGGAAGCCGTTGATACGGCGCTGAGAACCTATTCGGATACGACCAGGGGCTTTCAGGCGATCGCTGCCGAAGCTGCGGATTATTCGAAGAAATCCTTTCAGGACGCGGTTACGCATTTCGAAACGCTGGCTGGCGTCAAGAGCTTCGAGGCGGCTTTCGAACTTCAGACCAACTACGTCAAGTCCTATTTCGAAGGTCTCGTTTCCGAGACGACGAAGCTCAGCGAGATGTATGCCGATCTCGCCAAATCCGCTTACAAGCCCTATGAAGCGCCGATCGCCGCTGCCGTCGCCAAGACCAGCCGGCAGGCGCAGCCTTCCACACCAGCCGCTGCATGAATTGATTGCGACGGCGCAACCTGCGCTACATATTGAAAATTATGGACCGGCTACGCATCTGTAGCCGGTCTTTTTGTTTCCACTTTATGCTGCAGTACCTCCGTGGGATTGGCCGGGGACTTTTTTGGTCTTTCCCGTGCATGCCGGCCATTTCTTGATTGCAGTGACTGACAGGGGGCTTAAAATCGGCCTATTATGAACTAAGTTAGTGTTTCAGATATTCGGCGGGAAAAGCACCCTCCCATGCTCCGCCGGATTGCTTGAGGAATGAATGACAATGATCGCAAAGCCGATCCGGATGCAGAACGACAGCGATAGGAACGGGGAGAACGGAAATCGAACCTCGGTCATCACACGCACCAAGCCGAAGACCAAGAAGCCCAATCTCTACCGCGTGCTGCTTTTGAATGACGACTACACGCCCATGGAATTCGTCATCCATATTCTGGAGCGTTTTTTTCAAAAGGATCGTGAAAGTGCCACCCGCATCATGCTCCATGTCCATAACCACGGCGTCGGCGAATGCGGAATATTCACATACGAGGTGGCGGAAACGAAGGTCAGCCAGGTGATGGACTTCGCCCGGCAGCACCAGCATCCGCTGCAATGCGTCATGGAAAAGAAGTGAGGATCTGAACGTGCCAACATTTTCGCCTAGTTTAGAGAAGGCGCTCCATCAGGCACTGACCTTTGCCAACGAGCGGCACCACGAATATGCGACGCTCGAGCATCTGCTGCTCGCCCTGATCGACGATGCCGATGCGGCCGCGGTCATGGGCGCCTGCAATGTCGATCTCGACGCGCTGCGCAAGACGCTCGTCGAATATGTCGATAACGAACTCTCCAATCTGATCACCGGATATGACGAGGATTCAAAGCCGACATCCGGCTTCCAGCGTGTCATCCAGCGCGCCGTGATCCATGTGCAATCGTCCGGCCGCGAGGAAGTGACCGGCGCCAACGTGCTCGTCGCGATCTTTGCCGAGCGCGAAAGCCATGCCGCTTATTTCCTGCAGGAGCAGGAGATGACCCGCTACGACGCCGTCAACTATATCTCCCACGGCATCGGCAAGCGCCCGGGTGCTTCGGAAGCGCGGCCCCCGCGCGGCGCCGAGGAGGAAGCCGAGAGCAGCAAGCCGACGGCGCGCGGCGGCGAGGAAGAGGGCGGCCCGAAGAAGCAGCAGGATGCGCTCAAGGCCTATTGCGTCAACCTCAACGAGAAGGCCAAGGGCGGCAAGATCGACCCGCTGATCGGCCGTCACGCCGAGGTGAGCCGCACCATCCAGATCCTGTGCCGCCGTTCGAAGAACAATCCGCTCTATGTCGGCGATCCCGGCGTCGGCAAGACGGCGATCGCCGAGGGCCTGGCCAAGCGCATCGTCGAAGGCAAGGTTCCCGAAGCGCTCGCCGATGCGACGATCTTCTCGCTCGACATGGGCACACTGCTTGCCGGCACGCGCTACCGCGGCGATTTCGAGGAGCGCCTGAAGCAGGTCGTCAAGGAACTGGAGGAATATCCGGGCGCCGTGCTGTTCATCGACGAGATCCACACGGTGATCGGCGCCGGTGCCACCTCGGGCGGCGCGATGGATGCATCGAACCTCTTGAAGCCGGCCCTGTCGTCGGGCGCGATCCGGTGCATCGGGTCGACCACCTACAAGGAGTATCGCCAGTTCTTTGAAAAGGACCGGGCGCTGGTTCGCCGATTCCAGAAGATCGACGTCAGCGAACCGTCGATCGATGACGCGATCGAGATCATGAAGGGCCTCAAGCCCTATTTCGAAGAATATCACCACCTGCGTTATTCCAACGATGCCATCAAGTCGGCCGTCGAACTCTCGGCCCGCTATATCTCCGACCGCAAGCTGCCGGACAAGGCGATCGACGTGATCGACGAGACGGGTGCTGCCCAGATGCTGCTCCCGCCCTCGAAGCGCCGCAAGCTGATCACCGAAAAGGAGATCGAGGCGACGGTCGCCACGATGGCGCGCATTCCGCCGAAGACCGTCTCCAAGGATGACGAAGCGGTGCTTGCCAATCTCGAGCAGGAACTGCGCTCGGTCGTCTATGGCCAGGATATCGCCATCGAAGCGCTTTCGACCTCGATCAAGCTGGCGCGTGCCGGCCTTCGCGAGCCGAACAAGCCGATCGGCGCCTATGTCTTCTCCGGTCCGACCGGCGTCGGCAAGACCGAGGTGGCAAAGCAGCTGGCATCGTCGCTCGGCGTCGAGCTTCTGCGCTTCGACATGTCGGAATATATGGAGCGGCACACGGTGTCGCGCCTGCTCGGGGCACCTCCCGGCTATGTCGGCTTCGACCAGGGCGGTCTGTTGACCGATGGCGTCGACCAGCACCCGCATTGCGTGGTCCTGCTCGATGAAATCGAGAAGGCGCATCCCGACATCTACAATATCCTGCTGCAGGTCATGGACCACGGCACGCTGACCGACCATAACGGCAAGAAGATCGACTTCCGCAACGTCATCCTGATCATGACGACGAATGCGGGCGCGTCCGAAATGGCCAAGGCGGCGATCGGCTTTGGCTCGTCTAAGCGCACTGGCGAGGACGAGGAGGCGCTGACCCGCCTGTTCACACCGGAGTTCCGCAACCGTCTCGACGCGATCATTCCTTTCGCGGCACTCCCGACGGCCGTCATTCACAAGGTCGTGCAGAAGTTCATCATGCAGTTGGAGGCCCAGCTTTCCGAAAGGAACGTCACCTTCGACCTGCATGAGGACGCGATCGCCTGGCTGTCGGAAAAGGGTTACGACGAGAAGATGGGCGCCCGCCCGCTGGCCCGCGTGATCCAGGACACCATCAAGAAGCCGCTTGCCAACGAAATCCTCTTCGGCAAGCTGAAGAAGGGCGGCGTCGTCAACGTCACGGTCGGCCCGAAGGAAGACGGCAAGCCCGGCATCGTGCTGGAGGCCATCCCGGATACGGCGCCGATCAAGCCGAAGCCGGAAGCCGAGGTCGTCCATCCCGACGCCGACGACCAGGGCGACGGCGAGCTGAAGACCAAGGCGGCGCCCAAGACTTCGCGCCAAGACGGTCCCGCAGGCCGAGCCCGAGGTTCGCGACGCCCCGAAGAAGGGCAGCACGGTTCCGAAGGTTCCGCGCAAGAAGTGAGCTTTCCTCGTTGAATTGAAAAAGGCCGCGTCATCGCGGCCTTTTTCCGTTTCTGCTCTTTCCGTAGCCTCTGTCTCGCTTCGGGATCAATGTCAGGCCAGTGCCGCCCGGATCTTTTCTGCATGAGCGGCAAGCACGGCGCCATCTTCCATCTTGCCGGAGTGCGGCTTGAGTGCGGCGCCCTCGTGGCGCGGGATGACGTGGAAATGCAAATGAAAGACCGTCTGCCCGGCGGCCGGTTCGTTGAACTGGGCGACGAACACGCCGTCGGCGTCGAAGACGTCCTTAACTGCATTGGCAATCTTCTGGACGACGGTAATCGCATGGGTGAGGGTGGCTGGATCGGCATCGAGAATATTGCGCGACGCCGCCTTCGGCACGACGAGCACATGGCCCGGCGCTTGCGGCATCACATCCATGAAGGCGACGGTATGCTGATCCTCGTAGATACGGTGCGAGGGAATTTCGCCGCGCAGGATCTTGGCGAAGATATTGTTGTCGTCATAGGCGCTGGTCATCGCGAAATCTCCTCATTTCCTCTTGATCGGGTAACGCCGCCGGCAGGGCGGCGTCAATCCTCCTGCTGGCGCTCGCCTTTGCGGAACGGGCTGTGCTCGCTCAGCAGCTCGCTCATCTGTTCCACATCGGCGCGCTCGCGGGCGAGATAGTCGCCGATCGCCCGGCGAAGCCCGGCATGGGCGACATAATGGGCCGAATGCGTCGTCACCGGCAGGTAGCCGCGGGCGAGCTTGTGTTCGCCTTGAGCACCGGCCTCGACCCGCTTCAACCCTTTCGATAGGGCAAAGTCGATCGCCTGATGATAACAGACCTCGAAATGCAGGAAGGGATGATCCTCGACGCAGCCCCAGTGACGGCCATAGAGCGTATCGCCGCCGATGAAGTTGATGGCGCCGGCGATATAGCGTCCGTCACGCTTGGCCATGACAAGCAGGATGTCGTCGGCCATGCGCTCGCCGATCAGCGAGTAGAACTTGCGGGTGAGGTAGGGCCGGCCCCATTTGCGCCCACCGGTATCCATGTAGAACTTGAAGAACTGGTCCCAGATGCGTTCCGTCAGGTCACGGCCGGTCAGCCATTCGATGCTGATGCCGTTTTCGAGCGCGGCGCGCCGCTCCTTGCGCAATGCCTTGCGTTTGCGCGACGCGAGCGTTTCGAGAAATGCCTCATGATTGGCATAGCCGTCATTGATGAAATGGAACTGCTGGTCGGTGCGGTGCAGATAGCCGTCCATCTCGAAGACGCCGATCTCCTCATCGGGCACGAAGGTGACATGGGCAGACGAGATGCCGAGTTGGCGCACGACCTCCTTCAGGCTTTCGGCGATCGCGCTCTGGATCGGCAGCCGCTGCAGTCCCTCGGCGACGAGAAGACGAGGCCCCGTCGCCGGGGTGAAGGGGATCGAGCATTGGAGTTTGGGATAATACCGCCCCCCGCCCGCTCGAACGCATCGGCCCAGCCATGGTCGAAGACATATTCGCCCTGGCTGTGGCTCTTGAGGTAGCCGGGCAGCGCGCCGATCAGTTCGCCGCGCTCGGTCTCGAGCAGCAGGTGGTGGCCGAGCCAGCCGGTCTCGGCGCTGGCCGAACCGGACTCTTCCAGCGAAGACAAAAAGGCGTGCGAGACGAAGGGGTTATAGGCAAGCGTCGGGCAAGTCTTCGATGCCCCGGAAAGCCTGGACCAGCTCTCCGGGGAAATCGCGGTGAAGGAGCGTTCTACGCGAATGGATAGTTCATCGGTCATGGGGCAGATGCGAAGCCTGTGGTAGGATGATCTCGGCTCTGCCTCAGTCTGCGCATGATCTTGGCCAAAAAGCGAGCGTCAAACCGCCACACGCGGGTCGAAGCCCTCGAAGGTCATCTGGTCCGCGTTGGCGAAGGTGAGCCGGCGCGCTTCTTCGTCGCGCACCGTCCAGGTGATGACGGGGATGCCCTTCTCACGTTCGCCTGTGATGAAGGCGTTCGGCAGGTCGTCATAATAATAGGAGATGAAATCGAGACCGATCTCCATCGCCTTCGCATGCGTCGCAAACTCCTCCGGTGTGTTGCCGTTGGCGGTAAGACCAAGCGGGTAGGGGGCGTCAAGCGCCTTCAGATCGCGCAGCAGCCAGTGGTCGAAGCTCATCAGCGCCACCTTGCCCTGATAATCCTGAAGCACTTCGAGCACGGCTTCTGCAAATCCCTCGTCATCGGCCTCGCGGCCCTTCAGCTCCAGCACCAGCGGCACCTTGCCCTGGACGAGATCGAGAAGCTGGCGGAGCGTCGGCACCTTGTCTCCAGTGCCGCCGACGGCGATCAGTCCGAGCTCACGGGAGGTGCGCTCGCGGATGTCGCCCGGAAGATTGCAGAGCCGCTGCAGGTCCTCGTCGTGAAAGACGACCGGCACGCCGTCGGAGGCGTAATGCAGGTCGCATTCGATCGCAAAGCCCGCTTCGACGGCACGTGAAAAGGCCGAAAGCGTGTTTTCCCAGACGAGCTTATTGAGGTCGTGATAGCCGCGATGGGCGACGGGCACGTCCCGAATCCAGGCCGCATTGGTCATTCCGCGATTTCCATGATAGCATCGATCTCGACGGCGGCGTTCAGCGGCAGGGCGGCCATGCCGACGGCGGCACGAGCATGTTTGCCGGCCTCGCCGAGCACGCCGGCAATCAGGTTCGAAGCGCCGTTGATGACGAGATGCTGCTCGACGAAGTCGGGCGCCGAGGCGACAAAGCCGTTCAGCTTGATGACGCGCCGGATGCGGCCGAGATCGCCGCCAAGTGCTGCCTTCGCCTGGGCTAGGATGTTGATGGCGCAGAGCTCGGCGCCGCGCTGGCCGCTCGCAACGTCCACGGTCTTGCCGAGATGGCCGGAGACGGCGATCTTGCCGCCTTCGAGCGGCAGCTGGCCGGAGATGTAGAGGAGATTGCCGCTGATGACGTAAGGAACGTAATTTGCAGCAGGCGCTGCGGCTTCGGGCAGGGTTATCCCCATCTCAGTCAGGCGCTTTGCAATTTCATCCGACATTTTCGTCTCCGCTTTTGTTGTCAATTCTTCAAAAATTATGCATCAAGACTAGAATCTTTAATATGACAGGTTCGAGCCTCGATTTGGCCGAAAGCGTTCTTATAACATCGCGACCGAGTCCAACAGGAGTTAATGAATGTTCCGATCAGGTCTTGTCGCTCTGCTTTTCGCCAGCGTTTCCGCCAATGCATGGGCGGCCGCGCCCGCGGTAAGCGCTGCGATCGCGACCGGCCTCGTCGCACATCGCGCGGTCTACGATCTGGAACTGAAGGACGCCTCTGACCGCTCCGGCATTGCCGGCATGTACGGTCGCATGGTCTATGAGTTCGACGGCAGCTATTGCCAGGGCTTCACCACCAACTTCCGCTTCGTGACGCAGATCGACACCGGCGACAGCGTCCGCGTCAGCGACCAGCAGACGAAGACCTTCGAGAATCTCAAAGACGGCAAGTTCACCTTCGACACCAAATCCTTCACCGACCAACAGCTCGACAAAGAGGTCAACGGTGCGGCTCAGGATCAGCCGGACGGGGTCAAGGTCGATCTCAAGCAACCGTCGAGCCGCGAACTGCAGCTTGCCGAAAGCCGGTTCCCGACCGAACATATGCTCGACGTGATCCAGAACGCAAAGGACGGCAAGCGCTTCTTCGAGGCCCGCGTCTTCGACGGCTCGGATGACGGCGACAAGTCGCTGGTGACGACGACGATCGTTGGCAAACAGGAGACGCCGGTTGCCGAGGAGGCAGATTCCGGAAATGCCGGCGCTTTCTCCAAGACGGCCTTCTGGCCGGTGACGATCGCCTATTTCAACGAGAATGCAAAATCCGACGCTCTGCCGGTCTACCGTATGTCGTTCAAGCTCTATGAGAACGGCATCACGCGCGACCTGACCATGGATTACGGCGATTTCGTTCTGACCGGCAAGCTCGCAAAGCTCGAGCTGCTCGACCGCAAGGCCGAGGTTTGCAAGTAAGCCTGCAAAGCTTTTCCAACTGTCATAAAACTGTATCATAAAGTTCATTATTGTGCGGCGACCAGCGTCTTCCGTCGTCCTGCTTTTCGGGTCGGTGTGATCCTAGCGGCCAGTCCATCGTGACAAGGCCTGCTTATTGCGAAGATGGGTCTCCAGGCGATTACCTTTCGCAAGCCTGGAAAGCCCGCCTCGCTGACCGTCGTCGACGAGAACGCCGATCGGCTGATCGAGGCGCTGGTGAGCCCGAAGCTGCAGGAACTGGCCTGGACGAGGCACGGCTTCGGCGGTCCGCCAGGAGCCGCCGCCGGCACCGCCGACAGCGCAATCGGCAGCCTGCTGCCGGCCGAGGTCGATGCCGTCCTGCCGATGCCGGACGCCGAGCTGATGCTGTCGCTGCTGACGATGCTGGCAAGCTGAGCGGACGCATGCGAAGGGCGGGGCAGCGGCTGAATTTCTCGGCATAAACCTTGTTTGTCTGCCGATTGGAATGTTTTCCTTGCTTTTATGCCGGACGGAATGTATGGGCAGCGGCATTCCACACGTAAGGCATGGGATTGTCCGGGAGAAATCCGGATCGTTCCGCCCGGTGGCATTCTCGAAGAGGATGCTGTTCGCCTTGCGGAGGTTCAACCGGAAAAGGATACAAAGGCATGGCATTGCCCGATTTCTCTATGCGCCAGCTTCTCGAAGCAGGCGTCCACTTCGGTCACCAGACGCACCGCTGGAACCCGAAGATGAAGCCGTACATCTTCGGCGATCGTAACAACATCCACATCATCGACCTGGCTCAGACCGTTCCGATGCTGTCGCGCGCCCTGCAGGTCGTCAGCGATACCGTTGCCCGCGGCGGCCGCGTTCTCTTCGTCGGCACCAAGCGCCAGGCGTCCGAGATCATCGCCGACAGCGCCAAGCGTTCGGCCCAGTACTACGTCAACTCGCGCTGGCTCGGCGGCATGATGACGAACTGGAAGACGATTTCCAACTCGATCCAGCGCCTGCGCAAGCTCGATGAGATCCTCAACGGCGAAGCCCAGGGCTTCACCAAGAAGGAACGCCTGAACCTCGAGCGCGAGCGTGAAAAGCTCGACAAGGCTCTCGGCGGTATCCGCGATATGGGCGGCACTCCGGACCTGATGTTCATCATCGACACCAACAAGGAAAAGATCGCGATCGACGAAGCCAAGCGCCTCGGCATCCCGGTCGTTGCCATCATCGACTCGAACTGCGACCCGGACCTGATCGACTATCCGATCCCGGGCAACGACGACGCATCGCGCGCCATCGCTCTTTACTGCGAGCTGATCTCCCGCGCGGCCATCGACGGCATTGCGCGTCAGCAGAGCTCTTCCGGCCGCGATCTCGGCGCATCCTCCGAAGTTCCGGTCGAGCCGGCTCTCGAAGAAGCAGCCGAAGGCTGATGAAAGCTGGCGGATCGAAAGGTCCGCCAAAGCTTGCATGACTGGGAAAGGCCGCTCGCGAACTGATCGAAGTTCGGCGGCCTTGCCTGTTTCAGGGCGAGGGCATCAGGCTCTTTGCCAGATAAGTTTCGTTATGACGCGTCTTCATCACGCTGTCATACATACAGGTACATTTCGTGCCTCAATCCGGTGCCGCGCCGCGCTTTGCGGCCCACCGTATGAACCGACAAGAGGAAGCTAATGAGCGAGATTACGGCTGCGATGGTGAAGGAACTGCGCGAAAAGACCGGCGCAGGCATGATGGACTGCAAGAAGGCTCTTGCTGAAACCGGCGGCGACATGGAAGCGGCGATCGACTGGCTGCGCGCCAAGGGCATCGCCAAGGCCGACAAGAAGTCGGGCCGCACCGCTGCCGAAGGCCTCATCGGTGTTTCGAGCCAGGGCACCAAGGCCGTTGTGGTCGAAGTCAATTCCGAAACCGACTTCGTCGCCCGTAACGATGCCTTCCAGGATCTGGTCCGCGGCATCGCCAAGGTTGCCGTCTCCACAAACGGCACCGTCGAGGCCGTTGCGGCTGCGACCTACCCGGCATCCGGCAAGTCCGTTTCCGACACGATCAAGGACGCGATCGCAACGATCGGCGAGAACATGAACCTGCGCCGCTCGGTCGCGCTCTCCGTCGAGGACGGTGTCGTCGCCACCTATATCCACAATGCTGTTTCCGACGGCCTCGGCAAGCTCGGCGTTCTCGTCGCGCTGAAGTCGACCGGCGACAAGGAAGCCCTGAACGCAATCGGCCGCCAGGTCGCCATGCATATCGCTGCGACCGCACCGCTGGCGATCCGCCCCGAGGAAGTCGATGCCGCCGTCGCCGAGCGCGAGCGTAACGTCTTCATCGAGCAGTCGCGCGCTTCCGGCAAGCCGGACAACATCATCGAGAAGATGGTCGATGGCCGCATGCGCAAGTTCTTCGAAGAAGTCGCCCTTCTCTCGCAGGCTTTCGTCATCAATCCGGATCTGACCGTCGCAGCCGCCGTCAAGGAAGCTGAAAAGGCCGTCGGCGCGCCGATCGAAGTTGCCGGCATGGCCCGCCTTCTGCTCGGCGAAGGCGTCGAGAAGGAAGAAACCGATTTCGCAGCCGAAGTTGCGGCTGCCGTCAAGGGTTGATCTTCCAGCCATAATTGGGAAAACAACAGGGGCATCGCGTGACAACGCGGTGCCCTTCGTGTATCGGGCATTCACGGCAATTTACGAGGAGCCAAGATGTCTTTAGAGCCTGTCTATAAACGCGTTCTACTCAAGGCTTCCGGCGAAGCGCTCATGGGTAGCCAGGGTTTCGGGATCGATGTTGCGGTGGCGGACCGCATTGCATCCGATATCGCCGAAGCAAGGCATATGGGCGTGGAAGTCGGCGTCGTCGTCGGTGGCGGCAATATTTTCCGCGGTGTCGCGGTCGCGTCCAAGGGCGGTGACCGGGTCACCGGCGACCACATGGGCATGCTCGGCACCATCATCAATGCGCTGGCGCTGGCGACCTCGCTGCGCAAGCTCAACATCGATACCGTGGTGCTTTCGGCCATCTCCATGCCTGAGATCTGCGAGAGCTTTTCGCAGCGCGCGACCCTCTATCACCTGTCGATGGGACGTGTGGTGATCTTTGCCGGCGGCACCGGCAACCCCTTCTTCACCACCGATTCGGCCGCAGCGCTGCGCGCCGCCGAAATGGGCGCGCAAGCGATCTTCAAGGGCACGCAGGTCGACGGCATCTATACCGCCGACCCGAAGAAATATCCCGATGCGACCCGGCTCGACCGCCTGACGCACCAGGAAGTGCTGGACAGGGGGCTTGCGGTGATGGACGTTGCCGCCGTGGCGCTCGCCCGGGAGAATTCCATTCCGATCATCGTCTTCTCGATCCACGAGAAAGGCGGTTTTGCTGAAATCCTGACGGGCGGTGGCCTCAAGACCATCGTCTCCGACAACTGATATAGACTGCGCCGCCTTTGTCAGGCGCAGCCATCGCGACGCGCTTTATACGGGAGCATCGACATGAGTGAAGGTATCGACATCAAGGAACTGAAGCGCCGCATGGACGGCGCGGTTTCCGCATTCAAGAGCGACATCGCATCGCTGCGCACCGGCCGCGCTTCGGCCAACATCCTCGATCCGGTCACGATCGAGGCCTATGGTTCGCGCATGCCGCTGAACCAGGTCGCCAACATCACCGTGCCCGAGCCGCGCATGCTGTCGGTTTCCGTCTGGGACAAGTCGATGGTCAGCGCCGTCGAGCGCGGCATTCGCGAATCCAATCTCGGCCTCAACCCGATCGTCGACGGCCAGAACCTGCGCATTCCGCTGCCCGAACTGAACGAGGAGCGCCGCAAGTCGCTCGTCAAGGTGGCTCATGATTACGCCGAAAAGAGCAAGGTCGCGATTCGCCATGTACGCCGTGACGGCATGGACGGCCTTAAGAAGGCCGAAAAGGATGGCGTAATCGGCCAGGACGAGGGCAGGGCGCAGTCGGAACGTGTACAGAAGATGACCGACGAGACGATTTCCGAAATCGACCGCTTGCTTGGCGAGAAGGAAAAGGAAATCATGCAGGTCTAGTGGATCTGTGCCTTTGCCTGGAAAGACCGGACGGGAAATGTCGGAATCTGTATTTGTGACTGTGCCAGAGCATGTTGCCATCATCATGGACGGCAATGGCCGTTGGGCCAAGCAGCGCGGCCTGCCGCGCACGATGGGCCATCGCAAGGGCGTCGAGGCGGTCCGCGAGACAGTGCGCGCCGCCGGCGCGGCCGGCATAAAATATCTGACCCTCTTTGCCTTCTCCTCGGAGAACTGGCGCCGGCCGGAGGCCGAGGTCTCCGACCTGCTTGGTCTGCTCAAGGCTTTCATCCGCCGTGACCTTGCCGAGCTTCATCGCCAGAATGTGCGGATCAAGGTGATCGGCGACCGCCACAGCTTGCGCAACGACATTCTGGGCCTGCTGCTTGAGGCGGAGGAAACGACCAAGGACAATACGGCGCTGACGCTGGTCATCGCTTTCAATTACGGCTCGCGCGACGAGATCTCGCGGGCTGTGGTCAGCCTGGCGAGAGACGTCGAGGCCGGCCGCCTGAGGGCGCAGGATATCACGCCATCGCTGATCAACGCCCGTCTCGATACGGCCGGTATCCCCGATCCGGACCTCATCATCCGCACCAGCGGCGAGGAGCGGCTTTCCAATTTCCTCCTCTGGCAGGCCGCCTATTCGGAATTCATCTTCGTTCCGGAGTATTGGCCGGATTTCAGCCCCGAGATCTTCCGCTCGGCGCTGGAGAAATTCGCCTCCCGCGACCGGCGCTTCGGCGGCCTGTCGTCGCAGGCAGCCGCGGTCGGCACCTGATGCAGCAGGAATTGAAGCTCCGCATTGTTTCAGGCCTGATTCTTGCGGTGATCGTTCTTGCCGCCACCTGGTACGGCGGATTTGCCTTCCGCATCCTGGCGGCCGTGATCGGCCTGCTGATCTATTATGAATGGTCGACAATAACCGGCGTCGCGCGTGATTGGGTCGCCAATGCCGTCGGCTGGATCGGCCAGGCGGCGATTGCCTTCCTCGTGCTTGTCGGCAATTTCGAATTCGCCGCCGGCATGCTGGCCGGCGTCACCGCCGTCGGCATAGCGCTGATCATCCTGCACGGCACCAGCCGCTGGTTGCCGGTGGGCCTGTTTTATGCCGGTGCCACGGGCCTCGCGCTCGCCGCGATCAGAAGCGATGACCGGCCCGGCCTTTATGCCATGCTCTTCGTCTTTGCCGTCGTCTGGGCAACCGACATCCTTGCTTATTTCGTCGGTAGGGCGCTTGGCGGACCGAAGCTTGCCCCTTCGATCTCGCCGGGGAAGACATGGTCGGGGGCAATCGGCGGCGCCGTTTCGGCGGTCGTAGCCGGCGTCGTTCTTATCCACTTTCTCCTTCCAGGGACGGAAATCATCGCTGCCGTCGCAGCCCTCGTTCTCTCGGTTTGCAGCCAGTCGGGAGATCTGTTCGAATCGTTCATCAAGCGGAAATTCGGCGTCAAGGATTCAAGCCGTCTCATTCCTGGTCATGGCGGCGTCATGGACCGTGTCGACGGACTGATTTTCGCCTGTTTTTCGGCGTTCTTGCTAGCTGGATTATTTTCCCTGATAAAGGGGACTGCGATGACGTCGCTCGGCGCGGCCTTGTTCGGCCTTTGATGACGCGGCAGCCTGACGGAAGGAACTGATAGAAGTGATGGCCGATATATACGCATTCCTGATGGGGAATATCGTCACCTTCATCCTCGTGCTCTCGCTGCTCGTCTTCGTGCACGAGATGGGCCACTACCTCGTCGGACGCTGGAGCGGCATCCGCATCCTCGCCTTCTCTGTCGGTTTCGGTCCGGAGATATTCGGCTTCACCGACCGCCATGGAACGCGCTGGAAGATCTCGGTGATCCCCCTTGGCGGTTACGTCCGTTTCTTCGGAGACGAGGACGCCTCGAGCAAGCCCGACAGCGACAAGATCGCGGCCATGTCCGAAGAGGACAGGGCGCGCTCCTTTGCCGGAGCAAAATTGTGGAAACGTGCAGCAACGGTCGCAGCTGGCCCGATCGCCAATTTCCTGCTGGCCATCGCTATTTTCACCCTTCTTTCTCGGTCTACGGCCGCTCGGTCGCCGATCCCGTCGTTTCCGAAGTTAAGCCGGAGGGCGTGGCGGCTGCCGCCGGCATCCTCCCCGGCGATCTGCTGGTCGCCATCGACGGCGGCAAGGTCGAGACCTTCGACGATGTGCGCCGCTATGTCGCCATCCGCCCGAGTCAGGAGATCGTCGTCACCATCGAGCGCGGCGGCCAGAAGCTGGATTTGCCGATGGTGCCGCAGCGCGTCGACATGACCGACCAGTTCGGCAACAAGATCGAGGTCGGCCAGATCGGCATCGTGACCAGCAAGGAGGTCGGCAATTTCCGCCTGCAGACCTACACACCGCTCCAGGCGCTGCGCGAAAGTGTGATCGAGACCCGGGATATCGTCACCGGCACCTTCAAATATATCGGCAATATTTTCCGCGGAACGATGCGGGCCGATCAACTAGGCGGCCCGATCCGTGTGGCGCAAGCTTCGGGCCAGATGGCGAAGCTTGGAATAGGGGCAGTGTTGCAGCTTGCCGCCATGCTTTCAGTTTCGATAGGATTGCTTAACCTGATGCCGGTTCCGGTACTTGATGGCGGCCACCTGATGTTCTATGCGGTGGAAGCGGTCAGAGGAAAACCGCTGGGCGCCAAGACCCAGGAAATCGCATTTCGCATTGGCTTGGCCATGATACTGACATTGATGGTTTTCACGACCTGGAACGACATTGGCGCGAGCTAAGGGTAAACGCGCGAAGCAGGGGAATTACTATTTATTTACGATGTTTCAAGGCTGTAGTGGCGAATGGGTCACGCTTCGAAATGAAGTAAACAGAAATTAACGACCTCCCTTGCTTGTATGTCAAAAGCGGGTAAAACGACACACGTGACCGGAATCGGGTTTTCCTGAGGCCGGGGACGAGGGAAAAAAGGTAATAGGTGAAATGAAGGCTGGTTCAAAGTTTTTGAACGCAGTATCGGCGGTTGCGCTGTCTGCTAGTGTTGTTGCTTCGGGCGCAGGTGCTTTGACGTTCGTTTCCGCTACCGCCGCCGAGGCCGCGGTCATCCAGCGCATTGATGTGCGCGGCGCAAGCCGCGTCGGCGCGGAAGCGGTCCGGTCGAACCTCACCATCGCTCCCGGAAAGAGCTTTTCGAACACCGATATCGATGAATCGGTCAAGCAGCTCTACGGGACGGGTTACTTCTCCGACGTGAAGATCTCGGTCTCCGGAAGCACGCTTGTCGTCAACGTCCAGGAAGCCCAGCTCGTCAACCAGGTCGTCTTCAACGGCAATCGCAAGATCAAGGATGACAAGCTCGCGACCATCGTCCAGACGCATGCCGCAGGCCCCTACAGCGACACCCAGATCCAGTCCGACATCCAGTCGATCAAGGAAGCTTACGCCGCCACCGGCCGCAGCGAAGTCGAAGTCACGACGCAGGTGGTGCCGCTCGGCGAAGGCCGCGTGAACCTTGCCTTCGTCATCAACGAAGGCGATCGCACCAAGATCGATTCGATCAATTTCGTCGGCAACAATGCCTACAGCGCCGGCCGCCTGGCTGCTGTCATCAACACCAAGCGTTCGAACTTCCTGTCGTTCCTGACCCGCAAGGACGTCTATAACGAAGACAAGCTGCACGCCGACGAAGAAGCGCTGCGCCAGTTCTATTACAATCGCGGCTATGCCGACATGCGCATCGTCTCTTCCGATGCCACCTTCGACGATGCGACCAACAAATACACGCTCACCTTCAACATCGAGGAAGGCCAGCGTTACGACTTCGGGCCGGTGACCGTCCAGTCGACCGTCGAAGGCGTCGGTTCCGAGCAGTTGCAGCCGCTCGTGCGCACCCATGAAGGTCATGTCTACAACGCCAAGGAAGTGCAGAAGTCGATCGAGGCGATCTCCGATCAGGTCGCGTCTGCCGGTTATCCTTTTGCGCGCGTCACGCCGCGCGGTAACCGCGACCTCAACAACAATACGATCGGTGTCGAATATCTGGTCGACCAGGGCGAGCGCGCCTATGTCGAGCGTATCGAAATCCGCGGCAACAGCCGCACGCGCGACTACGTCATCCGCCGCGAATTCGATATGAGCGAAGGCGACGCCTTCAACCAGCAGATGATCACCAAGGCCAAGCGCCGCCTCGAAGCGCTCGGTTACTTCTCGTCCGTCAACATTTCAACCCAGCCGGGCAGCTCGCCGGATCGTGTCGTGGTGGTCGTCGACGTGCAGGATCAGTCGACAGGTTCGTTCGGTGTCGGCGCCGGTTATGCCGCCGGCGGTGACGGCCTGCTGCTTGAAGCGTCCATCGAAGAAAAGAACTTCCTCGGCCGCGGTCAGTATATCCGCATCTCGGCCGGCGGCGGTCAGGAAGGTTCGCGCGCCTACGGCGTCAGCTTCACCGAGCCCTATTTCCTCGGTTATCGTCTGGCCGCAGGCTTCGACGTCAACCACAGCGAGACGTCGAGCAACGACAACTACGACTATGAGGAAACCAGCGTCGTTCTGCGCGTCACCGCGCCGATCACCGAAGACCTGGCGACGACTTTCCGCTATAACTACAAGCAGATGAAGTATGACGCGGACAGCAGCGATCTTTCAGATCTGTCAGCTCCGTATCAGCACCTCGTTGAAGACAGCCCGTGGACGCGCTCTTCGATCTCGCAGACGCTGACCTATAACACGCTTGATGACACCGTCCTGCCGCGAGAAGGCATCTATGCGACGGCGACGCAGGAACTGGCTGGCCTCGGCGGCGAACTCGCAGTTCTATAAGATCTACGGCAAGGCCCGTTATTACCGTCTGCTCGCTGACGATGCCGATATCATCGGCTCGGTTTCTGCTTCGGCGGGTTATGTCATCGGCCTCGGCGACCATCTGAATGTCTTCGATCAGTTCACCCTGACCAACGGCGATATTCGTGGCTTTGAAAACAAGGGCATCGGCCCGCGCGTTTCCGGCACCAACGATGATCCTCTGGGTGGTACGACGTATTTCACCGCATCGGCCGAAGCGACCTTCCCGATGCCGGGCTTCCCGCGTGACTTCAACCTGCGCGGCGCGGTCTTCGCGGATGCCGGCACGCTGTTCGGCAATGACGTTGACCTGAGGGGCGACGGCATTGATGGTGAAGACGCCTCTCTGCGCGCTTCCGTCGGCGTCGGTGTCGTCTGGCAGTCTCCCTTCGGTTCATTGCGCCTGGATTACGCGATCCCGGTTCTCAAGGAAGACTTCGACAAGACGCAGAACTTCAAGTTTGGCATCAACAACCAATTCTGATATCGGCAGTCCGGAACTGTAAGAACTCAATTCCGTTCTGGAGCATTGCCGATGGAGCAAAACGTTTTTTTTCTGCCCCATGAAGGTCTGAAGCTCGCTGAGCTGGCAGAGTTTCTTGGGCGGAACTTCCCAATTCCGACCATGCCGACATCGTCGTCCGATCCGTGGCCCCGATCAACCGGGCGCGGGCGGGTGATGTCTGTTATATCCTGTCGCGCCGCAGCCGCGATGAGCTGGCGACATGCGAAGCCTCGGCGGTGATCTGCGACAAGGCGCTGGCCGATCTCGTCCCCCGCATATCCCCATCATCCTGTCGTCCAATCCGCACGCGGCCTTTGCGATGGCAGGCGGACTGTTTTACCCGGCAGCATTGCGTCCGGTCGCCATTTCGCCGGGTGAAAGCGAGATTGCGCCGAGCGCGGTGATCGATCCGAGCGCCAGGCTGGAAAAAGGTGTGATCGTCGAGCCCCTGGCGGTTATCGGCGCGCATGCCGAAATCGGCGAAGGCACGCGCATCGGCGCCCACAGTGTCATAGGCCCGAATGTCAAGATCGGCCGCGATTGTTCGATTGCAGCCGGCGCCAGCATTCTCTGCGCGCTGATCGGCAACGGCGTCATCATCCATAACGGCGTCCGCATCGGTCAGGATGGTTTCGGCTATGCGCCCGGTCCGCGCGGCATGATCAAGATCGTCCAGATCGGCCGGGTGATCATCCAGGACAACGTCGAGATCGGGGCCAATACCACGATCGACCGCGGCGCCATGGACGATACGGTGATCGGTGAGGGGACCAAGATCGACAACCAGGTCCAGATCGGCCACAACGTCCAGATGGGCCGCCATTGCGCCATTGTCGCGCAGGTCGGCATCGCGGGCAGCACGAAGATCGGCAATGGCGTGCAGATCGGCGGCCAGGCCGGCATCAAGGGGCATGTAACGATCGGCGACGGCGTGCAGATCGCTGCCAAAAGCGGTATCATGACCGATCTTGCCGCCGGCGGGCAATATGGCGGTGTACCGGCCCGTCCGCTAAAAGACTATCTGAGAGAGGCCGCACAACAAGTGTCGAAGTCCAAGTTGCGCGGTCGGAACCCTGGAGGCAAGGAAAATGACTGAAGAAGCCACGACAACGCTTTCTTCGGCGGACATCATCGAGATCATGAAGCTGCTGCCGCATCGTTACCCCTTCCTCATGGTCGACAAGATCATCCAGATCGACGGCGACAACTCGGCGATCGGCATCAAGAATGTCACGGTGAACGAACCGCATTTTACCGGCCATTTTCCGGAAGCTCCGATCATGCCGGGCGTTCTTTTGATCGAGGGCATGGCGCAGACCGCGGGTGCGATCTGTGCCAAGAAGGAAGGCCAGCCCGGCAACCTCGTCTACTTCATGACCATCGAGAATGCCCGTTTCCGCAAGCCTGTCGTTCCTGGAGACCGCGTCGAATTCCATGTCGCCAAGCACAAGCAGCGCGGCAATATCTGGAAATTCCATTGCGACGCCAAGGTTGACGGCGCCCTGGTCGCCGAAGCCGATATCGGCGCAATGATCGTTCGTAAGGAACAGGCATGAGCACTATTGCCGAAAGCGCCCGCATTCATCCGATGGCTGTCGTCGAAGACGGGGCTGTGATCGGTGAGGGCGTCAAGATCGGTCCCTTCTGCCATGTCGGGCCGCACGTCGTCCTGCATGAAAATGTCGAGCTCTTGTCGCATGCTATTGTCACCGGCCGCACCGTGATCGGCAGGGGCACGCGCATCTTTCCGATGGCTGTCATCGGCGGCGATCCGCAGAGCGTGCATCACGGCGGCGAGGAGACGACGCTTTCGGTTGGCGCCAACTGCACGATGCGCGAAGGTGTGACGATGAACACCGGCACGGCCGATTTCGGCGGCCAGACGATCGTCGGCGACAACAACCTCTTCCTTGCCAATTCCCATGTCGCGCATGACTGCAAGGTCGGCAATCACGTGATCATGTCGAACAATGTCATGCTCGCCGGCCATGTCGTCATCGAGGATCGCGTCATCCTGGGCGGCGGCTCGGCCGTTCACCAATTCACCCGCGTCGGCCGTCAGGCCTTCGTCGGCGGGCTTTCGGCAGTGAGTTACGACGTCATTCCCTACGGTATGCTGAACGGCAATCCCGGTCTGCTGAGCGGCCTGAATGTCGTCGGCATGACCCGCGCCGGCGTCGACCGCGCCGTCATCCACAGGGTACGCCGCGCCTATAAGTCGATCTTCGAAGGAACGGGCTCCGTCCGCGAAAACGCCGCCGCCATCCGCGACGAATATGCCGATTGCGAGCAGGCGGTCCAGATCCTCGATTTCATCGCCGCCGACAGCGATCGCGCTCTGTCCTCGCCGACCCGGGGCAGAAGGGCTGATCCGTGGCTTTATCAGGCGACACCGCTGCGGGCCGGCTGGCGATAATTGCCGGCGGCGGTCTTCTGCCTTCTTATGTCGCCGAAGCCGCGCGTGCGGCGGGTGAAAATCCCGTCATCGTCGCCCTGAAGGATGAAAGCGACCGGCGCTGGGAAGACTATGATCACGCCGTCATCGGCATCGGCGATTTCGCAGCTCTTGATGGGTTGCTCAGCCGTTATGGTGTCGGCCGTGTCGTGATGTCGGGCAGCGTCGCCCGCCGACCGGAATGGCGCGAGGTGCGTCCGACACTGCGCATTCTGATGAAAGTGCCGGCCGCCATCCGCACACTGCTCTCCGGCGGCGACGACACGGTTCTGCAGATGGTGATCCGGCTGATTGAGGGGAACGGCCGCCGGGTTGTCGGCGCTCATGAAATTGCTCCGGATCTGCTTGCCTCTGTTGGTGCGCTTGGCGCGACGACGCCTAGTGAGGAAGACCGGCGCGATATCCGCCGCGCCGCCGAAGCCGCGGACATGCTCGGTCGGCTGGATGTCGGGCAGGGTGCTATCAGCATCGGCGGCCGTGTCGTGGCACTCGAGGGGCTCGAGGGTACGGATGAGATGCTGGACCGTGTCGCGGGTCTCAGAGCCGCCGGGCGCATCTCGCCGCGGCGCCGCGGCGCGCTCGTCAAGCTCTGCAAGCCGCAGCAGGATATCCGCGCCGACCTGCCGGCGATCGGCGTTTCCACGATCCTGAACGCAAAAAAAGCCGGTCTCGGCGGCATCGCGGTAGAGGCCGGCCGCTCGCTGGTGCTCGATCGCGCCGCCGTCATCAAGGCCGCCGATGAGGCAGGGCTTTTCGTCTGCGGCATCGATCGCGGGCTGCCGGCATGGGGGCTCGAATGAACGGGGCGCCGCTGAAGATCGCCGTCATTGCCGGCGAGGTATCGGGTGATCTGCTCGGCGCCGATCTCGTCGCCGCCCTGAAGCGGGTCCACACCGGGCCGGTGGAACTTGTCGGCGTCGGCGGCGAGGGGCTGCAGGCCGAGGGCTTGCGATCCCTGTTCGATTTCTCCGAGTTGTCGATCATGGGCATCACCCAGGTGCTGAGCCGGCTGCCGAAGCTGTATACGCTGATCCGCCGGACGACCGCTGCCATCGTCGCTGCAAGGCCCGACATTCTCCTCATCATCGACAGCCCGGATTTCACCCATCGCGTCGCAAAGCGCGTCCGCACCGCGCTGCCCGATCTGCCTGTCGTCAATTACGTCTGTCCGAGCGTCTGGGCCTGGAAAGAATATCGCGCCACGCGCATGCTCGCCTATGTCGATCATGTGCTCGCCGTCCTGCCCTTCGAACCGGCGGCGATGCAGCGCCTTGGCGGGCCGGCAACCACCTATGTCGGCCATCGCCTGACCGCCGACCCGGCGCTCTTGGAGACCCGGCGCCGGCGCGCCGGCAGGCAGCCCGGCAACGACGCGATCCTGCTTCTGCCCGGCTCACGCTCCTCGGAAATCCAGAAGCTCCTGCCCCATTTCGAGGTGGCGGCAAGCGAACTTGTCGCCCGCAATGGGCCGACGCGCTTTGTTCTGCCGACGGTGACGCACAGGCAAGCGCTTGTCCGCCAACTGACGGCGGGATGGGCGGTCAAGCCGGAGATCGTTGTCGGCGCTGAAGCTAAATGGAAGGCATTCGCTGAAGCCGATGCGGCGATGGCGGCATCGGGAACCGTCATTCTTGAACTGGCGCTTGCCGATGTTCCTGTCGTCTCCGCCTACAAGGTCGACTGGATCATGCGTCTGCTGACGTCAAGCATCAAGACTTGGACTGGCGCACTGCCGAACCTGATTGCCGATTACGCCGTCGTCCCGGAATATCTGAACGACGTCGTTCGCGGGGCAAGCCTCGCCCGCTGGATGGAAAGGCTGTCGGCTGACACCTACCAGCTTAAGGCGATGAAGGAAGGCTATGATCTCATCTGGCAGCGCATGCAGACGGAAAAACCACCAGGCGAACATGCCGCCGAAATCCTGCTCGACGTGCTGGACAAGAAAAAACCCGGTCGTCTCTGACCGGGTTTTCTCCTTTTCGGGCCGATATGTTGGCCGAAGCGATCAGCGCTTCGAAACCGGGATGTAGTCGCGCTTCGGTTCGCCGACATAGAGCTGGCGCGGGCGGCCGATGCGCTGCTCCGGATCCTCGATCATCTCGTTCCACTGGGCGATCCAGCCGACGGTGCGGGCAAGCGCGAAGAGCACGGTGAACATGGTCGTGGGGAAGCCGAGCGCCTTCAGCGTGATGCCGGAATAGAAGTCGATGTTCGGATAGAGCTTCTTTTCGATGAAATATTCGTCGGTGAGCGCGATGCGCTCCAGCTCCATCGCCACTTCGAGCAACGGATCATCCTTGATGCCGAGTTCGCCGAGCACTTCATGCGTCGTCTTCTGCATGATCTTGGCACGCGGATCGTAGTTCTTGTAGACGCGGTGACCGAAGCCCATCAGGCGGAACGGATCGTTCTTGTCCTTGGCGCGGGCAATGTATTCCGGAATGTGGTCGACCGAGCCGATCTCGTTCAGCATGTTGAGCGCTGCTTCGTTGGCGCCGCCATGGGCCGGGCCCCAGAGGCAGGCGATGCCGGCCGCGATGCAGGCGAACGGGTTGGCGCCCGACGAGCCGGCGAGACGGACGGTCGAGGTCGAGGCGTTCTGTTCATGATCGGCATGCAGGATGAAGATGCGGTCCATGGCGCGGGCGAGCACCGGATTGACCACGTATTCTTCGCAAGGCACAGCAAAGCACATGCGCAGGAAGTTCGAGGCGTAGTCGAGATCGTTCTTCGGATAAACGAAAGGCTGGCCGATATGGTACTTGTAGGCCATCGCGGCAAGCGTCGGCATCTTGGCGATCATACGCAGGCTGGCGACCATGCGCTGGTGCGGATCGGTGATGTCGGTGGAGTCGTGATAGAAAGCCGACAGGGCGCCGACGCAGCCGCACATGACGGCCATCGGATGCGCATCGCGGCGGAAGCCGGTGAAGAAGCGGCTCATCTGCTCGTGCACCATGGTGTGGTGCGTGACGCGATAATCGAAATCCTTCTTCTGCGCGGTGGTCGGCAGTTCACCGTAGAGAAGCAGGTAGCAGACTTCGAGGAAGTCCCCATGCTCGGCCAGCTGCTCGATCGGATAGCCGCGGTGCAGCAGCACACCTTCGTCGCCGTCGATGTAGGTGATCTTGGATTCACAGGATGCGGTCGAGGTAAAACCCGGATCGTAAGTGAAGGAAGCGGTGTTCTTATAGAGAGCACCGATATCGATGACGCTCGGGCCGATCGTGCCGCTCTTGACGGCTAGGTCGACAGATTTGTCACCGATTTTTATTGTAGCGCTTTGATCCGTCATGCTGATCCTCCGAAATGGCGGTGGCGCCATAAAAGCGCCATAGGGGTTAAGCGTCCTCACCGATAGCTATATGATCGCGAAGCTAATGCCAAGTTACCGTGACGGCATTTTGTGCATTGCGGCATCACCTTTTAGGCACTGCAGCGATGAGCCGTGCGCATACCGGAAGCCAATGATTCGACTGCTCTTTTGGCGGTGGCGATTTTCCCTCATATTTCAATCGATTATTCTTGCTCGTTTTGATTGAAGGTTGCATTCTGCCCGCAGGTGCGGGTGATCTTGGGCGGGGTATGGAGGAATTGACGACAGTCGAATTGCGGCCGGAAGCGGGCGCTGGCCTGGCCCAGTCCCGGGTTTTTCCGCGCCTGCGGTGGGGAGGCGGCCGGCAAGGACCCAGTCCGCGATGCCATTGCGCCACTGGCTGCCGGCCGCGGCCTCGCAATCGCTGCGTGCTGGAATCCGCATGTTGGGCGAGGAGGCCGACCATGGCCGACTGCTGCTGTTCTCGCCGGTCTTCCTCGGCGCCGGGGCGGCCTTCTGGTTTCTCGCGCGATGGGATTTTCCCCTCGTCGCGTCGCTCCTCTGCCTGGCGATGCCGGCGGTCGTGGTTCTCGCCGCCGGCCCCAGCCGGCCGGTGCTGCGGGCCAGCTTCCTGGCGTTGGCGCTTTTCGCCTGCGGCATGCTCTCAGCACGATTCGAGAGCTGGAGGGCTTCGACCGTGATCCTCGATTCATCCGTGACGACGACGGTGACCGGCCGTGTCGAACGGCGGGAAGGCGATGGACGTGGGCGTTGGCGCTACATCCTTGCCGTCACCGGCACGGAGGCGCCGGAGCTGAAGCGGCGGCCGGGGCGCATCACCGCGATCGTCCGCGGCGCCGATACGCCTTTCGAGATCGGTGACATCATCACCGGCAGGGTGCGGCTGACGCCTCCGGCAGGCCCAGCGCTGCCTGAACTCAACGATTTCTCCTTCAGTGCCTATTTCGACGGCATCGGTGCCAACGGCTTCTTCTATGGCGCTCCGGAGAGGGATTTGGGGGCGGGCCCGCAGGGTGCAATGTCGACGTCGGAAGCAATGCTCGAATGGCTTTACCGGCTGCGCAGCGGTATCGGCGATCGCATTCGATCGATCCTGCCCGGCGATACGGGCGCTTTTGCCGCTGCTCTGGTGACCGACGAGCGGCGCGCCATCTCGAATGCGACGACGGAGGCGCTGCGCCAGTCCGGCCTTGCTCATATCGTCGCGATCTCGGGCCTCAACATGGCGCTGTCGGCCGGCATCTTCTTCGTCGGCTTCCGGATGCTGCTCAGCCTTTTTCCAGGCGCTGCCCAGGCCTATCCGACCAAGAAGATCGCCGCAGCAGGCGCGCTCATCGCCGTCACCGCTTACTACCTGATCTCCGGCTTCGGGGTCTCGGCTGAACGCGCCTTTATCATGATGGCCATCATGCTGATTGCCGTCTTCTTCGATCGGCCGTCGATCAGCCTGCGCAATGTCGTGCTCTCGGCCCTCGTCATCATCGCCATTTCGCCCTCCGAAGTCCTGGGCCCGAGCTTCCAGATGTCCTTTGCCGCGACATTGGCGCTGGTATCGGGTTATCAGTTGTGGAAGGAGCGGCGCATTCGCGAAAACGCTTTGCTGAGGCTGCCGGTCTTCCGGCCGCTCGTTGCGGTCGCCGGTTTCTTCGGCGGCGTCTTCCTGACTTCGCTGATCGGCGGTTTTTCCACGGCGCTGTTTTCGATCGAACATTTTCATCGCCTGACCGCTTACGGCCTGCCGGCAAACCTCGCGACGATGCCGATCATCTCCTTCATCGTGATGCCGGCCGGGCTGCTGGCGATGTTGCTCATGCCGTTCGGTCTGGACGCTCCGCTCTGGAAGGTGGTCGGCTTCGGCCTTGATCTGGTGATCGCGGTCGCCAAGACAGTGTCCGGCTGGGGCGGCGATATCGGCGTCGGCCGCTTGCCCGCCTGGTATTTCGCCATCGCCGTGGCAGGCTTCCTGCTGCTGACGCTGCTCCGCACCCGGCTGCGCCATGCCGGCTCAGCAATCCTCGCCGTTTCGACCTTCATTCTGTTGATTCTGCCGGTTTCCCGGCCGCCGGATCTGGTGATTTCGGAGGATGGCGGTCTGGTCGCGCTCGTCGAGACCGCGGCAATGGCTTCCAATCGTGAAAACCCGCCGGATTTCATCTTCGACCAGTGGCAAAGAGCGCTGGTCCTGCCGACGCATCACCCGCCGAAGATGCTGGGTGGCCCCGCTATCCCGCCGGAGGGGAAGACCGACGCGTCAGGCTTTCCCGCGAGCAACAGAATGAAGCAAGGACAGCGATGCGGGGGGCCGCCGCGGGCGGTGAAACAAACCGCTTCTCCTGCGTCAAAAAGGCCTGGTGCATATCAAGGCTTGGCAATGGCCGTGTGGTAAGCATCATCGACAATGCCGCTTATCTCGGCCCGGCCTGCGATGCAGCCGATATCGTCGTGACGCCGGTCCGCCTGCGTTTCAACAGCTGCCGCTCAGGCGCGACGCTCTTCACCGGTGAGACGCTGCGCAAGACCGGTTCCCTCGAGCTGCGCTTCGCAGATACCGGCCTGGAGGTCGCAACCGCATTCGAAACGCTGTCGCGGCCATGGATGCGCCAGCGCGCCTATGACTGGCGCAGCAACAGTTTTACCGAATCCGGCCTGTCCAGTGTCAGTGATAGCGGCGAATGAGGCCGACGAGCTTGCCCTGCACCTTGACGCGGTCGGGCCCAAAGATCCGGGTCTCGTAAGCCGGGTTGGCCGCCTCAAGCGCGATCGAGGCGCCCTTGCGGCGGAAGCGCTTCAGCGTCGCTTCCTCGTCATCGACGAGGGCAACGACGATGTCGCCGGGGCTTGCGGTGCTGCCGTTGCGGATGATCACCGTGTCGCCGTCGAAGATGCCGGCGTCGATCATCGAATCGCCCTTCACCTCGAGCGCATAATGTTCACCGGAGCCGAGCATGTCGGCGGGAACGACGATGTCGTGGGTATTGTTCTGGATTGCCGAGATCGGAACACCGGCAGCGATTCGGCCCATGACCGGCACCGAGACCGAGTTGCCGTTGTCGGCGACGGGTTTTACAGGCGCGGGGGCGGCGACCGGCTGGGGCTTGCCGAGGCTGCCTTCGATGACGCTCGGCGAAAAGCCGCGCCGGGGCTGGATGCTGGGACTATAGGCTTCGGGAAGCTTGATGACCTCGAGCGCCCTGGCGCGGTTCGGTAGGCGGCGAATGAAACCGCGTTCTTCGAGCGCTGTAATCAGGCGATGAATGCCGGATTTGGAGGCCAGATCCAGGGCATCCTTCATCTCGTCGAAAGATGGCGGAACGCCGGATTCCTTCATGCGCTCATGAATGAAAAGGAGAAGCTCCTGTTGTTTGCGCGTGAGCATCGGCGTGTGACCCCTGATTGAAACAAATCCAGAACAGACACTATATGTTCCATATGTGTTCTGCAAGTAGCTAAATTTCCGTAAAACTTGCCGCCAACTCTTTGAGATTTTTATTTTCATTCGCCGGATTGGCACACATGTCTTGCATTGGGGGTGGTGCTGTCGCACATCTCTTATCGTTTGAGGGAGGGATATGATGAACGAGCGTTCCGCCAAACCGCACCCGCTGGATCATGTCGTGCTGCCCGTCGTCAATATCGATCTGGCCCGCGAGCGGCTCGGCAAGCTCGGCTTCACGGTTGCCGCCGATGCCCGCCATCCCTTCGGAACGGAGAATGCCTGTGTCTTCTTCGCCGACAAGACCTATCTGGAGCCGCTCGGTATCGCCAGCGTCGAGGAGAGCGAGGCCTCGGCGCGGCAAGGGAATGTCTTCACCGCCCGCAACCGGGCCTTCCGCTTCCGTTGCGGCGATGAGGGGCTTTCGGCGGTGGTTTTCGGCACCGAGGATGCCGGCCACGATCATCGGCACTTCGCTGCCGGCGGATCGAGCGCCGGCGAGATGCTGGAGTTCAGCCGGCCAATGAAGATGCCGGACGGTTCCGAAAGCGTCGGCAGCTTCAAACTGGCCTTTGCAGCGGATCTGCGTGCGCCGGACTTCTTTCTCTTTACCTGCCAGCGCATCAATCCATTGCCCGCCGACCGCGGCGCGCTGGAGACACATGCCAATGGCGTGACCGGCATCGCCGAGATCGCGCTGTGCGCGCCTGATGCCGCGACCTACGCCGGTTTCGTCAGCCTTGCCATGGCGCAGTCGGCGGTCGAGAAAACCGGTTTTGGCGCCAATATCGCGGCGCCGAATGCGAAAATCAGCCTGATGACGCCGGAGGGGCTGGAGGCCTATTTCGAGGTTGCCGTCTTATCCGCCGACCGCGGCCTGCGCGGCCGGGCCATCCTCTTCACCGTCGCCGATCTTGCCGTGACAGAAGCGCATTTGGCTGCTAACGGAGTGACCTACACGCGCAAGAACAATCGCATTCTGGTGAAGCCGGCGCCCGGGCAGGGCACGCTTTTCGCCTTCGAGGAAAGATGATGAGCACTGATACGAATTCGGAAGTCAGGATCGGCGAGGGCGCAGGCCAGGTCACCTTTTCCAATACCGGCCGCCTGTCGCTGATTGCCGGCCCCTGCCAGATGGAGAGCCGCGACCACGCTTTCATGGTTGCCGGCACGCTCAAGGAGCTCTGCGCCAAGCTCGGCATCGGCCTCGTCTACAAGAGCTCCTTCGACAAGGCGAACCGCACCTCGCTGTCGGCCGAGCGCGGCATCGGGCTTGAAAAAGGCATGCAGGTCTTCGCCGATCTCAAGAAGGAATTCGGCTTTCCGGTTCTCACCGACGTTCATACCGCCGAGCAATGCGCCGAAGTGGCGAGGGTGGTCGATGTCCTGCAGATCCCGGCCTTCCTCTGCCGTCAGACCGACCTTCTGATCGCCGCCGCCGAGACCGGCCGTGCCGTCAATGTCAAGAAGGGCCAGTTCCTCGCCCCCTGGGACATGAAGAACGTCCTGAAGAAGCTCAACGCCAGCGGCAATCCTAACGTGCTGCTCTGCGAACGCGGCGCCTCCTTCGGCTACAACACGCTGGTTTCCGACATGCGCTCGCTGCCTATCATGGCGTCGATGGGCGCGCCCGTTATCTTCGATGCGACCCATTCCGTGGCGCAGCCGGGCGGGCAGGGCGATTCCTCCGGCGGTCAGCGGGAATTCGTGGAAACGCTGGCGCGCGCAGCGGTGGCGACCGGCATTGCCGGCGTCTTCGTCGAAACCCACCAGGACCCCGACAACGCACCGTCCGACGGCCCGAACATGGTCTATCTGAAGGACATGCCGCGGCTTCTGGAAAAGCTGCTGGCCTTTGACGCTGTCGCCAAGGGCTGACAGTCAAAAGCCTGACATGTTCGTGCTATAGCGACGATCGGACATGCAGGTCGAGGGTGCCGCAATGTGCCATTGTAATTTGCACGCCTTCGATTATGACAGGCTTCGAACGATTGATCACCCACCGAGCAGGAAGAACCCATGACTGCAATCACCGATATCATCGCCCGCGAGATTCTCGATAGCCGTGGCAACCCCACCGTCGAAGTCGATGTCTATCTCGAAGACGGCAGCATGGGCCGCGCGGCCGTTCCCTCGGGCGCTTCGACCGGCGCCCATGAGGCGGTCGAGCTGCGCGACGGCGGCAAGCGCTACCTCGGCAAGGGCGTGCAGAAAGCGGTCGATGCGGCCAATACCGAGATCTTCGACGCGATCGGCGGCATCGATGCCGAAAACCAGATCCAGATCGACAACATCATGATCGAGCTCGACGGCACGCCGAACAAGTCGCGCCTCGGCGCCAACGCTATCCTCGGTGTGTCGCTGGCCGTGGCTAAGGCTGCTGCCCAGGCCTCCGGCCTGCCGCTCTATCGCTACGTCGGCGGCGCTTCCGCGAGCCTGCTTCCGGTGCCGATGATGAACATCATCAACGGCGGCGCCCATGCCGACAATCCGATCGATTTCCAGGAATTCATGATCCTGCCGGTCGGCGCCGATACGATCGCCGAAGCCGTGCGTATGGGTTCGGAAGTCTTCCACACGCTCCGCAAGGAACTGGCCGCCCAGGGCCACAACACCAATGTCGGCGATGAAGGCGGTTTCGCACCGGGCCTGAAGAGCGCTTCGGAAGCCCTCGATTTCATCGTCAAGTCGGTCGAGAAAGCCGGCTACAGGCCGGGTGAGGACATCTACCTCGGTCTCGATTGCGCCTCGACGGAGTTCTTCAAGGACGGCAAATACGTCCTCGAAGGTGAAGGCCGCACGCTCGAATCGGGCGCCATGGCCGAATATCTGGCCGAACTTGCCGCCAAGTACCCGATCATCTCGATCGAGGACGGCATGGCTGAAGACGACTGGGACGGCTGGAAGACGCTGACCGACCTCACAGGCAAGAAGACCCAGCTCGTCGGCGACGATCTCTTCGTCACCAACTCCGCCCGTCTTCGCGACGGCATCCGCATGGGTGTCGCCAACTCGATCCTCGTCAAGGTCAACCAGATCGGTTCGCTGACGGAAACGCTCGACGCCGTCAACACGGCGCATAAGGCTGCCTACACAGCCGTCATGTCGCACCGCTCCGGCGAAACCGAAGATTCGACCATCGCCGATCTCGCTGTCGCCACCAACTGCGGCCAGATCAAGACCGGCTCGCTGTCCCGTTCGGACCGTCTTGCCAAGTACAACCAACTGATCCGCATCGAGGAAGGCCTCGGCCCCCAGGCCCAGTATGCCGGCCGCTCGATCATTCGCGGCTGATCGGATCTGCTTTCGATAATTTGACCCGCGCCCTCCCGGCGCGGGTTTTTTGTTGGCCGTTTTTACGGTCAACGAACGGTTAATCTCTGGGCGTTATGCTGAACGAATTGGTAATGCGTTCAAGAGCATGCGTGTATGTGGACAAAGCATCATAAGAAGAGAAAATTCGGCCGCTTCGTCATTCCTGCCATGACGGTCGCCTTCCTCTCCTATTTCGGCTATCATTGCATTCACGGCGATTACGGCCTGCGCGCAACGGAGACGTTCGAGCACCAGCGCGTCGCGCGTGAAAAAGAGCTTGCGATCTTGAAGGCGAAGCGCGAACATCTGGAAAATGAGGTCGCGCTTCTGAGTGATGGCTCGCTCGACAAGGATATGTTGGACGAAAAAGCGCGCTATCAGCTCAATATGTCGCGCGCGGACGAGATCGTCATATTCAACCATTATTCCAATTAACCGGAATTCGGTTAATTGGAATTTTCTTCGTATTTCCAATAGTTTAGTGCTGAATACGAGCCATGCAATTATGGCATTGCTGTGGTCATATTTCTTCCCTATGGTACGCGCCATCGAGAAACGACAAACCCATAGGGAGGGTTGAATGGCGCCGCGAAAGACCGCGACCGTTTCCAGCCGCAAAACTGCAGCAAAACCGGCAGCCAAAGCATCGAATGGAGGCCCGGTAGCCGACTTCGATCGCGATGAGGAGTTCAAGGCCTATCGCGAGATGCTGCTGATCCGCCGCTTCGAGGAGAAGGCCGGCCAGCTTTACGGCATGGGCTTCATCGGCGGCTTTTGCCACCTCTATATCGGTCAGGAAGCTGTCGTCGTCGGCATGCAGATGGCGCAGAAGGAAGGCGACCAGGTCATCACCGCCTATCGCGACCACGGCCACATGCTGGCAACCGGCATGGAAGCGCGCGGCGTCATGGCCGAGCTGACCGGCCGCCGCAGCGGCTATTCCCACGGGAAGGGCGGCTCGATGCACATGTTCTCGAAAGAGAAGCATTTCTACGGCGGCCACGGCATCGTCGGCGCCCAGGTTTCGCTCGGAACCGGTCTTGCCTTTGCCAACCATTACCGCGGCAACGGCAATGTCTCGATCGCCTATTTCGGCGATGGCGCCGCCAACCAGGGCCAGGTCTACGAGAGCTTCAACATGGCGGCCCTCTGGAAGCTGCCGATCGTCTATATCGTCGAGAACAACCGCTACGCCATGGGCACCTCGACGGCCCGCGCCACTGCGCAGTCGAACTACTCGCTGCGCGGCTCCGGCTTCGGCATCCCCGGCATCCAGGTTGACGGGATGGACGTTCGCGCCGTCAAGGCGGCTGCCGACGAGGCGCTCGAACATTGCCGCTCCGGCAAGGGCCCGATCATTCTCGAAATGCTGACCTATCGTTACCGCGGCCACTCCATGTCGGATCCGGCGAAATATCGCTCGAAGGAAGAAGTGCAGAAGATGCGCTCCGAGCAGGATCCGATCGAGCAGGTCAAGGCGCGCCTCATCGAAAAGGGCTGGGCCTCCGAAGACGATCTGAAGGCGATCGACAAGGATGTCCGCGACATCGTCGCCGACAGCGCCGATTTCGCCCAGGCCGATCCGGAGCCGGATGCATCCGAGCTCTACACCGACATTCTGCTCTAATCGGGGGAGGGAACCCATGCCTATCGATATCCTCATGCCCGCCCTCTCTCCGACGATGGAAGAAGGCACGCTGTCCAAATGGCTGAAGCAGGAAGGTGACAAGGTCACCTCAGGCGACGTGATTGCCGAAATCGAAACCGACAAGGCGACGATGGAAGTCGAAGCCGTCGACGAAGGCGTCATCGGCAAGCTGCTGGTCGATGCCGGCACCGAAGGCGTCAAGGTCAACACCAAGATCGCCGTGCTGCTGCAGGACGGCGAATCGGCCGACGCGATTTCCACTGCGCCTGCTGCTGCTCAGCCAGTCGCTGCTCCGCAGGTTGCCCAGGAAGAAAAGCCGACCAATACCGGTTCGGCTACTGCTCCCGTTCCGGCCGAGCCGAAGGCTGCCGTTCCGAACGATCCGGAAATCCCGGCCGGCACCGAAATGGTGTCGATGACCGTGCGCGAAGCGCTCCGCGACGCCATGGCCGAAGAAATGCGCGCCAGCGACGACGTCTTCGTCATGGGCGAGGAAGTCGCCGAATATCAGGGCGCCTACAAGGTCACCCAAGGCCTGCTGCAGGAATTCGGCCCCCGCCGCGTCATCGATACGCCGATCACCGAGCACGGCTTTGCCGGCGTCGGCGTCGGTGCCGCCATGGCCGGCCTGCGCCCGATCGTCGAGTTCATGACCTTCAACTTCGCCATGCAGGCGATCGACCACATCATCAACTCCGCCGCCAAGACGCTCTATATGTCCGGCGGCCAGATGGGTGCTCCGATCGTCTTCCGCGGCCCGAACGGTGCGGCCGCCCGTGTCGGCGCCCAGCACAGCCAGGATTATGCGGCCTGGTACAGCGCGATCCCCGGCCTGAAGGTCGTCATGCCTTATACGGCGTCCGACGCAAAGGGCCTGCTGAAGGCAGCGATCCGCGATCCGAACCCGGTCATCTTCCTCGAAAACGAAATTCTCTACGGCCAGCACTTCGACGTGCCGAAGCTCGACAATTTCGTGCTGCCGATCGGCAAGGCCCGTATTCACCGTTCGGGCAAGGACGTCACAGTCGTCTCCTTCGGCATCGGTATGACCTATGCGACGAAGGCGGTTGCCGAACTCGAAAGGATCGGCATCGACGTCGAGCTTATCGATCTTCGCACCATCCGGCCGATGGACCTTCCGACGGTCATCGAATCGGTCAAGAAGACCGGCCGTCTGGTCACCGTCGAGGAAGGTTATCCGCAGTCTTCAGTCGGCACCGAAATCGCCACCCGCGTCATGCAGCAGGCCTTCGACTATCTCGATGCGCCGATCCTGACGATTGCGGGCAAGGACGTACCGATGCCTTACGCCGCCAATCTCGAAAAGCTGGCGCTTCCGAACGTCGGCGAAGTCGTCGATGCGGTGAAGGCTGTTTGCTACAAATAAGGGGCGGGTGATGGCCGTGATGAAAGATGTCAGGCGCATTGCTTGGTCGATCTATTGGAAGTTGGTTTTACTCAGCGCCATCTGCGGTTTTGTTGCCGGTGCAGCTTTTGGGTTCGTTTTAGGGGTTGCTGGTGGAATTGCCGGCATACCTCGGGAGACGATAACTCCGCTTCTGCAATGGGGTGGTGCTATTAGCGGTCTGATCGCAAGTTTTTTTGTGTTCAACTTTATTTTGGCACGCACAATTGGAAAGTCGATTGGCGGGCGGCAGCTTGAACTCGCCGTTGCCGGTTCGCTCAGGGAGGGCCACTAATATGCCGATCAATATCACGATGCCCGCCCTCTCTCCGACCATGGAGGAAGGCAATCTTTCCAAATGGCTGGTCAAGGAAGGCGACACGGTCAAGTCTGGCGATGTGATCGCCGAGATCGAGACCGACAAGGCGACGATGGAAGTCGAAGCCGTCGATGAAGGCACGGTCGCCAAGCTCGTCGTTGCCGCCGGCACCGAAGGTGTCAAGGTCAATGCGCTGATCGCCGTTCTCGCCGCTGATGGCGAGGATGTCGCCACTGCGGCAAGCGGTGCAGGCTCTGCCGCTCCGGCGAAGGCTGACGCCGCCCCCGCGCCGAAGGCCGAGGCTGCACCGGCGAAGGCTGAGGCGGCTGTAGCGCCGGCGCCCGCCGCCGCACCCGCGGCGGTTTCCTCAAACGGCAACCGCACCTTCTCTTCGCCGCTTGCCCGCAGGCTTGCCAAGGACGCCGGTATCGATCTTTCGGCTGTCGCCGGCTCTGGACCGCATGGCCGCGTCGTTAAGAGCGACGTCGAAGCCGCCGTTGCCGGTGGTGGCGCCAAACCTGCCGCCGCGCCGTCCGCTGCTGCCCCGCAGGCTGCCGCCGCTCCGGCTCCGGCCGCAGCGCCGAAGGGCGCTTCCGAGGATGCCGTGCTCAAGCTCTTCGAGCCGGGCTCCTACGAGCTCGTGCCGCATGACGGCATGCGCAAGACGATCGCCCGGCGTCTGGTCGAATCCAAGCAGACGATCCCGCATTTCTACGTTAGTGTCGATTGCGAGCTCGATGCGCTGATGGCGCTGCGCGCCCAGCTGAACGACGCTGCTCCCCGCAAGGACAACGCTCCGGCCTACAAGCTCTCGGTCAATGACATGGTCATCAAGGCGCTGGCGCTGGCGCTGCGTGACGTGCCGGATGCCAACGTTTCCTGGACCGAGACCAACATGGTCAAGCACAAGCATGCTGATGTCGGCGTCGCCGTCTCGATCCCCGGCGGCCTGATCACGCCGATCATCCGCAAGGCCGAGCAGAAGACGCTGTCTGTCATCTCTAACGAGATGCGCGATCTCGGCAAGCGGGCCAAGGACCGCAAGCTGAAGCCCGAGGAATATCAGGGCGGCACCAGCTCGGTGTCGAACATGGGCATGATGGGCGTCAAGAACTTCGCCGCCGTCGTCAACCCGCCGCATGCGACGATCCTCGCGGTCGGCGCCGGCGAACAGCGGGTCGTCGTCAAGAACGGCGAAATGGCGATCGCCACGGTGATGTCGGTTACGCTGTCGACCGACCATCGCTGCGTCGATGGTGCGCTCGGCGCCGAGCTGCTCCAGGCCTTCAAGGGCTACATCGAGAACCCGATGGGCATGCTTGTCTGATAGCTGGGCGGAGGCGGAAATGACCAAGACCGTTCTTTGCTATGGCAACTCGCTGACCTGGGGTTATGACGCCGATACGATCGGCCGTCATGACTACAAAAACCGCTGGCCGAGCGTGCTTCAGGCAGCGCTCGGCAGCGAGGCGCGCATCATCGCCGAAGGGCTGAACGGCCGCACGACCGCTTTCGACGATCATCTCGCCGATTGCGACCGCAATGGTGCGCGCGTTCTGCCGACGATCCTGCAGACGCATGCGCCGCTCGATCTCGTCATCCTCCTGCTCGGCACCAACGATATGAAGCCGGTCGTGGCGGGTTCGGCCTTTGCCGCCTGCCAGGGCATCAGCCGCCTCGTGCGGCTGATCCGCAATCACGCCTGGCCCTTCGAATTCGACGGGCCGGAGATCCTGATCGTGGCGCCGCCGGCGATCTGCGCGACGGGCAATGTGCCTTTCGCCGCGTCCTTTCCGGGCGGCATCGACGAATCGGCAAAGCTTGCGACGCTTTATCGTGATCTTGCCGACGAACTCGGTTGCGGCTTTTTCGACGGCAATTCCGTCGCCAGGACCACGCCGATTGATGGCATCCATCTCGATGCGGAGAATACGCGGTCGCTGGGGCGCGGGCTGGAATCGATCGTTCGGATGATGCTGGGGATCTGACGATGACCGCCTTCATCGCGCTGCGGCAGGCCTCACGGCGGGATGCCTCGGAGCTGGCGATTCTGGCGGATATTGCTTCGCACGGTTTTGCCTCCTGGCTCTGGTGCGCCGATGTGGCGAATGGCGTCAGCGACACGCCGATGGAGCGGGGCAGGCTGAAGATGAGCGAGGAGGACGCTGTCGGCAGCTGGCGGGATTCCGTCATCGCCGAGGCCTATGGCGAAGTCGCAGGTGTGGCGATCGGCCATGCGCTGGAGGACGGCATAGGTGATATCGAGGCGACGATCCCGGCGACCGAGCCGATGCTCGCCTTGCAGAAAACGGTTGTGGGAAGCTGGTTCATCGGCAGTCTCGGCGTCTATCGTCATCTGCGCGGCATCGGCATCGGACGCAGGCTGCTGGAAGATCAGATCGACAGGGCCGATCGCCGCCCCGTCAGCCTGATCACCGCAAGTGATAACGAAGCGGCTTTGTCGCTTTATGGAAGAAACGGATTCCTGGAGGCTGCGCGCGCCGATGCCGTGCCGCTCTTCGAAAACAGCAAGAGCCACGCGTGGGTGCTCATGACCCGCAGCGCAGCGTAAAACAAAGGGCAGGAAACACATGGCTGAATCCTACGACGTCATCATCATCGGCTCCGGTCCCGGCGGCTATGTCGCCGCCATCCGCGCCGCTCAGCTCGGCCTCAAGACCGCGATAGTCGAGCGCGAGCATATGGGCGGCATCTGCCTGAACTGGGGCTGCATCCCCACAAAGGCGCTGCTGCGCTCGGCCGAGGTGCTGGATCACGCCAATCACTTCAAGGATTTCGGCCTCGTCCTCGAAGGCACGGTCAAGCCGGATGCCAAGGCCGTCGTTGGCCGCTCGCGCGCCGTCTCCGCCCGCCTCAACGCCGGCGTCGGCTTCCTGATGAAGAAGAACAAGATCGACATCATCTGGGGCGAGGGAAAGATCACCAAACCAGGCGAGATCGTCGTCGGCAAGTCGTCGAAGCCGGTCGTCGAGCCGCAGCACCCGCTGCCGAAGAATGTCAAGGGCGAGGGCACCTACACCGCCAAGCACATCATCATCGCCACCGGCGCCCGCCCGCGCGCGCTGCCCGGCATCGAGCCCGACGGCAAGCTGATCTGGACCTATTTCGAGGCGCTGAAGCCGGATGCGCTGCCGAAGTCGCTGATCGTCATGGGCTCGGGCGCGATCGGCATCGAATTCGCCAGCTTCTACCGCTCGATGGGCGTCGACGTGACGGTTGTCGAAGTCATGCCGACCATCATGCCGGTCGAAGATGCCGAGATCACCGCCATCGCCCGCAAGCAGCTTGAAAAGCGCGGCCTGAAGATCTTCACCAGCGCCAAGGTCACGAAGGTCGAGAAGGGTGCCGGCAGCATCACCGCCCATGTCGAGACTGCGGATGGCAAGGTGCAGCAGATTACCGCCGACCGGATGATCTCCGCCGTCGGCGTTCAGGGCAACATCGAAAATCTCGGATTGGAAGCGCTCGGCATCAAGACCGACCGCGGCTGTGTCGTCGCCGACGGTTACGGCAAGACCAATGTCGCCGGCATCTATGCGATCGGCGACGTTGCCGGCCCGCCGATGCTGGCGCACAAGGCCGAGCATGAGGGTGTCGTCTGCGTCGAAAGGATCGCCGGCCTGCCGAACGTTCATCCGACCGATAAGGGTAAGGTTCCCGGCTGCACCTATTGCAATCCGCAGGTCGCTTCCGTCGGGCTCACCGAAGCGAAAGCCAAGGAACTCGGCCGCGACATTCGCGTTGGTCGCTTCTCCTTCGCGGCAAACGGCAAGGCGATCGCGCTCGGTGAAGACCAGGGCATGGTGAAGGTGATCTTCGACAAGAAGACCGGCGAACTGCTCGGCGCCCACATGGTCGGCGCCGAAGTCACCGAGCTCATCCAGGGCTTCGTCGTTGCGATGAACCTGGAGACGACCGAGGAAGAATTGATGCACACCATCTTCCCGCATCCCACAGTCTCCGAAACGATGAAGGAAGCGGTGCTCGATGCCTATGGCCGCGTGCTGAACGCTTGATAATTTCCAGGGCTGCCCTCTATCCCAGGGCGGCAAGCCGTCCCGCAGAGGCGGCGAAGCCATCCTACGGGATGGCCTAGGCCATCCATCGGGGGCTGGAAAAAACGAAAGGAAATCATCATGTCTATGGAGACGCAGGCGTTGTTGGTGTTTTTGCTGATCGGCCTGGTTGCAGGCTTCCTAGCAAGTCTGGTCGTCGGTGGCGGCGGCTTGATCAGATGCCTGCTGAGCGGAATCATCGGCGCCTTCGTCGGCGGTTATCTGTTCAGCGCGCTCGGCATTTCGCTGGGCATTGAAAACGCGCTGGTCGTGCAGATCATCCACGCCACCGTCGGCGCCATCATCGTGGTGCTGATCGCCAGGGCGGTCGCTTAAGGGTAAGGGCAGGCATGGAAGGCGTGGGCTGGATTTCGGCAATCATCATCGGCGGGCTTGCGGGTTGGCTTGCCGGCAAGCTGATGGAGGCGCGGTATGGGATTTTCCTGAACATTGTGCTCGGCATCGTCGGCTCGGTCGTCGCCACTGCCATCCTCGCTGAGTTCCATGTCCAGCTTGCCGGCGGACGGCTCGGTTATTTCGTGACCGGTTTCCTCGGCGCCTGCCTGCTGATATTCCTTGCGCGGCTGGTGCGGCGCTAAAGTATGTCGCGCAAAAGTGTGCAGCGGTTTTGCGGCAACGACGTGCGGAAAAACAAAGAGCTAAAGCGCGAGGAGCGAATCTGAAAGATCGCGATGCGCTTTAGATCCAAGAGATGATGCCGCTTAGGGGCGGCGGAAAGCTGATACTGCAATGGTGACCATTCTCGATACGATCAATCCTGACGCCAAGCGCGTGCGCCATCCCGAGAAGGCGCATCGGCCCGATACCGAGGTCATGCGCAAGCCGGACTGGATCCGCGTCAAGGCGCCGACCTCCAAGGGCTATGCCGAAACGCGCGCGATCGTGAAGGAGCACAAGCTCGTCACCGTCTGCGAGGAGGCCGGCTGCCCGAATATCGGCGAGTGCTGGGACAAGAAGCACGCGACGTTCATGATCATGGGCGAGATCTGTACGCGCGCCTGCGCCTTCTGCAATGTCGCCACCGGCAAGCCGAACGCGCTCGATATGGCCGAGCCGGAGAACGTCGCCAAGGCGGTCAAGGAAATGGGCCTATCCCACGTCGTCATCACCTCGGTCGACCGCGACGACCTGGAGGACGGCGGCGCCGAACACTTCGAAAAGGTGATCTGGGCGATCCGCGCCGCTTCGCCGGCAACGACGATCGAGATCCTGACGCCGGACTTCCTGAAGAAGCCGGGTGCCTTGGAGCGGGTCGTCGCCGCCAAACCCGACGTCTTCAACCACAATATGGAAACGGTCGCCGGCAATTATCTGACGGTTCGCCCCGGCGCCCGCTACTTCCACTCCATCCGTCTCTTGCAGCGGGTGAAGGAACTCGATCCCACGATGTTCACCAAATCGGGCATCATGGTCGGCCTTGGCGAGGAGCGCAACGAGGTGCTGCAACTGATGGATGACCTGCGCACCGCCGACGTCGATTTCCTGACGATTGGCCAGTACCTGCAGCCGACCCGCAAGCATCACAAGGTCGAAAGCTTCGTCACGCCGGACGAGTTCAAGTCCTACGAGACGGTCGCCTACAGCAAGGGCTTCCTGATGGTTGCCTCCAGTCCGCTGACCCGCTCCTCCCACCACGCCGGCGATGATTTCGCAAGGCTGAGAGCGGCGCGCGAAAAGAAGCTGCTGATGGCAGCTGAGTAAGGGTTCGCGCTCCGCGACATGAGAATATCCTCGCCCTCGCGATCGCCGCATGCCCCTCATCCGCCTGCCGGCACCTTCTCCCGTAAACGGGGCGAAGGGGATATGCCGCACCCGCCTCCTCAACTTTAACGCTGCGTTTGGCACGTCCCCTCTACCCGTTTACGGGGAGAGGGTTAGGGTGAGGGGCAGCCTTTGGCGCGGACGGACCGAGGACGACACGATGGACCAGAGAGCAGAGCTGCCGCCGCATCAGACGATCACCGACATCGAACAGGCTGCGGAGCATATCCGTAGAGCCGGACGCATCCTCGTCGTGGGCTGCTCGGGTGGTGGAAAATCAACTATTTCGCTGAAGATCGCCAAGCGCTTCGGGCTGCCGTATATTTCGCTCGATCGCGACGTTTTCTGGCTTCCCGGCTGGGTGGTGCGCGAAAGGGCAGAGCAGAGAAATATCATCGCCAGCCGCATCCTCGAAGAACGCTGGATTATGGATGGCAGCAATCCGTCCTCGTTGGACATTCGGATGCCGCGGACCGATTTCGTCCTCTGGGTCCGAATGCCGCGACTTCTCTGTATCTGGGGCGCAATCAGCCGATGGGCGAAATGGATCGGTCGCAACCGCCCGGAAATGGCACCGGGCTGTCCCGAGAAGATCGATTTGGAATTCCTGCGCTTCATCTGGACATTCGAGGAGAAAATCGCACCGCGCATCACCGCCGGCATTGCTGAACATGGCCCTGAAGTACCCGTGCTCCAGCTAAAATCCCGCCGTCAGATGCGTGAGCTTCTTGATCTTCTCGCCCGGCCCGCTTAATTGCCGCCTATGCCGCAATTCGAAACCCATCGTCCCGTCCCGCACACGCCCGATCAGATGTTTGACCTCGTTGCCGATGTCGAGCGCTATCCGGAATTCCTGCCGCTCTGTGAAGCGCTCGCCATCAGGAGCCGCAAAGAGCGCGATGGCAAGATCCTGCTCGTTGCCGATATGACGGTGGGATACAAGGCGATCCGCGAAACCTTCACGACGCAGGTGTTGCTGAACCGCGCCGAGCACGTCATCGAGGTCAAATATATCGACGGCCCGTTCAGATACCTCGACAATCGCTGGCATTTCGCCGAGACGCCGACCGGCGGCTGCACCGTCGATTTCTTCATCGACTACGAGTTCAAGAGCCGCATTCTCGGGGCATTGATGGGCTCGATGTTCGACCGCGCCTTCCGCATGTTCACGGAAGCCTTCGAGACTCAGGGCGAGCAGGATCTACGCGCCGGCCTGACGCGGCGATTGCCGGCGTCCGTCAAGGAGGGAGCGCACCATCTCCAGCGCCGTTCCGACCGTTGCCAGCCGAACCTCGCTGCGGCCGATATCGCCATAGAGCATTTTCCGATGGACGAGCGCGCCGGCGCGCGATTGGGCGGCGAGATGCACGAGGCCGACCGGTTTTTCCGCCGATCCGCCGCCGGGGCCGGCAATGCCGGTGACGGCGACGGCGATCGCCGCGCGCGAGCGGAAGAGGGCGCCATGCACCATTTGCCGCGCCGTTTCCTCGGAGACCGCCCCGAAGCGCAAAAGCGTTGCCTCCTGCACGCCAAGCAGCTCCATCTTTGCGGTATTGGTATAGGTGACGAAGCCGCGGTCGACGACGGCGGATGAACCCGATATCTCGGTCAGCGCGCCTGATATCAGCCCGCCGGTGCACGATTCGGCGGTCGAGATCATCAGTCCCGCGGCCGTGAAGTCCCGGATAATCGTCTGCGCCGCCGACAGAATTTCCTCGGGAAAAAGGCTCATCGATTCCCCCGCGATAGACGACGGTCGCCGTGGCGATCGCCGCGATGCCTTCGCGCCGGCCGACGAAGCCGATCGTCTCGTTGGTCGTCGCCTTAACCGAGCAGCGCTCGATATCGATGCGGAGATACTCCGACAGTCTCATCCGCATGGTCTCGCGATGCGGGCCGACCTTCGGCGCCTCGGCGATCAGCGAGACATCGGCATTCATGATCGTGCCGCCGCGCTCGCGCACGATCCGGGCGGCATGTTCGATGAAGATGCGCGACGCCGCCCCTTTCCATTGCGGGTCGGAGGGTGGGAAATGATCGCCGATATCGCCGGCGCCGCAGGTGGCGAGCAGCGCGTCCGTCAGCGCATGCAGCGCGACGTCGGCATCCGAGTGGCCTTTGAGCTTCTGGTCGTGCGGGATAAACACGCCGCAGAGTGTGACGCCATCACCCGCTACGAGTTGGTGCACGTCGTAGCCATTGCCGGTGCGCACATCAGGAAGCAGCGACGTCGACAGTTTGTCGTCGGCCATGGCGATATCCTTCTTCACCGTGAGTTTGACGTTATCGGCCGCGCCCTCGACGATCGTCACCGGAATGCCCGCCCATTCCGCGATCGAGGCATCGTCGGTGAAATCGCTGCGCCCGCTCGCCGCCGCCTTTTCATGCGCGTCGAGGATCGTTTCGAAGGCGAAGGATTGCGGCGTCTGCGCGGCGTAGAGGTGGTCGCGCGACACCGTCGTCAGCACGGTGCCGGCACTGTCGGCACGTTTCAGCGTGTCTGTGACCGGGATCGCCGGCAGCACTGCCTGCGCGCCGTCGCCAAGGTTCTCGGCGATGCGGTCGAGAAGCGCATGGTCGAAGAACGGCCGCACCGCGTCATGGATCAGCACATGGCTGATTTGCTTGCTCTTGAGGTATCTCAGCCCGGCCAGCACGGATTGCTGCCGGGTCGCGCCGCCATGCACGGTTTCGATCGGGGTTGCCGAGACGATGTGGCGCAACGCCTTTGCAAACAGTGCCTCGTCATCAGGATGAATAACGACGACGATCTCGGTCGTCGGCCCCCACGTCATGAAGTTTTCAAGCGTATGAGCGATAACCGGCTTGCCGCCGATCAGGCGATACTGCTTGGGGCCTTCCTCGGAGGAGCCTGCACGCTCGCCGCGGCCGGCGGCGACGATGACAATTCCAGCCGATATCGGTTGCTTAGAAGGCATTTGCAGCATAAATCCCCTAAATTATGCGGAATTGACCCGAGTGCTCTAACGTCTTGTTTTGGCCTTTTCCAGCATCTGCCCGAAAAATATCGATTTCGATCTTAGCCCCCTTGGCAAGCCGGGGAACAATGGCTAAAAATCATGCAGTTCTATAGTGTGCCCGAAAGATAATCATTTGATTTCCAAGGACCTCGCAGCGCCTTTCCGAATCGGATCCGTATCCGTGCGGAACCGCGTCGTTCTGGCGCCGATGTCCGGCGTCACGGACATGCCCTTCCGCGAACTCGCCTGGCGCTTCGGCGCCGGCCTCGTCGTGACCGAAATGGTGGCGAGCCGCGAACTGGTCAACGACACGGCCGAATCCTGGTCGCGGCTCAAAGCCGCAGGCTTCCGGCCGCATATGGTGCAGCTTGCCGGCCGCGAGGCGCATTGGATGGCGGAGGCGGCGAAGATCGCTGCCGATCATGGCGCCGATATCATCGACATCAATATGGGCTGCCCGGCAAAGAAGGTGATCGGCGGTTACTCCGGCTCGGCGTTGATGCGCGATCCCGATCACGCGCTCGGCCTCATCGAGGCGACGGTCAAGGCCGTCGATATTCCCGTGACGCTGAAGATGCGCCTCGGCTGGGACGAGAGCTCCATCAACGCGCCCGAGATTGCGCGCCGCGCCGAGGCGGCCGGCATACAGCTCGTGACCATTCATGGGCGCACCCGCATGCAATTCTATGAAGGCCGCGCCGATTGGGATGCGATCCGTCCCGTCCGTGAAGAAATCTCCATTCCGCTGATCGCCAATGGCGATGTCGAAACGGCCGAGGACGCGCAGGAAATATTGCGCCGCTCCGGCGCCGATGCCGTCATGATCGGCAGGGGCTGCCAAGGCAGGCCGTGGCATGCCGGTGTGCTTGCCGGTGCAGCGGAGCCTCCGCCACACGAGATCGCCGATATCGCCGTCGAACATTACACGATGATGCTGGATTTCTACGGAGAGGCGGTGGCGATCCGCCACGCCCGCAAGCATCTCGGCTGGTATCTCGACCGTTTCGCCGCTGATCTCGCCGGCGGCGACAAGGCTGTGATCATGACCTCGCGCGATCCGCGCGAGGTGGCCGCGCGCCTTTACGAGGCATTGGCATCGGGTGTTGTCGACAGCCGGGAGGCGGCATGACGAAGGATACGACTTCTCCGCCCGATCAGGCCGGCGGGACCGTCGCCATGGCCGTGCTCAACGCCATCCAGAACCCCGTCGTCATGGTCGACGAATCCGGCTTCGTCGTTTTCGCCAATTGGGAGGCGGAGGCCTTCTTCGGCGCCAGCGCCTCGCATCTGGCGCGTTACCGCATCTCGACCTTCATTCCCTTCGGCAGCCCGCTGCTCGCCCTGATCGACCAGGTGCGGGAGCGCAAGGCCCCGGTCAACGAATATCGCGTCGACCTGAGTTCGCCGCGTCTCGGCCAGGACAAGCTTGTCGACCTCTACGTCGCCCCGGTGCTCAGCGAACCCGGCGCCGTCGTCATCGTCTTTCAGGAACGCTCGATGGCCGACAAGATCGACCGGCAGCTGACGCATCGCGCCGCCGCCCGTTCGGTGACCGGCCTCGCTTCGATGCTGGCGCACGAAATTAAGAACCCGCTCTCCGGCATCCGCGGTGCCGCCCAGCTTCTCGAACAGTCTGCAATCGACGACGACCGGGCGCTGACCCGGCTGATCTGCGATGAAACCGACCGCATCGTCTCGCTGGTCGACCGCATGGAAGTCTTTTCCGACGAGCGTCCGGTCGACCGCATGCCGGTCAATATCCATTCCGTGCTCGATCACGTGAAGGCCGTCGCCAAGGCGGGTTTTGCCCGCAACATCCGCGTGACCGAGAGTTACGACCCGTCGCTGCCGGCCGTCTATGCCAATCGGGATCAGCTCGTGCAGGTCTTCCTCAATCTGGTGAAAAATGCTGCCGAAGCGGTCGGTGACCGGCCGGACGGCGAAATCATGCTGACGACCGCCTATCGCCCGGGCATCCGCCTTTCGGTCGCCGGCACGCGCGAAAAGATCTCGCTGCCGCTGGAGTTCTGCGTCCACGATAACGGTCCTGGCGTTCCCGCCGATCTGCTGCCGCATCTTTTCGATCCGTTCATCACCACCAAGACTAACGGCAGCGGCCTCGGCCTGGCGTTGGTCGCCAAGATCATCGGCGATCACGGCGGCATCATCGAATGCGACAGCCAGAATAGCCGCACGACATTCCGCGTCCTTATGCCGGCGTCGAAGGACGCCTCGCTCGAAGACGCCTCTTCCGCAAGCTCGACAGGACCTTCTCGATGACAGCTACGATCCTCGTTGCAGATGATGATGCGGCCATCCGCACCGTGCTCAACCAGGCTTTGAGCCGCGCCGGCTATGACGTTCGCATCACCTCCAACGCCGCTACCCTCTGGCGCTGGATTTCGGCGGGTGAGGGCGATCTCGTCGTTACCGACGTGGTGATGCCCGACGAAAATGCCTTCGATCTGCTGCCGCGTATCAAAAAGGCGCGTCCCGATCTGCCCGTCCTCGTCATGAGCGCGCAGAACACCTTCATGACCGCCATCAAGGCCTCGGAGAAGGGTGCCTACGACTATCTGCCGAAACCCTTCGATCTCACCGAGCTGATCGGCATTATCGGCCGGGCGCTCGCCGAGCCGAAGCGCAAGCCCGCCAAGCTCGAAGAGGACATGCAGGATGGCATGCCGCTCGTCGGCCGCTCGGCGGCGATGCAGGAAATCTACCGCGTGCTCGCCCGGCTGATGCAGACCGACCTGACGCTGATGATCACCGGCGAATCCGGCACCGGCAAGGAGCTCGTCGCCCGCGCCCTGCATGATTACGGCAAGCGCCGCAACGGCCCCTTCGTCGCGATCAACATGGCGGCAATCCCGCGCGACCTGATCGAATCCGAACTCTTCGGCCACGAGAAGGGCGCCTTCACCGGCGCGCAGACCCGATCGACCGGCCGCTTCGAGCAGGCCGAAGGCGGCACGCTGTTCCTCGACGAAATCGGCGACATGCCGATGGACGCCCAGACCCGGCTCCTGCGCGTGCTGCAGCAGGGCGAATACACCACCGTCGGCGGCCGTACGCCAATCCGCACCGACGTGCGCATCGTCGCCGCCACCAACAAAGATTTGAAACAGGCGATCAACCAAGGCCTCTTCCGCGAGGATCTCTATTATCGCCTCAACGTCGTGCCGCTGCGCCTGCCGCCGCTGCGCGACCGCGCCGAGGACATTCCCGATCTCGTGCGCCATTTCATCCAGCAGGCGGAGAAGGAGGGACTCGGCTCCAAGCGCTTCGATCAGGAAGCGCTGGAACTGATGAAGGCCTATGCCTGGCCGGGCAATGTCCGCGAGCTGGAAAACCTCATCCGCCGCCTGATGGCGCTCTATCCTCAGGATGTCATCACCCGCGAGATCATCGACGCGGAACTTCGCTCCGACGTGCCCGACAGCCCGATCGACAAGGGTCCGATGCGCAGCGGCTCGATGACGATTGCCCAGGCCGTCGAGGAGAATATGCGCACCTATTTCTCGGGCTTCGGCGAAAACCTGCCGCCGCCCGGCCTCTACGACCGCGTGCTGACGGAAATGGAATATCCGCTGATCCTCGCTGCGCTGACGGCAACGCGCGGCAACCAGATCAAGGCGGCCGATCTTCTCGGCCTCAACCGCAACACGCTGCGCAAGAAAATCAGGGAGCTTGGTGTCTCGGTCTATAGAAGCTCGCGCACCGCCTGAATGAAAACTGGCTGAATGAAAAGAGGGCGGCGGGCCCTCATGTTGCCCACCGCCCACTTCCTCCCGGCGTCCGCCGCCACGGTCGGGAAGAGAATTGAATCTCAGCTGAGCCGGGTCGCGGTTTATATCCGGGCGGACAAACAAAAGCGCAGTGTCATTCAACGGTCACAGAGCATTTGCGACGTGCGGATTGCCGCCCGGCGAATGTCATTGAAGTTGCTGTGGTCGTAGCCGCCGTGCCTGTGGATAGGCTGTGGATAACAGGTGGATGACCCGGGCGATCGGCGGGCGATAACGTCCGCAACTCCACTTGCATGTTGCCAATCCGTTCCGAATCTCGTCATCTGCCTCAGCTGCTGTCGACCTCCGCCGCAAACGTCGTCGATTGCATGCAACGGGCGCTCCGGCTGATGTCGTCGAGCGCCCTTTTGCTTTCCGCTCCTCGCATATCGACGTTCATGCCATAGATTACGCGAGTCGGTCGTCGATCGATCGCGCAATGCCGGCGAGCGGCCGGCACGTTTTTCAGGAGCTGCATGATGGAATATCGTCGTCTGGGAAAGTCGGGTCTGCAAGTGAGCGAGTTCTCCTTCGGCTCATGGGTGACATTCGGCAAGCAGGTCAATGGTGGCGACGCCGTCGACCTGATGAAGCTTGCCTATGACAATGGGGTGAACTTCTTCGACAATGCCGAAGGATACGAAAGCGGCAAGTCCGAGATCGTCATGGGCGAGGCGCTGAAATCGCTTGGCTGGAGCCGCGACAGCTTCGTCGTCTCCAGCAAGGTGTTCTGGGGAGGCCAGAAGCCGACGCAGCGCGGCCTTTCGCGCAAGCACGTGACCGATGCCTGCCATGCCGCGTTGAAGAGACTTCAGGTCGATTACCTCGACCTCTATTTCTGCCATCGCCCGGATATCGACACGCCGGTCGAGGAAACGGTCCGGGCGATGCACGATCTTGTCGCCCAGGGCAAGGTGCTCTATTGGGGCACCTCGGAATGGTCGGCGCAGCAACTGACGGAAGCCTATGCCGTGGCCCGCGATCTGCGCATCACGCCGCCGACCATGGAGCAGCCGCAGTACAATATCTTCGAACGCCACAAGGTCGAATCCGATTATCTGCCGCTCTACGACCTCATCGGCCTCGGCACCACGATCTGGTCTCCGCTCGCCTCAGGCGTCCTGACCGGCAAATACAATAACGGTGTGCCGGCCGACAGCCGTATGAACCTGCCGGGCTACGAATGGCTGAAAGAGAAGTGGTCCAGCGATGCCGGCCGCGCCCAGCTCAAACAGGTTGGCGAACTCGCCAAGCTTGCCGACGAGATCGGCCTGTCGATCACCCATCTCGCCCTGCTGTGGTGCCTCGCCAACCGCAACGTCTCCACCGTCATTCTCGGCGCCTCGCGCGCCAGCCAGCTGCAGGACAATCTTGCGGCCCTGTCCCACAGGCAGAAGATGACGCCTGAGGTACTGGACCGGATCGATGGGATCGTCGGAAACAAACCGGAAGCCCCGCGTCGATTCTAGAACCTGTCGCGCGAGACTTTGCGCTAACGACCTGCATGAAAATAGAGACCTAAAGGCTGCGGCATCAGGTCGACAGGCGCGGATCGTTCCCGACCCGCGCCTGTGGCACCATTCGGCATGCGGGACTACGCGAGGGCTTCCGCCTGACGGAGAAAGTTCTGGAACTGCTCCTCCGGGACGAACGAGCCGCCTGTCGTCCAGAGCACGTGCGTCGCTCGCGACATCTTCTCCGCAACGCCCTGTTCAGCCTGGAAACGCCGGCCTTCGCTGTGGCGCAAGAGGAAGTCGGGCCCGAGCAAGGCGGCGGCGGCCGAAGGCTCCAGCTTCTGCCTTTGGGTGATCCACGCCATGCGAAGCAGTTTGAACAGATCATTGTCGGCGGTCGTGTAGACGCCGGCGAGCATCTCTCGCATCACTTTGGCCACGAAGGCCGACATACGGGCGACGGCCATGCCGTCGGCTTCGGTCTTGTTGGTCAGGCCGACGTCATAGACCGACACCAGCTCCTGCGAACCCGACATCATGTGGACGAGGGCGCAGGGCGACTGCACCGGCTCGACGAAGAAGGCGTGCACATTGTCGCCGAAGATCGCCTTGGCGCCGAAGGCGACGCCCCCCGGTGCGCCGCCGATGCCGGAGGGCAAGTAGAGGAAAAGCGGATTTTCCTCGTCGATCGTGATCCCGCGCTCGTCGAGCTGCGTTGCCAGCTCTGACGCCGCCGCGCTGTAGCCGAGGAACAGGTGCCGAGACTGCTCGTCGTCGACGAAATAGATCGTTGGGTCGGTGTCGGCGATGTCGCGGGCGTTTTCGACGGCGGTCGTATAGTCAGCCTCGTGCTGGATGACATCGACGCCGAGCTTCCGCAGGCGCTCGACCTTCCAGGCCTTGGCGTCGGACGACATGTGGACCGTGGCTTTGAAGCCAAGCGCGCGCGCGGCGATGCCGACGCTCAAGCCGAGATTGCCGGTGCTGCCCACCGCCACGGTATGGCCTGAAAATAACGAGCGGGCCTCTTCCGTTGCCAGCTTCCGGATATCCTCGCCGGCGCCGAGCAGTCCCTTCTGACGGGCGAGGCCTTCTGCAAAGAGGAAAACCTCGTAGACGCCGCCGCGCGCCTTGATGGAGCCGGCAACCGGCAGGTGGCTGTCGGCCTTGATGAAGACGTTGCCGAACTCTCTCGTTCGGTAGCCGAGCGCCTCGCGGAGTTTCTTGAGTTCCACCAGTTCGGAGCGGATCTCGCCGCCCGTATCCTTCAGTTCCGGAAAGCATTCGGCAAGAACCGGCGCCAAGCGCTGCCAGTTCTGGCGCGCGCTCTGCACGTCGGCCGGTGAAACCGGCAGGTCCGAGGTGTCGATCGCCTGTTTCCGATAGGATGGATTGAGCCAGAGGGTGGGGCGGCCTGCGAGAACATCATCGCGAGCAGGATCACTGGGGAGTATCGTGTTCATGGACATTTCCATTCGTGAGCCGGGCTGCGGTTGGTCAGTGTCTCAGGACGCGGGCGAGGAAAGAGCGAGCCCGGTCGTTTTTCGGATTTTCGAAGAACTCGTCCGGCTTCCCGACCTCGATGATCGAGCCTTGGTCGATGTAAACGACGCGGTCGGCGACCTCTCTGGCGAAACCCATTTCGTGCGTCACCACCATCATGGTCATGCCTTCGGCGGCCAGTTCCCGCATGACGTCGAGGACTTCGCCGACCATTTCCGGATCGAGCGCGCTGGTGGGCTCGTCGAACAGCATCAAATGCGGCTCCATGGCGAGCGAGCGGGCGATGGCCACGCGTTGCTGCTGACCGCCGGACAACTGGCCCGGATATTTGTGCGCATGCGCCTTGAGGCCGACGCGGTCGAGGAGCTTCATGGCGGTCGCTTCGGCTTCTTCCCGCGACTTTTTGCGGACCCGCATCGGCGCGATGGCGATATTGTCCAGCACCGTCTTGTGCGGGAACAGGCCGAATTGCTGGAATACCATGCCGACGCCCTTACGGATCGCCGCGAGTTCGCGTTCTCCGCCGAGCTTCCGGTCGGCCTCGACCGGCATGTCATAGCCGTCCACGACGAGGCTGCCGGTCTGGTACATTTCGAGGCCGTTGACGCAGCGGATGAGGGTCGACTTTCCTGAGCCACTGGCCCCGAGGATGACCATGACTTCACCGCGTGTGACGGCGAGATCGATGTCCTTGAGCACATGGTGGGCGCCGTAGAACTTGTTCATGCTTTTCATTTCGACGATGGCGTTCATCGTGATGTCTCCGTGTTGGAACAGCTCAGCGCGCACTCGTTGCCATATGGTCTTCGAGCTTTCTGGCGGCATAGGTGATCATCGAGCCGACCAGGAAATAGGTGACGAGCAGGAACGAGAGGACTTCGAAAGTCCGGTCGCCATATTGCGGGTTCGCCAGGATCATCTGCCCCGCGCGGAGAAAATCCGTCAGCCCGATGATGAAGACGAGCGGCGCGGAGTTGAAGATGTCGAGCACGTTGCCGACCAGCGGCGCCACCACGACCCGGAGCGCCTGTGGCAGAACGATCGAGCGGTTGATGTCGAATTCGCTGATGCCGAGAGACCTTGCCGCCTCGGTCTGGGCGCGCGGAACCGCCTGAAGCCCGCTTCGGACATATTCGGCGACATAGGCGGAGTAGAAGATCGTGAAGCCGATCATGCCGCGCGCGACGTCGGCCAGTCCCAACTGCGGTGCAAGGACCGGCATGAGAATCCAGATCCAGTAAACGACGAGGATGAGCGGCACCGAGCGCATGACTTCGATGTACCAGGTGCAGATGATCCTGAGACTTGAGTGCCGGCTCTGCCGTCCGAACGCGAGCAGGATGCCGATCGGCAGAGACAGGACCGACGTCACCAGCGTCAGCAGGACGCTGAGAAGAAGTCCGCCCCAGAGCTCCACGCCCGGAGGGGCCATGACCGCAACGACGACGATGAAGCCCGTAAACGCCGCAGCAGGCATCGCCTTCCTGGACAATGGCACATACGACGTCAGCACCCATCCCAGCGAGGTTGCGGCAACGATGCCTGCCGCGGACAGGGCGTTCTGCGGATCGCCATGATCGACGATCAAAATCAACAAGGGAACGAGAGCGAGAACCAGCCCATGGTGAGGCTTGAACGAAAACACGCAGCCGAGACCGGCGCCGAGGGTCGCTGCCATGATCGCCGACGCCGTCCATGCGCGCCACGCCTGATCGGCTGGAAAAACGCCGATCATCAGCACCCGCAGGCTCTGCACGATGATATCCCACCTTGCCGTGGTGAGCGCCCAGTCAAGGATCGAACAGGCAATCCAGAGAACGCCCGGAATGACCAGCAGCGACAGGGCGACGTCGAAAGGCTTTCCAAACAGGTTGTGGCGGGTCCATTTTATTGAGGTGGCGATCATTGCGACACTCCCATGGGGTTAAGACGGCGGTTCGCCCAGTACACCGACGAACTGATGATCCAGCTGAGGACCAGGTAGGACGCCATGACGATGATGATGCCTTCAAGGCTGTGGCCGGTCTGATTGGCGATCGTCCCGTAAATGTTGAACAGATCCGGAAATCCGACCGCGATCCCGAGCGCGGTGTTTTTGGTCAGGCTGATATACTGATTGCCGAAGGAGGGGAGAACGACGCGGAACACTTGCGGAAGGATGATGTCGTTGACGGTGTCGCGCCGGCTGAGCCCCAGCGATCCGGCGGCTTCCCATTGGGCCTTCGGAAGAGCGTCGATCGCGCCGCGGACGGTTTCGGCGATGAAGGAAGCGCTGCTCACGACGACGGCAACGAGAAGGGCTGCCATCTCCGGGCTGATGCTCGTTCCCCCGCTGGCCTTGAACTTGTTGGCGACGGGGAAATTCACGATCATCCCGCCGGTCGCGACCAGCAGCCCGAGGCAGACGACCGCCGCGCCGACGCATATCCGCCGCGCTCCACGGATGGGGTCGAATATTGCGCCGAGCGCCGACACTCCTGTGGCGGTGACCAGGATCAGCGAAAGGGTGGATGCGCCGCCGGTCCAGGACAGCGTGGGGAGGTATATGCCTTGCTGGCTGACGATAAGGCCACCGTAGAGCTTTGCTGCAGACGCCATTGGCGGAAAGTGCAGTACGACCGCGAAATACCAGAAGACAAGCTGTATGAGCAGCGGCGTGTTGCGAACGAATTCGACGATCCAGAAACAGAGATTTCTCACCACCCAGTTGGTCGACAGACGGCCGACGCCGAGCATCGTTCCGAGGATCGTGCTGAGGATGATCGCCAGCAGTGCGATCTTGGCGGTGTTGAAAATGCCTGTGACGAAAGCCGACGCGATCGACATCTCCGAAGAGAACTGGGCGAGGTTGGGGACGAAGCCTTCAACAGACGTCAGCGTTAATCCTTCGCTAATATCGAAGCCGGCGGTGTTAGCAAGAAACGAGAAGCTGAACCGTATGCCCTTCTCGGCAAGCCCCGCCTTGACCGCATATGCCAGGATGCCGAGCAGCACGACGACCAGAGCGACGATTCCCAGCTGGATCGCTTCGTGCCGGATGCGATTGCGCAGGCGCAGCGACCTCAGCCTATCGTTGTCTGGCATGCCGTGGATCGCACTCGTTTCGTGGATTGTCATGTTCAGGCTCCAAGTGCTTGGGGGGCGGAACGACATGGTTCCGACCCCCGGCCGGCGTCAGTTCCAGAGCGGCGAGTAGATTGCGCCACCCTGCGTCCACAAGGCGTTCGGCGTGCCCCTGCGGTCGAGATACATCTTGGTCTTCGGACCGAGGTTGCGATCATAGGCCTCGCCGTAGTTGCCGACGGCCTTGATCGCCTGAGCCATGAAGTCGTCGGAGAGGCCGAAGTCCTTGCCGTAGCCGCCGCCATTGCTGCCGAGGAACTTCTGAATGAAGGGATCCTCGCTCTTCAGCTTTTCGGCCAGATTGGCCTGGGTGATCTCGGACTCCTCGGCCTGGAAGAGGCCGTACTCGATCCAGCGCAGCGCATTGCGCCACTTGGAGTCGTTGGCAGCCACGAAGCCGCCGAACGGAGACTTGTCCAGCGTATCCGGGAGGATCAGATAGTCGGCTGGCTTCGGTGCATTCCCCGCCCAGGCGGCAAGAGCTGATTTGTCGGTGCTCATCGCATTGCAACGACCCGAGTTGAGCGCGGAGAAAAGCTTCTCGAGGTTTTCATAGGTCAGGACCTTGGAGTCCTTCCAACCACGCGCCTTGAAGACAGCAGCCAGAACCGTCTCGGTGGCCGATCCCTGGGTGGTGCAGATTGTTGCACCATCGAGGTCTGCGAATTCCTTGATCCCGGCATCAGTTTTCACCATGAGGCCGGTACCGTCGTAGAAGTTGATCGGCAGAAAATCGATCGCGATTGACGATTCACGCGCCGGTTTGATCGTGGTGTGGGCGAAGACGACATCGACCTGGCCGGTGAGAACTGCGTCAAAGCGGCTCTTGTCGGTCACCGTGATGAACTTGACCTTGGCGGCGTCGCCGAGAACGCCGGCGGCAACCGCCTTGCAGAAGTCGACATCGAGCCCTTCCATCTGTCCGGTCGTGGTATTGAGATACCCGAAGCCGGGAGCGGTGTTATCGGTGCCGCAGTTGAGCACACCGCGCTGCTTGACCGTGTCGAGAACGGAAGCGGAAGCATTGGCCGCCGTGAACGCAACGCCTGCGAAAACGCCGGCAGTCAGGATTTTGAGTAGTTTCATCGAAGTTCCCCTTTCGGATCGCATAGTGACGGTGACGCCAAATCAATGAGCAATGGCTCGATCGAAAGTCCGGTAAGACGCTGGAGGCGTTATCGCCTTTCTGAATACGTCGTTCCCATTATTGGCCAAGGTCTGCGTGCGATCCTCGCTCCCAGTCCCATCAATTGGCAGATGGACAGTAGGAGCGGGGTCTCTTCAAATCTACTTAATTCTCCTGAGGTGATACATTAGGAAATCTGTTGGTTTTGCCCCGATGCCCCCGTGAGGTTTATCGGGGTGGTGCTCGGTGCGCCGGCACCCGGCGTCAGGAGAGGGGCGGCTTCTCGGCCATCCGGTCGAGGAACGCCTGAAGGGCCGGACTGCGCTTTTCCTCTGTCCGGAAGGCGATAAATATCCTCCGGCGGATTTCCGGAACGAGCCTGCAGACCCAGACGTCTTCGAGATCGTAGCTGGCGCGCAGGCCAGGCAGGATCGAGATGCCGTAATTCTGCCGGATTAGCGCGATGGTCACTTCGAAACCTTTGCATCTCGCTACGATGTTGGGCTTGAAGCCCTCTTCCTGACAGGCTTCCACCAGCATCCTCGTATAGGTGTCGGACGCGGTGTCGATCGCCCACCGCTCATCCCGAAGCTCATGCAGGCCGACGGTCGGCCGCTCCGACAGCCTGTGATCCCTCGAGACCATGACGTTGAAGACGTCCTCCATCAGGAAGATCGTCTCGATGTTGGGATCGAGCGCGCCGGTCGGTATGTTCAAGTCATCGATAATCGCGACGTCAGTCTGCCAGCTGCGCAGCGCGGCAACGCTTTCGCCCGGCTCCATTTCTTCGAACTGGACGGTGAGGTGAGGGTGCCGTTCGGCGAGATCGTAGACGACCTTCGGAATGAGGGCGGCGGCCACGGAAGGAAACGCCGCCACCCGAAGTTCGCCGGAAACGACGCTTTTCAATTCAGCGATGTCTGCTTTCGCCGATTCGATTTCGATGAGGATCTTCTCTGCCCGCAGCACCAGCTGCTGGCCGGCGGGCGTCATGACAACGCCCCGGCCGCGTCGCTCGACGAGCCGTATGCCGACCTCTTCTTCAAGAAGCGCAATTTGTTGCGACACGGCCGACGGCGAGACGTGCAAGGCTTCTGCCACCGCGGCCATGGTCTTGCGGATCGACAGTTCGCGCAGCGCCCGCAGACGTCCGACATCCATTTCGACCTCCTCGCAGCTCCGAAATCATTAGCATGTCTGAACGTATAAGCAAATATTATTAACTTTTTCTGGTGTTTCGATCGATCTAGGGTCCGCCTCACGAATTCGAGGAATTGGAGAACTCAGATGACCAACGCTGCAAGGGTGCATTTCAACACCACCGTCCAGGAGGCTGATCCACTCGTCGCCGATGCCCTCGCGTCCGAGCGGGCCCGCCAGCAGAACCAGATTGAGCTCATCGCTTCGGAGAATATCGTCAGCCGTGCGGTTCTGGACGCCTTGGGGCACGAGATCACCAATAAGACGCTCGAAGGCTATCCGGGCAACCGTTTTCACGGTGGCGGGCAGTTCGTCGACATTGCCGAACAGGCCGCGATCGACCGCGCCAAGCAGCTGTTCAATTGCGGCTACGCCAACGTCCAGCCGCATTCGGGGACGCAGGCCAACCTTGCCGTCTTCTTCCTGCTGCTGAAGCCAGGCGAAAAGGTGCTATCGCTGGACCTTGCGGCCGGTGGCCACCTGTCGCACGGCATGAAGGCGAACCTGTCGGGCCGCTGGTTCGACGCCAACAATTACAGCGTCAACCCGCAGAACGAGGTCATCGACCTCGATGAGATGGAGCGCATCGCCGAAGAGATCCGCCCGAAGCTGCTGATCACCGGTGGTTCGGCATATCCGCGCGAACTCGACTTCGAGCGCATGTCGAAGATCGCAAAGAAGGTCGGCGCCCACTTCCTGGTGGATATGGCCCATATCGCCGGCCTTGTTGCAGGCGGCGTCCATCCTTCGCCGTTCCCGCATGCCGACATCGTGACCTGCACCACGACCAAGACGCTGCGCGGTCCGCGTGGCGGCCTGATCCTCACGAACAACGAGGAATGGTACAAGAAGCTGCAAGCGGCAGTGTTTCCCGGCGTCCAGGGCTCGCTGCACAGCAACGTCCTGGCCGCCAAGGCGATCTGCCTGGGCGAAGCCCTCCGCGACGATTTCAAGGTCTATGCCCGCCAGGTCGTGGCGAACGCGAAAGTCCTCGCCGAAACGCTTGCCGATCGTGGTATTCGCATCGTTTCCGGCGGCACCGACACCCACATCATCCTGCTCGATCTGTCGAGCAAGGGACTGCTTGGAAAACAGGCCGAGACGCTGCTCGCCAAGGCGAACATCACATCCAACAAGAACCCGATCCCCGGCGACAGTCCCCGTCCTCCGGAGTGGGTGGGCATGCGCCTTGGCTCGTCCGCTGCGACGACGCGCGGCCTGAAGGAGGAGGAATTCCGGGTCCTCGGCCATGTCATCGCGGATCTCATCGACGCCGAAACAGAGGGCAGGACCGACGAGATCGTCGGAACCGCCCGGGCGAAGATCGCGGAATTAACCGAGAAGTTCCCGGTCTACGGCCACTAGGCAACGTACCCACGATGCGGAAATGCCCCGCCCACATCGCTAGGCGCGGCATTTTGCCGGTTGGAGCTTGGATGCAATGGAGCACACCATGGGAATGGACAGAATTCACACGCGCCGCAAACATCGACGGCAAAGCGTACGCAGCAGGGCTCCTCGAGCGCATCAAGACCGATGTCGAAACGCTCAAGGCAACGACTGGAACCGTTCCCGGTCTGGCCGTCGTTCTGGTGGGGCACGACCCGGCAAGCGCAATCTACGTGAGTTCAAAGCGCCGTCAGACCGTTGCCGCCGGGATGCGGTCCTTCGAATATCGGCTTGCTCAGGAAACCACGCAGGGCGAACTTCTTGACCTCGTGCATCACCTTAACAACGATGCAGAAGTACATGGAATTCTTGTTCAGTTGCCGCTGCCGGCGCATTTGGATCCGAACTCCGTGATCCAGGCCATCAATCCCGACAAGGATGTCGACGGCTTCCATGTATCGAATGCCGGCCGCCTTGCCACCGGCAACCCGGCTTTGATTCCCTGTACGCCGCTCGGCTGCATGATGCTCATTAAGGATACGCTCGGCGAGAGCCTCTCCGGCCTTCATGCCGTCATCGTCGGCAAGTCCAACATCGTCGGAAAGCCGATGGCGCAGATGCTGATGAATGCCCACTGTACCGTCACGGTCGTTCACTCGCAGACAAGGAACGCGGCGGAGCTCTGCCGGACAGCCGACATTCTTGTCGTCGCGGCAGGTCGGGCAGGCTTGGTTCGTGGTGACTGGATCAAACCCGGCGCCGTCGTGATCGACGTCGGCATCAATCGGATCCAGGACGGCGAAAAATCACGGATCGTCGGCGACGTGGCATATGGCGAAGCCGGCCACGCGCGCGCCATCACGCCGGTGCCGGGCGGCGTCGGCCCGATGACGATCGCATGCCTGCTGTCCAACACGCTCGCCGCATTCCGCCGTCATCACGCGATGATTGCCGCGGCCTGAGACGACGAACAAGGAAATAGACATGACCATCACGGCCCCTCGCTACGCTCTGCGTGTCGCATGCCCGTCGATCCGCGGCGTGACAGCCGCCATCGCCGGCTATCTCTCCCAGAACGGCTGCAACATCTCCGACAGCGCGCAATTCGACGACGCCGACACCGGACGCTATTTCATGCGGATCAGTTTCCAGCCGCATGACGGACATACACTTGACCAGCTTCGTCAGGGCTTCGAACCGATCGCCGGGAAGTTCGAGGCGAGCGCCGAATTTTTCGATGAGAGCGAGAAGAAGAAGGTGATCCTGATGGTGAGCCGCTTCGGCCACTGCCTGAACGATCTCCTCTACCGCTGGCGCATCGGGGCGCTTCCGATCGACATCGTCGGCGTGATCTCCAACCACACGGATTACCAGCGGGTCGTCGTGAACCACGACATCCCGTTTCACTGCATCAAGGTGACTAGGGAAAACAAGCCCGAGGCCGAGGCGAAGCAGATGCAGATCGTCGAGGAGTCAGGCGCCGAACTCATCGTGCTGGCCCGCTACATGCAGGTCCTGTCCGACGACATGTGCCGCAAGATGTCCGGCAGGATCATCAACATCCACCACTCCTTCTTGCCGAGTTTCAAGGGCGCCAATCCTTATAAGCAGGCATTCGAACGGGGCGTGAAGCTCATCGGCGCGACGTCGCACTACGTCACCGCAGACCTCGATGAAGGCCCGATCATCGAGCAGGACATCGTCCGCGTCACCCATGCGCAGAGCGGCGAGGACTATGTCAGCCTCGGCCGCGACGTCGAAAGCCAGGTGCTGGCCCGGGCCATCCACGCCCACATCCATGGCCGGGTGTTCATCAACGGCAACCAGACCGTCGTCTTTCCTGCTTCACCCGGCTCCTACGCGTCGGAGCGCATGGGCTGACCGCGGCATGCTCAGGTCAGCAGGAGCGGGATCACCCATCGAACTTCCATTCTCGTGAGTGACGGACCACGTTCATCCGCGGCTTGACAATGTGACGGAGTGCGTTGCATTTTCGCCACAATGCGTTGCTTAAAGGTCACGCAGGGTTTTGGACATTCGCTCCCGATCGAGTCGTTCCAGCGCTGGCTTTCTTGAGCCGGCGTTCTTTGGTTTCGATCGGATGGCGCGGGCGGCGGGTGCCGTCTGAAGAGAGGCCGAATGACGCAGGATGGGGTATCGCCGGCGGCGGGCGAGGCGGTGACTACGGTGACCGATCGCCGCGCCCTTTTCGCCGTGCCCGGCCTGGTACTTGCCGGCGGCGCGCTTCTCTGCGCCACCGCGACACTGTTCGTGCTGCTCGGCCTCACGCCGATCGCGCCGACGTCGCATGTCGTCATCACCTCGGTCATCGTCAATTCCTTCTTCGTCCTGACGCTGCTGGCGCTGATCGCCCGTGAGGTGGCAAGGCTGCTCAAGGCGCGCACCCGCGGCCGGGCGGCTGCACGCCTGCATATCCGCATCGTCGTGCTCTTCTCGATCGTCGCGATCACGCCGGCGATCCTCGTTGCCATCTTTGCCAGCATCACGCTGAATGCCGGCCTCGACCGCTGGTTTGCGCTGCGCACCCAGTCGATCGTCAGCTCGTCGCGCAATATCGGCCAGGCCTATATGATGGAAAACGCCAGCTACCTGCAGGGGCAGACGGTTTCCATGGCCAACGACCTGGAGCGCAACCGCGCGCTCTACAGTCTGGATAGAACGGGCTTTGCCGACTTGATGACGCGCCAGGCGAGGGGTCGCGGCCTGCTCGGCTCCTTCCTCGTCGAGCGCGACGGCTCGGTCGTCGTCCAGGCCGACATCACCACTGAAAAACCGTTGCCGGCAATCCCGCAGGACGCGCTGGAGAAGGCCGCGGCCGGCCAGCCGACGCTCATTCCGCCAGGCGTCACCAACCTCGTCGGCGCCATCATCAAGCTCGATGCCATCCCGGGCACCTTCCTCTATACGGTGCGCGCCGTTGATCCCAAGGTCATGGGCGCCATGCGCATGATGGAGGAGAACGCCACCGAATATCGGTCGATGGAAGCCAATCGCTTCTCGCTGCAGATCGCCTTCGCGGTGCTTTATATCGGCTTCGCGCTGATCGTGCTGCTCGCGGCGATCTGGACCGCGATTGCCGTTGCCGACCGCATCGTCCGGCCGATCCGGCTGTTGATCACCGCAGCCGATAGCGTCGCATCGGGCAATATGGACATCGTCGTGCCGGTGCACGCCGTCGATGGCGACGTCGCCAATCTGTCGCGCACATTCAACAAGATGATCTCGGAAATCCGTACCCAGCGCGACGAGATCCTCGAAGCCAAGGACGAGGTCGACGACCGCCGCCGTTTCATCGAGGCGGTGCTGTCCGGCGTCACCGCCGCCGTCATCGGCGTCGAGCAGGACCGCCGTATCGCCATTGTGAACAGTTCGGCCGAGACGCTGATGTCGCTGTCGGCCGATCAGATGCTCGGCAAGCAGCTGGCCGATATCGCGCCTGAGGTCGATCACGTGCTGACCGAAGCGGCGTCGCGTCATCGCGGCGATTTCCGCAAGCAGATCGCGTTGGTGCGCGGCGGCACGGTGCGCACACTGAGCGTGCAGGTCACCCGCGAAGAAGTGCGCGATATGAGCGAATCCTATGTGATCACGCTCGACGACATCACCGACCTCGTCATCGCCCAGCGCTCGACCGCCTGGGGCGACGTGGCACGGCGCATCGCCCATGAGATCAAGAACCCGCTGACCCCGATCCAGCTTTCCGCCGAGCGCATCCAGCGCCGTTACGGCAAGCAGATCGACCCGAACGACCGGACCGTCTTCGATCAGTGCACCGATACGATCATCCGCCAGGTCGGTGATATCGGCCGCATGGTCGACGAATTCTCCGCCTTTGCCCGCATGCCGAAGCCGACCAAGGAGCCGAGCGACCTGCGCGATATCCTGCGCGACGCGATCTTCTTGCGTGAGATGGGCAACCATCACGTCACCTTCGAGCAGGATTTCGGCGACCAGCCGCTGGAGGGCCTGTTCGACAGCCGCATGCTCGGCCAGGCCTTCGGAAATCTCATCAAGAATGCTGTGGAATCGATCGAGGCGGTGCCGAGCGACGAGCGGGACGAACGCAAAATTCTCGTGCGCGCCGCACTCGATGCCGACCGCGACCGCTTCACCGTCGACGTGATCGACAATGGCCGCGGGCTGCCGGTGGAGAACCGCCACAGCATTCTGGAACCCTATATGACGATGCGCGAGAAGGGCACCGGCCTCGGCCTCGCCATCGTCAAGAAGATCATCGAGGAACATGGCGGGCAGCTCGAGCTGCATGATGCGCCCGCCGATTTTGACCGGGGAAGAGGGGCCATGATCCGCGTGCATCTGCCACGCCTGGATCCGACGCCTGCTGCCCCCGCAGCCAATGACAAGGAAAGCGTTTATGGCCTCTGATATTCTCGTCGTCGACGATGAGCATGATATTCGCGAGATCGTTTCCGGCATTCTCTCCGACGAAGGGCACGAGACGCGCACCGCCCATGACAGCGACAGCGCGCTGGCGGCAATTTCCGATCGCGTACCGCGGCTGATCTTCCTCGATATCTGGATGCAGGGCAGCAAGCTCGATGGTCTGTCGCTACTCGACGAGATCAAGACCCGCCATCCGGAATTGCCCGTCGTGATGATATCAGGCCATGGCAACATCGAGACCGCCGTCTCGGCGATCAAGCGCGGCGCCTTCGATTTCATCGAGAAGCCTTTCAAGGCCGACCGGCTGATCCTGATCGCCGAACGGGCGTTGGAGAATTCCAAGCTGAAGCGCGAGGTTTCTGAGCTGAAACGCCGCACCGGCGACGCATTGGAGCTGATCGGCACCTCGGTCGCCGTGTCGCAGCTGCGCCAGACGATCGAGAAGGTCTCGCCGACCAACAGCCGCATCATGATCCTCGGCGCATCCGGCTCCGGCAAGGAGCTGGTGGCGCGGATGATCCACAAGAAGTCGACGCGCGCCAACGGCCCCTTCGTGGCGATCAACGCCGCCAACATCACGCCGGATCGCATGGAGGTGGCGCTGTTCGGCACCGAGGGCACACCCGGCCAGGCCCGCAAGATCGGCGCGCTCGAGGAAGCCCATCGCGGCATCCTCTATCTCGACGAAGTCGGCGAGATGCCGCGCGAAACGCAGAACAAGATCCTGCGCGTGCTGGTCGATCAGCAGTTCGAGCGCGTCGGCGGCTCCAAGCGCGTCAAGGTCGACGTCCGCATCATCTCCTCTACCGCCTATAATCTCGAAAGCCGCATCACTGAGGGATGGTTCCGCGAGGATCTCTATCATCGCCTCGCCGTCGTGCCGGTGCGCGTGCCGGCGCTGGCCGAACGGCGCGAGGATATTCCCTTCCTCGTCGATCAGCTGATGCGCCAGATTTCCGAGCAGGCCGGCATCCGTCCGCGCCGCATCGGCGACGACGCCATGGCGGTGCTGCAGGCCCATGACTGGCCGGGCAATATCCGCCAGCTGCGCAACAATATCGAGCGGCTGATGATCCTTGCCCGCACCGACGGACCGGATGCGCCGATCACCGCCGACATGCTACCGACCGATCTCGGCGACATGCTGCCGAAGGTGTCCGCCAAGAACGACTATCACATCATGACGCTGCCGCTGCGCGAAGCCCGCGAGATGTTCGAGAAGGACTATCTGATCGCCCAGATTAACCGCTTCGGCGGCAATATCTCGCGCACTGCCGAGTTCGTCGGCATGGAGCGGTCGGCACTGCACCGCAAGCTGAAGTCGCTCGGCGTCTGATCTTTCCGGCGCGGGCATTGCCGCGCCACATTCCCTCTATCGCTTTCTGCAAGACCGGGTTTCCCATGCCGAGAATTGCTTATGTGAATGGCCGTTACGTCAAGCATTCCGATGCCAGCGTGCATATCGAGGATCGCGGTTACCAGTTCGCCGACGGCGTCTACGAGGTCTGCGAGGTCCGCCATGGCTATATCGTCGATCTCACCCGCCATCTGAACCGTCTCGACCGGTCGCTGGGTGAGCTCAGCATCGCCTGGCCGATGGGCCGGGCCGCGCTGACACAGGTCATCCGCGAGACACTGCGCCGCAACCATGTCCGCAACGGGCTTTTCTATATGCAGGTAACGCGCGGCGTCGCGCGGCGCGATCATGTCTTCCCGGCCAAGGGGACGCCGCCGTCGCTTGTCATCACCGCCAAGAGCACCGATCCCAAAATCATCGCCGCCAAGAACGCCAATGGCATCAAGGCGATCACGCTCGCCGACAACCGCTGGGACCGCGTCGATATCAAGTCCGTCGGCCTGCTGCCCAATGCCATGGCCCGCCAGCAGGCCAAGGAGGTCGGCGCCCAGGAGGCCATCTATGTCGATGGCCACGGCATGGTGAAGGAAGGAGCGGCGACCAATGTCTGGATCGTCGATTCCGAGGGAATGCTGGTGACGCGGCCGGCCGAACACGGCATCCTGCGCGGCATTACCCGCACCACCTTAATAGATGTCGCAGCCAAGCTCGGCCTTGAAATCGCCGAGCGGAATTTCTCGGTTGCCGAGATGCTCGCGGCTCGCGAGGTCTTCCTCACCGCAGCCACAAGTATTTGTTTTCCGGTCGTTTCCGTCAATGACCAGACGATCGCCAACGGTCATCCGGGCAGCGTTTCGCAGAAAGTCCGCGAAGCCTTTTTCGACGTTGCGGAAAAGATTGCGATTTGATACCAAGATTTGCTGGACGGGTGGAATGAGGGTGCCACCGGTCTTTCATGGTGAGATTGATTGATACTCCACCGGCCAGCTCAGGTCGGCAATAAAGAAAGAAGCGGCGCGATGGCGGAACGTTCTCAGAATCTTCAGGATCTATTTCTTAATACTGTTCGCAAGCAAAAGATTTCCCTGACAATCTTTTTGATCAACGGCGTGAAACTCACGGGCGTTGTTACGTCTTTTGACAATTTCTGTGTTCTTCTTCGCCGTGACGGCCATTCGCAGCTCGTGTATAAGCATGCGATCTCGACGATCATGCCGGGCCAGCCCATGCAGATGTTCGAGAGCGAAGAAGCAGCGTCCTAACAGGATCAGCCGTCATTTCGACACGCGATACCAAGAACGATTCGATCATCCCTGAGGCCGCCAAGCACAGGGACGACATGCGCGCGACCGTCGTCGTGCCGGTTCTGAAATCGCGCAGCCGCGGCGGTCAGACCGAATCGGCCTCGACCCGCACGCCGGAAAGCCGCCTCGAAGAGGCGACGGGCCTTGCCCAGGCGATCGACCTCGACGTCGTCAGCGGCTCGATCGTGCCGGTCAATGACCCGCGACCGGCGACATTGCTCGGCACCGGCAAGATCGAGGAAATCAAGGCGCTGCTCGATGAGCGCGATTCCGGTCTCGTAATCGTCGATCACCCGTTGACACCGGTGCAGCAGCGCAATCTCGAGAAGGAATGGAACGCCAAGGTCATCGACCGGACGGGCCTCATTCTCGAAATCTTCGGCCGCCGCGCCTCCACCAAGGAGGGCACGCTGCAGGTTGATCTCGCCCATCTGAATTATCAGAAGGGCCGGCTGGTCAGAAGCTGGACCCACCTTGAACGCCAGCGCGGCGGCGGCGGCTTCATGGGCGGCCCCGGCGAAACCCAGATCGAAGCCGACCGGCGGTTGCTTCAGGACCGCATCATCAAGCTCGAACGCGAGCTGGAGCAGGTCGTGCGCACCCGCCAGCTCCACCGTGCCAAGCGCCGCAAGGTGCCGCACCCGATCGTGGCGCTCGTCGGCTATACCAATGCCGGCAAGTCGACCCTGTTCAACCGCATCACCGGCGCCGGCGTGCTGGCCGAAGACATGCTCTTTGCCACGCTCGACCCGACGCTGCGCCGGATGAAGCTGCCGCACGGCCGCACCGTCATCCTGTCCGACACCGTCGGTTTCATCTCCGACCTGCCGACCCATCTGGTAGCCGCCTTCCGGGCGACGCTGGAAGAGGTGCTGGAAGCCGATCTCATCCTGCATGTCCGGGATATGTCCGATCCCGACAATCAGGCCCAAAGCTCCGACGTGATGCGCATCCTTGGTGATCTTGGCATCGACGAGGCCGAAGCGGCGAAGCGGCTGATCGAGGTCTGGAACAAGATCGACCGGCTGGAGCCAGAGGTGCACGACACCATGGTGCAGAAATCAACAGGCGCCAGCAATGTCGTAGCCGTCTCAGCCGTCAGCGGCGAGGGCGTCGACACGCTGATGGACGAGATCAGCCGCCGGCTTTCCGGCGTCATGACCGAAACCACAGTCCGCCTTCCCGTCGATAAGCTGGCGCTGCTGCCCTGGCTCTACGACCACGCGATCGTCGACGGCCGCGAGGACAATGAAGACGGCTCGATCACGCTCGATCTGCGCCTCTCCGAAACCGAAGCGACCGAACTCGAACGCCGCATCGGCAGTGGGCCGAAGGCTTCGAAGGAAGATTGGGAGCGGTAAGGCACCTATTCTCTCTGGGCTCCAGCCACTGAATCGTTCGCGCTCAAGGACTTGGAAGGCGCCAAACTCACCCTCCCTCATTCCTGTGCCTGTCACAGGAATCCAGCCACCGCGCGTCTGCGCGGTGAATCACTCTTTTCAAAGCAAGTGAATATCCCGTGTCAGATGGGCCGAGAGGCGATGCCGCCGAGTGCTCACTCAGTGCCCGAGATCACAGCCCGCTCAATCGCCTTCGCCGCCTGCCAGATCTCCTCCATCCGCTCCAGGCTGGCCGCTTCCAGTGTCTCGCCTGCTGCATCAAGAACATTCTCGATGTGATTGAAACGACGACGGAATTTCATATTCGTTCCGCGCAGCGACTGTTCTGGATCGGCCTTCACATGCCGGCCGATATTGACCACCGCAAAGATCAGGTCGCCGAGTTCGTCGCTGACTTTTGCCCGATCACCGTCTCTCAGCGCCACCCGCAGCTCATCAATCTCTTCCTCGATCTTGTCGAGGATCGGCTCGGGCGCCGACCAGTCGAAACCGACCTTGGCGGCGCGTTCCTGCAGCTTCAGCGCTTCCGTCAAAGCCGGAAAGCTGCGCTGCACCGATCCCAGGAAGCCGCCCTTGAAATCTTCGGTGATCCCGCGCCTTGCCCGGCGCTCGGCGCGATCGCGTTTTTCCGCCTGCTTGATTTCGTCCCACTGAATCTTCACCGCGTCCGGCGTGTCGGCTGCCGAGCGGGCGAAGACATGCGGGTGGCGGCGGATCATCTTGGTGGTGATGGCGTTGATGACGTCGCCGAAGGAGAATTCGCCGGCCTCCTCGGCCATGCGGGCATGGAATACCACCTGCAGCAGCAGGTCGCCCAGCTCGTCGCAGAGATCGTCCATATCGCCGCGCTCGATCGCGTCGGAGACCTCATAGGCTTCCTCGATCGTATAGGGTTTGATCGTCTCAAAATTCTGCTCGATGTCCCAGGGGCAGCCGGTCTCGGGATGGCGCAATGCCGCCATGATCTCGATCAGCCGGGAAATATCTTTGGAAGGTTCCATGGTGCCTCAGTTGAGCGGGAACTCAGTTAAGGGGAATATCGTTGGCGCTCTTCGACGACTGGTAGGTCGTGGAAAGCGCGTCGTAGCGGGCCTTGATGCGCGCGGTCTGCGCCATGAGCGCGGTCTTCGGCTGAGCCTCTTCGGTCTCGACGAGATCGGCGATGGCAAAGCTATTCCAGAAGCCGTTTTGCCTGCGATAGCCGCCGGGTTCAAGTCCGAAGACCTCCTTGAGGATCTTCAGGTCGTGCGGAATGGCGAAGGCATCGCGGGAATCCTCATGGCTGAAGAAATAATAGAAATTGTCGAAGCCCGCCCAAGTGATCGCCGACATGCACATGGTGCAGGGTTCGTGCGTCGACAGGAAGATCAGATCCTTGGTCGCCGGCTTCTCGCCAAGTTCGTAGAAGCGCTTCAGCGTATGCACCTCGCCGTGCCAGAGCGGGTTCTCCAACTCGTTATTGGTCTCGGCGACGACGAGCGACAGATCGGATTTGCGCAGGATCGCCGCGCCGAACACCTTGTTGCCCAGGGAAACGCCGTGCTCGGTCAGCGGCAGGATATCGTTCTCGATGACCGAAAGCAGGCGGGCGGCGATCGTCTTGTCAGGCATTGGCGTCTCCGGTTTTCCCTCAGTCTATCGTCTTGGCGGCGCGAGCGAAATGCGCCAAACGCCGGTGGACGCCGTTTGTCACAGGCTTTATACTGCGCTGCAGCAAAGAGAGTGGGATCAGGTGGTTTTCGTCAGCACGGGTGACTTTTCTCAAATCGCCGACGACGCGAGCAAAAGAATACGCGCTTGCTGGGGCTTTCGAATTTCTGTTCCTTCAATCCCTTGTCGATCACGGGCATATTCTGGCAACTTCGAAGTGGATTGATGATGTCTCCCAAGACTGAGCAGCTTTCGGTATTTCCAGCCTTCTTTCGCGTGGAAGGCCAGAAGACGGCTGTCTTCGGCAATGGCGACGAGGCTTTCGCCAAGGTGCGGCTGCTGCTCAACACGCGGGCGCGGATCGTTGCCTATGCCGACAGGCCGGAAGCCGATTATCACGCCTTCCTGATTGCCAACCGCATCGAGACCGTACGCGCCGGCTTTTCCGCCGAGCAGGTCGCGGATTCGGCACTGGTTTTCGCCGCCACCGGCGATGAAGCCGAGGATCGCGAGATCGTCGATGCCGCCCGCGCCGCCCGAATTCCGGCCAATGCCGTCGATCAGCCCGATTACTGCGATTTCTTCACCCCGGCGCTGGTCAATCGCGCCCCGGTCGCTGTAGCGATCGGCACCGAAGGGGCAGGGCCGGTTCTGGCGCAGATGATCCGGGCGCAGATCGATCAGCTTCTTTCCCCTCGCTCGGGCGGCTTGCTGCACTCGCAACGAGCTACCGCAAAGTCGTCGAACAACTGGTGCCACGCGGCGTTTCCCGCCGCGTCTTCTGGCGCCGCTTCTTCTCAGGCGCTGTGGCCGATGCGGTCGCCAACGGCAACCTGCCGCAGGCCCGTCATGCCGCCGACCGGCTGCTAAGGTCTATCGACAAGGTCGCCGGCCATATCTGGCTGGTTGGCGCCGGCCCAGGCGCCGAGGATCTGCTGACGCTGCGCGCCCAGCGGGTCATGATGGAAGCCGATGTCATCGTCTTTGACGCGCTCGTGCCGCAGGCGATCGTCGATATGGGCCGCCGCGACGCCGAGCGGCTTTCCGTCGGCAAGCGCAAGGGCTGCCATTCGAAATCGCAGGAAGAGATCAACGAGCTTCTGGTCGAGCTCGGCCGCCAGGGAAAGCGCGTCGTCCGCCTCAAGTCGGGCGATCCGTTGGTCTATGGCCGGGCAGGCGAAGAGATGGCCGCATTGCGCGCTGCCGGCATCACCTATGAGGTCGTGCCCGGCATCACCTCGGCTTTCGCCGCTGCTGCCGATTTCGAGCTGCCGCTGACGCTACGCGGCGTTGCCTCCTCGCTCGTCTTCACCACGGGCCATGATCTCACCGGCGACGTGCTACCCGATTGGGCAAGCCTTGCTGTCTCGGGCGCGACGATCGCCGTCTATATGGGCCGCACGGTTGCCGCCTCGGTCGCCGAGCGGCTGATGCAGGCCGGCATTCCCTCCGAGACCACAGTCGCCGTTATCGAAAATGCCAGCCGCGCGGAGCGCCGTCTGCTGCATGGCACGCTTGCCGATCTTCCCGATCTGCAGCACCGTGACGAGTTGACGGGACCAGTCATGGTCATTATCGGCGATGCGGTTGCCGGCGCCAATTTCGAACTGTCCGAGCCGCTGGTGCGTGCGAACGCCCGGCTCGAGGAACTTGCAAGGAGCTGAATATGGTAGACAAGGTTCTGACGGCCAACCGGCTGACGGACGGCATTGCCGTCTGGCTGGATGCGAACGGGAAATGGTCCACCTCGCTGCAGGAGGCGCTTGTCGCCCGTCATAACGAAGCCGTCGAAGCGCTGGAGGCGATCGGCAAGAAGTCCTATGCCGACAACGAGGTGGTTGACGTCGCCGTCGTCGACGTTCAGGAAACTGACGGTATTCTCTGGCCGCTTCGCCTTCGTGAGCGCATCCGTGCGCAAGGTCCGACCATGGAATATGCACCGGGCTACGCTCCGGCCGATCCCGAATTCATTGCAGTCTGAGGAAGACGATGTACCGTTACGACGAATTTGACCATGCCTTTGTCAGCGAGCGTGTCGAGCAGTTCCGCGACCAGGTTCAGCGCCGCCTTGCCGGCGAGCTTGCCGAGGATGCGTTCAAGCCGCTGCGCCTGATGAACGGCGTCTACCTGCAGCTTCATGCCTATATGCTGCGCATCGCCATTCCCTATGGCACGCTGAGCGCGCGCCAGATGCGTATGCTCGCCCATATCGCCCGCACCTATGACCGCGGTTATGGCCATTTCACCACGCGCCAGAACCTGCAGTTCAACTGGCCGAAGCTGTCGGAAATCCCCGATGCGCTCGCCGATCTTGCCAGCGTCGAGATGCATGCGCTGCAGACCTCGGGCAACTGCATTAGAAACGTGACCGCCGATCACTTCGCCGGTGCAGCCGCCGACGAGATTGCCGATCCCAGGCCTTATGCCGAAATCCTCCGCCAGTGGTCGTCGGTCCATCCGGAATTCTCCTTCCTGCCGCGCAAGTTCAAGATCGCCGTCACCGGCGCCGAGCGCGATCGCGCCGCCATCCAGGTCCATGATATCGGCTTGCACCTGAAGAAGAACGACAAGGGCGAGATCGGCTTTGCCGTCTATGTGGGCGGGGGCCAGGGCCGCACGCCGATGATCGCCAAGCTGATCCGCGACTTCCTGTCCGAGGAGGATCTGCTCTCCTACACCACGGCAATCGTGCGCGTGTACAATCTGCATGGCCGCCGCGACAACAAATACAAGGCCCGCATCAAGATCCTGGTGCACGAAACCGGCGCCGAGGAATTGACGCGCCAGGTGGAGGCCGAATTCGCCTCGCTCAGGGATAGTGAGCTGAAACTGCCGGAACAGGATGTCGAGGCGATCACCAGCTATTTCGCGCTGCCTGACCTGCCTCAGCGCGCCGAGGGCTGGGAAAACCTCGCCCGCTGGAAGAAGGCCGATCCGGCTTTCGCCCGCTGGGTCCAGCAGAATGTGCAGCCGCACAAGAACCCCGATTACGGCATGGTGACGATTTCGCTGAAGCCGATCGGCGGTATTCCGGGCGATGCCACCGACGCGCAGATGGATGCGATCGCCGATCTCGCCGTGGAATATGCCTTCGACGAAATCCGCGTCAGCCACGAGCAGAACCTGATCCTGCCGCATGTGGCGCTGGCCGATCTCGAAGCCGTCTATCGCGGTCTCGTCGCTATCGATCTGGCGGAAGCCAATGCCGGCCTGATCACAGATATCATTGCCTGTCCGGGGCTGGACTACTGTGCGCTCGCCAATGCGCGCTCCATTCCGCTGGCGCAGGAAATCTCCCGCCGCTTCGGCAGCGCCGAACGCCAGGCCGAGATCGGCGAGCTGAAGATCAAGATCTCCGGCTGCATCAATGCCTGCGGCCATCACCATGTCGGCCATATCGGCCTGCTCGGTGTGGAGAAGAAGGGCGCCGAACTCTACCAGATCACGCTTGGCGGCTCCGGCGACGAACATACCTCGATCGGTGAAATCATCGGCCGCGGCTTCGAGCCGGACCGGGTGACGGACGCGATCGAGACGATCGTCGACACCTATCTCGGCCTGCGCCTCGATCCGTCCGAAATCTTCCTTGCTGCCTATCGCCGCGTCGGACCGCAGCCTTTCAAGACCGCGCTCTATGGCGCCGCCGCGGAAGCGGCGTAAGGAGGCGATGATGACGAAGATCTGGAGAGAGACCGGTTTTGTCGAGAACGATCCCTGGGTGATCGAGACCGATGAGGTGAAGGCGAGCGGGCAGCAGAAGCCGCTGCTCGGCCTCGACGAACTGATCGCCAAGGCCGACGAAAGCAATGATGTCGGCCTCGGCGTGCTGATCAAGCCGGCCGACGACGTGCGCCGGCTAGAGCCCTATCTATCCCGCCTCGACATCGTTGCCGTCGCCTTTCCGGCGTTCAACGACGGCCGCGCCTTCAGCCATGCCTCGCTGCTGCGCCAGCGTCTCGGCTATACCAACGAGCTGCGCGCCGTCGGCGACGTGCTGATCGATCAGGTGCCGCTGATGCAGCGCGTCGGCATCGACAGTTTTGCTGTCAGCAATGCCACGGCGCTGAAGCGGCTTTCCGAAAACCGTCTTCCCGCCATTCCCCATCATTATCAGCCGGCGGTGCGTGACGCCGAAGCCGGCAAGGGCTATAGTTGGCGCCGTCAGGCGAAGCCGGCCGCATAAGCGGCCGCTCCGTCTTTTCACGATGACGGAACGGTAGCATGAAGACATTCGAAGTGGCGGTGATCGGCGGCGGCCTCGCCGGTATGATCGCGGCAATCGCGCTCGCCCGCGGCGGCCGCAGCGTGGCGCTGGTGGCGCCCGTTGCCGCAAAGGAGGACCGGCGCACCACGGCGCTGATGGATCAGTCGATCCGCTTTCTCGATCGGCTGGCGCTCTGGGACAAGCTCCGCCCGGCGACGGCACCTCTTGCCAGCATGCGCATCATCGACGGCACCGACCGGCTGCTGCGCGCGCCGACCACCACCTTCCGCGCCGCCGAAGTGGGCCTCGATGCCTTCGGCTATAATTTCCCCAACAAGGCGCTGACCGCGATCCTCGAACAGGCCACGGCCGACGAGGGCAATATCACCCGCTTCACCGATATGGCCGAATCGATCGAGATCTCGGCCGAGAAAGTGTCGATCGCACTAGCCGGCGGCGAGACGCTTTTCGCCGATTTTGCCGTCGGCGCCGATGGTCGCGGCTCGAAACTGCGCGAGACGGCCGGGATCGGCGTGCGCAAGTGGTCTTATCCGCAATCGGCCATGGTGCTGAATTTCGCCCATTCCCTGCCGCACCAGAACATCTCGAGCGAATTCCACACCAAACACGGCCCCTTCACCCAGGTGCCGCTGCCGGGGAGCCGCTCGAGCCTCGTCTGGGTGCAGGATCCGGCTGAGGCGGCCGCCCGCATGGAATTGCCGGTTGTCGAACTCGGCCGGCTTGTCGAGGCGCAGATGCAGTCCATGCTCGGCAAAGTCGATGTGGAGGAGGGCGTCCAGCTCTGGCAGCTGTCGGGCATGATGGCGCATCGTTTCGGCAAGGGACGCATCGCGCTGATCGGCGAGGCCGCCCATGTCTTCCCGCCGATCGGGGCGCAGGGGCTGAACCTCAGCCTGCGCGATATCATGGCGCTGACCGACATCCTTTGCGACAGGGCGGAATTGCCGGTGCCAGCCGATGCCGGCGAAAGTTTCGACCACAAGCGCCGTGCCGACATCATGACGCGCACGGCAAGCGTCGATCTTCTCAACCGCTCGCTGCTCTCGGATTTCCTGCCGGTGCAGATGCTACGGGCCGCCGGCCTGCATATCCTCTCGGCCATTCCGCCGCTGCGCAGCATCGTGATGCGCGAAGGCATCGAGCCCGGCCGGGGCTTCCGCGATATTCCCGATGCGCTACGGGAAAAGCTGAAGCGGAAGAAGGCCTGAGCGGATCGCGATCAGCCACAGCGAAACCGTCGCCACTGAAAGCACCGTCGTGATCAGGATCGTCGCCGAGGCGCGCTCCTGCCACACGCCATATTGCTGGCCGATGACGAAGACATTGGTCGCCGTCGGCAGCGAGGCGAGCAGCACCGCGGCCTGGATCCACACCGGCTCGAAACCGCCGACGGCAGTCAGCGCCAGGAACACCACGATCGGATGTAGGATCAGCTTAGCCGGCACGATATATGAGATTTCGGCCGGGATGCGCTTCAGCGGCCGCAGCGCCAGCGTCACGCCCATGGCAAACAGAGCGCAGGGCGCGGCCGCCTGGGCGAGGTAATCCACCAGGCGCTGAAACGCCAGCGGCTGGTCGAGATGCAGGGCGGCGACCGCAAAACCTGCCGCCGTCGACAGGATGAAGGGATGCAGCGCCACCTTGCGGGCGATATCGGCGACAAGCCGTCCGGCGGAACGCCTGTCGTCGCCGGCCGCCGCCATCAGCGCCGGCGCCACGATGAAATGCAGCGCGTTCTCGAAACAGATGATCAGCGCCACCGGCACGGCGGCACCTTCACCGAGCGCCAGCAGCGCCAGACCAGGCCCCATATAACCGATGTTGCCATAGGCGCCGGCAAAGGACTGGATGGTGCAGTCGGCAAGCGAATTGCGGCGCACGAGGCGGCCGATGACGAACAGCAGCGTGAACACCGCATAGGTCGCGGCGATATCGGTGACGATGAAATCGATGCGCGTCAGCTCTTCGATCGGCGTGCGCGAGACGAGCTTGAAAAACAAGGCGGGCAGGGCGGCATAGATGATGAAGGTGTTCAGCCATCCCAGCGCTTCGGCCGGCTGCTTCGTCGCCTTGGCGGCGGCATAGCCGATGAGGATCAGGCCGAAGAACGGCAGGAGCAGGCTGAGGATATCGGCCAAGAGGTCTTCCAGTGCGCGGGGATCGGCGGGTCAGGATCTGACTTAAGCAATTCCAGCGAAACTGTGTAGCGGTTTGGTCTCGGGAGTTGTGCAAAACAAATCGATAGAGCGTTTTCGTCATTCGAGGGAAAGACGGAAACGCTCTACAGGCGGGGCGCCTTTTGTTGCAGACCTGACCAGAGAGCGGTCAGTAATCCCAGAAGACCGGCACCCAGCGGAAGGTTTCGCCCTCAACCGCCACATGGCAGACGGAGGGGAAGGGCAGGTGGGTGGCCACCAGTAGTTCGCCGGTCGCCGCCAGTTCCCGCAGGAGAGCGACCCGGACGCGCGCCGCTTCCTCGGGGTCATGCTCGAAGCCGTTATGCCAGTCAGGCTGGTCGAAGCCGACGGCGAACACCGCGTCGCCGGCGAAGGTCAGCCGGTCGCCGCCGGAGGCCAGGCGAACCACGCTGTGCCCGGGGGTGTGGCCGCCGGTGCGGCGGGCGACGACGCCTGGCGCCACTTCGCACTCGTCATCGAATAGCCGCAGGTGGCTGCGGTACTCGTTCACGAACCGTTTGGCGGTCGCCCGAAGCGCATCCGGGAAGCCCGGCGGCATGCGGGTCCGGGAGAAATCGGGCGCTTCCCAGAACTTCACCTCGGCCGCCGCCAGGTGGATCCTGAGGTCGGGGCGCAGCCGCTCCTTCACCCCGTCCACGAGAAGCCCGCCGATGTGGTCCATGTGCAAGTGGGTCAACACCACATCGGTCACGGATGCAAGATCGACGCCGGCATCCTCCAGTCGTTTGATCAACTGCCCGGCCCGCGGCAAGTGCAGGTCCGGGTCGAGGCCGAGCCCGGCATCGAGAAGTATGGTCTGCCCGCCGCTGCGCGCCACCACCACGTTTAGTGGCCAATCCAGCGAGTTCTTGCGGCAGGAACATGTGGTTCAGCCAGGCTTCACGCACCGCAGGCTCGGCATTGTGCGCCAACATCGTGGTGGGGAGCGGCAGCACTCCATCGCTGATCACCAGCACCTCGATCTCGCCGATCTGCACTGCGTAGCGCGAGGGAACCAGTTCACCGGGCCCTGGTCCACCGGGATGTGAGGTGTCTTCCAGGCTCATATTTGTCGCGAGGCTCATGTTTGTCTACTTCTGACCGCCGCTTAAACACGGCATCGACGACGCTACATCGAGGCGTGTTTTCGATCGATTGGGTCGAAGGTAAGGGCGGATGGGTCGAGGGAGAGGGCGGCCTATACCACGGCATAGGTCCTGTCATGCAGGGTACCGGCGTCGGACAACCGGCGCGGATCGACCGACCGGGCGCGCTTCAGCCGATCTGCATCAGGATCGGGAAGGTCTGCTGAAACCAGATCGCCACATCGCTGACCCACCCGAACAGGAAGGCGAGGCCGGTCAGCACGAGGAAGACGCCCATCACCTTTTCCACCGTGCCGAGATGGCGGCGGAAGCGCGACAGGAAGCGCATGAAGGCACCGGAAAAGCCGGCGGCGATCCAGAAGGGGATGGCAAGGCCGAGCGAATAGACGGCGAGCAGCCCGGCCCCGGAGCCGACCGTCTCGCGCGAGGCGGCGACGCCGAGGATCGCGCCGAGCACCGGGCCGATGCAGGGTGTCCAGCCGAAGGCGAAGGCAAGGCCCATGATATAGGCCCCCGTCAACGTCGCCGGCTTGCCGCCACCCTGAAAGCGCGCCTCGCGGGCCAGGATGCCGATTCGGAAAAGGCCGAGGAAATTCAGCCCCATGACGATGATGATCAGACCGCCGAGCTTCGACAACAGGTCGAGATGCTGGCGAAGCGCCATGCCAATGCTGGAGGCGCCGGCGCCAAGCGCCACGAAGACGGTGGCAAAACCGAGCGTGAAGAGCAGAGCGGAAAACAACACGCCGCGTCGGACGTCCGGCGAGACGGCAACCGCACCGCCGCCGCGGAACTGCTCGACTGAAATGCCGGCCATATAGCAGAGATAGGGTGGGACGAGGGGAAGCACGCAGGGCGACAGAAAGGAAAGCGCCCCGGCAATCAGCGCGCTCCACAGGGAAATATCGGCAATCGACACGCATTCTCTCCGGCTGCAATCTGCATGATGTTCCTAGCTTTGCAGGCCGTGGATTGCCAATCACCTTTTTGCGTTTGGCGAGCCCTGAGCCGCAAATGGGGGGATAGCGGCCTGTCCGTATCTTGCGATCAGAAGCGACAGGCCGCCACCAGAGAGCGCTATTTCAGCGGCAGAAACAATCCCGCAACCGCCTCATGCTCCGGCACCTCCGGAAAGAAGCTCAGCCGCTGGCAATAGATCGGGAAATCGCGAGTTTCTTCGCCGCTCAGCGGAAGCCAGTCGCGATAGAGATAGAGCGCGGCGGGCTCCAGATTATCGGTGTTGCCGACGACGCGCAGCACGGCGCAGCGTCCGCCGGGGATCTCGCCGGCCTTGATCTCATCGCCGTTCGCCGCGATCGGCTGATCGGTCCCGACACAAAGGTCCACGCTATAATCTGCAGGCGAGGCGGGACGCCGCTCGGAACGCCAGACGTTGAAGGTCGGATTTGTCCTGGGGTGCAGGCCTGCGGCCGTGCGCCAGACGATGAACCGTTGGATGGTGGCGCCGAGCGTCGTCGGGTCGCCCCGATGCTCGATGATCGCCACCGGCGTCGGCGGCACATATCGAATCGTCACGTCGTCAGTGGTAAAATTCTTCTGCATGCGCTTGCTCCTAGCGTTATTGAGAGGCCCGAAGGCCGCAAGCCACGGCTCCCATTCGGGAGACTTCCGGAACGACGAAGGCGATTGCCCGAACCGTTGCCGAAAGGCGCGGGCGAAGGCATCCGGTGCGTCGTAACCGGCATCCATCGCTATCTCGGTGACGCTTTGCGCATCCCTGTAGGCCAGCCGGTGCGAAGCGCGCTTCATCCGGGCAAGCTGGACATAGCGATGCACAGACAGACCGAAGGTCGCCGTGAACTGCCGGTGGAGGTGAAACTTCGAGAATGCCGCAACGCCGCTCACCGTTTCCAGGTCCAGATCGTCGTCCAGGTGGCGGTCTATGTAGTCAAGCACCCGCTGCATCCGGGCATGGTAGTTTTGAAGCGCCGCCTTCATCCGTCTGTTCTCCGTGGCAGCATCAACTAAGCGCAGGCCGGCCTGATGCGCTCGACCGATCTTGCGGTTTTCTCACGGGTCGCAGAGCATCGCCAAGGATTCGATGACAAGCTCACCGCCGATTTTCTCGTCATGTGCCTTGCGTCCGCAAGGATGTGCCTTGCGTCCGCAAGAAATGTGCCGACTGCCGGAAAAAGCTGAATTTTTCGGTTGACCGCAATGGGTCGCCTGCCTATGTTCCGCCCACTTCCAGCCGGGGTGCTTCACCCGCGGAGAGGGAGAGCGTAGCTCAGCCGGTAGAGCAACTGACTTTTAATCAGTAGGTCTCGGGTTCGAACCCCGACGCTCTCACCATAAAATCAATTAGATACTGGTGTTGCGTGCGGCTTTTGCGACGACCGCAAAGTCGCACGGTCGGTCTAATTGGTCGACCGATTCATGGCGCTGCTGGTCGCCTGGTTCAACCGTGCGGGGTGGGACACACATAGCCGGTGGTCATGAATATCCGCCAAAAGCCAATAGAAGCACGCCAACCGCAATCACAGCCAGGGCCGGCCAATTTTGCGATACGCCCAGGAACCTGAGGCCCTGGTGCCGCGGTTCCAGTGTGCTGCCGCCTTGCGGCATCTGGCGCGAGTCACTCGGCCTTCGGCTGAGCGTCGACCGAAAGAGAAAAAGAAGTCCTCCAATTATGAGAGCCGCACCGATCAGGATTGCCCACATCGTCGCCTCCGCTACGGACAAGGGTGCACGTTAAACTGGATCTGGATCTGATTGTTCCCGGGTGACTGCATCTTTCGGGTTGTCCATTTATGGATCGGAACACTTAACCTCCATCCCCGTTCTTCTATTCCAACGATAGGAGGAAATACCCATGGATTGGAACCGTGTTGAAGGTAACTGGAAGCAGATGAAGGGCAAGGTAAAGGAGCAGTGGGGTAAGCTCACTGACGATGACCTTGACGTTATCGCTGGCAAGCGCGATCAGCTCGAAGGCAAGATCCAGGAGCGCTACGGTTACGAAAAAGACCGTGCGAAGAGAGACATAGACGACTGGTACGGCCGCCAGCCCTGGTAATCAGAGAGACATCGCCTATCTCAAGCCGCCGGCATTCGCCGGCGGCTTGTGCGCGCCGGTCGCGCCTTCGATGAAGCGCAACCTGGCATGTGAGAAAAGCGATCATCGACAGACCTCCATTCTCGGAACCAGAAGCGCGCGCAGTGAATTTGAGCACTGAGCAATCCTGGAGATCCCAATGGACAAGACACCGAAAACAGCCATCCGCGGAATGATGTTGTACGTACTCGCCCTTCTCGTCTTGGGCGTTCTGGCGGGCGCCGCCTACACGATTTATGGCCATCCCGCCGATCCGTCCGAGCGACCAGCGGCTGAGACGATTCCGCAAAAAACCGCGGCTCCGCATTGAGGCACATCACACCAACTATTTGATTGATCGCCCCTCGAGAACAAACGGTGGCCGGGAGAGTGCCTGCCACACGGGCTTCCAACCCGGTCTGGTCGTGTTGAAAAGTCCGGGTTCCACGGCAAGAAGGCAGCAAGCGGCAAGCAACATGGCTTTGGAAAGCAGGGCAGAAACCCCTGTCGCAAGTCGTTCCAACCAGTAGGGTCTTTATTTATAGGGAGAATTACCTGCGACACGGAATCAGCCTCCGCTGAAAGAAGCCGTTGCGGCTTGATGTTTACCCATCGCCGATGGCCTAGGAGCACATCTAGAGAATTTCAAATACGTCATACTCAACGCCGCCCGGACACCGTCCGCCCTGCGCAACCGCGACGATTTGGTTGAGCCACGCGTGCCGTGGCGCGGCCGTCTCGAACCAGGGAGTTGTCCGCAGATAATATTCGGAGGCGTCGACCGCTTCGCCGCGTGCCAGACGCTCATCAACGGCCGCGGTGGAGCGCCTGATGCCGCGATAGGTCATCAAGATCAGATCGCCGTCATCGGCGACGAGCAGGAGCCTGACATCCTGCTGAAACGTGCCGTCTGCGCGCGCAAGCAGCAGATCGGAGCCAATCAGCGGCGACACCTCGCCCTTCAGGCGCTCGCCCTCAAAATATCCACCGGAAACGGAAAATATGCGGCGGCCTCCGGCCGGCGTCTGGCCGAGCTCCAGGGCCGGCTGAAGTGTCATGAAAAGTCTGAATAAGGGCCGAGATTGCAGGGTCATGTCAGATCGCCTATCGTTGACTTCAACCCTAGCCGCAAGCGCTCTGTCGCCAAAACGCGCTTTGCTTGTGAGCATCACAAGAAAAACTCATGAAAAGCGAAGAGATTATGCGGCCGCCGTTGGAGTCCTTGCGAATTCTGGAAGCGTGCGTTTCTGTCGGCAGCTTTGCCCGCGCGGCAGAGCGTTTATGCCTTACCCCAGCGGCAGTCAGCCTGCGTATCCGTACGTTGGAGGCCGACCTTGGCCAGTCGCTGTTCCAGCGCGCCGGGCGCCGCGTTGTCCCGACGGCTGCTGCCACTGTTCTGGCGGGCCGAATTCGGACGTCATTGGATGGCATTGCCGGCGCGCTTGATGAGTTCCAGGCGGCCATGCCGCCGCTCCGGCTGACAGCGCCTCCGACATTCGCCTCGCGTTGGCTCGCACCCCGGCTGTCACGATATCACTCAGGAGGAACATCACCGATCGAGGTCGATGTCTCCGCCGATATTCGCGATCCCAGCGCATTTGACGTCGCCATACGGACAGGGCGTGGCGGATGGGAAGGGCTTGACGAGTATCGGCTCGCGCCGGTTGAGGCAACTCCGATGCTGGCGCCCTCTCTGCTTGGAACAAGAACCCTGAATAGGCCGAATGAGCTGGCCGATTTCGAGCTTTTGCCGCACCCGGATTGGGATGCCTGGTTCAGGGGCGCTCAATGCGAGACGCCGCCGGCTCTGCGGTTCGTGATGGTCGACTATCCCACGCACGAACTGGATGCCAGTGCGGCGGTGGCAGGTGTCGGCGTGGCGCTGTTGTCGCCGTCCTTGTTTCGACCGCTTTTGGAAAAGGGACTGCTGATCGCACCCTTTCAATATGTGTTGACCGGGCCGGCCTGGCATTTCGCGTTGATGCGCGCCGACAACTCCCGTCTCGCGCCCAGGCAACTCTGCGCATGGCTTTGTGAGCGGGCTCACGAGCCAGCCTGATAGGGAACAACCTGCGACAGGCAAAACCGACAACAGGCCAGCCCGATCGGTTTGGCTTCCCGGTAGCACCTGAACTCCTATATCGCGCCTGGACATCCAAACCGAGGAGTTTGCGGATGAGAGAACATGCTGTCGTGATTGCCGGAGGAGGGCCGACGGGGCTGATGCTGGCGGGCGAATTGGCCCTGGTAGGTGTCGACGTCGCGATCGTCGAACGCCGGCCGAACCAGGAAATCGTCGGTTCGCGTGCCGGCGGTCTCAGCGCGCGCACGCTTGAGGTTCTCGATCAGCGCGGCGTGGTCGACCGGTTCCTCGCGGAAGGGCAGATCGCCCAGGTTACCGGGTTTGCGGTCACGCGGCTCGATATCAGCGATTTTCCGACCCGGCACAATTACGGGCTGGCGCTGCGGCAGAAGCATATCGAGCGCATTCTGGCCGGATGGGTCGGCGAACTGCCGGTGACGATCTATCGTGGCTGCGAGTTGACCGGATTCGTACAGGACGACACCGGCGTCACCGTCGAACTTTCCGATGATTTCAAGCTCAGGGCAGGCTACCTCGTCGGCTGCGATGGCGGCCGCAGCCTGGTTCGCAAGATCGCCGGCATTGAATTTCCGGGATGGGATGCGACCACCAGCAATATTCTCGCTGAGGCCGAGATGGAGGTGGAGCCGCCGCTCGGCGTCCATCGCACAGTGCTCGGCCTGCACGCCTTCGGCCGCGAGGAATATGAAATTCGCGACGGCAAGGTCGTCTTTGCCAGCGAAGGCCCGGTCAATGTCATGGTGACGGAAAAGAGTGCCGGCGGCACGGCCGAGCCGACGCTCAGCGATTTCAGGCAAGCCCTGATCGAAACATGCGGCACGGATTATGGAATCCATAGCCTGAGGTGGATTTCCAGGTTCACCGACATGTCGCGGCAGGCGGAGGCTTATCGCAAGGGCCGCATCTTCCTGGCCGGCGATGCCGCGCATGTGCATTCTCCAGTGGGCGGGCAGGGCCTCAACACCGGCGTGCAGGATGCCGTCAATCTCGGCTGGAAGCTGGCGCAGGTGGTGAAGGGAATATCGCCGGAAAGCTTGCTCGACAGCTATCACGCCGAGCGCCATCCGGTGGCTGCCCGCGTGCTGCGCACGACGATGGCGCAGGTCGCCTTGCAACGGACCGATGACCGCAGCGAAGCCTTGCGGGACATCGTCCTGGAACTCCTCGCCATGGACGAGCCGCGCAAAAAGATCGCCGCCGAAATGTCCGGACTGGCCATCCATTACGATCTCGGCGAGGGCCACCCGCTGCTCGGCCGCCGCATGCCCGACCTCGACCTCATCACGCCCGATGGCCCGTTGCGCGTCAATGCGCTGCTCCGAAATGCGCGGGCAGCGCTTCTGAATTTCGGCACACCCAGCAGCCTTGACATCACGCCGTGGTCGGCCCGCGTCCAGTTGGTTGAGGCCAGCTATGATGGCGCATGGGAGCTGCCGGCATTGGGCGCGGTCTCTGCCCCAGCCGCAGTGCTGATCCGGCCCGACGGCTATGTGGCGTGGGTGGGCGAGGGCAAGCCGGATGGTCTCCACGAGGCGATGACGACCTGGTTCGGACCACCTGGCTAATGCCGAAAAGATTGCGGCCTAGTCTAAGCGGCCAGCGGCATCGAACCGCAATCCGATATCGCCTCGGTCCCCGGCACGGGTTTGCCGCGGCGCTCCCATGTCCGGCGGCTGATGCCGAAAGCCTCCCAGGGGCGCGCCTGGCTGAAGGAATGGGCGAGATAGTCGGCTCTGGGAAGCGCGCCGGCGGGGGTGATGTAGCCTATCCGACAGACATTCGGTGGATTGTCGATGAAAGGGCAGCGGATCTTAGATCGACCTTGGCGGACAAGGCGCGCAAATAGGCCCAGTCACGTCAAGCCAACAGAGACAAGTCGCTCCGAAGCTTATCGATCCGTTGGCGCCAGCGGGTCCCATCTCCATCTGAATGGAGAGAAGGCCCGTCGCCACAATTTACATCGGTAAGGTCTTAAATCAGCGAAAGCCAAAGAAGCTCAAAATTGCGAGCACGATGACGACAGCGCCGACAAGCCAGATCAAATTGTTCATTGGGAACGCTCTCCTGTTTGAATTGAGCCAACCGTGACCCGCTGGCTTAACTGCCCGGCGGGGCTTGCGGTTCCCTAACCATTCCTACTGCCGTCTCGCGCTTCTCCTCGACGCAGTGATGCCACGGCTGCTCTCCCGCAAGGCGGGGCCCGGCAGCAGCTTGCTTCGGCGGTCCGGCAATCGCAGCGAGGCGCTGAACGAAGGTCTGCGGCCCAGACCTTCAATAACTGCACGAGCGGGCGTTGCCGGGTCTGAAACCACCTGCGCAAGCCGGGTTGATCGACGTGTCCCGTTGATACTGGAAATCTTCACGATCGTGCTTGCCGGGCGAGGTGCAGGAAGATGTGATCACGGACACACAAAGCAGTGCGCCGACGGCTACGAAAGTCAGAAATCGGTTCATCTGGGCTCTCCCTTGCGGAGTTGATCTTGGTCGCATTCTGCCATGCCGCTCACGAGCCTATACCAAACTTACGGCGCGATTGATCATATTTGGCTGAACACGTGTGCGATGGATCAATCAATCTAGATCTTGGTGCTTTTGAACCTAGATCGCTGACCAATTCACTCAAGATAAGCTGATCGGGCTATTCTGCCGTTATGGAAGTAGTTGCGGATGCTTTTGGCTAAAGGCAGGTGATTTTGTCTTGAATAAATCAAGGTTTTTCAGTAATATTATCCCATAAAAAAGTAATATAAATGGGAGGATACTATGGCGGAAACTCGGTTTGATCCGGTTTTGCTTCATCGTCAGCATTTCATCGCGGAGATCACATGTCTCGATGAAATCTTCGATTTTCTGGATGAATGGCCGCAGGACAAACGAGGTCTGGCATATGACACGCTGTTGAAGGCGTGCAGGGACACGGCCAGCGGCCGTTTCCCGCTGAGCGCTGCGCGCGAGAATTTCCGGCGTTTTCTGAAGATGTCGGGTGTGCTCGCCAAAGTCGAGGGCGCCCCCAAATTCGAGCAACTAATGGGGGATCGAAATATCGGGAATGCCTGATGATAGTGAGTAGGCAGGGGGCGCGCCGTCACGTCATGTGCGGCGCGTCTTGCGTTCAGGCTGCTCGGCGGCCGCCTATTCTTCGCCAGAAAGCGTCATGACACTCACTACGAGAGACAGATGTCCTCCGGTGGTCGCAGGCTCGACGGAATTTCAAGCAAGGCTGTCATTCGCCCAGTCGCAGCGGAACACCATCACAGGCTTCGAAAAGCCCTTGAGCCGCCGGCGCGAGGCGTGACCGAAGAGATCGGCGGCGCCGTATTCCCTGAAAAATATTCTCTGAGACGAGAATCTGGTCACTTGATGCGGCCGCACAGAGGCGTGCGGCGAGCTGTACGGTCGAGCCGAACAGATCGTTACTGTCCTCGACCGGCTCGCCGCAATCCAGCCCGATGCGGATATGGATCGGCTCGGTGTTTCCGCCGTTGTAAAGCTGGAATTCCTTCTGGATTGCCATGGCGCATTCGACGGCGGCAGTGGTCGCGGAAAAGGCCGCCATGATGCCGTCGCCGGTGTGCTTCACTTCGCGGCCGGAATTTTGGCCGAGGCATCGGCGCACGATCGCGTCATGGGCTCTCACCATTTCAGTCCCGATGCGGTCGCCGAGCCGCGCGGTCATCTCGGTCGATCCGACGATATCGGTAAAGAGGATTGCCCGGTGGCCGGGATCTATTTCGGCGGAGGATTGGCCAGGCGCCGGATCGGGGTCATGAATGCGGCCGAGAAACGCCTCGACAGCCGACAAAGCGACCTCAACGACCTCGCCAGCGACGAAGCCGTGCGCCTCGCGATGCACACATTGGGCGGTTTCCATGTCAGGGGCATCCACGAGACAGAAGGCGGTCCCGCGGCGCTGGTCGAACCAATAGGTCAGGAACTTGACGCCGTAGCGATCTTGGATGTCCAGATCCATGCGATGCGCCTGCGCAACGTCGGCCGCCGACGTTCCCTCGAGAAAGTGCCGATCCATGAAGATAGGCATCGCGTGTCCTCCCAGATCCGTTGCGTGCAAGCGATGGCATTCTACGATCTGGACGCTTTCGCGTCCACCTTTGGCACAATCAATGAATGAATATAAAGGCTGTTGCTTCCGGAGAATTCGATGCGTTGCTGTAAATTCTATAGAATACTCGGCAAAGGCCGGCTTTTAATGAGTAGGCTCGGCAGGAGAAGCCTGATATTTACCATAATCAGCCGTTTGATAACCAGTTGCGGGGTTCTCGACGCCGATCAGAGCACTTCAAGCGTTGCATGTTCTCAAAGCGCCTGCTGGAGGGGGCGAGGAGAATGTCCGCTCCCGCCTACCCCACGGCACGCAAATTGCATCTTTAACTCGTAAGCTCACCGAAATTGGAAAAGCTGTAGCAAAGTGAGACAGACGGCAAATTTTCGACCGGTCGGCTTGGCCTCAATGGGGCTTGGCCATTATGCCGTTATTAACTCTGTGTGGGACGCTGCGCGCACGCTGCTGCACGAGTGGCCGGTCGATGACGGCGAAGACTATTTCGAAGCCGTGAAGTCCTGCCTGGATGCGATTATCGGCGATCTCCCGCCGGAAGAGGTGCGGGCATCCTTTATCCGGGCTGCTCAGGAAGCCGGCATCGCCGTCATTGAGGCTGCGGACTGAACACCCGCCTGATCCAATCGTCCTGAACGCCAGATCCGCCCGACTTGACATTTTCGGCCGAGAGGCTAAATTAGAACAAAACAGGAACATTGGAGATGGTCATGACGCATACGGAACAAGTGATCGCCAACGCCCTAGCCCTTGTCGAAGCGTCGCGTGCGGCGCGCGAGCGCGATCAGTTGCGCCGCGCCGCCTGGCAGAGAAAGGTCGAACTCAGCCGGCCGCTGCCGCCCTTGCCGCGTCCGGTTCAATTGCCATTGGCGCTGAACTGATGCAGCCGGCAAAGATCCAGGAGCCCGATCCCATGTCGCCCAATCTGGCCTTGCCTGATCCTGCTTGGCCCGATGCTGCTTGGCCCGATCGTGCTTGGGAAGTCGAAGCCGTGCTGGCCTGGCATGACGACAATGCTAAGGCGGCGATCCGCTCGCTGCTCGACGACTGCAAACATCTCCGCCAGCAATTGGCCCTGGCGGAGCGGGCGATGAGCCGCGGAATGACCCGCGGTTGGACACCGCGATACAAGCGCGACGCCCTCTGACACGAGAGGGCCTCCCGCCGTTTCAGGCCGCGCCTCACGGAGAGCCGCCGAAAGCGTTGTCAGATCTGCGCCCAGCCACCGTCGACGCACAATTCAGAGCCTGTGATGTAGGCCGAGTCATCGGAGGCGAGAAACAGCACTGTTTTGGCGATCTCATCGACCGTGCCGCTGCGGTGCATCGGAATTTGAGCATGCACCTGCACCTTCGTCTGCTCGATCATCTCTTCGCTCATGCCTGCTTTACGCGCCTGATCGGTATCGATGTAGCCCAGAGCCATGGCATTCACGCGAATCCCTTTCTCGCTCAGTTCCACGGTCAGCGAGCGTGCCAGCGAACGAATGGTGGCTTTCCCCGCGGAGTAGACGCTGACATAGGGGCGGCCTTGTCTGCTGAGCGTCGAGGTGTTGAGGATGATCGAGCCGCCGGAGTGCATGAGCGGAACGAGTTTCTGCACTGTGAAGTAGGTTCCCTTAAAGGTGTTGGCGATGGAAAAATCGAATTCTTCCTCCGACATGTATTCGAACAGGTTTGGCTTTGCCCCGCCGGCATTCGCAAAGATGATATCGACGCGACCATACTTTCTTTCGAGATGGTCGCGAAGCGCATCGATATCTGCAATCCTGGAAATATCGCTGCGGATGGCGTCGACACCATTGCCGATGCTTTGCGCCGCCGCATCCAGCGTCGCCTGATCGCGGCCAGTGATAACGAGTTTTGCGCCTTCTCGTGCGAAGAGCTTGGCTGTCGCCAGTCCCATTCCCGAGTTGCCGCCGGTGATGACTGCGATTTTACCGTCCAATTTACCCACATTCGTCTCCAATTTACGTCTGAAGACCCGGCATGGCGTGCAGGATTGCTGGAGCAGCGGGGCCGGAAGTTATATATGAAACATCCTTCAGCTTTTGGATTCGCTTATGGGAACGGGCTCTCCGCTACCGCTAACCCCCCGGAAATCCCCGCGTCAGGGCCGAGCCATCGCCACTGTCGACGCCATTTTCGAGGCAACCCTTCAGGTTTTGTCGAGCGATGGCCTCATCCGTCTGAACACCACGCGAGTGGCTCGCCGTGCCGGCGTTTCTGTGGGAACGCTCTACCAGTATTTCCCGAACAAGCTGGCCTTGCTCTTCGCGGTGCTGGAGCGACACCTCGAAATGCTGGCCGGCGCCATCGAGAAAGCGCGTGATCAAAACCGGTGCGCTGCGAAAGAGTTGATCGCCGAGCCCGTGGTGAAGGCCTATCTTCAAACGCAGTTGGCGCAGGCTGAGATTTCCCCAGCCCTCTATCGCATCGCCATGGAACTCGACGTCCGCGCGTTGATCGAGGCGGCGGTCCGGCGGAGCGCAGGGGCCATCGAGGCGATGCTGTCCACATCGGCGGACGGCCGTTTCGCCGATCCGGGCCTGCTTGCTCAAACCCTGGCGGCAGCGCTTTACGGAACCGTCCCGCCCTTCTGCCACCGCGTTTTGTCCGCGGCCGATGGTCTTGAGGCCGAAAGGCAGCTGACGACCATGTTTCGCTCATATCTGGTTGCGCAGCCGGAATTGAACGACCGGGAATGCGAGGTCAGCGAGCCGGGAATGCGCTGTGACCGATAAAGGCGCGGTCAGCTTATCGCCTCATGACCGTTCTCCCGCCGTCAGGCCAAGGCCCAACTGGGCGAGATAGTCTTCCAGCGCCGAAGCTTCACGGGATGCGACAATTGCGCCGATATAACCGTCCGGACGCACCAGCACGAAGTCGCCCGGCGTCAGGGCGTAGGCGTTAAGGAAGTGTCCGCTTTGATCGATGAGGTCGCCGCTCCCGCCGATCCTGTGAATATGTAATCCCTTGCGCGATGGCACGGCTGCCTGGTCGACCTCATAGCCGAGCAACGTCCAGTGCGTGCCCTTGTACAGTTCGAACAAACGTCTCGGCTGGCCGGCCGCAGCCATGAGCGGTGCATCGGGCGCACGGTTGCCTGCCAGCAGGCCGCCGCGCCGGGCCGGTTTTTCCAATGAGAGGGAAGATTCGGGATAGCCGATATCGAGCTGATGGACCTCGCGGCCACGCCTGAGATCGCCGCGCTTCAGCGCATCGAGAAGACCGGTGGCAAGACCGAGCATCGCCGCCGCGATCGGGCGGCGCTCTTGCTCATAGCTGTCGAGCAGCGCATCCGGCGCGCCGCCGGCGACCGCCGCCAGCTTCCATCCGAGATTATAGGCGTCCTGCACGCTGGTATTCAGACCCTGGCCGCCGGTCGGCGGATGCGTATGGGCGGCATCGCCGGCCAGGAAGACGCGGCCGAGCCGGTAGCGATCGGCAAGGCGGGCATTCATGTGGAAGGCCGACGCCCAGGAAACCGAGTGGACGTGAATATCGTCGCGGCCGGTGCGCTCCGCCACCAGCGCGGTCAGACCCGCCGCGGAAAGATCGATCTCACCTTCGAGCGGGATCGGTGCCTGGATCTGGAACAGCTCCGTTCCGGCGAGCGGGCAAAGCCCAATCTGCCGCTGCATATAGCCTTCGCCGAACCGATGCCAGGCGTCGCGATCCAGACCCGTCAGCATGACGTCGGCGACGATGGCGCGCACGCCGAGCGTCTTGCCGGGAAAGCCGATATCAAGCGCGTGGCGCACGAAGCTGCGCCCGCCATCGGCGCCGACCAGCCAGCGCACGCGGATCGTCTCTTGCCCGGACGGACCCTGGAGCCGCGCCGTCACGCCCGCATCATCCTGCTCGAAGCCGATGAGTTCACATCCGAAGTCCGGGCGGTACCCTAGTTCGAGGAGGCGCTCGCGCATCACGCCCTCGGTCTGGAACTGCGGCACCATCAGCGGAAAATGATAGGGCTCGGCAGGCGTCGGCTCCTCGCGCAGGACGGCGTCGGATTCGCTGAAGCTTCCATCGTCGCGATATTCCCGCTGCCGGGGATAGGCGCCGCCGAGCGCGACGATCCGGTCGAGGATGCCGAGATCCTCGAAGACTTCCTGCGTTCTCGGCTGAATGCCCTTGCCGCGCGAGCCGCGGAACGGGTCGTTCAATTTCTCGATTAGACGAAAGCTGACGCCGCGCCGCGCCAGCTCGATCGCCAGCGTCAGGCCAGCTGCACCGGCACCTGATATTAGCACGTCCACCGTAGAATTCTGTGTCATTGCCATCTCCATGTGTGTATTATGCACATAATAGGAGAATCGATATGCCGTCAAGAAATAATGTGCATAATACACATATGTCGGAAAGGCTGCGTGAACTGCATGGGGCTTTGATCGAGATTGTCAGCGTCATGAACCGGCCGCAGCGTGACGAGCAGATGGTGCGCGAGGCGGGGATATCACTCGATCGTGCGCTGTTTCCGCTGCTGGTCACGGTGGAACGCCTCGGCCCGATCGGTGTGGTCGAGCTCGCCGATCGCGCCGGGCGCGACTACACCACCGTCAGCCGTCAGGTTGCCAAGCTCGAAAGCCTCGGCCTGGTCGAGCGTCGCGGAAGTGCCGCCGATCGCCGCGTGCGCGAGGCGGTCATCAGCCCGAAAGGCAAGGCGATGACCGATCGCATCGACGTGGCGCGTGAAAGGATCGGCCGCGCCATCTTCGAGCGCTGGGACGAGCACGACTTCAATGAGCTCGTGCGGCTGATGCGGAAGTTTGCAGAGGATATCGGCGATGATACCGGCGGTAACGTGGCAGAGTCCCAGGGAGCGGGCGGGTGACGAGGGTGCGTCCCTGGGTGCGTCCCGAGGGCTCGCCTCAGCAAAACAGTTTGGCGGCGGTGACTTCGACTTCCACGAGGAATTCTCAGGCGGGTGAAGCCGCTGACGATGATCAGCGTCGAGGCCGGCTTCGGATCGAGCGTATAGCGATCCCGCATGGCCATATAGGCGGGGAAATCCTCACGTTTCGTCACAAAACCTGAGATGCGGATGACGTCGGCAAAACTCATTTCCGCTTCGGCGAGAATTGCCTTGATGGCCTCGAAGCAAAGTTCTGCCTGAGCGCCGATATCCTCCGGCACTTTCTCGTCGAGACCGATGCCGAGCTGCCCTGAGGTCACGAGCAGCGAAGCGCCCGGCGGCACCAGCAGCCCGTGATTGTAATTTCCGAACGGACGGCGGACGGACGGGGGATTGAAAATCTTCTTCATAGGCCGTTCCTCAGTGCAACGAGGACGCTGCGGGCTCTTAAAACCGCTCCATCGCCGTCTTCACCTTCTCCAAAAAACTGGCCCGGCTTTCCGGCGTGCAGTTGTTCATGTCGTAATGGGCAAGAAAGGTGACCGGCCGCAGCGGATTGATCTGCGCCCTCAGCACACGCTTGACGATCTTCTTCGGCGGGTTGCCGGCGGCGAAGGCGCGAAACGGCGTCGCGCCGTATGTCAGCACCGCCGCGAGTTTCCTGATGTGGCGCAGCCGCGATTCCACCTTGCCGTCGACCAGTTCGAAGGAGACGCCAGGAAGCCAGACGCGATCAAAATAGCCCTTCAGGATCGCCGGGAAACCGAAATTCCAGATCGGCGTCACCAGCACCAGCGCTTCGGCCTGCTTCAGCCGCTCGACATAGGGTTTCACCAGCTCGGTATTGCCGGGATAATCGTGATAGGCGAGCCGGTCGTGTCGGGAGAGCACGGGATCGAAATTCTCGGCATAGAGATCGCACGCATCCACCTCGTGACCGGCCTTTTGCAGGCTCTCCAGCGTCTGTTTGTAGAGCGCCTTGCCGTAGCTTTCCTCGACCGGATGCGAGTGAAGAACCAGAACTCTCATCAGGCCTCCATGACGCTCGCGAGCCCCGGAAGAGATAATTCTTGCCGGCATTGAAATCGAAATCGGGATTTTCCCAGGCGATCATCTTGCCGGGGTTCAACAGCCCTCTCGGGTCCGTTTCCTGCTTGAAGGCGAGCTGTACCTTGTCGGTGCGCTTCATGCCGCCTTCTTCAAGCGTATAACGATGCGGATTGAAGATCGGGCAGCCGTGATCCTGGTGGATCTTGATGATCTCCTCGAGGCGTTCCTCCGTGCTATAGCGCACCAACGGCAGGCCGGAGCACTGGATCTGACCGTCGAACCTGATGAATTCGAGATGGCCCGGCACTTCGTCGCCGAAGATCTCGACCATCTTGGCGACCTTGGCGACGTGATCCGGGCCCGGATACTGAACCTGCAGATAGGTGAAGCCGGGATCGACCTTCAAGGCACGCAGCGTCGTGTGGTTCCAGGCAAGCTCATAGGCATGCGGAATACCCTTCATGCTTTCGACCGTGTCGGAGCGGAAGATGATCTCGCCCTTGTGGGCGGCTGAAAAGGCGAGGAAGGCATCCATCGAATGCGGCGCGATCATCAGCACCACCACCGACTGGCCCTTGCGGATATAGGGTCTGTGGCGGGTGAAATAATCGTGCGGGATCGGTGCCGCGATCGGGGCGATTTCCTTGACGAGGATGCCGTTGCATTTTGCCAGCGCATCCGAGAAGCGCACCGAAGCCATGAAGTCGTCATGGCCGACAAGCACGTCGACCCAATCATAGGCAGGGGCGAGCGGCATTTCGATTTCGGTGATGATGCCGTTGGTGCCGTAGGCATGGCTGACCTTCTGCAGATCCCAGCCGGTTAGGTCGAGCACGCGCGGCTCGGCCTCCATGGTAACGACGCGCAGACGCAGAATATTGCCGAGATCGCGCAGTCCGCCCCAGGTGATCGAACCGACGCCGCCGGAGCCGCCGGCGACGAAGCCGCCGACCGTTGCCGTCTGCGCCGTCGACGGATGGAAACGCAGTTCCTGACCGGAATGCGCCTTGGTCTGCTTGTCGAGTTGAGCAATGACGATGCCTGGTTCGCAGACCACCCGACCGGGATGGATTTCTTTGATCCTGTCCATGGCGGCAAGGTTCAGCACGATCCCGCCGGAAAGTGGCATGGCCTGGCCGTAATTGCCGGTGCCGGCGCCACGCGGCGTCACCGGCACGCCATGGGCGAAGGCGACCTTCAGCGTTTGGATGACCTCTTGCTCGTTTTTCGGCGTGACGACGAGATCGGCCGTCACATTGTCGAGCTGCGCTTTCAGGATCGGCGAATACCAGTAAAAATCGCGGCTCTTCTGGCGCACCAGCGCCGGATTGTCCTCGATGGCGATGCCCTCGAGTTCCTTTTTGATCGTTTGATAATCCGGCATGTCAGGCTCCAACGATGTTATCGAGTTCACGGTAATCCGGCAGGCTGCGGTCGATCACCTTGCCGCGACGAAGCACGACGCGGTCGGACTGTGGACGGGAGAGAAATTCGCCCCAGCGCCGGGCGCTGAAGAGCACGAGATCGGCCAGCGCGCCGGCGGCGATGCGCCCCTTGTCGGGCCGGCCGAGAATATCCGCAGGCGAGGTAGTGACGACGCGCGCGGCCGTGTCCAGCGGGTGATCGAGATGCAGGATGCGGACTGCTTCACGCAACACCTCGACCGGGTCGAGATCGCCATAGGCATAGAAGGGATCGCGGGTATTGTCGGAGGCCACCGCTGTCGCAACGCCGGCGGCCGCCAGTTCCTTGAACAGGGTCACGCCGCGCCAGCGAGGGGTCCGGCCGGGATATCGGTCCTGCAGATAGAGGTTGCACATCGGCAGCGAGACAATGGAGAGGCCGGCCTTTGCGACGAGCTCGACCGTGCGTTTTGCCGCCTCCTCGTCCTGCCTGGCGAGCGAGCAGCAATGGCCTGCCGTCACCTTGCCGTCGAACCGGTTGCGCAGCACGGCTTGCGCGATCGCCTTCAGCGTCTCGGCGGCGGGATCGTCGCTTTCGTCGACATGAAGATCGACGTCGAGGCCCTTATCGGCGGCAGCCCTGAAAAGCACATCGAGCTGGCTGTCGAGATCGGGATTCATCCGGGTAACGCCGCCGATCAGCCCGCCTTTTTCGCGCACGACGGCAACCAGGTCAGCGAAATAAGCCGCGTCCACCATATTCTCCATCGGGAAGAGCGCCACCGCCTGCAGCGCGACCCTGTCTTTCCAGGCCTCGCGCATCTCGGCAAAAACCTCGAAGGAAATGCGGTGCTGCGGCGCCAGCGAATCGAGATGCGTGCGGATCAGGCTGGTGCCGTGCGCATAGGCCGAGCGCAGCGAGAATTCCATGCGCTTGCCGACATCCGCTGCCGACCAGTACGCCTCCCGGTCCGCTCGCACCGCGTCCAGGGCGCCAGTGAAGGTGCCGTCGGGATTGGCGTTGCGCGGCCAGATATGCCCCTTGTCGAGATGGGTGTGCATGTCGGTGAAGCAGGGCCAGACCATGCCGTCCTTCAGATCGGATCGTGGCAATTCCACCGGGGCTGCACCCGCCGGCAGCAGCGCGGAGATGACGCCATCGGCGATGACGATATCCGCCTTGACCAGCCCCTCGATCGCCGGCGCGTCAAATCCCTCGATGGCGACGGCAGGCAGCGTCGCATTGCTCAGCACGAAGCGGCCGGCATTGGGCGGCGAAATGAAGGAATGGGTCATCAGTTTTCCCGTTTCAGGCTGCTCTCATGCCAACGATGCAGGGCGAGCCAGGAAATGAACGAGGTGACGGCGAAGATCGCCACGCCAAGCAGGGAGAGCATCAGCAGCGCGGCGAAGAGGCGCGGAATGTTGAGCCGGTACTGTGCTTCGAGCAGCCGGAAGGCAAGGCCGGAGCCGGCGCCCGCCGAGCCGGCCGCGAATTCTGCGACGACGGCGGCAATCAGCGCCAGGCCGCCGCCGATCCTGAGGCCCGTCATGAAATAGGGCTGGGCGGCGGGCAGTTTGAGGAAGAGCAGCGTCTGCCAGCGCGAGGCGCCGTAAAGCTCGAAGAGATTGATGAGATTGTGGTCGACGCTCTTCAACCCCTGGACCATATTCGAAAGGATCGGGAAGAAGGCGACGAGGAAGGCGCAGATTAGCAGCGCCACCTGGGTCGACGGTGCATAAATCAGGATCAGCGGCGAGATCGCCACGACCGGCGTCACCTGCAGGATGACGGCAAGCGGATAGAAGGCAAGCTCGATCCAGCGCGACTGCACCAGGAAGATCGCAAAGCCGACGCCGCCGACAAGGGCCAGCATCAGCGACAGCAAGGTGATCTTGGTGGTGACCCAGAGGGCAGGGGCAAGCGTATCCCGGTCCGTTACGAAGGCGTTTGCGACGGCGGCCGGACCCGGCAGGATATAGGGCGGCACGCCTGAGAGCTTCACATAAGCATACCAGATCAGGACCAGCAGGCCGATAACGAGGAAGGGGATGGCGATGCGCAGCGCGAGATCGCGGCGTCTTGCGCCTGCTGCATTTACGGAAAGATGAAGGAGCCGCGGCGGCGTATCCGTTTCGTCATGCATCAATGCTCTCCCGCCGCGTTGATTGCCCCGATCAGCGAAAGGGAGACCGTCTCACAGGCCTTCCGGTATTCTTCCGAGGTGCGGTAATGCTCGTCGCGTTCCAGGCTGGTGGTCAGCGGAACATCGGCATGCACACGGCCGGGCCTTGCCTTCATCACCACGATGCGGTTCGAAAGATAGGCGGATTCATAGACCGAATGGGTGACGAAGATGACGGTGATGCCTGTCGTCTTCCACAGCCGCAGCACGTCGTCGTTCAGCCTCTGGCGGGTGATTTCGTCAAGCGCGGCGAAGGGCTCATCCATCAAAAGCAGCTTCGGTTTCGTGACCAGCGCGCGGGCGATCGAGACGCGCATCTTCATGCCGCCGGAAAGTTCGCGTGGATAGGCTTTGGCGAAATCCTGGAGGCCGACGGTGGTCAGCGCCTGCATGATCTCTCCATGCGCTGCCGCCTTCGAAACCCGCCTCAATCTCAGCGGCAGGTGGACATTGTCGAACACGTTCTTCCACGGCATCAGCGTCGGCTCCTGGAAGACGAAGCCGATATCGCCCTCCGGCAGGCCCCTGGCATTGATGCGCGAACTCGGCCAGTCAATCGCCCCCGACGTCACGTCGCCAAGGCCGGCGATGATGCGCAGCGCTGTCGACTTGCCGCAGCCCGAAGGGCCGAGCAGGCTGACGAACTCGCCGCTTTCGACGGTGAGCGACATGTCGGAAAGGGCGACAGTGCCGCTGGAAAAGACCTTCGAGACCGACTGCATCACGACCAGCGGCCGCTTGCGCGTCTCTTGCGGGGATAAGGCCTGGGCCTTTGCTAACGGCATTGCCTGTCTCATTCACCAGGGGAGTATGCGGTCCGCCACCACAGGCGGACCATCGGCCGACGTCGGAGGTGCCTACTTCTTCATCGCCATTCCGATGCTCTTGCAGACGAATTTCGTCGTGAAGGCTTTGCCGTAATCGGTCTCCGGCTTGAACACCTTGATCGCCACCATCTCGTCGAAGAACGCCTTGTAATGCGCGTCGGTGATGCAGCCGATGCCCTTGTCCAGGCTGTCGCCGGATTCGATGATGCCGTATTCCTTCATCTTGGCGATCGAGTAGGCGATCTGGCCATCCGTCATTTCAGGATTGTCCTTCTTGATCAGCTCATTCGCCTTGCTGTTGTCGCCGTAGAGGTAGTTGTACCAGCCCTCGATCGAGGCATCGACGAAGCGCTGGACGACATCCGGCTTGCTGTCGATCATCGTCTGTGTGGTGGTGATCATCGTCGAATAGGGCGAATAGCCGTTGTCGGCGAGCAGGAAGACCTTCGGTTCGAAGCCGGCCTGCTTCTGGATCTCGTAGGGCTCGGAAGTGAGGTAGCCCTGCTGGGCGGATTCCTTGTCGGCAAGGAAGGGCGCGGGGCTGAAATTGTAGGGCTTATACTGCTCGTCCTTGAAGCCCTTGAAGTTCGCCTTCATCCATTCGAAATAGGTAAGGTAACCGTCCTTGCCGAGAAACAAGGTCTTGAGCTTGGCAAGATCCTCGAATTTGTCGATACCCGTATCCGGATGGGCGATCAGGACCTGCGGATCCTTCTGGAAGATCGCCGCGACATCGACGAGCGGGATGCCCTGTTCGACAGCCGAGATCTCACCCTGCGGCCCACCCATGTAGAAATCGATCTTGCCGGAAATCAGCAGCGCGCTGTTGGCCGCGTTCGGGCCGCCCTGCACGATCGTGACGTCGAGGCCGTGTTTCGCATAGGTGCCGTCGGCGACCGCCTGGTAGAAGCCGCCGTGCTCGGCCTGCGCCAGCCAGTTCGTTCCGTAGCTGACCTTGTCGGCCGCATGCGCCGCAACAGTAGCGACGAGCGCGCCACCAAAACCCATAAGGGCGGAAAAGACCGTATTCTTCAGTGCATTGGGCATGATCAGCGTTCCCCTTTTGAGTTCGCAACGCCTGTGATGACGTCGGATTTTCTTCATTGGAGCGATTGCTTTGCTCTTTGAAAAGCATCAAATTTCGTGCGCAACGATGCCTTTTTGGCATCTCAACGGCAGCCTGTGCCTAATTTGTGCGTCTGCTTTATTTTCATGCAACGAGGTTGCCATGCTGCATTCCCGAAAGCTCATCTACATCAATGAGATCGCCCGCACCGGTTCGATCCGCAAGGCGGCGGCGCGGCTGAATGTGGCGTCATCGGCGATCAACCGCCAGATTCTCGCGCTGGAGGAGGAAATGGGCGCGCCGCTCTTTGAGCGGCTGCCGCGCGGCCTGCGGCTGACGGCGGCCGGTGAACTCTGCATCGAACATATTCGCGAAGTGCTGAAGAATTACGAGCGGCTGGAAGGGCGTATCCGCAGCCTGAAGATGCAGCAGGCCGGCAAGGTCCGCATCGTTACCACGGTTGGCCTTGCCGCCGGCCCTCTGCCTGACATCATCGCTCGGTTCCAGTCGGAGCATCCGCGCGTCTTCATGCAGCTGCGCAATGACGCGGGCACGATGACGGTCACTCCGGTGCTGTCGGGCGAGGTGGATATCGGCCTCGGCTTCAACATTCCGGCGACACCGGGCATCCGAACGCTTGGCAGTTTCGATATCCCGATCGGCGTGGTGCTGCCGCCCGGCCATCACCTGATCGGTTCAGGCCCGATCAATCTGGCGGATATCGTCCAGGAGCGCCTGGTGCTGGCCCAGCAGGGCACCAGCCTGCGTGATGTGATCAATCTGGCCTTGGCGCGCCTCGACGTGCATGTCGAGCCGGTGCTTGAGACCAATGCGTCGGAGATGTTGAAGAAGCTGGTCAAATCGGGGGCGGGGCTGACGATACTAAATCCGCTCGACGTCATCACCGAATGCAGGCAGGGCGAGCTCGTTTTCCGGGCGATCGCCGAACCGCATGCGCGCCAGCAGCCGATGAAGCTTTTTGCCCGCGCCCGCGCGCCGCTCGATTCAGCCACCAGCTTGTTCGTCGAATACCTGCTCGCCGAACTTGCCGGCCTCGTGCAGGAACTGCAGGCCAAAGGTCATATCGTGATGGAAAAGCCTGTCGCACCTTAGAACAGGATTCATATTCTAGGGGTCGACCTAAATATGAATCCTGTTCTAAATTAAAGGGTTAGAGCATGATGTCGTCCGAAAACCGCACACACTTTTCGGCCTAATGCTCTTGGTCGCTTTCGCCGGCGTTATTGTGAATAGAGGCTGGAAAGCGGATAGCGCTTCAGGTCGGACAGCAACTCGATGAAGCCCTTGACCTGATGGCGGCAGATCGCTTCGCCTTTCTCCACCGTTCCGCGCGAGGCGTCGCCGACGACGCCGTGCGGATTGAGGTCGTGGGCGATCCAGGCAAGCGAATGCGGCGGCAGCGGCTGGATATATCTCGATTGTCCGCGCATCCATTCGGCCTTGGAGGTGAAATTCTGCGCCCTGTCCATCCGCACCAGATCGGGGCGGAAATAGAGCATCAGCGAGGTCTCGACCTCGCCCCCATGGATGCCGTATTTCAACTCGTCTTCGCCGATCATGCCTTCGGGATGACCGAAGCGGCCCCATTGCGTTGAGACGACGGCCATCTGACAGCGGACGCGCAACTCGCGCGCGACGATGCTCATGATGTCGACATTGCCGCCATGCGAATTGACGATGACCATCTTGCGAATGCCGGCTTCGGCAACCTTGGCGCCGATCGCCGTCCAGACGGGAATGAGCAGCTCAGCATCGAGCGACAGCGTTCCCGGCCCATAGATATGTTCGTTCGCCTTGCCGATCTCCTGCGTCGGCAGGACCAGAAAATCGAGGTCGTCGGGCTTCTGTTTCCGCAGTTCGGCCAGCATGCCGTTGGCGATCGCCACATCGGTCGCGATCGGCAGGTGCGGACCGTGCTGTTCGGTCGAGGCGATCGGCAGGATGGCAATGGTCGTGTCGGGCGAAAGTCCGGCGAAATCGGAGCTATTCAGTTCGTTCCAGTAAAATGGCATTGCCATCGCCGCGCCTCTCATTGCCGTTTCGACAGTGAGTAGGAAATATCGCTGCACGCGAAAAGCATCAATTTGCGCCCGCACCGATGCCTTTTTGCGGATGATGCAGCATCGGCCATCGCCCAGAGGGCGGGGCACTGTCATATAATCCCCGGATGCGCGAGGAATTCACTGGAGCCATTGCGCCGACGCGCCTGCAATGGTTTGCTGGCGTCTCTGCAATTTAACGCTCTCCGGTGATTCCCAATGTTCGATATTCTGTGGCGCGGCTTGGCGATCGGCGCCGGCGCAACCATCCTGATGGACCTCTGGGCGATCGTGCTCACCAAGGTCTTCGGCCAGACGGCGCCCAATTGGGCGCCGGTCGGCCGCTGGTTCTGGCATCTCCGCCGCGGCAAGGTCTTTCACGACAGCATCGCCGATGCCGAGCCCTATGCCAATGAACTGGCGCTCGGCTGGATCAGCCACTACGCCGTCGGCATTCTCTACGGCGTTATCTTCGCGCTCATCATGGGGCAGGGCTGGTTGGCCGTCCCGACATTTCTCCCCGCCTGGATATTCGGCATCATCACCGTCGGGGCAGGGTGGTTCCTGCTGCAGCCGGGCCTCGGCATCGGCTGGGCCGCTTCCAAACATCCGACCCCGAATAAGGTGCGGTGCTTCAATCTGCTGGCGCATACGGTGTTTGCGCTGGGGCTTTATGGGACGGCGTTGATCCTGCGTTGAGATTGCCAAAAACCCCTCCCCACAAGGGGGAGGGGCTAAGCTGTGGTGTCCGGCGGCGACCGAAAGCAGAGGTCGTATTGGCTGGTGCCGTTCGACGGATTGATACGATAGAGTTTATGTGAAGCGGTGCGGCATCTGAGTCCCTCCCCCTTGTGGGGAGGGGTCTTTGTTCCCCGCGAACCGAACAACTATCGCGCTGCCCAATTGGCGCCGCGGCGGAAAATCGTCTTCATCTCCGGCACGTCGAACTCCTTGGCCTGATGGCCGAGCGAGGAATAGAAAACCCGGCCCTTGCCGTATTTGCGCTTCCAGACGACCGGCATGACGACGCCGTCGATCCAGTAGGCGTGCTCGCCGGTGAATTTCGTCGTCGCCAGCACCTCGTTCGAGGGGTCGACATGCATGTAATATTGCTCCGACGTATAGGGGAAATCGGCAATCCCCTCCATCAGCGGATCGTCCGGCCGGGTGATGTTGACGGTATAGTCGATGATATTGCCGGGATGGGCCACCCACTGGCCGCCGATGATGAACTGGTAGTCGACGGAGTCGCGGAAGGCATCGCCTGCGCCGCCGTGATAACCGGCGATGCCGACGCCGCTTTCGACCGCGGCGGCGAGGTTCTTGACCTCCTCCTTCTCGATCTTCGACATCGTCATGATCGGCACGACCAGGCTGAGATCATGAACGGAAGGGTCGGCAAGGGCCTCGGTGCCGTGTTCGAGATAGACCTTGAAGCCGTCCTCCTCGAGCATCCCCTTGATGATTTCGGCGCATTCCTGCGGCTCGTGGCCGCTCCAGCCGCCCCAGACGATCAGTGCTTCACGCATAGTCATTCCTCCTGAAATTATTTCGCCAGCCGTCCGTCGACGATGGATTGCGATATGGGGGCAGGGCGCTCCACCGCCGTTGAGATCGCCACCGTCCGGCCGGTCTCAGACGCAGTGTGGAACGCTTCCATGACCTCCAGCACATGCAGCGCCAGATCGCCATTGGCGCGATGCGGCCGGTTGGAGCGGATCGCATGCGCCATGTCGGCGACGCCGAGCGAGCGGTAATTGCCATCGGCATAGGGAGATGTGAGGGGCTGATCCTCGAATTGGCCGCCCTTGCGCAGATATTCGACAGGGCCTTCAAATCTGTTGGGATCGGGCACAATAAGCGTGCCCTCGGTGCCGTAGACCTCGAGCGGCACATGCTTGTGGCCGGCGACGTCGAAGCTCATGGCGATCTGGACGACGGCACCGCCTGCAAAAGCCATCATGCCGGTGACATGGGTCGGCACGTGCACGGGAATGCGCTCGCCGTTGCGCGGCTCGCTTGATATCAGCCGTTCGGGCCGCGGCGTCGTCGCAAAGCCCGCCACTTGAGCGACCGGCCCGAGAAGATTGACGAGGTCGGTGATGTAATAGGGACCCATGTCGAGCATCGGCCCGCCGCCCAATTCGTAATAGAAGGCCGGGTTCGGATGCCAGCGCTCATGGCCCGGGCACATGAAGCTCGCCGAGCCGCCGACCGAGCTGGCCGATGACGCCCTGGTCGATCAGCGCGCGCGCCGTCTGATGACCGCCGCCGAGGAAGGTGTCGGGGGCTGCGCCGATGCGCAGATTCCTGGCCTTGGCGGCCTCCGCCAATTTTTTCCCTTCCGCGAAATTAATCCCCAGCGGCTTTTCCGAATAGGTATGTTTGCCGGCCTCGAGCGCCTGCAATGCCACGGCAACATGGGCTTTGGGGATCGTCAGATTGACGATGATTTCGACCTTGGGGTCGGCGAAAAGCTCCTCGACCGTTCTGGCGGGAACATTGAATTCACGCGCCTTGGCTTCCGCCAGTTCCCGGTTGAGATCGGCGACGCCGCGGATGTCGAGAATGGGAAAGGACGCCATCGCTTTGAGATAGGCGCCCGAAATATTGCCGCATCCGATGATGCCGATACCAACTCTTTCCATGAATTCCTCCATCTGATCGTGATTGTGACACCCGTCAGAGTGCCGGCCCGGTGGTGCTCCAGGGCGATTCGTAGAGTTCGTAGAGCGCCACCGCAGCGGCACCCTGAGCCCAGAAATCATCGCTCGAATCGTCGAAGACGAGTTCGCTCACGCCCTTCAGTGAGGGCGGAATGGCAAGCGCATAGGCATCGCGCAGGCTGTTCAAAAAGGGTTCGCCGAGCGCCAGGCTCGACCCGACAAGGATGACGCGCGGCGGCGCAAACAGCGTAACGATATTGGCGATGGTCAATCCCACCGCTTCGCCGGCGCGGATGGCGGCGCCGATCAGCCGGTCGTCATCGGCCTTGATCAGGGCCTGGGCATGAGTCATGCCGCGCCCGAGCCGGATCGCTTCGGCAAAACGCCCGTCGGCCTGCTGTTCGCCGAGGATGGCGCTTTCGCCGGCCTGGCTGAACAGCCGCACCACGCCATTCGGCCCCATGCCGAGCACGAGGTCGCCGAGATTGTGGCTGAGACCGCCGGCGCCGCGGAACAGGCTGTTGCCGTGCAGCACACCGAGGCCCAGCGTCTGCTCCAATGAAATCAATACCATATCCTCGAGATCGCGCGCTTTGCCGAACCAGTGATGGCCAAGCGTGATGGCATGCGCGTCACTTTCGACGATGGTCGGCGTCGACAGCCGCGTCGACATCTCGGCGGCGAAATCGACATTGGTGTCCCGGAAGATCGGGCTGCTTCTGATGTAGCCGGTGCGGTGCTCGATGACGCCGGGAAAGCCGAGGCAGACGCTGTCGACATCTTCGAGCGACAGCCCGGCATCGACGACGCAGCGCCGCACGCCGTCCTCGACCAGATCGGCGATGACGCCGATCGGCTGCCGGTCGAGGCGGATCGGCAAAGCGAGTTTCGACAGCACGTCGCCGCGGAAATTGGTGACGACGAAGACCATCCGGTTGGCGGCGATCTTGCCACCGACGACGCGGGCGGCGTCGGGATTGAGCTCCAGCGCCACACGCGGCCTGCCGCGCACCGCCTCGTTGCGGATATCGCCTTCGTGGCGCGGCAGGATCAGCCCGTCGTCGAGCAGCGAGGCGGTAATGGCGGAAACCGTGGTGGTCGAGAGTTCGGTGCGTTCGCTGATCTCGATGCGCGAGATCGGACCATGGCGCCGGATGGTGTCGAGCACGTTCAAGCGATTGATCGCGCGCATCAATTCTGGATCTGCGGTCTTCATGAAAAACTAGCCGGCATCGTTCGTTGGGCGGAAGCCAATATTTTTAACGGGTTACGAAATAAATAGCAGGCAATCCCACGGACCTGTCAAGCACATTTGGTAAAAATAGCGGCAATTGGGTTGACATCCGGCAAAAGCTCCGGTGAATTAATCCGCATTGGGGAAAAATTGTGAGGATAGGTCCCCTGGGAGGAAAATCATGAATTTTATGCTGAAGAACGCCGCTTTCGGCGGCAGGCGCATCGTATCCATGGCCGCGGCAGCCGGCATGTTGCTGGCGGGTGCGGGTGCTGCCTCCGCGACGACGGTGGTCAAATGGTTGCATCTCGAGCTCGACCCGAAGAACGTCGCGGCCTGGGAAGACATCGTCAAGAAATACGAAGCCCAGCATCCGGACGTCGACATCCAGATGCAGTTCCTCGAAAACGAGGCCTTCAAGGCCAAGCTTCCCACGCTGCTGCAATCCGACGACGTGCCGGATTTCTTTTTCAGCTGGGGCGGCGGCGTGTTGAAGCAGCAGTCCGAGACCGGCGCGCTGCAGGATGTGACGGCAGCGCTCGATGCCGATGGCGGCAAGCTGCGCAAGGCCTACACGCCGGCCTCGGTCGACGGCCTGAGCTTTGAGGGCAAGACCTGGGCTATTCCCTACAAGGTCGGTCTGGTCAGCTTTTTCTACAACAAGGCGCTGTTTGCCAAGGCTGGCGTCAAGGCCGAAGACATCAAGACCTGGGCTGATTTCCTCGCTGCGGTGAAGAAGATCAAGGCGGCCGGCATCGTGCCGATTGCCGGCGGCGGCGGCGAGAAATGGCCGATCCATTTCTACTGGAGCTATCTCGTCATGCGCGAAGGCGGCCAGAAGGTCTTCGACGCCGCCAAGAACGGCGAGGGCGAAGGCTTCCTCGACCCCGCCATCATCAAGGCCGGTGACGACCTTGCCGAACTCGGCAAGCTCGAGCCTTTCCAGCCCGGTTATCTCGGCGCCACCTGGCCGCAGACGCTCGGCGTTTTCGGTGACGGCAAGGCGGCGATGATCCTCGGCTTTGAGGCCACCGAGGCCAACCAGCGCAAGAATGCCGGCGACGGCAAGGGGCTGGCACCGGACAATATCGGCCGTTTCGTCTTCCCGACGGTCGAGGGCGGCGCCGGCAAGCCGACCGATACGCTCGGCGGCCTGAACGGCTGGGCCGTCACCAAGAAGGCCTCCAAGGAAGCGATCGATTTCCTCGCTTTCCTGACGAGCGCGGAGAATGAACGGGCGATGGCCAAGGCCGGCATGTTGCTTCCCGTTGCCGTCGGCGCCGATGACGGCGTCGTCAATCCGCTGCTGGCCGAATCGGCCAAACAGCTTGCCGGTTCGACCTGGCATCAGAACTTCTTCGATCAGGATCTCGGTGCGGCCGTCGGCCGTGTCGTCAACGACGTCTCGGTGGAAATCGTCTCCGGCCAGATGAATTCCAAGGACGGCGCCCAGATGATCCAGGACGCTTTCGAGCTGGAACAATAACCGGCGCCCGCAGAGCCTTCCCGGCGCTCCAGATCCAGTGGAGCGCCGGCATTGCTGCCGACGAACGAAAGCAGGACCATGGCCAATATTTCAGTTCCCTCGATAACGACTGCCGCAAGGCCGGCACGAAGAGCCGCAAACAGCAGAAGTTCGGTCGCCCATGACCGGCTGGCGGTGCTCTTGCTGTTTCTGCCGCCGGCGCTGCTGCTCTTCACGCTCTTTGTCATCATGCCGATGGGCGAGGCGGCCTGGTACAGCCTCTACAAATGGAACGGCTACGGCACGCCGACCGAGTTCATCGCACTCCGCAATTTCCAGGTCCTGTTCCGCAATGCGGCCTTCACCCAGGCGCTGGTCAATAACGGCCTGATCATCGTCATCTCGATCTGCATCCAGGTGCCGCTCGCCATCTGGCTTGCGACCATGCTCGCCCACCGCATTCCGGGCGTCGTCGGCTATCGGCTGATCTTCTTCCTGCCCTATGTGTTGGCGGACGTTGCCGCCGGCCTGATCTGGCGCTTCGTCTATGATGGCGATTACGGCCTGTTTGCCGCCATTTCCAACTTCTTCGGCTTCGCCAATCCTTATGTGCTCGCCGACAAGGACCTGGCGATCTATGCCGTGCTCGGTGTCATCGTCTGGAAATATTTCGGCTTTCACATGATGCTGTTTATCGCAGGGCTGCAATCGGTCGACAAGAGCGTGCTTGAGGCGGCCGAAATCGATGGCGCCACCGGCTGGCAAAAATTCCGCTATGTCACGCTGCCGCTGCTCGGTTCGACCCTGCGCCTGTCCATCTTCTTCGCCGTCGTCGGTTCGCTGCAGCTTTTCGACATGATCATGCCGCTGACCGGCGGCGGCCCGTCCAACTCCACCCAGACAATGGTCACCTTTCTATACACCTATGGCGTCATGCGCATGCAGGTGGGTCTCGGCAGCGCCGTCGGCGTCGTGCTCTTCATCATCTGCGTAACGCTCGCCTTCGGTTACAAAAGGATCTTCATGCGCCATGACTGATACGAGCTCTTCCATCCGCATGCGCGCATCGACCCGCATCTACCTCTACGTGTCGCTGACCCTGATTGCCGCCATCGTGCTGATCCCGCTGCTGACGACGGCGCTTGGCGGCTTCAAGACGCTGGGCGACCTGCGCACCAATCCCTTCGGCCTGCCGACGGAATGGCAGTGGGCGAATTATACCGACATTCTGTTCGGCGAGCGCTACTGGCTGCAGATCGGCAATTCGCTGATCATTGCAGCGCTCACCGTGCTGCTGACGCTGATCGTCTCGTCGATGGCGGCCTTCGCCTTTGCCCATGTGCGCTTCTTCGGTTCGTCCTTCCTGCTCAATTATTTCCTGCTCGGCCTGATGTTTCCGGCAGCGACCGCGATCCTGCCGCTGTTCATCCGCATCCGCGATCTCGGCTTGCTGAATACCTATTGGGGTGTGGTGCTGCCGCAGGTCGCCTTCGGCCTCGGCATGAGCATCCTGTTGTTCCGGAACTATTTCCGCAACCTTCCGGAAGAATTGTTTCAGGCGGCCTTCGTCGATGGCTGCGGCTATCTCCGTTTCTTCTGGCATATCTCGCTGCCGCTCTCCCGGCCGATCGTCGCGACCGTCAGCATCATCTCCTTCGTCGGCAGTTGGAACAGCTACATCCTGCCGCTGATCATGCTGAACTCGGAATCGAAATATCCCTGGCCGCTCGGCATCATGGTCTATCGCGGCGAATACGGCACGGAATGGCAATTGGTGCTGGCCTTCATCACCCTGACCATCCTGCCGACAATCATCGTTTTCTTCGTCGCCCAGAGGCACATCATCGCCGGATTGACCGCCGGCGCCGTCAAGTCCTGAGCCGAACTATTGGAGTTGCAATCATGGCATCCGTTTCACTGCACGATGTAACCAAGGCCTATGGCGCCGTCGACGTTATCCACGGCATTTCGCTTCATATCGAGGATGGCGAATTCGTCGCCCTGGTCGGTCCGTCCGGCTGCGGAAAGTCGACGCTGCTGCGGATGATCGCCGGCCTGGAAGAAATCACCGATGGCGAGATCGCGATCGGCGGCAATATCGTCAACGCGATGACACCGCGCGAGCGCAACATCGCCATGGTCTTCCAGTCCTATGCGCTCTATCCGCATATGACGGTCGCCGAAAACATGGGCTTCAACTTGAAGCTCGCCGGCGTTGCCAAACCCCAGATCGAGGCCCGCGTTGCCGAGGCTGCCCGCATGCTCGATCTTGCCGAGTTGCTCGACCGCAAGCCGGCCCAGCTTTCCGGCGGCCAGCGCCAGCGCGTCGCCATGGGCCGCGCCGTCGTGCGCAATCCGGCCGTCTTCCTGTTTGACGAGCCGCTGTCCAACCTCGATGCGAAACTGCGCGTGCAGATGCGCTCGGAGATCAAGACGCTGCACCAGAAGGTGAAGACGACGTCGATCTATGTCACCCATGACCAGATCGAGGCGATGACGCTCGCCGACCGCATTGTCGTGCTCAATCAGGGCAGGGTGGAGCAGTCGGGCACGCCGCTCGAACTTTACAAAAAGCCGGCCAACCTCTTCGTCGCCGCCTTCATCGGCTCGCCGGCGATGAATATGCTCGACGGCACGGTGGAGGGTCAAAACGGCGCGCCCGCCGCCCGCCTCGAAGACGGCACAGCGATCCTTATTGCGCCCGACCGCCGGGTCAGGCCCGGCCAGGCCGTCACCATCGGCCTGCGCCCCGAACATCTCGTTCCCGGCCTGTCGGCCGGCACGCCGCTTGCCGGCCGCACCATGCTGGTGGAACCCACAGGCGCCCAGACCCATGTGGTCTTCGATCTCGCCGGCCAGCAGGTGACCGCCATCGTCGACGGTGAATACCCCGCCCGCTACGGCGCGGTGTTCGAGGCAAGCATCGCCAGCGACCAGGTGCATGTTTTCGACCGCGGCAGTGGCGTGGCGCTTTGATTGCTGCGCGCGTTTTGTGCGATAGGCTGTGGGCGTGATTTAACGGATGGCTGACAACGACAAAACCGCCGAGCAAGCCCGGCGGTTTTGTCGTTGAAAAGGTAACCCGCGACTACTCCGCCGCGATCCGCGAGACGCCGTTGGCCTGGACGATCTTTTCCAAGAGTGTCAGCTCTTCCGGGGTGAGGTCCGTCAACGGCGGGCGAACCGGGCCGGGGTTCTGGCCGAGGACGCGAAGACCCGCCTTGATGATCGAGACGGCATAGCCCTTCTTGCGGTTGCGCAAGGCGACGAAGGGGAAGAAGAAGCTCTTCAGGATTTCATCGACGGTTGCCTGGTCGCCGGTGCGAAGGGCGCCGTAAAAGCGCTGGGCCAGCGCCGGGACGAAGTTGAAGACGGCCGAGGAATAGGTCGTCACGCCGGCGGCGAAATAGGCTTGCGCATAGACCTCGTGGGTCGGCATGCCGCCGACATAGACCAGACGGTCGCCGAGCAGGGTGGTGATCTCGATGACCTTGTCGACATCGCCGACGCCGTCCTTGAAGCCGATCAGGTTCGGGCATTCGTCGGCGAGCCGCGCGATGCTTTCGGCCGTCAGGACGGCGTTGTCGCGGTTATAGACGATCACACCGATGCCAACCGATTGGCAGACTGCCTTCACGTGTGCGATCAGGCCGGCCTGTTCGGCAAACATCAGGTCAGGGCGGCAAAAGCAGCAATCCGTCCGCGCCGGCCTTTTCCGCCGCCTTGGCGATTTCGATGGCGAGCGATGTGCCGTAACCGGTGCCCGAGATGATCGGCGTCTTGCCGGCCGAGGCCTTGGCGGCGCGGACGACCTGAGGGATTTCGGCCGGATTGAGGGAGAAGAACTCTCCCGTGCCGCCGGCGGCAAACAGCGCAGCCGCGTCATACCCCGAAAGCCATTCGACATGACGACGGTATTTTGGCTCGTCGAATGTGAGCTGATCGTCGAAATGCGTCACCGGAAACGAGAGGAGACCACTACCGACGGCCTTCTTCAATTCAATCGGGTTCATCATGAAGTCCTGTTCCTTAGCTGTTGAAATTGGCGGTCTCAGGCGCTTTCGAGCGTCTGCAGAAGGGCCGCGATATAGCCGTAGCAATAGGCGAATGCGGTGGCGGAAGGGTCCTTGCCGCTGACGGTCGGCACATGGTCGGGCATCAGCATGTATTTGAAGCCCACTTCCTTGTAGATCCTGGCCGAGCGGACCATGTCCATGTCGCCCTCGTCGGGGAAGGTCTCCATGAAGGAGAGCTTGCCGCCGCGAATATTGCGGAAGTGGACGTTGAAGATCTTGTTGCGCTCACCGAACCAGCGGATGACGTCGTCGATCTCCTTGCCGGGACTTTCCAGCATCTCGCCGATCGAGCCCTGGCAGAAATTGAGGCCGTGATAGGGGTTTTCCCGCATCAGCACGAACTTCTTCAGGCCTTCGACGGTGCCGAGCACCCGCGTGACGCCGCGAAAGCCGGGTGGCGTATAGGGATCATGCGGATGGCAGGCGAGCCTGACGCGGTTGCTTGCGGCGACCGGCACGACCCGTTCGAGGAAATAGTCGATCCGTTCCCAGTTTTCGTCTTCGGAGAGAACGCCGGCAAGACCGGGTGCTGCCTGCTGATCGGTCTTGTCCCAGCGGAAGCTGGCATTCATCGAGCCGCCGCGTCCCGGCTCATCGGGTGTGCGGGGAATGCCGATCAGGTTGAGATTGTATTTCACCGCCGGAATGCCGGCCGCTGCGGTATTCTCGATCAGCTTGCAGACGGCGTCGATCTGCCTGTCGCGCTCCGGGCCGGCGAGCAGAATATCGGGATAGGACGCCTTCTCGATCGGCTGCGAGGGCAGCGGCAGCTGGATCATGTCGAGGATCAGGCCGAAGCTTTCGACCTTGTCGCGATGGCGCTCGAGGTCTGAAAGCGTCCAACTGCTCGGTTCTCCCGGCGGATCGGCGTTGATATGCTTCACACCCAGTTGCGCGAAGATACGATAATCGTCGTCATCCCGCGCGGCGACCTGTGTTCCCAGATACATTTGAGTCTCTTTCGAAATTACACAATGTCATATGACATAATATGAATTTCGAAGAGAGTCGAGCCCTATTGCTGCTCGGAGAGCATCCGATAGCGACGTTGGCTGGCCATCATATGCGCACGCATCGCCTGGCGGGCGCGCTCCGGATCCTGATCGGCGATGGCCGACAGGATTTCGACATGCTCGGCATAGACCTTTTGCAGATAGTCGCGGTCATTGGCCTCCGGCAGCGTCGGAAACTGGCCGCGGGGGATCGCTTTGGGGCCGAATTGGCGCAGCACATCGACATAGAATCGGTTGTTGGTGGCGGCGGCGATCGCCATGTGGAAGGCGTAATCCGCCTCCACCGTTTGCTGCCCGGTCTCGATCAAGTTCGCCATCCGGCGGTTGGCCTCACGGATCGCCGCCTCCTGCTCGGCGGTGCGGCGATAGGCGGCAATCGCCGCCGCTTCACCCTCGGCCGCCATGCGAAACTCCAGCAACTCAAGGGTTTCGGGGATGCTTTTGATTTCCACCGGCGTCAATGGCAGCACCGATTGAGATTTCGGATCCGCGACAAACACTCCTTTGCCCTGGATCGGCTTGACGAAGCCGGCCGACCTGAGATCGGCGATCGCCTCGCGCACCACGGTGCGGCTGACGCCGAAGGTCGCTTCAAGCTGCGGCTCGGTCGGCAGCTGGTCACCGACCCGTAGCATGCCAGCCTCGATCTGCGCCCGCAGCTGATCGATGACCTGCTGCGCCAGTCTTTGCCGGCCACGGCCGAGTGTCGTCATTTTCTGTTCCCCAATCCCATTGCACTCAAGTCTCCCGTTCGGGCCTTGTCAATCGTATCTGACTTCGATAGATCATAATACGACATACGGTCGACATAATATGTCTTCTATAGTAATTCATGGAGGAGTGACAATGAAGCATTTTTCTAAAGGCCTGTTCCTCGGCGCCGTTTTCGGCGCCCTGACCATGGCTGCCCCGCAGCTGCAGGCTGCGACGCCGCAAGACCAGCTGGTGATGGGAACGTCGTTGGCCCAGGTTCTGTCCCTCGATCCGCAGCAGGCGACCGAGGGCAAAGCCGTTGAGATCATGTCGAATCTTTACGACCGGCTGGTCGCCAGCACGGCGGACGGCAAGATCCTTCCGCAGCTGGCGGAAAGCTGGAAGGTTGACGACAAGGGCATCACTTTTACGCTGCGCAAGGCCAATTTCGCGTCCGGCAACCCGGTGACTTCGAAGGACGTCGTCTATTCGCTGGGGCGGCTCTTGAAGATGGATCAGGCCGCAGCCGCCAACCTCAAGCGCGTCGGCTACGACAAGAACAATGTCGACAAGCTCGTCAAGGCGGTCGACGACCAGACGGTGCGTATCGATCTTTCCGACCAGGTGACGGCGGAGCTTCTGCTCTACCGGCTGACGACGACCACCACCAGCGTGGTCGACAGCGTCGAGGTCGAAAGCCACGCCGTCGACAATGACTATGGCAATGCCTGGATGCGAACGCATTCGGCCGGTTCCGGTCCATTCACCCTCAACCGCTGGTCTCCGAACGAGCTGGTCATTCTCGACGCCAACAAGGGTTATGTCGACGGCGCTCCGAAGATGCGTCGCGTCATCGTCCGCCATGTGCCGGAAAGCCAGGTCGAGCGGCTGATGCTGGAGCGCGGCGATATCGATATTGCCAGTGCGCTGACAGCCTCCGATCTCGCGACATTCCAGGCCAAGCAGGGTTTTGCCATCCAGCGCATTCCGACAGGCGGTTTCTACGTGCTGTCGATGAATGCCGGCAACCAATTCCTCTCCAACCCCAAGGTCCGCGAGGCAATCGCCTACGGCATCGACTACAAGGGCATCGAGAAGACGATTATGGGCCCCTACGGACGGGCGAGAACCGTGCCCGTGCCGGAGAATTTCGAATATGCTATCCCGAGCCCGGATTGGCAGCTCAACGTCGAGAAGTCCAAGCAGCTGCTGGCAGAGGCGGGTTATAAGGACGGCTTCTCGCTGACGCTGAAGACAATCGCCCAGACACCGCGCATCGATCTTGCCACCGCCATTCAGGCTTCCCTTGCCCAGGTCGGCATCAAGATCGACATCCAGCAGGGCAACGGTTCGGAAATCATCGCCGCCCATCGCGCCCGGGATTTCGATCTGCTGATCCCGCAGACCAGCGCCTACATGCCGAACGTGCTCGGCTCGATGGAGCAGTTTTCCTCAAATCCCGACAACTCGAAAGAGGCCAACAATGCCGGCAATTTCGTCTGGCGGTCGGCCTGGGATATTCCCGAGTTGACGGCGCTGACGGCGAAAGCATCGATGGAGCCGGACGCCAAGAAGCGCGGCGAACTCTACGTGCAGATGCAGAAGATGTTCGTCGAACAGAAGCCGGCGGTGCTGCCGATGTTCGAGCGCTTTGAGCCGATCGTCCTGACCGGCAAGGTCCAGGGATATGTCGGACATCCGTCTCAAATGACGCGTCTCGAGAACGTAACCAAGGTCGAAACCCAGTAAGACTCGGGAGGACAGCCGATCATGAAGGAACTCTCCGTAGCCGAATTTGGCCGACGCCTGGCGCATTTGCTGGTCAGCCTGTTCATTCTCCTCTGTGTGACCTTCGTGATCGGCCGCGTCCTGCCCACTGATCCGGTCGGCGCGATCGTCGGCGAGCTCGCCGATCCCGCCGCCTATGCGGCGATGCGGGCCCGCCTCGGGCTCGATCTGCCGATTTACCAGCAGTTCTTCCTCTATCTGAACGGGCTGGCGCATGGCGATTTCGGCACTGCCGTGCTCACCGGCAATCCCGTCTCCTCAGACCTCGCCCAGGCATTTCCGGCGACATTCGAACTGGCGACGCTGGCGGTGATCATTTCGACATTCGTCGGCGTGCCGCTCGGCCTGGTCGCGGCCTTGTTTCGCGACAGCTTCATCGACAAGATAGCCCGGGTGGTGGCCCTCGTCGGGCATTCGATCCCGGTTTTCTGGTTCGGCATCGTCGGGCTGGTCATCTTCTATGCCGGCCTCAACTGGGTCGGCGGGCCCGGCAGGATCGATGTCTTTTATGAAGGCCTCGTCACGCCGCAGACCGGCCTGTTGCTGATCGACAGCCTGCTGCAGGGCGAGACGGAAATCTTCTGGAATGCGCTCGGCCATATCATTCTGCCCGCCATCATCCTCGCCTATGCGGCGATGGCCTATATCACCCGCATGACTCGCAGCTTCACCTTGGAGCAGTTGAGCCAGGACTATGTCATCGCCGCCCGTGCCAAGGGTGTGAGCCCCTTCGGCACGATCTGGCGCCACGTCCTGCCGAACATCGCGGTGCAGTTGATCACCATCCTGGCGATTTCCTATGGCGGGCTGCTGGAAGGCGCTGTCGTCACCGAGATCGTCTTCTCCTGGCCGGGCATCGGCCAGTACATGACGAACGCCCTCATGATCGGCGATATGAACGCCATCGTGGCCGGCACCATCATCGTGGGATTCATCTTCATGCTGTTAAACTTCCTCGCCGACGTGGCTTATGCCGTCTTCGATCCGCGCATGCGGGAGGCGGCCCGATGAGCGACGCCATCCGCACTGACATTCAGATCCGCCCACCAAGTGTCTCGACCCGCGTCGCGGCCTCGTTTGCGCGCGCCGGCCGCAAATTGGCTGCGGAACCGCTTGGCCTTGCCGGCTTCGTCATCCTCGGCCTGCTGTGCCTGATCGCGATCTTCGCGCCGCTTCTGGCGCCTTATGATCCGGTCGTGCAATCGCTCGGCGATGCCCTGCAGGCCCCGAGCCTGGCGCATTGGGCCGGCACCGACGAATTTGGCCGCGACATTCTGAGCCGCCTGATTTTCGGCACGCGCATCACCATCCAGACCGTGCTGTCGATCTCCCTAATCGTCGGTCCGATCGGCCTGCTGATCGGCGTCGTCGCCGGCTTCTTCGGCGGCCGCACTGACGCGCTGCTGATGCGCGCCACCGATATCGTCCTATCTTTCCCGTCGCTGATCCTGGCGCTGGCCTTTGCCGCCGCACTCGGCGCCGGCCTGACCACGGCAATCATCGCGATCTCGCTGACCGCATGGCCGCCGATCGCCAGGCTGGCGCGCGCCGAGGCCCTTGTCGTCAGAAACGCCGATTACGTGGTCGCCGCCCGCCTTTACGGCGCCTCGCCGATCCGCATTCTTCTTTTCTATATTGCGCCGATGTGCGTTCCTTCGGTCATCGTTCGCCTGACCCTCAATATGGCCGGCATCATCCTGACGGCGGCTTCCCTCGGCTTTCTCGGCCTTGGCGCGCAACCGCCGGCACCGGAATGGGGCGCGATGATCTCCAACGGCCGCAAATTCATGCTGGATTACTGGTGGGTCGCCGTCATGCCGGGTATCGCCATCCTTCTCACCAGCCTTGCCTTCAACATCGCCGGAGATGCTCTGCGCGACATTCTGGATCCCCGCCATGCCAGATCGTGAAATGAGAGATCGTGATCTTCAACCCGTTCTCTCCGTCAAAGGATTGACCGTCCGCTTCGGCCGCGGCGCCGTGCCCGCCGTTTCCAATGTCAGTTTCGACGTCGGGCGCGAACGGGTCGGCATCGTCGGAGAATCCGGTTCCGGCAAATCGACGACGGGGCGCGCCATCATGCGCCTGCTGCCACCGGCAGCGGTGGTCTCCGCCGAACGCCTGGATCTCGGCGGCGATCCCCTGCTGTCAAAGAGCGAGCGGCAGATGGGCGCGCTTCGCGGCAAGGACATCGCGCTGATCATGCAGGATCCGCGTTATTCGCTGAATCCGGTGCTCTCGATCGGCAAGCAGATCGCCGAGGCCGCGCGCCTTCACCTCGGTCTCGGCAAGGCCCCGGCGCAAGACGCCGCCCGCGCCATGCTGGAGCGTGTGCGCATCAGCGATCCGGATCGGGTCATGGCGCTTTATCCCCATCAGATATCGGGCGGCATGGGTCAGCGCGTGATGATCGCCATGATGCTCTTGGCGCGGCCGAAGCTGGTCATTGCCGACGAACCGACCTCGGCGCTCGATGTCAGCGTCCGCAAGGACGTGCTGTTGCTGCTCGATGAGCTGGTGCGCGAGCACAATTCCGGCCTGCTGTTGATTAGCCACGACATTCGCATGGTGGCGGCCTTCTGCGAGCGGATCATCGTCATGTATGCCGGCCGTATCGTCGAGACGCTGACCAGTCTGGAAGAGGCCCGCCATCCCTATACCCGCGGGCTGATAGCCGCATTGCCGGACCCGAAGAACCCGGTGCGCCGGCTGGCGGTTCTCGACAGGGCGAAACTCGATCTGGAGACGGCGCAATGATCAATGTCCGCGACCTCAATGTCGTCTTTGCCTCCGGCAAGTCCAGCAACCATGTCGTCAGGGGCATCAGTTTTCAGGTCAAGCAGGGAGAGACGCTCGGCATTGTCGGCGAATCCGGCTGCGGCAAGTCGACGGTGCTGCGTTGCCTCGCCGGCATGGAGGCCGGGTGGACCGGTCAGATCGAGCTCGGCGGCAGACCGATCGGCAAGCATCGCTCCCGCGAGGAGCTGAAATTTGCCCAGATGGTGTTTCAGGATCCGTATGGATCCCTGCATCCGCGACATCGCATCGGCACCGCCTTGGCCGAACCGCTGCGCGCCATGGGCCATTCGGAGATCTGGTCGAAGGTCGAAAAGGCCTTGATCCAGGTGGGCCTGCCGGCAAGCTTCGCCAATCGTTTTCCGCATGAGCTTTCCGGCGGCCAGCGGCAGCGCGTGGCGATCGCCCGGGCGCTGATCCTCTCGCCGCCCATCCTGCTTCTCGACGAGCCGACATCGGCGCTCGACGTCTCCGTCCAGGCCGAAATCCTTAACCTGCTGGCTGATCAGCGTGACGAAAAGGGACTGACGTATCTGCTCGTCAGCCACGACCTCGCGGTCATCGCCCATATGTGCGACCGGGTGCTGATCATGAAGAACGGCTGTTTCGTCGACGAACTCACCAAACAGGATCTGCAGGCCGGCGTGACACATGATGCCTATGCCCGCGAACTGTTCGAAGCGAGCTTTATCGAGGCCTGATATTTCGCGCTGCTGCGCCGCTGACGGCCGCGACGCTGCCTCTTTCGACGAGATGGCAGGAAAGCTCGACACGCCGCCGCGGCGTCGCCAGGCCGAGCATCATGTCGCGCAACAGATCGAGCGCGGTGGCGCCGAGTTCGCGCATAGGAATATGCACTGTCGAGAGCGGCGGATTGAGAAAGGCCGATTGCGGCAGGTCGTCGATGCCCATGACGGAGATATCTTGCGGCACGGCATACCCCATCGCCTGCAATCCGCGCACGGCGCCGTTGGCGAGGCTGTCGCCCGCCGTCAGGATGGCGGTGAAGGACAGACCCTTGTCGCGGACGAGGCGGGTGACCGCCTCGGCGGCCAATTCCGGCAGCCAGTCGTCGACCTCGAGCACCAGATCGGCATCGGCCTGCAGCCCGTGATGCTGCAGGGCATCGCGCCAGCCCTCCAGCCGCCGCTCGATCGTCCGCCGTCCCGGGCGCAGCATGAACAGGATGCGTTGGTGCCCGGCCTCGATCAGCCGCTCGGCGGCGATGAAGGCGGCCGAGCGGTTGCAGGGCGTCACACTGGAAAGCCGCATATAGGGATCGTCACTGTTGACGAGCACGACGGGCTTGCCGAGACCGGCGGCTGCCGCCAGCATATCTTCCTCGTCGACGGTCAGGATCAGCATGCCGCCAAAGCCTGGGTCGTCCCGCATCTCGGCGACGACACGGGCTTCATCGGCCTTATCGGCCACCGGGCGCATCGCCAGTTCGATGCCGAGGGCGGCCGCGCGGGCATTCAAGCCTTCGAGCACATGGAGCGTGAACTGGTTGCGGACATAGTCGATCATTGCCGCGCCGGAGGCGACGAGCATAACCTTCTTGCCGGCGACGCTCGCCGGCAGGGCGTAGCTGACCGCGCTTGCCGTTTCCAGTACCAGCTTGCGAATCTCCGGCCGGACGCCTTTTTCGCCCGCCAAGGCGCGTGAGACTGTGCTGATCGAGACGCCGCAGCGGGCGGCGATGTCGTCGAGACGTGTGCGCCTGCCTTTTTTCTCCTCCGCTGACATGTCGTTCTCCTCGTTCACCTACTCTTATGCAAAAATCTTTCAGATTGCGCAAACGGAATGCCTATGCACAATTGCACATGAGGAGTCCGCGACAAGCGGCAGAGCAGGGAGGCTTTGAAGATGCGGCTTGACCGTCATCCACGCGTCGGCGTTTCCAACGTCTCAGGGCTCGAGCGAGTTGAAACATGACCGCTGATAAATCCCATCTTCGCCGCGCCACCGGCAAACAGACCCAGATCGTCTATTGGCAGCTCGGCCACCTCTCACAAAAGCGCTACGATGTCGCCGACCGGCCGATGGAAGGCAGGATGGATCCGTTTTTCTTCGTCACCAAGACGAAGAACTTCATCCCGCATGAATATCCTTGCCGCACCGAATTCAAAAAATCATTCTCCGGCCAAAGACCACAACCGACCGACGACTTCGAACCCATCCGCTGGTGGCTTCCCTTTGCCTCGCCGCGCGTCGATCTTTCCGGCTTCTGGTTTCGCCCGACGCGCATCGGCTGCTGGGCGCGCACCTTCCTCGATGCCCGCACGGCCGGATCTGCTACGCTTCGCCTGTCGACCTGCGGCGGCGCCATCCTTTTCGTCAACGGCCGCGAGCAGGGCTTCATGGCGCCTTACGAGCGCAATCTGGAAGCCCAGCAGATCTTCGAGGTCGAACTTTCAGCCGGCCTCAACGAGATCAGCATCTATTTCGACGATCTCGCCGAGCGTGACGCCCGCTTCTATTTCCAGCTGGATTATCTCGACGGGCCGGAGGTCGAAACCGCTGTCCCCGTTCCGGTGGCCGCCGCTGCTGCGGATGCGCTGGAGACGATCCTCGAAGGCATGCGCTTCGACCGCACCGCCTATCTCGGCCAGGATGTGACGATCCTGTTTCCCGCGCCGCTGCCACTGGCGCTGAGCTGTCATGTCGAGATCGAAGGTGACTTCATGTCGGTCGAGCGCTTCGACTATGACTTCGCGCTGGAAGCGGGAGCAACCAAGCTGGAACTCGGCACCTCGGCTGATATGCCCGCCGATTTCCGCCATTTCCGCATCACCTTCAAAACCGGCGAGTTGTCGGTCGGCCGCACGCTCGGCGTCGAGATCTGTCATCCCCAGCGCCAGGGGCAAGCGCCGGCTGTGCTGGAAGACCGCGTTGCCGAGGCGCTTGCCGAAGTCGCCGCCCATTCCGAGCCCGACACGGTCTGTGCTTTTGCGCGTCTGGCTCTGGGGCAGGGTGGCGAGCAGACCGAGTCAATGATTTCGGCCATGCTGCCGGTCATCGAGGATTGCCACGACTGCGCCGATTTCGTGCTGGTGCCGCTGCTTTTTGCCTATACGCGCTGGAGCGATCTGCTGTCAGCGGAACTGCGTGGCAGGATCGAGCAGGCCGTTCTCAATTACCGCTATTGGATGGACGAGCCGGGCAACGACGTTCAGTGGTATTTTTCGGAAAACCACGCGCTGCTCTTCCATACCGCCGCCTATCTCGGCGGCAGGCTTTTCCCCGACGCCGTCTTCATCCGTTCCGGCCGCACCGGCGCCGAGCAGATGAAGGTCGGCGAAGAGCGCGTCCGCGCCTGGCTCGATCATTTCGAGCGCTGGGAAATGGCCGAGTGGAATTCCGTTCCCTATTTCCCGATCGACCTCAAGGGCCTGACGGCGCTTGCCGCCTGCGCGCCCGATGAGATGATCCGCGCTCGCGCCAATGCCAGCATCGTCCGCCTGATGGAGATCGTCGCCCGTTCGGCCCATCACGGCATGCTGACCGGCAGCCAGGGCCGCTCCTACGAACATACGCTGCGTCCCGGCCGCTCGGTCGAACTCTCGGGCATCGCCCGGCTGCTCTGGGGCCGCGGCTGGTATGGCCGGCGCGTCCACGCTTTGCCGCAGCTTGCCGTCTGCATCCGCGACCACGGCCTGCATTTCCCCGAATCCCTTGCCGCGATCGCCGCGCATGACGCCGACGACGCGCAGGAATGGACCTTTTCCCAGGGCGAGAACCGTTTTGCCGCCCTCTATCACTACAAGACGCGCGACACCGCGCTCGGCACCATCGCCCATTATCGCCCTGGCGCATGGGGCTATCAGGAGACGGTGCTGCACCTGCGCCTCGGCGACCGGCCGGAAGCGCAGGTCTGGATCAATCATCCCGGCGAGACCATTCAATTCGGTTACGGCCGGCCGAGCTTCTGGGGTGGCTGCGGAACGCTGCCGCGCGTCCATCAATATCGTGATCTCGCCATTCTCGATTTCGACATCCACGAGGGCCAGCCGGATTTCACTCATGCCTGGTTCCCAATCGAAGCTTTCGACGACACGGTGGTCGATGGCAATCTGGCGCTCGCCCGCGCCGGCAACGGGCTTGCGATGCTGATCGGCAATGGCGCGCTCGAACCGGTGAAACACGGCCCGACGACGGATGTCGAGCTGCGCCTGTCCGGCCGCAAGGGCTGCTGGATCGTCCGTCTCTCCGATTGTGGGCGCGAGGGCGGCCTCGACGGCATGCGGGCGCGTTTCGCCACGTTCGCGGCCCGCCGCGACATTGAGGGCGCATTGATCGTCATCGATCCGGATTATGGTCAGATCGTCTTCGAAGAGGACGGCACCGTGCGCGCTGAAGGCCGCATTCTTCGCCCGTCGGACTGGTCGGTGCGGGGAGACGCGGTACATCTTGAGATACCAGGCAGGCAGCCTCGGCGCGCGGCCTCATAGACGACATGCCCGGCAGGTGGAGGACCCGGCCGGGCAACGCATTCATCCGTCAGGAGGAGGAGAAAATGACCAGAATGAAATCGATCGGCGCGGCCTTGGCTGCGGTTCTCTTGAGTTCCGTTGCCGCCCATGCCGGCGACGTGCGTATCATGTGGTATTCCGACGGCGGCGAAGGCGCTGTCATCAAGGACCTGCTGGCGCGCTTCTCGAAGGCCAATCCCGACGTCAACGTCATCCTCGACGAAGTCTCCTACGACGTCGTCAAGGAACAGCTGCCGGTGCAGCTCGAAGCCGGGAAGGGGCCTGACATAGCCCGCGTCACCAATCTGAAGGCGCAGGCGCAGCACTGGCTCGATCTACGCCCGCTCCTTGCCGATGCGAAATATTGGGACGACAACTTCGGCGCCCAGGCTGACTGGATGCGTCCAGACGGCTCGAACGCCATTACCGGCTTCATGACGCAGATCACCCTGACCGGCGGCTTCGTCAACAAGACGCTGTTCGATCAGGCCGGTGTCGAAATTCCTGGCCCGAAGGCCACCTGGGACGACTGGGCAGTGGCCGCCAAGAAGGTCGCCGACAGCCAGAAGGTCTTCGCCATGGCGATCGACCGCTCCGGCCATCGCGTCTCCGGCCCGAACATTTCCTATGGCGCCAACTATATCGCCGCCGACGGCAAGCCGGCGCCGATCGATCAGGGCGCCAAGGAATTCCTCAGCCGCTTCGTCAAGTGGAACGAGGAGGGCATCGTCAACAAGGATGTCTGGGTCAGCGCTGCCGGCACCACCTATCGCGCCGCCGCCGAAGATTTCATCAATGGCGGCCTTGCCTATTATTATTCCGGCAGCTGGCAGATTTCCGGCTTCGCCCAGAAGATCGGCGACAGTTTCGACTGGGTCATGGCCGGAAGCCCCTGTGGCACGGCGGCCTGCACCGGCATGCAGGGGGGCGCGGGTCTCGTCGCCGTCAAATACACCAAGAACCCCAAGGACGTCGCCAAGGTGATGGATTACCTAGCGAGCGTCGACGTGCAGAAGGAATTCGCCGAGCGCAGCCTGTTCATTCCGGCGCATAAGGATGTCGCCGCTGGCCAGATGGACTTCAAGACCGACGATCCGCATGTGCAGGCGGCATTGAAGGCCTTCGTCGCCGCGGCCGGTCAGACGGCGGCGCCGGCCATGAAGCTTCCGGGCTGGAAGTGGTCGGATGCCTATTACAGCGCCATCGTCGCCCGCATCAGCCAGGTGATCGCCGGCGAAATGAAGCTCGCTGACGCCTATGCCCGCATCGACGAGGACATCAAGGCCAAGGTCGGCGCCAACTGACGGACGAATAGATGGCGGGAAAGACGGTTTCTTCCGAACCGCCGGCGAAAGCCGGCCTGCGGCAGGCGCTCTCGGCACCTGTCCGGCTCTTCATGGGTATCGTCGATATTCCCATGCGCGGCTGGCAGAAGCTGACCGGGCTGAACGGCATGGCGGGCGTCTTCCTGGCGCCCAACATGCTGATCTTTACGGTCTTCGTGCTCCTGCCGCTGGTCATCAACTTCATCTATTCGACGACGAGCGGCGGCGCCATCTTCCTGCCGAACAGGACCTATGTCGGCGCCGAGCAGTATCGCATCCTGTTTGATTGCGGTTCTTATCTCGACCCTTCGACCTGCGCTGCCGACACATTCTGGGCGGCCGTGCGCAACACTGCCGTCTTCGTTGTGTTCCAGGTCTCGGCGATGCTGGTCGCCGCGCTGGCGACGGCTTTGATCCTCAATCGCGAGCTTTCCAATCGCGGCTTCTGGCGCGCCGTCTTCTTCTTCCCGTGCTTCTTTCGCCCGTCGTCGTCGGCCTGATCTGGAAATGGATCCTGCAGCGCCAGGGACTGTTGAATTATGCGCTGAGCCCCTTCGGCTTCGAGCCCTTCTCCTGGCTCAGCGATCGTTTCTGGGCCTTCTTCTTCGCGGTCTTCGTCTCTGTCTGGGCGCATATGGGCTTTTACGCGCTGATCCTGCTCGCCGGTCTGCAGGCAATCCCGAGGGATCTCTATGAGGCGGCGGCGATGGACAAGGCGAGCCCCACCCGCATCTTCCGGCGCATCACCCTGCCGCTCCTGATGCCAAACCTCATCGTCGTCCTGGTGCTGGCGTTGATCCGCGCCGTGCAGATCTTCGACGAGGTGTTCGTCTTGACCGGTGGCGGGCCGGGCACCAGCACCATGTACATCACCCAGTATATTTACGAGACCGGCTTTGCGAGTTCGCTGCGCAATCCGGGGCTTGCCTCGGCCGCCTCGATCCTCATGGGCATCGTGCTCGTCATTCTGACGCTGATTCAGCTTGCCGCAAGCAGCCGCAACGAGAAGAAGGGGAAACGCCAATGAGTGCTGTCGGCACCTTTCTCCTTCGCCGCCGCGGCCGCGGCTGGCACTGGACCGACGTGGTCACCTGGATTTGGCTGATCTCGGGCGTCTTCCTGATGTTCGGTCCGGCCGTCTGGCTGGTCTTCTCCTCGTTCAAGACGCCGGCCGCCCTTGCCGAATTCCCGCCGTCCTTCCTGCCCTATGTCACCGAACAGGCAGTCGTGCCGGGCTACGACAAGCCGTTGCCGCTCTATAACGTGACGATGCCGGACGGCAGCAGCCGGATGCTCGCCGAAGTCCGCCGCATCGGCATTGTCGGTCAGATGGTCGATCCGAAACAGCCGGGTGAGATCGTCAAGGCGAACATCAAGGACCGCACCTCGGTGCGGAAGGTGGAATTCGCTGCCGGCAACTACACCGAACCGTTCCAGCGCTTCGATTTCTTCCTGTTCCTGCGCAACTCCGTCTTCGTGACTGTTGTGGCGACGGCGATCACGCTGCTCGTCAATTCCATGGCCGCGTTCGCGCTGTCGAAATACCAGTTCCCCGGCCGCACCGCCGTCATGCTGATGATCCTGGCGACACTGATGGTGCCGCTCTCGGTGATCGTCGTGCCGCTCTATTCCGTCATCGGCACACTGAACCTTTTCGACAGCCTCTGGGGCGTCATCCTGCCGACGGTCGCCACCCCCACAGGTGTCTTCCTGCTCCGCCAATATATGCTGACCATCCCGGACGAGCTGATCGACGCCGCACGCATGGACAAGGCCAGCGAATGGCAGATCTACTGGCGCATCATCCTGCCGCTGTCGGCGCCGGCGCTTGCGGTGCTGGCGATCTTCTCGGTCGTCTGGCGCTGGAACGATTTCCTCTGGCCGCTGATCGTGCTCTCGCGCAAGGAACTGTATACGCTGCAGGTCGGCCTCAACGTCTATGCCGGCGAGCTCAATGTGCAATGGCACTATATCCTCGCCATGACCGTCGTCTCGATGATCCCCGTCGTGCTGATCTTCGTCTTCCTGCAGCGTTTCATCACCACAGGCATCGCCGGCTCCGGCCTGAAATAGGCCAGGCTACAAAAATACAGGAGAGTGCATGAGCGGGCTCGAGCTCAGAAACATCGTCAAGAATTTCGGCTCCGTCGAGGTCATCCGCGATGTCTCGCTTGAGGTCAAGGACGGCGAGTTCGTCGCCTTCGTCGGCCCCTCCGGTTGCGGAAAATCGACGCTGCTGCGCCTCATCGCCGGCCTCGATAAGCCAACAGGCGGCAGCATCGCTATCGACGGCACGGATGTCACCGAGATCGGCGCCGCCGACCGCGGCCTCGCCATGGTCTTCCAATCCTATGCGCTTTATCCGCATATGAGCGTCAGGGAAAACCTTGCCTTCGGTCTCGAGAATACCAAGGTGGCCAAGGCCGAGATCGAAGCGCGCATCGCTGACGCCGCCCGCATGCTGGAGATCGAGCCCTTCCTGCAGCGCCGCCCGGGCCAGCTTTCCGGCGGCCAGCGCCAGCGCGTCGCAATCGGCCGCGCCATCGTCCGCCGGCCTGATGCCTTCCTGCTCGACGAGCCGCTCTCCAATCTCGACGCCGAGCTCAGGGTCAGCATGCGCGCCGAACTCGCCGCCCTGCATGCGCGGCTGAAGGCGACGATGATCTATGTCACCCACGATCAGGTCGAGGCGATGACGCTTGCAAACCGCATCGTCGTGCTCAGAGGTGGCCGGATCGAACAGGTGGGAACGCCGCTGGAGCTCTACAACAAGCCGGCCAACCGCTTCGTCGCCGGCTTCATCGGCGCCCCGCACATGAATTTCCTGGAGGGCGCAATTATCGGCCATGACGGCAATCTCACCGAGGTCGAAACCGTCGGCGGGCATCGCCTTTCCGTTATTGCTGAGGAAACGCGCCTAATCGGCAAGAGGGTCAGCATCGGCATCCGCCCGCAGCACATCACCCTTGCCGATGGGACTGACGCGCGCAAGCTGGACACCCGCATCCTCCTCGTCGAGGAACTGGGCTCGGAGACCGTCGTCCACGCCGACGCATGTGGAAAGAAGCTTATCGCCGTCTTTGCCGGCCAGCGACGGATGAAATCGGGCGACAGCTTGCCGCTGCATCTCGATCCCGCCGTGCTGCACCTCTTCGGCGAGGACGGAAGGCGTCTGTCCTGAGACGCTCAGGGACGTCCGGGGTTTTGAGCTGTGATTGATGTTGACAGGGAAGTCTTCATTTGAGCTTGGTCTCTCCGCCGCCAAGACGGCTAATCGGAGATTCTTTCCGCAACCACAGCCCGACCGCGAAATAAATGCATGCGAGTAGCGACGATGGAGCAGCGAGGATTAGGAATACATACAGAAGGCGGAAATCGCTTTCGCTATAGAATAATATAAAATAAATTAATAAAACCAGGCACGACGAGATAGCAAATACCAAGGCGGCCCAGAAAAGGATTGAAAGAGTAAGTCAATCTGAGGCGCGTTGAGGTTAATTTTAGTCATTTTTCCCGCACGTATTGAATTTCAGTTTCAATGCTACCGAAGTATTGATCGATGTTCAAGACGGCCCCGCGAACACTATAGGGCGTAACGTCCTGATCTGCTGACATTCTGCTCCGAAGCGCGTGGTGCAAACCAAGTGGCACGGATTAAAAGAAAAAGCCCGCGCCGGAATGGAGGCGCGGGCCGAATTTTCACATCAAGACAGCTTTAGTGGCTATTCTTGTGGCTCTGTTGACCAGCTTTTACATGCTGTTCATGGCTGCCGCCGCGGGATCCGCTGGACTGCGCGTCGCGGCCACCTGAAGAGGAGCTGCGGGCATTGGCGTCGTTCTTGTGACTCTGCTGCCCGGCTTTGACGTGCTGTTCATGCGTTCCACCTTGGTTTGCCATTCGGTTCTCCTTGGGTTTGAACGAGGCCACGTCGACCTCGAAAGAAAAACCTCGCTCCAGCGCATGCGTTCCACATTTTAATATTTCGTGATCGTCTCGAAATGAGGAATGAGGAAGCGGACCGGGCGGGTAGGGAGCTCGCCTGCCGTTTCGTTGGCCATCGGGAGAAAGCGGAAAAATCCCGATGTTCTCCGGCGCCGCCGCGTCCGCTTGGCGCGGCCCGCAACCTCGATTCGACAATGCGTCTGGCGGCAGGAAGGTTCCGCGATCAGCCCGATCGATCTACGCCGGAAGCCCGCTCCAGCTCGTCGGCTCTTTCCAATCGACCCCATCGCTCTAACTTAAAGGGCATGGAATGAAAGGAGAAACCCATGACCGACGCACCGAATACGGCGACCCCGGCGCGAAGAGTGTTGCGTGGCCGCCCCTACAGTATCGGCGAATTTGCCAGGAAATACCGGTTGGATGACAAGGAGGCAAAACGCCTCTACGACAAGTTTGGCCCATCCGCCACCGAACTCGATCTGCTGATGGCGGCCAAGCGCCGCCCGCCGGGACTGCCCACCAGTCTCGACGCCTGACGGCCGCCATGCGGATCCGGACGGGAAGCTGCCTGTGCGGGGCAGTCGGCTATCGCGTCGAAGGCGAGCCGCTTCGCGTCGGCCTTTGCCACTGCGCCGATTGCCGCAAATCGAGCGGCTCGGCCTTCGTCTTCTTCGCGGTCTGGCCGCGCCGGGCTTTTGCCCATAGCGGCGAGATCGCCACGTTTGCCGGCCGCAGCTTCTGCCCCGCCTGCGGCAGCAGGCTTTTCTGCCTGCGGGAGGAGGCGGCGGAACTCCGTCTCGGTTCGCTCGACAGCCCACCGACTGACCTCGCGCCGGATCATGAAATCTGGATCACGCGGCGCGAACCTTGGCTGAATCCGCTGCCGGGCGCGGGGCAATCCGCCGGCGATGCCGACTGACGAGCGCTTCCGCGCCAAAACTTGACTTTTCTTACCAATATTTCATTTCCCCCATCCGCAATTCCGTGCCACTTCGGCGGCAACGCTAATGCCCGGTTCATCTGCGCTATGCTTATTTCGCTGCAAGGGCCGAGACGGCCAATGACTGATCGAGGATGACATGAACGACACAGGAACCGGCAAGAAGACCGGGCCACAGACAAGCGGCGCGTCCGATCTCGCAGCGGTGCTTGCCGCATCGGGACGTCAGGGCAAGCGCAGCCGCTGGCGTGGACGCCTGCTCATCTTGCTGATCCTCGTCGCTGCCGTAGCCGGCGCCGCCTATTTCTATATGGGCCGCGGGCAAAGAGAAGTGAGCTATGCCACTCAGCCGGCAAAACGCGGCGATCTGACGGTGCTCGTCACCGCCACCGGCTCGGTGCAGCCGACCGAGCAGGTGGATATATCGAGCGAGCTTTCCGGCACGGTCCGCGACGTCAATGTCGATTACAACAGCACGATCAAAGCGGGTGACGTGCTGGCGCTTCTCGATACCAACAAGTTGGAGGCGGATGTGAAGAGTTCGCGCGCCAAGCTGAATTCTGCCAAGGCGAACGTCGCCAAGGCCAATGCCGATCTGGAATCCGCAAGCACCTCGCTCGAGCGGCTGAAGAGCCTGGTCAAGAGCAACGTCTCCACCCAGCAGAGCCTCGACGACGCCACTTACAAATATGATTCCGCCGTCGCCGCCAAACAGATCAACGAAGCCGAGGTGCTCGCCTCGGAGGCCGACCTGCAGCTTGCCGAGGTCAATCTTGCCAAGGCCAAGATCGTCTCGCCGATCGACGGCGTGATCCTCACCCGCGCCGTCAATCCGGGTGCCACGGTCGCAGCCTCGCTTTCGGCGCCGATCCTGTTCACCATCGCCGGCGACCTCAAGAAGATGGAGCTGCAGGTCGATGTCGATGAGGCCGATGTCGGCCAGATCGCCGTCGGCCAGAAGGCGAAGTTTACGGTCGACGCCTATCCCGACCGCAGCTTTCCGGCCGAGATCGAGCAGATCCGCTTCGCCTCCGAAGTGGTCAACAATGTCGTGACCTATAAGGCGGTGCTCTCGGTCGACAATGCCGATCTGCTGCTGCGCCCTGGCATGACGGCGACGGCCGACATTACCGTGGAAGCCGTCAAGGAAACGCTGATGGTGCCGAACGCTGCGCTGCGCTACGCCCCGGCGCAGGCGGAAAGGCGCGGCCGCGGCATTTTCGGCATCTTCGGCCCGCCGCGCCAGCGCGGCGGCAATTCAGGTCAGGCATTGACGGGCGCCGAGCGGCGCGTCTGGGTGCTGCGCGACGGCCGGCCCGCACCTGTTGTCATCCAGGTCGGCTCCTCCGACGGCCAGTTCACCCAGGTCGTCTCCGGCGAAATCAAGGAAAACGACGCCTTGGTGACCGACGCCACGACGCGTGCGAACTAGGCGGAGAGACGGATGGCAAGCCCGCCGCTCATCGAATTCAGGCAGGTCTCGAAAATCTACGGCGAGGGCGAGGCGGCGATCCGCGCGCTCGACCGCGTCGACCTGGCGATCAACGCCCATGAATTCGTCGCGATCATGGGGCCGTCTGGCTCCGGCAAGTCGACGGCGATGAATATTCTCGGCTGCCTCGACGTGCCGAGCGCCGGCGACTACATCTTCGAAGGCATTCCGACCAGCGGCTTCGACCGCAGCCAGCTGACGCTGCTGCGCCGCCACATGCTCGGCTTCGTCTTCCAGGGCTTCAACCTCCTGTCGCGCACCTCGGCCGTCGAAAATGTCGAACTGCCGTTGATCTATCGCGGCATGGCGGTGCGCGAGCGGCGCGAGCGGGCCCGCGAAGCCCTGGCGCTGGTCGGTCTCACCGGGCGCGAACATCACAAGACACAGGAACTGTCAGGCGGCCAGCAGCAGCGAGTCGCTATCGCTCGCGCCATCGTTACCGAGCCGGCGCTGCTCCTCGCCGATGAGCCCACAGGCAATCTCGACACCAGGACCAGCGTCGAGATCATGGATCTGATGACGCGGCTGAACCGCGAGCAGGGCATCACCATCGTCATGGTCACCCATGAGCCCGATATCGCCGCCTATGCCCAGCGGCTGCTGCGTTTCGTCGACGGCAAGCTGGAGACGGAAGTCGAGCACCGGAGGAGGGCGGATCATGTTCTTTGAGACGCTGAAACTGGCATTGCGCGCCATCAGCCGCAACATGCTGCGTTCCTTCCTGACCGTGCTCGGCGTCGTCATCGGCGTTGCCGCCGTCATCGCGCTGGTGACGATCGGCAATGGCACGACCGCGCAGGTCTCGACGGAATTGTCGCGGCTCGGCACCAACATGCTCTTCGTCCGCCCCGGCCAGTTCGGTCCCGGCCGGGCGAGCTCGGAAGCCAAGCGCTTCAGCGTCAAGGACGTCGCCGCCATCCGCGACCAGATCAGCGGCTTGAGGGCGGTCGCGCCGCTCAACCAGTCGACAGCGACGGTGATATCAGGTGGCCAGAACCATTCGACCAGCGTTTCCGGCACCACCAACGACTATTTCGTCGCGCAGGACTGGAACCTGGCGCTCGGCCGCAATTTCACCCCCGCCGAGGAGCGGGGCCAGTCCCGCTGCATCATCGGCGAGACTGTGCGCTCGCAGCTCTTCGGCGCCGCCGACCCGATCGGCCAGCAGATCCGCGTCGGCAAGGTTTCGTGCCCCGTCATCGGCGTGCTCGCCAAGCGTGGCCAGTCCGGCATGGGGACCGATCAGGACGATGTCGTCATCATGCCGGTCAAGGTGTTCCAGCGGCGCATCAGCGGCAACAGCAATGTGCCGCAGATCATCATCTCGGCCCGCGACGGGGTCTCCACCGCCAAGGTGCAGTCCGATGTCGAAGATCTGCTGCGCGAGCGCCGCAAGATCATCCCCGGCCGGCAGGATGATTTCAACGTCAACGACATGACCCAGATCGCCGAGGCGATGACCGGCACGACGACGCTGCTGACCGGCCTGCTCGGCGCGGTTGCCGCGATCAGCCTGCTCGTCGGCGGCATCGGCATCATGAACATCATGCTGGTTTCTGTCACAGAGCGAACCCGCGAGATCGGCATTCGCCTGGCGATCGGCGCACTCGAAAACCAGGTGCTCACCCAGTTCCTGGTCGAGGCGGTGGCGCTCTCGCTCTTCGGCGGCATCACCGGCATCGTGCTCGGCTTGAGCCTCGGCTTCGGCGCGGTGACCCTGATGAAGGTCCCCTTCGTCTTCAGCCCCCTGATGGTCGCCGTCGCCTTCCTCTTCTCCGCCGCAATCGGCATGATCTTCGGCTATTTCCCGGCGAGACGGGCAGCACAGCTGAACCCGATCGAGGCGCTGCGGCACGAGTGACGCATGATGAATGCGTCATGGTGCATGAGGATCTCACGAGTAAGTATCCCCCGGCAAAGCCGGGGGCTTTAAGATGTGAGCCGCTCAAAGCGGCTGGATGGGGACGCTGACGCGGCCCCGGTTTCAATGCGCCACCTGAAGGTGGCCGTTCAACGCCACAGGTTCAATTGCTCAAGCCTGTGGTCTTCCTTCTCTTGGTTGCGGATATAATCGCGGATCGTCTCCTCATCACGACCGACGGTAGACACGAAGTACCCACGCGCCCAAAAGTGCTGCCCGGTAAAGCCGCGCTTTCTCTCACCGTAAACCCGCGCAAGGTGGATGGCGCTCTTGCCCTTCATGTATCCAACAACCTGACTGACCGCGTATTTTGGCGGGATCGACAGCATCATATGCACATGGTCGGCATCAAATGCCCTTCCTCCACACGGCTTTCACGCTGTTCAGCCAGTTTCCGGAATATCTCGCCAAGGTGCTGCCGCAACTCGCCGTAAAGCGTCTTGCGACGGTATTTCGGGATGAAAACGACGTGATATTTGCACTCCCATCTGCTGTGGCTTAAACTTTCAAACTCGTCCATCGTGACTTGACCTTTCGTGTGCTTGGCGGCTCACAAAGGAAAAGTCGCGGTGGGCTCCAGCAAATGTCAAACTGTTACTGCCACCCCGGCACAGCCGGGGGAACTCTCACGTTCGTTTAGCCGTGCTGGATGGACAGCTGTCCGAATGCTTAAGATTCCCTCCGCAGTGTCGCCTGACAATTGTCAATTCTGCATCGCAATAATGCAGACTGGATAAATACAACCCAAACTGTAAAATCCGCGTGTAATAAATGTATATCAAAAGCATGCGGGCCGCTTCGGCCTGCTGCTGATTAGAAATATTGATTTCGGAAGAAAATGTCTGTCGATCAGCGTATCCTGCAGGAAGCATTCCACTGCATCCGCAACCTCCATGAAATTGGCCATCTCTCAGCAATTGTCCACCAACTGCGAGCATTGGTCGGGGCTGCCAATCTTGCCTATCAAGCTCTTTTCATTCCGGGCCGGGTGACCAATGAACGGCTCGTTGCAGAGACCTATTCCGACAGGTGGAAGAAACTCTATCAGTCGAAAAATTACGTTCGCACCGACCCCATCGAGATCGCCGCACGCAAAGCATCTCAACCGTTAGACTGGAGCCACTTGAAGTCTGTGTCGAAGGAAACCGCGTCCTTCTTCGCGGAAGCCGAGCGCCATGGCGTCGGCAATAATGGCGTCTCCATACCTCTTGTCGATGCCCAGGCCGGGCGGGCGCTGTTCAGCGTCACATCAAATCTCGAGGGGGACGATTGGGCGACGTTCAAGGGCCGTACTCTGCCATCGCTCATTCAGATCGGCAAAGCCATTCAGGTCAGGACGGCTGAGATCGAGACAAAACCCGCAGCGCAGGCTTCTCGCATTTCCGCATTGACCGCCAAGGAAACCGATTATCTGGCGCTTTACGTCGCCGGCCACGAAGTCAAACAGATTGGCGATATGCGTTCGGTTTCGGGCACCGCCGTGCGAGCTGTCTTGAATTCCGTCACGGAAAAACTCGATGCGCGCGGGCCGCGTCATGCCGGCTATCTCGCCGTTGCGCTCGGCATTATTCCGACCTCGATCATTTTCAAATAGCTCCGAAGACGGGAGAGAAGTAGCTCCGTCCGCCTTGTCGTCGCAATTCCTATGCGTCGTTCGTTGGCGCTTTCTGAGGCCGCGGCTCGTGCTCTGAAATGTTGTGGAATAATTTCTCGGAGATGACTCGATTTGCAGCTATTCGAATTTCTTTTTCATTGAATTCGAATGTTACCTTAAGAGATTGAATTCAATCAAAAATAGATATTTTATAGATACTTACATCCGAGGTTTAACACTATAGCGGGCATGAGTTCCGCCTTATGTCAAGATTTTAAATTAAAAGTTGCACCTGAATTTCTGTCATCCTAACGATCTCATGGGGAGTTATAGCGGCGAGAAGGATGCAGGTGCTGGGTAGGAAACAGCCTCAGGAGTATCGGAGTTGCCTTGCCGCTTCAGGTGGCGTGTTTCTCTTTTCACGCCTAATCAATAGTTGGAGCTCACCAAACCGATTTTCATGGTCGAGGTCTGCGATCAGGCGATGCTGAGCAAGAGCGTTCCGGCCCTGATCGCCCCAATCCTCCTCGCAACAGGACTCTTGATGGAGGTCATTCGCTCGCACGTGATGCTACGCATGGCTGCAGTGGTTGATGGTGCGCTGACAAAACACGCCTTTGCTGTGATTTCAGACGATATCTCAAGACGAACGGCAAAAGCTCGCGATCTCAAGCTCTTACCGGTCCACGCAGGTTTTCATTCGCAGGACGGATCGAATGGTCCTCCCTTATTTCCTGAAGCCAATCAGCGACCACGTCGAGCACGTGTCTCGGGACGACCAACATCATTTCTTTTCCACATTTGAATCGACAGGGGGCTAAAATGGCAGTCATTACGGGAACGGCAGGTAACGATACTTTGAATGGCACTAGCGGAGATGATCAGATCTCCGGCCTCGGAGGCAACGACATCCTCATCGGCGGCGCAGGGGCGGACCGATTGGATGGTGGCGCCGGTGTCGACACGGTTGACTACTCGACCTCGGCGGCTGCGGTGAACGTCGACTTTTGGACCAATACGGGCAGCGGCGGCGATGCTGCCGGCGACACCTATGTTAACATCGAGAAGGCGATCGGCTCGGCCTATGGTGACACGCTGGTCTCGGCGGTGCCAGGACATGTGCTGCAGGGCGGGGCTGGAAACGACGTCTACATCCTCGGCGTTCAGGGCGTCTCCGTCGTCGAAGCGGCGGGCGAGGGCGACGACACAGTGCAGACGGCGCAGGGGACGTTGAGCATCGCGGGCTACGCCAATGTCGAGCGGCTGACCTTCACCGGCAGTGTCAACTTCGTCGGCACGGGCAATGCCTTGGACAACATCATCACCGGCGGGATCGCCAACGATACCCTGGACGGCGGCGCCGGCAATGACCAGCTGTTCGGCGGCGCCGGCACCGACATCCTGATCGGCGGCGCAGGCGCAGACCAGTTGGATGGCGGCGACGGCGCTGACAATGCGAGCTATAGCTCGAGCACGTCGGCTGTGACGATCAACCTGAAGACCGGCGTGTACACCGGCGATGCGGTCGGCGACACCTTCACCTCGATCGAGGGTTTCATCGGCACGGGTTCTGCCGACACCTTCGTAAGCGGCTCCGACGCCAGCTTCTTCAACGGCGGCGCCGGCGTCGACACGGTGGATTATTCGACCTCGACGGCTGCGGTGAACGTCGACTTCTGGACCAGCACGGGCAGCGGCGGCGATGCTGCCGGCGACACCTATGCCAACATCGAGAAGGCGATCGGCTCGGCCTATGACGATCTGCTGGTCTCGGCGGGACCCGGGCACGTGCTGCAGGGCGGGGCCGGGAACGACGTCTACATCCTCGGCGTTCAGGGCGTCTCCGTCGTCGAAGCGGCGGGCGAGGGCGACGACACGGTGCAGACGGCGCAGGGGACGTTGAGCATCGCGGGCTACGCCAATGTCGAGCGGCTGACCTTCACCGGCAGTGTCAACTTCGTCGGCACGGGCAATGCCTTGGACAACATCATCACCGGCGGGATCGCCAACGATACCCTGGACGGCGGCGCCGGCAATGACCAGCTGTTCGGCGGCGCCGGCACCGACATCCTGATCGGCGGCGCAGGCGCAGACCAGTTGGATGGCGGCGACGGCGCTGACAATGCGAGCTATAGCTCGAGCACGTCGGCTGTGACGATCAACCTGAAGACCGGCGTGTACACCGGCGATGCGGTCGGCGACACCTTCACCTCGATCGAGGGTTTCATCGGCACGGGTTCTGCCGACACCTTCGTAAGCGGCTCCGACGCCAGCTTCTTCAACGGCGGCGCCGGCGTCGACACGGTGGATTATTCGACCTCGACGGCTGCGGTGAACGTCGACTTCTGGACCAGCACGGGCAGCGGCGGCGATGCTGCCGGCGACACCTATGCCAACATCGAGAAGGCGATCGGCTCGGCCTATGACGATCTGCTGGTCTCGGCGGGACCCGGGCACGTGCTGCAGGGCGGGGCCGGGAACGACGTCTACATCCTCGGCGTTCAGGGCGTCTCCGTCGTCGAAGCGGCGGGCGAGGGCGACGACACGGTGCAGACGGCGCAGGGGACGTTGAGCATCGCGGGCTACGCCAATGTCGAGCGGCTGACCTTCACCGGCAGTGTCAACTTCGTCGGCACGGGCAATGCGTTGGACAACATCATCACCGGCGGGATCGCCAACGATACCCTGGACGGCGGCGCCGGCAATGACCAGCTGTTCGGCGGCGCCGGCACCGACATCCTCATCGGCGGCGCAGGTAATGATGTGCTCCAGGGCGGCGACGGCAACGACAGCCTCACCGGCGGCGCGGGGGCAGATCAATTGGATGGCGGCACGGGCAACGATACAGCAGCCTATACCGGCCAGGTCACCCTTAATCTGAAGACCGGCGTCCATACAGGCGATGCGGCCGGCGACACCTTCAGCGGCATCGAGATGCTCAGCGGCTCGTCCGCCAACGACACTTTCGTCGGCAACGGCACTACCATCACCTTCAACGGCGGCGCCGGCACCGACATCGTCGATTATTCCACCTCGGCTGCGGCCGTCAACGTAACCCTTGGGGCCGCCGGGGTGACGACGGTTGCAACGGGCGGCGACGCTGAAGGCAACAGCCTCGTCAACATCGAGCGAGTCGTAGGATCGTCCTTCGCCGACACCTTGGGCTCTTCCACGTCTGGACACACCCTCGTCGGCGGAGCGGGAGACGATATCTATCTCGTCGACAACCAGGGCGTCACCATCGTCGAGGCCGCTGGCGAAGGTACGGACGAGATCCGTACCACGCTGACAACCTTTTCAATGGCGAACTACACCAATGTCGAGCGGGTGACCTTCACCGGCACCGGGGCAGTGAACCTGACCGGCGGCGCCGGCGATGACATCCTCATCGGAGGCGCGGCCAATGATATCCTGGACGGCGCCGGCGGGAACGATACCCTGATCGGCAGCGGGGGCGCCGACCAGCTGATCGGCGGCACAGGGACGGATACCGCCAGCTATGCCAATGCGGCGGCTGCGATCACGCTTAATCTGAAGACCGGGGTCCACACCGGCGACGCCGCCGGCGACACCTTCACCGGCATCGAAGCATTCGAGGGCTCGAGCTTCGACGACACCTTCTTCAGCTCAGCTTCGGCAGATAATCTGAATGGCGCAGCAGGCACTGATACGATTGACTATTCGCTCTCCAGTGCTGCGGTAAACGTCGATCTGACGACCAACATCGTTAGCGGTGGCGATGCGGCGGGGGACGTTCTCGCCAATTTCGAGCGGGTCATTGGCTCTTCCTTCGCCGACACCCTGGGCTCGTCGACATCAGGACACAGCCTCGTCGGAGGAACCGGAGATGATATCTATCTCGTCGGCAACCAAGGCGTGACGATTACGGAGGCTGCTGGAGAGGGTACGGACGAGATCCGCACTACGCTGGCAACCTATTCGATGGCGGCTTTCGCCAATGTCGAGCGGCTGACCTTTACCGGCACCGGCAACGCGACCCTGACCGGTAATAGCGGCAATAACGTCATAACCGGTGGAACCGGCAATGATACGCTGAATGGCGGCGCCGGAGCCGATCAACTGATCGGCGGTGCGGGCACGGATACCGCCAGCTATGCCAATGCGGCGGCCGCAATCACTATCAATCTGAAGACTGGCGTCCACATTGGCGACGCCGCCGGAGACACCTTCAGCAGCATTGAGACGTTCGTCGGCTCTTCCTCCAAGGACACCTTCGTTGGCAACGGCACAGCCGTCACCTTCAACGGCGGTGTCGGCACCGACACCGTCAGCTATTCCTCTTCGGCTGCAGCGGTCAGCGTGATCCTTGGGGCTAGCGGAGTGACGGCCATCGCATCGGGCGGCGACGCGGAGGGCAACAGGCTCGTCAGCATCGAGCAGGTCATCGGTTCGGCCTTCGCAGACACGCTCGGCTCGACCGCCACGACCACCCAGACGCTGCAGGGCGGCGGCGGCAACGATACCTATGTTGTCAGCTCCCAGAACATCGTCATCACCGAATCGGCAGGCGGAGGCGACGACGAGATCCGCACCACTGCGACCTCCTACTCGATGGCGGCCTACGCCAATATCGAGCATCTCACCTTCACCGGCGCCGGCAACGCGACCCTGACCGGCAATGCCGGCGACAACGTCATAACAGGTGGAATAGGCAACGATACGCTGATCGGAGGTGCCGGAGCCGACCAGTTGATCGGCGGTGCGGGCGCGGATACCGCCAGCTATGCCAATGCGGCGGCGGCAATCACTCTCGATTTGAAGACCGGGGTCCATACAGGCGACGCCGCCGGCGACAGCTTCGACAGCATTGAAGCTTTCGTAGGGTCGAACTTCAACGACACCTTCTTCAGCTCAGCTTCGGCGGACAATCTGAATGGCGGAGCGGGCACTCTGGATACGATCGATTATTCGCTCTCCAGCGATGCGGTAGATATCAACCTGACAACCAAGGTCGTCAGCGGTGGCTACGCGTCAGGTGACGTTCTGGCCAATTTCGAGCGGGTCGTTGGCTCCTCCTTCGCCGACACCCTGGCCTCTTCCACTTCGGGACACGCCCTCGTCGGAGCCGCGGGAGACGATATCTATCTCATCGACGCTCAGGGTGTGACGATCACGGAGGCTGCAGGAGAGGGGACGGACGAGATCCGCACCACACTGACAAGCTATTTGATGGCGAACGATGCCAACGTCGAGCGGCTGACTTTCACCGGCACCGGCAATGCAACACTGACCGGCAACACCGGCGACAACATCATCACCGGTGGAACCGGCAATGATACGCTGAATGGCGGCGGCGGAGCAGACCAGCTTCATGGGGGCAGCGGCGATGATACGCTCTTTAGCGGCACTGGCGATTTCCACCTCTATGGCGACGACGGCAGCGATACCTTGAACCTGATATTGGGCCAAGGTTTTGCAGATGGTGGCAACGACGGCGACAGCTACCATGTGAACATGGCTCTTGCTGCGACGATCAAGGACACTGGTGTCGAAGGAAGTGACGCGGTGTATCTGGACAGGGTTCTATCCTTGGCGGATTTGGATAACCTGAGAGTGGGGGATGATCTCGTTCTTCAATCTCATGCCGACGCGACGCCCGGCACAGGCTATGAAAACGCCACGGTGATACTGCAAGACTGGTACGCCGGAGCAAACAGCATCGAGTTCTTCTACCTTGCGGATGGCACGCAGGTTTCGGGAACTCTGTTCAGCTAAGTTTGGCCTGAGGCAACGCAGCCGCAGGAACAGCGGTTGCGTTGCACTCAAAGTAAACTTGAGGAGACATGAGGCGCCGTCATGCCGCTCAACAGGCTGGTGATCTACGCCGGGAACGTCGAGGAAACGGCGCGGTTTTATGAGAAGCACTTCGGATTTAAGGCGACCAGCTTGCCCGGCGATCGCATCGTTGAACTCGTCGCTCAGGACGGCGGCGCCAATATAATGCTTCATCAGGCCGCCAAAGGGCAGCGGGGCGGCCAATCCATCGTCAAGCTTGTATTCGACGTGGACGCCAACCCCGCTCTCTGTCCTCCTCGGCTTTGGGCCGAGGATCCATGCCATTACCGCTGGTGGATGTGGTGTGGATGCTCGGCTTAAGGCCGAGCATAACGGAGGTGGGGCGAGGGAAGGGAGTTCTTTGCGGCGTAGACCACCAGGTCAGCAATCGCATTCGTCGAATTCACACCGCTGTTATCTCTTTGTCTCTATTCCGATATTTCAATGCCGACTTGTCTTCGGCTTTTCGCCGTGCGACAAGGTGATATATCAGATCGGCAGCGGATTTTCAGCATGCAGACCTCACAGAGCCATCTTGCCTATCTTGCGCTGGAACACCTGATCGTCACACTGGCGCTGAAGCCCGGGGCGCTCGTCACCGAAAAACAGCTGATCGATATGGCGGGCCATGGGCGGACGCCGGTGCGGGAGGCCATTCAGAAGCTCGCCTGGCAGGGGCTGATCTTGGTAAAGCCGCGCGTCGGGCTGCAGATTGCCGAGATCGCGCCGGAGGATCATGGCAATGTCATGCAGGTGCGCCGTGAACTGGAGCCGATCGCGGCAAGCCTCGTTGCCGAGCATGCCACGGACGAACAGCGCGGGCGCCTCGGCGACTGCGCCCGGGCCATGGACAAATGCGCCGCCACGGGCGATCTCGCCGGCTTCTTTGCCGCCGACAAGACCTTCGACGAAATCCTCGAAGAGGTCTGCCCGAATGGTTTTATCACCGCGGCGCTCGGCCCGGTGCAGACGCATTCGCGTCGCCTCTGGTACTCCACCGCAAACCCGGAGCGAATGGATCGCGCCATCGCATTGCATGTCGCTGTCATCCAGGCCATCCACCGAGGCAAGCCGGATGCGGCGCGCGCCGCGATGGCGATGCTGATCGACTATCTCGCCCAGACATAAAAACGGCCCCGTTTCCGGAGCCGTTGTCAGGTCTGATTGTCGGAAAAACCTCAGCCGACGAAAGCGCGCTCGATGACGAATTCGGCGGGCTTGCTGTTGGCGCCTTCGTTGAGGCCGGCCTTTTCGAGCAGTTCCTTGGTGTCCTTCAGCATGGCCGAGGAGCCGCAGATCATGCCGCGGTCGATCGCCGGGTCGAGCGGCGGTACGCCGAGATCGGTAAACAGCTTGCCCGACGAGATCAGGTCGGTGATGCGGCCGCGATATTCGAAATCCTCGCGCGTGACGGTCGCATAATGGCGCAGCTTGTCGCCGACCACTTCCTTCAGCAGCTCGTCATTCTGGATCTCGTTGACGAGGTCGAAGCCGTATTGCAGCTCGGCGACATCGCGGGTGGTATGGGTGAGGATGACTTCCTCGAACTTCTCATAGGTCTCGGGATCGCGGATCAGGCTGGCGAAAGGCGCAACGCCCGTTCCCGTCGAGAACATGTAGAGACGACGGCCTGGTGTCAGCGCATCGAGCACCAGCGTGCCGGTCGGCTTCTTGCGCATCAGCACCTGATCGCCCGGCTTGATCGCCTGCAGATGCGAGGTCAGCGGGCCATCCGGCACCTTGATCGAGAAGAATTCAAGCTCTTCGGCCCAGGCGGGGCTGGCGATCGAATAGGCGCGGAAGACCGGTTTGCCCTCGACCATCAGGCCGATCATCGCGAATTCGCCGGAACGGAAACGGAAGCCCTGCGGCCGGGTCATCGTGAAGCGGAAGAGCCGGTCCGTATAGTGCGTGACATCGAGCACCGTCTCGGCATAGACGCCGGCGGGGATGGACAAGGCGAAGTCTTCGGTCTTTGCAGGCGCGTTCATTTCGGTAGCGGATCCCGTTTCGTCGGATGAACAGTCGGATGCGAGCGAGATATTACAAATCGGGCCGGAATTAAAGGCATTCCATTCCACGCGACGCTTCTAAAGGGAAATATGCATGTCATCGTCAGGATTCAATGGCTGGCGGGGAATGTCGTATTTCCCGCTGGCGAAGCCCGGCAAAGGATGCATATTAGAGCAGCACGCCGGAAACGGATGCCGGTTTTCGGCAAAAATGGTGCGACAACAAAGACCTACGGCGTCGAACCCGATTCAGCAACAGGGTTCGGCGATGGTGGCGAAAAAAAGATGCTTGCCGGGGCGAGCGCGATCAGGGCGGTCGGGGGAATATGAAGATTTTCAACTACAAGCGTGTTCCTTATGCGGAGATGCGCGCCTTTTCCGTCCATATCCTGACGGCATCCGGCTCCTTCCTTGCCTTTCTCGGCGTCGTTGCCGCCGCCGAACACCGCTTCATCGACATGTTCTGGTGGCTGGGCCTCGCCCTTCTGGTTGACGGCATAGACGGGCCGATCGCCCGCAAGGTGCGCGTCAAGGAAGTGCTGCCGAACTGGTCGGGCGATACGCTCGACAATATCATCGACTACGTCACCTATGTGCTTCTGCCGGCCTTCGCGCTTTATCAGAGCGGCATGATCGGCGAGCCCTGGTCCTTCGTCGCCGCCGGCATGATCGTCGTCTCCAGCGCCATCTACTATGCCGATATGGGCATGAAGACGGACGAGTATTTCTTCTCCGGCTTCCCTGTCGTCTGGAACATGATCGTCTTCACGCTGTTCGTCATCGATGCGAGCGCCACGACGGCGCTCACTGTTGTCATCGTCTCGGTGGTGCTGACCTTCCTGCCGATCAATTTCCTCCACCCGGTCCGGGTCAAAAGGCTGCGCCCGCTCAACCTCGGCGTCTTTTTCCTGTGGTCGGCGCTGGGGATTTTTTCGCTGCTGATGCATTTCGACACGCCCGAATGGGCGCTCATTCTCTTTATCGTGACCGGGGTCTATCTTTACGTCATCGGCGCGGTGCTGCAATTCTTCCCCGCCCTCGGACGAAAAGCTTAGGACAAGCCAGATGACGAAAACGCAGGCGATTTCATTTTCGAGAACGGGCGGGCCGGAGGTCTTCGATTACGTCGAGCTCGATCTGCCGCCGCCCGCAGCCGGCGAGGTGCAGATCCGCCAGGCGGCGGTCGGCCTCAATTTCATCGATGTCTATTTCCGCAACGGCACCTATAAGGCGCCGCATTTGCCCTTTGTCACCGGCAAGGAGGGCGCCGGCACGGTGACGGCAGTCGGCCCCGGCGTTACCGATTTCAATATCGGCGACCGCGTCGCCTATGCCGGCGCCGACGGCGCCTATAGCGCCGAACGCAATATCGAGACGCGGCATCTGGTGCTTGTGCCTGACGGCATAGAACTCGAAACGGCAGCGGCGATGATGCTGAAGGGCATGACCGCCGAATATCTCTTGAACCGCACCTTCAAGGTCGGCCCGCAGACGGTCCTACTGTTCCACGCCGCTGCCGGCGGCGTCGGCCTAATCGCCGGCCAATGGGCAAAGGCGCTCGGCGCCACCGTCATCGGCACGGCGGGCTCCGAAGACAAGATCGAGCTGGCGCTCGCCCATGGCTACGACCATGTGATCAACTACAAGAGCGAAGACTTCGTCGCCCGCGTGCGCGAAATCACCGGGGGCAAGGGCGTCGATGTCGTCTACGATTCGATCGGCCGCGATACTTTTCCACAGTCGCTCGACTGCCTGAAGCCGCGCGGCCTTTTTGCCTCTTTCGGCCAATCCTCCGGGCCGATCGAGAACTTTACCCTGGCGATGCTGGCGCAGAAGGGCTCGCTGTTTGCGACGCGGCCGACGCTCTTCACCTACATCGCCGCCCGCCAGGAGCTGACCGACAGCGCCAAGGCGCTATTTGATGTTGTGCAAAGCAACAAAGTGCGTATCAATATCAATCAAACCTATCCCTTGCGTGAAGTTGGGCAGGCTCACGCGGATCTGGAAACAAGAAAAACAACAGGAACGACGCTGCTGATTCCATGAGATCCGAACGGACCGATCGGCAGAAGAAATGAGGGGAACGTGTCGCCATTGAATGTGCCGGAACCCGGTGCGTTGTTATCCGTCCAGAAGCTGACGAAGTTTTTCGGTGGCTTTGCCGCCTGCAATGAAATCGATCTCGATATCGCGCCGGGCGAAATTCACGCGCTTCTCGGCGAAAATGGCGCAGGCAAATCCACCCTGGTGAAGATGCTGTTCGGCGTGCTGGAGCCGACGCACGGGCATATCCTCTGGCAGGGCAAGCCGGTGTCGGTCGCCTCGCCGGGCGAGGCCCGCAAGCTCGGCATCGGCATGGTCTTCCAGCATTTTTCGCTGTTCGAGGCGCTGACCGTCGCCGAAAACATCGCGCTGTCGCTCGACGACTCCATCCCGATCGGCAAGATCGCCGAGCAGGCGAGGGCGCTGTCTCAAGCTTACGGCCTGCCGCTCGATCCGCATGCCCATGTCGCCGATCTCTCCGTCGGCGAGCGCCAGCGCATCGAGATCGTCCGCGCGCTGCTGCAGAACCCGAAGCTGATCATTCTCGACGAGCCGACCTCGGTGCTGACGCCGCAGGAGGCCGACCGGCTGTTCGAAACGCTGTTCAAGCTGCGCGCCGAGGGCCGCTCGGTTCTCTATATCAGCCACCGCCTGGAAGAGGTGCAGCGCATCTGCGATCGCGCCACGGTGCTGCGCCATGGCAGCGTCACCGGCGCCTGCGATCCGAAGCAGGAAACGCCGGCCTCGCTTGCCCGCATGATGGTCGGCAGCGAGGTGGCGAGCGTCACCCATCCCGAGCGGAGCGACAAGGGTGAGGTGCAGCTTGCCGTTGCCAACCTTTCGGTCGCACCCCGCACGCCTTTCGCCATGCCGCTGCGCGACGTCTCGATGGCGGTGCGCGCTGGCGAAATCCTCGCCATCGCCGGCGTCGCCGGCAACGGCCAGAGCGAGCTTTTCGATGCCCTCTCCGGCGAATATCCGGTCGCGTCGGCAGAAGCGATCGTCATTCGCAAGAAGCCTGTGGGCACGGAGGGCATCACCGCCCGCCGCCTGCTCGGCGCCGGTTTCGTGCCGGAGGAGCGGCACGGCCATGCCGCCGTCTCCGCCATGAAACTGTCTGACAATCTGGTGCTCGCCCGCAGCCAGTCGGACCGCAAGGCCTTTCTCGGCCTGCTCGGCATCATCCGCCATGGCGCGGTGAAATCTGCCGCACGGCGGATTTCCGAGGCGATGGATGTGCGCAAGAGCGGCGACGACCCGGCCGCAGGCTCGCTCTCCGGCGGCAATCTGCAGAAATTCATCGTCGGCCGCGAACTCGACCGCCAGCCGGCCGTGCTCGTCGTCAACCAGCCGACCTGGGGTGTCGATGCCGGGGCTGCAAGCCGCATCCGCCAGGCTCTGGTCGATCTGGCAAAGGCCGGCTCCGCCGTCGTCGTCATCAGCCAGGATCTCGACGAGATCTTCGAAGTGGCGACCGATATTGCCGTCATCTCCGAGGGACGCCTTTCCAGCCCGTTCCCGGCTGGCGAACTGACACGCGAAAAGATCGGACTGCTGATGGGCGGCCTGCACCAGAGCGGTGGTGCCCCAGAGGCGCCGCATGCGCATTGAAGAGGCAGCCCATGCGCATTGAACTCGAAAAACGCCCCGACGTCTCGAAGCTCTATACCTTCGTCTCGCCGCTGCTGGCCCTTGTGCTGACACTGGTGTTCGGCGCCATCATGTTTGCCATGCTCGGCAAGGACCCTGTGGAGGCGCTGGACGCCTTCTTCGTCGAGCCGCTGCTCGAGGTCTGGTCTCTGCACGAACTGGCGATCAAGGCGGCACCGTTGATCCTGATCGCTGTCGGCCTGGCGGTCTGCTACCGCTCGAACAACTGGAATATCGGCGCCGAAGGCCAGTTCACCATCGGCGCCATCACCGGCTCCTATCTGCCGATCGTCTTCTACGACTGGCACTCGCCGCTTGTCCTGCCGCTGATGCTCATCCTGGGAGCGCTCGGCGGTGCGCTTTTCGCCGCCATTCCGGCGCTGTTGAAGGCGCATTTCAACACCAACGAAATCCTGACGTCGCTGATGCTGGTCTATATCGCCCAGCTCTTCCTCGACTGGCTGATCCGTGGCGCCTGGCGCGATCCGAAGGGCTTCAACTTTCCGGTCTCGCGCGATTTCGCGCCTGAGGCGGTGCTGCCGGCGATCTGGGAAGAGTCGGGCCGGGCCCATTGGGCCTTCATCTTCGCCCTCATTGCGGCCGTCGGCGTCTGGTTCATGCTGCGCTACACGCTGAAAGGCTTCGAGATCGTCGTGCTCGGCCAGTCGGAACGGGCAGGGCGCTTTGCCGGTTTCTCGTCGAAGAAAATGATCTGGTTCAGCTTCCTCTTCTCCGGCGCCCTTGCCGGCCTCGCCGGGATAGCCGAGGTCTCCGGCTCGATCGGCCACCTGCAGCCGGCGATCTCGCCGGGCTACGGCTTCACCGCCATTATTGTCGCCTTCTTGGGACGCCTCAATCCGCTCGGCATCATCGCATCGGGCCTGGTGCTGGCATTGACCTATCTCGGCGGCGAGGCCGCACAGCTGTCGCTCGGCGTTTCCGACAAGGTCACCCGCGTCTTCCAGGGGCTGCTGCTCTTCTTCGTGCTCTCCTGCGATACGCTGATCTATTACAAAATCCGCATCGTCTGGTCGCGGGTCAGGGGCGCGGCATGAGCATCTTCGAAGCAATTCTGCTGACCGTCATCACCGCCTCGACGCCGCTCGTCATCGCAGCGCTGGGCGAACTCGTCACCGAGCGCTCCGGCGTGCTCAATCTCGGCGTCGAAGGCATGATGATCATGGGCGCGGTCGCCGCATTTGCCGGAGCGCAAATGTCGGGCTCGCCCTATGTCGGCATGGTCTGCGGCATTGCCGCAGGCGCGCTTTTCTCGCTTCTCTTCGCTTTCCTGACGCTGACGCTGGTGGCAAACCAGGTGGCAACGGGTCTGGCGCTTACCCTTCTCGGCCTCGGCGTGTCGGGCATGCTCGGCGAAGCCTATGTCAGCATGCCCGGCATTCGTCTGGGTGAGATCGTTATTCCGCTCCTCTCCGGCATCCCGGTCATCGGCCATGTTCTCTTCCGGCAAGATCTGATCTTCTACCTGTCGATTGCGCTTGTGGTCGGCGTCAGCTGGTTCCTGTTCCGCAGCCGGGCCGGGCTGAAGCTGAGGGCGATCGGCGACAGTCACGCTTCGGCCCATGCGCTCGGCATTCAGGTTATCCGCACGCGCTATCTGGCGGTGATGTTCGGCGGCGCCTGCGCCGGTCTTGCCGGCGCCCAGCTGTCGCTCGTCTATACCCCGCAATGGGCGGAGAACATGTCGGCCGGACGCGGCTGGATCACGCTGGCGCTGGTGGTCTTTGCCTCCTGGCGGCCGTGGCGGGTCTTTGCCGGCGGTTATCTCTTCGGCGCGGTCACCATCCTGCAACTGCACGCGCAGGCCTTCGGTCTCGGCATTCCCTCACAGTTCCTCTCGATGCTGCCCTATGCCGCGACTATTGTGGTTCTCATCATCATTTCTCATAATCGGCGCACGACGTTGATCAATACGCCCGCCTCGCTCGGAAAAGCCTTCGTGCCGGAGCGATAAGGCAAAGACAAAGACGGGTTTCCGCAAATAACTTCAAACCAACAGGGGTTACCATGAAGAAATACGCATTCGCACTCGCCGCCTCGGCTGCCGCCGTGATCGGCATCTCGTCGGCCGCTCAGGCTGCTGATAAGACGAAGGTCTGCTTCGTCTATGTCGGTTCGCACACCGATGGCGGTTATTCGCAGGCGCATGATCTCGGCCGCCAGCAGGTCCAGGCCGAATTCGGCGACAAGATCGACACGCCTTACCTCGAAAACGTGCCGGAAGGCCCGGATGCCGAGCGCGCCATCGAGCGTCTTGCCCGTTCCGGCTGCAAGCTGATCTTCACGACGTCCTTCGGCTTCATGGATGCGACGGTCAAGGTTGCCGCCAAGTTCCCCGACGTCAAGTTCGAGCACGGCACCGGGTACAAATCCGGCCCCAATCTCGCCACCTACAATTCGCGCTTCTATGAAGGCCGCTATATCCTCGGCCAGATCGCCGCTAAGACCTCGAAGAATCACGCCGCCGCCTACATCGCCTCCTTCCCGATTCCGGAAGTGGTGATGGGCATCAACTCCTTCGAGCAGGGCGCCAAGTCGGTCGATCCGAGCTTCAAGCTGAAGGTCATCTGGGTCAACACCTGGTTCGACCCCGGCAAGGAAGCCGATGCCGCCAAGGCGATGGTCGACCAGGGCGTCGACGTGCTGACCCAGCACACGGATACGACCGCGCCGATGCAGGTTGCCGAAGAACGCGGCATCCACGCCTTCGGTCAGGCATCCGACATGATCGCGGCAGGCCCCAAGGCGCAGCTGACGGCGATCGTCGATACCTGGGGCACCTACTACTCCAAGCGCGTCCACGCGCTTCTGGACGGCACCTGGAAGTCCGAGCAGAGCTGGGACGGCCTGAAGGACGGAATCCTGAAGATGGCGCCCTATACCAACATGCCTGACGATGTGAAGAAGATGGCCGAGGAAACCGAAGCCAAGATCAAGTCGGGTGAGCTGCATCCCTTCACCGGCCCGATCAACAAGCAGGACGGCACGCCCTGGCTGAAGGCCGGCGAGAAGGCCGATGACGGCACGCTGCTCGGCATGAATTTCTATGTCGAAGGCGTCGACGACAAGCTACCGGCGCAATAAGCAGTCTTCAATTCGCACGTGCGAAGGGCGCCCCTTGTGGGCGCTCTTTTTGCTGCGCTGCATGCAAAGATTCCGATTTACAAAAGTAATACTATATGATTTTTTGACCGTGCGCCGCGAGACGCGGCTTGGGAGGAAATCATGAAATTGAAGACTGCACTTTTGAGTGCCACGATTCTTGCTACCTGCATGTTTGGTTCGGCTTCGGCCGGCGGATTGACCGTCGGCTTCTCGCAGATCGGCTCGGAATCGGGCTGGCGCGCGGCTGAAACGACCGTAACCAAGGAGCAGGCCAAGAAGCGCGGCATCGATCTGAAGTTTGCCGATGCACAGCAGAAGCAGGAAAATCAGATCAAGGCTCTGCGCTCCTTCATTGCTCAGGGCGTCGATGCCATTCTCATTGCTCCGGTCGTCGAAACCGGCTGGGATGACGTTCTGAAGGAAGCCAAGGAAGCCAAGATTCCGGTCATCCTGCTCGACCGCACCATCAAGGCTCCTGATGATCTCTACCTGACGGCTGTCACTTCGGACCTGGTCCACGAAGGCAAGGTCGCCGGTGACTTCCTGGTCAAGACCGTCGGCGACAAGAAGTGCAACGTCGTCGAGCTGCAGGGCACGACCGGTTCGTCGCCGGCCATCGCCCGCAAGAAGGGCTTCGAAGAAGCTCTCGCCGGCCACGACAACCTCAAGATCGTTCGCAGCCAGACCGGTGACTTCACCCGCACCAAGGGCAAGGAAGTCATGGAAAGCTTCCTGAAGGCCGAAAATGGCGGCAAGGACATCTGCGCTCTCTACGCCCATAACGACGACATGGCCGTCGGCGCCATCCAGGCGATCAAGGAAGCCGGCCTGAAGCCCGGCAAGGATATCCTCGTCGTCTCGATCGACGCCGTGCCGGATATCTTCAAGGCCATGTCCGAAGGCGAGTCCAATGCCACGGTCGAGCTGACGCCTAATATGGCAGGTCCGGCCTTCGATGCGCTCGATGCCTACCTGAAGGACAAGAAGGCTCCGCCGAAGTGGATCCAGACCGAATCCAAGCTCTACACGCCCGCCGACGAGCCGATGAAGGTCTACGAAGAGAAGAAGGGTCAGGGCTACTGATCTGATTTGACGCCGCTGCATAATCCTCAAATCGGGATCGATTTGAGGGTAGAATGATGCAGCATTCAAGCGCTGTAGAACCGCACCGGCCCATCATGGACCGGTGCGGAACTGCCTTGCCGCCTTGGGACGTCATGTCCGGCCGCGGCGCGGCTTTTGCCGTCAATATCAGGAAAACAGACCCTTATGATTCACGATTTCGAGAACGTTCTCGCGGCTTCCGGAATATCGAAATTCTTTCCCGGCGCAGTGGCGTTGGACAAGGTCGATTTCACGCTGCGCAAGGGCGAGGTGCACGCGCTGCTGGGCGAGAACGGTGCCGGCAAATCGACACTGATCAAATGCATCACCGGCGCTTATCATCGTGACGAGGGCAGCCTGACCCTCGACGGCCAGGAAATCAATCCGGCTAATACGCTCGCCGCCCAGAAGCTCGGCATCGGCACGGTTTACCAGGAGGTCAACCTGCTGGCCAATCTGAGCGTCGCCGAAAATCTCTTTCTCGGACGCCAGCCAAGGCGTTTCGGCATGACCGACGTGCGCGCGATGAACCGCAAGGCGCGCGATCTGCTCACCGGCTACGGCATCGATATCGACGTCACCGCCGAGCTTGGCCGCTTCTCCGTCGCCGTCCAGCAGGTGGTCGCCATCGCCCGCGCCGTTGATCTTTCCGGCAAGGTGCTGATCCTGGATGAGCCCACCGCCAGCCTCGACAACCAGGAAGTGGCGCTGCTCTTTCGCATCATCGAGGACCTGAAGAAGCGCGGTCTGGGCATCGTCTTCATCACCCATTTTCTCGAACAGGTCTATGCGATCAGCGACCGGATCACCGTGCTGCGCAACGGCAAGCTCGTCGGCACCCGCGACGTCGCCGATCTGCCGCGCCAGGGCCTGATCGCCATGATGCTCGGCCGTGAATTGGCGCATGTCGAGGAGACGGTACGGGAGCACAGCCTTGCGGCCGGCGAGGTCCGCTATCGTTTTGCCGGCTACGGCAAACGCGGCAAGGTCAAGCCCTTCGATCTTGATGTGCGCGCCGGCGAGGTGGTCGGTGTTGCCGGTCTGCTCGGCTCCGGCCGCACGGAAACCGCCGAGCTTCTCTTCGGCATCGAGCATGCCGACAGCGGCAGCGCCACGATCGACGGGCAGCCGGTGACGCTTTCCAGCCCGCGATCGGCCATCGAAAAAGGTTTCGGCTTCTGCCCCGAGGACCGCAAGACCGATGGCATCATCGGCGACCTGTCGATCCGGGAGAACATTGCCTTGGCGCTGCAGGCGCGCCGCGGCTGGACCCGGCCGCTGTCGCGCGCCGAGCAGAATGCGCTTGCCGACCGCTACATCAAGGCGCTTGATATCCGCACCACCGATCGCGAAAAGCCGATCCGGCTCCTCTCCGGCGGCAATCAGCAGAAGGCGATCCTGGCCCGCTGGCTGGCGACCAATCCGGAGTTTCTGATCCTCGACGAGCCGACCCGCGGCATCGATGTCGGCGCCCATGCCGAGATCATCAAGCTCATTGAGCAACTCTGCGCCGAAGGCATGTCGCTGATCGTGATTTCCTCGGAACTTGAAGAGCTTGTCGCCTATAGTTCACGTGTCATTGTCCTTCGCGACAGGCAGCATATCGCCGAACTCACCGGCGAACGTATCACCGCGGCGGGCATTGTCGAAGCCATTGCCGCCGCCGAACATAAGAAGGAGGATGCATGAGGTCCTCGCTGAAGGCGCTGGCTTATCGCCTGGCGCCGCAATTGATCGCGCTCGTTGTCATTCTTTTGTTGAATTTCATCACGTCGCCGCAGTTTTTTAATGTGGTTGTTCAGAACGACCGGCTTTACGGCAGCCTGATCGATGTGCTCAATCGCGGCGCGCCGGTGGCGTTGCTGGCGATCGGCATGACGCTGGTCATTGCCACCAAGGGCATTGACCTGTCCGTCGGCGCCGTCATCGCCATCTGCGGCGCCGTCGCCGCCTCGTCAATTGTCACCGGAAATTCAGTGGCCTACACCATTGTCCTGACGCTGGCGATCGGCATTGCCTGCGGCGTCTGGAATGGTTTCCTGGTGGCGGTCCTCAATATCCAGCCGATCATCGCTACGCTGGTGCTGATGGTCGCCGGCCGCGGCATCGCCCAGCTCATCACCGAAGGCGCGATCCTCACCTTCAACGATGACGGGCTGACCTTCTTCGGTAGCGGTTCCTTGGCGCTCCTGCCGATGCCTGTGGTCATCTGGCTGCTCGTCGCTTTGCTCGTCATCCTGCTCGTCCGCCGCACGGCGCTCGGCATGCTGATCGAGGCCGTCGGCATCAATCGCCGCGCCAGCACGCTCTCCGGCATCCAGACGCCGGTCCTGCTGATGGCCGTCTACATGCTGAGCGGTCTCTGCGCCTCGATCGCCGGCATCATCGTCGCCGCCGACATCAAGGGGGCCGATGCCAACAATGCCGGCCTCTGGCTGGAACTCGACGCCATCCTCGCCGTCGTCGTCGGTGGCAATTCGCTGCTCGGCGGGCGCTTCAGCATCCTCGGATCGCTGATCGGCGCGATGATCATCCAGGCGGTGAATACCGGCATCCTGTCCTCCGGCTTCCCGCCCGAATTCAACCTGATCATCAAGGCCGTCATCATTATCGTCATCCTCGTCATCCAGTCGCCGGCGGTGCAGTCGCTCGCCATCTTCGCCAGCCGCCGGCAGGGCGGAAGGGAGCAGTCGAAATGAACTCCAAATACCTGCCGCTGCTGGCGACCATCGTCATCTTCGTGCTCGCTTATGCCGGTTGCACGCTGCAATATCCGAACATGCTGTCGACCCGCGTCATCGGCAATCTTCTGACCGACAACGCCTTCCTCGGCATCGCCGCCGTCGGCATGACCTTCGTCATCATCTCCGGCGGCATCGATCTGTCGATCGGATCGATCATCGCCTTCACCGGCGTCTTCCTCGCGGTGATCCTGCAGAAGACCTCGATCCATCCGCTGCTGGCCTTCGCGCTGGTGCTGGTCATCACCACCGCCTTTGGCGCGGTCATGGGCGCAATCATCCACTATCTCGAAATGCCGGCCTTCATCGTCACGCTCGCCGGCATGTTCCTGGCGCGCGGCATGGCCTTCGTGCTCTCGATCGACAGCATCCCGATCGACCACGAATATTATTCGACGCTGACGAGCCTCTATTGGCGCCTGCCCGGCGGCGGCCGGCTGACGCTGATCGGCGCCATCATGCTTCTGGTCTTTGCCGTCGGCATTTTCATCGCCCAGCGCACCCGCTTCGGCACCAATGTCTATGCGCTCGGCGGCGGCCCGCAGACGGCCCGGTTGATGGGCGTGCCTGTGGGACGCACGACAATCCAGATTTATGCGCTGTCGGGCTTTCTAGCAGGCCTTTCCGGGATCGTTTTTTCGCTGTACACCTCTGCCGGATATTCTCTTGCAGCAGTCGGTGTCGAACTCGATGCCATCGCGGCGGTCGTCATTGGGGGGACGCTGCTGACCGGAGGAGCGGGATTCGTGGCGGGAACCTTCATCGGTATCCTGATCCAGGGGCTCATTCAGACCTACATCACCTTCGACGGCACTCTGTCGAGCTGGTGGACCAAGATTCTGATTGGCCTTTTGCTGTTTGCATTCATCCTGATGCAGAAAGCCATCCTGTTCGTTTCCAGTCTGAACAAGAGGTACGCCTGAGGGGAGAGGGATCGCTTGCGCAACAAATTGGACGAGACCCGTAAGACGGGGCGCAGAACCCGGACGAGCCACGCACAGGTGGTCGACGAACTCGGCAAGGAAATCGTCGCCGGCACCTATCCCGTCGGCACCATCCTGCCTGGCGACACCGAGCTGGCGCAGCGCTTCAAGGTGTCCCGTACCGTCTTGCGCGAGACGATGAAGACGCTTGCCGCCAAGGGCATGGTCGTCGCCAAGGCGCGGGTCGGCACGCGTGTGACCGAAAAGAACTTCTGGAACATGTTCGACAGCGAGATCATCGCCTGGCACTTCGATAACGGCGTGACGGAAGAGTTTCTGCTGCAGCTCTACGATATTCGTCTCGCCATCGAACCCTTCGCCGCCGGTCTCGTTGCCGAACGGGCGAATGCCGAGGATATCGAGACGCTGCGCGCGCTGGCGCTCGAGATGGCGGCGAGCGGCCATACCGCCGACAGCCTCGCGCTCGCCGACCTTAACTTTCACCTGGCGCTCGCCGAGGCCTCGCACAATCCCTTCATGCGCACCTTGGGCAGCCTCATCGAAGCGGCCCTCGTCGGCATGTTCCGCATGAGCACGCCGCCATCCGAAAACGGCTTCGCCAATATCGCCGACACCCATATGCGTATCGTTGACGCGATCGTTTCCGGCGACAGCCTTGCTGCGCGCCGCGCCATGGAACTCGTCATCCTGGACGGCCGCCATCATGTGCACGAGGCGTTCGCCGCCCGCGGTTCGGAGACAGTCATCGTGCCGATTTCAGCCGATATCTCACACCTGTAGAGGCTCTGCTCTGTTCCGCGCGCCCCGCGTCTTTTTCGGGGCGCAAAGCACGCCGCAAGACTTTCGATCCACAAAGCGCACTTCCCGAAAATCGATTCCGATTTCAGGAATTATGCAGTATGAGGCAACAAAGCCGCCTCATGGCGCGGATTCGCGGAGCAGATCATGGAACGTACTTGTCTTGCCGTCATCCTTGCCGCCGGTGACAGCACGCGGATGAAATCCTCGAAATCGAAGGTGCTGCATCCGGTCGCCGGACGGCCGATGATCGCCCATGTGGTCGAGGCGGTCGCCTCCGCCGGCATTTCCTCCGCTGCACTCGTCGTCGGCCGCGATGCCGAGGAAGTGGCAAAGGCAGCACACATTGGCGGCGTCGGAATTGAATCCTGCCTGCAGAAGGAGCGCCTCGGCACCGGCCATGCGGTGCTGGCGGCGCGCGAATCGATCGCCAAGGGCTATGACGATATTCTCGTCACCTATGGCGACGTGCCGCTGCAGACCGACGGGCCGTTGAAGGCCGCCCGCCAGGGCCTTGCCGAAGGCAGCGATATCGTCGTCATCGGATTCCACACCGATCGCCCCACAGGCTACGGCCGCCTGCTCGTCAAGGACGGCGAACTCATCGCCATCCGCGAGGAAAAGGACGCGACCGATGCTGAGCGCACGGTGACGTGGTGCAACAGCGGGCTGATGGCGATCAACGGCCGCAAGGCGCTCGATCTGCTCTCGCGCATCGGCAATGCCAATGCCAAGGGTGAATTCTATCTGACCGATCTCGTCGAAATCGCCCGTTCGCTCGGCGGCCGCGTCACCGCCGTCGACGCCCCTGAGATCGAGATGACCGGCTGCAACACCCGGGCTGAGCTTGCCGTCATCGAGCGGTTCTGGCAGGAGCGCCGCCGCCACGACATGATGCTGTCAGGCGTCACCATGATTGCGCCGGAAACGGTCTTTCTGTCCTACGACACCGTCATCGGCCAGGACGCGCTGATCGAGCCGAACGTGGTCTTCGGCCCCGGCGCTGTGATCGACGGCGGCGCCGTCATCCATGCCTTCTCGCATATAGAAGGCGCCCATGTCAGCCAAGGCGCGACCGTCGGCCCCTTCGCGCGGTTGCGGCCAGGTGCCGATCTCGCCAATGGTTCGAAGGTCGGCAATTTCTGTGAGGTCAAGAACGGCCGGATCGGCGACGGCGCCAAGGTCAACCATCTTACCTATATCGGCGACGCCGTTATCGGCGCCGGCAGCAATATCGGCGCCGGTACGATCACCTGCAATTATGACGGCGTCAACAAGGCCGAGACGGTGATCGGTGAAAACGCCTTCATTGGTTCCAACTCCTCGCTGGTCGCCCCGGTGACGATCGGCGACGGCGCCTATATCGCCTCCGGCAGCGTCATCACCGCCGACGTCCCGGCCGATGCGCTGGCGCTCGGCCGTGCCCGGCAGGAGATCAAGCCCGGTCGGGCCACACTGCTGCGCGAGCGCGCGCTCGCCATCAAGGCCGCGAAGAAGGCTAAGGCCTGAAGCCGCTTTGCGTAACCGGCGGAAATTGAAAGTGACCGCCGAGGTGATTGATAACTAAGCGGGAATCGTTAGGACTGGCCTCGATTGTCGGAGCCTTGTGGGGATATTGCATGTGCGGAATTGTGGGGATCGTCGGAACTCAGCCTGTTGCCGGGCGACTGGTCGATGCGCTGAAGCGTCTCGAATATCGCGGTTATGATTCCGCCGGTGTCGCCACCATCCATGAGGGGGTGATGGATCGCCGCCGCGCCGAGGGCAAGCTGTTCAATCTGGAAAAGCGCCTCGACGCCGAACCGCTGCCAGGCCTGGTCGGCATTGCCCACACGCGGTGGGCGACGCACGGCGTTCCCAATGAAACCAATGCCCATCCGCATTTTGTCGAAGGTGTCGCCGTTGTCCATAACGGCATCATCGAGAATTTCTCCGAACTGCGCGACGAACTGACCGCCGAAGGCGCGGTCTTCGAAACGCAGACCGACACCGAGGTCGTCGCCCAGCTGATGGCGAAATACCTGCGCGAGGGCCTGGAGCCGCGCGCCGCCATGCTGCAGATGCTGAACCGGCTGACCGGCGCCTATGCTCTCGCCGTCATGCTCAAGGCCGATCCTGGTACGATCATGGCCGCCCGTTCCGGCCCGCCGCTTGCCGTCGGTTATGGCCGCGGCGAGATGTTCCTCGGTTCGGATGCGATTGCGCTCTCGCCCTTTACCAACGAGATCACCTATTTGGTCGACGGCGACTGCGCCGTCATCACACGCGACAGCGTCGCCGTTATCGACTTCGCCGGAAAGCCGGTCAAGCGCTCTCGCCAGATCTCGCAGGCGACCGCCTATGTCGTCGACAAGGGCAACCACCGCCATTTCATGGAAAAGGAAATCTACGAGCAACCGGAGGTGATCTCCCATGCGCTCAGCCATTACGTCGATTTCGCCGAGAACACGATCGGCGCCAATGCCGCTGCGATCGATTTCAAGGCGGCGACCGGCTTGGCGATCTCGGCCTGCGGCACTGCCTATCTCGCCGGTCTCGTCGGCAAATACTGGTTCGAGCGTTATGCCCGCCTGCCTGTCGAGATCGACGTCGCCTCCGAATTCCGCTATCGCGAAATGCCGCTGTCGCCCTCGCAGGCAGCGCTCTTCATCTCCCAGTCCGGCGAGACCGCCGATACGCTGGCATCGCTGCGCTATTGCCGGGACAACGGCCTGAAGATCGGCGCCGTCGTCAATGTCCGCGAATCGACGATCGCTCGCGAATCCGACGCCGTTTTCCCGATCATGGCCGGACCTGAAATCGGCGTCGCCTCGACCAAGGCCTTCACCTGCCAGCTGGCCGTGCTGGCATCGCTGGCGATCGGCGCCGGCAAGGCCCGCGGCACGGTGAGCGCCGAGGAGGAGAGGGCGCTGGTGCGCCATCTCGCCGAAATGCCGCGCATCATGAGCCGAGTGCTGAACCTCATCCAGCCGCAGATGGAAAGCCTGTCGCGCGAGCTGTCGAAATGCAAGGACGTGCTTTATCTCGGCCGCGGCACCAGCTTCCCGCTCGCCATGGAAGGCGCGCTGAAGCTCAAGGAAATCTCCTATATTCACGCCGAAGGCTATGCCGCCGGCGAATTGAAGCACGGGCCGATCGCGCTGATCGACGAGAACATGCCTGTCATCGTCATTGCCCCCTTCGACCGTTTCTTCGAAAAGACCGTCTCGAACATGCAGGAGGTCGCAGCCCGCGGCGGCCGCATCATCTTCATAACCGACGAGGCCGGTGCGAGCGCCTCGAAACTGCCGACCATGGCGACGATCACCCTGCCTGTGGTCGACGAAATCATCGCACCGATGATCTTCTCGCTGCCGATCCAGCTGCTCGCCTATCACACCGCCGTCTTCATGGGCACGGATGTCGATCAGCCGCGCAATCTGGCGAAATCCGTGACCGTGGAATAAGCCCGCAACGACCTGATCTTCGCGCCGAAACATATTGTGCGACGCCCCGAATTCTGGCAGTTTTACCAGGCGGACAAGGGGGAAGGGCCGGCGTTCCGGCCTGTCCAGGACCGAGATGGAGTTCATCAGGCGAGATGACCGACAACACCCCCAGAATGCCGGTCGCGACCCGGCTGAGGAATAATTTTCTTGCAGGCCTGATTATCTGCGCGCCGATCGCGATTACCATCTGGCTGACCTGGACCTTCATCCACTGGTCGGATAGCTGGGTCAGGCCCTATATTCCGGCGCGCTGGAATCCGGAAAGCTACCTCAATTTCGCCATTCCCGGATTCGGCCTGCTGACCGCCGTCGTGCTGATCACCGTTGTCGGCTTCCTCGGCAAGAACCTCATCGGACAGAGCATCGTTCGTTTCGGCGAATCGGTCGTTCAGCGCATGCCGCTGGTGCGCACCGTCTACAGAAGCGTGAAGCAGATTTTCGAAACCGTGCTGAAGGAACAGGCGAACTCCTTCAAGAAGGTCGGCCTCATCGAATATCCCAGTCCCGGCCTCTGGGCGCTGGTCTTCATCGCCACCGACGCCAAGGGCGAGATCGCGTCGAAGTTCAACGACATGGGTCAGGATATGGTCGCCGTCTTCCTGCCGCCGACGCCGGTGCCGACGGCGGGTTTCCTGGTCTTCGTGCCCCGCGAAAAGATCGTCCTTCTCGACATGAGCCCGGAAGACGCCGCCAAGTTCCTGATCTCGGGCGGACTCGTCGCCCCCGAGCACAAGCCTTCCGAACCGAAGCAGAAGCATCTGCCGCGGCCGAAGCCCGTAGCGGTTTCCAAGGCGGATTGATGCATGTCGCCCAAAAGTGTTTGGCGGTTTTGGGATAACGACATGCATGGAAGGAAGATTAAAGTGCGCCGCGGCGCGCTTTATCCAGCTCTCAAGAACCGGATCGCCTCGTCGCGACGGAAGAGATAGAGCAGGGTGCGGATCGCCGTTCCTCTGTCGCCGGTGAGCTCCGGATCGCGCTCGATCAGATAGGCGGCATCCTTGCGGGCGATTTCCAGGAGGTCGGCATGCGCCTCGAGGCTGGCGATGCGAAAGCCCGGCGTGCCGGACTGGCGCGTGCCGAGCAGCTCGCCTTCACCGCGCAATTTCAAGTCTTCCTCGGCGATGCGAAAACCGTCTTCGGTCTCGCGCATGATCGAAAGCCTGGCGTGGCCGGTTTCGCCGAGCGGGCCCTTGTAGAGCAGGATGCAGGTCGAAGCCTCGTCGCCGCGCCCCACGCGGCCGCGCAACTGGTGCAATTGCGCCAGGCCGAAGCGCTCGGCATGTTCGATCACCATGATCGTCGCATCCGGCACGTCGACGCCGACCTCGACGACGGTGGTGGCGACCAGAAGCCGGGTCTCGCCGTTCTTGAACGCCATCATCGCCGCATCTTTTTCCGGCCCGCTCATCCGGCCATGGATGAGGCCGATATCGGGGCCGAGCGTGGCAACAAGTGTTGCATGCCGCTCCTCGGCCGACATCAGGTCGAGCTGCTCGGATTCCTCGACCAGCGGGCAGATCCAGTAGGCTTTCTTGCCCTCGGCAAGGGCACCCTGCAGCCGCCCGACGATTTCGCCTGTCCTTTCCATCGGCACGGTGATCGTCTGGATCGGCTTGCGGCCGGCCGGCTTCTCAGTGAGCTTGGAGACGTCCATGTCACCGAAAGCGGCAAGCACCAGCGTACGCGGGATCGGTGTCGCCGTCATCACCAGCATGTGCGGCGAGATGCCCTTGGCAGTCAATCTCAAGCGCTGATGCACGCCGAAACGGTGCTGCTCGTCGACGACGGCCAGCATCAGCTTGGCGTAAGCGACGCTGTCCTGGAACAGCGCATGCGTGCCGATGACGATCTGTGCGGCGCCCGAGGCAATGCGTTCGAGGATCTCCTCCCGTTCGCGCCCCTTGGTGCGGCCGGTCAGGACCTCGATGCCGAGGCCGGCGGAGGCAGCGAATTTCGAGATCGTCGCGTGGTGCTGCCGCGCCAGAATTTCGGTCGGCGCCATCAGCACGGCCTGGCCGCCGCTTTCGATCACCGCCGCCATCGCCATCAGCGCCACCAGCGTCTTGCCGGAACCGACATCACCTTGCAGCAGCCGCAGCATGCGCTCGGCGCCTGCCATGTCCTTCAAAACCTCGGCGATCGCCACGTTCTGGCTAGATGTGAGCGAGAAGGGCAGGGACTTCAGGATCTTGGCGCTGACTTTGCCCGTCGCCTGCACCGGCTGGCCCGCCACCTTGCGCAGCCTCTGGCGCACCAGGCTCAGCGATAGCTGGCCGGCGAGAAACTCGTCATAAGCAAGCCGCCGTCGTGCGGGGGCCTGCGGATCGATATCGGCGGGGTCGCGCGGCTCGTGCAGCATGTGGAAACTGTCGCGGATCGACGGCAGGCCTTGCTTCTGCGCCAGCGCCGGGTCGATCCATTCCGGCAGCTCGGGAAAACGCGGCAGGGCGGCATCGATGATCTTGCGCAATGTCTTCGGCGAGAGCCCTGCCGTGAGCGGATAGATCGGCTCGACCAGCGGCAGGTTCTCCGCCTCGTCAGCCCTGACGATGTAGTCCGGATGCACCATCGAGGCGCGGCCGTTGAACCAGTCGACCTTGCCGCTGACCGTCACCTCGGCATCGACAGGCAGCTGTTTTTCCAGCCAGGCTGCCTGGCCGCGGAAGAAGACCAGCGTCAATTCGCCGGTCTCGTCATGCAGAAAGACCCGGTAGGGCACATTGCTCTTGCCACGCTGCGGCACCTGGTGGCGATCGACGCGGGCGGTGATCGTGACGATCGCGCCCTGCGGCGCGCGGGCGATCCCCGGCTGATTGCGCCGGTCGATCAGCGAAAAGGGCGCATGGAAGAGGAGGTCGATGACCCGACAATCCTCCGCCGTCTCGCGCCCGAGCAGCTTGATCAGCAGCTCGGCGATCTTCGGGCCGACGCCAGGAAGGCCCGAAATGGGAGAAAACAAAGGATCGAGAATGGCGGGGCGCATGCGGCCAAAATGCGATGAACAATGCGGCCTTGGCAAGGCTGACAAGCCGCTTTCCAGGGTCTATAGAGGCGCATCAACAGGAAGGTAATGCCATGACAGGTGTCACGCTCACGAGTGCCGGTCTCGACCCGCGCCGCCGCCGGATCCTTTTCCGCTGCTGGCATCGCGGCATCCGCGAGATGGATCTGGTCTTCGGCCAGTTCGCCGAAGCCGAGATCGCGACGCTTTCGGAAGCCGAGCTCGACGAGTTCGAGACGATCATGGCTGAGGAAGACAATGACCTAGTCCGCTGGATCATGGGAACATGGCCTGTTCCCGAGCGTTTCCAGACACCGATCTTTGCCCGCCTTGCCGCCTATACGCCCGATTTCGACAAGCCCCTCAGGACGCCGGAATGATCCCTGGTTTTGATGCCAAGAAGCTTGCGGCCATTGCCGAGCCGCTGACGATCGGCAATGTGCCTGTCGGCCTCGAACCGCTGCTGCTGGCCGAACTCGCCCGGGCGGGAGAGCCGGTTGCCTATGTCATATCAGACGGCCACCGCATGGCCGATCTCGAGCAGATGCTGGGCTTCGTCGCCCCCGATATTCCGGTTCTCACCCTGCCGGCTTGGGACTGTCTGCCCTATGACCGCGTTTCGCCGAGCGCCGATACCTCGGCCCGCCGGCTTGCCGCACTCGGTGGCCTCATCGCCCATCGGAAGAAGCCGCATGCGGCGATCGTGCTCGTCACCGCCAATGCCATGCTGCAGAAGGTGGCGCCCCAGGATGTGATCGAAAGTCTGAGCTTTTCGGCCCGTCCCGGCAATCAGTTGCGCATGGACGATCTTGCCGGGCGCCTGGAGCGCAACGGCTTCGACCGCGTCGCAACCGTTCGCGAGGTCGGCGAATATGCCGTGCGCGGCGGCATTCTCGACGTCTTCGTGCCGGGTTCTGAAGAACCGGTCCGCCTCGATTTCTTCGGCGATACGCTGGAATCGATCCGCAGCTTCGATCCGGCCAGCCAGCGCACGACCGGCCAGGTGCGCTCCCTCGATCTCAATCCGATGAGCGAGGTGACGCTGACGCCGGATACGATCAGCCGCTTTCGCAAGAATTATCTCTCGGCTTTCGGCGCGACGACGCGAGACGACGCGCTCTATCTCGCCGTCTCCGAAGGCCGCCGTTATCCGGGCATGGAGCACTGGCTGCCGCTCTTCTACGAGAAGCTCGATACCGTCTTCGATTATCTCAGCGGCTTCCGTGTCGTCACTGACAACACGGTGCGTGAGGCAGCCGAGGAGCGCTCCAAGCTGGTTTTCGATTATTACGACGCCCGGCTGAATTCCGCTCAGCCGGCCAAGGGCCAGATGGCGCAGGGCACGCCGTACAAGCCGGTGACGCCGGGCCAGCTTTATCTCGACAGCAAGCTTTTCGCCAAAACCCTCGACGCGCTCGGCGCGATCCGCATCAGCCCCTTCAACGAAATCGAAGGCGAGGCGCGCCGCGTCGTCAATATCGAGGCCCGCCAAGGCCAGCGCTGGGCTCGCTCGAATGCCGAAGGCGGCGGCGATGCCGAGCGCATCAACATTTTCGACGTCGTCGTCAAACATATTGCCGACCGCCGCGCTGCCGGCGCGAAGGTGCTGGTCACCGCCTGGACTGAAGGCTCGCTGGAGCGCCTGCTGCAGGTGCTGAACGAACACGGCCTGGAAAAGGTCAAGCCGATCGAGGCGCTGAAGGATCTCGGTTCGCTGGCGAAAGGCGAGGCGGCCGCCGCGGTGCTCAATCTCGAATCCGGATTCGAGGCGGGCGATCTCGTCGTCATCGGCGAGCAGGATATTCTCGGCGACCGCATGGTGCGGCGCTCCAAGCGCCGCAAGCGCGCCGCCGATTTCATCGCCGAGGTTGCCGGCCTCGACGAGGGCTCGATCGTCGTCCACGCCGAACACGGTATCGGCCGCTTCATCGGGCTGAAGACCATCGAGGCCGCGGGCGCGCTGCATGCCTGCCTCGAACTGCAATATGCCGACGAGGCGAAACTCTTCCTGCCGGTCGAAAACATCGATCTTCTCTCGCGATACGGTGGCGAGGGTACCGAGGCGCAGCTCGACAAGCTCGGCGGCGGCGCCTGGCAGATGCGCAAGGCCAAGCTGAAGAAGCGCCTGCTCGACATGGCCGATGCGCTGATCCGCATCGCCGCCGAGCGGCTGACGCGCCACGCGCCTGTTCTGACGACGCCGGACGGCCTCTACGACGAATTTGCCGCCCGCTTCCCCTATGATGAGACCGAGGACCAGGACAACGCCATCGACGCCGTCCGCTCCGATCTCGGCGCCGGCCGGCCGATGGACCGTCTCGTCTGCGGCGACGTCGGCTTCGGCAAGACGGAAGTGGCGTTGCGCGCCGCCTTCGTCGCCGCGATGAACGGCGTCCAGGTTGCCATCGTCGTGCCGACGACACTACTCTCCCGCCAGCATTTCAAGACCTTTTCCGAGCGGTTCCGCGGCCTGCCGGTGCGCATCCAGCAGGCCTCACGCCTGGTTGGTGCCAAGGAGCTGGCGCTGACCAAGAAGGAAGTCGCCGAAGGCAAGACCGATATCGTCGTCGGCACGCATGCGCTGCTCGGCGCCGGCATCAAATTCGCCAATCTCGGCCTGCTCGTCATCGATGAGGAGCAGCATTTCGGCGTCAAGCACAAGGAGCGGCTGAAGGAGCTGAAGAGCGACGTGCATGTGCTGACACTGTCGGCGACGCCGATCCCGCGCACACTGCAGCTGGCCATGACCGGGGTGCGCGAATTGTCGCTGATCACCACACCGCCGGTCGACCGCATGGCGGTGCGCACCTTCATCTCGCCCTTCGACAGCCTGGTCATCCGCGAGACGCTGATGCGCGAGCACTATCGCGGCGGCCAGAGCTTCTATGTCTGCCCGCGGCTGGCCGATCTCGCCGATGTGCATGCCTTCCTGCAGTCCGACGTGCCGGAGCTGAAGGTCGCCGTCGCCCACGGCCAAATGCCGGCCGGCGAACTCGAAGACATCATGAACGCCTTCTATGAAGGCCGCTACGACGTGCTGTTGTCCACAACCATCGTCGAATCCGGCCTCGACGTGCCGACAGCCAACACGCTGATCGTCCACCGTGCCGATATGTTCGGTCTTGCCCAGCTCTATCAGCTGCGCGGCCGCGTCGGCCGCTCGAAGGTGCGCGCTTTCGCGCTCTTTACCCTGCCTGTGAATAAGGTGCTGACGGCGACGGCAGACCGGCGGCTGAAAGTGCTGCAGTCGTTGGATACACTCGGTGCTGGTTTCCAGCTCGCCAGCCACGATCTCGATATCCGCGGCGCCGGCAACCTGCTCGGCGAGGAGCAGTCCGGCCACATCAAGGAGGTCGGCTTCGAACTCTACCAGCAGATGCTGGAAGAGGCGGTCGCCGAGGTCAAGGGTGTCGACGAGATCCACGACACCGGCTGGTCGCCGCAAATCTCCGTCGGCACGACCGTGATGATCCCTGAGGGCTACGTCCCCGACCTGCATCTGCGCATGGCGCTTTACCGCCGCCTCGGCGAAATCACCGAACTCAAGGAAATCGACGGCTTCGGCGCCGAGATGATCGACCGTTTCGGCCCGATGCCGATCGAGGTCCAGCATCTCCTGAAGATCGTTTACATCAAGTCCCTCTGCCGCACCGCCAATGTCGAAAAGCTCGATGCCGGCCCGAAGGGCGTCGTCGTGCAGTTCCGCAACAAGGAATTCCCCAACCCGGCCAACCTTGTCGGCTATATCGGCAAGCAGGGCGCCATGGCGAAGATCCGCCCCGACCACAGCCTGTTCCTGACTCGCGACCTGCCGACCCCGGAAAAGCGCTTGCAGGGCGCTGCTGTTATCATGACGCAGCTGGCCGAGATGGCGAAATAAACAAAGGGAGACTGAGATGGCGACATACGGCGCGACGATCGCCTGGCAGCGCAACGGCGAGACCTTCACCGACAATCGCTACAGCCGTGCCCATCGCTGGACCTTCGACGGCGGCATTGAGCTGCGTGCATCCTCGTCGGCCCACGTCGTTCCGCTGCCTTATTCGGCCGAGGACGCCGTCGATCCGGAGGAGGCGTTCGTCGCCTCGCTCTCCAGCTGCCACATGCTCTGGTTCCTGTCGATCGCCGCAAAACGGCGCTTCTGCGTCGACAGCTACACCGACGCCGCCGAGGGCGTCATGGAAAAGAATGGCGAAGGCCGCCTTGCCATGACCGTGGTGACGTTGAAGCCGCATGTCGTCTTCAGCGGCGAGAGACAGCCCTCGTTAAGCGAACTCGAAAACCTGCACCATCACGCCCACGATGAATGTTTCATCGCCAATTCGGTGACGACTGAGGTGCGTTGCGTTCCGGTTCTGGGGTAAAGCGGGACCATTTCAGGCCATGCCGCCGGTCAGTTGAGTCCCGATCGCGCCTCGGCCTTTGCCTTGGCGATATCGCGCAGCGCATTCGCCAGCACATCGGGTGTCTGCGCGCCGCTGACGGCATATTGCTGGTCGAAGATGAAGAACGGCACGCCGTTGACGCCCATCTCCTGCGCCGCCTTGATCTCGGCGACGATCAAATCGCGATCGGCATCGGAGGCAAGCAGCGAGGCGATGACCGAGCGGTCGAGGCCGGCCTTTTCCGCGATGTCGAGCAGCACCGCGTGGTCGCCGACATTGCGGCCATCCTCGAAATTCGCCTTGAACAGGGCGTCAACCACCTTGTCCTGCTTCTCGCGTCCTTCGATCATCGCCCAGTGGATCAGCCGATGCGCATCGAGCGTGTTCGGGCCGATATTGATCGCCTCGAAATCGAAGGCGATTCCGACCTCGCGGCCCAAATCGGTCAGCATCTTGTGTGCCTGCGCCACGCGCTCCTCGCCGCCAAGCTTCTCAGCCAGCGCCTTCTTTTGGTCGACGCCCTCTTTGGGATAGTCGGGATTGAGCCGATACGGCCGCCAGTTGATGTCGACGCCGATTTCGTCCTGCACCTCGGCGATGGCGAGTTCCAGCCGCGCCTTGCCGAGATAGCACCAGGGGCAGACGACATCCGAGACGACGTCGATGGTGATACGCTCCATGATGATTTTCCTTATTTTGTGCGTCTCCGAAGGGAGACATAAAGGCCGGGTGGTTCGGCTGCATCTACTGCGCGCTTGTATCCCACCATACAGGCAGCTGATAGCCATTGAGCGGCACGCTGTCGGGACGGCCGATGCGCTTGCTATGGGCCACCCATTGCTGGTCGATATGGTAGAGCGGCAGCACGTAGTGGCCGGAAAGTAGCAGCCGATCGTAGGAGCGCACCGCCGCGGTGAAATCCTCAGCCGAGCGCGCCCTGAGCAGGTGGTCGATCAGCGTGTCGATGTCGGGATCATTGGCGCCGGCAAAGCTGTCCGTACCCTCGCGCGTGCGCGCAGCCGAAGACCAGCGGCCGAGCTGTTCGTTTCCGGGCGACAGCGACGAGGTGTAGGACTTCATGATCATATCGTAGTCGAAACTGTTCGTTCGGCTCTGATACTGCGAATCGTCGACGGTGCGGATCGAAGCGGCGATGCCGATTGTCTGCAGCGAACGCTGATAGGCGATGGCGAGTTTCTCCTGATCGGCATTCTGCGTCATGATCTCGAAGGCGAGCTGGCGGCCGGAGGCATCCAGCATTTTGCCGCCCTGGATCGTATAACCGCCCTGTTTCAACAACCCGACGGCTTGCTTCAGCACATCGCGGTCGCGGCCGGAACCGTCGGTGACCGGCAGCTTGTAGGTGCCATCGAGAATCGCGGGTGCGATTTTGTCCTTGATCGGTCCGAGCAGCGCGAGCTCGGCCGCATTGGCGGAAACGCCGAAACTCGAAAGCTCGGAATTCTGCCAGAAACTCTGCGTGCGTTTATAGGCGCCGGAATAAAGATTTCTTGTTTGCCCATTCGAAATCGAACACCAGCGACAGGCCCTCGCGCACCTTGGGATCGGCAAATATCTGCCGGCGCGTGTTGAACACGAAGCCGAGCATGCCGCTCGGAAGTTTCGGCGTGAATACGTCCTTGACGACGGCGCCAGAAGTGACCGCGGGGAAATTATAGGCGTTGGCCCAATGGCCGGGATTGCCGTCGGGATAGACGTCGACATCGCCCTTCTTGAAGGCCTCGAACAGCGTCGTGTCCTGCAGGAAATACTGGACGGTGATCTGATCGTAATTGTCGGTGCCGACCTTGGAGGGAATGTCCTTGCCCCAGTAATTCGGGTCGCGCTCATAGGTGATGCTCTCACCTGGTTTGACCGTCTTCACCTTGTAGGGACCGGAGCCCACCGGCGGTGTCAGCGACGAACGGTCGAAGGTTTCCGGATCGATCGCATGTTTCGGCAGCACCGGGAAAAGACCGAAAATCAGTGGCGTCTCGCGGTCGGCCTTGTCATTGAAGGTGAATCGCACGCTGTTTTCGCCGACCTTTTCCATCTTGGCGACGACGTTGAGGCGGTTGGCGAAGGGCACGCGGCCCTTGTCGCGCATCAGTTCAAAGGTGAACATCACGTCCTCAGGCGTCACCGGCTGGCCATCGGCCCATTTCGCCTTCGGATTGAGGTTGAACTGGATGAAACTCCTGTCCTCGTCCCATTCCACAGTCTCGGCCAGCAGGCCGTAGAGCGTGAAAGGCTCGTCCCTGGAGCGCTGCATCAGCGATTCGTAGACGAGATTGCCATATTCCGGATCCCACATGCCACGCGCCGTCGTGCGCATGCTTTTCAGGATGAACGGGTTAAGGCTGTCGAACGTGCCGACGACGCCATAGGTGATCTTGCCGCCCTTCTTCACGTCGGGATTGACGTAAGGGAAGTGTTTGTAATCAGCCGGCAAGGCCGGTTCGCCATGCATCGCGATGCCATGCAGCGGCTCGGCGGCAACAGCGCCGCACAGCAGCGAGAGGACGAAGGGGACGACGATCCGGAGCATTCGGCAATCCTTGCGGCCACGAAAACGGGCATGATTCACCGCGGAGATTATCATGGGGTCGAGCGATTCCAACACGAAGCGGCGATTTCTTTGGCATCGCGACGAAATGCTCCTCAAATGGCCAAAGAAAAGCTGGATATCTTGAACGCTGCGATGTAACAGGTGAACCCGAAGTTTCGGGGTCATGCATTTGCCTTATTTTTTTAAGAGGTGGGTGCCGAACGACCCGAGGTTGGGGCGGCAAGTCGCTGTCTCGAACGGATATCAGGAGACGGAATTCGTTATGATGTTCAAGTCTGAAAAGAAAATGCGGGCAGCGCTGTCCGTTCTGGCAGTGATGTTCGGCGCCGCTTCGGCTCCGATCTCCTCCTTCGCACAGGATGCTGCGGCACAGGCTCCGGCCGAGGGCCAGGCGCAGGCCGCCGGCGCGCCCAAGCTCGGCTGGTACAAGACCTGCAGCAAGCAGGAAGACAACGACATCTGTGTTGTCCAGAACTTGATTCTCGCCAATGGCGGCCAGCTTGTCACGGCCGTTGGCCTGATCTCGGTCTCCGGCAAGATCAACCGTAAGCTCCTGCAGGTGTCTGTTCCCACGGCACGCCTGATCCCCCGGGCATCATCATGCAGATCGACGGCGGCAAGGGCCAGAAGCTCGACTACGCCGTCTGCCTCCCGGATAAGTGCACGGCTGAAATTCCGCTGACCGACGCGATGATCGCCAGCCTCAAGAAGGGCAGCGACGTGATCTTCACGTCAATCAACTTCCGCCGCGCCCCGAACCCGATCAAGATTTCGCTCGAAGGCTTCACCGGCGCTTATGACGGCGAACCGGTTTCCGAATCGAAGCTCGCTGAAAGCCAGCGCAGCTTGCAGGAAGGCATGCAGAAGAAGGCCGAGGAGGCCCGCAAGAAGCTGGAAGACGCCCAGAAGGCTGCCAAGGCGCAGTAATCCTGCCGCCGCCATATCGAATAGAAACCCGGCTTCGTGCCGGGTTTTTTTGTGTCAAAAGAAAAGGCCTCGCTGGGAGAGGCGAGGCCTTGTTGTTTGATCGGCGCCTTTGATTTAGTGGGCGAAGCTCATCTTGGGTTTGAACTGCCCTGACGGGGCCTGATCGAAAATCTGGTAGATCTGTGGGTTGCGAAGCGGCGTGCCGCTTTCGTCGTTCATCAGGTTCTGCTCGGAGACATAAGCGACATATTCGCTTTCGTCATTTTCGGCGAGCAGGTGATAGAAGGGCTGGTCTCTGCTCGGGCGCACCTCGGCCGGAATGGAATTCCACCATTCCTCCGTATTCGCGAACTCCGGATCAACGTCGAAGATGACGCCGCGAAACGGGAAAACCTTGTGCCGGACCACTTCGCCGATACTGAACTTTGCTACTCTTTCTTTCATGGTACGACTTCCTTTCATCACCAAATCTGGTGATTGGTGCCGCGCAAATCAAGATTTTTGCGCAAGCGCGTCACATGAACGTCATATCCTCCAGCTGGCGTCCATGACCCTGGGAGGGGAAAGCCCCGGCAGTCCGGGGCTTTCCGTGTTCAGGCCGATCAGGCCGAATAGTACATGTCGTATTCGACAGGATGCGGCGTCATTTCGAAACGCATCACCTCTGCCATCTTCAGTTCGATGAAGGCATCGATCTGGTCGTCGTCGAACACGCCGCCGGCCGTCAGGAACTTGCGGTCCTTGTCGAGACTTTCGAGGGCTTCACGCAACGAGCCGCAGACGGTCGGAATCTTCTTCAATTCCTTCGGCGGCAGGTCGTAGAGATCCTTGTCCATGGCCTTGCCGGGATGGATCTTGTTCTTGATGCCGTCGAGGCCGGCCATCAGCATGGCGGCGAAGGCGAGATAGGGGTTGGCGGTCGGATCCGGGAAACGGACTTCGACGCGCTTGGCCTTCGGGTTGGTGCCGAACGGAATGCGGCAGGAGGCTGAGCGGTTGCGGGCCGAATAGGCAAGCAGAACCGGTGCCTCATAGCCCGGGACGAGACGCTTGTAGGAGTTCGTCGACGGATTGGTGAAGGCGTTGATCGCCTTGGCATGCTTGATGATGCCGCCGATGTAGTAGAGGCAGCTCTCGGAAAGACCGGCATATTCGTCGCCGGCAAAGGTCGGCTTGCCGCCCTTCCAGATCGACTGGTGCACGTGCATGCCCGAGCCGTTGTCGCCGAAGATCGGCTTCGGCATGAAGGTCGCCGTCTTACCATAGGCATTGGCCACCTGGTGCACGACGTATTTGTAGATCTGCATCTTGTCGGCGTTGCGCACCAGCGTGTCGAACTTGATACCGAGTTCGTGCTGGGCGGCGGCGACTTCATGGTGATGCTTTTCGACGACGACGCCCATTTCGGATAGAACGGTCAGCATTTCCGAACGCATGTCCTGGGCGCTGTCAACAGGCGGAACCGGGAAATAGCCGCCCTTGACGCGCGGGCGATGGCCGAGGTTGCCGGTTTCGTAATCGGTGTCGTCATTCGACGGAAGTTCGGTCGAATCGAGCTTGAAGCCGGTATTGTAAGGATCGGCCTTATATTTGACGTCGTCGAAGACGAAGAATTCGGCCTCCGGGCCGACGAAGATCGTATCGCCGATGCCCGATGCCTTGAGATAGGCTTCGGCCTTCTTGGCGGTGCCGCGCGGATCGCGGTTATAAGCTTCGCCGGATACCGGATCGAGAATATCGCAGACGATGACCATGGTCGACTGAGCGAAGAACGGGTCCATATGCACCGTCTCGGTATCGGGCATCAGCACCATGTCAGAACTCGTTGATGGCCTTCCAGCCGCCGATCGAGGAGCCGTCGAACATCACGCCGTCAGCGAACATGTCCTCGTCGACGCAGACAACGTCCATCGTCACATGCTGCAGCTTGCCCTTCGGGTCGGTGAAGCGCAGATCGACGAACTTTACGTCGTTCTCCTTGATCTGCTTCAGAATTTCGCTTGCGGTCGCCATTAAATACCTTCCTCCGATTTACGATGACAATACATGGCTGCGCTGACCGTATCGAACTTTGCGCGCTTGGCAAAGTGGGTCAGATGGCGTCGATGCCGGTCTCGCCGGTGCGGATACGGATAACCTCTTCGACGTTGGAGACGAAGATTTTTCCGTCGCCGATGCGGCCTGTCTGCGCCGCCTTGCGGATCGCGTCGATGACGGCTTCCGCGTTCTCATCGGCCAGCACCACTTCGACTTTCACCTTCGGCAGGAAATCGACGACGTATTCTGCTCCGCGGTAAAGTTCCGTGTGACCCTTCTGACGGCCGAAGCCCTTGGCTTCCGTGACCGTGATACCTTGCAGGCCGACTTCCTGAAGAGCTTCCTTCACTTCGTCCAGCTTGAAAGGCTTAATGATCGCTTCGATCTTTTTCATGAGAAAATGTCTCTCCGCTTCTCCCGTTATGGCAGGAATTTTCCCGCTCGCCGGATATGATGCAGATATCGTGCCAGTTTGAAATCCGTCTTGTTAAAAAAATCCACGGATTTTGCCGAAACCGCCGCATTTGCCGAGAAGTCTGATGTCGATTTGGTGACAAAACAGTCGCGAAACTCCACCCTTCGATCAAAATCATATCGAAAATCCGAAAAAACTCATGTTTAAGGAGTCCTGCAAGTGCGTCCGTGCAAGATGAAAAGATAGGCAAATGCACAAAATTGGTTCCTTTCTTTATCATTTCAGGCGGTTGTTTTTTAGGCGTTTTTCGATTGAATAGGCCGATGAGCCACCAACTGTCCGACCTTCTTCTCACTCCTGCCGAGATGGCCGCCGTCGACACCGCTGCAGCCGCATCCGGTATCGATTCTTTTGGCCTGATGGAAAGGGCAGGTGCGGCGGTTGCGGCTGCAGCCCTGCGCCTTCATCCCGGAGCCTTGCGCTTCGTCGTGCTCTGCGGGCCGGGCAACAATGGTGGCGACGCCTATGTCGCCGCACGACATCTGCAGGAGGGCGGGGCTCCAATGGCGCTCTTCCATCTTGGTGATCCCTCCAGGCTGAAGGGCGATGCGGCCCGCGCGAAAGCCGGATGCGCGTTGCGGGGAGAACCGCTCCACCTCTATAGTCCCAAAAGCGGCGACGTCGTTATAGACGGCCTGTTCGGTGCGGGGCTTAGCCGAGAGGTGCCGGCCGATGCCCGCACTGTGATCGAGCGGATTGCCGAGGCCGGTCTCCCCGTGCTTGCCATCGACCTGCCCTCCGGCCTGGACGGCCGTACCGGCCGGGTGCTGGGAGCCGCCTTCCGGGCCAGCAACACCATCACCTTCATGACCCGCAAACCCGGCCATCTGCTGATGCCGGGCAGGGAGCTGTGCGGTGAGTTGGAGGTCTTCGATATCGGCATTCCCGCCCGCATCATTAGGGCCGAGGCGAGCGGCGTCATCGCCGAGAACAGGCCGGATGCCTGGAAGGGTGTGCTGCCCACCGAGCAGCTGGAAACCCACAAATACAAGCGCGGCCATCTGGTCGTCTTCTCAGGCGAGGCCGATAAGACGGGCGCCGCGCGCATGTCGGCGATCTCGGGCCTGAAGGCGGGGGCCGGCCTGGTGACGATCGCGGCCCCTCATGCGGCGATAGCCGCCAATGCTGCGCATCTCACCGCCGTCATGCTGCATGCGATCGACGATGCGGCCGATCTCGAAGACTGGCTCACCGACAAGCGGCTGCAGACCTTCGTTCTCGGCCCTGGTTTCGGCATCGGCGCCAGGGCGCGCGCTTTCGTCTCGGCGCTCGCCGAACGCCGGCTGGTGCTCGATGCCGACGGCATCTCCTCGTTCAAGGACGATCCGCAACAGCTTTTCGAACTTTTCGGCGGTGAGCCGCGCCTGGTGCTGACGCCGCATGAGGGCGAATTTTCGCGGCTCTTTCCCGATATCGGCGGCGACGATGCGCTGGGGAAGGTGGACAAGGCCTTAGCCGCAGCCCGCCGCGCCAACGCCGCGATCGTCTATAAAGGCGCCGATACCGTCATCGCCGCGCCGGACGGCCGCGCGCTGATCAATACCAATGCACCTGCCTGGCTTGCCACCGCCGGCTCCGGCGACGTGCTCGCCGGCATCATCGGCGGATTGCTCGCCCAGGGCCTGCCAGTCTTCGAGGCCGCGGCCGCCGGCGTCTGGCTGCATGGAGAGGCCGCCCACCGTGCCGGCAAGGGGCTGACGGCGGAAGACCTCGCGGCTCACGTCTTGCCACTTTAGCCCGGTCGGCGCATAGCCACTCCGAGCTCCGGGCTGGCTTACTTCGCCAGCAGTTTCTGCAGGGCCATCGCCCCATGCGGCGCATTGACCTTGCCCTCATGGATCATGAAGGCGAAAACGTCGCGCGGCTCGGCCTTGACCTTGCGATCCCCGTCGATCAGCGGCAGATCGTCAGGAACCTTGCCTTCGGCCCAGGTCTCGAGCCGGTCCGCCCAGGCCTTCAGGTCCTTGTCGGGGTAGCAGGTTGCAATATCGTCCGATCCTTTCTGCAGCCTGGCATAGACGAAATCGGCCGTGACGTCGGCGATCATCGGATATTCGAAATGTTCGGCGCAGACAGGCGCCACGCCGTATTTGGCAAGCAGCGCCACGAACTCCGGCACCTTGAAGGAATCATGGCGTACCTCGACCACGTGGCGAAGCGCCAGCCCATCCTGCTTTTCCGGCAGCAGCTTCAGGAAGGCCTCGAAATCGTCCGGATCGAATTTCTTCGTCGGCGCGAACTGCCAGAGCAGCGGTCCGAGATGATCGCCAAGCTCGCTGATTCCGGATGACAGAAAGCGTTCCATCGATTCACCGGCTTCGGCCAGCACTCGCCGATTGGTGACGAACCGGGTCGCCTTGAGTGAAAAGATGAAACCGTCGGGCACGTCGGCTGCCCATTTGGCAAAGACCGCCGGCTTCTGGGTGCTGTAATAGGTGCCGTTGACCTCGATGACATTCAGCTGGCGGCTGGCATAGTTCAACTCGTCCTTCTGTTTCAGGTCATCGGGAAAGAAATGCCCGCGCCAGGGCTCGAAGGTCCAGCCGCCGATGCCGGTGCGGATAGTGCCGGATTTCGTCATGTCGTCCTCCCCATTCGCAGCCGCTCAGGCTGCGTTGATCTGTTTCGCCATGTCAACGAGGGTCCATCCTGGCCGAGAAGGGTTCGGCCGGCGACCAGTTTCCTGAAACCCGAAGGCGCTATAAAGCGCGATATTCCGCTCCATGAGCGCATTCGTATAAAGCCGGATCTGCGGCTGCGCCCATTCGCGCGCTTTGGCTTCTAGCCAATGGAGCATCGCCAACCCATGCCCGCCACCTTGAAAGGCCGGTGACACCGCGATGCTGAACAGCAAGAGGTGATCCGAATGCCGCTTGACGACCACCAGGCCGGCCGTTTCGCCGCCGACCTCGCGCAGCCAGACCTCGCCGCGTTCGATTCGCGGCGTATAGTCTTCCGTCACCGGGATCGGCGGAGCGCCGAAGAGCTCGGTATACGGCCGATAGGCGGCTGCCGTCAGCGTCGCGACCCTTTCCAGATCATCGGGCGACGCCGGCCTCATCGTCATTCCGCCGCAACCGCCTTCTTCGCCGGCCGCCGTTCCAGCAATTCCTTGAGGAACTGCCCGGTGTAGGAGCGCTTTTCCTTGACGATCGCCTCGGGCGTGCCGAAAGCCACGATCTCGCCGCCGCCATCGCCGCCCTCGGGGCCGAAATCGAGCACCCAGTCGGCCGTCTTGATCACCTCGAGATTGTGCTCGATTACCACAACAGAATTGCCCTGGTTGACCAGTTCGTGCAGCATTTCGAGCAGCTTGGCGACGTCGTGGAAATGCAGGCCGGTCGTCGGTTCGTCTAGAATGTAGAGCGTGCGTCCCGTCGAGCGCTTCGACAATTCCTTAGCGAGCTTGACGCGTTGCGCCTCGCCGCCGGAAAGCGTGTTCGCCTGCTGGCCGACCTTGATGTAACCGAGACCGACATCCTTCAGCGCCTGCAGCTTGTCGCGCACTGCCGGCACCGCCGCGAAGAAATCGACGCCTTCCTCTACCGTCATGTCGAGCACGTCGGCGATCGACTTCTGCTTGAAAGTGACGTCGAGCGTCTCGCGATTGTATCGTTTTCCGTGGCAGACGTCGCAGGTGACGTAGACATCGGGCAGGAAGTGCATTTCGATCTTGATGACGCCGTCGCCCTGGCAGGCCTCGCAGCGTCCGCCCTTGACGTTGAAGGAGAAGCGGCCCGGCTGGTAGCCGCGTGCTTTTGCTTCCGGCAGGCCGGCGAACCAGTCGCGGATCGGCGTGAAGGCGCCGGTATAGGTCGCCGGGTTCGAGCGCGGCGTGCGGCCGATCGGCGACTGATCGATATCGATCACCTTGTCGATATGCTCGAAGCCGTCGATGCGGTCGTGGTCGGCGGGGTTTTCGCGTGCGCCCATGACGCGGCGTGCTGCCGATTTATAGAGCGTCTCGATCAGGAAGGTGGATTTGCCGCCGCCGGAAACCCCGGTCACTGCCGTGAACACCCCGAGCGGGATTGCCGCCGTGACGTTCTTCAGATTGTTGCCGCGCGCCCCGACTACCTTGATCTCGCGGCCCTTTTTCTGCTTGCGGCGCTCGTGGGGTACGGGAACGCCGAGTTCGCCGGACAGATATTTGCCGGTCAGCGACTTCGGATTGTCCATGATGTCCTGCGGCGTGCCGTGGGCGATGACCTGGCCGCCGTGAATGCCGGCGGCCGGGCCGATATCGACGACGTCGTCGGCCGTCATGATCGCGTCCTCGTCATGTTCGACGACGATGACGGTGTTGCCGATGTCGCGCAGGTGCTTCAGCGTGTCGAGCAGCCGGGCATTGTCGCGCTGATGCAGGCCGATCGACGGCTCGTCGAGCACGTAGAGGACACCCGTCAGCCCCGAGCCGATCTGCGAGGCCAACCGGATACGCTGGCTTTCGCCGCCCGACAGCGTGCCGGAATTGCGCGACAGGCTCAGATATTCCAGGCCGACATCGTTGAGGAAGCGCAGCCGGTCGCGGATTTCCTTGAGGATGCGCACGGCGATTTCGTTCTGCTTGGCGTTGAAGCTTGCCGGCAGTGTCTCGAACCAGTCGCGGGCGACGCGGATCGACATACCGGTCACTTCGCCGATATGCAGCGTGTCGATCTTCACCGCCAGGGCCTCTGGCTTCAGGCGGAAGCCGTTGCAGGACGGGCAGGGGGCCGCCGACATGAAGCGCTCGATGTCTTCGCGCGCCCAGGCGGAATCGGTCTCCTTCCAGCGGCGCTCGAGATTGGTGATGATGCCCTCGAAATTCTTCTGCGTCGTATAGGAGCGGGCGCCATCGGCATAATGGAATTCGATCTTGTCCTCAGTGCCGTTGAGAATGACGTCTTTGGCCTCGTCGGAAAGATCGTTCCAGCGGGTGCCGAGCTTGAAGCCGTAATGTTTGCCGAGCGCCTCCAGCGTCTGGTTGTAATAGGGTGAGGTCGACTTGGCCCAAGGGGCGATCGCGCCGTCACGCAGCGTCCGTTCGGGCTCGGGCACGATCAGATCCGGATCGATCTTCTGCTGGGCGCCGAGGCCGTCGCAGGTCGGGCAGGCGCCGAAGGGATTGTTGAACGAGAACAGCCTGGGCTCGATCTCGGGAATGGTGAAGCCGGAAACCGGGCAGGCAAATTTCTCCGAAAACAGCACGCGCTCATGCGTCTCGTTCAGCGACTTGTTGGCCGAGCCGCCGGCCGAGGTCTCTTCCGGCGGCAGCGGCTTGTCGGCAAATTCGGCAACTGCCAGCCCGTCAGCGAGCTTCAGGCAGGTCTCCAGGCTGTCGGCCAGGCGGGCGGAGACATCCGAACGCACGACGATACGGTCGACCACCACGTCGATGTCGTGCTTATATTTCTTGTCGAGTACCGGCGCCTCAGCGATCTCGTAGAACTGCCCGTCGACCTTGACGCGCTGGAAGCCCTTCTTCATCAGCTCCGCCAGTTCCTTCTTGTATTCGCCCTTGCGCCCGCGCACGAGCGGCGCAAGAATATAAAGACGGGTGCCCTCACCGAAATCGAGGATGCGGTCGACCATCTGGCTGACGGTCTGGCTCTCGATCGGCAGGCCGGTCGCCGGCGAATAGGGAACGCCGACGCGGGCAAAGAGAAGGCGCATATAGTCGTAAATCTCGGTGACGGTGCCGACCGTCGAGCGCGGGTTGCGCGAGGTGGTCTTCTGCTCGATCGAGATCGCCGGCGACAGCCCGTCGATCTGGTCGACGTCGGGCTTCTGCATCATTTCGAGGAACTGCCGGGCATAGGCCGACAGGCTCTCGACATAACGGCGCTGGCCCTCGGCATAGATCGTGTCGAAGGCAAGTGAGGACTTGCCGGAGCCCGAAAGCCCGGTCATGACGATCAGCTTGTTGCGCGGCAGATCGAGATCGATGCCCTTGAGATTGTGCTCGCGCGCGCCGCGGATGGAGATCGTCTTCAGTTCGCTCATCGTCTCAGCTTGGTCCTTTGGGATAACAGCCCTTATTTAGTGATGCCGACCGGCAAGTCGAGGCTGAATGTCCGCAACACCGAAGGTTTTCGATTCTGTTGACACGATCATAAGGATAAACTAGAACAAATAAAGAACAAAATTCCTGATGGATGCATGCGGCGTTCTGATGGATAAACATGTGGATTAAATGCCGCCCATGCGCATCGGCGGTCCGTGATGGTTTAAGGTGCGCCGATCGATTGAAACGCCGCCGGGCAGGGCGGCAGGCAGGGTGAGAAGCATGGCTGGTAGCGTAAACAAGGTAATTCTGATTGGAAACGTCGGTGCGGACCCCGAAATCCGCCGCACGCAGGATGGCCGGCCGATCGCCAATCTCCGTATCGCGACCTCGGAGACCTGGCGTGACCGCAATTCCGGCGAGCGCCGTGAGAAGACCGAATGGCACACGGTCGTCGTCTTCAACGAAGGCCTTTGCAAGGTCGTCGAGCAATATGTGAAGAAGGGCGCCAAGCTCTATATCGAAGGCCAGCTGCAGACCCGCAAATGGCAGGACCAGCAGGGCCAGGACCGCTACTCGACGGAAGTGGTGCTGCAGGGCTTCGGTTCGACCCTGACCATGCTCGACGGCCGCGGCGAAGGCGGCGGTGCAAGCTCCGGCGGCGGCCGAGGCAGCAGCAACAATGATTATGGCGATGACTACGGCGCCCCGGCTCCCTCTTCATCGCCGAGCCGCGGCGGTGGCGGCGGTAATTTCTCGCGCGATCTCGACGACGACATCCCGTTCTGATCAACCGCTTTCCCGGCTCTGTAGACTATCCGAGAGCATGATGCCTTTGATGGCGTCATGCTTTTTTCTTTGGTTTGCACCGTTCAGTGCGGTGTCGCGCTGATCAGATTGAGCGCCGCCTTTGCGCCGTCGACGACGAATTGCACCGCTAGGGCGGCGAGGATGACGCCGAGGAGCCGCGTCAGGATCGCCCGGCCGGTGACGCCGAGGAAGCGGTCGAGCCTTTCGGCAATCAGCAGCATGAGGAAGGTCAGCAGCAGATTGGCGGCGATGACGGCGATGAACTGGGCTTTTTCGACGGAGGTCGGCAGCGTGCCGGCAAGCAGGATCGTCGCCGAGATCGCGCCCGGGCCGGCGATCAGCGGCAAGGCGAGGGGAAAAACGGCGATATTTTCGATATGATCCTTGGTGACGGCAGCTTCGGTGGCCTTCTCCTTGCGCTCCTGCCGCCGCTCGAACACCATCTCGAAGGCGATCCAGAAGAGCAGCAGCCCGCCGGCGATGCGGAAGGCGCCGATCGAGATCCCGAGCACGCCGAGCACGCTCGCGCCGAACAGCGCGAAGACGGCAAGGATGATGAAGGCGATGGTCGAGCCGCGCAGCGCCACCTGCGTGCGCTGGGCGCGGCTCATGCCGGTCGTCAGCCCCAGGAAGATCGGTGCGAGCCCCGGCGGATCGATGGTGACGATGAGCGTCGTGAAGGCGTTGATCAATTGGTCGGCGCTTGCCATCGTCCCTCGAAAACCCCATATAGCCGCATGGTTTTTATGCGTGGTTTTTGTGATTGTGAAGCGGCGATTCCGATTTGGCAAATATCCCGCGGCGGCCCGCGGCGGATTTGTCCGGTGCGGCCGCGCTACTTGCATGTTTTACCCTCTTTAAGCCGCAAAAGCCTGTTCAAAACGCCCCGTGAAATTGGCGCGGGAACAGGCTTTCCGCTATAAATCTTCAAGTGATTCTCAGAAGAGATCGTGATCTGTTTTGACTGAGCAAACACCCCCCGGCGGCGGGAAGCTCCCGCCAGGCATCGAGCCCATCTCCATCATGGAGGAAATGCAGCGGTCGTATCTCGATTACGCCATGAGCGTCATCGTCAGCCGCGCGCTGCCCGACGTGCGCGACGGACTGAAGCCCGTGCACCGGCGCATCCTTTACGGCATGTCTGAGCTCGGCATCGACTGGAACAAGAAATACGTCAAATGCGCCCGCGTCACCGGTGACGTGATGGGTAAATACCATCCGCATGGCAATTCGGCGATCTACGATGCGCTGGCCCGCATGGCCCAGCCCTGGTCGCTGCGTCTGCCGCTGATCGATGGCCAGGGCAATTTCGGCTCGGTCGACGGTGATCCGCCGGCGGCTGAACGTTACACCGAATGCCGCCTCGAAAAGGCAGCCCATTCGCTGCTCGACGATCTCGACAAGGAAACCGTCGATTTCCGCGACAACTACGACGGCACGCTTTCCGAGCCGGTCGTGGTGCCCGCCAAGTTCCCGAACCTGCTCGTCAACGGCGCCGGCGGCATCGCCGTCGGCATGGCGACCAATATTCCGCCGCATAACCTGTCGGAAGTCATCGACGGCTGTATCGCGCTGATCAACGATCCGGCTATCGAACTGCCGGACCTGATGCAGATCCTTCCCGGCCCCGACTTCCCGACGGGTGCGAAGATCCTCGGCCGTGCCGGCATTCGCTCGGCCTATGAGACCGGCCGCGGTTCGGTCATCATGCGTGGTGTCGCGGCCATCGAGCCGATGCGCGGCGACCGCGAGCAGATCATCATCACCGAGATCCCCTACCAGGTGAACAAGGCGACGATGATCGAGAAGATGGCCGAGCTGGTGCGCGACAAGCGCATCGAAGGCATCTCCGACCTGCGCGACGAATCCGACCGTCAGGGGTATCGCGTCGTCGTCGAATTGAAGCGCGACGCCAATGCCGAGGTCATCCTCAACCAGCTTTATCGCTATACGCCGCTGCAGACGTCCTTCGGCTGCAACATGGTGGCGCTGAACGGCGGCAAGCCTGAGCAGCTGACCCTGCTCGACATGCTGCGCGCCTTCGTCTCCTTCCGCGAGGAAGTCGTTAGCCGGAGAACGAAATTTCTGCTGCGCAAGGCGCGAGATCGCGCCCATGTGTTGGTCGGTCTCGCCATTGCCGTCGCCAATATCGATGAAGTCATCCGCGTCATCCGTCAGGCGCCCGATCCGCAGTCGGCCCGCGAAGAACTGATGACCCGCCGTTGGCCGGCCGAAGATGTCGAAAGCCTGATCCGTCTGATCGACGATCCGCGCCATCGCATCAACGAGGACCTGACCTACAACCTGTCCGAAGAGCAGGCCCGCGCCATTCTCGAACTGCGCCTTGCCCGTCTGACGGCCCTTGGCCGCGACGAAATCGGCGACGAACTCAACAAGATCGGCGAGGAAATCAAGGATTACCTCGATATTCTCTCCTCGCGCGTCCGCATCCAGAGCATCGTCAAGGATGAGCTCACTGCCGTGCGTGACGAATTCGGCACGCCGCGCCGCACCGAGATCGTCGATGGCGGCCTCGAAATGGACGACGAGGATCTGATTGCCCGCGAGGACATGGTCGTCACCGTCTCGCATCTCGGCTATATCAAGCGCGTGCCGCTGACCACCTATCGCGCCCAGCGCCGCGGCGGCAAGGGCCGCTCCGGTATGACCACTCGCGACGAGGATTTCGTTAGCCGGCTATTCGTGGTCAACACCCACACTCCGGTCCTGTTCTTCTCCTCGCGCGGCATCGTCTACAAGGAAAAGGTCTGGCGCCTGCCGATCGGCACGCCGACCTCGCGCGGCAAGGCACTGATCAACATGCTGCCGCTCGCCCCCGGCGAGCGCATCACCACCATTCTACCCTTGCCCGAGGACGAGGAGAGCTGGGACAATCTCGACGTCATGTTCTCGACGACGCGCGGTACGGTTCGCCGTAACAAGCTGTCGGACTTCGTCCAGGTCAACCGCAACGGCAAGATCGCCATGAAGCTCGAGGAGGAGGGCGACGAAATCCTCTCCGTCGAGACCTGCACGGAAAATGACGACGTGCTGCTGACGACGGCGCTCGGCCAGTGCATCCGCTTCTCGGTCGACGACGTCCGCGTCTTTGCCGGCCGCAATTCGATCGGCGTGCGCGGCATCAGCCTTGCCGGCGGCGACCGCATCATCTCGATGACCATCGTCCGCCATGTCAACGCCGAGCCGTGGGAGCGCGCCGCCTATCTGAAGCGCGCCGCCAACGACCGCCGCCTGACGACAGGTGAGGCCGAGGAGATCGCGCTGGTCGGCGAGGAAGTCACCGAAGAGGGACAGCTCTCCGACGAGCGTTATGAGGAGCTGAAGCAGCTCGAGCAATTCGTGCTCACCGTCTCCGAAAAGGGCTTCGGCAAGCGTTCGTCGTCCTACGATTTCCGCATCTCCGGCCGCGGCGGCAAGGGCATCCGCGCCACCGACACGTCGAAGACAGGCGAGATCGGTGAACTGGTCGCGGCCTTCCCCGTCGATGATGGCGACCAGATCATGCTGGTTTCCGATGGCGGCCAGCTGATCCGCGTGCCGGTCGGCGGCATCCGCATCGCAAGCCGTGCCACCAAGGGCGTCACCATCTTCTCGACGGCCAAGGACGAGAAGGTCGTCTCTGTCGAACGCATCAGCGAGCCGGAGGAGGATGAGACGGAGGAGGCTGTCGAGGTCGCCGAAGGCGCCGCCACCACCGAGGAAGCGGCTGCCGGCGAGGCGCCGGCTGCCGATGGTGACCCGGCCGGGCCGGCTGAGGAATGATCAAGTAAAAAGGGCGGCTTCGGGCCGCCCTTTTCTTTTAACCCGCGCTCGTCCTTACCGGCCCAAAGAAAAAGCCGGACGCTGGGTGCATCCGGCTTTGAATGGCCTTGGCAGCGGAAGGGGTGCCGCTCAAGGTGGGGAAGGAGTTGGGATAAGAGGAATGTCAGAATGCGCTATGTTTTTCGTTCAGCGCCTTTACCTCTTCACCTTCGCGCCGAAGCGCAGATATTGTCGAGGCTACAGACACTATGAACATGACGCTGATAAGGGCGGTGAGCACTGTCAAGATCGTGAACATAGGCATTCCTTTCCTGGGGAGTTGCGTTCTCGCCCCTCAGTACTGGCCCAGTACGGCCGTCCGGGCCGAAGCATAGGGACCATAAACCTTGGACGTATCAACCTTCTGATCATAGAGAGCGACAGTTGCGGTCAGCATGCCCGTGACCATTACCATCCAGAGCACGTTAATCATCGTAATCTTGCCGGGCATCTTTAGTCCTTCCTGCCGCGATAATCGCATCTATGTATCGGTTGAATGAACGCATCCGTTTTAAAATGGTTCCGCCGGATGTTGACGGGGTGTTTACCAATGCCGATCTGAAGCCTCCTTGAATGTCTCGTTCATCTGGCGTTCAGATTCGAACGTCGTTTTTTGCGCGCAGCCGGCCCTGGGCCCGCACGATCGCGGCATGCTCGGCAAGCTCCGGCCGCACCCAGCTCACTTCGTAGCGATCGGCGAAATAGCCATAGGCTATCTCGGCGGCAAGCGAGGAAACGACGGCAAGTGCAACGAGCACGATCAGCATGGAATTGGTCTTTCGGGAGGCGCCGGACGCCGGAATGGCATCGGCTGCGTTGATGATCTGAGTTAAGCAGATCCTGTCTGAAACCGCCTTGAACGGGCCGTTCATCCACCGTTCAACCGTCCGGGATGATTGGCCAAATCACTTGCGGCAAGCCGGCATCCGTGACAAAAGGCGTCAAACCAACGGTCGGGCCAGATGACGACAGCTTTTTATCCCGGGTCTTTCGACCCGATCACCAATGGGCATGTGGATGTTCTGGTCCAGGCACTGAACGTCGCCGAAAAGGTGATCGTCGCGATCGGTATCCACCCCGGCAAAGCGCCGCTCTTTTCCTTCGAAGAGAGAGCCGAGCTGATCCGCCTTTCGCTGGCGGAAGCGCTGCCCGGCAAGACCGGCGACATCGACGTCGTCGCTTTCGACAATCTGGTCGTCGACGCCGCCCGCGCCCATGGCGCCACGCTTTTGATCCGCGGTCTCCGCGACGGCACCGATCTTGATTACGAAATGCAGATGGCCGGCATGAACAGGACGATGGCGCCCGATATCCAGACCATCTTTTTGCCGGCGGGAACGGCCTCGCGGCCCATTACGGCCACATTGGTCCGCCAGATCGCCGCCATGGGCGGCGATGTCAGCGCCTTCGTGCCGGCCGCCGTCTTGCAAGCCCTCTCATCCAAGCGCCCAGACTGATAAATACGAAGTCTGGCAAGCGCAAAGACCAGGCGAAACCCGCCGCAACGGAGCCCATATGAAACTCTTTTATCTCGCATTTGCCGGCGTGTTGTATCTCGCCTCCTTCGCGGGGGACGCCTTCGCCCAGTCGGCCGATCATTATCTCACCATCCAGTTGAAGAACGGCCCCGTCGTCATCCAGCTGATGCCTGAGGTAGCGCCGAAGCATGTCGCCCAGATCGAGGCGCTGGCCAAGAAGGGTGAATACGACAACGTCGCCTTCCACCGCGTCATCGACGGCTTCATGGCCCAAACCGGCGACGTCAAATACGGCAATATGGAAAAGGGTTTCGATGCGAGTTCTCGCCGGCACCGGCTCCTCCGACATGCCGGATATTCCGGCCGAGTTCTCCAAGACCCCGTTCGTGCGCGGCACGGTCGGCATGGCCCGCTCGCAGGATCCGAATTCCGCCAATTCGCAGTTCTTCATCATGTTCGCCGACGGCTCCTTCCTCAACGGCCAGTACACCGTTGTCGGCAAGGTCGTGTCCGGCATGGAAAATGTCGACAAGATCAAGCGCGGCGAAGGCCAGAACGGCGAAGTCAAAAGTCCCGACCGGATGATCAAGGTCGCCCTGGGCAAGAAGTAAGTTACGAGAGAAACAAGAGGAGAAGGCAATGGCCGAGATCAAGGATCCCGAAAACACCATCATTCTGGAAACCACCAAGGGCAAGGTTGTCATTCAGCTTCTGCCGCAGGTCGCCCCGGAGCATGTCGCCCGCATCAAGGAACTCGCCCGCGAAAAGGCCTATGACGGCGTCGTTTTCCACCGCGTCATCCAGGATTTCATGGCGCAGACGGGCGATGTCGAATTCGGCAAGAAGGGCTCGGAAACCTTCAATCCCGGCCGCGCCGGCATGGGCGGCTCCTCCAAGCCGGATCTGAAGGCTGAATTCTCCGCGACCACCCATACGCGCGGCACCTGCTCGATGGCCCGTTCGCAGAACCCGAACTCCGCCAATTCGCAGTTCTTCATCTGCTTCACCGACGCGCCCTGGCTGAACAAGCAGTATTCCGTCTGGGGCCAGGTCATCGAAGGCATGGACAACGTCGACAAGATCAAGCGCGGCGAGCCGGTTTCCGATCCGGGACTCGATCGTGTCGATGCGGGTTGCCGCCGACGTCTGATTGTGATTTCTGCTGAAACCCGCTCTTGCGCGTTAACCGCGTGGGGGCGGGTTTCGCTTTGTCTGAAAGTGCCGTTATGCGCGTAGACCTTTTCGATTTCGATCTGCCGGATGAACGCATCGCGTTGCGGCCCGCCGAGCCCCGCGACAGCGCCCGTCTGCTCGTCGTCAACCCCCATGCTGAAACCGTGCTCTCCGATCATCGGGTCGGCGATCTGCCGTCCTTTCTGCGGCCGGGCGATGCGCTGGTCTTCAATGACACCAAGGTCATTCCCGCCCAGCTGGAAGGCATCCGCCATCGCGAGGGTGCGGGCGGCCAGCAGGTGTCGGCAACGCTGCATATGCGCATCGGCCCCAGCCGCTGGAAGGCCTTTGCAAAACCCGGCAAGCGCATCAAGGAGGGCGACCGCATCGCCTTCGGTCATAGCGGCGAAAGCTGCTTTCTTGGCGCGCTCGATGCCACCGTCGAGGAAAAGGGCGAGGCCGGCGAAGTGACGCTCGCCTTCGATCTCGCAGGCCCGGCGCTCGACGAGGCAATCGCCGCCGTCGGCCATATTCCGCTACCGCCCTATATCGCCGCCAAGCGCCCCGATGACGAGCGGGACCGCGCTGACTACCAGACGATCTACGCCCGCGAGGAGGGCGCCGTCGCTGCCCCCACCGCCGGCCTGCATTTCACGCCTGCGCTGTTCGAAGCGCTCGACAGAGCCGGCATCGAACGCCATTTCGTCACGCTGCATGTCGGCGCCGGCACCTTCCTGCCCGTGAAGGCTGACGACACCGTCGATCACAAGATGCACCTTGAAAGCGGCACTGTCAGCCCTGAGACTGCCGCGCAACTGAACGCCGTCAAGGCAAGGGGCGGGCGCATCGTCTGCGTCGGCACGACCTCGCTGCGGCTGATCGAAAGTGCTGCGGAAGAAAGCGGCGAGATCCGCGGCTGGAGCGGCGCCACCGGCATCTTTATCACGCCCGGCTATCGCTTCAAGGCTGTGGACATGCTGATGACCAATTTCCACCTGCCGCGCTCGACACTGTTCATGCTGGTCTCGGCCTTTTCAGGCTTCGAAACCATGCATGCGGCCTATGAACACGCCATTTCGACAGGCTACCGCTTCTACTCCTACGGAGACGCGAGCCTTCTTTTCCGGAAAGACAAATGACAGAAAACTTCCAATTTACGTTGAAGAAGACTGATGCCGGCGCGCGCCTCGGCGAAATTTCCATGCCGCGCGGCACCATCCGCACGCCGGCCTTCATGCCGGTGGGCACCGTCGGCACCGTCAAGGCGATGTATCTCGACCAGGTGCGCGAGACCGGCGCCGACATCATCCTCGGCAATACCTATCATCTGATGCTGCGCCCCAGTGCCGAGCGCGTCGCCCGCCTCGGCGGCCTGCACAAGCTGATCCGCTGGGAACACCCGATCCTGACGGATTCCGGCGGTTTTCAGGTCATGTCGCTCTCCGGCCTGCGCAAGCTCGACGAGCAGGGCGTCACCTTCAAGTCGCATGTCGACGGCAGTCTGCACCATATGTCGCCGGAGCGCTCCATCGAGATCCAGGGGCTGCTCGGCTCCGATATCCAGATGCAGCTCGACGAATGCGTGGCGCTGCCGGCCGAGCCGAAGGAGATCGAGCGCGCCATGGAAATGTCGCTGCGCTGGGCCGAGCGCTGCCGGGTCGCTTTCGGCGAGCAGCCTGGAAAAGCGATGTTCGGCATCGTCCAGGGCGGCGACATCCCGGCGCTGCGTATCCGCTCGGCCGAGGCGCTGAGTCAGCTCGACCTCAAGGGTTATGCGATCGGCGGCCTTGCTGTCGGCGAACCGCAGGACGTCATGCTGCAGATGCTGGAAACGACGCTGCCGGTGCTGCCGCTGGAAAAGCCGCGCTACCTCATGGGCGTCGGCACGCCTGACGATATGCTGAAATCGGTCGCCCGCGGCATCGACATGTTCGACTGCGTCATGCCGACCCGCTCCGGCCGCCACGGCCTGGCCTTTACCCGCCGCGGCAAGGTCAATATCCGCAATGCCCGCCATGCCGAGGACATGCGCCCGCTCGACGATCAGTCGAACTGCCCGGCCTCGCGCGACTATTCACGCGCCTATCTGCACCATCTCGTCCGCTCCAACGAAGCACTCGGCGGCATGCTGCTCTCCTGGCACAATCTGGCCTACTACCAGGAACTGATGCAGGGCATCCGCAAGGCAATCGCCGAAGGCCGCTTCGCCGATTTCATGGCGGAGACGATGGAGGAATGGGCGAGAGGCGACCTCGAACCGGTGTAAGGCTACGTCACCCCCGCCTGGCTTTCCGAGGTAACCTTGGACACCGGACTTGGTGCAACCATCATTCCGAGCTTTTTGCGCACCGGCTCGTCGAAGCGAATGGCGACGACGCTGGCCACAATGAAAATCGCTATCACGACGACCATACCGGCCGCCGGGGAGGCTGGGAGGGCAAAGCCTCTTTGCCGCAGTAAATGCAGTAACTCGAAGATAGGCGCATGTAGGATATAAATCGGATAGGAAACTATCCCCAGCCAGCGGAATACCAGCTCGACAAGGCCGGTCTGCCTCGTGCGCATTGCGATCCAGACAATGGCTGGGAAAATCACCAAGCACATGAAAAGATCAAAATAGGGAAAACCGTAGAATGTGCTCGCGGGTATATTCGCGATCACAATCAGGCAACCACAGAGGAAAATGCCGATGGTGTTGCCTCTATTGAATGCATTCGGCAGCCGAACCTCGTACAACCTGTAAAGGCAGATCCCGAGCGAGAACGAGAACAAAATTCTCGAGAAGCCAAATCCGAAGTAGCCCGCCTGATGGCCAATGTCGAAATTGCCTCCAAGGGCTCCGTACAAGGTGATACCCGCTGTCCCGAGGGCGATGGCGAGCAAGATTCTGGACGAAAGTCGCACCAGAAGAATGGAGAACAGCACTCCAGCCCAGAGTTCGAAGAAGAGCGACCAACTCGGCCCGTTTAACGGAAAGGCGCCGCCCGTGCCTGCGTTTGGAATGAATAAAATCGCCCGCAGCAGAAGGCCGGCCAGGGTGAGGTAATCCAAGCCGAATTGAACGGCATAGCTGACGAGGCCGACAGGAAGCGACAGCAGATAGACAGGATAAAGCCGAATGATACGCTGCAGCAGAAATCCGCCGGGCGAAATCTGTCTCGTTGCCAGTTGCCGTTCGTATGAATTTGCAAGAACGACGCCGCTCAAAAGAAAGAAGAGATCAACGGCAAGGTAGCTGATATTCACGGGTATCGGACCAAGCGTGCCGCCGGTATGCAAAAACATGACCATGATGGCCGCGAATTCCCGCAAGGCTTCAAGACCTGTGAAAAATCGCTTGCCGGTATTCAACCTGCCAATCCCCCGCTGATGGTTTTTTACTCCAGCACGATTTCAAAATAGTTAGCGTAACGAATACAAGTGCTGAATAGTGTTTCATCCAACCAATGCCAGCGCGTCAAATGCCGTTGCTGTTGGCATCCGGTATCATCGGCACGCCGCTCATCCGGAACTGAAGCAGGGTCCGCAAAGCGATCGCTGAAGGCCGCATCGTCTCCACCTTATGGTGCCCTCGGTCAGCGGGTGGGAGTGCAACTTCCGACATCGGCCGGTTTGACGCGGCCGGTCTGAAGATCGCTCCATTGCGGTATGGACGGATCGGGGCCACCGATCGAGGCCTCAAACGCGGCGCGGTCCAGCTTGACCAGCCGTCCGCTTGAAAGGATGCTCACCATCTCCTTCTTGCTCACATAAGCCAGGCTGGCATCCAGCCGGCAGAAGAACTGCTTGCTGCCGTTCGATACGACCCAGCCGTAGCCGCCGGCCTTTCCTTTGGTCAGTTTTCCGACGGGATAACTCTGCTGTGCAAGCCTTGAAAAGGATTCCGCATGCGCCACACATGGCACGGTGGAAAGGCCGATGATGACCGTTTCAAGCGACCGCGTGAAGGAAATAGGCATTGAGCTTCACCCCTGACAGAAAACCATAAGTTCTCTACGTGCTGGGGATGCGGAACACAACTTTAATATGAAAAATACTCAATCGCTAGATGCCCTTGCTGTCGGCATCCGGCATGATCTGCACGCCGTTGATCCGGTAGCTGCCGTCCGGCTGGCGGGTGATCTGGTAGATCGCCGTCCAATCCTTGCCGTCGCGGCCGGAGATCAGCACCTCGTGATAGATCAGCGCGCCGTTGTCGATCGAGCGGCTGCGGCCGAAGGCGTAGTTGCCGGGATGATAGACCGGCTCGTAGCTCTTCTTCACCATGGCGAAGAACAGGTTCTTGTCGGGATACATCGCCCTGATGCCGGGAGCGGCGAAGGAATAGGCGGTCTCGGCATCGTCCTTGAGGAAGGCTTTGATCTGTTCTTCGATCATCGTCCGCGTCGTGTCGATGGGGTCTTCGGCGCGAGTCGAGACTGTGGAGAAGAGGGACGCGGCACACAGAATGACAACTGCGAAGAAGGCGCGCATGGGGAATCTCCCGCTCTATCGGAGAATGATCCCCGAAAGAGCAGAAGTGTAGGCGATTTTTTACTTAAGAAAAGCGGACTTTACGACCAGCGGCGGAAGAGGGCGCTGGCATTGACGCCGCCGAAGCCGAAACCGTTGGTGATGGCGTAGTCCATCGTCAGCGGCCGCGCCATCTTGCCGACGATATCGATCCCATCGGCGACGGCATCGGCGTGATCCAGGTTGCGGGTCGGCGGCGCGATCTGATCGCGTAGCGCCAGGATGGTGAAAATCGCCTCCAGCCCGCCGGCAGCACCCAGCAGATGGCCGGTCGCTGATTTCGTCGCGCTGACGGCAATGCCGCCATCGCGGCCGAAGACTGTGGCGATCGCCGCGATCTCGCCTTTGTCGCCGACCGGTGTCGAGGTCGCATGCGCGTTCAGATGCTTGACCTCGGACGCCGGGATCTTCGCCTGCCGGAGCGCTGCCTCGATCGCCCGGCGCGCGCCGTCGCCGTCTTCGGGACCTGAGGTCATGTGGTAGGCGTCCGCTGCCGTGCCGTAGCCGACGAGTTCGGCAAGCGGCGTCGCGCCGCGAGCAAGTGCATGCTTCAGCGTTTCGATCACCAGGATGCCGGCGCCTTCGCCCATGACGAAGCCGTCGCGCGCCGTGTCGAAGGGCCGCGACGCCAGCTCCGGCGTTTGGTTGAAGCCGGTGGAAAGGGCACGCGCCGCGGCAAAACCGCCAAGGCTCACCTTGTCGATGCAGGCCTCGGCGCCGCCGCAGATCGCCACATCCGCTTCGCCGGAACGGATCAGCCGCGCCGCATCGCCGATCGCCTGGACGCTGGCCGCACACGCCGTTACCGGCGCGCCGAGCGGGCCCTTGAAGCCGTAGCGGATGCTGACCTGGCCGGCGGCGAGGTTGACGAGGAAGGAGGGCACGGTGAAGGGCGACAGCCGCCGGACGCCGCGCGCCTCACCGATCCGGACTGCCTCGGCGATGGCAGGAAAGCCGCCGACGCCCGAGGCGATGATCGTTGCCGTGCGTTCGCGCGCGCCTTCGTCGGTTGGCATCCAACCGGCCTGCTTCACCGCCTCCTCCGTCGCCGCCATGGCGAACTGGATGAAGCGGTCCATCTTCTTTTGGTCCTTGGGCGTGATGTAACGGTCGGGATAGAAACCGGCCTCCGCATCCTCTGTGGTATCAGGAACGATGCCGCCGACCTTGGCCGGCAGCTCGCCGACGATATCGTCCGAAAGCAGCCTCAGCCCCGACCTGCCGTCAAGAAGGCGCCTCCAGGCGAGCTCGACGCCTGTGCCGAGCGGCGAGACAAGTCCCATGCCGGTGACAACAATGCGGTCCATGATATTTTCCTCTCTATGCGTCGATGCCGAGATACCAGGCGCGCATGCGGGCGATCCGCGCACGCATCTCGTCATCGGCTGCGGGGCCTGGAAGCAGGCTGGTGTTTTCGGGTGTCACTTCTTCGCCGGTCCGTGCGTCGACCAGTACCGTTTGGCGCTCTCGGCCCGAAGCGGCGTCGCCGAGCAGAAAGGCGAGATCTTTCTGCGGCATGTGCCGGCTTCCCCAGGAAAACAGCGTCATCAGCACCGGAAAGAAATCGCGGCCCTTGTCCGTCAGCCGATATTCGTAGCGGGCAGGGCGCTGATGATAAAGCCGCCGTTCGAAAAGCCCCTGATCCGTCAGGTGTTTCAACCGCCGCGTCAGGATGTTCGGCGCCACTCCGAGGCTCTTCTGGAAATCGTCGAAGCGCGACAGCCCCTGAAATGCGTCGCGGACGATGAGGATGCTCCACCAGTCGCCGACGCTGTCGAGCGCGCGCGCTGCCGGGCATTTGAATTGGCTGAAGCTCGTCCGTTGCATAGGGATGTCACTATAGCAGTGACTATCATCATGCAAGTAACTAATGGAGACAGCTGTCAGCGAGGATCGCGCTTCCTGCGCGGGCGAACTTCAAATTCGACGAGCAGCGACTTGAGTTCGATCTCGCGAACGCGTCGTGCCGCTTCATCGGGGCTGACCCATTCCAAAATACGCTGGCCTTGCTCCTTGAAGTCGTTGCTGATCTCGACGACTTCAACCTGAAACAAATCGACGATGCAGGGAGCTACGTCGCCATCGTCGAGGTCCTTTAGATAGGTGTAGCGGCCGACCGGTTTCTTCCTCACCGTCCCGCGCACGCCTGCTTCCTCCCAGGCTTCGATCGCTGCCGCTTCAAACGGCTTCTTCCCTTTCATTGGCCACCCTTTCGGAATGACCCAGCGCGCGCTCTCGCGCGATGTAATCACGAGGATTTCGATTCCCGCTCAGTCATTGGCGTAGCGGAAGCAAATCGCGCCGTATTGTTGGCGGAATGCCCCCGAAAACAGCTTGGCAGGAACGGCGGCGAGCTGCCGCAGCAATGGCTGAGACTTGTCTGGTCGAGGCTTGCTGCGTTTTTTCGGAGTCTTCATGGCAATTGGGGATTGTTGAATTTGCTGATTCTTCACCCGCCTGAGCGTGTTCATGGCAGATTATGATAATCAGTTGTAGGCGCAACCATCCGCCGTTGTCAGCCGTGCGCTCGCCGCCACGCAGCCTGCTCTATAGTGCGGTTCTATTACCGTCGCGCAGATTGTGAATCGCCAACAATTCCGGATATGCGGAAACATTGCTGGCCAGGACGGGATGCCCCTTGAACAAATCTTCGCCCTCGGTCGGGAAGGGCAGGTACCGGCCGCCGGCTTCTTTCACAAGGCAATAACCCGCCATGCAGTCCCAAGCCCGCATGTGAGGTTCATAATAGCCGACGAGACGCCCTGCAGCCACATAGGCAAGCATCAGCGCTCCGGAGCCGTTCCGAATAAACGTGCCGCCGCTCGCGAGCAACGCCGTTATGATGGAGCCGACAACCTCCGGAGCGACGTGCGTATTGCAGCCAATGCCCGTCATGGCGTTCTGTATCGTGCGGGAGGAATCGAGCAAAAGCGTCTCGCCATTCAAGCTCGCGCCAAGGCCAAGGGCTGCGGCATAAAGCTCGTTCGCGCAAGGCGCTTGGATCACGCCGACGACCGGGACGCCTTGGTAGAGGACAGCGACCGAAACGCACCAGGTGGGCATGCCATTGACGAAGGGCGCCGTGCCGTCGATCGGATCGACAACCCAGGTATAGCCGGAACGTCCCGCTTGATGGCCAAACTCCTCGCCGAGGAAACCGTCCTCGGGAATTGCTGTTGCAACCCGCTCGAGGAGAAAGGTCTCGACGTTGCGATCCGCGATCGACACGACATCCTGAAGATCGCGCTTTGTCTCGATCACAAGAGTCTCGCGCTTGTTGAAATAATCGAGCGCCAAAGCGCCAGCCTCCTCAGCAAGGGATTTGGCCAGGGCGAAGCGCCGTTCCAGGTCGGTATCATGCATCGTCATGTTGCTATCCTTTATTCGCATTTCAAAAATTTCAGGCATTGATCAGCGCAATGCCGCGGTTCTCGAACCCGAGTGTGACATTGCTCGCAGGCGACAGGTTTCTTTCAACGGCATGGTCGATGATGAAAAGCGTTCCTACATCGGTTTCGATCTCATATTCGACATGTCCGCCAAGATAGGCACTATGGAGCACGCGTCCCGCCAGACCCTCGTGGCCGGCTGCCGCTATGGTGATCGATCCGGGCCTGACGGCGAGTTTTGCCATGCCGAGCTTTGCGCTGCGGCTTGGCAAACGATAATCCACGCCGGCAACGCGGATAAGCGCCTCCGTCCCTTCGAGGCCGATCACCTCGCAGGGAATGACATTGGCCTCGCCCATGAAATCGGCGATGAAGGACGATGCCGGCGCTTCATAGAGCTCACGCGGCGTCCCGGACTGGGCAATCTCACCATCCTTCATGACGATGATGCGGTCAGACACCGCCAGAGCCTCATCCTGGTCATGGGTGACATAAACGGCGGTGAAGCCGAGCCGTTGCTGCAGTTCGCGGATTTCCGTGCGCACCCGGCGGCGCAGGCGTGCATCGAGGTTGGAGAGCGGTTCGTCGAGCAGCAGCACCTGCGGCTCGAGCACGAGCGCGCGGGCAACTGCGACGCGTTGCTGCTGGCCCCCGGAAAGCTCGGCCGGCAGGCGATGGCCCATGCCCGCGAGGCCGACGAGCTTTAATCCTTCCTCCGCCTTTTCCCGCGCTTCCTTCTTGCCGAGGCCCGACGACTGCAGACCGTAAGCGACATTATCGAGCGAAGTCATATGCGGAAACAGGGCATAGGACTGAAACACCATCGAGACATCGCGCTCATTGGCGGGCAGCATGGTAACGTCAGCGCCGCCGATCAGAATACGCCCGGATGTCGGATGCTCGAGCCCGGCCAGCATGCGCAGCGTGGTGGTCTTGCCGCAGCCGGATGGGCCGAGCAAGGTCACCAGTGTGCCCGGCTCGATGGAGAGGGAAAGGTCCGGAATGGCCGTGAATGCACCGAAAGACTTGCGGACATTCTGGAAGGTGACGGAACCGGGTTTGACGGTGATCATGCGGGTTTCTCCTGACCGAGAGGAACAGAGGGAGCTGAGCTGGTGCCGGTGACGCGATTTTCGCGGCGTAGGCGGCGCTCGCCGACGACGAACTGGAAGCCGGCGATGACAATGCTCATCACCACGATCAGCATGGATGAATAGGCGATCGCCACGCCGTACTCGCCATTCTCGACGAGGCCGACGATATAGGACGTGGCCATGTTGTATTCCGCGCTGACGAGGAAGATGACGGCGCTGATCGAGGTTATGGCGCGAACGAAAGAGTAGACCAGGGCAGCGGTGATGGCTGGCCGCAGCAGCGGCAGGATCACCTTGCGGATCGTGCGGAAACTGTCCGCACGCAAAGTCAGCGAAGCCTCGTCCAGGCTCTTGTCGAGCTGGCTCATCGCCGCGATCCCGCCGCGTACGCCGACCGGCATATTGCGGAAGACGAAGCAGAGGATGAGGATCAGCGCCGAGCCGGTCATCTCGATCGGAGGCAGGTTGAAAGCCATGATGTAGCTGACGCCGATAACCGTTCCGGGGATGGCGAAGCTCATCATCAGCGCGAATTCGAAGACGTTCCGCCCAACGAATTTCTGCCGTACGATGATATAAGCCGTGAGCAGGCCCACCGCAGCGGTCAGGGGCGCGGAGACGAGCGCGATTTCCATCGTAGTCCAGAAGGAGTTCCACGCCACGCCGGTCCACGCGATTGCGCCATTGTCGAAACCGATCGAGAAGGCGCGAGCGTAATGGTCGAGCGTCAGCGAGTTGTCGAGGCCCCAGGTTTTCACGAAGCCGCCGATCAGGATCATTCCATAAACGATGACGGTGAAAATCATCCACGGAACGACCACCGCATGCACGGCAATGGAAAGGCCCCGCGGCAATGCGATATGAGCGCCGCTGTCGCCCTTGCCGGTGACCGTGGCGAAGCTTTTGCCCGATAGCCAGAGACGCTGGGCAAGGAATGCCGAGAGAGTGAAGCAGAGGAGCACGATGGCAAGAACGGCCGCGCGCGACGGATCGTTCTGCGATCCGACGACGGCAAAGAAGATTTCCGTCGAAAGTACGCCATGCGTGCCGCCGAGCACGAGCGGATTGCCGAAATCGGCCATGCTCTCGATGAAGCCGATCAGGAAGGCGTTGGCGAGACCGGGCTTCATCAGTGGCAGGGAGACGCGCCAGAACGTTCGCCAACGACCGGCACGCAGGGTCTGCGATGCCTCCTCCATCGAGGGGCTGACGCCTTCGACGACGCCGATAAGAACGAGGAAGGCGATCGGCGTAAAGGAGAGCACCTGGGCGATCCAGATGCCGGTGAGCCCATAGAGCCAGCGGCCTGGCTCGATACCCAACAGGCTCGACAAGGTCTCGGTGATAACGCCGGCGCGGCCGAACAGCAGCGTCAGCGCCAGGCCAATGACGAAGGGCGGCGTGATGATCGGCAGCACCGTCAGCAGGCGCAATCCCTTTTTGAAAGGAAAACGCGTGCGCGTCGCCACCAGCGCAAAGCCGAGGCCGAGCAGGGTCGAGCAGGAAGCTGTCATGAGGGCGAGAAGGAGTGTGCGCCAGGCAACACCGCAACGTTCTTCGCCCGCTATGCAGGCCAGGCTCCAAATGCCGGGGTCCTGGATGTTGCGTATAAGACCATCCGGATTGAAGGAACCATCGAAATCCTGCACCGAAGCGATGAACATGCTGCCGATCGGGTAGAAAACGAAGACGGTGACCAGGAATGCAAGGATGGAAATCGAGCCGACGATGAAGGCGTCTCCCTTCATCACTCCGCGTTCGGCCAGTCCGAAGGCAAAGAGGAGAACGAAGACGAGCGCCAGGAGGACCGCGCCGGCACCCATCGAAGGCTGTCCTTCGGACAACATGCCGAACAGGTTTTCACTGATTGCCCAGGTCCAGCCGGAAAAGCCGATTGCCAGTCCCTGCAGAGACAGGAAGACGAGGCCGACGGCGCCGATCCAGGCGAGCAGGGTTCCGCGCCGCATCGGATTGCCCACCAGACGCGCCAAACAGCCGAGCAGAAAGAGCAGGACAACGCCGGCAAGCCAACTTCTTCCATGCTGCAGGATTTGTAGCAGGCCTGGCGCCGTATCGGCGGAGAACGGGAATGCAGACAGCCATTTGAATCCGAAGAAGCCGCCCTCGATGCGATACCACGGGACCAGGATCAGGGCAGCCGCTCCCAGGCCAAGGACGATGTCCAATCGGCGATTGCCACGTCTCATGGCATACCTCTTATTTCACGTTGATGAAATGGGAGAATGGAGCGGCATCCCGGATTCGTCCGGGATGCCACGTCATTCATCGATCTTCAGTTGGCAATGGCGCCGACTTCCCGGTCCCAGCGCTCAAGCAGGGCCTTGCGCTTTGCCGGATCGCCATAGGTCTTGAAGTCGTAGTCGATCAGCTTGATGTCTTCGAACTTCGGCGCTTCCTTCGGCACCTCCGCCGATTTGTTCGACGGCAGCTGGAAGGACTTGGCATCCTTCATGCGCGACTGAACTTCGGGCTGCAGCGCCCAGTCGTACCAGACCTTGGCATTGTCGAGATTGCGGGCGCCTTTGATGATCGACATGGAGCCGATTTCATAGCCGGTGCCCTCGCATGGCGCGACCGACTTGACCGGAAAGCCTTCGGCGGTCTGGGCGACGGCATCATGCATGAACACGATACCAAGCGCCGTTTCGCCCCGCGCCGCAGCCTTGACCGGAGCCGATCCGGACTTGGTGTATTGCGAGACGTTGGCGTTCAGCTTTTTCAGATAGTCGATGGCCTGGTCTTCGCCCATGATCTGCACCAGTGAAGCGAGAGCCGTATAGGCCGTGCCCGACGAGTTCGGATTGGCGATCTGGATTTCGCCCTTCAATTCCGGCGCCAGGAGATCGGCCCAGCAACGGGGTTCTTTATAACCCTTGGTCTTGAAGATCTCGGTGTTGTAACCCCAGCCGAGCGCACCGGCATAGACGCCGACCGTCTTGAAGCCGGTGCTCTCCGCCTGCTTTTTGGCCCAATCCTGCAGCTGGTCGAGCATCGGCGACTTGTACTCCAGTGTCAGGTTTTCCGATGCTGCCTGAACATGCGGATCACCCGTGCCAGCCCACCAGATGTCGGTCTTCGGATTGCGAGCCTCGGCGCGTATCTTGGCATAGGTCTCGCCCGAGGACAGGCGCACCATATTCACCTTAATGTCGTGAGCCTTTTCAAAGTCGCCCTGCATCTGCTCGCAGATGACGACATCGGCCGAGCAGATGAGGTTGAGCTCGCCAGCGGCCTGGACCGAACCGGCAGCCAGCGCCGTTCCGGCAAAGAGAAGCGTGGAAAGAACTGTCAGTCGCATGGGTATCCTCCTGTTGCTTGCGTCTGAGAGGGTGTTGGGTCAGCGGCACACGCGCTGCCCGTCGCGGCGCGTCGATCGCACCGTGTGCCAAATGTCGGATGGCGGTCGGATGCCGGCCTATTGGGTCGGAGAAATCTCGGCGTCGAAGCGGGTCAACAGCCGACTTCGCTCGTCGGACAAGCCGAATGTTGCAAAGTCATAATCCACCATCTTGATCATGGTGATGTCGGGGGCGGCCGGCGGCAAAGCCGCTTTGGCGTTCGACGGGACCTGGTTCTGGCCGGCGGCGGCTCCTGTCGCCTGGCCTTCGGGACTAAGCGCGAAATCGACGAAGGCTTGGGCGGCTCTGGCATTGCGGCTGCCCTTGACGATGCTGACCGCACCGATCTCGTAACCCGTCCCTTCGCAGGGGGCGACGATGACAAGGGGGGCGCCTGCTTCCTTCAGGGTGACCGCGTCATGCATGAACGAGATGCCGATCAGGATTTCACCGCGGGCCGCAGCCTTAACCGGCGCCGCGCCGGACCGGGTATACTCGACGATATTACGGTTGAGCGCGGCCATGTACCGAAAGGCCTCCTCTTCGCCGAGGAGCTGCACGAGTGTGGCCAGCATTGTGAAAGCGGTTCCGGAGGAATTCGGATTGCCGGACTGGATATGGCCGCGATAGGCCTCTTTCGTCAGGTCCTGCCAGCAGGTCGGGGCCGGAAGCTTCAGCGCTGCGAGGAGATCGGAATTGTAGGCGAAACCCAAAGCCCCCGCATATATGGCGGCCGACCGTGAGCCGGACATAGCAAAAAAGTTCTGCGCCCAAGGCAGCATATCATGTTCATGGTCGGGCTGGTATCGATCGAGCAGATCCTCTGAGGCCGCCTGCAGATGGGCATCACCGGTTCCACCCCACCAGACATCCACAGTCGGATGTGATTTTTCGGTACGGATCTGATCGAGTATGTCGCCGGTGCTCTTGCGAACCATCGAGATATCGATACCCGCGCGGGTTTCGAACGCTTTTTCCATGGTCATGCACCAGGCTTCGTCGACGCCGCACAGGACGTTCAATCGCGCCTCGCTCATGCCGTGGCTTGCGCCGCACAGCCAGAAAGCCATGCCCGCAGCAAAAGCGGTCAATATTCTCACGCAAGCCTCCCTTGGAACCTCCCGTTCCAATCTCCACAGGCAGCATGTCAGATCTTCGCTTCACCGCAATCGAAGAATGGTTACCGATTTTTCATCGCCGGGCGGAGCGACATTACATTCATTACAAATGTGACAAACCCCATCATCAGAGTGTCTTTGAACATTGGCGGCGGCATGCCTATGATTGCGCCGGGAGGATCAAGCGGTGCTGAATCAGAAGGTTCGAATTCTGATCGTCGAGGACGATCCGGATATGGCGGAACTTATCTCCGATCTCGTCGAGGCCGAGGGGTGGATTCCGACCTGCGCGGGATCCGCCGAGGAGGCGACCGATATTCTGGCACGAGAGCAGATGCATCTGGTGCTGGTCGACCATAACCTGCCGCGGACATCCGGCCGGGCTTTCGCCCAAAAACTGCGGTCGGAGGCCAATATCGGTATCGTCATGGTGACGGCAGCCGGCAGTGCCGCCGATCGTGTTCTCGGCCTGGAAACTGCTGCGGATGACTATGTCGTCAAGCCGTTCGAACCGATCGAACTGACGGCCCGCATCAAAGCTGTCTTACGGCGAACCGTGCCCTCACTGAAACAGGAAAAGGAGAGTGAGCGGGAGCACGAACGTCCCTCTCTGCTGCTTGGCGATTGGGCCATCGACCTGATGGGCCGGCAAGCCGTCTGCCTCGCCGACCGCAGCAAAACGCTGACGACGGCCGAATTCGCCCTGCTTGAAATCCTTGCGCAGACCCCCAACCAGCCGGTGAGCCGGGCGCAGATCCTCGATCGGCTTGGCTCGGAAAGCGATCGCTACATCGACCGCAACGTCGACGTTCTGGTTCTGCGGCTCCGGCGGAAAATCGAACGCAATCCCGACCTCCCGCGCCATATCAAGACACGACGCGGAAAGGGCTATGTCCTGCACACCGGCGACGGCGAGCCGTCCGCGTGATCAGCCGCTCCTTTCTGTCGTCGATTGCCTTTCGCTTGCCGTTCGCGATTGCGTTTATCTGCTTCCTGGTGTTCAGCCTGTCGGCGATCGCGATCTACGGGCTGCAGCGCGCCCGTGACGAGATGGCAGCTTACGGCCTGCAGGCCTTCACGAGCCTCGCCAAGGCCTCGCTCGTTTCCCGGCAAGTCTCCGATCTGGTGTCGAGCGCGCCCTTCCTGATGAACTCGACCTCGCCATACCGGGTGGCAAGCGAGAGCCGCGCTGTCGTGCTGCAGGTCGACAGCCTGCTGAAGACGGCCGCGCCCCACGGAGCAGACCAGGCTGCCCGCGGCTTTGCGAGTCCGAGGATGGTTGAGCTTCTCGATCTTATCAGGACACAGACGCTTGTGCTTGCCAGGGATGCCGACGCTGCACAGAATCACAAAGCTGAAGCTGCCGCGGCGCTGGGGGAGGTGGCGACCGGCAAAGGCATCGTCGATCACGAGTTGCGCCGTCAAGTGAATGGAATCGTGCAAGCGGCTTCCACCTCCGACAGTCTTTTCCAGCTCGGTGAACTTCGCAGACGATACGTGGCGGATACGACGGCCGCGCAGGGGAAAACCGAGCCCGATTTGAGAATTTCGCCTGCCGAGCTGCAGCCGTATGAGCGCGTGTTCGAAGCTCAAACACGATACCTTTTGAATATGTTCGCGATCCGGGCGGCGGTCGCAAAGCTGCATGCCGTCTCCCGCGACCTCTCCCATGCAACGGAGACGCAAAGCGATGCAGTTGCACGCCAGCTGAACGACGATCTGCTTTCGACCTCCGATGCCTTGAGCCGGCTCCTGGCCACCGTGGCCTTGGCTTTCCTGCTCGTGCTCGTCATGGCCATATTCTCCATCCGGTCGGTCATGCGCGTATCACGGGGCATCGTGGCGCTGTCGAACGGCATGAATGCGCTCGCCAAGGGTGAAAACGAAGTGGGTCCGCCAGCCTATCGTGGAAATGAAACCGAGCTTGTGCGTCTGCTGGACGCCTTCCGAGCTTTCAAGGACAGCGTGGATCGCGTGTCTCGCTTGAGACGCACCGCAGAAGCCGCCGCTCGCACCATCCGTTCAACCTTTCGCAATATGAACGAGGGGATTGCGCTTTTCGACAGGATCGGGCGACCGATCACCATGAACAGGCGGATCATCGAACTGTTCGGCCATTCGGGTTCCGCGCGCAAATTGCCGCTGCGCCGGTTTGTCGAGCCGGTGCCGGAGATCGATCTCGCCCTGCTGCCCTCCGATCCGGAGCGCGGCACTCTGTCGGAACGCGCAGTCGTCCGCCATCGCACCGGCGACCAGCGGGTGATCGAGATCTCCATGTCACGACAGCCGGAGGGCGGCATCGTTCTTCTGGCACGCGACGTCACGCTGATGGATCGACAGGAAGCGGAAGCGGCAAAGGTTCAGCGACTGGACGGCATCATGCGCATGACGCATCAGGTGAGCCACGAAGTCGGCAACATGATCGGCATCATCACCGGCAGCCTCGGCCTTCTCGAGCGTGAAACCGGCTTCAACGATCGGCAGAAACGCAACATTGCGCGGATTCGCAAGGCTGCCGAGAGAGGACGTTCGCTGGCCGGCAGCATGCTGTCGATCGGCAGCCAGCAGCCGTTCTATCCAAGCGCGGTGGATGTCGCCAGCCTCCTTCGCGGAATGGCCGATATCCTGGAGATCGCTGTCGGCGCAAAGTGCCATATCAAGCTGGACCTGGATACCGGCCTGCCGGTCGTATCGCTCGACGCGGCCCTTTTGGAGCAGTCCGTTCTGAACCTCTGTCTCAACGCTTCGGCAGCGATGCCGACAGGAGGCGTCATCATTATCGGTGCAACGGCAAACGGAGACACCTTGCTGATCTCGGTGACCGACAGCGGCATCGGCATGAGCCCAGAGGTCGTAGACAAAGCTTTCGAGCCTTATTTCACCACACGAGGCGGAGATGGTGGAGCAGGGCTTGGCCTGGCCATGGTTTATGGCTTCGTCCGTCAGAGCGGCGGAGAGGCATCCATCTATTCCTCTCCCGGGCACGGAACGACCGTCAAGCTGAGCTTCCCCACAGGTTTGCGCTAGTTCACATCGCCGCCGAAAATCCGGGCGAGCAGGATGCCGGTGACGAGCATGCCGGCCGCCACGAAGATCGTATCGCCCGGCGTGCCGATATAGAGCGGCCCGATATTGGCAAACAGCAGGAAGGCGACGAGGAAATTCGCCCAGCCCCAGACGACATTCGCCGTCGGCGAACTACGTTGGCTCCGCGGTGCGAACGGGATGCGGAACGGCCTGCCGCTGACGCCGTTGACGAAATGCGGGATACCGTTGGTCAAAAAGGCGGCGGCGATGAAATGGACGATATAGGCGATCCAGGGCAAGAACTTCTCCAGTGCTGCAAGTGGCGTCAACGGAGGAATGTGGCCGGGAATGTCATGCCGGCAAGAGTAGCCTGGAAACGCAGTGTGGTGTGGCAGCTGCCGCAGAACAGCGACGGGCCTGACCCGGTCAGATCAGCAGGAAATCTTTGAAGTGAAGCTCAGCGGAATTGTCGAGCTCCGCGACATGCATTGCCGCGCCCGCCGCGCTCCCATCCGCGTCAAAAGATAGAACGCCGCTCGCCTGATCGTAGATCAGCTTGTCATCCGCCTCGAGCGCTTTCTTGCCGTGAACGAAATTCTCATCCGAAAATGCGGACAGGCTGAGCGCGGCGAAAATCGAATGGTCGAGCAGCAGCTTGTCTTCAGCCGCGAAGAAGAAATCCCGGATCTTCTCGACGCTCATATTGTCGGGCTTCACATCGAAGACGAAGTTATCGCCTCCGCTGCCGCCGGTCAGCCTGTCCTCACCGGCTTTGCTGTCGATATGAGTATCAATTCCGAAGGAGCGAATAATATCGTTTATTCTATCGGATTGGGCCATAGCTTTCTCCCGATTTGCAATGCAATCGGCCATGAGAAAATATCCCCATTTTCCGTCGCCAATTCGTTTTAATACACGCGGAGGGCCGTGCATTGCCGCTTGTTAACCATGATTTGTTGTCTTGAATGTGGCCCGTATCGGGCCGCAATTTGTGTAACGCGACCGTCAATCTTTGCTTGCATTTTTCCGGTCGGGGGGCAGATCATGCCTGGGTGAGACGGCCGCATCAGCAGAGCCGGGGAAAATCCGAAGCATCTGGAGGTTCCGATGACCGTCAATGTTCATTTCCGGTTTCGCAGCGGTCTGCTGTCGATGGCGTTCGACAATGTCCGCCTCCGCGGCAGTTGGGACCGGCACGGCCGCCCCTCGGCCGACTGGACATCGGTTCCCATGCAGCGCTCCGAGGACGAAGATGGCTATGATGTCTTTGTCGCCAGGGTTTCCTTTCCCGATGGCGAGATCGGCACGAATTTTCGCTGGGGTATCGAGCTTGACCGGCCGGGCGTGGCGGATCTATGGGCTATCGCCGCCGAATTGGACGACGAGGCCTCGTCGCGTCGGGAATGTTCCTTCGAACTCCAGCCGGGCATGGAGCCGCAGATCTATTATCTGACATGGATCGGCCGTCTGGGGGCGAACCGGATTGAAAGGCGCAACGGTGCCGACCGCATTCGTTTCTCGGTCTGGGCGCCGAACGCCCGGGAAGTCTTGCTGGTGCTCGCCGATCCCGCCATCGGCTACGTCGCCGACGACGGCACCGGAGCGCTCGGGACCATCAGCATGCGAAGGACTGTCGACGGGTTCTGGACCGTTGAAACCGCCGACGATCACCGCCTTTCGGATTTCGACGGCATGGTCGGCACGCCCTATATGTATCGCATCACCAAGGACGACGGATCGCTTGCCTACCGGACCGACATCTGGTCGCTGATGCAGATCGGGGCGGGAGATTTCGATCCGGATGGTGCGCCTTATCATGGATCGCCGGCTGGTTTGGACGGACCGCAGAGCTGCTCGGTCGTCTGCGACCCGAAGCGGGTGGTGCTGCCGTCCGGGCAGGAGCTTGCCGCGCAGGCTTTCTGGGCTGACGAATTCGTGGCCGGCCGCAAACTTCCGGACCGGCTCGAGGATCTGGTGATCTATGAATTGCATGTCGGCGCGCTCGGTTTCGGCAAACCCGCGCCGGGAACGCTCGATGATGCGATCGCCTTCGTTGCGCATCTTTCCGCGCTCGGCGTCAACGCCGTCGAACTGTTGCCGATCGCCGAATTCGAGGCGCGGGCCAATTGGGGTTACGGCACCTCGCATTTCTTTGCCGCCGATCAGGGCGCCGGCGGCACCGACCGGCTGAAGTTATTCGTCAAGGCCTGCCACCAGCAGGGCATCGCCGTCATTCTGGATGTCTGTTACAACCACTTCGATCCGGATGGCGAGCGGGCGCAATGGGCCTATGATTCCAACGATCCCACCCGCAATATCTACTACTGGTATGAGGGACGCCCAGGCGACTACGCCAATCCCGCGGGCGGCTATATCGACAACATCTCCACGGGATGGGCGCCTGCCTTCGACGAGGAGGCGGTTCGGCAGCTTTTCATCTCGAGTGCGGCATTTCTCGTCTCCGTCTGCCATATCGATGGCTTCCGGCTCGATCAGACCAGTTCGATCCATCAATATCCAGTGCTGCATGCCGACGGCCGGCGCGCCGATCGGGCAGCCGCCTTCGGCGCCAAATTCCTGAAGCAGTGGACCCGCACGATGCGGCTGATCAAGCCGCAACTTTTCCTGACAGCCGAGGATTATTCGGACTGGTCGGCAATGACGGAGCCGAGCCTGACCGGCGATGGGCTCGGTTTCGACGCCACCTGGTACGGCGATTTTCATCACAACCTTGTCGAATATCACGGTGGCGCGCAGGCGCAGCTTTTGAAGAATGCCGGTTTTGGCGACAGTCGGGCGCTGACCATGTCGTCGCTTGCCGGCGCATTGCAGACGAGCGCGCGATCGAAGGTGGTCTACAACCAGTCGCACGACGATTGCGGCAATCGCGAAGGGTCGGCACGAACCGCTGTCATCGCGGTCAATTTCGCGCCGATCGTCGGCAAGACCAGGGCTTGGGCGGAGGCGAGATCCAGGTTTGCGGCGGCGATGACGCTGCTATCGGCCGGGACGCCGATGTTTTTCATGGGCGAGGAAATCGGCGCCCAGAAGCCCTATCGTTACAATGATTTCCTGGAGAACCGGGAGAATATCCTCGGCGAGGCTGCGGGCAACGGGGCAGGGATGATCAGCTGTTATCGCGACCTAATCGCCCTCAGCATCAAAGAGGCAGCCATTCGCTCCCGCAACATCGCCATTCCTTACGTCCATGACGAAGACCGGGTGATCGCATTTCATCGGTGGAACGACGGCGAGGATTTCCTCGTGGTGGGATCGCTGAACGACGCTGCTTTCCAGAACGGCTATCGGCTGCGCAGCGAGCGTCTGGGAGACGACCTCTGGGAAGAGATCTTCAATAGCGATGCTGAGACCTTCGGCGGCTGGAATGTCGGCAACGGCGGCGGAAGGATCAGAGCCACTGCGGGAATGCTCGATGCCGTGCTGCCTGCCTCAGGCGTCCTAGTGTTTCGCAGGCTGTGATGCGTCGCGCCTTCCAAGGCAGCAGGCAATGGGTGCGCAGGGCGCTCAGGCAAATCCGACCGGCAGGTTTTCCAGTTTTCTGCCGGCACCGTAGTCGCGCTCGTGCTGCGAGCGGCGGCGGCCGTCGCGGCGAGCAGACAGATCGATCCGGTTTTCGGCAAAGATCCCATCGGCATAAGTGCCGGTGTCGTGGCAATCGGTGTCGATCTTGGGGTAAGGATTTTCAGGATCATCGGGGTTCCTCCGCGGCGCACCATCAACACTCGGAAAGGCCGCTTCGTTCTCTTTATAAACTCTGAATTATTAATAAATTAACCATAAGCGTCACGGAAAGGCTCAGCAGTTGCCAACGTCCTGCCGCACACGTCGACGTGGAATGGCCTTGCCGTGGAACTCAGGGACCGTGATTGCCGTTGATATCGAAGGACACAGGAGGTTTCCATGCAGTTGATCGATACGCGAGTGTCACAGGCCGGTGACATCTTCACCGTCGAATTCCTGGGCGAGGGAGGGGAATCGATCTCCGTCAAGATCGACAACTCTCACGGCGAACTCGACCACTCCAAGGCCGTCGACCACGCCAAGGTGATGATGGTCCAGCTGACCAGCTTTTCCGGCAGCGAGGCGGATGGCAGCATCAACCGTTACGACGCGTTGAGCAACGGCAATTTCGACGAAGGCAGCAAGGGCCTGATCGGCCAGCCGAGCGCACGTTCGACCCATGATAGCGCGGTGCTGGAGGAAGAGCTCAATGAAGGTCTTGAGGACAGCTTTCCGGCAAGCGACCCTGTATCGGCAACGGTATCGTCCATTCCCGCCAACGCGCGACGGCACTGATCGCACTACCTTTTGAATTCCAATTGCCGGAAAAGGCTGCCCGTTCCAGCGGGCAGCCTTTTCATTGCATGACAGATCGATGTCAAAACTGAGAAACAGCTGAAAACATCGGATGTCTGATTGACATGGGAGCCTTCTAGAGAGGGCCCGAGAAGGGAGTGCGCACGACGCGCTTCTAAGGTCTCGGAGACGCACTCATGAAAATCATTCAGATCACCGACACCCATTTCAGCCCGAACAAGCCGCATTTCAACGGCAACTGGGCGCCGCTTCTGAGCTGGATCGAAGCGACCGGCGCCGATCTGATCATCCACACCGGCGATCTCACACTCGACGGCGCCGACAAGGACGAGGACATCACATTCTCGATGGATCTGATGCGGCAAGTGTCGATCCCGATGCTGATCGTCCCCGGCAATCACGATGTCGGCCATCTCGAGGGGTCCGACCAGCCCGTCAACGCCGAGCGGCTGGCCCGCTGGCGCAGCCTTGCCGGTGACGATCGCTGGCTGGAGGATGCGGCCGGCTGGCGCTTCATCGGCTTGAACTCGCTGCTTCTCGGTCATGAGGATGACGAGGAAGAGGCCCAGTTCGAATGGCTCGCCAAGGCGCTCGAAGACAGGGCAGGGCGGCGCGTGGCTCTCTTCGCGCATAAGCCTCTGTTCGTCGATGCACCCGATGAAGGCGATACCGGCTATTGGAGCGTTCGTCCGGCTCAGCGCCGGCGGCTTTATGATCTGATAGCAGCCCATGACGTGGCGCTGTTTGCCAGCGGCCACCTTCACCGGGCCTGGCAGGGTCGCTTCGACGATACCCAGTTGACCTGGGGCCCGTCGGCGGCCTTCATCATCGACAAGATGGAGCGCGAGATGCCGGGCGAGCGCCTGATCGGCGCCGTCATCCACGAGTTCGATACGTCGGTCGAAAGCCAGATCGTCGCCGTTCCCGGCATGACCGCGCATGTGCTCGACGATGTCGTGCTCGAGGTCTATCCGCAGGCGGTCAAGCCGCGCGAGGCCGTCGAATGAGCGCGCTCTCGCTTCGCAGCATCACCAAGGCCTTCGGCGGCAACCAGATCCTCAACGGCGCGTCCTTGCCGGCCTCGACCATGCCGAAAGCGGTGAGATCCTGGCCGGCGGACGCTTTACGTCACCCATGATCAGGCGGAGGCGCTGTCGATGGCCGACCGCGTCGCCGTGATGATAGGTGGCCGATTGCTGCAGATCGCAACTCCTCAGGTCATCTATGACGACCCGGCCCATATCGAGGTCGCCCGCTTCATCGGCCAGCCGCGCATCAACCTGCTTCCGGCCTTTGTCGAAGGCGGCGTGATCCTGTGCGGCGGCCTGCGGCTGACGCTTGAAAATGCACCTGCCGGCAAGACGCCGGTCACGATCGCCATTCGCCCCGAATTCGTCTTTCTCGCCAAGAGCCGGCATGACGGCCTTGCCGCCCGGATCGAACGCCTCGAATTCCTGGGGTCCGAAGTCATCCTCCATTGCCGGCTCGATGCGATCGGCGAGACCGTCATCGCCAAGGTACAGCCGTCCGAAGCCTCCGGGCTTGCGGCGGGCGATGCCGTGGGGCTCCGATTGTCGCCCGGCCGCACGCTGGTCTTTGCCGAGGACGGCAGCCGGCTCGCCGGCGTGGTCGCCGGCGGCGATGCCGGGCTCAGCTCTGCTAATGCCGGGCTCAGTGGTGATGCCGATACCGAGCGGGAGAGGGCGCATGGCTAGCCTCGCCTCTATGGCCATTCCTGGTCATTCCGCTCTTGCCCATCGCCGCAGCGAGGGCCGCATCGCCTGGATGCTGGTGCTGCCGGCGATAACACTGCTTTTTCTCTTCGTACTTTTGCCGGTCGCCGCTGTCGTCGTGCTCGGCTTTACCGATTTCGAACTCGGCTACGGCGAGTTCCGTTTCGTCGGCTTCGAGAACTACGCCCACCTGATCACCGACCGCACCTTTCGCAAGTCGCTGTGGAATACCACGGTCTATACGGCGATCGTCGCGCCCGTCTCGATCCTGCTCGGCCTCGGCATCGCCATGCTGATCGAAAGCGAGACTGCGGCCCGCAGCGTCTTCCGCACCGCCTATTTCCTGCCGGTCGCCTCGCTGATCGTCGCCATGGCGACCGTCTGGCAATATATGTTCCACCCGACGATCGGCCCGATCAATGCGCTGCTGGCGCTTGCCGGATTGCCCGGTCCGAACTGGCTGGGCAGCTCCGGCACCGTACTTTACAGCCTGTCGATCATCGGCGTCTGGCAATCGGCCGGCTTCAACATGGTGCTCTTCCTGGCGGGGCTGACGGCAATCCCGCGCGAGCTTTACGCCGCAGCGGAAGTGGACGGCGCAAAATCCTCGCTCGACCGCTTCCTGCTGGTGACCTGGCCGATGCTCGGGCCGACGACGCTCTTCGTCATCACCATCAGCATCACCAATGCGGTCAAGGTCTTCGAGACGGTCAAGACGCTGACCGAGGGCGGCCCGAACAAGGCGTCTGAAGTGCTGCTCTTTACCATCTACCAGGAAGGCTTCGTCTATCTGCGTGTCGGTTATGCCTCGGCGATGACCGTGGTGTTTCTGCTGATCCTGGTGGTGCTGATGTTCCTGCAGTACCGCATTCTCGACCGCCGGGTGCATTACACATGACGACAAGCGCTTTTTCCCTCGGCAGAGTGATCCGCCTCAGCCTGCTTTCCCTCGGCGCGATCGTCTTCCTGTCGCCCTACATCTTCATGATCTCGGCGGCCGGCAAGACGCAGAGCGACATTTTCACCTCGTCGCTGTCGCTGATCCCGGCGCATTTCGCCTATGCTGAGAATCTCGCCAAGGCCTTGAGCCGGGTGCCGATGGCGCGGCTCTTGTGGAACGGCGTCGTCGTCTGCAGCCTGATCTTCTTCTTCCAGGTGCTGGTGGCGATCCCCTGCGCCTATGCCATGGCGAAGCTGCGTTTCGGCGCTGCCCGCGCGCTGATGGTGCTGGTCATGCTCGGCCTTCTCGTGCCGATCCATGCGACGGCGCTGCCGCTTTATGTCGCCTTCGACCGCGCCGCCCTGCTCAACAGCTATGCCGCCCTGATCGCACCCTTCACCATTTCGGTCTTCGCGATCTTTATGTTCCTGCAGTTCTTCCGCGCCATGCCCGACGACCTCATCCATGCCGCCCGTCTCGACGGCATGTCGGAGCTCGGCATCGTCGCCCGCGTCATCGTGCCGAATGCCTGGCCGGCGGTCACCGCCTTCGCCATCTTCTCGGTCGTCGCCCATTGGAACGATCTCTACTGGCCGCTGATCGTCATCAGCAAGCAGGACTATGCCACGCCACCCCTCGGGCTGATGTATTTCCGCGCCGCCGAGGCCGGCGACGACTACGGCGCGCTGATGGCGGCGACCCTGATCATTACCCTTCCTCTCGTCGCCGCCTTCCTGCTTGCGCAGAAGCGTTTCGTCGAGGGCATCACCATGACCGGTCTCAAAGGCTGACCGGCTTCAACCAGGAGAACGAGCGATGAAACATATCACCCAGCTTCTCGCCGCAGCGGCCGTATCGATGGCAATCGCGCTTCCAGCGCATGCCGAGACGACGCTGACGGTTCACTACCCCATGCCGGGCTTCTTCAAGGACGTGATGGACACGATCTCGAAGAAGTTCATGGCGGAGAACCCCGATATCAAAATCCAGTTCGCCAGCCCGTCGGCGACCTATGAGGAAGGCATCCAGACGATCCTTCGCCAGGTCGGCACCAGCGAAATGCCCGATATCACCTTCATCGGCCTGAACCGCCTGCGCATGCTCGACGAACGCGATGTCGCCGTCGACCTCGGCCCGCTCGTCAAGAAAGAGGGCAACATGGCCGAGCAGGGCTTCTCCGACACGATCCTCAAACTCGCCCAGGTGAAGGGCAAGCAGGTGGGCCTGGCTTTTGCGACCTCCAACCCGATCATGTATTACAACGCCGATCTGGTGAAGGCGGCCGGCGGCAATCCCGACAATCCGCCGAAGACCTGGGACGAGGTCATCGCGCTCGGCGGCAAGATCAAGGCGCTCGGCAACGGCGTCGACGGCATCGATTTCCGCTGGCAGGGCGACGACTGGATGTTTTCGGCTCTGCTCTTCGGCGCCGGCGGCAGGATGCTGAGCGACGACGAAAGCAAGGTCGCCTTCAACGGTCCGGAAGGCGAGAAGGCCGTCGAGGTCCTGCATCGCCTGGTGACCGAGGGCGGCATGCCGGTCTTCACCAAGCCCACCGGCGAACAGGCTTTCGCAGCCGGCAAGGTCGGTTTCGAGTTCCAGACCACGGGCGCGCTGCGCAACACGATCAAGAATGTCGGTAACAAATTCGATCTGCGCACCGCCAAGATCCCGCTGATCGATCCGGTGAACGGCCGTCTTCCCACCGGCGGCAACGCCGTCGTCATCCTGACCCATGACGCCGCCAAGCAGGACGCCGCCTGGAAATTCGCCAAATTCGCCGCCGGCCCTTACGGCGCTTCCGTCGTCGTGCCCGGCACCGGTTACGTCCCGAACAACGAGCTTGCCGCCAAGTTGCCGGAATATCTCGGCGATTTCTACAAGCAGAACCCGCTGTTCCAGGCAGGCCTCAGCCAGATGCCCGTGATGATCCCCTGGTATGCCTTTCCCGGCTCCAACGGCGTCAAGGTTACCCAGACGATCGTCGACAACCTCTCGCGCATCGTCGACCAGTCGGCCGAACCCAAAGAAGCGCTCGACGACGCGGCCGCCGACGTCGAAGGCATGCTGCCGCGCAGCTGATCGCTTTCCGCGTCAGAAGAAGGGCCGTCACGCCGAGTGCGTGGCGGCCCTTTTGTTTCGAAGCTTCAGATGGCGCGCACCGTGCCGCCGCGGCGCAGCGTATAGGCGACATCGAGATGGCGGGCAGGGGCGGCATTCTCCGCCATGTCTAGGAGCAGCGAGGCGGCCGTCGCCCCCATGCTGGCATCCGGCATTTCGATTGTCGTCAGCGGCGGATCGATCAGCCGGCCGATGGCGATGCCGTCGAAGCCGGCGACCGATACATCCCCGGGCACCGACAGCTCCTCGCGCTTCAGCGCGCCGATGACGCCGAGCGCCAGAAGGTCATTGGAGGCGATGATCGCCGTCGGCGCAAGCGAGGTCATCACCGTGCCGAGGTCGATCTGGTCGTAGCCGCCGAGGAAGGGGATTTGCACGGCGTCGAGCGGTGGCAGCTCGTTCTCGGCCATGGCGTCGAGATAACCCCGGTAGCGCAGGCGGGCGCGGTCGGAAGCGGCAAAATTGCCGGAAAGGAAGAGAATGCGGCGATGGCCCATGCCGATCAGGAAGGTGGCGATCTCGCGGCCCGCGCCGCGATTGTCGGCGGTGACGGCCGCCGGAAACTGCGCGGTCGGGAGGTTGTTGAGCAGCACGGTCGGCGGCAGTCTGGCCAGCAGCGCCTCGCTGGTCGACGGATCGCAGACGGTGAGGATCAGCCCGGTCGGCTGGTCGTTGAGCAGGGCGGCGACGGCGTCAGCCTCGCGCGCCGGATCGTAATTCGACTGGGCGATCAACACGCCGTGGCCGGCGACCAGCATGCGGTTCTGGATGCTCGACAGCGACGACGCAAAGACCGGATTGGTGATGCTCGGAATCAGCACGCCGACCACCGGCCGGCGCCCGATCCGCCCGGCGGAATGGCCGGCCGGGCGATAGCCGAGTTCTGCGGCGGCGCGGCGCACCTTGCGCACCATCAGGTCGCTCGCCGGTCCGTCACGGCTGAGAACCCGGCTTGCGGTTGCCAGCGAACATCCGGCCCGGAAAGCGACCTGCTGCAATGTCGCCATCGAAAACGCCTCCTGGTGACAGATAAGGCGCAATCCCTTAGGAGGTTTCGATGACATTGGTCTGACATCGGCGGAAGCAGCTGGCCGGAGTTTTGCCGTCTCGTCCACTGGCACACATAGAAGTTGAAGAGAAATGCAACCTGTGGAATAGTCAGATCAACACGATCCATCTCTTTACGCTCATCCCTGGACAAGAATGTCTTATAAAATGGAATGCTCCGCCGCCTGGCGGTTTCTCGCGACGGTTGCTCTGGTCGCAAGCTTGGCGTCGCCGGCCTATGCGGACACCTCGTCCACATCCTGGCCACAAACACAAAGCGACCTACAAGCCGACACCGACGTCCATTTCGGCACGCTCGCCAACGGAATGCGGTTTGCGATCATGCGCAATGCCACGCCACCCGGGCAGGCGGCGATCCGCTTTCGCATCGGCTCCGGCTCGCTCGAGGAAAACGACAACCAGCAGGGCTTGGCGCATTTTCTGGAGCATATGGCCTTCAAGGGTTCGACGCATGTCGCCGAAGGGGAGATAATCCGTATCCTGCAGCGCAAGGGCCTGGCCTTTGGGCCTGATACCAACGCCCACACCTCTTATGACGAGACTGTCTATGCACTCGATCTTCCCGAGGTCGATGCTGACACGGTTTCGACGGGCCTGATGCTGATGCGGGAGACGGCGAGCGAACTGACCCTCGATGCCGGCGCCTTCGATCGCGAACGCGGCGTCATCCTGTCGGAGGAGCGGCTGCGCGACACGCCGCAATATCGCGCAGGGCTCGGAATCATGAATTCCTTGCTCGCCGGCCGCCGCGCGACCATCCGCGTGCCGATCGGCAAAACCGACATCATCAGCAATGCGCCTGTAGACCTCGTCCGTGATTATTACCGGGCCAATTATCGGCCCGAGCGGGCAACGCTGATGGTGGTGGGCGATATCGACCCGGCTGCCATGGAAACCCAAATCCGGCAGCACTTCGGCGACTGGAAGGCCGTGGGGCGGGCACCAACAAAACCGGATCTGGGCACACTGGAGACGAAAGGCGAAAGCGCCGACGTCCTCGCTGTTCCCGGCGGCATGACCAGCATCCAGATAGCCTGGACGCGTCCCAATGACGCCGCGGCTGACACATTTGCCAAGCGCCGCACGCAGCTTATCGAAGATCTCGGCCTGTTGGTGCTCAAACGTCGGGTGAGCACTATTGCCAGCAAGGCGGATGCCCCTTTCATCAGTGCGGTCGCCGGCTCCCAGGATCTTCTTGATTCCGCGCATATCGTCCTGATCGTGGCGAATTCCGAGCCGGATAAATGGCAGGCGGCGCTCGCGACCATCGACCAGGAACAGCGGCGTATCGAGGAGTTCGGCGTTGCGCAGGCTGAACTCGATCGTGAAATCCTCGAATATCGCTCGTTCCTCCAGGCTGCCGCGGCCGGAGCCGCGACGCGCACGACCACCGACATCGCTTCCATGCTGGCCAGCAGCGTCGATGACAATCAGGTCTTTACGTCGCCCGCCGAAGACCTTTCGCTGTTCGAGACGATCACGAAGGACGTCACGGCAGCCGAGGTCAATCAGGCGCTGCGGCATGCCTTCTCCGGCAACGGTCCGCAGGTCGTGCTGCAGACGGCCCAATCACCGCAGGGCGGAGCCGACGCGGTTCGGCAGGCCTATGATGCTTCAAAGGCTACTGCCGTCTCGGCATCATCCGGTGCAGCCGACGTCGCCTGGCCCTACACCCATTTCGGCGAGCCGGGCGCCGTGGTCGAACGCCGCGCCGTCGACGATCTCGGCGTGACCATGGTGCGCTTTTCCAATGGCGTCCGGCTTACGGTCAAGCCGACCAAGCTGCGCGCCAATGAAGTGCTGGTGCGCGAAGATATCGGCCGCGGCCGGCTGGACCTGCCGCAGGACCGTCCCGCCCCGATCTGGGCGTCTCCGGCCGTCGCGCTGTCCGGCGTCAAGGCCATGGACTACCAGGATATCCAGAAAGCGCTGACGGCCAACATCGTCGGCATCGACTTCTCCGTCGGCGACAGTTCCTTCAGCTTCGACGGCCGCACGCGAACTGAAGATCTTGCGAGCGCGATTGCAGCTGATGACGGCATACACCGCCGATCCCGCCTACCGCCCGGAGGCTTTCAAGCGGGTGCAGCAGGCCTATTTGAGCGGCCTCGATCAGTATCAGGCGACCCCCGGCGGCGTTGTCAGTCGCGATTTCGGAGGTCTCGTGCATTCCGGCGATCCGCGCTGGACCTTCCCCGATCGCGCTGCCTTGTCCGCCGCCAAGCCGGACGATTTCGAGGCGCAGTTCCGGCCCATGGTTTCCACCGGCCCGATCGATATCACCATCGTCGGCGACGTCACGGTGGATGACGCAATCCGGATGACAGCCGAAACCTTTGGCGCTTTGCCGCCGCGGCCGGAGGCGGTGCTGAGCAAGGAGTGGGGTGACGTGCGTTTCCCGGCGGCGAACAAGACGCCCATTTTGCTGACCCATAGCGGCAGGGCGGATAACGCGGCCGCCGCCTTCGGGGCACCGATCGGCGATTTGCTCTCCGATCTGCCGCGGTCCTTCACCGCCAATATCGCCACCCAGATTTTTCAGAACAGGCTGATCGACCAGTTTCGTATTGCGGAAGGCGCAAGTTATGTCCTGGAGGGTGACGCGAACCTGTCACGCGAAATCCCCGGCTATGGCTACGCATTTTTCTACGTCGAGACGGAACCGGCAAAGATCGGGCGCTTCTATGCACTTGCCGACGACATCGCCAATGACCTGCGATCGCATGATGTCTCCCCGGACGAGTTCGCGCGCGCCCGGGAACCGATCATCGAGACACTGAAGCATCAGCGGCAGAGCAACGAATATTGGATCGAATCTCTGCGGGGCGCTCAGATGGATCCGCGTCGTTTAGACCGGATACGCGACAGTCTCAGCGGCTACGACAAGGTCACCGTCGAGGATATTCGCGCATTTGCCGGGACCTATTTCAGCCCGGAAAACTTCTGGAAATTCGAAGTACTGCCGGCGGCGGTAAGATAGGCGCTCCGGGGCTCCTGCATCGTCGTGCGATCGCTCAGCCGCGGCGTTTGACCACGCGCATGTTCATCTCTGAGCGAAGCGTGAAGCCGAGCGCGAGGTAGAGGGCGATGGCGGACGTATTTGCCGCATAGGCATGCAGATAGGCGGTATCGCCGCCGGATGCGATTTCGCCGGCAACGAAGCGGAAGAGCAGGGTGCCGAGGCCGCGCCCCTGGAAATCGGGATGGGTGCAAAGCCCGCTGAGTTCGATGAAACCGGTCTGCCGCATCCGCTGCCCGGCCATTGCCATTAGCCGGCCCTCGCTTCTGATCCCCCAGAAGCTGCCGAGGCTCTGGGCTCTGAGCGTGAATGGGCCGGGTTTGGTCAGCGTCGCCAGAGCCAGCATGTCGGCGGCATCGGCCTCCGTCAGCCTCTCGATGCGGGAATCCGAAATCCGCTTATGCGGCCGCTCGGCAATCATCTGGACCGCCGATGCTTCCGTGGCAACGGCAAGGCCTGTTGGGATGGCGATCGGCCCGGCTTCCAAGAGGATCATGCTCTCCTCCGACGCCGGCAGCATCTCCAGGGCGTCGAGGCTTTCAGGCCTATCGTCGGCGGACGCCGCGAAGGGGACGATCGATGGTGGGTATCGCCGCGCGTTTTCGTTCCCCTCTGCAAGGCCGGCATGCGCTGTCTCCAACGCGGTCCAGATCGGCCGGTCGAGGATATGGGTCATGCTTCTTCCTCCTTGGCGGCGTGGCGGCGCGCAAGCGGCACCGCCGCAAGCCCGTCCTCGATGGCTGCGAGCTGCTCCAGAATCGGCCCGTCGAGATCGCCGCAGAGATCCGCAACGGCCGCCGCGATGCGCGGCCAGATGACCATCTTCGAATGATCGACAAGATCCTGTCCCTTGCCGGTCAGCGAGACCAGTCTGCGTCGCTGATCGTCCGGGGCCGGCTGCATATCGACGAAGCCGAGTTCGAGAAGCTGGCCGATGGTGCGGGTTGCGCCGGGCTGGGTGATCCCGACCGCCTGCGCAAGCTCACCGATCGTCAGCGGGCCGGATCGGTCGATCGCGGCCAAAAAGGGATATTTGCCCGCCTGAATGCTGAGACCGGCTTCGTCGATGACCTGCTGCGTATCGGCCTGCAGCCTCTCTCCGATCCGCCGCAGCCGGCTGCCCAAGCACAGAAAACCGAGGGTTCGAACCACATCTTCGACCATGCCTGTTCTCCGTTGCATTGAATGTTATATAACGCGTTATATACTCGCGGTTCAATGCCTGAAAGTCGAGGGCAGGGTTCACCCGCCCCGCCGTCTCGCCGCCAACAGAAACCCCGCCAGGACACAGCTGAGTAGGCCAAGCGACATCGGCAGCCCTTGGTGTCCAATCAATTGCATCGCCAATCCCGCAGCGGGCGAGCCCACCATACCGCCGATGCCCCATGTAAAAGCGAAGGCCGCGTTGCCGGCGATCAGGGCCTGGCCGGTGAAACGTTCGCCGAGCTGGATCAGCGACATGGTGTAAATCCCGAACGAGACCCCGCCCCAAACGAAAACCAGCGGCCAGATCAGCCATGCGTTGAAGACCAGCGGCAGCAGCAGGCAACCGGCAAGGCAAGCCAGGACGCAGAATGACATGGTCCTTGTCGAGCCAAGCCGTTCGGCGACGCGGCCGAGCAGGATCTGCATCACCGCGTTGCCAGCAATGAAACAGGTGATGAGCGCAGCGATCCGTCCCATGGCGCTGCCGAGGGCCGCGCCATAGACCGCGAATAGGGAAAGCAGGATCTGCTCGAAGGCGGCAGCTGTGAAAACAGCAAACATCAGCAGCGGCGCCAGTACGAGGAAGCCGCCGAGCGATGTTGCCTCGCCTTCGCGAGGCATCTTTGGCACGCGTGGTGCGACGGCAACCACGATGAAGCCACAGGCGAGGAAGGCCGCGATACCGATCATGAAGGGTGGCCAGCCCTCCGTGCCGGTGAAGCCGAGCGACAGCGGGCCGATGGCGAAGCCAGCCGAAACAATCGACGAATAAAGGCCCATGATCCGGCCGCGCCGCGGCGCCGGCGTGATCGTGATCAGCCAGGTCTCGCTGATCACATAGAGCGGATTGGCAAAGACGCCGAGCAGGAAGCGCAGCGGCATCCAGACCCAAACATTCTGCATCAAGCCAATCGCAATCAGGGTGAGGGCGGCCAGGATCGAACACAGGATGGCCAGCCGCGCCCCGCCGAGGCGCCGTGAGAGCGCCGGAATGAAGGGCGCCGATGCAATGAAACCCAGCGGCGTCATCGCCGCCGACAGGCCGATCAGGCCGGATGTCGTTTCCTGCCGCTCCAGGATGAAGCTCAGCAGCGGATAGGTCAGCCCCTGCGCCACGGCGAATACCGTAACGGTCGCGATGACCCCTGCCATCGCCACCCATGGGATACGGGCCTCCCTTAGTGATAGGGTGTTTTCGGCACTCATGCAGATATCCTCGTCAGACCCTATGTTCTCAGAACCCTGGAGCCCGTCGGCTTAGGAGGATGAATTCTGCGGGATATGGCGAACGCCGTAATTAAGCTCTCCCAAAAAGTTCTCAAAAATTTCCAAAGGCGCTAAACAGGTCAGGATCGAACGCAGGACCATCAGGAAATGACCGCCTCGCCCTCCTTTCTCGGCCTTCCCAATCGCCTCGCTGATGACTGCTTGCCCCGGGCGGTGATTTTCGCGGCCGCCCACGGCACGACCTATCCCGGCAAGGACAGCGGCGGCTATGCCTTGGCGGCCGGCGCCATCCGTGCTGCAAGCCAGGACGATGCCGGGCTCATCGAGCACTGGGATTTCGATCTCGGCGGTCCGCTGTTCGATGGCAAGCCGATCGCATGCACCGACGCCGGCGATGTCGAGACAACCATGCACGACAATATCGGCAACCGGGCGCGGATCGAGGCGAAGACGCGAAAGGTATTGGCATTGCCGGCCATACCGATCTTGCTCGGCGGTGACTGTTCCGTGACCATTCCTTTCCTTGCCGGTTTTGCGGCGCAAGGGCCGGTCTGGGTCCTGCAGATCGACGCCCATATCGATTGGCGCGACGAGGTGCATGGCGAACATCACGGCTATTCAAGTCCGATGCGCCGGGCGAGCGAGATGCCGCATGTCGCCGGCATGGTGCAAGTCGGCTTGCGCAGTGTCGGCAGCGCGCGCACCGCCGACATCGAAGCGGCGCAACGCTATGGCAGCTGTTTTGTGACCGCTCGCGAGGTTCATAGCCAGGGCGTCGGCGCCGCTCTCCAGCATATCCCGGAAGGAGCGCAGGTCGTCGTCACACTTGATTGCGACAGCATCGATCCCGGCATCATGCCTGGTGTGGCGGCGCGTACCCCTGGTGGCCTCACTTACTCTGAGGTGGTCGACCTGATCGCCGGCCTCGGCAGGCGGGCGAGGATCGCGGGATTCGACCTTGTCGAGTTCTATCCTCCCGCCGACATTGACGGTCTGTCGGCGCTCACCGCCTCGCGGCTTCTTGTCAATGCGATCGGCGCCATCGTCCGGCAGGCTTGATCCTGCTTCTCGCAGCAAGCCGTCGATGGGGTCATTGCTCTTTTCTCTTAGGCAACTTTGCCCAGACGTGGCTCCGTCCCAGCCAGAAGCCGCCGAAAGTTGGCGCGATGGCGCACAATCACGTAAACGCCGCCGGCGATCACCAGCAGCCGATGGGGCAGCGGTTGCTCCAGGCCGCAGACCAGGGCCATGGCCGTCAACGCCGCCAGCATCGAACTGAGGGAAACAATCCTGGAGATAGCCAGCGCGGCGCCGAAAACCACCGCGGCCCATAAACCCACGGGCCATGACATCGCCAGCAGCACGCCGAGCCCCGTCGCAACCGACTTGCCTCCGGCAAAATTGAGCCAGACCGACCGGCTGTGCCCTAGCAACACAGCAAACCCCGCCAGGCAGACAGCCCAAGGCTCCGAGCTCTGCAGATCGAAGGCTGCCGGTGGAGTGGATGATGGGACTGTCGAGAGCCAGAGGCAGAACCCGCGCGCAAAGGCGATTGCGCCCACACCTTTCAGTACATCGACCAGAAGCACCATCGACGCCGGCCATTTGCCGAGCGTTCGCAATACATTCGTTGCTCCGGTGGATTTGGAGCCATGTTCCCGGATATCGATGCCTTTCAGCAGTTTGCCTGCCAGATAGCCCGTGGGTATCGAACCGAGGAGATAGGCGATCGCCAACCCGACCGCAGCCGCTATCCAGAAAACCATGCGTGTCACCTCGACGGTCTATGTTCAGGCCGCGTGGTCGCCGCCATTACTGCTCGCATCCTCGATACCACGCGGACTAAGCGGACGAACAGTTTCATCCAAGCTTTAAAGACTCTAGGATGCGGCTATGCAGGGATCGCGTTTTGCATTTGGTCCGTTCGTGCTTGATCCGGCGGCGGGAACGCTCCTTCGGAATGACGATCCCGTGGCCGTCGGCCACCGCGGGCTGAAGCTGCTTGCGGCGCTCGTCGGGCGGCCGGGCGAAATCCTCGGCAAAGCCGAGTTGATGGATGCGGCGTGGCCGGGCAGGGCGGTGGAGGAGGGCAACCTCACCGTCCAGATCGCGCAGCTGCGAAAGCTGCTTGGCCCTGCTGCAGACGGCGGCGAGTGGATTGCCACGGTTCCGCGCGTCGGCTACCGCTTCACCGGGGCCACAGATCAGCCCGGTGGCGTCAAGCGAAAGGCTTTGCCGCTGCCTGACAGGCCATCCATTGCTGTGCTGCCCTTCGTCAATATCAGCGATGACCCCGAGCAGGAATTCTTCTCCGATGGGCTGACCGAAGACCTGATTACCGACCTTTCCAGGATGCCGGGTCTGTTCGTCATCGCCCGCAACTCGGCGTTTTCCTACAAGGGAAAGGCGGTTGACATGCGAGAGATCGCTGGGGAACTAGGCGTGCGCTACCTGCTCGAAGGCAGTGCCCGACGCGCCGCAGGACGGGTCCGCATCAATGCCAAGCTGATCGACGCCGCGAGCGGCGATCACCTGTGGGCCGAACGCTTCGATCGCAGCCTCGACGATATCTTTGCCGTTCAGGACGAGGTGGCGGAAAAGATCGTCGAGGCGCTGCTCGGGCGGCTGCGCGCACCACCGCCGCGCAACCGGCCAATCAGCCTTGAGGCTTACGACCTTTGTGTGCGGGCGCGCAGGCTGATGGATGATTCCCCGCAGGCGGCTGAGGAAGCGCATCTGATGCTGACGCGCGCCGTCTCCCTCGACCCTGATTATGCCGAGGCCTATCGCTGGCTCGCCATGAACCACTGGATGGGACGGATCCATAGCGGCGGGCCGACGGAATTCGACCGCAGCCTCGCTTTAGAACTGGCACGCAGGGCCGTCACGCTCGATCCCAACGATGCCGGCTGCCGTTGGGTCCTGGCTTACCTGCTTGCCTATGAGCGCGACTTCGCCGAAGCGGATGCGGAATTCGCCAAGGCGATCGAGCTCGACCCGAATGAGGCCGATACTTTTGCCGCGCTATCCGACATCACCGTCCTTGCCGGCCGGGTCGGCGAGGGGCTCGAGCATATTCGCAAAGCGTTCCGGCTGAACCCGTTTCCGGCAAGCTGGTACTATCTGACGCTCGGCCAGGCGCAATATGCGGCCGGCCAATATGCGGCCGCCGTCGAGACGCTGCGCCGCGACGAGACCTATCGCTCAAGCTCACGCCGTTTCCTGGCGGCAAGCCTTGCCAAGCTCGGCCGGCCCGACGAGGCACGCGCCGAGACCGATCTCTTCCTCGTCGCCAACCCGCATTTTTCCATTCGCCACTGGGCGGCGACCGAGCCCTTCCGCGACGCTCGGACGCTTGCGCATTTTGTCGATGGCTACCGCAAGGCCGGTCTTCCCGAGTGATCGCCGGGCCGCGCCGCCCGCCAGACCAACGGAAACAGCACCAGGGCGACCGCCGGAAGCACGATCAAGTTGATCGTTTCCCAGCCGGAGCTGTGGAGAAGCGACCCGGCCGAGAAGGACGCGCAGGCGACCGTACCGAAGACCACGAAGTCGTTTGCCCCCTGCACCTTGCTGCGTTCGGCCGGCGTATGGCAGTCGGCGACCATCGCGGTTGCTCCGATGAAGCCGAAGTTCCAACCGATCCCGAGCAGAACCAGCGAGAGCCAGAAGTGGGAGATGTCGAAGCCGGAGAGCGCGACCGCCGCCGAGCTGCCGATGAGGAGGAGACCGACGGCCGCGACCCGTTCCTTGCCGAAGCGCACCATCAGGCGGCCGGTGACGAAGCTCGGGGCATACATGGCGAGGATATGCCATTGGATTCCCAATGCCGCCTGGTCGATCGAGTGACCATGCCCGACGCTCTATGATATCGCGGAAGGGCTCGATCGTCTCGAAACCGGGCTGCGGAAGCTTCGCGGCAGGAAAGCCCGGTCGGTCGTGGTGGTCACCGCGTCCCGTTGCCAACTGGCTGCTGGCAAGATTGGACGACTTCTCGATGAACTTTCCGACGATCGATGTCCGGCTTGATGTCTCCGACAGAGTCATCGATCTGGCCCAGGGCGAGGCTGATATCGGCATACGCTGCGGTCTTGGTGCCTGGAAGGGTGTGAAGTCGACATTCCTCATGAGTGAGGAGATTATCGCGGTATGCCACAATCGGCTGCTCGAGGTGGATCGGGAGGTGACCGCCGGCTGGATCGTCGAACAGACGCTGACGGCACGCCGCATCCGGGCGGCGACTTTCCGACATGGGCGGAATGGTTGGCGAGATCCGGCGCAAACCGGCTTCCGATAGAACGCGGGCTGAAGATCAATTCCACGGCGGCAGTCATTCAGGCTGCCGTCGCGGCAAGGGGCGTCGCCCTCGTGCGCAAGGCGCTCGTGGCGCAGGAACTCGACAGCGGCAGGCTGGTCCATCTGTTGCCAGACGTCCGCTGGCCTGTGAAGTGGGCGTATTACATCGTCGCAGCGCCGAAGGCGTTGAGTCGATACGAGGTTGCAGCGTTTCACGTCTGGCTGGCCTCGCGCCCGAGATAGACGGCGATCCCCGGAGGAAAGATTACTCGCTTCAAACAGCCATATTCGAGGCTGCCGACATCACTTCCCGAGGGGCGGGACCACCGAACATATGACGGCCACCGTCTTCGACTTCAGTGAAACACCAGCGCACGACGCCATCTCGGTCGAGCAGGAATTCGCCGACAAGCTGGCCATGGCCGGTCGCAATCATCTGCGTGTCGTCCTCAGTGAATTCGTAGCCATCCGCCTTGTCGAGATAGTCCACCGCCGCCATCACATCCATCGGCTCCGGGAGCTCACCCGGCATGTCGATACGCATCGAGGTCACCGTGCTCATGCTGAGCTTGTGCGGCCAGTCATTCTCGTCTTCGGTGAACTGGACATTCGGCAGGCCGAAGGCCCTGTGTGACATCCGTTCCGGGTCGGAAGCAGCCAGCAGGTTGGGAAGCGGGTGGTAGCGGAAATAGAGGCGGGCACGCTCGATCGGGGTATTCACGACAGTCAGGCTGTCGATGCCCTTTTCCTGCAATGCACCGGTGAGTTCGGCCATGGCGGCGATCTGCCGGCGGCAGAAGGGGCAATGCAGTCCGCGAAACAGCCCGACAAGCACCGGTTTCTGGCCACGAAAATCATCGATGGCGATCTTACCCTGGCGAGTAATCGCATCCAGCACCACGTTTGGCGCGCGATCTCCGGGCTGTAATGGTCTTTCCGAGTGGTTCTCCTGCATGATTAATTCCTCCCTTTATCTATTTGACTTGATTGGACTAACCGCTCTCCAGAAGTTACACCGGGAGGAAGGTCAGTCGAGAAACGGCAAAACGACGAGTGTGCCTGGATCGAGGTTGTGGCGGATGCACACATCCTGCGCCAGCGTGAAATACCGTTCCGCCTCGTCCATATCGTCGTGTTCGAGGCTCAGTGTCGCCAAGCCATCATAGCACGGAAAGAGCAGTTGCGGCTCGTCAATTTCCTTTGCAACCTCAAGGGCTTCCTCGTAATACTTACGAGCTAGCTTCGGCTGCCCGTGGCATTGATGAATCTGCCCGAGGACAATCAGTGGCACGGAGAGATGGTCGCGCTGATCGAGCGCCCGGTCGATTTCGACGGCCTTCTCCGCTGCCGGCACACCCTCGGCCGCGCAGCGATCGGTAAAGGTGCAGCAGGAAACCGCGAGGTTGGCGAGTAGCCGCGCCTGGAAGCCAAGATCGCCGATGCGGGTGGCGACCTCCAGGCCGCGCCGGCAGATCCTGATGGCGTTGGCCGGGTCGACGATGGTGTAGAGAACGCCGAGATTGGAATAGGCGCGGCACGCTGCACTTTGCAGATCGGCCTTTTCAGCGACCGAAAGGCTGCGCTCGACTTCCTGCACCGCATCGCGGCGGCGCCCGAGCCGCGCCAGCGCCGCACCCTTGGTGTTCAACGCCTCCGCCATCGCCCGTGCCGCCTCCCGTCCGGCCTCGGTCGTTCCGTCGACGGGCAGCGTTTGCAGGCGTTGCAGCGCCTGCGTCGCCCATTCGGCGGCAGCTGCCTGATCGCCCATGCGAAAGGCCAGATGGCCGCGCTCCTGCAGCAAGTGCGCATGTTCGATCGGCGCATCGATCGTCGCGATCAACGCTTCGGCCGCAGCGCAATGGGTTTCCGCCTGGTCGCGGCGCCCCGCGTCGAGATGCAGACGGCCGGTCTTTCGCAGGATCCGTGCTGCGGCGATCCGATCGTCCTTGGTGCGGTGGATCGCAAGCGCCCGCTGATAATGGGTCAAGGCAGCATCGCGCCGGCCGGCAGGGCCGCAGAGATCACCAAGACGCTCCATGAGCGCCAATTGCTCCGGCGACACCTCCGGCTCGTTGGCGAAGGCGGCAAGGGCCTGATGGTAGAGTCGCATGGCATCGTCATTGGCGTAGGTCTTGCGCGCCAGATCGCCCGCCGCCATCAGATAGCCGGCGCCCTTGGCTTTCTCGGTGGTCAGACTGAAGTGATGGCCGAGCTGCGTCAGGTGCTCGGCCCGGTCGGGCGCTTCGCCATATTGGCGTTCCAGAATGCGGCCGATCCTGCCATGCAGCTCCATGCGCCGCTGCAGCAGCAGATTGTGGTAGATGACGTCATGCATCAGCGTCTGGCTGAAGCGATAGCCCGGCGATCCGCCGGCATCCGGGCCGCGCAATTCCTCGATGATATTGGCATCGCAGAGATAATCCAGCGCCGCGTCGACGCCGGCCGGGTCGGAGGTGACGGTGCGGAGCAGGGCGGTATCGAACTTTGGGCCGACAACCGCAGCCTCCTGCGCCAACCGTCTCATCTCTTGCGGCAGCCGATCGACGCGGGCGAGCAACAGCGCCTGGAGATTGACCGGGATATCGACATCCGTGTCGTCGGCTGCGACATGCCAGCGATGACCGTCATGGTGCAGCGTGCCCATGTCGATCAGTCCGCGCAGGATTTCTTCGATGAAAAGCGGATTGCCGCCGGCCCGATCCAGGATGCGCTTGCGCATGGCCACCGGCAGCTTACTATGGCTCTCGCCAAAAAAGGCAGCAAGCAACTTCTGCCCATCGGCTGCAAAGAGCGGGTCGAGACGTTGCACGGTCACGTTGACGCGATCGGAGTTCAGCGGGTCGGTCTGCGATGTCGGCCGGTAGATCGCCAGCAGCATCAGCCGGCTGCGCTCCAGCCGATCCATCATGAAGCGGAGCACTTCCAGCGAGGCAACGTCCGCCCAGTGCAGATCCTCGATAACGAGCAGCAGAGGGCCTTGCGCCAACCGCCGCTCGAAGACGGTGCGTACCGCATAGAAGATCTGTCGCCGCAACTGTTCCGGCTCGATGTGCCGTAATGCCCCATCGGCGTCGCCGAGACCGAGGACATGCAGAAAGAGCGGCAAAAGCCCCTCGACATCCTCTTGGGTGAGATCGAGCGCGCGGAATCCGGTTGTCAGCAGCTGCCGTGTTCTGGCGAGATCATCCCGCTCGCCGATACCGTAAGCGCTGCGCACGACCGCGGCGAGCGTGCCATAGGATCGTTCGCCGAGGGGAGAGCAGGTGGCGTTGCGGATGGCAAGGCCGGGGAAACGGGCCGCATCGCCGGCGGTTCCAACGAATTCGTTGACCAGCCGCGATTTGCCGATACCGGCTTCGCCGATCAGGCGGACGAGTTGCGCCGCACCGCCGCAGGCGAGATCGAGGCAGGTCAGCAGCCGCGACAACTCGCCATCGCGTCCGATCATCGGCGCCTGAAGGCCGAAACTTTCGAGCCCGCGCGCCGTATGCGGCGCTTCCAGCAGCCCAGCCAGCCGATGGACGAGGACGTTTCCGCTTTTGCCACGGAGCGTCTGCGCGCCAAGACTGTCGAAGGCAAAGGCATGGCGGGTGAGGCGATAGGTCAGCGGTCCGACGAGGATATCGTTTTCGCCGGCCATCGATTGCAGCCGCTGGGCGGTGTTCACCGTGTCGCCGGTCACCGAATAGGATTTTGTGCTGACCGCACCGAAGCCGCCGGTGACGACAGGCCCGCTATTGATGCCGATATGCAGACGCAGCGGCACACCGGCGCGTGAGCGCCAGCGGTCGCCGACGTCAGTCGCCCGCCGAATCATATCGAGTGCGGCACCGAGCGCCCGGACCGGATCATCTTCATGGGCAACCGGGGCGCCGAACAGCGCCAGCAGCGCATCGCCGACGAACTTGTCGACGAATCCGCCATAAGCCTCGACCGCCTGCGTCATCTCTTCGAATAGTTCGTTCTGCAGCACCCGCATGATTTCTGGGTCGATCTGCTCGCTCAGCGTCGTGAAGCCGCAGAGATCGGCAAAGAGCACCGTGACCGGCCGCCGGTCGGCATCGCTGTCTGATTTATGCGGCACCACCTCGATGCTTGGCTTCGGCGCAGGCGGGACTCGGCCTGAGATGGCCGCGCCGCATCTCGGGCAGAAGGCAAAATCCGGCTGACAGGCACAGCCGCAGGCAGCACAGGAGAGGGGCTGCCTGGCGCCGCATCGCGTGCAGAAGGCAAAACCACTTTGAATATCGAAACCGCAGCCGGCGCACTCCATCGCACCCGTCCCACGAAAGGCCAGATATGCGACGGGTATCCCGGTCGCAACCGACGGGCCTTAACAGAAACAAGCATGAACCTGCTACGTGAGGCCCGCAAGCAGGATTTCAGTTGGGGTGAAGGATCATCAGTCCGATAGCGCTCATAAACGCCAGCGCGAGCATCGACAGCACCCCGGCCAGCAGCACGCGCCCGCCGGAGGCAAGTACCGTCCGCATGTTCACCGACAGGCCAAGGGCAGCCATCGAGACGAGGGTGAGCACGGACGAGGATTCCCTCGCCACCGTTGCGGCTTGCGGCGGGATGAGATCGAAGCTCCGCAAGCCCATCATCGCCAAGAAACCGACAATGAACCACGGCAGAAGATGTGCAAGCGAGATTTGGGTGGGATGCTCCGCATCCCTCTTGAGTTGCAGCAGCAGCACGACCGGACCAAGCATCAGGACCCGCATGAGCTTCACGATGGTGCCGACCTGTACGCTGACGGCGCCGACAGGCGTGGTCGCTGCAAGCACCTGCGGAACCGCGTAGACGGTCATGCCGGCAAGAACGCCATATTGCCATTCCGTGAGATGTGTTACCGCAAAAAGCGGCGGCAGCACCAGGACGACGACTATTCCGAGCGCCGCCGTGAAGGCGATCGACGATGCAACGTCGTTCGCGCGGGCGCCGATTACTGGTGCTGCGGCAACGATCGCAGAATTCCCGCAAATGGAATTGCCGCAGGCGACAAGAGTTGCCAGCTGGTCGTGAAGGCCAAGCATCCTGCAGATCCCATAACTTGTCACCAGCGAGAGAAGCACTGTTCCCATGACGATCACGATCATGGTGGTGCCGGCCGCGGCGACGGTCGCTATGCTGACGGATGCGCCGAGTAGCAGGATGGCAAATTCCAGAAGGACCTTGCTCGAAAAGGCGATCCCTGCATGAAAACGGGCCGGCAGGCCCACGAAGGTCTGCAGCATCGTGCCCAGGAGGATGGCGAAGACCAGCCCATCGATGATTTCGAAGCCGATGACGGCTTTCTCCATAGAAACCATGCCCCACGCCAAGATGGTTATCGCGACGGAGGCGGCGATGCCGGGAAGGATTTCCAACAATCTCGAGGAAGGCGACATGAAATATCCAAAAGAAATTCTATTTGTAGGATAGTCCTCCGTTTTGTGCTCATCCATCGAATAATTATTGACATTTCATTCGGTGTAAGAGAACGATTTTCGATGACGTTCGAGCAGCTTTCGATCTTTGTGGCAGTGGCCGAGCGGCAGCATCTCACGCAGGCGGCTTCCGCTCTTCGACTGACACCCTCCGCAGTCAGCGCGTCCGTCAAGGCGCTGGAGACGTTCTATTGCGTGAAGCTCTTCGACCGGGTTGGCCGCGGCATTCAATTGACCAGGGAAGGGGCCGTCCTTTTGCGCGAGGCCAAGGAGACGCTGGCAAGAGTCAAAGCAACCGAGGCGGTTCTCGCCGAGCTTGGCAGGCTGAAGACCGGTACGCTCGACATCCATGCCAGTCAGACCATCGCCAACTATTGGCTGCCCTCGCGGCTCCTCGGCTTCTCCCACGCTTATCCGGGCATCGATATCGATCTGACGATCGGCAACACGATGACCGTGGCTGCGGCGGTCAAACAGGGCGACGCGGAACTGGGATTCATCGAAGGCATGGTCGACGAACCCACGCTTTCGAACTCCATGATCGCCAGCGACAGGCTGGTTCTTGTCGTCGGATCCGAAAACCGCGACGATATTGAAGCAGGGGACCTCGGCCGCCTCAAATGGATCATGCGGGAAGCGGGTTCCGGAACACGTTCGGTGCTCGAACAGTCGCTGCGCGAGCTTCACATCGATCCTTCCAAGCTCGACGTCTCGCTGGTGCTTCCCTCGAACGAAGCGGTATTGTCGGCCGTGAGAAGCTGCGGCTGTGTCACGGCGCTCTCCGAGGTGATCGTCATGCCCTTCGTCGAGAATGGCCAGTTGCGAATGCTCGAGGTCGAGCTTCCGCCGCGACGGTTCACCTTGCTCAGACATAAGGAGCGCCATCGAACTGCGCCCGCACGAGAATTCGAGGCATTCTGCCGTGCCCACGCCTGATATGCCGGATTCCGTGGACAGCAGCCGTTAGAGCGATAACTTCGAGAGCTCTAAACTCGAGAGCGATGTGGCGGTCGTTGGATCGCCTCCCGCTGTGATGGCGATCGTCGAGGCAGGGGACTGCCCTGAACCCACGGCATTGCCATTCGGATTGACGATCGCTCCGCTGGGCCATCAGCAGATCGATCGACTGACGAAACTGCGGCCCGGTGCCTACCATGGAGGCTTCAGGAGCTTGTCCGCCGCCCTTGAGCGGGCTCTCGCGGCTGCGTCTGAACCGGATGATTTTAATCCGATCCGGCCTCAAATCATCCGATTCTAGGCTGGTGTGATTTCGCGCATCAGCCTGCTTTCGTCAGTCCCTTGTGCTTCACGCGGCAAAATTCGATCAGCTGCTCCGACGTCATTGGCCGCGCCAGAGCATAGCCTTGCAGCAAATGGCAACCGAGATCTTTTAAGATCTTCGCGTGCTCCATTGTCTCGACGCCCTCGGCAACGATGTCGATGTTCTGTGACCGGCCGATTTCGATAATGGAGGAAACCAGGCGGCGTTGAGACGGAGAGGCTATGATCGGCTTGATAATTTCGCGGTCGATCTTAAGTCGTCGCGGCTCAAACCGAAGCAGACTGATGATGCTGGCATGTTCCGTGCCGAAATCGTCGATCTCGATTTCAATGCCGAGCGCTTTGATTGCCGGAATGACCTCGTTGAGGGCAGGCTGAAGCTCGTCGAAGGAAATTGTCTCGAGCAGCTCGAAACAGAGGCGACCCCTCGCTGCGGGAAGCCCGGACAGTTCGGCGAGCAAATTTGCCTGCGCCAGTCGGCGCGCCGATATATTGACGGAGACACGCGGGATCTGCATTCCCAGGCTGTCCCATCTCGTCAGCTCGAACAGGGCCTTGTGCAGGATCAGCCTATCCATATCGCCGCTACGCCCCAGCCTTTCCGCGGCGCCGAGAAAATTGTTCGGGCCGAGCAGACCTTTTCGCGGGTGATCCCAGCGGGCGAGGGCCTCGACGCCTGATATAGCCAGCGTATCCGCATGGAATTGCGGCTGGAAGAATGCAACGAGCTCATCGCGGTCGAGCGCCAGATTGAACTCATCCGCCAATTCTTTTGAATGGATTGCGGCGCTGCGAAGCTCTTCGGTGAAAATGGCCGCGCGGCCGCGCCCTGCCTTCTTCGCTTCGTAGAGGGCCAAATCGGCATTGAGAAGCAACTGGCCGAGATCCCGCCCGGAGGCATGTTCAGTCTCCCAGGCGACACCGACGCTTGCTCCGACCACATACTCCGCCCCATCGATGAGGAGGGGCTGCTGGAGCGTGGCGACGATCTGCTTGGCCAATTCGGCTGCCTCAGGCTCGGGGTTGGCGCTCCACCTGGCGAAAATGAACTCGTCCCCACCGATCCGAGCCGCGACGTCGGTTGGGCCGGTCAAATCGGCGAGGCGCGAAGCGGTTGTTTGAAGGACCATGTCACCGCCGGCATGCCCTTTCGTATCGTTGATCTCTTTAAATCGGTCGAGGTCGATATGAATGAGGATCAGACAGTCTTCGCCATCGGGTCTCTGTGGTTGCGAGATCATCTGGTCGACGAACCGTCGGTTAGCCAGCCCCGTCAGGGCGTCGCGCAACGACAGATATTCCAGACGTTGCCGCGCTCGAACGAGCTTCTTCTTGTGAAGGCGAAGCTTCTCGATCGTTCGTTGGCGTGATTTGGTCAGGAAGCCGATCCAAATGATCGGCGCAACGACACAGAGGCCCAACAAGCTCGCATAAAACTCAAAAACGCCGATTCCGTTATTTTGGCCCCATCCGTGCTTGGGCACGGCGCCGAAAGTCCACCGGCCATAAGCCATGTCAACGGATGTCGCGACCGGCTGCTTCGAAAAGGTTTCCAGACTTCCGAGGAAAACCTGTTTCGGCGAATTTGGCTCCGGCACGGTACTGATGGCAATCTCAAGCTCGGTCGATCCAAGGCCGCTATCACTATAGAGCCTTGGGATATCAATAATTCCGGAGAGCAGCCCCCAAAAGATCTGGCTGTTTCCGTCATCGATATAGATCGGACATCTGACGACGAAAGCGGTTCCGCCTTGGACGAGTTCCACTGGCCCTGTCAGAACGATATTGTGGGTGTTGCGCGCCAGCATCGCGGCAGCCCGTTGCTTGTCATTCTTTCGGTAATCGAGCCCGATGGCCTTTTCGTTTCCTTTCTCAGGATAAACCCATTTGACCACCATGTCGGGCGCCGCAGCGAAACTGCGCAATTGTGAAATCGGGCTGCAGGATCTGCGCGGCGAGTTTGGAAAATCCGTTCTGGCCCATTGCCGGGTCGACTGCGATGCCAGCCGCCAGACCTTGCAGCAGCTTCACATTGCTATTGAGGTTCGTCTGAAGCCGAGATGATATTGTGGCAAGCTCGCCCGCAACAATCGAGCGCTCCTCTGCCAGCGATCGCTCCAGCCGCCAGTTCGTTGCGACCCAGACGACAATAACTGCAATAACCGCCGCAAATAGTGCCGGAGCAAATGCGGTTGCATGGCTGGCTGCGGAGGCAGCAAGGCCACGGAGTATCTTTGGATTTCTTCGAAACTTCATTAGTTTGCCGGCGCGGATGGACACAGATGCATCCTCGCACAGTTTCTTTAAGGCAACGCTAAACCGGCTAGCCTGCGAGAAAAGCCGATCCGGTAGCGCGTCAAGACATCGTTTTGGTTGGAACGTTGGTCTGCCACGGCACGATGGCCTGGCACAATCTGACTGGCTGCTCCTGGTTGCTGGGCAGATCGGGCAGGTGAGGGTGCACACATCGGCTTCAGCTTCCTAAGTTTCTATTCTCATGATCCTGGTGGATGGATATCCGCTTTATGCTCCAGCGTTTGAACGGGACCTCAGCGTGCTTCCAAAAATCGAATTGCTTGCCGACATTGACGTCGCTGGTCGCTGAACGACCTAGTGAACGAGTGATACCCGGCTGAGCACGCAGAAATGACTGCGGAACCTTGGACGATGCAGCGAGAGCTTCGCGAAGAAATTCGCCGTCCCGTGTGCTAGCTCGGATCGCTGCGCGACCATCGCGACGGGCTCGACATTCTACAGGACGAAACCTCCTGTAAGACGCCGCTATGGGAGGCTTGCCTCCAGCTTTGTTCTCAGGGATTGCCAGACAGCTGGCTTGTCATCTCGTCTCCCACGTAATCGAAAACGCGGGGAGTGTGCCATTCAAACTTTACAGAAACAGGACACTTCAACTTTGCGGCCACACAAAAATCGCATAAGACAGATTATGGAACAACAGAATGCCTTTTTATTACAATGGCATATAGCGTCGCCACTCTCGCCGAGCTTGTCTTGTGCTCTGCGCAGTTACTCCTGAAGTGTTGGGATCACTTTTGCCGGTCTTTGTAGCTCCGTAGCGGCGGCGGAAGCTGCTGCATCGGCCGTCCCGCTGGAAACATGAACCGTCGGAGTTGCAAACTGGATCCCTTTTTCCGCGAATGTCTTCTTGAGCATGGCCAGTGCCTTTCGGCGAACGCCGAATTGCTCGCCGGGTTTGGCCATGAACTTCAGGCGGATCTGCACACCGTAATCGGCCATCTGCTCGATCCCTTGCATTTTCAAGGGCTCGATGATGTTGGGCCCGAGTTCGGGATCGTCCAGCAGCTCGACGCCAATGCGCTTGATGGTCTTGCGGACCTCCTCAAGGTCGCTGTCATAGTTCAGGGTCAGCGTAATGATATCGATCACCCAGTCGCGGCTCAGGTTCTGCACCGCGCCGAGTTCGCCGAAAGGAACGATGGTGACCGGACCGCGGTGGTGCCGAAGGCGGATCGATCGCAGCGAGAAACCTTCGACTGTCCCTTTATATTTTGCCGCCTGAATATACTCACCGATGCGAAAGGCATCGTCGAACAGATAGAAGACGCCTGAGATGATATCCTTGACGAGCGTTTGCGCGCCGAAGCCGACGGCGATGCCGACGACACCGGCGCCGGCCAGCAACGGTCCGATCTGAATGCCGACGGCATCCAGGATCATCAGGAAGCCGACAGCGCCGATCGCCAGAAACAGCACGTTGCGAAGGATCGGAAGCAGGGTATTTAACCGCTGGCGCCGGCGCGCTTCGGGTCCGTCCAGATGCCCCGCCTCCGCACTTCGCGACGCCACCGCCATCTGACTGTCGATCAGCGTGCTTGCGAGCTTCCAGATGACGTCGGTCACCAGCAGCACGATAACGATGCGGATGCCTGCACGGATCAAACGGGTGGTCACCGTTTCGGCAGCGGCAAGGTCACTGAGATTGACATTCCAAGCGCGGGCAATCAGCAGCGCGGCGACCACGATCAGGCCGTTCCGGAGCGTTTGCATGATGACGACGGACCATCCGACGATAGCCGGATCTTCGACGGCGTGTTCGCCGCCGGATCGTACGATGCGACCGATGACATCACGCGCCACGGAAACGGTAAGCGGCAGAAGCGTCAGGACGATCAACGTCCAGAATACTCCGCGCAGCCCGGACACCCATAACAGCCACGATAATACGATGCTCGCGCTGAAGCCGACGCAGACTAACCGGTTCACCGGCGGCCCGTCGGAACGGAAATGCCGCAGCCAAATCATCGTAATCAGCGTGATCGAAACGACACCGAGCCACGCGGCGGTAAAGAGATCGACCAGGATGGGCGAAGCCCCGATGGTCTGGAACACTTCGATGATCGCCCAGCCGGCCGCCAGCACGGCGACGATTGCGAGAAGCCAGTAATACCAGAACCAGGCAAGCGAGGTGACAAGCGTCAGAAGCCGCATATGCGGCAGCCGGGCGCCGGGCGCAATCACGATGCGGCCGACAAGCACGCCAAGGCGCACCATCAGCGCCGCTGATAGCAGAATGAGCGCGATATCGCGAAACACGGCAGGCCAGGGAAAGAGGATAAAGGCGCCGAGGCTGCCGATGAGATAACCGACCAACGCGAGAAGGCCCATTGAAAGCCGGGCCGCATGGAGCTTGATCCGCTGCCGGACGGTGTCGGCAGGCGCGGTCAACACAAAATGAAGCAGCCCTCGCCCGGACCACCAGGCAAGGCGCTGCGCAGCGAATCCGCCTGCAATGAAGAGTGTCACCGCCAGGATCAGTCCGACAGCATCGATGCGATCATCCGTTTGGAAGACCCGGATCGCCGTTTGAACCTGTCCCGGAAGCGTTGGGACTGCATCGACGAGCGTGAGCAACCTTTGGCGTAGATCCTGCAATGCGGTGGCAATCGACGGCGGTGCCACCTCTTGCGGGGCCGCTGCCGGCTGCGCCGGTTCCTGAGTGCCGGGAACGATCCGGTTGACCAGCGCGCGTCCGGCATCATCGTTGGGCAATTCGATGATAACCCGGATCGGTGCCGAGGAATTGGTCGGTTCGGCCGCTGGGGCGACGGTTACGCTCGCGAACACAAGCGTCGAAAATACCACCGTCAAGAATATCGACACTCTACCAAAAAAATGACGGTCGTCATTGATGCGCATATAGCCCTGGTCCCCAAGAAGCTGGCGTTGTTTCTAGCAACTTCGGACGTTGTGAAGCGTTGCGTAATCGACGTCAATCGACGACCTGTCTGGCGGGCGTAAAGCTCGCCGTGCCGCCGCCCCTGAAAACACGCCGGTCGGTTAACGGCGGTTGCTCATGATCGCACCGTTTTGAACCCTGCCCTGATCTCCTGACTGAAGAGTTCCGGCTCCTCCCAGGCCGCGAAGTGGCCGCCCGTGGGCGCGCGGTTATAGTAGACCAGCTTCGGATAGGCCTTCGACAACCAGTGCTTTGGCGGTTTGTAGACCTCTCCGGGGAATATGGTGACGGCGACCGGCACTTTGACCTCCGTGAGCTTTGCGCCCGCCATGGCGTTTTCGAAATAGATGCGGCCACTCGAGGGGCCGGTGTTCGTCAGCCAGTACAGCGTGATATTGTCGAGGATGACATCCTTGCCAAGCGCCTGTTCCGGATCGCCTCGGGTGAACACCCAGTCGGCGATCTTGTCGTAAAGCCAGGCGGCAAGGCCAACTGGCGAATCCGCAATGCCGTAACCGACTGTCTCCGGACGTGTGCTCATGATCGCGGCATAGCCGAAGCCGTTGTTGAGGAAGTTCCGCGCCTCATCGAAGACGACCTTCTCGTCCGCAGACAGATTGTCGGGAGCCGGCCCTCCATTTTTAAGAGCCTGGGCTGCATCCGATGGGAACGTCGTGGCCCGCTCGATCCTGTTGACATGGATGGCGAGCAGCCCATCGGGTGCCTGGCGACCCAGGGCGTCGCTGATGATGGCGCCCCAGTCGCCGCCTTGCGCGACATAGCGGTCATAGTCGAGCCGTTTCATCAGCACGTCCCAGGCAGCCGCTATCCGCTGCGGGTTCCAACCCGTCGTCGACGGCTTCCCGGAGAAACCGAATCCCGGGATCGAAGGGATCACCAGGTGGAAGGCATCCTCGGCCGTACCGCCATGCGCCGTCGGGTCCGTGAGCGGCCCGATGACATCGAGCAGTTCGAACACCGAACCCGGCCAGCCATGGGTCATGATCAGCGGCAGCGCGTTTTCATGACGGGAACGGACATGGATGAAATGGATGTCCACACCGTCGATATTGGTGAGAAAATGCGGAAAGGCATTCAGCCTGCTCTCTGCCTTGCGCCAGTCGTAGGAGGCCTGCCAGTAGGCCACCAGCTCCTTCAGCCTGTCGGGCTCAACACCCTGCGAACGATCCGTGACGGTTTCACCGTCGGGCCATCGGGTTTCGGCAAGTCGCCGCCTGAGGTCCGTCAGCGCTGCCTCGGGGATCTCGGCCTTGAACGGTCGGATCTCTCCGATGGTTGCGCCGATGACGTCGGCGGCTTCCGACACCAGCGGAAGCAGAACGGCGGATAAGCCGGCCGCGGCACCCGATGACAGCAGCGTGCGTCGCGATAGAAGCCTTTGGTTCAAAGAGGTCAGCAGTGCCATGACGTGTGTCCTTTCATGACAATGAGAGTCAACGGACAGGTTCGGCAAGGGGTGCCATTGGTGACCGCATAGGGTTCAATGTGATGTCAGTCATATCAGTTCTTCCTTATGTTGTCGCCGCTGCGCTCCGCCATCCCCCGCGAGCTGTCTCAAATCGGCGGCTGGTGATTATTTGGGTGGCGCGACGCAGGGCCGGCACCCGGAGAAACTGAGAGGCAGCCTCTCGTTGGAAACTCAGCCTTGGCCAGCGCCGTCACAGCGACCACGATCAAGAGGCTGCCTCTCAATTTTTCCAGCTACTGCGCGGTGACGGCGTGGCTACTTATGGACCTGTCGTTCAGGAAAGGAACTCACATGTCCGAAGACAAAACCGAAAATAGGGCTGCATCGGCCGCAGCCACGCCATCCCTCCCCGTCGGAAAAATCTTCGCGTCCGCTGAAGCCCAGCACGGTGACGTTGATTTCATCAAGGTCGACGAGATGCTCACGCTGAGGAGAATGATTGTTCGCGCGCCGGCGCCAAAAGGCACCGTGCTTTTCCTGCACGGGTTTCCGGAAACGCTGTTGGTCTGGAGGGACATTGCGAGCACGCTTGCTCGCGACTACGACGTCCACGCCTTTGATTGGCCGGGCTACGGCCAGTCGTCGCGCCCCGCGTTGCAATGGTTTTCCTATGCGCCCCAGGACTACGCGGCGGTGTTGAAGGCCTATATCGAGACGGCAGGCATCGACCGTTCGAACCTCGTGATCTATGCGACCGATATTGCCGCCCTCCCCGTTTTGCTGCTTGCTCTCGATGAGCCGGCGATCGCCAGGCGGATCATCGTCGGAGACTTCGCGCCATTCGACCGGCCGCAATACATGTGGGAGAACCTGCAGAATCTCAAAGCCGAGCCGACGGCCTCGCCGACCCGCGCCTATATGAACAAGACAAGCGACGAGATCCTTCAGAACGTGCACAGGCGCGGCCTGTCGCCGGCGGAACAATTCGATCTGCCGACCGACGTTCAGCAGGACTTGGTCCGTTCGTGGAACTTGGGCGGAATGACGTCGGCGGACGCCTTTGCCCATTACTACGCTCATTTCACGCGCGACCAGAACGTCCTCGAGGCCAACCTTGACCGGTTGAAGACGCCGGTCAAAGTCATCTGGGGCGAAAAGGACCTCTACATCAACAAGGAAATGGGCATCGAATTCGCCGCCAGGATCGGTGTTGAAATCAATATCCTGCCGGGTATCGGCCACTTTCCCCATCTGCAGAATGCGAAACAGACGGTTGAAGAAATCCGCGCATCATTCGGATAATGTTTTATTATCGTCGTTCTGATAGCGCGCGCAACCGGGGTAGAGCCCAGTCGACAAACGCGCGTACCTTCAGCGCCAGAATCCCCTGGCGAGCGTAAACGATATGAATAGGCTGCGGCGGTCCATCGAAATCCCGCAGGATGGGCACCAGCGCGCCCGACGCCAGCTGGTCGGGAACCTGGTAGTCGAAGAGCCGCGCGATCCCCGCTCCGCCGACGGCCGCCGCGACGCAGTTCGCCGCGGTATTCACTTCCAGCCGGTTGCGAGGCATCGCCTCGATCGGCTTTCCCTCAACGTCGAATGTCCAGAAGAATGCCGGCTTGTTGAAGAAGATCCCGTCGCGATCGACGAGATCGCCTGGGCGCTGAGGTTCGCCATGCCGCGCGAGATAGGCAGGGCTCGCGCAGGTCAGCAGGCGGAATTCGCCGGTTTTGACCGCATGGAGGGAACTGTCGGCAAGGTCGCCGAGACGGATCGCGATATCCACCAGCTCGGACACAAGATCAACCGTGCGGTCGAGCGACAGGAGCTTCAGCGACACCTCCGGATATTTGTCCATGAAGCTCAGCGCGACGGGCAGCACATACCGGCTCCCATATTCGATCGGCATCGTGATCGTGAGCGCGCCTCTGGGCGTCTGGTATTCGCCCGACGCCCTTCGCTCCGCCTCATCGAGATCCGCAATGATCTTTCGGGCGGCGTCGACATAGTCGCGGCCGGCGTCGGTGAGCTGAAGATTGCGGCTGGTGCGGACGATGAGGTTTGCGCCGAGATGGCGTTCAAGCTCGGCCACCTTGCGGCTGACGCTGGGCAAAGGCGCGTTCAGCCGCCTGCTGCCGGCCGAGATGCTTCCGGCGTCGACAACGGCCAGCAATATGCGCATCGCTTCGAGACGATCCATTGGCACCCGACCGTAAGATATCGCTTCTGCTCATCATCGGCCGGCAGACTATGACGTTGCCCAGAACCGCAGGCAATCCTAATCCAGCAGCCTGCGTATGGCCATGATCCCCTTTGCAGCATCCGACCAGGATTGACGCCAGATCAAAACGCCGACGCTGAGGATGGCTGCGACAATGAAGGGGATCGGCCCGATGAACCAGAAGGCGGCAGCGACGGTGAAGTAGTAGGATCGGACGCCGACGCTGAACGAGCGAAGAGCCGGGTTCAAGACCAGAGTGAGCGCGTTTGTCCAGCTGACGATGTCCCTGTCTTCATCGCGCGACGGACTCGCCCCGATCGCCGCAAGGCAATAGTTGATCTGTCGGACCGCCCATATGAAATCGGACAGGCCGCGCAGCAGCGTCGCCATGATCAGGAGCACCTTGCACTGGAAGAACCAGGCGGGATCCTGCGCCGCAAACAGCGCGATCAGCCCGCCGCCCGATCCATAATTCGGCTCCATGAACAGCGCACCGCTGAGCCCGACGATGACGATGAGGTTGGCAGATCCGAAGAAGGATGCCGAATTGATCGTATGCCCGAGGATCGCCGCGTCGCCGATGAAGTTATTGTCTCGGGTCAGCACCTCGCGCATCCAGGCCGCGCGAATGCGCACCATGTCGACGGAAAGGCTGTCGTTTCGCCGCGGCCACCCTATTGCCATCAAAGGCTCGAGTGCCACCCAGACGAGAAGGAAGAATACGATCGCCGCGACGTTCAAAAAATCCATGGTGTCCCCCGAATTGAATGGCGTTTTTCCGAACACTACGTCGAGCGAACGGCGGCTCCAAGCGTCAATCGCCGTCCGCGGCTTCCTTTGGTGCGCAAGGGCGGGAGGCCGCTACCGGCTGCGCGTCGCGAGCTTGTACGGCGGTCTCAAGCCGCATGCACGAGCAAGATTGGAAACGTCGATATTGCGTCCCATTGAAAGGCGACTAAGATTGGGTGTCACCAGCCGCGTGACGTGGTCAACCGGCAGGTCAGACTTGGGGATACGGGAATGGACCTTGCCGAAGAGCCTGGCATCTTCACGTGGGACTTGGCGACCGACACGGTTTACGCGGATTCGGCACTAGCGAACCTCTTTGGGCTTGATCCGGAGCAGACCATCGCGGGGCTGCCGATCATAAAATATCTCGACAGGATTCATCCGGACGACAAGCCATCCGTGGCCAAGGCGATTTCAGAACTCGGTGGTGACAGGAGATCCCTACCGCCATGACTATCGGGTATTTGATCGAAGCGGACAAATCGTAGCCGTGGCCGCCTTCGGCCGCTGCTTCAGGGATGCAGCCGGAAACCCATCGCACTATGCGGGCATCGTCTTTCGGACGAATGATCAAAGCCAGCAAGACGAATTGTCTGCGCATTGCAGCGCGGCGCTCAAAATTGCGAGGTCATCCGGGCTGCAGGCGACGGCCGACGCGCTTGAGGCGATTCTGAAAGAGCTTGCGACGCCGATGGCTTCCGGCATCGCGCCGCTTCATTGATTTTCTTCGACGCATCGAGCGACGCGCCTGCCCTTGTGCAGCGATTTCAAAGCTCGCCGGTCAACGCCATCTCGCCTCGGAGAGATGACTGGGAAATCCGGCAAGCATGACCCCCAGCGGCACATTTCGAACCAGCCTGGCTGCAATGAAGGTTGCGCAGATCGCTGCGGCAAGCTTCGCCCAGGGATAGCTGCCAAGTTGGACATGGGCGTTTGCATCAACCGATGTGGCCTTTGCCTTCAGCGCCGCCTCCGCGTCCTCGCGCAGCATGCCTATCCGAGCCTTCAGCAGCCTGAGTTCCTGCTGCAGGCCGCTCAAATCTTCGTCGACTTTTTCACGCGTGCTTACAACGGCGGCATCGGCAAAAGGCGGTTCACCTTCGGCGATCAGTTCATCGGGGTCAGGAAGGCGGCCGTCGCGATTGATGGATGATTGCATGGACATATCCTCAAATAAAGAAGCGGGATGAGATGAAGGCCCGGCATCGCGGCCGCGCCTTCCAATGCAGGTCAGAGGATCAGTGGTCGCGCCGGAAACCCTGGCTTTGCTGCGATCCGCCCTGCGACTGGTTCTGCGATTGGCGATTGGCATCGTCCGACGGCGTGGGGGCGCTATAAGTGTAGGCACGCACCTTGGCGCTTCCATGCACGGTGTCGCGCGTCGCTACGGGGCGCGTATCGTCGAATGCACTCTCGGACACGGCGAGGTCTTCCGATGCTTTGCCGCCGGAGGGTTTGCCGGCAAAACCGGTATTGGACGCGCCTTGTTGCCTGTCTTCCAGCGACCAGAGGTCCGCCCGCTCGTCCATGTCTATGCTGCCCTCGTCGTCCAGAATATCGTGGACGGTCTCATAGAGCGCGTCATCGATATCGTTGACCTGAACGAGGAAGCCGCCTCGCCGCAACCCCTCTGCGTAGACCGCACGATCCTCGTCGGGAAAGAAGAAGTCGGCCAGCGCGTCGAAGAAGCCGCCGCGGTCGTCGCTCATGGCGCCGGCGGTTTTTTCGTCCGCCTCGTAGCCTGGCATCAACCTTATTCTCGCAACCGGCACGCCCGCGTCTTCAAGACGGGAGACGGCGGATTCGGCTTGCGATCGGTTGTCGAAAAATGCGGTGAGGCTGCTGCCCCCTGTCGGGCCGGAGAAGGCTGGATTGGTATCGTGGTAAATGCTGCTCACGGGAAATCTCCTCTCGATGCATAGACCCACGCCGCGGATCCGGCGGCTGGTTTCCTGATCAGAAAAACAGGTGGGCGAATGGAATGTTCCAAGCCAATGCGTGGGCAGGCGATAGCGGCTTCAGTCGCACCGGCCGCCCCCCACATTGGCGGCTCACCGATATCAAAATGAGGAACGGTTTGGCATCGAGGATCGTTGTCCCGCGCCACCGCAATTCAAGGCGCTCTAGCGGTTGACGTCAAACCGTCGAGACGCTAGCACGGCTTTTGACGCATTGGGGATATTTCATATGGACATCTTTACGGCAGCCGGTCTAACGGCTTTGCTGCAGGTCATTGCTATCGACCTCGTTCTTGCCGGCGACAACGCCGTGGTTATCGGTCTCGCTGCTGCCGGGCTTGAGGCCACGCAGCGCCGAAAGGCGATCATCGTCGGCATAGCAGCCGCGACCGTCCTGCGTATTCTCTTTGCCAGCGTTGCCGTCTATCTCTTGGCGATCGTCGGCCTGCTGCTGGCCGGCGGACTTCTGCTCCTCTGGGTCTGCTGGAAGATGTGGCGCGAGCTTCGCGCCGGCCATGGCGACAACCATGACGCGGCGGGCGCCGAGGGGGCGCCGAAAAAGACCTTTTTCCAGGCGGCGACCCAGATCGTCATTGCCGACGTCTCCATGTCGCTCGACAACGTGCTCGCCGTTGCCGGGGCGGCGCGCGAACACCCAAGCGTGCTGATCATCGGCCTTGCCCTGTCGATCGCGCTGATGGGCATCGCCGCCAATCTGATCGCCCGGTTGCTCAACAACCATCGCTGGATCGCCTATGTCGGCTTGCTGATCATCCTCTACGTTTCGCTCGACATGATCTATCGCGGCGCCGTCGAGATTATGCCCTACATGCAGTGATTTCAGGCTCGATTGTCTTTGTGGTCAGGCTTAAGCCCCGATCCTGACTTCGGTTTCGAAACTCATCTGATCATAGGCCGGGACCACATGGTCCGGCGTCTCGGCCATCACAACGTCATAATCGAGCGGCGTGTGCATATGGGTGAGGATCGCCCGTCTCGGCTTTAGCCGGCCAATCCAGTCGAGCGACTGTTCCAGCGACAAATGGCTCGGATGGTAGGTATATTGCAGCGCGTCGATGATCAGCACGTCGAGATTTTGAAGCTTGTCGACGGTCTGGGGCGGGAAGTCGCTGATATCACTGCAATAGGCCACATCGCCGATCCGAAAGCCGAGCGAGTGGATATCGCCATGCTGCTGAATATGCGGATGAAACCGTATCTTGCCGCCGGGGCCGCGGACTTCGACGGGTTCGTCGAGGTTTTCGATGACAACCGGCAGCACGATGGGCGGATAGTTGCTGCCCGGCGGCGTTTCCAGGCAATAGCCGAAGGCTTCGCGCAGCCTGTCCATCGTATATTGGTCGGCAAAGATCGGCACCCGCCGGCGCGTATTGTGAAAATAGCCGCGCAGATCGTCGATGCCATGAATATGGTCCGCGTGCGGATGGCTGTAGAGCACGGCATCGACATGGTCGGCCCCTGCCCTGATCATCTGCTCGCGAAAATCCGGTCCGGTATCGATAACGACGGTGGTGACACCGCCATCCGGCGCAAATTGCTGCACCATGAAAGCGGCGCGTGTGCGCCGGTTCTTCGGATTGTCTGGATTGCAGGCGCCCCAGTCGCCGGTAATGCGTGGCACGCCGGGTGACGACGAACAGCCGAGAATGGTGAAGCGCCGCCGGTAGAGCACCCTCTCAGATCCTCGGCATTTTCGAAAACAGCCGGAAAGCGTTCTCCGTCGTGATCCGTGCGACCTCCGCGTAGGAGAGGCCGATCGTCTCGGCGAGCACCTCGGCCGTGTTGACGACATAGGACGGTTCGTTGCGCTTGCCGCGCCAGCGCTTCGGCGCCAGATACGGCGCATCCGTTTCAACGAGCAGCCGATCCTGCGGGATCGTCTTGGCGATCTCGCGCAGCTCTTCCGATTTCGGGAAGGTCAGGATGCCCGAAAAGGAGACATAGCCGCCGAGTTCGACGCCGATGCGCGCCAGTTCCGGACCTGCCGAGAAGCAGTGCAGGATGAAGGGGAAAGCCCCCTTCCCCGTTTCCTCGGTCAGGATCGCGGCCATGTCCTCATCGGCGCTACGGCTGTGGATGACGAGTGGCAGCTGTGTGGCCCGCGCCGCCGCGATATGGCGGCGAAAACCGGTCTGCTGGTCCTCGGGCTTCTGCGTATCGTAGAAATAATCGAGGCCCGCCTCACCGATCGCCACCACCTTCTCATGGGCGTTGGCAAGGCGCACCAGCTCTTCCGTCTGGATATCCAGCTCTTCGTCGGCATTGTTCGGATGCGTGCCGACCGAGCAGAACACCGAAGGATATTTCTCGGTGATAGCAAGCAGCCGGTCGAGCTTGCGCACCCGCGTCGAAATCGTCACCATCTGCTTGACGCCCGCCTGATGGGCGCGCGTAACGATCTCGTCGCGCTCCGCCTCGAAGTCGGCGAAATCCAGATGGCAATGCGTATCGATCAGCACAGCCTTAAGCCTCCGGAGCCACGTAGCGCGGGAAGACCGGCGCTGGCGCTTCGAGCGGCGTTCCGGCAACCAGACGGCCGGATTCGCCAAGAGCAGCAAAATCGCGCTTGTCTGCAGGTGCCGCGACCAGATCGAGCAGCTTGACCGATGATTGAGGCATGAAGGGCTGCAGCAGGATGGCGATCTGGCGCACGACTTCCGCGGTGACGTAAAGCACAGTGCCCATCCGCGCCGGATCGGTTTTCTTCAGTGCCCAGGGCGCCTGGCCGGCGAAATAACGGTCGGTCTCGGACACGACCGCGATGATCGAGGCAAGCGCCCGGTGGATCTGCTGCTTGCCCATGTCCTCGCGTGTGGAGGCATGCAGCGCGTCGGCCTGTGCCAGCATCGCCTTGTCCTCGTCGGTTAGCGGCCCGCATTCCGGGATCTTGCCGTCGCAGTTCTTGACGATCATCGACAGCGAGCGGCTGGCGAGGTTGCCGATGCCGTTGGCAAGATCGGAGTTGATGCGGATGCCGATCGCCTCTTCGCTATAGCTGCCGTCCTGGCCGAAGGAGACTTCGCGTAGGAAGAAGTAGCGCACCTGGTCAAGGCCGAAATGGTTCACCAGGTTGACAGGATCGACGACATTGCCGAGCGACTTCGACATTTTCTCGCCCTTGTTGAGCAGGAAGCCATGGGCGAAGACCCGCTTCGGCAGCGGCAGCTTTGCCGACATCAGGAAGGCCGGCCAGTAGACGGCATGGAAGCGAATGATGTCCTTGCCGATGATGTGCACATCGGCCGGCCAGTATTTCGCCCGCGTGCCGTTCCTGTCCTCGATATAGCCTGTGGCGGTGATGTAGTTGGTCAGCGCGTCGACCCAGACATACATGACATGGGCGGGATCGTTCGGCACCTTGATGCCCCAGTCAAAGGTCGTGCGCGAGACTGAGAGATCCTTGAGGCCCGATTTGACGAAGGAGATCACCTCGTTGCGGCGCTCGGCCGGGCCGATGAAATCGGGGTTCGCCTCGTAATGGGCGAGCAGCTTCTCCTGGTATTCGGAGAGCTTGAAGAAATAGCTCGCCTCCTCCACCCATTCGACGGGCGTGCCCTGCGGGCCGTAGCGCACGCCGTCGGCGCGCAGTCTCCGTCTCGTTTTCCTGGTAATAGGCCTCGTCGCGCACCGAATACCAGCCGGCATAGCTATCCTTGTAGATGTCGCCATTCTCGGCCATCAGGTTCCAGATGTTGCGCGACGTCTCGTGATGGCGTTCCTGCGTGGTGCGGATGAAGTCGTCATTCGAAGCGTTGAGCAGCTTGGCCATCGCCTGGAATTCACCGGAGTTGCGGTCGGCAAGCGCCTGAGCGGTAATCCCCTCGGCGCGCGCCGTCTGCTGCATCTTCTGGCCGTGTTCGTCTGTGCCGGTCAGGAAGAACACGTCCCTGCCATCCAGGCGCTGGTAGCGCGCCATCGCATCCGTCGCGATCAGCTCATAGGCATGGCCGATATGCGGCTTGCCGTTGGGATAGGAAATCGCGGTGGTGATGTAGAAGGGTGTCTTGTCTGTCATGGCGGCCAATGTCCGGCTTACTCTATAAAAATGGTCAGCCGCTCTTAGCGCATGTCACCGTCAAGCGAAACATCAAGTTTTGCCGCCGCCAATGATTTCCGGGACGCGGGCAGCGGTGAACTTGACTCCGCTTCTGCCGCAATCTACCCGTCATGGAAAAGAGGGCGAGGCAGAACGAAGTGCCAGTTTTCATCTATCCGGTTTGTCGTGGCCGCGCGCCGTCGGAGGCGCTTGATTGACGTTCGAGCCTCTCTATTCACTTTCGGGCTTGTTTGTCGGCGCGCTCGTCGGAATCACCGGCGTTGGCGGCGGTTCACTGATGACACCGCTGCTGGTGCTGCTCTTCGGCGTCCATCCTGCGACCGCCGTCGGCACCGATCTTCTCTATGCGGCGATCACCAAGACTGCCGGCACCGCCGTCCACGGCATGCACGGGCGCGTCAATTGGAAGATCGTCGGCAGTCTCGCAATCGGCAGCGTGCCGGCCGCCCTGCTGATGCTCTGGCTGCTGGCAGGCGTCGATCGCAAAAGCATCGGTGTCACCAATACCATCACCACGGCGCTCGGCTGGCTTCTTGTCATGACCGCGATCATGCTGGTCTTCCGAGGTCCGATACTCGAGCTGGCACGCCGCGCCATCGGCGACCGCACGCCGCCGCAGCCGAGAACCATCCTTGCCCTCACCGTCATTCTCGGATTCCTGCTCGGCGTCCTCGTCACCCTGACCTCTGTCGGTGCCGGCGCGCTGGGTGTGACGATCCTGCTCGTCCTTTATCCCAGGCTCGATGTGCGCGAGATCGTCGGTTCCGATATCGTCCATGCGGTCCCGCTGACCCTGATCGGCGGCACGGGCTACTGGCTGATCGGCGAAATCGACTGGCCGATGCTGTTTGCCCTGCTGATCGGTTCCATCCCGGGCATTATCATCGGCAGCCTCCTGGCGCCGAAGCTGCACGAGCGCACCATCCGCATCGTCCTTGCCGCGACACTCGCCGTCGTCGCCGTCAAGCTGCTGACCGGCTGATCGGAGAACCAGGACGGAACTAGAGACCCGGCTGCTTGATATCGGCGAGAATGCCGATGATCGTCTGTTTGCGGTCGAGGTTATAGGCATCCGAAATGGTCAGCCGTTCGGTGATTTCGGAATAAAGCCGTGCCAGCCGCTCTGCAGCCGCGATCTGCCCCTCGCCTGCCGCTGCGCGTGCCCGGTTCATGATGTCGTCGCCGACATGGCTGACGAAGAAATCGAAGATCGTGTCACTTTCTTTGCCCGAAAGCGCATCGGCCAGCCGATGCATCGCCTTACGGGCCGTCGGCCCTTCGGCCGACAGCATCTCCTCATAGGCGGCAATGATCTCGCCGCCGCCGTAATTCAGCAGTTTCAGCGCCTCGCCGACGCTGCCCTTGGCGGCCGAAAGCACCGCCGCGCCCTCTCCCGATATGCCGAGATGGGCAAGCGCGGCTATGAGCGCATCGTCTGCAAGCGGTGCCAGTTTCAGCGGCAGGCAGCGCGAGCGGATCGTCGGCAGCAATCGTCCCGGCGCATGCGAGAGCACCAGGAACAAGGCCCGCTTCGGCGGTTCTTCCAGGATCTTCAGGATGGCGTTGGCCGCATTGCGGTTCATGTCGTCGGCCGGGTCGATGATGACGATCCGCCAATTGCCAGTGCCTGATGTCTGCGAGAAAAATTTGCCGGCGCGGCGCACCTCGTCGACGGTGATCGCCGACTTTACCTTGCCGGTCTTTTCATCCACCGGCCGGGCGAGATGCAGAAGGTTGTGCGAGGCGCCGGAGGTGATCTGCCGGCTGACGGACGAGGCAGGATCCGGATCGCCGATCGTCTCCGGCGCAGTGGCAGGATCGGGATAGGAGAGTACGTGATTGGCGAAGCGGAAAGCGAGCGTCGCTTTGCCGATGCCCTCAGGCCCCTCTATCAGGATGGCGTGGTGGCCCTTGCCGGACCGATAGGATTGCGCCAGGAAGGCCTCCGCCTCCTCATGGCCGAACAGCCTGGTATTTTCCCCGGCCAGATGGCGCCGTCGAGCAGTCCAGGCCTTTCTTCACTCATAACGGGCTTCACTCATGATGTGCGGCTTCCGGCATGCGCGCACGGCCTGCAGGCGACATGAGCTGCCGGACGATCGCCACGATCTCGGCGGCGATCGCCTCCTCGCTCTGCATGGCGTTGATCACGTGACAGCGCTCCGGCTCGCGGGCGGCGATATCGAGAAAGGCTTCGCGCCTTTTCTCGTGGGTTTCGAGCCGCTCTTTCTCGAAGCGATCGGGAGCGTCGGCGGCGGCGCGTTTCTGCGCCCGCTCCAGCCCGATCTTGGCGGGGATATCGAGGATCACGGTACAATCCGGCATGACGCCGTTAATGGCGATGCGCTGCAGCGTCTCGATGAAATCGGGCTCGAGATTGCCGGTGACGCCCTGGTAGACGCGGGAGGAATCCATGAAACGGTCGCAGAGCACGATCTTGCCGGCAGCCAGTGCGGGGCGAATCACCTCTTCGACATGGTCGTTGCGCGCCGCCGCAAACAGGATAGCCTCCATCCGCGTGCCAAAGGCCTCGGCGGCCCCCGACAGGAGCACGTGGCGCACGGCCTCGGCGCCCGGCGATCCGCCCGGTTCCCGCGTCACCAGCACATCGTGACCGTCGCCCTTCAGCGCCTCGGCGAGGCGGCGGATCTGCGTGGATTTCCCAGCGCCTTCCCCGCCCTCAAACGTAACGAACAATCCCGTACCGGATGACAATGACAACTTCCCGCATTCCAGGCGCCGCACGCGCCTTGCTTCTTCTATCTATCCGAAGACAGCAGGAAGGAAAACCTTTCGACGCGGCGACATATTCACCTTTCCCGGCAAATTGCATCGGAAAGCCGGCGTTCAGCCCGGCGCGGACTTGTCCCACAGCCAGGAGAAGAAAAGCGATTCGCCGAGTTCCAACATGGCGTCAACAGCCCGGCTGCTGAGCGAGCCTTCGCCGACTCCCTGCACTGTATAGAGCGACACTTCCCTGAGCAGCCGGCTGCCCGCGAAAATCCTGAGTGTGCCTGCCTGGGTGTCCGGCGTCACCGGTGCCGTCAGCGGCCAGCGATAAATGATGCGCGCCGACAGCCGGTCGGGATTGCTGATCGGAATATAGACGCTGACCGGCGCCTTGGCTACGAGATCGACGGTGCGCGCCGTGCCGCCATAGACGCTGGCAGCGCCGATCACTTCGTTCTCGGCGAAGATCTGCCGGTTCTCGAAGGCCGTCAGCCCCCATTCGAGCACCCGCTTGGCCTCCTCCGTCCGCTCCTTGTCGGAAGCAATGCCGGCAAGCGCCAGAAACAGCCGTCTGCCGTCCCGCTCAACCGACGCGACGATCGAATAACCCTCGCCCTCGGTAAAGCCGGTTGCCAGCCCGTCGGCGCCGAGATCGAGCCCGAGTAGCGGATTGCGGTTGCGCTGGAAGATCTTGTTCCACTCGAAATCCGGCTGCGCAAAATAGGGGTAGAGGTTCGGATAGGACTTTTGCAGGGCCGTGGCGAGCGTCACCATCTCGCGCGCCGTCACTTTGCTCTTTCCATCGGGAAGACCGGTGGAATTGCCGAACTCGGCTTTTTCCATGCCGAGCTCACGAGCGCGCCGCGTCATCGACTCGGCAAATTGCTGCTCGCTGCCAGCCATGCCTTCGGCGAGGATAATGCAACTGTCATTGGCGCCCTGGATGGCGATCCCCTTGATCAAGTCCTCGACGCGCACGCGCGATTTGAGGCTGGCAAACATCGTTGCCGTCCTCGACGGCGCGCCGCCGGTTCTCCAGGCATATTCGGAAACGGGATATGCGGTATCGAAGGTAATCTGACCCTTCGTCAACGCGTCGAAGACGAGATCCATCGTCATCAGCTTGGCGAGCGAAGCGGGCGAAAAGCCCTGGTCCTCGTTCTTGGCGAGAAGCACCGTGCCGGTGGCGGCCTCGATCATATAGGCCTGCGCCGCCTTGGTGGCGAAACCAGCGGCCCCGCTATCGGCCGCAAGCGCTCCGGTGGTCAACGGGATGAGGCATGCAAGAGCAATTCCAGCAAAAGTCCGTAGCGGTTTTGCGTCCGGAATTGCGGTGAAACAAAGGCGAAGCACAAGCTTCAGCATCAGGCGCTTCCATCGATCGAGCGGCGTGTCGTCAGGAGGTTAGAGTGAGAGGAAATCCGATGCAATCGCCGCGCTCAGCGGGCGGCGAATTTGGCCTGATGACGCTTGGCCGAGGCCAAGATGGACTCCTGCGTCAGCCCGTCATTGCGCGCCATCACCGCGTCAAAGGCGAGATCAACGGTCACCGTCTTCACGTCGTCGTTCTGGTAGCCCAGCGCGAGGGAGCCGAGCGGCCGTTCATAGGGCATAGGACCGATCTCCGGCAGCACGACCATCTGGTCGAAGGCCTGCGAGGCATTGTTGGCGGACGGTACCTGCGGCGCGACCAAGACATGGGCGCCGGGAGCAACAGCGGGCGCCGTATTATAGCGGGCGCTCGGTGTCGAGCCGGCATAGGAAGTCGCCGACATCGGTACCGGCACGTTGGCCGGCGTCTCGTAATCTTCCGAACTCTGCAGCTGGTCGCGGGTGATCTTGCGGCTGTTGGAGGCGACCATCACGCCGGTTGCGATCTGGCCTTCCGGATTGACGCCGGGAATACGGCTGCCCTTCGGCACGTAGGAAGCCATCAGATAGGGCATGTCGTGGCCGTCCATGCGGGCGCGGCCGACATATTGCACGCGCACCTTGCCGGTGCCGCTGTGCTGCAGATCCAGCATGTCAGCCGTCTTGTTCGACAGGTCGATGATGCGACCTTCATGATAGGGGCCGCGATCGTTGACGCGCACGATGACGGAGGAACCGCTTTCGAGATTGGTGACGCGCGCATAGCTCGGCAACGGGAAGGTCGGATGCGCGGCGGAAAGATGCATCTGGTCGTAGACTTCGCCGTTCGCCGTCAGGCGCCCATGAAAGGCCGAGCCATACCAGGAGGCGACGCCGACCTTGTTATAGGCGAAGTCTTCTTTCGGATAATACCACTTGCCCTTCACCTCGTAAGGATTGCCGACGATGTAGCGGCCGCCGCCCTTCGGGATATTATTGCCTGTGGCGACCCGTGGGCTCGCCTTCACGCCATATTCGGATTCGGAGAAATATTCTTTGCCGTGGCCTTTCTTCTTCGGCACGGCCTGGGTCGTGCCGCACGCCGCAACCGTCGCACACATCGCCGATACCGCCAGCCACCGTGCTGTCGTTGCGAAAGACGCCGCCCCGTATCCCAATTTCATATGTCCCACGCCGCTCAAAGATCGTTATGGTTAAGGAACTTTGCCCCATACTGGGCCAATACGCCTTATCCCCGCCCGCCTAACGAGGGTTTAATCTTGCGAAGTTCGTGGCAAATTTACGAACGATTTCGCAGCGATAGTCATAATTCTAGTGATTATGGTTTACAAATCGCTAATGCGAGCCCTGTCCCCCTGCCCTGCCACTGCCGCAAAGAAGCCTGAAATTCCCGTGCCGATGCGGGGCATATAGTAAACATCCGGCCGCTTCAGACGCCCGAAAAGCTCCATATTGAAACGCCGCCGGCACGGCTCCATCGCCGATCTGCCTCGATCCTCTCCGGGAACGAAATGTCCGCGAAAGGCTTTGAAGGTTATGCCTGTGGAGGATCACTATGAACGATGAAACCATAACGCAGCTCGACACTGTGAGCCGGCAGCTGAATGTTCGGGCGCGTGCGCTTTCCCAGCTGGATCAAGAGAGCGACATCGCAATGCTGATGTCGGCACTTGCGGTGACGATGGAAGCGGTTCGCTCTCTCTGCGAGGATATGAACCAGCTCAATGGTCCGAAAGGCCTCGGATCAGACGGAGGCTAGATCTCATGTCTCCGACATAAGTTTCAAAGAGCTTGCCCGGGAACGAGTTACGCGCCGACCCGCAAATTCCCGCCGGCCTGCGAAGCTCGTCAACACTAAAGAACAGCGATTGCCTCCGTCGCATTGTCCCGCAGCGTTCACCGAAAAGTAGATTTTAGCCGCTATTCCGGCCCCGCTTCTCATCTCATATCGGGTTCCGGCAATGGATCTTGCGACAGTCCTTCTTCTACACAAGTCTTCCTTCATCGTCGGAGCAATCTGCTTCTTCTACGTGAGATGGCGCTCTGGAGCGACGCCAGGGCTTGGCGTACTCGCCGTCGGTTTTTCCTTGCTCGCGATCGCCTCGACGCTGGCAGGTTTGGATGAGCGTCTTCACATGTCCAATAATGCCAGGACACTCTGGAGTTTTTCGCTTGGTGCCAATGGTTACGGGCTGATGGCGGTGGGTCTTTTTGGCCTCAGCCGGCGTCACAGCTCCCTTCGAGACTGGTGGCCGATGCTCCTGCCTGTCACCCTGACGCTTAGTGCGGCGATCACGCCGTGGTATGTGGACAATGGGCTCAGAGCATCCGTGTTCAACGGCAACGCCGCCCTTCTGCTGGCCTTGTCGGGGTTAGTGATCGCCCGCGACTTCTTTCAGGAGCGCCTTACTGCGCGGTTCGGTCTTTCCGTGGCTATTTTTGTCGCGACATCTCTCTCAGCTTTGGTCGTGGTCGGTTTCATCTTTCCGAACGATGCGCCTCTTCCCCCGCGCTACGCATTCTTTTTGCTGATTATCTGTCATTTCGCGGTGGCTCTGTTCGTGCTCGTGCTCGTACAGGAAAGAGCCGAAGAGAAGCTTACCAGACTTGCGAATACCGACATGCTGACCGGCGTTCCCAATCGGCAGCATTTCTTCAGCTCACTTCCCAAAAGCCTCGGGCCCGGAGACGCATTCGTCCTGATCGATATCGACTTTTTCAAGAGCGTGAACGATCGCTTCGGACACGACAAAGGCGATATTGTTCTCGTAAGTGTTGCTCGGACGATTGCTGACAGCATACCCCGGTCCAGCGTCTTTGGTCGGCTGGGCGGCGAGGAGTTCAGCCTCTTCCTTCGCGGCGAAACCGAAGCCTCTGCTTTCGCACTCGCGGAGCAGATACGTGAGGCGGTCAACGCCTTGAGTCTCGTCTTCGACGGAAAACAGGTCTCCCCGACCGTCAGCGCAGGTGTGGCGCTGTGGGAAGCGGGCCTCACGGAACTAGACGTCCAGAAGCGTGCGGATCAGGCGCTTTACAGCGCCAAAAATAACGGTCGCAACAGGGTGGAGTTGTTCACCGGCATGGAGTTGGTCAATAGCACCCCTGCACTGGAACTGCGATCGGCCCGCGCAGGCTGACAAACACCGGAGACTCGGTCACGCTCAGACTGACTGGCACGCCATAACGGAATGCCGGCAAATGCTGCAGAGCACGTTGACGCTGCTATCAAAGCTGCTAAAACCCAGCCATCGAGTGATTGGGGCGCAAACCGGCAGTAACTGCCGGTTGGAAGAAGTCAATGGAATGTGGTTTCTCAACCTTTCAATCAGATGGAAGAGTGTCCGAGTGGTTTAAGGAACCGGTCTTGAAAACCGGCGTGCGGGAAACCGTACCGTGGGTTCGAATCCCACCTCTTCCGCCAGCAACCTGTTGAAAAGCGTGTGTATTTTTCCAAACCTTCCGAGGTGATATTCCAACTCGCTTGCCATACAGTCAACGAAGATCTGCAATAATGCTGCGGCATCCAGACGCGCTGTCGGACCCATCGATAGCGTATAGCTGATGGCGCACAACGGACCGACGGAAGCTTAACGATTTGGGCGGCGCCTTTACACGAATCGCGGTGCTTGTTGTAGTGCTGAAATGATGCCTCGCTTCATTTGCATATGTCTATTGGTGCCCTTCCTCGGCGGCTGCGTCTATAGGTACTATCCGGCTCCTCCGATAAAGCATATGCCCGCATATCCTTCGGGTTGCGTCGACTGCAACAAGGCATCGCGGCCGGAGGAGAAACCATGACAACGCCCGACAGGGTCGCCCTGTGGCTGCCCTTCTGCCTGGTGGGCGGCATCTGTGGCTGGAGTTGGTATTGGTATGTCAGATCGATCATCTTCTATTATAAAAATGGCTTCGATTTCAGCGAAGATTTCGGACCCCAATTTTCGGAATTCCCTGATGATGATCGCTTTACTGCGAAGCCGAAAGAAAAATTCTTGATAGCTTGGCCCGTTTTCGTCGTTGTTAGCACAGCCAATTTGATCCCAATTACTTTAGGTCTGCTGGGGATCCTCAATTGAGGGCGGTAACCGCGCTGGGCGGACTATTCTGCCTCATAACCGCCGGACTATCAGTGTCGCGCAACCGTTTAGATGACGTGTGCCGCAACTTGCCGTCATGCGTCCACGCCCGACAGTCGGTTTCAGCAACAGGGCGCGGATCGACTAGGACCGCGTTTTGCAATCGACAGCAGGCTTGCGATGATCAGCTTTCCATCTTCTCCCGGCGTCCATTCGCGGAACGCTCGTTAAAGCCGGTTCCCACTCCCCGAGAAAGACGAGCTCGTTTCCTTTGCGCGCTGCGAGCAGCATGCCGCCGAATGATTCTGCAGACTAAGTGCGCGAGGCCGACACGCTCATTGTCACGAAGCCCGGCCGCCTCGCCCGTTCGACTGTCGATCTCCTTGCCATCAGCGATCTGTTGAGCCTCGCCCGTATTGCTGCACAGCAATCGCGATGGGGACTGAAGCCACAGCCGCTCACGAAAGCAGCGAATAGATCCAGACGCCAACAGAACCCCAAAAGATAGCCGGCATCACTATCATCCCCAAAATGATGATCTTGGTCACACTAAAAGCTCCGAAATTCGACTCATTCCGCAAAGCTATTGCAACGATCGAAGGTTGGTATGGGGCACGAAGTCCGGGACCGATCGGACCTTGGTCTGAGTTCTACGGCTGAATGCATAATCCCCTGGAGGAGAGCTTACTCGATAGATCCGGTTAGAGCGCTGCGGTTGCGGTTCATGCTCCTGCGGAACTGGTTCGCCGCCGGTAGGTCCCGGCCGCGATGGTCAACGCGATGGCGATCAATGCGGCTGCGACGCCGAAGGTGATCTGCATACCTGAATGAACGGCCTCGGGCCGTGCCGCGGCGATCTCTGAGCTCCCCGATCCATACGCGAACACGGCCCCCATGACGGATGCGCCGGTAATCAGCCCGAGATTGCGCGACAGGTTGAGCACGCCGGAGATGACGCCGCGCTGGTCGGGCTGCACATCCGCCACGACGGCCGTGTTGTTGGCCGCCTGGAACAACTGATAGCCTGATGTCAGCAGAGCGATTCCGGCGATGTAGCCGGCAATTCCGGGCAGCACGGCGAGAGCGATGGAACCGATGGCCATGGCGACGAGCCCTGCAGCAACCACGAAGGGCGTGTCCAGGCGATCGACCAGGCGACCGGCCGGGACACCGCTGAGGATCGAGATCACCGGACCGATCGACATGACGGTGCCAACCAGCGCCTCGTTGAGCCCGAGCGTACGGGAGAGATAGAAGGGCGCGACCACCAGCGTCGCCATCATCACAGTCGAGACGAGCCCGTTCATCGCCAGGCTGGCGGTGCGCACGCGGTCGCGGAACACCGCCAGCTGGATCAGCGGCGATGCCGTTCTCGCCTCGGCGAAGACGAAGAGACCGGCGCCGAAACCGGCAATGAGCAGCAGGGCGAGGTTCAACAGGCCAAAGCTGCCATGCCCGATCGTCATCGCCAGCGCATAGGCCGAAAGCGTCAAGGCAAGCAGCAGCGTGCCCACCATGTCGAAGCCGGCCCGATCCTTCTTCCTTCCGCCGATATCGTCCGGCAGATGGCGATAGGCGAGAACGAAGGTCGCCAAGCCGAGCGGCACGTTGACGAGGAAGATCGCCGGCCAACCGAAACAGGCGATCAGCAGACCGCCGAGCGAGGGCCCAAGAGCGGTGCCGATCGCCGACATCGTTCCGAGCAGCCCCATGGCGCTGCCGGTCCTCGTCTTCGGCACCGTTTCACCGACAAAGGCCATGGTCAGCGCCATCATGATTGCCGCGCCCAGACCCTGCAGCGCGCGCGCCGCGATCATCAGCCACAGCGTCGGCGCGAGGCTGCAGAGGACCGAGGCCAGAGTGAAGAGCAGGATGCCGGTGAGCAGCAGCCGTCGCCGGCCGGTGACATCGCCGAGCCGCCCGACGCTGACGATCAAAGTAGTAATGGCAAGGAGATAGGCGAGCACGATCCACTGGACATCCTGGAAGGCGGCGTCGAACCCCCGCGCCAGGCTCGGCAGGCCGACATTGGCGATGCTGGTGCCGAGCGATGGCAGCAGAATCGAGAGGGAAAGGCTGGCGAGTGCCCAGCGGACGGAATAGGGGCGTTCGGCGGCGGCCTCGCCGCGCTCTGTAATGATCGGTTTCACCGTAGACTCCGTTTTTCTCGCTCCGGAAAGGGAGCCGCCGGCAAACATAGTCCTCCGCGCGGTATGGCGGAACGCGCAGCATTTGCATTCTATTCGTGCGTTGGACGCCATATGAAGCTGTGTTATATCGGATGCATGTCGACACCCGATTTCAACCTGCTCGTCACCCTGGATGTGCTGCTCGTCGAGGGCAGCGTTGCCCGCGCCGCCCACAGGCTGCGGCTCAGCCCGTCGGCCATGAGCCGGGCGCTGGCGCGACTGCGCGAGACGACGGGCGATCCGCTGCTGGTGCGCGCCGGCCGCGGCCTCGTCCCCACGCCCCGAGCGCTCGAACTGCGCGAGCGGGTCGGCCGGATCGTCGAGGAAGCGCAAGCGGTGCTGCGCCCTGCCGAGGCGCTTGATCTCACACGGTTGGTCCGGACGTTCACGCTGCGCATCAGCGAAGGTTTCGCCGAGACCTTCGGACCCGATCTGATCGCCCGCCTCGGTGGTGAAGCGCCGGGCGTGCGGCTGCGCTTCGTGCAGAAACCGGATAAGGACAGCGCCCCGTTGCGCGACGGAACCGTCGACCTGGAAACCGGCGTCGTCGGCGAAACGATGGGGCCGGAGCTGCGGGCGCAGGCCTTGTTCCGCGACCGTTTCGTCGGCGTGGTGAGGATAGGGCATCCGCTCTGCCAGGGCGAGATCACGCCCGCCCGATATGTAGCCGGCCGGCACATCACCGTCTCGCGGCGCGGGCTCGACAAGGGACCGATCGATGAAGCTCTTGATGCGCTCGGGCTCGAACGCCAGATTGCCACCATCGTCGGCGGTTTTTCCACGGCGCTGGCGCTCGCCCGCGCCTCGGATCTGATCGCCTGTGTTCCGGAACGGCACACAGGCGCATTGCGCCGGGAAATGCACAGTTTTCCCTTGCCCGTTCCGATCCCCGAGATCACGCTTTCCTTGCTCTGGCATCCGAGGATGGATGCCGATCCGGGCCATCGCTGGCTGCGCGGCTGCGTTCGGGATGCCTGCGCGGCGACGTGATCGACTGGCGACGGAGCACCGCGGGCAGACGATCGATCCGTTCGTGATAGTTGACTATCCCATGTCGACGTGATTACCCGCCGAAGATCATTGAACGAATTTATCAGGCGGGAACATCATGGCCGACGACATCATCATAAAGGATAGTAACGGAAGCCAGCTTCATGACGGCGATTCCGTGACGCTGATCAAGGACCTCAAGGTCAAGGGAACTTCCGAGACGCTGAAGCGTGGAACATTGGTCAAGGGCATTCGCCTGACCGACAATCCCGGCGAGATCGAATGCAACACCAAGCAGGTCAAGGGTCTGGTGTTGAAAACGGAATTCCTCAAGAAGGCATAGGATCGGCCTTATCAGCCGCTTCCTGCGGCACTTCCTCGGTGATCACCTCGAAGCGGCAAAGCACTGCCGGCCCGAAGGCTGTCGACATTGCGACGTCGGTGGCGTCGCGGCCGGTCCCCATGAGGATCCTGCCGATGCGCGGTGTGTTGTGGCGGGCATCGACCGTATGCCAGTGGCCGCCGAGAAAGACCTCGAACCAGGCGCTGAAATCCATCGGATTGGGATCGATCGGAACGCCGATATCGCCGAGATAGCCGGTGCAATATCGGGCTGGAATATTCATGCATCGGCAAAGCGCGATGGCGAGATGGGCAAAGTCGCGGCAGACACCTGCCTTGTCGACGAAGCCGCCATGCGCGGTCCGCAGCAGGTCGGCCTTCAGGTAGTCGAAGGTGATGTGGTCGTGGACGAAATCGCAGATCGCCTGGACACGCGCCCAGCCAAGCGGCGTCGATGAAAAGGTTGCCCAGGCGAAATCGGCAAGCCTGTCGGTGTCGCAATAGCGGCTGCCGAGCAGGAAGACGAGCACCTCGTCCGGCAGGTCGTTGATCGCGTGCTGGACGGCATCGTCGGGAACGACGTCGGGCTGGCCGCTGTCGTAAATCTCGAACTCGGTGGAAATCGTCGTCACTCCAGCCGGGGCGACGATCCGGCTGCAGGCATTGCCGAAACCGTCGGTATATTCCCAGGCCTCGATCGGCCGGTCGAAATCCAGCACCTGCTCGCTGAGAAGATCGGCGCGGCGGGAAGGATGAATGTTGAGGGCGAGCAGCATCGGCGTCGGCTGTATGCATTCATAGCCCAGATGAAACCCGGCGCGTATTTTCATGGTGGCGTCCTCGCATCCCGCCCAGATGGCGTGACTATGCAACGTCGATCGTGCTGCCCGGTTCCCGCAGCCGCGACCGTCGCCGCGCTCAAATCGAGGATTACTTGGTGGTGACGTTGACCTGCACCGTCATGCTGTCGAAATCCGTCCCATCGCCATCATAGCTGCCGCTTAACGGGACGGCCTGGCGCGGATCGCGGGCGACGGCGACGCGAATGAGATCGCGGTTGCCGACGATCCCGTTGGTCGGATCGAACTCCGCCCAGCCGGCGCCGGGAAGGTAAACCTGGCACCATGCATGGGTGGAGCCGCCGCCGAGCACGGTGGAGCCGTCCCGGTCGGGAACATAGACATAGCCCGTCACAAACCGCGCGGCGAGGCCGAGGACGCGTGCGGCTTCCATCATCAGCAGCGCGAAATCCCTGCAGGTGCCGGAGCGAAGCTGCAAAGTCTGCAGCGGCGTCTGCGTTCCGTGCTCCATCCGGCGGGCATAAGCGAAGCTTTCGCGAATGGCGTAACAGAGCGTCATCAGCATATGCCCGGTTTCCGTCGGACGCCCCTGGCGGACGAACTGGCGCGCCCAGCGTCCGACCTCGTCGTTGGGGTCGGGATAATGGCGCTGCATCGCCGGCGTCAGATCGGCAATCTCGTCCTTGTCGTAGGAGAATGGATAGGTCAGCGCCTGATCGTCGACCTTGAGATCGAGGGCAACCTGGGGCGTATGATCGAGCGTGATCCAGGTTTCGAAACGAAGCTCGGACGCCGGCCTCGAAATATCGATGAGCGCCACGCAATTGCCGAAAACATCGTGGATCCAGCGCACATGGCTTTCCTCGGGATATATCGCCAACGACGCTTCGATCAGCCGCTGGTCGAAACTGTCGCGCGGCCGGAACATCAAGCGATGCTCGCCGAAATCGACATCCCTGACGTAACGATAGGACGTGATGTGGCGGACGGAGAAAATCGTCATAGGCCGGCTATCCTCCGCGTGAGGCGCGCCCTGCCCGCTTCCTGCTTATCCCGATTTCTTGTCATATAAGCACATTCGAAAGATTGCTATTCTGCATCAACCGATCGACGGCAGAGCCCGTCCAACCTAAGAGGATAAAATGCATATCATCTGGGACGTTCTGACGCTTATGCTGACAATCGGCTCGCTCTATGGCGGTCGCGAATACCGGATTATTCGTGCCCGTGCCCGCGCCCAGAACTGGGGCAACTTCTGATCCGATTCCGAAGCCTGATCGTATAGGCTGCTGCTGGAACGGTGGCGGATACGTCGAATGACGTAAAGCCAAGCGCTTAAGGAAGTGCATTATTAGCAGAGACGGCGTCTATCCGTCCATTCCTCCTGTTATTGCCAGCCCGCCTCACCCCAGGCGGGCTTTTTTCGCCGTGATTCTTTTCCCGCGCCATACTTCTTGGCGCCCGCCTTACTTCTTGGCGCCTGCGGAAAGCACCCGATGTGTCGCATTGTCCATGGCGTGGCTCGCCTCCTGTCCATCCTTCTTCAGCCCGTATGCGGTGTTGCCGCAGCCGGAAAGTGTGAGCAGGTAAATGCAGGCGAAGGCGATTGCAGTTTTTGTCATCAAGTTTTCCCCGGATGGAATGGCGATCAGGGAAAGATGATGCAATCCCCGGCAAAATCAATCCGCGGGCGTTTAGCGCGAACCGCATCGGGAACTCAATGGCGCCACCGGCGTTTATGGAAGCCATCCAACCGGGGTTCACGACATGGATTATCAGATTGCCTTCGCCGCGACCGTTGCGACAGCCTCCTTCCTCGTCTTCATGCTCGTCGTCCACCGGACATAGAGGTTGCTGCCGCCAGTCAGCTTCCGCAAACCGCCGAGCGCGATGGACCCGGATCCTTGCGCGCGCACTCTCAAATGACAGACAAGCAACATTTCAATTTCTGCAAGTATTTCAGCATTCGCCAATGTAATACATTTTAGTTAAATGCCATACTTAACTATTCATTAATAATATACTTGCGCGTCGTCCGCTTCCGCTTATGCTTTATGCAAAGGGGGAGAGGAACAATGTTTACCAAAAGCCTGATCATGCCGTTAGGTTTCGCGATGATTGCCATTGCCGGCCTGTTGTTCCAGATTGCTTCATACGCCTTGCACTCCCCTGTTACCGTGCTGCAGCCGTAAGTCACATAAGTCGCTGAAGCGGCAGGCAATCTCGTAACTGGGAGTGGAACTTCCTTTCGTTTCGTGCATTCTGTGACTCGTTTTGCCAGGAGGGAGATAACCATGGAAAACGCAGGCGTGGGTTGGATTGCAGCCATTATCATCGGTGGCATCGCCGGATGGCTGGCGGAAAAGGTCATGAGCAGCAATATGGGTTTGCTCATGAACATATTGCTCGGCATCGTCGGCGCTATCGTTGCCAACTGGATCCTTGGTCTGTTGCACATCCAGCCGCTGGCCGGTTGGCTGGGTTATCTGATCACCGGCTTCGTCGGTGCCTGCATTCTGATTTTCGTCGGCCGCGTCATCCGTCGCTGATTGCCGCAGACATAGTTAAAAGCCGGGCGCTTCGCGTCCGGCTTTTCTCTGTCTCGAATTGTCTTTCAGCGGCGGCTCAACAGGCCGAAAACATAGGCGATGCCTGCCGTCACCGCGAGCGCCATGAGCGGTTCTTCACGAACCTTGTCGCGCAGTTGCTCCGTCATCAACGACGCCTCGTCGGTAACCGCCGACTTTGCCCCCTGCCCGAGCGCGACCACGCTTTCCGTCAGCCGGGAGAGATCGTTGCGAAGGGCTGCGACCTGCGCCGACAGGTCGTCTGCTGCCATATCAGCCTTGACGCGTGCAGCGGTGGATTCGGCGGAAGCGGTTTTCAATTCAGCCATGGTCTGCTCCTGTTGCATGGGATGCCGCTTCAACGAAATGGCGGCCCGAAAGGTTCCGCCGCAGCCGATCTTTTGTTGGCCGCAGGGCCGCCACGCGGCCACCGCCGCCCGGCGCAGCTTTTCGCGCGACAAACTCTTCATTTCCTGTCGGGTTTGTTCTAAGGAACGTCGAATGTCCGCCCGCGCGCGGCTCAATGATACTGCGAGGTTTGCGTTTCTATGTTCCATATCCTGAGAAGAGCCGCTCAGACCTGGGTCGCCAAGCTGCTGATGCTTCTGCTGGTCGCGTCGTTCGGCATCTGGGGCGTCTCCCGGTCGCTGATTACCGGCAGCAACAGCACCACGGTCGTGACCGTCGGCGATCAGCATGTGGACGTCAACGAATTCCACCTCGCCTACCAGCGCCAGGTGGCAAGTCTCGGCCAGCAGTTCGGCACGCGTCTCACTCCGGAACAGGCTCGCGCTTTCGGCGTCGAGCAGCAGGTGCTTTCCCAGCTCGTCGCCGGCGCCTCGCTCGACCAGCTCGCCGAAGACATGAACCTCGGCCTGTCCGAAGATCGCCTCGCCCAGCTGATCGCCGACGATCCGGCTTTCAAGGCTGTCAACGGCAAATTTGACCGAGAACTCTTCATCTCGCGCCTGCGCAACGCCAATATCCGCCAGGACGATTACATCAAGGAGCGCAGCAAGGTCGCTGTCCGCAGCCAGGTCGTCGATGCCATCTCGAACGGCTTCACCGCGCCGAAGACGCTGGTCGACGCTCTGAAGCTCTATGGCAATGAAAGCCGCAGCATCGACTATCTGCTGCTCACCAACGCCAATATCGAGCCGATCAAGGCGCCTGCCGACGACGTGCTGGCGACGTGGTTCGATGGCGTCAAGCAGCGCTACCAGGCGCCTGAATACCGCAAGCTCGTCTATCTCTCGCTGCAGCCCGCCGATATCGCCGACGCCGCGACCGTCACCGACGACCAGATCCACGAAGCCTTCGACAAGAGCAAGGATACCTACCGCACGCCGGAAAGCCGCACAATCGAACAGCTGACCTTCACCAGCAAGGATCTTGCCGCTGCCGCCGAAACCGCACTGAAGAGCGGCACTAGCTTCGATCAGCTGGTCTCCGACCAGGGCAAGACGGCAAGCGACGTGCTGCTCGGCGAATTCACCAAGGACAAGGTTCCCGACCAGGCCGTTGCCGATGCGGCCTTCGCCGTTTCGAAGGACGGCGGCACGACACCTGTCGTCGAGGGCTCCTTCGGCTCCGTCATCCTTCGCATCACCAACATCAAGCCGGAAACCACCAAGAATTTCGACGAGGTGAAGGAAGACATCCGCAAGCAGCTGGCGCTTTCCAACGCTTCGCAGGAAGTGATCAACGTTCATGACCGCATCGAGGATTTGCGCGCCGGCGGCGCCACGCTTGAGGATATTGCCGGCCAGCTGAAGCTCAAGGCCGTGACCGTCGACGCCGTCGATATGACCGGCGCCGACAAGGACGGCAAAGAGGTCAAGGATATTCCCGTCAAGCAGCAATTGCTCGGCGAAGCCTTCAAGACCGAGGTCGGCGTCGATGCGCCGCCGCTGCCGATTGGCAATGACGGCTATGTCTGGTTCAACGTCCGCGAAATTACCCCGACCCGCGAGCGCCCGGTCGCCGAAGTGCGCGAAAAGGCGGTCGAAGACTGGACGGCGGAACAGCAGAAGGCCGAACTTGCCAAGAAGGCCGAGGCGTTGAAGGCCGAAGCCGCCAAGGGCACCGCGCTTGCCGATATTGCAACGCCGCTCGGCATCGCCGTCGAAAGCAAGAGCGGCCTCACCCGCGCCACCGATGATCCGGTGCTTGGCCGCGCCGGCGTCACCGCCGCCTTCTCCGGCCCCGTCGATGCGGTCGCGAGTGCCGTCGGCGCCGATCCGTCGACGCAGATCCTGATGAAGGTCACCGAGGTCAACAGCGAGCCGACTAGCGACGCGCTGAACAACCGCGATGCCCAGATCACCGCCATGGCCAACGCCGCCGGCGACGATATTCTCGATCAGATGGTCAACGTGCTGCAGACGCAGTACGGCGCGCAGATCAACCAGACGCTCGCCGAGCAGGCGACGCTTCGTTAGGAGGCCCTATGACCGATCTGAAGCCGTTCCTGGCCAAGGCCGCAAGCCGCGAGCCGCTGACGCGTGACGAGGCCCGCGCCGCCTTCGACATCCTGATGTCCGGCCAGGCGACGCCCTCGCAGATCGGCGGCTTCCTGATGGCGCTGCGTGTGCGCGGTGAAACCGTCGACGAGATCGTCGGCGCCGTCACCGCGATGCGCTCGAAGATGCTGACCGTCGAAGCGCCGGCCGATGCGATCGACATTGTCGGCACCGGCGGCGATGCCAGCGGCACCTACAATATCTCGACGCTGGCGGCGCTCATCGTCGCCGGCGCCGGAGTCCCCGTCGCAAAACACGGCAACCGGGCGCTGAGCTCGAAATCGGGCGCGGCGGACAATCTCGCCGCACTCGGCGTCAAGCTCGATGTCGGCCCTGAGATCATCTCTCGCTGCATCGCCGAGGCCGGCGTCGGCTTCATGTTCGCGCAGCTTCATCATTCCGCCATGCGCCATGTCGGCCCCTCAAGGGTCGAGCTCGGCACGCGGACGATCTTCAACCTGCTCGGGCCGCTCTCCAATCCGGCCGGCGTTCGCCGCCAACTGCTCGGCGTCTTCTCGCCGCAATGGCTGGTGCCGCTTGCCGAAGTCATGCGCGATCTCGGCTCCGAATGCGTCTGGGTCGTCCATGGCGACGGCCTCGACGAGATCACTACCACCGGCGTCACACAAGTGGCGGCACTCGAAGACGGCAAGATCCGCACCTTCGAGCTTTCGCCCGCCGATTTCGGCGTCAGCCCTTGCGTGCTTGCGGATATCAAGGGCGGTGACGGTGTCGCCAACGCCGCGGCCCTTCGCGAGGTGCTCGGCGGCGCCAAGAATGCCTATCGCGATGTCTCGCTCGCCAATGCCGCCGCCTCGCTCGTCATCGCCGGCAAGGTCGAGACGATCCGCGACGGCATGACGCTGGCCACGCAGTCGCTGGATAGTGGCTCCACCGCGCTCGCCCTCGACAAACTCATCGCCGTTTCCAACGATATCGACTAGGATTGCCCGATGACCGATATCCTGAAGAAGATCGAACTCTACAAGCGCGAAGAGATCGCCGTTGCCAAGGCGACAGTGTCGCTTGCCGATCTGAAGGCGATGCAGACCGGCCAGTCCGCCCCGCGCGGCTTCCACAAGGCGCTCATTGCCAAGCGTGATGCCGGCCGCTTCGGCCTGATCGCCGAAATCAAGAAGGCAAGCCCCTCGAAGGGCCTCATTCGCCCGGATTTCGATCCACCGTCGCTGGCCAGCGCCTATGAGGCCGGCGGTGCCGCCTGCCTTTCGGTGCTGACCGACAGTCCGAGTTTCCAGGGCGCGCCGGAATTTCTGACAGCCGCCCGTGCTGCCTGCGCGCTGCCGGCGCTGCGCAAGGATTTCATGTTCGAGACCTATCAGGTGCACGAGGCCCGCGCCTGGGGCGCCGATTGCATCCTCTTGATCATGGCCTCGCTGTCCGACGATGAAGCCGAACGCCTGCAGGACGAGGCCTTCGCCCTCGGCATGGACGTGCTGGTCGAAGTCCACGACGCAGAGGAGATGGAGCGGGCGCTGAAACTCTCCTCGCCGCTCATCGGCATCAACAACCGCAATCTGCGTACTTTCGAGGTCAGCCTCACCGTCAGCGAGGCGCTTGCCCCCATGGTGCCTGATGACCGGCTCCTGGTTGGCGAAAGCGGCATCTTCACCCATGCCGATTGCCAGCGCCTGCAGGCCGTCGACATCAATACCTTCCTTGTCGGGGAGAGCCTGATGCGCAAGGAGGACGTCGCCGCCGCCACCCGCGCACTGCTCTTCGGCGAAGCCGCCATCGCGGCCGAATGATATGAGCGGCGCAAAGCCCGGTCTGACCCATATCGGTGCCTCCGGCGAGGCACATATGGTCGATGTCTCCGATAAGGCCGAGACGGTGCGCATCGCCACTGCCGAGGGCCATGTGAAGATGGCGTCGGAAACGCTTGCTCTCATCGTCCAAGGAAATGCCAAGAAGGGTGATGTGATCGGCACGGCGCGCCTTGCCGGCATCATGGCGGCAAAACGCACCGCCGATCTCATCCCGCTCTGCCATCCGCTGATGCTGACGAAGGTCACGGTCGAGATCGAGGAAGATGCCGCCCTGCCCGGCCTGCGCGTTACGGCGACCGCCAAGCTGACCGGCAAGACCGGTGTGGAGATGGAGGCGCTGACCGCCGTCTCGGTCGCTTGTCTGACGATCTACGACATGGCCAAGGCCGCCGATAAGGCAATGGAGATCGGCGGCATCCGGCTTCTTGAAAAGTCCGGCGGAAAATCCGGCGATTTCCGTCATCCGGAGGCAAGATGAACCTTCTCCCGGTCGCCGACGCCCTGAACCGCTTGCTCTCTCGCGCAAAACCCACTGCTGCGTCCGAGACGCTGCCGCTCGCCGAGGCCGAAGGCCGCGTCCTGGCCGTCGATCTCAAGGCCGGGATAACCCAACCGCCCTTCAACGCCTCGGCCATGGATGGTTATGCGCTGCGCCGTGACGATGCGCCGGAGCCGGGCGCCGTGCTGAAGGTCATCGGCACATCTTCAGCCGGCCATGCCTTTGAAGGAAGCGTCGGCAAGGGCGAGACCGTCCGCATCTTCACCGGCGCGCCTGTTCCGTCGGGCGCCGACAGCGTCCTGCTGCAAGAGGATGCCGAGAAGATCGAGGGCGGCATCCGAACCAATTTCCCGGTGCGGAAGGGCCAGCACGTGCGTCCCCGCGGCCAGGATTTTGCCGAGGGCGAAGCGGTGCTGCCGGCTGGCACCGTGCTCGATTTCTCGCGGCTGACAGTCGCTGCCGGCATGAACCGGCCTGATGTCGAAGTGCTGCGGCGCCCGCTGATCGCCATCCTCGCGACCGGCGACGAACTGCTGCCGCCCGGAAGCACGCCCGGCCCTTCACAGATCATCGCATCCAATACGTTTGGTATTGCAGCCCTTGCCCGCAAAGCCGGCGCCGATGTGCTCGATCTCGGTATCGTGCCTGACGACAAGGCCAGGATCACCGCGGCGATCGACACGGCCCGGGATGCCGGGGTCGATGTGATCGTCACGCTCGGTGGCGCTTCGGTCGGCGACCATGATCTGGTGCAGGCCACGCTGATCGAAGCCGGCATGCAACTGGATTTCTGGCGCATCGCCATGCGTCCCGGCAAACCGCTGATGGTCGGCAGCTTCGGCGAGACCCATGTGCTCGGCCTGCCCGGCAATCCGGTCTCGAGCCTCGTCTGCTCGCTGCTTTTCCTGGAACCGCTGATCCGCAAACTCGCCTCCCTGCCGCCGGTGCAGCGCGAGACAACCGTCGAGGCGGCCACCCCGCTGCGCGCCAACGACCACCGTCAGGACTATATCCGGGCAAAACTGTCAAAATCCGCCGCCGGCCACTGGCTCGCCGAGCCTTTCGGCAAGCAGGATTCCTCGATGATGAAGGTCTTCGCCGCAGCCGATTGCCTCGTCATCCGCCCGCCACATGCGCCGGAGACTGCTGGCCGGAGCGCCCTGCCCGGTCATGCTGTTGCGGCCGGACCTTCTGGCCTGATATTACAGTGTAATTTATTTCCACGTTTGAGCGTATACCGCTTCTGCCTGATGATGAACGCGCAGGAGCCACGTTTGTAGGTGATGCCAATGTTATCTAGCTGCATGATGTCGGCTGTCGTCCTTCTCACGGCCTATTCGTCCGCCGTTGCGGCGGTAGAAGGAGGCCCCGCACTGGAGCCCCCTGCTAACACCAACGCTCCCTGGGCGATTGACTGGTTAAGCTCCGATTTGAAAGACGCAGCGACGCCAAGAACTCTGGTACTTTGCTCGGATCGTATGGACGAGCAGCTCAGACGATATCGGTCGCTGATTGAAAAACTCAGTGTGCTGAAAGGCCATACGATCCTGGATGGAAGCAAGCCTATGGCACGCAAGCAACAAGCCGGATCCATCGGTTACATCATCATCGCGCATCGGGGCAACGAGGACCTTGCCGTAAACAGTTGCGCTACGAACTACCCTGAAGTTCGAGCATTTGTGACCGATTTCATGGAAAAGGAGCTATTGGCTCAACAAAATGACGTTCAAGACCTGATACGACTTGGAATCTTGCCGAAGAGTGCAACGCCGCGTCAATGCTTTGGAAAAACCTATTATCCGCCAGAGGGGACAACGACTTGGCAGGCGGACGTTAACATCGACGGTTCCACCGATGATAGATGTCTCGACGAGTTCGTTCCGGTCACTTTCGGCATCAATCCCAATTACTGTAGTTCATCCGCTGCCTGCCGCTGATGCAAAAAAATAAAGGCCAGCCCGCAGGCATCGGCCACGCGGTCATTTGTCTGCTGACGATGAGGTAATGCGGGCAGCTAGGCTAAATGTTGATCTCGCCTTTCAGCTATTGCCGGAGAGCGAGAAGACGACCGCCTGCACAGCCTTGCCCCCCTTGCCCGCCCCGAAATCCGCAACCGCATGGGTGGCGATTCGCCTGAATTCGTCCTGCGGTAGGTAGGCCCGCTCGGGATCGCCGATCAGCACCTCGATGCCGCGCGCCTGGCAACGCCGCAGGAAGGCCATCACCCGCAAGGCTAGCCCTGGATCGTAGAACAGATCGCCGACAACGAGGAGGTCTGTCTCTGGCGGCGAATCCCCAATGATATCCGCGGCGACGGCAACGATGTTGACGCCGTTAGTCGCTGCGTTGAGGCCGATCGCGGCAATGGCATTAGCATCGATGTCGACCGCCGTCACCGTAGCTGCTCCGGCCTTTGCCGCCGCGATAGCGACGAGCCCGGAGCCGGCGCCGAGATCGAGGACACGGCGACCCACGACTATTTCCGGCCGGTCGAGCAGATGGCGGGCAAGCACGGCGCCGCCGGCCCAGGGATAGGCCCAGTAAGGCGGCGGATCGGCCTCTCTGCGGCCGGAAAGCCGCCAGAGCCCGCTCGCAGGCCCTGCCGTATGAAGGCAAATCTCCGGGATAGCGGGAACCGGTGATATCGGCAGGTTGGCCTTGATGAAGGCGGCCGGATCGGGATTCGGCATACCGGGGCGTTTCATCGGCATCTGCTCCTGCCGCCGAAGCTCAGTAGTTCTTCATGGCAAGGTGCGGCATCCCGCCGTCAAGAAATTCCGCGCCATAGGCAACGAAGCCAAAACGCTCGTAGAGCGGCAACTTGTCCGCCTGCGCTGTCAGATAGAAGCGGTTGTCGCGGGCAGCGCGATGCAGGTCCATCGCTTGCCCGATCATTGCGGCTGCAACGCCTTGGCCGCGCCATTGGCTTGCAACCGCAACCCGCCCGATCTTCACATGTTCCTCGGCGTAGATGATCCGCAACGTGCCGGAGACCTCGCCTGCCGTGACGGCAACGAGATGATGGGCGCTGAGATCGTCGGCATCGAATTCCTCGGCTTCGGGAACCTTCTGCTCATACACGAAAATAGCGCGCCGCAGCCGGAAGGCCTCATTGCAGAGCGTACTGAAAACCGGGACGCTGAGGATCGCCGTTTCCATCACCATCCTTGCCTCCCTCAGGGATACGGCCCAAAGCCCTCCGCCGGACCAGCGTAGGGCTGCCGGCATAATCAGCCGGGCTTCTTCTTCGAGAACTTAGCTTTTGGTCCGGCGCCGCCCTTACCCTCATATCTTGGGGCGTCGGATCTTGGGCCTTCGTATTTCGGCTTGTCGGACTTCGGGCCATCGAACGCGGGCTTGCCCGGCTTCTTGCTCCAGGGCTTGCTATCCCGTTTGTCCCCGCCGCTATTATCGGCCGCGGCATATCCGCCGCCCGGACCCTTGCCGAACTTGTTCTTCGGCCGCTCGCCGCGGAATGTGTCGTCCGGCCGCTCGTCGCGAGATGGCTTGCCGGCATAGGGTTTTGGCGCAGGCGCCCGGCTGAAATCCGGCGTGCCGGAGAGCTTGGTCACGCGGATGCCGCGTTCGAGCGCCTTGTTCGGGCCGATCGCCGCCAGGAAGCTTTCGGCGCTCGCTGCCGCGATCTCCACGAAGGTTTCCTCGGGCTGCATCTTGATCGCGCCGATTTCGCGCTTCGTGACATTGCCGTTGCGGCAGAGCATCGGGATCAGCCAGCGCGGCTCGGCATTCTGCTTGCGGCCGACCGAAACGGAGAACCAGACGCTGGCGCCGAAATCCTCGCGCGGTCCCTTCTGCGCCGGCTCGTAAGGCTCCGCATTGTCGCGACGCTTGCGGCTGCCCCCGTCCTGCACGGTGACCTCGATCAGGTCCTCCGGCGCCGAATGGTTAGTGCGGTAGAGACGCAGGAAGGCGGCGGCGAGCTTTTCGGCGCCGTGGCTGGAAAGCAGCTGCTGCACCAGCCCCTGTTCTTCCTCCTGCGGCGCTTCGCTGAAGATCGGATCGGCAAGCAGCCGTTCGTCGTCGCGCTCATTTACCTCTTCGGCCGACGGCGGCCGCGCCCAGGCGGCCGAAATGCCGGCATTCTCAAGCAGGCGCTCAGCCTTGCGCCGTGCATTCAGCGGCACGATCATGGCGCTGATGCCCTTGCGGCCGGCCCGGCCGGTGCGGCCGCTGCGGTGCAGCAGCGTGTCCGGATTGGTCGGCAGGTCGGCATGGATGACGAGATCGAGACCCGGCAGATCGATACCGCGAGCAGCGACGTCGGTCGCGATGCAGACGCGGGCGCGCCCGTCACGCATCGCCTGCAGCGCATGGGTGCGTTCATTCTGCGTCAGCTCGCCGGAAAGCGCTACGACGGAGAAATTGCGGTTGTTGAAGCGCGCGGTCAGATGATTGACGGCAGCGCGCGTCGAGCAGAAGACGATGGCGTTGGTCGCCTCGTAATAACGCAGCACGTTGATGATCGCATTCTCGCGGTCGCTCGGCGCCACCATCAGCGCGCGATATTCGATATCGACATGCTGTTTTGCCTCAGCCGCGGTGCTGATCCGCACGGCGTTGCGCTGATAGCTTTTGGCAAGCTTGGCGATCGCCGCCGGCACTGTTGCCGAAAACATCAGCGTCCGGCGCTCGTCCGGCGCCGAATCGAGAATGAATTCCAGATCTTCGCGGAAGCCGAGATCGAGCATCTCGTCGGCCTCGTCGAGCACGGCGGCCTTCAGTTCCGACATGTCGAGCGCCCTGCGGCGGATATGGTCGCAAAGACGGCCGGGCGTGCCGACGACGATATGGGCGCCGCGTTCGAGCGAGCGGCGCTCGCTGCGGATGTCCATGCCGCCGACACAGCTGGCGATCACCGCGCCGGTCATCTCATAGAGCCATTCGAGCTCCCGCTTCACCTGCAGGGCGAGTTCGCGCGTCGGGGCGATGACAAGCGCAAGCGGCGCGCCGGCATTGCCGAAGCGTTCCCCGCCCTCAAGCAGCGTCGGCGCCAGCGCCAGGCCGAAGGCGACGGTCTTGCCCGAACCGGTCTGGGCCGAGACCAGCGCGTCGGAGGCGGCGAGGTTGGGATCGAGCATCGCCTTCTGCACCGGGGTGAGTTCGGCGTAACCGCGCTTCTGCAACGCCTTGGCGATCGCCGGAACGACGCCGTTGAATTCTGTCATGAGTTCGATCTTTCGGAGCTGTCAGGCGCGAACTGCGCCATGGCCGGAGCCAGCCGGCGGGGTATTTGCGCCGTTCCTAGCCGCTCCGGCGGCGATTGTCAAAGCGTGCGGCTGCGCCACAGCCAGGTGTCGATATGGCTTGCCCGGCCGCGCAGCGCCGTTTCCAACGGACCCTCCATCCGGCCGACCTGCAGCAGCGCGCTGTCGTGGCCTGCCGCACGGACGATTTCGGCGCTCAGCGCCAGCTCGACGCCATGGAGGGCTGCCACCTCCATCAGCCGGCTGCCGACATTGATGGTGTCGCCCGCTGCCGTGATCTGCTGCCGATCGCCGGTGCCGAGCCGCGAAGCGACGATCGGCCCGCAATGGGCGCCGACCTTGAAGCCGATCTTCTTCTCGGCAAAGCCCGCATGCGCTTGAAGCCAGGCCCGGGTGCGCTCGCACAGGCTGACGGCGCAGGCAGCGGCGCGGGCGGCATCGTCATCGGCAGGCTCCGGCAGGCCGAACAGGATCATCGCCCCGTCGCCCATGAAGCTGGTGATGGCGCCGCCGTGAGCGCGTGCCTCCTCGTCGATCAGTTCGAAGAAGCCGCTGAGCACCTCGCTGACCTTGACCGGCCCAAGCTTTTCGCTGAGGCCGGTGAAACCCGAGAGATCGATGAAGATGACGGCCGCGTTCTGGCGCACCGGCTGGGCAAGGAAATTCGGATCCCGCGCCAGCCACTCGCCAAGGCCCGGCGCTTCGATGCGCTGCAGCCGCGCGCTCTGCTCGGCGAAATGGCGGGCGCGGCCGCGGTCGAGCCAGAGCTCGGCGGCACCGAAAATCAGCGCCGGCGGCAGCGCCGCGGCCATCGGCAGCGCCGCACTCAGCCAGTAGCCATGCGCAAAAGCCGACAGATTGAGCAGCGCCCAGACGATCAGCGTCAGCACGATGATGATATAGCCAGCCGCACTCCGCCGCCAGGCGATCAACGAGACGAACACCAGCGGCAATCCGACGGCCGTGGCGGCATCGATCAGCCTCATCCTGTGATCGCGCACCATGCCGTCGCCGGTGACGAGATGGGTGATCGCCGTCGACATCACCTCGACGCCGGGCATGACCGGATCGAACGGCGTCGGGAAGACGTCACCGCCGCCAGCGACCGTCGAGCCGATGACGACGATCCGTCCTGCGACCGCATCCGCCGAAAGCTTGCCGTCAAGCGCATCGGCGGCGCTGAAGGTGGCGATGCTGCCGCGCCCACCATAGAAGGTCACCGGCAGGCGCTGGCCGATATCGGTGGGAATGCGCAACGCGCCGAGCATGATGGCATCACGTTCGATGGTCGGATCGACGCCGAGCGCCACCGACGCGGCGCGCAGCGGAAAGGCCGGATCCAATCGGTCTGCGCCGCGCGAAATCAGCGGAATGAAGCGCGGCGTGCCGGTTTGGTCGGTTGCCACATTGACGATGCCAACGGCGGCTGCTTCGGCGAAGCGGGCAAGCGGCAGCAGCAGCTGGTTTGCCTCGGGGATAGCGGCAAGCGGATCGTTAGCACCATCGGTAACCTCTTGGCTGCTCCTGGCAAAGGTGGCCGCGGCCGCAATCACGCTTGGGACCTCTGCAAGGGCCGCCGTCAGCGCCGCATCGCCCTCCTCTGGCCCCGGATCGACGAGCAGAATGTCGAGCGCCAGCGCCTTCGGCTTCAAGGCGGTGATCGCGCTGACGAGGCGCGCAAGCGTTGCCCGGTCAAGCGGATAACCATAGGCGGCGGCGGTGCGGTCGTCGATCGCAACGATCGAGACGACGGGAGGCGGTGGCGTCGCCCCGATGACGACGCTGCGGATATCGGCAAGCGATGCCTCCATCCGATCGAGCAGGCCGCTTCCGCCGTTCAGATTGGCATAGCCGAGCGCGGCCCCCAAAAACCGGCGAGCAACAGCGCGATCACCGTTTGCAGGCGATGGTTCATGGATTATTGGCCGAGGCGGGCAAGAAGGGCGGCGGCGCGTGGCGCCGGCCAGCGACGCACGATGAGGGGGGCCGTTCCGCTGCTGACGTCGACGCCCTCGCCCGGCGACAGCACCACCGGATCGCCGGCCGGCCGGCGGACGGCGACGCTGCCTCTGACGACAAGCACCGAAGTCTTGCCACTGGCGACGTCGACAGCCCATTGGGTACCGCGCACGGCAGCGATCGCCTGCGGCGTCACTACCTGGAAACCGCCGACATGCTGACTGCTGTCGACATCGACGAGGATCGCCTTGCGCCGCAGCGATGCCGAATCGGGGCTGCCATCACGGTTGCGGTCGGCAAGGCGGAAGGAAGCACCCGCCTCCGCCGTGATCTTTACCCCGCCGGGACAAGTGAACACCTGGCGGGCGCTGGCGTCGCGCGCGATCGTGCAGCCGGCAGACTGCGCCAAGGCCGTTCCATGCGGAAAAAGGCCGACGGCAAGTGCGGCGGCAAGCAGGCTGCGAAAGGTCGTATGCATGGAAAGCCCCCATGACCGTGCGGACAATATTTTCGAAAGCGCCCGCCAACCGTCTTCTTCCATGTCGGCATGATAGCCGAATTCGGATATTTCTCTAACCAATTCTTAAGGGTTGATGGTGGTTTCGGGCGACGGCCCGGCATAACGGGCCCGCGGCCGGATCAATTCGCCGCTGTCGATCTGCTCCATCGCATGCGCCAGCCAGCCGGTGGAACGGGCAAGCGAGAACATGATGATCGGCGCCTCCCGCGGCAGATCGAAGGCAGCGGCCATCGCGGCAAGCACGAAATCGACGTTGACCTTCTCACCGACCATGTCCTCGCCAGTTTCCCGGATTTCGGCAAACGGCTGCGGCAGGAGAAAGTGCGAAAGCAGCGCCTGAGCCCTGATATCGCCATCCGGATAGAGCGGATGGCCAAAGGCCGACAGGCGATAGCCCTGGGCAAGCGTGCGGCGAACCGCCTGCTCCGCTCCAACAGCTGAAGCCGCCTCGATCAGGGCGTTGACGCCCTGCCAGGCGGCGCCATGCAGAGGTCCGGTCAGCGTCGCAAGGCCGGAAAGCACGGCGGCCGAGAGGGCAGCGCCCGCAGATGCCGTTACCCGTGCCGCGAAGGTCGAGGCGTTGAGTTCGTGATCGGCAAGCAGCACCAGCGCCCGGCGCAGGCAATCGGCGGCATTCGGCCGCTGCCAGCTTTCCGCAAGCCGAAGATGCAGCGGCCTATCCGAAGACCCTGGCGCCAGCGCATCGGCGACCGTGCAGAGCACTCCGCTTGCTTCTCGTCGCAGGGCTGCCTGCGAGCGGCCGAGCGACGGCAGATCCGATGTCACTCGCCCTGCCAGCGCTAGGAATGCAGCCTGAAGCGACGGAGCCGCATGTCCAGCCGCAGTGCGGGAAGCAAGTGCTTCCGCACCGTTCCAGAGCAGTGCCGCCGTCTGTTCGAGCGTCGCCGTCTCGGCGAAATCGGCGGCATCCCGCCCGCGATAGAAAAGCCGTCCGCCGATGATGGTGGAGATCGCCGAGGAGAGCACCGGGTCGCCCCAGCGGATCGTCTCGGCGGCAACCGTTTCGGCTTTACGCCGGCCGGCATGGCGTTCGGCGAGCCGCTGCACGTCGGCAGCCTGGTAGAGGCTGCGTCGTGGGTCGGCGGGATCGGGCTTGGCGCGGATGCGCCCGCGGCTGACATTGGCGTAGAGCGTCTGCGGCTTGGTCTTCAGCGCCTGCAGCGCCTCCTCGGCGGTCAGCCACGGCATTGGAGCCTCATGTTGATCAATAGCGTCAAGATTGACGTCAATGAAACTAGGCCGGATCATCCTGGCGGTAAAGGAGAAACAACATGAAAAATGGCTTGGAAGACGTCATTGCCGCCGAAACGCAGCTCTCGGATGTCGATGGCGAAGCGGGACGGCTGATCATCCGCGGCGTCTCGCTGGACCATCTCGTTGCAGACTGCAGCTATGAGGGTGTCGCCGCATTGCTGCTCGACGGGCTGATGGAGCGAAGCTTCGATCAAGCGCAATTGCGCGAGTGGTTGGCGAATGCGCGAACACGGGTTTTCGACCACGTCGAGGCCGCCGATGCCACCCTGCTGACGCTGCCGCCGGTTGATGCGATGCGGGCGCTGATCGCCCGGCTGCCCGACGGCGAGGATCTCGATACCGCGCTGAGCCTCTTGGCGGCGCCGGCGGTCTTCCTGCCGGCGGTTCTGCGCCTCCAGCGCGGTGAAAGACCGATCGCGCCCGACGCCTCACTGCCGCAAGCGACCGATATCCTGCGCATGCTGACCGGACAATTGCCGCGCAAGGAGCAGACGGCCGCACTCGACGCCTACCTCGTGACCATTTCGGATCACGGCCTCAACGCCTCGACCTTCGCATCGCGCGTCATTGCCTCGACGCAGGCCGGCCTCACCTCTTCAGTCCTAGCCGCGCTGAGCGCCCTGAAAGGGCCGTTGCATGGCGGTGCGCCCGGCCCGGTGCTCGACATGCTGGATTCCGTGGGAATTGCAGAGAATGCCGGCCAATGGCTCGGCGAAGCGCTCGATCGCGGTGAAAGACTTATGGGTTTCGGCCACCGCATCTACCGCGTCCGCGATCCGCGCGCCGATGCGCTGAAGGGCGCACTGAAGCCGCTGATATCAACCGGGCAGGTCGACCCCGCCCGCGGCGCGCTGGCGGAAGCGGTGGAAGCCGCCGCCTTGGCAATCCTGAAGGCGCGTAAGCCGAACCGACCGCTCGACGTCAATGTCGAGTTCTACACTGCGCTGCTGCTCGAAGCGCTCGGCTTCCCGCGTGACGCCTTCACTGGCGTCTTTGCGATCGGCCGCACGGTCGGGTGGTTGGCGCATGCCCGCGAACAGGCGCTCGACGGCCGGCTGATTCGCCCGCGCTCGGTCTATATCGGGCCGCTGCCGGCCGCAGCCTGACGATCAAACTCGGCGGCGGGGCATGCCCGGCCGCCACGCATCAACCGCCAACGAAAGCGGAGAGGTTGCCGAGCGTCAAACGGCAGCCTTCCTCATTGTCTTCAAGGCGAATGCCCGCCGGTATGTCGTCGCAGACCATCGTCACATCGGTGCCGCCATTCACAGGCGACAATGTTGTGCTGACCGTCATCTCGCCGGCAAAGCTGTCGTCGTCGGACTCGAAGGCCGTCGCCCAGACGATCCGTTCGTCGGGCACGAGCCGTGCGAAACGGCCCTCGAACCTGTCGGTCTTGTCGGATGTCTTGCCTGGCTGCGACGTCTCGTTATCGGGATAGACGAGTGACATGCTAAAGGCGCCGCCCTCCCTGCCCTCGAAGGCATGGACGATCCCCCGCATCGAGCCGGGCGGAAGCCAGGTGGCAACCGCCTCGGCATCCAGAAAGGCACGGTAGATACGCTCAGGCGGCGCGGCGATGAAGCGTGAAACGGTCGTGCTGCGTCGGGTGGCCATGCCGGCGATATAGAGCACCATAAGCACTTGCCCAGATCGCGCTTGAAATCGCGCGATCTGGATACCCATCATGGCTAGACGAGGCGGCTCTGTTCCGTCGCCGCTTCGATGAAGCTGGCAAACAGCGGATGCGGGTCGAGCGGCCGGCTCTTCAGTTCCGGGTGGTACTGCACGCCGATGAACCACGGGTGATCGGGATATTCGATCGTCTCCGGCAGCACGCCATCCGGCGACATGCCGGAGAAGACGAGGCCGCAGCTCTCGAGCCGGTCCTTATAGTCGACATTGACCTCGTAGCGGTGGCGATGACGCTCGGAAATGTCGGTCGAGCCGTAGATATCCGAGATCTTCGTGCCCTTCTTCAGCGCCGCCTTGTAGGCGCCGAGGCGCATCGTGCCGCCGAGATCGCCGGCTGCCGTGCGCTTCTGCAGTTCGTTGCCCTTGACCCATTCGGTCATCAGGCCGACCACCGGCTCCTTGGTCGCGCCGAATTCGGTCGAGGAGGCGCCGGACACGTCGGCGAGATTGCGCGCCGCCTCGATGACCGCCATCTGCATGCCGAAGCAGATGCCGAAATACGGCACCTTGCGCTCGCGGGCGAAGCGGGCTGCGTGGATCTTGCCTTCCGAACCGCGTTCGCCGAAGCCGCCGGGCACGAGGATGCCGTGGACCTTTTCGAGATAGGGCGCCGGATCTTCCTTTTCGAAGACCTCGGACTCGATCCATTCGAGCTTGACCTTGACACGATTGGCGATGCCGCCGTGATGCAGCGCCTCGATCAGCGATTTATAAGCGTCCTTGAGGCCGGTATATTTGCCGACGATCGCAATCGTCACCTCTCCCTCCGGCGTGCGGATGCGGTTGCAGACTTCTTCCCAGGGGTCGAGACGCGGCTTCGGCGCCGGCTCGATGCCGAAGGCTGCCAGCACTTCGTCATCAAGGCCTTCCTTGTGGTAGGCAATCGGCACGTCGTAGATATTGGCGACGTCGAGCGCCTGGATGACGGCCGACGGGCGCACGTTGCAGAATAGCGAAAGCTTGCGCCGCTCGGCTTCCGGAATTTCGCGGTCGGCGCGCACCAGCAGGATATCGGGATGAATGCCGAGCGCCTGCAATTCCTTGACCGAATGCTGGGTCGGCTTGGTCTTGAGTTCGCCGGCGGCCGGAATATAGGGCATCAGCGTCAGGTGGACGTAGACGGCGGTGCCGCGCGGCAGGTCATTGCCGAGCTGGCGGATCGCCTCCATGAACGGCATCGCCTCGATGTCGCCGACCGTGCCGCCGATCTCGCAGATGACGAAATCGTAGTCGTCATTGCCCTCGATAACGAAATCCTTGATCTCGTTGGTGACGTGCGGAATGACCTGCACCGTCGCGCCGAGATAGTCGCCGCGCCGTTCCTTGTCGATGATATTCTTGTAGATGCGGCCGGTGGTGATGTTGTCGGTCTTGGTCGCCGAACGCCCCGTGAAGCGTTCGTAGTGACCGAGATCGAGATCGGTTTCCGCGCCATCGTCGGTGACGAAGACCTCGCCGTGCTGGGTCGGGCTCATCGTGCCCGGGTCCACGTTCAGATAGGGGTCGAGCTTGCGAAGCCGAACCCGATATCCACGGGCCTGCAGCAACGCTCCGAGAGCCGCGGCCGCAATTCCTTTTCCGAGAGAGGAAACCACGCCGCCAGTGATGAATACGTATCGCGCCATGGGATTCACCGGATACCTTTTCAAAAACGATTCCACCAGCCCCAAAAATTCTTTTCCGGAACTTTCGGAGCGTGGCGCAGGAATCTGAACAAAAGAAAACCGGCAGACCCTGGGGCCTGCCGGCGGTTTATGTCGAAGCCCGGTTTACTGTCCCGTCGGGACGCCGGAAGGCTGAGCCGGCGCAGGCGTGGCCGGAGCTGCAGGCGCAGTCGTCGCCGGAGCGGTGGCAGCCGGAGCCTGAGTTGCCGGAGCAGTCGTTGCCGGCGCTTGAGCGGCGGGAGCCTGCGGTGCGGGCGTCGCCGCCCCGCTGCTCGGTACGCCGTTGCCGGTCGGCTGACTTGCCGGAGCCTGTGCGCCGCCGCCGAGCGAATCGAGAATGCCGTTGCCCTGGCCGCCTGTTGCCGGAATCCGGTCGAGAATATCGCTCGGACGGCCCTGGTAACGCGTCAGGATGCCGAGGCCGAGCGAGGTCAGGAAGAACAGGGTTGCAAGGATCGCGGTGGTGCGCGTCAGTGCATTGGCCGTGCCGCGGGCCGACATGAAGCCGGAACCGCCGCCGATGCCGAGGCCGCCGCCTTCAGAGCGCTGGATGAGCACGACGCCAACAAGGGCGAGCACGATCATGAGATGGATGACAATCAATACTGTCTGCATGGGTCCAGTCCTGCCCGCCTGGAGACGGACATAAGTAAGAATTCTGGCGGCTCTTTACATGAGGCTTTCATCTATTCCAAGCCCTTCGGCTCGGAATAAACCCGGGAATAAACCCAGGAATAAAAAATGCCTCAGGCGAGCAGCGCCTCATAGGCCCGGTAGATGGCGAGGAAGTCGGCCGCTTTCAAGCTCGCTCCGCCGATCAGCGCGCCGTCGACATTGGCGATGCCCATCAGTTCATGGGCATTGGCCGGCTTGACCGAGCCGCCATAGAGAAGACGCATCTTGCGGCCTTCATCGCCGAAGCGGGCCACAAGCTCTGCCCGCATGAAGGCATGCGCCTTTTCGACATCACCTGATGTCGGCGTCACACCGGTGCCGATCGCCCAGATCGGCTCGTAGGCGATAACGGTATTTTCGGCCGTCGCGCCATCGGGAACGGAGGCGGAAAGCTGGCGTTTGATAACGTCAAGCGCCTGGCCTGTCCGGCGTTCATCCGCCGTCTCGCCGATGCAGATGATCGCCGTCAGCTCTGCGGCGAAGGCCGCCTCCGCCTTGGCGCGCACCAGATGATCCGTTTCGGCATGGTCGGTGCGCCGCTCGGAATGGCCGACGATGACGTAGGTGCCGAAACAATCGGCAATCATCTCCGCCGAGATGTCGCCGGTATGCGCACCCGACGGATTCTGATGGCAGTCCTGAGCGCCAATCGCCAGCGGGCTGTCGGTGCACAGCGCCGTCGCCACGTAGAGCAGCGTCGCCGGCGGGCAGATCAGCGCTTCGACCTTGTCGGCCAGCGGCGAGCGAGCACCCTCGGCGATCGTCTTGATCTGATCCAGGGAGGCACGCATGCCATTCATTTTCCAGTTCCCCGCCACAAGCGGGCGCACATCAGGTGTCATGCTGGCCTTCCACAATCTGCTTATGCCTTGGGCAATATCAAAAGCTTGCAGCAAAGAAAAGCATCATGCCCTTGACGTAAGGGGAATCTCTGCGATCCCGCGCATATTTCTGCCGAATATCGTTCGCTATAGCGCCGCGCGTCTTTTGAGACACGCAAAGGTAGTATTTTGAATTCATGCATCGTGTTTCTAAAAATAGTCTCCGAATTTCCGACCGATGCGCTAGCCGGCAAGAATCCAGTTCACCACCCTGCGCCAGTCGATCATCCGGATCGGTGTCCCATGATTGCCGGTCTGAAACAGCGTGAAACGCGCCGGATATTTTGCCTTGTGCAGGCTTTCGAATAGCGCCTGCTGGTCGGAGGCGGCATAGACCGGGTCGCGGCTGCCATGGGCGAACCAGAGCGGCAGCTTTGCCTTGTAGAAGGCGCTCTTGATGAAATCCGGATCGGTGACCCCGCTCATGATCAGCATGCCCTTCAGCCGCTTGACGCTGTCGCCATCGCGCGCGATGCCCCAGCAGACCTGGCTGCCCATGGAGGCACAGGAAAGGATGATCGGCCGGCCGGGTGATTGCACGCTTGCATAGCGGATCAGGCCGGCGATCGCCGCAACGCCGCTGCTGTCGAAGCTCTTGACGGTCGGCGAATAATAAACGCCGCCATTGCCGGCAACGAGGTTCTTCAGCCGGTTGAAATTGCCGCCGAAGCTGTAGTCGTTGGCGCCGAGCCGCCGGTCGCCGTCGCGCCCATGGATGAAAATCACCGTGAAAGCAGCACTCTGAGCCGGTCCCACCCTGGTGACATCGAGCTTGATGCCGTCGAGAGACAGTGTTTCGTCCGCTTGAGCCTTGCGGATGCCGAGCGCCACATATTTCTGCTGCACCCGTTTTTGCGGGATCTGGTCGCGGCCGTTGATATCGCGCGTCTCGTCATAGTCGATGACCTCGGAGGCGCCGTCATCGCCCGTCTGCAGCACGGTCTGCTTCGAAAACAGATCGTCCTTGAAGGGCGCCAGCACATCGGCTGCCTGTACCGGGCCGACAGCGGACAGCATGGCCGCAGACAAGAAAAACGCCGCAATTGCGGTGATGATGGTGCAATGACTTGTGGACATTCGCATTCGGATGGTTCCTGAAGCCTGCCGCCGCTTGCCATTCCGCGCCCGGCAACGCAAATCATTTGGGAAAAACCCGCCAAAACAGGCGGTGTCGCGTATAGAGGTGCTTTCTGGCAAAATCTGCCTGATTCGCAAACGTGGCATGAAATGCGGTGATTTTGGGTCGGCGGCGGATGCCCGCCCAAGCCAGACCTAAGACAGGATGAAGATCTGAACGGCTCCATGGACGATAGCAACGACCTCTTTTCCGGAATACCCCTCTCTGAAAAACGCGAGGAGGCGCAGAAGCCTGCCGCTCCGGCCGAGCGGCCGCCGGTGACGGCTGCGCCCGTCGCCGCCGCAGCACCCCCTGCTGCTGGAGCCTCAGCGCGTCCGGCGCCCGCCGCCTCGAACTCGGATGATTACGGCGCCTCGTCGATCCGTGTCCTCGAAGGCCTCGAGCCGGTGCGCATGCGTCCTGGCATGTATATCGGCGGCACCGATGAAAAGGCGCTGCATCACCTGTTTGCCGAAGTCATCGACAATGCGATGGACGAGGCGGTCGCCGGGCACGCCAATTTCATCGAGGTCTATCTTGACCTCGAGGGTTATCTCACCGTCTCCGACAACGGCCGCGGCATCCCGGTCGAGAACCATCCGCAGGTGCCGGGCAAGTCGACGCTCGAAGTCATCATGACCAAACTGCATGCCGGCGGCAAATTCGACGGCAAGGCCTACGAGACCTCTGGCGGCCTGCACGGCGTCGGCGTTTCGGTCGTCAACGCGCTTTCCGACGACCTCGAGGTCGAGGTAGCGCGAAACCGCAAGCTCTACCGCCAGCGCTTCTCCCGCGGCCTGCCGCAGGGCGGTCTCGAAGAGTTGGGTGACGTTCACAACCGCCGCGGCACCCGCGTGCGCTTCCATCCCGACCCCCAGATCTTTGGGGATCACATGAAGTTCGATGCCGCCCGGGTCTTCCGCATGGCGCGCTCGAAAGCCTATCTGTTCGGCGGCGTCGAAATCCGCTGGAGCTGTGAGGCGGGCGTGCTGCCCGAAGGCTCCGAGGTCCCTGACAAGGCCGTCTTCCACTTCCCCGGCGGCCTGAAGGACTATCTCCAGGCGACGATGGGCAAGGAGTTCACCGTCACCCGCGAGATCTTTGCCGGCAAGACGGAGAAGGTGAGCGGCCACGGCTCGATGGAATGGGCGATCACCTGGTATGGTGGCGATCCGCAGGTGCATTCCTATTGCAACACCATCCCGACGACCGAAGGCGGCACACATGAAGCGGGGCTGCGCATCGCGCTGACCAAGGGCCTGAAGGCCTATGCCGAGCTGACGCAGAACAAGCGCGCCGCGCAGATCACCACCGACGACGTGATGATCTCGGCGGTCGGCATGCTGTCGGTCTTCATCCGCGAGCCGGAATTCGTCGGCCAGACCAAGGACAGGCTTGCGACCGTCGAGGCCCAGCGCATCGTCGAGAACGCGCTGCGCGATCCCTTCGACCATTACCTTGCCGACAATCCGAACGAGTCGGCCAAGCTGCTCGACTGGGTGATCGAGCGCGCCGAGGAACGCCTGCGCCGCCGCAAGGAAAAGGAAGTCAACCGCAAGACGGCGGTGCGCAAGCTGCGCCTGCCCGGCAAGCTTGCCGACTGCTCGCAGAACACCGCCGTGGGTGCCGAACTCTTCATCGTCGAGGGCGATTCGGCAGGCGGTTCGGCCAAGCAGGCGCGCAACCGCGCCAACCAGGCAATTCTGCCCCTGCGCGGCAAGATCCTCAACGTCGCCAGCGCCGGTCGCGAAAAGCTCGGCGCCAACCAGCAGCTTGCCGATCTGGTTCAGGCGCTCGGCTGCGGCACGCGCTCGAAATACCGCGACGAAGACCTGCGCTACGAGCGCATCATCGTCATGACCGATGCCGACGTCGACGGCGCCCACATCGCCTCGCTGCTCATCACCTTCTTCTATCAGGAGATGCCGGAGCTGGTGCGTGGCGGCCATCTCTTCCTCGCCGTGCCGCCGCTCTACAAAATCACCCAAGGGGCGAAATCCGCCTATGCCCGCGACGACAATCATCGCGCCGAGCTGATGCAGACGGAGTTCAAGGGCAAGGCCAAGGTCGAGATCAGCCGCTTCAAAGGTCTCGGCGAAATGATGCCCGCCCAGCTCAAGGAAACCACCATGGATCCGTCCAAGCGCACCCTGCTCAAGGTGCTGATCGACGAGGTGGATTTCGAAGGCACCCGCGCCGCCGTAGACGATCTGATGGGCACCAAGCCGGAAGCCCGCTTCCGCTTCATCCAGGAACGCGCGGCCTTCGCCGAGAACCTCGATATTTAAAGCATCTGCGGCCCGCGCCGAACTGGAGTAGAGATACCGTTCGGCGCGGCCGCCATTTTAGCATCTGCGATTTCACGGAACTGACGAAGAACCGTAACAACTCCGTAAAACAACCGGCGCATGAAGCGGTCGGCGTGCGGCCTCCCCTTGGGAAGAGCGGCAGCGCCGGTTCGAGCAATCGGCCTCGTCCCCGACAATATCGAGGCCACGTCGCTCGGCAAGGCCAAGGATGGAACCGACGTCTTCATTCTCGGCTCCGACAATAATTTCTCGGCCGCCCAGAAGACGCAGTTCTACGCTTTCAAGATTTTGCGCCGTCCGCAACAGTAAGATATCGGCTCTGACGGCCGAATAGCGACGCTTTGTATACGCTTTCATGGTGCGGACCTTGAAACCGCCGGGTTCATAGCCCATAACCAGAAGACAAGAATAAGAAGAGGCGCGCGTGGGTGTGTTCGACCGTCAGAAAAGCAATCATGAACCACGATGGCTCGGATCATCGGCGCCGACACGCACACCGCTGATTCCTTCCATTTCGGCGGCGCGCTGGCTGTTGGTTCTGATCGTCGCGGCCGGCGTTTACTTCTTCTACGGTTTCCTCGTGCCGGTGCTGGCAGCCCTGGTCATCGGTTTCGCCAGCTGGCCGCTCTACCGCAAGCTTCTTGCCCGCGTCGGCGGCAATACGACGGTCGCCGCGACGATCGCCATCATCATGATCGTCACTTTCCTGGTCATCCCGATCGGGCTTGCGGTCACCTATACGACGGGTGAAGTGCGTACCTGGGTTGCCTGGGCAATCCATGCCAACCGCTCCGGCGCCCCGACACCGGCCTGGATCGTCGCCCTGCCTTGGGCCGGCGCCTATCTCGATGAAGTCTGGACCAAATATATCGGCAGCCCCGGCGCCTTGGGCGAAGTGATACAGGCCGTCAGCGGCGCCAATATCGGCAATATCTACCGTGCCGTGCTTGCGGCCGGCGGCGGTGCATTCCACCTCCTGCTGACACTTCTCTTCATGCTGATCGCGCTGTTCTTCGTCTATCGCGACGGTTTTTCCTTCTCCAAGCAGATCGACATGCTCGGCGAGCGCATCCTGCCGAACCGCTGGGAGCGCATTTCCCGCGTCGTGCCGGCGACGATCAGTTCCACCGTCATGGGCATGACGCTGATTGCGATCGGCGAAGGCATCGTGCTTGGCGTGGCTTACTGGATCGCCGGCGTGCCGTCGCCCGTCACGCTCGGCGTGTTGACGGGCGTGATGGCGCTGATACCGGGCGGTGCGCCGCTTTCCTTCACGCTGGTCTCAATCTATCTCCTGGCAAGCGGCTCGCATGTCGCCGGCATCGGTCTTTTCGTCTGGGGAACGGTCGAGCTCTTCATCGTCGACAAGACGTTGCGGCCGAAGCTCGTCGGCGGTCCGATCAAGCTGCCCTTCCTGCCGACCTTCTTCGGCCTCGTCGGCGGCGTCAAGACGATGGGCTTCCTCGGCCTCTTCATCGGCCCGGTACTGATGGCGCTGATCGTCGCCATCTGGCGCGAATGGATCCACGAGGCCCGCAATGCCGATAAGGGCGAAACGGGACCGCAGATCCTTATCGACGAACAGGCGCCGCCGCCGTCGCCCGGAACGCCGAAAACGCTTCCCCGTATCGCTGAAGGCTGAACCGACCTTCGTAAACCGTCATCCCAGCCGCTTTTCCATAAACAGGCTGAGCGGATCCGACAGATAAGCGCCGAAGGCTTCGATGTCCTGGTAACCGTATTTGCGGTAGAGCGCGATCGCCTCGGGCTGGTAGATGCCGGTTTCGAGCCGGATCGCCGTCAGCCGCTTTTCGCTGGCGATCGTTTCAAGCGCATTCATCAGGCCGCTGGCGATCTTGAGCCCCCTCGCCTCGGGATCGACGAACATCCGCTTGATCTCCGCCGTGCCGTCGCCGGCCTCGACCAGCGCGCAGCAGCCGACGATCGCATCGCCGTTGCGCGCGACCAGGAAGCTTACCGAAGGCTTCTCGAGCAAGGAGAGGTCGACCAGATGGTTGCTCTCGGCGGGATAGAGCGACCCTGCATAGGCATCGGAAAGATCGAGAAGCCGGACGACGCCGTCCTGACGCGGCGGCTCCAGGGCGATGGTGACGGACATGCTCCCTCTTTCTGCTGGCGCAGCGCACAATTTTTCCCGACATGACCAAGAGTTAATGCCCCTGCCTTCATTCGGTTGGAATTGCGCCCTCTAAGACGATGACATGCTCAATAGCCAAGGAGGCAAAATATGCAAGCGGTGCTGATCGCGATGACCATTCTCGGTTGCGACGATTCCATCAGCCAGTGCAGCTATGTCGCGACGGTCGACAAACGCTGGGAGACGGTTGCCGCCTGCGATGCCGAAGCCGAACGTCGCCTGAAAACCTATGCCAATGTCAGCTATCCCTCGGTTATTGCAGTCTGCGAGGCGCCGAAAGCCATTGCTGCCACCGAACCGCCAAAGCCGGCGCCCGTGCCGCCGGCCGTTCCCGAAACGGCCGAACAGCACCCGCAGGGGCTGCGTGGCTTTGCCGACGACATTGCAGGAAAGGTCCGCGACCATCTGCCCACCGGCCGGAGCGTCAAGGACACGCTCGCCAAACCGGTGCATTTCGTCTCTGCCAGCTACTCCTGGGTCGTGACACGGCTGGCCGACTAAGCCGCCGCAAGCGCCGCATAGACACGAGCCGATTGCCGCTGTTCGGCGACCCCAAGCTTTTCCACCATGTCGAGCAGCTCGCCGACCGCGCCATGTGCGCCGTCATGATGGCGGAATTTTTCCAGAAGTCGGCCGCAGACAGTGCCGAGCACGCTGCCCGGCGCTCTTCTGGCGGCCTCACGCCACAGGAGCGTCGCCTCGACGAAGATTACGCTAATATCCCTGGGCAGGCCGGCGGATTCGTAGAGCGCACGCACCGCATGCATGCGCCCGGTTGCCAGGATCGAGCGCACCCGGCGCTCGCCGCAACCCGTCAGATCGACGATCGCGCCCGCGAAAAAATCGACCTTGCCGGCGCAGAGCGTATGCATGAGGAAGGACGGCGTCAGCTGGCCGTTGAGGCGCAGATGTTCGACGAGGTCGGGGATTTCGCGCGGCGCAATGTCGCCGGCGATCGAAACAATGGCAGCCTCGGTCGCCTCGCGGCTGATGCGCTGCAGCCGCTGCAGACCGATCGCCGCCTGGGCGAGCGGCAGGCCGACCAGTGCATTGCTGACATGCTGAGTGAGCAACTGGCGGGTATCGGCGGGAAGATCGCTGCGGTCGAGAAGCAGGTTGCGGATGTCGCAGCCGTCGCCGAGTCGCTCGGCGATACGTTTCAGGGATTGGCCGGAGATCACCGCGCCGTCGTTTTCGAGCAGGCAGAGCAGCTCTTCCTCGTCGCCGACTTCCGCAAGCGCTGCGGAAACCGGGCGCGTCACATGCGCCCTCGCCGCGATCAGCATGCGGGTGGCGCCGTTGCCGCGCGCGGCAAGATCGACGAGATCGGCATCGCTCAAAAGCGGCGAACAGGTCACCGCATGGCAGGCGACTTCGGGCTGGTCTTCGGCAAGCGAAAGAATCAGGCTGCGCGGCGCATCGGGCGACCAGGCTATCGCCTCGGCTAGTGCCAGCCGGACGCGCGGCGACGGATCGTCGAGCAGAAAGGTCATCGCCATCTCGGCTGCCGACCGCTCGTCTCCCGTCATCTCCGACTGCAGATAGGCCCGCCCGAGCGCGTTTGCGGCCCGGGCCCGGTCACCGGTTTTGGCCGTTTCGATCCACCGAAGGAAAGCTTCTATGATCACGCGACGCCCCAGCACTTGAACGCGATTCCCTTGCGTTTCATTCAATGCTGCGACCGTAGCGGCAAAAGGTTTAAGATTGGTTCACCATATTTCTTAAGCCTTTGTATGCCTTGCGACCGATCTAAACCTTCGGCAGATGCGGCCGGAACATCTCGAAAACATCGCTGCCTTCGCTGTAATCCATGTAACCCATGCGGGCCACAGGCCGGGCGATCGACATGTCGAGGCGGCCATTTCTGACGATCGTCTCGTCGATGCGGATACCGACCACCTCGCCGAAGACAAGGACGTTTTCCGACGGCGCGCCGGACAGCGTCTTCGGCTCCATGATCTCGGTGACCCTGCATTCGAGCACCGCGAAAGCCTCGCCGACATAGGGCGCGTCGATGAGTTCGGCCTGCTTCGCCGTCAGGCCGGCAAAGTCGAATTCGCTCTCGCCATAGGGCAGCGCCGCCGAGGAGAGGTTCATCTTCTCGGCGAGATCGCGACCGACGAAATTGCAGGTGAAGACGCCGGTCTCGGCCGCGTTGCGCTGGCTGTCCTTGCGTCCGGCGGATGAAAACATCACCAGCTTCGGCCGGTCGGCGACGGCATTGAAGAAGGAATAGGGGCAAGGTTGATCGAACCGTCCCTGCCCTTGCTGCCGATCCAGCCGATCGGGCGCGGCGACACGATCGCCTTGAATGGATCATGCGCCAGTCCGTGCCGGTTGTCGTCGGTGGTGTAAAACATCATTCCTCACCGCCGACCCAGGTCACGGTATCGGCAAGCTCCGGCCGCGGCCGCTCGATCGCCGGAAATGTCGTCGAGCCGATATGGATGAACCCCGCCACCTTTTCATCAGGCCCGACGCCGAGCAGCGGATAGGCGCGCTCGTCATAGGCGAACCACTCCGTCAGCCAGTTGGCGACATAACCGCTGGCATTGGCGGCGAGGATGACGTTGAGGCAGAGCGCGCCGGCCGACATCAGCTGCTCCCATTCGGGAATCTTGATATGCGGCCCCGCCTTGCTGACGACGGCGACCACCACCGGCGCGCGGGTGAAACGCGCGCGTTCCACCTGGATCATCTCTTCGGAAAGCTCAGGTTTCGTCTCGAGCGCCAAGGCCAGAAGTTCCTCACCGAGGCGAGCGCGCTCGCCTCCGCGATAAACGATGAAGCGCCAGGGCGCGATCTTGCCGTGATCGGGAACACGCGAGGCAAGACGCAGAATTTCCTCGATTTCGGCCTTTTCGGGGCCTGGTTCGCACATCTGGAAAGCGGGGATGGAGCGGCGTACGGCGAGGTAATCAATCAGCTTGATATCGGATTTCATGCGGGAGAAACTCTCATTTTTATGCTGCTGCAAAAGGCTGGGTCTTGAATTTGCCATCGCGTTGGTCTTGAAGTGGCCTTTGCGATTTCAGAAGTCAATCGGTTCACGAAACAGATGTTTGGCATTTCGCCTTTTGCACGCATCGGCCTTGCCATTGCCCTGACGATCCTGACGCCTCCAGGCGCCGGCGCTCAGGATGCCTTCAAGGAATTCAAACAGCTTGAATCGACGCCGAAGATGCCGAAGCTCGATGCCTTTATCGCGCCCGGCACGGCGCCTGAAGGGGTCAAACTGCGCGATGTGCCGATGGAAGCCAAGCTGACGGCGGACGGCACACCGGTCGAAGAAGGCCTCTCCTGGTATGTCTTCAGCCCGATCGCCGGAACCGACGGCAAACTGCCGCTGATCGCCAGCGCCAAGGGTGGACCCGCCGCCTTCCAGCTCGCGCCCGGCGATTATTTCGTCAACGTCTCCTTCGGCCGCGCCGGCGTCACCAAGAAACTGACAGTGCCCGCCGACGGCGAGGTCGACAAGCAGGTAATGGTGCTCGATGCCGGCGGCCTGCTGCTCAATGCCGTTTCCGGTACCGACGCTCGCATCCGCCCCGATCAGCTGAGTTTTTCGATCTATTCCTCGGAAGTGCGCGAGGACGGCGAGCGTGGCCTCGTCGTCGCCGATGTCTCGCCGAACACCGTCGTCCGCCTCAATGCCGGCACCTATCATATCGTTTCCGAATATGGCAGCGTCAACGCCGTCATCCGCGCCGACATCCAGGTCGAGGCCGGCAAGCTGACCGAAGCAACGATCCAGCATCGGGCCGCGCAGGTCACCTTCAAACTGGTCTCCGATGCCGGCGGCGAGGCGATCGCCGATACTGCATGGTCGATCCTGACGGCGGCCGGCGACAGCGTCGGCGAAAGCGTCAGCGCCTTCCCGACCATGGTCCTCGCCGAAGGCGGATATTCCGCCGTCGCCCGCAACAAGGACAAGATCTACCAGCGCGATTTCACCGTCGTCGCCGGCAGGAACACCGATGTCGAGGTTCTGATGAAGGACCAGCAGCCGCAGCCGCCGGTGAACGACGCGGCCCGCACGGTACAGCAAGTGCCTGTGGGAACACCGCCGCCGCCAGGCGTCCAGCCGGCTCCGGTGGCGCCGCTCCCTTCCTATGAACAGCTCGCGCCGCAGGGCGGCGACACCAGTCTCGATTGATTTACCGCGAGCGGTTTCGCCTTAGCCGGGAGCTTTGGGGCGCGCGCTTCGGCGGTGCCATCGAGAAGACGGCCTCATAGAGGCGGGCCAGCAGACCCTTGCGGTCGCCGCCGCTGTTCAGCGCTTCCCAGGTCCTCCGACAGCGCTGGTGGCGCTGTCGGATGGAGGCGTTTTCAGGCCGCCCTGGCTTTTTTTGCTTCGGCCTTGCGACGGACGTCTGGCGGCGTTGCTTCCAAGGCAAGGCTTTCGACGGCGGCGCCGAGCCCTATCGAAACCTGGTCCTGGCTGCCGAGACGGCGGATATTGACCGTGCGCTCCTCGGCTTCCTTCCTGCCGCAGACGATGATGACGGGCACCTTGGTGACCGAGTGTTCGCGGACCTTGTAGTTGATCTTCTCGTTGCGGAAATCGGTCTCGACGTTGAGACCGGCCTCGCGCAACGCCTCGGCCACTTCAAGCCCGTAAGCGTCGGCTTCCGAAGTGATTGTCGCGACCACCACCTGCAGTGGCGACACCCAGAGCGGCAGATGGCCGGCGAAGTTTTCGATCAGGATACCGAGGAAGCGTTCCATCGAGCCGCAGATGGCGCGATGGATCATCACCGGCTGCGTCTTTTCGGAGTTGCTGTCGATATAGAAGGCGCCGAAACGTTCCGGCAGATTGAAATCGACCTGCGTCGTTCCGCACTGCCATTCGCGGCCGATCGCATCCTTCAGTGTATATTCGAACTTCGGCCCGTAGAAGGCACCCTCGCCCGGCAGGATGCCAGTCTTGATGCGGCCCTCGGACTGAGCCTCGATCGTATTCAGCACGTCGGTCATGACGGCTTCCGCCCGATCCCAGAGGGCGTCGGAACCGACGCGCTTTTCCGGCCGGGTGGAAAGCTTGACGACGATTTCCTTAAAGCCGAAGTCCTCATAGACAGACAGGATGAGATCGTTGATCTTCAGGCATTCGGCAGCCATCTGCTCGTCCGTGCAGAAAATGTGCGCGTCGTCCTGCGTGAAGCCGCGCACGCGCATCAGCCCGTGCAACGCGCCCGAAGGCTCGTAGCGATGCACCAGCCCGAATTCGGCGAGGCGGATCGGCAGTTCGCGATAGGACTTCAGCCCATGTTTGAAGATCTGCACGTGGCCGGGGCAATTCATCGGCTTCAGTGCAAAGACGCGATTATCCGCTTCCTTGTCTTCCGGATGCGTCATCGCATGCGCCGATTTCACGGCGAACATGTTTTCCTGATACCAGCCCCAGTGACCCGAAGTTTCCCAAAGCGCGGTATCGAGCACCTGCGGCGCGTTGACTTCTTCGTAATCGACCGCGAGCCGGCGACGCATGTAGGAGACGAGCGACTGGAAGATTCGCCAACCCTTGCCATGCCAGAAGACGACGCCCGGGCCTTCTTCCTGGAAGTGAAACAGGTCCATCTCGCGGCCGAGCTTGCGGTGGTCACGCTTTTCGGCTTCCGCCAGCATGTGCAGATAGTTGTCGAGATCGGCCTGGTCGGCCCATGCCGTCCCGTAGATGCGTGACAACATGGCGTTGTTGCTGTCGCCGCGCCAATAGGCGCCGGCAACCTTCATCAGCTTGAAGGCCGTGCCGACCTGGCCGGTGGAGGCCATGTGCGGACCGCGGCAAAGATCGAACCAATCGCCCTGATTGTAGATCTTCAGATCCTGCCCTTCAGGGATCGCGTCGACGAGCTCTACCTTGTAGTTTTCGCCCTTGGCCGTAAAGACGTCCTTGGCCTTTTCGCGCGACCAGATCTGCTTGGTGAAGGGCGCGTTGCGGGCAATGATCTCCTTCATCTTCTTTTCGATCTTCGGCAGATCGTCGGGCGTGAAGGGTTCGTTCTTGGCGAAGTCGTAATAGAAGCCGTTTTCGATGACCGGGCCGATCGTCACCTGCGTGCCGGGCCAGAGCTCCTGCACCGCTTCGGCCATGACGTGCGCGGCATCATGCCGGATAAGCTCCAGCGCACGGCCGTCCTTGCGGGTGATGATCTCGATCTTGCCGTCGGTGACGGTATCGGAAAGGTCTTGCACGGTGCCGTCGAGTGCAATGGCGACCGCGCTCTTGGCGAGCGACTTGGAAATGGATTCGGCGACATCCCTGCCGGTCGCGCCAGCCGGGAAGCTGCGCACGGAACCATCGGGAAATGTCAGGGAAATGTTTTCAGACATCGAAATTCTCCTTGTCCAGTCCCGCCAACGAATGCGGGTGGTTGAAACGGAGCGCCTCCGCTCTTTGGAAGCGCTGCCGCCTGATACTCAGATTTGCCTTGGGAGTAAAGAAGCAGCAGGCCTACATGATCATTTGGGCGAGGCCGCAAACCGTGTTCCAGTTGCGCATCGTGCCGATGCCTATCCGCTTGGTCGTCAGCGCCGAAAGCAGCTTGGACTGGCTCGGCTTGCCGGCGAAATCGATCCAGAGATCGCCGCCGACGACGGCAATGCGCTGTCCCTCCGTCATCAGCGCTCTCAGCGCCTCCACCTTCTCCGGATCGACCGGCAGGCGCATCACCCGGACGATGACCTGGTCGCCGTTGCCGTCCCTGAAGGGATTGGTGCCGCAAAGCGCCATCCAGGTGCAGTCGCTGCGCACGATGATATCGACATGTTTGCCGAATTTCTCTTCGAACCCCTCTTCCAGCGCGACCTCGAGTTCGTGCGGCCTGACATCGTCGGCCTCGAAGACGAGATTACCCGTGGAAACCAGCGTGCGCGGTTCGCGATAGCCAAGATCTTTGGCGAGCGCGCGCAGATCTTCCATGATGACGCGCCGGTCGGGCGTCAGGACAATGCTGTGCAGGAGGGCAATGAAGGTGCTCATGCTCATCCTCTCTTGCGCCCGAGGGAGAAATAGCGCCACGGCATCCACCAGCGGAAGTCGTCGCCGAGTATCTCCGGCACCTGGTCGAGGCCGCTGGTGCCGCCTGGGCCGCAGCGGCCGACGCGAAACAGCGTCATCCAGCCGCCGGCCCACAATCCGTGGCGGGCGATCGACTCGTAGCCATATTCGGAGCAGGTCGGGATATGGCGGCAGGAATTGCCGACAAAGCCGGAAAACGTCAACTGGTAAAGGCGGATGAACCCCATGCCGAGCAGGCGGTCGGGAGTTCTTGCGGAACGGACCGGTATAATTGCGCGAAGCGCGTGCGATCTTTTCACGCGGCTTCTCGGGTCCGGCGGCACCACGGTCCTCCTCATCGCTGGCCTGCAGGGCGCAGAACTCGCACATCCAGTTACGCCTCGACAACCTCAGCCCGTTTCGCCTCGATCTGGCCGATCGCATCGACGACGGCATCGAAGGTCAGCATCGTCGAGGCATGGCGGGCCTTGTAGTCCCGCACCGGCAGCAGATAGCGCATGTCTTCGAACCGTCCATCGGGCCCTGCTCCATCCGCCTTCAACATGGCGAGCATATCCTGCCGAGCCTGGCGCAATTCACCCGATGTGGCGCCGACGACATGCCGCGCCATGATCGAGGACGAGGCCTGGCCAAGCGCGCAGGCCTTCACGTCATGGGCAAAACCGGTGACGGTGTCGCCATCCATCTTCAGCCAGATCCGCACCTTCGAGCCGCAAAGCTTCGAATAGGCCTGGGCGCTCGCATCGGCATCCGCCAAGGTGCCGGTCAACGGAATATTGCCGGCGAATTCGAGGATCTTGCTGTTGTAGATATCGTCCATGTTGGATTTCCGCTCCAAAATCGCTGCGGATCGGCCTCAATAAGGGCGGTTATTGTTGTTGAAACAAAAAACACACCGTGTCATCTGAGGATACTTACATACGATGGCCGTCTTCCTATATGTATGTCGTTCGAAGGCCATTAAAATGCAATGGCCTCGTGTAAGTTTGATTGGGAAACCGTGCCGGAGGGGTGTTGAATTCGCCTCGAAAGCCCCGGAGCCTGCCAAAGGTGCATGAATTCCCGCATGGGATTGACCAGTGGCGATTCCGACAGATCGGTCCGCGGTGCGGACCAGGAGACCATTGTTCATGGACGCCATCGTAAAGAACTTTCCGCAGACGAACCGCGACTCTGATCGCCCCTCCCAGCAGGAGGCGGAGGAAGCCGTTCGTGTCCTGCTGCGCTGGGCCGGTGAGAACCCGACGCGCGAAGGCCTGATCGAAACGCCGGCGCGTGTCGTCAAATCCTACCGCGAGCTTTTTTCCGGCTACGACATGGCGCCGGAAGACGTGCTCGGCCGCACCTTCGAAGAAGTCGCCGGCTACGACGATATGGTCCTCGTCAAGGACATTCCTTTCTTCTCGCATTGCGAACACCACATGGTGCCGATCATCGGCAAGGCTCACGTCGCCTACATGCCGGACGGTCGTGTGCTCGGCCTGTCGAAGATTGCCCGTGTCGTCGAGATCTATGGCCGCCGTCTGCAGACCCAGGAAACAATGACGGCGCAGATTGCCCGGGCGATCGACGATACGCTTAACCCGCGCGGTGTCGCGGTGATGATCGAGGCCGAACATATGTGCATGGCGATGCGCGGCGTTCAGAAGCAGGGCTCGACCACGTTGACGACCACCTTTACCGGAACGTTCAAGACCGAGCCGGCCGATCAGGCCCGTTTCATGACCATGGTGCGGAGCCGCTGAGACCGGCTCCCTCAGGAGGGCCGCGATGAGCCAATTGATCTTCAGTCAACCATCCGAGGACAAGTCGGCGCTGGAAGACGCCGGCGATTTCACGCCGCGTTTCGACGACCGTGGCTTGATCACCGCGATCGTCACCGACGCAGGCGACGGCGAGCTGCTGATGGTGGCGCACATGAACGCCCATGCGCTGGCGCTGACCATCCAGACCGGCACAGCCCATTATTTCAGCCGTTCGCGCGGCAAGATCTGGAAGAAGGGCGAGACCTCGGGCAATCTCCAGACGGTGAAGGAAATTCGCACCGATTGCGATCAGGACGCCATATGGCTGAAGGTCGAGGTCGCCGGCCATGACGCCACCTGTCACACCGGCCGCCGCTCCTGCTTCTATCGGACGATCACGCTTCGGGATGGAAAGCCGATGCTTGATATCGTCGACGACGAGCGTCATTTCGATCCGCAGGACGTTTACGGAAAATAGGCCGGGAAGATGGAGCCGGAATTTCCCGGGATCTGCTCCTTATTGCGCCAGAAATCGCCGCTATATACCATTTGGAAACTGATCGGGCACACTATCGGAAACCATGTGTTCTGCTGGGAGGGGAGAGCGCCATGCTGAGCTGGAATTTGCATCGTCAAAGCTCTGAAGGCGAGGGTTCCGGTTCTGGCATGTCGACCACACTCGAGACGATCCCGCCTCCCGCACCCGTCAAGAGAATCAAGATCGCGCTGGCGCTCGGCGGTGGAGCGGCCCGCGGCTGGGCCCATATCGGCGTGCTGCGCGCCCTCGACGAGGCAAAAATCGAGATCGGCATGATTGCCGGCACCTCGATCGGTGCGCTGGTCGGCGGCTGCTATCTCGCCGGCAAACTCGATGAACTCGAAAGTTTCGCCCGCTCGCTGACGATGCGCCGGATCGCCAGTCTCCTCGATCTCACCATCGGCGGCAGCGGCCTGTTCGGCGGCATGCGGCTGACAAAGCGCATGCAGGAACATCTTCGAAGGCCTGAACGTCGAGGATCTCGACCGGCCCTTCGTCGCCGTCGCCGCCGAGGTCAATACCGGCCATGAAGTCTGGATCGCCAATGGTTCGCTGATCACGGCGCTGCGCGCCTCCTATGCCCTGCCCGGGATTTTCGAGCCGGTGCGCAGCAATCACCGCACGCTGGTCGACGGCGCATTGGTCAACCCCGTCCCCGTCTCCGTCTGTCGCGCCTACGAGCAGCCGTTGGTCGTCGCCGTCAATCTCAATTACGATCTCTATGGCCGCTCGGCCGTCGTCCGGCACAATGCCAGCCTCTCGCCGCAGGAGGTGCAGAAGCAGGAAGAGGCGCCTTATGCCCGTCTCGGCATGACCGGCGTCATGGTGCAGGCTTTCAATATCATCCAGGACAGGATCGCCCGCGCCCGCCTGGCCGGCGACCCGCCGGATATTTCGCTGCAGCCGCGCCTAAGCTATATCGGCCTTTCCGAATTCCACCGCGCCGGCGAAGCGATCGAACGCGGCTACGAGGAAGCCAGAGCCAGGCTCCCCGAAATCAAGCGCATGCAGGAAGTCTACGCCAGCTCCCCTGATCGGCATCATCCGCAAGCCCGTAGCCGTTTCGCGGCGACGGCATCCCTCGAACGAGGACGAAAACCTCAGCCGGCGATATAGGCCTTGATCTCCTCGGCCTCGCGCTCGACTTCGGCGATGCGCGATTTCACCACGTCGCCGATCGAGATGATGCCGGCAAGCTTACCGTTGCTTTCCACCGGCACGTGGCGGAAACGGCGGCTGGTCATCAGTTCCATCAGTTCGTTGACGGTCGTCTCCTCGTGGCAGCGGTAGACCTTCGCGGTCATCACCTGACCCAGCGGCTGGTCGAGGCCGTCCTTGCCGTGTTTAGCGATCGCATGCACGAGGTCGCGCTCGGTGAACATGCCGGAAATCCGGTTCTCCATACCGACGACGACGATGGCGCCGATCTTCTTCTTGCTGAGGATGACGGCCGCCTCTGCGACGGTCGTGTTCGGCCCGGCGGTGACGACGTCCCTGCCCTTCAGGTCGAGGATTGCTTTGACTGACATTCGAACCTCCTATGTCCGTGAAACACTTGTCACAGGCACCCGCGGCGGTTTCTCCCCCAGCGCGGATAGGACAATCGTGCACCGCCCGGCTCAGGATTGCAACAGATCCTTCTCCGTTCCGGCAGGTTCTGCAATAGGCGGGCGCGATATCCGATCGAACAACGAAAACAGCAGGAAACCGAAGACGAAACCGCCGATATGCGCGTCCCAGGCAATGGGCTGGTCGCTGTCGCCGACAAGCGGGATGCCGACGGCGATCAGGGCGTTGCCGACCAGCCAGAGCAGCATGAAGATGACGACGGTGCGGCTCTGCAGCGCCTCGGCGATGGACAGCCGGGCATTGAGATGCGCAGGCAGCATCGGCCGCCGTTCGGCGGGAAAGGCGAATCGGCAGGCAGCCCCCATCAGCCCGGAGATGACGCCCGACGCGCCGATCAAAAGCGTCACATCCCCCCAGTTCAACACTGCGTGCAGGGCGGCGGAGGCGGCGGCTGAAAAGAGCCAGAAAAGCACGAATCGCAGCGTCCCGATGCGGCGCGCGACCGGCGCGCCGAAGGCCATCAACCAGAAGCCGTTGAAGACGATATGCTGGACGCTGCCATGCAGCAGTGAATAGGTAACCGGCGTCCAGAACAGCTCCGGCCCCTGCTGCGACAGCGGAATCACATAGCGGGCGGGCACGAAGCCGAAGGTGAAGAACAGCCAGCTCAGCGCATCATCGGAGAGCACGAGCTCTTGCGCCGCATAGATGACGACAATCAGGCAAAGGCTGAAGAACAGCGCCGGTGGAAGGTTGAAGACCGGCACGCGCGGCCGCTTTGCCGGCGGCTGGACCTCGGGAGGTTCGGGCGCCTTATGGGGCTCGGCCGTCTGCTCATTCATTTCAGTATCGCCTCGTTGAGGCCTCAGCCATACAGGAGCACCTGTCAAAAAAAAGCCGTCCGAAGTGCCGGACGGCATACCGGTGTCCAAGGAAAGACCTCGGCCCGGGCAGGTTGTGCTGAACTTCGAAAGTCGAAGCGATGGCCGGACAGTGCCACGGCAGGCACCGCACCTCAACCGAAACCCTTTCTTAACCTTAACCGCCGCGAGTTGGCATGAAATCCGCAAGGTTGAGCCTGTAGGGGCAATGAGTGCCCGAAAATGACCCGGAATGGGACAGGTTGGTGAAAAATGCGTGTGCAAACGACCATCGAAATTTTTGACTACTGGAACCGTATCCGCGGCGCAGCCGATGCGCCGCTGAAAGCGCAGATCGAACCCTCCGCTGTCCCGCATCTGCTCCAGAGCCTGTTCATTCTCGAGACCCGCGAGGAAGGCGATATCGGCTTCCGGCTCGCCGGCACCCGCATCTGCGATCTGTTCGGGCGGGATCTGCGCGGCGCACGCTTCTCCTCACTCTGGGCAAACGGCCAGCACGCCGACATCGAACGCACCGCGATGGGCGTCATGGACCATGTCCTGCCGGCCCTGTTCAACGCCACCGGCTACAGCACCGTCGGCCATCAGGCCTCCTTCGAGATCATCATGATGCCGCTGCGCTCGCCGGGCGGCGCCTGCGACCGGCTGCTCGGCGCAATCGCACCCACGGCGGCTGCGAGCTGGCTGGAGATCGTGCCGCTCGAATTCCTGGCTCTCGACCGCAGCCGTCTTCTGCCCGGCAAATTCGGCAACGCTGAAGCCGCCGAGCTGCGCCCCATCAACGAAATCGTCGCCGCCAAAAGCGCCGGTTTCGGGCAGGTCATGCGCCGCATGGTGTCGCAGCTGCTGACGAGTGCGGAGGCGCGCTGACAGTCCCGTTTCGGGACATCGGTCATACTCGTTTTCGGCTATATGAGAATGAGGCAAAACAACCTTCTGTTAATGGATTGCGGGTAATGATCGGTCTCTCAGATTTCATAAAGAAGCCTTTTGATGCACTCGTTCCAGCCAGCTCAGACGCAAAGACCTGCGCCGCGCCCTGAACAGGGCGTTTTTCAGCGTGTGCCCATCAATATGCAGGGCCGGCTGATGCTTGCCAGTTACGAGGAGTTCGAATGCATGGTGATCGACATGTCGCCTGGCGACATGTATGTCACCTGCCTTGGCCGGCCACGCGCCAACGAACGTGTCGTCGCCTATATCGACCATCTCGGCCGCGTCGAAGGTTATGTCCAGACGCTCGACGGCCGCGGCTTCACCATGTCGATCAACGCCACCGAGCGGAAGCGGGAGAAGCTCGCCGCCCAGCTTACCTGGCTTGCCAACAAACATGAGCTCGGTCTGCCGGAAGATCGTCGCCATGACCGTCTGACGCCACGCGATACGAATACCGAACTAACCCTCGAGGACGGCACCCGTTATACCTGCCGTATCATGGACCTTTCGCTGTCGGGCGCTGCCGTTGACGTTGAGATGCGCCCCTCGATCGGAACTGCGGTGCGGCTCGGCAACATGCGCGGCCGCGTCGTCCGCCATTTCGTCGAAGGTGTGGCGATCGAATTCCTGTCGATCCAGTCCCGCGAGACGCTGCGCGAATTCCTCTGAGACACCGTTGATTACGTGACGGTGCCGCCGATGCGCTTGCCGGGCGCGCACCCGGTCAGGTCCTGTTGACAAGCCTGGGTTTCACGGCAAGAGATCTGCCAGCGGCAATAAAATCGGGCTTCGGAAAGCAGGAGCGAAATCCTGTCGCAAGTCGTTCCTACCATTCAGCCATAGATATTATGAGTGGAACAACCTTCGACAGGCACAACGATGTCGGCTCTCTATCCGGAAATCGAACCCTATGATCATGGCCTGCTCGACACGGGCGACGGCAACCTGATCTATTGGGAGGCCTGCGGCAATCCGGCTGGCCGGCCGGCGCTGGTGCTGCACGGCGGGCCGGGCTCCGGCTGCTCGACGACGGCGCGGCGCCATTTCGATCCCGACGCCTATCGAATCATTCTGTTCGATCAGCGCAATTGCGGCCGCAGCCTGCCGAGCGCTGCCGATCGCAAAACCGACCTCTCCCTCAATACCACCTGGCATCTTGTCGGCGATATCGAGCGGCTGCGGCTGTTCTTCGGCATCGACGCCTGGCTCGTTTTCGGCAATTCCTGGGGCTCGACACTGTCGCTCGCCTATGCCGAGACCCATCCGCAGCGCGTCGTAGCGATCGTCATATCAGGCGTAACCACCACAAGGCGCTCGGAAATCGACTGGCTCTGTCGCGGCATGGCGCCGCTCTTTCCGGAGGAATGGCACCGTTTCCGCCAGGCGGCTTCTGCGGACAGCCAGGAGCGAGATGAGGACATAGTTGCCGCCTATCATCGCCTTCTCAACCATTCCAACTCCGAGACGCGCCTGAAAGCGGCCCGCGACTGGCATGACTGGGAGGCGGCCTCCATCCTGCTCGCCGATCCTCAAGGACTGCCACGCCGCTGGGCCGATCCGGCCTATCTGCTGACGCGCGCCCGCATCATCACTCACTATTTCGTCAACGGCGCCTGGCTGGAGGACGGCCAGCTTTTGAACAACGCCGGGCGGCTGACAGGCATTCCAGCGATCTTGCTACAGGGACGGCTCGATATCGAGGCGCCGCTGGTGACCGCCTGGGAACTGGCCCGCGCCTGGCCGCAAAGCGAGCTGCAACTCCTTCCGCATGCTGCCCATTCCATCGCAAATCCCGATATGAGCGCCGCGATCGTCGCCGCTACCGATCGATTTCGCGATTTCCAGCAAAAATAATTTTGCCGCCGAAAACTGAAATCCGATCGATCATTCGCTTTCGGGCGGGCCGAATCGCCCGATCCCGGCTGCATTGCCAACCTACTGCGCAACGCCCAACCGCCGCCGGCCGTTATCCGGCTCAATGAAAATCCTTAACGGCCAGACGGTAATTCAAGCTTTTCCCACGCGAAAGCCTTGTTGCGGGAATTACAATTTTAATCGATTTCGAGACAAATGCGCGTCGAATTTTACGCGCATTCGAGATTGTTTTTAGCCAGATTTTATCGGCATTTGAAATCAACTAAGCCTCTAATTCTATTACGCAATTTTCCGTGAGATAAAAACGTCCGTGTCATTGTCGCCTCAACTTACGGGGAGACGGCAATGACAACTGCAAACATCTGGAAAGGCGGCCTTCTGGCCGGTGCCCTCATGCTGGCGATGGCGGGTTCGGGACAAGCGATGTCCGCCAGCATGGCCCTGGCGGGCAACGCCAGCCCGCCGATCGGGCACTATGAATTCTGCAAGGCGAATCCGACGGAATGTTCCTTTGCCGGCGGCGATGCCGGGCCGGCCATCCTCACCGAGGATCGCTGGAAGGAAATCCTCAAGGTCAATTACACCGTCAATTCGACGATCCAGCCGGAGACGGATGAACAGATTTACGGCGTCGAAGAACGCTGGGCTTACCCGACAACGGTCGGCGACTGTGAGGATTATGCCCTGCTGAAGCGCAAGATGCTGATCGAAGATGGCTTCTCGCCATCCGACACGCTGATCACCGTCGTGCTGCAGCCCAACGGCGAAGGCCATGCCGTGCTGACGGTCCGCACCGATCACGGCGATTTCATCCTCGACAACATGCGCAACAAGGTGCTGCTGTGGTCGGATACCGAATATACCTATCTGAAGCGCCAGTCCGCCGACAATCCGGCCCGCTGGTCGAAGCTCCAGGACGGCCGCGCTGTTGCGGTTGGTAGCGTCAAGTAAGAACAGCCTGCGGCCCGGTCAGTCCCCGCATCCCGTCCCCGACCGGCGCCCAAGAGCCGTTCCCGCTGTCCCGGGAACGGCTCGCTCTTTTCGGGACAGGCTTTCATTCCAGTGCGACCCACATCCCTGATATCTTAGCGAATTATTAACCGTACCGGTCTGATCATGCCGATCAAATTCATCATCGGCACCGGCGGCTCATGTTCCTCCTGCGGCGGACCGAAACACGAAGCACCGCCATGAGCCACGCCGCGCACAGCGCACCCGACGAGCAGCCGCTTTTTTCCATGGGTTTTCTCCTCCGCACGATGGCGGTGATCGCCATTCTTGCGGTTCTGACCGTCGCCATCAGCGTCGGCGGCCGTTGGTTCGGCCGGCATATCTCGCTTGCCGGCAACACCGACAGCACGGCCGATATCACGCTGGCCATCGGCCGCGACACCGTGAAATTCCCCGAGAATGTGATCCGCTTCCCAAGTCAAAGGCATGACGGTGCGGTCGAGCGTGTCGATCTCTACCTCGCCTGGCCTGAGATGCAGGGCTACGGCAAGGAAAACCGCATTCGATTCGACGATATCGGCCAATCCTCCGGCCTGATCTTTCTGCAACTGACCCAGAGCACCATGTCGCGAGACATGTCCGGGCGGCTGGAGCCGATCTACTCGCACCTGCTCGAAGGATTGGCCGAGCCCTTCCGCGACGGCCTGACGCTGCACCGTCTTCGCGCCGACGCGGGTTACGGCGACGAGGTGCTGCTGACGGCGCCCGCCAAGAACGGGCTGGATTACGTCGTGCGCTGCATACTGCCTTCATCCCCGGATAAGGCGGCGAGCGGTGATTGTCAGCGCGATATCAAAGTCGGCAGGGATCTCAGCGTTCTCTACCGCTTCTCAAGCAGCCATTTGAATGACTGGGAACATATTGATGCCGCTATCCGCACCTTTGTGGAAGCGCGCCTTATGAACCGTTCCGCGACAAGTCCCTAAAATGCTCCCCGGACAGCGAAATAAACGATTCATCATAAACGGATTGGTAACGCCCAATCGGTAAATTCTAAAGACGGGCTGTACTACGGGAGGCGTGCCGTCCCGACGCCGAAATCCGAATGCCAAATATCTGAAATGCAAGCGAAGAGTGGAATAGTGTCAAGGTCAGTCTCCTCCGTATCATCGTCCCGATCCGGCAGCTTTTTTGCAAAGCTCATGGCGATCCTTTCGGTGGCCCTCACGGTCGTCCTGGTCGATTCGGTCAGTGCCGAAGCAGAAGCGGCGAATTCGAAATATGCGGGCATCGTCGTCGACGCCAAGACCGGCAACGTTCTCTACAGTGAGAATGCCGACCGGCTGCAATATCCCGCTTCCCTCACCAAGATGATGACCATCTACATGACCTTCGAGGCACTGGAGCAAGGCCGCATCCGTCTCGATACGCCGGTTCCCTTCTCCGCCCACGCGGCATCTCAGGCGCCGACCAAGCTCGGCGTTCGCGCCGGCGGCACGATCACAGTCGAGCAGGGCATTCTCGGCCTCGTCACCCTGTCGGCTAATGATGCCGCAACCGCGCTCGGCGAAATGCTCGGCGGCGGCAGCGAGGATCGTTTCGCCCAGTTGATGACCGCCAAGGCGCATGCGCTCGGTATGACCCGCACCACCTATCGCAACGCCAACGGCCTGCCGAATACGGCGCAGATGACGACGGCGCGCGATCAGGCCCGTCTCGGCATCGCCCTTCGCCAGCATTTTCCGCAATATTACGGCTATTTCTCCACCCGCGCCTTCAAGTTCGGTACCCGCACGATCCGCAGCCACAATCGCCTCGTCGGTTCGGTGCGCGGCGTTGACGGCATCAAGACCGGATATACCCGCGCTGCCGGCTTCAATCTGGTGAGTTCCGTGCAGGTGGACGGCAAGTCGATCGTCGGCGTCGTGCTCGGCGGCGCCTCGACGCCTGCCCGCGATGCCCAGATGCGCAATCTGATCGCCACCTATCTGCCGAAGGCATCGAGCCGCGGCGGATCGTCGGCACTGATCGCTGAGGCGGCCCCTGCCCCGGCGATGATCGTGACGCCCGCTCCGGTCATGCCGCAGAAGGTCCAGCCGCAAGTGGCAAAGACGATTACCGCAGCACAACCGCCGATTTCGGCAGCCGCCGCCGATCTCAGTCTGCCGCATAAAGGCCCGCTGCCGGATGCCCGCTATCAGGTCGCCGAGACCGAAGTGGCCTATACCGAAACCGCTCAGCCGAAGTCCGACAATCCGCTGGTAGCCCAGCCGATGCCGGCGCCGACCAAGGTCAAGACCATGACCTTCAAGCAGCAGGCATCGCTCGCCGCGCCGAAGCCGGCACCCGCCTCCGCGCGGCCGGAACAGGCCGATACGGCGGTCGACAACGTCACCACCGCTTCGACCACCCCTGCCTCGGCCAGCGCCGCTTCAACCGATAATGGTCCGACCGGCTGGGTCGTGCAGGTCGGCGTCTCGCCGAGCCGGCAGATGGCCATGGATCTTCTGGAGAGCGCCAAGAGCAAGGGCGGCAAGGCACTGGCCTCGGCAAAGCCTTTCGCCGTCGCCTATGCCGCCGGCGGTGACCAGTTTTACCGCGCCCGCTTCGGCGGTTTCGACGACCAGCGCGATGCGGTCAATGCCTGCAAGGCCCTGAAGAAGGCCGGTATCAAGTGCTGGGCGGCTGCCCAATGAGCTATTCGATGCTGCCTGCGAGATGGCCGGCGGTATCGCTAACGGCCGGAATCGGTGTTTGCGTTTCCGGCCATCGTTCTTGAACTCGATCAGTATGGCGTACGGGGAAGACAATGGCGATCAATGAGAATGTTCCGGGAATGCCTTCAGACCGCCGCATGGCGGCCAAGGGGCGTTCATCGCTGCATCCGTTGCACGAGGCGGCGATGCGGCTGGCCGAGATCGGCCTGCAGCGACCCAAGGCGAAGTCTCCGAAGACCCGCGATCTCATCAATCTGCTGCTTTGCCACGGCGCCCGCGCCTGGCGTTATTCCCAGCCCGAAGCCCGCATCCATCTGCATGTGACCTCGCCTGATGGCAGCGCGCCGGTGCAACTGCGCCTGCGCTGAAGCTGGTGCCGCCGCCTGGACCCGACAGGCGTTTTCGGGCGGCAGGCACTAGAGCAGGCCAAGTTCTGTCAGCTCGCGGCGAAGGTCCGCGGGCATTTCGACGATACCGGTACCGAGGCTCGTCAGATCGCGCGGCACATCGTCTTCAGTGTAATAACGCCAGCCCTGGAAGGGACGCTTCGGCTGCGCAGCCGTCTCGATGACCTCCGGGCCGAGCATCAGCCGGCAGCGCGAGATGCCCTCGCCGTCGGTAAAGGTCTCGATGCCGAGCAGCTTCTGCCGCGCCTGCACCTGCCCCTTGATCACCCAGTAAAGCGAGCCGCCATCGAGCAGCTCCTCCATGCGTTTCGGTACCATGCGCGTCGTGTGCACCGAATGCGGCTCGAGCCCGGCGGCGATGGCGCGCAGCGACCGCTCCGCCACCCATTCGCGCAGATCGTCTATCGAGTCGGCGCCGACACAGAGTTTGATGAGATGCAATGCCATGCCGCCGTTGAAATCCTTTTGGCGGCAGGCGTCAAGCGAGAACCATCACGAGTCCACAAACTCAGCATTCGACGACATTGACGGCCAGGCCGCCCGTCGACGTTTCCTTGTATTTCTCGCTCATGTCATTGCCGGTCTGGCGCATCGTCTCGATACAGGCGTCGAGCGGCACGAAATGCTGGCCGTCGCCCTTGACCGCCAGCGATGCCGCAGTGACCGCCTTGACGGCGCCGAGCGCGTTGCGCTCGATACAGGGAACCTGCACCAGGCCCGCGACCGGATCGCAGGTCATGCCGAGATGATGTTCGAGCGCGATTTCGGCGGCGTTCTCGATCTGCTCCGGCGTGCCGCCCATGACGGCGGCAAGGCCGGCGGCCGCCATCGCCGCAGCCGAGCCGACCTCGCCCTGACAGCCAACCTCGGCGCCGGAGATCGAGGCATTGTGCTTGATGATGCCGCCGATGGCCGCGGCCGTCAGCAGATAATCGCGGATGCCGTTCTGATCCCAGTCCTCGTGGAAATGCTCGTAATAGCGGATCGTCGCCGGAATGACCCCGGCCGCTCCGTTGGTCGGCGCCGTGACGACGCGCCCGCCGGCGGCATTCTCCTCATTGACGGCCATCGCATAGACGCTCAGCCAGTCGTTGGCGAGCAGCGGGTTGACGCGGTTGCTCCGCCACTCCTCCTCCAGCTTGTCGTGGATCCGGCGGGCGCGGCGCTTGACGTTGAGGCCGCCCGGCATGATGCCCTCGACCTTGAGCCCGCGCTCGATACAGGAGCGCATAGCCTCCCAGATGCGGTCGAGACCCTGATCAAGCTCCTCCGGGCTGCGCTGGCTCTCCTCGTTCGCCCGCTTCATCTGGGCGATCGACAGCCCGGAGCGCTCGGCCATCTCGAGCATCTGCCTGGCGGTGGCGAAGGGATAGGGCACGCGTGTGCCACCTGCTGCATTCTTCTTCGCCCGCATCTGTTCCAGCTCGGTGTCGGTAACGACGAAACCGCCGCCGACCGAATAATAGATGCGCTTGACGAGCAGCCGGCCGTCCCGGTCAAAAGCGGAAAAGATCATGCCGTTCGCATGGCCGGGCAGCGGCTGTTTCTTGTCGAAGATCAGGTCGGTCTTTGGCTGGAACTGATAGCCGGGATGCCCCTCCGGCGTGATGCGGCCGGTGCGCTCCACCGTATCGACGATACCGTCCATCTTGTCGGGATTAACGCTGTCGGGCGCCTCGCCCATCAACCCGAGAATGACGGCCCTGCCCGTGCCGTGGCCGATGCCGGTATGGGCGAGCGACCCGTGCAGGCTGACCGTGATCGCCACGACCTGCGCGCCCGAGGACGGGCGCGGCCATTCGTTCGACAGGATCAGCGCGAGAAACCGGTTGGCGGCCGACATCGGACCCATCGTGTGCGAGCTCGACGGCCCGACACCGATCTTGAAGACATCGAATACCGAGAGAAACATGAATGTGCCTTCTGATTACGAGGATGCAAGCTTAAGCGACGCCGGTTTTCAATCCGCGCGGGCCACCGACATCGCATGCAGCCGGTGCGACATTGGAGCTGCACACTAAAACGATGACGCCCGCCTTACCAGTCATTGCAGCATTTCGATGCATATGTAAGGTGGCCGCACTTCATGCGGAGACTGAATCACTGATGACGACGGCGGACTATATCGCTCTGGCCTTCTTTGCCTGTGTCTGGATGGGCTATTCCTGGCTGCTGCATGGCCGCACCTTCTTCGGACGCACCAGCCTCACTCATGCGATGATCGAACGGCGCCGCGAGTGGATCTATAATTCGCTGCGCCGCGACCTGAAGATGATCGACACGCAGATCATGGCGGGCCTGCAGAACGGCACCGCCTTCTTCGCGTCGACCTCGATCTTCGCCTTGGGCAGTTGCTTCGCGCTGCTCGGGGCGACCGAGAAGGTCGACGCCGTCTTCGCCGACCTGCCCTTCGTCTTGCACGGCGGCCATGCGGTCTTCGAGATGAAGGTCGGCGGGCTGGCAGCGCTTTTCGGTTATGCCTTCTTCAAGTTCGGCTGGTCCTACCGGCTGTTCAACTATTGCACCATCCTGTTCGGCTCGATCCCGATGCTGCGCGACGCCGAGAGCGACATCATCGCTGCCGAGCGGGCCGCCGAACGCGTCATCCGCATGAATGTCATCGCCGGCAGCAATTTCAACGAGGGCCTCCGGGCGATCTTTCTGTCGATCGGCTATCTCGGCTGGTTCATCAACCCCTATGTCTTCATGGCGACGACGGCGATCGTCATCTTCGTGCTGGCGCGGCGGCAATTCTTCTCGCAGGCGCGGCTGGCGATCATGGATGCCGGCCCGCCATCGAATCTCAACCTTTCCGCCATTCGCCGCGACATGCCGTCGAGCGACGGACGTGATTTGCCCGAGGGACTGTGATGACATTGCCGGCAATCGAAGCCGATGCGGCGGCAAGACCGCCTCGCATCGGCCTGTTGGACACGGCGCGCGGCGCCGCGCTGATCGCCATGGCGAGCTACCATTTCAGCTGGGACATGGAGTTCATGAGTTATCTCGCGCCGGGCACGGCCGAGACAGGCTGGCTGAAGATCTATGCCCGGGCGATCGCCACGACGTTTCTCTTCATCGTCGGCATCAGCCTCGTGCTCTCCAGCAAGCCGGAGGTCCGCTGGCCTTCCTTCTGGAAGCGTTTCGGCATGATTGCCGCGGCCGCTGCCAGCATCTCGATCGCCACGCGAATCGCCATGCCGGACACGTGGATCTATTTCGGCATCCTGCATTGTATCGCGGTGCTGACGCTGATCGGTATCGTTTTCATCAGGCTTCCGCTCGCCGTCACGCTGATCGTTACAACAGCGCTCCTGGCCGCCTGGCTCATCGACAATTTCGGCACGCCCGGCCTGCTGCGCTCGTCCTTTTTCGATCCGAAATATCTCGCTTGGATCGGCCTTGCCGTCATGCCGGATCGGTCGAACGACTACGTGCCATTGTTTCCCTGGGCAACGCCGTTCTTCGCTGGGTTGAGCATCGCCTCGATCGCCATCAGAACCAGGCTGCCGCATCGGCTTGCCGCCCTTGGCACCGGCTCCTGGTGGCTGGCGCGGCTTGGCCGCCACAGCCTTGCCTTCTACCTCATCCATCAGCCGGTGCTGATCGCCATCGCCTACGGGCTTTCGCTTCTCGTCCCGCCGCCGCAGCCGGATCCGGCCGAAACTTACCTAAAGCAATGCAACTCCAGTTGCGTCATGCAACAGGGCGAAGCGCTCTGCCAGAGCTTCTGCCAGTGCACGCTCGACAAATTGCAGGCCCAAAGCCTGTTGACTCAGCTGCAGGCAAACGAGATCGACGTACAAAACGATGAGCGGGTCCAGACGATCGCCGGCGAATGCAGCGCCGAGGTGGAATAACGTCAGCTCGGCTCAGGTGGTGACGCCGATTTCGGCGAGACGGCCAAGGCAGGCCTCTTCGATATTGTCGAGTTCCACCAGCGTGTCGTCGATATCCTTGCGCTTCTGACGCAGGTCGTCGCGCTTCTCGTCGACGCGCTTCATCAGGAGCTTCAACTGACCGAGTTCGCCCGGCGGCTCCTTGTAAACCTGAATGATCTCGCGAATCTCCGCAATAGTGAAACCGATGCGCCGGCCGCGCAGGATCTCCCCAATAAGCCGTCGGTCGGCCTGCCGGAAGAGACGGGTACGCCCGCGCCGTTCCGGATGGATCAGCCCCTCGTCCTCATAGAAGCGGAGCGTGCGCGTCGAGACACCGAATTCGCGCGTCAGCTCCGTTATGCTATAATATTTGTTCACCAGCATGTGTTCCCCGTCATGAACCGGCAATAATATTGACTTTTACGTAATAGTCAATTTTTGACAACCTTTCAAATGCCGAACCACCATGTGGCAATGCCGAGGAAGGCGAAAAAGCCGGTACAGTCGGTCACCGTCGTCACGAAGACCGACGAGGCGATCGCCGGGTCGGCGCCCACCTTGTCGAGCAGCAGCGGCAACAGGATGCCCGCAAGGGCCGCCGCCATCAGGTTGATGATCATCGCCGCGGCGATCACCCCGCCGAGCTGATAGTCGTGGAACCAGGTGCCGGCGATCAAGCCCATGATCGTCGCGAAGACGATGCCGTTGAGGATGCCGACACCCGCCTCCCTGCGGATGATGCGGCCGGCATTGTAGATGTCGAGATCGCGGGTGGCGAGCGCGCGCACCGTCACCGTCATCGTCTGCGTGCCGGCATTGCCGCCCATCGAGGCGACGATCGGCATCAGCACCGCCAGCGCGATCATCTTCTCGATCGAGGCGTCGAACAGGCCGATGACGCTCGCCGACAGCATTGCCGTGCCGAGATTGATCAGCAGCCAGAGGAAACGCGATCGCGCCGTCGACAACACATTGTCGGACAGCTCTTCGTCGCCGACGCCGCCGAGGCGCTTGATATCCTCGTCCGCCTCCTCATGGATGACGTCGACGACATCGTCGATGGTCAGCACGCCGACCAGCCGGCCGTTCTCGTCGACGACGGCGGCCGAGAGAAGGTCGTACTGCTCGAAGAGCTGGGCGGCCTCCTCCTGGTCCATCTCGGCCGGGACCGGATGGTTGGTCTCGCGCATGATCTGCTCGATCTTCGTCTGCCGCTTGGTGCGCAGGATCTGGTCGAGATCGACGGCGCCGAGCAGCTTGAAGGTCGGATCGATGACGAAGATCTGCGAGAAGGAATAGGGAAGATCCTCCTCGTCACGCATGTAGTCGATCGTCTGTCCCACGGTCCAGAACGGCGGCACGGCGACGAATTCCGTCTGCATGCGGCGGCCGGCCGAGCTTTCGGGATAATCGAGCGCCCTGCGCAGCCGGACCCGCTCGGTAAACGGCAGCTGCGCCAGGATCTCTTCCCGATCTTCCTTGTCGAGATCTTCGAGAATGTAGACGGCGTCGTCCGAATCGAGATCGCCGATCGCGGCGGCGATCTGCTCGTTCGGCATCTGGTCGACGATCTCGCGGCGGATCGCCTCGTCGACCTCGGTCAGTGCCGTCATGTCGAAATCGTCGCCGAGCAGGCGCACCAGCGCCAGGCGCTGATCCGGCTGGATCGCTTCCAGCAGATCGCCTATTTCGGATTCGTGCAGGCGGGCAACATTCTGGCGCAGGAACAGCGTGTCGCGGTCGGCGATCGCCGCGCCGACCAGCGCCAGGAAATCGCTGCGGACATTACCGTCCTCGTCGTAGATATCGGCTTCCTCGTCCTCGGGACGCCTGCGGATGCGGTCTTCGCCATCGGTCGTCGTCATCTGCCGCCCTCGCATCTGGTTCGAATTTCAACGACTACAGCGCCGCATTCGCGAATGTCGGCGGAAAACATATTGTCAACAAGCAGATAAGCGAATCCCCGCGCGAGGTTTACGCGGCCGGAATCCATAGCTCCTGCTAGCTGAAAGCATCCCTGCCGTAAAGCAGCAAACCTGCCGCTTGATGACAATGCCCGCGGCCGGCGATAGTTTCGCCCCGCATCCGAGCCGAGGAACGCCGCCCCATGCCCATTCGCCCGATCCTGCGTTACCCGCATCCTGGTCTGAAGACCGTCTGCACGCCGGTGACCGTCTTCGATTCATCGCTTGCCGCACTTGCCGACGACCTGCTCGCGACGATGCGCGCCGCGCCCGGCGTCGGCATCACCGCCGCCCATATCGGCGTCTTCACCCGCGTGACGGTGCTGGAACTCGACAAGACCGACGGCGTGCGCCTCTACGTCAACCCGGAGATCACCTGGTTCTCGAAGGAGACGATGACCCATGCTGAAGGCAGCGTCTCGATGCCGGGAGCGACCGACGAGGTCACGCGCCCGCGGTCGATCCGCTTCCGCTATCGGGACGCCGAGGGCGGCATGCATGAGGACGTCGCCGACAATTTCCTCGCCATCTGCATCCAGCACGAAGTCGACCAGCTTGACGGCATTTTCTGGCTGCAGCGCCTCTCGCGGCTGAAGCGCAACCGCCTCGTGAAGAAATGGGAGAAGGCGCCAAATTGAGGATAAAGCCTGACGATCAGGCCCGACAAATCGGCTCCCGCGCCGAACCATTCGCCGCTGCCGGCGTTTCCAGCAAAGAAACCCAGCGTTTCCCCCAAAAAAGAAACTAGGAGCGACTGCAATGGCAAGGACAGGTGACAAGCCCCCCATTTCCCGCGAAGGCGCAAAGCTTTTTGACCAAAAGGCAGGGCTTTCCCGCGAGGAAGATTATCGCGACCTCGAGGAACGCAATCTCGACGACGGCTGGCCCTATGCCGACGGTACCGGCGCCGATCCGGCCAACCGCCCCTATGGCGAGACGGCGGCAAATTTCGACAGCGATCCCAACCAAGGCTTCCGGATCGACGGCACGGATGCAGAGGGCAACGAGAATCGTCTGAAGGATTCGCTGCGAGCCGATACCATCGACCGCGATGAAAGCGACGAACTCGAAGCGCGGGTGAACGACAATCTCGAAAACATTCCCGAGGTCGACATCAACAGCATTGAGGTTCATGCCGACGGGCACGTCGTCACACTGGAAGGTTCGGTAGAGACGATCGGCATCGCCCGCAAGGTCGAACTCGGCGCGCTTTCGGTCGACGGCGTCCACCATGTCCGCAACAAATTGCAGCTGACCGGTGTCGATGCCCATATCCCGAACGAAGACTGATTCACTCGCAAGACATGGATAGTCGGCGGGGGCGGCAACGCGTCCCGCCGCCTCGGTGTGTCGCCCTTCCAACATTACAAAAAGTTAACAATTCCAGATTGCATCGCAACATGATTTCGAACTAGCCATTTCCTGTCATTTTGCTTAGGCGGGCTTCCATAACGCGAACGTCAATTTCAGTGACAAGACTGTGATTTTATTCGGACAAAAGGTCGCGGCTGCGGCGCCGTTCCATCACAAAATTGCCTAAATTGGGGCGCGAACTCGGATGCGCCGAGGGTTGGTTTTATGTTGTGAAATTCAACAGCAGATTGAGGAGATAGACCCATGCGCATCAAATTTGCCCTTGCCGCGTCCGTGTTCGCCGTCAGCCTTGCAGGCGCCGCCTTCGCCCAGCCGACTTATTCCGACGACTACACCAACGATAGCGACGGCTTCGCCCCGAGCCAGATGTCCAAGCCGGCCCCTGTTCACTACACCAACCATAAGGCCCCGGCCTATTCCAGCGACTACACCAATGACAGCGACGGCTTCGCCCCGAGCGCCATGGCCGCCCCTGCCGTCGACAAGACCGCTACGGCGAGCATCAACGCCCTGCCCCCATGCCATAGCATGATTGGCCCGAAGGGCTCCCACACCAAGGGTGCCGACAGCGGCGCCTCCCGCACCGAAGCGTGCCGCGCCACGCATTGATCCAATAAAGAAAGGGCCGGTTAACCGGCCCTTCTCTTTCAATCTGCTTCCCTATCGTATTAGAACACGAATGGAACAAGCCGGTAGCGGGTCGTGGCCATGAAGGCCGTGTAAGCAGGATCCTGCTTCAGCAACCGCTCCTCCGCGAGGAGGCGGAAACATTGCGCGGTCAGCGCCGTCGCATAGATGGCAAAATTCCAAACGCTCGGATGTGTCAGGAAGAAGCCGATATGCATCATCAGATAACCCGCATACATCGGATGGCGGACAAATTTGTAAGGGCCGCCGATCTTGATGCCGCGATTGGCCGGCACCAGGCCAAAGCTTCGCCGCAATGACAGCTTTGCCGCTATCTGCAGGAAGAAACCGAGGACCATCACCGTTCCGCAGACTGCGAGCGGCGCTAGTGGTTCCGATGTGTTGGGTGAGACGAGCAGCGGGAAGAGCGTGCCAACGGCGGTGACCGTCCAGTCATAGAGCCGCAGCGACGCATTTCGCGTCGTCCGGCGCGTCAGAATGAGAAAGGCGGCGGCCCCCTCCGAAAAGAGCAGCAGGCCGTCGATGATCGCCCTGTTGTCCTGCATCTGAGGCACGATACGCATGACGATCGCAACGAATAAGTAGCCGACCAGGACCTTTTCGACGATATCGAGAACGAAATAGACATCGAGGAATGACCAGCTTGTCGCTGCCTGTTTTTTCATAGTTCGCAAGACTTCCACATCACAAAATTGAGGCAAGCTATATATGCGAGACCGCTAATTATGGGTTAAGGCATTCGACCATATCTGACAGAACGGCGTCCTCAGACCAGGGCCGAAACCGGCCATGTCTTCAAATGCAAATTGACGGGGGCGGGGCGCCGTTCCGAACGATCAGCTTTCGCTAATTGTTTCGCCAAAAACCGCCTCGAAGGCGGTGCGCAGCCGCATATCGACATCGGCCATCATCACCGGCAAGCCAAGATCGACCAGGCTTGTCACGCCATAGGCCGAGATTCCGCAGGGCACGATGCCGCCGAAATGATCGAGGTCGGGATCGACGTTGAGCGACAGTCCGTGGAAGGTCACCCATTTCCGCAGCCTGATCCCCAGGGCGGCGATCTTGTCCTCGGCCATCGTTCCATCGGCAAGCAACGGCTTTTCCGGCCGCCGCACCCAGACGCCGACGCGGTCTTCACGCCGCTCGCCGCGCACATTCATCATATCAAGCGTGCGGATGACGACGTCCTCCAGGGCGGCAACGAAGGCGCGCACGTCCTGGCGCCTGCGCTTCAGGTCAAGCATCACATAGGCGACCCGCTGGCCGGGTCCGTGATAAGTATATTCACCGCCGCGCCCGGTCGCAAAGACCGGAAACCGGTCCGGCTGGACGAGATCCTGGGCATTGGCGCTGGTGCCCGCGGTATAGAGCGGCGGATGCTCGACGAGCCAGACGAGTTCGTCACCGCCGTCCGATATCACCGCCACCTCGCGCTCCATCGTCTCCACCGCCTCTTCATAGGCAACGAGGCCATCGGCGATGCGCCAGCGCACCGGGCGGTTGCCGAGATTCGGGAGCATGGAGAATTCGAGATCGGTGCGAAGCATGGCCATTCCTTGCCGCACTCCCCGAAATGCCTGAAAAAGGGGGCGGCAGGAGACCTATATGGACCCGTTTCGGGGGCAATTCAAATGCTGTGACCGGATTTGAAAAAAACTGTCATATCGCCCTTGTGTACCCCAAATGCTTTTGCTACATGCTGCCCCGCCGACGCAAATCGGCACCTACCACGATGCGGTCGTGGCGGAATTGGTAGACGCGCAGCGTTGAGGTCGCTGTGGGGCAACCCGTGGAAGTTCGAGTCTTCTCGACCGCACCATCTCCCTTCAGGGAAACGCTTTCCAAGCGACGATTCCGATTTCCTCGACGCTATTTGCGGTTGCTCGGCTTGATCGGCCGGCCTTCGCATGGTTGATGGCGTCATCCCAGTCATGAAATCGGCCGCCATGTCAGAGCATCCAGCCCATCAAAACTCCCTGCAGGGCATGGCCATCATGTCCGGCGCCATGCTGATCCTGCCGACAATGGACGCCATCGCAAAATATATGGCGACCTTCGAGGCGATGTCGCCCGGCCAGGTGACTTTCTACCGATTCTTCTTCCAGATCGCCTGCACACTGCCGATTCTCGTCGCCGTTTTCGGGCTGAAGGCGCTTTCGGCCAAGCGGCCATGGATGAACCTGCTGCGCGGCGTGCTGCATGGCGCTGCGAGCCTGCTTTTCTTCGTCGCCGTCAAGTACATGCCGCTTGCCGACGTCTTCGCCATCTATTTCGTCGAGCCATTCATGCTGACGGCCATGTCGGCGCTGTTCCTCGGCGAGAAGGTCGGCTGGCGGCGCTGGATGGCGATCGTCGTCGGTTTCGGCGGCGCGATGATCGTCATTCAGCCGAGCTACGAAATATTCGGCCTGAAGGCGCTGCTGCCGGTCGCCTGTGCCTTTCTGTTCTCACTCTATCTGTTCCTCAACCGCGCCATCGGCGAGGCCGATTCGCCGCTGACCATGCAGACGATGGCGGGAATCGGCGGAACGCTCTTCATGGCCGCCGCCCTTTTCGTGGGTAGCGGTTCCGGCAATGCCGATTTCGCCATGTCTCTGCCCTCCTCCGGTCTCGGTCTTGTCCTGCTGCTCGCCCTTGGTTCGATCTCCGGCTATGCGCATCTGCTGATCGTCCGGGCTTTCCGGCTCGCACCGCTGTCGCTGCTTGCGCCGTTCCAATACTTCGAGATCATCTCGGCGACCGTTCTCGGCTATGCGCTATTCAACGATTTCCCGAATTTTTCCAAGTGGATCGGCATCTTCATCATCGTCGCATCCGGTCTCTTCATCATCTGGCGAGAGCGGCTGCAGGCGCGATCGCTAAAATCCTCCTGATCCCGGGAATATCGGATTAACTCCGCTTCTTGAGGGATCGTCAATTCGCAGACGGTAAAACAGTTTCCGGCTTCATGATGAAGCCTGGAGCTAAAACATGAGCGAATTTCGTCTCGCTTTCCCGGCCTGTGTGGTGGCCGGCAAGCATCGGCTGACGGCCGAAGATATAGTCCTGTTGCGCAAACATGCTTTTCCGGAAGGAATCCGGACATCCGACGATGTCGTGGCGATGTTGGCGCTCAACAATTCCTGCCCCGAGAAATGTGCCGCGTGGAACGCGTTCTTCGTCGAGCAGCTCGCCGGCTTCATCGTCCATTACACCTATCCGCAGGGCTCGCTTGATGAGATCAACGTCGCGTGGATCATGCGCATGTTCACGACCGATGGTGTCGTCAACTCGGCGCTGGAACTCGAGCTCATTCTACATGTCATGGAGATTTCAGCCGATGTCCCCGGTGAATTGAGAGCGCTTGCCCTTGATCAGCTCCGCGTGGCGATCACCGACAATATCGGTGGCTACAAGCTGTCGCGCGCTGTCGACCGCCGGGGCATTACCCGCCAGGACGTCGATTTCACGATGCGCATTTTCAGAAGCGTCGCCGAAGGCGGCGTCATTCCCGTCTCGTCGGTCGAATACGGCGTTCTCCAGCAGATCGATCAGGCGACGCTGCCCGGCGCCAATCATCCGCACTGGGCCGGCATAATGGCTGCCGCCGAGCTGCGCGACTATGCCGAGCCGCGGCGCAGCCGTTGGCTGCGCATCGTCGACGAGGAACCCGTCGCGGAAGCGGCCGTCGCCTGAAGCTCCTCAAGCCTGCCACTCCTCAAGCCTGATTGTGCGTTCCGGTGTTTTGTGCGTAAAACTCCGGAACGCATTTCTGGGTGGAGTCTCGATGTTCAAGAAAATTCTGATCGCGAATCGCGGCGAAATCGCCTGTCGCGTGATCAAGACTGCGCGCCGCATGGGCATTTTGACCGTGGCGGTCTATTCGGACGCGGACCGGGACGCGCTGCATGTCGAGATGGCCGATGAGGCCGTGCATATCGGCCCGGCCGCGGCCTCCGAGAGCTACCTGGTTGCCGAAAAGATCATTGCCGCCTGCAAGGCGACCGGCGCCGAGGCTGTTCATCCGGGCTACGGCTTCCTGTCCGAGCGCGCCTCCTTCTGCGCGGAACTGGAAAAGCAGGGCATCGTCTTCATCGGCCCGAAGCCGAAAGCCATCATGGCGATGGGCGATAAGATCGAATCGAAGAAATTCGCGAATGCCGCTGGCGTATCCACCGTGCCCGGCCATCTCGGCGTCATCGAGGATGCCGCCCATGCGGAAGTGATCGCGGGCGGGATCGGTTATCCCGTCATGATCAAGGCATCGGCCGGCGGCGGCGGCAAGGGCATGCGCATCGCCTGGAATGAGGCCGAGGTACGCGACGGCTTCGAGCGCGCCAGCTCGGAGGCGAAGAGTTCCTTTGGCGACGACCGCGTCTTCATCGAGAAGTTCATCGTCGAGCCGCGCCACATCGAAATCCAGGTGCTGGCCGATGCGCATGGCAACGTCGTCTATCTCGGCGAGCGCGAATGCTCGATCCAGCGGCGGAACCAGAAGGTGGCGGAAGAGGCGCCCTCGCCCTTCCTCGACGAAAAAACCCGCAAGGCGATGGGCGACCAATCGGTGGCGCTGGCCAAAGCCGTCGATTATCAGAGCGCCGGCACGGTCGAATTCATCGTCGACCGCGATCGTAATTTCTATTTCCTCGAAATGAACACCCGCCTGCAGGTCGAGCATCCCGTGACCGAACTCGTCACCGGCATCGATCTCGTCGAGCAGATGATCCGGGTCGCCGCGGGCGAGCCGCTTGCCCTCGCTCAAGAGGAGATCAGGCTCGACGGCTGGGCGATCGAAAGCCGGCTCTATGCCGAAGACCCCTATCGCAACTTCCTGCCCTCGATCGGCCGCCTGACGCGCTACCGCCCGCCGGCCGAAGGCCGGACCGGCAATCTGGTGGTCCGCAACGATACCGGCGTTTTCGAAGGCGCCGAGATCTCGATGTATTATGATCCGATGATCGCCAAGCTCTGCACCTGGGCGCCGACACGGCTGGAGGCGATCGAGGCCATGGGGCGGGCGCTCGACGGCTTCGTCGTCGACGGCATCGAGCACAATGTCCCGTTCCTATCGGCGTTGATGAAACATCCGCGCTGGCGCGAGGGCCGGCTATCCACCGGCTTCATCGCCGAGGAATATCCCGATGGCTTCGCGCCGATGAAACCGGACCGCACGGAAGAGGCCACGCTTGCCGCCATTGCGCTGTCCGCCTCGCTGATCGAAACGAACCGGCGCGAGCGTTTCGCCGATCGCCTGCGCGCCGCATCGGGCACGCTGCGCGAGCACTGGGTGGTCAAGACAGGCGACAGCCATGTCGCTGTCAGATTGATCGACGGCCTCGTCACCATCCCCTTCGATATGGAGATGGCGATAGAGGGCGAGAACAGCAGCGTTGTCACGGATTGGAGACCCGGCGATCCGGTCTGGAGCGGCACGGTCGGCGGCCGGAATATCACCGCGCAGATCCGCCCCGTCCTCAACGGGCTGCGCATCGACTGGCAGGGGCTTTCGGTGACGGCCAAGGTCTTGTCGCCGCGTCATGCCGAACTCGACAGGCTGATGCCGGTGAAGCTGCCGCCCGATACCTCAAAGCTGCTGCTCTGCCCGATGCCCGGCCTCGTCGTTTCCATCGCGGTCGCCGAGGGCCAGGAGGTCAAGGCGGGGGAAACGCTTGCGATCGTCGAGGCGATGAAGATGGAAAACGTGCTGCGCGCCGACCGCGACCTCGTCGTCTCGAAGATCAATGCCGCAGCCGGCGAAAGCTTGGCCGTCGATGCCGTGATCATGGAATTCGCCTGAGGGCAAAAGGCCGCCGGGCCGTTTTCGCTTGAGCCCGGCTTACCGGCCATGCCAAGGTCAACCCCAATAAAATTGTCAGGGAGATTGTGAAGATGGACGTTCGCGCCGCTGTTGCCGTTCAGGCCGGAAAACCGCTCGAAGTGATGACCGTGCAGCTGGAAGGTCCGCGGGCCGGCGAAGTGCTGGTCGAGGTCAAGGCGACGGGCATCTGCCACACCGACGATTTCACCCTGTCGGGTGCCGATCCGGAAGGCCTGTTCCCGGCCATTCTCGGCCATGAGGGTGCCGGCATCGTCGTCGACGTCGGCCCTGGCGTCACCTCGGTGAAGAAGGGCGACCATGTCATTCCGCTCTACACGCCGGAATGCCGCGAGTGTTATTCCTGCCTTTCCCGCAAGACCAATCTCTGCACGGCGATCCGCTCGACCCAGGGCCAGGGTGTGATGCCGGACGGAACCTCGCGCTTCTCCATCGGCAAGGACAAGATCCACCACTATATGGGCTGCTCGACCTTCGCCAATTACACTGTGCTGCCGGAGATCGCCCTTGCCAAGGTCAATCCCGACGCCCCCTTCGACAAGATCTGCTATATCGGCTGCGGTGTCACCACCGGCATTGGCGCGGTGATCAATACCGCCAAGGTCGAGATCGGTTCGACGGCCATCGTCTTCGGTCTCGGCGGCATCGGCCTCAACGTGTTGCAGGGGCTCAGGCTCGCCGGCGCCGACATGATCATCGGCGTCGACATCAATCCTGACCGCAAGGCCTGGGGCGAGAAGTTCGGCATGACGCATTTCGTCAATCCGAAGGAGGTGGGCGACGACATCGTTCCCTATCTCGTCAACATGACCAAGCGCAATGGCGACCTGATCGGCGGCGCCGACTACACCTTCGACTGCACCGGCAACACCAAGGTGATGCGCCAGGCGCTGGAGGCCTCCCACCGCGGCTGGGGCAAATCGATCATCATCGGCGTTGCCGGGGCCGGCCAGGAGATCTCCACCCGTCCGTTCCAGCTGGTCACCGGTCGCAACTGGATGGGCACCGCCTTCGGCGGCGCGCGCGGGCGCACCGACGTGCCGAAGATCGTCGACTGGTACATGCAGGGCAAGATCCAGATCGACCCGATGATCACCCACACCATGCCGCTCGACGACATCAACAAGGGCTTCGAGATGATGCACAAGGGCGAAAGCATTCGTGGCGTGGTGGTCTACTGATGCTTTCGATGGCCTACACGACCGACCTCAAGAGCGTCGATGACCTCCTCGCTAGGGAGCTCTACGACCTCTTGAAAATGCGTGTCGATGTCTTCGTCGTCGAGCAGAACTGTGCCTATCCAGAACTCGACGGCAAGGATATCGATGCCCTGCATTTAAGGCTGCTGGAGAGCGGCGAACTCCTGGCTTCGGCGAGAATCCTGAAACCGCACGAGCCGCATGATCCGTCAAAGATCGGCCGCGTCGTCGTCTCACCGGCCCATCGCGGCAAGCGCCTGGGCGATGCATTGATGAGCGAAGCGATCTCTGCTTGCGAACGGCTTTATCCGGCAAATCCCATCGCCCTGTCGGCGCAGGCCCATTTGCGGCGCTTCTACGAAGCCTTCGGCTTTGTCGGGACATCGGCGGAATATCTGGAAGACGGCATTCCCCATATCGATATGGTCAGACAGGCGGCGCGGCCGGCATGAGGATATCGCCATGATCTACGTCGATGCCGATGCCTGCCCGGTGAAGCCGGAAGTCCTGAAGGTGGCCGAACGCCTCGGCCTCGAAGTCACCTTCGTTGCCAATTCCGGCCTGCGCCCTTCCCGCGATCCGATGATCCATAACGTCATCGTCTCCAACGCCTTCGACGCCGCCGACAATTGGATTGCCGAGCGCGCCGGCCCGGGCGATGTCGTCGTCACCGCCGACGTGCCGCTCGCCGTGCGCTGTGTCGCCACCGGCGCCTTCGTCAGCGGCCCCACCGGCCGCGTCTTCGACGAGACCAATATCGGCATGGCAAGCGCAATGCGCGATCTCGGCGCGCATTTGCGCGAAACCGGCGAGAGCAAGGGCTACAACGCCGCCTTCAGCCCGAAAGATCGTTCCCGTTTCCTGGAAACATTCGACCGCCTCTGCCGCCGCGCCAAGAGCCTTTCGACGGAGGCTGGTGGCAAGTAATCCCGCTCAGGCCAGCAAGAAACGGGTGGTATGGCAGCCATGTCGATTCCTACCTTGAAGTCCGCCGTCTCCTCTCGCATATAGACGTCATCGCAGACGACTGCGGCATCTTACCGATGCAACCGTCGCGGGGACGGCCTCGCTCTTGAACAAGGAGAGTCGTATGGCCTGGTTTCTGCTTTTTCTCGCTGGTCTTTTCGAATGTGGCTGGGCGATCGGCCTTAAATATACCGATGGCTTCACACGGCCGCTGCCGACGGCGCTGACCGTCATATCCATGGTGGTCAGCATCGTGCTGCTCGGCCTGGCGGTGAAGCACCTGCCGATCGGGACCGCCTATGCGGTCTGGACCGGCATCGGCACAGTCGGCACCGTGCTCCTCGGCATCTGGCTGCTTGGCGATCAGGCAAGTGTCTCCCGCCTTGCCTGCATCATGCTGATCGTCGGCGGCATCGCGGGTCTCAAGCTCACCGCCTGACGAAGAAAATGCTGCGGGGCATCGCAAATGCCCCGCAGTCTATGTCGGCTCAGGCTGCCTTGCGGTTATCGACGGAAAATGCGCCAGGACCGGAGAAGAACAGATAGAGGAAAACGAAGCAGAACAAGATCGCGGCGTCGCCCTGGTTGACGGCCGGGAAGAAGCTGTTTGGGGCATGCGCCATGAAATAGGCAACCGCCATTTCCCCGGCGAGCAGGAAGGCGACGGGGCGCGTCAGCAGGCCGATGAGAATGAGGATACCGCCGACGAGCTCGAGGAGAGCCGCGAAAAGCATCAGCGGCGGCAGCGAGCCGGACATCTGCGAAGCCGGAAAACCAAAAAGCTTCATCGTGCCGTGTTCGATGAACAGCAGCGCGGTGATAATTCTGAGAGCGGCCAGCCCATAGGGGCGATAGGCAGAAAGACGCTCGAAACTTGACATAAAACCTCTCCTTTAAAATAGTACCAGCCGAGCGTTAGCCTGTCGCCGGCAAGGATTGAACACACGGATCGCTGACGGCCGTTCACATTTTCGACAGCAGCTAAACACTTGACGTACTAGTTTTATTCGCCCGCTAGATTTCACAGTGGAATGTTGTCGTGCTTCTTCCAGGGATTGGCGAGGTCCTTGTTGCGCAGCATCTTCAACCCGCGCGCCAACCGCCGCCGGGTGGAATGCGGCATGATCACTTCGTCGACATAACCACGCTCGGCGGCAACGAAGGGCGAGAGGAACCGGTCCTCATACATTTTCGTATGGGCGGCGATCTTTTCGGGATCGGCGATATCCTTGCGGAAGATGATCTCGACGGCGCCCTTGGCGCCCATCACGGCGATCTGCGCCGTCGGCCAGGCATAGTTCAGATCACCGCGCAGATGCTTCGACGCCATGACATCATAGGCGCCGCCGAAGGCCTTGCGGGTGATGACGGTGAGCTTCGGCACCGTCGCCTCGGCATAGGCGAAAAGCAGCTTGGCGCCGTGCTTGATGAGGCCACCATATTCCTGCGCCGTACCCGGCAGGAAACCCGGCACGTCGACGAAGGTGACGATCGGAATGTTGAAGCAGTCGCAGAAGCGCACGAAGCGGGCCGCCTTGCGCGAGGCATCGCTGTCGAGCACGCCGGCCAGCACCATCGGCTGGTTGGCGACGAAACCGACGGAGGAGCCCTCAACGCGTCCGAAGCCGCAGACGATATTGCCGGCGAAGCTCGCCTGGATCTCGAAGAAATCCCCCTCGTCCGCCACCTTCCGGATCAACTCCTTGATATCGTATGGCTTGTTGGCGCTGGCCGGCACCAGGGTGTCGAGCGAGGCGTCGGTCTCCGTCACCGACTGGTAACATTCGATCTCGGGCAACGGCGCGGTGTTCGAAAGCGGCAGGAAATCGATCAGCCGGCGCACCTGCAGCAGCGTCTCGACATCATTGTCATAGGCGCCGTCGGCAATCGACGAGCGGGTGGTATGCACCTTCGCGCCGCCGAGCTCCTCAGCGGTTACCGTCTCATTGGTCACCGTTTTCACCACGTCGGGCCCGGTGACGAACATGTAGGAGGTATCGCGCACCATGAAGATGAAATCGGTCATCGCAGGCGAATAGACGTCGCCGCCGGCGCAGGGACCCATGATCACCGAGATCTGCGGGATGACGCCGGAGGCGAGCACATTGCGCTGGAACACTTCGGCATAACCGCCAAGCGCCGCCACCCCCTCCTGGATGCGGGCGCCGCCCGCATCGTAGATGCCGACGATCGGCGCGCGGTTCTTCAGCGCCATGTCCTGCACCTTCATGATCTTCTCGGCATGCGCTTCCGAAAGCGAGCCACCGAAGACGGTGAAATCCTTGGCGAAGACGAACACGGTGCGGCCGTTGACCGTGCCCCAGCCGGTGACGACGCCGTCGCCGGCAACCCGGCTCTTGTCCATGCCGAAATCGGTCGAACGGTGTTCGACGAACATGTCGAACTCCTCGAAGGAGCCTTCGTCGAGAAAGAGATCGATGCGCTCGCGCGCCGTCAGCTTGCCGCGTTTGTGCTGGGCGTCGATGCGCGCCTTGCCGCCGCCGAGGCGGGCGACGCCGCGGCGCCGTTCCAGTTCTTCGAGAATTTCCTTCATGCGATCTCCCTCGCCTTTGTTTCTAGCATGTCGACCGCGACTGCTTCAGTGCCCACGCCCGCTGAGTGAGAAAACCGAGCGTATCCTTGCCGCGACGTCCTCGGCCAGGATCTCGTCGGCAAGCTTGGGATCGGCGGCGATGCTGGTCACGTCGAAGGCGCTGACGGCAATGACCGAGCCGTCCTCGACGGAGGCTGCCTCGATACTGACCTTGGCGATGTTGCGGTCCTTCTGGAAGCCGAGACCCTTCTCGATGGCGACGATGCGGATCGTCAGCACCACCCGCGGCAGCACGGTGTCGCGCACCGTGGCGTTGATCGCGGCATTGACGCGGTCGTTGATGCCGGAAAGCAGATCGGCCGGCATATTCGGGCCGGAGACGACGACGGCGCTGCGCACATCATAGACCGGCGCCTCCGGCTTCAGGGCCCGAGAGGTTGACGCAGGCCGTAAGTGCGACACAGACGAGTGCGGCCCGGCAAAAACACGACCTCAGCCAATTCATGACAAATCCCGCACCCCTCTTTGGAGTCGCAGATTTCGTCATAATGCCTGGGAAGGCAATATGTTTCAGGCGCTTACGGCGAAAAAAACGTCGGTCGCCGCCTTGAACTCGGCAAAGCGCTTGGCCCGCCGCTCCTCGGCTTCTTCGTCGCTGCCCCAGTGCTCGATCGTCCAGTCCTCGTCGAGATGGGCAAGCGACCAGGCTTCCTCCATCGCCAAGTGACCCTCGGCCAAGGCCAGCGCCAGGATCGCCGAACCGGTCAGCGTCGTGATCGTGTGGAGGGCTGCAAGCGCCATCGGGTTGTCGTATCTGGTGAGCGTGACGGCGAAGGCGGCCGTCGCCTCGCGCGGCTGCTCACGCGGCATCACCCCTTCGACGAGGATGAAGCGGGCGCCGAGATCGTTTGCCGCCCAGTCGACGACGGGATCCCAGCGCTCGGTCTGACGCTCGATCAGCAGTTCCGGTCCATCGGCGCGGTAGCAAATGAGGTCGCTCGAGGAGAAGCGCAGGATATCTTCAAAGATCGCCTGCCTGTTGGCGTCGACACCATCGAGCGCGGTGTTGACAAGTCGCGTCACCGGCATCGTCACGGGATCGATCTCTTCACCCTGCGCCTGCCATTCGGCGGCGACAAGACGCGCCAGCGCTTGCGTGGGAACGGCGAGAACCTGCCGTGCCGGCGTGCGCACCATCTTGCCGTCGAGCATGATGGCAAAGCCACCCTCATGCTCGGCAATGGCGACGTCGGCGTAGAAACGCTTCGGTAGCGGCTTCTTCATCTGGATCTGCGCCCGGCGGATCGGGTCGGGATGGCTCAGACCTTCGGAAAGGTCGTTAAGCAGGTCGCGCATGGGCTCACCTCAGGAAAAATGGCGCAATAACTCGTTCGGATGATAAGCGATCGCATCGGCGCCGTTGGCGATCAGCTCATCCACGCTGGCATAACCCCAGGCAACGCCGATCGCCTTGGCGCCGGCAGCCTTTGCCATCTGCATATCGTAAATCGCATCGCCGATGACAATGGTGTCGGCGGCATTCATGCCGGTTTCGTCGCAGCATTCCGTCACCATGGCCGGATGCGGCTTGGAAGGGCAGTCGTCGGCGGTGCGCGCAACGGTGAAATGTCGGTCGAAGCCGTGCGTCTCCATCACGAGGTTCAATCCGCGCCTGGATTTGCCGGTCACCGCACCGATCAGCAGATCCTCGCGCCCACTGATCGCGTCGATCATCTCGCGAATGCCGGGAAACAGCGGCTCCTTATAGTCGAGATCCTGGCGCACGACCGAGAACAGCGATTTGTAGTGCGCCGTCATCTCGATATCCTGCTGCTCGACATGCGGCCTGCCCTGCATGCGCGCGATCGCGATATCGAGCGACAGGCCGATAATCCCTTTCGTATCCTCAAATCGCGGTTCCGGCTTGCCGAACTTTTCGAAGGTGCGGCGCATGGTTTCGTGGATCAGACCGGCGCTGTCGACCAGCGTTCCGTCGCAATCGAAAAGCGCGAGTTTCATTCGCTGTCCCTTTCGGCGCCGGCAAGGTCGAGGCCGAGCAGGTTCCAGGTCTGCACCATATGCGGCGGCAGCGGCGCGCTGACGCGCAGACGGCCGCCGGATGGGTGCGGGATGTCGATATGGCGCGCGTGCAGATGCAGCTTCTTCTGGACGCCGCCCGGAAAATCCCAGTTCGGATCGTCGTCGAAATATTTCGGATCGCCGATGATCGGATGGCCGATATGCAGGGCATGGACGCGCAACTGGTGGGTACGGCCGGTATAGGGCTCCATCTCAAGCCATGCGAGATTCTGGGCCGCCGTCTCGATTACGCGATAGAAGGAAATCGCATGATCGGCGCCGTCTTCGCCGTGTTTGGCGATGCGCATGCGGTCGCCGTCGGCTGTCGGTTCCTTGACGAGCCAGGTGGAGATCTTGTCTTCGTGCTTGCGCGGCACACCCTTGACCAGCGCCCAATAGGTCTTCTTGGTGTCGCGCTCACGGAAGGCGGCGGTCAGCTTCTGTGCGGCGCCGCGGGTGCGGGCGATGACGAGAACACCTGATGTATCGCGGTCGAGGCGGTGAACGAGCCGCGGCTTTTCGCCCTTCGGGCTGGTCCAGGCTTCGAGCATCTGGTCGATATGCCGGGCCACGCCGGAGCCGCCCTGCACGGCAATGCCGGGCGGTTTGTTGAGCACAATCACCTTATCGTCCTCATGCAGCACCATGCGCGACAGGAGTTCGAAATCGGACGAATGCTTGAGATCCTTGCCGGCGATCGGCCCGGACTTCTTCGCATCGACATCCAGCGGCGGCACCCGCACCGTCTGGCCGGGCTGCACCCGCGCATCCGATTTGACGCGGCCGCCGTCGACGCGCACCTGGCCGGAGCGCAGGAGCTTCTGCAGCGGGCCGAAGCCGAGCCCGGGAAAATGTACTTTGAACCAGCGATCGAGCCGCATGCCCGCTTCGTCGGCTTCAACCTTGATATGTTCTATGCCAGCCATAAAAAATCTTTCGGAAATTGCAGCACGGGCCAAGCCGGCGTTCTTGCCGCAGGCTTTAGAGCATTTTCACGCAAAACGGAAACCGGAAAAGAAATCAGGCCAAAGCGCGCATGACGGCAAGGCCTGACATGACCGCCACCATCGAAAGCCCGACGCTCGCAACGATATAGATACCGCCAGCCACCGCCTCACCGCGCTCGAATAGCGAGATCGCGTCCAGCGAGAAGGCCGAGAAGGTGGTGAAGCCGCCAAGGAAGCCGGTGATCAGCAACAGGCGCAGTTCCACCGAGGCATTGAACCTGCGCGCGATCGAGCTCGGCGAAGACGCCGATGACGAAGCAGCCGACGACATTGACGGCAAGCGTGCCCCAGGGGAAGGCCGGGCCCATGAGCCTCAGCATCCACTGGCCGACATAATATCTGAGAAGGGAACCGATAGCGCCGCCGACGGCGACGAGAAGAGCTTGGATCATGAGCCGGATTTATCGCAACTGCGCTGGGATTCCAATCGCGACGGAATGAATTCTTACCATCCGGTAAAATGCCAATGATTTTCTTATGATGGCGCCAAGATCATGCCGATACCGTGACGGCATGACACAGCTCCTGTCCATATCGGCCAACACCGCTGCCGTTGCCTTCGAATCGCTGAGGATTCCCCAGCGTGTGGCGACGAGCACCGCCGCGCGCGACGCAAAGCGCCTTGCCGACCGGCAATTGAAGGCCGAGAGCCCCGATCAGGCCGAGGAGCCCTCGAGCATCATCCAGTCGACCGAAGTGGCGCTCGACCTGATGGCCAAAGGCAACCGCCAGCCGCAGGCAGGTCTCAAGCAGGCCCTCCAATCCTACGAAGAGGTCTGAGGCAACCGCCTCCCTGATGAAAGCCCGCGACTGCGCAGAGCCGCGGGCTTTATCGTTTCGATCGGTCGCGCTTATTTGCCTTGCGCCGACAGCACCTGCAGCACCAGATCGACCTTGCCGGCCTTTTCGAAAGTCAGCGTCACCGGCACCGTCTCGCCCTGCTTGAACGGCGTCTTAACCTTCTGGAACATCAGATGCAGGTTGCCGGGCTCGAGCTTGAGCGTCTGGCCGGCAGCAATGCCGATACCGTCCTTCAGCTGGCGCATCCGCATGACATTGTCCTTCGTCACCATCTCGTGGATCTGAACCTCGCCGGCTGCGGGCGATGTCACCGAAAGCAGCCGATCATCCGTCTGGCCGTTGTTCTTCACCGTGAAGAACCCGCCGCCGACCGGCTGGCCGGGCAGCATTGCCTTGGCGAAACCGCCGGAGACTTCGAGATCGCCGGCCTTGACCACTTCGCCAGCCGGCGCCGCGGCACCCATACCGCTCATACCGGACATGTCCATCCCTGCCATGTCGTCATGACCGTGACCATGGTCTTCGCCGGCAACGACCTTCAACATCGGCGCCGGGCTTTTCATCCCGTGGGCGTCGCCGCCTTCCTTCGCCACCTGATCCCAGGCCTCGACCGTGTCGCCGCACATCTGCGTCACCGGAAAGGCGAGCGAGGTGCCGGCTTCTACACCCGATACCTTACCCTGGATGACGAAGTTGTCGTAGAAATCGTCGGAAAGATTGCCATTCTTCCAGCGGATCTCGACCGCGCCCGCCTTCACCTTGTCGCCGTGATTGTCGTAGGTTTTCTGGTAGTCGCCCTTGATCACCTCGAGTTCCCAGCCGGCCTTCGGCTGCGGCTTGGCAAAGACGAAACCTTCGGGCAGCTTGATCCGCACTTCCGTGGTCGCCTTGCCGTCGCAGCCATGCGGCAGCTGCAGCGTGGCGAGAATAGTACTTTCCTGGGTCGCCTCCTTGTTGAGGAAGGTCACATGCGCCTCGGCGCCGGCGATGGCGGTCGCGGAAAGAAGGGCGGCAAGCGCGAATGTCTTGCCAAATGTCTTGCTGATCTTCATCGGATATCTCCTCACCGGCCGTAAACTTTTCTCGGGCGGACCGGCATGCTGCATATTGGATTGCGAAGGCAGATCAGGCGAGGACGGGAGGCGCGCGGGAATTCGGCCGGCTGACGGCTCTTCCCCGGTAAAGGTCGAGGCCTCGGTCGGCGCGTTGATCAGCGAGGCGAGTTTGCGTTCGAGCCAGGAGCCTGCATCCGGCGTCAGCAGGACGATGGAGGCCGACAGCCGGCAGGCTTCGCAAGTCGGCTTGAAAGCGACGCTCTTGCCGTCGGCATCCTTTACCGTGATGCAGAGCGAGGCGAAGGTACCGTCGGGCAGCACATAGGCGCTCGCATCATAACTTTCGGACGCGACAGCCTGCGGCGCCTGATGCGCAAGGCCGAGCAAAGCTAGGCTCAATGCGCAAAGCATGCGCAGAAAGAGCGTCGCTTTCAGTCCGGTCGGCCGCATGAGATCCCCTTCGACAGCAAGTCGCGATAGCCGGTTTCGCCCCCGAATGCAAAAGCAGATTTGCCGCAGTTTAAGGCCCGATTGGAATAAGACGACAAAAATTTGCCCGGCGACGACATTTGCCGCTTGCCAAGAGCCACAGCCGCCGGATAATTGCACCAACCTTGTTGGGAGAATCCGGTGCTTGTCAACCACCGGTGCCGAAGGAGCAACCGCCCCGGAAACTCTCAGGCCAAAGGACCAGCAAGGGGCAGACGGAACTCTGGAGAGAAGCGTTCTCGAAACGCTCGCCGAAGGGATAACAATCTCAGGCGTCAAGGACAGAGGGGGCTCAGGAGAGAAGTGCGCAACCGCGCCTTCAGATTTGAGCCCGCGCCTTCGCAAAAAGGCGCAAACCCCGGAGGCGTCTTTTGGACGATATTGCTGCCCTGAAGAAAACCCCGCTGCATGCCCTGCATCTCCAGCTCGGCGCCCGCATGGTGCCGTTTGCGGGTTACGACATGCCGGTGCAATATCCGGCAGGCGTAATGAAGGAGCACCTTCATACCCGCACCGAAGCCGGTCTCTTTGATGTCTCCCACATGGGCCAGGTCATCGTGAAGGCGAAATCCGGCAGCTACGAGGACGCCGCGCTGGCGCTCGAAAGCCTGGTGCCGGTCGATATCCTGGGTCTTGCCGAAGGCCGCCAGCGCTATGGCTTCTTCACCGACGACAGCGGCTGCATCCTCGACGATCTAATGATCACCCATGTCGACGACCATCTTTTCGTCGTCGTCAACGCCTCGTGCAAGGAGGCCGATCTCGCCCATCTGCAGGCCCATATCGGCGACACGTGCGACATCACCCTTCTCAACCGCGGGCTGATCGCGCTGCAGGGACCGCGCGCGGTCGAAGTTCTCGCCGAACTCTGGGCCGATGTCGCGTCGATGAAATTCATGGATGTGCGTCACTGCCGGCTGCACGACGTTTCCTGTCTGGTCTCGCGCTCCGGCTATAGCGGCGAGGACGGTTTCGAAATCTCTGTCCCGGCAGATAAGGCCGAGGATGTCACCATGCGGTTGCTCGAGCATCCCGACGTCCAGGCGATCGGCCTCGGCGCCCGCGATTCGCTACGCCTGGAAGCCGGCCTCTGCCTCTACGGCAACGATATCGACACCACCACCTCGCCGGTCGAGGCGGCGCTGGAATGGGCAATGCAGAAGGCGCGGCGCGCGGGCGGCGCCCGCGCCGGCGGATTCCCGGGCTCTGGCCGCATTCTCTACGAGCTCGAAAATGGCGCCGCCCGCCGCCGCGTCGGCCTGAAGCCTGAGGGAAAGGCGCCGGTGCGCGGCCATGCCAAGCTCTATGCCGATGCCGAGGGCAAGCTCGAAATCGGTGAAGTCACCTCGGGCGGCTTCGGTCCTAGCGTCGAGGGCCCCGTCGCCATGGGCTACGTACCGGTCTCACATGCTGCGGCCGGCACGCTCGTCTACGCGGAGGTGCGCGGCAAATATCTGCCGATCACCGTCAGCGCCCTGCCCTTCGTCACACCGACCTACAAACGCTAAACCTTTTCCAGAGAGGACGAACAATGCTGAAATTTACCGAAGAACACGAGTGGCTGCAGATCGAAGGCGGCGTTGCGACGGTTGGCATCACCAATTATGCCGTCGATCAGCTCGGCGACCTGGTTTTCGTCGAACTGCCGGAAGTCGGTGCGACCTTCTCCAAGAACGGCAATGCCGCGACCGTCGAATCCGTCAAGGCGGCCTCAGACGTCTATTGTCCGCTTGACGGCGAGATCACCGAGGTCAATCCGGCCATCGTTGCCGATCCGTCGCTGGTCAATTCCGATCCGCAGGGCGCCGGCTGGTTCTTCAAGTTGAAGCTTGCCAATCCCGCGGATGCCGACGGCCTGCTCGACGAGGCGGCCTACAAGGAGCTCACCGCGTAATGACGACGCCGACCGAATTCCAGTTCACCGACTATCAGCCCTACGATTTTGCCAATCGCCGTCACATCGGCCCCTCGCCGGCCGAGATGACCGACATGCTGAAGGTGATCGGTTACAACAGCCTCGACGGCTTGATCGATGCGACGCTGCCGCCCGCCATCCGGCAGAAGGCGCCGCTCGTCTGGGGCGCGCCGATGACCGAGCGCGAGGCGCTCGACAAGCTGCGCGAGACCGCCAACAAGAACAAGGTGCTGGTCTCGCTGATCGGCCAGGGTTACTACGGCACCATCACGCCGCCGGTCATCCAGCGCAATATCCTGGAAAACCCCGCCTGGTACACGGCCTATACGCCTTACCAGCCGGAGATCAGCCAGGGCCGTTTGGAAGCGCTCCTCAACTACCAGACGATGGTTTGTGACCTCACGGGCCTCGACGTCGCCAACGCCTCGCTGCTCGACGAGGCGACCGCTGCTGCCGAAGGCATGGCGATGGCCGAGCGCGTCTCCAAGTCGAAGGCCAAGGCTTTCTTTGTGGATGCCGACTGCCATCCGCAGACCATCGCCCTCATCCGCACGCGCGCCGAACCGCTCGGCTGGAGCGTCATCGTCGGCAATCCCTTCACCGATCTCGATCCGGTCGATGTTTTCGGGGCGATCTTCCAGTATCCCGGCACCCATGGTCACATCAATGATTTCACCGGCCTGATCGCCCGCCTGCATCAGGCCGGCGCCATAGCGATCGTCGCCGCCGACATTTTGGCGCTGACGCTGCTGAAATCACCCGGCGAAATGGGTGCCGATATCGCCGTCGGATCCTCGCAGCGCTTCGGCGTCCCGGTCGGCTACGGCGGCCCGCATGCGGCCTATATGGCGGTCAAAGACGCCGTCAAGCGCTCCATGCCCGGCCGTCTCGTCGGCGTTTCCGTCGATGCCCGCGGCAACCGCGCCTATCGCCTGTCGCTGCAGACCCGCGAACAGCATATCCGCCGCGAGAAGGCGACGTCGAACATCTGCACCGCCCAGGTGCTGCTCGCCGTCATGGCCTCGATGTATGCGGTCTTCCATGGCCCCAAGGGCATCAAGGCGATTGCCCAGCAAGTGCACCAGAAGGCCGTGCTGATGGCCAAGGGCCTGGAAAAGCTTGGCTATAAGGTTGAACCCGAAAGCTTCTTCGACACGATCACCGTCGATGTCGGCCACATGCAGGGCCTCATCCTGCGCGCAGCCGTCGCCGAAGGGGTCAATCTGCGCAAGGTCGGCGAAACCCAGATCGGCATGAGCCTTGACGAGCGCACGCGGCCGGCGAACTCTTGAAGCCGTCTGGCGCGCCTTCGGCGGCAATTTCCAGGTTGCCGATTTCGATCCTTCCTACCGGTTGCCGAAGGGCCTGCTCAGAACAAGCGATTACCTAACCCATCCGATCTTCCACATGAACCGTGCCGAAAGCGAAATGACCCGCTACATCCGCCGGCTCTCCGACAGGGATCTGGCGCTCGACCGCTCTATGATCCCGCTCGGCTCCTGCACGATGAAGCTCAATGCGACGGCGGAAATGCTGCCGATCACCTGGCCTGAATTTTCCGATATCCATCCCTTCGTGCCGGCAGACCAGGCACTCGGCTATCGCGAAATGATCGACGACCTGATCGAAAAGCTCTGCGCCGTCACCGGCTACGACGCTTTCTCCATGCAGCCGAATTCCGGCGCGCAAGGCGAATATGCCGGCCTTTTGACGATCCGCAACTTCCATATCGCCAACGGCGAGGGCCATCGTGACGTCTGCCTGATCCCGACCTCGGCGCATGGCACCAACCCGGCCTCGGCCCAGATGGTCGGCATGAAGGTTGTGGTCGTCAAGGTGCGCGAGAACGGCGACATCGATCTCGACGATTTCCGCGCCAAAGCTGAGGAGCATGCGGCAAACCTCTCCTGCTGCATGATCACCTACCCCTCGACCCACGGCGTCTTCGAGGAGACCGTCAAGGAAATCTGCGATCTGGTGCATACCCATGGCGGCCAGGTCTATCTCGACGGCGCCAACATGAACGCCATGGTCGGCCTGTCCCGCCCCGGTGACATCGGCTCCGACGTGTCGCACCTCAACCTGCACAAGACCTTCTGCATCCCGCATGGCGGCGGCGGCCCCGGCATGGGCCCGATCGGCGTCAAGGCGCATCTGGCGCCCCACCTGCCCGGCCATCCCGAGACCGACGGCCGTCCCGGCGCGGTTTCGGCCGCGGCCTTCGGCTCGGCCTCGATCCTGCCCATCTCCTGGAGCTACTGCCTGATGATGGGCGGCGAAGGCCTGACCCAGGCAACCAAGGTGGCGATCCTCAACGCCAACTACATCGCCACCCGGCTGAAGGGCGCTTACGACGTGCTCTACAAGTCGAAAACCGGCCGCGTCGCGCATGAATGCATCATCGACACTCGTCCGCTGGTCGACAGCTCGGGCGTCACGGTCGACGACGTCGCCAAGCGGCTGATCGACTGTGGCTTCCATGCGCCGACCATGAGCTGGCCGGTCGCCGGCACGCTGATGATAGAGCCGACGGAAAGCGAGACTAAGGCCGAACTCGACCGCTTCTGCGAGGCTATGCTGGCGATCCGCGAGGAAGCCCGCGCCATCGAGGATGGCCGCATGGACAAGGTGAACAACCCGCTGAAGAACGCCCCGCACACGGTGGAAGACCTCGTCGGCGAATGGGATCGTCCCTATAGCCGGGAACAGGCCTGCTTCCCGCCCGGCGCCTTCCGCGTCGACAAATACTGGTCCCCGGTCAACCGCGTCGACAACGTCTACGGCGACCGCAACCTGATCTGCACCTGCCCGCCGGTCGAAAGCTACGCGGAAGCAGCAGAATAACGGCAAATCGGCAAGCCCCTCCCGCGGGTAGGGAGGGGCGGCCTGCGCGTCGACTTTCGCTGTATGGCAAGGGCCGAACTCGGCAATGCCCGTTTCAAGGCAGTGAGTTCAAATTTAACCTTTCTTAGCAAGTCTCTGTTAGCAATTGAAAATGGACGGGTTTTCTCCAGCGGGGATGTTGCCGTCTACCTTTTGTTTTGCGTGCAGGTTCTCATGCGTCCATCGGCTTTGCCAGCAATCCTCCTTGCCGCCCTGGTCCTGTCCGGATGCGCCGCCAGTTCCGGGGCCGAAGATGTGCTCACGCCTGTCCCGTCGGCGGAAACAACCAATGCAATCACCAAGCCGAGCGGCCCGATACCGGCCGCCGCCGTCGGCGACATGGCACAAACAAGCGCGCCGCAGGAAGCGTTGAGCTGGACCGGACCGGTTCCCGAACCTGAGGCGCTCGTGCCCGCCGACAGGCCGGTCGGCATGCCGATGCCGACGGAAAGACCGGTGGCGATGCTGATGCCCGCCAACCCGGATGCCGATCTCGATGCCGGCAGGAAATCGCCGTCACGCGGACAGATCTACGGCCACCGATTCCGCGACGCCAAGCCGATCAATTTTGGTTCCACCTCGCCGAGAAAGCTTGCCGTGCACGGCGTCGACGTATCGCGCTGGCAGGGCGAAATCGACTGGGAGACATTGAGGAAGCAGGGCGCGAACTTCGTCTACATCAAGGCGACGGACGGCGGCGATCACCTTGATCCGATGTTCAAGAAGAACTGGCGCCGCGCCAAGGAAGCCGGCCTCAAACACGGCGCGTATCACTTCTTCTACTGGTGCCGGACGGCCGGCGAACAGGCCGATTGGTTCATCCGTAATGTACCGAGGGAAGCAAACGCGCTTCCGCCCGTCATCGATGTCGAATGGAACGGCGAGTCGAGCTGCAAGCGGCGCATCTCCCCGCCCGCGTCCGGGAAAAGATGCAGGTGTTCATGGACAAGCTGGAGCGCTACTACGGCCAGCGCCCGATCATCTACACCGCGCCGGATTTCTACCGCGACAATTTGAAGGGCCAGATGCTCGACTATCCCTTCTGGCTGCGCTCGGTTGCCGCCCACCCCTCGAAGGTCTATCCGGGCCGCAAGTGGCTGTTCTGGCAATATTCCGGCTCCGGCCTTTCCGAAGGCGTCGAAGGCAAGATTGATCTCAACGTCTTCAACGGCAACGAAAGCGATTGGCACGACTGGGTGGCGTCGCGATAGCGAAGCTGGTTCCGTGCCAATCCGGAACAAGCGGAACGGCAGGACGCACATCCTGTAGGTCGTTGCTAAGGCAACGCCTTCAGCATTCCCTAAATCCTTGCGGATAAAAGACGATCATCCAGTTCTGGGGAAACGGCTGATGAGCATATCGGGCATCACGAGCACCGCCCTTTCGGGCATGCGGGCGCAGACGACGCGGATCGGCGCGATCGCCAGCAACGTCGCAAACAGCAGCACATCAGGTTACGCCAGACTGAACACCAGCATCACTTCAGTAGTATCAGGCAGCGTTCAGGCGACCGTCAGCCCGACCGCGTCGGATGTCGACCCAGCCACCGAACTGACCGACTTGCTCGAAGCCGAACAGAGTTACAAGGCGAACGCCGTGGTCTTCGAGACCGGTGCCGACATGTGGGAAATGCTGATGAGCATCAAGCGCGACTGAGCGCTGCCGTATGATGCTGCGTCGCAGATAATTTAACTCTGGCCGGAAAATTTAAAGACAGCCCGCCGGGTCAGGAATGCGCCGGCTCGCTCTGCCGCTGTGCGGCAAGAGCTGCCAGATCGGCGGGTTTCAGCTCGACGGATTCGCCGCAGCCGCAAGCCGATGTCTGGTTCGGATTGGTGAAGGTGAAGCCGGAGCGCAGCGTCGTCTGCTCGAAGCCCATTTCGGTGCCGAGCAGATAGAGCACCGCCGATGGTTCGACCCAGACCCTGGCGCCGTCGCGCTCGATCAGATCGTCCTTGGCATTCGGCTCGGTCACCAGGTCGATGGTATATTCCATCCCGGCGCAGCCGCCCTTCTTGATGCCGACGCGAACGCCCTTGGCCTCCGGGCCGGAATTCTCGACGATCGCCTTGACGCGGGCCGCGGCCCCATCCGTCATGCTCATCACTGCAAAGCCCATCGGCCCATTCTCCTTCCACAACCGGGGTCAAGATCCGGTGCTTCATGATTCGAATGTAGTCGTCCGAGGTAAACGGATCAATACCGCGGAATGTCAGTACCAGCCGACGGCGACCTGCGCCTCTTCGGACATGCGATCCGGCGTCCACGGCGGATCGAAGGTCATCTCGACCTCGACGCCGGACACGCCTTCGACGGCGCCGACGGCATTTTCGACCCAGCCGGGCATCTCGCCGGCAACCGGGCAGCCAGGTGCGGTCAAGGTCATCATGATCTTCACCATCCTATCGTCCTCGATATCGATCTTGTAGATCAGACCGAGTTCGAAGATGTCGGCCGGGATTTCCGGATCGTAGACGGTTTTCAGCGCGCTGATGACGTCGTCGCTGAGCCGCGCCAGCTCATCGGTCGGAATGCTGGAATGCACGATGCCTTCGCGCACGTCGATCTTCTGTTCGCTTTCGTCCAGGCTCATCACGGACACTCCTCAAGCAAAGAACTTGCGCGCATATTCAAGCGCATCGGCCAGGGCATCGACCTCGGCGCGGGTATTGTACATGCCGAAGGATGCACGGCATGTGGAGGTGACGCCGAAGCGTTTCAAGAGTGGCATGGCGCAATGCGTGCCGGCCCGCACCGCAATGCCCTGCCGGTCGATCACCATCGAGACGTCATGGGCATGGATGCCGGCAAGCTCGAAGGAAAAGATGCTGCCCTTGTCGGGCGCCGTTCCGAAGACGCGCAGCGAATTGACCGACTTCAGCCGCTCGACGGCGTAAGCCGCAAGATCGGCCTCATGGCGGGCGATCGCCTCGCGGCCGACCTTCTCCATATAGTCGAGCGCATAACCGAGCCCGATCGCCTGGACGATCGGCGGCGTGCCGGCCTCGAAGCGATGCGGCGGATCATTGTAGGTGACCGCGTCCTCGGCGACTTCGAAAATCATCTCGCCGCCGCCCTGGAACGGGCGCATCTGCGAAAGCCGCTCCTTCTTGCCGTAGAGCACGCCGATTCCAGATGGGCCGTAGAGCTTGTGGCCGGTCATCACATACCAGTCGCAATCGATGTCCTGCACATCCACAGGCAGGTGCACCGCACCCTGGCTGCCGTCGATCAAGACCGGAATGCCGCGCTCATGCGCAATGCGGCAGACCTCTTTGACGGGAACGATCGTGCCGAGCGCATTCGACATATGGGTGATGGCGACGAGCTTGGTGCGCTCCGTCAGGCTCTTCTCAAAGTCCTCGATATGAAAGGCGCCCTCATCGTCCACCGGCACCCAGACCAGTTTGGCACCCTGCCGCTCGCGGATGAAGTGCCAGGGCACGATGTTGGAGTGGTGCTCCATGATCGTCAGGACGATCTCGTCGCCTTCGCCGATCTCAGGCATGCCCCAGCCATAGGCGACGGTATTGATCGCCTCTGTCGAATTCTTGGTGAAGACGATGTCGTTGACCGAAGGCGCATTGAGAAAACGGCGCACCTTCTCGCGCGCCGCCTCATAAGCATCGGTCGCGGCATTGGAGAGATAGTGCAGTCCGCGATGCACATTGGCATATTCATGCGAATACGCATGCGAGATGGCGTCGATCACCACCTGCGGCTTCTGCGCCGAAGCGCCGTTGTCGAGATAGACCAGCGGCTTGCCGTGCACCTTCTCCGCCAGGATCGGAAAATCCCGGCGGATGGCTTCGACATCGTATGGCGTGGCCGGCACGATCTTGTCCATTGCTATATCCGATCAGGCGTGCTTTTCGAGCCACGCCGAAATCACGCCTTCCAGCGCTTCGACCAGGGTCTCGTCTTCCAGTTCCTCGACGATCTCGGCGACGAAAGCGTTGACGAGCATCGCCCGCGCCTTGTTCTCCGGAATGCCGCGCGCCATCATGTAATAGAGATGATTGGCGTCGATATCGGTCACCGTCGCCCCATGGCCGCACTGCACGTCGTCGGCGAAGATTTCGAGCTCGGGTTTGACCGAGAATTCGGCATCGTCGGACATCAGCAGCGTATTGCAGGCCATCTTGGCATCGGTCTTTTGCGCATCGGGTGCCACCCGGATCATGCCCTGGAAAACACCCTTGGCGCGGTCGAAGACGACGTTGCGAATCACTTCGGTCGAGCCGGTGTGCGGCACGTCGTGGCCGAGCACCATCGTCACGTCGGTATGGCTGTCAGCGCCGAGCAGGTTGATGCCGCGCAATGTCAGATCAGCGCCCTCGCCCGTCACCTTGATATGCAGCTCCTGGCGCACCAGCTTGCCGCCGGCATTGATGACGAACAGGCGAAGCTTGGCGTCGGCGCCGAGATCGATGCGGATCTGGCCGAGATGCGTATCCTCGGCTCCGTGCTGTTGCAGGATGATCCAGGTCAGCTCCGCACCTTCGCCGACAGTGATGTCACTGACGTGGGACACGAGTGCCGGATCGCCGGTCACCGCAAGATGACGCTCGATCACCGTCGCTTTGACGCCAGAGGCGAAGGCAACAGGAAGACGCGTATGTGTCTGCCCGCCGGCATGGACGAACTGGATTTCGAGCGGAGCGTCAAGCTCGGTATCGGCAGGCACGTCTATGACATAGCCGTCGCGCACGAAGCTGCCGTTGATGCGGCCGACCGCGTCGTCGCTGCCGAGCGCATCGAGGCCGTCCGCGGCGGAGCCGTCGAGCAGATGTTCGCTATAGGCCGAAACGCCAAGACCGTCGGCGGCAGCCTTCTGGTTGGCATGACCCTGGATCACCGCCAGCACCGTAGAGCCGTCGACAAGCGGCTCAAGCGCGTCGGAGCCGGCGTCACCGACCTGCGGCGGCAAGGTGCGCAGCAGGTTTTTCAGATCGGTGTAGTGCCAGGCTTCAATGCGGCGCGTCGGCAGGCCGGCCTTCTTCAGATCATCGAGAAGCCGGTCGCGCAGCGCCGTCACCGCGCCATTGCCCGGCAGATCGCCGATCTGATGGTTGAAGGCCTCGATCAGCGCAGTTTCCGCCGCGGTCAGGCGGCTCGTCGTCTGCATGTTCATGGACGTCGTCCTTTCCACCCGAGATCAGGCCGCCGCGCCGATGATGTCGGCATAGCCGTTGGCCTCAAGCTCATGCGCCAGCGTCTTGTCGCCAGACTTGATCACCTGGCCCTTGTAGAGCACGTGGACGGTATCCGGCACGATATAGTCGAGCAGGCGCTGGTAGTGGGTGATGACGACGACGGCGCGGTCCGGCGAACGCAACGCATTGACGCCGTCGGCAACGATCTTCAGCGCGTCGATGTCAAGGCCGGAATCGGTTTCGTCGAGCACGCAGAGCTTCGGCTCCAGCAGCGCCATCTGCAGGATCTCGGCGCGCTTCTTCTCGCCGCCGGAGAAGCCGACATTGAGCGGCCGCTTCAGCATCTCGGTGTTGATCTGCAGTTTGCCGGCGGCATCCTTGACCCGGCGCATGAAATCCGGCGTCGTCAGTTCGTCCTCGCCGCGCGCCTTGCGCTGCTCGTTCATCGCCACCTTCAGGAACTGCATGGTGGCGACACCCGGAATTTCCACAGGATACTGGAAGGCGAGGAACACGCCCTTGGCGGCGCGTTCGGCCGGATCGAGCTCAAGAATGCTCTCGCCATTATAGAGAATGTCGCCCTCGGTGACTTCATAATCGCTGCGGCCAGACAGCACATAGGAGAGCGTCGACTTGCCGGAGCCGTTCGGCCCCATGATTGCGGCAACTTCGCCGGCCTTTACCGTCAGGTTCAGGCCACGGATGATCTCGGTGCCGTCTTCGGCAATGCGAGCATGGAGGTTTCTGATTTCAAGCATCTTGGTTCCTGCGTTTTCTCTGCGTAGCTCATCGGAGCCTCGCGTAATTTCTAAGGACATCGACATGTTGTGCTCGGCGCTATCGCCCCAAAAAACGGAAAACGCGGAAAACCGCGACCGTTACGAGCCAAACCCATTCGAGAAATTCCGGGATCCCCTGAATGATCTCTCCCGGTTTTTCCATGCGCTGCCGGAGAAACACATAAGGCCGCTCCGGCGGCGTTTCCGTCTCGTTTCTTTGCTCGCGGGGGCGAATTTTCGCCAATATCTCCCCGCGCATATTCTCCAGACGTTCAAGAATACGCTTCTTGTCCGCCTCGCTCATGTCAGCCCACTGAGCCTTCCAGCGAAATGCTGATCAGCTTCTGCGCCTCGACGGCGAATTCCATCGGCAATTCCTGCAGGACTTCCTTGACGAAGCCGTTGACGATCAGGGCGATCGCCGCTTCGGTCGGGATGCCGCGCTGCAGGCAGTAGAACAGCTGATCCTCGGAGATCTTCGAGGTTGTCGCCTCATGCTCGAACTGCGCCGTCGAGTTCTTCGCCTCGATGTAGGGCACGGTATGGGCGCCGCACTTGTCGCCGATCAACAGCGAGTCGCACTGGGTGAAGTTGCGCGCATTCGAAGCCTTGCGGTGGGCCGAGACCTGGCCGCGATAAGTATTGTTGGAAACGCCGGCGGCGATGCCCTTGGAGACGATGCGGCTCGACGTGTTCTTGCCGAGATGGATCATCTTGGTGCCGCTGTCGATCTGCTGATGGCCGTTAGAGACGGCGATCGAATAGAACTCGCCGCGGCTGTCGTCGCCGCGCAGGATGCAGGACGGATATTTCCAGGTGATCGCCGAGCCGGTTTCGACCTGCGTCCAGGAGATCTTCGACCGGTCGCCGCGGCAGTCGCCGCGCTTGGTGACGAAGTTGTAGATGCCGCCCTTGCCTTCCTTATCGCCCGGATACCAGTTCTGGACGGTGGAATATTTGATCTCGGCATCGTCGAGCGCAACGAGTTCGACGACAGCCGCATGCAGCTGGTTTTCGTCGCGCTGCGGCGCCGTGCAGCCTTCGAGATAGGAGACGTAGGCGCCTTCTTCCGCAATGATCAGGGTGCGCTCGAACTGGCCGGTGCCCTTCTCATTGATGCGGAAATAGGTGGACAGCTCCATCGGGCAGCGAACGCCCTTCGGCACGAAGACGAAGGAGCCGTCGGTAAAGACCGCCGAATTGAGCGTCGCATAGTAGTTGTCGCTCGTTGGAACGACGGAGCCGAGGTACTTCTGTACCAGCTCCGGATACTCGCGGATGGCTTCCGAGATCGACATGAAGATCACGCCGGCCTTCTTCAGCTCTGCCTTGAAGGTGGTGACGACCGAGACGCTGTCGAAAACGGCATCGACGGCGATCTTCGGCTTCTCGACGCCGGCAAGGATCTCCTGCTCACGCAGCGGGATGCCAAGCTTCTCATAGACCTTCAACAGCTCCGGATCGACCTCGTCGAGCGATTTCGGGCCCGGCGTGCTCTTCGGCGCGGCGTAATAATAGATGTCGTTGAAATCGATCTTCGGATAGTCGACGCGCGCCCAGGTCGGCTCTTCCAGCGTCAGCCAGCGACGATAGGCCTCGAGACGCCATTCCAGCATCCACTCCGGCTCCTGCTTCTTCGCCGAAATGAAGCGGATGATATCTTCGGACAGGCCTTTCGGCGCTTTGTCCATCTCAATGACGGTCTCGAAACCGTATTTGTACTGGTCCACATCGATCAGGCGCACCTGGTCGATTGTTTCCTGCACCGCAGCCATCTCATTCTCCAATCTCGCCGGATACAAGGTCCGGCAGCTTGTAGTGTTTGGGCATTTCTCTTGCCCTTTATGTAAGAGGCCAAAAGGGACTTTTCAGCCCGATTGGCAAGCAGAAATTTGCGTTTCCGCAAGTTTTGACACGGGGCAAGCCGCCTCGCCCGCCGACCTGCGCCGGTTGGCGATCTTGGCGAAAGCCGCAATCGCCCTGTCGATATCTTCTTCCGTCGTCGAAAAGCCGAGCGAGATGCGCAGCGCTCCGAGCTTGGCGTCGCGGCCCATCGCCGTCAGCACATGGCTTTCGCCAAGCCGACCCGATGAGCAGGCCGAGCCTGCGGAAAGTGCAACGCCTTCGAGATCGAAGGCGATCTGTCCGGTCTCGGCCTTCAGCCCCGGCAGGGTGAAGAAGATCGTATTGGCGACACGCTCGCCACCCTCGCCGTGGATCATCACGTCGGCTGCGGCCTGACGCATGCCGGCTTCTAGCCGCTCGCGCAACGCGCCGATCGCCGCGTTGCGCGCCTCGAGTTCGTCGACCGCCGCTTCTGCTGCCGCGCCGAAGCCGATCAGCGCCAGCGAATTCTGTGTCCCTGAGCGGTGACCCCGCTCCTGTCCGCCGCCCTGGATCAGCGGCCTGGGCATCAGCGCCTCGCCGCGCGCAATGAGCGCGCCGGCACCCTTCGGCCCGCCGATCTTATGCGAGGAAACGATTATGAAATCGGCACCGATCTTTTCGATATCGAGCGCGATGCGGGCCGCCGCCTGCACGGCGTCGACCACGAAGAGCCCGCCGTGGGCGTGGACGATCTTTGCCGCTGCCTCGACAGGCTGCACGATTCCCGTCTCGTTGTTGACGAGCATGATAGCGACCATCGGCAGACCCGCAGCCTTGTCATGCGCTTCGAGCAGGTGGCCGAGCGCATCGAGAGCGACGATGCCGGCTTCCGTCACCGGGATCTCCGTCATACTCTCTCTGGCGAAGCGCCCGCCTTCGCGCACAGCCGGATGCTCGATCGCCGAAAAATAGAGATGGCCAAGCCGAAGCGGCGTGCGGCCCATGCGGAAATCCGACGTCAGCACCAGATTGGCGGCCTCGGTCGCGCCGCTGGTAAAGACCACATTGCCGGCATCGGTGCCGGCAAGTGCTGCCACCTTGCGCCGTGCGCCTTCGATGGCGGCGCGAGCGGCCCGGCCCTCGCCGTGAACGGAATTTGGATTGCCGAAAATGTCGATGGCGCGCATGATCGCCGCGCGTGCTGCGGGGTGCAGCGGCGCTGTGGCGTTCCAGTCGAGATAAAGGCGTGGCGGCGCCATGATCTTCAGTCCTGCGCTTGACGAGCTTGCTTCAGCATCCGCGGTTCATTTTTCTTGAAATTTCCGCCGGGCTTGCCTTATGACACATTCCACGATGCGTGGATCGCCATGCAAGTTTCGAATTGTTCTAAACTGCGTTTTAGAAAAGCTGACAACACTAGTCAAGTCATGTTGTCGTCCGACGCAGCGCGAACGCGAAATAAAACCCGGAGTACCAATGCCCGAAGTTATTTTCAACGGCCCAGCCGGCCGTCTTGAAGGCCGCTACCAGCCCTCCAAGGAAAAAAGCGCGCCCATCGCCCTGATTCTGCATCCGCATCCGCAGTTCGGCGGCACGATGAATAATCAGATCGTCTACCAGCTCTTCTACATGTTCCAGAAGCGCGGGTTCACGACGTTGCGCTTCAATTTCCGGGGCATCGGCCGCAGCCAGGGCGAATTCGACCACGGCGCCGGCGAACTCTCGGATGCTGCCTCGGCGCTCGACTGGGTCCAGAGCCTGCACCCTGATTCGAAGACCTGTTGGGTCGCCGGTTATTCCTTCGGTTCCTGGATCGGCATGCAGCTCTTGATGCGCCGGCCGGAGATCGAAGGCTTTATGTCGATCGCCCCGCAGCCGAACACTTACGACTTTTCCTTCCTGGCGCCCTGCCCCTCCTCCGGCCTGATCATCAACGGCGAGGCCGACAAGGTAGCGCCGGAAAAGGACGTCAATGGCCTTGTGGAGAAGCTGAAGACCCAGAAGGGCATTCTGATTACCCACCGCACCGTTTCCAACGCCAACCACTTCTTCAACGGCCAGGTGGAAACGCTGATGGGCGAATGCGAGGACTACCTCGACCGCCGCCTGAACGGCGAGTTGGTGCCAGAGCCGGCCGCCAAGCGGATCCGCTGACCTCATAGCGCCGAAACCATCCCGCTCGGCACGATCCAGGTCGCTTGGGTCGATTGTGCCGGAACAGATCACCTACCGTGTTGCAATCTATATTGCAGTGCGGTAGGTTCCTCGCGATCCTAACTAAAGCGAGGTCCGCAATGACCAAGTCGTTCGGGGAAGTCCTGGATAAGTATAGGGGTATCGGTCCGGGGTTCGACTTTCTTCGAATTGGGCTCGCCTTTTCTATCGTATTGACCCATTCCTTTTTGCTGACAAGGAATGATGCCTTCATCAGGGGCTCGGTACTCTGGTTTACCGAATATGCTCTTGTTCCGATGTTTTTCGCGTTGAGCGGATTTCTGATCGCCGGCAGTGCCCAACGCCTGAGCCTGCGGAACTTCCTGATCAATCGCGGCTTGCGAATCGTCCCCGCACTGGCCGTCGATATCGTCGTTTGTTCGCTGATCATCGGGCCGATCATCACGGTCGTCTATCATGCCGACTATTTTACCGATCCGCGATTTTTCAAATACTTCCTGAATATCGTCGGCTGGATCCATTACGAGCTGCCGGGTGTCTTCCAGGACAATCCCAGCCAGCGTGTCAACGGCGCGCTCTGGACGGTTCCCTGGGAAATCTTCTGCTACATCATCATGTCGTTCCTGATGATCACCGCCATCGTGAAGACCCGCTATAAGCTGCTCGCCGTGACGGCCGCCTATATCGTCCTCGGCCTGATCGTGCAGAAAATGCCCTATCTGTTCCCGGGCTCGATCAAGCCGATCGCGCGCTTTCTGTTCATGAGCCGGGGCTCGCAGCTGATAACGGCATTCATGATGGGCATCGTCGCCTTTCAGTTCAAAGCCGTCATTCCGTATTCCCGCTGGCTATTTGCTGCCGCCTGCCTGGTTTGCGTCGTCGCCATTGTTACCCTCGACAGCCAGGCAGTGGAGTCGGTGATCAACCGGCCGATCGTCATCACCTCGCTGGTTTACATCACAGTCTTCATCGGCCTGTCGGAAGTTCCAATTCCCGCCTTCTTCAGGAAAGGCGACTATTCCTACGGGGTCTATCTCTACCACGATCCGTTCTTGCAGATCTGGATCAGCTCTTTCCCCACGGTCTTTCTCTATCCGAAATATGGTGCACTGGCGCTCTATCTCGTCGGCCTGCCCTCGGCCCTCGCCGTCGCGGTCCTGTCCTGGCATTTCATCGAGAAGCCGATCCTTGGCCTTCGCAAGAAATTCTCATTCATCGCCCAGGTCAGAGGCGTCGAGGATGGCAATCAGGCTGGGCGCGGATCCAATGTCCGGCCAGTCGCCGTAAAGAGTTAGGGCTTTGCCGGCCGCATGGTCGGGACTGAGGAAACCGGGCCGCGTCTTCAGCATCACCCTCTCGCTCATGGCCTTGCGAGCATCCCGCCGCTGACGGGGGCGGTAACGCCCGTCGTGCCAGGAAATGTCAGCGGCAGCCCGTCCAGCGAGCGGACGGCGAGATAGCCCCAGGCCTCGGCCTCCATAGCGTCGCCATCGAAGCCGGCCTGCTCGGCGGTCAACACATGCGATCCCAGTGCTTCGGCCATGGCCGAAAACTCCGCCATCACTGTGGCGTTTAGCCGCCCGCCGCCGCAGACGATATAGATCGACGGGCTCTCCGGTAGGAAACCGGCAGATTTGACGATCGCGGCGGCAGCGACATGCGCGAGCGTCCGGGCGCCGTCTTCGAGACTCGCTTCGCCATCCCGAAGCGGCGCGAAATCGCCGCGATCGAGCGAGCGGCGGACATTGCCGCGGAAGAACGGGTTATCAAGGTAACGCTCCGCCAGGGCGGCCACGACCTTGCCGCGTCCGGCGATCTCGCCGCCGGGATCGTAAGTTTTGCCGGTCTGCATCTCCACCCACTGGTCGATCAGCGTATTGCCCGGGCCGCTGTCGAAGGCCGATATCCGCCCGTCCGTGCCGATGAAGGTCAGGTTGGAAATACCGCCGATATTGACGAAACAGACAGCCTGCCCGGCCTGCTGGAATTTTCCGGCCAGTGCCGCATGATAGGCCGGCACCAGCGGCGCGCCCTGGCCACCATGAACCATATCGTTGGCACGCATGTCATAGACCACCGGTATGCCGGTTTGGCGCGCCAATTCTTGGCCGTCGCCGATCTGGACCGTCAGCCCCTCGTCGGGCCGGTGAAGCACGGTCTGGCCATGGAAGCCGAGGACATCGACGGCATCGGCAGCAAGCCCGAAACGCTCCAGGAATGCCGCAACGGCAATTGCATGCCGTTGGGTCAACTCAAGCTCGATGTCGCGAAGTTCAGCGGAGCGGCCGTTCCTGTCGGTCAGCGGTCGCGCCAGTTCGAGCGCCCGTTTCAGCTGCCCGCGGAAATCGGCCTCATAGGGCACGCCCAGGAACGGCCCGCGGTCGATGAAGCCGCGGCCGTCGGTCCTGATCAGCGCCACGTCGATTCCATCCATCGACGTGCCGCTCATCAGGCCGATCGCGGTTCTGATGACATCCATGAGGCTTGCCTCCCATGCGATTCCCGGATGCACTTTTATAAAAACAGTGCTAAACGCGCCGCGACAGATCAACAACAACGAACTTGCGTGAAGCCATATGGGTCAAGCGCAGACACCAAGAGACGAAAGCCATGTCCGAGTTCAAGTCCGATTTCCTCCGCACGCTGAAAGAGCGCGGCTTCATTCATCAGGTTTCCGATGAACGTGGCCTCGACGATATGTTCGCCAAGGAAACCGTGACGGCCTATATCGGCTACGACCCGACGGCATCCAGCCTCCATGTCGGCCATCTCACCCAGATCATGATGCTGCACTGGCTGCAGGCAACCGGCCACCGCCCGATTTCTCTGATGGGCGGCGGCACCGGCATGGTCGGCGACCCCTCCTTCAAGGAGGAAGCCCGCCAGCTGATGACGATCGAAACGATCGAGCAGAATATCGCCTCGATCAAGAACTGCTTCTCGAACTATCTCGACTACGACAAACCCGGCAATGCCGCGCTGATGATCAACAATGCCGAATGGCTGCGCTCGTTGAACTACCTCGAGTTCCTGCGCGATGTCGGCCGTCATTTCTCCGTCAACCGCATGCTGTCCTTCGACAGCGTGAAGACGCGCCTTGACCGCGAACAGTCGCTGTCCTTCCTGGAATTCAACTACATGATCCTCCAGGCCTACGACTTCGTCGAGCTTGCCAAGCGCTACGACTGCCGTCTGCAGATGGGCGGTTCTGATCAGTGGGGCAATATCGTCAACGGCATCGATCTCGGTCACCGCATGGGGACACAGCAGCTCTACGCACTGACATCGCCGCTGCTGACGACGTCATCAGGCGCCAAGATGGGCAAGTCGGCATCCGGCGCGGTCTGGCTGAATGCCGACCTGCGCCCCGTCTATGACTTCTGGCAATATTGGCGCAACACCGAGGATGCCGACGTGCCGCGCTTCCTCAAGCTCTTCACCACGCTGCCGATGGATGAAATCGCAAGGCTTTCGGCGATCGGCGGTTCGGAGCTGAACGAGGTCAAGAAGATTCTGGCGACCGAAGTTACCGCCATCCTGCACGGCCGTCCGGCCGCCGAGCAGGCTGCGGAAACGGCGCGCAAGACCTTCGAAGAAGGCGGGCTGTCGGAAAACCTGCCGTCCGTCGATATCCCTGCGACCGAACTCGACGGCGGCATCGGCCTGCTGTCCCTGATGGTCCGCGCTGGCCTTGCCGGCTCGAACGGCGAAGCGCGCCGACACGTCCAGGGCGGCGCGGTGCGCATCAACGACGAGGCGATCAGCGACGAACGCCGTCTGATCGGCAGCAACGAAATCACCGCCGACGGCGTCATCAAGCTCTCGCTCGGTAAAAAGAAGCACATTTTGATCCGCCGCGCCGCCTAAGCGGATCCAGTTTCGAATGGATATCTAAAGCGTGCCGCGATCTTTCAGATTCGCTTGTCACGCTTTATGTCTTTGTTTTTTCGCATGTCATTATCGCAAAACCGCTGCACACTTTTGCGAGACATGCTTTAAGGCGGCGTCCGCGCCGGCTTTTCTTTGTCCAACTCCTGAATAGGCGGGTAACCCTCACTCAGCGCCTGGCCGAGAAATCGCGTCCATTCGTTCAGCCTCCTGGAAGACATAGGGAGGCGGATTGGCGTCTGGCGCGCGCGTCACGCGTGACCACCAGCTGATCGAGAAGGTCGGCGGCGTCACCGTCGCGTCGAGAGGAACCGTCAGCACATGGGCGGAACGAATGAGCTCGGTTGGCCTCAGCCTGTCGCTCTTTTCTGCAGAATGCGAAACCTCTCCAGCTGCGGCGGCGATCACCGCGACCGATACGAAAGAGACTGTCCGAGCGCACTGCATGGCATCCTCCGACATCGCGCCGACCATTATTTGCTAGCCGGAAGCTGCATTACATCAGAATTACCTAAAATAGGCAAAGCATCATTGCCCGACTGGACAGTATAGGTCGGAATCAGCGGATAAGCCGTGCGACAAAGACCGCTTTATCGGAACCTTTTCCGCCCGCCGGGATTTGCGACCAGATTGGATTGGAGCTCCGGCATGATCAACGACCTCTGGTATAAGAACGCCGTCATCTACTGCCTCTCGGTCGAGACCTTCATGGATGCGAACGGTGACGGCGTCGGTGATTTTCAGGGGCTGATGCGGCGCCTCGACTATCTCTCCGGCCTTGGCGTGACGGCGATCTGGCTGATGCCATTCCAGACGTCGCCCGGCCGCGACGACGGCTATGATGTTTCCGACTATTACAATGTCGACCCGCGCTATGGTTCGCTCGGCGATTTCGTCGAATTCACCCATGGCGCCAAGCAGCGCGGTATCCGCGTGCTGATCGATCTGGTGATCAATCACACCTCCAAGGACCATCCCTGGTTTCAAGACGCCAGGAGCGACCCGCACTCACGCTATCGCGACTGGTACGTCTGGTCAGACAAAAAACCTGCGAATGCCGATCAGGGAATGGTCTTCCCCGGCGTCCAGAAGACCACCTGGACCCATGACGAAAAAGCCAGGGCCTATTATTTTCACCGCTTCTACGACCACCAGCCCGATCTCAACACCTCCAATCCCGAGGTGCAGACGGAGATCCTCAAGATCATGGGCTTCTGGATCCAGCTCGGCGTCTCCGGCTTCCGGATGGATGCCGCCCCCTTCATAATCGAGACGAAAGGCGCAGACGTTTCCAAGCCCGTCGAGCAGTTCGACATGCTGAGGAAGTTTCGCGAATTCCTGCAATGGCGACTGGGCGATTCCATCATTCTCGCCGAGGCCAACATCCTGCCGAAAGACAATTTCGAATATTTCGGCGATGACGGCGACCGCATGCAGATGATGTTCAATTTCCAGGTCAATCAGGCGCTGTTTTATGCTCTCGCCAGCGCCGATACGCGGCCGCTGAAGAAGGCGATGGAGACGACGAAACCGCGCCCGGCCACCGCCCAATGGGGTCTGTTTCTGCGCAATCACGACGAACTGGATCTCGGTCGGCTGTCGGAAAAGCAGCGCGGCGCGGTCTTTGCCGCCTTCGGACCCGAAAAGGACATGCAGCTTTATGACAGGGGCATTCGTCGTCGCCTGGCGCCGATGCTCGGCGGCGACCGCCGCAGGATCGAGATGGCATACAGCCTGCTGTTTTCGCTGCCCGGAACGCCTGTCATCCGCTACGGCGACGAGATCGGCATGGGCGACGATCTGGCCTTGCCGGAGCGCAATTGTGCCCGCACGCCGATGCAGTGGTCGACGGAACCGGAAGGCGGTTTCACCAAGAGTGGAAAGCCTGTCTCGCCGGTTATCAAGGACGGCCCCTACGGGTTCCAGCATGTCAACGTCGCCGAACAGCGGCGCGATCCCAATTCGCTGCTGAACTGGACCGAACGGATGATCCGGATGCGCAAGGAAGCCCCGGAGATCGGATGGGGCGATTTCTCCGTGGTCGACACGGGTGACGACGGCGTGCTGGCGCTTCGCTACGACTGGCGCGGCAATTCCGTGTTGATCCTGCACAATCTGCATGCGCAACCGGCAGAAGTAACCTTCGATCCCGATGTCGGTGAAGACGGACGACAGCTGATCGACATTGCCGATGGCGCGAGCAGTGAAGCAGACGATAAAGGCTTTCACACCGTCAGGCTCGATGCCTACGGCTACCGCTGGTATCGCGTCGGCGGCCTCGACTATCTCCTCAGGCGCAAGGAGATTTAGGTCTCGGCCCTGCCTATTGGAATTCGAAGATCTGCCGGAATACACCCGGCGCAATGATCGACAGCGGATTGATCTGCAGGTTCGGCTGGTCGAATTTGCCGGTGAGTTTGAAGGTGATGCCGATCAGGCCGCGATCGCTGCCGTTGCCGAGGATGACGCCGATCAGCGGCAATTCGGCAAACAGCCGGTTGAGGCCGTAGGCCGGCATGAAGGTGCCGGTCATGTCCATGTTGCCCTTGCGATCGCGCACAATGCCTTGGAAGGTTGCGCCGATCTGGTCGCCGCGCAGCACGCCGTTCTCGATGCCGACCATGCCATTGCGCGAAACGACGCGGGCAAAGCCGCGCTGGAAGCGTTGCGAAGAGGTATCGATGTCACGCTTGACGGCTTCGTTGAGGCTGCGCTGCTCATTTCCAACCGGCGTCGAGACGATCGAGCGCAGCCGTTGTTCGTTGACGATCGAGAAACGGCGCACGTCGAGCGAGCCGTCCCAGCCGCCCTCTGCCGAAAGCCGGATCGCCAGATTGAGCAGGCCGCCCTGCATGTGCTGGTAGAGATCGGCGAAACGCCACACCGCGCCGGCATCGCCGCTGGTGATGTTGATGACGCCGCCATCCTTCATCTGGCTGACCACGGCTTCGCCGCTGTCGGTCACGGCCGAAAAGTTCAGCGCCTGCAGCTTGTCACCGCGCAGTGACACCTGCGCCTGGAAATTGCCGATCTTCTCGTCGTTGAACCCGATGACATTTTTCAGCCTGGCGCGCACCGATACGCCGGTGTCGCCGCCATCCCCGTCATCATCGCCATCGCCCGAGCCCGATTTCAATCGTGCGATGACAGGCCGCGCATCGGCGCTGTCGCCGGAGACCGAGACGTCGAAATTGCCCTTGCTGCGTTTCACCGACAGGGCAAAATCGTCAAGCGAGGAGAGTTTGACGCTGTCGAAATCGGCCGAGATCAGCCCGCCTTTGCCAATGTTCATCGAACCGTTGGCGCCGAAACCGTCGCCTTTCAGCCGGAAATTCTTGATCTGGGTATTGTCGGCCGGGCCGGATGTTTCGAATTCGGCCGTCGCGGCAATACCGCTGCCCTTCGACCAGCCGATCCATGGCAGGTCGAGTTGCGACTTGGTCAGGTCGAGCTGCACATCCTGCCGGTCGTCGTCGATCCGCGTCAGCACCATCTTGACGCTGCCGCCGATGATGCCGGAAAGGCCGGGTATCAGCTTGTTGCGCTGCTCCTCGGAAAGCGTCGCGGTGATCACCCGCGTCCGCTTCGCGCCATCGGAGGCCTCGACCGGTTCGGCAAGATCGATATCGGCCGGGACGCCGTCGATCTGGGCCTTGGCATCCAGCGTGATCTGTTTCGGATTGCCGTTCAGCGTCCCGTCGAGATTGCTGATCGTGCGGCCGGAGAACGGCTTGGCAAGATCGATATCGGTGAGCTTCATCGCCGCCGTCCATTCGGCCGGCGGCGGATTCTGCGAGGAGAGCAAGCCGAAATGCGCCTTCACATTCGCCTCGATCCGCCCCTTGAGATCGTCGGGCGCAAAGCCGGCGCGCTGCAGCACCCGGATCGGCCTGTAGGTCAGAAGCTCGCCGACGGCATCCGCTGTCCCGGAGATCGCAAGATCGATATCGGCCATCAGCGGCTTGTCGTACGTGGCGGGTAGGGTGAACGTCCCCTGCCCGAGACCGACGGACCGGCCGGAGGGGAAAAACGACGTGCCGCTCTTGATCGCGATCGTCGCAACCGGACCGGTCAGGTCGAAATGGGCCGCCATATCGCGAACCGGCGGAATGTCGCCGGCGATGTTCATCCGCGCATCCGCGATGTCGAAGCCGATGCGGATCTGGTTGGCGTCGAGCTTCAGTCCCTTGCCGCCGGCTGCCTCGTCCAGCCTGCCGAAGGGAATGAAGACCGAGATGGAGGCGTTGGCTACGCTGCCGCCGAAGAGGTTGCCGTGCACCCAGGTGCGCACCTTGGGCGCCATCCAGAACGGCCAGAGCTGCTTGATCGCCGTCGTCTGCAGCTGTGCCGACTGGCCGGCAAAGCTGATCTCCGGCGATTTGCTCCCGAGCTTGACGTGCAGTGCCCCGTATAGCGCGCCGAGCGGACTGGAGACGGTCATGTTGGGAAATAGAAATTCCCGCCCGGCGACCAGGTAGCGCCCGGTCGCCTGGATATCGAAGGAGAGCGGCTGCTCGCCGGAGCCGCCGGGTGCTGCCGAGCCGCCGCTGACCAGAAGATCGATGCCGAAGCCCTTGCCGGCCTGCGGGTCGAGCTTGTCGAGATCGATCAGCGCGCCGTTGATCGGAACCGTGGTCGCGCCGAAGCGGGCGTTCGACCGGGCGATTTCGAGCGTCTGCTTGGCGAAATCATAAACGAGGTTGATCTGCCCGCCCGACAGTTCCTGCGGATCGCCGTCGGCATAGATCTGGCCGGGATCGATGTCGACGGTCGCCGCAAGTGCCGGCTGCACGCCATCGCGTTCCCTGGTGGCCGATACCGTCAAATCGGCAAAGGCACTGAGCCCCTGTCGGATCACGCCCTGATCGTTGCGTTTCAGCGCAAAGGGCGTGAGGTCGGCATGCTTGAGCGTCGCCACCACCTTCGACACGTGGCCGGCTTCCTTTTCGGCCAGCACCTCGAGCTCGGCCACCTCGCCGTTCAGCGCCACTTCGCCGGTCAACTGCAGTGAGGATGGGCCGGCATGGGCAAAGACAAGATCGTCGACGACCAGCGACAGCGGGCCGTTGGCGGTGTCGGCAAGCTTGATGTCGATGCCGGAGATGCGCACGGAGCTGGTCGAGCCGCGCGTGACGACACTGTCGAACATGTCGAACTGCGAGAAGATCTTCTCCATCGCTGCCGGCATGGCGTCGATGCGAAAATCGTCGAGCGTCAGAGGATTGCCGGAGGGCAACAGAGCGGTATCGAGCGCGATATCGTCGGCTTCGATGTCGGTGACGGCGATGCGGCCGCGGAAAAGCTGCAGCGGATCGAGCCCCAGCCGCACCGAGCCCGTCGTCGACAGGTGCTGGCCGCTCTGCTCGTCGATCATGTTGACGTTGCGCGCTTCCAGCGCCAGCCGGAAATCCGAGGTGAAACGGATGACGGTGGAGCCGACCTCGGCGCGGTAGCGCGGTCCGGCCACGCCGTTCAACGCCGCCTGCGCCTGCTGCGACAGCGGCTTGTCGAACATGCCGCTCTCGACGGTGAAGACAATTCCGGCGAGGATAAGCAGAATCACCCCCAGAAATCCGGCCGTCAGCTTCGCCGTGCGCCGCATAGGAGAACGCGGCGGCGGGCAAGAGACGATGATCGGATCCTCGGCCTGGGCGGACGGCAAGCGGTCCAGCGCAACGATATCCTTCTTGCGAAACGTGACCTTTTCGCCGCGGATGGCTGACATGCGCCTTCGGGCTCTCCCTTTAAGTGAAGAATTGAACCCGGCATGCTGGACGGGTTTCCGTCCACTATATAATTCGGGGAGAGAAAGTGTCATCCACAAACCCGGCAAAAGAAAGGTTTTCCCAATGGCGGTTCCCGGCATCGGCGCCACGGCTCCTGATTTCAACCTTCCCCGCGACGGCGGCGGCCGCATCTCGCTGGCCGAATTCCAGGGTCGGCCGCTCGTCCTGTTCTTCTATCCCAAGGACGATACAACAGGCTGCACCGCCGAGTCATTGGCCTTCACCGCGTTGGCAAGCGAGTTCGAAGCCGCGGGTGCAGCCGTAATCGGCATGTCGCCCGATTCGGCCGCCTGCCATGACAAGTTCGTCAGGAAGCACCGTCTTTCGGTAGCGCTCGCCTCGGACGAGGAGAAGACGACGCTGCAGGCCTACGGTGTCTGGAAGGAAAAGAGCATGTACGGCCGTAACTTCATGGGCGTCGAGCGCACCACCTTCCTGATCCGCCAGGACGGCACGATCGCCACGATCTGGCAGAAGGTGAAGGTGCAGGGCCACGCCGAAACCGTGCTTGAGGCCGTGCGGAATCTGGCTGCGTGACCGGCGACCTCGCGATGACCTCGCTGCGCGGCGGCGCCATCGATGCCATCTGCTCCGCTGATCTCGACCGCAAGACGGCGCTTGCGCAGGAAAGCGCCACCCGCTGGTTCGCCCGCCGGGTGTCGCTGCGCTCGCCGCTCGATGCGGCCATGCCGGAGAGGCCCGGTCGTCCCGACCGGCCGTTGCTGACGCCGCCGACCCAGGTGGAAAAGCGCTCACTGCATACGCTGAAAGGTCGGATCGCTCTGCTCCATGCCATCGCCCATATCGAGCTCAATGCTGTCGATCTGGCGCTAGATATCGTTGCGCGATTCGCCACCGAACAGGTGCCGAATTCCTTTTTCGACGGCTGGATGCAGGTTGCCTTCGAGGAGGCCAAGCATTTTCGCTTGGTGCGCGCCCGTCTCAACGATCTCGGCGCCGATTACGGCGATCTCCCCGCCCATGACGGGCTCTGGCAGGCGGCCCATTCGACGCGCAACGACCTGACGGCAAGGCTCGCCGTCGTGCCGCTGATTCTCGAAGCCCGCGGCCTCGACGTCACGCCGTCGCTGCAGGCGAAAATGCGCCAGACCGGCGACCTCGAAAGTGCCGCGGTTCTCGACGTCATCTACAACGACGAGAAAGGTCATGTCGCGGTCGGCGCCAAATGGTTCCGCTTCCTCTGCGCCCGGGAGAAGCGCGATCCGGCAAAGGCCTTTCGGGATCTGGTGCGCGCCAATTTCCGCGGGCCGCTGAAACCGCCCTTCAACGATCTCGCGCGCGCCGAGGCCGGGCTGACGCCGTCCTTCTACCGCTCGCTGGCATCGATCAGCCATGCCTGAAATCGCTGGTATTTTCTACACGGACAGCGACAAAGAAAGCATTCGTTAACCATAAACGTGTCTAATTTTCCGAAAGAGGCGTAGTGCATCAGTCGGGAGAGCCTGCGTGAACAGCGGACATCAGCACCGGGTATTCGGCAAGCGGGCGCAGGAGCACATCCTGATCCTCGCAAGCGGCGACAAGGTCCGCCACATGACGGTCCGGCCGTGGATGGCCGCTCTCGCCTTCTGCTTCATCGGCGTCTTCTCGATCGGCTATCTGCTGGCCACCTCCTATCTCGTGCTGCGCGACGACCTGATCGGCGCCACCATGGCGCGGCAAGCCCGGATGCAGCATGACTATGAGGACCGCATCGCCGCTCTTCGCGCCCAGGTCGACCGCATCACCTCCCGCCAGCTTCTCGACCAGCAGGTGGTCGAGGACAAGGTCGACAAGTTGATGGAACAGCAGATGGCGCTGACGTCGCGCCACGGCAAGCTCGATAATCTGCTCGACCGGGCCGAAAGCTCCGGCCTGACGGAAAAGTCCGGCGCCCTGCCCGAGCCGTCTTCGCCGATTCAGTCCTTTGCCCCTGAGATCAAGGACAAGCGCGCTTCGCTGACCGGCGGCGGCATCGAGGCGATTGAGAAACAGCTGGCGAGCGGCGCGCCCGCCGATGCGACGCCCGACAATTTGACGCTTGCCTATGTGCCCTCCGCCGAAACGGTCGGCGACCGCGCCGACCGCATCTTCTCCAATGTAACGCTGTCGCTGAAGGGTGTCGAACAGGACCAGCGCAACCGTGTCGAACAGCTGACGAGCGACGCCGGCAACGCCGCCGATGCCATCGGCAACGTGCTGACCCGCTTCAAAATTCCGGTGCCTGAGGAGTCTGCGGGGCGGCAGGGCGACGATGCCGTCGGCGGCCCCTATGTCGAGCCTGAAAGCAACGATGATTTCAACAATTCACTGGCAGCACTCGACGGCGCGCTGACCCGGCTGGAGGCCGTGCGCAGCACCGCCGAATCCCTTCCCTTCCGCAATCCCGCCATCGGCAAGGACGTGACCAGTCCCTTCGGCAATCGCCGCGACCCTTTCCTCGGCCGCCTCGCGCTGCATTCCGGCATCGATTTCCGCTTTTCGCCGGGTGAGAAGATCCGCCCGTCGGCGCCGGGCAAGGTCATCGCGGCCGGCTGGACCGGCGGTTACGGCAACATGGTCGAGGTCGACCACGGCAACGGCATCTCGACACGCTACGGCCATATGTCCCAGGTGCTGGTCAAGGTCGGCGACACGGTCGGCCGCAGTGACGTCATCGGCCTCGCCGGCAGCACCGGCCGCTCGACGGGAACGCATCTGCACTATGAAGTGCGCCAGGACGGGCACGCGGTCGATCCAGTATATTTCATGAATGCGGGCCTTAAACTCGCCACCTATATCAAGTAACAGCCGTCAGGTAACCATGGCTTCACTCTGTATGGGGTGCGGCCTCTCTATTTCTTGACTTGCCGGCCATTCGGGGCTATGTCGCGCTGCATTGCGGCATGCAATCCCGCCAACTCGTTCAGAGCTCGGCCGAACCGGAACGGAAACAGTTTTCCCTTTGACGACATTCGCTGACCTTGGCTTGAGCCAAAAAGTGCTATCCGCTGTTACCGACGCGGGCTACACGATACCCACGCCTATTCAGGCGGGAGCCATTCCGTTTGCGCTCGAGCGTCGCGATATTTGCGGCATCGCGCAGACGGGCACCGGCAAGACGGCATCCTTCGTTCTGCCGATGCTGTCGCTTCTGGAAAAGGGCCGGGCCCGCGCCCGCATGCCCCGCACGCTGATTCTCGAGCCGACGCGCGAACTCGCCGCCCAGGTTGCCGAGAATTTCGAAAAATACGGCAAGAACCACCGTCTCAACGTCGCCCTTCTGATCGGCGGCGTTTCCTTCGAGGACCAGGACCGCAAGCTCGAGCGCGGCGCCGATGTGCTGATCTGCACGCCCGGCCGCCTGCTCGACCATTTCGAGCGCGGCAAGCTGTTGATGAGCGGCGTCGAGATCCTCGTTATCGACGAGGCCGACCGCATGCTTGACATGGGCTTCATCCCCGATATCGAGCGCATCGCCAAGATGATCCCGTTCACCCGCCAGACGCTGTTCTTCTCGGCAACCATGCCGCCGGAGATCCAGAAGCTCGCCGACCGGTTCCTGCAGAATCCGGAACGCATCGAAGTCGCAAAGCCCGCCTCGGCCGCAAAGACCGTGACGCAGCGCTTCGTCGCCTCGCACAGCAAGGACTACGAGAAGCGCGCGGTTCTGCGCGAACTCGTCCGCGCCCAGACGGAACTCAAGAACGCCATCATCTTCTGCAACCGCAAGAAGGATGTTGCCGACCTCTTCCGGTCGCTGGAACGCCACGGCTTCTCCGTCGGCGCGCTACATGGCGACATGGACCAGCGCTCCCGCACGATGACGCTGCAGAGCTTCCGTGACGGCAATCTGCAGCTGCTGGTTGCCTCAGACGTCGCTGCCCGCGGCCTCGACATTCCCGATGTCAGCCACGTCTTCAATTTCGACGTGCCGATCCATTCCGAGGATTACGTCCACCGCATCGGCCGCACCGGCCGTGCCGGCCGCTCAGGCGCCTCCTTCACGCTCGTCACCAAGCGCGACAGCAAATTCGTCGACGCGATCGAAAAGCTGATCGGCGAGAAAGTGGAATGGCTGAGCGGCGATGTGAATTCCCTGCCGCCGGCAGAAGAAAGCGCCGACAGCGAGCGCCCGCGGCGCAACAGCCGCGAACGTGGCGCAAAGGGTGAACGCGGCGACAGGGATCGTGGTCGCGGACGCGGCAATCGCAGCGCCGCAGGTCATAAATCTGATAACGACATACAGGATAATGACGTCCAAGTGATCCAGGCAGCACCAGTAAAGGCCGACATCGTGAAGAACGAGCGCAAAGCAGAGCAGAAGCCGCAAAACAATGCGCGCAACAGCCGGCCTTATCCGGCAAACGACGACAGCCGCGACCGCCGCCGCCATCGCGACCATGATGACGGCCCGACCCCGGTCGGCTTCGGCGACGATATCCCCGCCTTCATGCTGATCGCCGGCAGCGCCAAGGTCTGAACGGCCAATGGGTAAGCCCGGTCTCGATTTTCCGGGCTTCGGCGTTGGCTTGGTCATTCTGCGCGACGCCAAAATTCTTCTTTATAAACGCGTGCGCCCACCGGAAGCCGGCTACTGGAATATCGTCGGCGGCAAGGTCGATCATATGGAGCCGGCCGAGCAAGCCGCGCGCCGCGAGGCCGAGGAAGAAACCGGCCTCAAGATCGGCCGCATCGAGCGGATCGCCGTGACCGAACAGATCATCGATACCGACCGCCAGCACTGGATTTCACTTCTCTATCTCGCCCGCGACGTCGACGGCGAGCCGCAACTGACCGAACCGGACAAGCTTTCCGATTTCGGCTGGTTTCCGCTCACGGATTTGCCGGAACCGCTCTCGGCATTCACCAAGGCGGCGATAGCAGCCCTGCCCTCAGCCGAATCCAGTCAGCGATCGGCCCTCAGCGACGCCTCATAGGCAAGCCGCACCCATTTCGCCATCAAATCGGGATCGTCGTAGGCCTCGTCGGGAATCGACCAGTAGGGCATCTTTACCGGCTTGCCCTTCTTGCCCTCGTAGCTCCATTGCGTGGCGCCGGCGGCGGCAAATTCCGGGGCGCTCGTCTCATCGGCCTTCAGCAGCATCTCGTCGCGCACTTCGAGCGCGATGATGCGCCCGAGATGATAAATGCCCTTGCCGCCGAACATGCGCTTGACCGTGACCGGGCCGAGACCTTGAAACATTTCCTCGATGCCGGCATTGTCCATTCGCTATTCCCTCGAAATCCCGGCCGTGGCGGCCATCACAGCGCGTGATAATCCCGGTTCATATAGATGAGCGCCGGATGCTTTTCGCTGAAGCGCACAGCCGCGACCTCGCCGAAGATGACATTGTGCGTCGGCATTTCCTTGATGTCGGTCACCCGGCAATCGAAGGCAGCCAGCGCATCGGCCAGCACAGGCGCGCCGGTGACCAGCGTCTCGAAACGGGCGCTGGCAAAACGTTCGCTATCGGCAAGCGCCGTCCGTCCGGAAAAGGCGTCGGCAACGCCCTGATGATGAGCGCCGAGCGTGTTCAGAACGAAGATGCCGCTTCGGAAAAAGATTTCGTTCTTCGAATTGTTGTTGTTGAGGCAGATCAGCACCGAGGCTGGATTGTCCGAGACCGAGCAGGCGGCGGTGATGGTGACGCCGCGGCGCAACTCGCCCATCGCCGTCGTCACGAGCTGCACATGGCCGGCATAACGGCTCATGGCGTCTCGATAAAGGCCGGGGTCGATATGCTGCCTGTTCAACACCTGCTTCTCCCGTACGCGCTTTGATCCATGGTTCGACTTGCTATCGCGCCAATATGGCGAGCATCGGTTACCTTTTCTACAATAGGACCAGTGAAAAGCACTGCTTCACGCTTGTTTTTCTTTGACGATCGCAGCCTTGCGGATAAAAGGGCATGGACGATGGCTAGGGGATCTCCGCCTTTCATGATCAACCTGCGTGGCATAGCAGCCTGTCTGGTGCTGCTGGGAGCGGCGGCGCAAGGCCATGCGGCCGGCGTGACGATCGGCGTCGTCGCCCCTCAGAACGGCGCGCTCGCCTTGCTTGGCGCCCAGATTGCCACTGGGGCCGGTTTCGGGATCCAGCAATCCGGAAACACCCTCGTCGCCATCAATGAGACCTGCGAGGACAATAGCGGCGCTACGGTTGCCGATGCGCTGGTCGCTGCCAAGGTGCAGGTCGCGGTCGGCTTTCTCTGCAGCGAGACGCTGGAAGGCGCGCTGCCGAAGCTGAAAGACGCGGGCATTCCCGCCATGACCATCTCGGCGCGCTCCCGCATCCTGATGGAGGATGCGCTGAAGAACGGCTGGCCGCTCTTTCGTCTGGCGCCCGCCGACGGCGCCGAAGCGGCAAAGATCAATGAAGTGATCCTGAAGGACTGGGCCGCCGATCCGATCGCCCTGATCGAAGACGGCACCATCCATGGCCGCGAACTGACCGAAGCGGTGCGCAACGCACTGGAACAGAACGGCCTGAAGCCGATCTTTACAGATACTTACCGGCCGGGACAGGAGCAGCAGATTGCCCTCGTCCGCCGTCTGAAGCGCGCCGGCGCCACCCGGGTTTTCATCGGCGGCGACCGCAACGATGTCGCCGTCATCGCGCGCGACGCCAAGGCAGAAAATATTCCGCTCTCCATCCTCGGCGGCGATGCCATGCGCGCCGCCGACCAACCGCTGCCGCTTGACCCCGGCGTGCGCGCCGTCGCCCTGCCGGAATATGCCGTTCTGCCGGAAGGCGCGGCGACAGCCGAGGCTCTCAGCGCCAAGGGCATCGAGCCGGAAGGCTATGTCCTGCCGTCGCTCGCGGCAGCGCTGATCGCCGGCCAGGCGGCGGAAGCTGCGGCCGCCGCGGGCAAGCCGCTGCAGGAGACGCTCCTCGGCACGACATTCCAGACGCCGGTCGGCGCCATCGCTTTCACTGCCGCGCACGAACTTGCCCAAAACCCCTACCGCCTGCTCGAATGGCGGGGCAATGGCTTTTTTCCACCTCGCGCGCCGACGCAATAAGCGGCGGCCGCCAGTCTTGAAATCGGGCACCGCGCTCAAATGGCGGCCCACAGGGAGTAAAACTTGATGACGCTGCCCATTCGCATTGCCCCCTCGATCCTCGCGGCGGATTTCGCCAGGCTCGGCGAGGAGGTGCGCAACGTCACGGCCGCGGGCGCCGACTGGATCCATCTCGACGTGATGGACGGGCATTTCGTGCCGAACATCTCCTTCGGTCCGGATGTCATCAAGTCGCTACGCTCCTATACCTCGGCGACCTTCGACTGCCACCTGATGATCTCGCCGGTCGACGACTATCTCGAGGCCTTTGCCAAGGCCGGCTGCGACCGCATCACCGTCCATGCCGAAGCCGGGCCGCATCTGCATCGCTCGCTGCAGACCATCCGCAATCTCGGCAAGAAGGTCGGCGTGACGCTCAATCCGGCAACCCCGCTCAGCGCCATCGAGAACGTGCTCGACGATGTCGACCTCATCCTCATCATGTCGGTCAATCCCGGCTTCGGCGGCCAGAAGTTCATTCCGGCGATGGGAGCCAAGATCGCGGCGGCGAAGTCGCTGATCGGTGACAGGCCGATCGAACTCGAGGTCGACGGCGGCGTCACGGTGGAAACGGCGCCGGCAATCGCCCGCGCCGGCGGCAACGTCCTCGTCGCCGGCTCGGCGATTTTCAAGGGCGCGACGGTCGAGGATTATCGCCGGACCATCGCCGATCTGCGTCAGGCAGCCGAAGGGGCACGATCATGATGAAGCGTCTACTCATCGGCGGCATGCTTGCCGCCGCATTGCCCGGCCTGTCACTGGCCGGCGACATCGCCAATATCCAGCCGATCGGCTTTTCCGCCGATGGCAAGGTGTTCGGATTTCAGGAATTCGGCATCAAGGAGGAAGGCGGCGCTCCTTACTCCAACACCTATTTCATCGATACTGAAAACGGCCAGTATCTCGAGGGCACCCCCTTCCGCACCGAGATGACCGAGAAGGACGCCAATCTTTCCAAGGCGCGGCGGCAGAACCTGACGGCAGCGCGCAGCCAGATGGACAAATACGATCTGCTCACCAATCCGGGCCTCATCGCCGCCTTCAATCCGCCAACTGAGCTCGGTTCTCCCGCAAAGACCATCCGCTACACCACGCTCGCGACCGATGGCCCGCCGAAATCGCCCTATACGCTGTCGCTCGGTGAGATGCCGGTGCCGACGCCGAAGGATTGCGCAGCAGTCGACAAGCGGGTCCTTGGTTTCAGCCTGCAGATGATCGAAAAACAAGGCGCTCCGAACCGCCAGGCGGCACGGCAGGCGACGGCGATTCCGGCCGAGCGCGCCTGTTCTGTGGAATACCGGATCGGCGGCGCGGTGGTCTATCAGCCGGAAGCCGGAGACCAGGTTCACATCGCCTTGATCCTGGCCTTCGACGCCGACAGGAACGGACGCTGGATCGCCGTTCCGGTTCATCCCTGAACCCGGATCGCCCAGGGATGGATGGCCCGAGCCCGGATCGCCCCAGCACGGATCGCTCTAAGACAGATCGCCCGAAAATGGATCGTCTGAGAGCCGCGCGGCCGCCCTACCCCGATCTGATTGCCGGCGCATTGTTCTGGGGCGCGCAGATGCTCGCTTCCGCCATGCTCGGCCTTTACCTGCGCAACGGCCTGCAGACGAGCCGGCTTGCCGAAGTCGCCGCGCTGTATTTCGCCGGCGGACTGTTCGCGTGGCCCCTTGCCCTGCCGGTTGCCCGCTTCTTTGCCTATGACAGGCCGCCGGAAGCGCGTTTTGCCGCCTTTTTCGTGACGCTGACGGCAGCGACGATCGCCATGACCGCCTTCCTCTTCGCCATGGAATACCGGCTCTTCTATTCGCGCTGGCACGCGCCTTTCGGCAGCGTCGTCTGGGCTTTTCAGTTCGTCTTCACCAGCATCAGCGCCGTCTACCAGTTCCTGGTCATCGGCCTGCGGCTCTTCCTGCCGCTCGGTCTCGTCTGCCTTGTCGTCAGCAGCTATCATCTTGCCAAACGCATGCGTTGAGATTGCCGCCCGTCTTTGCTACAGGGGCGTTGAAGCAATTCAGGCAAGACTGCACAGCGGTTTTGCGCAAAGAAAATCGAAGTAAACCTCTTGAAGTGAAGGCAGCCGCCATGATCCCGCGTTATTCCCGGCCCGAAATGGTCGCCATCTGGTCTCCCGAAACCAAGTTCCGCATCTGGTTCGAGATCGAGGCGCATGCCTGCGACGCGCTGGCCGAGCTCGGCGTCATCCCTAAATCGGCGGCAAAGACGATCTGGGAAAAGGGCGGTGCGGCCACCTTCGACGTCGCCCGCATCGACGAGATCGAGGCCGTCACCAAGCATGACGTCATCGCCTTCCTGACCCACCTTGCCGAAATCGTCGGCCCGGATGCTCGCTTCGTCCACCAGGGCATGACCTCGTCAGACGTGCTCGACACCTGCTTCAACGTCCAGCTGGTGCGCGCCACCGACATCCTGATCGCCGATATCGAGCGCCTGCTCGCAGCGCTGAAAACCCGCGCCTTCGAACATAAGGACACCGTCACCATCGGCCGTTCGCACGGCATCCACGCCGAGCCCACCACCTTCGGCGTCAAGCTGGCGCTCGCCTATGCCGAATTCGAGCGTTGCCGCCAGCGTCTCGTCGCCGCCCGCGAGGAAGTCGCGACCTGCGCCATCTCGGGCGCCGTCGGCACCTTCGCCAATATCGACCCGCGCGTCGAGGAACATGTCGCCGAGGCGCTCGGCCTGAAAGCCGAGCCGGTCTCGACCCAGGTCATCCCGCGCGACCGCCACGCCATGTACTTCGCCACCCTCGGCGTCGTCGCCTCGTCGATCGAGCGCCTGGCGACCGAGATCCGCCACCTGCAGCGCACCGAGGTTCTGGAAGCCGAGGAATATTCTCCCCGGCCAGAAGGGCTCCTCGGCCATGCCCCACAAGCGCAACCCGGTGCTGACTGAAAACCTCACCGGCCTCGCCCGCATGGTCCGCTCCTACGCCCTGCCGGCCATGGAAAACGTCGCACTCTGGCACGAGCGCGATATCTCCCACTCCTCGGTCGAACGCATGATCGGCCCCGACGCCACCGTGACTCTCGACTTCGCCCTCTCGCGTCTCGCCGGCGTCATCGAAAAGCTGCTGGTCTACCCTGAGAACATGGAGAAGAACCTCAACAAATTCCGCGGCCTCGTCCACTCCCAGCGCGTGCTGTTGGCGCTGACCCAAGCCGGCACCTCCCGCGAAGACGCCTACCGCCTTGTGCAGCGCAATGCCATGAAGGTTTGGGAACAGGGCAAGGATTTTCTGGAGGAGCTGCTGGCGGATGCGGAGGTCCGTGCTGCGCTTTCTGAAGAAGATATTCGCGAGAAGTTCGACCTTGGCTACCACACGAAGCATGTGGACACGATTTTCCGGCGGGTGTTTGGCGAAGCGTGAGTTCTCCAAATCGACAATATTGCGGCGCCTTTACGGCGCCGTTTTTATGTTTGATTATATTCTGTTATCGCAGTTGTCGCGCCTGCGCTCGCCAATATTTCTCTATCTCCTTTCAAGCGGCCGTTGTTTTTGCTTCGGCGCTTTGCCAGCCATAGCGCGCTTCCTCGTCTCCGTCTTTTTCGGCGCAACAGCTTCCGCGGCCTCCGTCGTCCTGCAAGCCTCCGTCTCGCCCCTGCCCTTGGCAGCCTTGGCGACCAGCTGGTCGAGGTGTTTCAGTTCCTCCTCGTCGAGATTTTCGATGCCGATGAAGCGGTTCTCGGCATGGCTCGTCAGGATCATTTCATTGAGCTTGGCCTGGATTGCCCGCGTGTCGCGCGTTTGGGCGTTCTGCAACACGAAGACCATCAGGAAGGTGATAATCGTCGTGCCGGTGTTGATGACCAGCTGCCAGGTTTCCGAATAATCGAAGAAGGGGCCGAGTGCCGCCCAGATGATGACGGCGGTCAGCGCCAGGATGAAGATGACGGGTTTGCCCGCCCATTCCGATATCTTGGTTGCGAAGCGGGCGAACAGATGCTTCATCGAAATCCTCCCACAAGCATGTGCTGAATAACGCGGCGAGAGGTCCCGAGGTTCCGGGAATCGGCGAAGCTTTAACCTCCGGGGATCGCGAGAGTTCGCGATCCCCGGAAACCTTCGATTACGCGGGCTCCCGCGCAATCAGTTTGCGATAAAGATGCCAGGTCGCATGGCCGAGGATGGGAATGACAAGCGCAAGCCCGGCAAAGACCGGGATCGTGCCGATGACGAGCAGTGCAGCGACGATCAGGCCCCACAGCAGCACCGGCACCGGATTGGCGATCGTCGCGCGGATCGAGGCGACGACGGCGGCTACCGCGCCGACATCGCGGTCGAGCAGCAGCGGAAAGGTGATGACGGTCGTCGCCAGCACGACGAGCGCGAAGACGAAGCCGATCAGGTTGCCCCAGATGATCAGCTGCATGCCCTCGGGCGTGCCGAAGACCTGGCGGAAGAAATCCGCCATGCTGCGCGGAAACACTTCGCCGAGCAGATTGCTGTAGAGCGTCTGCGCCGTCACCAGCCAGACGACAAAAATGCCGCAAAGCATCAGCCCGACTGCGACGATCGAGGGCAGCGCCGGCGAATGGCGTACCTCGAGCGCATGCGTCCAGGAGCTATCGAGGCCGGCTTCGCGCCGGCGGCTGATCTCGTAGAGGCCGATCGCCGCGATCGGGCCGATCAGCACGAAACCTGCCATTAGCGGAAAGACCATCGGCAAAAGGTTGGCACCCGACGTCCATAACGTCAGGAAGACGCCGGCAATCGGGTACATCAGGCACAGGAACACGTAGTGGGACGGTTTCTCCATGAAATCGTCGTAACCGCGCTTCAGCGCGTCGAAGACGTCGGCGATACCGATGCGATTGACAACGGGCCGTGCGAAGCTTTCGCTAGAACCCGTCATGACATGAAATGCCGCCATGGCTTTCTCCTCCTCAGCCGAGACCTTGTCGGCTGCGGACACGCAATCGGCGGGAACGCCGACACGAAATCCGCAACCGGCACTGGAGCAATATAGCAAACCAAATCGCCCGTGTCGCTCTCTCCCTTCACATCCCCTCTTGACATCTCGGGCGCGCCTTCTCACATCGGCGGCACTATGAAAGCCTCAGACGCAGATATCCTCATTATCCCCGGCTACACCAATTCCGGCCCGAGCCACTGGCAGAGCCGCTGGGAGGCAAAGCTCAGTACGGCGCGGCGCGTCGAACAGGCCGAATGGACAAAGCCAGTCCGCGAGGACTGGATCGCCCGGATTGCCGAGGAAGTGAACGCCTCGACCCGCCCGGTTATCCTCGTCGCCCATTCGCTCGGCGTGACCTCGGCAATCCACGCCATCCCGCATTTCCGCAAGCCGGTGGCCGGCGCCTTCTTCGTCGCCCCGCCCGATGTCGCCAATCCCGATATCCGCCCGAAGCACCTGATGACCTTCGGCCCCTACCCGCGCGATCCGCTGCCCTTCCCATCGATCACGGTGGCGAGCCGCAACGATCCGTTCGGCAGCTACGAACATGCCGACGATATCGCCAGCAGCTGGGGCTCCTTCCTCGTCGATGCCGGCGAGGCAGGACATATCAATGCCGATTCCGGCCACGGCCCCTGGCCCGAGGGCACAATGGTCTTCGCTCAGTTCCTCAGCCGGCTCTCCGCCTGATAGAGGAAACCGGCCCTTCTCGATAATTCAGAAAGTGCTTTCTAAGTCTTTCTTAATGGAATGACAGCAAACTGCACCGAGATGAAATAAGCGAGAATGCCCGTGAAGAAAGCCCATCCAGAGGCCGATGATTCCACGGCGGCTGAGGCAGGCGTCGGCAGCGTGGCGGATGACGATTCCGACCTGGCGGAACGGGAGAGCCGGTGGAACCATGCGCTCGTCGGCTCCGGCCTCGGCGTCTGGGATCACAACTATCGTCTCGACCGGAAATATTATTCGCAGACGTGGAAGACCATGCGCGGCATGGCGCCCGACGAGGAGGCCGCCGGCGACTACGATGCCTGGCTGGCCCTCGTCCATCCCGATGATCGCGATTTTGTCGTCCATGCCATCGACCGGCAAAATGCCGGCGATCCGGATTTCCAGATCTTCGAATATCGCGAGCGCCACAGGGACGGCCACTGGATGTGGATCGACTGCCGCGGCGCCTGCGTGGAATGGGACGAGAGCGGCGTGCCGACGCGCATCGTCGGCACGGATACGGATATTACCGCCCGCAAGGAGGCCGAAGATACGCTGTCGCGCCTGTCGCGCCGGCTCGACCTGGCGCTGGAGATTTCCCGCATCGGCGTCTTCGAGGCGGATATCGAGAATGACACCGTCGAATGGGACGAGCGTCTCATCGCCATTTACGGGCTGAAGGGCGCCTCGCGGCCAATCGCCAGCGACATCTGGGCAAAAAGCCTGCATCCCGACGATCGCGAGCGCGTGCTCGGCTTGTCCGATCGCAGCGTCGAAAGCGGCAGTGATTTTCAGCAGGAATACCGCATCATCCGCGGCGACGGCGCCGAGCGCGTCATCCGTGCCCGCTCGGCCTTCTTCGTCGACGGCAACGGCCACCGCAAGCTGATCGGCGCCAATTGGGACGTCACCGAGGAGGTCGCGCTCCGCAACGAGCTGCAGCGCGCCAAGGATCAGGCCGAGGCGCATAACCGCGAACTCGAAGCCGCCAAGGAGAGCATCGAGCGCCTGGCGCTGCACGATTATCTCACCAGCCTGCCGAACCGCCGCTATCTCGACAAGATGCTGGACGAGCGCTCGGCTGAATGCCGGGCCAAGGGCTTGGGCCTTGCGATCCTGCATATCGATCTCGACCGCTTCAAGCAGATCAACGATACGCTCGGCCACCGGGCCGGCGACGCCATGCTGCAGCATGCAGCAAGCGTGCTCAGAAACTCCGTCCGCGCCGCCGATTTCGTGGCCCGCATCGGCGGCGACGAATTCGTCATCCTCTGCACCGTCGATCCCGCCTCGAAGAAGATCGCCAGCCTTGCCGAACGGATCATTCGTGAATTGCGCAAACCGGTCAGATATGAGGGGCACGACTGTCGTTTCGGGGCCAGCATCGGCATTGCCGTCGACAGCGGCCCGACACTCGACGCCAAACAGATGCTGCTCGATGCCGATATCGCGCTCTATCGCGCCAAGGGCCTGGGCCGCAACCGTTTCGAATTTTTCTCCGCATCCGACCGCCGCGACGTCATCTCGGCCAAGCACCTTGCCGACGAGATCCTGATCGGCCTCGAGCGCAACGAATTCGTGCCCTTCTATCAGCTGCAGTTCGATGCCCGCACCCTTGATGTCGTCGGCGTCGAAACACTTGCCCGCTGGCAGCACCCGGTGCACGGGCTGCTGGCACCAGACCGTTTCCTCGATATCGCCGAGGATCTCGACGTCGTCTCGACCATCGACGCTCTGATCCTGGAGCGCGCCATCGCCGATCGCCGCGCCTGGATCAAGGACGGGCTGTCCGTTCCGAAGATATCAGTCAACGTTTCCGCCCGGCGGCTTGCCGATCCCGATCTCGGCAAGAAGCTCCGCGCCCTGAAGATTGCGCCCGGCACCTTCGCCTTCGAATTGCTGGAATCGATCTCGCTCGACGATTGCGATGAGGCGGTCGCCGCCAACCTGAAAAAGCTGCGCAAACTCGGCATCGACATTCAGATCGACGATTTCGGCACCGGCCATGCATCGATCGTCAGCCTGCTGCGCCTGAGCCCGAAGACGCTGAAGATCGACCGCGAGCTGATCCGGCTGCTGCCGCAATCGGCTGAGCAGCGCAAACTCGTCGGCTCGATCATCGATATCGGCCGCTCGCTGAACATCCTTGTCATTGCCGAGGGTGTCGAGACGTCAGATCATATCCGCATTCTCGAAGAACTCGACTGCGACACGCTGCAGGGCTACGCGCTCGCCCGGCCGATGCCGGCGATGCAGATCCCCTCCTTCATCCGCGCCGGCAGCTGGCGCCACGGGCAGGTCGCCGCGCGCGCCTTGCAGACGCAGCTTCGCCGCGAGCTTCGAAGCAGATCCGCCAAATAAAGACCTGCACAAGCAGCCCGCCATTTCGTCGTCATTTCACCGTATCGGAAAAGGCGCTAGACTCGTCTTGCGAATTCATTCGATTCTCTTGGCGGTATTCCGTAAAATCTGGAAACCGGGGAAGGAAGGATAGGCGGATTGTGAAACTCACTCTTTTCCTTTAAGGGGACGCCACGAGATCGATCCACTCGCGCTATCCCAAGAGCGCCAACAACAGAGAATGACCACGATGAACCGTCGCCGCCGTATCTACGAGGGCAAGGCAAAGATTCTGTATGAGGGCCCGGAACCGGGCACTTTGATCCAGTTCTTCAAGGACGATGCCACTGCCTTCAACAAGAAGAAACACGAAGTCATCGATGGCAAGGGCGTCCTCAACAACCGCATTTCCGAATATATCTTCAGCCATCTGAACAAGATCGGCATCCCCACGCATTTCATCCGCCGGCTCAACATGCGCGAGCAGCTGATCAAGGAAGTGGAGATGATCCCGCTGGAGATCGTCGTGCGCAATGTCGCCGCCGGGTCGCTCGCCAAGCGTCTCGGGATCGACGAAGGCGTGGTACTGCCGCGCTCGATCATCGAATTCTACTACAAATCCGACGCGCTCGACGATCCGATGGTCTCCGAAGAGCACATCACTGCCTTCGGCTGGGCCAATCCCGCCGAGCTCGACGACATCATGGCGCTTGCCATCCGCGTCAACGACTTCATGACCGGCCTCTTCCTCGGCGTCGGCATCCAGCTCGTCGACTTCAAGATCGAATGCGGCCGCCTATTCGAAGGCGATCTGATGCGCATCATCCTCGCCGACGAAATCTCACCGGACAGCTGCCGGCTCTGGGATATCGAGACCCACGAGAAGATGGACAAGGATCGTTTCCGCCGCGATCTCGGCGGGCTGCTCGAAGCCTATTCCGAAGTTGCGCGCCGTCTCGGCATCATCAATGAAAACGAGCCTGTGCGTGGCACCGGCCCGGTTCTGGTCAAGTAAGGCAGGAAAGACAAAGTGATCAAGGCTCGTGTCACCGTCACGCTGAAAAACGGCGTTCTCGATCCGCAGGGCAAGGCTATCGAAGGCGCGCTCGGCGCCCTCGGCTTCTCGGGCGTCGGCCACATCAGACAGGGCAAGGTCTTCGACCTGGAACTGGAAAGCACCGACAAGGCCAAGGCCGAAGCCGACCTAAAAGCCATGTGCGAGAAGCTCCTCGCCAACACGGTCATCGAGAACTACGCGATCGCGATCGACTGACGATCACCGACCCGTCGTCCGGCGGACCTTGAGGATTTGGCGTCATGACGCAGGCAAAGCTGGAGACAGACGTCTCGAAATATATGAGCTATGTTTTGCGTCATGCGCCTGAGGCCGCAGGTTTGACGCTCGATGCCGAGGGCTGGGTATCGTTGGATGAACTCGAAAAGGCGGTGACGTCGAAATACGACGTTTCCCGCGCCGATATTATCGCCGTCGTCGAAAACAATCCGAAGAAGCGCTTCACCCTTGCCGACAATAGAATTCGCGCCAATCAGGGTCATAGCGTCGACGTCGATCTCGCATTGACCCCGGTGGAACCGCCAGCGGTTCTCTATCACGGCACGTCTTCCGCCAACTGGCATTCGATCGAGCGCGAAGGCTTGAAAAAGATGCAGCGTCATCACGTTCATCTGTCGGCGGACATCGAAACCGCAAAAATCGTCGCAACGCGCCGCAAGGGTGAATATCTCATCCTGCGTGTCGATGCGGCTCGCATGTTTTCAGAGGGTCATTCTTTCTTTGTCTCCGACAATGGAGTATGGCTCGCCGAAAGCGTTCCAAATCAATATCTTTCGCCAGACGCGGGGACCCCATGAAATCAGCCGTCGTTCAACTTCCGGGCCTCAACCGCGACCGAGATATGATCGCCGCCCTGACGAAAATTTCCGGCAAGCCGCCGGTGACGATCTGGCAGACGGAAACCGAGATCCCCGATGTCGACCTGATAGTCATCCCCGGCGGTTTCTCCTATGGCGATTACCTGCGCTGCGGCGCGATCGCCGCCCGTATGCCGGTCATGCAGGCGATCATCGACAAAGCCGAAAAAGGCGTGAAGGTACTCGGCGTCTGCAACGGCTTCCAGATCCTCGTCGAGGCCGGCCTGCTGCCCGGCGCGCTGATGCGCAATGCCTCGCTGAAATTCGTCTGCCGCGAAATCAAGCTCGAAGTCGTCAATGCCGAGACGGATTTCACCCGCGCCTACGCGCAGGGCCAGATCATCCGCAGCCCGGTCGCCCATCACGACGGCAATTATTTCGCCGATGAAGCGACGCTGGCGGCAATCGAAGGCAATGGCCAGGTGGTGTTCCGCTATGCCGAGGGCACCAACCCGAACGGCTCGGTCAACGACATCGCCGCCGTCATGAACGAAAAGGGCAACGTGCTCGGCATGATGCCGCATCCCGAAAACCTGATCGAAGCCGCCCATGGCGGCTCGGATGGCCGCGGCCTGTTCGCCTCGGCGCTCGATGTCATTGCCGCCTGAAATCCTCTCATCCGGATCTGGAGCAAGATCGATGCGCCCTCGCCTTTCCGTCGCAAATGCCGCCCTGCTTGCCGCTCTCGCAGCCATGGTCGCGGCCTGCCAGTCGACGCCGGCGCCAACGGGTCCGAACCGCGCCGCGCTGCCGACGATGGAGCGCGTGGCGCTCGGCGCCAATGCCTGCTGGTTCAAGTCGGGCGATCCGGCTTTTGCCGCCTATAAGCTTGCGCCGGAGCTCAATTCCTTCTCCGGCCGCCCGCGCATCCTTCTCGTCCACAAGGGCAGCCCGGAAAGCCGACCGCTGCTCGTCGTGCAGGCCGAGGGAAGCCCGTCGCATGTCCAGGCCTTCGGTCCGATGATGTCGGAGCCGGTCGCCGGCCGCATCGCCGCCGACGTCAATCGCTGGTCCGGCGGCAGCAAGGCCTGCAGCTGATCGCGGCAATCGCTTTCCGCACCGTCAGTCCCAGAAGAACGACTTGCCGACTTCGCGCGCAGCATCGGACTGCGACACCCCGATATCCTTGAGCTCGCTCGCCGTCAGGTTTCTGAGTGCCCGACGGCCTTCCCGCTTCTGATGCCAGAGAAGCACCGCCGCCCAGACCCGACCCAAGCGCGTCGTCGCCTCGGCAGGTGCGTCGGGAACGACGATTTGTCTCCTATCCTCGTAAGAGACAATAGGTACAATCGGCATTTTGATCTCAGGCAAGGCAGACATTCCAGGAATCCTCTCGGTTATCCGTTGGAATTGACTCTTAATCTTGACAGAGACAATGTGACAATATAGGCAATTGTCACCATGACAAATTGGCTTCCTGATCTTTCCCGCGGCTCCGGGCCGGTCTATCTCCGGCTCGCCGACAGCATTGAATCCGCTATTTCGAGCGGGGCCCTGCCCGCCGGCAGCAAATTGCCGCCGCAGCGCAATCTCGCTTACGATATCGGGGTGACAATCGGCACGATCGGCCGCGCCTATGCGCTGGTGCATGAGCGTGGCCTGGTCGCCGGCGAAGTCGGGCGCGGCACCTATGTGCTGAACCGCTCGGAGACCCCGCCCGGCGAACAAGCCGACCCGTTGACGGTTTCGCTCGGCAGCACCCGCCTCCGCGATGCGCCGGCAGACAAGATCCGTTTCGACACCACCGCCGCTCCCGATCTTGGCCAGGGCAAGATCATAGCGGGCATCCTTTCCGAGATCGGCGAGGAGCATCTTGCCGAAATCTCCTCCTATTCCCGGAGTTTTCCGGGCAACTGGTTCGAGGCGGGCCGCCGCTGGCTTGCCCGCAGCGGCTGGACGCCGGAAGCCGAAAACATCGTGCCGACACTCGGCGCCCACGCGGCCGCGGTCGCCGTCATCGCCGCCGTCTCGGCGCCGGGCGACAAGATCGTCTTCGAGGACCTCACCTACACGCAGGTCAGCCGCAGCGCCCGCCTGCTCGGCCGCCGCACGCTGACGGTCGATTCGGATGAAGACGGCGTGATCCCGGAGGATTTCGAGCGGCTCTGCCAGCAGCAGCATCCGAAGCTCGCCTTCCTCATGCCGACCATCCACAATCCCACCGTGACGATCATGCCCTATGAACGGCGCGCGGCAATTGCTGCAATCGCCAGGAAGCACGGCGTCTGGCTGATCGAGGACGATCTCTACGGTGGCATGGCCGACGATGACACACCGCTCATCGCCTCGCTTGCGCCCGATCGCACCTTCCTCGTCAGCGGCCTGTCGAAATCCGTCGCCGCCGGCGTGCGCGGCGGCTGGGTCGCCTGCCCGCCGCATTTTGCCCAGCGCATCAGGGTGACGCACAGGATGATCACAGGTGGCCTGCCCTTCATCCTGGCGGAAACCTGCGCACGTCTCGTCGAAAGCGGCACGGCGCACGAAATCCGCAAGCAGAGCGTCGAAGAACTCTCCCGGCGCGTCGGGCTCGCCCGCGAGCAACTGCAGGGCTTCGATTTCCAATCGCACCCGCACGCGCCCTTCCTCTGGCTGAAACTGCCGGAGCCGTGGATGTCCGGCACGTTCAAGAATGCCGCTTACCGCGATGGCGTGCTGGTCGATGACGAGGATGAGTTCAAGGCGGCGCGCGGCGAGAAAATCTATCACCGCGTTCGCATCGGCTTCTCGTCGCCCAAGTCGCAACAGGAACTGGTCTCCGGCCTGATGATCCTGCGCCGGCTGCTGGAAAACGGCGGCTCCGCCTATGATGGTGAAATATGATGTGTTGCAAATACACGTCATAAATTAGAAAAACCGCCGGGGCCTATTCGCGGTGCTTTACCGACCGAACCTCCATGCTACCTCTTTGTTATTCCCGCCTGACGCGAATCAAAGGACAGCAAATGAGGGTCGACTTCGGAAGAATCGCGTTGCGTTTTTTGAATAAGGCATCAGTGGCAGCGGTAGCCGGCACCTTGGCGGCAGGCTCGGCGAATGCCGGCGAGCAGATATTCGACGAACTGCGTTTCGGGCTCTCGACCTCGGTGCAATCTGGCCATTCCAGGGAAGACGGCGTCTTTACCGAGATCACCGCTCTTTTCGATCCTTTCGGCTACGAGTTCTTCAGTCGGCTGGCAGCAGCAGTTGTTGCACCCCCGTGTTCATCTCGGCACCTCGATCGGCACATCGGGCGAGGCCAGCCAATTCTTCACAGGCTTCACTTGGACGGTCAATTTCAACGAGAAGCTCTTTGCCGAAGCCGGCTTCGGCGGCGTCATCCACACCGGCGATCTCGAGGGCGATGATGACGGCCCGGAACTGGGCTGCCGCGTCCTCTTTCACGAATATGCAGGCGCCGGCTACCGTTTCACCCCGCATTGGAACGTGATGGCTCAGATTGCCCACTCCTCGCATGCCAATCTCTGCGACGGCCCGAACGACGGCATGACACGCGCCGGACTGCAGGTCGGCTACAAGTTCTGACCGATTGCCGCTTTGTGAAAACAGTCTGCCCGCCCTGTGAACTGACCGCCGAAGTTGGGTGTCCAACTTTGGGAGTCAGTTCACTGTGTTGACAGCGGGCTTTTTTCTGTCGCGCGCCGCCGCTACATACGCTAAAGACAGCGCAAAACGCGCCAGGGACTTTCCGCTCATGACCATTCCAAACACCATCCCGATCACGCCGGAACTCATTGCGGGCCATGGCCTGAAGCCGGACGAGTATCAGCGCATTCTGGATCTGATCGGCCGCGAACCGACCTTCACCGAGCTCGGCATCTTCTCGGCCATGTGGAACGAGCACTGCTCCTATAAATCCTCGAAGAAATGGCTGCGCACGCTGCCGACCAAAGGGCCGCGCGTCATCCAGGGCCCGGGCGAAAATGCCGGCGTCGTCGATATCGATGACGGCGATTGCGTCGTCTTCAAGATGGAGAGCCACAACCACCCCTCCTATATCGAGCCATACCAGGGGGCTGCAACCGGCGTCGGCGGCATCCTGCGCGATGTCTTCACCATGGGCGCGCGCCCGGTCGCCGCGATGAACGCCTTGCGCTTCGGCGACCCGGATCATCCGAAGACCCGCCACCTCGTTTCCGGTGTCGTCTCCGGCGTCGGCGGCTACGGCAATTCCTTTGGAGTGCCGACGGTCGGCGGCGAGGTCGAGTTCGATGCCCGCTATAACGGCAATATCCTTGTCAACGCCTTTGCAGCCGGCATCGCCAAATCCAACGCCATCTTCCTGTCCGAAGCCAAGGGCGTCGGCCTTCCGGTCGTCTATCTCGGCGCCAAGACCGGCCGCGACGGCGTCGGGGGCGCGACGATGGCCTCGGCCGAATTCGACGAATCGATCGAAGAAAAGCGCCCGACCGTGCAGGTCGGCGACCCCTTCACCGAAAAGTGCCTGCTCGAAGCCTGCCTCGAGCTGATGCAGACCGGCGCCGTCATCGCCATCCAGGATATGGGTGCGGCCGGGCTCACCTGCTCGGCCGTCGAAATGGGCGCCAAGGGCGATCTCGGCATCTTGCTCGAACTCGACAAGGTGCCGGTGCGTGAAGAGCGCATGACCGCCTATGAGATGATGCTGTCGGAAAGCCAGGAGCGTATGCTCATGGTGCTGCAGCCGGAGAAGGAACAGGAAGCCAAGGCGATCTTCGTGAAATGGGGCCTCGATTTCGCTGTCGTCGGAAAGACGACCGATGATCTGCGCTTCCGCGTCATGCATCAGGGCGAGGAAGTCGCCAACCTGCCGATCAAGGATCTCGGCGACCAGGCGCCGGAATATGATCGTCCCTGGCGCGAATCCGGCAAGCAGGCTCCGTTGCCCGCAAATCTCATCGCAGCCCCTCAGGATTACGGCCAGGCGCTGCTGCAACTCGTCGGCTCCGCCAACCAGTCGAGCCGCCGCTGGGTCTATGAGCAATATGACACGCTGATCCAGGGCAATTCGCTGCAGCTTCCGGGCGGCGATGCCGGCGTTGTGCGGGTCGACGGCCATCCGAGCAAGGCGCTCGCCTTCTCCTCCGACGTGACGCCGCGTTATGTCGAAGCCGATCCTTTCGAGGGCGGCAAGCAGGCGGTCGCCGAATGCTGGCGCAACATCACCGCAACCGGCGCCGAGCCGCTTGCCGCCACCGACAATCTGAATTTCGGCAATCCCGAAAAGCCCGAGATCATGGGCCAGTTCGTCCAGGCGGTGAAGGGTATCGGCGAGGCCTGCCGGGCGCTCGATTTCCCGATCGTCTCAGGCAACGTCTCGCTCTACAACGAGACCAACGGCGTCGCCATCCTGCCGACCCCGACGATTGCAGGCGTCGGCTTGCTGCCGGATTGGCGCAAGATGGCCCGTATCGGCGCCGCCAACGACGGCGACAAGGTGATCATGATCGGCGTCGACGGCAGCCATCTCGGCCAGTCGGTCTATCTGCGCGATGTGCTCGACAGTCGCGAAGGTCCCGCCCCCGAAGTGGATCTGTTTGCCGAACGCCGCAACGGCGATTTCGTCCGTTCCGTCATCCGCAACGGCCAGGCGACCGCCTGCCACGATATTTCCTCGGGCGGCCTTGCGGTCGCGCTCGCCGAAATGGTCATGGCATCGGACAAGGGTCTGGCGATCGATCTCGGCGAAGGCAAGGGTGCGCCGCATGCGCTGCTCTTCGGTGAGGATCAGGCGCGCTACGTGCTGACGATCCCGGCCGATGTCGCCGATTTCGTCTGCGCCAATGCCGAAGGTGCGGGCGTTCCGTTCCGCCGCCTCGGAACGGTCGGAGGGACGGCTCTTACCGTCGGCGATCTCATCTCGCTGCCGATTCAGCAATTGCGCGAAGCCCATGAATCGTGGTTCCCTGATTTCATGGAAGGCCGCGGCGAACTGGCCGCGGAATGATGCGCAAGGAGTAACGATCATGGCCATGAAACCCGGCGATATCGAAGACATGATCAAGGCTGGGATTCCCGGTGCAAAGGTGACGATCCGCGATCTGGCGGGCGACGGCGATCACTACGCCGCCGAAGTCGTCGCCGAAGCCTTCCGCGGCAAGAGCCGCGTGCAGCAACACCAGATGGTCTACGAGGCGCTGAAGGGCAATATGGGCGGCGTCCTGCACGCGCTGGCGCTGCAGACCTCGGCGCCGGATTGACCGGCTGCCGTTGGTCGGTTGAAAGTTTGCGATGAACCGGCCCGGCAGGAAGACTTACTTTCTGCCGGGCTTTTTCGCCGACGCGCGGTGATTCCAACTCACCAAAGCGTGTGGACTTAATGGCGCGCCCTGTCTCAACTTCCCTCATTCCTGTGCTCGTCACAGGAATCCAGCAACCGCGCGTCGGCGCTGTGAATGACTCACCTGTTTCGAAGGAAAGAGTTTTCCGCGCCTAAGGACTTGGGCGCACTCGATTCCTGTGACGAGCACAGGAATGAGGAGTGCAGGGCAGCGGGCCTACCCTAAGTCGAGCACTTCACGTGAGAACTGCTCTTACCTTCTGAAAAGGTTCGACGTGTCTCCCAGCATCTCGCTACCCTGATACCACAGCCCTCAGCCTGGCATCCTCTCAGCGTCTGGGCTGGCAAACACCAAGGCGGGCATCGGACCCGACGTCATCAGCGTAAAATCGAAGGGCGCCTTGAGATCGGGGCCCAGCACATATTGGCGGTGGACGCGCAGCTGGTCCTTGCGGATCCTGCGGTAGCGCTCGCGCGTCAGCATCTGCTTGACGCGAATCTGGATCATCTTTGCCGAAGGTGCATCCGCATGGCCGGCAACGGCGACGACCGGCACCTTGTAGAAATTGATCGAATCCGTCAGGCACTGCACGTCGAGCCAGGAAATCTCCGGACAGCGGGCGATCAAGCCGACGCGGGCGCGAAGCAGCGTCGCCGTCGACAGCAGCGCACATTGCAGGATGGCGCTGCCGAGGGTGGCGAACACCACGCGCTTGCCCTTGAAGATCTCCGGCTCCCTTTCCAGCAATATACCGATGACATGGGCGGCAACGCTCGATCCCATGCTGTGCGAGGAGATCACATATTCCTCCGCCTCCTCAGCCAGCGCCTTGCGCACGGCAGCGGCCCGATCTTCCAGCCAGCGGTTGAAATCGGCCCGGTCCATGCGGCCGAGCGCAACCGCCATTTTCCAATCGGCAAAAAGATGCAGCGTGTGAAAGCGTTCGGAAAACGGCAGGAAGGCGAAGATGAAGAAGCAGAGCGCGAGCGGCCCGCTCCAGAGCATGTGCCAGGGCGAAAAGCCGAGACTATAGGGCATGATGGCGATCTGCGCCGTTAACGCGATCGCCAGCGCCGTCAGCAGGAACGGAAAGAGGAAGAACAGTCCGAAGCGCCAGGCGTGGCGGAAATATCCGCGCATGCCGCCGTCCAGCACGATCTGGGCGCAACTGCGGAACCCCACGATGATCTGGCTCAGCGTATTACCGCTGCGCAGCCGGCCTACCAGCACGTCGTGATCGACCATGTGGATCCGGCTCTTCGTCTGCCACCCAGGGGAATCGGTCCCTGCCTCAGGCGCCGCGCCGCCGGCTGCCTCAGGTGCCGCGTCGCCACCGCCCGTCGTGACCTCGAAACAGAGCGGATCGTTTCCCGCCGACGCACCCACGTCGATCGAATAGCCCCAGACGGCAGCGCTCTGTTTGGCAGAACGCTCGTAGCGCGCCCTGTGGGCGGCGCCATCGAGCGGCTCGAAGCCGGGGAAATGCACGACGACCCGCGTCTCGATGAGTTTCATTCCACCTTCCAGCCGGCCAAATGGCCGGCATGTTGCTGCGATCCGATTGCTCCGCCGCAAATATCGGCAAAAAAGCAGTCCTGGTCTCGAAGCCGTCTTGCTAACCGAACTCTTCCGGAATTCAATAGCAGGCATGTCATTTCCACCACGAACGGAGGGGTTTTGTGGCCGATCTAGTCAAAGAATTGATATCAGGCGTCGTCGACAGCGTGCTGAAGGAAATCCTGAAGAAAACCACCGGTCGCGCCACGACGAAGCGCAAGAAGCGTAAGACGCGCAGTTCGTCGACGACGGCTGCAGCGCGCAAACCAGCCTCGACCGCCCGCAAGACGGCTGCGGCGACACGCAAGCCCGCCCGCAAACAGGTCAGCAAGCGCCGGACCGCCGCCGGCCGCAGCCGCCAGCGCCGCAGCTAGCTGGCAGTTGGTGCCTTTGCCGGCGCCGACCTTGCAGATTTTCATATCCCGCGCCGGCTCGATGCCGCGGCAACAAAAGCCGGCGCGCCTGTGCCGATGTCAAACGGATTGTCACGATGGAGCGCGGCGCATCTGCCTCCACAAGGTCTTTGGGGGCCCGGACCGATGAAACGCATTCTAGAAATCGTCCTCGCGGCGCTGGTTGCGATCTGTCTTATTGCCGTTGTCGGCATTTACGCCTTGTCGGAGATGCGCCTTTCCAGGACCTATGAGGTGGCGGCCGCGGATTTTACCGTCAAGACGACGCTGCCCGCTGAGGAAGCCGAACGCCGCGCCCGCACGCTGATGTGCGGCGGCTGTCATCACGATGCCGGCTACATCCTGCTCGACGAGCCGGGCGTCGGTCGCATCGTCGCGCCGAACCTGACCCGTCTGGCGCCTATGTACAGTGATGCAGAACTCGTGCGCCTCATCCGCCATGGCGTCAAGAAGGACCGCACCGGCGCCGTGATCATGCCGGCTGGCAATTTCGCCAATATCACCGACGACGACATGGCAGCACTCATCGCCTGGCTGCGCAGCCTGAAGCAACTTCCCGACGCCGTGGCGGGAGGAACGCAATGGGGACCGCTCGGCCGAGTAGGCCTGGCGCTCGACAAGATTCCCTTCGAGGCCGATCTGGTGCCCGCCGACCTCACCCCCGCCGCCACGCGCCCGGCCGATATCGGTGAATATGCCTTCAGAACCGACTGCAGTCATTGTCACAATCTCGATACGGCAAAGCAGTCCGAAGCTTTTCTCGCTCCGGCACTGAAGCCCTTGGCGCAATCCTATTCGGCTGCGGATTTCAAGACGCTGCTGCGGACCGGCAAGGGTATCGGAGGACGCGATCTCGGCGTGATGACGCAGGTCTCGCAATGGGATTTCCGCTATTTCACGGATATCGAAATCGAACAGATTCAGGCCTATCTCACCCGGCAACCGTAACGCGACGGCAACAATGCCGGAGTGGTCTGACCAAATTGTCTTTTTTTGATTGGGGCGGCTGGAATTCCTGCCGTCGCATGCTATCTAAAGGCAACGATTGAAACGGCGGGCCTTTAACCCGCCTGTTGAAAGGATCAGGTCCCATGAGCGGCATTCACGAATTCATCGACAACGAAATCAAGAGCAACGACGTCGTCCTCTTCATGAAGGGCACGCCGCAGTTTCCGCAGTGCGGTTTCTCCGGACAGGTCGTGCAGATTCTCGATTATATCGGTGTCGACTACAAAGGCGTCAACGTGCTCGCCGATTCGGAGATCCGCCAAGGGATCAAGGAATATTCCAACTGGCCGACGATCCCGCAGCTCTACATCAAGGGTGAGTTTGTCGGCGGCTGCGATATCGTCCGGGAAATGTTCCAGGCCGGTGAGCTGCAGCAGCATCTCCAGGAAAACGGCATCACCGTGCGCGGCGCCGCCTGACCGGTCACCGGGCGTCCGCCCGGTTTCCAAATCTGTAATCTCGAGACCGAGGCGCTGCGGCTAGCAGCGCCTTAGCCTGTTTATGGGAATTTCATTGTGACAGATTCATCACAAGCCGTGTCCGCGGGCCGCTTGCCCATGGGCAAGCGAGAATTTATCGCGCTCGCTGCCTTCCTGATGGCCGTCAACTCTCTGGCGATCGACATCATGCTGCCGGCTCTGCAGCAGATCGGTGCGAGCCTCGGCGTCGAGAGCGAAAATCATCGCCAGTTCGTTGTCTCAACCTATCTGCTCGGCTTCGGCTGCGCCCAGTTGTTCTACGGCCCGCTGTCTGACCGCTTCGGTCGCCGCACGCCGCTGTTGATCGGTCTCGTCATCTACATTCTCTCCGCCATCAGTATCGTTTTCGTCCCCTCCTTCGCAGGCTTGCTTGCCCTGCGCTTCGTCCAGGGCGTCGGTTCGGCGGCAACCCGCGTCATCACCGTCTCCATTGTCCGCGACATCTATGGGGGCCGGCAGATGGCCGAAGTCATGTCGCTGATCATGATGGTCTTCATGATCGTGCCGGTGATTGCACCAGGCACCGGCCAGATCGTCATGTTCTTCGGCAACTGGCACCTGATCTTCCTCTTCATCGCCGCCATGGCGACTGGTATCGCCGTCTGGGCCTATCTTCGCCTGCCGGAAACCCTGCATCCCACCAATGTCCGCCCCTTCACCGCCCGCTCGATCTTCGGCGCTTTCAAGCTGGTGCTGACCAATCGCATCGCGCTTTGCTACACCATCGCCAGCACCTTCATCTTCGGCGCGCTGTTCGGCTTCATCAATTCGGCCCAGCAGGTCTATGTCGGCATCTACGATCTCGGCGTCTATTTCCCCTTCGCCTTTGCCGGCGTGGCGATCTTCATGTCGCTGTCGTCCTTTTTCAACTCACGCTTCGTCGGCAAGCTGGGCATGCGCCGCCTGTCGCACGGCTCGCTCATCGGTTTCATCACCATCAACACCATCTGGCTGATCGTCCAGATGGCGAGTTCCGAGCCGATGCCTTTCGCTCTGTTCATCTCCTTCTTCGGCCTTGCCATGTTCCAGTTCGGCTGGATCGGCTCGAACTTCAACTCGCTCGCCATGGAGCCGCTCGGCCACGTCGCCGGCACCGCCTCTTCTGTCCTCGGCTTCATGAGCACGGTCGGCGGCGCCCTCATCGGCGCCGGCATCGGCCAGGCTTTCGATGGCACTGCGCTGCCGATGGTCGCCGGTTATTTCATCGTATCGATCATCGGGCTGATCGTCGTGCTGATCGCCGAAAAGGGCCGCCTCTTCCAACAGCAGAATCCTGCCGTCTGAACGGCCGACCTCCTCCGCATCCAGGATTTCACCACATGACGCCGCCGCATAAGCCGCACCAGGAAAACCAGGGCTCCCGTCGCATCGGCATGGGTTTCGGCGAGTTCGTCGTCACCATCGCCATCATGACCGCCAGCATCGCCATGGCCATCGACAGCATGCTGCCGGCATTGCCCAATATCGGCCATTCCCTCGGCGTCACCAATACCAATGACGCGCAGCTGATCATCGGCGTGTTTTTTCTCGGCTTCGGCGTTTCGCAGATATTCTTCGGCAGCCTGTCGGATACGTTCGGCCGCCGCAACATCCTGCTCGGCGGCCTGGTTTGCTACGTGATCGGCATGTTTGCCGCCGCAGCAACCGGCAGCTTCGAAATGCTGCTCATCATGCGTTTCGTTCAGGGTGTGGGTGGTGCGGCGGTGCGCATCACCACGATGGCCATCGTCCGCGATTGTTTCGGCGGCCGCGAGATGGCCCGTGTCATGTCCTATGTCATGATCGTCTTCATGATCGTGCCGATCGTCGCCCCTTCCGTCGGCCAGCTCATCATCCTTTATGCCAACTGGCACTGGATCTTCATCCTGCTCGGCGTCACCGCCACCATCCTGTTCGTCTGGGCCCTTCTGCGGCTGAAGGAATCGCTGCCGCCGGAAGAGCGCCTGCCGCTGTCGGTCGGTTCCGTCGTCGACGGCTTCAAGACCGTGCTTACCAACCGCATCACCTGCGGCTACATGATCGGCCTCACGATGTTCACCGGCGTCATCAGCGCCTATGTGATTTCGGTGCAGCAGGTTTTCGGCGAGGTCTATGGCCTCGGCGACTGGCTGCCGATCGCCTTTGCGGCGACCGCCGGCGGCATCGCCGTTGCCAATTTCGCCAACGGCTTCTTCGTCCGCAAATTCGGCATGCGCCGCATCTCGCACGCCGCTTTGCTGATCTTCACGGCGCTGTCGGCTGTCGGCTTCTTCATTTCGCTGGCCGCCAAACCGGACTTCGCCGTCGCCTACAGCATCTTCACCATCGTGCTGATGATGTTTGCCGTCATCGCCACCAATTTCACCGCCATCAGCCTTGAACCTATGGGCAATCTCGCCGGCACCGCCACCGCCGTCACCGGCTTCGTCTCAACAACATTCGGAGCCATTCTCGGCGGCCTGGTCGGCCAGATGTTCAACGGCACGGTCCAGCCCCTCTTCGGCGGCTTTGCGCTGTTCGGGGTGGTGACGATCGCCGCCACCCTCTGGGCTGAAAACGGCAAGCTCTTCACCCACCCGGGCGATAGCCCACAATTGGATCCGGGTGCCGCCCACTTCTGACGGTGACAACTATCTTAGGCAGTGCGCGAAAGGCATGACGATGAACGACCCGGTTCTGATCAGGCCTTACGCGCCAAGCGACGCGGACGCGACGATTGAGATCTTTCTGCGCGCCATCCGGGAGGTCTCGTCGAAAGACTATTCGCCTGCTCAAATCGAAGCTTGGGCAAAGGTCGAAGATCGCGGTCTTTGGGCGGAGCGAAGGATAAGCAGGCCAGCCTAGGTCGCGGAAATCGATGGAGTGCCGGTGGGCTTTTCCGATCTGACCGGCGACGGATGTCTGGACATGATGTTCGTCCACCTGAGTTCCAGGGACTCCGAATAGCAAGCCTCCTCTTAAGCAGGGTGGAGGAGCAAGCTCTGAAGCTCGGCTTCAAGCGAATTTATACGGAAGCCAGCAGAACCGCCCGCCCGTTTTTCGAACGCAAGGGTTTCCGTGTGATAGCCAGGCAAACCGTCGAGAAACGTGGGCAAAGCCTGGAGAATTTCCTTATGGAAAAGCTCTACGCGGAATAGGGTGAGCCACCGATACGCGTCATCGAACGAAGCCGGCAGTCCCCGTCGCAGGCTGCCTCAGCAAAATCAGCGTCCTGCGGCCGGTTGCACGCCTTCAGACCGTGACGACCTCACGGCGCAGCAGCTCCCATGAGGCCTTGTCGGGCGCAACCAGCAGCCCGCCATCGAGATGGTGCGGCAGGTACGGAGAACCGTCGAAACGCGCGACATAGGCGCCGGCCTCCTGCGAGATCAGCGTGCCGGCCAGATGATCCCAGGGCATCAACTTGTTGTATATGAGGTAATGCACATGGCCGCCCGCAAGGGTGCGGTATTCATGGGCCGCACAGCGGTAGTTGGTGAGAAAACGCACCTTGGCGAGATTGCCGAGGATCTCGGCACGCTTCTCCTGCGGCAGGTAGCCTGTCGAGGCCATGCCGACCATCTGGTCGAGCGCGACAGGCTCTGCCGCGCGCAGCCGCCGTGCTTCGCCATCCGGCCGCCGCAGCCAGGCGCCGGCGCCCTTTTCCGCCATCACCCAATCATCGCCCATCGGATCGTAGATGATGCCGGCAATCGTCTCGCCACCTGAAATGACTGAGGCCATGACGCCGAAGGCCGGGATGCCGGCGGCGAAATTGAACGTGCCGTCGACCGGGTCGACGACGATGGCGAGATCTGCATCTGCGAGCCTGCCGAGCAATGCGGGCTCGGCTGCGACCGATTCTTCGCCGAGGAACAGCGCCTGCGGCCAGAGCCGCTCCGCTTCCGCCTTGATCATCCGCTCGGCCTGCTCATCGGCCTCGGTGACGAGATCGGTCGCCTCGCTCTTGGCGCGCACCTCGTCCTGGCCGAGCCGGCGGAAGCGCGGCAGGATTTCCGTCTTCGCCGCGCGGCGCAACAGGTCGGCAAGAACGGTCACGTCGACAGTCGCAGTCATGTCAAATCCTTTCGGTCCGGCCTCTTAGTGAGGAGCTAAATCAGATGCCGATGATCTCGCGGCGGATCAGCTGCCAGCTTTCCCTGTCGGGTGCGGAGATGATGCCGCCCGTCGTCTCACCGGGGCGATAAGGCGTGCCGTCGAATTTCGCCGTATGGCCACCCGCCTCCTGATGTGCGAGCACGCCAGCCAGGTGATCCCAGGGCATCAGCTTCGCATGGCCGATGAAATGCAGCTTGCCGGAGGCGACCATCCAATATTCATAGGCCGAGCAGTTGAAAGCGAAGGTCATTTTGATCTTCGCCATGTTGGCTGCGATGCGCGAGCGATCCGGGTCATCCATATGACCCCAAGAGATGCCGCCGACCATCTGGCTCAAGGAGGCGGGCTCCGCCACCCTCAGTCTGTTCGATTGCCCGTCCTGCCGCGTCAGGAAAGCGCCCGCTCCCTTGATCGCCGTCACTGTATCGCCAAGGACGGGATCATGTATGATGCCGGCGACCGTCTCGCCCCTGATGGTGACCGCCAGCATCGTCCCGAAGACCGGAAGTCCGGCGGCGAAATTGAAGGTGCCGTCCACAGGATCGATGACGAAGGCGAGCTCGGCATCGGCAAGGGCCGGCACGACGGACCGGTCGGCGTCATAGGCTTCCTCGCCGACGACGAGGGCTGCGGGAAAGCGCTCTTTCAGCGCCGCGGTAATCCTGTGTTCGGCGAGCAAATCCGCCTGCGTCACCACGTCGATTGCCGAGGTCTTTTCCGAAACGTCGGCAGTGCCGAGATTGCGGAAACGCGGCAAGATTTCCACGCGCGCCGCCTCCTTCACGCAATCGCCGAGAAAGAGAATATCCTGATCTGCAATGGTCATGCGAATTCCTGCGCTTCATCCAATAGCCAGCTGCTTAGCCGGACTTTCATGAAGGATCGGTGACACCAAGGGTGGAAAAGTCGAAGAGTTTCGGATCGAGCAGATGCGACGGGTTCACATGCGAAAGCGCCCGCAGCATCGTGTCCTTGCGCCCCGGCATGCGCCGCTCGATATCGGCAAGCATATCCTTCATTGCATTGCGCTGCAGCCCATCCTGCGAGCCGCAGAGATCGCAGGGAATGATCGGAAACTGCATGGCAACGGCGAACTTAGCGAGGTCGTCCTCGGCAGCATAGGCAAGCGGGCGAAGCACCATAAGGTCGCCCTCATCGTTCAAAAGCTTCGCCGGCATGGAGGCTAGCCGTCCGCCGTGGAAGAAGTTCATGAAGAAGGTTTCGAGAATGTCCTCGCGGTGGTGGCCAAGCACCAGCGCATCGCAGCCCTCTTCCCGGGCGACGCGATAGAGATTGCCGCGCCGCAGCCGCGAACAGAGCGAGCAATAGGTCGCACCTTCCGGCACCTTCTCCTTCACGATCGAATAGGTATCCCGATACTCGATGCGGTGCTGCACGCCGATGCTTGTAAGATAATCCGGCAGCACATGTTTGGGAAAGTTCGGCTGGCCCTGATCGAGATTGCAGGCAATGAGTTCGACCGGCAGCAGCCCGCGCCATTGCAGGTCGAGCAGCAGCGCCAGCAGCCCGTAGGAATCCTTGCCGCCGGAAAGGCCGACCAGCCAGCGCTTCTGTCCCTTCAGCATATCGAAATCGTCGAAGGCCTGGCGCACCTGCCTGAGCAGCCGCTTGCGCAGCTTGTTGAAGGAGACCGAGTGCGGCGCATCGGCAAACAGCGCATGGCCGACGCTGCCGTTGGCTTCGCCGTTTTCCAGATCATTCGCAATATTGGCTGCGATATTCATTGCGTCGTCCCATCGAGGTCTGTCTGCCTTAGCAGAAACGAGTTCGCCAACACAGCGTCAATCGCCGAAAACCGACCAGCCGGTACGCGCCGCCAGCATTTCCAGCGCTACGGCGCCGAGCTGCGAGTTGCCGACCTTGTTCAAGCCCGGCGACCAGACAGCGATCGAGGCAATGCCCGGCGCAACCGCGAAGATGCCGCCGCCCACACCGCTCTTGCCGGGCAGGCCGACATGATAGGCGAAATCGCCTGAGCCGTCGTAATGGCCGCAGGTCAGCATCAGCGCATTGATGCGCCGCGCCCGCTTCGGAGACACGACGGAATGGCCGGTCATCGGATTGCTGCCGCGCGCTGCGAGGAACAGCCCGGCGCGGGCCAGCTGTTCGCAGCTCATCGACAGCGCGCATTGATGAAAATAGACGCCGAGCACGTGGTCGACCGGGTGATCGAGATTGCGGTAGGCGCGCATGAAGTTGGCAAGCGCGACATTCCGATATCCCGTCTGCGTTTCCGAACGCGCCACCTTGTCGTCGATGGTGATCGATTCGTCATCGGCGAGATAACGCACGAAGCGCAACAATTCGCCGATCGCTTCACGCGGCGCGTGGCCGGCCATGACGACATCGCTGACGGCGATCGCGCCGGCATTGATGAAGGGATTGCGCGGGATGCCGCTCTCATGCTCGAGCTGGACGATGGAATTGAACGCCGATCCTGACGGTTCTCGCCCGACGCGCTTCCAAAGACCCTCGCCGACCTTGCCAAGCGCCAAGGTCAGCATGAAGACCTTGGAGATGCTCTGGATCGAGAAGGCAATGTCCGCATCGCCGACACGGTAGACCTTGCCGTCGACGGTGACGATCGCCATGCCGAACTGCCGTGGATCGACCTTGGCAAGCTCGGGAATATAGTCGGCGACCTTACCCTCGCCGATGCGCGGCAGGATATCGGTATGGATACTATCGAGGATTGCCTGCAGATCCGCCATCGCTTCTCTCCGGATAACAAAAAAGCCGCCCGAAAGAGCGGCTTTTCCATAAGCGAAAACGCCTGGTTCTTATTAACGCGAATAGAATTCGACGACCAGATGCGGTTCCATGACGACCGGGAACGGAACGTCGCTGAGCGTCGGGACGCGGCCGAAAGTAGCGACCATCTTGTTGTGATCGACTTCGATATAATCAGGAACGTCGCGCTCAGCGAGGCTGACGGCTTCCAGAACGGTCACCAGCTGCTTCGACTTCTCGCGAACTTCGATAACGTCGCCAGCCTTGCAGCGGTAAGAACCGATGTTGACGCGCACGCCGTTGACGGTGACGTGGCCATGGTTGACGAACTGACGGGCAGCAAAGACCGTCGGAACGAACTTGGCGCGATAGACGATCGCGTCGAGGCGCGATTCCAGCAGGCCGATCAGGTTTTCAGACGTGTCGCCCTTGCGGCGGTCGGCTTCAGCGAAGATCGCGCGGAACTGCTTTTCGCGCAGGTCGCCGTAGTAGCCCTTGAGCTTCTGCTTGGCGCGCAGCTGCACACCGAAGTCCGAAAGCTTGCCCTTGCGGCGCTGGCCGTGCTGGCCCGGGCCATATTCGCGGCGGTTCACCGGGGACTTCGGACGGCCCCAGATGTTTTCGCCCATACGGCGGTCAATTTTGTACTTGGACGATTCGCGCTTGCTCATCGTATTTCCTTTCAAAGGTTTATGCCGGTTTGTTGCCAAACCGCGCAAAGGAAACACGCCCTCCTCTGATCTCTGCCGAGATCTGACAGGATGTTCCGGTTACGCGAACAGAAACGATCCACGGGACATGTCAAATGAAACACCGGACATTGCTGCCCGGTGCTTGGCGCGGTCTTTAGAGGCCCGTCATGAAAATGTCAACTGCGCCAAAGCCCGAAAGCGCCACTATTCCGCAGCCAGCGGCTGATCACCCGTATCGGGCGCATTCGCGTCGCCCGGCGCGGTCTGGCAATTCATGTCGGGGAATGCCACGATGCGTTTGCCGGAGAAATCCGTGTGGACGACGACGATCCCCTGCTCCTCGAAATAACCGAGCAGGCGCCGCGCGCGCCGCGCCGAGTGGGTGCCATAGGCGCGGGCGATGCGGGCGTCCGACGGGCACGGCTCACCGCAGGCGGCAGCCTTGGCGAGCATCAGGAACACACCCTGCAGGTCGTCGGTAACGCCAGATGACAGCGACAGCGCCGTCGCCCACTCGTCGGTCGCCGCTGTCGCGGTATCGACACCGGAGCGGGAGATCGCCACACGCCGTCGAAAATCCGGCAGCGCGATCGGCGGTCCCGGCACGCGGCGCATGCGCAGCCGCACGAGAAAGTCCTGGTAGAGTACCGAATCGGTACGGAAGGCGGAGGTGGGATCGTCGAGGATTTCGGCAAGCACGCCTGCGAGGCGCTCTTCCCGCTCCTCGGCGGAGACCTCCATCTGGCTCGCCCTCGCCTCGACAGATGCGGGTGACGCCGCCGGCGTCGAGCGTGAGAGCTCCGCCAGTATATCGGTGGTCGGCCGCGGCGCCGGCGGCGCGCGGCGCACGAGCGGACGCTGGAATTCTTCCGGATCGGGCGTGAAGATCAGATCCTCGACATCCTGCGGCGCATCCGGCAGCGGCATCAGCTTCGGGCTGGAGGAGCGCGCTGAGGTTTCCACCGCGCCGATCTGGATTGGAAGCGGCCGACGCGACAGCGCCGGGCCGAGGGCGACGAAATTGCCGCGCTTCAGGTCTCTAAACATCTCCGCCTGGCGCCGGTCCATGCCGAGCAGGTCGGCAGCGCGCGCCATGTCGATATCGAGGAAGGTACGGCCCATCAGGAAGTTCGAGGCCTCGGCCGCGACGTTCTTGGCGAGTTTGGCGAGACGCTGCGTGGCAATGACGCCGGCAAGCCCGCGCTTGCGGCCGCGGCACATCAGATTGGTCATCGCGCCCAGCGACATCTTGCGCGCATCTTCCGAGACGTCGCCACCGACGGACGGCGCAAACATCTGCGCTTCATCGACGACGACAAGAACGGGATACCAGTATTCGCGGTCGGCATCGAACATGCCGTTGAGGAAGGCGGCAGCGGCACGCATCTGCTGCTCGATGTCGAGTCCTTCCAGCGTCAGCACGCAGGAAACGCGATGCTGGCGAATGCGGTTGGCAATACCAGCCAACTCCGCCTCGGTGCGTTCGCCGTCGACGACGATATGGCCGAACCTGTCGCTGAGGGTGACGAAATCACCCTCGGGATCGATGATGACCTGCTGCACCCATTGCGCCGATTGCTCGAGCAGACGGCGCAAGAGATGCGACTTCCCCGATCCGGAATTACCCTGCACGAGCAGACGGGTCGCCAGCAGCTCCTCGATATCGAGCGTCGCCGGGCTGCCGGACGCCAATCCCATATCGATGCCAACTTGCAATGCCGATCCTCGCGACGAAGAGACTCACATGAACGAAACGCCATTCTTCCGAAACGGCAACGCCCCGTCTATCAAAGAATCTGCTGATGTTCAGGGCCGGATTTTGCCAACCCACAGGACAATTCCCTCAAGCCCTCAGGCCGAATCCCTGCATCAGCCGCCGCGTCGCGAAATCCTGCTGGCCTGAGGTAAACACGGCGAAGTCGAAATTGTCGGGATGCACGGCATCGGCAACCAGCGGAACCAGCGTGCGGGCGCGCCGTGCGATTGCTTCGGCCGGATCGAGCCAATCGACCGGCCACGGGGCAATCCGCCGGAACAGATTGGCCATGAAGGGATAATGGGTGCAGGCCAGCACGACGATATCGGTCTTCTGGCCGTCCCTCTCGACGAAACACTGGTCGATTTCGGCAAGCACGGCGTCATCGGAGACGGCGTCGCCGCGGATATAGGCTTCGGCCATGCGCGCGAGGTTCTCAGAGCCGACGAGGCGGACATGGCATTGCTGCGCGAAGGATTGGATGAGATCGCGCGTATAGGCCCGCCTTACCGTGCCGGGCGTCGCGAGCACCGAGACCAGACCTGAGCGCGTGCGCTCCGCCGCCGGCTTGATCGCCGGCACGGTGCCGACAAAGGTCATCTGGGGAAAGGCGGCGCGCAGGTCGGCGCCGACCAGAGTGAAGGCGGTATTGCAGGCGATGATGCACACTTCAGGGTCATAATCCGCCAGCAGCTTGGCGAAGAGCCCGATAACCCGCTCCTTCAGCGCCTGTTCCTCCCAGCCGCCATAGGGAAAACCAGCATCGTCGGCGACATAGATGAAGCCGCGCTCCGGCATCAAGACGCGCGCCTCGCGCAAGACGGTCAGCCCGCCGATGCCGGAATCGAAGAGAAGGATAGGTTTCAGCTCACGCGTCGTCGCTGTCATCTGGCGGTGTTTCCTTGGCCGGTGTCGGGAACCTGCCGCCGCGCGGGCTCTTGCGCGAGAAGCGGTCGAGAGATGAGATGACGCCGCGCAACACGCTGATTTCCTGCTCCGTGAAAGCCCGGCGGGATAGAACTGCACGCAGATTGTCGACCATTTTGGGCTTTTTCCCGGCAGGATGGAAATAACCGCGCGCATCGAGCGCCTCTTCCAGCTGATCGAACAGGCCGAACAACTGCTCCTTGGTCGAGGGTGTCTGCCCGATCGCCTGGAAGGGCACGGCGCCAATATCCTCCATGCCGGACTTCATCCATTCATAGGACATCAGCAGCACGGCCTGGGCGATATTCAGCGAGGCAAAGGCCGGATTGACGGGAAAGGTGACGATCTCGTCGGCCAGCGCCACTTCCTCATTGGTCAACCCCCAGCGCTCGCGCCCGAAGAGAATGCCGGTGCCCTCGCCCGCACGGAATTTCGCCCTCAGCATCTCGGCGGCGATGACCGGGGAGCGCACCGGCTTATAACCGTCGCGCTCGCGTGCCGTCGTCGCATAGACGAAGTTGAGATCGGCGACCGCCTGCTCCAGCGTGTCGTAGACCTTCGTTGCCGCGATCACATGATCGGCCTTGGAGGCGGTCGCCAGCGCCTTTTCGTTCGGCCAGCCGTCACGCGGATTGACGAGGCGCAGTTCTGCCAAGCCGAAATTCGCCATGGCGCGCGCCACCATGCCGATATTCTCGCCCATCTGCGGCTCGACCAGAATGACGGCCGGCCCCTCGGCCAGAAGTTGACGCTCGCTGTTCGTGCCTGCCATGGTCTTATCCTTGTTTCGAGCGCGCAATAGCCTCGCCCGTCGCAAACGGCAAGACGTCGGCCTGCGGATAGAGCCTTTCCAGCGCCGAACCGATCATTTCGAGCCCGAGCCTGGCGCCCTCGCGCGACAGCGGCAGGTGTCGTCCTGTCGTCCGCGATGCCTTGCGCTTGATCAGGAAGCAGCTGGATCCGCGCGGGGCAGCATCGTCGATCAGCGCCAGATCCGCCGCAATCAGCCCTTTCAGAGTGTCGGCGGCCGGCGCTTGATAATTCTTTGCCAGGATACGCGCCCAATAGGTGCAGGACAGGAAGATCGCCAGCGTCTGGCGGATCTGGCCCGGCCGCGTCACCACCGACCACGACGAGCCGAGCGGCCGCGCCGCCACCGTCACGTCGCGGTAGCAGGCATCGATCTTCTGTGACAGCGCCATCAGCTCGAAACCGCTCTTACCCTCGCTAAGCGCCCCGAGCAGGTCGCGCAGCGCCTGGAACCAGCGGGCAAGCGCGGAATCGAGCGCGCCACGCGTGCGTGTCGGAAAGACGATGAAGGCGACCGCCGTTCCGGCCGCAGCCCCAATCATGGTCTCGCCGATGCGCAGCTTCAACAGATCGAGCGTCAGCACGCCCGTCATGCCGTAGACCAGGCAGAGCACGATCGAGATGAAGAAGGTCATCGTCGCATAGGAAACCTGCAGGAAATAGAAGGCGAGGAAGATACAGACGGCGGCAACCGGAATGGCAATATCGGGCTCGCCTGAAATCAGCGTTGCCAGCACAAGGCCGATGGCAATCCCGAACACGGTGCCGAGCGAGCGCGACAGCGCCCTCATCGCAGTGTCGCCGCGCGAATTGGTGTTGGTAAAGACGAGGAAGGAAGCAAGCACCGCCCAGAACCAGCGTTCGCGTGACAAGAGCAGGCCGAAGCTCATGGCGATCGCCGACGCGATGGTGATCTGCAGTGCCGAACGCAGCAGAGGATTGGCGAAAGAAAAGTCGATCGCCTGGGATTGCGCCGTATCCTTGATCGCGTCGATCTCGGAGAAACCGGAGGCCTGCCCCTCGCCGATCGCCTGCGTCAACTGCTGCCGCGCCTCGCCGAGCCAGAGAAGGGCCCGCAGGGTTTCTCCCTGCGGCTGATCCCTGATGGCGTCGGCCATCCCTTCAAATCTTGCAACTTCCGCCGTATCCGCCTCGATAACGGCATGGACGAGCGCAAAAGGCGGCGGGCTCTGGAAGCTCAGCACGATCGCGCTCTCGGCGGCAAGATGAGCGTCGAAAAGCCGGATCGCCAGTTCGGCGGCTGGGTCGGCGGCGCCGTCGAAAACACCGGCCGGCGGGCGCGGGATGAAGGTCTCCGCCATCAGCACCACTTCCTTCAGCCGGTCTTCCAGCTGGCGCAGTTCCTGCCGGTCGGCTTCGCCGATCTCGGCGCCGCCGGCGATGGCGGCGAGCTTGAAGAGGATCTGGTTGATCCGACCCCTGACGCTTTCGAGCGAACGCAACAGATCGCGCCGCCAATCGTCGGGCAGCAGAACCGCCCTGACCAGATGGCCGACGAGCACCGCGACGACAGGGCCGATCGCCACTTCAGGCAGCTCGGCAAGCGGAGGCCGGAAATAGGCGCCCATGAAATAGGAGGTGAAGGCGAACATGCCGATGGCAAAACCGCGCGGCCCGAACACCCGTCCCGCCGATGCGAGCGCGATCACCACCAGGAAGACGAGATCGGAGAGAAAGCGGCGATCCTCGAGCCCCGCGGCAATGCCGACGACGGCGAGGCTTGCCACACAGCCGAAGAGCCGCGTCACCAACTGGCGGGAATTGCCCTTGTCGCGCACCGCCACGCCGCCTTCGATCGACAGCACAATGCCGAGGCCAAAGGCCGCGGTCGGCAACGACAGGATGAGCATGTGGATGGCAAGAAGGACCAAAAAGGAGAAAACGATCGTCAGCGTCACCCGCAGGGCCATGCGCAGACGCGAAAGCGCCGGATCATTGGCAAGCAGCCAGTCGCGAGCCTGAAAACCGGAAAACAAATGCAGGCCTCCTCATGCCGCGGAAGGATCGACAGATAATGCCATGCCGGGCGAAGCAAATCGCCCGCGATCGAATCTCGACGCTCGCGACTGTCGCGCGCCTATTGGCCCTTGGCAATCAGCGCCATCGTCGCCTTCAGGGAATCGCGGCCCTGCGTTTCGATATTCTCGGTGACGATATCATCGATGACGGCTTGGCCAGCCTCCTCGACCACCTCGAAGCGAACGGTTGTGTAGTCCTTGGCGTCAGGAGTGTCCGCGCAGGCGGATTTCTTGAAGCGCACCGTGACCTCGGTCGTCCCGTTGACCGGGGCGCAGCCGCCATCGTCAGATCCTCCAGCGGGCATGCATCCTGGCCGTTGACGATGACATCGTAATCGAAGGGCGATATGCCGTCGTCGTCGTCGCCGGCGGGAAATTGCGCGGCCGCCTGATATTTTGCGATGAAGTCCTTGCTGTAGAGTTGGTCGAGCCGGCTCGCATCGAAGATGTCGGTCCAGTCGCTATTGTTGTCGGCCCAGTTGCTCCTGGTTGCGTCCATGATCTCCTTCACGGGAGCCGTGGCATCGGCCGCGTGGGCGGCGCCTGAAAAGGCGATAAGGCTTGCGATAACAACGGCGATTGTCTTCATGATCGAATGTTCCGGGGCGGGCAAATCAACGCGGACACTAGCCAGATTTCAGCGCTTGGCAATGCCGGCAAAAACGCATTGTGAAACCCGTTGCAGCTTTGCGTTCCCGGTTCACAGTGCTATAGCGCTCCTCATCAGGTCACCCACCCGGGACGCTTGTCCCCTTCAAGCTCGAACGAGGCAGATACATGAACAAGATCAAGGTCGCCAATCCCGTCGCCGATCTCGACGGCGATGAAATGACGCGCATCATCTGGCAGCTCATCAAGGATAAGCTGATCCATCCGTATCTCGACCTCGATATCGACTATTTCGACCTCTCCGTCGAAAACCGCGACGCCACCAACGACCAGGTGACCGTCGACGCCGCCAATGCCATCAAGAAGTACGGCGTCGGCATCAAGTGCGCGACGATCACGCCGGATGAGGCCCGCGTCAAGGAATTCAACCTCAAGGAAATGTGGAAGAGCCCGAACGGCACGATCCGCAACATCCTCGGCGGCGTCATCTTCCGCGAGCCGATCATCTGCAAGAACGTGCCGCGCCTGGTTCCCGGCTGGACCCAGCCGATCGTCGTCGGCCGCCACGCCTTCGGCGACCAGTACCGCGCCACCGACTTCAAGTTCCCCGGCAAGGGCAAGCTGACGATCAAGTTCGTCGGCGAAGACGGCACCGTCATCGAGAAGGAAGTCTTCAACGCGCCGGGCGCCGGCGTCGCCATGGCCATGTACAACCTCGATGAATCGATCCGCGAATTCGCCCGCGCCTCGATGATGTACGGCCTGATGCGCAAATGGCCGGTCTACCTGTCGACCAAGAACACCATCCTCAAAGCCTATGACGGCCGCTTCAAGGACATCTTCGAGGAAGTCTACGAGACAGAATTCAAGGATCAGTTCAAGGAAGCCGGCATCACCTATGAACACCGTCTGATCGACGACATGGTCGCCTCGGCGCTCAAGTGGTCGGGCGGTTATGTCTGGGCCTGCAAGAACTATGACGGCGACGTCCAGTCTGACACGGTTGCCCAGGGCTTCGGCTCGCTCGGCCTGATGACCTCGGTGCTGCTGACGCCGGATGGCAAGACGGTGGAAGCCGAAGCCGCCCACGGCACGGTTACCCGCCATTACCGCCAGCACCAGAAGGGCCAGGAAACCTCGACGAACTCGATCGCCTCGATCTTCGCCTGGACCCGCGGCCTCGCCCATCGCGCCAAGCTCGACGACAACGCCGAGCTTGGCCGCTTCGCTTCGACGCTCGAAAAGGTCTGCGTCGATACCGTCGAATCCGGCTTCATGACCAAGGACCTGGCGCTCTTGATCGGCCCCGACCAGCCGTGGCTGTCGACCACCGCCTTCCTCGACAAGATCGACCAGAACCTGCAGAAGGCGATGGCGTAAGCCTCCTCTTTCGGGATAGCATCGGAACGGCGGGGATTTCCCCGCCGTTTTCATTTTGGGAGAACAGCTGATGACGGCGACCGTACGCCCGCTGGAACCATCCGACCGCGCCGCTTGGGAAACCCTGTGGGAGGCGTATCAGCGCTTCTACGAAGTGGTCATCCCACCCGAAACCACCGATCTCACCTGGGGCCGTTTCCACGATCCCAGCGAACCGATGCATGCGCTCGGCGCCTTCGATGGAGACGGCCGCCTCGTCGGCATCGTCCATGCCATCTTTCACCGCTCCTGCTGGCTGCCGCAATGGACGTGCTACCTGCAGGATCTCTATGTCGAAAACAGCCAGCGCGGGCTCGGTACCGGCGCCGCGCTGATCGATGCGGTCGCCGATCTTGCCCGTCAAAACGGCGCAGGCAGGCTTTATTGGATGACGCATGAAACGAATGCCACGGCGAGGCGGCTCTACGACAAGATCGCCGAGCGCTCAGGCTTCATCCAGTACCGCAAGGCTCTTTGAAGATCGGGGGTTGCACAAAGACCTCCCCGCGCTATTGATTCCGAGCGACGCAACAGGAGGAGGATGTCATGACCGAAGAATTGGTATTCTACACGAACCCGATGTCACGCGGCCGCATCGCGCGCTGGATGCTGGAGGAAATCGGTCAGCCCTATCGCACCGAACTCCTGACCTTCGGCGAACGCATGAAGGCGCCGGAATATCTGCGCATCAACCCGATGGGCAAGGTTCCGGCGATCCGCCATGGCAACACCGTCGTCACTGAATGCGCAGCGATCTGTGCCTATCTCGCCGAGACCTTCCCCGAAAAAGGTTTGGCCCCCAAGCAGGAAGAGCGCGCCCGCTACTACCGCTGGATGTTCTTTGCCGCCGGCCCGCTGGAATCGGCGGTGACGATGAAGGCGCTCGGCTTCGAAATTCCAGCAGAACGCCTCCGCATGGCCGGCTGCGGCGGTTTCGGCGACGTCATGAACACACTCGAAATGGCCGTCTCCGGCTCGACCTACGTCGCCGGCGAGCGCTTCACCGCCGCCGACGTCTATGTCGGCTCGCATATCGGCTGGGGTCTCGGCTTCGGCAGCATCGAAAAGCGCCAGGCCTTCGTCGATTACTTCGGCCGCATCAGCGAACGTGAGCCCTATAAGCGCGCCAATGCGCTGGATGATGAGGCCGGCAAGACGATGCAGGCCGCCTGATCGTCATCGCCGCGCCGCGCCGGGATGTCAGCCCTCAGGCAAGCGGCATATGGATATCCGTCATCAGCTCGGTCGGCGGCACGTCGCGCGGGTTGTTGAGATATTCCTCGAACATGACGCTGTCCTTCAGTTGCCGCCCGGATTTCGGCAGCCACTCCGCATAGAGCCACTGGTAGGCCTTGTGCATGTCGGCATAGGGGCCTTTATGGCGCAGCACGGCGTAGTCGCCGCCGTCGATCGTGCGCCGCTCGAACGGCGCTTCGGCCGACCCCGCGGAAACGCCGGTGACGCAGGCGATCGAGCGCAGCTGTTCGGCCGGCACGATATCAGGATCGTCGAGATAGACACCGATCATCCGCATGTCGGGCCTGGCGAGACCACGCGCGTAAAGCGTGCCGAACAATGTTTCGAAGGCTTTGCCGATCTCCATATAGGAGCCGGCATGGGCAACACCGATCAGTTCGGTGGGTGCGATCTCACGTATGGTAACGTCGAACATGGCTTTGATCTTTCCGTTAGGTGAGGGTTGGAAGGCTGTGTGGCTTCCCTCTTTCCGATAGCGTGCCGGCGGCATGCCGTAGACCGACTTGAAAATGCGGTTGAAGGATTGGAGATTGGGATAGCCTGATCGCTTCGCAATCTCACGGACGGCAAGCTCCGTGCGGACGATTTCGCCCGCCGCGCGATGCAGCCGCAGCCGCTTGACGGTGGCCGCCAGCGTCTCGCCGTAAATCGCCCGATAGATCCTGTGCCAGTGATAGCTGGACATGCAGGCGATCTCGGCCAGGCGCGCCATATCCAGCTCCTCGTCGAGGTGGTCGTGAATATAAGCCGATACCCGTCTCAGACGGGTTTCATAAAGTGCCCATGCCGTTTCCCCGTTCATGTCAAACCTCCTGCAAATCGATCGGATGCAACAAAGCATAGCCCGATTTGACAAATCCTGCGGACTTGCCGGCTCCGGAGCGCCAAAGTTCAAGAGAGCCTTATCCTTGCTGACGTGCCGAGCAGGTGCCTCGAAGGACGAGGCGGGTACACCGGCATCACGCCAACGTCCCTCATTCCTGTGCTCGTCACAGGATTCCATTCACGGCGCGTCCGCGCCGTGAATGAATCAGTACCGAAAGAAAAAAGATCTTTCGCGCCCAATGACTTGGGCGCACTGGATTCGTGTGACAAGCACAGGAATGAGGGAGGAGAGCCGACGTAACCCGGCAGCTCAGCCCGCGAGTGCTACGGCCACCGCTTCGATCGCCTCGTCGGCCTTCGAGCCGTCGGGGCCGCCGGCCTGGGCCATGTCGGGGCGGCCGCCGCCGCCCTTGCCGCCGAGGGCGGCCGAGGCGACGCGCACCAGATCGACAGCACTGAAACGATCCACGAGATCCGGCGTCACGGCGACGACCGCACTCGCCTTGCCGTCGTCGGAGACGCCGATCAGCGTCACGACGCCGGAGCCGATGCTGGTCTTGCCGTCATCGGCAAGCCCTTTGAGGTCCTTGGGATCGACGCCCGATATCGACTTGCCGAGGAACTTGACGCCGGCGACTTCGCGCACGGCATCGGCCGAGCCGCCCTGCCCGCCGCCCATGGCAAGTTTGCGCTTGGCGTCGGCCAGTTCCCTTTCGAGCTTGCGGCGCTCGTCCATCAACGCTTCGACACGCGACAGAACCTCCGAAGGCTGAACCTTCAGCGAGGCAGCCAGCGTCTTCACGCGATCGTCCTGCTCAGCCAGATATTCGCGCGCCGATTCACCGGTCAGCGCTTCGATGCGGCGAACCCCGGCGCCGACGGCACTTTCGCCGAGAACGCGGATCAGGCCGATCTGACCGGTGGCCGACACATGCGTGCCGCCACAAAGCTCGACCGAGTAAGGCTTGTTGCTCTTTGCGCCATGAACGCCTGTGCCCATCGAGACGACCCGCACTTCATCGCCGTACTTCTCGCCGAAGAGCGCCATGGCGCCTTCCTCGATGGCGTCGTCGACGCTCATCAGCCGGGTCGTGACATGAGAATTCTGCAGCACGATCTCGTTGGCCATATCCTCGACGATCTTCAGCTCCTCGGTCGACATCGGCTTCGGATGCGACACGTCGAAACGCAGGCGCTCGGGCGCGACCAGCGAACCCTTCTGGGCAACATGGGTGCCGAGCACTTCGCGCAGCGCCTCGTGCAGCAGGTGTGTTGCCGAGTGGTTGGCGCGCAGCCGCGAACGGCGGGCGTGATCGACGGTGAGAACAACCGCATCGCCGCTCTTGAATGCGCCTTCGACAACGACGCCGGAATGCACGAAGAGGCCTTCGCCCTTCTTCTGCGTGTCCGATATCTCTATTCTGCCGTGGTCGGACGAAATGATGCCGGTATCGCCCATCTGACCGCCGGATTCGCCATAGAACGGCGTCTGGTTCACGACGATCTGCACCTTGTCGCCGGCCTGGGCTTCTTCAGCAGCAGCCCCGTCCTTGACGATCGCCTGCACCACGCCTTCGGCGGTTTCGGTGTCGTAACCCAGGAATTCGGTTGCCCCGTTCTTTTCCCTAAGCTCGAACCAGATGGTTTCGGTTGCCTTCTCGCCGGAACCGGCCCAGTGCGAACGGGCTTCGGCCTTCTGGCGCTGCATGGCATCGGTAAAACCGGAGATATCGACGCCGATCTCACGGGCGCGCAAAGCGTCCTGCGTCAGGTCGAGCGGGAAGCCGTAGGTGTCGTAGAGCTTGAAGGCGGTCTCGCCGTCCAGCATGTCGCCCTTGCCGAGATCCGTGGTCGCATCCGACAGCAGCGACAGGCCACGCTCCAGCGTCTTGCGGAAGCGGCCTTCTTCGAGTTTCAGCGTCTCCGAGATCAACGCTTCGGCACGCACGAGTTCCGGATAGGCGCGGCCCATCTCCTGCACCAGCGTCGGCAGCAGCTTGTACATCAGCGGCTCCTTGGCGCCGAGAAGCTGGGCGTGTCGCATGGCGCGACGCATGATACGGCGCAACACATAGCCGCGGCCTTCATTCGACGGCAGCACGCCGTCGGCGATCAGGAAGGCCGAGGAGCGCAGATGGTCGGCGATGACGCGGTGGCTGGCGCTGCCCTCAGCCTTGGCGCCCATCGTCTCTTCGATGGCGCCGATCAGCGTGCGGAACAGGTCGGTGTCGAAGACGCTCTGGACGCCCTGCAGGATGCAGGCCATGCGCTCTAGACCCATGCCAGTATCGATCGACGGACGCGGCAGCGGATTGCGCACGCCGGGTTCGATCTGCTCGAACTGCATGAAGACGAGGTTCCAGAATTCCAGGAACCGGTCGCCATCCTCCTCCGGCGAACCGGGAGGGCCGCCCCAGACGTTCTCGCCCTGGTCTATGAAGATTTCAGAGCATGGGCCGCAGGGGCCGGTATCGCCCATCTGCCAGAAATTGTCGGAGGTCGGGATGCGGATGATCTTGTCGTCGGACAAGCCGGCGATCTTCCTCCACAGCGTCGCGGCTTCCTCGTCTTCGGAATAGACGGTGACCAGCAGGCGATGTTTCGGCAGATCGAAACCTTCGGTGACGAGCTTCCAGGCAAGCTCGATCGCATTCTCCTTGAAATAGTCGCCAAACGAAAAGTTGCCGAGCATTTCGAAGAAGGTCAGGTGGCGGGCGGTATAGCCGACATTGTCGAGGTCGTTATGCTTGCCGCCGGCGCGCACGCATTTCTGCGAGGTGGTCGCCGTGGAATAAGGGCGTTTCTCCAGGCCGGTGAAGACGTTCTTGAACTGCACCATGCCGGCATTGGTGAACATCAGCGTCGGGTCGTTGCGCGGCACGAGCGGGCTCGACGAGACGATCTCATGACCGTTCTTCTTGAAATAGTCGAGGAATGTCGACCGGATATCGTTCACACCGCTCATGCTATGCCCTTCAATGCTGCCGGAGGCAGGTAAATCTAAATCCATCGGCTTTTAACGTTCACCTCCGCCACTGTCCAGCAGACAAACAAAACCGGCCGCATTCTGATCAGGGAATGCAGCCGGCTTGGATTTTCAAAGGGACTGGCGGAAAACCGATCGCGAAAATTACATTTCCGCGGCAGCGTCACCATCATCGGGATCCGGTCCGCCGTTCTGCAGGAAGCGGTCGGCGATCAGGCCGGCATTCTGGCGCAGCGACAGCTCGATCTCACGGGCGAGATCCGGATTGTCGCGCAGGAAGGTCTTGGCGTTTTCGCGGCCTTGGCCGAGACGCTGGCTGTTATAGGAGAACCAGGCACCGGATTTCTCGACGATGCCGGCCTTGACGCCGAGATCGACCAGTTCGCCGGTCTTGGAAACGCCCTCGCCATACATGATGTCGAATTCGACCTGCTTGAAGGGCGGCGCCATCTTGTTCTTGACGACCTTGACGCGGGTCTGGTTGCCGATCACCTCTTCGCGCTCCTTGACCGCGCCGATGCGGCGGATGTCGAGGCGCACGGAGGCGTAGAACTTCAGCGCATTGCCGCCGGTTGTCGTCTCAGGCGAACCGAACATGACGCCGATCTTCATGCGGATCTGGTTGATGAAGATCACCATGGTGTTCGACTTGGAAATCGAAGCCGTGAGCTTGCGCAGCGCCTGGCTCATCAGGCGCGCCTGCAAGCCGGGAAGACTGTCGCCCATCTCGCCTTCGATTTCGGCGCGCGGCGTCAGTGCGGCGACCGAGTCGACGACGAGAACGTCGACGGCGCCAGAGCGCACGAGCGTATCGGTGATTTCGAGCGCCTGCTCGCCGGTATCGGGCTGCGAGATCAAAAGGTTCTGCAGATCGACGCCAAGCTTGCGGGCATAGACGGGATCGAGCGCATGTTCGGCATCAACGAAGGCGCAAATGCCGCCCTTCTTCTGCGCTTCCGCAATGGTCTGCAGCGCAAGCGTCGTCTTACCCGAGCTTTCCGGCCCGTAAATTTCGATGATACGGCCCCTCGGCAGACCACCAACGCCAAGTGCGATATCGAGGCCAAGCGAGCCGGTCGAGATCGTCTCGATCTCGACAACATTCTCGTTGGAGCCGAGTTTCATGATCGAGCCCTTGCCGAACGACCGCTCTATCTGTGAGAGTGCCGCTTCAAGCGCTTTGCTTTTGTCCACCGATTTGTCCTCTACCAGCCGCAATGAATTCTGAGACATCCGATCCACCTTTAGGTTATTGAAGCCGCCCAAGCAATGTCGAGTTTGTACCCCATTTGTTCTATTTCCGCAATAGGCGATCAAACGATTGAAAGAAAAAGGTAAAACAGCCTGTGTTCTATATTTGTTTTATCGATGCAAAGCAACGGCTTAGGCCTTATGCACCGGCTTTGCCGCGGCTGCTAGCACCGTCTCGATTCGCGCTTCGGGCATCGGAAGGCGGTTGAAGTGAAGAAAAGATTCTTGTTCTCGGCGGCGCCCATATCGACCGGCGCGGCCGGATCTCCGGCGAAACGGCGCCGGGCGCCAGCAATCCCGGCACCTGGTTCGAGGAGCCGGGCGGCGGCGGCTTCAATGCGGCCCGCAACCTGGCAAGGCTCGGTTTTCAGGTGACGATGATTTCGCCACGCGGCGGCGACTCCATCGGCGAGATGGTCGGCGAAGCCGCCGATTTCGCCGGCATCGACGACCGGCCTTTCGTGTTCCTCGACCGCAAGACCCCGAGCTATACGGCGATCATCGAGAAGGACGGCAATCTGGTGATCGCCCTTGCCGACATGGATCTCTACCGATTCTTCGTGCCGCGGCGTCTCTCCATCCGCTGGGTGCGCGAAGCTTTCGCCGCCCATGATCTCATTCTTTTCGACGCCAACCTGCCGGAGGAGACGATCGCAGCGATCGTTGCCAAGGCGCATTCCCTGGCGAAGCCGGTCGCGGCGATTGCCATCTCGCCGGCCAAGGTCGTCAGGCTGAAACAGTGCATCGCGGATATCGACTACCTGTTCCTGAATGAAGCCGAGGCCGCTGCCCTTGCCGGTAAACAGCCGGAAGACGCTGCCGGCTGGCCGCCGCTTCTGAACCAGATCGGCATCAGGAACGCCGTCGTCACCCGCGGCCGCCGCGAGCTCGTGGCACTTTGCAAGGGCCGCGCCGTGACGCTGCAGCCGCCGATCGCCGACACGGTCGCCGACGTCACCGGAGCCGGCGATTCTCTTGCGGCCGGCACGCTTGCCGCCCTGATGCTCGGTCTGCCGCTCGAAGAGGCCGTTCGCCACGGCACGGCTGCCGCAACGCTCACCGTGCAGTCGCGGCACGCCGTCAACGAAAATCTGACGCCGGATCTCTTGAATGCGGCGCTTGCCCTTGTTCCCGAGGTCAGAATTCTGCATTGAAGCCGCTATATTAAATAGTCGAGCATGAGGTGCGAAAACCGCTGACACGCTTCGGCATCATGCTCATCGACGACAGGACAACATCATGACCAAGCCCATTTCGCCCCTTCTGCCGATTGCCTATTCGAAAGAGGTTGCCAGCGCCAAGCAGCGCGGCGCGCCGCTGGTGGCGCTAGAATCGACCATCATCACCCATGGCATGCCCTATCCCGGCAATATCGAGATGGCCCGCAGCGTCGAGACGATCATTCGCGAACAGGGCGCGGTGCCGGCAACCATCGCCGTCATTCATGGCACGCTGCATATCGGCCTTGAAGCCGGCGAACTGGAGCAGCTTGCCAAGGCGACCGAAGTGATGAAGGTATCGCGCGCCGATCTCGCCTTCGCGATCGCCGAGCGCCGCACCGGCGCCACCACGGTGGCCGCGACGATGATTGCCGCCGCCCGCGCCGGCATCCGCGTCTTTGCCACAGGCGGCATCGGAGGCGTGCACCGAGGCGCCGAGGAAAGCTTCGATATATCGGCCGATCTCGAGGAACTCGCCCGCACCGGCGTCATCGTCGTCTGCGCCGGCGCCAAGGCGATCCTCGACATTCCGAAGACGCTGGAAGTGCTGGAAACCCGCGGCGTTCCCGTCGTCACCTATGAGAGCGAAGAATTCCCCGCCTTCTGGTCACGCGCCTCGGGCATCCGCAGCCCACTGTCGCTGAACAGCCCGGCCGCCATCGCCAATTTCCAGACGGTGCGCGAACAGCTCGGCATCGACGGCGGCATGCTCATCGCCAATCCGGTGCCGGAAGCCGACGAGATCGCCCGCGAAGAGATGGAGATCTACATTGAGCGGGCACTCGACAGCGCCGAGCGCGACGAGATCACGGGCAAGGCGGTGACGCCTTATCTGCTCTCGACCATCTTCGATCTGACGGACGGCCAGAGCCTGAAGACGAATATTGCGCTGGTCGAGAACAATGCGCGGCTGGCGGCTGAGATTGCCGTGGCGTTGGGTGAGTGAGGCCTACGGGGCAGGCCGGAATCGCCTTGCCAGACAGCTGCTGCCGTTCCAGCCCCCTCTGCCCTACCGGGCATCTCCCCCACAGGTGGGGAGATTGGCTGAGACGCAATGGCTTCCCCCAACAATTGGCGTCGCAGCTCGCCGAAACGTTGATGTGGCGAGAAGGTTCCGCCGCTTGTGATCTCCCCACAGGTGGGGGAGATGCCCGGCAGGGCAGAGGGGGCGGCCGCGGCACGCCCTGTCTACTAAGGCGATGCCGGCTGCCCTCACCCGTCCAGCGTCTCCTTCACCACCACAGCTAATTGCTTCAGCGAAAACGGCTTCGGCAAAAACCCGAATTTCGCGTCCGGCGGCAGGTTCCGGGCAAAGGCATCTTCGGCGTAACCCGAGACGAAGATGAATTTCATGTCGGGATAGGTCTTGCGCAACTCGCGCAGCAGCGTCGGGCCGTCCATCTCGGGCATGACGACGTCGGACACGACGATGTCGACCTTGCCTTCCAGCTCTTCCAAGATGGCGAGCGCCTCGACGCCCGAGCCGGCTTCGTGCACGGTATAACCGCGCGTTTCCAGCATGCGCTTGCCGCCGCGGCGCACCGCCTCCTCGTCTTCGACGAGAAGGATGACCGCCGATCCCGTCAGGTCCTCCGGCTGTTGCGCCGTTGGCGCCTCCGGCCGAATGCCGATCTCGGCGACGGCGCTGTCGATCGCACCCGCTTCCGCGGCCACCGCCGGCTCCGGGATGTGGCGCGGCAGGAAGACCCGGAAGGTCGTGCCCTTGCCGACTTCGGATTCCGGCTGGATATAGCCGCCCGATTGCTTGACGATGCCATAGACCATGGCGAGACCAAGCCCGGTGCCCTTGCCGACATCCTTGGTGGTGAAGAAGGGCTCGAAGATCTTGTCCATGATTTCGGGCGCGATACCGGTGCCGTTGTCGGCGACTTCGATCAGCACCATGTCCTCAGCCGGCATGTAGGAATAGTTGAAGGCGGAGACCTCGGAAGCAGTCAGGTTTCGGGTGCGCAGCGTCAGTGTGCCACCCTCGGGCATGGCGTCGCGCGCATTGACGCAGAGATTGATCAGCACCTGTTCGAATTGCGAAAGGTCGGTTTTGACGGGCCAGAGGTCGCGGCCATATTGCACGTCGAGCTTGACATTGGTGCCGGAGAGCAGCCGGTCGACCAGCATGCGCAGGTCGCCGACGACATCGGTGAGGTTGAGCACCGAGGGCCGCATCGTCTGCTTGCGCGAGAAGGCGAGCAACTGGCGCACCAGCACCGCGGCGCGGTTGGCGTTGCGCTTGATTTCCATCAGGTCGGCAAAGCTCGCATCGGCCGGCCGTGCCTGCAGCAGCAGATGGTCGGAGGAAAGCAGGATCGCCGTCAGCACATTGTTGAAATCATGCGCGATGCCGCCGGCGAGCGTTCCGACGGCATTCATCTTCTGCGTCTGCGCCATCTGCGCTTCCAGCGCCTTCTGCTCGGTCACCTCGACGGCGTAGACGATCGCCGCCTCCTCGGGCGCCTCGTCGCTCTGGTCGATGACGGCGTTGACGTAGAAACGGAAATAGCGCGCTTCGTCGGTCGGCGTGCGGGTATCGAGGGGCGCAATGTCGCCCTGCCGGTCCTTGGCCGCTGCCAGCGCCTCGGCGAGCTGCGGCCGGTCGCTTTCCTGCACGATGGTTTCGAGATGCGGCGCCTTTTCGAGATCGTCGCGCGAGACGACGCCGGAGAACATCTTCAGGAACGGTGCGTTGGTCCGCAGGATGCGCCCGTCCCCGTCCACCGAGGCGATCGCCATCGGCGTATTGTTGAAGAAGCGGGTGAACCGCATGGCGGCGGCCGAAGCGGACTGGCCGCCCGCCTCGCTCTTTTCACGCCCCAGCACGATCGTCCGGCTTTCGCCGGGTGCGCCGTCGCGCATCGAGGTGACGCTGTGGATGATCTGCACCGGCAGGCTCTGGCCGTTGGTCTTGCGCAGGTCGAGATCGAGCGTCACCGTCTTCTTCAGGCCGGGTTCGGCCTGCACCGACTGGATGAGCGCCAGCCCCTCGCCCGCCACCACGTCGCCGATGGTCATCGAGCCCGGCACGAATTTGGTGAGATCGAGGCCTAGCCACTCGGCAAGCGTGGCGTTCAGATAGAAGATCTCGCCCTTCCTGCCGGCTGAGAAGAAACCGGCCGGCGCATGGTCGAGATAGTCGATCGCGTTCTGCAATTCCTTGAAGAAGCGCTCCTGGTCGTCCCGCTCCGTGGTGATATCGGTAATCTGCCAGATCTGCAGCGGCTTGCCGCCGTTTTCCTCCGGCTGCAGCAGCCGCGCCTTCAGCCGATACCAATGGGCGCCTGAGCTGTTGCTGCCGGGGCCGACGGCGCGCAGCAGGCGGAATTCCTCCCGGCCTTCCTTGCCCTCGCGCAGGCCGTTGACCAGCCGATAGAGCGCCTCATTCGATTCGCGGTGGCGCGACAGCAGGCTTTCCAGCGTCTGCACCTCGGTCGCCTTGCGCGCGCCGGTCAGCGCACCATAGGCGGCGTTGGCATATATGATCCGGCCCTTTTCGTCGGTGATCAGCGTGCCGTCGGGATGGCTGTTGAGGAAGGCGCGCGCCAGGCTGTCGGACTGACGCTGCGGCATCACCTCGATGAAGCCGATGACCGAGGATACCAGGAAGAAGATGCCAACCATGGCAAGCACGCCGAGACCGCCGAGCACGATCTCATTGTCGAGCGATCTCTTGAAGACGACGAAGCCGCCGGCGGCTGCAATCAGCACAAGGGCCAGCAGAAGAATGCGCAAAACCGTGCCAGAACGCCCCCACGATCCACAAGCGGTGCGTTATAATCGTCGGCCTGACGCGGTTTCGTCATGTATTCCTCACATAAGTCCCTCCAGCTTCGTAGCACGAACACGAAGCGGGAATCAGGCACTCTTTCCTTCTTAGCAATTTGCCGCGTTGGCAAAAACACCGGTGGTCGGCAAGACTGCTTGAATTCACAGGCAACAGCGCCATCTGCCCCTGAACCCTGACGCGGCCGACCGTGCGCAACATCGGCGAGCGCCCAATCCGCGGAACACGAAAACGCGTTCTCCCGTGACTGGACAGCACCGGCGGCCCTTGCCTAAGGAACGGAAAAGTCGTCAATATGTGCCGAATATGAAATGGAGTGAGTGACTATGTTGGATGATGTTGTCGGAGCTTATGGCAGCCGTTTTCTGCTTGCCGCCGGTGGCGTCGGTCTGGCGCTTCTCCTGCTCATCCTCGTGCTCTGGGTGATCCGCAGCCGGGCGCCCTCGCCCTTCGTGCGCGGCGGCCGCAACCGCCAGCCGCGTCTGCAGGTCCTGGATGCCGCCGCTGTCGATGCCCGTCGCCGGCTGGTGCTGGTGCGCCGCGACGACGTCGAGCATCTGATCATGATCGGCGGCCCGAGCGATATAGTCATCGAAAGCCGTATCCTGCCCGCAGCGGCCGAACAGCCGGAAATCGCCGGCCTTCCACAACCTGTCGAACAGCGTCCAGTATCACCCCCGGCGCAGCCGGAACCGTCCCCGTTTCTCCGCCCCGCGCTGCAATTGCAGCTCCGGCCTCACCGCCTGCCGCAGCCCGCGTCGAGCCGGCCGCCGAGCCTTCCTTCTCCGCACCGGTTTCGCCCGAGCCGCGCCCGCGCCCCGAACCGCAGGCCCAGCAGGCCGCAGCACCGCCGGTGGCGACCAGCCCTCTTCCGGCAAACCGGGTGATAGCGCCCCTGTCGGCCGAACGCGACATTCCTCCACCTGCCCCACCCCAGCCGCGCCCGCCGGAGCGTCCTGTTGCTCCCCCGGTCGCGCCCGCAGCGTTCCACGATACCGCAAGTGCGGCCGAGATCCTCGATGCCGCCCGTCAGCGCGTGCTGCCGCAGCAGCGCATTGAACCCGAGATCTCCGCACCGCCTGTCCAGCACATGCCGCCCGCCGCCCCCGGCCCAGCCGAAGACGATGCGGCTGCGCAATCGGCAGCGGCGACCCGCCATGATTTCCAGCGGGTGCTGGAAGAGGAGATGTCGAACAATCTGACGGCCGAACGCATCGTGCCGGCGCCGGCAAACCAGGCCCCCCGCCAAGCCATACCGCAGCCGCAGCCGAGCAACCTGCCGCGCCGCGATCCCGACCTCGCCCCAATCACCGGCGCCGATACGGAACTGCAGAAAGAAGTCGCCCGCATCTTCGGCGAAATGAGCGTCAATCGCGACAAATGAGGGCAAAGGCCCCCGCGTCACGCCGGGTTGCCGCGCCCTCTCCTTCACCATGAAGTTGCACAAAAGCCGCATACCGCGGCTTTTTCAGTGTCCGAATGTCTTTGGCCTCCCCATCATGCCGATCATTTGCTATCGATCGGGGTGAAGAGCGTTGGCGCATCCGAGGTTGCATTTTGCCTAAGTAAACACCGGTCTCACTCCAGTTTCACCCGTACTGCCGTCTAGCGACATGCTGGCGGCATGCGACCATGTTCATCGGGTGGTGGCGAGAGACCGGTTTGGCATTGTTCCAATGTGCCATGTGCAGTTCCGCTGTCTCAGCTCTTCAGCCGCCCACAACATCGCCACACCGCGCCCGCAAGGGTTTCTCCTGCACCATCTCGATGGACTTCCGAACGGAAGACCAAGACGATATGTGCAAGACGCTTCAGGTCCGATGGACCATTATTCCCAAGACAGCTCCCCAGCCCTGGATCGCATGCGGCGGATGCGGAGGCATGAGAGCCTTCCAATCCAGCGGCAAGATTCGGCTGAACGCCAACGGCCGCAAACTGGATGCCTGGCTGATCTACAAATGCCTGACCTGCGAAAGGACATGGAACCGGCCGATCTTCGAGCGCCGCAATGTCCGCGACATCGATCCTGCGGTCCTTGACGCGCTGCAGGCCAACGATCCGGACTGGATCCGGGCAGAGACCTTCAACCTCGATGCTCTCCGACGCAAATCGCTGCGTATGGACGAGTTTGCCGAATTTGAAATCACCAAGGAGATGCGGCACGAAACCGCAAATTGGACGACATTGGCAATCGAACTGACGGTCCCTGTCCCAACAAGCACCCGCCTCGACCGTCTGCTGGCCTCGGAACTGAAGCTTTCACGCTCGAGACTGCAGGCCCTTCACACTGAAGGCATGGTTCGGACGGATCCTGAGAAGGCGGACATCCTGCGACACCGCCTGAGGAACGGCACCCTTGTGACGATCGACCTCTCCATGGAGGCCGAGCGAGAGCAATCGTGGAAAGCTCTGGCGATAGGCATTTGTGCAGCGGAGCAGTGATCAACGAACAAGCGCCGCGATCCGATCGCGGCGCTTGCTCTCACCTCTGCATGAAAACCATTATTCGTCGCGATAGACTTTTTCGCGGCGTTCGTGGCGCTCCTGCGCCTCGATCGACAGCGTCGCGATCGGGCGGGCGTCGAGACGCTTGAGGCCGATTGGTTCGCCGGTTTCCTCGCAATAGCCGTAAGTACCGTCTTCGATGCGCTGCAGTGCCGCGTCGATCTTGGAAATCAGCTTTCTCTGCCGATCACGGGCGCGAAGTTCGATCGCCCGGTCGGTTTCCGAGGACGCCCGGTCGGCGAGGTCGGGATGGTTTGCGCTTTCCTCGGCCAGGTGGTCGAGGGTTTCGCGCGCTTCTCGAAGGATATCATTTCTCCATGCAACCAGCTTGGTCCTGAAGTAGGCACGCTGGTTTACGTTCATGAACTCTTCCTCTTCCGAGGGAACGTAATTGCTAAGATCGATCTTCTCACTCAACGCGATTCTCCTGAAGAACATCTCATCTGGGCGGGTGTATATCCCAAGCGCTAGCCGCGATTCAAGCCAAATACGACAGGTAAACAGATTTTTAAATCTGTTACAATTTTAGGCTAACGATCTATTTTGTCATGGTTATTCCGGCTACCGTTTTCTTCTTCGCCTTCAAAACGCCGTGTTGTCAGCCACGTTTTGCGCCGTCGCAGCATGGCCAGCGATTGACGGCGGCCAAGCGCAACCGCTACTGAAAAGACCCGCCCGATCCTGGATTTGCCCATGACCGTACCGCTGCCTCCGCCGAACCGCATCTATCTCCTGCGTCATGCCGAGGCGGCCTGGGCCGAACCCGGACAGCGCGATTTCGACCGGCCGCTCAACGAAAAGGGCTTCGGCGATGCCGAGATCATTGCCGACAAAGCCGCCGACAAGGGCTACCGTCCCGATCTGCTGATCAGTTCGACGGCGCTGCGCTGCCGCGGCACTGCCGATGCGGTCCATCGGGCGATGGGCCTTACGCTCGACATCCGTTATGTCGATGCGCTCTACAACGCCACGGTCGATAACTACCTGGAAATCGTCGATTCGCAGGAAGAGGCGGCCGTCATGCTGGTCGGCCACAATCCAACCATGGAGCAGGCGCTGGAGGCGCTGATCGGCCATGAGGCGATGGCAAGCGCCCTTCCCGGCGGCTTCCCGACGGCGGGCCTTGCCGTCGTCGATTACGACGCTTCAGCCGGCGGTTGGCGTCTCATCGATTTCGTGGTTGTCTGAAAGCTTTCGCGCCGCGTCTTTTTCAGGCGGCACGTCCTTCCTATATTGCCGGCAGTCACCAACCGGAATTGCGCCTTGCCGCCACGCCTCACATCCTTTACCGACGACGCCCGCATCGCCCTCGACAATCTCGCCGATCGGGCAAGCGGCCTCGTCAATCCGACCGTGCGGCTCGGCGTCACGGGCCTCTCCCGCTCCGGCAAGACGGTCTTCATTTCCTCGCTGGTACACAATCTTCTGCATGGCGGCCGCCTGCCGCTGTTCGAGCCGGTGCAGTCCGGCCGCGTCTCGGCGGTGCGGCTGGAGCCGCAGCCCGACGATGCCGTACCGCGCTTCCAATACGAGGATCATATCCGCGCGCTGGTGAAGGATCGTATTTGGCCGGATTCGACCCGCGCCATCTCTGAGCTGCGCATCACACTGGATTATCAGAGCGCCAGCGGCTGGAACCGGCTTTTTTCGCCCGGCCGTTTGTCGATCGATATCGTCGACTATCCGGGCGAATGGCTGCTCGACCTGCCGCTGCTCGGCAAGGATTACCGCACCTTTAGCGAGGAAACGATCGCGCTAGCGAAAACCGGCGTCCGCTCCGAACTGTCGCGCGGATGGCTGGCGCTGACCCATGCCGCCGATATCCAGGCCCGCGCCGACGAGATGATCGCCCGCGGCCTCGCCACCGCCTTTGCCGATTATCTCAAGGCCTGCAAGGCCGACGAACGCTCGCTCTCCACCCTGCCGCCCGGCCGCCTGCTGCTGCCCGGCGATCTCGACGGCTCGCCGGCGCTGACCTTCGCACCGCTGGCCTTGCCGGCGGACGGCCGTCCCGGGCGCAACTCGCTCTGGACGATGATGGAGCGGCGCTACGAGGCCTATAAATCAGTCGTCGTCAAACCCTTCTTCCGCGAGCATTTCGCCCGGCTCGACCGCCAGATCGTGCTGGTCGATGCGCTTCAGGCGATGAACCGCGGCCCCGAAGCCGTCCAGGATCTGGAACGCGCGCTGACCGATGTGCTCGCCTGTTTCCGCCCCGGCACCAATTCGCTGCTCTCCTCGCTGCTCGGGCGCCGCATCGACCGCGTGCTGGTCGCCGCGACCAAGGCCGATCATCTCCACCATGAAAGCCACGACCGGCTCGACGCGCTGACCCGCCGCCTGGTCGATCGCGCCATCGACCGCATCGGCATGGCGGGTGCGGGCATCGACGTCATGGCGCTCGCCTCCGTGCGCGCCACCCGAGAGGCATCCGTCAAGCGCGACGGACATGACCTGCCTGTCATCGTCGGCACGCCGATGGAGGGCGAAACCATCGCCGGCGAGCGTTTCGACGGCCAGAGAAAGACCGCGATCTTTCCCGGCGACCTGCCGGCGGATCCAGAAAGCCTGTTCGACCGCATCGCCGCGGGCGAGAGCGGCTTGCGGCTGCCCGATGTCAATGTCGTCAGGTTCCGCCCGCCTCAGCTTGAGGAAACCGGCGGCGGCATCAAGCTGTCGGTCCCGCATATCCGCCTCGACCGCGCCATGCAGTTCCTGTTCGGAGATCGTCTCGCATGAGCCAGCCCCCCTCCGATCCGCCACGCCGCCCGCCCGCGGCTTTCATCTACGAGGACGAGGCCACCGAGCGCCTTGACAACGGCCGCCAGGCAGAGCAGCGGCGCAAGCCGGAAAGCTTCTCCGAAAACATCGTCGTGACGGCGGATGAGGACGATCCCTTCCTCAATCCCGACAAGGATCTGAGCGCAGTGCCCGTGGCAACGCCGCTGAGACGCCGAACCTCCTTCGGCAAGATCGCCGCCGGCGCCTTCGGCATTCTGCTGTCGCTTGGCATCGGCCTCTGGACCGATAGGCTGATCCGCGATCTCTTCACCCGTGCCGACTGGTTGGGCTATGCGGCGCTGGCCGTGCTTGCGGTCGGCATCCTCGCCGTGCTTGCGCTCATCATCCGCGAAACATTAGGGATGATGCGCCTTGCCGCCGTCCAGGCGATCAAGGCCGAAGCGGAAGCCGCGATGGTCGAAACCCGGCCGGCACGGGCGCGCGCCGTCGTCGCCCGCCTGAGCACGCTGCTGTCGGCCAATCCCGAGACATCGAAGGGCCGCGCCACGCTGAAGGCGACGGAAAGCGAGGTCATCGATCCCCCGCATCTGATTGCGCTCGCCGAACGGGAATTGCTCACGCCCCTCGACCGCAAGGCCCGTGCCCTGATCGTCAACGCCTCCAAGCGCGTCTCAATCGTCACCGCCGTCAGCCCGCGCGCCGTGGTCGACCTGCTCTACGTCCTCTATGAGGCCGTGCGTCTTATCCGCGCCATGGCCGAGCTTTACGGCGGCCGTCCCGGCACGCTCGGCATGTTCCGTCTGCTGCGCGACGTGCTGGCGCATCTGGCCGTCACCGGCTCGATCGCCGTCGGCGACAGCCTCGTCCAGCAGGTGCTCGGCCATGGGCTGGCCTCCAAGCTCTCGGCCCGGCTCGGCGAAGGCGTCATCAACGCCCTGATGACCGCCCGCATTGGAATCGCGGCAATGGATCTCTGCCGCCCGCTCGCCTTCCATGCCCTGAAGCGGCCGGGAATCGGCGATTTCATCGGCGACCTCACGCCCTCCATGTCGCCGCGCGGCAACACTCCTTGAGAGTCGGAGCAATTCCGCACACTTTGCCATCCCTAACGGAATGTTGGCGAAATTACAGCAGATTCAAGGCTCTAATAGCGACAAGCTAAAATCTGGACCGCGCGAAACCCCTGTATTCCAGCGCATTTCGGCACGATTGAAAGGAAGGATTAACCATTCCCAGGCAAAACTTGCAGCCAGTTCGTGAGTGGTGTTTGCCAAGGAAAATCCATGTATTCGCGCAAGTTTCTCATTATATGCGGTCTGGCCGCCGCGGCATTGTCTCCCGTCGCAGACGTCGCTCCGGCAGCTACCGCCGCAACCCGTGACAAGGCCTTCTTCGATTCCGTCGCCGGCTCATGGAAGGGCCCGGGCGAAATCGTCGCCGGCAAATACAAGGGGACGAAATTCACCTGCAACCTGATCGGCGAGCCCACGGGCGACAGCGGCGCCGGCATCAAGCTCGACGGCACCTGCCGCGTCGGCGTCTTCAAGCAGCCGATGACAGCCGTCATCTCGCAGTCGGGCTCGACCTACAAGGGCAAGTTCCTTGACGGCGCCGCCGGCAAGGGTCTTGACGTCGTCTCTGGCGCCGTCAGCGAAGATACCGTCGTCGTCGGCATCAACCGCGCCAAGCTGAACGGCGCGATGATCGCCCGCGTGCGTGATGACAAGACGATGAACGTCACTGTTTCGGTCAAGGTCGAAAGCCAGATGATCCCGGTCATCGGCCTGACGCTGACCCGCCAGGTCGACGAGATGGCCGTCGGGTCCATCCAGTAGATCAATCGCACCGCGGATTTTCCTGAAGCTACAGCGCATTTTCCTAAAGCGGCGGGTTTCCCGCCGTTTTCCGTTTCAGGATCTCTGCCTCAGGTTTGGAGCCACCAGTCGCGGCTGTTGTTGGCGACTTCGATGCCCGCTACCTCTGCATCTTCAAGCCAGTCGCTGACCGCCCTGCCCTTGACGATAAGGTCCGGCGCGATATCGGCAAGCGGCATCAGCACGAAACCGCGATCGGTCATGCGCGGATGCGGCAGTTCCAGCCGCGGCGCCTCCTGGATGACGTCGCCATAGGTCAGCACGTCGATGTCGAGTGTGCGCGGCCCCCAGCGCTCGATACGCTCGCGTTTCATCTCCCGTTCGATCGACAGACAGACATCGAGCAAGGTCTCCGGCTCCAGCCGGGTTTCGACGGCAGCGCAGGCGTTGAAGAAGAAGGATTGGTCGGTCTTGCCCCAGGGTGGCGTGCGGTAGAGCCGCGAGACCGCCGTAACCCGGCAGTCATCTCGTCCGTCCAGCCGCTGCAGTGCGACGGCCATCGCCTTGACGGGATCGCCGATGTTGCCGCCGAGGCCGAGTGTGGCCGATTGCAATGCAGTCTCAGGCAAAGTGTTCAACGCTCACCTGCACGAAATCGAGCACGCCGGGCACCGGCGCATTCGGCTTGCGCACCGTGATCTTTGCGCGCCGGACCTGCGGGAATGTATCGCAGAGTCCCTTGGCGATATCGAGCGCCAGGGCCTCGATCAGGTAACGCCGTTTGCCGGTGACGATCCCCTCGATCACCGTGAAGGCGATGCCGTAATTGACGGTATCGTCGATCGAATCGCTTTTCAGCGCCTCGCCGGCAACGACATCGAGCTCGGCATCGACGAAGAAGCGCTGGCCGAGGAATTCCTCCTCGTCGTGCACGCCGTGGCGCGCAAAGAAGGCGCAGTTCTGCAGCGTGATCGTGTAGGTGGTCATGTCGGCCGCTTCCTCTCGAATTCCTGGCGCGCATTCAGCATAGCATCGGCGATATCAAGCGCATCCCTGTTGATTGCGACATTGTGCACCCGGAAAACAGCAGCCCCTTGAAGCCTGAGCAGGGCGCTGGTGACGGCCGTCGCCGCATCCCTGTCTGCCGCCTCACGCCCCGTCACCGCGCCGAGGAAGCGCTTGCGCGACGTCCCGGCAAGCAGCGGCAGTCCGAAGCGGGAAAGTTCGGAAAATCGCGCCATCAGTTCGAGGTTCTCCTCCGCCGTCTCCTTGGCAAAACCGAAGCCCGGATCGAGCACGATGCGGTCGCTGTTGACGCCGGCGGCCTGAGCGATCTCAAGCGACCGCTTGAGAAAATGCACTTGGTCGGCAATCACGTCCGGAAGCTTCGCCCTGTCGCGGCCGGTATGCATGATGCAGAGCCCGGCCCCGGTCGCCGCGGCGATGTCGGCGATATCGGGCTCCTTCTGCAGCCCGAACACATCGTTGACGATATGGGCGCCGGCACTGACCGCCAGCCGCGCCGTTTCGGCGCGATAGGTATCGATCGAGATCAGCGCCTGGGTGCGCCCGCGCAGCGCCTCGATGACCGGCAGCACGCGCGCCTGCTCCTCGGAAGGACTGACGGCAGCGGCGTTCGGGCGGGTCGATTCCCCGCCGATGTCGACAATCCCGGCACCCTCGCTCACCGCGCGAAGCGCGTGCTCGACAGCAGCATCGACGGTTTCGAAGCGTCCGCCGTCGGAAAAGGAGTCCGGCGTCACATTGATGATCGCCATGATGAGAGAACGACGGCCGAGTTCGATCTCCCGGCCATGGCCCACACGCCATAAACTGCCTTCGAACCCTGTCACCAGACTTATCCTATCGATCGCGAAAAAAGCGCCATCCGATATTGCGCTTGCGGTGGCTATGCCCCAAGCTCCGGTCGATTTCAACACGGGTTGCGTTCAGAATGCCGCTTGCAGTGCGTTATATGGTCCTTCCTATCGCCTTTTCCATTGCTCTTTCCGTCTGCAGCCCAGTGGCAGCAGAAGTGATCGCATCGAAAAGCTATTCCTATTTCGACATCCGCGGCAAAACCGCGGATGAGCTCGACCGCGAACTCAGCCGGCGCGGCCCGACCTCGAGCGGCTCCTCGGCGCGCCACCCCGGCGCCACCAAGATCCGCTTCGGCGGTGAAGCCACCTATATCCAGGATAACGGACGTTGCCGTGTCGGCAACGTCAAGGTCACGGTCCACACCCAGATCATCCTGCCGCGCTGGAACAGCCGCAAGGGCGCCAGCAAGGAGCTGTCAATGATCTGGGACGCCCTGTCGAGCGATATCAAGCGCCACGAGGAGCGCCATGCCGAAATCGCCCGCGATCAGGCCCGCGCCATGGAACGCGCCATCCGCACCTTGCCTCAGCAGCGCAGCTGCGAGGCCATGCAGGAACTCGTCTCAGGCGAATCAGCTCGCGGTATAGAGGAGCACGATCGGCAGCAGGCGCGATTCGACCGGGTCGAGGCGGTCAATTTCCAGAAGCGCATGCTGAGATTGTTGAACAATCGAATCAACGGCCGAGCCGGCGCAAAATAAGGCTTTTTCAGTCTGGTTGCGAGCGGAAAACCTTAGCTGCACAACGAAACTTGTGCGAAACTTGCACCCTCCCCAGTGATTGAATGGTCATTTTTCATCCTGGCAGACTCAACCGGGACGCGTTAATATGAACACATTCGAAAGTGCAGCTACGGCATCTGCTCTTTCATCGCTGGGTTCTCCTGGCGCGTTCCGAAGCCGCGGATGTTCCTCCCTCATCCGTAGGTAATGCGCCCGCCTCGCCTCGCTCGCACCAGCGCGCGAGGCGTCTTTTTTGTGGATCCCATTCCGGCGAAGTGTGCAGCTCGGCGCTTAAGCCTGGCGTTCCGGCACGTGCACCACGAGCCCGTCATAGGCAGCCTTCATGCGGATCTGACAGGACAGCCGCGAGGTCGGGCGCACATCGAAGGCGAAGTCGAGCATATCCTCTTCCATCGCTTCCGGCTGGCCGACTTGCTCGGTCCATGCCTCATCGACATAGACATGACAGGTCGCGCAGGCGCAAGCGCCGCCGCATTCAGCCTCGATGCCGGGCACCGAATTGCGCACGGCATTCTCCATGACGGTGGAGCCTTGGTCGACATCGAGGTCGAAGCGCGTGCCGTCGAAGGCGACGATGGTAAGTTTTGGCATCAGGACTATTTCCGGTCTTCAAATGATGGGCGGATTTTCTTCCGACAATTCGACGCTTCAGTCAACATCGGGAAAGTCGCCATAACCTCGCAGATCGGGCCTCCGCCCGCCGTCTTCAAAGCGTCATGGAAGACGTCGCAAAAAGACCCGCGGTTCCGCAATGGAACAACGGGCCTCATTCAAACTATCTCAAACAAGGCTCAGCCGCGGCAGAGCTTGAGGATGAAATTCTCGGCGTCGATGACGGCGGCACCGAGCGCTGCCGTCGCCCCGGCGTCACCGCCGGTTTCCTCGACGGCTTCGGCCGTCTGCGACACGCGGAACGCCCCCACCGAGCTTGCCGCGCCCTTCAGGCGGTGTGCGGCCGCGCCGACGCGGATGGTTTCGCCGCTCGCAATATCCTGCAGGCATGCGCGAGCCTGGCGCGCAAACATCTGAAGGACTTCGATTTCCAGCGACTTGTCGCCCATCGTCTGCTTGGCGAGATGGACGAGATCGATCGGCCGGACCTTGGAGGGACAGGGTCCCTTTGCATTATCCGGCGCCTCGAATACGATGTTCAAAGCTGCCATCTGAGCTGCCATTGCCAATTCTCCCGTCTCGTGTCGTGCGCAGTTGCAACAGTTCTGCGACAGGAGGGTGGCCATCGCGTTAAATTCCGACACATGCAGGGCGGAAATCTCGCCATATGGTTAACATCCGTTAAATATCGCTAAATTATTGGTTTTTAAGCGGTGCCGCAGATTTAAAGATGTTAACAACGGGTTAACGAGCTTGGAATCTCAAGCCTTCATTAATTGTGTGAAGAGCCCAGATGTGTCACTACGATACTGGTGGAGCGGGTTTACGGTACGCGCCTTTGCCGAGCGAGTGGATAATGGTAGTGTTTTGATACCTTCCGTTTGAAAAAGCGGCTATCTACTCTGAAATAACATGCTTATCCGTCCGTCGTTGGGATGGAAGGCTGGAACGGCAAAGTTGTTCCCCGGCGAGGCGGAAGCCCGGGATTGCGCTGCCGGACCGGCCGACAGTAACGAGGCATAACCAATGGCGAACAACAAATATAACGAGTCGATTGAGGACAAGGCGTTCAAGGCATTGGACGAGGCGCTCCAGATCGACTTCGGCAAAGATAACGTGCCGTCTCGCCGCGGCGATGCGCCAGAGGCCCCGGAGGCTAATGTGTCTGATCCAGTGAATGCGCGTAACCAGCAGGCCCAGGAAGAAGCGCAGCGCCGCAACCGCCGCAGCGCCGGGGCCGAGCAGGCTTCCAGGGGGCCGGCTTTCACGCCCGCCAACGATGCCAGCCGCAACACGCCCGCCTCGATTCTGAAATCCTTCGACGGCGCCTCCAGCCGCTCGGCGGTGCGCACCGCCACGCTGTTCTCAGTGCTTTGGGTCATGGGCGGCCTCGGCCTGATGTCGCTGCTTTATGCCCCGCAGATCTGGCAGATCCGTTCGCTCGCCGATCTCGTCGCCCTGCCTGGCGTCATCGCCGGCCTCGTCGGCATCATTATCCCCGTCATGATGTTCTATGCTTTCGCCATCATGATCGCCCGCGCCCAGGACATGCGCAACGCCGCCCGTTCCATGGCGGAGGTCGCATTGCGACTGGCGGAGCCGGAAACCATCGCCTCCGAGCGCATCATGACCGTCGGCCAGGCCGTGCGCCGTGAGGTCTCGGCCATGAATGAAGGCATCGAACGCACCATCGCGCGTGCGTCCGAACTCGAAACGCTTGTCCATTCCGAAGTTAATGCACTTGAACGCTCCTATGCCGACAACGAGTTGCGCGTCCGCGGCCTCGTCCACGAACTCGGCTCGGAGCGCGAGGCGATCGTCAACCATGCCGATCGCATCCGCACCTCGATCGGCAGCGTCCATGACCAGTTGAAGGAAGAGCTCTCGCTGGCAACCGAAGAGATCGCCGTGCGGCTTTCCACATCGGGCGAAGCCTTTGCCTCGCTGATCGATACGCGCGCCGCGACGATTCTGGAAAAATCGGACAATGCCCTGCAATCGATCGGCAGCCTGCTCGCCGCCAAGACCGATAGCCTGCTGCAGACGCTGAACGCATCGGGTTTCGCGCTCGCCACCGAATTCGACAACCGCCTCGAAGCGCTCTCCGTCAACCTCAATGACCATGGCGAAAAACTGCTCAGCCAATTCGAGACGCGCGCCTCAACCATGGACAGCAGCACCGAGAAACTGAATGCCGCGCTGCACGAGCGCACGCAGCAGCTCAGCGAGATACTGATCGCCCGCACCCGCGAGATCAATGAGAGCCTCACTTCAGGTGAACGCACCATCGGCGGCACGCTTGACGACGTGCTGTCGAAGCTGAACAGCGCCCTCGATGAAAAGGGAGCGAGCTTCCGCCAGAGCCTGCAGAGCACCGCCGACGACGCCGTCATGGATCTCGACGTCCGCTCCGGCTTCTTCGAAGAACGGCTCCAGACGACCGTCGCCCAGCTGTCTACCGCCTTCGACGAACGGGTCGCTGAATTCACTAGCGCCTTCGACAAGCGCACCGGCTCGCTCGACACCAAGCTGATGGAGAGCCTCGCCCGCATCAACGAGACGCTGACCGGCGGCTCGGATTCGATCGACGGCATCCTAAGTTCCGGCATCGACCGGCTGAGCTCCTCGATGACCGACCAGTCGCTGGCACTCGCCACTGCGCTTTCCACCGGCCACGAAGTGCTGGAAAGCGCGCTCGGCACCCGGGCGGACGAAATCACCGCGGCGCTCACCAACCGCACCGGCGAACTGACTTCGGCGCTGCAGAGCGCCACTTCGGAAATCGCGCTGACGCTTGCATCCGGCACCTCCGATCTCCAGAACAATCTTCAGGCCCGCTCGGCCGAATTCCGCGACACGCTGCGCACCACCACCAGCGATCTGACCACCGCCGTTGCCGCCGGCACCGAGCAGGTCACCGCAGCCTTCGGCGGCCGCGGCGAGGAGCTGAGCGGCATGCTGACTGCCCGCGCTGCCGAAATCAGCGAGGCGCTCGGCACGGCCCACGGCCGCATCGACAACGTCATGGCCGAGCGCGGCGGTGCGCTTGTCGATGCGCTTACCACCCATCACGGCCGCTTCGAAGAAGCGCTGACATCACGCGCCGATGCCATCATCGATGCCGTCTCCGGCACCCATGACCGTCTGGCCGAGACGCTCGACGAAAAGGCGATGGCCCTCGCCATCTCCCTCAACGAGAGCCAGGCCCGCATCGAGGATACGCTCGAGACCCGCTCGGAAGCGCTGCTGAACGCGGTATCGGGCACGCATGACCGCCTCTCCGAGACACTCGATGAAAAGGCCATGGCGCTCGCCATTTCGCTCAATGAAAACCAGGCCCGCATTGAAGATACGCTCGAGACCCGCTCCACGGCCCTGCTGAACGCCGTCTCCGGCACCCATGACCGCCTGTCCGAAACGCTGGACAGCAAGGCCGCCGCCCTGACCACCTCGCTCGATGAGCGCCATGCCCGCATCGACAATGCGCTTGGAACCCGTGCCGAGGCATTGCTGAACACCGTGTCCGGCACGCGCGACCGACTTGCCGAGACCCTCGACGAAAAGGCGGCGGCCTTCGCCATCTCCTTGAACGAGAGCCAGGCCCGCATCGAAGAGACGCTTCAGACCCGCTCGGCGGCTCTGTTGAACGCTGTCTCCGGCACGCATGATCGTCTGTCCGAAACGCTGGAAGGCAAAGTGGAAGCTTTTGCCACCTCGCTCAGCGAAGGCCAGGCTCGCATCGAGGAGACGCTCGAAAGCCGCTCCGCGGCCCTCTTGAATGCGGTCTCCGGCACCCATGAGCGCCTGTCCGAAACGCTGGATGAAAAGGCGATGACGCTCGCCATCTCGCTGAATGAGAGCCAGTCACGGATCGAAGACACGCTCGAAGCGCGCTCCGAAGCCTTCCTCAAGGCCGTGTCCGGCACGCATGAGCGGCTTTCGGAAACGCTCGATGAAAAGTCGGCAGCCCTCGCCGCCTCGCTCAACGAAGGTCAGAGCCGCCTGCAGGACACGCTTGACAGCCGCTCGGAATCCTTCCTCAGTGCGGTCTCCACTACCCACGACCGCCTGTCCGAGACACTCGACGACCGGGCAATGGCGCTTGCCATTTCGCTGAACGAGAGCCAGAGCCGGCTCGAGGAAACCCTGACCTCAGGCGCCGATGCCATCACCCAGGCGGTCTCCGGCACGCATGACGGCCTGAACGGTGTGCTCGACCGGAAAGCTGCGGCCATCGCCTCCTCGCTGAATGAAGGCCAGGCCCGCCTCGAGGAAGCCCTGGTGCACCGCACCGCCGCGATCATCGGTGCCGTAACGGCAACGCACGACAGGCTGACCGACACGCTCGACGAAAAGACCATGGCGCTCGCCATTTCGCTCGACGACAACCAGAGCCGCTTCGACAGCGTGCTCGAAGCGCGCAGCAACGCCATCATGGAGGCCGTCTCCGGCGCCGAGTCGCGCGTCGCCAGCGCCTTCACCGACAAGACCGATGCTATCCGCGCCGCTTACACCGACAATCAGCAACGGCTCGAAAATGCGCTTTCCGAGCATAGTGCCGCCCTTTCCGGCGTTCTCGATGCCGGCGGCGCTCGCTTCGAGGATCTCGTCGGCGGCCTGACCGGCCGCATCGAAGGTCGTCTGAGCGATGCCCATGCGCGGCTCGGAGGCCTCGCCGACGAGGCCGCGGCGCGTATCGAAGGCGGGCTCACCTCTGCCCATGAGCGCATCCGCACGACGCTTGAAGATCGCGCCAATGCCATCGATCTGTCGCTGAACCAGGCCCATACGCTTATCAACGATACGCTGACGGAACACGCGACCAGCATCGGCACCTCGGTGGCGACGAGCGTCAGCATGCTCGAAATGTCGCTGGAGGACCGTGAAGCCTCGATCCGCCAGGCTATCGATGCCAGCGCCCAGACGTTGGAAGAGCGCATGCATGCCGGCGCCGGCCAGATCGCCGGCCGCTTCCAGGAGGCGGCAAATGCGATTTCCACCTCCACGCAGAATTTCTCCGCCCAACTCGATCAGTCTGTCGAAAGCCTGACCGGCCGTTTTGAAGAAACCGGATCGCGGGTGGAATCCGGTCTAGCGGCGATCGAGACCCGCATCAGCAACGGCGTCGGCGGTGTCGCCGAAAGGGTCGAAGCCGCCAGCGGCCAGCTCTCCGGCGTGCTTGCCGACGGCATCTCCCGTATCAGCGCGCTTAGCGACGACGCCAACCGGCGTATCACCGCGACGCTCGAAGGCAGCGCCGCAAACCTCACCCAGGCGATCGACAGCCGCGCCGCCAATCTGGCCGAGACGCTCGACAGCCGCGCTACAACCCTGACCGGCGCCATCGACGGCCGCACCGCCAGCCTTGGCGAAACCCTCGACCGCGGCAATGAACGCATCGAGGAACGTCTGTCCACCATGGATCGTGCGTTGACCGTCGGCCTCGATGCCGTCAACCGCACCATCGAAGGCAAGGCCGCCGGCCTCGCCTCGACGCTGCGCAGCGCGGTTGCCGAGGCGGCCCAGGGAATGGAAGGCGAAGCGACGAGAACCACCGAGCTGCTCGGCAAGACCGGCCAGCAATTCGCCGTCGATCTCAATGCGAAAAGCGACGAATTCACCCGCACCATGGATGAGCGCTCGTCGCAGATCGTCACCCGCGTCGCCGAAGCCCAGAGCCGGCTGGCAAGCCAGGCCGCCGCCGTCGCCCAGACCTTCTCGGAAGCCGGCAACGCCATCGTCAACAAGGTTGCCGAGGCCGAGACCATCGTCGGTACGCAGGTCAATGCCATCTCCAAGGCGCTGTCGGATGCCGGCCAGTCTCTGGAGACGCGCGGCGATGCCATCCGCTCAACGTTGTCGGGAGCCGGCAACGAGATTTCCGCCACCATGGCGGATGTCGATCGGGCGCTCGAAGCCCGCAGCAACGCTATCCGCTCCAATCTCGAGGAGCGCGCCCGCGAGATCGATACGACCTTTTCCGGCATCGACCGGGCGCTCGAAGCGCGCGGCAATTCGATCCGCGCGACACTCGACGAGCGCACCCGCGACCTCAACTCGATGCTCGCTGGCCGTTCGGTCGAATTGACGCGCATCCTCGACGAAACTGCCCGTCCGATCATCGACCGATATACCGATGCCGGCGAACAGGCCGCCGCCCGCATCACCGCAGCAGCCAACCTCAGCGCCGACCGTCTGCGTACCGAAAACGAAGCGCTCGCCAGCGCCGTTGCCGCCCGCACCGAGAATGTCGCCAACGCCGTCAGCGCCATCGAAAACAGCCTGGTCGGCAACGTCAACGGCCTCGTCGAGCGCATGTCGGAAAGCAGCGCGGCGATGGCGATGATGATGAACCGCGCCGTCGAGCAAGCTGACCAGCGTCGACAGCCGTCTCGGCGAAACCACGACGCGCTTTGCCGACTCCACCACCAAGGCTGCCGAAATGGTCAACGCCTCGACCCGGCTTCTCGAAGGCAAGGTCGACCGCCTCTCCGACATTTCGGGGCAGACGCTGTCACAGGTCGGCGGCATCATCGGCCGGTTCGACGAACACTCCAAGGTCCTGACACAGGCCTCGCAGCTTCTCGGCGCCGCCCAGTCCAACCTTGCCTCGACGCTCGAAGAGCGCGAAGGCGCGCTGCAAGCGCTCTCCGTCAGCCTGGTTCAACGCTCCGACGAGATCGAGAAGACCATGCGCGGCCTCGGCGGCATGATCGAGACCGTGTTCGAGCGAGCCGAACAGCGCTCCAGCCAGGTCACCGGCAATCTGCGCCAGGGCGTGCAGTCCTCCTTCGCCGATATCGGCCGCATTCTTACCGAAACCGAGAAACGCGCCCAGGAAGCCGCCGAGACGATGCGCGAGGCGATCACCCGCGCCGGCGACGAGGCCAATACGACGATCGACGGCACCTTCGCCAATGTCGAGCGTCGCTCCGGCGACCTCTCCAACCGCATACGCGGTGGCCTGACGGCGTCGCTGTCGGAAGTCGAGCGCATGCTCGGCGAAGCCGGCCGCGCCTCCGACGGCGCCGCCCAGCACATGCGCGAAGCATTGCGCGAAGCGATCGATGATGCCGTCGGCCGCTTCTCCGGCGCCACCGATGATATCCGCCGCTCCGCCGCCGACATCCGCAACGAGCTCGACGCCACCCGCGCCGAACTGAAGCGCGGCGCCTTCGACCTTCCCGAGGAAGCCAAGGAAAGCGCCTCGGCCATGCGCCGGGCCGTCGCCGAGCAGATCAAGGCGCTGCAGGATATCTCCCAGCTCGTCGGCCGCTCCAGCCAGCAGCTCGAGATCTCTGAGCCCGTCGCCCGCACGCTCGCCCAGACGCAGCCGGCCCCGCGTGCCGCCCAGCCGATCCCAAGTCAGCCGACCGCAAGTCAGCCGGTGACGCCCCCGCCGCCACAGCCGGCAGCGCCCGCGCCGATCGAAGCGACGGGCCTGCGCGGAACGATCGCCCCGCCGGCACCTGCTGCCGCTCCGCAGCCTGCGCCTGCCCGTCAGGAACCAGGCCGCCAGGAACCGGCTCGTGCCGAAAGCGGCGGCTGGATCAGCGATCTGCTGCGCGGCGCATCACGTGAGGAGGCCGCCGACGAGGCGCCTGCCCGTGCCCCGGCTCGCTCGGCGGAAACCGCCACACCGGCCGCACGCAGCAGTGACATCCGCAATCCGCGCCATGTCGTCGAATCGCTGAACTCGCTCTCTGTCGATATCGCCCGCGCCATCGATCACGACGCCTCGGTCGATCTGTGGCGCCGCTATCAGCGCGGCGAGCGCGACGTCTTCACCCGCCGCCTGTACACGCTGAAGGGCCAGCAGACCTTTGACGAGATCAAGCGCAAATATGACCGCGAACCGGAATTCCGCACCGCCGTCGATCGCTATATCGGTGATTTCGAAAAGCTGCTGGCCGACGTCGCCCGCACCGACCCGAACCAGATCGTCTCGCAGTCCTACCTGACCTCAGATACGGGCAAGGTCTACACCATGCTTGCCCATGCCGCAGGCAGGCTCAGCTGAGTTTGCCGATTTGAATTGACGTTGAGGGAAAGCCGCTTGACCATGTGTCAGGCGGCTTTTCTCGTAAGATGCCGGTGCGACTAAAACCTCTCTTGCAGCCATTGGCGAGTACCGAGCCCCCTTTGTCCAGCCACGGAAAACCGCCCCGAATGACCCAGGCCCTTCTGATCATCGACGTGCAGAATGCGATCCTTTCCGGAAAAGCCTTGCCGGAGCGCCAGCCCGAGATTGATGCCGCACTCGACGAGACCGTCGCGCGGCTGGCGTCGCTTCAGGAGAAAGCTCGGAATGCGGGCGCGCCGGTCGTGCTGATCCAACATGACGGCGACAGTGGTCACCGCTTGGCCGTCGGCACGGAAGGATGGGCGCTGCGCCAGGAGATTGCGCCGGAACCAGGCGAGGTCGTCGTGCGCAAGAAAAGCGCCGATTCTTTCTTCGAGACCGACCTTGCCGAACGCCTGAACGAACGCTCGATCACTCACCTCGTCATCGGCGGCTGCATGTCGCAATTCTGCGTCGACACGACGGTCAGGCGCGCCGTTTCTCTTGGCTATAACGTGACGCTGGTGGCGGATGGCCACACCACCGGCGATACGGCGACCCTTACCTTCTCCGAGATTGTCGCCCACCACAATGAAACGCTCGACGGTTTCGACGCCGGCAGGGCGATCGTCGATATCCGTCCCACCGCCAACATTGATTTTTCATAAGGCTCCGGCAGCAACAGCCAACATCAAATCGGAAGCAGGCGATCGGTCCTCAACTTGACGATCAGCGCCTCGACGACCTCCGGCACATCCCTCGCAGCCGTATCGACAATGATCGGCCTCCGCCCCCAATCGTCATATTCTCGCTCGACGGTTTCCTGCCACGTCGGCTTCACCAGACCTTCCACATCCGTTTTCCGCGTCTCGGCCCGACGGCGGTGCTCGATCTTGTCGGAACAGATCACTTCCACTTCGACCGCGAGCACGCCGGACCGCGCCGCGACCGCCAGCCAAGCGTCGCGGGTTATGTCAAGCGGATTGACCGAGTCGGCAATCACCACGCGGCCGAGGGTGAGATTGTCCTCGGCAACCCCATAGGCGACGACATACCCTGCCGGACCGACGTCTCTTGCAGGGTCACCACCGGACACTCTGATCGCCTGCTCGATGGTGTCCACCCGGACGTATAAGGCACCCAGCCGTTTCGCGAGCGCGCGGGCAACAGTCGTTTTCCCGCTCCCCGGCAAGCCGCCAAAGATAATCAGCATGGCTTCTCATCCCATTGTTCGATGAATGCATGTAGGCCCGAGGAGATATACAATCGTGTCCTTGTCGCTGATCCTATTCATAGCAACGGGACGCCCGAACGTTCAACGCCGGCAAACGACGACAGCTCGCTACCAACCGCACCATGTGCCATGGAAAGCCGGGACCGCCGCAGCGACCCCGGTTCCCTTTCTCACCGATCGGCCGCTATGCCCCAATTGTAAACGCACCGATCGAGACCGATGGCGATTTCCAGCACGAGGACGCCATGGTCGACAGCAGGTCCTTTTTTTGGTTGCGACCGATAGCGTTGCGGAAAGTCCGTGCGTCGCGAGATCGAGCAGACCTCCATCCATTTGTCGCCATTGTCGACCTCGATATCCATCGTCACCTCGGAATAGGCCGGCAGCCGGTCGGAGGGCACGATCCGCGTCGGTAGATGGATCAGCGAGGCGATCATGCGGCGCACCGGTTCGAGGCAGGCGGCGTGATAGTCGTTGCCGCTGTCGGTCGTGAAGGCGCATTGGAATTCCAGCTGCCAGAACTCCTTCAGCCGGATGTGTTTGGTCGCCTGCTCCTGCTCGCGGCGATAGGACCGGCCCGCCTGCCAGACGCAGAGCGGCAGCCGCGTCTTCGAGTGGTTGCCGAGAATATACTGCATATAGGCATAGGTTGACGGCGTGGTCTCAGGTCTCAGCACCAGCGCGGTATCGCCGGCGGAAAGCTGTTCTTGGACCCAAATATCGACGTTCGAATAGGCGCTGGAAACCATCTCCAGCGGCATCAGCGCCGGCGCCTCGACCCTTCTGACATCCCAGGCCGGATTGACCGATTTGAGAAAGCGGCCGACCTCTTGCGAGAAGAAGCCGATCATATGATCGCGCAGATGGATCTCGCGCTCCTCCCAATGGACGAGCGAATTGACATGATAAAGATTGAGCACGGCGCCTGTCTCCCTGGCAGCCTTGATTGACGTGGTGAGGGGCTTTACGTCCAGCAGCGCGCCGGACGCCCGGAGCGCCCAACGTCACAGCGGGACGCGGAGACCTCGTCCGTCAAATGCGCGCACACTCGCGACCTGCAGGCAGGTGCTGAAATGGCGAGAGAAAGGGGCGCGCTTCATGGTCATGATCGAATTTTCTACGTGCCGCCCGTGCCTTTGCCAAAACCCCAATTCGCTGAGACAAAATGAATCAGCTGTGGATGGGCTTTTTTATTGCCGCCCGTCCTTCATTTGGTCACAAACTTTCTCGATCGGCTTGCGTTTAGCTAACGGCTGACCCGACCTTCCAACGCTCGACCTTCCAACGACAGAGACAGTAACATCGATGACCAAGACGACCTCCCGGCTCCTTGCCACCGCGCTCTCTTCCGCCGTTCTGCTGGGCGCGTTCACCCTGGCCGAGGCCGGCCAGGCGAGCTTCGTCGTCGATGCGCAATCCGGTCAGGTTCTCGAAGCCTCCAATCAGGACGACCTGAACTATCCGGCGTCGCTGACCAAGATGATGACGCTCTACCTCGCCTTCGAGGCCCTGCATGAGGGACGCCTCACCTGGGACCAGAAGCTCACCATGTCGGAAAATGCCGAGAGCAAGGAACCGTTCAAGCTCGCCGTCGGCGCCGGCCGCCAGGTGACGCTGCGCGAAGCGGTCGAAAGCATCGTCGTCTTGTCCGCCAACGATTCTGCCGTGGCGATCGCCGAACAGCTCGGCGGCTCCGAACAGGCTTTTGCCAAAGCGATGACCGACAAGGCGCGCCAGCTCGGCATGACGAATACGGTCTTCAGGAATCCCTCGGGCCTTCCCGATCCCGAGCAGGTCACCTCGGCGCGAGATATGGCAACTCTCGGCATTTCGCTGATGCGGGACTTTCCCGAGGAGTTCAAGCTCTTCTCTATGCGCGGCTTCCAGTTCCGCGGCATGAAGCTGCGCGGCCACAACAACCTCATGTATCGTTATGACGGCGTCGACGGCATCAAGACCGGTTATACCGACGCATCGGGCTATAATGTCGTGACATCGGCGCTGAAGGACGGCCGCCGCGTCGTCGGCGTCGTCATGGGTGAAAAGACAGCGAGCCTGCGCGACGACAAGATGGCAGGCCTGCTGGACAGCACCCTGTCTCCCTCATCAAGCGCGACAGCTTCCACAACGCCGAGCAACCAGCCCGGAGCGACGATGACGGATGCGCAGCCGACAAAATAGGCTGCTATTCTATCTGAAAGCCACTTCCAGGTGTTGCCGGTCCTGGGCGATCACCCGGCAATTCGTTTCGAATCCTTCTCCCTTGATGGCAAGAATGAACTCGGAAGGAATGCCGGCCGAACTGGACACCGAAATGCCGGCGCTTTCCGAGCCGATGGATTTGACGGTGCAGTCGATGGTCGAGCGTCGATCGTTGAACAGGATCGAACCTGCCTTCAGCACCCGCCGCCGCGCACCAATTGCGTGATCGGCGTGGATGGAACTCCATGACACGCAACGATTTCGTCCCGCATGTTTGGCCTGATACATCGCGGCATCCGCCTGAGCCAACAGCGTCTCGATCTCCTTGCTGACGATCGAAAGCGCCGACGTTCCGAAGCTCGCCGTGACATTCAAAGAACCGTGATCACCGCGAATGGGCTGCGCGGCGATGGCGGCTCTGAGCTTTTCGGCGACGGCGAAAGCCCCTTCCCGGTCGACATGCGGCAGGACGACGGCAAATTCCTCGCCTCCGATACGCCCGAACAGATCGCCGGCGCGAAGGGTCGCCTTGCAAATCGAGGCAACCGCCTTGAGAACCGCATCTCCCGCGGCATGCCCATAGGTATCGTTCACCTTCTTGAAATGGTCGATATCGAAGGCGATGCAGGACAGGTCATGCTGGTGCCGCAAAGCGAGCGAAATCAGCTGATCGGCTTCCTGCTTGAAAGCGCGCCGTGTCATCGCCTCGGTCAGACTGTCGGTGGCGGCCGACTGTACGAGCTCGATGCGGTCCATCGCCGCCCCCGCCAGTTCCTGGAGAATGTCGAGATCTCTGCTGCCGAACGATCTCGGCCGGCGGTCGATCGCGCAGACCGTTCCGATCAAATGCCCGGCCTTCGTTCTCAACGGCACGCCGGCATAAAAGCGGATATGGTCTTCGCCGGTCACCGCAGAATGTTTTGAAAAGCGCGCGTCCTTGGTCGCATCCTGCACGATAACGGGTTCGTCGCAGTCCACCACGCAGCGGCAGAATGTGTCGTCGAGCGACACTTCGTCGGCGGAGAGGCCGGAACAGGCCTTGTACCATTGCCGGTGCGCATCGATCAGGGAAACGATGCCGATGTCGATGGAAAAGATTTGCTTTATCAGGCGGACGATCCGCTCAAAACCTTCGTCCCGCGGCGTGTCGAGAAGATCGAGACTGCTGCAGCGCAGCCAGGCGGTCGTTATCGCGCTGGATCGCCTCCGACGACGACTTTCCGAATACTCTTACGACCACCATGCAGCATGCCTCCTGACAGCGATAACATGATGCGTTCCACAAATTCGTGAAGAATTTGAATACGATGACAGCCCCGACTTCATGGAGCCGCATATTTTTCAGAATCGGCAACCCTTGATGTCGACGCAGCGGTCGCCAAACGCCATCTCAGATTGAACGCAGCGTCCAGTTGACGATCTCGGAGACAACCGTGGAGAAGGCGCGGTCTAGGCCCTTGACGAAGCCGGCATTGTCGCCGCCGGCCGGCGCCATGGCGCGGAACACCTTTTGTGCGCGCACCGAGCCGTTGCGGTCGTTGAGGATCTTGGCGGAGATTTCGACCACCGCCTGATTGCCGTTGGAAGCGTCGATCTCGAAGGAGCGAATATCGGTGACGACCTGATAGTCGATCGCCAGTCCCTGCCCCGGTATGCCGACGCCACCGAGTTTGCCGGAGTTCTCGAAGGCTTCCACCAGTTTCGACTGCACCATGCGCGGCAGCTTGTCGCCCCATTGCGCCCGCGAGAGATACTGAATTTCCGAAGGCGAAACGCGGATGACGATCTGCTCGCTGCCGATCGCACTCAGCGCCGTTGGCGAAGCGATCAGGATCTGGCGAGATTTGGCCGCGGGTCCGTCACCGTCAGCGGCGGCGGATAGGTCATAGGTATCGTTCTTGGCCGCGGTGCCGCACCCCGAAAGGATCAGCGCCGTCAGCGGCAGCGCGATCACCGTTCCCCTGATCCATGAACGGCGCGACAAGAGATGCGATGCGACCATATTAGGCTACTCCTGACTTCCCAGTTAACGCCGCGTCCGGCCGTCATATTGCTTGACCGTGTCCCCGCCGAAGATCAGGCGTTGCGGATTGCGGTCGAAGTTGGTGATCGTGTCGTTGAGATTGTTGACGGTTCCGCGCATGTCGTTGACGAGAGTCTGCACGTCGCGCAAGCCGCCGCTGGAGAATTTCTGCAGATTGTCGGCGATCGGCCCGATGCGTGCATTCAGATTGTCGGCGACCTTCTTGAAGGATTCCAGCGTATCGCGCGCTTGTGCGAACATCGATTGTGTATTGTCGGTGCCGAGCAGCGCATCGACTTTGATGAGAATGCCGTCGATGCGGGTCGAGGCCGAATTCAGCTTGTTGGCAAGCTGCGAGACGTCCTGGATCGTCTGGTCGATATCTTTCTGGCGCGACGAAACCGTGTTTGCGACATCCCGGATCGAGGCAACGGCTGCACGCGCATCCTTGGTCGCCTGCGCGATGTCGTCGACAGAGCCCTTCACCTTGGCGGGGTCGATCTGGGCGACGAGCGTGTCGACGCGGTCGAGCGTCGCCTGGGCCTGCTTGCCGAAATCGTTGAAGGTGGTGGCCGTCTGGTCGAACTTCTGGATCGCCCCCTTCAGATCTCCAGAGGCATCGGCGACATTGGCAGTGATCTTTTCGGCGTTGGAAACGATATTGTCGATTTTCTGGGCGTCGACCGCCTTGACCAGCGATTCCACCGCTTGAAGCGTCGAATCGACACGGCCGGAGACCGCCTTCACCGTATTCGACAGCTCGCCGACGCTCTGTAGGAAGGCGTCGATATTGCCGGAATTCTTGGCAAGCGCATCCGAGAAGGTCTCGGCATTCTTGAACGTCTGAGTGAGGGGCGCGCGTGAAATCTTCGATGAATCCCTGAAGTTCGCCGACCGCGTCATTGGCGCGATCGAGGATCTTGTCAGCGGTCGCCAGTAGATTGGTGACGCTCGACTGATCGGCGACGATGACGGCGCGTTTGCCGTTGTCGATCGCATGCTGGAGGATGCTTTCCTCGCCCTTGCGGCCGCCCGACAGTTCGATATAGGCAGCCCCGGTCAGGCCCTGAATTTCAAGAGCAGCCTTGGTCGACGGATAGATCGGCGCATCGGTGCGCACCTGGGTGAACGCCAGTGAATATTGCGGATCGTCGGCATCGATCGACAGGGTCTGCACCGAGCCGATCTGAATGCCGTTGAAGCGCACCGGCGAGCCGACGCTGAGGCCGTTGGCCGAACCCGGAATACGCACGATCAGCTCGGTCATCGGGCCGCCACGGCCATATTCGGCCATCCAGTAGACGAAGCCGAAGGCAGCCGCGATCACCAACACCGTGAAAAAACCGACAATCGTGTAATTGGCTTTGGTTTCCATTTATCCGATCACTTCCCGCTGCTGCCGTGCCGCGCGCCATCATCCTGCGGCACGATCGCCCGTGCCCGTTTACCCTTGAAATAGGCCTGCACCCAGGGATCGTCATAGGCCAGCATGTCGTCGATCGTGCCTTCCACCATTACCCGTTTCTTTCCGAGCACGGCAATACGGTCGCAGACCGAAAATAGGCTGTCGAGGTCATGCGTCACCATATACACGGTCAGTCCCAGACTATCGCGCAGGTTGGCGATCAGCTCGTCGAATTCGGCAGCGCCGATCGGGTCGAGACCCGAGGTCGGCTCATCCAGGAAGACGAGTTCGGGATCGAGTGCCAGCGCCCGGGCAAGGGCGGCGCGCTTGATCATGCCGCCGGACAGTTCGGACGGATATTTGTCGGCGGCATCGGCCGCGAGCCCGACCATGCGGATCTTCAGATGCGCCAGTTCGTCCATCAGCGAGCGCGGCAGGTCGAGATATTCGCGCATCGGCACCTGGATGTTTTCCTTGACCGTCAGCGACGAGAACAGCGCCCCCTGCTGAAACAGCACGCCGAGCCGCATGTCGAGCGCGTTGCGCTGCGGCTCATCGAGTTCGTCGAAATCCTGGCCGAGGATCTTGATCGTGCCGGAACGCCGCGGCAGCAGCCGGAGCACAGTGCGCATCAGCACCGATTTGCCGGTGCCCGACGCGCCGACGAAGCCGAGGATCTCGCCGCGATAGATATTCAGGTTGAGATTGTCGAGCACCACTTTGGAGCCGAAGGCAACGGTGACGTCGCGCGCCGAGAGCACGATGTCCCTCTCGTTCTTGTCGTCCCTGTCTTCCGTATCGATCGGTTTTTCCACGCGATTCGCCATGCTAGAAGTCGATCGCTGCATAGAACATCGCAAAAAGCCCGTCCATCAGGATGACCACGAAAATCGCCTTCACCACCGCAGCCGTCACATGCTGGCCGAGCGATTCCGCGCTGCCGCCGACCTTGAGCCCTTCGACGGCGGCGACGATGCCGATGACCAGCGCCATGAACGGCGCCTTGATCATGCCGGAGAGCACCGTCGACAGCGTGACCGCCTCGTGCAGGCGCGACAGGAAGTTGGCGAAGGTGATGCCGGAATAGCCCCAGGCGACGGCGGCCGCGCCGGCGAGCGAGGCGAAATTCGCCAGCACCGTCAAAAGCGGCAGCGCGATGGTCAGCGCCACCAGCCGCGGGAAGATCAGCACGCCGATCGGGTTCAGTCCCATCACCTTCAGCGCGTCGATCTCCTCGCGCATCTTCATTGAGCCGATTTCGGCGGTGATCGCGCTGCCCGAACGGCCGGCGATCATGATCGAGGTCAACAGCACGCCGATTTCGCGCAATTGCAGGATGCCGACGAGATCGACGACGAAGACTTCAGCACCGAAGTAGCGCAGTTGGAAGGCGCCCTGCTGGGCAATGATCGCCCCGATCAGAAATGACATCAGAAGAATGATCGGAACGGCGCGAACACCCATGTGGTCGATCTGGTTGACGATCGAGGCCGGGGAAACGCCGCTGCCGCGGCCGAACTTCATCTGCGCGCCGCGCACTGCCGAACCGAGGATATACATGGCGGCGGCAAAATTGTCCCAGATGTCGTAGGTCATCCTGCCGATCGGCGCGAGGACGCGCGCGGCAAGCGAGACCTTCTCTTTCTGCTCCGGCTCCGGTTTGGCCGGCTCCTCGGAAAACATCTCCAGCATTTCATCGATATGCGGATTGGTGCCTTCGAAGCGGACGGTTCGGCCGGCAGCCTCCTCTTCCTTCTTCAGCCGGCACAGCAGCCAGATCCCAGCCGTATCGATATCGGTGATGTCGGAGAGATCGACCGTCAGGTCCCCGGCCTTCTGATGCAGCAGCTTCTCGAAGTCGCGCAGCACGAAATGCACATAGGCGCTGCGCCAGTTGCCCTTGAGACGCACATGCTGCCCCGAACCACCGGATTGGTCGTCCACGTCAAGTGAGGCAACGTTGCGATTTTCGGCGTTCAAGATACTTATGTCTTTCAAGGCTTAAGGGCGACATTGCCGACTCGGCGGATCCTTTGCCGCCCGGCGCGTCAATATACAGAAGCAACGTGCGATTTCCATGCTCACAGGACAGCAATAATGCCGCGCACCCTCAATATCCAGATGAATTCCTTTCCGATTGCCGGAGCCTTCACTATCTCGCGCGGCGCCAAGACCGAGGCCGAGGTGATTACCTGTACGCTCGCCGAAGACGCTGCGCGGGGGCTTGGCGAATGCGTGCCTTATCGCCGCTACGGCGAGACCATGGAGAGCGTGTTCGCCCAGATCGAAGCCGCGCGTCCGCTGGTCGAGGCCGGGATCTCGCGCCGCGACCTGTTGTCGGCGATGCCGCCTGGCGCTGCCCGCAATGCCGTCGATTGCGCCCTTTGGGACCTCGAGGCCAAACGAACGGGTGAAAGCGTTGCGACCCGCCTCGGCCTTGCCGATCTGAAGCCACTCACCACCGCCTATACCATTTCGCTCGGGGAACCGGAGGTGATGGCCGCAAAGGCGCGTGAACATGCCGGCCGCTCGCTGCTCAAGGTCAAGGTCGGCACCGGCGACGATGAAAGCCGCATCCGCGCCGTCTGCGCCGCCGCGCCCGATGCCACAATCATCCTTGACGCCAATGAGGGCTGGCCGGAAGCGGTGTTGGAACGTCATCTTGATATCGCGGCGCAAGCCGGTGTGGCTCTGGTCGAGCAGCCGCTGCCGGCCGGCCGCGACGCACTGCTTGCTGAAATACGCCGCCCGCTCCTCGTCTGCGCCGACGAAAGTGTCCACCATACCGGCGATCTTGCGAGCCTTGCCGACCGCTATGACGCGATCAACATCAAGCTCGACAAGACAGGCGGCCTGACGGAAGCCCTGGCGATGAAGGCGGAAGCTGAGCGGCTTGGTTTCAGCATCATGATCGGCTGCATGGTCGGCACCTCGCTTGCCATGGCGCCGGCGGTGCTGCTCGCCCAGAATGCCGATTTCGTCGATCTCGACGGCCCGCTGCTGCTTGCCCGCGACCGCGAACCCGGCCTGCGCTACGCCGCTTCCCTGGTCTTTCCGCCCGAAAGCACGCTCTGGGGCTGAAGGTAATAGGCCGATATGACGAGGCCGAGGCCGGTAAACGCGACCAGCGCCATGACGTAATAGCTGACGACGCCGAGCCAGGCATAGAGATAACCCGACGCCAGCGTCATCAGCGCCATCGCCATGCCGACATAGAAGAAGTAGGCGCCTTGCGCCGAGGATTCCTGCGTCTCCTGCACCGTCGCCATGATCCGCCGCTGCACGCCGGTATGGACGAAGGCATAGGTGAAGCCGTGGAAACACTGCAGCAGGAAAAACCCGGCAAACCCCGCATTCATGGGAAACAGGATCCAGCGGCAGACGCTGACGGCACAGCCGAAGCGGATCAGCGTCCAAGCGTCGAAGCGCCGGTTGAGACGTTTCGACAGGAAGAACACCGTCACCTCGGAAGCAACGCCGGCGCTCCAGAGCAAGCCGACCTCCGTGCCGGAAAAGCCGAGATGATGCCAATAGATCGACGAGAACGCGTTGAGCACTGCATGGCTCGACTGCTGGATGGCGACACCGATCAAGAGCAGCAGCAAATGCGGCTCGCGCAGTCCGCTGCCGGTGGCGGCCGGAATGTTGATCGGCTGGCCACGCCGCCGCGTCGGCCCGATGCGCGGACAGAAGATCGCCATGACGACCGTCATGGCAAAGCCGAACACCATGACATCGAGCACCAATCCGCCGCCCCACCGGCTGATCAGTTGGCCACCGACCAGCGTCGAGACGATGAAGGCAATAGAGCCCCAGACGCGCATCGATCCGTAATCGAGCCCCCAGCGGCGCACACCCGAAATGACGATCGATTCGACGACGGGCACATAGGGCGCGAAGGTGGCGCCCTGCAGCGCATAGACGATCGTCACCGGCCAGAAGCTCGTCGTCCAGAAAAGCGCGATAGCCGTCAGCAGCGACAGGCTGCCTGACCAGAGCAGCACGTCGGCGCGCTCCTTCAGACGGTCGGCAATCATCGCGACGACGGGCGCCACCAGCACGCGCACCACCATCGGTATGGCAAGGATGATGCCGATCTCGTGGTCGCTGAAACTGTGGGTCGCAAGCCAGACCGGAAAGAACGGCAGAACGATGCCGTTGACGAGCAGCGGTGCGCAATAGGAAAGCGCGCTGAGCAGCCGGAAGCGCGGGGGCGCTCCCTCACTCGGGGAATGTTGGGCGGGAATCATTGGTGGACCTGAAGGAAACTGGTCGTTGTCCTAACACACCACCCTGGAGGCGCCTATTGCGAGAAATAGCCCTACTGAAACGTTTTAGAAAATAAATACAGCCTGTCGCCCGACGGTAACGGGTAAGTCGGTGGAGTGCGGACGCGCCGATGCCGAAATCAGGCCGCCTGCGGGGCCAGTTCGCCTTCATCGTGCATTTCAATGGCGGAAAGCGTCGGCACGCTGCTGGCGAGCGCTCGCCAGGTGATCAGTTCGAAGGCGCCATCCTCATGTTCGGCGACCGCCGTGCAGCTTTCCACCCAATCGCCCGTATTGATGTAGCGGATGCCGTCCATGTCCTGGATGATGGCGTGATGGATGTGTCCGCAGATGACACCGTCGGCGCCGTTTTTGCGAGCTTCCTCCGCCACGACGCGCTCGAACTCGCCGATGAAGTTGACGGCATGTTTGACCTGCAGCTTCGCCCAGGCCGAAAACGACCAATAGGGCATACCGAGGCGGCGGCGCACGGCCGCGAGCAGGAGGTTGATGCGGATCGCCGTATCGTAGGCCCAGTCGCCGAGATAGGCGAGCAGGCGGGCGTTGCGGACGACGACGTCGAATTCGTCGCCGTGCAGGATCAGATATTTCTTGCCGTCGGCGCCGTTATGCATCATGCGCTCGACAACCTCGATGCCGCCGAAATGCATGCCCGGGAAGTCGCGCAGAAATTCGTCGTGATTGCCGGGAATATAGACGACGCGCGTGCCCTTGCGCGCCTTGCGCAACAGCTTCTGGACCACGTCGTTGCAGACCTGCGGCCAGTACCAGCTGCGCTTCAGGCGCCAGCCGTCGACGATGTCGCCGACGAGCACGATCGTATCGGCCTCGTGGTGGCGCAGGAAATCCAGGAGGAAATCAGCCTTCGCGGCCTTCGAGCCGAGATGGACATCGGAAATGAAGAGCGTGCGGAAATGTCTGGGTTCCATCATGTCTATCACGAGCGTCGCTCATGCCCCATCTTTCATCTAGCCTTCCAAAACCAGACTCGTGTTTCAGGAAGATGACAGGTTGCGGAAAAGCCGGCGCGGTGGCGATGTTGCCCTCTCCATCGGGCACGTTCATGATGGCGGCGATTCCAGATCCGACACTGCGGGATGGCTGATGCGCCTCTTTCTCGTTCGCCACGGCGAATCTCTCGGCAACCTCAACGAACAGGCCTATCGCCAATTCGGTGATCACAACGTGCCGCTGACACAGTGGGGCCACCGTCAGGCGGTCGAAGCCGGCAGCGCCATCGCCTCCTATCTGAAGGCATTGCCACGCGCCGATTTCGGCAAGCTGCAGATCTGGTACTCACCATTCCTCAGGACACGGCAGAGCAAGGATGCCTTGCTGACAGCCTTGCCGGAAAGCTTCATCGGCGAGATCCGGGAGGATTACCTGCTGCGCGAGCAGGATTTCGGTCTTTTCACCGAAATCTATGACCATGCCGAACAGAAGCAGAAATTCCCCGAAGAATTCGAAAAATGGGCGAGGCTGCGCAGCAACAGCGGCAAGTTCTACGCGCGGCCGCCGGATGGCGAGAGCCGGGCGGATGTGGCCCAGCGGGTGCGCCTCTTCCTGCAGACCGTCATGCGCGACGCCGAAAACAGCAGCCACAACGTCGTGATCGTCGGCCATGGCGTCACCAATCGGGCAGTCGAAATGAATTTTCTCCACCGCCCCGTCGAGTGGTTCGAGCGTTCCGACAACCCCGGAAATGCCGATATCACACTGATCAAGGGGACGCGCCTGCAAGGATACGAGTCGATCCTGCTGCATCAGGCGGCCGACCGGCAGCCGGGACAGGAAAATGAACTGCGCGATGCCTATGGCGCCGACGTGACGATCGCGCCGAAACCTGAGGGATAGACCCACAAAGGGACGAATGCAAAGCATCGGCAGCAGCATCAAGCCCCTCCCTTGTCGGGAGGGGTTTTCACTGCAGCCAAGTTCCGTTTCGATCCACTCACGCAGCTCGCACAGCCGCCATCGGTTTGACGTTCTGATTCATCCGGAACAGATTGTCAGGATCATAACGCCGCTTGATTTCGGCAAGCCGGGCGTAATTGGCGCCATAGGCCATTTCCACCCGATCGGCCTCGTCATCAGGCATGAAGTTGATATAGGCGGTTCCCACGGCATGCGGCTTGGTTGCCTCGAAAAGTTCGCGCGCCCAGCCGGTGCAATTTGCATCCATCCCGGCCTCCCGCCAGCGCGCATGCACGTTCATGACGAAATGCGAACTGCGCTGCGGAAATGCGGTGGCCTCGGTGGCAATACGGCCGGCCGCGCCACCGACATGGCCGACGAATATCTCGCATTCCGGTCCCGGCAGCTTGCGCACGGCGTTGAGCAGCACCTCGATCGCCGCATCCGAGAGCGAGGCGAAATCCTGGCTCTTCCAGTAATTGCGCGCACCTGGCGTCAGCAACGGATCGAATGCCTGCTGCCAGCCGGTGAACGGCACCGGACCGACGACATCGGCAATCGGCTTTCCGATCGCTCGCAATCTTTCCGTCGCTTTTTCTCCCGCCGCGATATCTCCGCAATAGCACATGGCGAGCACCACGACCTCCTTGCCGTGCCACTCGGCCGGAAGGAAGGGCAGCGGCGGCGCCTGGCGCATCACCACCCAGCAGGTCAGTTCATCGGGTGCGGCTTCCAGCGCCTGCCGATATTCCCGCAGCACTCTCTCCGCGTCAGCGAAGGGATGTACGACCAGCCCGGCAAGAACATCGGAATGCAGCGGGTTCAGCTGAAACTCGAAGGAGGTGACGACACCGAAATTGCCGCCGCCGCCGCGCAAGGCCCAGAAGAGGTCCGGCCTTTCCGTCTCGCTCGCCTTGACCAGTTCCCCATCGGCCGTCACCACATCGACCGAGACCAGATTGTCGATCGTCAGCCCGAATTTGCGGGTCAGCCAGCCAAAGCCGCCGCCAAGCGTCAGGCCGGCGATGCCGGTGGTGGAATTGATGCCGGTCGGCAGCACCAGCCCGAAGGCCAGCGTTTCCTGGTCGACATCGGCAAGCGTTGCCCCCGGCTCGATCCTGGCGCGGCGCGTCTCCGGGTCGACCCGCACCGATTTCATCGCCGACAGGTCGATGACGACGCCGCCCTCGCAGACCGCGTTGCCGGCAATGCCGTGCCCACCGCCGCGCACCGAAACGAGAAGATTGTTGTCGCGGGCAAACCGCACCGCGCGCATGACATCTGCAGCACCGGCGCAACGCGCGATAAGCCCGGGCCGCCGGTCGATCATCGCATTCCAGATCGACCGCGCCTCGTTGTAATCCAGATCCTTGCCGGTTAGGAGCTTGCCGCGAAATCCGGCAGAAAATGCATCAATGGCCACATCATTGACCATCGTCTGCCCCTTTTGCAGGGTCGTCAGGTTCAAATTGTCCATGATTTCCTCCATGCGACCGGCGCCCCGCACCGTCGCGGCGGCATATTGCGCCTGCGGTGATCGCCAAACAAGTTTTCCAAAAGGATTAGCTAATCGCCTGAAGCCACCGGGCGCCCACTTCTCGAAAACTTCGCCCATCCCCCATTTCCATACTGTCGCCCGTATCCGATTGATGTATGGAGGGAACTCCCAAAAAGACGTGCACGGAGGCGGCAATGGATAACCAGGAAAAATCCAAGACGGACAAGAACCTGACAAGCGGCGATCTCGACGAGCAGGCGCTGTTTTTCCACCGCTATCCCCGTCCCGGCAAGCTGGAGATCCAGGCAACCAAGCCGCTCGGCAACCAGCGCGACCTGGCGCTCGCCTATTCGCCGGGCGTTGCCGCCCCTTGCCTTGCCATCCGCGACAATCCTGAGATGGCGGCTGAATATACCTCGCGCGCCAATCTCGTCGCCGTCATCTCCAACGGCACCGCCGTGCTCGGCCTCGGAAATATCGGTCCGCTGGCCTCGAAGCCGGTGATGGAGGGCAAGGCCGTGCTCTTCAAGAAGTTCGCCGGCATCGATGTCTTCGATATCGAGATCGACGCGGCAAGCGTCGAGCAGATGGTCTCGACCGTCAGCTCGCTGGAGCCGACCTTCGGCGGCATCAATCTCGAAGACATCAAGGCGCCGGAATGTTTCGAGGTCGAGCGACGCCTGCGCGAGAAGATGAAGATCCCGGTCTTTCACGACGACCAGCACGGCACGGCGATCATCGTCGCCGCCGCGATCCTGAACGGGCTGGAACTTGCCGGCAAGGCGATCGAGAACGTCAAGATCGTCGCCTCCGGCGCCGGGGCCGCCGCCCTTGCCTGCCTCAACCTGCTGGTCATTCTCGGCGCAAAACGCGAAAACATCTGGGTCCACGATCTCGAAGGCCTCGTCTATGAGGGCCGCACCGAGCTGATGGACGAATGGAAATCCGTCTACGCCCAGAAGAGCGACACGCGCACGCTCGCCGAAAATATCGGCGGCGCCGACGTCTTCCTCGGCCTGTCGGCCGCCGGCGTGCTGAAGCCGGAGCTGCTGGCGCAGATGGCCGACAAGCCGCTGATCATGGCGCTCGCCAATCCGACGCCCGAAATCATGCCTGGTCTTGCCCGTGCCGCTCGCCCCGACGCGATGATCTGCACCGGCCGCTCGGATTTCGCCAACCAGGTCAACAACGTCCTCTGCTTCCCCTATATCTTCCGCGGCGCGCTCGATTGCGGCGCCGAGACGATCAACGAGGAAATGAAGATGGCGGCCGTGCGCGCCATCGCAGCCCTTGCCCGCGAAGAGCCGTCCGACGTCGCCGCCCGCGCCTATTCCGGCGAAACCCCGGTCTTCGGCCCGGATTACCTGATCCCCTCGCCCTTCGATCCGCGCCTGATCCTGCGCATCGCGCCTGCCGTTGCCAAGGCCGCCGAACAGAGCGGCGTGGCGCGCCGCCCGATCCAGGATTTCGACGCCTATCTCGACCAGTTGAACCGCTTCGTCTTCCGCTCCGGCTTCGTCATGAAGCCGATCTTCACCGCGGCCAAGGCCGCCGAGCGCAAGCGCGTCATCTTCTCCGAGGGCGAGGATGAGCGTGTGCTGCGCGCCGCCCAGGTGCTGCTGGAGGAAGGCCTTGCCGACCCGATCCTCATCGGCCGCCCGCAGGTCATCGAGACGCGCCTGAAGCGCTACGGTCTGCGTATCCGGCCGCTGCAGGATTTCGAAGTCATCAACCCGGAAGACGATCCGCGCTTCCGCGAATATGTCGATCTGTATTTCTCCCTCGTTGGCCGCCGCGGCGTCATTCCCGAAGCCGCCCGCACCATCGTGCGCACCAACACCACCGTCATCGGCGCACTGGCGCTGAGGCGCGGCGAAGCCGATGCGCTGATCTGCGGTCTGGAAGGCCGCTATGAAAAACATCTGCGCGACGTCCGTCAGATCATCGGCAAACGCAAGAATGTCCGCGATTTCTCCGCCCTCAGCCTGATGATCTCGCAGCGCGGCGCCACCTTCTTCACCGACACCTACGTCACCTTCAATCCGAGCGCCGAGGAGGTTGCCGAGGCAACGGTGCTGGCGGCCGAGGAAATTCGCCGTTTCGGCATCACCCCGCGCGCCGCCCTCGTCTCGCATTCCAACTTCGGCTCGCGCGAATCCGAGAGCGCCACGAAGATGCGCAACGCCCTGCAGCTCGTGCGCGAGACTGCCCCCGATCTTGAGGTCGACGGCGAAATGCATGGCGAAAGCGCCATCACCGAAGCACTGCGCAAACGCGTCATGCCGGATACGACATTGCACGACGAGGCGAACCTGCTGGTCTTCCCAAATCTCGACGCCGCCAACATCACGCTCGGCGTGGTCAAGTCGATGACGGACGGCCTGCATGTCGGCCCGATCCTGCTCGGCACCGCCCTGCCCGCCCACATCCTGGCGCCTTCAGTCACCTCCCGCGGCGTCGTCAACATGGCCGCCCTCGCCGTCGTCGAGGCATCGCAGCCGGCGTAAGCCGGTTGCCGCCAACGTCAGCCATCGGCTATCGACAGGCGTCCCCTATCCGCGAGCGCGTCCGCGCGCTCGTTGCCGGCAATCCCCGAATGTCCCTTGCACCAGGCAATGGTCACCAGGGCGTTTTGGGATAGCTGAAGATCGACGGCTTTCCAGAGGTCCGCATTGTCGATCGTTCGCCGTCGCCCATGTCCATTCGGGCTGCTTTTCTTCCAGCCGTTGTTCTTCCAGATATGTCGGCGGCTGTTGCAGCCTTTGACGGCATAGACGGAATCGGACCAGATGATCGCGGGTTCTCCGGCTGTTTGGCTGTTGATCCACATGGCGGCCCTGAGAACGGCGGTCAATTCCATGGCATTATTGCTGGAATCGTCGACGCCACCGAAGTCGGAGGCGATTTCCACCGCATCGCGATAAGCGACAAACGACCAGCCTCCATGCCCGGAACCGGGCTCATAACAACCGTCCGCGAAGAGGTGAAGGCCGTGTTGGGCTTCCGTCACGCCTGATGTCGGTGCAAAGGAAGGGATCTCGTCGGGGATGCTTGTCATTTTCACCGCGTCTCTGGCGATTGCTGGATAAGATCAGGAAAATACGCTAATATTTTCTTTGAGCTTATTAAGAGAAATCCGTTAAGGGAAAACGCGCGGCCGATTGAAGTCGCATTCGACCCACCGACCGTTTGCTCATTCCGGGACGACGCCGTGAAACGCCGAAACCTGTCTCTCGCCCTTCTCCTCGCCTTCGCAGCGCCCGCCGTCGCGCAGACCAATGCCATCTGTGAGGACCTGCGCGGCCGTCTCGCCGACCTGCCGCGCTCGATCGGCAATGGCAACGGCCCGGAAGCACGCCAATATGCCAGTGCCATGGCCGAGCAGAACCTCGAGCTTCGCAAGGTGCGTAACGATCTGCGCAACTACGGCTGCACCTCGGGCAGCATGGTGGTGATCGGCGGCGAGAATGCCGATTATTGCACCGAGCTGTCGCAGGCCGAAGGCCGGATGATCGACAATATCGCTTATCTCCAGGACCGCCGCAACGAGCTGGCCGGCCGGAACGGCGCCGATGACGACCGCCGCGAACTGATGGCCGCGCTCGACAGCAACGGCTGCAACAGCGAGAACTTCTATGCGCCTTCCGAGCGCAATGCCAACGACCCTGCCCCGAGCGTCGAGGAGCAGGCGATGCGTTCGGACACTTTCATTCCGCTCGGCGGCAAAGAGGCCGATCCGCGCTACGGCCTGCCGCGGGCCGATATGCTGTCGCCGGTCAGCACCATCTGCGTGCGCAGCTGTGACGGCGGCTTCTTCCCGATCAGTTCAAACACCACCTCGGTCGATTTCGGCCGCGACGCCCAGACCTGCGCCAAGATGTGCCCCGGCATCGAAACCCAGCTTTTCTATCGCGACGTGACGAGCACGGAAGCCTCGAACATGATCTCGGTCGCAACCGGCACGCCCTACAGCGCCATGAAGAACGCCTTCGCTTACAAAAGCCGCGCGCCCGGCGAGAAAAACGCCTGTGCCTGCAATCTCACCGCCTATTACGACGAGATGCGCGGCAAGCAGGCGATAAGCCAGCCGCCGCCACAGGGCTCGATCACCACCATCCGCACCAATCCGCCGGCGAAGGATACAGCGGCCGCCGCCGCGCCGCAGCCATCGGTTCCAGAGCGTCCCTACGACCCCACGCAGAACAAGGTCCGCCAGGTCGGCCCGCAATTCCTCGCCGGCGACCAGGGCTCGATCGACCTTGCCAATCCTGCCGCACCTGGCCCGCAGCCGCAGCAGCAGTGATCGCTACCTCTCGTTCCTTCCCCAGCCATCGTGGAAGACGAGTTCCTCAAGCGGTAGCCGCTGCCGCCAGCCTTTGACCGAGAGTTCCGGCTGGTCGTAGAGCCGGTCGACGAAACCGGCGCAGAGCCAGGCAACCGCTTCGATATGCTCGGGGATGCCGAGAATGGTCTTCAGGTCGGCTTCGTGAAAGATGCTGACCCAGCCAATGCCGATCCCTTCGGCGCGGGCCGCCAGCCAGAGATTCTGGATGGCGCAGACTGTCGAATAGCTGTCCATTCGCGGATTGTGCGTGCGCCCCAGCACCACGCTGCCGCTGCGGGTGGGATCGCAGGTTACGCAGATACCGAGCGGCGCCTCCACGATGCCTTCCAGCTTGAGGGAGCGATAGACCTGCCGCCGCTCGCCCTCAAACATCAATGCCGCTTCCTCGTTGGCCTTGGCAAAGGCATCGCGGATGCGCGCTCGCACCGTTGGACTTCTCACCAGAATGAAATTCCACGGCTGCATGAAGCCGACGGAGGGTGCGTGGTGCGCGGCGGTCAGCAGCCGTTCCACCACGTCGTCGGGCAAGGGCTCGGGCAGGAACTGGCTGCGAACGTCGCGCCGCGTCATGATCGCGTGATAGACGGCCTCGCGTTCGGCCAAGGAAAAACCGGACGCCACGGACAGGGCATCCTCATCAAAGGGTCGCATCGTCAAATCCCCAACAACGCAACCGCCCGCCGTCCGCGCGGGTTGGGTCTATCTTGCCAGGCCGGTCTTCTGACTTGGCGTCATCCGTCTGCCGCAGCCTTCCCGGCGAAAGCCAGTGGCATGATAAAGCGGCAAACGTCGGCCTTACAGCGTTGGGCACGTTTCGGTCTCGCACCGAATTCCCGATTCTCCCGCTTGAAAAGCGGGCACCTGACGGCGCATCTATTTCAGCAAACCGGCCCTGCGGCAAGCGGCCTCATGCCGCATTCACCCGTATGTGACATCGATCGCGTGGACAGGTGTGCATCGCTGCCGTAGAACCGAACAGATCCTAACCGACGCCTGTGGCGCCGCAATTTTCCTCTTTGCACCCAGTTGCCCGTGCCCCGCCTGACACCCATGATCCTTGCGGTCGCCCTGTTCATGGAACAGATGGATTCGACCGTCATCGCCACCAGCCTGCCGGCGATCGCAGCCGATCTCGGCACCTCGCCGATCGCGCTGAAGCTTGCCGTCACCAGCTATCTCGTGGCATTGGCGATCTTCATCCCGATCAGCGGCTGGATGTCGGATCGTTTCGGCGCGCGCAACATCTTCCGTATGGCGATCTTCGTCTTCATGATCGGCTCAGTCGCCTGCGCCTTTTCCAATTCGATTGCGGCCTTCGTCGTCGCGCGGCTGATCCAGGGCGCCGGCGGCTCGATGATGACGCCGGTCAGCCGTCTGCTGCTGGTCCGGGGAACGCCGCGCCACGAACTCGTCGATGCCATGGCCTGGCTGACCATCCCCGCGCTGATCGGCCCGATCATGGGGCCGCCGATCGGTGGTTTCCTCACCACCTATCTCACCTGGCACTGGATCTTCTGGATCAATGTCCCGATCGGCGTGCTCGGCATCATCCTCGTCACGCGTTTCCTGCCGGCGGTCGAGCCTCGCAGTCCACGGCCGATGGATTTTCCGGGCTTCTTCCTTTGCGGCATCGGCTTTTCTGGCTTCGTCTTCGGCCTGTCGGTGATCAGCCTGCCGGCCGTGCCCGTCATCTACGGCTATGTCACGGTGGCCGTCGGCATCCTTGCCGGCCTCCTCTATCTCCTGCATGCCCGCCGCGCGCCCTATCCGCTGCTCGATCCGAAAATGTTCCGTTATCCGATGTTCCGGGCGGCGATCCTCGGCGCCTCGAATTTCCGCATGGGCCTCGGCGCCCTGCCCTTCCTGATGCCGCTGATGCTGCAGCTCGGCTTCGGCCTGACGCCGCTGCAATCGGGCTCGGTCACCTTCGTCAGCGCGCTCGGCTCCATGGGGTCGAAATTTGCCGCTTCACGCACCTTCAATGCCTTCGGTTTCCGCACCGTGATATCGATCACCACCTTGCTGGCGGCAATCTTCCTCGGCATCAACGGCCTTTTTACCAGGGAGACGCCGCTGCCGCTGATCATGGCCTGCCTGCTGACCGGCGGCCTGTTCCGCTCCATGGCCTTCTCAGGCGTCAACGCCATGGCCTTCGGCGATGTCGGTGAGGCCGACAGCAGCCAGGCGACCGCGATCAACGCCGTTGCCCAGCGTATATCCATGGCAATGGGTGTGGCGATCGCCGGCGGCATCCTCGAAATTTCGAGCAGCCTCCACGGCGGCAGGCTTCTGGTCTCGGATTTTCACACCGCCTTCTTCAGCGTCTCGGCGATTTCGGCGCTGGCCTGCATCACCTTCCTGCGCCTGCCGCGCGATGCCGGCGCCGAACTGACGACGCGCCGCCGCAAGCACCGCCAGGCCGAGCCGGAAGAGGCCATGGCGGAAAACAGCCCTTGATCCCGCTGGCCGCCGTTTCGCTATCCCATTCCACTTTATGATTTCTTCACACATCGAAGACAGACTGCGTTTGCGCGTTTTGGGTCGCACAGGGGACATGGGCATGAGTGCTCATGCTGCGACCGCCGGCGTGGATGCCTGTATTGATAGGCTGGTCGGAAACATATCTGACCGAGCCCGCGTTTCGAGGCCCCCGCGGCATGTTCCATTTTTTGAAAACGATGCCTCTGACAGCCAAGCTGGCGGCGATTATCGTGACCGTCAACCTTTGCGGCATCTCCGCCTTTGCCACCTACACCTGGATGTACGAAACCAGGGCGTTGATCGATGGCGCCAAGGCGAACTGGTCCAAGGATGTGGAGCAGTTTGCGTCTCTGGCCGCCGGCGGCGTGAAATGGGGCAAGGCGAATGCTGTGCGCGACGCCTATTCGCTTTACCGCGACGACCCCTCGCTTGATCTTGTGCAGTTTGCCGCCTTCAACGCCGAACCTGCCGCCGTCGATACGTGGACACGTGACGGCATCAGCGGTTTGCCGGCACCCGCCGATCTCGCAAAGAGCCTCAGCACCAAGCCTGAGAAAACGACGATCGATGACAGCGGAATATCTGCCGGCGTTGTTACGATCATTGCGCCGCTTCCGTTGGATAAATCAGGCAAGGCGACCGGCTACGTCGTCACCAACTGGTCGGTCGAAAAAATCGCTGCCGAAGTCAAGCAGAAGGTCCTGATTTCGCTGCTGACGCAGTTCGTCATCACCGCCATCGCCGTTGTCGCCTTTCTTCTCGCCATGCGCAGCCTCGTCGGCCGCCCCCTCAGGGTTCTCAGCGAGCGGATCAGCGCGCTGCAGAAAGGCGATCTGGCCTCTCCCGTTACCTACAGGGAAAACGGCGACGAGATCGGTTTCCTCGCACGTGCCTTGGAAGTCTTCCGCAACGAGGCGATTGCCAAGGTCGAAAGAGAGCAGGCCGCGGCCGAGCAGAGCGCCTCATTCGACGCCGAACGGGCGCGCAACGCATCCTTGACGGAGGAAGCCAGCAATGCTCAGCGGCAGGTCATGACAGCGCTCGCAAATGAATTGGAAAAGCTCGCCGCCGGCGACTTCTCGATACACCTCGCCGATCTCGGTCCTGAATTCGATAAACTGCGGCAGGATTTCAACCGCATGGTCGAAGCGGTTGCGGCCGCATTGACCGAGATCAAGATCGCTTCAGTCGCAGTGGAAGGAGGATCGAGCGAGCTTGCCTCCTCCGCCGATCAGCTCGCCAGGCGGACCGAGCAGCAGGCAGCAGCCTTGGAACAGACCGCCGCCGCATTGGATGAGGTGACCACCACGGTCAGAATGTCATCGCAACGGGCTGAGAGTGCCGGGAAGCTGGTCGAGGAAACGAAGCGCAGCGCGCATGTCTCGGCGACCGTGGTACGCGACGCGATCGGAGCGATGGACAGGATCCAGACCTCGTCGAGCCAGATCGGCCGCATCATCGGCGTCATCGATGAAATCGCCTTCCAGACCAACCTGCTGGCGCTGAACGCTGGCGTCGAGGCGGCGCGTGCTGGCGAAGCCGGCAAGGGTTTTGCCGTCGTCGCACAGGAAGTGCGGGAACTTGCCCAGCGGTCCGCCAATGCGGCGAAGGAAATCAAAAACCTGATCAGCGTCTCCGGCCAGGAAGTGGCAGCCGGCGTCGGGCTGGTGAACGAAACCGGCGATGCCCTCTTGAAGATCGAAGAGCAGATCAACCGCATCAGCGACAGTATCGCTTCCATCGTCCAGTCCTATCGCGAACAGGCGACCGGCCTGCAGGAAATCAATGGCGCCATCAACCAGATGGATCAGGCCACCCAGCAGAACGCGGCAATGGTCGAAGAGACCAACGCGGCCTGCCAGGAGCTGCGCACACAGGGACGCCTTCTGCAGGATTCGGCCGGCAGGTTCACTGTCGCAGCCTCTGCCGCCAGCCAGCCCAAAGCCACTCAACCCGTTCGTCAATCTCGTCCGGAACAGAGGGCCTTGTCGCAGCGGCATGCGGGCAACACCGCCATCGCCGCTTCTCCCGATGCCTGGGAAGAGTTCTGACGCAAACGTCGTTCAATAAGCTTTCAATCCTCAACACCCCAAAAATCGGGAAGGGAACAGTTATGAAGAAAGTCGTGACCGCATTTCTTTTGGCCTGCACCGCAGTCGCCGTGCCTATGGGCGTATCCATGGCGCAGGATGCGAAGCTCGCCCCGATCTCCGACTACGTGACAAGCGACATAAAGCCCTGGCTGAACGATCCGGTTATCATCGAGGCCATCAAGGCGCAGAATGCCGCAAACGCCAATCTGGGCCAGGCCGATATCGACGCCCTCGACAAGAAGTGGCGCGCCGAGGTCGATGGTTCCGACCATTCGATGATTGACGGCGTGCTCGGCAATGCGCTGTCGAAATTCCTTCAGGAAAAGAAGGCTGCCTCCAATGGCAAGATTGCCGAGATCTTCGTCATGGATGCAAAGGGGCTGAATGTCGGCCAAAGCGATCCCACCTCCGACTACTGGCAGGGCGACGAAGGCAAGTTCCAGAAATCCTTCGGCGCCGGCAAGGACGCCGTCTTCGTCGACGATATCGAAAAGGACGAATCGACCCAGGCGCTGCAGTCGCAGGCAAGCGTCACGATTTCCGATGACAAGGGAACGCCGATCGGCGCCATCACCGTCGGCGTGAACGTCGACGCCCTCTGATCTCGGCTTCTCCTTCATATCGCCCTGAAGCCCCGCGCTTTTGGGCGATATGCTTTCTGCTCCCTGCGGGAAGGGTACCGCGCCCTGGTTTTTAAGCCGCAAATTCTGCGTGACAAAATGCTGCCGCGACGATACACACGCCCGATGTCGACCACTTCGATCTACGCCTCGCGATTTTATTGGTACCGCTGCTCCCAGCGGATGCGGGTCTATGCGTAACTGAAGTCGACGCGACGACAACCCGAACAGCCGCTAGTCTACCTGGCGGCTTTTTTGTTCCGCACGGTATGACCAAACAGGAGCCATACCGTGTCTGATACCATTGACGATCTCCGCATCCTCGAGATCACACCGCTGACCAAACCCGCTGATATCATCGCGGAAATCCCCCGAACCGTTGCCGTCAGCGAGACGGTAACCAGCAACCGCCATGCGATCCATAAGATTCTCGAGGGAGAAGACGACCGCCTGATCGTCGTCATCGGCCCTTGCTCCATCCATGATCCTGCTGCGGCACGCGAATATGCCGAGCGGCTGGCGGAACAGCGGCAGCGCTTCTCCAGCGATCTCGAAATCGTCATGCGCGTCTATTTCGAAAAGCCTCGCACTACGGTCGGCTGGAAGGGCTTGATGAACGACCCGCATCTCGATGGCAGCTACCGCATCGAGGAGGGGCTTCGGATTGCCAGGCGCCTGCTGCTCGACGTCAATGCCATGGGGCTGCCCGCCGGCGTCGAATTCCTCGAGACGATCACGCCGCAATACATTGCCGACCTCGTCAGTTGGGGCGCGATCGGCGCCCGCACGACGGAAAGCCAGATCCATCGCCAGCTCGCTTCCGGCCTCTCCTGCCCGATCGGCTTCAAGAACGGCACTGACGGCGGCGTCCGTGTCGCGCTCGACGCCATCCTGGCCGCCTCGCAGCCGCATCATTTCCCCGCCGTCACCAAGGACGGGCAAGCCGCCATTGCCTCGACGAAGGGCAATGAGGACTGCCACATCATCCTGCGTGGCGGCAAACAGCCGAACTATGAAGCAGCCGATGTCGAAGCTGTCGTGGGCGAAGCCGTCAAACTGGGTGTGACCCCACGCATCCTGATCGATGCCAGCCATGCCAACAGCAGCAAGGATCCCATGAACCAGCCGCGCGTCGTCAAATCCGTGGCCTCGCAGATCGCCGCCGGCAACAGGCATCTCAAGGGCATGATGATCGAGAGCAACCTCGTCGCCGGTCGCCAGGATCTCGTGCCCGGCAAACCGCTGGTCTACGGCCAGTCCATCACCGACGGCTGCATCGACTGGGACATGTCGGTCGACGTGCTCGATAATCTGGCCCACGCCGTCCGCGATCGTCGCAAGGCCGCCGTCGCGGCCTGAGCGGCTCTATCAAGCGCGGCGGGCAGATATCCCGCCGCCCATTCGCATGTCAATCTTCGTCCAAAAGATGCAGGCCCTTATCGGTCCAGAAGCCGCCCCATGGTTCCGGTTTGACCAGGCCATAGGAAGCCAGCACTTCGACCGCGTCCGCCGGTAGGGCTTTTCACGACGTGCGCCTGTGCAGGCACTTAGAGGCGACGACCATATTATAAGCGGTCACGGTTCGAATAGAGTCGAGATATTCATTATCGTCATAAACGACGTCACTCAAAAACAGGAGTGCAATCTTGTCCTGTGACTGAAGCATGATCTCCTCGTCCGGCGAAAGCGGCAGGTCATCGAAAAAGCTCATGGCATTATAATTCCTGAAGTACGTCTCGTTACCGCAAGCATATCTCATATCATTCTGTATATAGAATCTGGCGATCGGGACCGCCATCCGATTGAGAGCATGAGAGTGCTCGTATTTTCCGAGCCTCCGAAGATACTCGACCGGAAACGTGATAAACAGTAGAACAGGGCAGCAGATCATGAAGGCTAAGGTCGCGATCAATACTTTACGCACGACTGAGTAATTTCCTATTTGAAACGCTGTTAGCTGGGTCTATCTAGGCCGATTAGCATGTCAGAGTGGCGAAGGTGCTATAGAAAACGCACAAACCCACTGCCCCATCATCAAAGGATCGGCTACATCGTGCTAGAAGCGGCCTTGCTCAATTGAAAGGACCCCATAAACACGTTTAGCTAGACAACGGGGCTACCGATGCGCTTGTTGAAAATTCTGGGCGGATTTTGCCTGTCATGCCTGATTGTCTTCGTTATCGCGATAGTTTGGTCAGGCCTTGCCGCCGATGCCATGATCTCGAATTGTCACGACAATTCCGCTGGCGAATACATTAGCGATTACGAGGCCCGGAAAGCTTACTGCGGAGAATTCGGCGCAAGTACGGCCGACAAAATGCCTTACGGGTATTGATAGAGTCCGCGGACCAACTGCCCCCCGCTCCCCATCATCAAATAGTGGCCGCCCGCCAGCCCTAAGCGAGTTGACTTGAGGATTAGATCAGAGCTTTGTGAAAATGCATATCGTCGCAACAGCCGCGCCCATAGGTGCAAGATGAGTTTCGTTTTGTTAAAATACTAAGTCGTCCCATAGTATTATTCTTTACATTCTATACTTTTTATATACTCCTATGGAGAAACCCTCCAGTCACACAAGAGCCCGGAAGAGCAGACGAGGGATATATTAAATAAATACCTTACTGAATCCCAGGAAATGGATCGAATACGATATGCGAGTTGTTCCAGAATCGAAGTATCAGAAACCGAGCGGCTTGCAAACGTGAGCTTTTACGTGGGGTGCGAGGTTAAGAAACCGCTTTCGGCAGATCCCATTTTTCTCTCCGTGGCGTTCGGTGGTCGCGGTCAAGTTGAATTTATGGATGTATCGAGGAGTGACAAATGAAGCGCTAGGCGCAACCAAACCGGCAACTATGTGCCGGACGTCGCGTCAAGTTGGTCAGGCGCACAAGGTTCAATCGTGCCAGACAGGCCACCACCACCCCATAAAAAAATGGCGGTGCGCCGCTCTCAAGATCTCACCGGGAAATACCGCACATAGGCAAACTCGTCACCGTCTGGTGACCAGCAGGGCACGTTGATCGTGCCCTGCCCGCCGAACAGCTCGAACAACGTCTTCAGATTGCCGCCATCCATGTCCATCAGCCGCAGCCGCACATCGAGATCGCGCGGATGGTCGAAAACCGACGGGTCATAGGACAGGAGCAGAACCTTGTCATTGCTGGGCGATGGATGGGCGAACCAGTTACCCTGATTGTCCGACGTCACTTGCTCCAGCCCGCTGCCATCGGGGTGGATGCGCCAGATCTGCATCAGCCCGGTGCGGCTGGAATTGAAATAGATCCATTGTCCGTCAGCGGAATAATCCGGCCCGTCATTGCGGCCCTCGCCATGCGTCAGCCGCGTCTCGGCGCCGCCGTCGACGGAGATCGTATAGATGTCGAAGAGATCGTCGCGGATGCCGCAATAGGCAAGCTGGCGGCCATCGGGCGACCAGCCGTGCCAGTAGGACGGCTGGTTCTCGGTGACGAGCCGCGGCTTGCCGCCCTCGATGGGCAGGATATAGATCGTCGACTTGCCGAATTCGGTCTTGTCAGAAATGACGATCTCGGTGCCATCGGGTGAAATGCCGTGATCATTGTTGCAGTTGACGGCAAAGCCGGTATCGACCTTGACGACTTCGCCGCCATCGAGCGGCAGTCGCCAGAGCAGCCCGTCGCCGTTCAAGAGCAGGTAGGAACCGTCGGGCGAGAAGTTCGGCGCCTCGACGAGCTTGTCCGTCTGCCAAACCTCGCGAGCTCTGCCCGTCCTGACATTGTAGATCTCGACCGAGACTGCGCATGTTTCCTCCCTCGCATTTCTAGAGCGATAGCGTCAGCAATCCCGACAGCGCTAGCGATCCCGGAACCGGTTGGTGATCGGATAGCGCCGATCACGCCCGAAATTCTTCTTGGTGATCTTCACGCCCGGCGCCGATTGCCGCCGCTTGTATTCGGCGAGATAGAGCAGGTGCTCGATGCGATGGACGGTCGCCACATCATGGCCGCGCGCGACGATCTCCTCGACCGCCATCTCCTTCTCAACCAGGCATTCGAGAATATCGTCGAGCACCGGATAGGGCGGCAGCGAATCCTGATCCTTCTGGTCGGGACGCAGTTCGGCCGACGGCGCCTTGTCGATGATATTGTTCGGGATCACCTCGCCCGACGGCCCCAGCGCACTTGGCGGCACATTCTCGTTGCGCCAGCGGGCCAGCGCATAGACCTGCATCTTGTAGAGGTCCTTGATCGGATTGAAGCCGCCGTTCATGTCGCCGTAAAGCGTGGCGTAGCCGACCGACATTTCCGATTTGTTACCCGTCGTCACCACCATCGCGCCGAACTTGTTGGAGATCGCCATCAGGATGACGCCGCGCGCCCGGCTCTGCAGGTTCTCCTCGGTGATGCCGCTCTCCGTGCCCGCGAAGAGATCGGACAGCGCGCTGCTGAAGCCCGTCACCGGCTGCTCGATCGGCACGATGTCATAGCGGCAGCCGAGCGCCTTTGCGCAATCGGCCGCGTCCTTCAACGAGTCTTCCGATGTGTAGCGGTAGGGCAGCATGACGGTGCGCACCCGCTCCTCACCCAACGCATCGACGGCGATTGCCGTGCAGATCGCCGAGTCGATGCCGCCGGAAAGGCCGAGCACCACCGTCTTGAAGCCGTTCTTGTTGACGTAGTCGCGAAAGCCGAGCAGGCAGGCGCGGTAGTCGGCCTCCTCGCCTTCAGGAATATGCGCCATCGGCCCTTCGGCGCAATGCCAGCCGGTTTCGCCGCGCTTCCATGTCGTCACCGCCAGCGCGGTCTCGAACTGGCTCATCTGGAAGGCGAGCGACTTGTCGGCATTGAAGGCGAAACTGGCGCCATCAAATACCAGTTCGTCCTGGCCGCCGAGCTGGGCGGCATAGACCAGCGGCAGGCCGGTCTCGATCACCTGCTTCAACACCACCTGATGGCGGATATCGACCTTGCCTCGATAATAGGGCGAACCGTTCGGCGACAGCAGAATCTCGGCCCCGCTTTCGGCCAGCGTCTCGCAGACGCCGAGGTCGCCCCAGATATCCTCGCAGATCGGAATGCCGATGCGCACGCCGCGGAAATTCACCGGCCCCGGCATGGCGCCCTGGTTGAAAACGCGCTTCTCGTCGAATTCGCCGTAGTTCGGCAGATCGATCTTGTCGCGCACCGCGATCACCGTGCCGCCGTCGAGCACGGCGACGGAATTGTAGCGTCCGGTCTCGTCCTGCCGGGGAAAACCAATGAGAACACCTGGCCCGCCATCGGCAGTGTCGGCGGCAAGATTCTCCACAGCTTTCCAGCAGGCGCGGATGAAGGCCGGCTTCAGCACCAGATCTTCAGGCGGATAGCCGGAGATGAAAAGCTCGGTCAGAACGAGCAGATGCGCCCCTTCGCGAGCCGCATCGGCGCGCGCTTCGCGTGCCTTGGCGAGATTGCCGGCGACATCGCCAACCGTCGGGTTGAGCTGGCCGATGGCAATGCGGAAGATATCAGAAAGAGCGTTTTCCTGTGTCATGTCATTTATTTAGCCTGCACCTTCCGCAACCGCAACATGTCCGCGGCAAAAGCCGCACCTTGCGGCGACGAAATTTTTGTGAACGGACACGCAACCGCCTCGCGGCATAGACACGCATTGCAATTTGCCGGAGGAGCGGAATACTGCGCCCGATAGCGACTGCATCGATAACGGGCACCGGAAACAGGCCATGTCTAATCTTTCGAACTTCATGCACCATCATTTCGACAAGCCGGCCGACGAACTCGGCGATATTGAAAAACGCGTGCTGGCAAAGGCGCACGCGCGCAAAGTCATCTCGACCGATGTCAACGCCGCTCTTTCCGCCGAGTCCTCGTTCGGTGAGCGTGTCGCCGACGGCATCGCCCGCGTCGGCGGTTCCTGGTCGTTCATCCTCGCCTTCCTGGCCTTCCTTGTGGTCTGGACGCTGATCAATACCATCATCCTGGCAACAGGCGCTTTCGACCCCTACCCCTTTGTTTTCCTCAATCTGATCCTGTCGATGCTCGCCGCCATCCAGGCGCCGATCATCATGATGTCGCAGAACCGCCAAGCCGAACGCGACCGCTTCGAAGCCGCCAAGGATTACGAAGTCAATCTCAAGGCCGAGCTCGAAGTGCTCTCCCTGCACCAGAAGATCGACATGCGCGTGCTGACCGAGCTTACGGCGCTTCGCGAGGACGTCGCCCGCCTCAGCGCCGATCTTGCCGCCAGGGGCTAAAGCATGTCGCGCAAAACTGTGCAGCGGATTTCCCAGGCAAAGCGCGAAGCGGTTTTCCCCGGGCAAGCCGCTAGGCGTTTCGCCGCAACGACGTGCGTAAAAACAAGAAACTAAAGCCCGAGGAGCGTATCTGAAAGATCGCGACGCGCTTTAGACCGGATACCTGTCATATTGCGGCAGGCCATCGGTGATCTCATAGAAATCGCCCTTGTCGGCGCAGTAGATGTGATGGCTGAAGGCAAGGCCGCTCGGTTCATCGAAAGTTCCGGCCATGACGGAAACCTCCGGCGATTGGTCTCCTTGCCAGAACAGCGCCGAACCGCAATTCGAGCAGAAGCCGCGCTGGGCTTCGGCGCTCGACCGATACCAGCGGATCGCGCCGGCATCTTCCACCGAAAGGGCCGTGCGCGGCACATTGACCGCAGCATAATAGAACCCGGTCTGCCGGCGGCATTGCGAACAATGGCAGCCGACGACGGGTCCAGGCTTCGCCCCAATCGAATATCGCACGGCGCCGCAAAGACAGCCGCCTGTATGCCGTTCGGTCATGATCGCTCTCCCCTTTTATGAGTGAAACTTGCCGCCGATCGCGATTGCCGTCAAATCCATTCCGTTCAACAAAATCATCAGAAATCTTGACGCCCGCAGGCGTTGCCGTGTCCAGTTGTTGCGGTCACCGCTGTTGCTTGTCGACAACACCCGCCCATCCCGTCACATGCCGGCATTGAATCAGTCGCTGTAGTCGGCGATACTGCAGCTCCAATTTCATTCAACCTCTGGGAGACTGACATGAGAGCGACCCTGTCCAAACAGAAAGGAAACATCGCCCACAGGGACATTCTGCCTCATGAATATTCGGTTCTCCCGCGCGAGGAAAAGCTCGCGACGCCATAACGCCTTCCTGAAATTCTTTCTGGACGATTCAACCGTCGACCGCGGTCGGCGTTGGTCGCGTATGCGAAAATTTCTCTCCTATTATCGCCCGCATCTGCCTTTGCTGCTGGCGGATCTGCTGTGCGCCATCCTCGTCGCCGGTACGGCGCTCGCCCTGCCGCTCTGCGCCAATATCGTCACCAGCCGTCTTCTGGCTCTGCCTAACGCCCCGGAGGCCTTTGCCCAGATCCTGGGGATGGGCGGCATCATGCTGGCCGTCCTGGCGGTCCAGATCGCCGCCATCTTCTTCGTCGATTATCGCGGCCACGTCATGGGCGCCCGTATCGAAGCGACGGTGCGGCAGGAACTCTTCGAACACTACCAGCAGTTCTCCTTCAGCTTCTACGACCGCCAGCGCACCGGCCAGCTGATGAGCCGTATCACCAACGACTCCCTATGGCTGGGCGAGCTCTTCCATCACGGACCCGAGGACCTCTCCATCGCTGTGCTGAAATATGGCGGCGCCATGCTGGTACTGTTCTTCATCGATCCGCCGCTGGCCGGCCTTATCCTGCTGCTGACCCCTGTCGCGGTGATCTATGCGCTCTATTTCAACCGGCGCATGAACCGCGCACTGGAAGCCAGCAAGCATCAGATCGCCGTCGTGAACGAGCGGGTCGAGGATGCGCTCGCCGGCATCCGCGTCGTCCAGTCCTTCGCCAACGAGGCGCTGGAAAGGGAACGCTTCGCCGAGCAGAACCGGCGCTTCCTGCAAAGCCGCGCCGACGGCTACCGCAGCGAGGCATGGTTTTCGGTCGGCACGGAAACCTTCGCCCAGCTCGTCACCATACTGGTGATCGTCGTCGGAGGCCTGCGTATCCTGACAGCGGACCTGACCGTCCCGGATATGCTGACCTTTCTGCTCTGCGTTGCCGTGCTTGTCGATCCGGTCCAGCGGCTCGCCAATTTCGTGCGTCTCTGGCAGGAAGGCTACACCGGTTTCATCCGGGCGATGGAAATCCTGGAGATCGACCCTGATATCACCGATCGGCCCGCCGCCCGGCCGATGCCGGCGCCGAGGGGAGAGATCAGTTTCTCCAACGTCGCCTTCGGTTACGAGGCCGATGGCCCGCGCGTGCTGGAGCGGCTTTCCCTCACCATCGCGCCCGGCGAGTTCGTTGCCCTCGTCGGTCCTTCAGGGGTCGGCAAGAGTACGCTTTGCGCGCTCATACCGCGCTTCTACGATGTCGAGGCCGGAGCGATCCGCATTGACGGCACTGATATCCGCGATGTGACGCTGGCCTCGCTGCGGCGCCATGTCGGGGTGGTGCAGCAGGATGTCTATCTCTTTGCCGGCACCGTGGCGGAGAACCTTCGCTACGGCAGGCCCGATGCCGGCGATGCGGAGCTGGAGGCGGCGGCCCGCGCCGCCAATGCGCACGACTTCATCATGGCCCTGCCTCAAGGCTATGACACCGATATCGGCCAGCGCGGCGTCAAGCTCTCGGGCGGGCAGCGCCAGCGCCTCACCATTGCCCGCGCCTTCCTCAAGGATCCGGAGATCCTGATTTTCGACGAAGCGACCAGCGCGCTCGACAATGAGAGTGAACGGGCGGTGCAGCAGGCGCTGCTGAGCCTGGCGAATGGCCGGACCACCCTGGTCATCGCTCATCGCCTGTCGACCGTCCGCCATGCCGACCGCATCCTGGTTCTGACGGCAGAGGGCATCGTCGAACAGGGGACCCATGACCAGCTGATGGCGCAAGACGGCATCTATGCCAATCTCCATAGCGTCCAAGCCAGCATTTGAAGGCAATAAAAAACCCGGCATCACGCCGGGTTTTCTTCATCCGTATCGGGCTGGTCTCAGCCGTGAGCGACCATACGCTTCTCGTCGCGTCCGCCCTTCATGCGCTCGGCAAGCAGGAAGGCGAGCTCGAGCGCCTGGTCGGAGTTGAGGCGCGGATCGCAATGGGTGTGGTAGCGGTCCTGCAGATCGTCGGCGGTGACGGCGCGGGCGCCACCGGTGCATTCCGTCACGTCCTTGCCGGTCATTTCGACATGGATGCCGCCGGGATGCGTGCCTTCGGCGCGGTGGATCTGGAAGAAGCTTTCGACTTCCGACAGAATCCGTTCGAAAGGACGGGTCTTGTAGTTGTTGAGCGTGATCGTGTTGCCGTGCATCGGGTCGCAGGACCACACCACCTTGCGGCCCTCGCGTTCGACGGCGCGGATCAGCCGCGGCAGGTTTTCAGCGACCTTCTCATGGCCGAAGCGGCAGATCAGCGTCAGGCGGCCGGCTTCGTTCGCCGGATTGAGAATATCGATTAGCTGCAACAGATCGTCGGCCTGCAGCGACGGGCCGCATTTCAGACCGATCGGGTTCTTGATGCCGCGGCAATATTCGATATGTGCATGGTCGGCCTGGCGCGTGCGGTCACCGATCCAGATCATGTGGCCTGATGTGGCATACCAGTCGCCGGAGGTGGAATCGACGCGGGTCAGCGCCTCCTCGTAGCCGAGCAGCAGCGCCTCATGGCTGGTGAAGAAATCAGTCTCGCGCAGACTCGGGTGGTTTTCCGAGGTGATGCCGATCGCCTTCATGAAATCCATGGTTTCGCTGATGCGGTCGGCAAGTTTGCGGTAACGCTCGCCCTGCGGGCTGTCCTTGACGAAACCGAGCATCCACTGATGCACGTTTTCGAGGTTGGCGTAACCGCCCATCGCAAAGGCGCGCAGAAGGTTCAGCGTTGCGGCCGACTGGCGGTAAGCCATGGCCTGACGCTCCGGGTTCGGAATGCGCGACTCTTCGGTGAACTCGATGCCGTTGATGATGTCGCCGCGATAGGCCGGCAGCGTCACGTCGCCCTGCTTCTCGACGTTCGACGAACGCGGCTTGGCGAACTGGCCGGCGATGCGGCCGACCTTGACGACGGGCAGCTGCGCGCCGAAGGTCAGCACGACGGCCATCTGCAGGAAGGCGCGGAAGAAGTCGCGGATATTGTCGGCGCCGTGTTCGGCGAAGCTCTCGGCGCAGTCACCGCCCTGCAGCAGGAAGCCGTTTCCGTCTGCGACATTGGCGAGATGCTTCTTCAGGCGGCGCGCCTCACCGGCAAAAACCAGCGGCGGATAGCTGGCGAGCGTGGCCTCCGTTGCCGCCAAAGCGGCTGCATCCGGATATTCGGGAACCTGCAGGATCGGTTTCTGCCGCCAGCTGCTCGGGGTCCAATTCTCTGCCATGTCACTCACCTCATTCACACCCGTCCCTGGGATGTACCTGTCCTTGATTGCGGCGGCTTATAGCCCTTTAGATCGGGCTTGCAAAGGCCAATCGCCCCGATGCTCCATGCCACGCTACCGCCATCGACCAACGCTCGCATACAGGTAGCAAAAATCCCCGTTTCCATCGTTAAACCGGCATATACCACGTCGGTTTCCCCATATTTTAGACTTTGAATGTAGAACCGGGAAGAGTTTCAACATCGGGGACACATCATGGCGATCCTTCCGCCGGGATTCATATCGGATCGTTCGGGCAATTTCGGCATCATGACGGCGTTGCTGATGGTGCCGCTCCTCGGCATGGCAGGCATGGCGGTGGATTTCGCCCACGCCATGAGCCTACGCACGCAGCTCTTTGCTGCCGCCGATGCCGCCGCCGTCGGCTCGATCGCCGAAAAATCTGGCGCGGTCGCCGCCGCCATGACCATGAGCGGCAATGGCACGATCTCTCTCGGCAAGACCGACGCCCGCAGCATCTTCCTGTCGCAGGTATCGGGAGAACTGTCGGATGTTAATGTCGATCTCGGCATCGACGTTACCAAGACCGCCAACAAGCTGAATTCACAGGTTTCCTTCACCGCGGTTGTGCCGACCACCTTCATGCGCGTTCTCGGCAAGGATTCGATCACCATCTCCGGCACGGCAACCGCCGAATATCTGACCGCATCGTTCATGGATTTCTACATCCTGCTCGACAACACGCCATCGATGGGCGTCGGCGCCACGGCGAAAGACGTCGCGACGATGGAAAAGAACACCAGCGATAGCTGCGCTTTCGCCTGCCACGAAACGGAAAATAAAAACAACTACTACAACCTTGCCAAGAAGCTCGGAGTCAGCATGCGCATCGATGTCGTGCGCCAAGCGACGAAGGAGCTGACGCTGACCGCGAAGTCGACGCGCGTTTCCACCAACCAGTTCCGCATGGGAGTCTATACCTTCGGCACCAAGGCCGAAGACGCCAATCTGACCACGATATCGGACCCGACGGACGACCTCGACAAGGTAGGCACCTACACTGACGCGGTCGATCTGATGACCATCCCGAAGCAGGGCTACAATAACGACCAGCAGACGAGCTTCGACAACGCGCTGACGCAGATGAAAGACATTATCACCACCCCCGGCGACGGCAGCACCGCCACGACACCGCAGAAGATCCTGTTCTTCGTCTCGGACGGCGTCGGCGACAGCGAAAAGCCGAAAGGCTGCACCAAGAAACTGACCGGCAACCGCTGCCAGGAGCCAATCGACACTTCCTTCTGCAAACCGCTGAAGGACAAGGGCATCAGGATTGCGGTGCTCTACACCACTTATCTACCTCTGCCGAAGAACAGCTGGTACAATACCTGGATCAGCCCCTTCCAGAGCCAGATCCCGACGAAGATGCAGGAATGCGCCTCGCCCGGCCTCTATTTCGAGGTGACGCCGACGGAAGGTATCGCCGATGCGATGAAGGCGCTATTCCTCAAGGTCATTCGCGCGCCTCGCATTACCAGCTAATGCATGTCGCCCGGAAGTGCACAGCGGTTCCGGGATAACGACATGCATCAAAACAAAGAGCTAAAGCACGTCGCATGAATCACGTTTGATGCGACGCGCTTTAAGCGCACACGGATGACTCAGACGCGCTGCCCGTCACGGACCCGATAGCTAGGAGCATACATGGTGACGAGCTCTTCGGCCGCAGTCGGGTGCAGCGCCATGGTCTGGTCGAAGTCGTCCTTAGTGCAGCCGGCCTTCAGCGTGACCCCGAGCAGCTGCGCCATCTCGCCGGCATCATGGCCAAGGATATGGGCGCCCACTACCTTGCGGCTTCCCGCATCGACGATCAGCTTCATGATCATCCGCTCGGCGCGGCCGGAAAGCGTCGCCTTCAACGGCCGGAACTGAGCCCGATAAACCTCGAGCTCACCGTAACGCTTGCCCGCCTCTTCTTCTGAAAGACCGACGGTGCCGATCTCCGGCTGCGAGAAGACGGCGGTGGGGATCAGCTCGTAGTCCGGCCGGGTCGGATTGTTCTTGTACTCGGTCTCGATGAAGCACATCGCCTCGTGGATCGCCACCGGCGTCAGCTGTACCCGGTTGGTGACATCGCCGAGCGCGTAGATGTTCTCGACATTGGTGCGGGAATAGTCGTCGACGATAATCGCGCCGCGCTCGTCGATCGCAACGCCGGCCGCCTCGAGGCCGAGGCCTTCGGTGTTCGGATCGCGCCCGAGCGCCAGCATGACGACGCCGGCCTGCAGCGTGCCGCTGTTCAGCGTCTCCAGAACGAGCCCGCCCTCGCCCTTCGAAACCTTCTGCAGCATGTCGTGGCAAAGGATGCGGATGCCCTTGGCGACCATCGCCTCATGCAGCCCGCGCCTCAGATCCTCGTCGAAGCGCGACAGGATCTCGGCGCCACGATAAATCAGCGTCGTCTCGACGCCGAGGCCATGAAAGATATTGGCGAACTCGACGGCAATATAACCGCCGCCAGCGATGACGATCGATTTCGGTAGCTCTTCGAGATGAAAGGCCTCGTTGGAGGAGATGCAGAGCTCGTGGCCGGGAAGGGCTGCATGCGGGTTCGGCCGCCCGCCGGTGGCAATCACGATCGTCTTTGCCGTCACCGTCTGGCCAGTTTTCACAAGCCGCACCGTATGGGCGTCGACGAGTTCGGCGCGCGTTTCCAGGATCTCGGCATTGGCGCCGGCAAGGCCCTTCTTGTAGAGGCCTTCCAGCCGGGCAATTTCCGCATCCTTGGCCGCCACCAACTTCTTCCAGTCGAAGCTGCTTTCGCCGACCGTCCAGCCGAAGCCGGCCGCATCCTCGAAATGCTCATGGAACTGCGAAGCATAGACGAACAGCTTCTTCGGCACGCAGCCGCGGATGACGCAGGTGCCGCCGTAGCGGTATTCCTCCGCGATCGCCACCTTTTTGCCGAGCGAGGCAGCGACACGCGCGCCGCGCACGCCTCCGGAACCGCCGCCAATGACGAAGAGGTCGTAGTCGTAGGAAGACATGAGGAGCTCCGGAAGGGAATCGCTGGAAGGATGTTCCTGATATAGGGGTGATCGCCCTGAAAACAAAAGCCCGCTCCTGCATCATCCCGTTCCTCTCGCCCGAATTTTCCCGGCAAACGGTTGACCCGACCGCCTGAGGCTGGCAGGCAAATCCACGCTGTAAAAAAGAAGCCGGAGCAAAAGATGGATCAAACTCTCTTCGCCAACCTCTGCAAGGCTGGCAAATTCAAGGAAGCGCTCGGCCTCGCCATCCAAGGCCACGAGAACGAAAAATACGCGCCGAGCCGCTTTGCGATGGACAAGAAAACAGGACTGCCGATCTTCTATCGCGGCAACAAGCGCGTTGAGCCGGATGAAACGGGCGTATGGCAATTGGCCAAGAGCTCGAAGGATTGGGGCTGAGGGTCCGGCGCTCACAGAGCGCCATCTCCTGGCGGTTTGCCGCTTTCAAGCGGTGATGCGGAAATCCGTCGGCATTTCCGCAAGCTGGGTCGCTTCCGACTCGACGCCGGAAACCGATGCTCCCGCAGGCCCGCGGCCGAAACGATCGATCATTGTCGAGATGGCGGTATCGGATCCTGCGATCAAAGCGGTGACCGATCCGTCCGCTTCATTGCGCACCCAGCCTGTGAGCCCGAGCCGCAACGCCTCATCGCGCGCCCACATGCGGAATCCGACCCCTTGGACCCTACCTGATACTCGCACCTGCAAGCCCTCGTAATGAGCAGACATGTTGCCTCGCCAAAGCCTCATCAGTATTGCCGCATCCATCATAGCAAAAAAGCCCGGACGATGCCGGGCTTTTGCAAATCTGCGGAGGCAGCCTTTACTTCTGGGCAGCCGGGGCCGGAGCGGGTGCCGGAGCCACCGGGCTGTCGGTTGCCGGCGGCGGTGCCTTGATGACCTTGGAGAGTTCGGCATTGCTCTGCTTTTCCAGGTCGCGAGAAATGCCCTGCGCCCAGATGTCGGCAGCCTTCGCCGTCTCGCGCGAGGCAACCGGGCCGTCGCGCAGCAGCTTCTTGCCGACGTCGGAATTATAGAAGTCGGCGATCGCCTTCAGTTCGTCGGCGGTGAAGGTCTTGGCATAGGTGAGCGCCGCCTCCTTCTCCAGATCGCCGCGGCGCGGCGCCAGCGCCAGCGCCTGCGCGTCGACCGTCGACGAAATGATGTCCTGGTAGTTCGGCGAATCCTGGATCAGGCCGGCCTTCAGGCGCTCGGCAAGACCGGGCAAAATGTTGTCGAACTGGGCGGTGGCGCCGATGGCGTCGATCGCCGCGCGAGAGGCCTTCAGTTGCTCCTCGGAGACCTCCTGCGCCTTGACGGCAGAGCCGAAGGCAAGCCCGGAAAGAACGATGGTCGCAGCGGCAAAACGGCCAAGACCTGCAATGTTCATCATGTGTGTACGCTCCTGTTATCTGTTTGCCTGCAGCGTGCGCGCACCCGCAGGACCGGCAATGATTGCAAGTGCCGCCATATTGATAAAGAGCCCGTGTTCGACGACGCCGGGTATGGAATTCAGCTCGCTCGAAAGCGCCTCTGCATCAGGAATGCGGCCAAAAGATGCATCGATAATGTGATGGCCGCCATCCGTGGTAAACTCTCCGTCACCGGATTGGCGCAGACTGAGGTCGCCGGAAAGGCCGAGCCGGGCCGCGACCTTCTCGATCGCGATCCGTGTCGAGACGAGCCCGAACGGATTGACCTCAATCGGCAGCGCGTAGGCGCCGAGCGTTTCCACAAGCTTGCTCTCGTCGGCAATGACGATCATCCGCTCGGAAGCGGCCGCGACGATCTTTTCGCGCAGCAACGCGCCGCCGCCGCCCTTGATCAATCTGAGCGACGGATCGACCTCGTCGGCGCCGTCGATCGTCAGGTCGAGTGCCGGCAGTTCATCGAGCGACTTCAGCGGCACGCCGAGCTCGACGCACAGCCGCGCCGTTCTTTCTGACGTCGGAACGCCTTCGACCTTGAAGCCGCTTGCGACTTTCTCCGCCAACAGGCGAACGAATTCTTCCGCTGTGCTGCCCGTGCCGATGCCGAGGCGCATTCCGTCTTCGACATGGGCGAGTGCGGCTGCGGCGGCCTTTATCTTCATTTCGCGGGCATCCATGCGCCGCCAACTCCGAATTATTGCGTTGGATGTGCTGTTTACACGGCTCGCCTGGCAAACGAAAGTCAAAATCATCACGGAAAATGAAAAGCCGAAACAAATGCCTGCGGCCTTCCCGGCCGGCATCCTAACGTTGCTTTCCGCCGCGCGATCGCCTACCTCTGGGATGATCCATCGTTCCGGAGCCGACCTGTCGTTCCCAGGGGAAACCTGTCGTGCCTCAGGACGACTTTTCTCCAGAACGACCCATTGCGCAAAGAGACAAGCCTTGACCCTTTCCCACGCCCGCCCGGCACTCATCGTCTTCGATCTCGACGGTACCCTTCTCGATACCCATACGGATCTTGTCGAGAGCCTCAATCATACGATCTCAGCCCTTGGCCTCGACCCGGTCAGCTATGACGACCTCACCCATCTCGTCGGCCACGGCGCGCGCGTAATGATCGAACGCGCCTGCCGGCTGCGCGGCCATCCGCTCGAAAGCGACGCCCTGCCGCCCCTGGTCGAGCGCTTCGTCGCCCATTACGCCGGCAACATGCCCGGCTGCACCGAACCCTATCCCGGCCTCGTCGCCGCGATGGACCGGCTTAAATTTGCCGGTTACCGCCTCGCCGTCTGCACCAACAAGATGGAAAGCCTGGCGCTCGGCCTGCTCGAAAAACTCGACCTCGTCAGCTATTTCGATGCCATCACCGGCGGCGACAGCTTCCCCGTGCGCAAGCCCGACGCCCGCCACCTCACCGGCACCATCGACCGCGCCGGCGGCGACATCACCCGCACCGTGATGATCGGCGACAGCATCAACGACATCGCCGTGGCGAAGAACGCTGCCGTACCGTCGATCGCCGTGCCTTTTGGATATTCGGACGTGCCGGTTTCCAACCTGGATCCCGATATGATCATCACCCATTACGATGAGCTGACGCCGGAACTGGTGGAGCGGCTGCTGCGGGAGTATGCGGTGAAGGTCGCGGTCTGAGGAGTCCGCTCATTTGTCCTCTCCGTCCCTCATTCCTGTGCTTGTCACAGGAATCCAGCCGGCTTGCGTCCGCAAGCCGAAAAGACCCTTAAATTGAGACCAGCATCCATCACTTGAAGACGACATTGCTTCTGCAATGGCACCATTTGTCGACGGGGCTGCAATTCCCCGCCACGTAGACACGCGGCTGCTGGATTCCTGTGACGAGCACAGGAATGAGGGGCGAGTTTTGGGCGCCAGTCTGCCAAGCGCAGCACTCCCCTACTCCTCACTCCCAAAACAAAACGGGCGGCCCGAAGACCGCCCATTCCATAACCCGCTAGACCCTGCGTCAAATCTGCGCGCCACGCGCCTTTGTCGTCGCGTCGAAGGCCTTGTCGACATAGCCGTCGCGGCCATAGACATCGTCGAAATATTCCACCACGCCGTCCTTGTTCGGCCAGGCGGTGAAATAGGAAACGTAGACCGGGATCTTCTGCGGCACCTTCACGGCATGGTTCTGCCCGGTGGCGATCTGCTTGGCGACGTCGTCGACCGTCGTGCCGAGCACGGCAGCTGCCATAGCACGCGGATTGGCAAGGCGCACGCAGCCGTGGCTCAAAGCCCGCATATCGCGCTTGAAGAAGTTTTTCGACGGCGTGTCGTGCATGTAGATCGCGTGGCTGTTCGGGAACAGGATCTTCAGTTCGCCGAGCGCATTGTCGCTGCTCGGCGGCTGGCGCACCGAGACATTATTGGTCGAGCCGTACCAATCGACGCTCGACGAGGCGACGGCATGGCCGTTCACCTCGACTTCATAGCCGAGCTGGTCGAGATAGTTCGGATCCGAACGCAGCTTCGGCAACATCTCGTTGATGATGATCGACTGCGGCACGCCCCAGAACGGGTTGAACTCCACCGTCTCGATCTCGTCGTCGAAGAAATAGGTTTGATTGTTCTTGCCGCCGACAACGACGCGCATTGACAGCTGTTCCTTGCCGTCATTGTGGTAATAGACCATGAAGGCCGGCTGGTTGATCATCACGTAGCGGGAACCAAGATCCTCCGGCAGCCAGCGCGCCTGCTCCATGGCGACGACGAGCTTGTCGATCTTCGAGGCATTGGTATCGCCACCGGTCATGGCCCGCACGGTCGCCTGGCCGATGACGCCATCGGCCTTCAGTCCGCGCTCTTGCTGGAAGGCCTCGACCAGCGAGACGATATCGGGCGAATAGTCGGTGCTGCCTGCGTAAGCGGCAAGCGTTGCCGCGTGATCGGTCTTCAGCGTTTCGGACCCATGCTTGCCGATCGCCTTGACGATATTGGCAATCTCGGGCGAGCTGTCGCCAGGCTTCAGCAGCTTGTCGAGCGAAACGACGATTCGCTCCTCATTGCCGCCGTCGGCGGCGCGAAGCTTGGCAAGCTCCGCCTTCAGCGCCTCAAATTGAGCACTATCGGGCGAACGGCTGGCGATGTAGGCGCCGACATCGGGGCTCATGCGGGCAAGCTTCAGCACCGACGTCAGATTGACCGCCTTGCGCTGAAAGTCATGATAGCCGGAGATCTTGTTCGGATCGATGCGGCCACGCACGGTGTCCTGCACGAAAGCCAGCACCTTGGCCGAGAGTTCGAGCTCAAACTGCGTCAGTGCCCGGTCGCGGAAGGCGGGATCGGGATTGGCCGGGTCAATCGCCGGTGTCTGGACCGTATAATCGGCAGGATCGAGACCGACGGAAGCCGCATCGGCAAGTGTCGCCATCGCCGACTTCGCGCGGTCGTTGATCTGGTTGCCATCGACCCAGACAAGCGGATTGCGGCTGTCGCCGTAATAGGCTTCGAGCACCTTCGCAACGTCCGCATTGGCGCGCACCTCGGCCTGCGCCAGGAAGCGGCGCTGGACTGCGGGTTCGGCGCTGGCATCGCCGCTTGCCGAAACATCGGCGACCGCGCCGGTGACGACGGGATCGGCAAACCTGCTGGTGTCGACGAACTGCAGCGTCTCTGTCTTATAGGTGTAGTAACGCGGGCCGCTCACCTTCGGCAGCGGCGCTTCCGGATCGAGCCCGCCGAGCGACCCGCCGTCGGCGCCGCGCGGCACCGGACGGCCGGGCGCCTGATCCATGAAGATGGTGCTTTGGGTCCGCTGCCTGTCGCCGCGCAGCATGTCCATCAAAGTATAAGCATGCGCGGGTGCGGCACTCATAACCGCCACGCCGCAGGAAATTGCCAATGCGGATGCCGCGCTTTTCAAAACGAACGTCATATATCTTCCAGTCCCGGTGTCATGCTGTTCTCAGCTCAAATCCCGCGAAACTCAGCGTCCGGCTCATTGATCAGAAACCGGCCTGCGCCGCCAGCGCCGGCGGACTCAATTCTGTGTGACGGAGATCCTGCGCGGCGCCGCGCCGAAGTTCACACAAAATTATGAAATTATTAGTTAATTTTTTACCGAATTTTCGCATCCGGGCCAGTGGGACGAAATCGCCCGGACGCATAAAATTTTCAAAGTGGCCGAAAAAGCACGCACCACAACCCATCCAAACATGACTTTGGATTTCAATATTTCGCATGGGGTCCGGTTTTCTTGTCGGACGTTCCCACCTATAAGACCTCATCTTTCTCAGATGACCGAAAACAGCATGTAAAGGGAAGGCAAGGCCGATGACCGCAACCCGCACCGAAACCGATACTTTTGGCCCGATCGACGTCGCCGCCGACCGATATTGGGGCGCCCAGGCCGAGCGTTCGCTCGGCAATTTCAAGATCGGCTGGGAAAAGCAGCCGCTGTCGATCGTGCGTGCGCTCGGCATCGTCAAGCAGGCCGCCGCCCGCGCCAACATGTCGCTCGGCCAGCTCGACCCTGCGCTTGGCAAGGCAATCGTCGACGCCGCCCAGGAAGTGATCGACGGCAAGCTCGACGAGCATTTTCCGCTTGTCGTCTGGCAGACCGGTTCGGGCACGCAGTCCAACATGAATGCCAATGAGGTGATCTCCAATCGTGCCATAGAAATGCTTGGCGGCGTCATGGGTTCCAAGAAGCCGGTGCATCCGAACGATCACGTCAATATGAGCCAGTCGTCGAACGACACCTACCCGACGGCGATGCACATCGCCTGCGCCGAACGGATCGCTCATCACCTGCTGCCGTCCCTGAAGCACCTGCATGCCGCCCTCGACATGAAGGTCACCGAATTCAGCCACATCATCAAGATCGGCCGTACCCACACCCAGGATGCCACACCGCTGACGCTCGGCCAGGAATTCTCGGGTTATGCCGCCCAGGTCGGCTCGGCCATCAAGCGCATCGAAATGACCCTGCCCGGCCTTTGCGAACTCGCCCAGGGCGGCACCGCCGTCGGCACCGGCCTCAATGCGCCACTCGGTTTCGCCGAGAAGGTGGCCGAAGAAATCGCAGCCATAACGGCCCTGCCCTTCGTCACCGCGCCGAACAAGTTCGAGGCGCTCGCCTCGCATGACAGCATGGTCTTTTCCCATGGCGCCATCAATGCGGCGGCCGCCGCCCTCTTCAAGATCGCCAACGACATCCGCCTGCTCGGCTCCGGCCCGCGCGCCGGCCTCGGCGAACTGGCGCTGCCGGAAAACGAACCCGGCTCCTCGATCATGCCCGGCAAGGTCAACCCGACCCAGTGCGAGGCGCTGACGCAGGTCTGCATCCACATCTTCGGCAATCATGCCGCGCTGACCTTCGCCGACAGCCAGGGCCATTTCGAGCTCAACGTCTACAATCCGATGATGGCCTATAATTTCCTGCAATCGGTGCAGCTGCTGGCCGACGCCGCCGTCTCTTTCACCGACAATTGCGTCGTCGGCATCGAGGCGCGCGAGGACAACATCAAGGCCGGCCTCGACCGCTCGCTGATGCTGGTAACCGCGCTCGCCCCGAAGATCGGCTACGACGCCGCCGCCAAGATCGCCAAGGCCGCGCATAAGAATGGCACGACGCTGAAGGAAGAAGCCCTCGCCAGCGGACTGGTCTCGGCGGAGGATTACGATGCGATTGTCCGCCCGGAAACGATGATCGGCCCGAAGTAGGACCTTGGGGAGTACCGCCCACCGCCCCCTCCCTCATTCCTGTGCTCCTGACAGGAATGAGGGAGGTTGGGGTAGCCGTTCTGCTGAATTTTTCACCAACGCGGACAGACCCGCATCCGCCTGCCGCGGCAACCCACAGCCCTGCAAACCTCACACCAACAGCGAAAAATTGTCCATCACCACCGAATTGCCCATGAAATCGAAACGGATTTCTTCAATGTCTTCGATCTCGACCGTAAGATTGGGATCGGTGACCTCGAACTCCTGCTGATAGACGATCTGGCCATCATTCATGGCGGTCAGCGTCAGGTGAAAGGGCAATGCAGACAGTTCGGCGATCGAGACGCCCTGAAAGGTAAACTCCCCGCCATCGACCATTTTCAAGGTCACCGGCAGCGAGCCCGGGGATAGCACGGTATCGCTGAAGCCGTCCTCGGTGATGGCGTCGACGCCCGGGATGGTATCGTAGACGATGCCGTTCAGAAGCGTCAGCTCCTGACTGTCGTTCACGGAGAGCGCAAAGCCCCGATAGTCGGGAAGGAAGAAATTATCCGCCCTCGACGTGACGCCCATGTCGTCAAAATCCAGGACCTCGTGGTATTTTTCGCCTTCGTTGACGCCGTCGATCGCCAGCGTCAGCACGCCGAGGTCCGTGCCCCCGGAGCCATCGGACATCTTGTAGCTCAGCGTCTCGATGAGCTGATCGTATTTCCCTAAATTCTTCACCACGTCGAGAGTGTAGTCCAGCTCGTACGTGAAGTGACCGTCAGGTTTCACCTTGAAGGTTCCGTACTTGCCTTCAATGATCGTTTCATGGTCAGGCCCATGTTTGGCGTCGATACGCACGCCATTGACGAAGCGCGCATACATCTCCGCTCCTTCGGGATCGCTGGCGAGGCGCAGCAGATCGCCCCTGATCCAGTCATGTTCGAAAAAAACGAGTAGGTCGTCGACAGCAGTTGGCTTTGCATTTGGCATTGGAAGCCCCGGCAGGTTAACGCTGCGGGAATATGAACCGGACTTGATCTGGAGGCAACCTGAACGGCCGCGACAAATGTCGATCTCGCCTTTCTTTTACTCGCCTGCCGCGTGTGACATCCCGACGGCAAAATGCAGCACGACATGGCCGCAACGCCAAACTCCGCCGCATGCAGATTGCTTTTGCCCGACAGGGGATTTAGATCGGTTCCAATTTTAGCGACGCGCCCACCAGAAAGGTCACTTCGATGGCTGACGATCTCTTCCCGCTCGGCAAGGACACCACGCCCTATCGCAAGATCAGTAGCGATCATGTGTCGGTCGATAGCTTCAAGGGCCAAGACATCCTGACCGTCGAGCCGGAAGGCATCCGCCTGCTCGCCGAAACGGCCTTTGCCGACATCAACCACCTGCTGCGCCCCGGCCATCTGAAGCAGCTCGCCTCGATCCTCGACGACCCCGAGGCGACCGACAATGACCGCTTCGTCGCCTACGACCTCCTGAAGAATGCCAATATTGCTGCCGGCGGCGTGTTGCCGATGTGCCAGGATACCGGCACGGCGATCATCATGGGCAAGAAGGGTCGCAGGGTCTGGACCGAAGGCGGCGATGGCGCCGCCCTCGCCCGCGGCGTCATGGATGCCTATGAGAAGAAGAACCTGCGTTATTCGCAGCTCGCGCCGGTGAAAATGTTCGAGGAGAAGAACACCCGCAATAACCTGCCGGCGCAGATCGACATCTACGAGGAAGGGACCGACGCCTATGAATTCCTCTTCGTCGCCAAGGGCGGCGGCTCGGCCAACAAGACCTTTCTGTACCAGGGCACGCCCTCGCTTTTGACGCATGACCGGATGATCGACTTCCTTAAGGAGAAGATCCTGACATTAGGGACGGCAGCCTGTCCGCCCTATCATCTAGCGATCGTCATCGGCGGCACCTCGGCCGAGATGAACCTGAAGACCGTCAAGCTCGCCTCGACCCGCTATCTCGACGAGCTGCCGACCGAAGGTTCGGAAAGCGGCCACGCCTTCCGCGATCTCGAGATGGAGAAGGAAATCCACAGACTGACGCAGCAGATGGGCGTCGGCGCCCAGTTCGGCGGCAAGTATTTCTGTCATGATGTGCGTGTCATCCGCCTGCCCCGCCATGGCGCTTCGCTGCCGATCGGCCTCGGCGTCTCCTGTTCCGCTGACCGCCAGGCCAAGGGCAAAATCACCCGCGACGGCATCTTCATCGAGCAGCTCGAAACCGATCCGTCGAAATACATGCCCGAGATCGATGAGGCGAAGCTGTCGGAATCGACTGTGCGTATCGATCTCAACCGGCCGATGGCCGAGGTGCTTGCCGAACTGTCGCGACATCCGGTCAAGACGCGCCTGTCCTTGACAGGCACGATCATCGTCGCCCGCGACCTGGCGCATGCCAAGATCCGCGAGCGGCTGGAAAAGGGCGAAGGCATGCCCGATTACCTGAAAAACCATCCGGTCTACTACGCCGGTCCGGCCAAGACGCCCGCCGGCTACGCCTCCGGCTCCTTCGGCCCGACGACGGCCGGCCGCATGGACAGTTACGTCGACCAGTTCCAGTCCTTCGGCGGCTCGATGGTGATGCTCGCCAAGGGCAACCGGTCACGGGCGGTGCGCGAGGCCTGCAAGAAACACGGCGGCTTCTACCTCGGCTCGATCGGCGGCCCTGCCGCCCGCCTCGCCCAGGACTGCATCCGTAAGGTCGAAGTCTTCGAATATCCCGAACTCGGCATGGAAGCGGTGTGGAAGATCGACGTCGAAGACTTTCCCGCCTTCATCGTCATCGACGATAAGGGCAATGATTTCTTCCAGGAATTGAACCTGGGCTGATATCGACAAGTCGAAGACGATCTCCGGCAGAGAATAACTGTAAGTTTTTCAGACAGCGTTCTCACACAATGAGTATGCACTGTCTCGCCAAAGATACGTTTTTCCGTGCAGAATCATAGGCCTGCAAGAAGTATTGACCCATGGGGCAATTGTCGTATGTAGTATTTGGTATATATCGCTTTAATCTTTTCCCAAGAAATTTAAGCTACCAAATAGAATATTGCCTTTGAATATATGAGGAGTTCGCCGGATGAATACGGCTGTCGCGCCCAAGGTGCAGGTTCCCGATGTTGCGGGCCAGATCACCTATGCCATGCGCTCGATGGGCGTTGCGCCGATACCGCGCAATTACGAACTCTTCTACGAGGCCTATATCGGTTCCAATCCGGCGCTCACCCGCGAGCTTTCCGCGCTCGGCAGCCAGGCGACGCAGGCCGAACTTGACGCGCTTGGCGCGCAATATTTCACCAGCAGCCCGGTCCGCGTCGTCGATGACGCCCATACCCGCATATCAGGCGAACTCGACGGCCTGCTGCGGATCCTGAAACAGGAGCAGAGTTCGCTCGAAAGCTATACCAGGCTGCTCGGCGAGACCCATAAGCGCATCACCTCCAAGAGCAATGCCAGCGTCGAGCTGATCGAAAACGCCATCGAACTTTTGAGCCAGGCGACCGGCGACACCATGGCGCACGGCGAACGCACCGTCGAGGACGTCGTCCAACGCTCGCAGGAGATGGACCAGGTCCGCAAGGAACTGGACGAATACAAACGCATCGCCAACACCGATTCGCTGACGCGCCTTTCCAACCGCCGCGCCTTCGACGAGCGCCTCGCCGCCGTTTTCAACAATCCCGGCATGCGGCCCGTGACGGCCCTGCTGCTCGCCGACATCGACAACTTCAAGAAGATCAACGACACCTACGGCCATCCCGTCGGCGACAAGATCCTTGCCACCGTCGCCTCCGTCATCCGCAGCAACGTCCGGCGCGATGTCTTCGTCGCCCGTGCCGGCGGCGAGGAATTCGCCCTCATCATCGACGGCAATACGCCCGAGGAAATCACGGCAATCGCCGAGCGCATCCGCCGCACGCTGGAAACGACCCCGTTCAAGAATTCCCGCACGCGGGTCAACTACGGGCCGATCACCGTCTCGATCGGCATCTGCATGGCCTCCAGCGCCGAGGATGCCGGCGAACTCTACAGCAAGACCGACATCGCCCTTTACGGCGCCAAGAATGCCGGCCGCAACTGCACGATCCTCTATCAGGACGGCATGCAGAAGGATTTCACCAAGAGCTGGCTGATCTACAAGACCTGACGGCCGTTCCACTCCGCGGCGGTTTTACCACATCGTCTTCGCCGCGCGGCCGGGCCATTCCCGGTCGTAGGTTTCCTGGTCGAAATCGCCGACCGCGGCCTTCAGCATCTGGCCGGGCGTGGGCAGCCTTGCAGGATCGGCGAAATGTTCGGCATTCCACAGTTCGGCCCGCATCACGGCGCGCGCGCACTGGAAATAGACCTCGTCGATCGAGATGACGATGACGGTGCGCGGATGTTTGCCGTCCATCTCGAAGCTTGCAAGCAACGCCTCGTCATCCGAGACGACGCCGCGGCCGTTGATGCGCATCGTCGTGTTCGAGCCAGGGATCAGGAACATCAGCGCGAGCCTGGGATCACGCACGATATTGGAAAGCGAATCGACGCGGTTGTTGCCGCGCCAGTCCGGCAGATGCAGCGTCTCGTCATCTGCAACGCGCACCACGCCGCCGAGATCGCCGCGCGGCGAACAGTCGAGCCCTTCCGGCCCGACGGTCGCAAGTGCTGCGAAGGGCGAGGTCTCGATCATCTCCCGATAGAGCGGTGTCAGCCGCTTGGTCACCTTGTCGACTGAGGCCTGCGACAGGCCTGCGCCATAGATCCTATTGAGCTCTTCGATGCTGCTGATGATTTTCATGAGGCGTCCCGCCGCGGCTTGATCGTTGCGACGGACGCTACAATGCCGCGCGCCGCGCCGGAAGCTCAAAAAACGGAATGATCTCCGCATCTTTTTTGATGCTTTCGTCGGAAACACCCTCTTCGCCCCCATCGCAGTCGAGAAATGCCGCGATCGCGCCGAGGACGGGCGCCGCGCCGACGATGCGCCGATGGCCGAAGCCGTTCGCCCAAAGCAGCCGGACGTCCTTCCCGGCAGCCTGATAGCGCCTGGCATGGGTCGGCGGCACCTCCTTGTCGTCCTCGGCATGGATGACGAGCACCGGCCGGCCGATTGCGCCCAGCGTATCGCGCGCCTCGAACTCCTCAAGTCTCCGGCCGGTGACGCGATGGACTTCATCCTCCAGCACCGCTTGCGCGGCCGGGTGAAGGCCGATCATCCGGCCGAAATCGACAAACAGCCAGGCCATCTCGCTTGGCGCGCCGATCAGCACCAGCCGCTCGCAGGCAACAGGCGCCACCCCGGGCAGCAAGCCCGCCGCTGACACCATCAGCGCCGCACCGCCGAAGGAATGGCCGATAACCGCATCGAAGGCGCCGAACCGCTGCTCGGCCGCGGCGATCGCTCCGACCGCAAGGCCCATATGCAGGAAACGCCCGCCGGCGCGCCCGTGACCGGGAAAATCGAGCGCCACCACCTCCGCGCCGGTTGCCACAAGCATCGAAACCACCTCAGCCATATATTCGGCGCTCGAGCCCCAGCCATGTGTCACCAGCAAACGCTGGCGTTTTCCCAGCGCCCCGCCATTCAGCCGATAGGCATGCGCTTTCGCCCCGGCTGCGATCTTGAGAGTGAAGCGTTCGGCGCCTGCCAGCCGGGCCGCGCCCGCGGCATGCGCCGCCTTCGCCCTTGCTCCCTTCGGCCGCGGCGAAGGGGTGCGGCAGAACAGCCGGAACGCCGCCCTGCCCGCCAGATCGGGCGAAATCGCCTGCAGAGCCGAAAAACCCAGGCGGGTGACCTCAAGCGCAAAATTTGCCATAGTGAGAATCCAAAAGACTGTTCAACACTGAACAATAAAGTACAACGATGAACAAAAATCAATCCCTTCCCTGGGATCATCCGCGTTTTCGCAGCTGGATCGCGGTGGCGCGCGCCTGCCAGCTGATGCAGCAGTCGCTGACGCGCTCGCTGGCCGATCTCGATATCAAGCCGCCGCACCTCGATATTCTCGTCAATCTCTACCGTTTCGAAGGCATCTCGCAGCAGGAGCTGGCGCGCAAGCTGTTGGTTGGCCGCTCCAATATGAGCATGCTCTTGCCGCAGATGGAAAAACGGGAGCTGATCGAGCGGCGCGGCGACGCGCGCGACAAACGCGTGCTGCGCCTTTATCTCACTGCGGAGGGCCGCCGGCTGACCGAGGCGGCGATGGCGATCCAGACCGATCTTATCGAACGCACGCTCTCCGACGAGCCGATCGAACAATGCATGGCGACGGCCACCTCGATGGAGCGCATCATAGCCACGCTGCTCAAGGATCTCAGCGACGACGACTGATGATCAATGCAGCGTCGGCGCCGGCGATGCACCGCTCAGCGAGCGGTATTCCCAGGCGGCGACGACGATCAGCACCAGCGTCGCCAGAATGCCCAGCAGATAGATTTCGAGGAAGGGTGCCGCGAAGGCAAGCAGGATCAGCAGCACCAGACCGGCAAGATGCGACAGCGGCAGCTGCCCGCTCGTCGCGCCCTTGAACCAGAGATTACCGATGAGGAACAGGCCGGAGCCGCCGAGCACCGCCGCAGCGATGCCGAGATCGCCCGTCTCATGCGGATGCGAGAACATGAACTCGACGGCCACCGCATGGACGATGATGCCGGCCAGGATCGGGATATGCCCATAGGTGAAGGCAAGCCGCGCCAACGCCCCCGGCGTCGCCTCATGCTCGATGCGATGGGCGGCGCGCCCATGGCCGAAGCGAAAATAAAGCCACCACATGGCGACGGTGCCGATGAAACCGGTGACGAAGACGATGCCGGTCAGCCCCGAAACCGGCAGCTCCGAAAAGGTGCGGCCGGAAACCAGGATCGCCTCGCCGAGGCAGATGATGACGAACAGCGCGCAGCGCTCGGCCATGTGGGCGCCGGAAACGTCCCAGTCGCTCGGCTTCGAGCGGCCGAGCCCGGGCACGGCAAAGCCCGCGGCCGGCCCGATATATTCGATCGCCAGCGCGATCACCCAGGCGATCAGCCGGGCTTCATGCTCCAGCAACCCGCCGGCGATCCAGAAGACGGCGGCCACCACGAGCCAGGTGGTGATGCGGACGAAATTCAGCGTATTGGCGCGGTCGACGCGCGTCATTGCATAGGTGGTAAACAACGAGCGTCCGACCTGCATCGCCACATAGGCGCCGGCAAACAGCAGCCCTTTGTCGCCGAAGGCCTCGGGAATGGAGGCCGACAGCAGCAGCCCGAGCATCATCAGCGCCACCAGCATGCCGCGCACCGGCATCTTGTCGGGATCGAGCCAGTTGGTCACCCAGGCGGTGAAAATCCAAACCCACCAGACGGCAAAGGTCATCAGCGCCGCTTCGGCAGCACCGAGCGGCGTATAATGGGCGGCAAGCGCATGCGAAAGCTGCGAGATCGAAAAGACGAAGACCAGGTCGAAGAACAGTTCGAGGAAGGTCACCTTGCTGCCGGCCGCACTCCCCTTGGCGCGCAGCCAGTTCTTTCCGTTCGTTTTCGCCATATGGCCCCCCGATGGCTGGTTATGTGAAGTTCAGCGCGGCTTTTCCGCCGTGTCGCGGTTCATGCCCTTTTCCCTGAGTTCATCCTCATAGGCCGAAAACAGCTCGGCGCCCCTTTCGCCGAGTTCGCGCAGATAGGTCCAGGTGTAGATGCCGGTATCGTGCATGTCGTCGAAGCCGATCCTGACGGCATAATTGCCGGTCGGCGTCATCGAGATGATCGCGACGTTGCGCTTGCCCGGCACCGTCACCCGCTGCCCCGGCCCGTGGCCCTGCACCTCGGCCGACGGCGACAGCACGCGCAAGAGTTCGGCCGACAGGTCGAAGCTCTGGCCATCGTCGAAGGTTATCGCCAGCCTCTGCCGGTCTTTCGAAACGCGAAGTTCGCTCGGCCAGATATCGCTCATCTCTATCACCCTCTTTCCTCTGGAGCAGTAGGCGTTCGCCTTTTTCGAGGCAAGCGCAAATTAGCGTGTGCGAAATCCGTTTCCCTTGACGGCGCAATCACATATGCACACATAGGAAGATATCGCTTGAAAACAGGCAGGTCTGGCGCGCTTCAGGTTCGCTCGCGGAGGAATTGGTGAATACGAGAGTCGGAACGATAGGCAACGCGTCGCCGCTCACGGCGGATGCAAATCCGATGATCGACCCTTTCGGCCGGGCAGTCACCTATCTCCGCGTCTCCGTCACCGATCGCTGCGATTTCCGCTGCACCTATTGCATGGCGGAGAATATGACCTTCCTGCCGAAGAAGGATCTGTTGACGCTGGAAGAGCTCGACCGGCTCTGTTCCGCCTTTATCACCAAAGGCGTGAGGAAAATCCGGCTGACCGGCGGCGAGCCGCTGGTGCGCAAGAACATCATGTATCTTGTGCGCCAGCTCGGCGAAAAGATCGGTTCCGGCCTCGACGAGCTGACGCTGACCACCAACGGCTCGCAGCTCTCCCGCCATGCCGAGGAGCTTTATGAGTGCGGCGTGCGCCGCATCAACGTCTCGCTCGATACGCTCGACCCCGACAAATTCCGCAAGATCACCCGCTGGGGCGATTTCGCCAAGGTCATGGAAGGCATCGATGCCGCTCCAAAGGCCGGGCTGAAGATCAAGCTCAACGCCGTGGCGCTCAAGGATTTCAACGACTCCGAGATGCCCGAACTCCTGCGCTTCGCCCATGGCCGCGGCATGGACCTCACCGTCATCGAAACCATGCCGATGGGCGAGATCGACGAGGACCGCACCGACCAGTACCTGCCGCTCTCCGAGCTTCGCGCCGATCTGGAAAAGCAGTTCACGCTTACCGACATCGACTACCAGACCGGCGGCCCGGCCCGTTACGTCAGGGTCACGGAGACCGGGGGCGCCTCGGCTTCATCACGCCGATGACCCATAATTTCTGCGAGAGCTGTAACCGCGTCCGTCTCACCTGCACCGGCACGCTCTTTATGTGCCTCGGCCAGAACGACGCCGCCGATCTGCGCGCAGCACTCCGCGCCACCGAAGACGACGCCCTCCTCCAAGCTGCCATCGACGAAGCCATCACCCGCAAACCGAAGGGCCATGATTTCATCATCGACCGCACCCACAATCGTCCGGCCGTGGCGCGGCATATGAGTGTCACCGGCGGGTGAGACGCGGTCCCGCGAAGCGGGAGCGATCGATCCAGTGAATCGATCGCAGCGTCGAACGCCCTGAGCCCAAGCGAAGGGTTTCCCGCGCCCAAAGACTTGGGCGCACTGGATTCCTGTGACGAGCACAGGAATGACGGAGAGTGGGTTAATACCTGCGCTAGATTTTCTGCCGTCGAGCGAAGTTACGAGCAAAGCACACCAATCAGCCCATTGAACGCACGGCACATCGATCAGCCCTCATCCTGAAGTGCCAACACCCAAGAGAGCCCCATCCTGAGATGTGTAGCCCATAGGGCGAAGCCTCGAAGGACGAGGCGGGCGCTCCCGCCCAGGCACAACCATCCTGAAAAGCCCAGAAACGACGGAGCGGCAGGATCCTTCCGACCTCATCAATCAATCAGTCGATCAATCGCTGCGCCGTAAACTTGTCCGTAACAAGCATGTCGATGACCCCCACGCGCAACGCACCGGCGATTGCGTCGGTCTTTTTCGATCCACCAGCAAGAGCGATAACCCGCTCCACCCGCTCGAGATCCTCAAGCGGAAGTCCTATGACCCGGTCGTCCAGGGGCGTCTTGACCGGCTTGCCGTTTTTATCGAAGAAGCGCAGCGAGATGTCGCCGACGGCGCCCGCTTCCGCAAGATCGGAGAGTTCCCGAGATGAAAAGATGTTGCCGGACCGTGCGAGAAGTTCGGACGGTTCGACGGCTCCGATTCCGACGATCGCGAGCGTTATGCTGCCGAACAGGTCCATCGTCTCGCGAACATACGGATCGGCCTGCATCAGAAGTTTTGCCTCTCGGGATGACGTCACGCCCTGCACCGGGAGCAGTTTCGGCTCGGCGCCGGTCAGGCGCGCAAGCCGCGTGGTCAGCTGCGTGGCATGCGTCTGCACGGAAGGGTCACCCATGCCTCCAAGCGTCTGGACGACATATTTCACCTGAGCGCTCTTCTGCGGATGAATGTTCTCGACCATCTTGAAAATGGTCTGGCTCCAGCTGGAAACGCCGATGATCTCCCCCGGCGCAAGCGTCACCTCGAGGAGATGCGCCGCTGCCTCGCCAATGCGGGCCATGATGGCGCCGTCCCGATCTTCCGTGCACTCGACGACGATCGCCTCCGGCAGATCGTATTTCTCGCGAAGCGCGCTCTCGAGTTCGCTGTAGGTGCCGACGGGAGGGATGACGCTGGTTCGCACGATATCTTCAGCCTCGGCACGCTTGAGCATGCGCGACACCGTCGCCTGCGACAGGCGAAGGTGCTGTGCGATCTCGGCCTGCCGCCGCCCCTCGATGTGGTACATCTGGGCGACCCTTGAAATGAGGCGGAGTTCGTTGAGCCGAGTCATTGCTAATCCCAGAGTGAATTTTTATTCACCTTTAGCCTGTGTTTCGCGGGACGTCGAGCGGGCGAGCGCATCATTCCAGGCATCGAGAAGCCCCGCTCGATCCATGGGTTGCGGCTCTATGGTTTGGGTGTTTCGCGGCAGCCTCGCGACCACCTGGAGATCGGTCCACAAGCCGAGTGCCAGTCCCGCCAGGTAAGCAGCACCCAAAGCCGATGCCTCGGGTGCTTCGCATTGGATCACGGGATGGTCGATGAGGTTGGAGACACATTGCATCAGGAAGCGGTTCTGGCTCGGTCCGCCATCCACATAGAGCGCACCGAGCGCACCGCCGCTCTGCGCCCGCATGGCCGCGATCACGTCATGCACCTGCAAGGCGATGGAATCGGTGACCGACCGCGCCATTTGCGCCCGCGTTGTATTGAAGGTGATCTGGGAGAACAGGGCACGGGCGTCGGAATTCCAGTAAGGCGCCCCCAGTCCCACGAATGCCGGCACGAACCCGGGTCCGCCCGGCGCAGCACTTTCCGCAAGTTCGACAAGCGCCGCCACATCGGCAAGGCCAAGAATATCAGCCATCCAGGGAAGACTGGCGGCGCAGACCAGAATATTGCCTTCGAAAGCGAAGGTCGGCTTTCCCCGATACGCCACGCGACGGTGGTTGTGACACCGTTGCGTGGAGGAATATATTGCGCAAGCGTCGTCATAATGGAAGAGCCGGTTCCGAAGGTCACCTTGCCGTCGCCCGGCTTGAAAGCGCCGTGCCCGAACAGGGCAGCGTGGCTGTCGCCGATCGCGGCCATGATCGGCGTGCCATCCGCCACCCCCGGCAATCCCTGCGTTCTACCGAAATCGGCAGAACTGTCGAGCACCTCGGGAAGGAGCGCGATATCGACGCCGAAGATCTCGCCAAGCTCCTCGCTCCATCTCTGCTCCCGCAGATCGAACAATTGGCTCCTGGCGGCATTCGAAGCGTCGCAGACATGCCGGCGCCCGCCGGTCAGGCAGTGGACGAGCCAGCTGTCCACCGTTCCCAGTCGCACCGATCGCCCGGCCGGAACACGGTCGAGCAGCCACCGAAACTTGGAACCCGGAAACATCGGATCCAAGGGCAGGCCCGTGAGCGCCTGCACCCGGTCGAGGTGGCCCTCGGCAATGAGTCGTTCGCAATCGGGCGCCGTTCGGCGGCACTGCCAGCTGACCAACGGTCCAAGCGCATCTCCCATTTCGGCGTCCCAGGCAGTGACGGATTCACGCTGGTTGGAAATGGCCACGGCCTCGATCACCACATCCGGGCCGGCGGCCTTCAGGCAGGCGTCGACTGCTTCGCAGACCGAGGCGTAGAGCCTGCGCGGGTCCTGTTCGACCCAGCCCGGCTTCGGATAGGAGATGCCGACGCGAGCCGAACCTCTGCCGACGATTTCTCCCTTTTCGGAAACGAGAACGGCCTTTGAATTGGTCGTGCCCTGGTCGATTGCCAGAATTGTCCGCATTCTATCCTCTCCGGATCAGGTCACCGCCGGGACGACAAAAGCGTCCCCGCCGGTCACGTGATCCCAATTATTTGCGCCTGATTAGCGACTGCGCGGCGTCGGCGATGGCAGCCGGCGCCATCCCGAACTCGTCGAGCAGGAACTCTGCCGAACCGGTCGGGGCGTAAATGCCAGGAACGCCGAGACGCTTCATCGGCACTGGAGCATTGTCGACCACCACTTCGGCGACCGCGGAACCGAGCCCGCCGAAGATAGAATGCTCCTCGGCCGTGACGATCGCTCCGGTTTCCCTAGCCGCGGCGATGATAGCCTCCTCGTCGATTGGACGAACCGTCGCAAGGTTCAGAACCCTGGCATTGATGCCGCGATCCGCGAGGATTTCGGCCGCCTTCACAATGCGATGAGTCAAAGTGCCGTTGGCGATAAGCGTGACGTCGGAACCTTGGCGAAGGAGATTTGCCTTGCCGAGTTCGAACCTGTGACCCTCCGGAAGCAGATCGGGCACGCCAACGCGCGACAGACGCAGGAAACAGGGCCCGTTATAGGTCGCGGCCCACGCAACGGCAGCGGCGGTTTCGATGCGGTCACAGGGCGCAATGACCGGAAGGTTGGGCAGGACCCGCGTCCAGGCGAAGTCTTCGATCGAGTGATGTGTCGGACCGAGTTCGCCATATGCCATTCCGGAAGAAATGCCCACCAGCTTGACGTTGGCATTCGAGTAGGAAATATCGGCCTTGATCTGCTCCAGCGACCGCCCTGTGAGAAACGGAGCAGCGGCACATACGAATGGAAGACGTCCGCCGTTGGCCAGGCCTGCTGCAACGCCAACCATGTTCTGCTCGGCAATACCAACATTGACGAGGCGCTCTCCAAACTTCGCCTTGAAGCCGCCGAGCTTCGAAGAGCCGACGGAGTCGTTGCAGACGGCAACGATCGTGTCGTTTTCGGCTGCCAGCCGCTCAAGCGTAGAGGCAAATGCGTCGCGGCAATCATAGAGCTTGGGTGGGTTTACTGACGCGTTCATTACAGTGCCTCCGACAGTTCTGCCAATGCGATTTCGTACTGTTCCTTGCTCGGCACCTTGTGGTGCCAGTCGACCCGGTCCTGCATGAACGAAATTCCATGGCCCTTGTTGGTATGGGCGACGATGCAATGCGGTCTTGCTCCCCGGTGTTCGAGAGCCGGAACGACTTCGCTCATGGCGTTTCCGTTGATCTCGGTGACCTCCCAATCGAAGGCCTCGAGCTTCGGGCGAAGCGGAGCGAGATCATTGGTTTCGGCGAGCGCCGCACCCTGCTGGAACCTGTTGTGATCGATGACCAGGGTCAAGTTGTCGAGTTTGAACTGGGCGGCCGCCATGATCGCTTCCCAGTTGGAACCCTCCTGCATCTCACCGTCGCCGGTGGCGACATAGGTATGAAATTTTGCGCCTGAGAGTTTGGCGGCTTTCGCCATTCCGACGGCCACCGGAAGACCGTGGCCCAGCGGCCCGGTATTGGTTTCGACGCCGGGAACCTTGTTGCAATTCGGATGCCCGTTCAGCCTCGAATGCGGCTGCAGAAAGGTGGAGACCTCCTCCTCCGGAATGAAGCCGCGTTTTGCGAGCGTCACATAGAGAGCGCATGCCGTATGTCCCTTTGAAAGGACGAACCTGTCGCGGTCGGGGTGTTTCGGCTGATCGGGCCAGACATTCAGGACACGAAAATAGAGCGCCGTCAAAATGTCGATCACCGACATCTCCCCGCCAATATGGCCGGCGCCCGCTTCAAAGACCGCCTGGAGATCGCGCAATCGGATCTCGCGGGCGATGCGCTCAAGTTCTATCGTATCCATGGGTTCCTCATGTGTGCATAAATATTCACTTATCAATATTTTTGCACAAGAAGCTGATTAGTCAAGCCCCTTATACAATGCAATGACAGCGGACGCCCGAGGAAATCTTGTTGACAGCCGGAAAGCAACTTGTTAATGAATTTTCCAACAAGTGTGAATAATTATTCTTGCTTGCACGAATATCGGATACAAGCCTAGGCATATAGGGAGGAGCAATGGTGGCGCTCGATATCAATGAACACAGGCTTTCGTCCGGAGCCTGGCTGAGCAAGCTCAAGGGAGCAACCGGTCCGCTCGTCGGACTGCTCGCGCTGTGCGTCTTTCTGAGCCTGAGCACCGACACGTTTCTTTCGGTTCGAAACGGCCTCAACATCCTCGACCAGATCACCGTTCTCGGCATCATGGCGGTCGGAATGACCTTCGTCATCCTGATCGGCGGCATTGATCTCTCCGTCGGCTCGGCGCTTGCGCTGGCGATGATGGTCATGGGCTGGACCGCCAATGTCGCCGGTCTGCCGCTGCCCATCGGGATCGCCTCTGCGCTGATCGCATCGGCAGTCTCCGGCCTGATCGTCGGACTTCTGGTGACGCAATTCAGGGTACCGGCCTTCATTGCCACGCTTGCGATGATGTCCGCGGCTCGCGGCGTTGCAAACATGATCACCGATGGCCAGCAGATCGTCGGATTCCCCGATTGGTTCATGATGCTGGCAATCGACCGCCATTTCGGCGTCATGACGGCCACGGTATTTTTGATGCTTGCGGTTGTTCTTGCGGCATGGCTGTTCCTGCACTTCCGCTCCGAAGGGCGCATGCTTTATGCGGTGGGCGGAAATCCGGAAGTCGCACGCCTGGCCGGGATCAACGTCCCGCTCGTGACGATATCAGTCTATGTCGTCAGTGCCGTCCTTGCGGGGCTTGCTGGCATCGTGCTCGCCGCTCGGCTGGATTCCGTCCAGCCATCCAGCGGTCTCGGCTATGAGCTGGACACCATCGCCGCTGTTGTCATCGGCGGCACGTCGCTCTCCGGCGGCGCCGGCGGCATCGGGGGAACGCTGATCGGCGTTCTTATCATCGGTGTGCTTCGCAACGGGCTCAATCTTCTCAACGTCTCGCCGTTCCTTCAGCAGGTGATCATCGGCATCGTCATCGTGCTCGCGGTCGGCGCGGAAACCATTCGCAGGCGTCGCGCCTGACGAGCGTGGTCCGCCGCATTGGCGGACCTGGAATTCCGCCCCGAACGTTTGGGGCGGATCAATAACCCAAGGGGGAGGACATACCCGAGGGTCCCATCAAACAACGGAGGAAATACAATGAAAATAGCGCGCACCATGCTCGCGTCTGCCGCCCTGCTCGGCCTCATGCTCGGTCCCGTACACGCTGCGGAACTGAAGAAGCTCGGCCTGGCCGTTGCCAATCTTCAGGCAAACTTCTTCAACCAGATCAAGCAATCGGTCGAGGCCGAAGCCAAGAAGCGCGGCATCGAAGTCATCACGGTCGACGCAAAAGGCGACGGACCGACGCAGGTCAACCAGATCCAGGATCTTCTGACCCAGAAAATCGACGCGCTGATCTACATTCCGGCCGGTGCGGCCGCTGCGACCGTTCCGGTCAAGCTGGCCAAGAGCGCCGGCATCCCGGTCGTCAACGTCGACCGCAACGCCGAGGGTGCACCGGGCGACACCTTCCTCGCAACGGATTCCGTCGCCTCTGCCAAGGCAGTGTGCGACTACATTCTGAAGGAAGCCGGCGGCAAGGGGAAGATGGTCATCATCCACGGCCAGAAGGGCACGACGCCGGAAGTCGATCGCTCGAAGGGCTGCGCTGAATCCCTCAAGGCCTATCCTGACGTGAAAGTTGTCGCTGAGCAGTTCTCCAACATCTGGAGCCAGGACGAAGGCTTCCAGATCATGCAGAACATGCTGCAGGCAAACCCCGACGTTTCGATCGTGTTCGCCCAGGCCGACGGTCTTGCACTTGGCGCCGCGCAGGCGATCAAGGTCGCCAATCCGTCGCAGAAGATCGTCGTTGGCGGCTTCGATGGCGACACTGCAGCTCTCGAAGCCCTCAGCAAGGGCGTCTTCAACGTCACTGCGACACAGCAGACGCAGAAGATGGGCCGTGACGCGGTTGAAAATGCCGCCAAGCTTGTCGCCGGAGAAAAAGTGCCCCCGGTCCAGCTCCTCGATGCCACGCTGACAACCAAGGAAAACGTGGCAGGCTTCATCGCCAACCACCCGTAATGAAGTCGAGGTCTTGAGGAGGTGTGCCAATGACAGATCCGGTTCTTTCCCTGAGGGGCATATCCAAGTGGTACGGGCCGCTCCAGGTGCTGAAGGATGTCAGCTTGGACGTTTATCCTGGCGAAGTGGTTGCACTTCTCGGCGAAAACGGAGCGGGCAAGTCGACCCTGTCCGGCATCATCGCCGGGTCACGCACACCGTCCGAAGGATCAATGACATGGCTGGGGCAGCCTTATGCCCCGGCCACCCCCAGGGAAGCGATCGACAAGGGCGTTGTGCTGATCCATCAGGAACTGCAGCTTCTGCCGCAGCTGTCGATCGCCGAAAACGTCTTCATCGGACGCTGGCCAATGAAGAACGGCGTCGTCGACCGTGCCCAAATGGTTCGCCGGGCCCAGGATCAGCTCGCTCGCTTGAACCTTCACATCCCGGCAACGCGAACGGTCGCCGGCCTTTCCACAGCAAATCAGCAGCTCATCGAGATCGCCAAGGCGCTGGCTCTCGACGCAAAGCTCTTGATCCTCGATGAGCCGACAGCCGCGCTTGGCGGCGCGGAGACGGAAGCCCTCTTCGAACAGGTTCGCAAGCTTCGCTCGGAAGGCGTAGGCATCGTCTACATTTCCCACCGCATGGAAGAGATCAAGCAGATAACCAACCGGATCGTCGTTCTTCGCGACGGGGAGCGGGTGCAGGAATTCTCGGACAGCGCGACCCCGGTGCGAACGATTATCGAGAGCATGGTCGGACGCCCGCTTGACCGCTTGTTCCCCACCCTGCCCGTTCCGACAGACCGTCCAGTCCTGCAGGTGTCCGGGCTGAGCTCGCCCGACAACTCGTTCCGAGACGTTACCTTCGAGGTGCGGGCCGGTGAAATTCTCGGGATAGCCGGCTTGGTCGGCGCCGGCCGCACCGAACTGGTGCGTGCGATTTCGGGCGCAGATCCGATCAGTGCCGGTTCGATCAAGCTGGAAGGCGAGGAACTCAGGCTGCGCGATCCGGCGGACGCGATCGCCAAGGGCATCGTGATGGTTCCGGAAGACCGCAAGGAACAGGGCCTGGTGGTCGGGCACCGGATCAGCGAGAACATTATCTACGCCAATCTCGACAAACTGGGCGGCGGTTGGATTACGCCGAGCGTCAAGCGCTCGTTTGCGCAAAAGGCAGTTGCCAAGTTCGGCGTCAAGGGCCGTGCGGAGCAGTACGCCTCCGACCTTTCGGGCGGCAACCAGCAGAAGGTCGTGATCGCGAAGTGGCTCATGCGTGATCCCAAAGTCGTCGTGCTCGACGAACCGACGAGAGGCATCGATGTCGGCGCTCGCGCAGGCATCTACGACATCATCGTCAATCTTGCCAAACAGGGCGTGGCGGTCATCGTCGTAAGCTCGGACCTCGAGGAAGTTCTCGGAGTCTCCAACCGCATTCTCGTGCTTGCCCAAGGCAAGCAGGCGGGGATCCTCGATCGTGGCCAGGCAAATGACGTCTCGGTCATGGAGCTAGCTACCATCTAAACAGATAGAGAAAGGAAGAGCGGTGTCCGACATCACTCTGAACGCCCCGAAGCTTTTCGATCTCAGCGGCCAGGTTGCCATCGTCACCGGGGCCGGAAGCGGCATCGGGCAGCGCATTGCCATCGGGCTTGCGCAATGCGGCGCCGACGTGGCCCTGCTCGACCGTCGGAGCGACGACGGATTGGCCAGGACGGCTGAACATATCAGCGTCGCCGGCCGCCGCTCGATCCAGATCGCGGCTGATGTTACGAACAAATCTTCCCTTGGAGATGCAGTCGCACGTACCGAAGCCGATCTCGGCACCTTGACGCTTGCCGTCAACGCGGCAGGCATCGCCAACGCGAACCCGGCGGAGGAGATGGAGGAGGATCAATATCAGACGTTGATGGATATCAACCTGAAAGGCATCTTCCTTTCCTGCCAGGCCGAGGCTCGCGCCATGCTGAAGAATGGACGCGGCTCCATCGTCAACATTGCTTCCATGTCGGGTGTGATCGTCAACCGGGGGCTGAACCAGGCGCATTACAACGCCTCTAAGGCGGGCGTGATCCATATGTCGAAGTCTATGGCGATGGAATGGGTCGACCGCGGCATTCGCGTCAACACCATTTCCCCCGGATACACGGCGACGCCCATGAACACCCGTCCGGAGATGGTTCATCAGACCAAGCTCTTCGAAGAGCAGACGCCGATGCAGCGCATGGCAGCGGTCGACGAGATGGTCGGTCCGGCGGTGTTCCTTCTGTCGACTGCGGCAAGTTTCGTCACCGGCGTCGATCTTCTCGTCGACGGCGGTTTCTGCTGCTGGTGATGGATAAGAAGACGCATTGCCGGCGACAGAAAGTGAACCGGTCTCGCTTCCTCCCTGGCTGAGACCGAGGCGCTGAAGGGAGCAACGGGCCAGACGGCGCGCGATATCGCCGCCTGCCCGCCCTTCGCGCTGATCGAACGGCTGTCGCAGCCGCTTGAGCTTCAACAATGACCGTAAGGCAGGCATCCAGATTTGCTGTTTATCGACGATACCGCGAAGGAAAGAGCATGAAACGCTTTGAGCAAAAGACTGTCGTCATTACCGGAGGCAGCCGCGGCATCGGCGCGGCCATCGCCAGGCGTTTTGCCCGCGAAGGCGCCAACCTTGTCGTTTCGGCCAACGAGGATCTGGTCCACGGCGTTGCCGAGCAGATCCGGGCCGAAGGCGGCAAGGCAATCTCCTTCATCGGCGACGTTACCGACAAAACAAGCGTCATCGCCCTCTACGATGCGGCCGAGACGGAATTCGGCTCTGTCGACGTCTCGATCCAAAATGCCGGCGTCATCACCATCGCCCGCGTCGAGGACTTGACCGAGAACGAGTGGGACAAGGTCATGGCCGTCAACACCAAGGGCGTCTTCCTCTGCGCTCAAGAGGCGATATCGCGCATGCGCAAGCACAAGCGCGGCGGCCGCATCATCAACACCGCCTCCGGCCAGGCCCGCGACGGCTTCATTTTTACGCCGCATTATGCCGCCTCGAAAATGGGTGTCGTCGGCATCACCCAGAGCCTGGCCAAGGAAGTCGCGACCGAAAACATCACCGTCAACGCTTTCTGCCCCGGCATCATCGAAACCGACATGTGGGCCTATAACGACCAAGCCTGGGGCAAGCTGCTTGGCAACTACGCCCCCGGCGAACTGATGAAGGAATGGGTCGAAGGCATCCCGATGAAACGCGCCGGCTCCGGCGAAGACGTCGCCGGACTGGTCACCTTCCTCGCCAGCGACGACGCCGCCTACATCACCGGCCAGACGATCAATGTCGATGGCGGGTTGATCATGTCGTAGGTGGAGCGGAGGACACCGGCTCCTCGAAGCGGGCGATTTCCGCTCCCGCCTGAAGATATCCGCCAACTTCTACCTTGATCCAAATCTTGCCTGCCCGCGATGCCGTGACCTGGGTTTCCATCTTCATCGCCTCCATGACGGCGATGAGATCACCGGCAACAACCTCCGCGCCATCTTCGACCTTGAACGCCTGCAGCGTGCCGGAAATCGGTGCGGTTATGGTCGCCGCGTCGTCGGTCCTTGCCGCTGTCGCACCTCCACGACCCGCGCCTGCAAGTCCGCCGAGACCGGCAAGGAGCGCCGCGGGAATGCCGAGTTCATGTCGCTTACCATCGATCTCGACGTGGGTGCGGATCAGGTGGCCATCGGCAACCGGCTCGGGCCGGGCGACGGCCGAAAGCCGATCGGCGAAGCCGGTCTCGATCCAGCGCGTGTGCACCTTGAATCCTGTCTCGCCGATGAATTCTTCTGTCTCGATCGCGGCGCGGTGGAAGGGAAGGACCGTTGCGACGCCCTCGATCCTGAACTCCTTGAGGGCACGGCGGGCGCGGCTCAACGCCTCCTCACGGGTACTGCCCGTGACGATCAGCTTCGCCATCAGCGAATCGAAGGTGCCGGGAACGGTCGAGCCCACGCCGACACCGGTGTCGAGACGGATGCCGGGACCGGAGGGCGCGTCGAAAGCCGTGATCGCGCCGGGTGTCGGCAAGAAGCCACGGCCGGGATCTTCGGCGTTGATACGGAACTCGATCGAGTGGCCACGCGGGGCAGGCGTTTCGGTGACGCGCAACGGCAGGCCATCGGCGATGCGGAACTGCTCGATCACGAGATCGATGCCGGTCGTCTCCTCGGTTACCGGATGCTCGACCTGAAGGCGCGTGTTCACTTCGAGGAAGGAGATCGTACCGTCGACACCGAGCAGGAACTCGACCGTTCCCGCCCCCGAGTAGCCGGCCGCCGCACAGATCTTCTTCGCGGCGTCGTGGATCGACTGGCGCTGAGCGTCGGAAAGAAACGGTGCCGGCGCCTCCTCGACGAGCTTCTGGTTGCGCCGCTGTAGCGAGCAGTCACGGGTGCCGAGAACCAGCACATTGCCATGTTTGTCAGCCAGCACCTGCGCCTCGATGTGGCGCGGACGATCGAGGAAGCGTTCGAGGAAACACTCGCCGCGGCCGAAGGCGGCCTTGGCCTCACGCACGGCGGATTCGTAGAGTTCCGCCACCTCCTCCATCTTCCAGGCGACCTTCAGGCCGCGTCCGCCGCCCCCATGCGCCGCCTTGATGGCAACGGGCAGACCGTGTTTTTCAGCAAAGGCGGTGACTTCCGCAGCGGTCTCGACCGGACCGTCACTGCCAGCGACGAGAGGCGCACCGACACTCAGCGCAATGCGCCGGGCCTCGACCTTGTCGCCAAGGGCTTCGATGACATGCGGATCCGGTCCGATCCAGATGAGGCCTGCATCGATGACGGCTCGGGCGAACTCCGCACGCTCGGACAGGAACCCGTAGCCGGGATGAACGGCGTCGGCGCCCGAACGTTTGGCAATGTCGATCAGCTTGTCGATATCGAGATAGGTTTCCGCCGGACGGCTGCCGGAGAGCCCGTAGGCTTCGTCCGCCAGCTTGACGAAGAGCGCATCCATGTCCGGATCGGCATAGACGGCGACCGATTGCAGGCCGTGGTCGCGACAAGCCCGGATGATGCGCACCGCAATCTCGCCTCGGTTGGCGATCAGGACTTTCTGCATGGATGTCTCCTCACTTATTTCTTGGCGGCCGGGCTTTGGTGTCGGGCACGTGCGGCCGAACATCGGCAAACCTCGTCACGGGCCGGAAGCGTATCTGGGCATTGACCGGGATCTGCCCGGCGAGATCGAGATGATATTCGGCGACCGTGCCGATGACCGGGTAACCGCCGGTCAACGGATGGTCCGCAAGGAAAAGCACCGGCTGGCCGCTATGCGGCACCTGGATCGCGCCGGTTGCGGTTCCCTCGCTCGGCAGCTCCGTCTTGTCCTTACGCTCGATGGCGATGTCGCCGGAAAGACGGATACCGACACGGTTGGACTGCGGGGTCACCTGCCAGAGTTGACCCGAGAAACTGGTGATGGCGGCCTCGGTGAACCAGTCGCTGCGCGGTCCCATGATCACGTCGAGCGTCACGATCTCGCCGGAAGCCGGAAACGCGAAGGCCGGCGCTTCGGAAAGCGATACGCTGCCGAGAGACTGCGTCGCCGTTTGCAGTGTCAAGATCGTCCCTGCCGTGACCGGGTCCGGGCCGATGAAGGCAAGCGTATCGGTCGAGGCGCTGCCGAGCACCGGCTCGACAGTGAGACCGCCGCGGATCGACAAATAGCTTCGCATGCCGCGCGGCGCATGGCCGAGCGTCACCACATCGCCGGGCTCCAGCGAGATGGGCCGATAGGTTTCGGCGGCAATGGTGCGCCCTGAGGCATCGCGGATCGATATCGGACAGGGCGCGCCGGTCAGTGCCATCACCGTCCGGCCCGACGCCTCGAAAGAAAATCCGCCGAGGGTGATTTCGAGGCACGGGGTGCCGGCAGCATTGCCGACCACACGGTTGGCCGCCTTGAGTGCCCGTCGATCGAGCGCGCCTGAGGAGGACACGCCCTGGCCGGTCTTGCCGAAGCGGCCGAGATCCTGAAACAGTGCCGGCATGGGTGCGGCCAGGACCTTTAGTGTGACAGCCCCGCCGGAGACCTCGGCCGGGCCCGCATCTGCGACCTTCGTCGCCAGAGTGGAAATCGCAACCGTCCGCTTTTCGAGATCGAAGAAGCGCACCCGGTAGCCGGGCTGGAACAAGGCCGGCGGATCGCGCGACAGGTCCCACATTTTTTCCAACGTCGTGCCGATGATCTGCCAGCCGCCGGGACTTGCCTGCGGATAGACGCCGGAAAAGGCGCCAGCAAGAGCGACCGATCCCGCCGGAATCCGAGTCCGCGGGCTTTGGCGCCGCGGCACATGCAGCGCGGGATCACCACCGACAAGATAACCGAAACCGGGGGCAAAGCCGCAGAAGGCGACGGTGAAGGTGCTCTCGGTGTGACGACGGATGACCTCTTCGACTGACAGACCGGTCAGTTGCGCCACATCGGCAAGGTCTTCGCCGTCATAGTGAACCGGGATTTCGACGAGCTGGTCGGACGGCGCGATGCGGGCCGAAAGGTCGCGGGTGGCGATCTCGCCGGCAAGCCGTTCCGCGGTGAGCCTTTCTGCGCGAAAGCCGATCATCAGCGTGCGTGCGGCCGGCACTATCTCTTCGATGCCCTCCACCGGATCGGTTTCGAGCGAAGCAAACAGCGCCAGCGTCTGGTCGAGATCGTCGAGTTCGACCAGAAGGGTCGTCAGGTTGACGGGCAGGAAGCGCATCGGATCCTCAGGCGTGATAGGCGGTGTCGGGAATGTCGGTGATGAACATATGCCCCGGCGCATGGGTGATGGCAAAGGGCACGCCGGATGCCATCACGGCGGCCTGCGGGGTCACGCCGCAGGCCCAGAACACCGGGATTTCACCAGGCTCGATACGCACCGGCTCGCCGAATTCCGGCTTCGACAGGTCTCGGATGCCGATTTCTTCCGGCGCGCCGATATGGACAGGTGCGCCGTGCACCGCCGGGAAGCGACCGGAGATGGTCGCGGCATCGGCGACGCGGCTCGCCTTGATCGGCCTCATCGATACGACCAGGTTGCCGCGCAGCCGGCCTGCCGGGCGGCAGGCGCGGTTGGTCAGATACATCGGAACGTTCGACTTGTCGGTGATATGCCGGATCTCGATGCCCGCCTCGGCCATCGACGTTTCGAAGGTGAAGCTGCATCCGATGAGGAAGCTGACGAGGTCGGGGCGTTCCGCCCAGGCCGTCGTCGCATCCGCGATTTCCTCGGCGAGCTTGCCGTCGCGCCAGATGCGATAGAGCGGCAGATCCGTGCGAAGATCGGCCCCCGGAGCCAGAAGCGTCATGTGCGAGCCGGGATCGGAAACGTCGAGCAATGGGCAGGCCTTCGGATTGCGCTGCGCAAAGAGCAGGAAATCGAAGGCCCAGTCGCGCGGCAGGACGATCATGTTTGCCTGGGTAAATCCCGGCGCCACACCCGACGTCGGCTCGGCATTACCGGCCCGATAGCGCCGGCGCGCGAGGCGCGCCGCTTCGGCATCGATGTGACCAAGGTTCTCAATCGCAATCATGGTTTCCTCCAAATGTTTGCTCACGCCGCCAGGAACGAGCGAACGGTGATCCCGTCGGTCTCAAAGGCCTGACGAATCGCCTGGGCGATCGCGACCGCACCGGGGCTGTCGCCATGGACGCAGATCGACTGAGCATCGACCTTGATGGTCGAGCCGTCGATCGCTTCGATCGTACCCTCGTGAGCAAGTTGCAGCATGCGACGGGCGATCACGGTTGTGTCGTGCAGAACCGCGCCCGGTTCACGACGCGAAACGAGTTCCCCGCCGGCCGTATAGGCGCGGTCGGCGAAGGCCTCGGCCACGGTCTTGAGGCCGGATTTGTGCGCGAGTTTGAGGATGGGTGCTCCGGCCAGGCCCATTAGAACCAGGTCCGGATCGATCGCCTTGATGCCGTCGATCACCGCCTGGCCCTGTATTGGATCGTGGGCAATGCGGTTGTAGAGCGCGCCGTGCGGCTTAACGTAGCCGACTACGACGCCCGCAGCAGCGGCGACGCCTTTCAGCGCGCCGATCTGATAAATGACGTCGGCGGTCAGTTCCGGGCTGGTGACGCCCATGTCGCGCCGTCCGAAGCCGACTCGGTCGGGATAGGAAACATGGGCTCCGACCGAAACGCCCCTTTCAGCGGCGGCTTTGACAGTCTTCAGAATGCCGAGCGGATCGCCGGCATGGAAGCCGCAGGCGATATTGGCGCTGGAGACGATGGCCAGCATAGCCGCGTCGTCGCCCATGCCCCAGGCGCCGTAGCTTTCGCCGAGATCGCTGTTCAGATCGATGGCAGTCATGTCAGATCTCCCTGTGAATCACGAACGATGTAGGCCGGGCTGTCCGGAACCGAAAGCGTGATTGATTCAAAAAGTCAGAGCGGGGCCCGGGCGCAAAGGCGCCCGCGCCCTCCTCGTCCCGCGTTACGCGGCAAGCAGCGCGAAGATCGGGCCGATCGACTTGTAGCCCATGTACCAGGTCAGTGCGCAGACCAGTACGCCGAGCACCAGCAGCCAACGCGGATACCGATAGCCTCCCATCAGGTCGGACCGGGCCCAGGCCGCATAGATGAAGATCGACAGGCCGATCGGCAGAATCAGGCCGTTCAGCCCCCCGACGAAGACCAGCATCTGTGCCGGCGGCGTGGTGATGATCACGTAGAAGAACAGCGACACGGCAATGAAGATGACAGTCGCGATGCTGCGGGCCCGTTCGGTGATGTCTCTCTTGAAAATCGTGACGAACGAGACCGACGTGTAAGCGGCACCGATGACTGAGGTGATCGCAGCAGCCCAGAAGATGACGCCGAAGATGCGCAGGCCAATGTTGCCAGTGGCGGCCTGGAAAGCCTGGGCAGCCGGATTCGCACCCGCGCCGGAAACATCGATGACGGCTCCGCCCGCAACCACGCCGAGGACGGCCAGGAAAAGCACGTAGCGCATGAGGCCGGTGACAGCGATGCCCGTCAGCGCTGCACGGTTGACCGCACCGAGATTCTCGATGCCGACCGTGCCCTTGTCGAGCAGTCGGTGGGCGCCGGAATAGGTGATATAGCCCCCGACCGTGCCGCCGACGATGGTGGTGATGGTAGCGAAATCGATGGTGGACGGCAGAAAGGTCTGGAACAGCGCGTCGCCAACCGGCGGCGCCGATGCGAAGGCAACATAGACCGTCAAGGCGATCATCAGGATACCGGCCAGGACAATGAAGCGATCGATCGCCATGCCGGCACGCTTCGACAGGAAGATGCCGATCGAAAGCAGCGCGCTGATCGCCCCGCCAAGCTTCGGATCAAGGCCGATCATCGCATTGATGCCGAGGCCTGTGCCGCCGATGTTGCCGATGTTGAAGAATAATCCGCCGACGATGACGAGAATTGCGAGCAGATAGCCGGAGCCCGGGAGGGCGGCGTTGGCGAGGTCGGAAGCCCGCATCTTCGTCAGCGTGACGATCCGCCAGATATTCAGCTGAACGACGAAATCGATCAGGATATAGGCGAGGATCGCGAAGGCGAAGGCCGCACCGAGTTTTGTTGTGAACGTCGCCGTCTGGGTGATGAAGCCCGGACCGATGGCAGACGTGGCCATCAGGAAGATGGCCGCCACGAGCGCAGCGCGGCGCGACTTGGCCGACATCCGCGCCGGCGCAACGGTTGTCATTGAAATTGCTGACTGTTCCATGAACCCCTCCTTATGTGCAGGCCGACGCCGAGATCTCGGCGGGCTGCCTAGGTTTGTTGACAGCATCACGGTGACACGTTTTACAATTCTGTCAAGATTGTTCAACGATTTTGCTGTATCGTTCTACCAAATAACCGCAATTCGGCCGCAACAAACGCACTTGGACCAGGTGTCCTTTATTGTTGCAAGTTCCGGCCACATCCGAAGTGGCTCTTGCCTCCTTTCGTGCATCAACGATAAGGAACGGGTTGCGGGGGCTTTCACTTTCTGTCTGCCCGAGGGGCCATGTACGGCGTCTGGCGTTGCCCCAGTCCGCGTGGTCAAGCCACTCCTCTTATGGCTCCCGGAGATGCAAACCGCTATACCGGTGCGCAAGGGCGCGGAGGTTTCACTCGTGTCTGTGCATTAGGGGATTTGATGGTCGAACAAAATATCACATCGGCGCTCGCGCCGCGCCTGGCGGAGGAAATCCGCGACAAACTGATTGCTGGCGAATTGAAGCCGGGCCAGCGCCTTTCCGAGACAGCGCTAAGTGCCGGTCTGGATGTGTCGCGCAACTCTTTGCGTGAGGCATTCCGGCTTCTGACAAAAGAAGGGCTCTTGCGGCACGAGCCCAATCGCGGCGTTTTTGTCGCCACACCCAGTATGGCCTCGATCATCGACATCTATCGCGTGCGCCGTGTGATCGAATGCCAGGCGCTCGCCAAGGCGTATCCCAACCATCCGGCGGTGGCACGAATGCGCGCGGCAGTCACGCGTGCCAAGCTCGCGCGCGAGGCCAAGGATTGGGGTATGGTCGGCAGTGAGAACATGGTCTTTCACGCGGCGATCGTAGATCTCGCCGACAGTCACCGTCTGAACACCTTCTATGCGCAGATCGCCGCAGAGCTGCGCCTCAGCTTCGGCCTGCTCTCCGATCCCGAGCTGTTGCACGCTCCCTACGTCGATCTTAATGCGGCAATCCTTGAAAAGCTTGAGGCAGGGATGACGGCCGAAGCCTCCGCGGCACTTGAGGCGTATCTGATGCAGTCCGAGCGCACTGTTCTGGCCGCTTTCTCGCGAATTGGCGGCGCCAAATGAATTGCACGCTCGGCCGCGCGTTTCGATGCCGCTTAAAGGACGATTCGTCTCTGGTTGCGACAATAGCCCCGCGGCGCATGGCCATCGGTGGCGGATGGATTTCAACAGGTCCGCGGCCATAGGCTGCCGATCCCGCCCTCGCCCATCCTACGTCCGGCTGATCGAAACCCCACCATCGGCGAGCATCGCCGTCCCCGTCACGAAGCTCGACAGATCAGACGCAAGGAAGAGCGCCGCATTGGCGATCTCTTCCGGCTGCGCCATGCGCTTCAGCGCATGCAGCCCCTCGACGAAGGCGAGCAGTTCCTCGGTCGCGTCAGGCGCGTTGGTGATGCTGGCCGGCGTGTCAGTGCCGCCGGGCAGCAGGGCGTTGACGCGGATGTTCCGCCGGCCGAGTTCGGCGGCGAGCACCTGAACGAAGCCGATCAACCCCGCCTTGCTCGCCGCATAGGCGGCCATGCCCGGCATGCCGGCGGTGTGGCCGACGAAGGTGGAGGTGAAGATCAGCGATCCGCCGCCTTTTCCCATCGCTGCCGACTGGTATTTGGCGCCGACGAAGGCCGCGGTGAGATTGGTCTCGATCGTCTCGCGCCAGCCCTCCGGCGACAGTTCCGCCACCGGCCCCATCTCGCCGAGAATGCCGGCATTGTTGAAACCGATGTCGAGTCCGCCGAAGCGGGAGACAGCCGTTTCACTAAGCCTGGCCTGCAGCCCCTCGTCCCTGATGTCGCCCGATATTGCGACGGCCTGCCCACCCTCCGCCTCGATTTCGGCGACGACGGCGTCGAGCGCCTCTTGTCGCCTTCCGGTGACCACGAGCTTGGCGCCCTCCCGTGCAAAGAGTTTCGCCGCGGCGCGGCCAATGCCGGAGCTTGCGCCGGTGATGATCGCGACCTTGTCGTTCAGAAGTCTCATGTCCGTTTCTCCTCAATTGTCGAGGCATCCGGAATCTCAAACATCGGGCGATGCAGCCACCCGTTTCCCGCGCGGACAAACGAAAACCGCCGACAGCCGATGCTTTCGGCCAACGATCAGCCCCTCGCAGCAGCGGACAAAAGCCTCGACGCCGCATCGGAATATCGAAATTCGCGTTGCAAAACGCCGCCTTGCCGGACTTTCCACATACGCAGCTGCCGCAGCGTCAGCGCCATTGTGCGCTGCACCATCGATTTATCCAGCGTGTGACATTCATCCGATTCCCTTGATTGTTCTTCCCGATTAAGAAGGGACGCACACGTAAGGGAATCTCTTCATGCCGCGGTCACGCAATACTGAGGGCGCCATCTATATGAGCATGGCGATGGCCGGGTTTTCCGCGAGCGACGCTCTCTCCAAATCGGTGATCGCCTCCATGAACGCCGGCGAAATCATGTGCCTGCGCGGCCTCTTCACCAGCTTGCTCGTCTATCTGATCGCCTGGAAAATGGGCGCTCTGCGCTCCTGGCGCGTCGTGCTGAAGCCGATCATCATCCTCCGCATCGTCTGCGAGATGTTCTCCGCCGTCACTTATATCACCGCGCTCGGCATGATGCCGATCGCCAATGCCTCGGCGATCCTGCAGTCGCTGCCGCTGGTCGTCACCTTCGGCGCTGCGCTTTTCTTCAATGAGCCCGTCGGCTGGCGGCGCTGGTCGGCGATCCTTGTCGGCCTGGTCGGCGTGATGATCATCATTCGCCCAGGTCCGGAAGGATTCACCGCTGCCGCCCTGCTCTGCGTCGGCGCGGTGCTGACGACGGCCGGCCGCGATCTCGCCACCCGCTCGATCGATCCGGAGATTCCCTCGCTGATGATCACCGTCATCACCGCCATCTCCATCTCCTTTTTCGGCGCTTTGCTCATCCCGGTGCTCGGCGGCTGGCAACCGGTCAGCGCCACGTCGCTCGGTCATCTTCTGCTTGCCTCGGTGCTTGTGCTCGTTGGCTACCAGTCGGTCATCCTCGCCATGCGCACCGGCGAAATTTCCTTCGTCGCGCCGTTTCGCTATACGAGCCTCATCTTTTCCTCGCTGCTCGGCTTCTTCTTCTTTGCCGAAGTGCCTGACAGCTGGATGCTTGTGGGTGCTGCGATCGTCATCGCTTCTGGCCTCTATACGTTCTATCGTGAAGCCAAGCGCCGCGTGCCGCCGATCGCGCAGGAATCTGCGCCGCGCTCACCGGTTTGAGGTAGGATTATGACTGAATTCTCGCTCGGCAGATCCGATATAGCAGGCGTCGTGCTGGCCGGCGGCCGCTCGCAGCGAATGGGCAGCGACAAGGCGGGCGCAATGCTCGGGGCCGAAAGCCTGCTCCGACATGTCCTGACCCGCCTCTCGCAGCAAGTCCTCTCTGTTGCCGTCAATGCCGATGCCACCGCCGAGGATGTGCCTGCAGTCCCCGACCATTTTCCCGGCAAGGCCGGGCCATTGGCCGGCATCCATGCGGCGATGGTCTATGCTGCCGGCCTTCCCGGGATCACCCATGTCGTCACCGTCTCGGTGGATTGCCCGTTCTTCCCGGCCGATCTCGTCGCCCGGCTGGCGGCAGCGCTCGAGCGCCCGTCGCAGATCGCCATCGCCGCCTCCGAGGGCCGCAGCCATCCCGTCTTTGGGCTCTGGCCGGCGATACTCGCCGCCGACCTCGAAGCCTGGATCGTCACCGACGAAAAGCGCCGCGTGCGTGACTTCCTGTCACGGCATGACGTTACGGAAGTATCATTTCCGCTGCATCCGACCCGCGCCAGCCTGCTCGATCCTTTCTTCAACATCAACACGCCGGATGATCTCGTCGAAGCCGAACGCTGGTTGGAGGCCCTTCGCGCATGACCGCACCCAAAATCTTCGGCATCGCCGGCTGGAAGAACTCGGGCAAGACGGGGCTCGCCGTCCGGCTGGTGACGGAATTCACCCGCCGTGGCTACCGGATCTCGACGATCAAGCATGCCCATCATGATTTCGATATCGACAAGGTCGGCGCCGACAGCTACCGCCACCGCGAGGCCGGCGCCCATGAGGTCACCATCGTCTCCGGCACCCGCTACGCCATCATGCATGAGCTGCGCGGCGCGCCCGAACCGGAATTCGAGGAGATCCTTGCGCGTCTTGCGCCCTGCGATCTCGTGCTGATCGAAGGCTACAAGCGCGAGCCGATCCCGAAGATCGAGGCCCGCCGGCTGGAAGCCGCCAATCGCCAGCCGCTGGCGTCGAGCGATCCCCATATCTGCGCCATCGCCGCCGATCACGCCGTTACGGATACAGCCCTGCCGGTCTTCGATCTAGACGACACAGGCGCCATCGCCGATTTCATCGCCGGCACCGTTGGCCTTGGACAGGCGAAGCTTTGAACCACCTGCGTCGCCGCCGGATCTAAGAAGCGGAGCCGTTTCGCTTGCCATCGCCTTGGCGATTTCCTTGGCGAGTTGAGACTGATCATAGGGCTTTGCCAATCTCGGAAGATCTATATCGGTGCCGGCAGGAAGATCGGCGTAACCTGTCGCCAGCACGATCGGCAACGCCGGATGAATGTCCCGTGCGGCCCGGGCAAGCTGTGCGCCGGTCATACCAGGCATCGAATAGTCGGTTATGACAAGGTCGAAATGCTGACCGCTGCTGATCAGTTCCAGCGCCTGCGCGCCGGAGTTTGCTTCGACGACCTCGTGGCCAAGATCTTCAAGCATGTCGACCGAACTCATGGCGATCAAAGCATCGTCATCGACGAGCAGGATCTTAAGTCTGGATGCAGCTTGGGGAACGGGCAGTTCGGCTTCGATCGCCCGCTCGGGGCGCCGTTCGGTCGCCGGAAGCCACAATTCAGCGGTCGTTCCGACTCCAAGTTCGCTTGTCAGCCGAAGTGCGCCATTCAGCTGAACGGAAAGTCCGTGGATCATCGATAAGCCGAGGCCCGTGCCTTTTCCGAGTTCCTTGGTCGAGAAAAACGGATCTATTGCCTTCTTCAGCGTCTCCGCGTCCATGCCGGTGCCGCTGTCGGCCACCGCCAACACCAGATAGGCGCCCTTGTCGAGAATGCCGTCATCGCCGGCCACCTGCGCATCACGCAGCGATATGGACAGCGTCCCGCCATCCGGCATCGCATCGCGGGCATTGACCGCAAGATTGAGTAGCGCCAATTCCAGCTGGTTCGCATCGACCAGCGCCGGCGGCAGCGTCGCCGGCAGGTTGGTTTCGATGCTGATCGAGGGTCCGACCGAACGCCGCAACAGGTCGTTCATGCCGGAGACCAGCTCGGCCAGATCGACGGGCTTGACCTGCAGATCCTGCTGTCTGGCAAAAGCCAGCAGCCGCTGCGTCAGCGCCGCCCCGCGCCGCGCGCCCTGAATCGCCCCGTCGACCAGACGCGTCGCCTTGCCATCTCCGGCAACATGCTTGCCGAGCAACTCCAGATTTCCGAGAACGACCATCAGCAGATTGTTGAAATCGTGTGCGACGCCGCCGGTCAGTTGGCCGATCGCCTCCATCTTCTGCGATTGGCGAAGCTGCTCCTCGGCTCTTTCACGCTGGGCGACTTCCTCGAGCAGAGTCTGGTGAGCGGCGTTGACCTCTTTGGTCCGTTCCCTCACACGCTCTTCGAGGTTCTCATTGAGCCGTTTCAGATTTTCCTCGATGGTCTTGCGGACGGTGGTATCGGAGCAGACGCCGACGAGTTTCCTGGCGGAACCATATCTGTCGGAATAGAGCTGCGCGTGGACCTCGGTCCAATGCAGCGATCCATCCGGCCAGATCGTCCTGTGCTCGATCGAATAGTCGCGTCCAGTATCGATCGTCTGGCGCAGGCGTGCCAGCACACTATCCCGGTCGTCGGGGTGGATGCTTGCGATCAGATCGTCGCGCGTGACATCGTCATCCGGCCCTCGGCCGAAGACCGCTTTGCAGGTCGCCGAAGCAGACAGGGCCATCGAGGACAGCTCCAGCTCCCACGCCCCGAGACGACCGGCGGCAAGCGCCGTCTGCAACCGTCGTTCTCCCTCGCCCAGAGCCTCGAGCCGGGCTCGCGCTTCATATTGGCGCAGGCGCCCCTTCAATGCGGTCCGGGCAACGCTGATGAAGGAGGTCGCATGGAACGGCCTTTCCAGGAATGTGACGTTGCCAAGAACCTCGGAAAGCCTGGCAGCGGCGGGATTTCGCTCAGGTCCTCCACCGCGTTGAGTGAGGACGATGAACGGCAGGTCCGACCAGCTCGGTTGGGCCGAAACCCAAGCGGCAATCGGCTTGAGATCGCTTGAGCGAACGGCCTCTTCCGTCAGCACGCCAAGCGCAATGTCATCGCTGAGCAATGACGCGAACATAGGCAGGTCAGTGGCAGCAATCGATGCCAATCCGGCCTCATCGACCAACGATCTCGCCACCCAGGCATCGCGACCGGCAGGCGTGTAGATCAATGCTTTCGGTTTGCCGGAATTAGGAATTGCCGCTATCCCCGCCATCGGTCGCGAGGAGCGGCGTTGAGGTCGTGACAAATTCGGGAACGCCGCGAAGCACGCCCTGGAACCCCACGAGAGGATCACCTAACCTCAGGCCGGAACCGTCGATACGATATTCCCGGATGGTATCCTCGTGAAAGCCGGTCCTCTTCTTGATCACCGAGACCGCACGCCGCACCTTTCCCGCAGCCTCGAAGTAGCGCAGCAGAATGACGGTGTCGGCGAGATAGGTGACGTCGACGGGCGCCTTCATATCACCGACCAAGCCGTGCTGGGCAACGGTGAGGAAGGTGTTGGCGCCTTGCCTGTTCAAATATTGCAGCAACTCATGCATATGAAGAATTAACGAATTCTCATCCGGCATCGAAGCCTGATAACCGTTGATACTGTCGATGATGACGGTTTTCGCATCCGACTTGTCGACGCAATTGCGCACGCGGTGGGCGAATTCGCCCGGCGACAGTTCGGCGGCATCGAGCTGTTCGATGTGAATATAGCCCGCGTTTCGCATGGCTTCGAGATCCATTCCGAGCGCCTTCAGCCGCGTGAAGAGCAGGCCCAGCTCCTCGTCAAAAATGAAGGCCGCCACTTTCTCGCCGCGCGCAACCGCAGCCATCAGGAATTGAAACGAAAACGTGCTTTTGCCGGTGCCGGCAGGACCAAGGATGAGCGTACTGGAACCTCGCTCAAGGCCACCTCCTAAAAGAAGGTCCAGTTCTGGAATATTGCAGGAAATCTGATCACGGGCGTAATTCGACCTGTGTTCGGCGGCGACGAGCCGCGGAAAGACGATAACGCCACCAGTCTGGATGATGAAATCGTGATAGCCGCCGCGGAAGGCCTGTCCGCGATATTTTATGACCCTCAGACGTCGGCGTTCGGAGCCGTAGCTCGGTGCCATCTCTTCGAGATGGATGACGCCGTGCACGACGCTGTGCACTGTCTTGTCGAGCACCTCGGACGTCAGATCATCGAGCAGAAGCACTGTCGCGCCTTGTCGGGCAAAATAATGTTTGAGCGCCAGGATCTGGCGGCGGTAGCGCAGTGAACTTTGCGCGAGCAACCTTATCTCCGACAGACTATCGAGAACCACGCGACGTGGCTTAATCCGCTCGAAAGCGGCAAAGATTTCCTTTGTCGTCTCTCCGAGTTCAAGATCCGACGAATAAAGCAGGCTCTGCTGCTGGTCGGCATCCAGCAGGCTTTCCGGAGGCACGACCTCGAAGACCTCGATATTGCCATCGATCACCATGCCGTGAGATGCGGCACCGGCCCGAAGTTCGCTCTCGGTTTCCGAAAGGGTGATGTAGAGCCCCTGCTCGCCGAGCCGTGCACCTTCGATCAGGAACTGCAGCGCAATCGTCGTTTTGCCAGCTCCCGGATTTCCCTCCAGGAGGAAAACGTGCCCCGGCGAAAGCCCCCCGGCCAGAACTGTATCCAAACCGGACACGCCGGTCCGGGCTTTCGTGGCAGGTGCCGCAGTATTCATTCACTGTTTCCTTCAATTTCAAGTGTGAATTAGCGGCGAACGAAGGAATGTCAAATCACTGGCAGGCATGATTTCGCTTCCGCCAAGAGCCGATCACCAGTGGTTCGGATATATGCCTGTCCGGGCGGTGCGAAACGGCGAGCGCTTATGCTCGATAGCGAAGTGCATCGACGACGAGGGCAAATGCCGGCGACGTATGCCGGCGGCTCGGATAGTAGAGATGGTAGCCGGAAAACGGCGGGCACCAATCCTCGAGGACGCGCACCAGTCGTCCATCGGCCAGATGCGCCTCGACCAAGTTCTCCGGCATGTATGCCAGCCCCAGACCTGCCAGTACTGCGTTCAGCCGCAGCGCTATATTGTTGAAAACCAATTGCCCTTCGACCCGAACTCTGAGCTCGCGCCCGTCCTTTTCGAACTCCCATGCATAAACGCTGCCATAGGTCGGCAGGCGCAGATTGATGCAATTGTGATCTGTAAGGTCCTGCGGCGTCAGCGCCTTCGGCCTGGTGTCGAAATAGGCGGGAGCGCCGACTACGGCCATGCGCATGTCGGGGCCGATGCGCACCGCAATCATGTCCTTCGCTACCTGTTCTCCAAGCCGCACCCCTGCATCGTAGCGCTCCGCGACGATGTCGGTCAGACCGTAGTCGACGATGATTTCGACATTGATATCGGGATATTCAGGCAGGAGCTTTGCCAAGGCGGGCCAAAGGACGGCATTGGCCGCATGCTCGCCCGCATTGATGCGAATGGTGCCTGCCGGCTTCTCCCGAAACGCGCTTAAGGCGGCCAGCTCGCTCTCGATCTCGTCGAGGCGCGGCCCGATGGAGACGAGCAGGCGTTCGCCGGCCTCTGTCGGCGCGACGCTGCGGGTCGTGCGTGTCAGCAATCGCAGTCCAAGTCGCTCCTCGAGCCCGCGGATGGTGTGGCTGAGTGCCGATTGCGACACACCCAGCTTACCCGCCGCCTTTGTGAAGCTCTGTGCGCGTGCAACGGCGAGGAAGGCGATGAGGTCGTTGACGGCGGGGCGCGGCATTTATGAAACTTTCTCATGGGTTCTTGCCGTTTATACCATCTAATCGCGATCAGGCGCACGCCCTAAATACCTTTTCACTCGAGTGGACATGTCCACCCCGACATCGAAAGCCCGACATCGAAAGGAAGACAAGAATGGATATCAAGCGAAGCGGTTCGCAACCTTCGGCAAACGGACCAGCCGATTGGTTTACCGGCAGCGTGCGTGTCGACCCGCTGTTTGCCGTGACCAGCCCCGCACGTGCGGCCGGCGCCAGCGTCACCTTCGAGCCCGGAGCCCGCACCGCCTGGCACACCCATCCGCTCGGCCAGACGCTGATCGTCACGTCGGGTTGCGGTCGCGTGCAGCGCGAGGGCGGCCCCGTCGAGAAGATCCGCGCCGGCGACGTCGTCTGGTTCGCCCCGGGTGAACGCCATTGGCACGGCGCATCGCCGACGACGGCGATGACCCATATCGCCATCCAGGAACAGCTCGATGGCAAGGTTGTCGACTGGCTGGAGCATGTCACCGACACGCAATACCAAGGTTAGAAAAGGAAACTTCTATGCAGAAACGTGAGCTTGGAAAGAGCGGACTTCATGTCTCGGCCATCGGTCTCGGCTGCATGGGGCTGAGTTACGGTTATGGCCCGGCGACAGGTATTCAGGAAGCGACAGCACTAATCCAGCGGGCATTCGAACGCGGCGTGAACCTCTTCGACACGGCCGAGGCCTATGGCCCCTACAAGAACGAAGAGCTTCTGGGAGAGGCGCTTGCCCCCTTTCGCAACGAGGTGGTGATCGCCACAAAATTCGGTTTTAACTTCGATGCCAATGGTGGCCAGAGCGGCATGAACAGCCGCCCGGAACAGATCCGCGCGGTGGCCCACCAGGCGCTGAAGCGCTTGAAGACCGATGTCATCGATCTGTTCTACCAGCATCGCGTCGATCCGGATGTTCCGATCGAGGACGTCGCCGGCACGGTCAAGGCGTTGATCGCGGAAGGCAAGGTCCGGCATTTCGGACTCTCCGAAGCCGGCGCCCAGACGATCCGGCGCGCCCATGCCGTCCAGCCTGTGACGGCGCTGCAGAGCGAATATTCGCTCTGGTGGCGCGAGCCCGAGCAAGAGATCCTGCCGGTGCTGGAGGAACTCGGAATCGGCTTCGTGCCGTTTAGTCCGCTCGGCAAGGGCTTCCTCACCGGCGCGATCAGCGAAACCACAACCTTCGACAGCAAGGACTTTCGCAACATCGTTCCGCGGTTTTCGGCAGACGCGCGAAAGGCCAACCAGGTGCTCGTCGATCTCCTCGCAGAGATCGCTGCGCACAAGAAGGTCACCCCGGCCCAGGTGGCGCTCGCCTGGCTGCTGGCGCAGAAACCCTGGATCGTACCGATCCCCGGCACCACCAAACTGCATCGGCTTGACGAGAACATCGCAGCCGCCGAGGTCGAACTTACTGTTGAGGATCTCGGCAATATTGAAAGCGCGCTCGCCACCATCAAGGTGAAAGGCGATCGTTATCCCGCGCATCTGCAGGCAAGGGTCAACCGCTGAGAACAGAAGCGGCCGCCATCGTTTGCGGCCGCTTCTTCATCGCGTCATCGTCTCGGCGCCGGCGCGTTCTCCTGGAAAGCCGGGATTGTCTCGAGCCTGCCGACAATCTCGGCAATACTGGGCCACCGGGCGAGATCGAAGCCCATGCGTCGGGCGCTGATCGCCTGCGGGAAGAGAAAGATATCGGCAACGCCAGGCCGGTCGCCGACGGCGAAGGCGCCCGGCCTCCGGCCGGCAATCATCGTCTCCACAGCCGCCATTCCCTCGCCGACCCAATGGCGGCTCCAGCCGGCGATGGCATCGGCATTGGCCTGGAAGGTCGTTTTGAGATGCAGCCCGATCCGCGGCGGCAGCAGCGCATGGATCTCGGCGGCGATCGCCAGGGCGATCGACCGCGCCAGCGCCCGGCCCTCCGCTGTGTCGGGCAGCAGGGCCGGTTGCGGCTGGACCTCGTCGAGATATTCGACGATCGCCAGCGACTGGGTGATGAGAACGCCATCATCCGTCAGCAAGGCCGGCACCAGCCCTTGCGGATTGACGCTGCGATATCCGGCCTGCCGGCTCTCGGCCTCTTCGCCGAGAATGGAGATCGGCAGCACCTCGGCCGTCAGCCCCTTAAGGGCGAGCGCGATCCGAACTCTTGAGGTCGCCGAGGAAATTTCGTTCTGATAGAGTTTCACTGTCTTTCTCCCTGATGGCCTGAAGAGGAAACCGTGGACGCCGCCGTCACAAGGCCGGCGAGCGGCGAAGGCTCCCGCGAACTTACGTCGTAGATGCAGGGCGCGGCGAAGACCGTCGCGCCCAGAATGCAGATGATCATCAATCGCATCAAAACCTCCATCGGCGAGGCCGATCGGTCGCTATCCGTCAGACAACGATCAATTCGACATGGATATTGCCGCGCGTGGCCTTCGAATAGGGGCAGGTCCGGTGCGCCTCATCCACCAGCGCCTTCGCGACATCCGCTTCGATGCCAGGCAAGCTGACATTGAGGCGGGCTTGCAGGAAATACCCGCCGTCGGTCGATCCGAGATCGACCTCGGCATTCACCGCGGTCTCCGCCGGAAGCCCGACCTTCAGCTTGCCTGCGGCTATGCCGATTGCGCCGATGAAGCAGGCCGACCAGCCGGCGGCGAAAAGCTGTTCGGGATTGGTGCCCGGCCGCGCGCTGCCGGGCGGCGAGAGCTTGATATTTAGCTCTCCGTCATCGCTCTGCGAAGCGCCGTCGCGCCCACCGGTGGTGCGGGTCTTGCCGGTATAAAGAACCTTGTCGATCTTGGTCATGGAAACACTCCTTGTCTCGGTCGCTACTCGCGATCGGATCGCCTCAGGCGATCGGGTTGAACGGAGTGAGGTTTGACCGACTGTTATATCCGGCATGTTTCCGAAATCGGCCGAAATGTCACAAAACGTAGCATCCGGCATCCAGGACATTATCCCATACAAACCGCCGGAAATTTTTCCGGCAGGCCAGCATCACCGAAGGGTGACTTCCGCCGCCAGCCCGCCGCCGGCGCGATTGTAGAGCCGGAGCGATCCGCCGATCTTGGCCGTCAGTTGTTGGGCGATCGCAAGACCAAGACCCGTGCCGCCCGTCTCCCGGTTGCGGGATTGCTCCAGCCGGAAGAACGGCTGCATGGCGGCTTCGAGCATGTCTTCAGGAATTCCAGGCCCCCGATCCATCACGGTGATGACGACATTGTTTTCCGCATTGTGCTCGACGCTGATTTCGGCAGCACCCGCAAACTTCAACGCATTGTCGATGAAATTCGACAGGATGCGGCGAAGGGCATGCGGCTTGGTCAAGGCGGCGCCCTGAACCAGCCCGACGACGGTCACCGCCTTTCCGGTGTCCTGATAGTCATAGGATATGCTGTCGATGAACGAGGCGAGATCGATGCGGGCATTCTTCTCGCCGCTGCCGTGGGCGCTGCGCGCATAGGCTATACCGTCCTGGACGAGGCGCTGAATCTCGCCGAGATCATGCACCAGCTTTTCCTTTTCGGGTGAATCCTCCGCCATATCGGCGCGCAGCCGCATGCGGGTGATCGGCGTCTGCAGATCGTGCGAGATGGCCGCCAGTATCTGCACGCGCTCTTCGAGGTAATGGGCGATCCGCTCCCGCATCGCATTGAATGCCCTCACCGCATGCGCGACCTCGCTCGGACCGGCCTCGGTCAAAGCAGGACCGTCCTTGTTGGGGTCGAGGGCATCGGCCGCGGCCGCAAGCGCACCCAGCGGCCGGATCGCCTGGCGAACCGCGAACCAGGTGCAGAGGATGAGCAGCAGCATCTGGATGACGAAGACATAGGGCAGCCATCCGGCGATCGGCATGACGCCCTTCGGCGTGACGTCGATCGTCAGCGGGCTTCCGTCGCTCAGCGTCAGATGCGCCTGCAATCGGTTCACCGCACCCGGAATCCGTTCGATGCTGATCGGAAAGCGATGCCCGATCGCCTCCTCGATCTTGCCCGATATCTCGGCCCCTTTGCTTGACGTGTCGGGCACGCCGGGAAGTCCGGGCCCGAGCACGAAGCGGTAATTGCCGCGGCTCAGCCGATCGAGGAGATCGCCGCGCTCGCCCGGCGGAAGCCGGTCGAGAACGGCGATAGACGTTGCGACATCATTCTCCAGCGTGCCGAGCATCACCGCCTTGGCCGACATGGTGCGCTCCATATAGAGCACGCTGAAGGACAGCCCGTAGGCAAGGGCGAGACCGATCAAAAGGATCAAGAAGATTCGCGACCGCAACGTCCTCGGCCAGATCAAACCCGAGAACCATGGGATCGCCCTCATTGGCGCAGCTCCGTGATTTCGACCGGAACGGAAAATACATAGCCTTCGCTGCGCACCGTCTTGATGTAGGTCGGTTCTCGCGCATCGTCGCCCAGCCGCTGCCGCAGGCGGCTGACCAGGAGATCGATCGAACGATCGAAGAGATCGGCATCGCGGCCCTGCGTCAGGCTCAGAAGCTGGTCGCGATTGAGAACCCGCTGCGGATGATCGATGAAGACGCGAAGCAGCCGGTACTCGGCGCCGCTGAGTGCGATCGCAGTCCCCTCCTTGTCGAGAAGATGCCGGGCGACCGTGTCGACCCGCCAGTCGCCGAAGCTCAGCAACTGCCCGGCCTCGCTGATCTGCAGGTTGGGCGGCAGCATGCGCGTGCGCCGCAGCACCGCCTTGATGCGGGCGAGCAGCTCGCGCGCGGCAAAGGGCTTGGCGAGATAGTCGTCGGCGCCCATTTCCAATCCGAGGATCCGGTCCATCTCGTCGGTGCGGGCCGTCAGCATCAGGATCGGGATCGCCTTGTGCCGGCCGGCGCGCAGTTCGCGGCACAGCACCAGCCCGTCGTCGCCCGGCATCATCACGTCGAGCACGATCAGGTCGACGGCGTTGGCTTCGAGAAAGTTGCGCATCTGGCGCCCGTCCGCAGCAGTGCTGGTCCTCAGGCCATTCTTCTGCAGATAGCCCGAAACCAGCTCGCGGATTTCGCGATCGTCGTCGACGACCAGGATGTGATCGACATGATCCATATGTTCCTGTTCCCTTACCGATAGAAGCGGCCGCGCCCTCCTCCTCGATATCGAGGCGGCTGACGCGACCTACGCATATTCCGCCGGCCCAAGCAACGAGGCTCTGCGGCCGGCCTCATCGATCAGAAGCGGTCCACGTCGATGACCGCCTGCGCAAAGGCCTGCGGCGCTTCCTGCGGCAGGTTGTGGCCGATGCCGCCGCTAATCGTCCGATGCTCGTATCGGCCGGAGAATTTTCCGGCATAGGCCGAGGGCTCCGGATGCGGCGCACCGTTTGCATCCCCTCCATGGTGATCGTCGGCACGGAGATCATCGGCAATGCGGCGAGCGTCTTCTCATAGGCATCGTATTTCGCCTCGCCTTCGGCAAGCCCCAGGCGCCAGCGATAATTGTGAATGACGATCGCGACATGGTCGGGATTGTCGAAGGCGGCCGCCGACCTGTCGAAAGTCGCATCGTCGAAATTCCACTTCGGCGAAGCCGTCTGCCAGATGAGCTTTGCGAAATCATGGGTATTGCTCTCGTAACCCAGGCGCCCGCGTTCGGTTGCAAAATAGAACTGATACCACCAGGCCAGCTCAGCCTTCGGCGGCAGCGGTTTCAAATTGGCCTCCTGGCTGCCGATCAGATAGCCGCTCACCGAGACCATCGCCTTGCAGCGTTCCGGCCACAATGCCGCCATAATGTTTGCCGTCCGCCCGCCCCAGTCATAACCGGCAACGACCGCCTTTTCGATATCGAGCGCATCCATGAGCGCAATCATATCGGCAGCCAGCGCCGACGGCTGGCCATTGCGCGCCGTTGCCTGGTCCAGAAACCGGGTCGTGCCGTAACCGCGCAGATAAGGCACGATCACCCTGTAGCCCGCCGAGGCCAGCAGCGGCGCGACATCGACGAAACTGTAGATGTCATAGGGCCACCCGTGCAGCAGCAGCACAACCGGGCCATCCGCGCTGCCCGCCTCGGCATAACCAATATCGAGCACCCCGGCATTCACCCGCTTCAGCGCTTCGAAAGACGTATTGGTTCCGGCCTTCACGGCCGGCAGCGCCGACTGAGCAACGGCCGTGCCGGCCACGCCGAATTCGACGGCCGCAAGGGCGATTGCCGTCATGCCGAAGAAGCGGCGGCGGTGATGGTTGATTTGCTCTGACATCGGTCTCTCCTGTCGAATGAATCACGTCCTCAAAAGACGTTCCACTTGTATCAGCGATATGTCATGAGCAATCATTATTGAATGCTGATGTAGCTTCCGGCCGCCGGGATACATTCCGATACAATCGCGCCGTTTTCACCGCTGGCGGTTGCTGCGACCCCGGTTTGTGTCGCTCTGTATCGCGATCTCCCATCAGCAACACTTCGGTACATTTTCCCGCGAAGTCGGACACATCCGGGATACGTCGACCCGGCCATATCCCCGTCGTTGCTGGTTCAGGCCCATCGCCGTCCAGAGCCCGATCAATCGGTTTCAAAGGAAACGATGATGACACTTCTGATCATTGCCTATCTCGGAGGCGCGCTGACGATCCTCAGCCCGTGTATCCTGCCGATCCTCCCCTTCGTCTTCGCCCGTGCCGGGCAGCCCTTCGTCAAGAGCACGCTGCCGATGCTGGCGGGGATGGCCGCCACCTTCGCGCTGGTCGCCACGCTGGCCGCGGTCGGCGGCAGCTGGGCCATCCGCGCCAATGAATATGGCCGCCTCGCCGCTATCGTCCTGCTGGCGCTCTTCGGAGCCAGCCTGCTGTCGCCGCGCTTCGCCAGCACCCTTGCCCGGCCGATCGTCGATCTCGGCAACAATCTCCTGAACGCCAACGGCGGTGGACGCGCCGCGCCGACGGTCAAGAGCGCCCTCATCCTGGGCGTCGCCACCGGCCTGCTCTGGGCGCCCTGCGCCGGGCCGATCCTCGGCCTTGTTCTCACAGGCGCCGCCCTGCAGGGCGCCAACCTGCAGACCACCTTCCTGCTGGCCGCCTATGCCGCCGGTGCCGCGTCTTCGCTCGCGGTCGCCCTGCTTGTCGGCGGCAGGATATTCGCCGCCATGAAACGCTCGCTCGGCTTCGGCGACCGGATTCGCCAAGGTCTCGGTGCTGCGGTACTCGCTGGCGTTGCCGTCATCGCCCTCGGCCTCGACACCAGTCTGCTATCGCGGCTTTCCTATGCGAGCACCGCCTCGCTGGAGCAGGCCGTGCTCGACAGGCTGCATGCCAAGCCCGCCGGCGCCTCCGCCGAGGTCGCCAGCAACGACGTGCTGATCGCAGACGCGAAAAAGCCCTTCCGCAGCGATCTGCCCGTCGAAGGTTATGCGCCCTCGCTCGACGGCGCCGTCGAATGGCTGAACTCCAAGCCGCTGACCACCGAGCAGCTGCGGGGCAAAGTGGTGCTCGTCGACTTCTGGACCTATTCCTGCATCAACTGCATTCGCACGATCCCCTATGTCAAAGCCTGGGCGGAAAAATACGCCGATCAGGGCCTCGTGGTGATCGGCGTCCACGCCCCGGAATTTGCCTTCGAGAAGAAGCTCGACAACGTCAAGAAGGCGCTCAGTGACTTCGAGATCGGCTATCCGGTCGCGATCGACAATGACTACAAAATCTGGCGCGCCTTCGAAAACAGCTACTGGCCGGCCGGCTATCTCATCGATGCCGAGGGCCAGATCCGCTACCACCATTTCGGCGAAGGCAATTATGGCAGGACCGAAAAAGCCATTCAGGACCTGCTGCGCGAAGCCGGCGGCCAGATGACGTCAAGTACGGCGGTCGCACCGGATGCCAAGGGCGTGGAAGCCGGTCCGGACCTTGGCAATATCCGCTCCGGCGAAACCTATCTCGGCTACGAACAGGCAGCGAATTTTGCCTCGCCCGAGGGACTGCAGGCCGACGCGCCGCAGAATTATTCGATCGCCGAACCCGGCCTCAACGGCTGGGGCCTGTCCGGAACCTGGACTGTCGGCAAGGATGAGGCGAGGCTTGATGAGGCCGGCGGCGGCATCACGTATCGCTTTAGCGCCCGCGACCTGCATCTTGTCCTGGGGCCTGGCGCCGACGGCAAACCGATCCGCTTCCAGGTGACGGTCGATGGCAAGGCGCCGGGGCCGGACCACGGCTCGGACATCGGTGCCGACGGCAACGGCACGGTGACGGCGACCAGGCTTTACCAGCTGGTGCGCCAGTCCGGCACGGTCGGCGCCCGCAACTTCCAGATCCGCTTCCTCGATCCCGGAGTGCAGGCCTACGCCTTCACTTTCGGCTGACCTGCAGACTGATCAGTTCCGATCCTCGACAACGACCAAAGGAGTGATACCCATGAACAGACGTCTTCTCTTCACGGCAGCCCTTGCCTTCGCCACCACCGTCATCGCTTTCGCAGCAGAGGCTGCCGCCGTTAAAAACATCGTGATCGTGCACGGCGCGCTCGCCGACGGGTCGGGATGGCGCAAGGCGACGGAGATTCTCCAGAAACGCGGCTTCAACGTCAGCATCGTCCAGGAGCCCATCACCTCGCTCGACGACGATGTGGCAGCGACGAAGCGGGTTCTCGACCTCCAGGACGGACCGAGCCTGCTCGTCGGCCACAGCTATGGCGGCATGGTGATTACCGAAGCCGGCAACGACCCCAATGTCGCAGGCCTCGTCTATGTCGCGGCCTTCCAGCCCGACAAGGGCGAAAGCCTGCTGAGCCTTGCGAGCTCCAAGCCCGCCGGCAGCATGGATATTAAGGAAACCAAGGACGGTAAGTATCTCTATCTCGACCCCGCAGCCTTCGCCGCGGATTTCGCTGCCGACCTGCCGAAAGCCGAAGCCGACTTCCTAGCAAGGTCACAGGTCTTCGCCTCGAAGCAGGCGTTCTCCGCCAAAAGCGCCGAGCCGGCATGGCGGACAAAACCGAGCTGGTCGATCGTCGCCACGGAGGATCGCGCCATCAACCCCGACCTGGAACGCGAGATGGCAAAACGGGCCGGCAGCGAGGTGACCGAGATCAAGGCAAGCCACGCCGTCTTCGCGTCCCAAGCAGAGAAGGTCGCCGACATCATCGAAAAGGCGGCCAGGAAAGCCGGCGAGTAGGACCGGCGGGATGGGGGCAGCAGATCATCGACGGCCGCCTTCGCCCCGCCGAGAAGAAGGAAAAGGCCATAAAATGCCCCTCCCCATAATGGAGAGGGGCAACGATATTTACTGGTTGGCAGCCACCGGCCGAACCAGCGCCGTCACCCGGCGGATGGTGACGCGGCGGTTTTCCTGTTCGGGGCCTGACGTGTTGACCTTCAGATATTGCTCGCCATAGCCCTGGGTCGCCAAGTTCTCCGGCGGGATGCCGTAGACGTCGGAGAGCACGTTCGCGACCGATTCCGCCCGCTGGTCGGAAAGGACCAGGTTGCTCTGATCGGTTCCGACGGCATCCGTGTGACCCTCAATCAGGAAGGTTTCGCTCGGATCCTTTTTCAGCACCTGGCTGATCGCGTCGGCAACCTTGCGCAGGGTACGCGCTTGGGTCATCGGGATATCGGCGCTGCCGGTCGCGAAGGTGATCGTGTCGAGGTCGATGCGGCGCACCTTGTCGCGGATACGGGCCGAATACTTTACCTCGTCAAGCGAGTAGACACGCTCCACCGGCTCGACGGGCGGCTCGCTCAGGAACTCGTAATAATCCCGGTCCGGGTCGCTGCGAGTATCGATGATGTAATCGTTGAGCGGTACGCGCAGCCGCATCGGCGGCAGGTCGGCGCCCGGATCCTCGAAATAGTCGCGGTCCGGATCGTCGTAGAGGTCCTGCGAATAATAGAGCACATGCTCGCGCCCGCGGGCGTCGACGCGCGACCGCTGAATGATGTCGCCATAGCGGTTGCGGATTGTCACGATACGATAACCCTCCGGCCGCGTGATTGTCTCGCGGTAGCGATCACCCGACAGTTCCTCGTAGCTCGGCCGTTCGCCGTCGCGCAGGAACCGCCTGTCGTCGTCGCCACGCACGATCACCCGATTGTCGTACTGGATGATCACACGATTGTCGTCGGTGCTATCGTCGACGCGCGCACCGTCGGGACGGACGAATTGCGGCCGCGCATCGAGCTTTCTGCCCTTCTCGCTGGTCACCGCTTCAAGCTTGATCGTCGGCGCCGCCTTGGCGCCGCTGGCGGCCTGCGCATCGGCATCCGAGGTCGGCACCTTCACCTCCTGGGTCTCGGCGCGCATCTTGTCGCGGTCGCGGCGGCCTTCGCGGCCCTTGCTGCGGTCGGCATCCTTGTCGCTGTCGAGCACGGCCGCACCGTTCTCGACTGGCAGCACGACGGTCTCGTTGCTCTTGGCCGGATCCGCGGCAATCTTCTTGCGGCGCTCCAGCTCTTCGGGCGAAACCTTTTCCGGCGCCGGAATGGCCTGCTCGACCTGCTGGCCGCCGCTGGCATCCGGCAGCGGCTGAGCAGTGTCGGTCGCCGGCGCGGCCGGCTGCGCGCCGGCGGGCTGTTCGCCGGCAGGCTTTGCCGCGGTGCCGTCCTTTGGCTTTTCGGCGGGTACGGCTTCTGGTGCCGCCGCTTTATCTTCGGTCGCCTTGCCTTCAGTTGCCTTATCTTCAGTTGCCTTGCCTTCAGCCGGCTTCTCCGCGGGTGCTGCGGCTTCGCCCTTTACCGGCTTCTTCTCCACCGGTGCTTCGGCGGCGGGTTTTGCCTCCGGCTTGACTTCGGGCTTTGCCTGCTCCTCGGCTGGCGTCACGGCTTCGGGAGCACCAGTCTCGGCCTTGCCCTTGCCTTTATCCTTGCCTAGGGCCTTGTCCTGCCCTTTGGCGCGCTTGCCGCCTTCCGGCTTGGCTTCCGGCTGCGCCTGCTCCGTGTCCGGCTGCGCTTCCTTTGCCGCCGGCTGCTGTTCGGGCTGCGGCTGAGCCTCCGGCTCGGCCTGCTTCTTCGGCTTCCTCGGCTTCTCCTGCGTTACAGGCTGCTCCGGCTGAGGCGCGGCCTCCGGCTTGACCTCGGGCTGGGCTTCCTGCTTGGCTTTCCGCTCGGGTTTGCTTTCGGCCTGCGGCGCAGGTTTTTCCTTCGGCGCTTCCGGCTCTGCCTTGGGTTCAGGAGCCTTGGGTTCAGGCGCCGGCGCCTCCTTGCGCTCAGCCTTCGGCTTTTCGGCGGGCGCCTCCTTCGGCTGCTCGGCGGCCGGTGCCTTTTCGGCTGGAGCTTCTTCCTTCTGCTTGCGCTTCTTCTTCAGCAACTCCTCATCGGAAGGCGCATCCTGTGGCGCATCCTGGGCCACCTCGAAACCGCCCTGTTCGACTTGCCGCACGGCCTGAGCCTGCGTCGCGACGTCGCGCACGGCAGCCATTGCCGATGCAGGCTGGAACGCCAGCGAGAGGGAAAGCAGCGGAAAAGCCGCGCTTGCGAACAATCTTGATTTCATGCCCATCGGGTTTCCTCGATCCTGTTTGAGCTTCCTGAAGGCCGACAGGCCCAGCTTCCGCCCCTAGCGTCGCAATGAGGCGAAACGGCGAAATGGCAATCGCCGAGCCGCCGATTTGTTCCGGTTCTAGGAAGCTGCAGATTAACCTCGCGTGAATGTTGCAGTCTGCCGACGTTCATCTCGACTGCAATTTGCACCGCCCAATTGCGATGGGATTTGTGTTGCAATTCCATGAAAAAAAGTCTGATTATCGCCGCAAGGCGGTCTCGGACCGTTGAACTGCAGCCGTCAGCCCACGAGAAAAAGAGCGGCGGCTACCAACAGAGAGGATCCTCATGCATATCTCCACCCGTATTTTCGCGGCAGCCTCGATCGCGGCGATGTCCCTTTTCGCCGGCTCGGCCATGGCCGATGGCGAGAAGTATGTGATCGGCACCGATTCGACCTATCCGCCCTTCGAGTTCGTCGACGCCAGCGGCACGATCCAGGGCTTCGACATCGACATCACCAAGGCGCTTTGTGCCGAGATGAAGGCCGAATGCTCCTTCGTCAGCACCGACTGGGACGGCATCATCCCGGCGCTTAACGCCAAGAAGTTCGACATGATCGTTTCCTCCATGTCGATCACGCCGGAGCGCCTGAAGCTCGTCGACTTCTCCAACAAGTACTACAACACCCCGCCGGCCATCGCCGTGCCGAAGGATTCGAAGATCACCGACGTTGCCGGCCTCAAAGGCAAGGTGATCGGCGCACAGACCTCGACGACGCATGCCAACTACGCCGAGAAGCACCTCGCCGATACTGAGCTGAAGCTCTATCCGACGGCTGACGAATACAAGCTCGACGTCTCCAGCGGCCGTGTCGACGCCGTCATCGACGACGTCGTCGTTCTCTCCGAATGGGTCAAATCCGACGCCGGCGCCTGCTGCAAGATCCTGACGACCCTGCCGGTCGACAAGGAAATCAACGGCAACGGCGCAGGCATTGCCATCCGTAAGGGCGATCCGCTCAAGGAAAAGCTGAACACGGCAATTGCTGCGATCCGCGCCAGCGGTGAATACAAGAAGATCCAGGACAAGTACTTCGACTTCGACGTTTACGGCGAATAAGAAATTCGCTATCTGGCCAGTCAAGGTAATGGCGGAAGGCTTGCTCTTCCGCCATTTTTGTTTGACAAAGATGGCAAGATCAAAACGGCAAAAGCCGTGAGGGGAATTCACGCATGGGCGGATTATTTTCCGCGCTCGGCTCCTTCTGGAGCGCACTTGTGCACATTTTGGATCCGCTGTGCGGACCCGTCGGCATCTTCACCTGGCTCGGTCAGTCGACGATCCTTGCCTGTAGCGACACCGGCTGGGGCGACGAGATCGCACTTGGCCTGCAGGTTACCGTTTCGGTGGCGATCGTCACCCTGCCGATCGGCCTCGCCATCGGCTTCCTGGTGGCGCTCGGCCAGCAGTCGGAAGAAAAAGCGCTGCGGCTGGCGGCAGGCATCTACACGACCATCTTCCGCGGCCTGCCGGAGCTCCTGACGCTCTTCATCATCTATTACGGCATGCAGATGCTCATCCAGTCTCTGCTGACCTTCGTCGGCTATGACGGACCGCCGGTCGAGATCAACGCCTTCCTCGCCGGCGTCATCGCGCTTTCGGTCGTTTTTTCAGCCTACTGTTCGGAAGTTCTGCTCTCGGCCTTTCGCGCCATTCCCAAGGGACAATATGAAGCCGGCGACTCGCTTGGCCTGCATCACGGCCGAACGCTACGTCTCATCATCTTGCCGCAGCTGGTGCGCATCGCGTTGCCAGGCCTGACGAACCTCTGGATGGTGCTCCTGAAGGACACCTCCTACGTCTCGATCATCAGCCTTGCCGATATCCTGCGCCAGACGAGCGTCGCGGTGCGCGTGACCAAGGAACCCTTCTTCTTCTATGGCCTGGCCTGCTGCCTTTATCTGGTGCTGGCCATCCTCTCCTCCTTTCTGCTCGTCTATGTCGAGCGCTGGGCCAAGCGTTCGGAGATCCGCCGATGAGCTACGCCGAAACGCTGATCCCGCCGCAGCCCGCACCGCGCGAAGTGATGAAGCCGGTCACGCCGGCGCGCATCGCCGGTTATATTCTCGTCGCCTTCTGGGCGGTATTCGGCGCTTTGCTGATGATCTCCGTGATAAACGGCTGGGATCCGGAAAAATTCGCTCGCTACGGACCGCGTTACCTCCACGGCCTCTGGGTCACGCTGAGCCTCGTTTTCATTTCCGTCATCTGCGGCGCAGTTCTGTCGCTGCCGCTTGCGGCGGCGCGCATGTCGAAGAACCGGGTGCTGAATGCGCTCGCCTATGGCTACATCTATTTCTTCCGCGGCACGCCGCTGCTTGCCCAGCTGTTCCTGGTCTATTACGGCCTCGGCGTATTCCGCCCGCAGCTTGAGGCCGTCGGCATCTGGTGGTTCTTCCGCGAAGCCTGGTATTGCGGCCTTTTTGCCATGACCATCAATACCGCGGCCTACCAAGCGGAAATCCTTCGCGGCGCTGTCGAAAGCGTGCCGCACGGACAGCACGAAGCGGCCGCGGCCCTTGGCATCCACAGGTTCATCGCCTTCCGCAAGATCGTCCTGCCGCAGGCTCTCATCGTCGCCCTTCGCCCCTACGGCAACGAGATCATCCTTTTAATCAAGGGTTCGGCTGTTGTCGCCATCATCACCGTGCTCGACCTGATGGGCGAAACCCGCTACGCCTTCTCCCGCACCTTCGATTACCAGACCTATCTCTGGGCGGCGATCTTCTACCTCGCCATCGTCGAAGCGCTGCGCCATCTCTGGGCCTGGATCGAACGCCGCCTGACCCGGCATCTCAAGCGCTGACCCCTGCGGTCCGGCTTGGCAGCACTCTCGGAGAGATGCTGCCAAGCCATTGATATCAAAAATAAATTGTCCTTTTATGAAGTATCTGTAAAGCTTCCGTTAACCACTCGCATGTTTCCATATCATGTAGCGCTAATAAGCGCGCGAGTGGGGACGAGAAGAAGTGAACACGATGCACAAGGACATGGAAAAACAACTGCAGGGCTATGGTCTGACGACCGCCCAGATCCTCTACCACCTGCCGGATCATCCGGCAATTCTGCAGACTTATGTCTGGCAGGAATATGATCTCGCCCCCGATTTCCCCGAAATGCGCGGATTCCTGAAATTCTGGGAAGAAAAGCTCGACGGACCGCTGCACTCGGTGCGCTACATCCACCGCAAGCTGATCTCGGCAACCGAGTGGCGGGCGCTGAAGGGAGAGTTCATCCTGCACTGATCCGGCTTGCGCAGCATCAGACATGCGCCTCGCCATGGCCGAATTCGCCTTGGTCGCGGACTGGGCTGAGCGCAAAACAGAGGATGCCGAGGTAGAAGACGGCAACGATGACAATGACCGCAAGGCCTGGAATGGGCCCCAGCACGGCATTGTCGATGACATAGGTCCAGGACTGCGCCTGCAGCGCCGGCATGCCCTCCGTCTGCAGTTTCGGCGTCGAGATCTTCAGGCACCAAGCAAGAAACAGGATGGAATACATCCAGACGTAATTGCGTTTGAGCCGGCGGTGCATCGCGTCCCGATAGCTGAGCAGGAAACGCGGTTTGCGCAGGCTGCTGGCGACCACCGCGGCCCATTCTCTGCCGGCCCCCGCGTCTGGCGCCAGAATCTGCGCAAAATAGCTGCGCTCGATCTGGCGGATGCGGGCGCGGTAGATGTCGAAGAAGCGGTAGCGCCGCGCCTCGATAATCAGAAGCAGCGTCACCAGCATCATCCCGAACAGCAGAACGCCGTGATGCGAGGTCGGCGTCGACAGCGACACCGAAAGCAGCGCCGCCACCACGGTGATCGCCCAATTGGATGTCCGGTCGATGCGGTCGCGCCAGCTCGTCATCCGTCCGACTTCGCCGCGGTAATAATGGCTGAGCGTATTGGTAATCTCGCCCGGCGTACCAGGCAGCAGCAACGCCCGCGCAGCCTCTCCTTCCAACACCGATGACGTCCGTTCTTGCTCCGATTTCATGGCTTTTCCTCCCTTCGTCTTGTTTTTGGCCATTCTGCGCCCACAGCCACGCCATTGCAAAACATCGAAAGCCGCCTTAGACGCATGCGTGAAACAAAAGGACGGCGGACTGTTATGGCAAAGAAGATCGACGAAGAAGCCCTTGGCGAGGCCTATAACCGCGCTCTGGCGCTGGAAAAGGCCGGCGATGTCGACGCGGCCGTTGCAGCCTATGAGGAGGTCCTGGCGATCGATCCCGACGACCACGGCGGTGCAGCGGTGCGCATCGCCGCGATGGGTCGGGGCGAGACGCCGGTCAGGGCGCCGGACGCCTATATCGAGACCTTGTTCGACCAGCATGCCGAGGTTTTCGAAGACGTGCTCGTCGAGCAGCTCGGCTATCACGTGCCGATGCTGGTGCGCCAGCGGCTGCAGGCGCTGAAGCTCGGGCCGTTCAAGCGGCTGCTCGATCTCGGCTGCGGCACGGGCCTCACCGGCGGCGCGCTGCGCGACCTCTGCGCGGATATGACTGGGCTCGACATTTCGGAGAAGATGGTCGAGATCGCCCATGAGAAGGATCTCTACGAGACGCTCTTCGTCGCCGAGGTCGAGGACTTCCTCGACGACAATGATGAGGAAGCCTTCGACATCATCACGGCCACCGACGTGCTGCCCTATCTCGGCGCGCTCGAACCGCTGTTCTTCGGCGCAGCCGAGAACCTGACCTCCGGCGGCCTGTTCATCTTCTCCTCGGAAACCCTGCCGGAGGAGACCCTTGCAGGCCGCGCCTACATGGTCGGCCCACACCAGCGCTTCGCCCATGCCGACGCCTATGTGAAAGAACGCCTGGCGGCTACCGGTTTCGAACTCGTCGAGATATCGGATATCAACGTGCGCATGGAAGACGGCCAGCCAACGCCCGGCCATCTGGTGATCGCGAGATATATCGGTTGATACAATAGTTTCACGATCGACGAACTATCTGTTGCGCATTCCTTTCCGACCTGATACTTAGTCGGTCGGTAAAGTTTCCGCCTAACAGGAAAGGTCGCCGCATGTCGCTCGTGTTCTATGGGCATCCGCTCGCCTCCTTCTGCCACAAAGTGCTGATCGCGCTTTACGAAAACGGCACACCCTTCGAAAACCGCCTCGTCGATCTCTCCGACGAGACCTCGCGCGCTGATCTTTTCCGCTTCTGGCCGATCGGCAAGATGCCGCTGCTGCGGGACGAAGCGCGCGACAGCACGGTTCCCGAGACGTCGATCATCATCGAATATCTCGATCACTATTATCCCGGCCCCGTTTCCCTGCTGCCGCTGGAAATCGACCGGGCACTGCAGGTCCGCCTCTGGGATCGCTTCTTCGACAATTATGTCCAGGCGCCGATGCAGACCATCGTCAGCAATCGCCGGCGCCCCGAGGGCAAGGAGGACGAGACAGAGGTGGCCGGCTGCAAGGCAACGCTTGCCACCGCCTATGCGATGATCGAAAAACAGCTCTCGGAGAGCTCATGGATCTCGGGCGAGGCCTTCACCATGGCCGATTGCGGCGCAGCACCCGCCCTCTTCTACGCCGAGACGCTGGTCCCGTTTTTAGAGGAGCAGCCGAAGCTTCGCGCCTACTACGACCGGCTGCTCGCCCGCCCATCCTTTGCAAGGGCGCTGGAAGAGGCCCGCCCCTATTTCAAGTTCTATCCCTACCATGACAGGCTGCCCATCCGCTTCCGGGATGCCGCGGGATGATTGACGGCCAGGCGGGTCTCGACCGCATGTTCCACGCGCTTTCCGATCGCAGCCGCCGCGGCATGATCGACCGCCTCGGCCGCGGCCCGGCTTCCGTCACCGAGCTGGCCGCGCCGCTTGCGGTTGCCCTGCCGACAGTAATGAAACATCTGCAGGTGCTGGAGGAAAGCGGCCTCGTACTCTCCGAAAAATCCGGCCGGGTGCGAACCTACCGCCTGCAGCAGGGCGCGCTTGCCGCCGTCGAGCGCTGGGTGGAACAGCGAAAGAGCCGCTGGAACGCTACCTTCGACAGGCTGGATCAATATCTCGCCGAAGAGCCGGAGACCTTTTCCGAATGACAACACGATCCGCCGAACACACCACCCTCGTCATCGAGCGGCGCCTGAAGGCGCCGGTCGCCCGCGTCTTCCGCGCCTGGTCGATACCGGAGGCCAAGCGCCAATGGTTCGCCTGCCACGGCGAATGGGCGCCGCTGGAATACGGGACTCGACTTCCGTCCCGGTGGCACCGAGCGGAATCATGTCGCCGATACCGACGGACTTTTGCATGCTTTTGACGCCCATTACATCGATATCGTGCCCGATGTCCGCATCATCTATGCCTATGAGATGAAGCTCGGTGAAAGGCGTATCTCCGCCTCGCTCGCCACCGTCGCCTTCGAAGCCGACCCCGAGGGCACCAGGATGATCTTTACTGAACAGGTGGTCTTTCTCGACGGCTACGCCGACAACGGCGCACGCCTCCAGGGCACGGAAATCGGCCTCGACAATCTGGAACTCTTCCTAGATGTGAGCTTCCAATAGGTTGTCCATTCGATCCGGACCGGGAAAGCTGAGGTTGTCGAAGCTTCAGTGATTCTCGGGGGACCGAATGGACATCCATATGAATGCCCGCCTCACGCCGCTCAGTCGAGCGGTAATTGCGCACCGCGTGCTGATGGAAGGACAGCGACCGATGGCCGTCGCTGCGGCTTTCGGCGTCTGCGTGAAGACTGTCTATAAGTGGGTAAGACGCTATCGACGGGAGGGCGAGGCCGGTCTCAATGATCGCAGTTCCCGACCGCACCGCCTGTATCATCCGACCTCGCAGGCCACCGCCGCCCGGATCGAGACGTTACGCCGCCTGCGCATGACCGGCCAACACATCGCCAAGGAGACGGGTGTCTCGCCAGCCACAGTCAGCCGCATTCTCAAGCGCCTTGGCCTGAACAAGCTCAAGGCCTTGGCCCCGGCTGAGCCGGTGCGGCGCTACGAACGCGACCAGCCCGGCGAACTCATCCATATCGACATCAAGAAACTCGGCAAATTCAACCGAACCGGCCACCGCATCACCGGCGATCGCACGGGGCAGAGCAACAGCCGCGGCATCGGTTGGGAATACGTCCATCTGGCCATCGACGACCACTCACGCCTGGCCTATTTGGAAATATTACCCGACGAGACGCGACGCTCCTGTCTGCGCTTTCTCTTCAATGCTTTGCGCTTCTTCAAAGCCCATGGCGTCAAGGTCCAGCGCGTCATGACCGACAACGGCACAAGCTTCCGCTCCCATCGATACGCCAAGGCGCTGCGGCGGCTCAGCATCAAACACATCCGCACCAAACCCTATACGCCGAAGACAAATGGTAAGGCCGAACGCCTCGTCCAGACCGCACTGCGCGAATGGGCATATGCCAAGGCCTACGAAACCTCGCAGCAGCGCGCCGCCGACCTGCCGCTCTGGCTCCACCGTTACAATTGGCATCGCCCGCACGGCAGCCTACAATCCAAACCGCCCGTCAGTAGACTCGGCCTGATCAAGGACAACCTGTTGAGGCTCCACACCTAGAGCGCGAGGCGAACCCGATCCACTGATGCATGTCGCCCGGAAGTGTGCAGCGGTTCCGGGATAGCGACATGCATCAAAACAAAGAGCTAAAGCGCGTCGCATGAATCAAGTTTGATGCGACGCGTTTTAGAGCATTTTCGCTTTTCTGCTAATCACGACGATTTCTTCCCGGAGGCGGCGGCCTTTGCTGACATATTCAAGGCTGCGGCGGCGCGAAAGAGCGTCTTCAACGCCTCCTCGTCGATCTCGTCGCCCTCATGGAAATCGATGGCCCGCCTCGTGTTGCCGTCGAGGCTGGAATTGAAGAGACCCGAGGGGTCCTGCAAAGAGGCGCCCTTGGCGAAGGTCAGCTTCACCGCGTTCTTATAGGTCTCGCCGGTGCAGATGATGCCGGAACGCTCCCACACCGGAACCCCTCGCCACTTCCATTCCTCGACCACCTCGGGCTCGGCCTGCTTGATGAGCGCACGGATTCGGGCGAGCATTTCGCCGCGCCAATCGCCGAGTTCCTTGATCCTCGCGTCGATCAGTTGAGACGGCGAGGCTCCCCCATTTGCGTCCCCGGAATCCCTCGTCTTCATGGCTGCTGTCGCTTTCTTCATAGTTCCTCCCGCCCTCATGCGAGGGGTATTCGTTGTTACATCCGTTCGCCGGGCAGTTGGCTGGCCTGCTCCACCCAGGCGGCAAGCTGGGCGTCATCGATTTCGTCGTCCTCGCGGATATCGAGGTAGCGGACTTCCTTCTGCTTGGAATAGCCGGGCGGCAGAGGCTGCAGCGACGCACCCCGGAAGAATGCCACCTTGACGTATTTCGTGAAGCAATGAATGCCGAGGAACCAGCCCTGCCCTTCGATGCCGTAGAACGGCGAGTTCCATTTGACTGCCTTATGCACGTTGGGCACGGTACGCGTGATCAGTGCATCGAGGCGGCGCCCGACATCGCTTTTCCAGCCCGGCATCGCGGCGATATAGGCCTGCACCGGAGCTTCGCCGTAACCCTTGGCGATCTGCGGATTGCCGCCCGAAAGAAGGGTCGGCTCTGCAGCGGCCGGCTTGGCGGCGGTCTTCTCGGTGAGTGTCACCTGGGTCTTGGACGTCTTGCCGGCCATTGCGTCACTCCTATCTCCCACGCCATCTGGCAGCATAAGGCAGCGGGAAGAGGTAAGGACCGGTCAGCAATAGCAGGCCAAGCGGCAGCGATGCCAAGACGCCGCCCCAGACGGTCGATTTCTCCTGTACCATGGCGATAATATTGACAATAACCGCCACGGTAAAGGCAACGGACAGCCACCGGTGGCGCTGACGCAACCAGCTGTTCCGGTTCAATGGGACCTCCCCCGTTTGCATCAGCCGAAGCGACGGGCGGCCTCACTCCATTCGCGCCAGCACCTGCTCCAGATTTGCAAGGAACTGCGTCCACCCGCTCCTGGCGCCGCCGTAAGCCTGCCGCTGATCCGGCCGGAAACCCGACTGCTCCATGCGCAGATGCGTGCCCGTACCGGTCGGAGTGAGAGTCCAGGTGACGGTGCTTTCAAGACCGTAGGCATCCCAGCTATAGGACAGGGTCTTGTTCGGCTCGACCTCCAGAACCTTGCAGTCGACCGAACCCCAATCAGCGTTGAAGCTGAAGCGATGATCAACGGCCGGCTTGAAGTCGCTTTTCATCAGCCACTCCTGGATCAGGTGCGGCTGCGTGAGCGCCCGCCAGATCTTTTCCGAAGGAAAAGGGATTTCCCGTTCGATGACGACGGAGCGCGTTTCTGTCGATATGTCGGTCATTGATCCATCCTTTTCAGCAAATCTTCGAGATCGTTGAAGCGGTTTTGCCAGAACCCGGCCATCTCGCTGGTCCAGTCGACCAGCGGAGCAAGCGCACCGAGCTGCGCGCTATAATGCGTCTGGCGGCCCTCGTGGCGGTCGCGTACCAATCCGGCCTGCTTCAATATGCCGAGATGTTTTGAGACGACCGGCTGCGAGACCCCGGCCCGGGCCGTCAGAGCCCCGACCGTCTTCTCCCTTCCCGGCACAACCGCTCGAACAGAGCCCGCCGGGTCGGATCAGCGAGCGTTTTGAACAGCGTGTCTTGAACATCGGACATTTTAGATCAATACCTATTCAGCTATGGATTAACGTATAGCTACGCAGGTATGCGTTAGTCAAGGGCTAAAACGAAAAACACTGAATAGGTGAGCTTGCTGACCAGAGCCCGCAACGAACTCGCCGCTGGAGAAAAAACCGTCAGCGATTTAAACATAGCTCATTGACTATACATCGACGCGTCTCCGCTAGCTCACGCGCGCCGGGACGATTTCCGCTAGGCTGGCACGAGGAGCCGAAGTGGGCATAGCCACATACACCTGCACGTCAGTTGGCAACAGGACGCCAAAAGCCGCGAGCGGCTTCCGGCGATGTCGGACTTACCCGCTTCGTTCGACCTCAGGAACCGGAAACGACCTTCAGATTGCCGCCATGGCTGCCGCCTGCGAAAACCTGCTTGCGGCCGAACTCGTTGTTGAAGGCCAGGCGCTGCTGCTCGCGGGTAATGCCGAGTTCGGGGAAGAGCAGCTCGGCGACGCGATAGGCTTCTTCCAGGTGCGGATAACCGGAGCCGATGACCGTATCTATGCCGATGTCCTGATATTCGGCAAGGCGTGCGGCCACCGTCTTCGGCGAGCCCACAAGCGCCGTGCCCGCACCAGCGCGAACCAGGCCGACGCCGGCCCGAAGATTCGGCGAGACCTCAAGTTTGTCGCGGCGGCCGCCGTGAAGGGCAGCCATCCGCTTCTGGCCGACCGAGTTCGAACTCATGAACGAAGCGCTCCTGCGCCTCGCGGATCGTATCGTCGTCGAGATGACGGATCAGCCGTTCCGCCGCCTCCCATGCCTCCTCGTCGGTTTCGCGCACGATGAAGTGCAGGCGGATGCCGAAGCTCACCTCGCGGCCGCGCTCGGCGGCGGCCTTGCGCACCTTGGCGACCTTTTCGGCCACTTGCGCCGGCGGCTCGCCCCAGGTTAGATACTTGTCGACGCGGCCGACCGAGAAATCGATGCCGGCATCCGACGAGCCGCCGAAATAGAGCGGCGGACGCGGGTTCTGCACCGAGGGAAAGCCGAGGCGCGCATTGGTCGCCTTGATATATTTGCCGTCGAAACTTGCCGTGCCCTTGTCAAGCAGTTCCTCAAAGACGGTGAAAAACTCCTCGGCATGGGCATAACGCTCGTCATGCTCGAGATGGATGCCATCACCGGCAAGCTCTGCCGGACTGCCACCAACAACGATATTAAGCAGCAGGCGGCCGTTGGAAATGCGGTCGAGCGTCGTCGCCAGACGCGCGTAATAAGCCGGTGAGGCCGTGCCCGGGCGGATCGCCACCAGGAACTGCAGTTTGTCGGTCTTAGCCGCGAGCGCCGCCGCCGTCACGAAGGACTCCTCGCAGGCAACCCCGGTCGGCAGCAGCACGCCGGAATAGCCGAGACGATCGACAGCCTGGGCGATCTGCGTGAGATAGCCGATTTCGGGCGCGCGATTAAGATCGGCGGAACCGAGATAGGTGCCGTCGCCCGACGTCGGGATGAACCAGAGGAAGTTGATGGGATCGGATGTGGCGGTCATGGAAACGGTCCTTTGCTGTGAAATTCGAAAGTCGGCCCGCGCGGTTTAGCTGGCCCTTGGCAAGCGTGCAGAACGTGCGCCGGCCTGGGAGGATGGCGGTGCGGCGGGAGGGGAATGCCGGGCTCATCTGCGCGTGAACATCTGAAATACCTGTCGATCGATGGCGCGGCCGGATGCCTTGAGCCATCGCTCGTCGGAATACTGGCATAGACTATAAATTATATCGACAATATCAACTTGCCATTGTTGTCCGCTTGGGGAATAATTTTCCCAGTTCCGTCGCTTGCCGGCAAACGCCTGCTGATAGCAGCCTTCCGCCGCTATCCTTCTTGACGTTCGGCGGCCAGCCGCTCCCGGATAAAGCCCGCCCCACCCGCAAGACGCGTTGCCAAGAGGCTCATGGGATCGACCATGCGCCAATAGGGCGTGACCATTGAAACCGGTTCTCCCTTTTGTAGGGCGAGGAAAGACAGATCGGCAATCGCGCGCAGATGTCGCTCCACGGTAACGGGACAACAGGCGTCCGCCCCGTATTCGGCAGCGAGGCGGCGGCGAAGGACGCCAAGCTCGGTGAAAACACCTTGCTGTGCCGATCGAATCTGCTCTGCGACCATCTGCTGCGATGGAATAAGCATCGACTGCATTCCACTGCGGCCTTTGCGCCGCGGCTCGATCGTCGGAGTTTCGCGCATGTCACCCCCGGAAACATTTGCCTGATCTCCATTTAGGGCTGAGGCGAACGGCGACCAGCCTCATATCCGTCTATCGCAAGGAACTCCGTCTTCACGGCTTTTCTGGCCCGGCCGTTTCGGTTAATCCTCAGGGTCTCGCACTCCGGATAAGGACAGGACATATGACTAAAGTCGCATTCATCGGTCTCGGCGTAATGGGTTTTCCCATGGCCGGTCATCTGAAGACGAAGGGCGGCCACGATGTCACCGTCTATAATCGTACGGCCGAAAAAGCCGTCGCCTGGGCAGAAAAATTCTCCGGCAAATCCGCCACCACGCCGGCCGAGGCTGCCGCGGACGCCGATTTCGTCTTCGTCTGCGTCGGCAATGACGAAGATCTCCGGTCGGTGACATCGGGCGAAAGCGGCGTCCTGCACGGCATGAGGCCGGGGTCGGTGCTGATCGACAACACCACCGCCAGCGCCGAGGTTGCGCGCGAACTTTATGCCGCAGCAAAGGAAAAAGGCGTCGATTTCATCGATGCTCCCGTTTCCGGCGGCCAGGCCGGCGCTGAAAACGGCGTCCTGACCGTGATGTGCGGCGGCGACGAGGCCGTCTTCGATCGTGCCAGGCCCGTCATCGACGCCTATGCCCGCATGGTCGGTCTGATGGGACCGGCAGGCTCTGGCCAGTTAACCAAGATGGTCAACCAGATCTGCATCGCCGGCCTCGTCCAGGGGCTTGCCGAAGGGCTGCATTTCGGCAAGCGCGCCGGCCTTGATATCGAAAAGGTCGTCGAGGTGATCTCCAAGGGGGCGGCCGGCTCCTGGCAGATGGAAAACCGCCACAAGACCATGAACGCCGGCAAATATGATTTCGGCTTCGCGGTCGACTGGATGCGCAAGGATCTCGGTATCGTGCTCACCGAAGCCCGCCGCAACGGCGCCAAGCTGCCGGTTACCGCCGTCGTCGACCAGTTCTACGGCGACGTCCAGGCGATGGGCGGCAATCGCTGGGATACATCCTCATTGCTTGCACGTCTCGAAAAATGATTGACGCCTCCTCCGATGCGGCAGAACTGATCGCGCATCTCGAAACGCTGCGTTCGGAGGAGAACGTCGCCGGCATGGCGCGCTTCGGCATCGTGACCACACACGCCCTCGGCATCTCCAATCCCGATATCAGGGCGGTCGTCAGACTGGCGAAGAAGAATCACGCCAGAGCGATCGAACTCTGGCGAAGCGATATCCGTGAAGCCCGCCTGCTCGCCCTCTGCACTGCCGAGCCGAAACGGCTGACGGCGGAAGAAGCCCGGAATTGGGCCAATGATTTCAATTCCTGGGAGATCGTCGATTGCGCCGCCGATCTCTTCGTCGAGGCCGGACTGGACGCACTCATCTCAGAATTCGCCGACGACGAGCGTGAATTCGTCAGGCGCACTGCCTTCGCCATGATTGCAGGCGCCGCCGTCCATCGCAAGAACGAACCCGACACGACCATCCTTGCCTGGCTGCCGCTGATCAAGGCTCATGCCACCGACCCTCGAAACTTCGTGCGCAAGGCGGTCAATTGGGCACTCCGCAGTATCGGCAAGCGCAATCTCGCCTGCCATTCACCCGCCCTCGCCCATGCCAAGGGGCTGGCGGAAAGCCCTGACAAAACCGCCCGCTGGATCGGCAAGGATGCCGTCAAGGAACTGACTGGCGAAAAGCTGCTGGCACGGCTGAAATAAGCGCATTCCGGTTTCGAGGCGAAGGCCCTTGTTCGTCAATGCCGCTTCACTAATGCTGTCGGGATTTTTCGACGAGGAAATCGATCAACACTCGCGCTGCCGGCGGCATGCCCTTGGCGGTCGTGAAGACAATATAAAAGGGCTCTCCTCCGACTGCCAATCCGGCAGCACCCGCACCAGCTTGCCGGCCTGGAGATCGGCCTCGCAGGCGCTTTCGAACAAAAGCCCGAAGCCGAGACCCGCCCGGGCCGCGTCGAGGATGGCGGTCATGCTGCGGCAGGTGAGCCGCGGCTGATGCCGAATCACTCGTTTGGCGTCATTCGGAGCGATCAATTCCCAACCATGAAAGGACACCCATGACGTCATTGCCAACGTCGGAAGGTCGGCGAGCTTTTCCACGCAATTCAAACCGCCGGTACGCTCGACCAGCGAGGGACTTGCGACCAGGATGCGCCGCGCCCGGTCGAGCTTGCGCATCGTCAGGCTCGTTGGTCGCCCTCACATCAAGATCGATCCGTTCGTTGATGAGGTCGGCGCGCCGGTTGGAGCCGATGATGCTATCGATCAATCCAGCTCACTTGAAAATTGAAAATGGGAGTGCCTCGAGAGGCAATGCTGGCAAGAAGCCGCCGTGCAATATGCAGCATACCGCTTCGGTTCACCTGAAAGGCTGTGCTGAAAGACTGCCGGAGGACTGTGCGTAAAAACGCTGCAAGGACGGCCCGGCAGGGAAGACCGGACTCGTCCCCGTAGCTGATCGGAGGTCACTCGGATCAGAAACTGATTTGAAGTGCTCCCGGCCCGAAGACCGGGAGCATCAATAGGCAGATTAGAACGAACGCTGCAGGCGGAAGTAGCCCGAAGTGGAGTCGTCTGCATCTTCCGGATCGAGGTACTGAACCGAAGCCTTGGCGTAGAAGTTGTCGACGATCTGGTAATCAACCGTCAGACCGACCTTCCAGGCATCGCCATCGCTGAAGTCGTCGCCAGCAACGTAGTAGTCACCGTAGTACTGGACGCCAGGAGTGATCTTGAGCTTGTCGGTTGCCTTGATAGCGTATTCGGCAGCGACAGCCCATTCAGCTGCGGAGTAGTAGGAGTTCGGGCCGGAAGAGTATACGGCAGCGAGGCCGAGCGTACCGGGACCGATTTCAACCGTACCCATTGCACGGACAGCGCCGTCTTCGTTGTCGAAGTCCCAGCCGCCGGTGATCTGGTAGCTGAACGCGCCGGCAGTGCCGCCAACGCCGAAGGCAACGCCGACGTTGTTCGGCTCTTCGTCCGTCTTGTAGAAGCCGTCTTCCAGTTCGTCGACGCTGATGCCGGCGTAGAAGGTGCCGCTTTCGTACTGATAGCGGAGGGAGTTGTGCAGCGTTACGATCGAGCCGATGTCGTCGGTTTCACCCGAGAGACCATCGTCCCACCAGCTGTAGAACAGACCGGCGCGGAAGCCCGCGACGTCGAGGTAAGCGGAGTCGAGGATGGCGTCCTGATCCGAGGCGTTGTCAGCATTGAACTGCATGACGATGACGCCGGTCAGCGGACCATACTCGGTGTCGCTCTTGGCCGTGAACTGAACCTGACCGCGGGTCTTGGCATCCCAATCCGAATCGTTGCTGACCGAGCCATTGAGCGGCTGATCACCAACGTCGACCTGGAAACGGATGTAGCCTTCGATCTTGAGGCAGGTTTCGGTGCCCGGGATGTAGAAATAGCCGGTGCCGTAAGCGTCGCAGACGCGAACATATTCAACCGGTTCCGGCTCAGCAGCAACGATAGCGTCAGCTGCAAGAACCGGCGTCGATGCAGCAAACGCTGCTGCTGATGCAAGCAAAACCATTCTGATGTTCATTTACCAATCCATTCCTTTGTCGATCGGGGCTGGCTTCCAATCGGGTAGTCGATTTGAAGCCGGCCCAGTTTGAACAGCCATCTCGGCGTGCGGATCGATCGAACCGCCAAACCGTCATCACATACCAAGCTTTATCAAGCAATTCTTGATACACGCCGGATGGCTGCCGCAAAGCAACTTTCCCCAACAGCGTGATTTTTATACAACAATTTCAATTATATAGAGAGAAAAACACACCAAGCGGCTCCGCGACGGAAATCCTCCATCGCAAGCCGCAAATGCTATACCCCATTTGTCAAATCTTCACCGTTCGACCCCCGTCGAACATTATTGGTGAAGTGCATAAACTCTACCGCCGGCTAATCAACACATACAAGGCAGCGGTTTGGAACATGGTGTCCTGAATTCGATACCAATGAGACGAAATAATGACATAGCGCTCGTTGGCTGTGTTCAACATAGCGCCGTATTCCTTACCAGGCTATGTATTTTTTCGGAATCTTGGTGGGATTCGAGCGTTTTTTCGCTATTTCCTGGGCTTTTTTGCAGTCAGGATGACATTCCGCTGCTACCCTTGCCGGATCCGTGAAATCAGAATGTGGCGGAATCGACCGAGACAGCACACTCTTCGCGTCTCTGGACCGTGCGGCTGCAAGGCCGCACGGCGATTTCAATCCTCGTTGGATTTGGCATTGTCGAGAATCATGTAGTCGAGCGGCAGTTGCGTCGAATACTTGATCTGCTCCATCGCAAAGGCGGAGGAGACGTCGCGAATCTCGATCTTGGCGATCATCCGCTTATAAAAGGCATCATAAGCGGCAATATCGGGCACGACGACTCGCAAGAGATAGTCGACATCTCCGCTCATCCGATAGAATTCCACCACTTCGGGGAATTCGGCGACCACTTCGGAAAAGCGCCGCAGCCACTCGATCGAATGGGTGGCCGTGCGAATCGACACGAACACGGTGACCTTGGTGTTGACCTTCTCCGGATCGAGGATGGCGACCCGGCGCTTGATGACGCCGTCTTCTTCCATTTTCTGGATGCGCCGCCAGCATGGCGTCGTCGAAAGCCCGACTTTTTTGGCGAGATCGGCCACGGCAAGGGTCGAATCTTCTTGCAGCAGACGCAGTATTTTTCGGTCGAGGCGGTCCATTCGCGCAACAGTCCTTTCGAATTATTTTCTTTGTATAACGCGATTCCGCACGACGAAAAGAATTTTGTTTCAGGAAAGCAGCATTTTCGTTCGATCCTGCAGGACTGGGAGCAATTCCTTCTCGAACCATGGATTGCGCTTCAGCCACCCGCTGTTGCGCCAACTCGGATGCGGCAGCGGCAGCACCGCCGGTGACCGGTTAGACAGAAGAGCGTCCCGCCATGCCCGCACCGTTTCGGTCATATTGCCCCGCCTTTCGCCCTCCATGTGCCAGGCCTGCGCATATTGGCCGATGACCAGCACCAGTTCGATCTGCGGCATGGCCGCAATCACCTTTTCCCGCCACAACGGCGCGCATTCGCGACGCGGCGGCAGATCTGCACCCTTGTCGTCATAGCCGGGAAAGCAGAAACCCATCGGCACGATGGCGAATCGATCGCGGTCGTAAAAGCTTGCCCTGTCAACGCCGAGCCATGTCCGCAGCCGGTCGCCCGAAGCATCGTCGAACGGCAGGCCGCTCTCATGCACTCGGAGCCCGGGCGCCTGCCCGGCGATCAGGATGCGTGCGTTCGACGAAATCACAGCCACAGGCCGTGGCTCGTGCGGCAGCCGATATGCAAGGCCTTTTGCCGGCGCGTCACGACAGATGCGGCAGGAGGCGATCTCCAGCCGCAGCATCTCCAGCCTGGCTTCGTCGCTCATCGCTTCACTCCCATCCGACGATCCGCCTGATGAAGCGTAGCGGGCCGTGGAAATCGGAACTCTGGCGCGCATGGTCGCGCACATCGCGCGGCCGCTCGAAAGTTCCGGCCCAGAGGCCCGCCTTGGCAGCCCTCGCCTCGGCCTCCTCCCTGCCATAACCGCCATAGGCGATGGCCATGCCCCGGCGCACCATAGCCGCGTTGATGTCGCCGCCCGTCCCGCTCCGGCAGATGACGAGCAGCCTGTCGTAGCGGTCGCGCCGGCTCCCCTGGCAAAGCGTTCCCGATGCCACGACCATGCCTTGCAGCGCCTCGCGCGCCGCCCGCCCGCAGGCCCAGGCATGTCCCGCCCGCTCGCAGCTTTGGTTAAGCTCCGGTGCATCGATGCCTTCAAGGCGCAAACGTACATCTCCCAAGCTTAGACTGTCGCCATCGGCAGCATGGAAAGCGCCCGCATGCTCAATTTTTGCTGCATCGTTGAACTTGGCGGCGATCAGCGCCAGGAGCGCCAGCAGAGCAAAAGCGGTCACGCCGTCGCGAATCAGGCGCAGGCTCCGTGTCACGCTTTCGCCTCCTTAAAAAACAAATCCTTGGCAAAGATGGCAAACATCTTCTTAAGAATTGCCGGTTAAGCTCTTATCCACCCTGGGATGAAGTTTCAACGTGCACATGAGTACCGGCGTCAGCACATCGACCGACAAGATTATCGTCGACAGGTCGCGCAGCCACCGCAACAAGGCCGTTTCCAAGGCCGTGCGGCAAACGCGCGAACGTCTTCAGTCCGGCCATGCGTCCAATTCTTCCTTCGATCGTGACGTGCTCAAGATGTATGTAGCGTCGATGCTGCAGGGCGCGACGATCATGCCGCTCTTCATCGTCCTCATCACCGCGCTTGGCGTCTATATCACTGAAGATACGCAGTTGCTCTTCTGGGCGCTGCTGACGCTCACCTGTCAAACCGGCAATATCCTGCTTGCCCGGCGCGCGCGCCGGCAGGAAATCACCCCGGAGAGCGCCCGCAAATGGCGCCGCCTGCTGCTGCTCGGCCAGTTCCTGCTCGGCTGCTGCTGGGCGGTCTTCGCGCTGCAGGGCTGCGACACCTGCGAGCCGTCCAGCTTCATCCTTTATAAGGGCGCGACGCTGCTGATCGCGCTCTCCGTCACGGCGATGTCCAATTTCATGCTGACGCCCGCCGTGCTTGTCGCCTTCTCGCCGGCGATCCTGGCGCTTGCCGCCAAGAGCGGCCTGTCGCGCGATCTCCTCGAAATCAGCCTGACGGGGCTCTTCACCAGTACCCTCGTCTTCTTCAACTATATCAGCGATCGGCTGTTCAAGTCGAACCTCAGGATCCTTTCCTACCAGTCGGAGAAGGACGACCTGATCGCCGAACTTGAAGTGGCGAAATCGATGTCGGACGAGGCGCGTCGCCGCGCCGAAGAGGCAAACCTCGCCAAGTCCCGCTTCCTTGCCTCCATGTCGCACGAGCTCAGGACCCCGCTCAACGCCATCCTCGGCTTCTCCGAGGTGATGTCGGCGGAAGTCATGGGGCCGCTCGCCAATCCGACCTACAAGGAATATGCCGGCGATATCCACCGCTCCGGCCAGCATCTACTCGATCTCATCAACGAGATCCTCGACCTCTCCCGCATCGAGGCCGGCAAATACGAGCTCAGCGAGGAGGCGATCTCGCTTCTCGATATCACCGAAGATTGCATCGGCATGGTCCAGCTGCGGGCCCGCGCCAAGAACATCGCCATTTCGGATCAATTCGAACGTCAGTTGCCGGCCATCTGGGCGGATGAAAAGTCTATGCGCCAGGTGGTGCTCAACCTTCTCTCTAATGCGGTCAAGTTCACGCCGCAGGGCGGCGAAATTCACGTCAAGGTCGGCTGGACCGCCGGCGGCGGACAGTACATCTCCATCAAGGACAACGGCCCCGGTATTCCGGAAGAGGAAATTCCCGTCGTCCTGTCGGCCTTCGGCCAAGGCTCGATCGCCATCAAGAGCGCCGAACAGGGCACCGGCCTCGGCCTGCCGATCGTCCAGGCGATCCTTGCCAAGCATGACGGACAATTCCTGCTGAAGTCGAAGCTGCGCGAAGGCACCGAGGTCATCGCCATCCTGCCGGCCAAGCGCGTGCTGCAGAGCCTGCCGGCCGTGGAAGAGGCTCAGGCGGTCGCGCGCAAGCGCAAGAGTTTTGCCTGATTCAGCTAAAGCATGATGCCGAAAAGTGTGAGCGGTTTTCGGACGACATCATGCGGATCCAAAGAAGATATGTTTGCCGAGGACGAAGCCGAGATAGAGGCAGCAGGCGGCAATCATGCAGCTCACCGCGAAGGAGCCGAGATCCTTGGCATGTTTGCCGACGATCGAAATCTCCGGCGAAATCCGGTCGATCACCTCCTCGACAGCGGTATTCATTGCCTCCATCGAAAACAGCCCGAGAAACAGAACCACCGCTACGACGATCTCGCCGGCGGTCGCCCCGACCAGCGCCAGCGCCGCGATCGAAACGACGAAGAAACCGAGTTCCTGGCGGAAGGCTGCTTCTCTCAGAACGCGCAGGAAGCCTGCCCAGGAATAGCTGGCGGCGGCGGTGAAATGCCGAAATCCGGTCTCTTTCGTCACCGCACGCTTCGTCAAGGCGCCCCTCTCCTCTTGCAGACCGGGAAAGGCTTTGCCGCCCCGCTTGATGACCGAATACGCAGATACCGAATCCATCTGGGCGGCGCAAGCGAAGCCGCGTGCGGATAAAGCATGTCGCGCAAAAGCGTGCAGCGGTTTTGCGGCAACGACATGCGTAAAAACAAAGAGCTAAAGCAGGTCGCATGCATCGAGTTTGACGCGACGCGCTTTAGGCGGCGCCGACCGCGGCGTCAGTCTTTGTTGGTCACGCCGGCCTGGGCAAAGGTCGCCATGCCGGAATGGCAGGCAGCGGCTGCTTTGACGATGCCGGCGGCGAGTGCCGCCCCGGTACCTTCGCCGAGCCGCATGCCAAGCGCCAGAAGCGGCGTCTTGCCGAGCATCTCGATCGCGCGCAGATGTCCGGGCTCGGCGGAGACGTGGCCGATCAGGCAATGGTCGAGCGCAGATGGATTGGCGGCTTTGAGGATCGCCGCAGCGGCGGTTGCGACGTAACCGTCGATCAGCACCGGGATGCGCTCCATGCGGGCGGCAAGGATGGCGCCGGCCATCGCCGCAATCTCACGGCCGCCGAGCCGGCGCATGATTTCCAGGGGATCGTCGAGATGATCGCCGTGGAGTTCCACGGCCTTTTCCACCGCCGCGACCTTGCGCTCCAGCATCTCGCCTTGCGAACCGGTGCCGGGTCCGACCCAGTCCCGTGCCGAACCGCCATAGAGCGCATAGTTGATCGCCGCGGCAATCGTCGTATTGCCGATGCCCATTTCGCCGATGCAGAGCAGGTCGGTGCCGCCGGCGATTGCCTCCATGCCGAAGGCCATAGTCGCGGCGCAATCGCGCTCGGAAAGAGCTGCCTCCTCGGTGATGTCGCCGGTGGGATAATCGAGCGCCAGATCGAAAACCTTCAGCCCGAGATCGTAAGCGACGCAGATCTGATTGATCGCAGCGCCGCCGGCTGCAAAGTTCTCGACCATCTGCTGTGTCACGGCCGGCGGAAAGGGTGTGATTCCCTGCCTGGTGACGCCGTGATTGCCGGCGAAGATCGCCACCAGCGGCCGGTTGACGGCAGGGGGCGGCCAGTCCAGGCGGCAAGCCAGAATGCGATTTCTTCAAGCCGTCCGAGCGCGCCCGGAGGCTTGGTCAGTTGCGCGTCGCGTTCGCGTGCGGCCACCAGCGCACGGGCATCCGGCCCCGGCAGGTCGCGGAGCAGGGTACGGAAATCGTCGAACGGCAGGCCTGAAACGCTCATCTGTGCGGCTTTCCTATGAATCCGGGTATTCTTGTTTTCACGCAAACCACTTGTTTGCGTCGGGCAAATCAGCTTCTTTGCGGGTCGCAACCCTCTTAAAGCGGCCAGCCGGGGCGAACAACAGCAAAAGCGCCGCCGCGACCATAAGCCGGGGCCAAAAGCCGAAACCTTGGACAGAACGAAGCAGAATGAAGATCAAGGACCATGCGGTCGATACCGCCCGCGCCGTCGCCTTCCTCAGCCGCATTCCCATGCCGCCATCGCTGTTCAAAACCTACGACGGCAGGCTCGGCCGGCTGGTGCGCGCCTTTCCCTTCGCCGGCATCGTCATCGGCCTTGTTCCCGCACTCGCCCTGCTCCTCCTTCTGGGGCTGCGCGCCGATCCGCTGATGGCTGCCCTGATCGCGCTGTCCACCCAGGCTGTCGTCACCGGCGCACTGCACGAGGACGGCCTGGCCGATACTGCCGACGGCATCGGCGGTGGCAAGAGCCGCGAGCAAAGCCTCGAGATCATGAAGGACAGCCGGATCGGCAGCTACGGCGCGATCGCGCTGGTCCTCTCCTTCGCGATCCGCGCGGCAGCACTTGCCGCCATCGCCCGCCACGCCTCGCCGCTCACTTCAGCCCTTGCCATTCCCGCCGTCGCAGCACTCAGCCGCGGCGCCATCGCCTGGCACTGGCAGCGGCTGCCGCCGGCTAAGGCCGATGGCGTCGCCGCCTCTACCGGCCAGCCGGATGAGGCGGCAATGCAGTTTGCCCTCGCCTCGGCCGGCCTTGTCGCAGCGCTTCTGATCTGGCCTGCCCTCGGCCTGCGTCCGCTGGTCGCTAGCCTGCTTGCCACCGGCATCGCTGCGCTTGCCTTTACCGCTTTCATCCGCCGCAAGCTTGCCGGCCACACCGGCGACACGCTGGGCGCGACGCAGCAAATTTGCGAGATCGCCACGCTTTGCGCCCTTGCCACGGCTCTTTGAAACTCCGATATGTCCTTCATGCAAACACCCTGCATTCACGTCTGCTCCATGGTTTCCGCCACCGGATTTTGCGCCGGATGCGGCCGGACTCTTCAGGAAATCGGCAGCTGGATGAGCTACTCCGACATCGAGCGGAGACGGATCATGGCCTTGCTGCCGGCAAGGCTTGCGGGCGCCGCTGCGCTATCGAACGACATGAAAACAGGCCACGCCAGCGGGCCGGAGCGACCTTCATGATCCGTTTGACCGTCTTCCTCGTCGTGATAGGCATCGGCCTTGCGGTGCTGATCGTCAACAATGACAGCAGCCGGATCCTCGGCCTGCAGAGCGATGACTTCGTCCGCGTCGTCTATCTGCTGCCGATCGCGCTGATGCTGTCGGCCGGCATCTGGGCGCGCCGGAACAGCGTTAGTGAGACGATGCGCCAGATGATAATCTGGCTGGTGATCATCCTGGCGCTCGTGACCGTCTATCTCTATCGTCAGGAAGCGCTCGGCGTCGGCAACCGGCTGCTCGCCGGCCTCGTTCCCGGCCGCGCCGTCGTCGCCACCACAAGCGAAGGCGGCCAGGAGATCATCCTGCACAAGCTGCTGAATGGCCATTTCGAAGCCGATGTCGCCGTCAACGGCCAAACGATCGAGATGCTCGTCGACACCGGCGCCAGCATGGTGGCGCTGTCCCACGAAGATGCCGAGCGGATCGGCATCGACCTCTCCGGCCTCAGCTATTCGATGACTGTCATGACCGCCAACGGCCGCGGCCGCGCAGCACCCGTCACGCTCGACCAGGTGGCAATCGGCCCGATCGTCCGCAACAATGTCGCAGCCAGCGTCGCCGAGGACGGCCGGCTCGACCAGAGCCTGCTCGGCATGAGCTTCCTGGAAACGCTCGGCTCCCTGCAGATGCAGACCGACGAATTGCGCATGCGCGACTGAGCCGCAGCGCTCGCGATCCGCAGTCGGCACGGCTTTACGGCAGCGTTCGCATCTGTCACCTTCAGGCGCAACAACAAGACCACAAAGAGCAAAAAGAAACTCCTAGTCTGGTGGCACCCCGCATGCTCGACCGGCCTTGGCCTGCGGCAAAGGCCCTGACCCATGGGTGCGACAGGAGTTTCGCGATGAATTCACTCTGGCCGATCATCATCGGCGGTATTCTGCCCGCCATTTTCTGGGGCATCACCGCTATCTTCCAGAAGCAGAGCGCCACCGCCGCGACCGGATCCGCCGTCTATCTGATCGCCTTCGGCGCCGCCTGCGCGCTTGCCGGCCTGATTGCCGCGCTGATCTGGCGCCCTGCCCCCTGGACCGCCGAAGGCCTCGGTTTTGCCGCCACCGCCGGCGCCTGCTTCGCCGTCGGCACCGGCCTCATCAGCTTCGCGCTCTTCGCTTATGGCGTCCCGGTGTCGAAACTCGCGCCCATCTGGAGCTGCAACGTGCTGGTGACGCTGGCAATCGGCGCTGCGTTTCTCGGCGAAGCTGCCGAACTCGACATTGTGAGGCTCGTCGCCGGCACCCTCCTCATCCTGTCGGGTGCTTTGCTGGTCAGCAGCGCCTGAGCGGAAAGGGCACAACACAGGCGGGCCCTTCGTCGCCAAAAATGCTCCCGCGTTGCAGCAGGTTCCGCTTTGTTGATATCCTGCGTCAAGGCGCCTGCGCGACCAGCGGAGCTTGAGATGAATCCACGACAATTAAAGACATTCCTCGCAGTGATACGGCATCAAAATCTCACCCGCGCCGCCGCCGAGGTCAACCTCGCCCAATCGAGCCTCAGCGACCAGATACAGGCGCTGGAGGAAGAGCTTGGCGTGGAACTCTTTCTCCGCTCCCGCCAGGGTGTCGCCCCGACGCCGGCAGGTGCGGCGCTAAAAGCCTATGCGGAGGAGATCCTGGCGCTGAATGACGAGGCAAAGGCCGCCGTCTATGCTGCAGCCGGCAGAAGCGAGCAGTCCATCTTCCTGGGCACGCTCGAAACCATCGCCGCCGAAAGGTTGGCACCCTGGCTCTCTCTCTTCCGCAGGCAAAACCCCGGCCTCGTTCTCAAACTCAAGATTGGCGGCAGCGGCGAGCTGCTTGCCCAATTGCGGCACGGCTCGATTGACGTCGCCTTCACCTTCGATCGCGGTGAGCAGGACGAACGCTTTGCGACGCGCCGCATCTCCATCGAACCGCTGGTGTTGATCACGGGCCGCGATTCGCAGGTCCCGTCATTTGAAAGCCTTGCGGCGCTGAGCATGGCGCCCTTTGTCGCGACCGAAACCGGTTGCGTCTATCGCCACCTGTTCGATACAGCCTTTGCAGAGGCGGGCGTGACTGCGCCGCCCATCGTAACGGAAGCTGACAGTATCGCGACGATCATCCGGCTCGTTGCATCGGGCGCCGGTTACGGCCTCGTCCCGCGTATTGCAGTCGGCCCGGACGCTGGGCGCAGCGATGTCGTCGAATTGCCGTGGCCGGGCGAACCGCCCACCGCTTCGCTGGTGATGATGTGGCGGCGCCGGCGCGTGCAGCCGCCGACGCTCGCTCTCCTCCTGCAATCGGCCAGCGAAGAACTTTTGCCCCTCAGACCAGCCGATGCCCGCCTTCGACATGCAGGATAGTGCCTGTGGTGAAACCGTTGCCGATCAGGAAGCGGATCGCATCGGCGATATCCTCCGGCTGGCCGACACGTCCGGTGGGCAGGCGCTGCGCCATCGCATCCAGCGTTGCCTGCTTGGCGTCCCCAGCAACGAAGCTCCAGATCGGCGTATCCACCCATCCCGGTGACACGGCATTGATACGGATTGGCGCCAATTCGACGGCGAGCGCCCTGACCAGACCTTCAAGCGCCGCATTGACGGCGGCGACCACCGATCCGCGCGCTGCCGGTCGATAGGCAGCGACTCCAGAGGTAAAGGTGATCGATCCCGACGGCGGCAGGTGGTCGGCGCCGTATTTCGCCAGCAGCAGCGGCCCGTAAAATTTGCTCGCGACCACGCGCTGCGCCGCGGCAAGCTCGATCGACGGCAGCAATTGATAGGCGCCTTCAATATCGGCGGCCGTGCTGACGATATGGTCGACCGCCCCGGTGATGCGAAAGAGTGCCGCGACTTCCTCCTCCTGCGATATGTCGAAAGCGTGGGTTCCAAGTTTCGGGTTGTCGCCGAGCTGGCGGCAAGCTGCCGCAAGCCTCTCTTGACTGCGCCCCGCGATCGTCACCGAGGCGCCCTCATCGAGCAGGCGCCTGGCAAGCGCGAACCCCATGCCCGAGCTGCCGCCGACGATCAACACCTTCGCACCTTCGATCTTGATTGTAGTCATCTCGCATCTCCATTTGAATGGGAGAGCAGATGCCTCGACTCGAAGCAGAAGAAAAACGGAAGAAACCGATAGCATCATCGGCTTTCCCGATGATGCTGTTCAGGAAACGATCAATTGCGCAGCCGGTAGCCGGTCTTGAAGATCCAGCCGAGCGTGCCAAGGCATATCGCCAGGAACACCGTGATCATCGCCAGGCTAATCGCCGGGTTGACGTCGGCGATCCCGTAAAAACTCCAGCGGAAGCCGCTGACGAGATAGAGCACCGGGTTGAGATGGCTGACCGCCTGCCAGAAGGGCGGCAGCATATTGACAGAATAGAAGCTGCCGCCGAGGAAGGTCAGCGGCGGCACGACCAGCATGGGAATGAGGTTCAGCTGCTCGAAATTGCCGGCCCAGATGCCGATCATAAAGCCGAACAGACTGAAGGTGACGGCCGTCAGCAAGAAGAACAGGATCATCATGAAGGGATGCTCGATCCTGACGTCGACGAAGAGATTGGCCGTAAGCAGGATGATGAAGCCGATGATCATGCCCTTGGTGGCGGCGGCCCCGACGTAACCGAGCAGGATCTCGGTCATCGCCACCGGCGCGGAGAGCACTTCGTAGATCGTGCCGGTGAATTTCGGAAAATAAATGCCGAAGGAACCGTTGCTGATGCACTGGCCAAGCAGCGTCAGCATGATCAGGCCCGGCGTGATAAAGGCGCCGTAGGACACGCCCTCCACCTCCTGGATACGCGATCCCACAGCCGCACCGAAGACGATGAAATAGAGCGAGGTCGAGATGACGGGCGAGATGACGCTCTGCAGCAGCGTGCGGCGCGTGCGCGCCATCTCGAAGAAATAGATCGATTTGATCGCCTCGACGTTCATTTGTCCGCTCCTACCAGCGCCACGAAGATGTCTTCGAGCGAACTCTGCCGCGTCGAGAGATCTTTGAAATGGATATTGTTTTCACCCAGCCGGGTCAGCAGCGCCGCAATGCTTTCCTGCTCGTTGTCGGCGTCAAAATCGTAAGTCAGCCGGCCGCCGCCGGCTTCCAGCGTCAACCCGTTGCCGGTAAAACAATCCGGAAGCCGTTCGAGCGGTTCGGTGAGATCGAGGATGAGCTGCTTGCGGCCGAGCTTTGCCATCAAAGCCGCCTTGTCTTCGACGAGCAGCAATTGCCCGCCGTTGATCACGCCGACGCGGTCGGCAATTTCCTCGGCCTCCTCGATATAATGGGTGGTCAGGATGATGGTAACGCCCGAGGCCCGAAGCTCCTGAACGACATTCCACATGTCCTTGCGCAACGTCACATCGACACCGGCTGTGGGTTCGTCGAGGAAAAGGATATCCGGCTCATGTGAGAGCGCCTTGGCGATCAGCACACGCCGTTTCATGCCGCCGGAGAGCTGGCGCAGCATATTGTCCTTCTTGTCCCAGAGAGAAAGCGCGCGCAGCACTTTCTCGATATGGGCGGGATTGGCCTTCTTGCCGTGCAGCCCGCGCGAAAAGCTCACCGTATTGAACACCGTCTCGAACTGATCGGTGGTCAGTTCCTGCGGCACCAGCCCGATCATCCCGCGTGTGGCGCGGAAATCCTTGACGACATCGTGGCCGGCGACCAGCACCTTGCCGCCGCTCGGATTAGCAATGCCGCAGATGATCGAAATCAACGTCGTCTTGCCCGCGCCGTTCGGCCCGAGCAGCGCCAGGATCTCACCCTTTTCGACGTCGAGGTTGATGCCTTTCAGCGCCTCGAACCCATTGGCGTAGGTCTTGGTAAGATTCTGAACGGAAATGATGGGGGCCATGCGTTACTCTTGAGGATTATCGAAGTATTTCGGCCCGCTATATAATGCCTTCATGACGCTTTGACATCCTTGGGAACGTGAACACTGCATTCGCGCCTTGCCAACACACGGCTGCCCACTGGCGTCGGATCTTTTGCGAGAGCCGCCCCGTTCCGGTGAAAAGAAATATAGCCGCCGTCGATGTCATCATCCGGTGATCTTCGTGCCCGATAAAGGAACCGAGGCCAGCACCGGCATCCGCCCCGCCGCCCATTCCTTGCGGAGCCGTCTTCGGGTGTTCTCGTTGCACCCATTTTCCGCTGCCTCGGCATGTAGTGAAAGTTATTGTTCAGTCACGAAGTGCTTGGAACCGGCCAGCATCCCCTGTTCAGCCGCGTTCGTCTTAGCCGGCCCTGCGCCGGCTTTCTTTTTGGCAGGTCGAAACTTCAAAGGCGTGGGCGGGCGGTGAGCAGTGCTCCCTCACAATTCGTCATAGTTGAACCAGTCGAAATCCGCGATCTTCCCGCGTCCCGACGTATCGAAGGCAAACACACCGGTGAAGGAGCCGGTGAAGGAGCCATGTTCGCCGCGTCCGCCCTCGTCGGAAATCATGCCGGCGTCGAGGATCGGGCCGATCGGCTGCCAAGCGCCCTTGCCCTCGGTCTGCCAGAAGAATTGCAGATCGTTCTCGCGAATTTCCATGGCGAGCTGGACACGGCCCTCAGCAGCGATCGCCACACCGCTTTCGGCGGGGAAGCTGAGGCGTCCGTTCGGATAATCGCCATTGCAGGAGAGGATCGTCACGCAGCGGCCGAGTGTTTCGTGCAGCGTCACGGCAACGGCGTGGAATTTATGGCGGTTGTAATAATGCGTCAGCCCCGCGACCTGCTGATAGGTGTCGGGCGCGAACTCGACAACGGTCTCGGCGCGGAAGCTGTGATGCTCCTGCCGACGGGCGACCAGCGACTGCTCGAACCAGGAGCCGATACTTTCGCGGGCAATCAGCCTGAGATGGCCGGGGCGGTCCGTCAGGTTGAAAATGCGCTCGGGCTCGGGCGTGCGCAGCCATTGGAAATCGGCCGGCAGCGTGCCGCCGTCGAAGCTGTATTCGCTGCGCATCGGCTTTTCCGCAGGCACGGCGCCGAAGAGGCCGGGCACATCGACATCGGGCACCGAGGTGCCATTTTCGAGATAGAGCCAGTCGTCATCGCCCCAGACGCATTTCTGCAGGCTCGTCTCCCGCCCCAGCGTGCAGCGCCGCTTCGGCGGCAGCGGTCGGCCGCAGAGATGGGTGTGATAGGCCTCACCCTCCGGCGTCTCGACATATTGGCCGTGTCCTGCCCGTTGCAGCACCGCGCCGGGATGATCCTTGGAGGTGATGAGATGCATGTTCGGATGCATCTCATAAGGCCCTTCGATGCGGCGCGAGCGCGCCATGGTGACGGCGTGGTCGTAGCCCGTACCACCCTCGGCGGTCGTCAGATAATACCAGCCGTTCTTCTTGAAGAGATGCGGGCCTTCGACGAGGCCGAGCGGACTGCCGGCAAAGATATTCTTGATCGGGCCTTTCAGCGCCTTGGTCGCCGGGTCCCATTCCTGCAGCAGGATGCCGTCGAAGGCCGGCGACTTCGGCGAGCCGCCATAGCTTTCGGTGCGGTGGTTCCATTGCATGTTGACGAACCACTTGCGGCCGTCTTCGTCATGGAACAGCGAGGGATCGAAGCCGGAGGAATTGACATAGACGGGATCGGACCATTCGGCCTCGATCGAGGGCGCGGTGACGATATAGTTCGGTGCATCCTTGAAACTGCCATCGAAGCGCTTGACGTCGGTATAGACGAGCCAGAATTGCCCGTCGGCATAGGAAAGGCACGGCGCCCAGATGCCGCAGCTGTCGGGATTGCCGCGCATGTCGAGCTGCGATCGGCGCTCCAGCGGCCGCCGCACCAGCGTCCAGTTCACCAGGTCGCGCGAATGGTGGATCTGCACGCCGGGATACCATTCGAAGGTCGAGGTGGCGATGTAATAATCCGCGCCGACGCGGCAGATTGACGGATCGGGGTTGAACCCGGGCAGGATGGGATTGCGGATCATGAAGGCCTCCTCCTAGCTATTATTGTGGTACGTACGTCAGATACGGGGCCGAGATATCTCACGTCTCGCCCACATTCCTGTGCTTGTCACAGGAATCCAGCCGCCGCGCGTCTGCGCGGCGAAAGAATCCTTTCACCCCATGGACTTGGGCTGGCTGGATCTCTGTGCCGAACTCCGGGTCTTAATTGCCCCGACCTTCCCTACTCCCGCTCCGCCGACTTCGCCCACAGATTGATATCAGCCTCCCGGGCATAAACATCAATCTCCGCAAGCTCCTCGGCCGTGAATTCCAAATTATCCAGCGCCTTGACGCAATCGACGATCTGCGATGAGCGGCTGGCGCCGATCAGCGCCGAGGTCACGCGTCCGCCGCGCAGCACCCAGGCGATTGCCATCTGCGCCAGCGTCTGACCGCGCTTCTCGGCGATGTCGTTGAGCTTCTTTATATTGTCGATGATCGAGGGACGGATGAAGTCGCGCTTTAGAAAATGGTTTTGCGCCGCGCGGCTGTCGACCGGGATACCGTCGAGATACTTCGTCGTCAGCATGCCCTGGGCAAGCGGCGAGAACACGATCGAGCCCATGCCGACCTCGTCGAGCGCGTCGAGCAGACTGTCATCCTCGACCCAGCGGTTGAGCATCGAATAACTCGGCTGGTGGATCAGACAGGGTGTGCCGAGTTCCTTGAGGATGGCGGCCGCTTCGCGCGTACGCTGCGAATTGTAGGAGGAGATGCCGACATAGAGCGCTCGGCCGGAGCGGACGATATGATCGAGCGCGCCGCAGGTCTCTTCCAGCGGCGTGTCAGGATCGAAACGGTGGGAATAGAAGATGTCGACATAGTCGAGGCCCATGCGCTTCAGGCTCTGGTCGCAGGAAGCGATCACGTATTTTCGGCTGCCCCATTCGCCATAAGGCCCCGGCCACATGTCGTAACCGGCCTTGGAGGAAATGATCAGCTCGTCGCGAAGTCCGGAAAATTCGGTGCGCAGGATCTCGCCGAAGGCAGTCTCGGCGCTGCCGGGCGGCGGGCCGTAATTGTTGGCGAGATCGAAATGGGTGATGCCGAGGTCGAAGGCCGTGCGGCACATGTCGATCTTGCGGTCATGCGGTGTGTCGCCGCCGAAATTATGCCAGAGGCCAAGGGAAACGGCCGGCAGCTTCAGGCCGGAACGACGCGTGCGGTTATATTTCATTTTCGAATAGCGGTCTGCGGCTGGTTGCCAGCTCATCTGAAGGTCTCCTGAACCTATCTAAAGGCGCCTCTCCTTCTTACCCGCGCTTAACGGCGGCCGAAGGCTTAAACATCTCCGCCGTCAATCCTCGGCCTTTGTGCCGAGGATCTGCCAACAGAACGTTGTAGATGCTCGGGACAAGCCCGAGCATGACGAAACTATTGAAACAACCGCGCCGATACGGCAAGCGTACGACGCGAGCTCCGCTATCTCAACAGCGCCTGCGCCTCCTCGATGCCGAGAGCGGCCGGCTGCGTGCAGGTCGTGGTGAGGTCGATGAAACGCCCGTCCTCGCCCGATTTCAGGATCGAGGTCATGACGTCGACCCCGTGCAGCGTGCGGTCGAGCGAGCAGCGCGCGTCGCGGCCTTCGATCAGCGCCATCGCCATGTCGGCAAGGCCGGCGGTGCGGTAGTTGGCGCGCGCTCCGTTCGGGTTTTCCTGATTGATCTTGCCGAATGGATGCTCCCAGTCATCGAGCGGCTTGATGTTCTTGTCGCGGCCGCTTGCCTCGACCGTGCCGCCGAAGAAGTTCGGATCCGGCACGTAGAGCGAGCCGTCGGTGCCGTAGAGCTCCATATTGGCATGGCGATGCGACCAGACGTCCCAACTCGCCGACAGCGTCACGGTGGCGCCGCTGACGAATTCGAGCAGCGCCTGGATCGTCGTCGGTGTCTTCACAGGGATGATCTCGCCATTGCGCGGCTCACTGGTGATGGTGCGGGTCGGCGACGCCATCGAGGTCATGGCGCCGACGCGTTTCACCGGACCGATCAGGTTGATCAGATTGGCGATGTAATAGGGGCCGAGATCGAGGATCGGGCCGCCGCCCGGCAGGAAGAAGAAATCCGGGTTCGGATGCCACATCTCCATGCCGGGGCTCATCACGTAGCAGGCGCCCGACGTCACCCGGCCGATGCCGCCGTCGTCGATGAACTTGCGGGCGAGCTGATGGGCGCCGCCGAGGAAGGTGTCCGGCGCGCAGCCGACGGCAAGGTTCTTTTCCCTAGCGATGTGGCGAAGCTCTTCACCCTCCTCAAGCGAAAGCACCAGCGGCTTTTCGGAATAGACGTGTTTTCCAGCCTCGAGGATCGACTTCGACACCCGGAAATGCGCATCCGGGATCGTAAGGTTGACGACGACGTCGATCTCGTCATTGGCGAGAAGCGCGTCGATCGTCTGCGCCTTGACGCCATATTCCTTGGCGCGCGCCTCGGCCGCCTGCACGTTGATATCGGCGCAGGCCAGCACCTTCAGCCCCTTGAAGAGCGGTGCCAGCGAAAAGTAGGTGGTGGAGATGTTGCCGCATCCGATGATGCCGACGCCAAGTTCCCTGGTCATGATGTGCCTCAATAAGTCTGGAAGGATGCAATCGAGCGGCTGATGTTGCGGTCGATATCTTTGGGATTGTCATGTTCGACGACGAAGTGCTTCGCCTTGGTGGCGCGCAGGGCCGTCATCAGCTTGCCCCATTCCACCTTGCCGTGGCCGACATCGGCCCAGCCGTCTTCGTCCTTGGCCTCGCCAGCCGGCGCGATGTCCTTGACATGCACGGCAGTGATACGCGAGCCAAGCTTTTCGATCCAGGCGAAAGGATCGGCATTGCCGCGAATGACCCAGGCGATATCGGCTTCCCAGGAAATATCAGGCGCCCCCTCGAAGAGGCGCTCGATCGGCAGCGAGCCGTCGGCCAGCTTGACGAATTCGAAATCGTGATTGTGCCAGCCGAATTCGTAGCCGGCTTCCTTGTACGGCTTGCTCATCTGCTGCAGGTGTTTGCCGAAGGCGACCCAGCCGGCAGCGTCGGTAGGGCGCTGCTCAGCGGCCAGATGCGGCGCATAGATGGAATCAATGCCGAGAATCTTGGCAATGTTCAGCGACTTCTGCACGTCCTTTTCCAGGAAATCAGGGCTGAAATGGCCGGTCGCCATCACCAGGCCGTTCTTGTCGAGATCGGCGCGAAGGCTCTTCAGCCCCGCATCGTCGAGATCGGCATAAATGCCGCCGAAGCCCTCGACTTCGGCATAACCCGCCTTGCCGAGCTTTTCGAAAATCGCCGAATAAGGCTGGAAGTTGCGCGCGCTGTACAGTTGGTAGCTGAGTTTCGTCATCATATTCTCCTCGGGCCTCGTGCCCATGCTTGGGAAGGATCAATCCGCCGATTGGCAGGAATGCAGGTCGTAGAACCGGAACTCCGGAAGCGCGCCGCGATCAAGCGGCCGTGCCGGAGTAAAGGTGATGCGGCGGCTGTCGCCGGCTGCAAGGTCGAAGGCATTGTCGGAATATTTGCCGTCCGTACCGGTCTCGATCATCACAAAGAGCGCAAGTCCCCTCGCGGTGACGTTGATATCGATCGCGCCACTCTCCTCGACATATTCGTGAGTGGCGGTCAGGCCCGAAGGCTGCAATTCCAGCGCCTTATAGGTGCCGTTGACATAATGCCCCTCGCCGCCCATGCCGTTCGACGCGGTGAAATGCCAGGCAAGCAGCGTGTCGGCGGGAATTTCGTAGACGTCGATGCTCGCAGCCGTCACCGCCGCATCCGGCGAGCACACGGCTTGCACGTCCTTCAGGTGCAGGCGCTCGCCCTTCATGGTCAGAGCCGAGATCGAAAGATCGATGCTGATATCTTCAAGCGTGTCGTTGACCAGCGAGAGGCGGATCGTCTTGCCGTCCTCGGAAGGAATGGCTGCGACCGCGACCGGCTGGAAGAAGCGCTTGACGAGATAATGCATCGCCTTCCAGCGGCCGCCATAGTCGAGGCTGGACCAGGAGGCGACCGGCCAGGTGTCGTTGAGCTGCCAGTAGATCGTGCCCATGCAATGGGGTTTGAGCGACCGCCAATATTCCACCGCCGTCTTGATGGCGAGGCCCTGCTGGATCTGGGAGAGATAGACGAAATTCGGAAAATCCTTGGGGAAACGGAAATAACGGAACATCGTGCCGGCGATACGCTCGTTGCCGCCGGCATTCTTCTGGTGCAGTTCCATAACGGGTGAAGCGACGTTCATGTCCTTCTCCTCGGCATAGGTCTTGATGACGGGCAGCGAGGTATAGGACTGGAAGCCGAATTCCGAGCAGAAGCGCGGCCGCACCGAGCGGTAATTGTCGAACGACTTGTTCTCGTGCCAGACCGACCAGTAGTGCATGTCGCCTGAGCCGTCGGCATGCCACGCATCGCCGAAATCAAGATAACCCGATGCCGGGCTCGACGGCCACCAGAGCGCGCCGGGCAGCGCCTTCTTCACCGCCTGCTCGATCGTCCGGTTGAGGCGGTCGTAGGAGACGAGATAGCGGTCGCGGTCTTTCCGTGATTCCTCGAACCAGGTGAGCGCTCCCACAAGCTCGTTGTCGCCGCACCAGAGCGCGATCGAGGGATGTGAGGAAAGCCGGCGCACTTGGTAGTCGACCTCAACAGCCACATTGTCGAGGAAGTCCTCGGTCGAGGGATAGAGGTTGCAGGCGAACATGAAGTCCTGCCAGACCATCAGGCCCAGCCGGTCGCACAAATCGTAAAAATGATCCTGCTCGTAAAAGCCGCCGCCCCAGACGCGGATCATGTTCATGTTGGCGGCTACGGCCGATTGCAGCAGATCTTCGGTCTTTTCAGGCGAAGACAGCGAAAACAGCGCGTCGGCCGGGATCCAGTTGGCGCCGCGGCAGAAGATCTCGCGGCCGTTGACCTTGAAGGCGAAGCGGCTGCCTGATGCATCCGGCGTGGTAATCAGCTCGATGGTGCGAAGACCGATCTGCTTCGTCACCTCATCCGTCGGCAATTCGACGGACAGGCTATAGAGCGCCTGCTCGCCGCTGCCGGAAGGCCACCATAGCCGCGGATTGTCGATATGGAAGAGATGGTTGACATGGGTCTCGCCATGGACGCCGACATCGAGGCGCACGCGCTCGCCATCGAGATCGAAATAGACCTGCGCAATACTCGGCCCCTTGGAATAGAGCGTCGCCGTCACCGTCAGATCGACCGAACCGTCAAAATTATGCGTCTGGCGGGTGACGACATGTTCGATGCGCGCGGTCTCGAGCTTTTTCAGCGCGATCGTGCCGTAAAGCCCGAACGGCGCAATGGCGATATTCCAGTCCCAGCCGAAATGGCATTGCGGCTTGCGCAGCATGTTGCCATCCGGGATCGGCGAATTGCCCGTGCTGTAGGGGATATAGAAGGGCTGCTTCTTCTGCCGCTCGGCCCCGACGGCGGGGTTGGAGGCGAAGACAATGCGGATGAGATTGTCGCCAGATTTCAGCATGCTGGACACATCGGGCCGGTAGCGGCGGAAGCTGTTGTCGGCTTCGAGCGCCAGGAAGCCGTTGACGTGGACGCTGGCGACCGTATCGAGGTAGTCGATATCCAGATACCAGTCGCCGTCGACCTCCTGCAGCGTGAAGCTGCGCTCCACCGCCCATTCACGCTCGGCGACCCACTGCACCTTTTCCTCGTTGCGGCCGAAATAGGGATCGGGGATCAGCCCTGCCCGGTGGAGCGCCGTATGTATGTCGCCCGGCAGCATGATCGCGGTTCGAATCTCGCCATCGACGGAGGCGAGCTGCCACGAACCGGAAAGGTCGATATTGGGGTTGGTCGATGAATGCGTCACGATGTCGTTTCCGAATTACGGTTTTGAAATGGACGGCGCATGATCGCCGTCCGGCCATTGTCGTTCGTTGTGACCCTTCTTCCCCGTCATGCTCGGGCTTGACCCGAGCATCCACTCGGCATCAATCGGCAGCCTCGGCATGGGTCCTCGGGTCAAGCCCGAGGATGACGGAGAGCGAAGTTAGCCTCTTGCCAAGCTGGCGCCGGCCTCAGGGAGGGTGGAGCGTTGGTAGAATTCATACAAACAGCCCTACAGCAGGCAGGCGGCCCGATCTCCGGCCCGCCCGCAAATTTCCTTAGAGACGCAGCTCACTCTCGGCGTCGAACACCGAAGCCACCGTCATGTCGAAGCTCAGCTTTACCTTGGCTCCGACGTTGAAGCGGCGCGCACCGTTGACGCGTACCGACATCGTGTGACCGGCATGTTTCAACCACAGGAGATTGTCCGCACCCATCGGCTCCTCGATATCGACGGTCGCGTCATGCTCTTCGCCGCCGACATTCTCGTTGACCTTGATATGCTCTGGGCGAACGCCGAGCACCACCTTGCGGCCGGGCTGCAGCACCTCATTGGCGTCGTAGGCAGCGAGCGAGAAAATGACGCCGTTGGCGGAAAAGGCAATGCCGTCGCCTGATTTGACCAGTTCGCCGCGCAGGAAATTCATCGACGGCGAGCCGATGAAGCCGGCGACGAAGAGATTGCGCGGCCTGTTGTAGATCGTCGTCGGATCATCGAGACTGCTGAATGATGCCGCTCTTCATGATGGCGATGCGGTCGGCAAGCGTCAGCGCCTCGATCTGGTCATGGGTGACGTAGATCATCGTGTTCTTCAGCGACTGGTGCAGGCGCTTGATTTCGACGCGCAACTCCGAGCGCAGCTTAGCGTCGAGGTTGGACAGCGGCTCGTCGAACAGGAAGACGTCGACATCGCGCACCAGTGCCCGGCCGATCGCCACGCGCTGGCGCTGGCCGCCGGAAAGCTCAGCCGGCTTGCGCTTCAGCAGTGGCTGAATCTGCAGGATTTCGGAGGCACGTGCCACCCGCTTGTCGATCTCGGCCTGCGGCACCTTGGCAACGCGAAGGCCGAAGGACAGATTCTTCTCGACCGTCATCTGCGGATAAAGCGCATAGGACTGGAACACCATGCCGATGCCGCGGTCCTTCGGCTCCTCCCAGGTGACGTTCTTGCCCTTGATGAAGATTTGCCCTTCAGAGGCATCGAGCAGGCCGGCGATGCAATTCAGCAAGGTCGACTTGCCGCAGCCGGACGAGCCGAGCAGCACCAGGAACTCGCCGTCGTTGATGTCGAGGTTGAGATCTTTCAGCACGCTCACCGCGCCGAAATTCAGCGACAGATCCTTGATGGAAACGCTTGAGTTGGAGACACTTGAATTCACGTTCATGGGATCAACCCTTCACTGCGCCAGCGGCGATGCCGCGGACGAAAAGCCGTCCCGACACGAAGTAGACGATGAGCGGCACGAGACCGGTGAGGATCGTTGCCGCCATGTTGACGTTGTATTCCTTCACGCCCTGGACGGAATTGACGATGTTATTGAGCTGCACGGTCATCGGATAGGTATCCGGCCGGGTGAAGACCACGCCGAACAGGAAGTCGTTCCAGATGCCGGTCACCTGCAGGATCATCGCGACGACGAAGATCGGCAGCGACATGGGCAGCATGATCTTAAGGAAGATCTGCCAGAAGCCCGCGCCGTCGACACGCGCTGCCTTGAACAGTTCTTCCGGCAGCGACACGAAATAATTGCGGAACAGCAGTGTCAGGATCGGCATGCCGAAGATCGAATGCACGATAACAAGGCCGGTCAGCGTGCCGTAAATGCCGATTTCGCGCAGGATGATGACGATTGGATAGATCATCACCTGATAGGGAATGAACGCCCCGATGATGAGGATCGAGAAGAACAGCTCTGACCCCTTGAAGCGCCAGTTTGCCAGCGCATAACCGTTCACCGAGGCAATGGCGATCGAGATGATGACCGACGGCACGGTGATGCGCACCGAGTTCCAGAAACCGCGTGACAGGCCATCACAGTTCAAGCCTGTGCAGGCCTCCGCCCAGGCCTTCACCCAGGGCTCGAAGGTGATTTCCATCGGTGGCGAGAAGATATTGCCGAGGCGGATTTCCGGCATGCCCTTCAGCGACGTCACGACCATCACGTAGAGCGGCAGCAGATAATAGAGCGCCGCGATGGTCAGCGTTCCGTAGAGCATGATGTTGCGCGACGACAGCGCCGGGCGCGGCTTCGCGCCGCTCGGGCCTTCGCCGAGTCTCGGTGCGACGGCATCGATACCGGCAACGGTGGTGTTGAGAGTTCCTACATCAGCCACGCTTGCGCCCTCCGCCGAATTCGAGATAGGCCCACGGAACGATGATGATCGCGACGGTGACGAGCATCATGGTCGAGGCAGCAAAGCCCTGCCCCAGGTTCTGCGCCTGGAACATGTAGTCGTAGACGTATTTCGCCGGCACTTCCGAGGAAATGCCCGGCCCACCCGATGTCTGCGCCACCACGAGGTCGTAGACCTTGACGATGCCGGAGGCGATGATGACGATTGTGGTGATGAACACCGGCCGCATCATCGGGATCACGATGAATAGATAGGTCTTCCACATCGGGATACCGTCGACGCGCGCCGCTTTCCAGATGTCCTCGTCGATGCCGCGCAGGCCGGCAAGCATCAGGCACATGACGAGGCCCGTTCCCTGCCAGAGCGCGGCGATCAGAATGCCGTAGATGACGATTTCAGGCGTATAGAGCGGATTGAAGGTGAAGCTCGTCCAGCCCATCGAACGCACGACCGACTGAATGCCGAAATCGGGGTTCAGAACCCATTGCCAGACAAGGCCCGTCACGATGAAGGACAGCGCGAAGGGATAGAGGAAGATGGTGCGGAAGGTGTTTTCGAAACGGATCTTCTGGTCCATCAGCGCGGCGAGCATGAAACCGATGACCAGGCTGAAGATCAGCGAGAGCACGCCGTAGAGAGCCAGGTTCTCGATCGCCGTCACCCAGCGGGGTGCCGCCCAGAGGCGCTCGTACTGATCGATGCCGACAAAGCTCAACCGCGGAAGGAGCTTGGAATTGGTGAAGGAATAAAAGACCGTCCAGAACGTGCCGCCGACAAAGATCACCAGCGCTGTCAGGATCATCGGAATGGACGCAATCTTGGCATTCAGATTGCGCAGTAACTTGATTGGCCGGCCTGCTTGCGCTTGACCCGTCATGAACACTTCTCCTCAATTCGCAGCTGCGACCCGTAGCAGAACGGGTTGGCAGCGTTTGCCATCCTGTCCCGGGATTCGCCGGAATGCCGGAGACACGCCGCCGGCCGGACCATTGGTCCGGGGACGATCCGGCTCCTCAAGAGCCGGATCGCAAAGGCAGCGAATCTACCGATCAGTCAGCCGAAGCGATGATTTTGGCGAAACGCTTCTGAGCGTCCTCCGGCGTCATCGACGGGTTGGCGAAGAATTCGGAGAAGAGGTCTTCCTTCTGCTTCTGGCTGTCGGCCGAAAGCAGCTGGTCGGTACCTTGGATCACGTTGCCCTTGGCGAGGATGTCGAGACCCTTCTTCATGCAGTCGTTTGCGGCGGCGAGATCGACATCGCCGCGAACCGGCAGCGAGCCCTTTTTCAGATTGAAGGCAACCTGGGTCTTGGGATCGAGCAGGGTCTTGGCAAGCACGGCCTGCGCCTTGGACTTTTCCTCGTCCTTCAGCAGCGGGAAGTAGAAGGCATCGCCGCCGGTCGAGATGATCTCGTTCACGCCGAGGCCCGGCAGGCATGTGTAGTCGGTTCCGGCCTTCTGACCGGCGAGCGCGAATTCACCCTGCGCCCAGTCGCCCATGATCTGACCGCCGGCCTTGCCTGTGATGACGAGGTTAGTGGCCTGGTTCCAGTCCTGGACGTTGCTGCCTTTGGCCATACGCCGCGCATCGTCGGCGGCCTTGAACACCTTGGCGATTTCAGGACCGGCGGCAACTTCCGCATCCTTGTCCTTGAAAACCTTGTTGAAGGTATCCTTGCCGGCGACGGCGACCATCAGCACGTCGAAGGCGCCTGTCGCCTGCCACGGCTGGCCGCCGACTGCGAGCGGAATGATGCCGGCCTTTTCGAGGGCCGGAGCGGCGGCGACGAACTCGTCCCAGTTCTTCGGAACCTCGACGCCGGCCTTCTTGAAGGCGGCATTCGACAGCCACAGCCACTGCCAGGAGTGGATGTTGACCGGAGCGCAATAGATCTTGCCGTCGATCGTGCAGGAATCGAGCAGGCTCGCCGGGCGGATGATGTCTTTCCAGTGCTCGGCAGTCGCTACGTCGGTCAGGTCGCGCATCAGGCCAGCCTGAACGAGCTCCTCAGCCTGGCGGCCATGGTTGAACTGGGTGGCGCCCATCGGGTCGCCGCCGGTGATGCGGCTGATCATGATCGGACGGGCGGTGCCGCCGGAACCGGCGATCGCGCCGTCGACCCAGTGATTGCCGGTCGCGTCGAACGCCTTCGCCAGCTCGGCCACAGCAGCCGATTCGCCGCCTGATGTCCACCAATGCGTGACTTCGAGATCGGTAGCATTGGCGGCGCCGAGCGGAAGCGCGACCGAAGCGGCAAGCAGAGCCGCCATAATACGAATTTTCATGAGTTTTCCTCCCTCACTGAAACGTTGCCGGAAAAACTTAGATCAATCGATTTCAGCACGCAACCGCCCGCCTTCAAATTTTTCCGCGACAATGGGAATTACTACTTGTGCATGTTTCCTGGCGGCCCGACCATCCCCACCGAACGGGCATTCAGGCGAACGATCTCGCACATGCACTTTCAATTTAAAAAATTGATAATACACAGTAAATTCTGAATAGTTGTATTAAATTCCGCCGCATCCATTTCGCAAGTGCAAAAAATCAGGGCATGAGCCGTGGATTCAACCTATGCACACAATGCCGCAATGCACACAGGAAAAAATTCTCGACATTTCAACTGTATCGTTACAGATTGCGCTTCTTAGGGAGGCGCGATTTCGGCAGGCGGCGGGCTTACGGCGCCTGAAAAAGCCTCTATAAGCGACACCAATTCGCGCGAGGCAGGCCTGCAGGGATGGAAAACAAGGGAAATTTCGGGCAAGCAGCATCGCCAGCGGCGCGCGAACGCCCGACGTTGAAGACGATCGCCTTCATGACCGGGCTCGGCGTGACGACAGTGTCACGCGCCCTGAAGGATGCGCCCGACATCGGGGCGGAAACCAAAGAGCGGGTGCGCATGGTCGCCCGCCAGCTCGGTTACCAGCCAAACAGGGCCGGCGTACGCCTGCGCACCGGCAAGACCAACGTCATTGCCCTGGTCCTCAGCATCGACGAGGAGATCATGGGCTTTTCGAGCCAGATGGTCTTCGGCATCTCCGAGGTCCTGTCCGGCACGCCCTATCATATTGTCGTTACGCCGCACTCCCACAGCAAGGATCCGATGCTGCCGGTGCGCTATATCCTCGATACCGGCTCGGCCGATGGCGTCATCATCTCGCGCATCGAGCCGGACGATCCGCGCGTGCGGCTGCTGACCGAGCGCGGCATGCCCTTCGCCACCCATGGGCGCACCGACGCCGGTCTCACACATCCTTTCCATGACTTCAACAACGAAGCCTTCGCCCACCAGGCGGTGGAACGGCTCGTCAAACGCGGCCGGCGGCGCATCGCCCTGCTGCAGCCGCCGAGCAAGCTCACCTATTACGCCCATATCCGCATCGGCTTTCAGACCGGCCTGCATGATTACGGCGCCGAGGAAGTGCCGCTGCGCGTCAACAGTGACGCGCCACTCGCCGACATTCGCGACGTCGTCGAGGTGATGATGCGCTCACCCAATGCCCCTGACGGCATCGTCTGTTCGGCCGGCAGCGCGGCGATCGCCGTCAATGCCGGCATCGAGGCCGCCGGCAAGGCGCTCGGCCGCGACCTCGACATGGTATCCAAGCAATCGGTGCCGATCCTCAACTGGATCCGCCCGGAGATCATCACCGTCCAGGAAGACGTGCGTCAGGCCGGCCGCGAAATGGCCAAAGCCGTCATCGCCCGCATCGACGGCGTCGAACCGGAACTGCTGCAGAGCATCAGCCAGCCGATCTGGCCGGAGGCTGAAAGATAGGGTGATGGCGCATGGGAGTGAAGACCTGCGGCGTGGCGCGGTGTATATTGCCACGCCGCTAGCCAGTAAAAGCCGCTAGCCGCTTTCGGCCCGAGGCAGTCATTGCGGAAGGATTGAAGTTTGATTCCGTCGTGCTGTGGTAGGCGGTTAGCAGGGGCCGGTTACTTTGTTTGTCACTCGCCAAGCCAAGGACTTTTCCACACGAGCGATGTCGATTCTCGACGCTTTGCCTTTCTCAAGGATCAGCATAGCCGGTGTTGAACCATAGGCACATGCTCTTCGAAGAGCCTTGAGAACAGGGCCATTTATGAGCAGATAATCACCCAGATCAACGCAGTTAGGTTCGCCTGTGTCAATCAGATTGCCGTTGGAATCACACCGCTCAATGTAGTGGAAATTGTTTGCTGCAACTGAAAGCCGATTAACGGCAGCGGTCGCGCTGAACATCTCCCAGAAGAAATATGTGACAATGACGATAAAGCCAACAAGTACGCTGACCTGTAAAGGCCAAGAGCAAGACTAGGGTTGGCTTCATCGTCCCGCATCATGTGCTCCTCGGCTTGGGGCAGACGTAGAATGCTACGGATACTATCGGCTTTGAAGGCGATCGCAATATCAACAATTGGCGCAAACGCGACCGCCGCCAGACTCAAATGAAGAGCTTTCACTCATCGTCAAATATCGGCGTGAGGCCGACCAGGAGGCCCGGTCAGCCCTCCTCCACATTCCTCGGCACGCTCGAAAAAAAGCCAAGATTGCCCGCCATCTCGCAGCGAGCCACGGGGATATCGACAGAATGCAGCAGCAGAGCGGCGTGCCCTATTTCAGCCAATGGGAAACACCCGGCATGACGCTGCCGGTGCTTGCCGAGGGGGCGCAGGCCCTGCTCGGCGATCCGCTCTGGCGCCATTCCGGCGCCGCGACGATCGAGGAATATGCGCGCTGGGCAGTCAATGTCTGCGGCATGGCCTGCCTGAAGATGATCCTTGCCGCCCGCGGTGAGATCCATCCGACCCTTGAGCTTGCCCGCGCCTGCACGGCCTATGGCGGTTATGTCGTCGACGAGATCGATGCTTCGATCAAGGGGCTGATCTACGCACCCTTCGTCCGCTTTGCCGCCGACCGATTCGCGCTGAGCGCGGAGACGGTGACAGGCGTCGAGACGTCTGCCATTCCAGAGCTTCTATCAAAGCGGCGCTTCCTTATCGCCTCTGTGCATTCGGGCATCCGCTGGCCAGAGCGCCAGCCGCCGTCGAAGGGCGGTCATCTGGTGCTGGTGACGGCGGCGAGCGACGAGGCGATCCGCTTCCACAACCCGTCCGGCCATGACGAGGCAAGCCAGGCTGATGTGACGCTGCCGCTTGCCGTCTTCGACCGTTTCTTCGCCAATCGCGGCATATCTGTCGACGCCTGACCCTTTCAAAACCTGACCCTTCCGGAGGCTTACATGACCCCTTCCCCCAACAGGCTGCGCATCGCCGTGCTTTTCGGCGGCCGCTCGGCCGAGCACGAGGTGTCCGTGCTCTCAGCAGCCAACGTCATGGGTGCGCTCAAGCCCGAGAAGTATGACGCCTTTCCTATTTTCATCACCCGCGAGGGGCGGTGGCTCACGAGCAGCTTCGTGGACGGCGCCTTGGCGACACCTTCATCGGGCACGGAAATCTGCCTCGTGCCGGGCGGCTGCGGCCGGGTAATGGCGATCCCTGCTAATGGCGCACCGCATGAGTTGGCGGCGATCGACATGCTGTTTCCCGTGCTGCACGGCCTCCATGGCGAAGACGGATCGGTACAGGGGGTGGCGCAGGTGGCGCGTGTGCCGCTTGCAGGCTGCGGCATCCTCGGCTCGGCCGCAGCGCTCGATAAAGAGATCGCCAAGCGGCTGCTCAGGGCGGCCGGCCTACCGGTCGCCCGCGCCGTGACGATCCATGAAGGGACGACCCCGTCGCTCGCAGCGCTCGAGAACGAACTCGGCCTGCCGCTGTTCATCAAGCCGGCGCGCCAGGGATCGTCGATCGGCGTCGCCAAGGTTCATGCCAGCCAAGAATTCGCAGGCGCTCTTGCCGAAGCCTTCCGCCACGATCGCACCCTGCTCGCCGAGGAGTTTATTACCGGCCGCGAGATCGAATTCAGCGTGCTGGAGGATGCGGCTGGAAAGCTTTTCGTTTCACGCCCCGGCGAGATCGTCCCGGCGGAAAGCCACGGCTTCTACAATTACGATGCCAAATATATCGACGAGAACGGCGCGGCGCTGAAGGTGCCGGCCGAGCTGCCGGCCGAGGTCGAAGCCGCCATGCGCGACGCAGCGGCAGAAGCCTTCCGGGCCGTAGGCTGCGATGGAATGGCGCGCGTCGATTTCTTCCTGACCTCGGATATGCGCTTCGTCATCAATGAGCTCAACACCATCCCCGGCTTCACCGATATCAGCATGTATTCCAAGGCGATGGCGGCAAGCGGCATCAGCTATGCCGAAGTCATCGACCGGCTGGTGGAACATGGCGTGGCGCGCGCGGGCCGGGCCGGCTAAATCATGAACAGGTTGGTGCTCATTTCCGGATGTTCCGGCGGCGGAAAGTCGACCCTGCTTGCTGAACTCGGCCGTCGCGGTCATGCGATCGTCGAAGAGCCTGGCCGACGGATCGTCAAGCAGGAGCTCGAAGGCGACGGCGCGGCCCTGCCCTGGATCGACATCGCGGCCTTCGCCCGCCGCGCGATCGAGATGGCGGCGGCCGACCACGCGGCGGCGCGCGGGCAGGCCGGCTGGACCTTTTTCGATCGTGGGCTGATCGATGCCGCGTCGGCGCTTCAGCACCTGACCGGAGAACCGATCCTGGAAAAATTGAGCGCTTTCCACCGCTATAACACCAGGGTCTTTATCACCCCGCCATGGCCGGAAATCTATCTCACCGACCCCGAGCGCCGCCACGGCTTTGACGAGGCGGTCGCAGAATATAGCCGGCTTGCCGCGATCTACCCAACGCTTGGCTACGACGTCGTCACGCTGCCGAAAATCGCGGTTGCTGAACGGGCGGATTTCATCCTCGATCGCTTGGAAGCAAAGTAACCGCTCCGTCCGCTTTCTCAGCGCCGGCGAAAGACACACCACTGAAAAGACTGCCGGCCGCCGCCGGGTGTCGTGTGCTCCTCACGCCACTCGCGTTCGAGCGCGAAGGCGGACGAAAATTCGGTCGCAAGCGCTGCCGCGTCGTAACGCTGGACCGGCAGACCGCTGCACCGCTCCGGCCCGTCCGGCGCGAAGGTCGCGATGATCATGATGCTTCCCGGCTCCGTACCGGTTTCGAGCGCATGGCGATAGGCCAGCCGCCGCCCGGGATCGGTCAGGAAGTGAAAAACGGCCCGGTCGTGCCATACATCGTACCGGCGATCAGGTTTCCATGCGGTGACGTCGGCAACCAACCAGGTGATTCGAACGGCTTCGTCCCCGAGCCGCGCCTTGGCGACGTCGAGGGCCGGCGCGGCGATATCGAGCACGGTGAGATCGGACCAGCCGCGCTCGACGAGACGGTCGACAAGGCTCGATGCCCCGCCCCCACATCGATCAGCGAAGCCGAGGCCGGCAGTTGCAGCTCATCGAGCACATGCAACGAAGGCCCGGGCGTCTGCTGATACCAACTGACGCTGTCGGCCGCTTTCGTGCGATAGACCTCGTCCCAATGTTCACGCTTCGCGTCCGTCATCCGGCACCCCATCTCTTGCAGAGCCCGATCCTGACCTATCAAGATGTAAGGATTGAGACGTCCGTCAACCGCCTTACGCCTGCGAACTTGATCTCACGAGGCCGAGTGACGATAGACAAGATCGGCAGGAACGGTTCGGGGCGCTGCGGGATCGAGACGCGCCCCAAGCCGCTCCGCAACGGCAACGGATGCGGCATTGCCGGGAGCGATATAGCTTACCAGCGATGGCAACTTGAGCGTCGAAAAGGCCCAGTCCCGCAGCGCCAGGGCCGCCTCGGTCGCATAACCCCTGCCCTCATGGCCCATAGACGAACCACCCCAGTTCCTTTTCCGGAAAGAGCGGCCCATGATTGATCCCCACCTGACCGACGCATTCGCCGCTCTCGGCAAGCGCGATCATCAAAGCCCCATGCCCGAAAAGCTGCCAGAGCGCCACGTCGTGGCAGAACATCCCCCACGCGGCCCTGAGATCGAACGGGCCGCCCATTCCGGCCGACCGCGGCGAAGCCATCAGCCTCGCATAGGCTTCGAAATCATCGATCTCGGGTTTCCGGAGAATTGGCCGCTCGGTTCGGAGAGTGATCGCGCCGGTTCCGGAAATGTCATCGCCTTCTGTTGAACATCTAGCTTTCGAACGCCGGAGCGAACCGAAGCGTACCGCTCGGCGCCGGCCCGTGGAGGACAATGTGTCGGACGAGCCGCGTATCGAGATCGTGATAGCTGAGTCTCCCGTCGCTGCTGAAGCCCGCGCCGCGATAGACGTCGGGATTGCCGATCAGCGCGCATCCGCTGGCGCCCATCTCCTCCAGCAATTCCAGCCCGCTGGCGATCAGCGCCTTGCCGATGCCCTGCCGCTGCCTGTCCGGCTTGACCGAGATCGGGCCGAGCCCGAACCAACCCGCATGGATGCCGTCGATCGTTACCGGCGAAAACGCGACATGCCCGAGAATCTCGCCGTCCTCTTCGGCAACCAGCGACACCGTCAGATCGCCGCTGGCGCGAAGCCTCCCAATGATCGCCGCTTCCGTGCCGTCGCTGTAAGCCATCGGCTCAAAAGCAATCGATGTCAGATCATGGATTGCGTCGATATCATCAGGCGTCTCGATTCGGATGAGCATCTTTGTCAATTCCCAGGCGTGTTGTCTCGCGCAAGCAGTGTCTTACCCCATTGAAACGAAATGTCGTAGATCCGAGAGAATCCTGCGGGAATCCGTTGCCCTCTTCCGCCGGAGATTATCCGAGGATATAAACTAAGGCCCGTGGGCACCGTCCTGCTGATCGAAACATCGGAGCGTAACATCTCTGCCGGCACCGTCCGGAGGCTGTGTGCGTCTTCGCAATCAGAGGTTCTGCGATGAATGATATCGCCGATCACGGTGTTCGTTTCGGACGAATTGCCGCCATGCTGCCAGTCAAGGACATGACCAAGGCCTACGACTTTTACGCCAATGTCCTCGGCTTCAAGAAAATATTCGAGAACGGAAATCCTGTCGGCTTTATGATCCTGAAGCGCGATCAGGGCGAGCTGCATCTCACCTTGCAGCCGACCCACAAGGCTGCGGACTTCAATGTCGCGCATTTGATCGTGGACGATGTCGACGCACTGCATGCGCTTTGCCGACAATATGGGCTGAGGATCATCAAAAGCCTTCAGGACAAGGACTACGGATTGCGGGCCTTTGTGTTCGAAGATCCCGACGGCAACCGCATCGACGTCGGTCAACCGATCTAGCCGGGCCGATGGGCACTGGATGGGGAATGCGGATACAGCCCCATCCAGCGCTGGAAAACACCGGAATTCCGCGGCGAACGCCGGATCAAGACTGGTGCCGGGCGGCTGTGGGCTGTGAAAAAGCCCGACGCAACGGCCGGACTCTTCCTCGATCTCTTCTCGGCAAACCTTAGAAGCTCGCCGCACCGCTGCCCCAGGGGCCGTGGTGGAAATCCTTGCCGTCCAGGCGATCGAAGCCGTGGGCGCCGAAGAAGTCGCGCTGCGCCTGGATGAGGTTTGCCGTGCCCCTGCCCTGGCGGTAGGCGTCGAAATAGGTGAGTGCCGAGGTCAGTGCCGGCACCGGCAGGCCGGCTGAGATGGCGGCGGCAACGACGCGGCGCAGCGCCGGGATCGATTCCTTGACCATGTCGGAGAAGGCGGGCGTGACGATGAGGTTCGCAGCGTCCGGCGCCTTGGTGAAGGCCGAGGTGATCTCATCGAGGAACTGCGAGCGGATGATGCAGCCGGCGCGCCAGATCCGGGCAATGGTCGGCATCGGCAGCGACCAGTTGAACTCACGCGAGGCTTCCGCCATCACCGCGAAGCCCTGGGCATAGGCGCCGATCTTGGCGGCAAAGAGCGCCAGTTCCAGATCCTTGTTCAGCTCGGGACCGTAAGCGATCGGGAAAGAAACGGCCTGCGTGCCGAAGATCTTTTCCGCCGCTTCGCGCTGCGACTTCATCGAGGAGAGGCTGCGGGCGGCGACCGCGGCTTCGATTGCCGTTGCCGGAATGCCCATGTTCTGCGCTTCGATCGCCGACCATTTGCCGGTGCCCTTCTGGCCGGCCTTGTCGAGGATCATGTCGACCATCGGGCCGCCGGAAACCGGATCGGTCGCCGCAAGCACCTTCTCGGAAATCTCGATCAGGTAGGAGTTCAGCCGGCCCTTGTTCCATTCCCCGAAGATGCCGGAGATGTCGGAGGCACTCTTGCCGAGGCCGTCGCGCAGGATGCCGTAGATTTCGGCGATCATCTGCATGTCGGCATATTCGATGCCGTTATGGATGGTCTTGACGAAATGACCGGCGCCGTCATTGCCAAGCCAGGCGACGCAGGGTTCGTCATTGTAGCGGGCGGCAATCGAGGTCAGCACCTTCTCGACGCGCTTCCAGGAGTCTTCCGTGCCGCCGACCATGATCGACGGGCCATGGCGCGCACCTTCTTCGCCACCGGAAACACCCATGCCGATGAAGGTGAGATCAGTGTCCTTGAGGCGGTCGAAGCGCGCGACGGTATCGCGGAAATTGGCGTTGCCGGCATCGATCATGATGTCGCCCTTGGACAGATGCGGGCGCAACGCCTCCATCTGCTGATCGACGGCATCCCCCGCCTTGATCATGATGATGATCGGGCGCGGCGGCCGGATTGCATCGACGAACTCTTCGATCGTCTTGCAGGGAATAATCTGCTTTTTCAGATCGCCGGCGCTTTCGTAGAATTCGTCGGTTTTCTCAGGCGTACGGTTGAAGACCGCAATTTTATTGCCTTTCTCCGCGATGTTGAGCGCCAGGTTGGAGCCCATGACCGCAAGACCGATCAGTCCGATTTCTGCCTTTTCCACGACAAACCTCCGATGTGTCATTTGGACCGGTGTTGTGGCACTGTCTCGGTCAAACGGCAAGTCTCGCAAGGGTCTAATCGGTTCGCAAAAGCAATGAAATGACGCTTGCAATATCCCGACTTGTCCGACAACCACTTGCGCCCGCTCATCGGCAACCAAGTTTTCGCACGACCTGCCCTTGATGCCCTATCTGATGGTATCATCGGCGTTTCGGGAGATACTGTCTTGGCACCGGAAAGACGAAAAGATACGGCGCTGCTCGCTGCCCGTGCCGGCCGCTACCGCGAATATGCGCCGCCGCCGGCGCTGCGACGCCATTTCAACCGGTTCTGGTCGCATGCGCTCCATGACGGACCGCCGGCAAAGGTGGCGATCGTGCCGGACGGCTATTGCGACCTCCTCTGGATCGATGGCCGGCTGGCAGTCGCCGGGCCCGACAGGACGGCGGCCTTTCCCACTCTCCGGCCGGGCACCACGGTCATCGGCGCACGTTTTGCGCCGGGCGCCGCGGCACCCTGGCTGAAGACGCCGCTCTCGGCGCTGGTCGGCTGTTCGGTGCCGCTTGCCGACATCGGCTGGGAGCACGCGGCCGAATTCGAGGCACGGCTTGGCGATTGCCCCGATCCAGCCGATGCCATGGCGCTATTCGGCCGCCTGCTCGAAGAGGCCGTGCGCGATGCGGACGAACCCGCTGAGGATGCCGCCGTGATCTTCGCCGCTGCCGACGGCCGCCGCCCGGCGTCCGGGCTGCTCGGCCGGCTCGACATGAGCGAAAGGCAGCTGCGCCGCCGCTGTCACCACCATTTCGGCTATGGCGCCAAGACGCTGGAACGGATCCGTCGGTTCCAGCGTTTCCTCGACCTCTGCCGCAGGACAGGCACGATACCGCTTGCCCATCTTGCACTCGAAGCGGGCTTTGCCGACCAGGCTCACATGACGCGCGAGGTCGGCGAGCTCTCGGGCCTGACACCTGGCGCCATTCTTGGCCAACTCAGCATGCCGAAAAGGCCGGGCCGACCGTTTTGTTCAAGACGCCGCGGATCGGCCTGTTATGACAGCAAGACCCAATATCGAGGACCTGCAAGCCATGTCGACGATGCCCGCGAAAATCATCCACCAATCAATCGAGCGCGACTGGCGCGACGTCTATGATTTCGCCGGCAAGCCGGAGAACATGCCGCTCTGGGCCTCTGGCCTTGCGAGCGGCCTCGAGCCGAACGGCGCCGACTGGATTGCCCATGGCGCGCTTGGCACCGTTAAAGTGAGCTTCGTGCAGACCAATGAATTCGGCGTGATCGACCACACGGTGACGATCGAATCTGGTCTCCGGGTCTATAATGCGCTGCGCATCGTGCCGAACGGCGACGGCTGCGAGGTCATGTTCACGCTGTTGCGCCTGCCCGGCATGACCGATGCGCAGTTCTCAGCCGATGCCGCCCATGTCGAGAAGGATCTCGCCATGCTGAAAGCCCTGATGGAGAGATAGATGTCCGAGAAGTCAGAAAACCACGATCGCCGCATCGATTATGTCGAATTCAACGTTGCCGACATCGCCGCCGCCAAAGCCTTTTACGGCTCGGCCTTCGGCTGGCGTTTCACCGATTACGGCCCCAATTACTGCGAATTCGACGATGGCCGGCTGAAGGGCGGCTTCACCGATTTCGGCCCCGTTCGACCGGGTGGCCCGCTGGTTGTCGTCTACGCCAGGGATCTCGAAGAGGTGCTGACGTCGGTCGAGAGAGCCGGCGGCACCATCGTCCGGCCGATCACCGATTTTCCCGGAGGCCGCCGCTTCCATTTCCTCGACCGCGACGGATATGAACTCGCCGTCTGGGCGACTGCCTGAAGGTGCCTGGCTGGTTGCGGCCAGCTATTGATCAGCCAGTTGGCTGCTGTGGCTCGATATCCTCCATGACGAGCAGCGCGCCAATCACCGTACCGCCGACATCGCGTAGCGGCGACATGCGACAGCGCACTTGCCCCGGTCCGCCGCTGCCGTTCGGACACTCATAGGCGTATTCGATCTGCTCACCGGCAAAGCAGTCGTCGAGCTTGTATTTGGCGCACGCGGCAAACAGCTCCTCTCCGATGAATTCGGAAAGATGGCGGCCGATGAGTTCCATCGGCTTCTTGTTGAGATAGGCGCAGTTGGCTGGGTTGGAATAGAGGAAGCGATAATCCCTGGTCAGCACCACCACCCGGTCCGGTAGGCTTTCGAGGATCGCCGAATTGAGAAACTGGCCGTTGTCGGTATCAGGCACATAGGCCGGCGGTGGCTCGATGCGCACGTCCTGCGGCGACGGCACGCGCCAGTCCGGGCCATGCGTGCCGAAATAGCGGTCAAGCAGGTAGGAAAGCACCGTCGTGTGCTCGGTAACGCTGGCGCTGTCGTCGGCGTCTTGGCCGATGAGATGAGTCACAAACTGCAGCTGCATGTAGACTTCGAGCAGATTGACCGCTTGATGGGCGAGGATTGCCTCGACCAGCGGCTCGACATGGCCGTCGAGCGCCGTGACGCGCTTATCATCACCCAGGCGTATGGCTTCCTCTATCTGCGTGCAACGCAAGGAAAAAGCTCGAAAAAGCTCCAGCAAGACGCCCAACTCCCATTGGCCCAAGAGACGGTCCGAGACCTATTATGGCTGCACATTTCGAAAAATGCGCCCTTCGGTAGACATTATTCGCGTCCTGGTAGTGACGGGTAACATAAAAATGCACTCAGTTTCAATCCGAGACCATTGCCGCTTTTCACCGCTGATAATTGGGGTGGATATTCTGAAAGCATGTCGCGCAAAAGCGTGTCGCGGTTTTGCAGATAACGACATGCACCAAAACAAAGAACTGACGCGCGAGAGCGAATCCGATAGATCGCGTCGCGCTTTAGGAGCTGAGCGTCTGCTTGATCTGCCAACGGTCGTGATACCAGAGCCACTGTTCCGGATATTCCCGCACCCAGCTTTCCACCTTGTCGTTGAGCAGCTGCGCGGCAGCCGGCAGGTCGAGATTGCCTTTGGCGTCGCGGGGCATTTCCAGCCGCGGCTCGATTTCCAGCCGATAGCGGTTGCCTGGCAGCCGGATGCAGCGCGCCGGATAGACCTCGCAGTCGAACTGGCGCACCAGCTTCGGCAGCAGCGGATTGGTCTTGACGTCGCGCCCGAAGAAGGTGCCCTTCAGCCCCTTGCCAAATTTCTGGTCGACGAGCACGCCCACGCCTTGGCCGACTTCCAGCTGACGGGCGAGCGCGAAGGAGGAGCCGGCATGCGACGGCACCAGCTTGCCCATCCGCGCGCTCCTGAAATCGAAGACCTTCTTGGCGACATAGGGATTGTTCGGCGGCCGAAACAACACGGTCACATGAAGCCCGAAGGCGGCACCGGCCACCGGCAGCAGCTCGAAATTGGCGGTATGGCCGGTAAAGACGATGAAGGGGCGCGGATTGTCGCGCAGATCGAGAAAGATCGGGATGCCCGACACCTCCACCCTGCCCGGCTCGGCATTTGCGGGATCATAGTCGAACAGCTGGTCGAGGAAGACGTATTCGGCCGCCAGCCGGCCCATATTGCCCCAGCTTGCGAGCGCGATCTCTTCGATCTCAGCTTGGCTTTTCTCAGGGAAGGCGTTGCGCAGATTGACGAGCATCAGCTTGTGGCGGCGCGTCCGCTGGCCGAGTCGGCGCGTCATCCTGTCGGCGAAGCGAATCGCGCCATCAGCTGGAAACAGCTTCAGCACATTCAGAAAGCCGAACATCACCTGCGCCACCAGCCATTGCTGGAAGTGCCTGAGCGCCAGAACGATCCGGGTGATGAGGAGCTTCACTTGGGGCTCAATCCATTTTCAGAATGATCTTGCCGAAGATCTGGCGCGATTCCATCCGCTCCAGCGCCCGATCGATATCGCTGAAGCTGACCTCGGTATCGATGACGGGATGGACGAGTCCACGGCCCATCTTCTGCATCGCATCCGCCATGTTCTCCATGCGGCAGCCGAAGGAGCCGAAAAGCTTCAGCTGCTGCTGGAACAGCATCATCAGGTTCATATCCGTGGAAACACCCGAGGTAGAGCCGCAGGTGACGAGCCGCCCGCCGCGCTTCATGCAGAGCATCGAACCCGCCCAGGTATCCTTGCCGACATGTTCGAAGACGACGTCGACGCCCTTCTTCTTGGTGAGCTTGCGCACCACGCCCTCGAAGCGGTCCGTGCGGTAGTTGATGACATGATCGGCACCGAGCGCCTTGGCCTTTTCGATCTTGTCGTCCGAACCGACCGTGGTGATGACAGTGCAGCCGATTTTCTTGGCAAGCTGGATCGCTGCCGTGCCGATGCCGGAGCCGCCGGCATGGACGAGGATCGTTTCGCCAGGTTCAAGCTTGGCATTGTCGAACAGCATGTGCTCGACCGTGCCGAAGGTGACGGGAGCGAGTGCCGCGCCGATCGCGTCGACGCCGGGAGGAGCCGGCACCAGCAGCCGCGCGGGAAGGTTGACCTTCTCCTGCGCAAAGCCGTCGAGATGGAAGCCGTGCACGCCGGAGACATGTTCGCAGAGATTGTCGCGGCCTTCGCGGCAGGGGCGGCAAAGGCCGCAGGTGCGCGCACCGTAGATGGAAACGAGCTGTCCCGGCAGCACGTTGGCGACACCCGGGCCGATCGCTTCCACGACGCCGGAAGCCTCCGCACCGATGACCAGCGGCATCTTGCGCTTGGCGAATGCCATGCCGCGCCAGCCCCAGACGTCGATATGGTTGAGCGCCACCGCCTTGACGCGCAGCGTCACCTCACCGGCGGCAGGCGCATCCGGTTCCGGCAGGTCGGTGATCTCAAGCTTGCGGTCATCGATCAGTTGCAAAGCGCGCATGGCAAAATCCCTCGCCGTTAGAGCGCCGTGCGTCCGTTCGGACGCACAAAGGACGCTCTAACTCTTTAAATCTACGCATCAGGCTTTCCGAAAATCGCCCGATTTTCGGGCCGATGCTGTAGGCTTCATCTCATCTCAAAAATGTGTCGGGAACCGCTTAAGCCGGTTCGAGCGCCATGACAAGGCTGGCATTCTGCCCGCCGAAGCCGAAGGAGTTGGAAAGCACGGCGGAAACCTGCGCTTCCCGCTTTTTGTTCGGCACGACATCGAGAACGATCGACGGATCGGGATTGGTGTAGTTGATCGTCGGCGGCAGCGTCCCTGTCAGCATCGTCTGCAGCGAGAACACCGCCTCGACGGCGCCCGCCGCCGTCAACGTATGGCCGATCATCGACTTGTTCGAGGAAACCGGAATGCCGACGAGCCGCTCGCCGAAGACGGCCGACATCGCCCCATATTCCATCTTGTCGTTCTCCGGCGTCGAGGTGCCGTGCGCGTTGATGTAGCCGATGCCGCTTTCGTCGATGCCGGCATCGGCAAGGGCCGCGCGGATCGTCGCGATCGCCGGGCCGCCGTCCGGCGAGGAGCGGGTGCGGTGGAAGCTGTCTGCCTTGTCGCCGGCGCCCTTCATGATGCCGAGCACCTTGGCGCCGCGGGCGACCGCCGCTTCCAGCGATTCCAGCACCAGCGTCGCCGCACCTTCGGCGATGACGAAACCGTCGCGATCCTTGCTGAACGGCTTGGATGCCTTGGTCGGCGGATCGTTCTGCGTCGAAAGGGCCGACAGCAGCGAGAAGCGGATCAGCGCTTCGGCGCTGAGAGAGCCGTCGGTTGCAACCGTCAGGGCGCGATCGGTGCGGCCCTGGCGGATCGCCTCGATGCCGAGCTGGATCGCCGTAACGCCGGAGGCGCAGGCCGTCGACAGCGTGACCGGAAGGCCGCGCGTGCCGAACCGGTCGGCAAGCCGCTCCGAAATCGCGCCAAACAGGGCCGCCTCATGGAAGGCCGGATCTGGCCGTTGACGCAACGCCGTCAGGAAACGTTCATAAGCATCACCAGGATGCTCGGAGGCCGGCGAACGGTCGGCAAGCTCGAAACGGGCGCTCCATTCCGGCTCGATCGGCGGAGCGGCGAGGAAAAGCGGGCCATTGAAATCGCCGGAAAGGCCGGCATCGGCAAGCGCCTCGATCGTCGTTTCGCGGGCGAAGGCGTAGGAGCGCTCGACGGCATTCGGGGCCGGGATGCCGATGAAATCGACGGTGCCGGCGATCCGCGTCGACAATCCTTCGGTCGGGAAACGGTTGATCTCGTGGATGCCCGAGGTGCCTGACGAAAGCGCTGCCCAGTTGTCGCTGAGGCCTTGACCGAGCGAGGTGATGATACCCATGCCGGTCACGGCCACGATCGGACGGCCGAGGTGATCCCTGTAAGCGGAAGCTGTCATATCTTTCACTCCTCACGCATTTGCGGAAAGGACGGCAACGCCCTCGCCGCGCTGGTGTCCGACCGCGGTCACGACGGCGGCGGTGGCGCCTGCCCGCATCGGCGCTTCATGGGCAGCATCGAAGGCCGGAACCTTGGCCTTGCCGTCGACGGCAAGCGCTGCAAGCGCCAGACCCAGCGTGAACTGCGTCTCGATCGTATGGCCGGTGACGCCGCCAAAGCCACGGATTGCAGCACCGGGCAATTGATGTTCGAGCACTGCCCGCTCGCGGGCGGCAAGATCGTGCATGCCGGTCGAGCCGGAAAAGATCGCCGTGCTTTCGGCGGCAAGCCCGGTGGCGGGTGCTAAAAGCCGCTCCAGCCGGACCTCGAGATTGCCGGCATTGCGGTTGCCGCGGTCGCCCTCGACCGCATCGATGACAGCATAGATATGCGCGCCGCGCGCTTCCGCATGCTGGCGCGATTCCAGCACCAGGAAGGCGCCGGCCGAACCAGTGATCATGCCGCCGCCGTCGCTTGATTTGCGCGACCAGAGCGGCACCCAGTCGCCGCGCGCATGGGCGCCGATCGCTTCGGTGAGCAGGATCATATCCGGCCGCTCCGCTGCGAAGGCGCCGCCGACCAGCGCATGCGAGGATTCGCCTGATTTAATGCGATAGAAGGCGGTCTCGACGGCTGAAATCCCTGCCGCTTCCTCGCCCATGAAGGTACGCGACGAGCCGGTGACCTTATGCACGATCGAGATGTTGCCGGCGAGCAGGTTGGAAAGCTGGGCGAGGAACAGCGTCGGCCTGAGCTCTGTCGTCAGCTTCTCGTTCAGCAGCAATTCGCGGTCGTTGCGCTTCAGCGCCTCGTCGACAATCAGCGTATCGACATTGATGTCGCGCTCGCCGCCGCCGGCCGCTACGATCATGTCCATCGTGCCACAGGCCTCGAGATTGTCTTTGAAGCCGGCATCGTCGAGTGCCAAGCCTGCGGCGAAGACGCCGATGCGCTGCCAGTTCTCCATCTGGCGCTGGTCGCCACGCTTGGCGATCTGCTGCGACCAGTCGATTTCGGGCAGCGGATGCACCGGATAGGGCTTGAACTTCTCAGTCTCGACGATCGCCTTCGGCGCGCTTGCCGCCGAAAGCAGCGCGATATGCGCATCCTTACCGACGCCCTGACAGGTGACGATGCCGATGCCTGAGATGACGACGTCGTTTGCAGCCTTGCTCATCCAACCACTCCCTGCGCCGCGATCGCTTCGAGAAGCCCGATCTCGCCGGCACGTTTTTTGACGATATCGCCGAGCGGCACTTCGGAAAACGGCATGGTGCGAAGCTTCAGCTGCGCATCACAGACCTTCTTGCCGGCGCTGGTGATTTTAGCCTTGGTAACCGCGAAACCCGAACCGTCGTGCTCAAGCACCGCCTCGATGTCGAGCACGGCTTCCGGCTCGACGAACGTGCGCATCTTGGCGCCGTCGACTGACATCAGGAAAGGCATGGCGGCGAAGTTGGTGACGGCAAGCACCAGCATGCCGGAGGCCTGCGCCATGGTCTCGATCAACAGCACACCGGGAACGAGCGGCATGCCGGGAAAATGACCCTCGAAGACAGGGCTCTTGGCCGGCACGACGGATCGCGCGTTCAGCGTGCCCTTTTTCAGGTCCACCGCTTCGACGCGGTCAATCATCTGGAAATATTCCAGCAGCATTCGGATCCTCCGGCCCGACAGGCCAGATCCGCCCGCCGGTGACGCCTAGTTAGGAACGAAACCGCCCAGCCGCCATAGTCAGGCGGCAGGGCGCTCAAAAAAGACGGTTATGTCCTCAGGCCTTGGCTGCTTTGAGCTCGTCGATTTTGGCGCAGAGGTTCTTCAGCACGAAATATTCTTCGGTGGAAACCTTGCCCTCGTTGACTTCCTGCGTCCACTTTTCGAGCGGAATCTTGATGCCGAACTCCTTGTCGATCGCAAAGACGATGTCGAGGAAATCGAGGCTGTCGATACCGAGGTCGTCGATCGTATGGCTCTCCGGCGTGATCGTCGCGCGGTCGATCTCGCTGGTTTCTGCAATAATGTCGGCAACTTTATCGAATGTAGCGGTCACGCGCTGTACCTCATGAAATGACGATTTAAACCTCCTCATAGGCAAATCCATTTCAAAAGCCAATGCTTTCGTCCCGGCGTTGCGGCAATTTGCCGGCGGGGTGTTGCCTAAACAGCAATGGAATGCAGGCCGTTCCCGTCACCCGAGGCGGGGCGATGCCGCTGCAGCCCCTGCGCCGACGGCGCAACAAGCATCCGAATCAAAGCCGCGGACGGCCTCGCCTCGAAGCAAGCGCCCCCGGCCGGAGCCGCAAGCCCGGACAGTTGATCTGGATCAAATCGCAGGCCCCGAAAATTTGATAATCATCAAGCGACGCGGGAAGAAATCGGGATAGCCGAACCAACTCGCAATCGCGGCGTAATCGTCTCGGAAGAGCCAGCCATGCCCGGGCATGCCGGGTGCATCCGGATTTCGAAGGGATCAGGAAATGGACGTCGCACGCAGTAAGGTTTCCGAGGCCGGCACGCCCGTCGCTTGCCGTTCCTGCCAGGCCCGGCACGGCGTCGTCTGTGGCGCCTTGTCGAGCAGCCAGTTGCGAGAGCTCGGCCGCCATTCGCTGCGCCGCAAGGTCGATGCGGGCTCTGAGATCGTCGCTCAAGCGTCGGAAAGCTCTTTCTATTCGAACATCATGCGCGGGGTGGTGAAGCTCTGCAAGGTGATGCCGGACGGTCGCCAGCAGATCGTCGGCCTGCAATTCGCCCCAGATTTCGTCGGCAGGCCTTTCGTGCGCGAGAGCACGCTGTCGGCCGAGGCTGCGACCGATGCCGAAATCTGCGTCGTCCCCCGCAACTTGCTCGACCGCATGATATCAGAGACTAGGGAATTGCAGCGCAGCCTCCACGATCAGGCACTGAAGGAGCTGGATGCCGCGCGCGAATGGATGCTGACGCTCGGCCGGCGCACCGCCGAGGAGAAGGTCGCAAGCCTGCTCCACCTCATCGCCACGCATGCCGAGCCGCAAACGGCCACCAGCACCGCCTTCGATCTGCCGCTATCGCGCGCCGACATCGCCGATTTTCTCGGGCTGACGATCGAAACCGTCAGCCGCCAGTTGACCCGGCTGCGCAAAGAGGAAGTCATCCGCATCGAGAACATCCGGCATATCGTCGTCCCCGGCATGGATGAGCTGGAAAAGAAAATCAGCGCGTAATCACCACACGGGTATTGGCAAGGCCGGCCTGACGCGCCAGCGAGAAGAACTCGGCCGCATTGTCGGGATGCAGGCGGACGCAGCCATGCGAGGCCGGCCGGCCCAGGCGCTTCAGGTCGAAAGTGGCGTGAACGGCGTAACCGCCGTTGAAGAACACAGCGTAGGGCATCGGCGCATTGTCGTATTTCCGGGAACGATGATCGCGCGACAGCCACTTGGCGCTCCACGAACCGGTGGGCGTGACGTAGCCGTTGCGTGCGGTCGAAACCTTCCAGCGATACTTGACGAAGCCGTTCTCGGTGACGGTCATCGTCTGCTTGCCGATGCTGATATTGGCAACCAGCATTGCTGCCTCGGCGGCAACGGGAAAAAACTGCAGCAATAAACTTGCGGCCGCAGCCGCCAAAATCGTCTTCATGATAGCCCCTCTTCGCACCCGCGCAGTTTATTGCGCCCTCACGACAGAGAGACTAAGCCAATACTTTCTATATTGCTTTAATCCGAATGGTAATCACAATTTTAACACGTTTAAGCCGTGAGCAACTAACCTACTGGAGCTTGCGCCCGGCCGCAGGCCGGCTGACGCGCTGATAGGCCTTGTTCATCTTCTCGCGGATAGAGGCCATCGTGCCGAGATTGTGACCGCAGGCGGCACAGGTAATGATATCGGTCTCCCGGATTTCGGGCCGCTCGAACTTCATCTTGGTGCTCTTGCACTTCGGGCACGGTAATTCAACCTGAACTGTCATCGCTCTGCTTCCGGTCTGATGAGATATGAGGCGCTTCGCATAAACCTTTGCGGCGGAGCTGTCCACCGGGGCGTGGACGCGCTGCGTGGCGCCCTACAGAAAACACAGAAACAACCCGAAGATCAGACCGGTGAGCACCATGCAGCTGGCATAGAACACCGACACGCCGTCTTCAATGTCCGCGGCGGTGGCGACGTCCCGCCCCGGGTTGTTGATCATCGGCTCCGTCACGACGACACCGCCATAAATGCGCGGTCCGGCGAGCTGGACATTGAGGGCGCCGGCCATGGCCGCCTCCGGCCTGCCGGAATTCGGCGAGCGGTGCAGGCCGCCGTCGCGCATCGCCACGCGGATCGCCTCGCGGCAGGGGCTCATGCCGCGCCGGATACAGGCCCCGGCGGCGATCAGCAGGATGGAGAGCCGCGCGGCCGGCCAGTTGACGATATCGTCGAGCCGGGCAGCGGCCCAGCCGAAATCGATGTATTTTTCCGATCTGTGGCCGATCATCGAATCGGCCGTGTTCAGCATCTTATAGGCAAGCAGGCCCGGGAGGCCGAAGATGGCATAGCATAGGGCCGGCGCCACGACGCCGTCGGAGAAATTTTCCGCAAGGCTTTCGATCGCCGCGCGGCAGACGGCCGGCTCGTCGAGCGTTTCGGGATCGCGGCCGACGATGCGGGAGACAGCGTTCCGGCCGCCGGCGAGCCCTTCGCCGCGCAAGGCGGTCGCGACGGCCGCGACATGATCGGCAAGGCTCTTCTGCGCCAGGAAAATCGCCACCAGACCGGCCTCCAGCACGAGGCCGGCAAGGCCGAAGAGCGCGAAGAACCGATCGAACACGAAGCCCGCGGCGATCGACAGCAGCAGCAGCGCCAGGATTGCCGCGACGCCGTTCATCCGGCGCTGGGAGCCCGTAAGGCTTGAGGGATTGAGCTGCTGGTCGGCATAGGAAATCGCCACGCCGAACATGACGACGGGATGCGGCACGCGTGACCACAGCCACTGCGGATCGCCGGCGATCCGGTCGAGCAGCAGCGCCAGAAGCAGCACAAGAAGGTTTTCGTCGATCGTCATCGCTCAAATCCCTGAAGGGCTTCGCCAAGCCGCCTGTCCGCCGCCGGATCGGGCGTCAAGCCGAACCGCAGCCAATCCGGCGCATAATCGAACTTGCGGACGAGAATATGATGCCGGCAAAGATGCGTGTAAATGTCGCTCGCCCTGCTATCGGCGGCAAGGGTGAACAATGCCGTTCCTCCCCTGATCCTCAACCCGGCCGAAGTCAGCGTCGCCTGCAGCGCGGCGCTACGTTTATCGAGAGAGTGGCGGATCGCGGAGACGTCGGAGCGAAACAGCGAGGCGGCCAGCGACAGCGCCGGGCCGGAGACCGCCCAAGGGCCAAGCCAGTCCTCGATACGAGCCAGAATATCCTCGCGCGCGATTGCAAAACCGAGCCGCAGGCCGGCAAGCCCGAAAAACTTCCCGAAGGAGCGGAAAATGATCAGGTTGGAGAGCTCTTGCGCGTGGGCTGCGAGGCTCCGCGCCGGATCGGCATCACCGAAGGCCTCGTCGACGACGAGAATCCCGCCTGCCGCTTTCATCCTGTCGTGCAGGCCGATCAGCGTTTTGGCCGGCCAGACCCTGCCGTCCGGATTGTTCGGATTGACGACGACCGCAAGCCTGTGTTCACCGCCGGTCGCAGCAATATCATCGACCGCATCGACGACAAAACCGGCAGAGGCGAAGGCGCGCGCATATTCGCCGTAAGTCGGCGATACCACGACAATCCTATTGTCCGTCACGGCGACCCTGTCGTCCGTCGCGGCGCCCCGGCCTCCCTGTCGAAGCAGGCGCGGCAGGAGCTGGATCACGGATTGCGTCCCGGGCACCGGCAGCGGCAGGATCGCTCCGCTGCCATAATGATCGCGCGCCGCAAATCTTGCCTCGTCGACGAGATGCCTGTCCGGCAGACGGTGCCAGGCCATTGCCGGGATGTCAGGCAGGGCGACGGGACAGGGGTTGATGCCGGTGGAAAGGTCGAGCCAGTCTTCCGGCCTGCCGCCGAAAGCAGCGGCTGCGGCGGTAATGCCGCCGCCGTGGGCGATCGGCGCGCTCACGCGGCCGCTCTCGCAAGATCGATCAGATGCATGTAGGAGCCAGCTACCTGGCCGCGCCGGAGCCCGACAGCACCGAGATCGGTTCCCAAAGCGTCCTGTGCGGCAAACAGCCGCTTTCCCTCGCCCTCGGAAACAACGCTGGAATAGTGGAATTCATGCGCCGTCATCGTCCGCGCGAAGAAGGCGCCGTCGAGCGGTGTCACACGGCGATAGCCGAGATGACGCCGGCGCTCGGCATAGCTGGTGACAACAGGCAGCAGGCCGAGCATTTCATGGCGCTTGCCCTCGGCATCGATCAGCCCATCGCCGAGCACCATGTAGCCGCCGCACTCGCCGTAGATCCTGATGCCGCGCGCCGCCGCATCGAGCATGCCGGCGCGGAAATTCTGCGCTTGGGAGAGCCGTCCCGCATGCAGCTCGGGATAACCGCCCGGCAGATAGATCGCATCGGCGTTGCCGGCCGGCGCCTCGTCGGCGAGCGGCGAGAAGAAGGAAATATCGGCCCCGCGGCGGCGCCACCCCAGCAGCATATGCTCGTAAGAAAAGGCGAAGGCGACATCGCGCGCCACGGCGATGCGGGCGCCGATCGGCATCAGCCGATCGATATTGGCGGCAGACGGCCGGTTGAGCCCCTGCCTTGCGATGCGCAGCAGGAATTCGAAATTGCATTCCTCGGAAACGGCGTCCGCCGCATGGTCGATGAAATTCTCAAGCGTCGCATGTTCACCGGCCTGGACGAGGCCGAGATGGCGCTCCGGCAAGGCAAGCGTCTTGTCGCTGGCGATCACGGCGACAACAGGCATGCGGATCGCTTCGAGCGAGTGGCGCAGCATCGCCTCATGCCGTTCGCTGCCGACCTTGTTGAGGATGACGCCGGCAACGCGGACATCGGCGCGAAAGCCGGCGAATCCTGATACCAGCGGCGCCACCGATTGCGACATGCGCGAGGCATCGACGACCAGCACCACGGAGAGGCCGAGCTGGGCGGCAAGATCGGCCGCCGTCCCCTTTCCGTCGGCCGCTCCGTCGAAAAGTCCCATCATCGCCTCGATGACGAGGATGCGGTCGCCGGAGCGGTGAAGGGCTGAATTGGCCGAGATCAGTTCCGGGCGCATCGCCCAGGGATCGAAATTCAGGCAAGGCGTGCCGCTTGCCGCCGCATGGAAAGCGGGATCGATGTAATCCGGCCCGGCCTTGCCGGGTGCCACCGCAACGCCGCGTCGGCGCAGCGCCCTCAGCAGCCCGAGCGTCACCGTCGTCTTGCCGGCGCCGGAGGAAGGGGCTGCGATCAGAAGGCCGCTCATATCAGCACCTGGCCGGACCGGCGAAATGGATCGGATTGCAGGCGCCGGCCCGCCAGGGCGCCGAGCCAGTCGAGCGAGGCTCTGAGCCGCACCACCTCGCCGACGACGACCACCGCTGGCGGCTCGAGCCCGGAGGCGGCGACTGTCTCGGGCGCGTCGCCAAGCGTCGTTTCCAGCACCTGCTGCCGGCCGGTGGCGGCGTTGCAGACGAAGGCAACGGGTTCGGACGGCGGCCGGCCGGCGGCGATCAACCGGGCGCTGATCTCGGCAATATGTTTCATCGCCATATACATGACGATGACAGGTGAACCCCGGCCGATCGCCTCCCAGTTGATCCTGTCGGGCACGATGCCGGAGGAATCATGGCCGGTGAGGAAGGTGACGGCATGGTTGATGTCGCGATGTGTCACCGGAATGCCGGCATAGGCAAGCCCACCGATGCCGGCGGTGATGCCGGGCACGATGCGGAAGGGGATGTTGTGCTCGACCAGCGTCAGCGCCTCTTCGCCGCCACGGCCGAAGACGAAGGGGTCGCCGCCTTTTAGCCGCAGCACTCGCTTGCCGGCCCGCGCCAGCTCAACCAGCCGTAGCGAGATGTCGCGCTGTTTCGCCGAAGGCTTGCCGCCGCGTTTTCCCGCAAATTCCACCACCGCCTGCTGCCGCGCCAGCGCCAGGCATTCCTCGTTGACGAGCGCGTCGTGCACGATGACATCAGCCTCGGAAAGTCCCTTGGCAGCCAGCAGCGTCAACAGCCCGGGATCACCGGGGCCGGCCCCGACGAGCCAGACGCTGCCCGGCTCCAGCGCCGGAAGATGAGAGAGTTGGCTATTCAACATTTTGTTGATCTAGGCCCAGCGAGGAGCAAGGTCAACGCCGCCTGCCCCGCCTCACTTGAAGTTGCTGAGATGACCATGACTCACTTTACGAGAAAGCGGATTCGAATTCTCCGAAAATCCGAATAACAATATGAATATATTATCATATGATCGCAAAAGCCGGCCGCGATGCAGCCGGCCTCCCAGTCGGTCAAACGCGAAGCAGCGCCTTGCGGATAAGGTCGATGACTTTCTCCGATTCGATACCGGTGCAGATGATCTGGCTCGGTAGACCATCCCAGTCGCCCGGCGGGAAACGGCGACCGTCCGGCTTGATGATTGTCTGGCCGTCGGCAATGCCGCCGCACACGACGCGCACCGCACCCGATATCGACGAGAACAATTCCGGCGCCACGACATAGACCGCAGCGCAGCTGTCATGCACCATCATGCCGTCTTCGACCGCATGCTTGTAGAAATCGATATAGGACTGCGACAGTGCGTCGAGCAGCTTTACAGCCTCGTCGCCCTTGGCAGCCATCTCGCCGAGATAGCTCCGGCTCATCGTGGTGATCGAGGTGACGTCGAGGGCGATGACGGCGACCTTCCAGGGCGCGGTCATGACGATGTCGGCCGCTTCGGGATCACCGTGGATATTGGCCTCGGCGACCGGCGAGACATTGCCCGGCACATAGAAATTGCCGCCCATGATGACGACGTCCTTGACCAGCCCCGCAATCTCCGGGTCTTCCTTCAGCGCCCGTGCCAGATTGGTCATCCGGCCGACGGCGACGAGGCGCACTTCCCCTGGGTTGGCGCGGACGGTGTCGATGATGAAGCGATGCGCCGGACGCGGATCGAGTGCCACATCAATCTTTTCCGGCACCTCGATATCGCCGAGGCCGTTGTCGCCATGCACCATCGCCGGCCATTCCCGCTCGGCGCGCGATGGATCGATGGTGACGCTGGCGCCCTTGGCAACCGGCGCTGCGATACTCCATTCGCGCTTCAGGAAAAGCGCATTGCGCGTTGTCGTCTCGACCGAGGCATTGCCGAAAACGGTGGTGATACCGATCAGATCGATTTCGGGATGGCGGTGCAGGAAAAGAAGCGCCATGGCGTCGTCGACGCCCGGATCCGTGTCATAAATGACCTTGTGCATGGAATATCCTTTATGTGCAAACCGCGAGCTGCCGGACGGCGCCGCGAATTGCCGCCACCATAACGCCCGTCAGGCTTTCTGCAACCCGATGCGGGCGACCGCCGCCGTCGCATGCGCGGATTTGATTTTGCCGAGCAAGAGCTCCGCATCCGCTCCGATGGCCACAAGTGCCGCCGATTCCGCCACGCCGTGACAGCCGACGCGGGCAAAGACGATCTCCGAGGGATTTTTGAGCCGCGGCGTTGCCGCTTCCAGCCGCGGCGCATCGAAGAACAACGCCGGCACGGAAAAATGCTCGGCAGCGGCAAGGATTGCCGCCTCCTGCCTCCGGCTGTCGATGGAAGCGATGGCAGCAAGCTCCGCCCCGCCGATACCGGCCGCATCGAGGGCCGTTATCGCCAGCGCTAGAACCTCCGCAGAGGGCGTCCCGCGCTCGCAACCAAGGCCGAGCACGTGGCGTCGTGCCGTATCGAAGGAAATATCACTCATGGAAGCCGTCGAATGCGCTCTGCTGTGTCCCAGAAGATGATGCCGTCGGGAAACCGCTCCTGCTTGTCGGCATCATGCTCTGGCAGCCATTGCAGCTTAGAATGGGAAATGCAACAAAGCCACCCGAAAGCTCTCCGGAATACCATCTTGCCTGACATTGCTCCTCATCTGCTTCTGCTGCTCTGCGCGGCTGCCTTCTTTGCCGGTTTCGTCGATTCGATCGCGGGCGGCGGCGGTCTCATCAGCGTTCCCGCCATGCTGATTGCCGGCATTCCGCCGCTGCAGACGCTCGGCACCAACAAGGTGCAGTCGATCTTCGGCGCAGCCTCGGCAACGCTCGCTTATGCCCGCAAGGGCCACGTGCAGCTTCGCGAACAATTGCCGATGGCGCTGATGGCGGTCATGGGCGGGGCGCTCGGCGCCGCTCTTGCCACGATCGTGCCCGGACAAGTCCTGCAGGCGATCATGCCGGTGTTGCTGCTGTCGATCGCGATCTTCTTTGCCGTCAAACCGAACCTCAACGACGTCGATACCCATCGCCGCATCACGCCCTTCGCCTTCGGTCTGACACTGGTCCCGGCTATCGGCTTCTATGACGGTGTCTTCGGCCCCGGCACCGGTTCCTTCTTCATGCTCGCCTTCGTCACCCTCGCCGGCTTCGGCGTGTTGAAGGCGACGGCGCACACCAAGCTTCTCAATCTCGGCTCGAATTTCGGCGCGCTGATCGTCTTCGCAAGTTTCGGCGCAATACTGTGGAAGATCGGCCTGTTGATGGGCGTCTGCCAATTCCTCGGCGCGCAGCTCGGTTCGCGGCTCGCCATGCGTATCGGCGCAAAGCTCATCAAGCCGCTGCTCGTCATCGTCTGCGTCGCCCTTGCAGTCAAACTGCTCGCCGATCCGGCAAATCCGCTGCGCGTCTGGCTCGGCGTTTAGCCTAAATATTTGACCGCCTCCATTACCTCTGACGTAATTGATAGGCCGCATCGCCTTCCCGCATGATCGCGCTGCCTGGAGTGAACGGGCGATCAAAAGGAGATGACCCGATGAACGACGCAAACAGCAATGCCGAGCGCTACCTCGCCGTCTGGAACGAGACGGATGCGGCTCACCGCCGCGCTCTCATCGCCGAGAGCTGGGTGGAAGCCGCAACCTACGTCGATCCGCTGATGTGCGGCGAAGGCCACGAGCAGATCAATTCGCTGGTGGAGGCCGTGCAGAACCGCTTTCCCGGTTTTCGTTTCGAACTGATCGGCACGGCTGACGGCTATGGCGACAATCTGCGTTTCTCCTGGGGCCTCGGGCCTGCCAATGGCGAAGCACTGATCAAGGGCACGGATTTTGCCGAGCTTGAGGGTGGCAAGCTGAAATCCGTCCGCGGCTTCATCGACCAATTGCCGGAAGCCGCCTGATGGCGCCGACCGCCCGCTCTCTTGGCGATCATTTGCGCGAATGGCGCCAGCGCCGCCGGATGAGCCAGCTCGACCTGGCGCTGGAGGCCGATATCTCGCAGCGGCATCTGAGCTTCATCGAGAGCGGGCGCTCGACGCCGAGCCGCGACATGCTGCTGCATCTTGCCGAACGCCTCGGCGTGCCGCTCCGCGACCGGAACCCGCTGCTGCTGGCGGCGGGTTTCGCTCCCGTCTTTACCGAGCGTGCGCTCGACGATCCCGCCTTGGAACCAGCGCGCCGCGCCATCGACATGGTGTTGAAGGCTCATCAGCCTTTCCCGGCGCTCGCGATCGACCGCCACTGGACCCTCGTTGCCTCCAACGCGGCGCTGGCGCCGCTCATCTCAGGCATTGCCGATCCGTCCCTGCTGGAACCCCCGGTCAATGTGCTGCGCCTCAGCCTGCACCCGCAAGGACTGGCGCCCCGCATTGCAAACCTCCCGGAATGGCGCGCCCACCTTATCGACCGGCTGCGCCAGCAAATATCGGCCTCGGGCGATCCGGTATTGGAAAGGCTGCTGAAAGAACTGCTGTCCTATCCGGTGCCCGAAGCGGCGAACGACGCGCATAGCGACCACGCCGGCATCGCCGTTCCGCTGAAGCTTTCGACCAAGGCCGGCCCGCTATCCCTGATCTCGACGACCACAGTCTTCGGCACGCCCGTCGACATCACTCTGTCGGAACTGGCCGTGGAATCCTTCTTCCCGGCGGATGAGGAAACAGCCGCGATCCTGCGCGGCCTTTCCCTCAACTGATGCCTAGAATTCTACCCCCGGCTGCCCCTTGATGCCGGAGCGGAAGGGATGTTTGACAAGCTCCATCTCGGTCACCAGATCCGCGATCTCGATCAGTTCTTCTTTGGCGTTGCGCCCCGTCAGCACCACATGGGTCATGGCGGGCTTCTCGGTCTTCAGGAATTCCACCACCTCGTTGATATCGAGATAGTCGTAGCGTAGCGCGATGTTGATCTCGTCGAGCAGCACCATGGAATTGCGCTCGTCGCGGATCAGTTCCTTGGCCTTTTCCCAGGCAGCCGAGGCGGCGGCAACGTCGCGGGCGCGGTCCTGCGTTTCCCAGGTGAACCCCTCACCCATGGTGTGGAACTGGCAGAGATCGGAGAAATGCTTCTCGATCAGATCGCGCTCGCCGGTCCACATCGCGCCCTTGATGAACTGCACGACGGCCGAGGGTTTACCATGGGCGATGTGGCGAAAGATCATGCCGAAGGCGGCGGATGATTTGCCCTTGCCCTTGCCGGTATGGACGATGATCAGCCCCTTGCCGTCGGTCTTGGTCGCCATGATCTTGTCGCGCGCGGCCTTCTTCTTCGCCATCTTCTCGGCGTGGCGCGCATCATCCTTGCCCGTTTCGTTGTCCGGGATTTCGTCACTCATCGGTTCACCTCATTCTGTGGTTTGGCCAGGTCGAACCGGGCCGAATTGCTGCGCGGCGTCCAGAGGCTGCGGTCGATCGCCTCGCGCAGCCGCGCTGTCATCTCGTCGAATGCCGCCGGGTTCTTTTCCGTCATGAAGCTACGCACAGCCGGATCGGTGACGAAAGCCTGGTAGACCGCCTCGAAATGATGCGCACCGACCGCGCCCGTCGTCGCCGCGAAGGCGAAGAGATAGTCGACGGTGGCGGCAATTTCGGCCGCACCCTTGTAGCCGTGGCGCATGACGCCGGATATCCATTTGGGATTGACGACGCGTCCGCGCACGACGCGACCGATCTCTTCCTCCAGCGAACGGATCACCGGCCGCTCCGGCCTCGAGTGATCATTGTGGTAGATCGAGGGGCGCGCGCCGCTGAGCGCCTCGGCCGCCGCCGCCATGCCGCCCTCGAACTGGTAGTAGTCATCGCTGTCGAGCAGGTCGTGCTCGCGATTGTCCTGGTTCTGAACGACGGCCTGCACCGAGCGCAGCCGCTCCTCGAACAGGCCGCGTTCGGCCTTGCCCTCCTCACCGGCGCCATAGGCATAACTGCCCCAGACGAGATAGGCCTCGGCGAGATCGGCGCGTCGCTCCCAACCCTTTTCGTCGATCAGCGCCTGCAATCCGGCGCCGTAGGCGCCGGGCTTCGAGCCGAAAATCCGGTAGCCCGCCCGACGTTTCGCCGCGGCGGCGTCGAGGCCGGCAGCCGCAAGCCTTGCCGCCTCGCCGCGCATGCGCGTTGCGATCGGATTGTCGGCCTCGTCCTCTTCAAGCGCGCCGACGGCGCGGACCGCCTTGTCGAACAGAGCGATCTGCTCGGGAAAAGCGTCGCGGAAGAAGCCGGAGATGCGGAGTGTCACGTCGACACGCGGCCGCCCGAGCATGGCTTGCGGTATGATTTCATAGCCGGTAACGCGGCGAGAACTCATGTCCCAGAGCGGCTTGACGCCAATCAGCGCCAGCGCCTGGGCGATATCGTCGCCGCCGGTGCGCATATTCGACGTTCCCCATGCCGTCAGCCCCAGGGAAACAGGCCATTCGCCGTGATCCTGCACATAGCGGCGCACCAGCAGCTCGGCGGATTTCTTGCCGAGTTCGTAAGCGGCCGGTGTCGGCACTGCGCGGCTGTCGACCGAATAGAAATTTCGGCCCGTGGGCAGCACGTCGGGCCGCCCGCGTGTTGGCGCGCCGGATGGGCCAGGTGCGACGAAGCGACCGTCGAGCCCGTTGAGTAGACCGTGAATTTCGGCGGGGCCGCAGGCGAGGATGGAGGGCTTGAGGCGGGTTTCGATCTCGGAGAGTACAGCCTGCGTAGCCTTCCACTCTGCTGGGCACTCCATTTCGCCGGAAACGAACTTCGCTGCCAGCAGTTCGACGCGCTCGACGGCGTCGCCATTGGTGCGCCAGGGTGCATCGAGAACGTCGGCGAGGATGGCGGGACGTGTTCTGGTCCAGGGGGTGGCCATGTCGCAGTCGAGAGGGTCGAACGTGGAGTTACCCCTCTCTGTCCTGCCGGACATCTTCCCCACAAGGGGGGAGATCGGCAAGGAGTAAGACAATCGCTCTATATCGATTGTTTGGGGAGGCCGGCGCTCCGATTCAATCTCCCCCCTTGTCGGGGAGATGTCCGGCAGGACAGAGGGGGGTGCCCCAGGCACATTGCCCATCCCCGCATCCGCCGCGATCACCCGCTGCAAGCTCGCATCACCGCCCTCGCCCAGCCCGCGCGGCACCCGCGCCAGCGCCACGGTGAGATCTGTCAGCAACCGCCCCTCCGGCGACACGCCGAACACATGCAGCCCATCCCGAATCTGCATTTCCTTGAGGTCGCAGAGATAGGCGTCGAGCTTCTTCAGCGCTTCGCCTTCGCTTTCGCCGCTCTTTATACCGGCATCCCGGTCGAGGCCGATATCGGTCACCAGATCGAGGATCTGCCGGCTGAGCAGGCGAATGCGGCGGGGATCACTGCCGGAGGCCTCGTAATATTCGTCGACCAGCGCTTCCAGATCCTTGAGTGGCCCATAGCTCTCGGCCCGCGTCAAAGGCGGCGTCAGATGATCGATGATGACGGCGGCAGTCCGGCGCTTGGCCTGCGTGCCCTCGCCCGGGTCGTTGACGATGAAGGGATAGAGATGCGGCAGCGGCCCGAGGATCGCCTCGGGATAACACTCCTCCGATAGCGCCAGCGCCTTGCCCGGCAGCCATTCGAGATTGCCGTGTTTGCCCATGTGGATGACGGCATCGGCGCCGAACGCGCGCCGCAGGAAAGCATAGAAGGCAAGATAACCGTGCGGCGGCACGAGATCCGGCGAATGATAGCTCTCCTTCGGATCGATATTATAACCGCGCGCCGGCTGAATGCCGACGAGGACGCTACCGAAGCGGGCGAAAGGCAGGGCGAAGACGCCGTCGAGAAAATACGGATCGTTCTCGGGATCGCCCCAGCGGGCCCTCACCTCATCCTGAATCTTATTAGGAAGAGTATCCAGGAAGCCGTTGTAGAGACTCAGGGAAAGGGTCTCGCGAATGACCCTGCCGTCATGACCTGAATTGGTCGGCCCTTGCATCAGATGCCGGATCAGCGCGTCGCCATCGGCCGGAATATCGGCGAGCGGATAACCCGCTGCCGCCATCGCCCGAAGCACCTCGATGCTGCCGGCCGGCGTATCCAGGCCAACCCCGTTGCCGAGCCGGCCGTCGCGATTCGGATAGTTCGCCATCACGAGCGCGATGCGCCGGTCGCGAGCCGGAGTAGCGCGCAGCCGCGCCCAATTGGCGGCCAGTTCCGCCGTATAGCGCACCCGGCCGGCATCCGGTTCGCTGGCGACAATGTTGGTCTCGACGGCTGCATCGTAACGCGCCGCCGTCTTGAAGGAGACCGCCCGCGCCAGCACCCGGCCGTCGACTTCGGGCAGCGCCACGTTCATGCCGAGATCGCGCGCCGACAGGCCTTGCGAGGAGGCCGCCCACGCTTCCTTGGAGGACGCAGACAAGATCGCCTGCAGCACCACCGCCCCATTCGCCTCCAGCACCGTCGGCTGCCGGTCGGCACCAGGCGCGGAGACGGCAAAGCCGGTCGTGTTGATCACGACATCGGGTTTCAGTACTGAGAACACGCTCTCGATAATGCCGGTCGAAACGGGGTCCTTGAGGCTATAGGCAAAGACCGGCAGCGGCCGGAGACCGTGCGCCTGCAAGGCTTCGATCAGCGCTTCGATCGGCTTGGTCTCGCCGCTCTGCACGAGCGCTCGGTAGAAGCTGATGGCGACGATTGGCTCCACCGCCACCTTCTCTGTCACCCGCCGCCACTCCTCGACCCCGATCAGCCCTCGCCCCGCCCACCAGATCCCCGCCTTCATCAACGGTACCGCCGGCGCGGGCTTCTCCGCGCCCGACAGCATCGCCGCGGCATAATCGAGAAAGGCGCGCCCATTGGCCTCGCCGCCCTCGATGAGATAGGCCCAGAGCGCATCGAGATCGTCGACCTCGATGTTCGAGAAGGGTACCAGCCCCGCATCCGACCTGGCATCACCCGGCAGCACCGCAATCTGCGCGCCGGCGCGGGACGCTGCAGCATGCAGCGCCTCCAGCGCATAGCGGAAATAGCTGGCGCCGCCGAGCGCACGGACGATGATGAGCCTGGCGTGCCGCGCCGTGCGCTCGACATAGGTATCGACCGACATCGGGTGCTTGAGGCTCATCAGGCTGGCAAGCCGCAGCGAATGCGGCCCACCGCAGGCGCGATGGGCGGCCGCGATCGCCGCAAGCTCGCTGTCGGCGGCCGACAGAAACAGGATATCGCCCGGCGTCTGACCGAGATCGATCGCCTCTTCGCCGTCGCTGATCATTCCCTGCTGGGCCAGAAGCAGATGCATGGGCCTACGCCAGCGCCTCGATCGCCGCTCTCACCGCACCCTGATCCATCTCATGCAGACCAATGACGACGAGGCGCGTGCCGCGGTTTTCCCCAGGCGCCCAGGCGCGATCGAAATAGTGGTCGATGCGGCTGCCGACTGCCTGGAGCTGCAGGCGCATCGGCTTGCCCGAAACATCGACGAAGCCCTTGAGGCGCAGCACGTCATGGGCCAATATGATGCTCTTCAGCGCCTCGATGAAGCCGGCCGGATCGGCGACCGGGCCGAGATCGACGACGAAGCTGTCGAATTCGTCATGATCGTGCGGCGTGCCGTCCTCATGCTCCAGTTCGTGATGGGACTTGCGGTTGGCGATATCGTCCTCCGTGCCGATGCCGAGGCCAAGCAGGATGCCGGCCGGCACCTCGCCGTTTTTCGCCTCGATCATCACCGGCTTGCGCGAGGTGCGGGCGGCGACCTCGTCGCGCACCCGGCCGAGGCCGGCCACGTCGATCAGGTCGGTCTTGTTGAGCACGATGAGATCGGCGCAGGTGAGCTGATCCTCGAACAGTTCCTCGATCGGGCTCTCGTGATCGAGCGATTCATCCTCGCTGCGCGCCGCCTCGACGGCATCGTGGTCGTCGGCGAACCGGCCGGCGGCAACAGCCGCACTGTCGACCACCGTGATGACGCCGTCGACGGTCACCTGGGTGCGAATGTCAGGCCAGTTGAAGGCGGCGACCAGCGGCTGCGGCAGAGCGAGGCCCGAGGTTTCAATGACGATATGGTCGGGCCGCTGCTCACGTTCCAAGAGCTTCGTCATCGTCGGAATGAAATCGTCGGCGACGGTGCAGCAGATGCAGCCATTAGTCAGTTCGATGATGTCGTCCTCGCTGCAGTTCTCCGCACCGCAGCCCTTCAGCACCTCGCCGTCGACACCGAGATCGCCGAATTCATTGATGATCAGCGCGATCTTTTTACCGCCGGCATTGGTAAGCAGGTTGCGGATCATCGTCGTCTTGCCGGCGCCGAGGAAACCGGTGATGACGGTTGCGGGAATCTTCTGTTGATTCATGGATTTAACCCTTCATTTTCAGCGGCAGGCCTGCCGCGATGAATAGACTTCGGCGGCCTTTGCCGCGATCAGCTGGTGGAGACGGCCGGCATGATCGCGAAAATCCCGCGCCATGCGATTGTCCGGCACGATGCCGAGGCCGATCTCGTTTGACACGAAAACGAGCCGCGCCTTTGCCCGCGGCAAATAATCGGCGAGCGCCAAAAAATCCGCCGCCATATCGCGCTCCTCCATCATCAGATTGGTGACCCAGAGCGTCAGGCAGTCGATCAGCACGACCCGGCCCTCGCCGTCGATGGCGGCGAGCCTGCCGACGAGATGGAGCGGTTCCTCATGCGTCGTCCATGACGGGCCGCGATCGGCTCTGTGCTGGGCAATCCGCGACTGCATCTCCTCGTCCCACGCCCGGCCGGTCGCGACGTAGTGACGATCGAGGCCGGTTGCAACGACGAGGTTTTCGGCAAACCGGGATTTGCCGGAGCGTGCGCCGCCGAGGATGAAAATGGCATTGGAGAGAGCGGTCGTCATGCGCAGACGGCCTGCTGGGAGAATGCGACACCCCACCACGCTCCCTCATTCCTGTGCCTGTCACAGGAATCCAGGCACGGCGCGTCCGCGCCGTGAATGACTCTCATTCGGGAAGTAAGTCTCTCGCGCCCAAGGACTTGGTCGCACTGGATTCCTGTGACGGGCACAGGAATGAGGGAGGAGAGGGAAATGCGCTCCAGTACCCCACGAGGCAACGCCGAATTCAATCGTTCAGCCAAAACAACCTCCGTGCTGGCAGCGGGTCTCTTGCCCAGGATTGGGCTTTTCGCCCGGCACGAATGGCAGGTCTCCTGGCTCGCGGTTGTCGGCCGCGATCGGGGCGGACCGGAAACCGGTCGCCCCTGATCGTGCCAGCGGATCTGCCTCGCCTTCCCGGCTGCATTGGTGAAGAGGTGGACGATTCGTAGAAATAGAGGCGTCCGACCCCGGTTGATCACCATGCATGTCCAGTGGCTTTTCCGGCATGTCGCCCGTCACGCCCGCCTGCATGATTGCAAGCGGGCAGGAAGGGCTCGATGCCGGATGGAAGACCCTGACCGCTCTACAGTCGCGGGGTCGGCTGTGATGAAGGCGCCCGGTGTGGGTCCGCCCCGTCACATTCCCTTTTCATCCGGAAGGCGTAACGCCGATCCGGAACCATCCGTTATATCCGAGGATGGCCAGATGACCATCCGCGTGGGATGGTCTGGCGACCATCCGTTGAGGGATGGTTAGGCAAGCTCAGGAGTGAAGTCAACCGGCCTTGGCGGTCGGCCGTGGGCGGCAAGGCAGGCACGCTCATCCAAACACGACTTACTCGACCAGGAATATCGTCATTTATCAGAGGCTTACGTCATAAATATTTGACGCGCCCGCCGGCTTTTCGCCGCAATTGCGCTGCAAGCGGACTGCGCCATCGCCCTTGACCGGGCCTCTTCCTGCCTAGTTGTCTTGCCATGCTTATGAAATTGGATCGGCGCCGGTTCCGAGCGCTGCGTGTTTTCTTCGATCCGGGGCGGCTGCGGGCGCTGACCCGCCGCAGCGAAGTCGGTCTGTCTCTGGCGGGCGCTGTCGTCGGCATTGCCTCCGGTCTTGCCGTGACCGGCATGAGCTTCGTGTCCAATGAACTGCATCAGTTGGTCTTCGGTATCGCCGACAGCGAAAGGTTGAGCTCGTCGGTGATCGACGACAAGCTGCTGCTGCTCACCGCCCCGATCATCGGCGGCATCCTGCTCGGCCTGTTGCTCTTCATTTTGGCCAAACGCCGCAAGAAGCCGATGGTCGACCCGATCGAGGCCAATGCGCTGCATGGCGGCCGCCTGTCCTTGACTGACAGCATTATCGTCGCCGTGCAGAACCTGATCTCCAACGGGTTCGGCGCCTCCGTCGGCCTGGAGGCCGGCTATACCCAGCTTGCCGCAGGGCTCGCCTCGAAACTCGGCCTGAAGCTGCAGCTTCGCCGCTCGGATCTCCGCGTCCTCGTCGGCTGCGGCGCAGCCGGCGCCATCGCCGCCGCCTTCAACGCGCCGCTGACCGGCGCCTTCTATGCCTTCGAACTGATCATCGGCACTTATACGATCGTCTCGCTGACCCCTGTGGTGGTTTCGGCCCTTGTTTCCACCCTGATCGCAAGGCTGCTCACCCACGGCGATTTCACCATCGATATCGGCGGCTTCGGCGCGGTCGTGCCGGCCGATTATATCCCGGCGCTGCTGCTCGGCGCGGTCTCAGCCGGCGTCGGCATCCTGATCATGCAGGGTGTCGCCTTTGTCGAAGAACTGGCGCGCAAGAGCGCGATCGCCCCGCCCTTCCGCCCGGCCCTCGGCGGCATCATCGTCGGGCTGCTGGCGATGATCTCGCCGCAGGTGCTTTCGGCCGGCCATGGCGCGTTGCATCTGAACCTCTCCCGCGACGTCGCCATCCCGGCGCTGATCGGCCTCTTCCTGTTGAAATCCTTGGCTTCGGCGATCTCGATCGGCTCGGGCTTCAGGGGCGGCCTGTTCTTCGCCTCGCTGTTCATGGGCGCCCTGCTCGGCAAGCTCTTTGCTTATTGCGGCCCCTATTTTGCCGATGCGACGCTGACGCCCGTCATTTATGCCGTGGTCGGCATGAGTTCGCTTGCCGTCGCCGTCATCGGCGGGCCGCTGACGATGACCTTCCTGGCGCTCGAAATCACCGGCGACTTCCCGATCACCGCGCTGGTGCTCGCCGCCGTCATCACCTCCTCGCTCGTCGTGCGCTCGACCTTCGGCTACTCCTTCGCCACATGGCGCTTCCACCTGCGCGGCGAAAGCATCCGCAGCGCCCATGACGTCGGCTGGATCCGCAACCTGACGGTGGACAAGCTGATGCGCGCGGACGTCAAGACGGCAAGGGCTGGCATCTCGCTGGAGGAATTCAAGCAGGCCTTCCCAATCGGCTCGACCCAGCGTGTCATCCTTGTCGAGGAGAGCGACAAATATGCCGGCCTCGTGCTGGTGCCGGAGATCTACGCCAACCCGACCGACACCCAGGACGAGGGCAAGACGCTTGCCGATTTCATCCACTACCGCAACGATTTCCTGCAGCCACAGATGAATGCAAGGCAGGCGGCGGCGATCTTCGATAAGAGCGAAAGCGAAGCACTCGCCGTCGTCAACAATTTGATCGAGCGCAAGGTGATCGGCCAGCTCAGCGAAAGCTATACGCTGCGCCGCTACAGCGAAGAACTGGACCGCCGCCGTCGCGAAGTCTCCGGCGAAATCTGAAGGGGTGTTATGACGCGGCGCCGGCCAGCCGGAAGACGTCGGCCTTCTTCGAAACGCCCCGCAATTCGAAAGAGCCGAGATACTCGCAGGGGACGGCTGAGGTCGCCGCGAAGCTCTCCGACAGCAGCAGGTGCTGCTCGAGCATTCCGCAGAGCTTTTCCAGCCGCGAGGCTTCGTTGACAGCCCTGCCGATCACCGTGAAGTCGAGCCGGCCGTGGGCGCCGACATTTCCGTAGAAAACCTCGCCGAGATGCAGCACGACATCGATGCCGATATCGGGGCCTCCGTTGCGTGTCCGCTCGCGATTAAGCTCTTCGTTGGCCTTCAGCAGATTCTGAGCCGAAGCCAACGCTGCCCTGCAGGCCTTTTGCGGATCCTCCGCCTCAGTCGGAAAGATCGCCAGTACACTGTCGCCCATGAACTTGAGGATCTCGCCGGAATTTTCCTCGACATGCCGGTCGATCAGCTCGAAATGCTCGTTGAGAAACCCGACGATCTCCGCGGGCTGATAGACCTCGGTCAAGGCCGTGAAATTGCGAAGGTCGGCCAGTAGGATGGCGGCATCGATGGAACCGCCCATTCCTCTGCGGGTTTCGCCGGCAAGGATACGCGCACTCGTCCTAGCGCCGGTATAGACCGCGAGGATATCGCTCGCCGTCTTCGAAACCGCCACGCGGTAGGCCGCCAGTCCGAGTGCCGGGAATAGCGCTGCGACGATCGCCAGTTGATCATCGGAAAATCCGCCCGGCGCATCGCTCGTCAGCGAGAAACCGAGCCCGCGCAACGCGACTTCCTTCGGGAATTCGAACAGGCTAATCACGTGATCCGTGCCCCCGGAAAGCGCGAATTCGTTGAGCTCGGTATAATCGAGACCCTCGCCCCTCGCCAAATTCCATCGCCCCGTTCTTTCGCCGCGGCTCAAAAGGTAAAAGATCGGCGTCTTCTCGAAGTCACGCTCCGTAGCACTGCCGTGCTCGGCATTTTCAAGGACGGTCTCACCGCCCCGCATGAAATTGGCCGCGACGCCGCGATACATCGGATGCAGGGACGGCATTCTGATACTCGCCCGCCAGATCGGAAACCCGTCCGCGATCAGCCGCTTACACAGGCCGGAAACGAGGTCGCCAATATGCTCGCTGGTGATTCCCTGCTCTATAATCCACTGAATATGACCGTTAATTTCCGAACCTCCACATGAGCCGGCGCAACCTTATGACGGCAAATCGGGCAAATGGGCGGCGATGCCGAACCGGCTGCCGCCCTATCAATTGATAGTCGCGCCAAACCGATATTTCCAGCCGTTATCAACGGCAAGTCATTTCATCCGAAGCCGGCACAACGCCGGCGGGTATCGTCCTCACATCCGGACCGTCATGCCGCCGTCGACGGTCAATACGTGGCCGTTGACGAAGGATGCGGCGCCGCTTGCAAGAAACAGTGCTGCACCGGCGATCTCGTCCGGGCGTCCCCAGCGTTGGACCGGGATGCGCTGGCGCACGAAGGGCATCAATTCCTCATTCGCGGCCATTGCCGCGTTCGTCTCCGTGGCGAACCAGCCGGGTGCGATCGCGTTGCTGGTGATGCCGTAAGGGCCGAATTCGACTGCCATGCCGCGCATCAGTCCGGTCAGACCCTGCTTGGCAGCCGGATAGACGCAGTCGCCGGGCATGACGACATGACCGCTGATCGAGGTCACCGCGATCAGGCGGCCATAATTGCGCCGCTTCATCAGCACCGCGGCATCGCGCGAAAGCATCATTGCCGCGGCCAGATCGGTGTGCAGCAGCTCGATGATGGCCTCATCGTCGAATTCGGTCAGCGGCCGCCTGTCGCGGGCGCCGACATTGTTGATCAGAATATCGAGACGGCCGCGGACCTTTTCGATATCGGCCATCACAGAACGCTGGGCCTCGCGGTCGGCGATGTCGAACACGGCAGCCTCCGCCGAGCCGCCCGCCGCACGCAGCGTTCTTAGGGCCTCGTCCAGCGTCGCCGCCGTCCGTCCGGTGATGATGACATGCGCGCCGGCCTCGGCAAGCACGCGCGCCATCTCGAAGCCCAGACCGCGGCCGCCCCCGGTCACGAGCGCCACCTGACCAGCCAGTGAAAATCTATCCATTACGCTCATGGTTTATGCTCTCGACCGAATTCTCGTGGTGAGAGAATTAATGGACTCAGTCAACTAATTTGGCAAGAGTGGAGCGGCAGACAGTGGGCGCAAGTCGCTGCTCTGAGCATTCGATGGCGCCCCAACTCTCCTCCTCCTTCATTCCTGCGCTTGTCACAGGAATGACGGAGAAGAGGTTAAGCACCTCAGATCAACCGAACATAGGGGACCTGCTTCCAGCGGGAGCAAGGCAGCGCGGCAATCCCCGCCTAACACACATCCATCCCTACCCCAGCAACCCCGCAAGCCAGCGCGCATCGAGATGCTTCTCCAGGTCACTCGCGATTTCATCCAGCGCCCACTCGACGCTCTCGCGGTAATTCCTCTGCTCCCCCGAGAGCCCAAAGCTTTGAAGCAGCAGGGCGCGATAGGCGTCGCTGCCGAAGAGCCCGTGCAGATAGGTGCCCATGATCCGGCCATCGGCCGAAAGCGCCCCGTCGGGTGCGCCGTCGATAATCGCCGAAGGCCGGTCGCAATCCGGGCCGTGGGTGATGCCGAGGTGGATCTGGTAGCCGGCAAGCGGCACGTCGTATTCAGTCGAGCGGGCATGGCTGTTGCGCACGGTTTTTTCAGGCGCCATCTCGGTCTCGACGTCGAGCAGCGCAAGCCCCGGCGTCTCGAGTGTCCCGCCCTCGAGACCGAGCGGATCGTGCACCGTGCGGCCGAGCATCTGGTAGCCGCCGCAAATGCCGATCACTCGGCCGCCGCGTCTGACATGCATATGGAGATCGCGGTCCCAGCCTTCAGCCCTGAAATCGGCGAGATCCGATATCGTCGCTTTCGAGCCGGGAAGAATGACGAGGCTCGCATCGGCAGGCAGCCGTTCGCCCGATCGCACGAAGACCAGTTCGACGTCCGCCTCGGCCCGCAGCGGGTCGAGATCGTCGAAATTGGCGATGCGCGGCAGCACCGGCACGGCGATCTTCAGCGCCCCGGCCCTGCCCTTCGCCAGCCGTTCGAGCACGACCGAATCTTCGGCCGGCAGGCGCGCCGCACCCGGCAGCCACGGCACGACGCCGAAACACGGCCAGCCGGTAAAGCCTTCGATGGCGCAGATGCCGTCGTCGAACAGGGAGATGTCGCCGCGGAACTTGTTGATGATATAGCCCGCGATCATCGCCCGGTCCCCATGATCGAGAATCGCATGCGTGCCGACCAACGAGGCGATGACGCCGCCGCGGTCGATATCGCCGACGAGCACGACAGGCACGCCGGCCCGGGTCGCAAAACCCATATTGGCGATATCGCCGGCCCTGAGATTGATCTCGGCCGGCGATCCGGCACCCTCGACGATGACGAGATCGGCGCCCGCAGCGACTTTTTCGAAGCTTTCGAGCACTGCGCCGAGCAGCTGCGGCTTCAGCCGCTGATAATCCCGCCCTTTCGCCTGTCCGAACACCCTGCCCTGCACGATGATCTGACTGCCATTCTCCGATTGCGGCTTGAGCAGCACCGGGTTCATGTGCACCGAGGACTGCGTGCGCGCCGCCAGCGATTGCAGCCACTGCGCCCGGCCGATTTCGCCGCCGTCATCGGCAACCGCCGCATTGTTCGACATGTTCTGCGGCTTGAATGGCCGGACGGCAAGCCCGCGATTGGCCGCCAGCCGGCAAAGGCCGGCGACCAGCACCGTCTTGCCGACATCCGAGCCGGTTCCCTGCAGCATGATCGCTCTTGCCATAGTGGCCGCCTTTCGCTGAGGCGAGGCCTACAATGGGCGACGATCCCGGGTCAAGGCGTGCCCTCGGTCAAGACGTGTTCTGAGTCAGGACTTGACCCTGCTCAAGCGTCCCGCAGAAACGCGAAAACCGCGCATGGCCTTGGCTCTGCGCGGTTTGCCGAAAACTCAGGCGTCTTCGCCCCTACACGGCGAAGCTCGCTTTCCCCGGTACGCACTACCTGAACCGGGGAAGCGGCGGTCATTGCCGCCACGACCCAACTGATAACGGCACATTCTTACCGGAGAGTTATTGAAGCCTTACGCAAATGTTAATTTTGACTTTTTTTGACTTTCTCGCCGAAATTTCTGCCGAAGCCCCACCGGCGATCGCCAAGAGCGTGCAAACTGCTTAAAGGCGCCATTTTCGGGATATTGAGATAAATTCTTCGAATTCAATCATTTAGTCCCGCAACCATCAGCAGAAGACGGTTGATTTCTGCGAGCGAACGCGTAGGCTTTCCAAAAACGCCATTTTCGAACCATGACCTGCGATAAGCTGCCGGAGCCGCAAGGACGAAGGCGCCCCATGAAGCGGAAAACGTTTGTCGCGGGATCGCGGCATTTCCTTTTGGGCGCCGGAGAAACTTGTCGCTGATTTGCGACCCCCGGCTGCGCATCGGTAAATGTCTCCCAGCATCCTTAGCGCGTCTGAAAAGACGCGGCGCTGTAAAGAAGAATTCGGGGAATGACGATGAAGACGATTCTGATTCCAGCCGTCTTTGCCGCGGCTCTTTCTACCGTTGCGCCGGCCGAAGCCGCAGAGTGCGGCAAGGTTTCGATCGCCGAGATGAAATGGGCCTCAGCCGGTATTGCGGCGAATTTCGACAAGATCATCCTGGAAAAGGGCTACGGCTGCTCGGTCACCATCGTCGACGGCGACACGCTGCCGACCTTCGCCTCGATGAACGAGAAAGGCACTCCGGACATCGCCTCTGAATATTGGATCAATTCCGTCAGAGCCTTGCTTGATCAGGCCGTCAACGCCGGACGGCTGGTGCAGGGAGCCGAGATCCTGGCCGACGGTGCGGTCGAGGGCTGGTGGATCCCGAAATTCATTGCCGACGCCAATCCCGACATCCGGTCGGTCGAAGATGCGCTGAAACATCCCGAACTGTTCCCCGCCGAGGACGATGTGTCGAAGGGCGCGGTCTACAATTGTCCCGCCGACTGGAGCTGCCAGATATCGACCACCAACCTGTTCAAGGCGCTTGCCGCGGACAAGAAGAGCTTCGAACTCGTCGAAACCGGCAGCCCCGAACGGCTCGATGCCTCGATTGCTCGCGCCTTCGAAAACAAGGTCGGCTGGCTCGGATACTATTGGGCGCCAACGGCCGTCCTCGGTAAATACGACATGACGCGGCTGAGCTTCGGCGTCGGCCACAACAAGACAGAGTGGGACCGCTGCACGGCGGTTGCCGGCTGCTTGAGGCCGGAAGTCAATTCCTACCCGGTCTCGCGCGCCTTCACCTTGATGACCAGGTCTTTTGCCAGCCGCTCCGGACCTGTCACCACCTATCTCAAGACCCGCAAATGGGACAATCAGACGATCAATCAGGTTCTCGCCTGGCAAGACGAAAACCACGAAAGCAACGAGGATGCCGCCATCCATTTCCTTCGCAATTACGAGGGTCTGTGGATGAAATGGGTTCCGGCCGATGTAGCCGAGAAGGTCAAGGCGAGCTTATAACGGCAGGAGACGATCAACGACCGGACGATTCGACATGAATGGCAATGTTCCCTTTCCCGACCGCGATACCGTTGCGGAAAAGCTCGCCGCGCTGTCGGAGACGGACAAATCATATCTGACGCTGCTCATGGAAAATGTCGCTCAGGACGATAACCTGCTTGACGGCCTGCGCCGCCATCTCGATCTCGCCGCGGGTTCGCGTTTCCTGAACTCGCTGAAGCTCGAAAATCTCGGCCTGTGGCTCGGAGCTCAAGCACCGGATCGGCTGCAGATCCGGCTGATGGAAACCGCCCGTTCCAGCCAGCATCCTGCTTACCAAGCCTTCCGGACCGGTCTTGACCGATCCGGCGGCCTGGAAAAGGCTTATCCCCCGGTCAACTCTTGATCCGGCCCGGTCAACATTTGATCCGGTTCCCGGGCAGGACTTGATCGGCCGATTCCCGCAGGAATTGAACGGCCGTTATTTCTTCGCAGCGCGGTCAACCGAGCGGCCGGCGTCCTGCGTGGCGTTCACGGTGTTTGCGGTATCTTTTCCTATGCCGCGGATCGTGTTGCCGCAGGAGGAGAGCGCCAGAAGAACCATCAAGGCTGCGGCGATTTTGGCCGTTGTCGTCATTTCGAATATCCTTGTTTGAAATCAACCCCGAACGGGACTTATGCCGTTCGCGCCGATAACGCACAAGGGGACAAAAGGTTCAACGCTGGAAAGAGATCGTCAGGCAGCAACCGCCTTCGCTCTCTCGGCAAAGGCGCCACGAATGCTGTCGGCTACCGTCTCGATCGGCCCTGATACTTGCGAGGCGGTCAGCAGGCGGATATCGAAAGCGCCGAGTTCCGGCAGGCCTTCCTGCGGGCCCAGGATCGCCATGTCTTCATTGACATAGGATAGCGGCAGCGGCGCAATGGCCAGATCGGAGAGCACGGCGGCGCGTTGTGCCATGGTGTGGCCGCTGAGATAGGCGACGCGATAGTGCCGTTTATTGCGTTCGAGTTGGGAGAGCGCCTCCTGGCGCCAGATGCAGCCGTCTTCCCAGATCGAGATCGGCAGTGGATCGCGGCGATGCGCCGAACCGCACCTGGCGCCGGCCCAGACCAGCCGCTCGCGGAACACCACCTCGCCACCTGTCGGGAACGGCCGCGTCGCACAGTTGATCAAGGCCAGGTCGAGCCGCTGCTCCTCCATGCGCTTTTTCAGCCCAATGCTCATGTCAATCGTCACATCGACCATGATGCCGGGATAACTTTCAGCGAAACTCTTCAGGATGCTCGGGAGCAGCCGCTCACCGATATCCTCCGGCGCGCCGAGCCTGACGACACCGCTGAGCTCCGGCATGATGAAGCGCGACACCGCCTCGTTCGACAGTGCCAGGATGTTGCGGGCGTAAGACAGCAGCATCTCGCCGTGGCGCGTCAGCGATACCGAGCGCGCGTCACGCAAAAACAGTGTTGCGCCCAGCTGTTCCTCGAGCTTCTTGATCTGCATCGACACCGCCGAAGGCGTACGGAAGACCGCCTCAGCGGCAGTCGAAAAATTGCCTGTCTCGGCGATGGCCACGAAGGTTCGCAGTACATCGTTGTCAAGCAAAGGAATGGGACGGCGAAAGGGAAGGCTCATCGTCGCATCTTTCAATTTTTCTGATTTATAACCCCATATCATTTTGTTTGATTGAATGTCAATCGGCACTCATATTCTGGGTATCGGAGGCTAAAGCAAGCAAAGGAGGCCGAACATGGCACAATCAAGCACATGGAATATCGTACAGGCTCTTTCCGCATTCAAGTCGCGCCGGCGCAGAGATGCGAACCACGAGCATGCGTTGCGGGAATTGAAGCGATTTCCGTCGCACCTGATGGCCGATTGTCAGCGTGAAATGGAGCCGCCGCTTGTGAACAGGGCCGCTCGGCCGAAGCGGGCGCTGAGGATCGTAGAATCACCGAGCCGCGCATAAGGCGCGCCGCCAGCGCCGCTTTTTTCAGACGCGCAGAGCTTGCAATTTGTCGCAGGTTCTGACTTGGTCTGCGCACGGGTCTGCTGAACAGGAACCGCAAGGACGGCTCGCCAATTCGTCACCGTGCGTAAAGCCGACCGTTGAGTCGTCTACATCCCGCCGAGCAGCTTGAAGGCGATGATCCACATGGTGAAAGCGACGACTGTTTCCACCATCCGCCAGGACGACGGTTTCGAGAAAATCGGCCGCAGCCATGTCGCGCCATATCCGAGAGAAGAAGAACAGGAAGGAACCCGTTACCGCTCCCGCGGCAAACGAAGCCTGCTGTTCGGGGTAACGCGTCGAGATCGTGCCGAGCAGCACGACCGTATCGAGATAGACGTGCGGATTCAGCCAGGTGAGCGCGAGGCAGGTTGCGAGCGTCTGGCGAAAGCTTGAAGTCTTGGCTTCTGCCGCCGAGAGGGTAGCGGATGACCGAAAGGCGGAATAGAGGCTTTTCGTGCCATACCAGGCGAGAAACGCCGCCCCTCCATAACGCATGACCGGATCGAGCCAGGGCATGAACCGGGCGATCTGCTGCAGGCTGGTCACGCCGAGCACGATCAGCACGGCATCTGAGAGCGCGCAGGCGAGACAGACGGCGAAAACATGTTCATTGCGCAGACCCTGGCGCAGGATGAAAGCGTTCTGCGCACCGATTGCGACAATCAAGCTGAGGCCCATCATCAGGCCGGTGGCATAGATCGAAAAATTCATTGCTTCGGCGAACACCCTCACTTCGGTAACGGTGGGCTATCGCCATTCCGCGAATTAGACTAATTAATCCAACTCATCCCAATTAAGAAAAACTAATCCATGCTCGATTATCCCGCCCTGCGCGCGGTCGCAAGCGTTGTCCAGACCGGCAGCTTTGAACGCGCCGCGACCATCCTCAACGTCACGCCATCGGCGATTTCGCAGCGCGTGAAGCAACTCGAAGAGCGTCTTGGCACCGTGCTCATCGTCAGAGGCACGCCCTGCACGGCAACGGAAAAAGGAGAATGGCTCTGTCGTCACATGGAGAATGTCGGCATGTTGGAGGCCGAACTCCTCGGGCAGTTGCCGGCGCTCTTTGATCCCGACGAGCCGCGCCAGCGGGTCACCCTTCAGATCGCCACCAATGCCGATAGTCTCGGAACGTGGTTCGTCGAGGCCATGGCGAATTTCGCGAAGAACGCGTCCTACCTCCTGAACATCGCCGTCGACGACCAGGATCACACCGCCGAATGGCTTGAGCGCGGACGGGTGATCGCCGCCGTCACCAGTCTGGAAAAGCCGATCAGGGGATGCCGTCGCTTCGAACTCGGCATTCTCCGCTATCACGCCACGGCGAGCCCCGATTTCGTTGCGCGCCACTTTCCTGATGGCGTTACCGCCGAGGCGATCCGCAATGCGCCGACGCTGACCTTCAATCAGAAGGACAGGTTGCAGAGCGGCTGGATAAGGCAGACCTTCGGACAGGATCTCGATCACCCCACCCACTGGCTGCCCTCGACGCAAAGCTTCGTCGAGGCCGCCCTTTCGGGTATGGGCTGGGGGATGAACCCGACTCAGCTGACCCGCGAACATTTCGCCTCAGGTCGGCTTGTGGAACTCGTTCCCGGTACACCGCTGGATATTCCACTCTATTGGCAGATCAACCGCCTCGCCGCCGACCGCCTGGCGGAGCTGACGCGCGAAGTCGTCACTGTGGCGAAGCGCCGCCTCTATTGCGATCAAACGTAAGCGGTGCGGCTGCCGAACTCGCTGGTCTCGTCGAAATTCTTCGTGCCGATACGGTCGCTTTCGCCGGCAAGCTCCTGCGGAGCCTCGGCGGCGGGCTTCGATCCGGCAGACGCCTCGGCCTTGCTGCTCTCGGACGCTTCGAGCTTGGCAATCTTGGCTTCCAGCGTCTCGATGGATTTTTCGATTGTGGCTTTCTCTTTCTCGTCCTTTGTCTGCGACAGGGCTGCCTGCTTTTCGGCAAGCTGCGCCTCGAGAGAAGCAAGTTGATTCGATGAACTGGAAGACGAGGTTGAAGCGGCTGAACTCAGAATGGTGGATGCAGAACTGGAAATTGCGCTGACCATAAGCATGACTTTCGATGATGGAATGTCACCTTCTAAGTCACGATTGGTAAATGCCTCATAAATAAAGTACCAAGCAGTACCATTTTTATAACAATAATTGCGTGTCGCTGAATCCGACACCACTTAGAGATCGCGTCCTATGCGATAGTGATGATCTCAAGTTCCTGGCCGCCCGTTTCCACCACGTCGCCGACAGCCCGGCCCATCAGCAACCGCGCCACCGGCGAGACATAGGAAATCGATCCGGCCTTGGGATCGGCCTCATCCTCGCCGACGATCCGATAGGTCTGCACGCGCCCGTCGTCACGGCTGAAGGTCACCGTGCTGCCAAAGGCAACAGTGTCGGTTGACGCAGGATCGGCCATAAGTTGGGCGGTGCGTAGCCTTACCGCGAGGTAGCGCAGGTCGCGCAAGGGACCTGCAGCCTGCCGCCGCCGTTCGTTCACGTCATCGATTGTGCTCGCTGCATCATAAGCCTCGCGAGCTTGCCGGAACTGCCATTCCAGAGCCGTGAGCCCGGCCTCCGTGACCAGGTTCAGATGCGGCGAAACCGGACGATCGGGCAGCAGGGTTTCCGAAGCGGTTTCGAAACTCTCTTCCTTGGTGAAGGCGACAGCCAATTCTATACTCCGTTTTGGGCGCAACGCCCTTTGGTTGACGGGCGAACTGCCCATATTTGAAACCATACATACACCGGCTGCCACCGAACCGCCAATCTCGACCTGGCGGCCGCGGCGCAACGGAAACGTCCTGCGCCGTATGGCGTTTAGACCCTGATGCATCGAGGCTGAGGAGGATCGAATGCCCGACGAGCAGCGTAAAGGGCGAGACGAAGCCTGGAGCCCGGCATGCCTTCGCTCCTGACCGACGCCATGCCGCTGACGCCGAGCTGGTGGGATATCGCCGCGCGCATCATGCTGACGGTGATTGCCGCCGGCCTTATCGGCCTCGATCGCGAGCGCGGCGGCCACGCCGCAGGCTTCAGGACCACGATCCTGGTGGCGCTTGCCGCCTGCATCGCAATGGTCCAGGCGAACCTGCTACTCTCGACCTACGGAAAAACCCTGAGTTTCTTCACGCAGATGGACGTGCTGCGTTTTCCGCTCGGCGTCCTCACAGGCGTTGGCTTTATCGGCGGCGGAGCAATCCTCAGGCGCGGCGACATGATGACCGGCGTCACCACGGCGGCAACCTTGTGGTTCATGACGGTCGTCGGCCTCTGTTTCGGCGGCGGCCAGGTCGTCACCGGCACAGTGGCGACGGTCGTTGCCTTCATCGTGCTGTCGCCACTGAAACGCCTGGACAGTTGGCTGCGCTGCGAACGCAAGGCGACACTCGTCGTCTATGGCTCGAGCTCCAATATTCCCGACCTGTCAGCTGTGCTGGACTCTGTTGAGTGCAGCGCATTGTTCGTTTCGCTGGGACAGGCCGAAGACGGCCGCATCGGCGTGACGTTCGAATTGCGCTGGCTGGCGAAAGATCCGGATGCATCAGCACGCGCAATCCTTTTCGCCGTCTCCGAGACGCACGAGGTCGCGAATTTCTCGATGCATTCGACGACGACGTGAACAGGACGACCCCCGCCATCGCTGCCGCTGTTCTTCGACCTATTTGGAGGCGTGCTCCGGTTTACCCTTTCTTTTGGTGGAGGCGAACTCCTCCAGCTGCTTCTCGCTCATGGATTCCTCCATCTGCTTCGAGGCACCCTTGAGCTCTTTCTTGGGCGTATCGCCGCGCTTGGCCGAGAGTGCGGCACCCGCCGCCTTCTGCTGGGCCTTGGACTTGGCTGGCATATCGATCTCCTTCTCGTTGGGATCAGCAGCCCTTTAAAGCTTCCTCAGTTGGTCTGGCTTGTGCGCGGCGCGTTTTCCCGATTTATCGCTCTCGACGATATATTGCGGCTCCGCCGCCGATGCCTTCACCTGGTGACTTTTGATCTTCGTGGGGCTGGTCTGCTTCTTCACCACCTTGCCTTCGGTCTCTCCCTGGCTGGTATCCCAGCTTACTTCGTCGCCCTTTTTCAATTGTTTGGACATATGTGTTCCCTTGATATGGGGCTGCGGCCGAAGCCGCAGCCGATTGCTCGTCAGTTGATGGTGGCCCACTGGCTGCGGACATCCCTGGCATTCTTCGACAGGTGAACATGTGCGTCGACGTGATCGACCCAATCGATCGGGATCAGGTGGTGTTTGCCGTCTTCCGAGTTGGTCTTCGTCAGCTTGATGCGGGTGGGACCGTCGAGATGATCGACCGTCCCCATATGGGTGCCGTCGGCAGCCCGCACTTCCATATGTTCTCGGATCTGGTCTGCGGAAATCATCGTTTCCTCCTTTGCGTCATTGCTACGAAGCGGCAACGACGTGGAGCGGACATGGTTCCGATGCGTCTTGCCGCAGCCGGAATTATGCTGGCCGGGATCAATCCAGCGACTCAAGAAAACCCGGCAGCGGCGCAATGATCATTCAATATCTCTGATGTTATCCATAAACTCTATTCGTTTGAATGATGGGTTCCCAGAGGCCATATTGGCATCATGGACATGGACGAACCTCCCATCGATGACCATGTCCCTGACCTAAGAAAGGAACCGGAAAATGACCACGCTCACCTATCGCGGTGGCGGCAAGCCCTTCACCTCCGGCGCAGGCCGCTTCGATCTGGCAAATTATGCTCGCAAGCTCGTGCTTGCCTGGACCCGCTGGCGGACCGCCCGTGAAATCGAAGCGATGCCCTTCGACATTCGCAAGGATATTGGCTGGCCGAGCACGGACGACAACAAACACCGGACCATGTAATGAATGCGACATTCCTCTCAAGATGAGGGCGGCGTCTGCATCACGCAACGCCGCCTTTTTCGCGGCCTGACCGCCCATTCCCAGGCCGTTTTCAGGCTTGAATGTCAGTCGCCCGTCAGCCCGATCTTTGTCCCATCCTCAGCCCTCCGGGCGGTTTGACTGACTAGATCGCGACCAATGTCGCATATTTGCTCTTCCCGGCCGCATTTTTCCATGCCAGTGTCGCTTTCAGGACATCGGCGCGACGCATTCCGCGCAACGAATGTATCATCGCCCCTCGAGCATGGATTTCGCTATGAACAGGATGCAGATCAAGAAGCGTTCGCTGGTCTTCTTTATGGTACCGCAATTCACCATGCTGCCCTTTTCGGCGGCCGTGGACACCTTGCGCATCGCCAATCGCATGCTCGGCTACCAGGCCTATACCTGGCGGCTCGCCTCCCTCGACGGGGAGAAGGTCTATTCCTCCTGCGGCATCGGCGTCGAGGCCAATTCCTCGCTCGCCGAAGAGCGCCGCCATCTCGGCGGCGAAAACCGGCCGGGCATGGTGCTTGTCTGTTCCGGCATCGATGTCGAGCAGTTCAACAACAAGTCGGTCAATGCCTGGCTGCGTGAGTGCTACAATCGCGGCGTTGCCGTCGGCAGCCTCTGTACGGGCGCGCATGTGCTGGCCCAGGCCGGCCTTCTGAACGGCAAGCGCTGCGCCATTCACTGGGAAAACCTGCCGGGCTTTTCGGAAGCCTTTCCGCAGGCCGAAGTCTATGCCGATCTCTACGAGATCGACGGCAATCTCTATACCTGCGCCGGCGGCACCGCCTCGCTCGACATGATGCTGAACCTCGTCGGCGAGGATTTCGGCGAAAGCCTCGTCAACCGCATCTGCGAACAGCACCTGACCGACCGCGTGCGCAACCCGCACGACCGCCAGCGCCTGCCGCTGCGCGCCCGCCTCGGCGTGCAGAACGCCAAGGTACTGTCGATCATCGAGCTGATGGAAGGCAATCTGGCCGAGCCGCTGTCGCTGATCGAGATCGCCGATGGTGCCGGCCTCTCCCGCCGCCAGATCGAACGGCTGTTCCGCCAGGAGATGGGCCGCTCGCCGGCCCGCTACTATCTCGAAATCCGCCTCGATCGCGCCCGCCATCTTCTGGTGCAATCCTCGATGCCCGTCGTCGAGGTCGCGGTTGCCTGCGGTTTCGTCTCGGCCTCGCATTTCTCCAAGTGTTATCGCGAACTCTACCATCGCTCGCCGCAGCAGGAGCGCGCCGAGCGCAAGATGACCATGGCGACCGCGCGCCAGCAGGCGGTCGCTGCCTGAGAGTTTGAAAGAGCGCGCCGCCTGACATTAGGGCGGCGCTTCGCCTGAATAGCTTATTGCGCCGCTTCTTCCGTCATCCTGGCGTCGGAATAGACCTGGTTGCGGCCTCTGTGCTTGGCCATATAGAGGAACTGGTCGGCGGCGTTGAGGTAGTTCTCGAAAGTTTCGTAGCCTTCGATTTCGGCAATGCCGATCGAAATCGTGACGCCGAGTTCCTCGTCGTCGGCGGTGACCTTCAGCCGGGAAATGTCCGAGCGGATCTCGTCGCAAAGCTTGGTCGCGGCAAGGGAATCCATCTGTGGGAAAAGGATGGCGAATTCCTCGCCGCCAAGCCGCGAGAGCAGATTGTCGCTGCCGTCGAAGATCGTGAACAGCCTGTTCGCGACAGCCTTCAGCACCTTGTCACCGATCTCGTGGCCGTAGGTATCGTTCAGCCGCTTGAAATGGTCGATATCGAGAATGGCCACGGAACTCGGCACTTTCAGCCGCAGACACTCATTCACCAGCTTCGGGCCGTTGTCGTAGAAATAGCGGCGGTTGTAGAGGCCGGTCAGGTAGTCGCACGCCGCCGCCGCCCTCAGCTGCCGCATCTGCGCCAGCGTTTCCGCATTGTTGGCGATGCGGCACTGCAATTCCTCGGCGACGAAGGGCCGGTAGACGAAATCGCTGGCGCCGGCCTTGAGGAAACTGGCAGACAGCATGCGGTCATTGGAGGCGGAAACACCGATGACGCGCAGCCTGTCCGATCCGAAGCGGTGGCGGATACGCCGCGTCAGCTCGTAGCCGCTCATGTCGGGCATATGGTGGTCGGTGACGACGAGCTCGATATCGCTGTAAGCCTCGAGTGCTGCCAGTGCCTCGAGCCCCGAATTTGCCTCGACGACGAGATATTGCTGCGCCTTCAGCAGGTCGACCAGCACCTGCCGCGCCGAGACGACATCATCGACAACGAGCACCCGCGTCTTGCGGTTGGAGATCGCCCGCCGGACGGTGGCAACCAGATTGTCGAGCGCGAATTCATTGTCCTTCAGCACGTAATCGATGACATTGCGCTCCATGATCCTGTTGCGCGTGTTGAGATCGAATGTCGCGGTGAAGACGATCGCCGGGATATCGTGCTCGATCGTGCAGTCAAGCGCTTCGCCATAGGGCGAATCCGGCAGGTTTAGATCGACGACGGCCATGGTATAGCCGTGACCGTCCTCGGCAAGTTCCTCGCGAAGAGCCTTCAACGACGGGCAGGACTTGACTGCAAGGCCGAGCTCCGTCTGGAACCGATGGCAGAGCACAGCGGAAAACATCCGGGAATCTTCAACCAGAAGTATTTTGAGCCCGCCTGAGCGGAGCCCGATGCCATCTCGCTGAAAATCCGCTTGAAAAGCCACAGCCGCTAATCCCCCATGCGTCCGATGGCCTCGACTCGGCCCTCTCCCCGGCGCGGCGGACGATAACCGAGGGGCCTGCGCGCGTGAAGGGGACAAATGACGGCGTTACTTGTAATTGCAGAAATTCGATGACGGTCTGCGACCATCATCTCCGCCTCGCTGGCGATATCGATACTGGAAGGGCCGTCAGGCAACCGCCCGCTCCCTGCGCATCGACTGGATTTGCAACAGCGTATCGAGGTTCTGGTTGACGCGGCAATAGAACTCCTCGTCGATGAAGGGGCGCAGCATGAAATCATTGCCACCGGCCTTCAGGAAACGCGCGGAAAGCAACCGGTTCGAGGAGGAGGAAACGCCGATGATGCGCAACTCATGCGAGCCGATATTCGAGCGGATGCGCCGCGTCAGCTCGAAGCCGTCGATGTCGGGCATGTTGTAATCGGTGATCATCAGGCCGATATCGCGGTTGGCCTTCAGGATCTCCAATGCCTTGGCGCCGTTCTCGGCGGTGCTGACGCGGAAATTATAGCGTTTCAGCCGGCTCGACAGCAGCGCGCGGGCCGTGGCGCTGTCGTCGACGATCAGCACGTGGTGACGATGATTGGTCAGGAACCGGCAAATCGATTCCGCCAGAAGGTCGACGGCGAAGATATTGTCCTTGAGGATATAGTCGACAATGTCCTTGGCCATCAGCTTGTCGCGCATGCCGTCGTGGAAGGTGCCGGTAAAGACGATGGTCGGGATGGAAAGATCGACCAGATATTCAAGCGCTTCGCCGTTTTCGGCGCCGGGCAGGTTGATGTTCGAGATTGCCAGCGTGATCGGATCGGAAGACTTGTCGTAGGAAAACTGCAGATCCTCGAAGCTGCGGCAGATCTCGACGTCAATGTCGAACAGCTCCTTGAGGCGTTTGCTGATCATCGAGGTGAATACGTTGGAATCTTCCGCGACAATAATACGCGCACCAGCAAACATTTCCCCGGAATATTGCATCCCGAAATACCTAGAAACGCCATAGCAAACCTTTGATGTAAAATCTGTCCCCGGATCAATTTGGTACATCAATTGATTTGAGTAATTATTAATCGGCGCGTCCGGATGTGAAACGAAGAAGCGGCCTGATAGGGCCACCTCCGACTTCTTGCAGATATGATTAAGAAATCAGCCGCGAAACGGAGGCTGCAGCCTCGAAGGACGGGCCGATCACGCGGGTAAGACGCCACTTACGCGCGCCCATCGGCTGGCAGCGCGCCGCCGAAGCATTTTAAACAGGGTTACGACCGACCCGCCGACGAGGCTTGCCCATGACCCAATCCGACCCGGTGATCGAATGGCTGATCGATTCCGACCCGTCGATCCGGTGGCAGGTGATGCGCGGCCTGCTGGACGCCCCGGAGCGGGAATGGATGGCCGAGCGGGCCAGGTGGAGACCGAGGGCTGGGGCGCCAGGCTGCTTGCCTGCCGGGACGAGGACGGGCAATGGGCGGGCGGCGCCTTCCTGCCGCCGGTTTCGATCCCCAGGAATGGCGCGAGCACGGCCAGCCATGGACGGCCACGAGCTTTTCGCTGTCGCAACTCAGGGAATTCGGTCTCGATCCCGCCTGCGGGCAGGCCAGGCGCAGCGTCGAATTGATCGGCACCAACGCCCGTTGGGAAGAAGACGGCCAGCCCTATTGGCAGGGCGAAGTCGAAGAATGCATCAACCGCCGCACGATCGCCGACGGCGCTTATTTCGGCATCGATGTCTCGCCAATTGTCGACAGGCTGACCGGCGAGCGTCTCGACGACGGCGGCTGGAACTGCTTGCGGGTCGACGGCTCCTACCGCTCCCCTTTCGCCAGCACCATCAATGTGCTGGAAGGCCTGCTGGAATTCGAGAGATCGACTGGCGGCACGCCGCAATGCCGGGAGGCGCGCCGGTCTGGTGAGGAATTTCTGCTTAAGCGCCACCTGTCGCGCCCCTCCGAGCTGGTACTGGAAATCCTGCCTGAGACGCACAAAGGCGCCTTCACCAAGGAAGACGGCGAGAAAGTGCTCGACGCCAAGGGCAAGCGGATCGTCTGATCCCGCTTACTTCACCACGGCCGAGCCCTTGACAATGTCGATCGTCTCGCCGCCGTCAAGCCCGATGCGGTCGCCGTCGGGCGTCGTCATGAAACAGCCGGAAGCGCAGAGGTTCTCCGAAGCACCGGCATCGACCACGACCTCGACGCGCTGGCCGCTCTCGGTGATGACAAGCACCACTGCAGCCGGATCGGTGTTGGTGATGGATGCCGCCTGAACCGCGGGCGCGGCAAGCAGCGGGACAAGCAAAACGGCGGCAAACCTTGCCATCATGTGCGGCGGCGCGGGCGCGCCCTCCCCTCGAACGACCGGTGCTGCCCTCGGCAGCGATCCCGATGGTGGAGATCATGCACATAGACCTGTGAATGATGGCTGAATGAGCCGTTCAGCTCTTCAAGCTGCCATCCGCCGTCCGCCCGCGCAGCTGCCGCACCGGCCGCTCCTCTTCCTCGATGGGCTTGTTCTTTGGAGTGTCCCGGCCGTCCGTCCGCTCCTTGACGGCATTGGCAAGGACAGGCGGAGCATCGCGATGGATGGTGAGGTCGCTCTGCGGCAGCGGGATCTCGATGCCTTCGGCCTTGAAACGCCGGAGAATCTCGATCCTGAGATTGTTGCGCACCGTCATGCCGTCGCCCATGTCGGCGAGGAAGAAGCGCAACTCGAAATCAAGCGAATAGGGTCCGAAGCGCAGGAATTCGACGTGCGGCTCGGGATTGCGCATGACCAGCGGTATCTTCGCCGTCAGTTCCAGCAGTATATCCATCACCTGCTGCGGATCGGCATTGTAGCTGACGGAAACCGGAATTTCCGAGCGGCCGATCTTGTTACGATGCGTCCAGTTGCCGACCAGGCCGTTGATCAGCTCCGAATTCGGCACGATGATCGACTGCTTGCGGAAAGTCTCGATCTCGGTGGCGCGCACCGAGATGCGCTTGACGATGCCTTCGGCCGTGCCCGAGACGACGTGGTCGCCGACCTTGAACGGCCGCTCGACGAGCAGGATCAGGCCGGAGACGAAGTTGGAAACGATGTTCTGCAGGCCGAAACCGATACCGACAGAGAGCGCCGAGGCGACGAGCGCGAAGCTCGACAGATCGATGCCGGCGGCCGAGACGCCGATGATCGCGGCGATGCCGACGCCGAGATAGCCGATGCCCGTCTTGACCGAATTGCGCACGCCGAGATCGACATGGCTTCTTGCCATCACATTTCCGTCGAGCCAGCGCTGCAGCCAGCGTGTCAGCAGGTAGACGCCGGCAAACAGCAGGATGCCGGTGCAGATGCCGAGCAGGGAGATGCTGATGCCGCCGAGCCTGACCTCGGTAAACAGCCTATAGGCGATGATCTGCAGATCCTGCACATGAAAGCCCCAGAGCAGCAGGATCAGCGGGACGCCGACGATCAGCGCCACGGCATAGATGGCAAGGCCGACGAGCAGGCCGGCCTGGTCAATCGCCACCGGCCCCAGATTGAAGCGGCGTGTCAGGAAGCGGGCAAAGAAGGTATCGCCAAAGCTTTCCTGCCTTGAAATCGCCTTGCCGGAAAGCAGGCCGACATACATGGTGGCGACAACAGCACCGGTGATGATGAGCTGCGTGGCGACGAAGCGCGCGAGCCCGACATACCCTGTCAGCGCGGCGATGATGAGACTGGCGCCGACGACCCGCAGGATGATCGCCATGCCGCGCGGCCAATGCCTTCCCGGCGCGTCGGGATCGCCGTTCCTCGCCAGCATCGGCTTGCCGAAGGAGACCGTGATCAGGATCATGCCGATGATCAGCGCCGCAAACAGGCTTCTGATCACGGTCAGCACCAGCGGCGAGCCCATCGCCTCGCTGACGGTGCCGAACAGATAGTCGAGCCCGTTGACCACAGCCATCGCCAGCAGGCAATAGCCGATCGAGCGGGCGCCGAGATTGGAAAGCCGCACAAGCCGCCAGCGCGGCTCACGCGGCGCGAAGATGGCGTTGACGAAGCGGCCGACGAAATAGACGAGCCCGATTGTTCCGAACAGCGCGCCGATGACCGGCGCGATATCCGGCCTCAGCACGTTGAAGCCGTTCAGGAAGAAGAACGAGGTGACGAGCAGCACCGAGAGCGCCAGCGTACGGATCAGGGTCGACCAGAAGGCGATCGACAACCGGCCGATATAGGATGGCTCCTCGACCGCCTCATCGCGGCGTAGATACGCGCCGAACAGCCGGTAGCTGCCGGAAAGCAGGATGAGCGCTGAGGCGAGCGACAGGAAGATCGCGGCAAACATCGGAAAACGCTTGAATTTCCAGACGAAGACGGCCCAGCTCGACAGAGCCTGCGAGAATTCGCTGATCTCGTGCACGAAGGCGCCAGCCGCATCGTCGATCACCGAAGCGGAGACCTCGGTCCGCTTGAAAAGCGTATCGGCAAACAGCTGCCGCCGCATCTCGATGATCTGGTTGACGAGCTTCGTCACCGCGATCGACAGGTTTTCGGCGTCGCCTGTCACCGCATTGATCTGCGCCCGCTCGGCAGCGAGCGTATTGCGCTCCTGGGTGACGATCTCGGCTTCGGGAGGCTGCCCGTCCTTCGGCGGATCGCCGATCTCGGCAAGCCGGTTCTTTATCTGGTCGAAACGCGGCCTGAGATTGACCGATATGGTGATGACGGCGCGGCTGAGCTCGTCGGCCTTGGTCGCGAGCCCAACCAGCGCATCGTCATTGTCGGCATTCTGCTTGACGCCGTCCTGAAGCGCCGTCAGTTGGACCTTCGCCTTGTCGATCTCTTTCGCCGCCTGGTCGAACGGCGTATCGACAGGCGCCGGCACGGCCGCCTGCGTCTGCGCTTCCTGCGCGAAGGCTGCGGCACCCTTGAAATGCGCGCCGGCGAGCGCCAGCGTCACGAGAAGAATGGTGCGAAGCAGGATGGACCTCAGCCGCAAAAGCGCCTCCGGAAAGGTTGTCGTCGGGATGGAGTTCCAGCTTTTCCTAGCAAAGAAAGGCGACAGAAAGGCGGAAGCTCCTGGAAAGGTTTAGAAGCCGGCCCCGGGCTTGGAGAGATAATCGCGTTCCCCAGCCGTCGATTCCCGTCCGAGCATGGCATTGCGGTGCGGAAAGCGGCCATAGGCGGCGATTATGTCGCGATGGCGGATCGCATAATCCAGATATTCCTCATCGCCGAGCGCGGCGAACAATGCCACCGAACGTTGCTGCTCACCAAGGTCTTCGGCATGTTCTAACGGCAGATAGAAGAAGGTGCGGCAGGCGGTCTCGACCACCTGGTCGGCGCCGACGGCAAGGGCGAGCTTGGCCTCCCGAAGCGCCAGCCCGTCGGTTGCGAAGGCGAGAGGCGTGCCGCGATAAATATTGCGGGGAAACTGGTCGAGCACGATGACGGCCGCGAGCCGGCTCTCGGCATCCGCCCGCCATTCATCACTGATGCCCGCGGCAAGAGTCAGATGCGTCTCTCGGAAGCCTTCGCGGATCTCGACGTCGAGCTCCGGCGGCGGGCGAAACCACAGCTCCCGGCCGCATCGGACGAACCAGAAATCATAGACTTCCCTCGGCGTACGGATCGTCGTCATGTTCGCTTCACCTAGCGTTATGTTCGATAATGCGGCGTCGGTAAGCCATTGCAGAGAAGGGATCATAGTGTGCGGCATGATCCATACAGCAGACCTTCCTACTTCCAGCCACCCACGTCTATCTACTTCCCCTCACTCAACGAAAACACCAGCGTCGCCTTTGTCCCATCATGCCCGGGGTCATAGGCAAAATCCGATTTCAAGCTCGCAGCCATGGCCGTCAATATCCGCGTGCCGAGCCCGGTTCCCCTCGCCGGGCTCTCCGGATCGAATCCCGCCCCATCGTCTTCGACGATGACCCTCAACGCCTCATCCGTCTGATCGACAACGACGCGGATTTCGCCCGGCACGCCGTCGGGATAGGCGTATTTGAAGGCATTGGTGACGAGCTCGCTGACGATCAGGCCGAGCGTGATCACCTTGTCGGTCGCCAGATTGACGGGCCCAGCGGTGAGCACGATGCGGTGCGGCCGTTTGTCATCGCGCACCGAGGCTTCGAGTTCGGTGAGCAGGCTGTTCAGATATTCATCCACCTGCACCGAGCCGACCTGCCGGTTGGTATAGAGCCGGCGGTGCACGCTGGCGATGGCGTTGATGCGCATCTGGGTTTCGTGCAGCGCATCGATCGCCACCTGGTCCTTGGTCATCGAGGATTGCATGCGGATCAGCGCGCCGACAAGGCCGAGACTGTTGGCGATGCGGTGATTGACCTCGGCAAGCAGCATCTCGGCAAGGTCGCGCTGCTGGCGGATCACCTCCTGCGCCTGCGCCGTCTCGCGGCGAAAGCGCGCCCGCTCCAGCGCCTGTTCGAGGGCAGCGGCGAGCAGGTCGAAATAATCGGCCGAGATCCCCTTGAGCATATAATCGTCGGCGCCGGCTTTCAGCGCCGCGACGGCGATGCTGGTATCATCCGAACCCGTCGCATAGATGACCGGCGGATGATCCGGCAGCGCCGTGATGCAGGGCAGTATGTCGAGTCCGGTCTCGCCGGCCAGAACATGATCGAGCACCACGGCGTCGATGCCGCCTTTGCCGAGTCTCGCAAGGCCGGCAGCACCGCTCTCGGCCCATTCGACCGAAAAGCCGCGCCGGCCGAGGTTCTTCTGCATCAAGAGGGCGAGTCCCTCGTCGTCATCGATATAGAGGATGCGGATCAGGGCATCCGCATCGCCGCTAGAAGTGCTCATTCCATCTCCCGGCTTTCTCTCGCAGCGACGACCGCCCGCAAGCGTCCGAGTCGTCCGCGTAGCAATGTGGTATTGCATCGGCCGCCTGCGGTAAACAGCGGCTATCCCTCGCCCTTCTTGCAGGCGGCGCGGAAGGAGGATGGCTGGAAGCCGGCATTTTCAGAACACGACCTGACCTGGAGGAGGTTCCCATGGAGCCGTTCAAGGAGATTGGAAACGGAAAACCTGAAATGAAACGCTGAAACGCCGAGCGGCCCGATTGGTTCCGCCGGCGGGCTAATTCCTCTGGAATTTCCGATGGCCGGACACTTCGGCGCCTGCCTCCGCCGGCAATTGCAGGAAGCGCAGCGACGACATGACGCCGATCGCGCCGACCACGACGAAGGCCCAGCGGAAATCGGCAAGAACGGGATTATCGGCGCCCCTGAGGGCCGAGGTGATATTCAGCACGGCCGCCGCAACGGCGACGCCGAGCAGCATCGACACCTGCTGCAGCATGCTCGACAGCGTCGAGGCCGAGCTTCGCTGCGCCGGACCGATATCGGCAAAGGCCAGTGTGTTCAGCGCGGTGAATTCCATCGACCGCGACAGGCCGGCAAGAAAAAGCAGCGCATGGATGAAAAACTGCGGTGTACCCGGCGTGAGGAAACCGCAGGCGGCGATTGAAAGTGCCGCAATCAGCCCGTTGAACACCAGCACGACGCGGAAGCCGAAGAATCGCAGCAGCGGTGTCGTCACCGTCTTCATGCCGAGATTGCCGAGGAAATAGACGAGCAGATAGGTGCCGGCAGCAATCGAACTCAGCCCGAAACCGAGCTGGAACAGGAGCGGCAGCAGGAACGGCGTCGCGTTGATCGCCACCCTGCAGGCCGTGCCAGCCGACAGCGTCGACATCGAGAAGGTCTGGACGCGGAAGGCTGAAAGGTCGAGCAGCGGATTGTCGACAGCGAGGAAATGCCGGGTCGCCATCACAGACAGCACGATGCCGGCGGCGAGCATTGATATGACGGGGAAAAGCCCGCCGTCCCATTTGACCGAAAGCTCCAGGGCGGCAAGCAGGAAGGTCAACCCTGCAGCACTCAGAACGAAGCCGGCGAAATCCAACCGGCCGGGATCTGTCTCGCGCTGCTCCGGCACGAAGCGCAGCACCAGCGCCATGCCGAGAATGCCGACCGGGATGTTGATGAGGAAGTTCCAGTGCCAGCTGGCATAGGTGGTGATGAAGCCGCCGAGCACCGGGCCGATCACGGGTGCGGTCAGCGCCGGCCAGGTGATCAGCGCAATCGCCTGGACGAGTTCGGATTTGCGGGCGTTCTTGAGCACGATGATGCGCCCGACCGGCGTCATCAGCGCGCTGCCCGCGCCTTGGAGGGCCCGCCACAGCACAAATTCCGTAAGACTGCCGGACAGACCGCAAAACAGAGAGGCGGCGGTAAAGACGGCGATCGACATCAGGAAGATACGGCGCGCACCGAACCTGTCGCCGAGCCAGCCCGACAATGGAATGAAGGCGGCCATCGTCAGCATGTAAACGGTGATGCCGATGCTCATCGACACCGGCTGGACATTAAAGCTTGCCGCCATCTGCGGCAGCGAGGTGGCGACGATCGTGCCGTCGAGGATCTGCATGAAGAAGGAAACGGCAACGACAAGCGCCACGATCTTCGCCTGGCGGCCGCTTGCCGCCTCCTGCCCGTTCTCGCTCGTCTCTGCCGTCGTCATCGATCTGCCAATGAAAGTTTGGATACCGCGGCAGGAAAACGGGAAGGAAGCCGATCGGAGATCTGCCGCGCGAGAGAACGCGGAAAAGCGCCGCGCAATGGCTGCATACGCTCGTTGCGCGCGGCCGGAAAGGCTAAATCTCGCACTGCGCGGGAATATTCCCGACGCGGCGGGCGGCGCGACTTTAAGAAAAAGGCCCCGCCGGAGCGAGGCCAAGTTTGAACCGCTCCCGGGAAAACAGGAACGGCACCGAGGTCCATATCCTGCGGCCCATCTCGCATCGAGGTCAGATTTCTCCGTATCGGTACTCTCGCAAACCAAATTCGGGGAAGCGCCGAGATTAGTCCGCGAAGTCGTTACCCACTTGGCGAGCGGCCTGTTGGGTGCAGCAACGATTGGCGCTTGCAATGTTTATATAAAGTGCTATCACTAAACATATTGCTAAACATGATGATTGAGGAGTTCATGTGAGCATTCTCTAAAATGGGTGAACATGCGACGCCGGCGGGGAGCCGGCATTGGTTCTGGGAGGAACTTATGCAGAAAACATCGAAAGCCCTTTTGGGGCTGGCTGCGGCACTCGTCATGTCGTCGGCATTGCCCAATCTCGCCAAAGCTGAGGAACTGACGCTGTGCTGGGCCGCCTGGGACCCCGCAAATGCGCTGGTCGAGCTGTCGAAGGACTTCACCGCCAAGACTGGCACGCAGATGAAGTTCGAATTCGTTCCCTGGACGAGTTATGCCGACCGCTTCCTCAACGAGCTGAATTCCCATGGCAAGCTCTGCGACCTCATCATCGGCGACAGCCAGTGGATTGGCGGCTCGGCCGAGAACGGCCACTACGTCAAGCTCAACGACTTCTTCGACAAGGAAGGCATCAAGATGGATGACTTCGTGCCGGCGACGGTCGTCGGCTATTCGGAATGGCCGAAGAACACGCCGAACTACTGGGCACTGCCTGCCATGGGCGATGTCGTCGGCTGGACCTACCGCAAGGACTGGTTCGAGAAGCCGGAACTGCAGAAGGAATTCAAAGCGAAATACGGTCGCGATCTCGCAGCTCCGAAGACCTACGACGAACTGAAGCAGATCGCCGAGTTCTTCCAGAAGCGTGAGATCGACGGCAAGACCGTCTACGGCGCCTCGATCTATACCGAGCGCGGCTCCGAAGGCATCACCATGGGCGTGACCAACGTCCTTTACGACTGGGGCTTCCAGTACGAGAACCCGAAGAAGCCTTATGACATGGAGGGCTTTGTAAACTCGGCCGACGCGGTCAAGGGTCTCGAATTCTACAAGTCGCTCTATGATTGCTGCACACCGCCCGGCAGCTCCAACGTCTACATGGTCGAATCCGCCGACGCCTTCAAATCCGGCCAAGTCGCCATGCAGATGAACTTCGCCTTCACCTGGCCCGGCCTCTACAAGGACGAGAAGGTCGGCGGCGACAGGATCGGCTTCTTCCCCAATCCTGCTGAAAAGGCGCATTTCGCCCAGCTTGGCGGCCAGGGAATCTCGGTGGTCTCTTACTCCGACAAACGCGACGCCGCCCTGCAATACATCAAGTGGTTCGCACAGCCCGATGTGCAAGCCAAATGGTGGGAGCTCGGCGGGTTCTCCTGCCTGAACTCCGTGGTCAATGCGCCGGATTTTGCCAAGAGCCAGCCCTATGCCCAGGCCTTCCTGGACTCGATGGCGATCGTCAAGGACTTCTGGGCCGAGCCGAGCTACGCCTCGCTGCTGCAAGCTATGCAGAAGCGCGTCCATAACTACGTGGTTGCCGGCAACGGCACCGCCAAGGAAGCGCTCGACGGCTTGGTGAAGGACTGGAGCGACGTCTTTAAGGACGACGGCAAGATCTAGTGCCGGACGAAGGAACAGGCGGCACCCCTCTGCGCGCCATCCTCACCAGGGTGGCGGCCCGGATCGGCAGACGAGCCGGGCCGCCAGATCTTCCATATCCCAATAGACCGGGTGAAAAATTGACCATTTCCCATTCCTCCATCGTCGAGAATGCAGTCGATGCGACAGCAAGGGCAACGCCGGTCTCGGTCGCCCGGCGCGTCCGCGGCCTCTCCGACAGCGCGATCGCCTGGCTGTTCATCGCGCCTGCCATCATCCTACTGCTGGCGATCAACATCTTCCCGCTGATCTGGGCAATCTATCTCTCCTTCACCAATTACCGCGCCAACCGGCCGAATGCGCCGGTCCAGGGTGTTGGCTTTGGAAATTACCAGCGCGTGCTGAACGACCCCGATATCTGGCAGGCGATGCAGACCACCGCGCATTTCGTCTTCTGGACCATCCTCCTGCAAACGGTGATCGGCTTCAGCCTTGCCTATCTGATCGACCGCAAGTTCCGCGGCCATGCCTTCTGGACAACGATCATCCTGATCCCGATGATGCTGTCGCCCGCCGTCGTCGGCAATTTCTGGCGCTTTCTCTACGAGCCGCAAATCGGTCTCTTCGCCTATGCCGTCTCGCTGGTATCAGGCATTCCGACCTCCGATATCCAGATGCTTGGCAATGTCACTCTGGCGCCCTGGGCGATCATCATCGTCGATACCTGGATGTGGACGCCTTATGTGATGCTGATCTGCCTCGCCGGCCTGCGCTCGATCCCCGACTATATCTACGAGGCGGCCGAGGTCGACCGCGCCTCGCCGTGGCGCCAGTTCTGGTCGATCACCGTACCGATGGCGCTGCCCTTCATCATGCTCGCCGTGCTCTTCCGCGGCATCGAGAATTTCAAGATGTTCGACATGGTGACGCTGCTCACCGGTGGCGGGCCGGGCTCGGTCACCGAAGTCGCCTCGATCACGCTGAAGCGCGCTGCCTTCGAAAGCTGGGCGACCGGCCGGGCCTCGGCCTTCGCCATCATCCTCTTCGTCGCGGTGTTCGGGCTCGCCAACATCTATGTCAAGGCATTGAATAGGGTGAAGCAACGATGAGCGCCGCCAACTCAGCCCATTCGGTCGTCGCACCGAGCCGTTCAAGCAAGCGTATCGCCGGCACGATTGTCGTCCTCTATGCGCTGATCACCCTCATTCCGCTCGTCTGGATCTTCCTGACCAGCATCAAGTCTCCGCCGGATTCGATCAGCTATCCGCCGAAGATCGTCTTCACGCCATCGCTCGAAGGTTATTGCAACCTGTTCACCACGCGTACGCGGCAGACGCCCGACTATATCGCCTCGCTGCCGGCGCCGGTCGACACCTGTGATGAGGTGACCCGCAAGCGCAACATGGTGATCGCAGGTCCGTCGAATTTCCTGCCGCGCTTCATCAATTCGCTGGTGATCGCCTTCGGCTCCACCTTCCTGGCGGTCTTACTCGGAACGCTTGCCGCCTATGGCTTCTCGCGCTTCAAGGTCCCGCTTGCCGACGACCTGTTGTTCTTCATCCTGTCGACGCGCATGATGCCGCCGATTGCCGTCGCCATCCCGATCTACCTGATGTATCGCGAACTCGGCTTGTCGGACACGGCCGTGGGCATGATCCTGCTCTATACCGCCGTCAACGTCTCGCTCGCCGTCTGGCTGCTCAAGGGTTTTATCGACGAGATCCCGCGCGAATACGAGGAAGCGGCGATGATCGACGGCTATACGAGGCTGCAGGCCTTCCGCAAGGTCGTGCTGCCGCAGGCAACCACCGGCATCGCCGCGACCGCGATCTTCTGCCTGATCTTTGCCTGGAACGAATATGCCTTCGCCGCCCTGCTGACCTCGGGCGAGGCCCAGACCGCACCGCCCTTCATCCCGACGATAATCGGCGAAGGCGGGCAGGACTGGCCGGCCGTCGCCGCCGGCACGACGATCTTCCTGATCCCGATCCTCGTCTTCACCATTTTATTGCGCAAGCAGCTGCTGCGCGGCATCACCTTCGGAGCCGTCCGCAAATGACCCACCTGATCGAAACACGCACCCCTGCCCGCTCGAAACGACCATTCTTCCTGCGCCGCGGCCCGATGGAGAGCATCGCAACCGTTCTGATCGGGCTCGGCTTCCTGATGCTGTTCCAGCCCTTCCTGCTGGTGCTTTACACCTATTCGCTGGTCACCCTCCTTGCGGGCACCGTCATGTTCATCATCGTCTCGAAATTCCCGGAGTAAATCATGGCGGATATCCGGATCGAAAATCTCCGCAAGGAGTTCGGCAGTTTCGTCGCCGTGCAGGATTCGAGCTTCACCGTTCATGACGGTGAATTCCTGGCGCTGCTCGGTCCATCAGGCTGCGGCAAAACGACGACGCTTCGCATGATCGCCGGCCTCGAGCTGCCGAGCAGTGGCAAGATCTATCTCGACGGCGAGGATGTTACGTTCAACCGCGCCAGCGCCCGTGACATCGCCTTCGTCTTCCAGCTCTTCGCACTCTACCCGCATATGAACGTGCGCAAGAATATCGGCTTCCCCTTGCTGTCGCAGGGCATGCCCAAGGCCGAAATCCGCCAGCGCGTCGAAGAGACCGCTCGCCTGCTGCAGATCGACCATATTCTCAACCGCTCGGTCTCGGGTCTCGCCGGCGGCGACCGGCAGCGCGTGGCGCTCGGCCGCGCCATCGTCCGGCGCCCGAAATGCTTCCTGATGGACGAGCCGCTCGGCACGCTCGACGCCGAGTTCCGCGAAATCATGGTCCACGAGCTACGCGAACTGCACAACCGCATCCATGCCACGACCGTCTACGTCACTCACGACCAGCACGAGGCGATGGCGATGGCCGACAAGATTGCCGTCATGAACCATGGCATCATCGAGCAGTTCGGCACGCCGCAGGAAATCTACGCCAAGCCCGCGACCATGTATGTCGCCGATTTCATCGGCTCACCGCCGATGAACTTCATGCGCTTCACCTCGGGACTGAAAAGCGGTGACCGCTCCATCCTGCTCGACGGCGTCGATGTCGCCGTTCCGGAGATCCATCAGGACATGGCCCAAAGCGAGCTCGCGCTCGGCGTGCGGCCGGAGCATATCCGATTCAGCGACGCCTCGGCGCTCCGCGGCGCCATCTACGGCAGCGAATATCTCGGCACCAACCAGGTCGTGGCCGTGGAAACCCAGGGCGGCCTGATCAAGGCCCGCGTTCCCGCCAATCGCAGCTTCCGGATCGGCGAGACAGTCGGCCTCGAATTCAACCCGTTGAAACTCGCGCTCTTCGATTGCACGTCGGGCCGCGCGGTGCCGTCCCAGCTCTATCAGGAGACCCGGCATGGCTGATGTCGTCCTCAGAAAACTTAACAAGCGCTTCGGCGACACCCAGGCTCTATCGGATCTCGATCTGTCGATCCGCGACGGCGAATTCGTCGTGCTGCTCGGTCCTACAGGCGCCGGCAAGACCACGACGCTACGGCTGATCGCCGGCTTGGAAAGGCCGGATAGCGGCCGCATCGAGATCGGCGGCCGCGATGTCGCCGCGGAAGCACCCGCCGAGCGTGACGTTGCCTTCGTCTTCCAGCAATATTCGCTCTATCCGCACATGACGGTTTACGAGAACCTCGCCTTCCCGCTGAAGGCGCCGGTCCGCAAGCTGAGTGCGGTGGAGATCGACCGGCGCGTCCGCGAGGTCGCCCGCATGGTCAGGATCGACCACAAGCTGGAGAACCGCTCGACCAGGCTTTCCGGCGGCGAGATGCAGCGTGTCGCGATCGGACGGGCATTGGTGCGCCGGCCGGCGATCTATCTGATGGATGAACCCTTGTCCTCGCTCGATGCGAAGCTGCGCGCCGAACTGCGCCTGGAACTGAAGCGCATCCAGAAGGAACTCGGCTCGACGCTGCTCTATGTCACCCATGACCAGGTGGAAGCCATGACCATGGCCGACCGGATCGGCATCGTCGCCGAGGGCCGGCTGATGCAAGTCGGAACACCGCGCGAGATCTATGGCAATCCCGCCAATCTGCACGTCGCCGCCCGCCTCGGCCAGCCGCACATCAACCTTCTGCCGGCGGACCTCCTGCCGGGCGGCCGGCCGCCGGCCGGCACGAAGACAGTCGGCGCCCGCACCGAACATCTCGACATAATCGTCGGCAAGGATGCCAATGCCGAGATCGACTGGATCGAGCATCTCGGCGACCAGAACCACCTGCACATCAGGGTTGCCGATCCCAAACAGCCAGCGCGGGATCACAAGCTCGTCACACTTGCAGATCCATATCTGGCGATCGCACCGGGCGACCGGATCAGCCTGACGCTGCGCGATCCGCTTTATTTCGACGCGAGTGGACAGCGCCTTTCCTGACCGGCAAACAGACGTGGTGATGGCATGAAAAACAAACAGACGGGTGTCAATCGATGAAACATTTCTTCAACCGCAGGGAAAACATCGTCACCGAATCCTTGGACGGTCTGCTTCTGACGAGCGGTGCTGGCCGTCTTGCCCGCCTCGACAGCTATCCCGACATCAAGGTGATCCTGCGCGCCGACTGGGACAAGTCGAAGGTGGCGATCATATCAGGCGGCGGCGCCGGTCATGAGCCCTCCCATGCCGGCTTCGTCGGTAAGGGCATGCTAACGGCTGCCGTCTCCGGCGAAATCTTCGCCTCGCCGAGTGTCGATGCCGTGCTGACGGCGATCCGCGCCGTCGCCGGCGAAAAGGGCGCCCTGCTGATCGTCAAAAACTATACCGGCGACCGCCTGAATTTCGGCCTCGCCGCCGAAAAGGCGCGCGCCGAAGGCTTCGATGTCGAGATGGTCATCGTCGCCGACGACATCGCTATCCCCGGCATCAACCAGCCGCGCGGCGTGGCCGGCACGCTATTCGTCCACAAGATCGCAGGCTATCACGCCGAAAGGGGCGAGGACCTGAAGACGGTCGCAACCTATGCCGCTAGTGCCGCAGGCGACATCATTTCGCTTGGCATGTCGCTCTCCACTTGCAGCGTGCCCGGCCAGGCGCATGAGGACCGTCTCGGAGCCGACGAGGGCGAACTCGGCCTCGGCATCCACGGCGAACCTGGCATCGAGCGCATCACGCTGCAGCCGGTCGCCGATATCGTCGCCACCATGGTGGCGCGCCTGTCGCCGACGTTGCGCGAAGGGGTAAGCCACGCCCTCCTCGTCAACAATCTCGGCGCCGTGCCGCCGCTCGAAATGGCGGTCATCGCAAATGCCGTGCTGTCCTCGCGGCTTGGCCGTCACGTCCGACTGATCATCGGGCCGGCGCCGATGATGACCGCGCTCAATATGAACGGCTTCTCGCTGTCGCTGATCCGGCTGGATGACGTTCGCGAGGCGGCGCTGACGGCGGCGGTGGAACCGCATGCCTGGATGCCTGCCGTCGAACGCCACGAGATCAACATCATCGCCGCACCGAGAACGCCGGCCGGCATGAATGGCGCGGCCGCAGCCGGGGAAAACACGCGCAACCGTCGCTTGATCACGGCGCTCTGCGAGCATCTGATCTCGCAGGAAAGCGAACTCAACAGGCTGGACGGCCGCGTCGGCGACGGCGATACCGGCTCGACAGTGTCGGCGGGCGCCCGCAGCGTGCTTGCCCGCCTCGACACGCTGCCGCTAGATCGTCCGGCGGCAACGCTCGCCTCGCTCGGCGATATCCTCGGCACCAGCATGGGCGGGTCGAGCGGCGTGCTGCTATCGATCTTCTTCACCGCGGCGGCAAAGGCGATGGCTGACAAGGCCGAATTCGCCGCCGCTCTCCTTGCAGGGCTCGACAGGATGACGTTCTATGGGGGCGCCGGAGTCGGCGACCGGACGATGGTCGATGCGCTGTCGCCCGCCCTGCAGGCGCTCGCGTCGGGCGATGTCGCTGCGGCGGCAAAGGCTGCGGCATCAGGCGCCGAGGTCGACGAAGACGATGACGAAGGCGAGAGCCGGGCGCGCCTCCTATATCGGCGAAAGAGATCTGGCGGGCGTCGCCGATCCCGGCGCCGTCGCGGTTGCCGGCGCGTTCGGGGTGGTGGCCAGCCTCGCCTGACCTGAGTAAAGTTTGAGAGCCGCACGGGAGATGCGGCGACAGGGAGGATGACAGTGCAGGCGGAACCGGTGCTTGTGGCAGGATTGATCGAGGTGTGCCGCGCGACGATCGCGGCAAACAGCGATCACCTCTGCGCGCTCGATCGCGCCATCGGCGATGGCGATCACGGAACCAATATGCGGCGCGGCTGCGAGGCAGTCAGCGCCGAAGGCGAAAGCCTGTCCAGCCTGCCCTTCCCCGACGCCATGGAAAAGATCGGCCTGACGCTGGTGATGAATGTCGGCGGAGCGGCCGGGCCGCTCTACGGCACGCTGCTGATGGAGATCGGTCGCGAGCTTCGCAAAAGCGACGAGACGGCCGATTTTTCGCTGGTGCTGAAGCAGGCTATCGACGCCGTCGCGAGACGCGGTCGGGCGCATGCCGGCGACAAGACCCTGCTCGACGTGCTCTATCCCGTGCATGCCGCGTTAGCGAAGAGGTCTCCACTCGGTGACGTCGCCCGCAAGGCCGAACGCTCGGCCAACAGAACCGCCGCGATGAAGGCGATGCGCGGGCGCGCCGCCTATCTCGGTGACCGCTCGATCGGCCATGTCGATCCCGGCGCGTCGAGACTGCGCGCTGCTGACCACGGCAATCTGCCGCTATCTCGGGGAGCATCGTCCGCAATGAATGGAAAGACCGCAAATGTGGGTATCGTGATCGTCTCCCACTCGCCGCTGGTGGCAAGGGGTATCGCCGACATGGTCAGGCAGATGGTGGGCGACAGCGTGCCGCTCTCTTGGTCAGGCGGCAATGTCCATGGCGATCTCGGGACCGATGCCGGCGGCATCCTGAGAGCGATCGAGGCCGCCTGGTCCGAGGCCGGCGTCGCCGTCTTCGTCGACCTCGGCGGCGCCGAAACCAACAGCGAGATGGCGATCGAAATGCTGGGCCTTCCCCGCTCGGCCCTCGTCTCCATATGCAACGCGCCGCTCGTCGAAGGCGCCGTCATCGCTGCTGCCGAGGCGTCGGGGGGCGCGTCGCTGGCCAAGGTCGTCGCCACAGCCGAGGAACTGTCCCCCTGATGACACCAGGATTGCGTAGTGAAAAACAGGAGCCCGATCCATTGCACGTGAATTGCCAGACGGAGGTGGAAGTCAAGCACGGTGTCGGGCTGCACGCCCGCCCCTCCGTCACCTTCACGCGGCTTGCCAAGTCCTTCCCCTGTTCGATCGAGGTCGCCGTCAACGGCAGCGATATCTGGCTGAACGGCAAGAGCATCATCAAGATCATGGGCGCGAGAATCCGTAAAGGTTCGATCCTCAGGATCCGCGCCGACGGCATTCTCGCCGAAGAGGCGATCCGCGCGCTGAAGGAACTCATCGAGCGCAACTTCGATGAGGAAAAGAAGCATGGCCGAACCGCTTAGACTGAAAGCGAAGAGCGCATCCCCGGGCATCGCATCCGGCCCGGCCTTTCTCGCGGAGGAGCCGAAGGCTCCTTCCGCTGCCGAGCGGCCGGACGCCGCCCCTGCATCCCGAGCCGTCGGTGGATACAGCGCGCTGGAGAAGGCGATCGACATCTCGATCGGCGAACTCGAGCACCTTGCCGATGGAGCCGATGCCGAAAGCCGGGATATCATCGATTTCCAGATCGAGGTGCTGCGCGATCCGACGATCGCGGAAGCGACGGGCGCGCGCATGGAGGCCGACGAGAATGTCGTCTTCGCCTGGGTCGCCACCCTCGACGCCTATATCGGTGAACTCGAAGCGGCCGACGAAGAACAAATGCGGGCACGCGCCGTCGATATTCTCGACATCAAGAACCGCGTGCTCGGGGCGCTCGCCGGCACCCCGATCGCCGATTTCCCGCCCGGCTCGGTCTTCGTTGGGAAGGATATGGAGCCGAGCCGCTTTCTCGCCCATGACTGGTCGAAAGGCGGCGGCATCGCGCTGTTTGCAGGCAGCACCGCCGGCCACGTCGCCCTGCTTGCCAGGGCGAAATCAGTGCCGATGGTGGTCGGCACGGGCCGCTTTTCGGCAGCAGATGGAGATCCCGTTCGCGTGGATGGCGATGCCGGCACGGTCGTCCTGAAGGCCGGCGGCATGCTGATCCCCTTGCCGGCGCCCGCACGAACTCCTGCCACCGACAAGCAAACAGCAAGCGGCGAGCTACGCACGGCGGATGGCGTCCCGATCCTGCTCTCCATCAACATCAACGATCCTGCCGAGATCGGCGCGCTCGATCCGGCAACGGCAGGCGTCGGCCTGATGCGCTCGGAGTTTTCAGTTGCCTCGGTCGCCGATGCCGCCAACGAGGAACGACAGCTGGCAATCTATCGCCGCGTGCTGGAGCAGGCGGGCGAAAAGCCGGTAACGATCCGCATGCTCGATATCGGCGGCGACAAGCCGCTCGCCGGCCTGGAAGACCTGCCGGCTCTCGCCGCCTCGGGTCTGCGTGGTATCCGGCTGCTGCTTGCCCAGCCGGAAATTGCCCGCGTCCAGGCCCGCGCCCTACTGCGCGCCGCCGTCTTCGGCAGGCTGTCGGTGATGCTGCCGATGGTGACCTACCCTGATGAGGTCGACAGGATGCGCGAGCTATTCCGCGAGGAAGCCGAAAAGCTTGGCCGCCGTTCGCTTCCCCACCGGATGCCGCCGATCGGCATGATGGTGGAGGTGCCATCAGCCGCATTGATGCTCGACACGTTCGGCGCGGCGGCGTTCTTCTCGTTCGGAACCAACGATCTCACGCAGTATCTTGCCGCCTCCACGCGCGACTACATCGATGCCGATGCCGGCAAGACCGCACCCGCCGTGCTCCGGCTGATTGCTCAGGCTGTGAAGCTTGCCGCCGGCAAGCCCACCAGTATCTGCGGCGACATGGCCGGCAATCCCAGCTATCTGCCAGGGCTGCTCGCCGCCGGCCTTCGGCATTTTTCCGTGGCGCCGGCCCGGCGTCCCGCGATAAGATCGGCGATCATCGGCCTCAACGCCGATGGCACAAAGGCAGCCGGAGAATAGGATGGCGCGCGAAGACACCGAAGACGCCATTATCGCCTACAAGTCCATTCTGGCGCAGATCATCGACAACAGGCCATCGGGCACGCGTCAGCGCCTGGCGACGGCGCTTGGAAAACATCGCAGCTTCGTCACCCAGATCACCAGCCCGACCTATGCAACGCCGCTGCCGGCGCGCCATCTCGCGACCATCGTCCGCGTCTGCCATTTTAGCGCTGCCGAAGAGGAGCGCTTTCTCGAAGCCTATCAGGCCGCCCATCCCGGCAAGTTGCCGGATCTCGGCCATTCCGAGAAATTGCGACACCTGTCGCTAATGGTGCCCGACTTCGGTGACGACAGGAAGAATCGGCTGCTGGAAGAGGCGATCTCCGATCTGGTGCAGAAGATCGTCGCGATTTCAGGGGCGAGTGAGTAGTGGTGAGCAGGTTGACGTAACGTAATGCCTTTGGCCTTGGGAGGGGCTTGATGAAGAAGTTCATGAACACTGCGGAATCCATGGTCGCCGAAAGCGTCGAAGGCTTCGTGCGCGCCCATGAGGCCTTCGTGGTGTTCGGGCCTGAGCGCAGATGCATCCGCCGCCGCCATCTCACCCCTGGCAAGGTGGCTCTCATATCAGGCGGCGGCGCCGGCCATGAGCCGATGCATATCGGCTTCGTCGGCCAAGGCATGCTGGATGCCGCGTGCGTCGGCCATATCTTCACCTCTCCGACACCGAGCCAGATCATCGCCGCCATCGAAGAGGCCGATACCGGCGCCGGCTGCCTGCTCGTGGTCAAGAACTATGACGGCGATCTGATGAATTTCGAAATGGCGATCGAGATGGCCGGCGACCGCCACAACATCGACATGGTCGTCGTCAGCGACGACATCGAAACGTCGCGGATCGGCGAAGGCAGAGGCCGACGCGGCGTCGCCGGAACACTGATCGTCGAAAAGCTCTTGGGTGCAGCGGCCGAGCGCGGCATGCCGCTGGCCGAGTTGAAGCAGCTTGGCGAGGGGTTGAACACCCGCATCCGCTCGATGGGTGTGGCGCTGAACGGCGTGACGGTGCCGCAGACCGAGCGCACGACGTTTGCGCTCGGGCCTGGCGAGATGGAAATGGGCGTCGGCATCCATGGCGAGCCCGGCCATGCCAGGCAGCCCTTCGCAGCCTCCGACGCCATCATCGGCCATCTCTGCGAGACCATCGCCGGCGACATCGCGGCAGCGCCTCACGCAAGGGCACTGCTCTTCGTCAACGGCCTCGGCGGCACGCCGCCGGCCGAACTCTACCTGGCCTACAACGGCGCCCGCCGCTTTATCGAGGAAAGAGGCATCTCGATCGAGCGCTCGCTTGTGGGAACCTATGTCACTTCGCTCGACATGCAGGGCCTGTCCATCACCCTCGCCCTCCTGACCAACGAGGAGATCGCGCTGTGGGATGCCCCGGTGGCGACCGCAGCTCTAAATTGGCCGTAAAAGTTCCCCAGGCGTCAGAGGTAAAGCGCTGCCATCTTCCGCCATGCGCCGGCACGGTGGGCGCGACCATCCCACACATGCAGCTGATGGCCGACATTCTTGTCCGCGAGCAGCCGACTGAAATGCCGGTTGTTGTCGAGAAAAGGATCAGCATCGCCGATGGTGAGAACGATGTCGCGTCGCGCAGCCTGTCGAGCCGCCAGTCGCCGCCGAGACCGGGCAGGAAATGCATCGGCGTGTGGAAATAGACGCCGACGTCGTAATAGCCATCAAACAGGTCGCCGAAGGATTCCACCTTCATCGTCAGATCGTAGCGCCCGGAAAAGGCGACGAGCTTCCGGAAGAGATGCGGGTGGCGGAAGACGAGGCTTGCCGCCTGGAAGGCGCCGAGGCTGCATCCGTGCTGCACGATGGTCCAGTCATGCGGGTTCTTCGCCGCCATCAGCGGCAGCACCTCGTTGAGGATATAATCCTCCAAAGCGGCATGCCGGCGGATGCGATCGGCCGGATGGCGGTGGAAGCCGTAAAGGCTCTCGGTTGCCAGTCCCTCGATGCAATAAAGCTGGAGATGACCGGCCTGCAGCTTGTCTGCAAGGCTTGCGACCAGACCGAGCTGTTCATATTCGAAAAAGCGCCCTTCCCGCGTCGGAAAGACCAGCACCTTTGCGCCGGCATGGCCGAGCACCAGCATCTCCATGTCTCGATGCAGACGCTGACTGTACCAGCGCAGATATTCGCGGTTCATGGCACCCTGAAGAACTGTCCGATCTCGTCGCGGAGCACCGCTTCTTGCTCAGCACTTCCAGGGTAGTCGAAATGCCCGGCGTCCAGGATGAAGATTTCATTAAATTTCGGTATCGAATTGGCGACAGCGAACTGGCAGGGCGGCGCGACCGAAGGATCGAAAAGCGCCACCGCCGTCAGCATCGGCACCCTGATCCGCCGCGCGGCTGTCGCCGCATCGAAGAAGCGCAGCGTCTCCAGCACGTTTCCATGTTCCGCCTGATATTCCTGCACTCCTTGCGCACTGCCGGCGCTCGGCAGTTCGAGGCGCAGCGGCTGGTGCCCGAAGCTTGGAAGTGCGAGATGCCCGCGGTCGATGCGCGGATCATAAGCGATCGCCATCGCTCCGATACCGCCGCCGAAGCTGATGCCGCTATAACCGATATGCCCCGAGAGCCAGGGATAGAGAGCTGCGAGCGTCGAGACGGCAAGCCAGATATCCTCGACGCAGCCGCCGATGATATAGGAGTCCTTCTTGTCGATTTCGTGCAGCACGTGCCAGGAAGGATTCTGCGAAATCGGCGGATGGGCGCTGAGCGACAGCCCGCGGCAGCAGGGAAAGATCAGCGCCGTTTCCTCGACCGGCAGGTCGAAATCCGGCCGGTCGCGCCCGCCGTAACCATGGCCGACGACGAGACCGCGCCGCACCTGCCCGCCGCGCGGCAGGAGCAGCCAGCCGCCGATCCGGAACGCATTCGTAGAGAGATAGACGAGGTCGAGCACGTGCCAATCGGGATGGGTGAGCTGGCTCCGGGAAAGAACCGGCTGCGGATCGACCGTCAGCGCCTTTTGATAGCGTGCCTTCCAGAATGCGTCGAAACCATCAGGCTCCTCCGGCGGCTCGACCGCAAGGAGTTCCTCGAGCCGCATGCCGTAGGTCGGATCGAAGGAGAAGGGATGGGTTATGGGAATGCTCATCCGGACTTTGTCGCGTGAAAGCGCCCGGCGCGCAAGACGATGTGGCGGCACTTGCCCACCCGCTCTCACCAGCAGCGCTCATGCGCCCGCAGGCCAATAAGCCGATGTGAATTCCCCTAAGGGATCGGGCAGTGGTATTTATAGTGAGCCAAGGTCATCATCAGCTCGTCGCCCGTCGCCTCGCGTATGCCGGGATTTTCTTCGAGGAACGTGCATAGCGCATTGCCGATCGCTTCCGCCGTGGCCCCGGTTGGAATGCAGACGTTAACTCCAACGGCGATTGCAAAATGCGCCGAGTTCACCATCCTGCTGGGTGTGGGAGCGGCCTCGGTAAAAATGCGACGGGCGAGATACTCGTCACTATTCCATTTGTCCAACCAGCCGGCAACATACCCGACGACAAACTGCCGGGACCCGCTGCAATCAGAATAGAGAACGTCACCGCCAGATAATCCGGCGGGAATCTTTGCTGAAACCGTTGCCAACAGGGTGGCGATAAGAATGCCCGACATCACATCTCCCCAAGTCTCAATGGCGCGGAGCTTCGATCGGGAAAATGTCGGAAATGAGCTTCAAACGTGTCATCTTTTGTGCCGCATTCAAAAGTAGCAATGAGCGGCAATATGTGTGCGGTTACGAGGTCGACAAAACGCGGTGCAATCCCACGATACGCCCTCGCCTAAGGAGTTGGACGCACCGGATTCTCGTGATCGCCCGCCGTCAACCGCGGTCGAAACGGCTGACCTCAAGTCCGCTGCCAACCGGCAGCAGCACGCTTGAGATTCCCGGCCTGGCGCGGATGGCTTCGCCGTAGCGCCTTACATCCTCGCCCCGGGCCGGATCATATTGTCGGCGACGATGATCGCGCCCGAATTGAGCTTGGGATAGAAGGCCTCGAGGCAGGGAAGGTAGAGATCCTTCCAGAGATCCACGAGCACGAAGTCGATGCCCTCAGAAAGCGCGTCGATCATCTGGACGGCGTCGCCGACTTTGAACTCGACATGGTCGGCAAGGCCCGCCTTGACGGCCATATCGCGCGCATAGGCCGACTTGTAATCGTGCATTTCCATGGTGATCAGCCGGCCGCCTGAAGCGCGGGCGGCTTCCGCCAGCCATATCCCCGAATAGCCGAAGGAGGTGCCAAGTTCGAGAATGGTCGGCGCCCTGAGGCTCCTGGCGAGGATGTTGATGAACTGCCCGGTCTCCGGCCCGACCGCGCGCAGCCGCTGGTCCTGCCCTCCGTCGCGGCCGCCGGGAGGCAGCTCGCGCGGGCTGTTGCGCTCCGTGTCGATCATGCTGTGATAGATATCGAGCACTTCCTCGATCCTGTTGTCCATCGGCCCGCCCTTCTGTCTCGATTGTTGGCCGACATTGCCCGACCGAACGGGCTGCGAAAAGTTAAAGTTCGGCAATCATCGGGTTTTGCGGCCTCGCTGCGGTTGCACATGCCGCCGCGCTCCGCTACATCAAACCCGTCAATGGCCGGGTCACCCAGCCACGTAAGCGTTAACGTCACTCAACGCGTATGATCGAACGGCTTTGCGGCTTCGATCTGCGCGACTGTGTCCTGCGGATCGAGTTTCAAAAGCTCATGAGGACACATGGATAACAATCAATTCAAAGAGCAGACTTCACCGGCCCCCGGCATCGAGCGGGTGCGCCACGACACACGGCGGCGCACCCTAACGGTCGAAAGCGTCATCGACATCACCCCCGGCATGCGCCGCATCGCATTGAGCGGCGACGATCTCGCCGATTTCACCAGCCTTGCGCCCGACGACCACATCAAGATCTTTGTTCCCGCCGCCGATGGCGGAGAGAGCGCCGGGATTACACGCCGCGCCGCTATGACAATGCCGCGCGCAGATTGACCATTGACTTCGCCTTGCACGAGGGAGGTCCGGTCACGCAATGGGCGATCGGCGCACGCCCAGGCGACCGGCTCGAGATCGGCGGGCCAAGGGGCTCCGCCGTGGTTTCGAAGGCGGTGACGCGATGGTTGCTGATCGGCGACGAGACCGCGCTGCCGGCGATCGGCCGCCGGATCGAGGAGAGTGCGGCCGAAACTGCCATCACCGCGATCGCCGCCGTCACCGGCCCGCTGGAAGAGCAGAGCTTCGAGACCCGAGCGGACCTTGATATCCATTGGGCGCACCGGCCTCTCTCCGAGGCAACCGATGCCGCGGCACTGCTTAAACTGTTGAGCTTGATCGACATCAAGCCGGAAACCTTCGTCTGGGTCGCGGCGGAAGCCTCGGTGACACGCGAGATCCGCGCCCATCTGCTGGAACGGGGCTACCCGCTGAGCTGGATCAAGGCATCCGGCTATTGGGTATTCGGCAAGGCCGATACGACGGAGAAGTTCAGTTAACCCGTAGGACGCCGACGCTGGCCGCCGCTCCGGAAGCCGGAGCGACGGCCGGATACACTGTCAGAAAAGCAGCCGGATACACATTGCGATTTAATCGGATGCGATATATATGTATTCGTAAGCAACCAGAGCGTCGATAGGATTCCTATGCCCACCACCAAAACCGCGAAAAAGCCCGAGATGCCTGCACCCCCGCCCCAGGTGCGGACCGCCGTAAGCTTTCGACTTTCCTGTGCTTCGCGGTCTATTCGGCCAATCTCGCCTTCGGCCGCGCCTACAAGCCGGTCCTGGACGCACTGGGCCTGACCTATACCCAATATATCGCCATGGTGGCCCTCTCGGAGGATGACGATCAGACGGTGAGTATGCTGGGGAAAAACTGTTCCTCGAATCCAACACGCTGACGCCCATTCTCAAGAAGCTGGAGTCCTCGGGCTTTATCACCCGTCATCGCGACCCCGCCGACGAACGCCAAGTGCGTGTCAGCCTGACGCCGGCGGGGCGCGATCTTCTCGACACCGATCCCGGCTCTGTCCTGATCGACGCCGTCGGCCTCGGCGACGATTTCCCCATCGTGCAGAAATCGGTGACGCGGCTGCGCGACAACCTGCTGCGGGCGCGGGCGCAAAAACCATGATCGCGACACATGTCGACATTCGGTGACATGCCCGAGATCGCGATCGGCGCATTGATCGGGAATGGCAGCGTTCTTCTCGCCAGGCGAAGTTCGGAGCGCAGGACGCACCCGGATCGGTGGAGCCTGCCGGGCGGTCACGTCGAAGACGGCGAAGATGCCGAGACCGCACTGCGCCGCGAATTGCTGGAAGAAATCGGCGTGACGCCGCAGCGCTGGCTGTTTGCCGGAAAGTTCGTTTCGGAAAGCCCGCCTGGGGCATCCGCCATCTTCCATGTCTATCACGTCGACCGATGGCAGGGCTCTCCGCGACTTATCGGCGATGAACACACGGCGCTCAGATGGTTTACCGCCGCGGAGATAGAATGCGAAGCGGAACTGGCGCCGCCTCAGCTTGGTGAAATGCTCCTAAAGCTGCTCAGGCGGGAGTGACCCGCAAGACACGATGAAGGAGAGTGCATTCCCACCCTCCTTATTCCTGTGCTCGTCACAGGAATCCAGCCACCGCGCGTCCGCGCGGTGAACGACTCCTTTTTACCTTTAATATTCTCCCGCGCCCAAGGACTTGGGCGCACTGGATTCCTATGACAAGCACAGGAATGAAGGAGGACAAGTAGTGCGAACCCCAGCCTACAACGGGCACGACCGCGCCACCTCCGCAAGTGCGCCCTCCTCCATCATCTCGGCCGCTTTCGCGTAACCGCCGCCCATTCCATCGAGGAAATGCAGATGCGAATCCGGCCGGCCCGATGGCACGAGGCAGGTCATCAGCGCGTGAGACTGGCGGTGCAGACCGAAATCAATCTCGCCGCGTGCCCGGGCCGCAATGAGCATGGCTTCGACACTGTCGATCTGCTCCGGCGCGCAGTCCAGCGTCAGGCGCAGGCCGTCGTCGAACTTGCGGAAATCCGAATTGGAGGCAACGTCCGACCAGCGTTTCGCGCTGACCTGCTTTTCTCTTGCCATATTCGTCCCTCCGGACAGCGGATGAGACCGGCGCGGCGCGGCGTCGAAAACCGCGAGTACGCGTTTCGCCAGCGCCGCAAAGACTTCCGGGCGCGTCTGGTAGCGCGGCTCGACCAACAACGATAGTATCTCGCCGAGCTGGCTCGGGAACGGTGCCCAGTCGCAGCTCAAGCCCGTCAGGTCAGGCTTCATCGCATAACGGCCGGGCTTGACCAGAAGGCGTCCCTTCTTGAGCTGCTGTTCCGCCCATTTGAGCCCGCCTCCGGCAAACATCGCATAGGTCGCACTCTCGGAAGCGGCATAGCGCGCGATCCTGACGTCGCGCCCGTTCGCGCGGATTTCGCCGACGGTGACGAGCCCGACACGCAGGTCGAGATGAAGCTCGGCTTTGGCAAAGCCCGCGACATCACGCAAGGCCGATGTCGCGGCCATGATGCCGTTTTCCGGCAAGGCGAAGGCTGCTCCGTCTCCGCGAAACACAAAGGGAAAATCGAACGAACCCCAGGCATTGCCGAGAGCGGCGATGATCGATGCGCCGGCATAGTTGACGTCTTCATAGCGCCCCGATCGGATTGCCGCGGTCGAGCTGACGACGTCGGTGATGCCGATCAGCCAATCGTCAGGCAACGGCTCGTAGACATCGGGATCGAGCACAAGCGAAAACTCGTCATAGGCTTGGTGCGGCTCGGCCTGGCTGTTGATCATGGCGCATCCTCCGGATCGGCAGGTTGGACTGTTGGCTCAGAAACGGGTCTGCCGCCAATCGGCAGACCCCCGCTTGAAGGTGACGGCGCGAGGCCGGCCCTTCCCGTTCAGACGAGCCTGGTTTCGACGTCGATATTGCCGTGGACCGCCTTGGAATAAGGGCAGATGCCGTGGGCCGCCTCGATCAACTCCTGCGCGATCCCGCGATCGATGTCTGCCAGGCTGACATTGAGCCGTGCGCGCAGGAAGTACGAGCCGTTATCGCCGTTGAGCGTGATCTCTGCATCGACCTCGGGACCGGCTGGCAAGGTGATCTTCCGCTGCGCGGCGGCGAGTTCGATGGCGCCAATATAGCAGGCCGACCAGGCGGCGCCGAACAGGTTTTCGGCCGCCGGATGCGGCTGCGGCAGCTTGATGTCGAGCGTGCCGTCGCTGCTGCGTGCATAGCCGTTGCGGCCGCCGGCGATATGGGTCCTGCCGGCGAAAAGAAGCTTCTCAGTCATTGTCGTATCCTTCCGGTTTGATATTTTTAGCGTATCCGATTTAATCGGATGCGCTCTAATACGCCGAGCCGATTTTGATGTCAACATTATTCCGATTTAATCGGATGCGATTTATTATCCCCCATAGGGCTTGAGCCTGCCGTGCAGGCAGGCCCAAGCGGCGCATAGTCGCGTCTTGTCCGGGAACGAAGCCCTCTATAGGCTCTGCCTTAAGGCCCCGGGACTTGACGAGGAAGACGGAGAATTGAGATGTCCTCCATAGCCGAAGGCAATGCCGTGCAGTATGGCGACAGCCGCAAGCTCGCCGCCCGCGCCAGACTCCATACCGAATATACCATCGCCAAAACCGGCTGGTTTCCGTGGGTTGCCGGGCAGTTGCCCCTGAAACCTGGAGATCGCGTACTCGACGTCGGCTGCGGGCCGGCATGGTTCTGGGCGGCAACGGCAAGTCTGCTGCCGGAGGATCTACTTGTGACGCTGACCGACCTTTCGTCAGGCATGGTCGATGAGGCAGTGGCGCGCTGCAGCGCGCTGCCCTTCAGCTCCGTTCGAGGCTGCCGGGCCGATGCCGCCGCACTTCCCTTCGAAGACGGCGCCTTCGATCTGGTGATCGCCATGCATATGCTCTATCACCTGCCCGACCCGGCCGCCGGCATCGCGGAGATGGCAAGGGTCTTGAAACCGGGCGGCTTTCTCGCGGTCACCACCAACGGCATCGGCAATATGCGCGAGATCTATCGCCTGACGACCGTCTTCGGCAGCGCGCCGACCGATCCGGCCGCCGTAGCCTTTGGATATGACGCAGCCGAGCAAATGATGCGGACGCAATTCGGAAACGTCGCCATGTTGCAGTATCCGGCAAGCATGCGGATTACCGAGCCCGAAGATGTCTTCCTGGCCCTCACCTCCTATCCGCCCGGCGAAGGCGCCGGCGAGCCTCAACTCACCCGCTTCCGCCAAGCGATCGCCGATGCCTTCAGGCAAGGCAGCGGCGCACTCGATGTCAGCAGGGAGACCGGCCTGTTCCTCAGCAGGAAGCCAGTCTGATCGGATCACCACCTTTCAAGATGGCGACAGGCCGGTACAGGAGCGGCCCTCAGGCCTTCTCTTTATTCCTGACCTTTTCCTCTGGCTCCGCCGGTGCATCGGGCGTCGGGGCGAGCAGCTTGCGCAGTGATGCGATCTTGTCCTTCACCAGCGGCCGGAAGCGCGTCGCGCGATAAGGCATGTCGGCCGCGCCGTAACCTTCCGGCCCGTCGTCATTGCCGCGATGGATTTCCGCGAGCTTCACCCCGATGAATGTGCCGTCGACATAATGGGTATATTCCCCCACCCAGCGGATCGTATAGATCTCGCCTTTGCGGATGAGCTGGTCGATGCTGACGTGTTTGAAGGTATCATTGATGCACACGACCTTCTGGCCGACATGGAAATCGTAGCTCATGGATCTAACTCTCAAACGGCAATCCGCCCGGCAATCTATAGCGCGCCGGGCGGCCAGGATGAACCATTTTCTGCCAGCAGGCCTATTTGCCGCGACCACAGCCGCACCCGCGCCGCACGGTTCAAGGGGACAGATATTAGTCGCAATAGACCTTGCCGCTCTTGCGGGAACGAAGGTCGAAGTGGAAGTGGTTCCAGTGCTCCGGGTTGCTGCCGGGCCCGAGCACGGTGTTGAAATAGCGGCAGCTGTCAGTGCGCACCGCCTTCAAGAGCCGACCCTCGCGCAGCGAGAACAGGCCCTTTTTGCGCACATCGATCTCATGGCCGTTCTTCAGCACGAACTTGCCGACGTCGATGGCATTGCCGTGGGCGTGTTCAGACATCGGATTGTATCGCTGCCGGCTGTTGTTCATGCGGCGGCAGGAATAGCCGCCAAGAGGCTGGATCGTCCTGATGCCGCTCCAGTAGCGGTAGCGGGCTGACGGCGCCAACTCGTTCTTCACCCATTTGGCGAAGGCGAGCGTCACCTGACAGTTCAGCGTTACCGCCGGCTTGACACCGATACTGCCGGAAAGCCCCTTCAGCGATACCGGATAGGGCACCTGGCAGGCCGGCCCGTTCGAGATCGGCGGCTTCTCGTCGAAGAGCACGCCCATGCGCTTCAGCTCGCGCCGGCAGGCAAGCTCGGAGGTCGGCATGACGCTGGGATCGACGGGTGCGGCCGGTTCGCTCATCATCGGATTGTTCGGCCGCAACATCGCGACCTCTTCGCTTTCATCCTCTTCCGGAACGCGTGCCGGCGCCACCACAGGGCTGCCGTCGTTCCAGGCGGGCGCCCGGCTCATCTGTGCCTGTGCCGCCGGCTGCGGCATCGGCTGCGGTGCGGGCTGGCGTAGCGGCTGGTTCACCTGCTTAGGACTATCGGTGCCGATGCCGTCAACGACGGGCTCGGTCGCATTGCCCTCGGCGATCTGCTGCTGTTGTTCCTGCGCCAACCCGACGACCGGCTCTGCTCCAAGTTCGTCATCCATATTGACGCCACCGGAAGGGATCGCAAGGTTCTGCGTGCCGCCCCAGTTGCCGCTCGGCTGGCCCGCCGCCAGCGCCTCATCGCTGTCGATCATCGGCAGCCGCCCCCGCGCGCCGCCGGTTGGGAGGGCGCGGCATGACCGGTGCCGGCAAGGTTCGGCGTATTGAGGTAATCGACCGAGCCCTGGCTATTGCCGACCGGCGCATTGGAAACGGGATAGGAAGCCTGACTTTCCACCGGCGCCATGCGCACCGAGGGCGCCATGCGTGCCGCCGGCGCCCGTGCGGGCGAGATCGAGCTGACTCTGGTGCCGCTGTCGACATTGGCCGGCGGCACCAGCCCGTCGCTGATCGAACAGGTCGTCAGCGTCGCCGAGAGCAGCAGGGGCAAAAGGGATCGCCGAGGAAAGGAAACAAACGCCATACTCTTATCGCTTCCGCAGGCCGACTGGGCAGTGACAGAAAAAACTCACTCCAATTTTAATTAAAAACGGTGAATGAAAACTTACCGGCACAATCTGAACGCGACGGAGATGAAAAAGGCCGCTTTCGCGGCCTTTGATCTGTCGTTTAACTCACGCTGCCCGTGTGTACCGGGCTCCAGGCGATTGCCCTGCTCCGCGCAGCCGGAAATTCGAAAGAAGCGTCTCCAGCTGGGTACTTTCGTCGGCCAGCGTGCGGCTTGCCGCCGTCGTCTCCTCGACCATTGCGGCATTCTGCTGCGTCATCTGATCCATATGGTTGACGGAGCCGTTGATCTCGTTCAGCCCGGTCGACTGCTCGCGTGCCGCCGTAGCGATCGACGCGACGTGGTCGTTGACCTTGTTGACCAGCGAACTCGATCTCCAGCAGCGCCTCGCCTGTCGAGCGCACCAGTGCCACCCCGCCCTCGACCTCCGTCGCCGACCGGCTGATCAGTTCCTTGATCTCCTTAGCCGCATTGGCCGAACGCTGGGCGAGTTCGCGCACTTCCTGCGCGACGACGGCAAAGCCGCGGCCCGCCTCGCCTGCCCGCGCCGCCTCGACGCCGGCATTGAGCGCCAGCAGGTTCGTTTGAAAGGCGATCTCGTCGATAACCGAGATGATCTGGTTGATCCGGCTCGAAGATTCCTCGATCCGGCCCATCGCCGTTACCGCATTGCGGACGATCTCGCCGGAGCGTCCGGCGCTCGCCTTGGTCTCGGCCACCATCTCGCGCGCCTCGTTCGCCCGCTCGGATGCCGTCTTGACCGTGGCGGTGATCTCGTCGAGCGCTGCCGCCGTCTCTTCAAGGGCCGCCGCCTGCTGTTCCGTCCGCTTCGACAGGTTGCCGGTTGCTTCGCTGATATCGGAAGCGCTGTCGTTGACGACGCGGCTCGATTCGGCGATCGCGTGGATGACGCCGTTCAGCGCATCGACGGCGGCGTTGAAGTCACCCCTCAGCTTGGCGTAATCCTCGCCGATATCGCCGATCGCAACCGTCAGGTCGCCGCCCGCAAGCTTTTCCAGGCCGACGCCGAGCGCCTGCATCGCGAGTGTCTGCCGCTCGGAAGCCGAACGCAGGCTCGCCTCGTTGCCGCGGCGCTCGTCCTCGATCTGCCGCTGCCTTTCGTCTTCCCGGCCGCGCAGCGCGCTGCGCTCGTCGACGGAATCGCGCAGCACCAGCAGCGCCTTGGCCATCTGGCCGATTTCGTCGCGACGATCGCTGCCGGCGATCTCCACCGATGCTTCCTCGGCGGCGATCGCATTCATTGCCGTCTTCAGCCGGGCGATCGGCACGGTGACGCTGCGCACGATGGCATAGGCGATGGCAATCGTGGCGGCCGCACCGAGCAGGCAGAGCACCGCCGCCCAGATCGCATTCTGGCGATAGAGGGCGGCAAGGTCGTCGGCATAGACGCCGGTACCGACGATCCAGCCCCAGGGCTCGAAGCCGGCGACATAGGAATATTTCAACACCGGCTCGTCGGCGCCCGGCTTCGGCCAGTAATAGTCGACGAAGCCCTTGCCGTCCTTCTTCACCTTGTTGACGAATTCGACGAACAGGAACTTGCCGTTCGGATCCTTCATCTGCGAAATGTCGGTGCCATTCAGTGCCGGCTTGATCGGATGCATCACCATGGTGGGATGCATGTCGTTGATCCAGAAATAGCCGTCGGCGCCGTAGCGCATCGCGCCGATCACGTCTTTGGCGGCTGCCTGAGCCTGCTCGCGGGTCATCGTGCCCGCCTGCTCCATCTTGTAATATTTGTCGAAGATGCCGATCGCCGTCGCCTCCATCTTCTCCAACCCCGCCTTCCGCTCCGCTTGAAGCTCGGAATAGGAATAGTTCAGAAAGAACACCATCGTTGCTGCGAGCACGGCAAGCGTGAAGCCGACGAGGCAGTAAAGGCGTGTGGAAATCTTGATGTTGCGCATGAGGTTCCCGGCGAGTCTTCTATGTGAAATCGTTCACATACTGGCCCATCAGAATTACTGGAGCGTAAAGTTTGATTAGAAGACAATTAAATAACGTAAGGGAGGTATTGGCTTTAATATTCAACCAATTGAAATTGAATGGAATTTGGATCGGTGCCCGGTTCGGCATCTTTCGGCCGCCGTCTACCCCAAGGATCTGGTCCGGCAGTCTTTTACAGCCTCCAGCCTTTGCACTAGGGTACTCATCAGTGAATCGCCGGTCCATGACCCGCACCAGATGGAGAACCCTTGATGACCGATGCCGCCAAGCCGAGAGGCGAACTGACGCTGCGCACGCTCGCCATGCCGGGTGATGCCAACCCGGCCGGCGATATCTTCGGCGGCTGGGTCATGGCGCAGATGGACCTTGCATCGGGTATCCGCGCCGCCGAGCGCGCCAGGGGCCGCGTCGTCACTGCCGCCGTCAAGGAGATGGCCTTCGAACTGCCGGTCAAAATCGGCGACACGCTGTCGGTCTATACCGACATCGAGCGCGTCGGCCGCACCTCGATCACGCTGATCGTCGAAGCTTGGGCGCATCGTGCCCGTTACGCCAAGATGGAGAAGGTTACCGCCGCCACATTCATCATGGTGGCGCTCGACGAAGAGGGCAAACCGAAGGCCGTCCCCGAGGAGTAACACTCTCGAAACCGAGGGATAAGGCATGGAAACGGTCAGCGCGCCGGAAGTCTTCCTTCACATCAAGGTGGTGATGGGCATGGTCATCAGCCTTTCGCTTGCCAGGCTGCTGACCGGCGTTGCCGGCATCGTCCAGCATCCCGGCAAGGCGAAAGTCTATGCCGTCCATCTCGGCTGGGCGCTCTCCCTGTTCCTCTTCATCATTCACATCTGGTGGTGGGAATATCGCCTGCAGGCCGTGCCTGCGATCGGCTTCGGCATCTATCTCTTCCTCGTCTGCTTCTGCAGCCTGTTCTTCCTGCTCTGCGCCCTGCTCTTCCCGGCGAGCCTCGATGAATATGGCGGCTACGAGGAGTATTTCATTTCCCGGCGCAAATGGTTCTTCGGCATCCTCGGCCTGATCTATGCCGTCGATATCCTCGACACGGCGATCAAGGGGCCGGAACGCATCCTCTCGCTCGGCTGGGAATATCCCGCCCGCAACATCGTCTACATCCTGCTGTGCGTCCTCGCCGCCTGGACCCCCAACCGCCGCTTCCACACCGGCTTCATCATCGCCAACCTGGTCTATCAGGTCAGTTTCATCTTCCGGCTCTATGATGTGCTGGGGTGAGGAGCGATCGGGAGCGGCCCGAGCAATCGATCCAGTGAATCGATTGCAGCGACGAACGCCCTGAGCCCAAGCGAAGGGCCGGGCAGCGGCTTGCTCCCTCTTCTCCCCAGCGGGGAGAAGATGCCCGTCAGGCCAGATGAGGGGGTGAGCGGCAAGGCCGCGAATGCGCGGAGCGCAAGCGAAGGGCAATGAATGGCGTACCGCGCGGCCCCCTCATCCGACCCTTCGGGCCACCTTCTCCCCGCTGGGGAGAACAGAGAGCAGCCCATTCACCCTCTCAAAAACTGCGATCCCTTATCAAACCCCAAACCCGGAAAGATCTTCCCCGTCAGATCGTCCACCCCGACATCGAACAGCCGATAGAGCATCGCCGCCGCCACCTCGCGCACGTCGGCGGTCGGCATCAGGTCGCGGTCGTCGAGCAGCTGGCCGTCGCCGATGCCGGGCCACTTGCCGAGAATACGGCCGCCGTTGATCGCGCCGCCCGCCAGCAGCGCACAGCCACCGGTACCGTGGTCGGTGCCGGCGGAGCCGTTCTGGCGGGCGGTGCGTCCAAATTCTGTCATGGCGAGCACCACGGTCTTTGACCAGATCTCAGGCCCGAGCGTCGTCTTCAACGTGTTGATCGCCTGGACGAGATCCTGTGCCGGCCGCTTGAACTGGCTGGCCTGGCCGATATGCGTATCCCAGCCGGTGATCGAGAAACTGGCGATGCGGTAATCGCCCTTCAGCATGTTGGCGGCGAGCGCCGCCACATCGGCAACCTTCTCGCCGCGCTGGCCATCCGGCTCGACCATCATCAAGGCGGCGTCGGCCCGCGTCGCCTCGGCAAGTGCCGCGGCAAACGGCGGATCGCCGGCATAGAGCCGCACCAGGAACTGCATCTCGTCGCGCGCCGGCGCCAGATTGGAATCCGACGCCCAGACATCGACGTCGTTCGGCCCGGAGAGGATCAGCTCGGTCGAGGTATTGACGTCGATTGCCTTGCGCGCATCCGAGCGCGGAATGACCGCAAGTGCCCGGTTCAGCCAGCCGGTCTTTTCCTCGGCGACATGTTCACCGCCCGATTCCAGCATATCCTGACCGTCGAAATGGCTGCGCTGGTCGCGATAGGGCGTCGACACCGCCTGCACGAAGGCGAGTTCCCGGCTCTTCCACAGCGGCATCAGATCGGCGGCGGCGGGATTAAGACCGAAATGTCCATCGAGGTCGAGAAGCCCTGTATCGGGCGTCAGCGCCAAGGTCGGCCGGAGCGCGGCAAAGCCGGCATCGCCATAGGGCTGCACCAGATCCAGCCCATCCATCGCGCCGCGCAGCACGATGGTGACGAAGCGGTTGTCACCCGGCATCGCCGCGAAGGTGACCGGGGTGAAGACGGGAGCGGCAGCGAGACAGCAGGCTGAGGTCAGAAAACCGCGGCGGGAAAGCGAGATCCGGTTCATCGACAGTGTCATGGCGAAAGTCTCCTATCGGCGGTTGAATTCAGGCGATGCCAGCACCAGCGTCAGGCCGCTGATCTTGTTCGGCGCCTGCGACACCACGCGGATCGTCTCGTCGCGCGCAGCATCGGCAAGCGTCGACTTCAGGAATTCGCGCGGATCCTCGTCGCGGCCGAACTGTGCAGAAGCGCGTCTTGCCCAAGCCAGTCGCTCGGCGAGCTGGCTGCCTGTGATCCAGGCGGAAAAACCTTCCTCGAAGCCGGCTGGGCTCGGCGGCAGCCAGGTCGGCTGTCCCATGCGCTTCAGTGCCCCCTGCCCCAGCGCCCGCGCCGTCCGGAAGGCCTTGAGACGCTTGTCCCTCGCCTCGCCGGCAGGATCCTTGGTCACAGGCGATCCCACCATGCCGGGCGTATTGGTCGCCATGTCACCCTCCTCAGTGCCCTGCTGGTTTGCCGCCAGGAAGCTGCCGACGACGCCGTTGACCGGCCCCGCATTCAGCGCCCTGAGACCCGCAACGACGTAGTCGAAGGGCTGTCGCGCCTTGGCGCCCTCGTTCTGCCAGGCGGCGGGATGGTCGAGCATGGCGGTGTAGACGGCGGTGAGATCGCCATCCGTCTTCTTCCAGATGGTCGCCATGTTGGACACCATGCCCTCGTCGGGCTGGTCGGAGACGAAATGCACTGCCAGCTTGCGGCTGATATGCGCCGCCGTCTTCGGATGGACGGAAAGATCGTCGAGCATATCGAGATAATCGTCTCGCGAGCGCTTGCGCCCGCCATAGCTGACGCCGAGCACCTCATGCAGGCCGGGCTCGGAAATATTCGGCCGAAAGGCGATGTCCATCTCCTTGCGGTCGATGGTGAGCCCCGTTAGCACCATGGCCGCCGCCGTCACATCGGCCTGGCTGTAGCCGCTGCCGGCGCCGAGCGTGTGCAACTCCAGCAGTTCGCGGCCGAGATTTTCGTTCAGCCCCTTGTTGCGCTTGATACCGCCGGCCGAATCCGGCCCGAGCGAATCCGCCTGGTCGAGATAGATCAGCATGGCCGGATGGGCCGTGGCGCTGCGCAACAGATCACCGAACTTGCCTGCGATAAACGGCCGGATCGCCTCGGTCTCATAGAGCGGCACGATGAGGCGCATCGGCAGGCTCTTATTGGCGCTGGTGGAGAAATGATCGTTCCAGAAGGTCGAAAGCCGCTCGTAGAAGCCGTAGGGCGACAGCACCGCCTGCATCAGCCGCAGGTTCGCATCATGCTGGAACTGCTGCTGCGCCTGGTGCTGCACGCCCTTTCGCATCTCGCGCCGCGCCGGGTCGTCGGTCACCGTCTTGGCGTCCTCGCGGATCTGCCTCAGCTGCTCCTGCAGGCTGAGGATCGCGCGATGGCGCATGTCGGGACCGCCGAGCGGAAAGTCCGGCGTCGCCGCCACGCCCTTGCCGAGCTGACCGATCAGCTCGTCCTTGTTCTGCGGCGGCGTCTCGCCCGGCCGGAACCCATAGCCGAACCGGATCGCAGCCATCGTCGGGAAAGAGAGGCTCATGGCCGGTCAACTCCTGATCAATAAAGAGTGACAGGCTGCCAGCCGATTGCGACGGCAATCTGTAGGAAATGTGGCGATATCCAGACATGGACGATTTGTAATCTGTTGAAAAAACTACAATTTACGCCCGAAAGATGAAGGATGCTCCAATTGCGATAAGCGCAAAGCCGATCGCGTGATTCCAGGTCAGGTTCTCGCCGAGCCAAAAGATCGAAAAGCCGGCAAAGACCAACAGCGTGATCACCTCCTGCATCGTCTTCAACTGCGCCGTCGTATAGACCGCCGAGCCGATACGGTTGGCCGGCACTGCCAGGCAATATTCGAAGAAGGCGATGCCCCAGCTGACGAGGATGGCAAGGAAGATGGCGCTGCTCTTGTGCTTGAGATGGCCATACCAGGCAAAGGTCATGAAGATGTTGGAGGCAAACAGCATGATGACAGGCCAAAGGGCGGCGGGAGAAAAGGACATGGAGTAACTCGGGCTGTGGAGGAAACGGTCGATCCGGTTCGATACCGGCGAGCTCTACCTAGCACGCCGCCATTCGACGGCAAGCCCCCGAGGCTCGGACCGATCGTCTCATGCGGCAGAGACGAGGCGGATAGCCGGCGGCACGTTTTCCAGCACTGGCCATGGCCGGTAGGCCATGAGCAAAGACCGGCGACATCAGCCGCCGGCCTCTGTAACCGCCGGCAGCGCTAGATTCGCATCGCGCCATGCGGCTCCTTGGCTTCCTCCATGCCGAAGCGCACATCCTTTTCTCGTAGCCAAAGCCGGCGAGCAGGGCGACGGCGAGCGCCACCACCGCCGCGACGATCAGCAGCGCATAGGCGTAATCGCCATCCCAGCGAGCGGCGAGGCCCGCCTGCAGCGTCGCATTGCCGGAGGCCAGCAGGTTGCCGAGCTGATAGGCGAAGCCCGGGAAGGTGCCGCGCACCTCGTCCGGCGACAGCTCGTTCAGATGCACCGGCACGATGCCCCAGGCGCCCTGCACGAAGAACTGCATGAGGAAAGCACCGATGGCGAGCAGCACCGGCCCCGGCGCATAGGCCCAGAGCGGGGCCACCGGCACGGCGATCAGCGCGGCAGTGACGATCGCCCGCTTGCGGCCGATCCGCTGCGACAGCGCCCCGAAGAACAGCCCGCCGCAGATCGCGCCGATATTGTAGACGATGGCAATGGCGCCAACCGTATAGCTCGAATAGTTGCGCTGGCTTTCGAGGAAGGTCGGGTAGATATCCTGCGTGCCGTGGCTGAAAAAGTTGAACGCCGTCATCAAGAGCACCGCCCAGATGAACAGCGGGATATTTTCGCGCAGCACTGTCAAGAACGGCGGGCGCCCCTCGGCCTGCCGTCTCAGAAAGGCGGGACTCTCCTCGACATTCCGCCGGATGTAGAGCACGAGCAGCGCCGGAGCCGCGCCGATGAAGAACATGCCGCGCCAGCCGATGACGGGAAAGAGCAGGAAGAACACGATCGAGGCGATCAGATAGCCCGAGGGATAACCCGCCTGCAGGATGCCTGAGACGATGCCGCGGCTTTCCTCCGGCACCGTCTCCATGACCAGCGAGGCGCCGACGCCCCACTCACCGCCCATAGCAATGCCATAGAGTGCTCGGAGAACCAGGAACATGGTGAGGCCGGTGGAAAAGCCGGTGAGGAATTCGAACAGCGAATAGAGCAGCACGTCGGCCATCAGCGTGATGCGCCGGCCGTATCGATCGGCCGCCAGTCCGAAGATCAGTGCGCCGAGCGCCCGCATGGCGAGCGTCAGGAAGATCGCCACCGAGACGGCGGGGACGTCGGTATGGAATTCCTCGGCGATATATTTAAGAACGAAGACGAGAATGAAGAAATCGAAGGCGTCGAGCGTCCAGCCGAGATAGCTGGCGATGACGGTGTTACGCTGCTGCGGCGTCAGCCGGCGCAGGCTTTCCAAAGCGGACATCTGATATTCCTCCGTCCGAAAGCGGCGGCGAGGCGGGCAATTCCGGATGCCGTCGGAAGGGGTGCCCAAAACGGGCGGGTTGCGGCTGTCAGGGCTGCGGTTGCGGGAAAGCACATTCGCAATCGGAGACAGCGGAAACAACGGCAGCGATGCTGACCGAGTTCCATCACGTTTGTCGTGATTAAGAGCGGCGGTCCGGTGGCGGGAGCACCTCCCGGCGCTCCTTGTCCGCGGGGCGGCACCCACCAATCCCCCTCATGCTGAGGTCCGCAGCCCGACAGGGCGGAGCCTCGAAGTACGCGCCGCAACATTGCTTCTTGCATCCATCAGCCGCCGGAGCACCCGTCTCGCCCTTCGGATGAGGAGCCTCGGAGCATCCGCAACGTCACTCAAACAACCCTGCCCCGGCACGCCCACGCCACCGACGCAAACGACCGCGGCCCATCCGGCTCGCCGGCTTCATATGCCGCCCTGACGGCCGCATCGACTGCCTTTCGCTTGGCCGGGTCCAGCCCGGCGACATATTTGCCGAGCGGCCCCTCGCCAGCGGCGATCGGCCCCCAATAGTCCTCGAAGGAGCCGTATTCCATCCGGATCAGCAGCGACGTCTCCTCGACGTCGACGAGGCCTTGACTGACAAAACTCTGCTTCATCTCCCCCGGCCGCATCATCGGCTGGAAGCAGTATTTGCGACGCAGCGGCAGCGCGTCCTCGTCGAGCATGACAGCCGTGTCCCACATCATCCGCATGACCGGCATGCCGCCGTAATGGTCCCAGACGGCGGCAGCAACCACACCGCCCGGGCGCACGACGCGGGCCATTTCCGAAACAGCCTTGCCCGCCTCCGGCACGAAATGCAGCACGAGCAGCGAGATCGCCCGGTCGAAGCGGTTATCCTCAAAGGGCAGCGCGCAGGCATCCGCCTGCCGGATCGCGATCCGCGGATCGGTATTGCGCCGTGTCGCCACCTCGACAAAAACCGGCGAATAATCGATCGCGGCGATCTCCTTCAAGCCCGGTCTTCCCGCCAGCGTGAAGGTCAGGCTGCCGGTGCCGCAGCCGACATCGAGCACGCGGTCGCCATTCGCAAGACCGGCAAAATCGATCAGCAGCGGCGCCAGCCTCTTGCTCCAGCGCCCCATCAGCCGCTCATAACCATCCGCACTTTCGACATTGAAACTCGACGGCATCGAAACCTCCCTCTTCAACAACGATGGTCTATCGCCTTGGAGCCGAGCGATCCGTCGCCTTGCGCAAGGCGGGTCAGGCTCCCCGTCGTCCCCGGTTCAGGCCGGGGACGACGGGGAGTGTATCAGGCGGATGCCTTGGCGAGAACGCTCCAGTCGAAGCCCCGCGCCCAATCGGCATAGCTGTGCCAGCCGACATCAGGGAAATCGCGGCGCAGGGCAGCGATGTCGGCGTCGTAGCCGGTGCGGTCGAACCATTCGAACATCAGCGCCGCGTCCTCGCTCTGCTGCCGCATGGCGGCGATCGGCAACTCCTGGTAGCGTATCGGCCGATCGAGCGTCTCGGACAGGATCTTCACCTGCTGCTCGCCAGACAATTCGTCACCGGCAATATCGAAACGCTTGCCGAACACCTGTTCGCGCCGCTCGGCCAGTGCTGCAACGAAAGCGCCGATGTCCTTGATGGTGATCTGCTGCAGCGGGCGGGTCGGCGGCAGGGCAGCGGCGTAGACGCCCTGGCGCAACCCGTCGATCGCCCAGGGCGCCACCGTATTTTCCATGAAGGCGACGGGCGCGCTGATCGTATAGGGAATGCCGAGGCCTGCGATATGCTTTTCGACGAGGTACTTGCTGTCGAAATGCGGAATGCCGGTTTTCTTGTCCGCATCGCCAACGGAGGAATAGATCAGGTGACCGATGCCGGCGGCCTTTGCCGCATCGGCCACGGTGATGCCCTGGCGCGTTTCCGCCTCCGTCCCGGCCTCGTAGCTATTGCCCATCAGGAACATCGTATCGACGCCCTCAACCGCCCTCGCCACGGATGCGCCATCGTTGAGATCGCCGGCGACGACCTCGACCCCAGCCGCGGCCAGCCGCTTTGCGCCATCGCTGTCCGGCTTGCGTGAGATCGCCTTGACACGGTGTCCCCTCGCGATCAGGGCGCGAACGACCGCGCCGCCCTGCTGGCCGGTGGCGCCGGCAACCAGAACGTTTCGTGTGTTGTTCATCTGTCTGCTCCTTGCTTGTGACTGATGGAGCAAAGTTAGGGCCTGTTGCATTGGACCATAATGGCCTATAATTGGGAAACATCGTACCATATCAGGCTACAATGCTCGACCTCAACGATATCATGATCTTCGCCCGCGTCATCGAGGCCGGCAGCTTCACCGCCGCGGCGCGCTTGCTCGGCATGCCGAAGACAACAGTCAGCCGACGCATTGCCGCTCTCGAGCGCGAACTCGGCCTGCGCCTGCTGCAGCGCACGACCCGCAGCCTCAGCCCGACGGATGCCGGCCGCCTCTATTACGAGGAAAGCAGCCAGGCGCTCCGCACGATCGAAGGCGCCAACCTGCGTCTTGCGGAGGCAAGGGCGGAGCCCGCCGGCACGATCCGCATATCGGCGCCGGTCGGCTTCGGCGGCCACTTCCTGCAGGACGCGATCTTCGACCTTCTGACGACCTACCCGAAGTCGAGGGTCGAATTGCGGCTGACCGACGACAGGCTGAATCTCGTCGAAAACGGAATAGACCTCGCCTTCCGCACCGGCATTCTGGAGGATTCGACGCTGATCGCCCGCAAGCTCGGCTCTACCCATCGCTTGCTCTGCGCGAGCCCCGACTATCTCGCCCGCTGCGGCGCGCCCGATCGCCCGGCAGATCTCGTCCGCCACGACTGCGTTATCGCCGGCCAATCCACCCATGCGCAATGGCTGCTCGAAGGCCCGCACGGACAGGAAACGATCCCGGTCTCGGGGCGCTTCGCCGCCAATGAAATGCAGGCGGTCATGGCCGCGGCGATCGCCGGTTACGGCATCGCCCGACTGCCCCATGGGGTCGCAAACGCCTATATCAGGGATGGGCAGCTGTGCCGCGTTCTCGACGGCTACACGACCCCAGTCGGCGGCCTGCACGTCGTCTATCCGAGCAGCCGGCACCTGCCGCCTCTGGTCAAGACCTTTATCGAACTCGCCGCCAGACGGTTGAACGCGGGAGCCGATGGCAGCGACGACTTCGCCATCATATAGCGGTAGCCCCGTTACACTTCCTTCAGCACCACCTTGCCGTCGAGGCTTTCTATCAAGGTTGCACTCGCCTGATTGAGGCCTGCGACCTCAACGGCGATGCCATGTGCCTTGAATCGCTGCACGACCTTGTCGAGCGCTGCGACGGCGGTGATATCCCAGAAATGCGCCTCGGAGACGTCGATCAGCACGGTCTTGCCGATCGCGTCCTGAACGTCGAAGGCGTCGACGAAGACATCGGCGGAAGCAAAAAACACTTGGCCCGACACGCGATAGGCGCGCCGTCCGGCGGATTGATCGGGCGCGACATCGATGCGCAGCAGGCGGGCGACCTTGAAGGTGAAGAACACGCCACTGAGCAGCACCCCGACCGTCACGCCCAGCGCCAGATTGGCGGTGAAGACGGTGACCACGACGGTCGCCACCATGACGGCGCTCGACATCCGAGGATGGACCACCACGGCCCGCAGCGACGACCAGTCGAAGGTGTCGATCGAGACCATCACCATGATCGCCACCAGCGCCGCGACCGGAACCTCGGAAACCCATGGCTTCAGGAGCACCATCAGGATCAGCAGGAACGCGCCGGCAAACAGCGTCGAGAGCCGGCCGCGCCCGCCATATTTCACGTTGCTCACCGTCTGGCCGATCATGCCGCAGCCGGCGATGCCGCCGAACAGGCTCGCGGCCGCATTGGCGAGACCGAGACCGGTGCATTCGCGGTTTTTCGAACTCGGCGTATCCGTCAGATCGTCGACGACGCTCGCGGTCATCATCGATTCCAGCAGCCCGACCATGGCGATGGCCAGTGCGGGGCCGGCGATGATCCGCAGGGTTTCCAGCGTCAGCGGCACCGCCGGCAAGGCGAACACCGGAAGCGAATCCGGCAGCCTGCCGAGATCGGCGACGGTGAGAACGGGAAGCCCTGAAGACACCGAGGCGACGGTCAGGATCAGGACGCAGATCAGCGGCGACGGGATCGCCGTAGTGATCCGCGGCGTCAGATAGATGATCGCAAGCCCGGCGCCCAGCACGGCATATTCCATCCAGCCGGCGCCGATAATGTGCGGCATCTGCGCGGCAAAGATCAGGATGGCAAGCGCATTGACGAAACCGGTGCGCACGGATTTGGAGACGAAGCGCATCAGCACGCCGAGCCGCAGCAGGCCGAACCCGATCTGCAGCAGCCCCGCCAGCAGCCCGGCCGCGAACAGATAGGGCAGTCCATGGGCGTGCACCAGCGGTGCCGCCACCAGTGCGACCGACCCGGCCGCCGCTGAAATCATCGCCGGGCGCCCGCCGGTAAACGCAATGACGATGCCGATGACGAAGGAGGCGAACAGGCCGACTTCTGGATCGACCCCCGCCACGAATGAAAAGGCGATGACCTCGGGGATCAGGGCGAAGGTCGCCACCGCCCCGGCAAGCATTTCGCGCATGGGATTGGCGGCCCAATCGCGACGGATAGAGGAAAGCAGCATGGGATGGAGTCTCGCAAAGCATGGCCCGACACGCTCTGCCGAGCGGTCGCGTGATGGCGTGCAGGTTTGCGTTGTCTGGCGGATCGGCGGCCAGAAGAGCCACCCGGGGTCTCACCGGGTCCGTGGTGAATGCCTGGGGTATAGACGAAAATTTTGCCGCAGTGCAACATTCAAATGTGCAGGAATGAAAGCGAAAGCGGCGAGCGAATTGATAACAGCCTGAGCGCGCCGCTTGAGATCACGCCGGACGCCACGATGAAACTCGTCGCCGAGGTGCTCCTTCGCTGCGCGACCGCAGCCGAGGCCCCCTTCATTGCCAGAGGAAATCCGGGCCTGTGCTCTGCGACGTAAGCTTGAGTGTGCCATCCGGTTGAACCACATAGGTCTCGAATACACGATAACCGAATTGGCCGAGAAAGGTATTTTTGACCACAGTCCCCGGTCGATAGGGTGAGTGAACGACCTTTCCGCCATAGGTCAGGCTACCCGAAAGAGGTTGAGGGCCTTCCGCGTTGGCGCAGGCCGTGAGGGTGAAGAGAATGGCAAGGAGTATGTGCCTCATCCGGATGATCTCCCTGGAAGGGTCCAGCGACGTGCACGACGTCAATCTCCTTTTTATCAGATCGCTGCCCTGCTGCTGTCAAAATCTTTGCGTCGGGCCGCCTCTGCTCGCGAGAGCGCGCTGACAATCCTTTCGTCGGTGAAAGGCTTGGAGATCACGTCGAGCGCTCCAGCGATACCGTTGCCGACACTCTCGGGACTACCGGTCACGAAAATAACGTCCACGCCGAAGCGATCGATCAGCCGGCGCGCAAGCTGGGCGCCGCTCAGCCCGTCGGAAAGGCTGAGATCGACGAGCGCTACATCGCTTCTCGGAGCGTAGGCGAGAGCTTGCTCCACCGTCGAAAGCGGCCCGACAGTCTGGTGTCCAGCCTCTTGCGCAATGCGTTCCAGCTCCAGAGCGATAATATTCTCATCTTCAACGATCATGACCTTCATGAATAAGCCTCCTTATCCGGCCGCGGGGCACACCGCCGGCAACGGCTACAACGCGGCTGGTTCCAGAATGTTTCCACTCTGCATTGAATTTCCTTCAAGACCTCGGACGCCGCCCGGTCGAACTTCGGCCGAGCCGGTTGAAATCCGGTCATCGGCGCCCGCCTTGCCGGCTGCTATCCAAGGCCGGCAAGGCAATTGCCCTCTCGTCACGATTTCTCGTTTGCACCCTCGGCCCGGAAAGCCGCCTCGCCGGCATCGGAGACCTCGACCCACTTCTTGTCGGGCTCGGCGTCGGCGACATAAGCGTCGTTCCAGTTCCACCACTTGTAGGTCGCTGTCTGGGGATAACCCTCCGGCGAATCCTCCCAGACTTCCTGGCGGCCGAGCGGCGTGATGTCGAGATAGTTCCAGGTGCCGCCCATCTGCTCGTCGCCGCGGTTGTTGATGAAATAGGTGCGGAAGATGCGCTCGCCGTCGCGGTAGAACACGTTGGTGCCGTGCCACTCGTCGACGCCGAAATCCTTGTCGAAACTGTCTGTGATCGTCACCCACGGCATCGTCCAGCCCATCCGCGCTTTCAGCCGGGCAATATCGGCCTGCGGTGCGCGTGAGGCGAAAACCAGCGTCGTATCGCGGGCGTTGAGATGGGCGACGTGGGCGACCTGATCGGCCACCATCGAGCAGCCTCGGCAGGCGTGCTCGGGCCAACCGAAGACGCCTGGCTCGTAGAAAGCGCGGTAGACGATCAACTGGTGCCGGCCTGCAAACAGATCGAGCAGGCTCACCCTTCCCTCAGGCCCTTCGAAGACATAATTCTCTTCCACGACCACCCAGGGCATGCGCCGCCGCTCGGCGGCAAGCGCATCGCGAGCGCGGGTATGGGCCTTCTCCTTCACCAGAAGTTCCCTACGAGCCACTTCCCAGGCCTGCTGCGAGACGACCGCGGGCTTGTGCATCGCCTGCCCACCTTTTCCATTCTCCGTTGTTGCAGTCATTGCGTCGATCTCCTCTTTGAGGCGAATTCCCGCGCTCCGTTGGCGAAACCGGTTCATCGCGCATTGATCGGAGATAGTTTCGCATCGGAAGATCGGACAGTGGGAGTAACAAGTGTGACCGTAATTCCCCCGGTCGGCGCCGCCGATCCGGCCGCCGGCAACGAAGTGATTGGCTAGCGTTAGCGCAAGTCACCCTCGCAGCGCGACCAGCCCAGCCGGCGCGCATCGATTGGCAAATCTTGTTTCATATGGCGCTGCAGATCGCTTCCCGCCGGTAATAGCCTTAATGAGGCAGCGTTTCGTCAGTCCGGCTGAAAACGCGCGTGCCCTCTTCTTCGATCTGGCTCAATCGACTGTAACCGATGACATTCGGCTTGGCAGCGATCTGGGCGACCAGAATCGCGCCCGCCGAAATACTTCAAACCATCGCAGCCGGTTTGATCGGGAGAGAGTTGCCAAAAGCAGGCGAGTATCGGAAGCTCGCTTTTTTGGCTATCAGGCGACGGATTGTTCGATATGACGACAGCCTCTTCCAGGGAGCCGGCCAGGCACGGCAGCGCCAGGATCTGCCGCGGCTGCTGGGATCAGATGCATATGCCGATCCCGATCGGCGGCCCGCTCGCGCTTCCTTTCCGCGCCTTCGGCATCACCCGCAGCAAGATGAACCCCGATATCTGCACGATCTGTGAACGCTCTTTCCAGTACGTCAAGAAGCAGCGCCAGATCACCGTCGACGCCACCATCCTGTTTGCCGATATCAGGGGATTCACGGACCTGTCGGAGCGAATCGAGGCGGTGCAGCTGAGCGAGATCGTCAGCCTGTTCCAGGATCGCTGCGCCCAGGCGATCTGGGCGCATGACGGCATCGTCAACAAGCAGATGGGCGACGGCCTGATGGCGATCTTCAATTTTCCCATTGTCAGCAAAAATCACGCCAGCGCCGCGATCCTGGCCGCCCAGGAGATCCAGCGCAACTGCGCCGCGGCGCTGAATGGCCTGACGCTCGAGGCCCTACCCGGCCGCACCCTCGGCGTCGGCGTCGGCATCCATTCCGGCGAGGTGCAGATCGGCGAATTCTCGACCTTCCGCAGCGATTTCACCGCCATCGGCGGTGTCGTCAACCAAGCCGCCAGGCTCGAATCCCATGGCGCCGCCGGCGAGATCCTGATCTCGGCAGAAACGGCCGCGAAGGCCCCCGACCTCGCGGCAGGCGCCGAAACCCGCATGTTGGCCCTGAAGGGCATCGAGCAGCCGGTGCAGGCACGTGTGCTGGCCAAGCACTGAGCGACGGCGATTGCGGCCCGCTCAAAGCATCATCCCGCCGCCGACATGGCGGCTGCAGTTTCTCACGCTGTGATTGCGAAACATATTCGATTGCCAGCCGGTTAATCCTCCGGAAACAAACATCGCTTATCTCTAAGCCGTTTAACAGCTGGGGTTTCTCATGGGCAGTTTTTCTCTGTTTCACTGGTTGATCGTCTTGATCCTGTTCGGCGTGCCATTGTTCTTCGTTTTCAGAAAACCGCTGGTTGGGCCGAACCGCTTCGGCGGCCGGCCGCCGGCCATGGGTTTCGGCCAGGCGGTTGGAAGCTATTTCAAGAACTATGTGAACTTCAACGGCAGAGCGAGCCGATCGGAATTCTGGTATTCGGCACTCTTTGTCTCTCTCGTCGCCATCGCTTTGCTTGTCGTGGATCGGAGCCAAACCTTGAACCTGATCTGGTCGCTGGCCACGTTTCTTCCGTGGATCGCCGTGGCCGCCCGACGCCTTCACGACATCAACCGAAGCGGATGGTGGCAGCTTCTTGCACTATTAGTTCCCGTTGGGTCGGTCGTCGTGCTCGTATGGTACTGCAGGGCGTCGACAATGGATGATTCCAGGGAAGCCGTGTTCGCGTGAGCAAGGTGTGAGAATGGTCCTCGCGGGTTGAGCGGGTCCGAGGCACCGGTCATCGTCGTTACGCGGACTGCGGGGTGCGGTCCGCTTCTGACGGCATCCCGAAGGGGACCGGCGCGGTTGGCAAAAGCCCGCCTCTGCCTCAGTACTTCATGTTCCGTAATTCAGGAAAATCATAGTAACGCAGCCGCTTGTCATGGCAGCGATAGTCGTTCTTTTTCAAGTCCACTATCAAGTCGTGTTGCAAGCTCAAGCCGATATAGGACCAGTTCGGATTGCTGCGTTCCGTCGTGCGCGTGCAATAAGCATATATCTGCTTTTCCGGATTCAGCAGAACCACGCTCGAAATCTCGGCCTTTACGAAGTTCCCCGGCTTAATGGTTCCCTGCAGCACATCGACGTGCTCGCGCCGAATTGCGCTGGAAGGCGGCCGCTGGGAATCTGCAACGGATTGCGGAACCGGCGCCTGGCAGCCGGCCAGCGCCAGCAGGGCAGCGCAGACAAGGAATTTGCTTTTCATTCGGCTGGATCTTCCTCTACGAAAATCGATGGACTGAACTTTCCGGATGGACAGCGCTCGCACAACGCTGGGGTAAATCGCGCCGCCACTCAACAATGCCTGGAACGGCGACTCAACCCGAGCCCTCGTCCTGGGTCAGGTCTTCATGCCGGCCAGCTCGGGAAACGGGTAGTAGCGCAGCCGCTTGTCTTTGCAGCGATTATCATTCGCGGTCCCGCCTAGGATTTGGCTATCCGTGAAGGAGATGCCGAGATAGGCCCAGTCTCCCCAGCTGCGTTTGGGCACCACGCGGACACAGTAGGCATAGATCTTCTTCTCGGGATCAAGCAGCACAACGCTCGAAATCCGGGCCCAGACGACTTCTCCCGCTTCGTGTCTATAACTTCTCTTGAATATGAGGTTGATGAAGTTTTGCCGGACGTCATTCGAGGGAGGCCGCTGGGAATCGGCAACGGATTGCGACACCGGGGCATTGCAGCCGGCGAGCATCAGGAAGGCAGCGCAAGCAAGGACTTTTATTTTCATTCAGTTGGATCTCCAAGAATCGGAGCGTAATAAACGCTTCGCATTCTTACAAACAGAGCGGGAACAATATTTGCAATACGCGGAAATGAATATTATTGAACCTGCGCATGTGACTGCATGACAGTGGATATGGCTGCGTCGCTCGACTTATACCGGAGGGTTTGAAACGGAACTTGCGGCCCCGTTCTCATCATCGGCGATTGGTACGCCCGCTTCCAACGCTGCGAGGATAAAAGCCTGCCGCACCGTCTCGGCCGGCATCCGCCCGGCAAGCCAGGCACGACAGAAATCGATGGCTCTTTGCTGATGAACGCCGTCATGGATCGGCCAGTCGGAGACGAGTGCATAAAGCGCGTCCTGCGGTGAGCGGAGAACCAGCCGTTCGCCGGCATCAAGATCGATCGAGATCGTTTTTTTCCAGAACGCGGAATGGTCGCTAATGGCAGTAGCACCTGAAGGTGAATTGACCAGGAATAACTGCGGAAGCCCGATCTCGGTTCCAGTGTGGGTCCGGATGGTATCACTATTGGAAGGGGCGATACGCCGACATGGGAAGGATGCAAGGAGAAGCGTTGCGGCGCGTCCTTTGAGGCTCCGCCCGATTGGGCGTGCGCCTTCAGAATGAGGATCGGCGGGAATGCCGCGCCAGCGCTCAAGAGAGACCTTGAGATGATCGCCGGAACCCAAGAAAGCCTCATCCTGAGCGCCGCCGCTTTCAGGCGGGCAGCTTGCAGTCCTTGCTCATGCCGGCGGACTGCATGGCGGAGACCTTACCCTTTGATGCAGCAATTTCGCCCTCCTTGTCTCCCCCTGCAACGCTGCCGATGGGGACGCCGACAAGAAAGACGCCGAAGGCATCGCCGTTCGCCGCGCTGATCTGCTGCTTCGACAAGTCGTCCAGCTTGGCTCTCTCCTTTTTCAGTTCGGCGGCGAGAGCTTCGCAGCTAAGGTTCGTATAAGCCGCCATTGGAATGTCGACCTGCACAATAGCGTCAGGACGTTTGGCGCAGCCGGCGAGTGCCGCCGTCGCCGCAAATGCGATAATGATCTTTTTCGTGAATGGTCCCCAATTCCCGCAATAGCTGTAACATTGCCGCCCGCAGATGATCCGTCTTTCAACCACAGACTTTTATTGATTTCACTCGGGAAAACCGCATTGCAGACTCTTTGCCGACATTCCGCGCCCAACATTATTCGCCAATCCGAACGATTCATTCGTTTCCCTTTTGTACTCTTCCCTCTTCCCTTTCGCGCTGACTCTCTCCATATTCCCGCCATGGCCAAATCTCCGAAGAAATCCCCCGCCCCGAATGGCTTCGAGGAAGCTCCGCAGTCGTCCTTCGAGGGCGCTCCCCTGTCCGGCTCCGTGGCCGACTGGGTGAAGCAGCTGGAGGCTGATGCCGAAGCGTCGGGCGTCGAGACCCAGCGCCAGATCGCCTCAAAGGCCGGCAAGCACCGCAAGAAGGTGGAAATCGCGGCTTCGAAATCGGCGCGTGGCACTTCGATGGGCGGCTCGACCGACCCGAAGACGCGCGCGGCCGCAGGCCTCAACCCCGTAGCGGGCATGAATACGACGCTGGAGGAAGCCTCGTCGCTGCAGGCCGGCACCGCCGTCACCGCCACCGTCGAGGCGCTGTCGGCGCTGATCGAGAGCGGCAACCCGCTGCATAAGAACGGCAAGATCTGGACGCCGCACCGCCCGGCCCGGCCGGACAAGTCCGAAGGCGGCATCCGCATCCTGATGAAGTCGGATTACGAGCCGGCCGGCGATCAACCCACAGCTATCCGCGATCTCGTCGAAGGGCTGGAGAATGGCGACCGCAGCCAGGTGCTGCTCGGCGTCACCGGCTCCGGCAAGACCTTCACCATGGCCAAGGTGATCGAGGCGACGCAGCGCCCGGCCGTCATCCTGGCGCCGAACAAGACGCTGGCCGCCCAGCTCTATTCGGAATTCAAGAATTTCTTCCCCGACAACGCGGTGGAATATTTCGTTTCCTACTACGATTATTACCAGCCGGAAGCCTATGTGCCGCGCTCCGACACCTATATCGAGAAGGAAAGCTCGATCAACGAGCAGATCGACCGCATGCGCCACTCGGCGACGCGCTCGCTGCTCGAACGCGACGATTGCATTATCGTCGCCTCGGTCTCCTGCATCTACGGTATCGGCTCGGTCGAGACCTATACCGCGATGACCTTCCAGATGTCGGTCGGTGACCGGCTGGACCAGCGCCAGCTGCTGGCCGACCTCGTCGCCCAGCAATATAAGCGCCGCGACATGGATTTCACCCGCGGCAGCTTCCGGGTGCGCGGCGACACGATCGAACTCTTCCCCGCCCACCTTGAAGATGCCGCCTGGCGCATCTCGATGTTCGGCGACGAGATCGACGCCATCACCGAGTTCGATCCGCTCACCGGCCAGAAGGTCGGCGATCTGAAATCGGTGAAGATCTACGCCAATTCGCACTATGTCACGCCGCGCCCGACGCTGAATGGCGCCATCAAGTCGATCAAGGAGGAGCTCAGGCTTCGCCTTGCCGAGCTTGAGAAGGCCGGCCGCCTGCTGGAAGCCCAGCGCCTGGAGCAGCGCACGCGCTACGATATCGAAATGCTCGAAGCCACCGGCTCCTGCCAGGGCATTGAGAACTATTCTCGTTATCTCACCGGCCGCGACCCCGGCGATCCGCCGCCGACGCTGTTCGAATATATCCCCGACAACGCCCTCGTCTTCATCGACGAAAGCCATGTCACCGTGCCGCAGATCGGCGGCATGTACCGCGGCGACTTCCGGCGTAAGGCGACGCTGGCCGAATACGGCTTCCGCCTGCCCTCCTGCATGGACAACCGGCCGCTGCGCTTCGAGGAATGGGACGCCATGCGCCCCGACACCATCGCCGTTTCGGCCACCCCCGGCAGCTGGGAGATGGAACAGTCCGGCGGCGTCTTCGCCGAACAGGTGATCCGGCCTACGGGCCTGATCGACCCGCCGGTCGAGGTCCGCTCAGCCCGCACCCAGGTCGACGACGTGCTCGGCGAGATCCGCGAAACCGCCGCCAAGGGCTATCGCACGCTGTGCACCGTGCTGACTAAGCGCATGGCCGAAGACCTCACAGAATATCTGCATGAGCAGGGCGTGCGCGTCCGCTACATGCACTCCGACATCGACACGTTGGAGCGCATAGAGATCCTCCGCGACCTCCGCCTCGGCGCCTTCGACGTGCTCGTCGGCATCAACTTGCTGCGCGAGGGCCTCGACATTCCCGAATGCGGCTTCGTTGCCATCCTCGACGCCGACAAGGAAGGTTTCCTGCGATCCGAGACATCGCTGATCCAGACGATCGGCCGCGCCGCGCGCAACGTCGACGGCAAGGTCATCCTCTATGCCGACCAGGTCACCGGCTCGATGAAGCGGGCGATGGAAGAAACCGGCCGCCGCCGCGAAAAGCAGATGATCTATAACCAGGAGCATGGCATCACCCCGGAATCGGTGAAAGCCAGAATCTCCGACATCCTCGACTCTGTCTACGAACGCGACCACGTCCGCGCCGATATCTCAGGCGTTTCAGGTAAGGGCTTCGCCGATGGCGGCAACCTCGTCGGCAACAACCTACAGGCCCATCTCAACGCGCTCGAAAAGAGCATGCGCGACGCCGCCGCCGATCTCGACTTCGAAAAAGCCGCCCGCCTCCGCGACGAAATCAAACGCCTCAAGGCCGCCGAACTGGCCGTGATGGACGATCCGATGGCCCGAGAGGAATCCAAGGCAATGGAAGGTAAAGCTCGCGACAAATACCCTTCTCCCCAGCGGGGAGAAGGTGCCGGCAGGGCGGATGAGGGGGCCACCCCCTCCTACTTCGCTAAGCCTTCAATCGACGACATGGGCCCAGGCACCGACACTGCCACGCCCCTCTTCCGCAAACCCGCCCTCAATGACATGGGCCGCGACATCGCCGAACCCGCCAAGAAGAGCCTGTTCCGCAAAAACGACCTCGACGAAATGACGGTCGGCCGCACGGAGAAGCCGGTCGCCGGACAGCTGCCGGAAAAGCCCGATGCCGCCAAGGGTTCGAAGCGGTTTTCACCACTGCTGGAGGGCCAGCCGGAGCGCGACGATGGCCTGCGGCCCGTAGTACGCGCCCGGGTGGGCGCCGGCAGCTACGAGGATCCGGGCGAACAGAAGCGTAAGGGCCGGACGAAGGGGAAGACTGGGCGGCCGGGGCGGTGAGCGAACGGGACGCCGAGTGAGGGAGCCCACTCCGCAAAATAACCAATGCCGCGGCGAACATACTTCCCCCTCATCCAGACCCGACCCTCCCCGTCCCCGCTACCAGCGCAAAATAAATCCGCTCTACCCGACAGGCTGCACTCCTGGCGTTCGCCTCGAACCCCGCCGCCGGCCAGCCGCGCCGAGGGCTGCCGTCGGCCGCAATCAGCCAGTACCAGCGCTCGTCCGACCCCGTCAGGTCGATCTTGAAGATCCGCCCCATGCAGGCATCGCCGTAGAAACCGATGAAATCGTCGCCGGGCTTTTCCTTCCAGGAGTGGCGCCACCTCCCCCGCGGCGTCTCGCCGCTGACGACCATCTCCCAGCTCTTCCAGCCGTTATAGTCCGATTGCGCCGTCAGGGAGCCATCATAGGGTTTCGCCTCGATCTGCAGGCAGCCTTCGAGAAACTCTGCGACCGAGTTGCAAACGCTGTTCCATGCCTCGTCACTGTGCCAGGTCAGTTTGTAGGCGAACTCATCAGAGACATTCTTCAAGGCAGCGGCGACGGTGGAGGCCACACCTTCCCGGCTCGCCGGTTCGCCGCGCAGCCTGATAAGGAGATAGGTGCAGAGAAAATCTGCCGTATCCCGCGCGATCGGTTTGATGACATGAAGGTTTCGGCGCTTGCCGACCTCATAGCCGCCGAAATCCCGGATGCGGCGCTGAGGCTGTTTGCGAAGGGCATTATTGAGGAACGATCTGAGAAGCGTTCCGATATCGTCTTGCATGCGTTTCCTCTCCTCGTGAGGATGTCTCTGCCGCATGGTTTCGTGAATGGCTCCGCCCGAGCCGTAAAATCAGAGCAATTCCGGGCGCAAAACGCCGCACGCTTTTGCCCGGATTGCTTTAGATCAGCGTCGGTTCCGGATCGTCCTCGACCTCTTCGATGATCTCCGGCCTATCGTTCTTCGGAGAGCCGACATCCCGGCCGATCTTCCACATCGTCATCAGTTCGGAGGGGAAGGATTTCAGGAGATCGTTCGGGTCCGGTTCGGGCGACAGCCATCTCTCGTAATCGGCGCGATGCAGAATGACGGGCATGCGGTCATGAATCTCAGACATCATCTCGTTCGGCTCACAGGTGACGACGGCAAAGTTGCGGATGGACACGCCCCCTCTCATCCGTCCACGTCTCCCAGATGCCGGCGAGCGCAAAAGGCGAGCCGTCGGTCATGGCGATGGCATAGGGCTGTTTGTTCTTGCCGGTCCCGTGAATGTCCTTCCATTCGAAGAAGCCATTGATGGGAATGAGGCAGCGACGCGATCGGTATGCCGAGCGGAACATGCCGTTGCCGCTGATCGTCTCGCATCTAACATTGACTGGCGGCGGCCTGCCGCCGGGTTTCGCCCAGGAAGGCATCAGACCCCAGCGCGCGGTCACGAATATAGGCCCCGACGTATCGGGTTCGCGCACGATATCCCTGATGATAATAGGATAATCTTGCGACGGCGCCCCATTCCAGCGGGGAAAGCGGTTTCCCAGCCCGTCGATATCCCCGCCCTTCACTGCAAAGGCGAAATTGCCGATCAATTCTTCAAGCGAAGTTTTTACGAAGATGCGTCCGCACATTGTGCTTCCTGTCGATCGAATATTAGACGTTCTGATTATGTTCTCAGCGGTGACGTCGTCAACGAAGCGTCAGTTGTGGCCGTTCAGGAATGCCCCTTCGCGGCCAGGATGACACAGAAATGAAGGATGAGAAGTAGGCGCCCTCTCGTCGAGGCTGAGAGGAGGCCTGCCCCATCAATCGGTCTATTGCGAAGCAAGGCGAATTGGCGGAAAAAACACGTCAGGCAAGCGGCGTGACAAACGAATCGGAAACCACCCATGCCCGAACTCCGCATCGACCCCTTCCCCTCGCCCGCCGAACTCAACGCCCTCTGGTCGGCAGCCTGGAACACGCCTGAAGCACCGGATTTCTCCCGCATCCTCCCCCGCAGCCTCACCCATATCGGCGCCTATCACGACGACACACTCGTCGGCTTCGTCAACGTCGCCTGGGATGGCGGCATCCATGCCTTCATTCTCGACACCTCAGTGCATTCCGACCTGCGCCGGCAGGGGATTGCGACGCGGCTGGTCAGGGAAGCGACGAGAGTTGCGCGGGAGCGCGGCGCTGAGTGGCTGCATGTCGATTTCGAACCGCACCTGACCGGCTTCTACCGCGCCTGCGGATTTACCCCCACCGCGGCGGGCCTCAACAAGCTCAGATGAGACCGCACCTTCCTGGTCCTGTCTCAACACCAAGAGGTCGCGGGATCGGCCGGAGAGCGTTATCTGCGCTGATAATGAACCGGCAGATGGTTGACGTGGCCAAGCAAGGCGGCGTCGATTTTACCTCCGCTCGGATTTTGAACGAGACTGGACAGCTGGCTCGCCTCGGTTGTGGAATGACGACCGAAGGCGAAAGGCCGCCCGGTGGGATACCTTCCAAAAATGCACCTCCACCTTGATACCCGTTTCGGTTATGATTTCTCGTCATCCGAGGAGAGCCCGCATGCGCCTGCCCACATTCATCCTGGCCCTGGCCGTCTCAGCGCTCGCAGCCTTGCCCGCATCGGCCGAGACGTACAAGACGCCGAAAGCGCTGCTCAAGGCTCTCTACAGTTATAACACCGACAACAGCGACGCCGAGGCGCCCTCGCCTTACTCGATCTTCTTCTCCGACCATCTGAATGAGCTCCTGCAGGCCGACCTCGACAACACGCCCGAAGGCGATGTCGGCGCGATCGACTTCGATCCCGTCATCGCGGGCCAGGATGGCACGGCGAGCGACGTCAGGATCGGCCAGCCGATCCTGCTGGATGACAAGGCCGAGGTGGAGGTGCAGTTCGAAAACGGCGAAGAGGTGACGCTCTTCTACACGCTGGTGCGGCAACACGGCGGCTGGAAGGTTGACGACATCGCCAATCAGAAAGGGGATAATCCGTGGAGCCTGAGCGCGTTGTTGGGTGATGCGCAGTAGGCGATTGTCAATGGCCCCAAGATCAGCCCTCATGGTGAGGAGGCCCGAAGGGCCGTCTCGAACCACGAGGGCGGGCGTGGAAACCTCTGATGCACCGCATCCAGAATCGAGGTGATGGCGCCGGTGGCCGCCCCCGTCTTTCGAGGCTTCAGCCTTTGGCTTCCGCACCTCAAGATGAGGGCGGAGCGAGGGCGGCGCCAGGGGCACTGGACCTCCCAGGGCTGCCCCCACCACCGACGCCAGCCCCCCGGCCATCCACCCTCGTAGTTCGAGACGAACCTGCGGACCTCCTCACCATGAGAGCTGATTGATGTACCGAAGCAGCAAGCGCCGCCAGACGACAAAATCCATGCCCGGCTATCGAATCTACCCGCTCGTCCCGTTTCGGCACGGAATCGCGCTATGGCACAGCCGTGCAAGGAACCGCTAACTTTTGGTCAAGTATCTGAATCTTCGACATTTCCCGACTTCGATGCGGGCATGCCAAAATAATCCCGCTTGCTTTTTGCCCGAAAAGCTGGCACCAATTCACCTACTCGGGCATTTGCATGCCGGTGACTGGACTGATGTGGTAATCCCTTCCGTTTGGAAGGCGGCGCGGGACTACCCGCCTACGTAGACGTTCTTTCCCCGTACGTGACTTCTCCGACTGACCCTTCGTCCCAATCGATCGGGGCGAAAGCTAAAGCCGTCCGCTTCCTCTCGGGGGCGCGGATACTACACAGACTAAGGGAAAAGGACGATCCCAATGGCCACCAAGGGCACCGTAAAATTCTTCAACCAGGACAAGGGTTTTGGTTTCATCACGCCGGACGGCGGCGCAAAGGACGTTTTCGTCCATATCTCTGCGCTGCAGGCTTCTGGAATCCAGTCGCTGCGCGAAGGCCAGCAGGTTACCTTCGACACCGAGCCGGACCGCATGGGCAAGGGCCCGAAGGCCGTCAACATCTCGGCTTCGTAAGTTAGACTTTCCGCTTCGGCGGCATGAACGGCGCTCCACAAGGGGCGCCGTTTCTGTTTGCGTGAACGCCATTTGTCGATCTCACCGCCGGATGTTATATGCGCGCTGAAGAGATGATCCCGCCCCATGGCGGTGCGGCGCCCATGCGGCCCCCAGAGAACAACGAATTATGGAACGTCGATGACGCAGAAGAGCCCGATTTTCGCGGTCGCCCCGATGATCGACTGGACGGATCGGCATTGCCGTTATTTCCATCGCCAGATCAACCGGCAGGCGCTGCTCTATACCGAGATGGTGGTGGCCGATGCGATCATCCACGGTCCGCGCGACCGGTTGCTCGGCCATGACGCAGCGGAACATCCGCTGGCCCTGCAACTCGGCGGATCGGATCCGGCCAAGCTTGCCGAAGCGGTGAAGATATCGGAATCCTACGGTTATGACGAGATTAACCTCAATGTCGGCTGCCCCTCCGACCGGGTGCAGTCGGGCACCTTCGGCGCGTGCCTGATGCTGACGCCGGAAACGGTGGCCGAATGCATCGCGGCGATGAAGAGGGTCGCAACCGTGCCGGTGACGGTGAAATGCCGGATCGGCGTCGACGAGCAAGAGCCGGAACAGGCCCTGCCGCAGTTGATCACCCGCGTTCTCGATGCCGGCGCCGACGCGATCTGGATCCATGCCCGCAAAGCCTGGCTGAAGGGCCTGAGCCCCAAGGAAAACCGCGAGATCCCACCGCTCGACTATGAGATCGTCTACCGGATGAAACAGCGCTGGCCCGATGTCCTCATCGGCATCAACGGCGGCATCCGCACGCTTGATGAAGCCGCCGCCCATCTCGCCCATGTCGACGGCGTCATGCTTGGCCGCGTAGCCTATCAGAATACGGCGATCCTTGCCGAAGTCGACCAGCGCTTCTTCGGCGCTCCCGCGGGAGAACCGGACTGGGAAGACCTGCGCGATCGGATGATGATCTATGCCGAGCGCCATATCGCCAGTGGCGGTCGGCTGCAGCACGTGGCCCGCCACATGGTCGGCCTGTTCACCGGCCTGCCCGGCGCCAGGCGCTACCGACAGATCCTGTCGACCGACGCGGCCAAAAGCGGTGCCGGGCCGGAGGTACTGGCCGCAGCTTTTGCGGCAGTGGATTTTTCGGGAGTGGAGCAGGAGGCGGTAAGCGCCTGACGGAACGTGACGTCTTTGTCACGACGTCCGCGCCACCGGCAACAAGGTCTTCTTTTCGATCCGACCCGCCACCGAGAACACCAGTATCTCCGTATCCCGGTCGATCCTGCTGCCATCCATCAGCCTGACGATATCGTCGACACCGCCGACCGGACTGCCGTCGATGGCGAGGATGTAATCGCCCTCCTGCAGCCCTCCCTTTGCTGCCGGTCCGTCCGGCTCGACGCGCCGGATGCGAACGGAGGTCGTCTGCACCGTGCCAGCCGCAAGCGCGACGCGGCGCGGCAGCACGATCGTATCGCCTGCGATACCGATGAAGGCGCGCCTGACCCGGCCGTAGCGGAGAATTTCCGAAACGACAAAATTGGCGGTATTCGACGCTACGGCAAAAGCGATGCTCTGCGCGCCCTGGATGACGGCGGTATTGACGCCGATGACCTCCCCGCTGGAAGACACCAGCGGCCCGCCTGAGTTGCCGGGATTGAGCGCCGCATCGGTCTGGATGACATCCTCCATCAGGCGGCCGCTGGCTGCCCGCATCGACCGGCCGAGCGCCGAGACGATGCCGGCGGTGACAGTCCATTCGAAACCGAGCGGGTTTCCGATCGCGATGGCGATATGGCCTCGGCGCAACCGCTGGGAATCTCCGAGCCTCGCCCAGGCGCCGGTGCTTGTGTCGGCGCGAATGACGGCGATATCGGTATCGACATCGCGGCCCAACACCCGGCCTTCCGTAACGAAGCCGTCGGGCGTGGTAATGCGGACGACTTTGGCGTCGTCGACGACATGGCTGTTGGTAATGATCAGGCCGTCTGGCGAGACGGCGAAGCCCGACCCATGCCCCTGCCGGCCACCGACCCTCTCGATCCGGCTGACGGCCGGCCCGACCGTGTCGACTGCTGCTGCGATCGATTGTGAATAGGCATCGATCAGCGCCCCATTATTCTGAGGCGCTATCGCTTTGTCCATGTAACCCATGATTTGATCCTCAGGCGGGAATAACCGTCGTCCGCGGCCCAAGCGGTCTTGGTTGCGACGGTTCGCCATCATACTGTTGTTGAGGATTAGATGGTTGGGCCTCGAACGCGGTTCAAGTGAGCGAGGGTAGCTCCCGCAATTGCGATAGCACGCGAGCATAACTAGGCGGACAGCTATATCGAACTACCCGGACAGATATCTTGAACGAACGGCAAAAAACTGGCTCACTGCAGATGTTCGCCCGTGCAATCCGCTGCCCTCGATACGCTATGACCAGCCTGTTACGGCGACAATGCATCGAACCATACAAACTGCGGTCATATCAATAGAATAGAAACAGGCCTTCAATAACAACATCGAGCCGGCGTTGCCTGCGGCTTAACCTTCTTGCCCAAGCCTCGCGCGGCAGCGCTCGTCGTCTTGCCAATTCTGCCGGCAACGGCGCAAATTTCCGACCGCATCAACCCCACCAACAAGGAAGCTATGAAATGAGCAAAGTCACCACCAAGGACGGCGTCGAGATCTTCTACAAGGATTGGGGGCCGAAGGCCGCTCAGCCGATCATGTTCCATCACGGCTGGCCGCTCTGCTCCGACGACTGGGACGCCCAGATGCTTTACTTTCTCGAGAAGGGCTACCGGGTCGTCGCCCATGACCGGCGCGGCCACGGCCGCTCGACCCAGGTCGGCGAAGGTCACGACATGGATCATTACGCCGCCGATGCCGCAGCCGTCGTCGAGCATCTCGATCTCAGGAACACCGTCCATGTCGGCCACTCCACAGGGGGCGGCGAAGCGACCCACTACGTCGCCCGTCATGGCCAACCCCAGGGCCGCGTCGCCAAGCTCGTCATCATCGGCGCCGTACCGCCCATCATGGTGAAAACGGCTGCTAATCCCGGCGGCCTGCCGATCGAGGTGTTCGATGACCTGCGCAAGCAGCTCGCCGCCAATCGCTCGCAATTCTACCGTGACCTGCCGGCTGGCCCGTTCTACAGCTTCAACCGGCCGGGTGCGAAGGTGTCGGAACCGGTCATCAACAATTGGTGGCGCCAGGGCATGATCGGCGGCGCCAAGGCGCACTACGACGGCATCAAGGCCTTCTCGGAAACCGACTTCACCGAAGACCTGAAGATCATCACCGTGCCGACCTTCGTCATGCACGGCGACGATGATCAGATCGTGCCGATCGCCGACTCCGCTTTGCTCTCGTCGAAGCTGCTGCAGAACGCCACGCTGAAGGTCTACGAGAAATTTCCGCACGGCATGTGCACCACCCATGCCGACATCATCAATCCCGACATCCTCGCCTTCATCAAGGGCTGAACGATCAATCCGCCGGGCGCCGATCAGGCGCCCGACGGCCGGCATCACAAAAGGGCGCTGTCGCCGCAGACTGATCGATTGATAGCCGGTGACGCATTTTCTCATGAAACCGTTTTCGCCGATTTGCGTTTAGCGGCCATGACAAGAGAACGTGAACCCTCATCAAAGGCTTACCGGCAGGATCGGTTCGAGAACACCGAGCGAGCTGCCAAGGAAACCATCGAGGCTGAACAGCGGGCCCGCCGGGAGAAAACCAAGCGGCTGAAAGAACTGCGCCTGTCGAAGCAAATCGGCAAGGACCCCACAACCAAGTAGATTTTCTGTCAGGTCGAAACGCTCATCGCTATCATCCCATACCGCGCTGCCTCGCCAGTATCCTTCCGAGTGGGCGCTCCCCGAATTGTTTTGAATATCGGACGTTCGCCCATCTTGCAGAGCAAGGATCGCGAAATTATCTTTTTTTCACCGTTAGCGATTTCACGGCATCGAAAGAGGGTAGATTGCGATGTCAGACAAGCTGTTCAGCACGCGTGACGAACCGCTCGCATCCGAAGACCTCGATGTGTGTAGGCGGGTCCATGAAGCGCTGTGTAGCGAGTTCCAGATCGACCGGTCAGGCGAGCAAGCCGACCGCCTCGGCGCTCTTATCATCGAGCTTTACCGGCAAGGCGTGCATGACGAGAGCCAGCTTCGATTGCTGGCCGGCGGGAAGCGAACCTGATAACGCAATTCCGCCGCGCGCTGGAAGAGCATCCTTCAGCCTCCGGCAGGACACGCTCCGCCGGTGGCCGAGCTGCTTTTTACGTTAGCGGATACGCACATAGGTCATCCCTCCCCATCCCAAAATGAAACCAATTGCCTTCCGCTGCGTTATGCCCTGGATACATCCGTTTACCCAAGGTGAGTGAAATGAACAGGTTCGCCATCATTGCGCTGTCGATAGCCACGGCTTTCTCCGGAGTGCCGGCTTCGGCAGGCCCGGTCTTCGTGCCGAACACCATGCAATCGGCTCCGGGGTCAGGTAATGCCGATGCCCGGATTATGACCGTCGGCTGCAGTCCTTACTCCATCGTCTGCTCGCGCTACGGCGAAACCCGCAGATACAACAATAACCGCAGCTACTATCGCGATCGCCACTATGATCGCGACCGCCACTATCGCGACGACCGCTACGGCTGGGATCGCCGCTACGATCGCCGGTATCGTCACCACGACAATAGCGGCGCCATCATCGGCGGCCTGGCTGCCGGCGCCCTCATCGGCGGCATCATCGCCTCGCAGCCGCGCGCCTATTCTTCACCCGGCTACAGCTCGCATGCCGACTATTGCTACAGCCGCTACCGGTCCTATCGCGCCTACGACAACACCTATCAGCCTAATTACGGCCCGCGCCGCCAGTGCCGCTAGCCAGTCTACCCGTCAGCAGCAAGCCTCGCATGAAGATGCGGGGCTTTTTTTGATCTTGCTCGGGCAACGCCTGCGCCATCAGTGACGCCCGCGCCCCAACACAACTCGCTTCCCAACAGCGCCCAGCCGTGCTTGTCTTCCAGCTTGTGAGCCGCGCGCATCGATGAATTGCGCCGCCGGCTGGTCTCCCGATCCACACCGCGCCGGCGACCAAGCCTATATTTTGGGCGAACTCCAGCGGCTACGCCAGCACAGATCGGGGTTCCTCAACGGCCTCATTGCTGGTGACCAACGGGGCAGCGGGATCCGATCGCCGGAGTTGATCACCCGTCTGTTCTAGATATGGGACGGCGAATTCTGCGGCAGCATCAGCCTGCGTTTTCAAGCCGGCACCGAGGAACTGCCGTCCGAAGTATCGGGACATGTGGGATACTCCGTCGTGCCGTGGAAACAGCGCAACGGCCACGTGACCACCGCCCTTAAACTGCTGCTGCTGGTCGCGGCAAAGGAAGGCCTCCACCGCCTCGTCATCCTCTGCAACGAGGACAATCATGCCTCGCGGCGCGTGATCGAGCGCAATGGCGGTGAATTGTTTATGCGCGGCCCGCATCCCTCCGACAGGCCCGATCAGCTCAAACTCTATTTCCGGCTGAAGGCAGGAGCCACCGGCTGACGTGAAAATGCGGGACGGATTTCCAGACGGACGGAACACGGGCCTTGCCCGCCTTTGCTCCGTCCGTCCCGTCAGCCTGGGCGGGGCTGAGCGCGCATTTTTTCAATAAGTCGCCGCCGGTGTCGGCTTCTTCTCCGTCCATTGCGGCGGCACGCCGTATTTGGCGGCCACCGCGCCGATCAGTCCGGGCGATCGCCCGAAGGCATCGCAGGCGGCGTATTTCGGTTTTCCGCCGAGCCAGGATTTCATCCGCTGCCCAGACGGCAGCGAGATATCCACACCCTTCGGCTCCCTGCCCTTGATCAGCATCCGGGAAAACTCGCTGCTGAATTTCGACGCCAGGCTATAGGCATCGCCGACTTCGGAAACGCGGGGCGTGTTCTGCAGCGAGTTTGCCCCACGCGACCAGACGATCGCCGCCCGCTGCACGCCACCACTGTCGACGGCCTCCGCCTCGACCGCCAGTCCGCCGAGACCGGCCGGCAGCCGCGGCACGGCGACCGGCAGCACGAAACCGGTACCAACGGTGACGACGGTGGAAACACCAGCCATCGCCTTATTGGTCGGCACGATGTCGGTAACGACGGAGCGAATCGTCAGGTCCGCCGGCTGGCCTGAAGAGACCAGCTGAAATTTGTCGCTGAGCGAAATGCAGAGCGCTCGGTCCAGCGCATTCGCCACCATCACACGGTCCGCGTCCGATTTGACACGGGTCGCGGCGCTGAAAGCGAAGCTCGTCGGCACGATGCTCACCGTATTTGCCGAGATAAGGCGCGTCCCATCGACATAGACGCGCGATTTCGACAACTTGCCCTTCGGCGCGCCGAGATTGCCGTAGGAGGAAAGCGTGCCGGCCTCTTTGAGCGGCACCGAGCTGCATCCTGCCCCTGCCATAGCGAGCGCCATCAACACGGCGAGAGACAAGCCTCTCGGCGCCCATGGCAAAGAAAATGGAAATGGATTGCTGAGCACGCTGTCTGGCCTCCGTCGCCGGTAGCGCATAACCCCGAAAGTCGAAATCGATTTTCGGAAAATTATGCGCGGGTTTAAAGCGCTAGAGCGTCCTTGGCGCGTCTTGTAAGACGCGCGGCGCTCTAGGTGTTTAGTCTCCAGCGAAAGTGGCGGTCGAGAATTGCCGCAACATTACAGGCCGCTTCCGACAGGCGTACGCGTCTATGCGAGTTCGATCGTCACCCGCGTCCCGGCAACACTGCTTTCGATGCCGACTTCGCCGCCATGGTTTGCGGCGACCTGCCTGACGAGGCTGAGGCCGAGACCGGCGCCCTTGCTTCTGGGGGTGACGCGATAGAAGGGCTCGAACACCAATTCGCGATGTTCGGCCGGAATGCCCGGCCCTTCGTCGGCGACGCTGATCCTGTCGCCGCCCGAAACCGCGCGCGAGACCGAAACCGTGATCATACCTCTGTTGCCGCCATGATCGATGGCGTTGCGCACCAGGTTGCTGACCGCCCGCGGCAGGGCGGAAGGGCTTCCGCGGCGTTCAAGCCTATCCGCATCGCTTTGAAAGCAGATCTGGTAACCGCCCGCGATTGCCAGCGGCGCGAGGTCGGCCACCACGGTACGGGCGATGCCGACGAGATCGACCGTTTCGTCAAGATCGACCGCCTGGTCGTTTCGCTCGAAATCGAGGAGCTGCTCGGCCGCCTCGGCCAGCCGCGCCACGTCGTCGAGCATCCGCCGCCGCTCCCGGCCGTCGGGCATCCCGTCGATACGTGTCTGCATGATGGCGATCGGGGTGCGCAGTTCATGCGCAGCGTCGATCAGGAAGCGCTGGCGCTTGCGGAATTCATTCTCCAGCCGTTCCAGCGCGCCGTTGAAGGCCGCTACCAGCGGCGACACTTCCCGGGGAATGCCGCTCACGGGAAGGCGTGCGCCCTGCCGGCGCGGGTCGATTGCCGCCGCCTCACGCGCCACCTCGCTGATCCCCCTCAGCGACCGCCCGACGATCCTCGGGACCGCAAAAAACACCGCCGGCAGGGCGATCACCAGAAGCGGCACATAGATCGGATAGGTCTCTGTGAGCATGGTCAGGAAGGTGGCGCTCCGGCTCGGGTTGCCGCCATACATCACCCGCAAAGGCCCGATCCCGGTCTCGACGCTGTCGATCGAGGCACTCTCGCCGACAGATGCGGCACCGCGTATATCGGCCTCCTTGATCAGATACACATAGGGGCCGAGCGCCTGATAGGCCTCCGGCACGGCGCCATAGGAAACCGTCTGCCCGTCCGGCGTCGCCACGACGAACCAGAGCCTGTCGCTCTCGGCCTTGAAGGCGCGAAGACGCGGGCTGTCGGTCATGACGAGCCTGCCTTGAGCATCGCGGGCCAGCGCCTCATCGAGCGCCACAGTCAGCCTGTCCTCCGTGGCGACGTTCGGCGAAAGGATTATCGCCCCATAAATGCAAAGGCCGACGATGACAGCCGCCACCACAGCGACGAAGACGATGCTGAGCTGCCAGCTCGAGTCGCCACCACAGCGACGGATTGGCGTCTTGCGCCTTGGCCATCATTCTTCCTTCATGAGATAGCCGACGCCGCGGATATTATGGATCGCGACGCCAGCGCCGGCATCGATCAGTCGCTTGCGCAGCCGCGAAATATGCGCGTCGAGCGCGTTCGACTGGATCTCCTCCTCGTAATTATAAACCGCCGCCTCCAGCGTCGAGCGGAGCACGGTCTTCTCCTTCCGCCTGGCAAGGGCTGCCAATACCAGAAGTTCGCGTCGCGGCAGGTCGAGCGGCACCGTGCCGACCGTGACGCTGAGGTGCAGCGGATCAATCACCATCCGCCCGGCGGCAATCTGCAATTCGGCAAGATCCGGCGCCCGCCGCAGCACCGCCCGCAGCCGTGCCATCAGTTCTTCCACGAGAAACGGCTTGCCAAGATAGTCGTCGGCGCCGAGGTCGAGGCCTTCGACCCGCTCCTTGGGCTCGTTGCGCGCCGTCAGCACGATGATCGGCGTATGTTTTCCGGTCCGCCTCAGCTCCGGAATGAAGCTCAACCCCTCTCCGTCAGGCAGGCGCCGGTCGAGCAGAATCGCGTCGTAGTGGTTCTGCCGCGTCAACTCGACGGCATCGGCCAGATGCATCGTGTGGTCGGTGACGATCCCATGTTTGCCGAGTGCTGCCGACAGTGCCTCGGCCAGTTCCCTCTCGTCTTCTATCAACAATATTCGCATCGCCCGCCTGTGTCTCAGTTTCCCTTTTCTCCGCCACAAGGGTTGCGGCAGCATTGCGGAGCTTGCAAGGCGCCGGTCATGCTGCCGCAATTGTCGAGGTCCAGCACAGAAGATATCCGCGGCGCCTAGAAATCGAGATGATCAGACCTATCCTTCGTCTCCTCACCAGACATGCCCTCTCCGCCTTCATCGTCGCGGCGCTGCTCGCAGCCCCGCTCGCAATACTGCACTCGCTTCACGGAAAAGCGGCGTTCGAGAGCGGCCTCATGATGGAGGTCCGATGACCGTCTGGCCAGCTGCCTCGCAATAGGCCGAGAAGGCCTGAAGATAGGCCTGCACCCTCGAACGGTTCTCCGCCGTCTCGACCGCCCGCAACACCTCGGCCGGTTCCAGCTTCATCAGAGGAAGCCGGAGAAAGATATCCGCTGCGAACCGATCGGTGATGGTGGCAAGGATCGTGCGCAGGCCCTCCAGCATGTCATCGCCCCGATGCGATGCGTGCAGCAGCGCAACGGGCTTGTGGACGATCTGCTCGCCAGAGACCAGCCAGTCGATCGCGTTCTTCAGGCCGCCGGGGATGGATCGCACATATTCCGGGCTGGCGATGATCACCCCGTCGCTCCCAGCGATCGATGCGACGAAATCCCGCACGGCCGCCGGCAGAGCTTCCCCTCGAGATCGGGCGAGAATACCGGCAAACCTCCCACACCATCGAAGATCGCAATTTCGATATCACTTGGGGCAACGGCGCGGACAGCCCGCAGCATGGCCGTATTGGTGGAATCGCGCCTAGCGCTGCCGGATATTGCGAGAATCTTCATGAGCCCAACAGCGATCGATTGACCGCGGCTGTCAACGCAAAAGGCTGTGGCGCCGCGCGTCTTTTCGGAACGGCAGGCGGCGCGGGAGCGCTTCGAATTGCGCGATTGAGGGAAAGGCAAAAGCGACTTTTGCTTGCACTGGCCGAGCCCGGCGTTAGCTTGGGTTCCAATCCTGACAGCTGCCGAATCGGCGGGAAATACAGATGACGGCTTTGATCGAGGCACGGGGCGTCAGCAAACGCTTCCGGCAGCACAAAAGATTTCCGGGTTTTCTGGGCGCCCTGAAGACGCTGGTGACGAGCGAATATACCGAAGTTCTGGCCGTTTCCGACATCGATTTCGACGTCGCGGCCGGCGAAGCGGTGGGGTATCTCGGCCCCAACGGCGCCGGCAAATCCACGATGATCAAGATGATGACCGGCATCCTCGTGCCGAGCGCCGGCACGGTCTCGGTGCTCGGCCGCACGCCGCATCTGAGCCGCATGGATAATGCTCGCGAAATCGGCGTCGTCTTCGGCCAGCGCAGCCAGCTGTGGTGGGACCTGCCGCTGGTGGACAGTTTTACCTTGCACCAGCGCATCTACGACATACCCGTTGCCCGCTATGCGGATAATCTCCGGCGCTTCAGCGAGCTGCTCGACCTGACGCCCTTTCTCGACCGCGCGGTGCGCCAGCTCAGCCTCGGCCAGCGCATGCGCGCCGAGATCGTCATGTCGCTGCTGCACGATCCGAAAATCCTCTTTCTGGACGAACCGACCATCGGGCTGGATGTGGTCGCCAAGGATGCGGTGCGGCGCTTTCTTGCCGAGATCAACCGCGAGCGCGGTGTGACCATCATCCTCACCACCCACGACCTGCAGGACATCGAGACCATCTGCCCGCGGCTGATCATGGTCGATCACGCCAGGCTGATCTTCGACGGCGAATTGAGGAGCCTGCGCGCCGCTTTGGGTTCGGCCCGGCGGCTGACCCTCGAATTTGCCAGCGACCCCGGGCCGCTGCCGCTCAGCACCGCTTCGCTCGTCAGCGACGAGGGCCTGCGCAAGAACTATCTGATCGAACGCGAAGACGTTTCGCTGGTCAGGATCCTGTCGGAGGTCGGAAGCGACCGCGGCCTCAAGGATGTGGCTTTGCACGAGCCGGACATCGAAGAAGTCATCCGCACCTTTTACCAGGGGCGCAACGCCAGGGCGCGGGCGTCATGAGCGCCTATCTCGCCTTTACCCGGAGTTCCTTCCATTCCCAGCTCGCCTATCGCAATGAGGTCTGGGCCAACATCTTCGGCAAACTGGTGCAAGTCTTCGCCCGCGTCGCCATCTGGCAGGCCGCCTATGCCGGGGTCGGTGCAGTCGTGGTCGACGGCGTCTCGCTGCAGCAGATGGTAACCTATGCGCTGCTCGGCGGCACGGTGATGGGCGCCACCCGGCCTGAAAGGATCATCGGCGAGATCGGCCGGTCGCTCAAAACAGGCGATATCGCTGTCTGGTTGCTGAAGCCGCTATCCTATCCGCTCTATCTCTTCGCCAACGAATGCGGCAGCTTTTTCTATCGGCTGATGACGCAGGTGATCCCAACCATCGCCTTCACCGCATTGTTTTACGGCATGCTACCGCCGGCAAGCCTGTTCCACGCCCTGATGTTCATCGCCTTCTGGGCACTTTCCTTTACGCTCCTATTCCTGATGTCGGCGTTCTTCGGCCTCATCGCCTTCTGGCTGATGACGAGCTTCTCACTCGACTGGATCCTCGGCGCCCTGCTGCAATTGTTCTCCGGCGTACTCGTGCCTTTCTGGTTCTTTCCCGAGCCGCTGGCGACGGTCGCCCGCCATCTGCCCTTCGCCTGGGTCGTCTATTATCCCAATGCCGTCTATCTCGGCCGGCTTTCGACTGCCGACACCTGGCTTCATCTTGGCCTCGGTCTCGGCTGGGCCGGATTGTTCCTCTTGGGCGTCCTTTGGCTATGGCACTCAGCCTCCACCCGCATCACCGTGCAGGGAGGCTGACCGTGCTCCTCCACCACCTCCGCGTCATCCCGTTGCTGGTGCGCATGTATGTCCGCTCGCAGATGGAATATCGCGGCGCCTTCTGGCTCGATCGTCTTGCGCAGATCCTCTCTTACGGCAGCGTCTTCGCCACCATCGGCATCCTGCTAGCGCGATTCGACACGCTCGGCGGCTGGACCTGGCCGGAGTTGGCGCTGTTGTTCAGCTTCCAGCTGCTCGCCTATTCTCTCGGTGCAGCAATGAGCTTCGTGCAACTGCGCGACCTGGAAGAACTGGTGCGGCTTGGCACCTTTGATACGCTGCTGGTCAAGCCATTCAGTCCCTGGGCCTATCTGATCTTTTCCGGTCTCAACATCAGCTACGCCGGCCACGTCATCCTCGCGGTGGCGCTGATGGGCTGGGCCGTCCTATCCGTCGATTTCGGCTGGTCGGTCTGGTCCGTGTCATTCCTCATTGCCACGCTCACCAGCGCGGCGTTGCTGACCGCCTCGTTGATCACGATGATCGGCGCCACGGCACTGATCTGGGTGCGCTCCAATCACTTGTTCTCGATCTTCTTCGGCTTTTGGGAATTGACGCGTTATCCCCTCAACATATTTCCCGGCGGCATTCAGATCACCCTCATCACCGCGGTGCCATTAGCCCTCACCAGTTCGGTTCCCGTCGCCGCCCTGCTCGGCAAACCCGTCCCCATCCTCGGGGACTGGGCCGCGCCTGCGGCTCTGGCGGCCGGCCCGGTCTGGGTGCTGATCGCAATGGCGTACTGGCGCTACGCCACCGGGAAATACCAGGGCGCCGGCGGCTGATCGGGCCGGGTGATTTCCCACGATATCAGGAGGCCAGCGCCGACGATTTCGCTCGGACCTCGAGGAACGCCGCCGTCAGCTTGGCCAGCACCGCCGAGGTGCGCGTGCCGTTGGCTCCGCCGATCGGATCGACGATATGGATTTGCCGGAGATCCTTCATGAAGTCGTCCCAGAGCGGCGGCCCGCCTTCTTCGAGAAGCTGCGCCCGGATGCTCAGCTCCTCGCTGACAGGCAGATGGCGCCGCCCCCAGGCGCCGATCATAGCGAAGACGGGAACAAGCTGGATGGCCGGCTCCTCGAGGCTGTAGATTGCCTTCTGGCTGTGGCTCGGATCGTCCCGCTTGCTGATAAACCCCAGCGAGAGCAGGCGCTTCAGCCTCGCCGCCAGGATGTTGGAGGCGATCCCCTCTTCCGAATGGGTCAGAAGATCGCGGAAATGGCGACGGTTGCCAAACATGATGTCCCGGATGATGATGAGGCTCCACCTGTCGCCCAGCACCTCCATCGTCAGGTTGATCGGGCAGCCCGACCGCAGTTCGATATCCACGACATGCACTCCTAGAAAAAACTGGTTGCAATATAGGATCACTCGTGAGATAACGCAACCGGTTTCAAATCGCAATTAGATGGAGGAGAACATGTCAAAGGTGCGTGTCGCAGGGTTTTCCCTGTCCGTAGATGGTTTCGGTGCGGGTCCGGAACAAAGCATGCAAGATCCGCTCGGCAAACGCGGAGCCGAGATGTTTCAATGGTTTTTCCATACCAGCACTTTCCGCGCGATGCAGGGAAAGGACGACGGTTCACAAGGGATTGACGAGGACTATGCCGCCCGCGGCATGGCGAATTTCGGCGCCTTCATTCTCGGGCGCAACATGTTCGGCCCCATTCGCGGCGATTGGCCTGATGAGAGCTGGAAGGGCTGGTGGGGGCCGAACCCGCCCTATCACGCGCCAACCTTTATCCTGACGCACTACCCGCGCGAACCCCTCGTCATGGAGGGCGGTACGACCTTTCACTTCATCACCGGCGGCATCGAAGATGCACTTAAAAAGGCGAAGGCTGCGGCCGGCGACAAGGACGTGAAAATCGGCGGCGGGGTCAGCACCGTCCGCCAATATCTGCAAGCCGGCCTGATCGACGAATTGCATTTCGCCATCTCGCCCGTCGTGCTCGGCAAGGGAGAAGCGATGTTCGCCGGCATCGACCTGCCCGCCCACGGCTTCCGCGTCGCCGAGCATGTCGCCACTGAACACGCCACACATATCGTGCTGGCAAAATAAACCAGCCGCCGATCTGACTTGATATCGCCTTTGCCAGCGCGCATGCCGCAGGATGTCTGCGGCAAAGATGGCGATGACGACGGTCGGAAGCACCGGCAGCCTAGCCGCATCCAAAGCGTCCGCAACATCAAGACCGAAACCCCGATGCAGAAGATCAGACAATCCTTAGCAGGTGCCGGTCTGACGGCCGTCAATACATCCCGTTGGCCCCTGGAGCCGGCCCGGAACCGTACGTCATCGCACCATTCTAAAATGGCAGTGGTGTTCGCATTTTATAAGCGTAAAATTATATTGTCGGCCATAAGATTTTTCGGCGGGACCGCTTAAGAGTTGCTGCGGGTTCTTGCCGGTCAACGGAGTGCGCGTGATGCTCCAATCCCTGATTTACCTCGACGACCGCGAAATAATCCTCGTCACCGATGCCGTTCGGCAATGGTGCTCCGACAGGAAGGTTGACGTCGACAGCGTCGAAGGACGCCGCGCCGTCACCGCCGCCGTCGATCTTGTCCAGACGACCACCGACCGCGACAGGCTTTTGGCCGAACTGTCGAAGCATCTGGCTCACCAGTAGGGCCATCGATCCATCGAACTTCTTCTAAAGACGCTTTTCAAAAAACGTGTCGGGATATGGGTCGTCATTGAAACGGCCGATCTCAACCCAGCCGCTTCCGCGATAAAGCTGTTGCGCCTCGGAAAGCGCGCTGTTCGTATCCAGGCGCAGGAGCTTGACGGACAGTTCGCGGGAGATGGTCTCGGCGGCCGTCATCAGGCATGTTGCGAGCCCGAGACCACGTGCGGATGGGGCGACCCACAATCTCTTAACCTCTGCGACCTCGCCGCCATCGCCCTTCATTCCAACGCAGCCGATCGGCAGGCCATCGGACATGGCCACCAGAAACGCACCGCGCGGACGGATCATATCCGTGGCATCGGGATCGCGGGACAGCGACACATCGAAACCCTTCTCGAAGCGGCGTGCAAGTTCGCCGTAATATTCGCTTAGGCAATAGCGGGCATCCTCGTGCCGAGGGTCCTTCTCCTCGATCACGATCTGGTCGCGCTTCAGCGAGGAAGCAATCATATCCATGGCGCACAGAAGTTCTTCCGGACGGCGATGGCGCGCCAGAAATGCTTCCGCCTGCGCATTGGAAAGCGCTTCATAGGCTTGAAACTCGGACCGGCCGTTTTCGGTCAATCTGACGACGCGGCGACGTGCGTCCTCAGCGTTCGGCACCGTCTCGATGAGACCCTCCTCTTCCAGGCTGCGCAGCAGGCGGCTCATCAAGCCGGAGTCGAGGCCCAGATAATCGCGGATCGCGGCAACATCCGATTGTCCCCGGCCGATCGAATTGAGCACGCGGGCAGCCCCCAGCGGACGTCCGCGTCCGAGGAACGAGCTGTCGAGAGCCCCGACCTCGGAGGTGACGGCACGGTTGAAGCGACGGACGCGAGAGATAGGATCGCAAACCATATTATCTGACTTAAGTCAGATAACTGCCGCTGTCAATTTGGAGCGCACTGGCCGGTCGCCGGCCTGCAGCTATCTTGCCGATCAGCATCCCCTCGCCTATGGGATGACAACGTCCCGCAAGGCTCTCCCAGTGTCCCGTTTTACCCTCCACGTCCTGATCGTCGTCATTCTGACGCTGCTCACGCAGATCGGCGGCGTCGCCTATGTCATCGCCCTCGCCGCGTCACGCGCCTGGCGCATCCGCCGCTTTCTGGCAAAGCTGACCATCTTCCTGCTTTTTTATGCCGGTGCGTCGTTTGCCGCGGGCCTCGCAGCCCCGATGTTCGGGCGCGTTCCCCTCTCCTGCAGATCGGTCGCCACTGACAGGCTGGTGATCCGCTCCCCGATCTATTGCCTGCTGAACCGCAATTACGTCACGCCTGACCTGCGCGATCTGGCAAAGGCGCTTGCCGCTCACATGGACAAGGAATTTCCGGGCACCGTCACCGTTGCGCTCGATTCAAATTTCCCCTTCGTAAACGGCTTTCCGCTGCTGCCGCATCTGTCGCATGCTGACGGGAAAAAGCTCGACTTCGCCTATTATTACAAGAATGCCGACGGCGCCTTCCTGAATGGCGCCACCCGCTCCCCGATCGGCTATTTCGCCTTCGAAGAGCCGGCACCAGGCGACGAACTGCCATGCCAAGGCCGCAACGACTGGCTGACCACACGCTGGGATTTCGACGCGCTGCAGCCATTGTTTCCGGCCTATGGCATCGAGGAGCAGCGCACATCGGCCGCGGTCGCCTGGCTGACCAGCGAAGGCGTGGCACGCTTCGGCCTGCAGAAAATCTTCATCGAGCCGCATCTGAAGAACGCGCTTGGCATCACCGACAGCCACGTCCGCTTCCAAGGCTGCCGTGCCGCCCGCCACGACGACCATATCCATATCCAGATTGAATGAGGGACGTTGCTCCGTATGAATATTTTCATTCTGCTGATCGGTTTTCCGGGCGTCGGCAAACTCGCGATCGCCAAAGAATTAAGTCCGCTTGTCCCCGCAAAGATTATCGACAATCACTGGTTCAACAACCCGATACTGCGCCTCCTGGATGACGGCGGGACGTCCCCCTCCCGGAAGGAATATGGGAATACACCGGCAGGGTTCGGCAAGCCGTCTTGGATGCGATCGTGGCCTATAGCGCGCCTTCGGCCAATTTCATCTTCACGCATGCCGGGATTGACGGCGATCAGCGAAGCATGCGCACGTTTCAGCAAATTGCTGCCGCAGCACAACAACGCCAAGCCTTGCTGGTGCCAGTGCGAGCTGCTCTGCGATGAGGACGAGTTGGCGCGCCGGATTTCGACACCGGCACGCCGTGCCCACCTGAAATCCACAGATGCGGAGGCGTCGAGAAAACGCAGCCGACAAGCTTGCGTTCTCGATCCTCAACATCAAAACACCCTCGTCCTGGATGTCACTTTCGCGTCACCGCAGGAAAGTGCGGACGCCATTCGAAATCATGTTTCGGAGGCGGTAGGCAAGGCGACGACTGGCCATATTTTGAAAGCGGACAATGGCAGCGCTTAGTATCGACAAAGATCGGCGCAAGGTCACGAGATGGAGCAATCGGTCCCTCATCGGCTGCCAAGGAGAGACGCCATGAATGCCCTCACGATCCTCTTCCTGATTGAAACCTGCCTCTATGCCACCGCTTCGCTCACCCATGCCGGCTTTATCCTTGAAGCTCACGAGCACCGCCAAGCGATGATCGCCGAAGCGGTGATAGCGGCCGTCCTTCTGCTCGGCTTGATCTCGTTCATCCTCAACCGCCCATGGAGCCGAACGGCGGCGCTCTGCGCCCAGACCTTCGCGCTCCTCGGCACTCTCGTCGGCGCCTTCACCATCGCCGTCGGCGTTGGCCCGCAGACCACGCTTGATTATATGACTCATGTGGTGATGACCCTGCTGCTGGGTTTGAGCATGGTCTGGCTCGCGCGAAGGCGGAACCCTCCTGCCGCTGGTTTCTAAGCACGCGTGATCTCTGGCCTCTCCTTCCAGCCCTCATCCCGAGAAAGGCCGGGCTGGCCATCCACCGACATGCAGGATGCCACGCGCACCTATCGCAAAGGCAGTTCGTAGCTCCGCTTCAACGTTTCCATCGGCACATCGGTCTTGACGCTGAGGACGCTCGGAATGCGGGTCAGGTGGTCGGCCTGGAAACGCCAATAGCTGTGCAGGTCGGCAGTGACGATCCGCAGCACGGCATCACATTCTCCTGTCGTCAGGTAGCACTCCATCACCTCGGGAAACCGCCGGACCGCTTCGGCGAAGCGCAGCGTAACCTCGGCATCCTGGGTCTTGAACCATACGCGGGCAAAAACCGTCAGCCCCGCCCCAACCTTTGCCGGGTCCAGCACAGCAACATACCGATCGATAACACCCGCCTCTTCCAAGAGCCGCACGCGGCGCAGGCAGGGCGAAGGCGACAGCCCCACCTCCTTTGCCAGTTCGACATTCGAAATGCGCCCGTCGCGCTGAAGCACGCGCAGGATATGGCGATCGATCGCATCAAGGATGTTCGGCACTTTATAGCTCCGAGTTCTTTCATAGTGGCATAATATGCCAAACGATCGCAATTTTGAGGCTTCTTCGCAAGCTAGTTGCGCAAGACATGACCTATCGTTGCAAGCATCGATATGGAGACGGTTGATGGCAAGACAGATAGATAAAATCGTGCTCGCTTATTCCGGCGGCTTGGATACCTCGATCATCCTCAAATGGCTGCAGGAGACCTACGGGTGCGAGGTCGTGACCTTCACCGCCGATCTCGGCCAGGGCGAGGAGCTTGAGCCGGCGCGGGCGAAGGCAGCAATGTTGGGGGTCAAGGACATCCGTATCGTCGATCTGCGGGAGGAATTCGTTCGCGACTTCGTCTTTCCGATGCTGCGCGCCAACACGCTTTATGAGGGGCAGTATCTGCTCGGCAGCTCCATCGCCCGGCCACTGATTGCCAAGCATCTGGTCGCCATAGCCCGGCAGGTCGGTGCTGATGCCGTTGCCCACGGCTCGACAGGCAAGGGCAATGACCAGGTCCGGTTCGAACTCGCCGTCAATGCACTCGATCCGTCGATTGAGGTCGCTGCTCCCTGGCGCCAATGGAACATCCGCTCCCGCATGCAGCTTCTGGAATATGCCGAGATGCATCGGATCCCGGTGCCGAAGGACAAGCGCGGCGAAGCGCCCTTCTCGATCGACGCCAACCTGTTGCACACCTCGACCGAAGGCAAAATCCTCGAAGATCCGGCCGAGGCCGCGCCCGAATACATCTATCAGCGCACGGTCGATCCTGTCGACGCTCCCGATACCCCCGAGACCGTCACCATCGGCTTCGAAAACGGCGACCCTGTATCCGTGAACGGCCAGGCGATGACACCCGCTGCCTTGCTCACAGAACTCAACAGCTTCGGCGGTCGACATGGCGTAGGGCGGCTCGATCTCGTCGAAAACCGCTTCATCGGCATCAAATCGCGAGGCATTTACGAGACGCCGGGAGGCACGATTTTGCTTGCGGCGCATCGCGGCATTGAAACGATCACGCTCGATCGTGCCGCCGCACACCTCAAGGATGAGATCATGCCCCGCTACGCCGAGCTGATCTACAATGGCTTCTGGTTCTCTCCCGAGCGGGAAATGCTGCAGGCTCTGATCGACCGGAGCCAGGACTTCGTCAGCGGCGAAGTGACGGTACGGCTCTACAAGGGAAGCGCTACGGTCATCTCCCGCACCTCGCCCTGCTCACTCTATTCCGCCGATCTCGTCACCTTCGAGGAAAGCGCCGTCGCCTATGACCATCACGACGCCGAAGGCTTCATCAAACTCAACGGATTGCGGCTCAGGAGCTGGGCAGCCCGCAACGGCAGATGAGCCTGCCTTGCGTCGGCGCGTTGGCAGCCGCGACCGGGAATCCGATTTCAAACGATCTTAAAAAGACACACGAAAAAGCTAATCGATTTTAATTTTATCATTAAAATTTTCTTGTTGCGGCGCAAAAGAATTTAGACATTAGCTATATCGGATGCTCACTGTGTTCGTTGGAAGGAACTCGCATGACTGTGACATTTCCGCTTACTGAGAAGCGCGATGCGGAGGCGTTGCTGAAGCACTTGACGATGCACAAACTCAGTTTTCCGGGAAACTGCGTCGTGTCGCTCAAAACGCATATCGCGCAGGTATCATCCTCGCATACAACAGCACTCGGCACTGCCCGTACCGCCTGGTAGCGATTGAATATTCGGGCTTCTTGCCCGATCTCCGTGCCACTCGCTCATGCTCAGGATCGAAGCAATCCTGCTGGACGGACTTGTGTGGAGAGGATGGGCCGAGCGCGCCGACAACAGCCTATCTCGCTGCAGGCAATCCCATGCCGACGAGCTTCAGGATTTCCTCGACCTTCGCATCGGGATCGGCTCCGGCTTCGACCTGGCCGTCTATCATCAGCAAGGCAAGGCCATGCGTCAGCGACCAGAGGAAGAGCGCGGCGTTCGGCACGTCCCCGGGCCGTCATCCTCGGCGCCGGGTTCGACACCTTCGCACTGCGCAATCCTCATGCCGGCTTGAAGGTCTTCGAAGTCGATCATCCTGCCACGCAGAGCTGGAAGCAGCGGCGGCTGAGCGAGATAGGGGTGACGCAAAATCTGCCGACATTCGTTCCCGTCGATTTCGAGCAGGAAGATCTCGGAACGCGCCTGGTCGATTGCGGTCTCGAACTCGAAACGCCCTCCTTCTTCATCTGGCTCGGCGTCGTGCCCTATCTCACGGAACCGTCGGTGTTTGCCCTGCTGCGCTTCGTCGCCGGCCTGCCGAGCTCGTCCATCGTCTTTGACTACAGCGAACCCTTGGAGAACTATCCGCCCGAACGCCGCGCCCGCGCCGCGGAAATGGGGTCGCGCACGGCCGCTGCCGGCGAGCCATGGCTGACGCACTTCGATCCCAAGCAGCTCGCGGACCGATTGCTGAGCCTGGGCTTCCGATATCTGGAGGGTATCGGCCCGACCGAAATGGCCAAACGTTTCTTCGGCCAGCCCGCAGATGCGCCGGATCGCGGCGCCGGTCCCCATGTCGCATTCGCCGGTAAATAGGAACGGACCCAAGGCTGCCGCTCGCTGCAGGCGGCCATTGCTCCGTTTGCAAAAATTCCTATTCTGGCCGCCGCTATCCCGGCCGCTGCGACAGGAAATTTGGATTGTCTCATGATGACTTCGAGTCACCCCGACCTCAGCGACATCCACCATGGCGACTGGGTGGATCGCCGATTGCCGGTCGCATGGCGGCCTTATACGCGGCTCGCGCGGCTGGATCGGCCGGTCGGAATATGGCTGACGCTTTTCCCGTGCTGGGCTGCCCTCATTCAGGCGTCGCACGGCCTGCCGGACCTCGGTGAACTCGTGATCTTCTCTCTCGGCGCCTTGCTGATGAGAAGCGCCGGCTCCACGGTCAACGACATCGCGGATCGGAATTTTGACGCTCACGTTGAGCGGACCCGTTTTCGGCCGCTCGCAAGCGGCGATATCGGTGCGATGCACGCCTTCGTCTTTCTGGTAGCCGAACTGATGCTCGCGGCCTCGCTTCTGTTTTTCCTGACGCCTTACACGCGTTTGATCGCGATATCGGTTCTGCCGCTCGTCTTCGTCTATCCGCTCTGCAAGCGATTCACCCATTGGCCCCCGGCCGTGCTGGGCGCGGCGTTCAACTGGGGCATGCTGATGGCATGGGCCCAGATTGCCGGCCATATCCCGGCCGGCGCTGTGCTGATGTGGGCCGGGGCCGTCGCCTGGCAGATCGGCTATGATACGGTCTATGCCTATGTCGATGTCAGGGATGACACCCGCCTCGGCCTGAAATCGACGGCAATCCTGTTCGGCCGGCGCGGCAAGTTGTGGATCGGCTTGTTCTATGCTCTGGCCGTTGCGGCGTGGTCGCTCGGGGGTTGGCTGCTGGAGATGTCGTCGCCTTATACGATCGGAATGCTGGTGATCGCAGCCCAGCTTGCGTGGCAGACCCGGCGGATCGACCTTGCCCGCCCGGACCTGAATTATCGCCTGTTCCTCGCCAATATACCGACGGGCGTGCTGCTCGCCGGCACGGCTCTGTCAGGCACATGGTAGACAGCTCAAGGACGTGACGCCGATGACCTATTTTAAACAAGCCGCGTTCGCGGCCACCATGATGCTGGCAGCAACGATGACACCCCTGCATCAGGCCCATGCCGAGCAATGCGACCAGGAGACTTTCGAAGAGGCGAAATACGTCGTCTGCACGCTGCAAACGGGGAAAGCCGACCTGCGCCTGTTCTGGAAGGGCGCCGATGGCGAGCCGTACCGGACTTTTTCAAGCCTTGCCGAAGCCGTTCGCGCCGAGGGGAAGACGCTGGTGCTGGCCGTCAACGCCGGCATGTACCGGGCCGATTTTTCGCCGATGGGGCTGTATGTCGAAAACGCCAGGGAATTGAAACCCGCCAATACCGCAAAGGCCGAAAGCTCCGCCGGCCAGGTGCCGAATTTCTACAAGAAGCCGAACGGCGTATTCTTTCTTGGTGAAGCAGGCGCCGGCATACTGCCGACCGATGAATTTCTGAAAAATGCGCCCAAGGTGCGGTTCGCCACGCAGTCCGGTCCGATGCTTGTCATCGCCGACAAGCTGAACCCGATCTTGATCCCCGGCTCGACGGATCGAACCCGCAGAAGCGGTATCGGCATCTGCGCGGCCGGCACGGTCCGCTTGGCAATCAGCGAAGACGGAGTGAATTTCCACGATTTCGCACGGCTCTTCCGCGACCAGCTGCAATGCCCCGACGCGTTGTTTTTCGACGGCGGAAACGGTGTCGGGCTCTACCATCCGGCGATGGGCCGCAACGACCGCTCCTGGCACGGCGGCTACGGCCCGATCCTTGGGCTTGTCGAATAGTGCCCGAGGAAATCCGCCTGGATCGAAGTGGGCATCGAGCCGCGTACCGCATCTTGATTCGCCTCAAATCGGTTGGGCACTGAAAAACAGTGCAGTGGCGGTGATCAGCTTGTCCAGCATCTCGACGTTCTCAGAAGTGTTGAAGATATGATCCATGGGAGCCTCCCAAACTTGGTGTGCACCCTTGTGCGCCTGAGCGAATTTTGCCGCTGTTCCCAGAGGAATAGCAGTGTCCAGGCTACCTTCAGCAATAAAAACCCGTCCACGATAGTTAGCGATCTCGTTTAACGGATCCAGATTTTCGACGTCGGCAAAGAATTCATGCCCGAGGGTTAGCGACGCGCCCCACGGCATCTGGACATTGGTAGGCGATCGGCTTGCGAGTGCCCGTTCATACACATCGCGCCCGATCAAGGCTGGAAAGGAAACTTTGGGTTCGCCGACGGGGGCCCAGAGCGCAACCGCCGCTGGTCGATTTGTACGGCCCGCCGCCGCGGCAGCAACCAGCCCACCCTGGCTCCATCCCAGCAGAAATATCGCATTTGGACCACCCGACGGCAGATCGCTGACGAAGTCCATCGCAGCGATGCAATCCTCGACTTGGTGATTGTACGTCGCGTCTTGAAAGCGTCCGCCGCTTTCGCCAACACCTCGAAAGTTAATCCTAAGGCTCGAAAACCCCAGAGACGCGAGCTTCTCCGCCGTATGCGCCAGAATACCGGTGCCGGTGTGAGAAATTATGAGTTCGTGCCGCGTTCCTCCGAACCCATGGAGAAGCACGACAATCGGTGCGTTTGCCGAGACCGCCAGACACAATGTTCCGACAACACGACACCCATCGACCTCAAAGCTTACCGTTTCTTCTGCGGCCATAACTTCCTCTAAACTGACCCATCAAAGCCTACCCCCTCCCCGCACGCGTCATTTCGGCCCGCATCCAGCTCGAGTCTCCCCAGGTGGAGAGCCAGATCATCAGGTCGGTCAGGGCACCGATGACGGGCAGGAGCAAGGCGTGGCGCAGGCCCCGTCTCTTCTGGCTGTCTTCGGCTTTCCTGAGATGCGCCAGCTCCTGTTCCTGGATCGACGCGATGAGGGCGTGAAGTTCGGGATCACGCTGGGCGAGGAAGGCCAGCTGGTCTTCGAGATGGCGATGGACCGTGCTTTCCACCGCCTCTGTGCAAATCCAGATCATGTTGCGCCCGCCAAGCGCCGTCAGGATGCCGAGCACGGAACCACCGAGGCTCCAGAAGGCCATGACGCGACACGGCCTGGCGCGCCTTGCAGGCATGGCCTCGCGAAACAGCCGGCAATGCTCGATCTCGTCCTCGCGCATTTCTTCGAGCGCCGGCACGATGCCGGGAAACAGCCGCCGGGCCATCAGGATTTGGGCGCCATAGATCCTGATGGCGCCGAACTCGCCCGCATGGTTGACCTTGAGAATGCGACGGACGGTGACATCGGGGTCGCGCATTCCCGCGTTGCTCGACGGATTGATCATAACCACTCTGCCCCGGTTCCCTTGCCGGCAGTAGGCAGGATTGCCGCCGTGATCGTCAAGAGGCGCCGCGGGCGGGCCCGTCAGCCCTTGAGTGATGGGCCCTTTCAATAACCACCGGCCTCGCATAGGCACTCCGGCCAGCAACGTAGGAAAGCCGGATGGACCATATCAATTCGCTCGCATTGCTCGTCAGCGTCTACATCGCCTCCCTCGTCAGCCCCGGACCGAATTTCATCATCGTCACCAAAACAAGCATGTCGGTATCCCGCGCTGCCGGGCTCTTTGCGGGTCTCGGAATTGCGGTCGCATCCCTGACCTGGGCCGTCATGGCGATGGCCGGGCTCGGGTTTCTCCTGACCCATTTCGAATGGCTGCATATGATGTTGCAGGTGGCCGGCGCATTGTATCTGATCTGGCTGGGGCTGAAGATGATCCGCAACGCGTCCAAGCCCTTGAAGCCGACGGGACCGAGCGAAGCCGCATGGTGCTCCGCCATGCGCCGCGCTTACGTCGTCAGCATGACCAATCCGAAATCGGTGGCTTTCTTCGGCAGCATCTTTGCGCTTGTCATTCCCGCACATGCGCCCGTTTGGCTCTATTGCTTCATCGCCCTGACCTGCTTCCTTCTTTCGGCTCTCTGGTATTGCGGCCTGGCCTTTTTCTTCTCGAACCCGCGCGTTTCCGCCGGCTTCCTGCGCTTCAAGGCCGGCATGGAGCGCGTGATGGGCGTCGCCCTGAGCTTGATCGGCGACCGCCTGCTCTTGGTTCGCTGACGGCATCCCAATTTAGCCTTAGAGATGGCCAGTCGCTCGTCAGGTCGCAGGCGAAGCCGGCAATGCTTCATGAATGTCTTCAGGAATGAAGCCGCCGGTCTGGCGTTTCCACAGACGGGCAAACAGGCCATCGCGTTCGACCAGTTCCTCCGGTCTGCCCTCCTCCACGATCCGCCCGTGATCGAGCACGACGATCCTGTCCATTCTGGCGATTGTGGACAGGCGGTGGGCGATGGCAATCACTGTTTTCCCCTCCATGACGAGGTTTAGCCTTTCCTGGATGGCGGCTTCGAATTCGCTGTCGAGCGCCGAGGTCGCTTCATCCAGCACCAGGATCGGCGCGTCCTTCAGCAGAACGCGGGCGATAGCAACACGCTGCCGCTGGCCGCCGGAAAGTTTGATGCCGCGATCCCCGACGAAGGCGTCATAACCCTTGCGGCCCTCGCCGTCGGCAAGATCGGCAATGAAGGCATCGGCGCTTGCCATCTTCGCCACCTCTTCGATCTCGTCCCGCGTCGCCTCCGGCCGGCCGTAGCGGATATTGTCGCCGACCGACCGGTGCAGCAATGCGACGTCCTGCGCGATGACCCCGATGGCGCGGCGAAGGCTCGACTGCGTGACCGCTCGAATATCCTGCCCGTCGATCAGGATCGCGCCGTCGCCGATGTCGTAGAAGCGCAGGAGCAGATTTGCGAGCGTGGTCTTGCCGGCTCCGGAGAGACCGACCAGGCCCACCTTCTCGCCGGGCCGCACCGTCAGCGACAACGCATCGATGACCGGCTTGCCCGACTTGTAGGCGAAGTGGACTTTTTCGAAGCGGATCTCCCCGCGGCTGACCGTGAGACTCGACGCATCCGGCCGGTCGGTGATGGTCGGCGGCGTCGTCATGACCGGCATAGCGTCCTTGATCGTGCCGATCGCCTGGAAAATCTGCTGTCCCATCTGCAAGAAAGTAAAGGTGTGCCCGGACAGCCGGTGCAGGATATAGACCGCGCCCACGAACTCGCCAACCGTGAGAAAGCCGTTGATGAGCCCGGAAAAGCCGATAGAAAGCATGGCGAGCCACAGCATCATGTTGAGCGCCACGACGATCAATTCCGACGTGCGGTAGATGCGTTGCTCCCTGTGCTGCGTCTGCACGGATTTCTGGATGATTCGTCGGATAGCACCCGCTTCGCTGTCTTCAGCCGCAAACTGCTTGATCATCTGCATGTTGGTGTAGAGATCGGTAATAGCACCGGCGACAAGGCTGCGCTGCTTGGCGGTGCGCCGCGAACGCTCAGTAAAGACCGGCGCCATCCTGGTGGCGAGCGCTACATTGAGCGCGATCCAGATGACGACCGGCAGGGCAAGCTGCCAAGACAAACTCACCAGCAAGAGCACCGAGCCGACCATCTGCAACAGGAAGCGCGGAATGGCCTGGAAGGCGACAACGATCTGCTGCTGGACGGAAGACGCCACTTGTGACAGGCGCGAGGAGACCTGCCCGGCAAAAACATCGTGAAAGAAAGCGAGATCCTGCCGCTCCACCGCCTTGTGACCCTGCCACTGGATTGCGGCAGGCATACCGACACCGAGCGTATGCGAATTGAAAGTGTTGAGAAGAAACGAGGCGATTGGCATGGCTGGAAAAATCAGGAAGCCGAGGAAGGCAAGCAGCGGCCATTCACTGTTCAGGAAAGCAGGCGCGCCCTTTTGGGTCACACCGTCGACAATGACCGCAAGTCCCCAGACGATCGTGAGGTTGATTGCTTCGATTGCCATCGAGGAAAACGCCAAAGCGATGAGAACGCCTCGAAACATCGAAATGAAGTGCAGAAGGACGGCCACAGGCCCGTTAGAAGGAAGCGGTCGGTACGGAATGTCGAGCGGCCGGATCCAGGTTTCAAAGGGACGGTAGATCGCATCGGAAATCGACATGGATCGCTCGGATCAAAAATTGGGAGGAAGCGTGGACTCGGCTACGCCAAGTCGCATGGGATCATCTTTCGGCCGCCATCTCAACTAGAAATTTCATAAATTAACCGAACGGGCTCGCGAGCGGAGGGAAGCGAGGCGCTTGAAAGCCCAATTGTGATCGTCTCGCGATTGGGGCAGGATGCCCGGAAGAAACAGCTGGATGGAACACTCATGCTGACGGGCTCATGTCATTGCGGCAAGGCAAGCTGGACGCTCGAAGGCGATCCCGGCTCGATCACCGCCTGCAACTGCACCCTCTGCCGCCGTTACGGCACCCTCTGGGCCTATGATTACGAAGGAGAGCGTATCGCTCTCAGCGGAGAAACCGCCTCCTATACCCGCTCGGGCCGGGAGACGCCGTCTCTCGAAATCTTGTTCTGCCCATCCTGCGCCTGCGTCTTGAGCTGGCGCGGCCTGCGGCTTCAAAAGGATGGCCGCCGGCGCATGGCAGTCAACATGCGGCTTGCGCCGCCGGATCTCGTCGCCGATCTGCCCATCGATCATTTCGACGGCCTGGACACGTTCGAAGATCTTCCATCCAAAGGGCGCTGCGTGCGCGACCTCTGGTTCTGACAGCGGGGCATCTATTGATTTCGCGCAGGCGCCTCAACCGCGCCGGGCCGCCTCGATCGCGGCGACATCGATTTTCCTCATCGTCATCATCGCGTCAAAAGCACGTTTTGCCTGACCACCGCCTGCCGCCAGCGCTTCGGAAAGGACACGCGGCGTGATCTGCCAGGAGACACCCCATTTATCCTTGCACCAGCCGCACTCACTTTCCTGGCCGCCATTGCCGACGATGGCGTTCCAGTAGCGATCGGTTTCTTCCTGATCGTCGGTTGCGATCTGGAACGAGAAAGCCTCGCTGTGTTTAAACGTGGGACCCCCGTTCAGGCCGATGCAGGCAATACCCGCGACGGTGAATTCAACGACCAATACATCCCCCTGCTTGCCATCCGGATAATCTCCCGGTGCCCGAATGACGGCGCCGACGGCACTGTCGGGAAACGTCGCCGCATAAAAGCGGGCCGCCGTCTCGGCGTCTTTGTCGTACCATACGCAGATCGTGTTCTTTGCCATTGCGCGGGTCCTTTCGCGTTTCGTTTCGAATTCCCTCGGTGAAATAAGAAGCAAACCGTGTTTCTCCAGCCCTTGCAGCTTATTTCCTCGGCGACAGCTGAGCGCTCCTAAATCGCCGAACCCTCGGGTCGCCATGCCATCATTCAGGTTCGATTCGGGGGCTTTGCACTAAGGAAGATCGCGGTGGTTCCGACGGACGAGTTTCGGACGGGCCACCTTGACCCACCCGCCAAGGCGGGTCGACGCGGTTGGATCCGGCGAAATAAAGGATGATGCGGTTACCGCCAGGGTCGAGCAGCTCCGCCTCGCGCCACAGCCAACTCTTGTCCTCGGGTCCGCTCACGAATTGCAGGCCGGCCTCGCTAAGGCGGCTGACCGTCTCGTCCAGGCTCTCACACTCGAAATACACTGTGGTTCCGCCACCGCCACTTTCGCCCTGATGCAGCGAGAAGGTGCTGTCCCCGTCCGGGCAGAGGAAGCGTGAATACCGTGGACGGGCATCAACGACGGGCCTCAGACCGAGGACGCTGTAGAAGCTCCAGCCCAGATCGAGGTCAGGCATCGTAACGGTCACCTGATTCAGGCGCATGATCTATCCTTCTCGACTGAGTTCTCCCAAAACTGCGCGGCGGTGCCATGGCCGCGACGTCCATAAAAACAAGAACCTGAAACCATCGCCTGAATCAAATTCTAAACGACACGCTTTTTGTGTCCTTGCCACAAAACTCGTGTCAGACTGCGTAAGCTGCGCATCGCCTGCGCGCCGATCGAAAGGCTGACCATGCATAAATTCACCGTTGCCCTCACTCGGGAGATCGAGGCCGATACCGCCGAAGAGGCCGCCCTGCTCCTGTATCAGGAACTTTCAAAAGGACCGCTCCCTGACTGCTACGCCGTCACCGACGAGACGAGCCTGACTATGGAGGTGAAGCTGGATCGAGAAAAGGCGGATGAATTCGCCAGCATCGATCACACCGCCGACCCCGGCAACTGGTAAGGACCCGCCGTTCACGGGGACGGCCGGAGGAGATCCCCACTTTGCGCCGGGAGCGGAAGTGCGGTAGGTGCAAATCCCCTTCTCCGGCGCGAACGCCGGATGACGACAGCCCTCCATCGGAATACCGCAGCAAGGAAAAACTGTGACCTCACCAATTAAAATAGCGGTCGCCGGCGCGAACGGTCGAATGGGTCGCGCCGTCCTGCCGCCGCTGGCGGCCGATCCGGCTTTTGCAGTCATTGGCGGCATCGGTCGCCCCGGCTCGATCGGGGAAGGGCTGATCGACCGTTCGGACGCGATCGCGACCGCCGACGTGATCCTGGATTTTACCACGGGACGTGCCGCTGCCGAACTTGCCGGCTTGTGCGCCTCGGCCGGCGGACCGGCCCTGGTGATCGGGGCGACGGGTTTCGAACCGGACGAACTCGAGCGGATCATGGAGGCCGCCCGGACGATTCCCATTCTGCGCTCCGGCAATTTCTCCATCGGCCTGAACATGCTGCTCGGCCTCGTTGCCCAGGCCGCCCGCGCCCTTCCCGCGCAGGGCTGGGATATCGAAATCCTCGAAGCCCACCATAACAGGAAGATCGACGCGCCGTCCGGCACGGCGCTGATGCTCGGTGAAGCCGCCGCCGAGGGCCGCGGCGTCTCCCTCGCCTCCGTCGAGCGGCGCGGCCGCGACGGCATCACCGGCGAACGGCCGCCCGGCGAAATCGGCTTCGCCGTCCTGCGCGCCGGCGGGCTTGTCGGAGAACACAGCGTTCTGTTTGCCGCCGCCGAGGAAGTCGTGACACTTTCGCATTCGGCGCTCGACCGCGGCATGTTTGCCCGCGGCGCACTTGCCGCCGCCCGCTGGGTCGCGGGACGCGCGCCCGGCGAATACAGCATGCAGGATGTCCTCAATCCGGCCTGAGAAAGGGCGAAGAGACAGGGTTGACCAGAGGCTTGAAGCGCGTCGTTGAATCAAATTCTAAGCGCGTCCCTGGTTGTGCCCGGCCTCCAAGAGAGCCTCATCCTGAAGTGCCCCGTAGGGGCCTCGACGGACAAGGCGGGCGCTCCGGCAGCTGATGGACCTCAACGGAAATATGCATGAAAACAAAGACTTGAAGACATCCCCTGAATCAAACCCTACGCCGATGCCCCTAGCCTATCGAGGATTGCCGAAGCGACGACGACTTCAGTTCCCCCAAGGCCGACCGAGCAAAACAACGTCGTCTCCCCGGACGATCCCCGCCCGGCAGCTGTCCCGGCAATGATGTTGGCAAGGTCGGCCATGCGATCTTCGTTGCCGGAGCCGGCGAGGAAAAAGGGCGAAGCGTAAGCCCGGCTTTGTTCGGGGGAATCCGTCGCGATCACGGCAGCGGCATCCGCGATATCAAGACCGAGTTCGTATCCATGAAGCGTTTTCGGACCGACAGTGTTGACGTGCACGCCGGGCTTCAGATCACGCGCATGGATGACAGGCTTTTGGCTCGTCGTCGCGCAGATGACAATATCGGCGTCCTCAACGGCCTCAGTGACGCTTTCGACAGGCTCCACCTCCAGCCCGAGGGCGTGCTGCATCTCGCTTGCGAAGGCGGTGCGATTTTTCTCGTCGCGGCTATAGACGCGGGCGCGATCCAGTTTTCGAACGGCGGCGGCTGCGGCAAGCTGGGTTCGCGCTTGCGCTCCGCTGCCGATGATCCCGACGATCCTGGCGCCGGGCGCGCTGAGGTGGCGGACGGCGAGACCTCCAATGGCACCGGTCCTGAGGTTGCCGAGGCGCTCACCGAGAACAATGCCCTTGAGCCTGGCATCGTCGGCCGACCATACCGCGACGATCTGCGAATGCTCTGCCCCGTCGAATGTTTCGTACACGCGAAAACCCGCAAGTGGTTTGTCGCCAAGCATGCCGCCGACGGTGAAGACGAGATCGCCTCGATCGGGAAAGGACACATGATGTCGGGGCGGAGAGACCAGCCGATTGTCGGCTCTCGCAAGAAAAGCGGTCTCGAGCGCATCGATGGCAACACGCATCAACGTATTGCCGGCCAGATCCTCGTCTTTCAGAATTTTCGTCACGGCAAACCCCCAGCCTCTGCCGGCATCCTGCGACCCCAACCGTGCTTGAGGTCAATAGATCCGGTAAGGCAAATGCGCTGAAATTTCGCGTGAGGCCTAATCGACCAGACGGCGAGCCATGATGACGTCGTCGATCTCCCTGCCCTCTTCCAGAACCCCGGCAGGGATCCTGCCGACCTCGGAGAAGCCCTGTCGATGATAGAACCGGATCGCCGCCGCGTTCTCGGCGCTGACGAAGAGTTCCAGCTGCCGGATGCCGATTTGGCGCGCATGATCGACAACGACATCGAGAAGCCTCTCGGCAAGACCGGTGCCGCGCAGGCTCCTTCCGATGTAGACCATGATGATCGTCGCACGATGGGCCATCTTGCTCGACCGCTGGCGGATCAGGCCCATTATGCCGACGGGCTCACCATCCTGAAACGCGATGAAGACCGGCTCGCTCAGGCGGTTGCGCCACTCATCGAGGGAAAGAGCCGCCCAGTCTTCATAGCGGCTGGCAAAGGAGGCGGGTTCGGTGCGAAGCGCTTCCAGACGAATGCGCCGGAAGGCCTCCACTTCGCCTGCCTGGATATGCCTGATCGTTACGCCGCTTGCATCCATTCTGAGACCTCCCGAGATATCTCGGCTGTCGTCATGACAGTGTGCTCCAGCCGACGCAAGCGGAGACGATGACTCAAATCCGGCCCCCATTGCACCCGCCTAGCGCCAAAGCCTGGAAAAGCCTCAGCCCGAGAAGGCCCGCAAGGGGCCTCGAAGACAAGGCGGGTGCGCGGGCGGCGGAAGAATGCAGGGGTAAATGCTGGAGCCTGTCCTTCGAAACTCCGAGGGCGTCGGAAGAACCGCGCCCCAGACAGCCTTATTCTGAGAGGCCTCGAAGGACGAGGCAGGGCTCCGGCTGCAATTACTGCGCCGGGGTTCCCACCCGGCCGCCCTTCCGGACGCCCGACGGATCGCCGTCCGTCGGCTGGTTCGTTGGCCGGAGGTCCCATTGATTGGACGGCCGGATGGCCGGTCGCTCGGTCGCCGGTTCGCGCGTCGACCGCACAACCAGATTATCCGGCTGATCGGTGGACCCCGCCGCCGATCCATCAGCTGACCACTCGGTCCTTTGATCGCTCGGCTTGTCCAGCTTGAAGGGTGCAGTCTGACGGACAATGACGAGAAGAACCATCCCGACCACCATGCAAATCAGCGTATAGAGAACGAAATACTTCAGTGCATATCCCTCGCTGATTGGCAGAGCGACCTTGACAGCGGCGCGAATGATATTTCCGCATCATTGAATGATACTTGAAAAAAGGCAATAGATTTTAGATGAAACCAGTAAAATTCAGAAATTGACCACGCAGAATAAGATAGTTATTGGCGATTCCCAGACAACATCTCCCGCACTGCTCGATTTATCTTGGCCATCCCGGTAAAGGCGAGACGCGCATGTCAACGTCGGCTGCCGCTCAATCCTCCCATCTCGCTTCCGGAATTCGCGGGGTGCAGTTCGTCAAAGATGCGTGTCGGCTGGCATCACAATGCCTCAGCGCGCGCCAAAACACCTGCCTGTTCCAGACTGATACCCTTGGCGAGGGGATCGGCATGGCGGTGCGCCAACCGCCATTCTTCGTCCTCGCGGCGATAAACCAGGGTGACGCGCAACGGCCAGTCCTGCATCGGCAGACCGCCGACCTCCACCCGGCATCGTTCGATAATGGCGAGGACAATCATGTCGGCTGATGCATAGGCCTGCACGACCTCCTGTTCGAAGGTGCCGTTCGCGAAGAAACGGCCGATCGCCTGCCAGCGCTCCTGCGTCAACTCTGCCTCATGCGTCGGCCGCCCGCCGAATGGCGACATCAGCGTGTAATCGGCCGCGTGCGGATTCAAGGCGCGGTATGCATCGATATCGCCGCGCATCAGCGCCGCATTCGCCTCTGCCGTGCGGCAGATGAGCTCCGCACAGGCCCCTTCGGCGATGGAACTCTCGGCCGGCATCGAACTGGATGGGAATGACATGACCTTGCTCCTTCGGCTATGCGGATGCCGTTTGCGCCCGCTACAGTGCAAATCCCACTTCAGCGGCACTGAATCCAATGATATGATTTCAGCGATATGCTGAATCCAGTTGATCTCTCCCGCAGCGATCTCAATCTGCTCGTGCTCTTCGAGGCCGTGCTGGAGGAGCGTCATGTCGGCCGCGCCGCCGAGCGGCTGAACCTAACCTCTTCTGCCGTCAGCCACGGGCTGGGCCGGCTGCGGCGACTGCTGAACGATCCACTGTTCCTGCGAACGCCCAAGGGCGTCGTGCCGACGGCGCGCGCCACGGAACTGGCGGCACCGATCGCCGATGTTCTCGCCCGCGTGCGAAGGATGCTTTCAGCCGCCGAACCCTTCGATCCCGCAAACTCCACCCGCCGCTTCACGATCGCCGCACCGGACGGTGTTTCGGCCGTGCTGCTGGCGCCGCTCCTGGACAAGCTTCACCGCACCGCACCCGGCATCGATATCGGCATCCGCCAACTGCTGCCGGCGCCCAACGAAACCTCGCCGGAGCGTGCGTGGCGCGACGCATTCGCCGATCTCGACGACCGGCTGACCGACATCGCGGTCATTCCCACCGAGCACATTCCGCAGCGCTTCCACGTCAGCCGGCTTTATGAAGAGGATTTCGTCGTGGCAATGCGGACCGGCCATACCTTCGCCGGCCAACCGACCCTGGTCAGATACTGCGAGATGCAGCATCTGGTCGTCTCGCTCAGCGGCGATCCCCATGGTTTCGTCGACGAGGCCCTGGCCAAGCACGGCTGCGCGCGGCGCGTCGCGCTGACCGTGCCGAACTTCACATTCGCCCTTGCCATCCTCGCCGAGACCGATTTTCTCTGCGCGTTGCCGAGACGGTTTGCCGCCATGCATGCGGCGCGCTTCGACCTGGAAAGCGTCAACGCGCCGCTGGAACTCACGCGACTTCACATCAATGCCGTTCTCCCCAAGGTCGCCTTGATGGATGCCGGCGTCGCCTGGCTGCTGGGCGTTATCGAGCAAACGCTGCCGGCGGCGCCGTAAGGCTGCAAAATTCCGCGACGCCCAAGATCGATCTTATATTTCGCTGCCAAGACAGCGTCGGCAAGATCGGCTAGACTGCATGCGCCGACAGCTTGCGTCGAGGGCATCCAGGGGACGTCGGCGGCAGGGGGATCTGCATGTCGGCAATTGCATCTCTGTTTCAGGAAGCTGCCCGGCTTGCGGCCGGGTTTCGGCAGACGATACCCGCCCGCCATATGCCCGCTCACGACTATGCCACCTCGCTTGCCGCCTTCAGTGAGCCGCTGCCGACGGTCGGTTCGCAAATGCTTGATGTCATCACGCAGCTCGCAGGTGGCGCCGAACCCGGGCTGCATGCAACCACCGGACCACGCTTCTTCGGCTGGGTCATCGGCGGTTCCCATCCCGTCGGCGTCGCAGCCGATTTCCTCACCAGCGCCTGGGGCCAGAATGCCGGAAACCATACCGCCGCCCCGGCCGCTGCCGCCATCGAGACCGTTGCTGCCAGATGGCTTCTCGATCTTCTGAAGCTGCCGGCTGAAAGCTCGGTCGGTTTCGTTACGGGCGCGACGGTGGCGAACTTCACCTGCCTTGCCGCGGCGCGGGGCGAGGTGCTGCGCCAAGTCGGCTGGGATGGCGATGCCCGCGGCCTGTTCGGCGCGCCCGAAATCACCGTACTGATCGGCGACGACGCTCACACGACGGTGTTCTCTGCGCTGCAATTCCTGGGCCTCGGCCATGATCGCGTGCTGCGCGTGCGCACCGATCCGGTGGGACGGATAGACCCGGCCGCGCTGGCGGGCGCGCTCGAGAGGGTCTCCGGTCCCGTCATCGCCATTCTCCAGGCGGGACAGATCAATACCGGCGCTTTCGACGACTTCGCCGCGATCATCCCGCCGCTGAAAGCGAAAGGCGCCTGGGTGCACATCGACGGCGCCTTCGGCCTCTGGGCGCAAGCGTCGGTGAAGACCAGCCATCTCAGCCGCGGCATCGAATCCGCCGATAGCTGGGCGACCGACGGTCACAAATGGCTGCAGACACCCTATGATTGCGGCTATGCGATCATCCGCAATGAAATCGCTCATCGCCGCGCCATGACGATTGCCGCAAGCTATCTGCCGCTCGCCGGCGAAGGTGAACGCGATCCTTCCCATTACGTGCCCGAGCTATCAAGGAGGGCGCGCGGCTTTGCCACCTGGGCGATGCTGAAACATCTCGGCCGCGACGGTGTGGCCGCCCTCATCGACCAGTGCTGCGCTTCGGCGCGGCTGGCGGCCGAATTGCTTGGGCGCGAGCCCGGCATCGCCATTCTGAACGAGGTCACGCTGAACCAGCTCATCATCCGCTTCGCGGCCGACAGTCCGGACGAAGAAGGCGACACCATGACCCGAAAGACGATCGAAAAGATCCAGGCGGATGGCCTGATCTTTGCCGGCGGCGCCAAATGGCACGGCCGCGACGTGTTGCGCCTCTCCGTCACCAATTTCCAGACGACATCGGATCAGGCGGAACTGGCGGCGGAGAGCATCATTGCCGCGTTCAGGAGCGTCGGTCGGGGGTGACACTTCCGTTGCGGCACATCAAGTCCCTGCGTTCTAAGAGGGCGCGGACGCCCACCCGCACTCCCTCATTCCTGTGCCCGTTACAGGAATCCAGTGCGCCCAAGTCCTTGGCCGCGAAGACTCTTTTCCGTTGCAGTATCGGTTCAATCACGCGCGGACGCGCCGTGGCTGGATTCCTGTGACGAGCACAGGAATGAGGGGAGCGTGGGGTGGACGTTCTTGCTCCAATCTTCCGCTGCGACTATAGCTCCCCCCCATTCCGATCGCGCAGAGGAGCAGAGCCATGAAAGCCAGCGACGTCGCCGCCCATTGGGAGAGCAATGCCGAGACCTGGACGATTTATAGCCGGGCCGGCTACGACAAATATCGAGACGCGCTGAATACGCCGGCATTTCTCGAGATGCTGCCGCCGGTCGCCGGCCTTGCTGGGCTCGACCTCGGTTGCAGCGAAGGCTCGAATACCCGCGCCGTCCCGTCTCGGCGCCCGCATGACCGGCCTCGACATCGCGCCGACCTTCATTCGTTATGCCCGCGAGACCGAAATGCAGGCGCCGCTCGGCATCGATTACATCCTAGGCGACGGCCAGTGCATTGATTTCCCGGAAGCGAATTTCGATTTCATCACCGCCTTCATGTCGATGATGGACATGGCCGACCAGCGCCAGGTGCTGAAGGGTATCCACTACGTCCTGAAACCCGGCGGCTTCCTGCAGTTTTCCATCCTTCATCCGTGTTTCATGCCGCCGACGCGCCGCAATATCCGCAACGAGGCCGGCGAGCGGGTCGCGGTAGAGATCGCCGACTATTTCGACGAGAGCGACAGCCGGATCGAGCGCTGGATCTTTTCCTCCATACCCCAAACGGAGCGGGCGATGCTAACGCCCTTTGCCATCCCGCGCTTTCACCGGACGCTGTCGACCTGGGTTTCGATGATCGTCGGCGCGGGGCTGACTATAGAGGCCTTCGGCGAGCCGACAGCGGCTCCGGAGCTGGCAAGGGCCGAGCCTGTCGTCGCCGACACCCGCATCGCGCCGATCTTCCTGCATATAAGGGCGCGCAAACTTTAAACGCGCCGCGATCGAAGGAAGGCACTCTCAAGGGATGGCGGCGAAATCAGCTTCGCAGCAGAGGCCAAGCCGGCATCATCGTCGCACCGCCACGACCGAGCTGGCGCGATACCTGGACAATTGCACCCGGTTGGATTGATTGCCGCCGAACAGGTAGACGTACTGCCGGCGCTGGTCGATGTGATCGAAAAGGCTCACATGAAAGCGCCTGCCCGTGCGGATCACGACGACATCCCCTCGCCTGGCGGCGCGGAAGAACACCGGCTTGCCGAACTTCCTCCAGGACACCGCCATATTGGGGTTGGGCGGCGGTTGTCGCGAAGACCGCTTGGCGACAAAGGCCAGGAACGCCCCGCACCACGATACCCTGCGGGGATTGATGCTGAGGAAGGAGATGGAGCGTTCGTGCATGCTCTTGTACTTGACTGCCGTGCCCAGCATGTCCGCCTCACAGGGCACGGCAAGCACCGTGAGGACGATGACGAGAATAACCTTCATAGTTACCCACCATTGTTTGTATAACGCTGAAATTCAGAAATGTGGCGAAGAATAAAACAGGCGCGGCAACGTAGAAGCCAATTATGGCGTGATTTAGAAACAACTAATACTGGCATTTTGGCGGCGGAAATTAAGCCGGAGAAAGGCACGAAACCGCTGCAGGCAGGGGCTGACCCCGACCAACAAACTCCGCAAACCGCATGTTTGTCGGGCCGAAAGAGGAGAGTTTCACCATCCGAACCCAGCTCCTTCCGGGTTGGATGAACTTCACCCGCAAGTGATTGAGCAACAAGTTGATTCACCAAAAAGTTGACAGCAGTGAGCGACCGCGGCCATCACCTGTACGAGCTATATTTAAGATAGCCACAGTAATACTCAATTTCGATGTGAAATACATTGCGCCCGCGCCCATTCAGGGGCCAAAGGTGGTCGTGCACCACCCTGTCGGTTGCGGAGATAGACACTGCCGGATAGCGGATAGCCACCGCGGCGAGTTAACCGTGAGGTTGCACCGGTTCAGGCCGGTCGGTGACCGGAGCAGGATCCGCGGCAAGCGCCCTGGTGACCAGAAGTGCCGCGACGAGAACAGGGACGACTGTCCAGTACGAAAAGCGGATGCCGAGCTGTTCGGCAACGAAACCGAGCAGCGGTGGCCCCGCGAAAAACACGAGAAACGTCGTCTGCCCGAGCGCTGCAACGCTGACGAGTGCAGGTCGATCCCTGCGCCGGGCCGCAGCCGAGATGGCAAGCGGATAGACCGATGAGCAGCCGATCCCCGTCAGGCCGAAGCCCGCAAGCGCGACAACAGGATGCGTCGCCGTCGCAACCGTCATAACACCGATGACCGTGATCCCAAGGAGGGTTATGGCGACCGGGCGGGGATTGAAGCGGTCGACGACCGGGTCCATGCCGAGCCGCCCGATGGCGATCAGCAAGGAGAAGATGGTCACGCCGAGCCCGCCGACGAAGGGTTCGACGGCAAATACGTCCCGCATATAGATCGCCGACCAATCGACGCTTGCGCCTTCGGCAAGAAGCGGAGCTGCACCGACGAGGCAAAGGGGCAGGAGCCCGACGGTGGGAAAGGCGATAAGCGGCGGATGTCCGGGGTGTGCATCGCGCCGCTTGGGCGCATTCTCGATCCCGGAGAAAACGATCGATCCAGCAATCAAGACAATGACGAGGGTGAGGAAGGTATGCAGTTCGATGGACACGGCAGCCTGCCGCATGCCGGCGGCAACAAGGGCGGTGAGGCAGAAGCCGAGGCTCCACATGCCGTGAGCCCGGTTCATGATGCGATACTTAAGCAGCGCCTCATGGCGATCGGTTTCGATATTGGCGTTGATCTCGAATGCTCCGGTGAAAATGCCGGCAATGAAGAATAAAGGCACCGCCGACGGAGCCGAAGGCATCCAGGGGATCAGCGCCAAAAACAGCGACGCGCCGAAGACGGTGACGAAGGCGGTTTTGCGTGCACCGAGCCTCTCGATGAACCTCACCGCGAACGTCAGTCCGCACAGAACCCCCGAGGACAAGACAGCGAGCAAAAGGCCGAGTTCGCCCTCGGCAAGGCCGAACTTGCGCTGAAGGTCGGGCAGCCGCGAAAGAAACGCACCGACGGAAAGGGCCACTGCAAATTGAATGAAGAAAATGCGATAATGCGGCTTCATCTCGGGGACTTGCTCCGATTGGGGCGGGGTTGAGCCCAAGCATCCGAGATAGCCGGACATTCCGACGAAATGGCGACTGGCCCCAAAATCCGCGGTTTTCGCTTTTCTCCCACCGTTGCTGACAGTTCCTGTCAGCATGCTGACGCCCCCGCTCGTTTCAAGAGCGGTTGGCGGCTCGCCGGAAGCAGCCGTCAAGCCACTGCTTATGACGCCACAAGTGGATGCTGGCCTCCTCAGCCCCGCCTTCTGCCCTCACAAAAAATTCGCATCCGCATCAATTTACTTGCCGTTCTGCAATGCGGCATATGTTTGTGTGCATGGCCAAGTGGCATGAGCGGGGAACCATGACATCAACACGTGCAGACAATACGGGTGAAGGTGCCGGCCATAAGGGCTTTGTCGGATTGGTCGTCGGCGCGATCGGCGTCGTCTATGGCGATATCGGCACCAGCCCGCTCTATGCCCTTCGTGAGGCGCTGAGGCCCTTTGCCGCCGATGGCGTGCATGAGGCCGAGGTTATCGGGCTCATTTCGCTGATGGTCTGGACGCTGACGATCATTGTGACCTTCAAATATGTGCTCTTCCTTCTCAGGGCGGACAATGACGGCGAAGGGGGCACGCTTTCGCTTCTCGCCCTCCTGATGAAGAAGATGGGACGGAACGTTCCCGTGCTCTTTTTCGCCGGCCTGATCGGAGCGGCTCTCTTCATCGGCGATGCAATGATCACGCCAGCTCTGTCGGTCATGTCGGCGCTGGAAGGCCTGAAGCTGGTCACCCCGGCCTTTGCCGACTATGTCCCGCTTGCGTCGGCTGCGATCATGATCGTTCTGTTTGGCGTCCAGTCGAGGGGAACCGCTGCCGTCTCGATGTTTTTCGGGCCGATTACGGTGTTGTGGTTTCTGGCGATGGCGGCGGGCGGTCTGATCCATATCGGTGACGATTGGGCGATTCTGGAGGCGCTCAATCCGGTCAATGCATTCCTGTTTCTTACCCATGCCGGCACTGTCGGCCTCATTGTGCTCGGCGCCGTCTTTCTGACTGTCACCGGCTGCGAAGCGCTCTATGCCGATCTCGGGCATTTCGGACGCCGCCCGATCCAGACGGCATGGTTCGTGCTCGTCTTTCCGGCATTGCTCCTCAACTATCTCGGACAAGGCGCGCTCGTTCTCGCCCATCCCGAAACGGCTGCCAATCCATTCTTTCTGATGTATCCCGATTGGGCCTTGCTGCCGGTGGTGCTGCTGGCGACGATGGCGACGATCATCGCCAGCCAGGCCGTCATCACCGGTGCGTTTTCGCTGGCCCGTTCGGCGGTTCACCTCGGCTTCCTGCCGCGGCTGCGGATCAAGTTCACGTCGGAGACCAACACCGGCCAGATCTACGTGCCGAGCGTCAATCTTCTCCTCCTGGTCGGCGTCCTGATGCTGATCTTCTCCTTCGGCGACTCCGAGTCGCTGGCGACGGCCTACGGCATCTCGGTGACCGGAACCATGGTCATTTCGACCATGCTGGTCTTCCAGTTCCTTCGCGCCGTCTGGGGCTACTCCCTCGTGCTCGCCGCTGCCCTGCTGCTGCCGCTCTTTATCATCGAAGTCCTGTTCCTAGCGGCCAACCTCCTGAAGATCTACGATGGCGGCTGGGTTCCGGTCGCCCTTGCGCTGGCGATCATGATCCTGATGTGGACATGGACCCGCGGGCAGGCCTATCTGAAGAGACTGCGCGCCAACAATGAAATCCCGCTCGACTCCTTCATCAGGTCGATCGAGCGAAAGTCGGACCATTCGCCGGTCACCGTTCCGGGAACGGCAGTCTTCCTGACCAGCGTCCCGGACCGGACGCCGAACGTTCTGCTCCACAATCTCAAGCACAACCACGTGCTCCATCAGCAGAACGTCATCCTGACCGTCTGGACCGAAGACGAACCTTATGTCCCCGACAACAGGCGCATCAAGATCAGCCAACTCTCGCCGCGCTTCGTGCGCCTTGACCTCACCTTCGGCTTCATGGACGATCCTGATGTCACCAGGGCGCTGGCGCTCTGCCGGGAGGGAGGTTTCAAGTTCGAGATCATGAAGACCTCTTTCTATCTCGGTCGCCGGAACCTTGTGAGGACGCCGAACACCGGCCTGCCCGGCTGGCAGGAGCGCATATTCATGGCATTGGAAGGCTTGGCGATCGATCCCTCCGATTACTTCAACCTGCCGTCAAACCGCGTCGTCGAGCTCGGCGAACAGATTGCGATTTAGAGCACGGCAGCGAAGTGAGTTGGGAGAGTTGTCCCGCATCGCGAACTCCGCGGCGTAGGACATTGAACGTCAGGCCTTGGCCGAGATCGCGCTCAGTTCCTCGAGATCGAGATCGCGTTCCAGCTCGTCCAACGTCTCGTCATCGATGTCGCCGGCGCGGTGGAGACGAATGAGTTCCCGGCGCCCGGTCGCGACCGCTTCGAGAACGACGTCGAAGTGAGCGTGCAGCAACGGCACGTAGTGCTCGGTTCTCTCGGCATAGTCGACGATCGCCGTTGCCCTGCGCTGGTAGCGTTCCAGCAATTGCGGGTGGATGAGCTTTCCCTCTGCGTCATAGGCCAGGTTTTGCACGATCCCGAACTGCACCTGTGCCATGGCGGCCTCAGCCTGGCTCATGGTGAGACGCGCTCTTTCCGTCTCCGGCGGTAGCCGCGCCCAGGCAATCACCCGCCCCAATGTCGTGCCCTGCACGAGCACGGTTCCGAGAATGACGGCAAAGGACGTGGCGAGGATGAAGTCGCGGCCCGGGAACCCCTCTGGCAGGCTAAGCGCCAGGGCGAGCGTGACCACGCCGCGCACGCCTGCCCAGCTCAGGACGGTCGCACCGCCGGTTCCGAGCGGCCGGGCGCGTGTGAACCCCAGAGCCGCGCAGACGCGGATGACGAGATCGGAGGCGAAGACCCAGGCAAAACGCGCGACCACGAGCGTCACGAGGATTGCCAGCATCGGCAGCCCCATGGTCGCGATTACGGTAGTCAAACCGCCGCCGCGTTCGACGACATCCCGCAGCGACAGCCCGATCAATGTGAAGACCGCCGCTTCCATCAGGAAGATCATCACCGTCCAGAACGACGTGCCGCGCATGCGCGTCGCCGCTGAAAAGACCGTGTGCTGATGCCAGGAAGCGATCAGGCCCGTGCTGACGGTGGCGATGACGCCGGAGACATGCAGCAGTTCGCCCAACAGATAGGAAATCCAGCCGAGCAGCACGGTGGCCGCGATGATGAGATAATCATCGCCGAGATGGCGGATGAGTTTGACCCAGGCCAATCCGACCGCGATGCCGACGACGGCGCCGCCCAGCGCCAGCACGAAGAAACTGCCGGCGGCCTCCCCCGCGCTGAAAGCGCCTGTTGCGGCGGCGGCAACGGCAAAACGGAAGAGCACCAGGCCGCTCGCATCGTTGAGCAGGCTCTCGCCTTCCAGCAGAATCTGAAGCCGCCGTGGCAGTCGTACGCGCTCCAGCACGGCGCGCGCCGAAACCGCATCCGGCGGCGCAACGATAGCACCCAGTGCCGCGCAGGCGCCCCAGGGAAGTGACGGAAAGATAAGGTGGGCGACAACGGCCACGACGACGCAGGTGAAGAATACCGCGCCGACGGCAAGCGAAGCGATGCCGATCATATGCCGCCGCAGCCGCGACAGCGCGATCGACCAGGCGCCGTCCATCAACAGCGGCGGCAGGAAGATGACCAGCACCAACTCGGGATCGACCGAAATCGCCGGCAGTCCCGGCACAAATGCCAGCAAGGCGCCACCGGTCAGCAGCGCGACGGACGGAGGCAGTCCGAGCCTGTGGGCGGCATAATGCAGCGCGATAATCGCGAGAAACATCGCGATAACAAGCTCGAATAAGTGGGTTGGTTCCATGCGCCCTGCCCCGGCTCGGAAACGAATGTCGAATGCCTGCTGCATAATTGAAACCAAAATCGATTCAAGAAATTTTGCAGCAATTCAACCTGCTTGGTAGCGCATTATCGTGACAAGATTTCACCTGCGATCAACGAGATGCGCACGCGAGGGTGCAGGTTCAAACCGATCGGCGAAATATTGCGTTTCGTTGGCCACCAGGCCTTCGCGGAATTCCATGATGCTCACCGCGTAAGATGGCACGTCGTCGTAGGTCAATATGAAGTCAGTGACCCAGAGGTCACCGCCGCCGATCATTCGCCGCACCGTAAAACGCTTCCTGTTCGGCTGGACGAACCGGCTCTCCTGGATATTCTGCCGGCCGCGGATCAGCTCGCCCGATTGCGGGTAGTAAAGCACGGCGTCCTCGGCGTAGATTTCATGTTCGACGTCGAAATCGCGGGCGTCCGAAGCCTCCCAATGACGCTCCAGCGCCGTCCGCACTGTTCGATCATCCATCACAGTCTCCCATCTTCGCTTTAATGATCGGGAATTCGACGGCGATTATGCCTCAATGACCCGGCCGGCGCATGTAATGATGCTGATATTGGACCGCCGCGCCTTTAGGTTACGCCGTCTAATTTCATCGCGGGAAGTTGCGCCCAGTATGGCCATGGCGACGATACATGACGCGACTTCGACTTGTCTCAGCCTCAAACCTGTTTGCGGGTTGCACGAACGAGACCTGAGAGACCTGGCCCGGGAGGGCGTCCGCAGGGATAGAGTTGGTGAGCGCATCTCTGTCCCTTACAGGGGCGAGAGCTGAGCCGCCATATGTCACCGTCGAGCCCGGCGCTCCCTGGATGCCGAAGATTTCGCTGCCGTCGATCATTGCCAAGATTTAATTGGAGTTTCCGGCCCGCTCCCTTACATGCGTCTTGAGGCAGAGGAAGACAGATGAAGAGGCGGACCCTGGTGCTTGGAGGTGCGACTACTGTCGCTTCGACCGTGGCCGCGGCGGCGATCTGGCCACGGCGGCATATCACTGTTGCCGCCAGGGCATTCGACTGGAAGGGAACAGACTTCCTGAGCGGCGGCACAAAATCGGTCGCACTGGAAAAGCTGCCTGCGCCGCTCTTCCGCAGCCGTCCGAATTGCATCGTGACATCAGCCCAGACCCTTGGCCCCTGCCATGTCAACAATATTCCGGCCCGTCAGGACGTCTCGGAAGGAAAGGCAGGACTGCCGTTGCGGCTGGCCCTTCGCATCGTCCATGCAGCCGATTGCCGGCCGATCGAAAATGCCGATATCGAAATCTGGCATACCGATCGTCGTGGCATCTATTCCGGCCGCGAGGCCGCCGACATGTGTACGCTCGGCGACGCCGAGGCAATCAGCGGCCTCGCTTTTCGCGGACGCCAGCTGACGGATGCAGAGGGGCAGGCAAGCTTCCTGACGACCTATCCAGGATGGTACAAGGGCCGCACGCCGCATGTTCACTGCCGCATCCTCGTCGAGGGCAAGGAGCTTCTCGTCAGCCAGATCTATTTCGACGATACGCTGAGCGACATCATCTATGGCGAGCATCCGGACTATCTCGGACGCCCTGCCCGCGATACCCGCAATGAAGCTGACGGCATCATCCCGGAAGACGCCGCCGATCACATGTTCGACCTCGAGAAGCTCGACGGCGGCGTGCTTTCCGCCACCATCGCGATCGGCCTCTCTTCGTAAGCGGATAGCAGAGAAAGCCGCCGATCGCCAACGGCTGGCCTTGCCGGACTTCCTCCACCATCGGGGTTTTAAAGGACGATCTTGCATCCGGCATGAAACCAGATGCTGCATTCCCGCGTACTAACTCTCGACAGCGGAATATAGGCAGCGAGGGTTGACGGCATGGTCAGGAAAGAAGGCGTAGCGCACATCCCCCGGCAAATCGCCGAACAGGGACTGGCCAGGCTGATGATGAGGCTGCCCGCGACGCGGGCAACAATCAGGGCCGCCGCGGCGAGCCAACCGCATCTTTACGAACTCTGCGGAGCCTATGGCGAGGCCTGCGCCGTTCTTGATCGCATGCGCAAGGATATGTCGGCCGACCCGGCGATCGTCACCGAATACGAGATCATCTGCGCGGAAATCGAAATCGACGTCACCAGAATCCTGCTCGGCGGCCGATGAGTTTGCCGGCATCCCTTGTCAGGTCAGCACGCCGTCCACATCGATGGAGATGCTCAGCGTATCCGTATCGTAATGATGCGCTGCCCCATCCGAAATCTTATAATAGAACGTCTCGCTCACATCTCCGGTAAGCCCGGCAAGCTTCGCCGCGTCGAGCGTGTAGCTGTAGTCGCCATGATCGTCGACATGGATGCTGCCGTATTGGCCGGTCAGCGTCAGACCGTTCTTGCCGACGACTTCGCCGTCGAAGCGGCGAAGCAGCAGGATCCCATTGGCCGAACTGTCGTTTTCGAGGAGATTGCCATGATGGGCAACATCCGTGTCGGCTGAGATCTTCAAACTGTCATGGGCTGCGACGATTATCGGAACCGTGTCCGCATGCGCTGTATCGCCGGCAGCGTGGCTATCAAGGCTCACAAACAGGGCGTCGGCCTCGTCGAGCGTCGTGTTGTTGCTGACGGGAAAGGTGTTCGCGGCGATGATGGCCGGCGATATGCTGTAGGGCGTGACATCGCTGGCGATGACATTGTCGTGGAACGCTCCGGATGCAGGCCTGTCGACCTTCAGCGCCGCCTGCGACAGGTCGTCGAAAATGTTGCTGTGGACATCGATATCTTCGCGAACGTAACTGGTGGTGCCGGCGGAACTGACCACCACGCCCCATACGCCGTCATGGATGTAATTGCCTGAGATATCATAGTCTCTGGTGTCGCCCTGGTCGCCGAGGCCGACGGCGTAGGACCAGCTGTAGCCGCCATACCCCGATATGTCGTTGTCGTGGATGGCGATATTCGTGCCCGCCTGAGCGGCCACCCCGAAGCCGCCGCCAACCAGCGTGTTGTCCTCGATCACGGCATTGACAGGCCGGACGAGCGCCAGCACGCCCTTCGGGCTAATGGCGCCCGTCTGGTCGAGATAGTTGCCGCTGATCAGGATGTTGCTGCTGTCGTTCATCTGCACGGCATCTGCCGTGGTGCCGTGGGCATTGGTAACGGTGTTGTTGAGAAGATTGACGCCATTGATCTTCTCGATCCAGACGCCATCGCCGTTCACGTCGTTGATCGTGCTGTTTTCGATGGTGATATTCGAGCCTGTTCGGAAGGTGACGGAACCGGACTTGCCCGCCAAGCCGGTGTGATCGACCTCGACATTGCGCACGGTCCAGTTCGAGACATAGCCGCCATAAATAGCTGCACCGCCGGTATCCGAGATCTTGATGTTCTCGATGACGATGTTCGACGCATAAAGGCTGTGAATGCCGTCGCCGGGACTATGGATGACCGGCGCATCGCCGATCCCGTAGCTGCCGATGGTGATCGGGGCGCTGGCGGTGCCGGAATATTTCAGGTCGAGTTGGTCGTTGTAAACGCTTCCCGCGGCGAGCAGCACGCTATCGCCGGGCTGCAGCTTCAAATTTTCCACCGCCCAGAAGGATGCAAAAGGCGCATCCTCGCTCGTGCCGCTGTTGTTGTTGGCGCCTGTCGCCGAGTTCACATAATAGACTGTCATATCGCCATATGCTCGCATTGTCGCGCAGCTGTGTGGGGATCAGCTGCGATGAGTGGATCGGATGCGGTCGGGGCGAAAGGCCATAGAACAATCTTCGATTGTCACGACGGCGGTAGACAGGCTGTGGCCTGCAATGCTCCCGAGAAGCCTGGCGGTGGCTGCATCCTCGACAATACAACTTAAGAGAAAATAATCTATAAAATAACGACCGAAAGGTGAATGAAATGGTAATGGACCGTTTGCAATTACCGTAAGGGAACAGCCGCCCTCGCCCTTCAATGCCCCTTACGGGACGCTTCAGGACGAGGGCGGAGAGAGGCCGTCCCCTATCTTAGCTTAGCAAGCCATCCATATGGATGAAGACGGTCAGCGTATCCGCGTCGCTGTGATGGGAGGTTCCATCGTCGATGCCGTACTTGAAAGACTCGCTCACATGTCCACTATGGTCGTCGGGCAGCTTCGTTTCATCGAGCGTGTAGGCATAGTTGCCTTCCCGGTCCACGTGGATGGAACCGTAGTCTCCAGTCAGTGTCAGGCCGTGCTTGCCGACGGCTTCGTCGCCGAAGCGGCGAAGCACCAGCGTATCGTTGTCGGAGCTGTCGTTCTCCAGAAGATTGCCGCGATGGGCTTCGCCCGTATCGGTGAAGATCTTCAGATTGTCGTGAACGGCGACTACTGCCGGGTCGGAGACCGCCTCCGTCGTTGCGGCAACCTTGGCCTCGGTGCTTGCAAGCGCCGTCTCGACACTTGCGACCGTGTGGTTGTTACTGACGGAAAAGGTATGCGCGTCGACGATGGCGGGGGATATGCTGGTGGCCTTGACGCCGGTCTCGATGGTGTTGTTGTAGAAGGAGCCGGATGCCGGCCTGTCGACCTTCAGCGCCGCCTGTGTGAGGTCGTCGAAGACGTTGTCGTGGACCTTGATATTCGTCAGGCTATAGCTGGTGCCGGTGGCGCCGCTGACGGCCACGCCCCAGGCGCCATCGTGAATGTGGTTGCCAGAAATGTCGTAATCCCGTGCGCTGCCCTGATCGCCGAGGCCGACGGCGAAGGACCAGCTGTAACCGTGATATCCCGATATGTCGTTGCCGTGGATGGCGACATTCTTGCCCGCAGGCGCGCTGATACCGAAGCCGCCGCCGGTCAGGACATTGTCCGCGACCACGGCATCGGAGGCCCGCACCAGCGCGATTCCCCCTTCGGACTGACGGCATGGGTCTGGTCGAGATGATTGCCCTTGATCAGAATATTGCTGCTGTCGTTGACCTGCATCGCATCGGCCGTAGAGCCGCTGGCACTGGTGACGGAATTGTTAAGAAGTTTGACGCCACTGACCTTTTCGATCCAGAAACCGTCGCCTTTGACATCAGATATCTTGCTGTCTTCGACCGTGACGTTCTTGCTGTTCCTGAAGGTGACGGCGCCTGCGTTTTCCGACATCCCGCTCTTGGCGATCTCGACATTGCGGACCGTCCAGTTGGTGACATCGCCGCCATAGATGGCCGCACCGCCGGTGTTCGATATTTTGAGGTTTTCGATGACGATGTTCGAGGCATAAAGACTGTGAATGCCATCGCCGCCGCTGTGGATGACGGGTGCGGTCCCCGTCCCGTAACTGCCGAACTTGATCGGCGCACTCTCGGTGCCGGAATATTTGATATCGAACTGCTCGTTGAAGACACTGCCCTTGGCAAGAAGCACGCTGTCGCCCGGTTTCAAAGTCAAGGATTCCACTTTGGACAAAGTCGCAAAAGCCGAGTTCTGGCCCGTTCCGCCGTTGCGGTCGGAGCCAGTCGCTGAGTTCACATAGTAGATTGTCATATCGCCAATGTTGCCCTGTTCGTCGGATCGCTACATCGCCACTCGAATCGACCGGAACCGGCCGTCCGAACGCGGCGGGAGCAACCCGCCACGGCAAAAGGGCGAGAAGATGTTGTCAATGCGGCAGCGGGCCAGTTTGCGGACCTTACTCCACAGGCAATGGCGCGGATTTGCTAACACACTGGAAAGATGCAACTTATCCGAAAATTATCCGGCGGGGTAATTGCATGAATCGGCGGTATGTGGAGCGATGGAGCAATAAAAGATATGCCGTGTAGCCCCCTCATCCCACCCTTCGGGCCACCTTCTCCCCGCTGGGGGAGCAAGCCGAAGGCTTCGTGTCTACACAGGATGCGTTCGAGAAGGGCAAAACGTTCCCACGATTCCACTTCTCCCCAGCGGGGAGAAGATGTCGGCAGGCAGATGAGGGGGCCAAACGGCACGGCAGCCAAGGTCTTCGAGGCACTACTTCACCCCCTCTCCCGCAACGCCGCCCTCAGCGGCAGCCTTGCCGCCGCCAGCGCCGGCAGGGCACCACCGATCACGCCGACCGCCAGCCCGAGCAAACCTGCCGTCAAAATCACATCAGGCGTAACCACAAGGTCAAACGCCATCTTGGTATTGTTTGCGCCCATCGTGCTTGCCTGCCAACCGTCAAAGGCGAGCCGGGAGGTGAGGATGCCGACACCGGCGCCAGCCACCGATAGCAGCACCGCCTCGAACCAGGTGGTGGCGAATGCCGGCAGGCGGGAAAAGCCGAGCAGACGCAAGGTGGCGATCTCAACGCCGCGGTCCGAGACCGAGCTCATCATCGTGTTCAGCGCGCCCGCCGTCGCGCCGACCGCCATCAGCAGCGCGATCGGCCAGCCGAACAGGCGGATCAGGCTCTCGGTGCGTTCGGCCTGCGCGGCATAAAGATCGGCCTCGGGGATTGATGTGAGTGGCGTGCCCGATATATCGGACAGTCTCTCGCGCAGCACCGCCAGCGCACGCGCGGGATCGCCCCCGCCGGCAAGCCGCACGCGCAGGCTCTGCACCTGTCCCTGCCGGCCGAAGGCCGCTTGCACAGCATCCAGATCCGCCCAGATCTCGGATTCGAAGGCGCTGCCGCCGGAAGTGAAATGACCGGCGACGGTCCAATCGACAGCGCCGAACCGCACTCTCCGGCCGACGGCAAAGCCGGGGAAAGCGTCTGCGATGCGGGCGCCGACGACGATCTCGCGTCCGCCCGGCGCAAACAGCCGCCCCTGCGAAAGCCGGGCGCGGCCGCGCAGATCGAGCCCTGTGCGGTCCATGCCCCGCAGCGACAGCGTCTGCTCGGCGCCGTCGCTCCCCTTCACATCGATCGGCACGATGGTCTCGCGCGACAGCGCCAGCCCGCCGGCCCGGTCGCGCGCGATGCCGGTGTCCCCGCTGATGGCGGTCAGGCTGCGGATCGCATCTGCCGGCACGTCGGAACCGGTTTCCTGGTTGGTGCCGCCGCCGAGGATGACGGCGATGTCTGGCGAGCCGGCACCGGCAAGAGCCGCCTCGAAGCCGCGCGCCATCGCTAGAAACCCTGCCAGCACCGCCACCACGAGAGCGACCGACAGCACCATCGACAGCGAAATCGCGAGCCGACGCGGCAGGCTGCCGAGATTGATTCTCATCATGAGAAAGGTCTGCTTGAGCGCTGATGACATTGGATTATCTCGTTTTGAAAGCGTTGACGATCGGCAGACGCATGGCGTTCACGGCCGGCAGCAGCCCGGTCAGTAGGCCGAGCCCGGCAATGATCGCGATGGATTTCAGCAGTACCTCGCCGCTGAAGACGAGGCCGAATTCCGGCCCGATCGACAGTGTCGCGAGCTTGGCCAGGATGAGCCCGCCGGCCCCGCCGATGGCGAAGATGAACAGCGTCTCGCCGAGAATGAGCGCGACGATGCGACCCCGGGAAAAGCCGAGCACCTTCATCACGCCGATTTCGAAGCGGCGCTCCCTGACGGCAAAGAGCATGGTGTTGACCGATATCATCAGGATCGTCACGAAGGCCGCGCCGACGACGAGGCTGACGATCAGCCCGACATCGGCGAACTGCCGGAGAAATCCTTCGAGGAACTGTTTTTCCGATTGCGTCTGGGTCTGCGCCGCAGAATTGGCAAAGAGCGCGTCGATGCGCGCCGCCAGCACGCCCGAAGCGATACCGTCGCGCGGGCGCACCACGAAGGCGTCGACGGTATCCCTGTCCCGCGCGCGGGCGGCATTGACCATGTCGTAGCGAGCGAGCATGAAATAGGTGTCGCTGCCGGCATCAGCCCCCTCGAAGATGCCCGCGATGGTGAAGCTCCAGTTCCGGCTGCCGTCGGCCTTCATGAGCTGACTGGTGAGGCCGATGCGCTGGCCGACCGACCAGTTCTGCGCCTCAGCCAGCGCTCTGCCGACGAGCACCCGGTCGCCGCCTTCTTCCAGCGCCGAGATCAGCTCGGGCGTCAGCCGGAGTTCGGCACCATTGGCCGCGGCAATCGCCTGCGGATCGACCGCGCTGACGGCGACGACATTCTTCTCGACCTCGACGAAGCCGCGCATCCGCGCCGTATAGGCGACGGCGGCGACACCACCTTCCGCCGCGATCCGGTTGAGATAAGCAATCGGCAGCGGCAGCCCCCGGCCCGATTTATTGAACACGCCGAGCAGATTGTCGCTGGCGCCGGCCGCCCCCTGGCTGCCGCTGACGAAACTCGCCGTCAGTCCGTAGATCAGGAAGGCGATGCCGACCGAAAACATCAGCAGAATGGCGCGCAGCCGCTTACGCCAGGCATTGCGCCGCATGAGCTGGAAAAAGGTCATCGGCCTTCCCCCTCGACGAATTCGCCTTTGTTGAGATGCAGCGTGCGCCTCGCAAAGGCGGCGGCCTCGGGATCGTGCGTGACCATGATGATGGTCTTCTGAAGCTCGCGATTGAGGAAGACCAGCATCTCCAGGATATCATTGGCCGATTTCCGGTCGAGATCGCCGGTCGGCTCGTCGCAGAGAATGAGATCAGGATCGGCGACGATGGCACGCGCAATGCCGACGCGCTGCTGCTGCCCGCCCGACATGCTCGACGGAAACTGCCGCTGGCGCCCGGCAAGCCCGACCAGATCCATCACCGTGTCGACACGCGCCCGACGCTCCTTGCGCGTCAGCGGCTTCAAGAGCAGCGGCAACTCGATATTGTCAGCCGCATTCAGCATCGGCAGCAGATTGTAGAACTGGAAGACGATGCCCATGCTGTGCGCCCGCCAGGCGGCCCTCGCCCCTTCGCCCATCTGCTCGAGATGGCTGCGCCCGATCCGGATCTCGCCGGCGTCAGCGCTGTCGATGCCGCCCAGCATATTCAGCAGCGTCGATTTTCCGGAACCCGACGGCCCCATGACCGCAACGAAATCGCCGCGCGGAATGGAGAGGTCAAGCCCCGAAAAGATCGGTATCGTCTCCGCCCCGATCCGGAACGCCTTCCTGACGCCGGCAAGCGCGATATAGGGGTCTTGAGTGTCGGTCATTGCTCTGCTCCTTGGTGGTTTGTTGATCTGTGGCCGGTAACCGGTGGCCGCCCTGGTTCTTCGAGGCCCCTGCGGGGCACCTCAGAATGAGGTCGGAGAGAAGCTGCGATCTCCGGCACAACAAGCCGAACCGCACGGCACCAATCAGCCCGCCTGCCGCACGGCACCCGATCAGCTTTCCAGCCACACGGCACAACAACCAGCCCTCATCCTGAGGTGCGCAGGCCGAAGGCCGGAGCCTCGAAGGACGAGGGCGGGTGATGAGCACCAGCGGCCGACGCACCGGAAGCCGCGGCATCCCCCACCACCAGCCGGATACGCGCCGCCATGGCAGGCCGCATGCCCAGCGGCGGCGACGTCAGCGACAGGCGCAGCGTCACCGTCCCCTTTTCCCGCGAAATGACAGGCGCGATCTTCGACACCTCGATCGCAAAGGGCTGGCCGGGGAAGCCGTCGAGAATCGCCTCGCCCGACAGGCCCGGCCGCATCAGCGCGATATTGGCCTCGGCCACATCGGCATCGATGACCAGGCTCGCCATATCGGTAATAGTGAGCAGGCTTTCATCCTCCCGCACGCTGTCCTCGCGCGACAGCACCGTGTCGCCGACATGCGCGTCGAGCCGCGTGACGATGCCGGAGATCGGCGCACGCACGATCAGCGCCTCCACCCGCTCACGCGCCTTGTCGATCTCGAGCTCCGCCTTTTCAGCATCCTGGCGCGCCTGCAGGACGGCATTCTCGGCCTTATCGACAGCCGTTCTCGCCTCCTCCAGCGACTGCGCCGACATGGCGTCGCGCCCGGCGAGCCGTTCGCTGCGCGCAAACGACAATCGCGCCTGTGCAAACTCGATGGTCCTTGCATCAAGCGCCAGCGCCGCCGCCCGTCCCGATATCTCGGCGCCCCGAAGCGAAAAGCCTGCGCCGGCATCGTCAAGCCGCACCAGCACCTGCCCTGCGACGACGCTGTCGCCCGCGTCGACCTCGACCGCGACGATCCGGCCCTCATATTTGGAAAAGACTGTGGCGATATCGGTGGCGACAACATAGCCGGAGCCGGTGATTTCCCGGGTCGACGCAGCTGTGCTCTTCGCTCCATCCTCGGTCGGAGTCCGCATCGCCCCAACAGCGACGCCGTCTCTGACGCGCCTCTCCACCCTATCAGCGGATATCGCAAGATCACCGCCCGAAAAACCCGCAAGCGCGGTCTCGACACGCTGCAGCGTCTCGGCCCTATAGAAAAGAGCCGCCGCCAGCGGTGCCGCCGCAGCAAGGACAAGCATCGCGCCAGGGATCACGCGCCGCCGGGCACGAGGCTTCGGCGGCGCCATCTTCAAGGTCCCGGGCTCGATCGAAAGCGATCTGAGCTTGGCCGCAAGGTCTCGGTCATGTTCTGATGTCGTGTTCATGCCGGCAAACATCGCCGACCCGACAGCAATCGCGACCTCGAACACGATCCAGGGAGTCCTCGATCGCGATTGTGTACGTGGCAGTGGCCGTCCTTGTCCTTCGAGGATCAGGCCGTCCGCCTCACCCCTTCCTCTGCCGCCACGCAACCGGCGTCATATCCGTCACCCGTCGGAATTCACGGTTGAAGTTGGACTTCGTCTGGAAGCCGACCTCGAACATCACCTCAGTCACTGGTTTCTCGGTGCCGGCAAGCAGCCGGCAGGCCTCGCCGATCCTGTAGTCGTTGACATATTGCGAGACGTTCTTGTCCATCGCCCGGTTGATCGCCGCCGAGATCTGGCGGGCGGGGATGCCGGTCTTGCGGGCCAGCCGGTCGAGATTGAGATTGGTATCGCGATAGAGTTTGCGGGCCTCCATCAGCGCATCGACCGCGGCGATCGTTTCCTTGTCTTCGCTCGTCTCCGGCCGTGGCGCCGTCTCCACCATCTCCGCCGGCGCCCGGCTTCGGCTGGCGGCGGCCGCCGCAATGCCGAGAATGACGAGGACGGCGAGATTTCCGATACTGATCAGCATCAGCGCCCGCGCACTATGGGCCGAGGTGAGGTCGAGGAAGACGAAGGTATCGATCGCAGCCGAGAGACACAGGGCGGCGGCGGTAAAGATGATTGCCCGGTAGGCCGGCACCGCCCCTTCGAAAGGCGCCAGCCGCAGCGCATCGGCGCCCGGGCCCATCAAAAGCAGGATCGCCAGGGCATAACCGACGAAGATCAGCACCAGCGCGATGTCGATCGCCTCCCGCCAAACGGCCATCAGCAGCAGGATAAGGGCGGCGGGCACGGCATGCAGGGCCATCCGCGCCGGCAGCGGCCGCCGGCTCGTTCTCACCAGCCGGGAAACCCCGGCATAGGCAAGCGGCGGCACCATCGCCGCGATCACCGGCGCGACCAACCCAACGGCCTGGACCCCATATCCCCAACGCAGGCCGGAGAGCACGGATTGCAGCGCGGCAAGCAGGATGAGCGCCAGAAACGGCCGGTTCGGCACCGCCTCCTCGTCGCGCCTGAGGACGGCAACGAAGAGGACAAGCAGCAGAAGGGCAACGGCGAAGGGAAGCGGAATAAACAGCATGGCCTGACAGGATCGTGGCGAATAGGCGGCCATCATTGCCGAGATCGTCGCCCGGCGCGACCTCCATCATGTTTTAGGACGCGATTTAGGTGGGGATTTTGTGGGGTCGGTGGCCGCCGGGATCAGCGGCGATCCAGGAATGCGAGCACCCGGGTAACGAGGAGCGCGGTCGCATCCGCGTCATAGGACGGCAGCGAACTGTCGGCGAAATAGTGCTGATCGCCGGGGTAGAGGAAAAGCTCGGCGTCATCGACCTTCGCCACGATCTCGCGGGCCGCGTCGATATCGCCCTCGCCGACAAAAATCGGATCGTTATCCATGCCGTGGATCTGGACGGCGACGCCCTCCGGCCAAGGCCCGAAGGCCCATCTTCCACTGATCGGCAGGCAGGAGTAGAAAAGCAAGGCCCCGCGGGCGCCACGCCGTGTCTGTGCCAACTTCTGCGCCGGCAGCACGCCGAATGAGAACCCGGCATAGACCAGTTCGCGGGGCAGTTCGTCGGCGACCTGGACGCCGCGCTCCCTGATCGCGTCGAATCCGATCTGGCCGATATAGGCAAGCCCCTCCTCGATGCTGTCGAAGATGCGCCCGTCGAACAGATCAGGCGTATGCACGATGTGGCCGGCTGCCCTGATCTCGTCCGCGAAGGCGCGCACGCCAGGGGTCAGCCCTTGAGCGTGGTGGAACAGCAGAATCTCGGCCATCGTTGCTCCGGTGGAGATAGTTGCACCTGATAACCGATGTCTAAGGCGTGGCACCGAAGAAAGCCAGCCGGGTGAAGATCGTATAGTCCGCTTCCGATACCATCAGTGCCACGAAAACCAGCACCAGCACGGGCGGCAGCAGGATCGCGTAGACCAGCGCCAGCCGTTCCCAGGCCATGTGCATGAAGATGGCGACGATCAGCCCGGCCTTCAGCATCATGAACAGCAGGATCAGCGTCCACCGGAGATAGCCGTGGATCCCGAGATAATCGACCATATAGGAAAAGGCGCTGAGCACGAAGAGCAGGCCCCAGACGAAGAGATAGAGCCGGATCGGATGCTGCTGTCCGTGATCTTGCGCGTGCAGTGCTTGTGTATGCGGGCTTTGCCCGTGCGCCGTTGTCTCGCTCATAACGACCTCACCACAGATAAAAAAACGCGAAGATGAAAACCCATACCAGGTCGACGAAGTGCCAGTAGAGGCCCATGATCTCGACGGCCTCGTAGCGCCCTCTTCGGCTGGTGAAAAAGCCGCGCCGCTCCACGTCGAAATCGCCCCGCCAGACCTTGCGGGCGGTAATCAGCAGGAAGATGACGCCGATCGTCACGTGGGTGCCGTGAAAGCCGGTGATCATGAAGAAGGTCGAGCCGAACTGCGCTGCCCCCATGGATTCTCCCAGGGGCGCACGCCTTCGGTGATCAGCTTGGTCCATTCGAAGGCCTGCATGCTGACGAAGGTTGCCCCGAGAGCGGCCGTCAGCAGCATCAGTATCGCGGTCACGCGGCGTTCGCGGCGATAGCCGAAATTGACCGCCATCGCCATTGTGCCGCTGCTCGAGATCAGCACGAAGGTCATGATCGCGATCAGGATCAGCGGAACATCCTGCCCGCCGATATGCAGCGCGAAAACCTCGCTCGGATTGGGCCATGGAACCGGCGTCGACATGCGGGCGGTCATATAGGCGATCAGAAAACAGCCGAAGACGAAAGTGTCGCTGAGGAGAAAGATCCACATCATCGCCTTGCCCCAGGAGGCGGTCTTGAAGGCGCGCTGATCCGAGCTGAAATCGGCGGCGACACCGCGAAGGCCGGCCGGCCTGAGGTCTGCCCCGCCGTGTGTCTCGATAGTCTGTGCCATCTGCAAACCCCTTAGTTCAGTAGTGTGCGGCAGAGATCGACGAAGTCGTTCGCCCAGCCGGCAAAAAGCGCGAAAAGCAGCAGCCAGACGGCGAACATGAAATGCGAATAGATCGCGGAAAGATCGACGCTGAGGCGCAGCCTGTCCGGCGCGACCTCCGCTGAAAATGCCCTGACCGTGGTATGCGTGAGCACGGCGAGTCCGCCGAGAATATGCAGGCCATGCAGGCCGGTGAGCATATAGAAAAAGCTGTTGGCGGGATTGTCGGCCAGCACATAGCCGGCCGCCGTCAGCTCCCGCCATGCCTGAATCTGCCCGGCGAGGAAGAAGACGGCTAGCGCAAGTCCCGTCACCAGCGCTGGCCGCAGGCTTTCCATGCGGCCATGCTGCGCTTCTCGTTTTGCCCATTGCAGCGAAGCACTGCTGAGCGCAAGCGCCGCAGTATTCACCCATAGCAGGCGCGGAACCGGCATCCCCCACCAGTCGGCCGACGCAGCACGCATGAAATAGGCGCTGACGGCAAGGCTGAAGAGCGCGCCGACGACGCCGAGAAACACGAAGAGGCCGATTTTCACCGCCGGCACGGGCGGCCGCTCGGTGCCGTGTTGATCCGGCAACTGCACCGAGCCGGTTTCCAGCCAGGGCTTCGAGGTCAGCCGCTGCCCTGAAAGCCACCAGATGATGATGGCGGCGATGGCGGCGAGGAAAAGCAGGATGACGTTCATGCCGGAGCCTCGCGGGTAACGCCATCGCTTGCCGGCACATTTTGCGGAATGAAATCTTCGGCAGCCCCGGGTACGCTGTAGTCATAGGCCCAGCGATAGACGACGGGCAGGTCCCTGCCCCAGTTGCCGTGCGCCGGCGGCGTCTGCGGCGTCTGCCATTCGAGCGTCGTTGCCCGCCAAGGATTGCCGCCGGCCTCCCGGCCGCGGAAAAGGCTCCAGACGAGATTGAACAGGAAGACCATCTGGCCGGCGCCGACGACAAGCGCCATGACGGTGATGAAGATGTTCAGCGTATGGGCCGATGGCGGAACGAAGGCGGTCTCTCCCATCTCGAAGTAACGGCGCGGCACGCCGAGCAGGCCGAGATAATGCATCGGAAAGAAGATCGCATAAGTACCGAGGAAGGTGATCCAGAAGTGGATCTGGCCGAGCGTCTCGTCCAGCATGCGCCCGGTCACCTTCGGATACCAGTGATAGATCGCCCCGAAGATGACGAGGATCGGCGCCACCCCCATGACCATGTGGAAATGCGCGACAACGAACATCGTATCCGACAGCGGCACGTCGACGACGACATTGCCGAGGAAGAGGCCGGTCAGCCCGCCATTGACGAAGGTGACGATGAAGGCGAGCGCAAAGAGCATCGGCAGCGTCAGGTGGATGTCCCCGCGCCAGAGCGTCAACACCCAGTTGTAGACCTTGATCGCCGTCGGAATCGCGATGATCAGCGTCGTCGTGGCAAAGAAGAAGCCGAAGGCCGGGTGCATGCCGCTGACATACATGTGGTGCGCCCAGACGACGAAGCTTAAGCCCCCGATGATGACGATCGCCCAGACCATCATCCGGTAGCCGAAGATGTTCTTGCGCGCATGCGTGCTGATCAGATCCGAGACGATGCCGAAGGCAGGCAGCGCAACGATATAGACTTCGGGATGGCCGAAGAACCAGAATAGGTGCTGGAACAGGATCGGGCTGCCGCCGCCATGCTGCAATTGCGTGCCCATCTCGACGATGGCGGGCATGAAGAAGCTGGTGCCGAGCACGCGGTCGAAGAGCATCATGACGCAGGCGACGAAGAGCGCGGGAAAGGCAAGCAGTGCCATCACGGTGGCGGTGAAGATGCCCCAGACAGTAAGCGGCATCCGCATCAGGGTCATGCCGCGTGCCCGCCCCTGCAGCACCGTCACCACATAGTTCAGCCCGCCCATGGTGAAGCCGATGATGAAGACGATCAGCGAGGTGAGCATCAGCAGGATACCCCAGTCCTTGCCGCCCGGCGTGCCGGAAAGAACGGATTGCGGAGGATAAAGTGTCCAGCCGGCCCCCGTCGGACCGCCCGGGGCGAAGAAGCCGGCGGCGAGGATCAGCACCGCGAGCAGATAAATCCAGTAGCTCAGCATGTTCGCGTAAGGAAATACCATGTCGCGCGCACCGACCATCAGCGGGATGAGGTAATTGCCGAAGCCGCCGAGGAAAAGTGCCGTCAAGAGATAGATCACCATGATCATGCCATGCATGGTGATGAACTGGTAATAGTGATCGGCATCGATGAAGGCGAAATAGCCTGGAAAGGCGAGTTGAATCCGCATCAGCCAGGAGAGCACCAGCGCCACGAGGCCGATCGAGATCGCCGTGATCGAATATTGCACGGCGATGATCTTGGCATCCTGGCTGAACACATATTTGGTCCACCAGCTGTGCGGATGATAAAGCTCGACATCCTCGACTTCGGCGGAGGGGATGCTGCCGGATGGAATCTCGACCATGATCTCTCTTCCCTTCCCGCCGGTTCCCTGAACCGGCCTGCGACCGCGTCACCGCGTCAGTTTGCCGGCGGCGGCTCTCCCGATGACGCCGTAAGCTGGGTGAATGTCTGTTGCTGCCCGAGCCAGGTCTGGTAGTCCGCGTCGTTATCGACCACGACGGTGCCGCGCATTTGCGGATGGCCGACGCCGCAGAGTTCGGCGCAGAGGATCTCGAAAGTCCCTGTCCGCGTCGGCGTGAGCCAGAAATAGGTGATCATGCCGGGGATCATATCCATCTTGGCGCGGAATTCCGGCACATAGAAATCGTGGAGCACATCGACGGAGCGCAGCAGGATGTGTACCGGCTTGCCGATCGGCAGGTGCAGCTCGCCGCCCTCGATGATGATGTCGTCGAGGCCGCTTGCGTCGTTCTTGTCCAGCCCGAGCGGGTTCTCGGGGCTGACGTCGCGCGTCTCCGCCCGGCCAAGCTTTCCGTCCGCACCCGGCAGGCGGAAACTCCACAGCCACTGCTGGCTGACGACCTCGACCGATGCGGCATCGGCAGGCACCGTGATGAACTGGTTCCACACGATGAGGCCGGGCGCCAGCATCGCCGCGACACCGACCGCCGTTCCCGAGGCGAGCAGCACCTCCAGCCTGCGGTTTTCAGGCTCGTAATGCGCCTGGTTGCCCGGCTTGTGGCGAAAGCGGTAGACGCAATAGGCCATGAACAACACCACCGCCACGAAGACGATACCGGTGATCCAGAAGGTGATGACGAGGGTACTGTCGATATAGGTCCAGTTGGACGCGATCGGCGTCCACCACCATGGGCTCAGCACATGAAACAGCACGGAGCCGACGACAATCAGGACGAGGATCAGCACGACAGCCATTTCCGCTCCTCCTCGAGCAGGTTGACCCGTGAAACCGCATTCCGCAAAAAGTCCGTCTTTATTATCGCACAGATAGAAAATATCGGCAATTACGGCAATTTAGCCATGCGCCACCCCGGCCGCGGCCCGTCATTTGGGGTATTGCCCGTTACTGCGAATATTGCCCATCACTGCGAATACTGTTTGAGATAGGCGATGAGATCGGTGATCTCCTGGTCGTCCTTCACGCCGACAAAGGCCATCTTCGTGCCCTTCACCTTTGCCTTCGGATTATGGAGATAGTCACGCAGAACCGTCTCGTCCCAGACGAGGCCGCCTTCGCCGGCCGCCTTCATGGCGGCCGAATAGGCGAAATCGGGATGCGTCCCGGCCTTCCTGCCGAACAGCTTGTTCAGCGACGGACCGACCTTGTTGGTATCGGACTCGACGACATGACAGGTCGCGCATTTCTTGAAAACAGTGGCGCCGGCCGTCGCATCACCCTCCTGCGCCCCGGCATCACCGGGGAAAAGGGCAGTGACAGTTGCACCAATCAGCAGAACAACACGGTAATCCATGGCAAACCTCATCCTCCTCAAGGTCGCCGGCCACTCACACCCTCCATTATCTCTCGCGTGTGGGTGGTGGTTGTTATGGCTCGAAGCTTAATCCTTCGCGGATGCAAGTCAATCGCCTCACAGTTGGGTTCACCTGAACGCAGATGAGATCAGGTGAACCCGAGGCGGATAACGGCCACTACACCCCGATCGAAAGCGCCTCCTTCACCGCCAAATCGGCCATGGCAAGTGCTGCCTCGCGAGTCTTGGCGGCGGCGATGAAGCGGCCGTTGTGGCAGAAGCTCGCGCCCTCTATGCCGCAAACCGCCTCCAGCTCTCCATTGGCGAGACCGGCCCAGGCTGCCGGCAGATCCGCCCTGAGTTCGAAGCCCTCGTCGGCGCGGCGGATGCCGGTCACGCACCAATCCTTTTCGCGCGGATGGACGACGAACAGCAGCTGCTCGGCGCCTGCCTTGACGATGGCGGGACGGAACGGCATTCCCCTCGGCAACTCCAGAACTCGGCCCTGCCCCGCAGCCTCGATTGCCCGATGCACCATCGCCTCGGCCCGCAATTTTGCGGCACTCTGGGCGATCCTCGCCTCGACGAAACTGCGGGCAATGGCAAGCGCCGCGTGGAAGGCGCGATCGTCGGCCTCGGGTTCAGCTTCGTCGAAAACCGGTTTCAGCGTCTCCAGCAGCGCAGGCAGCGCCAAGCCCGCCAACGGCCCCGAGGGGCTGAGCGCGCCATTGTCGGTCAGATCGATCGGCAGCACGAAGCCCGCATCGAAAGTGCCATGCACCACCTCGACATGGGCTTCGGGAAGGCCGGAGGCTGCGAGATAATCACGGCCGTAATGCTTCCAGATCAAGCCGAACGAGCTGTAGGGCTGGCCATCGTTGCGCATCGGGGCGCCGCGTTGGTGGTGATCGAATATCCCGGCAGCAGGATCATAGGCGCCGCCGACATCGTAGATGATGCGGCCTTCGCCTGGCGTGATCCATTCCGGCGCCCGGCTGCGGACGATACGCGCCTGCGGGAAAAGCCGGGTCAGGATGACGCTCGACAGCAATTCATCGGCATGGAAGCCACCGGAATGGGTGACGAGGAAATCGGGGATCATGGGAGCTTTGCGCCTTGTCGTTCGCGGAGGGTCCGCTTGCGGTCCGGAACCAGATAGCCGTTGCCGGCGACGATCTCAACCCATGCTTGGCGCATTTCACTTCAGCGCCTTGCCGTTCGCCACCCATTCGTGCTCGTTGGGCTTGCGAGCGAGCGCCGCGGAGCCGAGAGCGAGTGAGCATCGATCTTGAAGATCGCCGTTGCAGCCCTTGCAAAACTGCTTATTCTCCCGCGTTGAAATGTTCCTTTGCGAAAGCGAAAGAGGCGGCGCTTGCAGATTCCTCTGCAGTTTCATGTTGCCGAGACCACGGGATGGCTCGTAAACCACCGGATGAAGTCCGCCCTTCCCGGCTATCTCATGATCAGTTCCAAGACCGACACGACTGACCTTTCGGATTTATCGGAAAAGGCGTTGGGCGAATTCGGCCCATTGCTTGCAAGAACGCAGAAGGCGCTGAAACAAGACCTGAATGCTCAGCGCGTCTATATCGGCCGATACGGGCACTCGCCCGGTTATCCGATCCATTTTCATGTCATTCCGATATATGACTGGGTGGAGGAGTTGTTCTGGAAGGACGGCCGGTATCGTCTGCTCGAGAACTTTGCAGAAGGACGCGGAGAAACCGCAGCGGACGGCGCGGAACTGACGCTGTTCGTCTGGCGCGAGTTCTGTGAACGCGCAGTGTCGCCACCGGTCAGAGGGCCGTCGGTCTCAGAGGTCATTGCGCTGTTGCGGGAGGTAATGCGGTTTCCGGCACCTTAGGTCTTTGCGCCTAAGGCAACGCCGGTCCCGCCTGGCTTGCAACGAGCGCACGGCCGGCTGCCGCGCCGGCGTGAAGGCAGACCAGGCCGATCGCGGCCAGAGAATTGATCAGCAGGACATTCGCCACCACAGACGCCGAAAACGCTTCCTCGCCTGACGGAAGCACCGCCGTCGCAGCAAAGAGCACGCCTTCATAGGCAACGAAGCCGGCCATGAAGGCGCCGGCCGCGGTGACGGTCAGGCCGGCCGCAAGGTGAAGCACGCCGAGCGCTGCGGCCAGGGATGCAAATGCGGCAAGACCGATCGCCAGACCCCACGCATAGCTGTCCCAAGTCTGGGGATAGCCGAGCACGAGATACCCGACCATCTGGTGGCGAGCCAGGCCAGCAGGACCGCCGTCAGCGCCATGCGCCGGGGAACAATGACCGCCGATACCGCCGCCAGGGCCACGAAGGGCGTGACGCAGGCAAAAATCAGGCTGAGAGCGACGCTCGCGCCTGAAATGATGGCGACCCAGGCGACAGCGAAGCCGGGGACGACGGGCCGCAGGGGAAACTGATTTCGTTCGAGCATCTCGAAACTCCGTTCGACCGGGCGCAGGCGCCCTCGGAAATCATACGCCAGTCCAGGAAAAAGGCCATTCCTCAATCCAGGACGTATTGGATGTGGTGCCGCCCATGCACTGCCGACTTCTGGACATGGGCGCGAACGCCGAAAACCCTGCCGATCATATCCTCGGTAAGCACCTCCTCCGGCGCGCCCGCGGCGACGACCTCACCCTTCTGAAGCACCGCCAGGCTGTCGCAGAACATTGCCGCCAGGTTGAGATCGTGCAGAGCGACGATGCAGGTGATGCCGAGCTTCGAGATCAGCCGGAGAATGTCGAGCTGGTGCTGGATATCGAGATGATTGGTCGGCTCGTCGAGCAGCAGCTCGCCCGGCGCCTGCGCCAGCGACCGCGCAATATGGACGCGCTGTCGCTCGCCTCCCGACAGCGTCTGCCAGAGCTGGCCCGCCCTCGCCTGCATGTCGACCCGCAACAGCGCCTCCTCGACCGCGGCATCATCCTCCGCGCCGAAGGGCGCAAGCATCCCGCGATGCGGCGTGCGGCCGAGCCGCACCACGTCGCGCACGGTCAGTTGCGTCTCGGTCGTCGATTGCTGCTCGACGAAGGCGATGCGCCGCGCAAGGGCGGCGCGCGACAGCGAAGCGATATCGTCGTCGCCCAGCCGGATGACGCCGCTGCGGACCTTGCGCAGCCGGCAGATCAGCCTCAGCAGGCTCGATTTGCCGGACCCGTTCGGCCCGAGCAGACCGAGCACCTTGCCCTTTGCCACCGTCAGGCTGACGCCGTTGACGATGACCGTGTCGCCTGCGGCGAAACTCACCGCGTCGATCGTAATGCTCATGCGCTCCTCCGCACGCGATAGAGGATGACGGCAAAGGCTGGCGCGCCGAAGAGCGCCGTAACAACGCCGATCGGCAGGACCTGCTGTGGGATGATGATGCGCGAGACGATATCGGCGCCGACCATGTAGATCGCGCCGCCGAGTGCTGTTGCCGGCAGCAGCCGCCGATGGCCCGGCCCGACGAGGAAGCGGGCGGCATGGGGAATGACCAGGCCGACGAAGCCGATCGAGCCGACCATGCTGACGACGCTTGCCGTCATCGCCGCTGTCAGGCCGAACAGCAGGATCTGGACGCGGCGCACCGCAATGCCGAGCGAGGCCGCCGCATCCGTACCGAAGGCGAAGGCATCGAGCGCCCTGACATGGGCCATGCAGATGACGAAACCTGTGAGCGCGATCGGCACCGAGAGATAGACATCCGGCCAGCGCACGCCGCTGAGCGAACCCAGAAGCCAGAACAGGATGCCCCGCGCCTGCTCGGCATTCGCCGATGTCGTCACGATGTAGGAGGTCAGCGCAGTGAAGAGCTGCGAACCGGCGACGCCGCACAGGATGATGCGTTCGCCGGTTCCTCCCGCACCCGTCGCCAGGAAGCCGACCAGCAGAAAGGCAATGACCGCGCCGATGAAGGCGCCGCTGGAAAGGCCAAGAACACCGTAGCCGAGGCCGAGGATCATCACGCAGACGGCTCCCGTCGAGGCGCCGGCGGAGATGCCGAGCACATAGGGTTCGGCCAGCGGATTGCGCAGCAGCGCCTGCAGCACGGCGCCGCAGAGCGAGAGCGACGCGCCGGCGCTGGCCGCAACCAGCGCCCGGCTCAGACGATAATCCCAGACGATGCCCTGGTGGATGCGGCTGAGTTCGAACTGCGTTCCGAACAGCCGGTTGGAGACGGCCTCCGCCGTTGTCGCCAGCGGGATCGCGATCTCGCCGATCGAAACGGCAAGGCTGATCATCAGTCCGAGAAGGAGAAGGGCTGAAATGGTGAGCGCGGCGAGCGCCCACCATCCTTGTTTCCTGACCGACGCTGCCTTCACTGCGAGAGGCCGAAGGATTTGATGCCGTTCGCCAAGGTCTCGATGCCGTCGATCGTGCGGATCGTTGGGTTCATCGATTGCGCGTCCATCATCACGAAGTGCCTGTTCCTGACGGCATCGAGTTCCTTGGTCACGGGGTCGTTCTCGAGAAAATCGATCTTGACCTTCGGATCGTCGGCGGCGTAGCGGCGCCGGTCCATGGTGGCGAGCACGATGACGGCCGGGTTCGCCTGGGCGATGGTTTCCCAGCCGACCAGCGGCCATTCCTCCTCGGTGGTGACGACATTCCTGGCGCCGATCGCCTTCAGTATATAGGCAGGCGCGCTGTTCTTGCCCGCAATGAAGGCGTCGCCGTTGACTTCCTTGCTGGAGAACCAGAAGACGATGGGCAGGCTCTTGCCCGATGCGGCTGATATCGAGGCGACGGCATCCGCCTCGCGCTTCTTCAGCTCGGAAATCAGCGCATCGCCGCGCTCCTTCACGTCGAAGATCTCTGAGAGTTCGGCGATTTCGCGATAGATCAGCGCCATCGTGAACAGCTCCTTGCGCACACCGTCGCCGCCATCGGTGTTGACCTTGGCGACGCAATCGGCCGGCGAAAGATAGGTATTGATCCCGAGATCCTGAAACTGCTCCCGCTTGCCGACGGAGCCCTGCGCGCCGACATGCCATTCGAACTCGGCCGCCACCAGGTCGGGCTCCTGTCCGACGACGGATTCGAAGCTCGGATCATTGTCGGCGAGACGCTTTATCCTGCTGTTCGCCGCGGCATATTGCGGCAGCACGGGACCGACCCAGACGGCCGTGCCGGCGATCTTGTCGGCAAGGCCGAGCGAGAAAAGAATTTCGGTCATTCCCTGGCCGATCGAAACGATCTTCGACGGCGCCTTCTGGAAAGTCACCTGCTCACCGCAATTGGTGATGGTCAAAGGATATTGGGTGGCAGCAAGGCTCGGTGCCGCAAGGCCGATCAGCCCGAAGGCAAATGTCATGGTGGCGAGAATCTGGCGCATGAAAAACCTCGATTGAAGGAAAAAGCACGGTTATGCCGCACGCGCGGCCGAAGGCACGCTGACGCGCGCGCTAGCCGCAGGAGGCCCAATCGAGACGGATGCATGCCGAAATTCGGCGAAGGTTCAGAAGGTCAATCATGTCTGTTCCTTATCCGGGCATCCCCGCCCGGTTGATTGGATCGTGATTGACGGCAGGTCTCCTGGCTTGCGGATATAAGTCGTTCATCCGCCTTCCCGCGATATATCGCAGTGGCAGGGCCATAAGCCCTTCAGAGATGGCCAGTCGCTGGCCACAGCTGAGATGATCGACAATCCGCTTACAGTTGCGGGGGCAGCCACGGTCTCGGTCCCTACTGGGTCGTCCTCACCGTGTTCCCTATTAATCCCCTTGGAGTCATCTTCAGGGAACCGTCACCGCCAGTTACGTCGCCCGCCCGCACGACGTCAATCATTATTGCGGAAGATTGGGTTTGGTGGGCGAAATATGGAGACGGAACGTCGGAGCGCTGTTGGCCGGTATGATGCCAGCATTCTCATCCCCAGGATGGAGTCTCTTAAGCATCCTACTATTCCCGCTGTCGTGGGCGCGGCATCCACCAACCTCCCTCATGCTGAGGTGCGCAGCCCGAACGGGCGAAGCCTCGAAGCACGCCGCAACGCTGCTCCCTGCGTTCCTACAACGCATCCAGCGGAATCTTCAGATACCGTCGCCCGTTCGCCTCCGGTTCGGGCAACCGCCCGCCGCGGATGTTGACCTGCAGCGCATGCAGCATCAGCTTCGGTTTCGGCAGCGTGCGGTCGCGCGCCTGGCGCAGCGCCACGAAGCCGGCTTCGTCGATGCCTGATATATGCGGATTGGCGCGCTTCTGGGCGGCTACCGTGCTTTCCCAGCGCGGGTGACGGCCGCCAGGCTGATAGTCGTGGCCGGAAAAGAGCCGGGTCTCCTCGGGCAGCGACAGGATCGCCTGGATCGAGTGCCAGAGAGCGCTGGCGCTGCCGCCGGGAAAATCCGTGCGCGCCGTGCCGGTATCCGGCGTGAACACGGTGTCGTGCACGAAGGCGGCGTCGCCGATCACATAGGTCACCGAGGCAAGAGTATGGCCGGGCGAGAACATCACGCGGGCTCTAAGCCCGCCGATCTCGAAAGTGTCGCCATCAGCAAACAGCCGGTCCCATTGCGAGCCGTCGGTTTCGAGTGCCGGCCAGTTGTAGATTTCCTTCCAGAGCACCTGCACGTCGGTGACATGGGCGCCGATCGCCGTCGGCGCGCCGGTCTTTCCTTTGAGATAGTGCGCGGCGGAGAAATGGTCGGCATGCGGATGCGTGTCGAGGATCCACTCGACCGTCAGCCCTTCGCTGTCGATATGCGCGAGGATGGCATCGGCATTGGCCGTTCCCGTCGCACCCGACATTTCGTCGAAATCGAGCACCGGGTCGATGATGGCGCAGCGTTTCGTTACCGGGTCTGAAACGACATATTGCACACTGCAAGTGCGGGGTTCGAAGAAAGCCTTCACGACAGCCGCCTGCCCTGCCCGCTTTTCCAGCCAGCGGCGCGCGCCGGCAAGATCGAAGCCGAGGTTTTGACCGAAGGCCTCGACGTCCCCGGGCTGCATCCGCCCGTCAAGCACCTCTCCGAGCGCATAGAGCGTCAACGCCCGGGTGCCGCTCTTGCAATGAGCGACGACCGGCCCGTTTGCTTGCATCATCGCCCTCTGGAAGGCGCGGATATCGGCCTCGGTAATCTCGGGCCCTTTCACCGGCACGAAGCTGTATGCGAGCCCCACGGCAGCGGCAGAAGCCTTTTCCGCCGCATCGCCCGGCTGCCCCGGCTCCTCGCCATCCGGCCGGGCATTGATGACGCCGGCAAAACCGTCCGCCGCAAAAGCAGCAAAACCGGCGGCATCGGGCTGCCCCGCCACCGATATCAGCTCATTGACCCTTACGGATGTCATCGAAGCCCCCGCGCTGCCTGCATCGGCAGTATCGCATGTATATCGGTACAATCTCACAAGTATATTGCCGAGCGCAAGAATAGTCGCTTGGCACTCCGTCGCGCCTGCGCAGGCCGGTGAATGTGGGCGCCAAGACACTCCCGATAGTCGCCCGGCCCGGCGCAGCCAGTCAAAACGACAGCGTTGCCGCGCCCTCTTTGATTTCGGCATGCATGGCGCTGGCGCCGACGATGACGATGCCGTCGAGCATGTCTTCCTGCGTATAACCGCGCGAGGTGACGCAGGGCGGGCAGGCCCAGATCGTGCCGCCGCGCTGCTGGAAATTCTCGATAAGCGTCGACAACGGATCGAGCGGCGGCACATGCGTCATCCGTTGGCCGCCCTTGCGCACAAGGTTCGCAGCCTGCGTCGTCACCCTCACGCCGCCGGCTCGTTGAGCATAGCCTCGATATTGTAACCGTCAGGATCGAGAACGAAGCAGGCATAGTAGTTGTCGGCATATTCCGGCCGCGGGCCGGGCGCACCATTGTCCCTTGCGCCGGCTTCAAGTGCTGCGCGATAAAATGCCTCGACCTCCGCCCTGCTTCGGACCCGGAAGGCAACGTGCAAACGGGTCAGAGGCGGCTTGTCGTCAGTGTGCTGGATTTCGAAGAGGCTGCCACCGACATCGAAAGCCCAGAAAACGCCTTCCTTCCCGAAGGTAGCCCAGAGGGTCGAAAGCGCGTTCATAAAATACCTTGCTCTTTTCAAGGTCACTGACCGCCATGGTGATATGATCGATCATGCCGTGCATCCTATCGTTCAAGCATCCCATGATAGTCGAATCCGCGGCGGAAAACACACAAAACCCACGCGATATCCAGCAATGCCGGCCGCCTCCGTTAGCTCCGACCGGGCGCTCGACATCGGCAACAATATCGGCCTAAAGTCCAGGCGCGATGGACTGGATAACGCTCGCAAATGCCTTACGGGATCAGCCTCAAATGTCTGAACGAGACCGCATCGCCGGTTTTCAAACTCTGGGATGAAGCGGCGGCATTCGAAGAGACGGCTTCGATGCGGACCTTGAATTATCCTCCCCATCTGACCCTCGCAGTTTATCAGGCGTTTGATGCAGATCGATTGGGCGAGGCGCTTGAAAGTGTTTTCCGCGCGCGCTCCACCGTCACCTTAGCCTTTTCGGGCATCGGCTATTTTCAGAACGAGTTCCTCGTTCTCTGGGCGCGCCCGATCCCAGACGACGCTCTTCTCCAACTGCACGCGGCTTTCCATCGAAAGATTGATCCTGCCTTCTGTCATGGGCACTATCGACCCGGCAATTGGGCGCCTCACTGCACCATTGCAGCGAAAGTGCCGGAGGCGAAATCAGCGGCCGCGATCAAATGGGCGAACGAAAATAGCATGCAGTTCTCGGTAAATTTCGATGCCGTCGATTGTGTCCGGTTTCCGCCTGTGGAGATATTGAGCGAGATCAGGTTGGCGCCGCGATGATGCTGCCGGCACAAGGCCACATCGGCGGCGGCCTGATGACTCGACGCCAGTCGCAGAATCCACCGCTGCGACTGACATTTTCAAACCATGCTCCAAAGCCGCTAATGCATGTCGCCAGGAAGTGTGCAGCGGTTCCGGGAGAACGACATCCATTCAACCAAAGAGCTAAAGCGCGTCGCATGAATCAAGTTTGATGCGACGCGCTTTCGACGCGCCCCACTCCATCAGCTGACGCGGCAAACAGCGCGGCGCCAACCTCGCCGGACAGCAGCATCTCGTTGCGCGCCCGGCCCGGCCCGATCATCGGCAGGCGGTCGGCGAGTTCGGCGACGCGGCAGTCGAACAGAACAGGCATGTTCACCTCGATCATCTCCAGGATCGCATCATCGAGTTCGGCGGGCCTCTCGCAGCGAATGCCGTGTCCGCCATAGGCTTCCGCCAGTTTCACGAAATCCGGATTTCCGTGCTGCCGAACCGATCCCTGATCGCCGCTGTTGAGAATGAAGATCTTGATGGGCGCGTTGTGCTGCACGGCGGCCGACATTTCCTTCATCGTCATCTGCACGGAGGCGTCACCGGCCATGTCGATGACGAGGCTGTCGGGATTGGCGATCTGCACGCCGAGGGCGGCAGGCAGCCCGTATCCCATCGTCCCCAGGCCGCCTGATGTCATCCAGCGGTTCGGCTGCTCGAAGCCGTAATATTGCGCCGCCCAGATCTGATGCTGGCCGACCTCCGTCGTGATGTAGGTATCCCGATCCTTCGTCAGGTCGTAAAGCCGCTCGATGGCATATTGCGGCATGATGACGTCCTCGCGCACCGCATAGGAAAACGATCGCCGTGCGCGCCAGCCCGCAATCATGCTCCACCAGTCGGCCAATCTCGCCCGGTCCGGCGCCCGCGGCAGCGCTCGCCAGAGACGAAGGAATTCGGCAAGCACGCCGCCCGCATCGCCCTGGATACCGATATCGGCGCGCACGGTCTTGTTGAGCGAGGCAGCATCGATATCGATCTGAATCTTCCGGGAATGCGGTGAAAAACCATCGACGCCGACGGCCAGCCCGCCGTCGAAGCGCGCCCCGATGCACAGCATGAGGTCGCAGTCCTGCATTGCCATGTTGGCCTCATCGGAGCCGTGAAGCCCGGCCATCTTCAGCCAGTTCGGGCCGGAAGCCGGATAGGCGCCGAGCCCCATCAGCGTCGACGTGACGGGAAAGCCGGTGAGATCGACCAGCTCGCGCAGCCGATTTACCGCTTCGGGACCGGAATTGATGACGCCGCCGCCCACGCAGATAACCGGCCTGCGTGCCGCTGTCATCAAAGCGATTGCAGCCTCGATCTCCCTGATGCCGCAGCTGTTGTCCGGCTGGTAGCTCGGTCCCGGGGCGACAGCCTCACGCAGTGAATAACTGCCGCTTGCAAACAGCACGTCTTTGGGCATGTCGACCAGAACGGGTCCGGGCCGGCCTGATCCGGCGATGCGAAAGGCCTCGTGGATGACCGCCGCGAGCTCATTGACGTCGTTGACCAGCCGATTGTGTTTCGTGCAGGCTCGGGTGATGCCGACGGTATCGCATTCCTGAAACGCATCGGACCCGATCAGCGTCGTCGGCACCTGACCGGACAGGCAGACGAGCGGCACGGAATCCATCAAGGCGTCCTGAAGGGGCGTGATCGCGTTGGTGACGCCGGGTCCTGAGGTCACCAGCATAACGCCGACCTTGCCCGTTGACCGGGCGTACCCCTCGGCGGCATGGCCGGCTCCCTGTTCATGGCGAACCAGAATGTGTCTGATGTCTTCCTGCTGGAAAAGCTCGTCGTAGATCGGCAGTACGGCAGCGCCGGGATAGCCGAATATATGCTTGACGCCATTGTCTCTCAGCGCCTGGAGAACGATTTCAGCGCCGGTCATCTGCGCGCGCGGGGTGTCGATGGAATGACGGGATCTCATGGTTCCGTTCCTTGATCAGTGTGATGATGTGTGGAAAGTCCGACGAGGCGCCCGCCCCGGATTCAGGGCATAAAAAAAGGCCCCGTCAGGAGCCTGCTTACCGCGCATGGGTGCTTTCGCCGGATGGTTACACCATCCTGCCCATGCGCCCGATCACCAATGCCAGAACCATTGCGATTTTCATAGCGTCACAGCTAAAGCCAAATCGGGCCGCCGTCAATGCTTGCGGAGGAGACGAATGGCGGCTGTCGGCGACGGTGGCCTTCGCAAAGCCGCCCGCGAGAGAACGCGGACGGTTGCAATGTCGTGCGGCGTCCCGGCTATGCCAGGATGTTCAAGCCTAGTCCTGGCCCTGCAGGCGGTCCATCACCTGGAGCAGCAGATCGGCGCAGGCCTTCATCGGTTCGTCCTCGGCGCATTTCAGATCGATCCGGGTGTTCCCATCCTCGATCCGGAAATGCGCTGCCTTGGACGGCGGTGGCGGTGACGGGCGATGACCACGGAAACCACGGAAGCCTCTGTCGTCACGGAAACCCATATCGTCTCTAGAACGATGCCACCGATCATCGGGCCGATCTCCCGGCCGCGCATCCGGCTCGCCCATCATCCGCTCGTCATCGGCGGAAGCAGACGGGTTCGTTGGCGGCGGTGGCGGTGGCGAGGCCGGGTCGACCGCAGCGGGTGGGGTCGCGGCGGGCGGCGGGGTGGGCGGTTGTTGAGCGAAGGCGGCGCCGGCGAGTGCGGCAAGAGCAAGGCCTGATAGGAGAAATCTTTGCATGGGAATTGTTCCTTTGCCGGAATTGAGAAGCATGTCTGTAAACACCGCAGCGCGGCTATGGTTCATGGCCCGTCAAGGCCTGTGATCGAAATCCTCAAATCGTCTATGCGGCGGACCTTTCGGCGGACCCAGCGCTTCGGTTCGTCCGTCCTGGCGAACGAGGTAGCTCGCACGCACGAAGCCGTCGTCGAAGCGTCCCTGTACGGTGACAGCTTCGTCACGGCTAACGAGAGTGCCGCCCTCACCGGCTCGGCCGGCTTCAATAAGCGCCTTGCCGCTGTCGTCCTGCAACACGAACTTGTTGCCGTAGATCTCGGCGACCTTGCCTTTGATCGTCACGAGGCTCGATGCGGGCATGGCCGAAATCGCCACCGGCGTCAGCGGCGCCATTTCCGGCGTCGGACGCATCATTTTGACAGCACCGGCGCCCCCGGCAGCCCCAATGACCAGCGCCACGGCGGCGGCGATGATGGGAAGCGCCAGCCGACGCCGGCGCTGTCTTGGCGGGATGGGCATGGCTGCGCCCTCGGTATGCACGTTGTCCTGGTCTTCATTCGGCATATATCTGCTCCTTGCATCAGTCGTTGCCGCACTCTAACCGCCCCGTCCCCTCGCCCGCCTGAACCTCTCCGTTCAGATTGAGTTAAGCTCGGCCCGATAGTTTTGGCCTGTCCCCAGAGATGCCCAGCCTTGAGGAAAGCCCTGCCCCATGCGCGTATTGCTCGTCGAAGATGACGAAGACCTCAGCGGCCGGATCGCCGCCGTGTTGCGATCGGAAAACTTCGTGGTCGATATCGCGCGCAACGGCGAGGACGCTCTCCATGCGGGCCTGACCGAACTCTTCGATGTCGCGATCCTTGACCTCGGCCTGCCGAAGATCGATGGCGTCAGCGTGCTGAAGGAATGGCGCGATGGCAGCCGCGACCTGCCGGTTCTGGTGCTGACGGCGCGCGACGGCTGGCCGGACAAGGTCGCAAGCTTCAAGGCCGGCGCCGATGATTTTCTCGCCAAGCCCTTCAAGGTGGAAGAGCTGGTGTTGCGCCTGCGCGCCCTGGTGCGCCGGGCGGCCGGCCACGCCGCCGCGCGGCTGACCTGCGGCGCGCTGGTCTTCGATGCCCAGCTCGGCACCTTCGAACTCGACGGCCTGCCGCTGAAGTTGACGGCGCTGGAATGGCGAGTGCTCTCCTGCCTGATGCTGCGCAAGGAGATGGTCGTCGACCGGCGGGAGCTGACCGAGCGCGTCTATGACGGTGATGCCGAGGTCGACTCCAATTCCATCGAAGTGATCATCGCCCGGCTGCGCAAGAAGCTCGGGGTGATCGCATCGAGACGGTGCGCGGCCGCGGCTATATGCTGACGTCGGCATCATGAAGGCCCCCGCCCTCAAACCGAGATCGATCGCCGGCCGGCTGCTGATGTTCTCCGGCATCTTCGTGACGCTGGCGCTCGTTGTGGCCGCGATCGTGCTCTGGCTGGCGCTGAAGACGGTGGTGCGCGAGCAGGTCGATCAGCGTCTGGACACCCAGATCGGCGCCCTTGCCGGCGCGGTGACGCGCGATGCGCAAGGCAGGATCACCTTGTCCGCGCCGCTCGACGCACCGCCCTTCGATCGCCCGTCATCCGGCTGGTACTGGCAGATCGACGACGGGCAACAGCGCCTGACCTCCCGCTCCCTGATGAACGGCACGATCGACGCGCCGCCGCCCCGGCAGGATCTGCGCCATGTGCTGATGGGCATGCCGACATCAGGCACGGGCGGTGATCGCGGAAGACGACCGCTCTATCTTCGGCAGGCCATCCGCAGCATCGACGGCATGACGCTGACAATCACCACGACGGCGCCGATGATCGCCCTCGTCGGCCCCGCGCTCCGCGCGCTCTTCTGGCTGGTTCCCTCCATGCTGCTGCTCGGCCTCGTGCTGATGGCCGGCACGCTCTGGCAGATCCGCTTCGGCCTGCGCCCCTTGAAATCCATGGCAGCCAATATCGATGCCATCAACCGGGGAGAACGCGCCCGCCTGCCCGATGAGGCGACCGTCGAGCTTGCGCCGCTCGCGCTGAAAACCAATGCGTTGCTGGCGGCCAATGAGGAGCGGCTCGCGGCAACCCGCATGCAGTTCGCCAACCTCGCCCACGGCCTCAAAACGCCGGTGGCGAGCCTGTTGCTGGCGCTCGACGAGAAAAACGATCCGCAAGGCGCCTTACGCAGCCTCGCCGCCCGGATCGACAACAGGATCAAACACCACCTCGCCGCCGCTCGCCGCGTGATGGCCTCGACGGACAATGTCGCCAGCATCGACCTGGCGGCCTCGGTCGCCGATCTCCACCGGGCCATCAGCCAGATTCATGCCGAGCGCAAGATCGCCTTCGACACCGATATCGCCAAAGGCCTGCGCGTCGCCTGCGACGAAAGCGATGTCGAGGAAATGCTCGGAAACCTGATCGACAACGCCTTCAAATGGGCCACCTCCCACGTCACCCTCCGCGCCCGCCGCGACGGCCCGACCGCCCGTATCACGATCGAGGACGACGGGCCGGGGATACCGGCAGACCGGCTGGATGCTGTGCTGCTCCCTGGCGTGCGGGAGGATGAGCAAGTGCCGGGGAATGGGTTTGGGCTGAGTATCGTGAGCGAACTTGCGGGGCTTTACGGCGGGTCTTTGGTGTTGGAGGCGAATGGGGTGGTGGGGTTGCGGTGTGTGTTGTGTTTGCCGGTGGCGGTGGGGTTGGGGCGGTAGGCGTCGTGCCGGCGGCAACCTTTATGAACCGGACGACGCTTGAGGACGGTGTTATTGTTGGCCGTCCTTCGGACCCTTTATGTAATCACAGATTGACGTGAAATAGAGAGTTTCCCCGGCGTGTTCGGCTTTTGACAAGCCGAATTCGACGACGAATTTCTTATCGCTGTAGTTATATGCCGAAGCGATGAACTCTCCTAAACGACCGCAATCTCCCATACCGGAACCCGTATACATCGACAGGTTTTTGCCCTTGAAGGTTCCCTTCAGCACTTTCTGGATCTCAAATTCGCCACGCGTCATCCGTATTGTTTCGCCGTCCGACCCGCCACCCGGCATCTAGACACCGTAAGTCACCAGCTTCATGCGGCCTCTTACGACCAAATCGGAACTAGCGAAGCTTTCTTTCGTGGACACCTCTTTGCAACTACAGGCGGATGCTTCCGAGGCCGACAGCGCCAGCAAAGCCGAGGCGACAACCAAAACTGCTGCGCGATATGAATTCATGGAAATCCCTCATCGACGTCACCTATGCGAATCGATTTCATAGCATGACCGCAGATCGGGTTAGAATGATGAGATGATCGTCCTCAGTATGGCTAGAAACCGAAAATTCCTGGCGACGGGCGGAGGTCTGGGGGTGGCCGAATTGGCGGGTTTCAATTCCCGACCGTTCTCGACATAAAGTCCCATCGGTGAAAAATCGGAGCGGTACATGCCGGCGTTGACGGCGAGCGTCGGCGTTTTCCCTTCGGCGCGAACAGCTTCCGCAATGCTCGAAAACGTGCGGTACGGCGCGCCATCGGCGTTCTTCCCAAACAATCTGAGGTCGGCTAACATCCACGACGCTTGTGTACGATGAGAGTGATGAGATTGCCCTGCCCAGAGGCGAGCAATCCACCGCCTGGCAACAGCGAACCCAAAAATTGTGCTCGGAAAAGAAAGAATGCGTCAATCTCTATCCTGGTTCGGACTGGCCTTTCAGCGTCAGCAAGGTTGGCGAACACTTCTATATTGTGTATCAAAACTTCATTGACGCGTTTCCCTAGCGATCTCGTAGGGACGGATGCACGATCCGCCTGTCGCCCCAGTGCCGACTGGACAGCCGGCGCGATCGATAGTGGCTTGCGGGAAATCGCTGCGATCACCTGTCGTTGATCGTGGGAAGGTGCGTTTCGACCTCTACGCGGCGCCGCTCATCCAGCGGCTCAATGTTCTTCTGCCAGAAAGCCTCGGCCTCCGGCGTGTCATCCTCCCAGTGGCGGATCTTGACGATATTATCATCGATCTTGGCCAGCCGTTTACCGCCCAGTCGCAGATATTCATCCGCCAGTTCTTTCGATCGGGTCGTATGCATGTCGCGCTCCTCCATAGGTGAACTAAAAGACCGATCGTCCTTCCAGTTAAACAGCACGGGTGCGATCCTGGTTCCAATTCATGGGCCGAAACCGGTCCACGCATCCAGTTCAAGGAGTGGCCGCCACGGCGCCCTCCCTGAAAAGCACCAAGCCCCGTCCCGATCTTGATCTCTCCCGCTGAGACGTCTTTCGCCTCGCCTCCGCCTTGTTGGGCGGCTATCCTAAGCGCCGATTCGCTATCCGCGACGAGGGCGTGGCGTGAACGAAGCATCAAAGGAGAGCGCGATGACGGACGCCAAGGGCGGCATTTCGGGACTGCGGCCGCACATTACTGTGATCGGCGTCGGCGGTGGTGGTGGCAATGCGATCAACAATATGATCGCGGAAAACCTGGCAGGCGTCGAATTCGTCGCCGCAAACACGGATGCTCAGGTGCTCGCCACCTCCAAGGCGACGCGCCGTATCCAGCTCGGCGCCAATGTGACCGAGGGTCTGGGCGCCGGTTCCCTGCCGGAGGTCGGCCACGCGGCGGCCGAGGAATCGATCGATGAGATCATGGATCACCTGGCCGGCTCGCACATGTGCTTCGTCACCGCCGGCATGGGCGGCGGAACGGGCACGGGCGCAGCACCCGTCATCGCCCGCGCCGCACGTGCGGCCGGCATCCTGACGGTTGGCGTCGTCACCAAGCCCTTTACCTTCGAAGGCAACCGCCGCATGCGGATGGCGGAAATCGGCATCGAGGCGCTTCGCCAGGCGGCCGATACGGTCATCGTCATCCCCAACCAGAACCTTTTCCGCATTGCCGATGCGAAAACCACTTTCGCCGATGCCTTCATGACGGCCGACCGCGTGCTCTATGCCGGCGTTGGCTGCATCACCGACCTGATTGTCAAGGAAGGCCTGATCAACCTCGATTTTGCCGACGTGAAATCGGTCATGCGCGGCATGGGCCGCGCCATGATGGGCACTGGCGAAGCCTCCGGTGAAAGCCGCGCGATGAAGGCGGCGGAAGCGGCAATTGCCAACCCGCTTCTCGACGATATCTCGATGCGGGGCGCCAGGGGCGTGCTGATCTCGATCTCCGGCGGTTCGGATATGACCCTGTTCGAAGTCGACGAAGCCGCAAGCCGCATTCGCGACGAAGTGCAGGACGACGCCGATATCGTCGTCGGCGCGATTTTCGACCGCAGCCTTGACGGCAGGTTCCGCGTCTCGGTCGTGGCGACCGGCCTGGAAGGCGGCGCCGTGCCCACCTCCGCTTCTCAGCCAGCCGTAGAGCAGATCCAGACGCGCACGCTGCAATAGCGCCATATCGTGGCTAAGCGTCGCCCGGTGCAAGAACGGACGGGGCGACGTCGCCGCTTGGCCAGCTGAAACCCGGTCAGCGAAGAGCATGTCCAAGATATCCAGACACGGAGATTTCGACGATCTCCGAATTTGGGATGTAGAGAGTATCCCCTGCGGAAAATCATAGACGACGTTGGAGATGAATCGTCTCCGCTAAGGAGAGCGTCATTCTGAGGCGCAGAAGCCGAAGGCTGGCGCCTCGAAGGACGAGCCGGGTGCGCCTCGCATAAGTCCCGCACTGAGAACCCGACTAATACCTCACCCCACCAGCCCTCTGATTTTCTCCGCATCCTCCGCCGTGGCAGGATTATACACCACCATGCTGAGATCCGGGCGGCCATCCACCTGAAATGCTGAGTATTCGAAGGCGAGCAACCCCAGCACCGGGTGCTTGATGTGTTTGGCGCCCTCGCCGTGGGTGCGGACATCGTTGTCACGCCACATTTCCAGGAATTCCGGGCTCTTGCGGCAGAGTTCGTCGACCAAGGGCTCGACCTCGGCCGCAGCACCCGCGCGGGCCGCGTCCACACGGAAGGCTGCAACGACGAAGCGGGCGACGCTTTCCCAGTCGTGCTGGGCTGCGCGCACGCGCGGCTCGAGGAAGATGAAGCGCAGCACGTTGCGTTCTTCCGGCGGCAGTGCGCCGTAGTCGGTCAGCAGCATGGTTGCCGCCCGGTTCCAGGCAATCACGTCCCAGATGGCGTTGCGGATCAGCGCCGGGCTCGGGTCCAGTGCATCGAGCACGCCCTGCAGCCTGGGCGTCACCCCGTCTTGCCTGCAATAGCGCACCTCGGGCGGGCGGCCGAGGCCGATAAGGAAAAGATGCTCGCGCTCGATATCGGTGAGCATCAGCGCCCGCGAAATCCGGTCGAGCACGTCGGCCGACGGCGCGCCGCCGCGCCCCTGCTCCAGCCAGGTGTACCAGGTGGGGCTGATATTGGCGCGGCCTGCTACCTCCTCGCGGCGTAGCCCCGGCGTGCGGCGACGCTCGCCGGCAAAGCCGAGCGCGGCCGGATCGAGCTTGGCGCGGCGGTCCTTCAGATAGGCGCCCAGCCGGTTTTCGGAGGTGACGAATTCGCTCATCCTGTTATGCATTATACCATGATAATATCACTACTTTACCATGATAGCAGCGTGGTCGATATCTGTCTCCAGCAAAACAGGAGACGCTGACATGCGCGTATTCGTAACCGGAGCCACCGGCTGGGTTGGCTCGGCCGTCGTTAGTGAATTGATCGCCGGCGGACACCAGGCGCTTGGCCTCACCCGCTCGGAAAAAGGAGCTGAGGAATTGGCGGCCGCCGGCGCTGCGGTCCATCGCGGCATGCTCGAGGATGTAGAGAGCCTGAAGCGCGGCGCCGCCGAGGCCGATGGCGTCATCCATACGGGCTTCAACCATGATTTCTCGAAATTCGCCGAAAACTGCGCCCTCGACCGGCGCGCCATCGAGGCGCTCGGCGAAGCTCTCCAAGGCTCCAGCCGTCCCCTGCTGGTCACCGCAGGCCTCGGCCATGCGCCCGGCCGCGTCGGCACCGAAAAAGATCCGCCCATGCCCACCACAGAGACCTATCCCCGCGCCTCGGAAATCACCGCGGTATCACTTGCGGCACGCGGCGTGCGCGCCTCGACTGTCCGGCTTCCGCCTTCGGTGCATGGCCACGGCGATCACGGTTTCGTGCCGATCCTGATCGATTTCGCCCGGCGGACGGGCGTTTCGGCCTATATCGGCGAAGGCCAGAACCGATGGCCGGCGGTGCACAGGCTCGACGCCGCCCGCCTCTATCGGCTGGCGCTGGAGCGCGGCGCCGTGGGCGGCCCCTTCCTCGCGGTCGCCGAGGAGGGCGTGCCGTTCCGGAAGATCGCCGAGGTGATCGGGCGGCGGCTCAATGTTCCGGTGGTCTCGAAGTCGCGCGAGGAAGCGGCTGCGCATTTCGGCTGGTTCGCGATGTTCGCGGGCTTCGACGTGCCAACGTCGAGCGAGCACACCCGCGCGCTCCTCAACTGGCAGCCCACCCAGCCGGACCTGCTCGCCGATATTGACCACGCGGCTTATTTTTAAGAGCTCATCCTCACGCCCACCCGCAGGAGCATCGCCGCCCCCAACAAGCCGAAAGCCGGGGTCGGCTTGCCTGCAGACTTAAAGGGGAATTCTTCGCCTACCGCATCCGCCCCTCATTCATATCGGAGGGATCGTAGTTGATGTCCCAATCCTTCTGCGGGTTCTTCTTGTCGGGCGGGTTCTTGTGCACTGTTGCATCTTCGGAGCCGGTGATGACGGTCGGCTTGGCGCTGGCAACGCCGGTGCTCTTCCTGTCGGCGCGGGATTTGGCGAACTGGCCGGCCGCGTCTTTCTCGGGGTTGGCCATCTCATTCGCCCTTCTGCTTCAGCGCATCGCCGAGATCCTTGGTCTCGGGATCGCGGTTGTTTTCGCCCTTCGCGTCGCGATCACGATCCGGATCGTCTTTGGCTTTGAGATAGCCGTGCGGGGTGTTTCCCTTCGGGCCTTCCCATCGGGGCGACTGATCTGTGGTGCCGGGAGCGCCATCTTTGGGGGTCGTCATGCCCATCGTCGTTCCTCCTTGGTTGAAGAGGAAAAACCGGGAAAGGCGCCAAGTGTTCCCGCAGAAAATATGGAACAGTGTCGTCCCCCAACGGTTGTCCCGAGGTCGCAACCTCGAACAGGGAGCCGAAAATGAGCAAGACCAACGTCCGTGAACTACAGAAACGCGCCGAACAGCAGGTCAAAAACACCAGCGCCGGCGGCCACCTCGGCGGCACATATTTCGGTCAGCAGCCCGACGGCAAAACTGCCTCGGACAGCAGCAACGACAGTGCCAAGGCGCGGCCGAACGACGGGAGCAATTGAGCGGCGCGTGCCGCCAGCTTACCTGGTGGCGATATCACCGCCAACAGTTGTGTGGAAGCGCCACCTTTCCCTCATTTCTGTTCTCGGGCTTTGACCCAAGGACAGAGATGAGGAACCCAGTGAGCGCTTCCTGTCAAATGTTGTACAGGCATGCACACGCCGCAACCCCCGCCTGTTCATTGACCGACAACGCCTCTGCCCTACCTTCTACTCGCGGCCGGCCGAGGGGATAGGAGCCGGGGCGAAAGCGGAGGGGCGACGTGGCATCCTATTCTATCGACGATGCCGGGAGCTTGCTCCCGTTTCGTAATTCAGCCCCGGTAGCCCTGGCGCAATCGCGCTATTCCTGGATATCGGGCTCGATCACCCTGGCGAGGTTTTTCAGCGACTCCTGCCAGCCGAGATAACACGCCTCCGGCGGGATGAGGTCGGGCACGCCTGCCTGGGTGATATCAACCTCGGTACCGACCAAGACCTTTTTCAGCGTCACGGTAACTTCCATTTCGCCCGGCAGGTTCGGATCGTCGAACTTGTCGGTGTAGCGGACGCGTTCGCCCGGGACGAGTTCGCGGAATTCGCCGCCGAAGGCATGGCTGTTGCCGGTGGTGTAGTTGCGGAACGACATTCTGAACGTGCCGCCGACGACCGGCTCCATATGATGAACGGTGCACAGAAAGCCATTCGGCGGCAGCCACTTGGCAAGCGCGTCCGCCTCGATAAAGGCGCGATAGACCTTTTCCGGGCTGGTCGCGAAAACGCGGTGCAGGCGTATGGTGTTCGGCATGGTGGTGATCCTTGTGGTGGACGAAATGAACAAGCTAAGGACGGACAAGCCTTCGCCGATCCGACACGGGATCGATCTTTTCTTCAAGAAAAATCGCGTGAGGCTGCGCAGCCGTCAGCTGGGCATGCCTTCGAACTGCGGAAGGTGAAGGGGCGTTGCCCAAGCCAGCCGCCGTTTGGTGAACATCTCGACACCCGACTGTATCAGCTCAGCGCATGCAGCAGCAGGCGTGCGGCCTGCTTCGACGAGGCCGGATTCTGCCCGGTAATCAGTTGATCGTCCTGGACGACATGCACCGCCCAGTCTGCCGTCGTCGAAAACTTCGCCCCCTGCTCTTTCAGCACGTCCTCGAGCAGGTAAGGCACGACCTCGACGAGCTGCACTGCGGCCTCCTCGGAATTGGTAAATCCGGTCACCGTCCGACCCTTTGCGATCGGCCCGCCGTCCGGAGCCTTGACCTTGGTCAGTATCCCCGGCGCGTGACAGACGAGCGCCAGCGGTTTTCCCGCAGCAAGCGTCTCCTCTATCAACGTGTGGGCGTTGCGGTCGTTTGTCAGATCCCAGAGCGGGCCATGGCCGCCGGGAAAGAACACGCTGTCATAATCGGCCTGGTCGATGTCAGACAGTTTTAGCGTGTTGGCAAGCGCAGCCGTTGCCGACGGGTCGCGTTCGAACCGGCGCGTGTCGTCGGTCTGAAACGCCGGCTCGTTGCTCTTCGGATCAAGCGGAGGCTGACCTCCTTTGGGCGAAGCGAGCACGACCTCGGCCCCGGCATCACGGAAGACGAAATAAGGGGCGGCGAGTTCCTCGAGCCAGAATCCGGTCTTCTTGCCGGTATTTCCCAGCTGGTCATGCGATGTGAGAACCATGAGAATTTTCATTGCCCAGCTCCTTCGGCCGGCCGGAGGACAAAGTCCCCCGCGTCCGGTTTAACGGTGAAATACTGCCTGCAATCTCATGTTGAAGTGGAAGAAATCATAGATCGACTGCACCCGCGATACAAGTGTCGCTCAAACCCTGCACCGACCAGCCTCTGTACGTTCCGAGGCTCCGGTGTATGAAGAGGGACGGATTGCCCATAGGATCGATCCGATCGCGTTGGCCATTCCAGGGACCTGAAAAGTGAACAAGCCGAATTATCGGGATATCGCCCGCCATGCCGGCGTCGGGACGGCCACGGTCGAGCGGGTCCTGAACAGACGCGGCGGCGTTCGCCCGGAACTGGTCGAGAAGGTGATCATTGCCGCGCGCGCACTGGATTATCCCCGCAAGCTCCCGGACACGCATCGCGGCCTGCTGCGCATAGAGGTGTTGATGGTCCGTCCTGAAACGACCTTCTATCAGCGGCTCTCCGCAGCATTCGAGAGGATCGCGGCCACCCTCGACCCACTGGTGATCGTGCATCGCAGCTTTACCGAAGAGATGAAGCCGGAAGAAATCGCGCGCCGCATCTTGTCGGCCGGCCTGCGGCGCGCCGGCCTGATCCTGGCGGTGCCCAGCAATCCGGTGATCGGCGCGGCCGTCGAGACGGTCAGCGCCCAAGGCTTGCCGGTGGTCCACGTCGTCACTCGCGCCTCGGAACGGACAGGCGAATTCGTCGGCATCGACAATTATGCCGCCGGCCGGACGGCAGCGCTCTTCATCAGCCGAATGGCACGCCGGACTGGTCCGGTCTTTGCGATCTGCCATCCGATCTATCAGGTGCACCGCGATCGCATCCGCGGTTTTTCGGATTATTTTCTCGAGCATCCCGGCTTCACCAGCTTCCAGCAGTTGGGGTTCGGTCTCGACGACGAGCATCTCGGCGCCGAACTCCTGTCTTCGGCCTTGCGGATGTATCCGGACCTTGCCGGCCTCTACAATGCCGGCGGTGGCAATTCGGCGCTGATCAGTGTGCTGCGGCGGCAGGCGCGCGAACGCGGCATCTTCTTCGTCGGCCACGAACTCACCGATTATACGCGCAGCGCCTTGCAGGACGGCATCATGGATGTGGTACTCGACCAGGCGCCCGAGGCGCAGGCCAGACGATCGCTCGATCTGATCCTGCGCCGGGTTGGCCTGACCGATATCAAACCGGACCAGGCACCAATCCGTTTTATTACCATCACCAAGGAAGGGCTTTGATCTAATCAGATCAAGGAAGGCTTCGGCATTTACCGGCGTCCCTGCTAATTTCCAGTCAGCAGAGAGATGCGGGCGGACGCGGAAACATCCGGCCCGCCGTAAGGAGATGCCAATGGATGATCTGAAATTCGGCAAGCGCAACAAGCGTGGCGACTGGGCGCCGAACCAGCCTGCCGAAACCGCCCCGCTGTTTGCGTTTCCGCCGCGGCTGATGGCGGTCCTGAAATGGCTTCCGCATTACTTCTTTCCCTGGAATGCGATTTTTGCCGCCTCCGCCGTCGCTTATTGGGCCTGGGTCATTCCGCCGGTGGAAACAATGCGCACGCTCAGCTTTGGCTGGATCGCCTGGCTCTATGCGGTGAACGCCGTCGCGGTCTTCCTGTTCTACGGCGCCTTCGAACTGCATCTCTACGTGCTGAAACGGCAGGAAAACCGCTTCAAGTACAATGGCAAGTTCCCGGCCGACCACAAGAGCAACGCCTTCTGGTTCGAACGCCAGAACCTCGACAATATGCTGCGCACCTTCCTGTGGGGTGTGACGATCTGGACCGCCGTCGAGGTCGGCATGCTCTGGGCCTATGCCAATGGCTACGCGCCGTGGCTGAGCTTTGCGGAAAATCCATGGACGCTGGCGCTTGTCGCGCTCGTGGTGCCGATTATTCATGAGTTCCATTTTTCTGTATACACCGGCTGATTCACACGCCCTTGCTCTACAAATGGGTGCACTCGGTCCACCACAATTCGGTGAACCCCTCACCCTGGTCGTCGCTGTCGATGCATCCGATCGAGCACCTGCTTTATTTTGGGACCGCCTTCTACCATCTGTTCCTGCCCTCCAACCCGATCCTCATGCTCTACCAGCTGCACTATGCGGGTTTCGGGGCCATTCCCGGCCATGTCGGCTTCGACAAGGTCGAGATCGGTAAGGAGAAACTGGTCGATAGCCACGCCTATGCGCATTACCTCCACCACAAATATTTCGAGGTGAACTACGGCGACGCACTGATCCCGCTCGATAAATGGTTCGGCACCTGGCACGACGGCTCGCCCGAAGGCGAAGCGCAGATGCAGGAGCGCTACCGCAGGCGCAAGGAAAAACTCGCGGCCCGCAAGGCCCGCCTGGAAGTCGGGGGAGCGGCCGAATGACCTGGGTTTCAGCTGGCAAACTCGACGACATCGAACAGGAAGGCGCCATCCGCTTCGACCATGGCGGGCGCACCTACGCGATCTACCGTGGCCCGGATGATAGCGTCTACTGCACCGCCGGGCTCTGCACCCACGAGGCGATCCATCTCGCCGACGGATTGGTGATGGATTTCGAGGTGGAATGTCCAAAACATTCCGGCGCGTTCGACTATCGCACTGGCGAGGCCATCAGGCTTCCGGCCTGCGAAAATCTGAAAACCTATCCGGCAGAGGTCATCGACGGAGAGGTTCGCGTCGCTCTGGCTTGATGCATGTCGCCCGGACATGCGCAGCGCTTTAGGCCTTGGTTTTTATGTCGTCACGAGCGCCGGCCGCTTTTTTCACGGAGAAAACATGGACGGTATGGTCATCATCGGCGCCGGCGAATCCGGCACCCGGGCAGCCTTTGCCCTGCGTGAAGCAGGCTATTCGGGGCCCGTCACGCTGGTCGGCGCCGAGCCCCACCTGCCCTATGAACGGCCGCCTTTGTCGAAGACCGTCGGCGATGCGGTGCAGATGAAGCTGATCTGCGCTGCAGAAGCGCTGGATGCGGCCGGCATCACCTATCTCAAGGGCTTGTCGGCCGCCGAGCTGGATGCTGGCGCAGGAGCGGTGCGCTTGAGCGACGGCCGGGTGCTCCACTATGAAAAGCTGCTTCTGGCCACCGGCGCGCGGCCGAGACGGCTCACATGTCCCGGTGCAGCGGGCGCACTCGATTTCCGCACCCACGCCGATGCCGAAGCGATCTTCTCCCGTGTTGCGCCGGGCCGGAGCGTGGCGATCATCGGCGCCGGCCTGATCGGGATGGAACTCGCAGCGGTCCTGCGCGGAAAGGACGTTTCGGTCAGCGTGATCGAAGCCGCGCTGAGACCTTTGGGCCGTGCCGTCCCCGCCCGCTTTGCCGAAACGCTGCACGCCAGACATGTTGCGGAAGGCGTGCGCTTTCACCTCGATCGAGGCGTGGCGGCGATCAGCGACGACGGCGTCACCCTGACCGATGGCAGTCTGGTGCATGCTGATCTCGTCGTTAGCGCCATCGGAGTGGTGCCTGACATCGCTTTGGCGGAAGCAGCGGGACTGGCCACCGGCAACGGCATTCTGACGGACGCCGATCTTCGCACCAGCGCACCGAACGTCTTCGCTTCAGGCGATTGCGCGGCGGTGGCCCAGCCGGGCGGCGGATATATCCGCTATGAAAGCTGGCGCAACGCCAGGACGCAGGCGGAGACCGCGGCGCGAAATATGGCCGGTGCCGCCGAGACCTTCGGCGCCCTCCCCTGGTTCTGGTCAGACCAGTATGATCTCGGCCTCCAGGTGGCGGGACTGCCGCAGCCCGCCCATCAGATCGTCCTGCGTTCGGCCGCGGAGGGCGAACTGGAGTTTTATCTCGACGACGGACGCCTCGCGGCATCCGCGGGCCTTGGCACCGGCAATGGCCTGGCCAGAGACATCAAGCTCGCCGAGATGCTGATTGCCGCGGGCCTCAGCCCCAGCCCCGCAGAACTGGCAGACCCGGGCGTAAACCTCAAAATGCTTCTGAAGAGCGCGCGGGCCGCATGACACAGAAGCTGCTGATCTTCCAATCGCTCTGGGCCATGGAGCGGCGGCACACGGATGGGTTCGAGCGCACACTCGACGAGAACATCGCGATGATCTCAGAGGCGGGCTTCGACGGCATCAGCGCGCATTACACCAACCGGGGCGATGTCGTTGCCCTCAACGAGGCCATCCGGGGCAGCGGCTTGAAGATCGAAGGGGGCTGCTTCCCTCGCTGTGTCGACGATCTGCGTCTGCCGCTGGAACTGGCCGCGGAGTTTCCGGTCAGCCACCTCAACCTGCAACCCGATATCCGCCCGCGCCGCATCGATGCCTGCCTGCCGCTTCTCGACGGCTGGATGCGGCTCGCGGAAGATGCCGGCATCCCCGTGTTCATTGAAACGCATCGCGACAGGATGACCGCGGACCTGTTCTTTACGCTGGATCTGCTCGATCAGCGTCCCGACCTCCCGCTGCTGGCCGACCTGTCGCATTTCCTCGTCGGCCGCGAATTCGCCTTTCCGGTCGATGAGGAAAACCACGCTCTGATCCGACGCATCCTAGGGAACACCCAGGCATTTCACGGTCGGGTTGCCTCGCCTGAACAGGTGCAGATCGAGATCTCCTTTCCGCACCACCGGCCCTGGGTCGATCTCTTCATCGAGTGGTGGGAGTATGGTTTTCGCCACTGGCGATCCCGCTCCGCCGAGGACGCTGAACTGATCTTTACATGCGAGCTGGGTCCCAAACCCTATGCGATCACCGGCAGAGACGGCAACAACTCGACCGATCGATGGGCTGAGGCCCTGGCGCTGCGGCAGCTGGTGCGTGAACTCTGGGCCGCCGCTGCCTAAATCCCGTTACTCCGCGTCCTCATCGTGCAAATCCCCTGTTGGATCAGTGCAGTGTGCCCCAAATCGTAAGCGTGTCGGCAGAGGTTTGGGATTGTTAATCAGGGGTGCCTAATGTAAATCTTGACGTGCACAAGTTGTGCGACAGTTGATTTGCTACGATATCTGGTTAGGACATTCGACTGAGAGAGGCCCGAAGATGCGGAAAATTCGTGCGGCCAGCTCGGCCCTCGGACAAACACAGCCAGAAGCTTCGACTTCGATCGACCGGCTTTTGTTCTTTGACCGCGACTTCAATCCCGTCGAGAATTTGCTGGGCAATGAACTGCCTGCTTCCGTCAAACCGGCCGCGTCACTTTGGGAGCATTTTCCACAGCTGGACAAATCAGCGATTACGCTCGCTTTCCGCTCCTTGGATGACAGCGCCCAGCCGTTGCGAATATCGGGCGATCTGGGCAGGCCGGGCGCGCACGGGCTGACGATCTATCGGATCGGAGAGCTGTTTGCCGTGGTTCGCTCCGAGGAGCTTGTCGACGATGAGCGCGCGACCCTTTTGCATCTGGCGACCCACGATCCGCTGACGGGACTGCCGAACCGACGCCAGTTCAGCGACGACCTTGCTGCGCTGCTGCAGGAGACCGCAGGCTCGGACGAGACCCTGTCTCTGATGCAGCTCGACCTCGACGATTTCAAGCCCGTCAACGACACGCTTGGGCATCCAGCCGGTGACAAGCTTCTTCAATTTGCCGCAAGGCGTATTCAAGACTGCCTGACCAGCGATGACAGAGCCTACCGACTGGCCGGCGACGAATTCACGGTCATTTCCAGGGGCTCGGGACATCCGGCCAAAGCGCACCGGTTGGCGGAAGCTTTGGTTGCCGCATTCAAAAAGCCTTTCACGATCGATGGCATCGCGGTCTTTGTCGGCACCAGCATCGGCATATCCACAGCTCCTCCAGATGGAACCAATCCGGAGCAGTTGATGAAGGCATCCGATCTTGCGCTTTATGCCGCCAAGCAAGAGGGGCGCGGCCGGGCAAAAGCCTTCGATGCCGCAATGCTGGAATTGCTGGAGCAACGCGAATTGCTGCGCCGCAGCCTGCGCATGGCTTTGGACCAACAGCAATTCTTCGTCGAATATCAACCCCTTGCCGAAGGCGGCTGCATTGTCGGGTTCGAAGCGTTGCTGAGATGGCACCACCCGCTGCTTGGAAAAATTCCACCGGCGGCATTCATTCCGATGGCCGAGGCCGATGGAATGATGCCTGACATCGGCGCATGGGTTTTGGAGCAGGCATGCCGCGAAGCGATGAAGTGGCCTGAGAATTACATCGTGGCCGTCAATGTCTCGGCGGCAGAATTCCTGACGAGCGGCCTCACGGATCGCATATCGCAGACGCTGGACCTTGTCGGACTTCCGCCCGAGCGTCTGGAGCTTGAGATCACCGAAAGCGTGCTGCTCGAGCGCACCGTCAACAACATCGACACGCTGAATACGCTCAACGTACTGGGGATACGGATCTCGCTGGATGATTTCGGGACCGAATATTCTTCACTCAGCTATCTCAAGACATTCCCTTTCGACACGATCAAAATCGACAAATACTTCATCACCGATCTGGAAAGCGATCCGAAAAGCCAGACGATCGTCCGCTGCATCGTCAACCTCGCACATGGCCTCGACATGCAGGTGACGGCCGAAGGGGTCGAGACGCCGGCTCAGGCGGAATGGCTGCACAGTGTGGGCTGCGACAGGCTTCAGGGCTATCTGGTGAGCAGGCCGCTTCCGGTCGAGGCGATCGGCGAATTCATCAACCGGGCTGAAACACCTGTGAGCCACGCGCTGGTATAGCAAGCCAGAGATTTTTCGCCGTGCTTTTTTGAGGGCATCTGACGCGCCAGACAAACTGATGGAGGCTGTATTGGAAGAGCAAGCATCTGGCTTCGATGACCATGCATTGGCGCCGATGGTATCGCTGGAACTGAATGTTGCGACGTTCAAATCTCAGTGGCAGTTTTGCGACAGGATTACCGAATATCTCTCCGACATTCTCGGCCAAGGTCACAGCGACCCGGCTCGATATTCGAATTTTCTTTCCGTCGCGGCCAACGAACTCATTGAACTTGCCTTCCGCTCGACGCGTGAGCCGGGAAGGATAAGTTTCAGTCTCTATCGCGTCGCGACGTCCAACCGGCTGAGAATTGCCTTTGCCCGCGAGGACCGCGAGAGCACCGGCATGAGGTCAAGTGGACGCCAGCCTCTCCCGGGCGCCGGGCCTGACCTGAAGTCCGACGGGACGATTTTGCTCAAAGATCTGGCCACCATATTCCGTGCCGCTATCCGAATTGAGCAGGACGGCACCCACGGGATGCAGATCATCGCGGATTTCCCCTCGGCCGAGGATTTCCAATGAACCTGCTTGCCCGCCCGTTCACCGTCCATTTTGATCCGACAAATCAGGAGCTGCTGCTGTCCGGCAAGATGCGGCCCGAAAGTGCAAACGAGATTGCCGATGCTCTTAAGCTGGTGCGGCAAACTTTGGAACAATACAGCGGCGTCGTTTACCTGAACGTCAAACGTTTGACGCACATCAACATGACGGCGTTTACAGCCCTCTCCGATATTTTGACGGCACACTGCCGGACAAGGCCGGAACGGAAGATCGTCATCATTACGTCGAGCGTGGTGGCCTGGTCGACCTCATTGTTCCAGACGTTGGCGACATCACAGCCAAACCTGTCGATTGAAGTCTACGATTCGGCGTTTTATCCGGGCCAGACCTTTGTCGAGGATGAGAGCTTCATCCCCATCCTGCGGACCCAGACGAAAATGACATGGAGGCACGAACGCGAGCTGCTGCCGCGCCACGGCCTGCGCAACGGCCTTGTCATGGCGGACATCTGTTGCGGAATTGGTGATTTCGCCGCCTTGGTTCAACGGGAATTCAAACCGGAACGGCTTGTGGCGCTCGATCATTCCATGCGCAGCCTCGACTATGCCCGCAGGGTCGCTGCCGACTTCGATCTGCAGGGGATCGAGTATACCTATGGCGACGCCTCTCAAATGCTGCTTCGGGACAACCAGTTCGACTTTGTGACCTGCCGGCATTCGCTGCAGATTTTCAACCGTCCCGAGATGCTGTTGCGGGAGCTTTACCGCATCTGCAAACCCGGCGGCCGTGTCTACATCACCAACGAAAAAAATTCGCATTGCCTGGGCGAGCCGCATGCGGAAACGATCAAATGGACTTACGAGGAAGTCGCCAAACTGTTCAGGCACTTCGACATGGATGTCGAGATGGGGCCGAAAAGCCGGCATCTTCTCGCCGATGCGGGATTCGATGCCATCAAGGTCGATTGCTTCATGGTGACGAACCTCGACGGGGATCCTCAGGACTTCGCCGACATCATCGTAGCCTGGGAGAATGTCTATGCTGGTGAGATGGCGGTCCGGCGCGGCGACTCGGTGGACTTTATCCGCAGGTTCCGGCAAGGGTTCAAGGATCACGTTTTTGCCGCCCTTCACCCCAAGGGTTATGCCGGCTGGCCGATCTGGGCGGCTTCCGGACGAAAGCCACTGTGATGGGAGGCAGATCACTGAAAAGACCGGCAGGAATAGGCTTTCGGGCAAAGTTCATCCTGGTCGTAGGCGGAGCTGTCCTCTTCGACCTGCTGGTCAGCGGCGGGCTGGCGCTCTGGAACGTTCAGAGGCTGTCGCGCGACGCAACGCTCGAGGTCGGCCAGGGTCTCGAAGCGGCAAGCCAGGAGTACATCCGCACCTACGCGGATTCGACAGCGTCACAGGTGAGTTTGCTGCTGCGGCAGGTTCATAGCGACGTCAGTACGCTCGCCGGCGTGCTGCAGGCGCAGATCGACGATCCCGCGCGCAATTCCGACGTCGGCGCGGCCATCTCCCGCACATCTCCGGGCAGCGTCAGCCTTTCCTATGATCCGCAGGGGAAGTGGTCTCAGAACGCTCCGGGCTCGGTCTCGGTCGTGAGCGTCTGGGGTTACCTGCTCGGACAGGACCGGCAGCCAAGGCAGGACGTCGAGAGCGATATCCGCACGAGCGCGGTTCTGGATCTTGTTGCGCCGAGCCTGCTGCAGCACGGTGCTTCGAAGCTGCAGATGTATTACATCGGCTCGAAAGAACGGCCGATCTTCAGAACGGCGCCCTATACCGACCAGGCCCAGACTTTCGACCGCCTTTATCCCGGCCATAACGAGGCCAATTTCTGGGACTTCTTTTTCCCGGACTTTACGAATCCTGGCAGGGCTGGGCCAAGGATATGAAGACGCGGCCTGTCGCGGATGACATCACCCAGACAGCGCCCTATACCGACGCCATTACCGGCAAGCTGATCGTCAGTTTCTTTCATCCCCTATGGACAGCCGACAGGCAGGATGTCGCCGGGACGGCCGGCGCCGACATCACGCTCGATCAGCTGGCGCAAACGGTTGAAAATGTCAAAGTCGCCCAATCGGGCTTCGGGTTTCTCGCCATGTCCGACGGCAATGTCGTCGCGATTAACAGCACGGGCGAAAAAACCCTCGGCCTGCGCTCCGCAAGCGGTGCGAGCGGAACCGGCGTGACCGGCCTGGAACGCTCGCTGAAGGGAAGCTCCCAGCCTGCAATCGCCAAACTGGCCCTCGACCGCGAACAGGGCATCCAACACTTGCTGTTACAGCAGGACGGCAGCGAGGTCCCGTATATCGCCATCGTGAAGAAACTGCCTGCGACCAATCTCTGGGTCAGCGGCCCGGTTCGCCAAGAGGCAATGCTGCTTGGGGTGGTCGTGCCCGAGCGTGAAATCGACGCCTCGCTCTATGCGGCCCAGGCCAAGATTTCCGAGGCGACGAACCGGATCGTGCTCTACCAAATTCTGGCGATCCTGATGTCCCTGCTGATCGTGACGATCGCGGTCTTTGCGGCATCGAAACGAATAACCAGCGGAATCAGCGCCCTGGCAGGTGCTGCCAAACGAATCCAGACGAAGGATTATTCGGTCAGGGTCGCCATTTCGAGCAAGGACGAAGTCGGTGAGGCCGGTGAAGCCTTCAATCGCATGGCCGAAGAAATCAGCTATCACACCGAAAATCTCGAGCAGCTCGTCGAAGAGCGAACCGCTCAAATCGAAGATGCAAAGGAAGAGATTTCGACGCTGAACGCACAACTGCAGCGAGAAAACAGACGTCTTGGAACGGAGCTCGCCGTCGCCGAGAGAATCCAGCTGATGGTGCTTCCGCTGCATCAGGAGCTCGAGGACTTTCAGGCACTCGAGATCGCCGCCTATATGAGACCTGCGGAAGAGGTCGGCGGCGATTATTACGACGTCTTGAAGAACGGAAGCCGGTTGAAGATCGGCATCGGCGACGTCACCGGACACGGGCTGGAAAGCGGCGTGTTGATGCTGATGGTTCAGTCTGTCGCCCGCGCCCTGCAGGAAGCCGGAAACACCGATGCCGTCGAATTCTTGACAAATCTGAACAGCGCCCTGTTCAAAAATATCGTCAGGACGAAAATCGATAAGCACCTCACTTTGGCGTTTCTTGACTACGACGGAAAAGAGATGATCCTGTCGGGGCAACACGAGGAAGTTATCGTCGTCAGGGCAAACGGCGAGGTCGAACGCATAGACACCATGGATCTGGGCATACCGATCGGGCTGGAGGCGGATATCTCCGCCTTCATCAAAACCCGTGAAATCGCGTTCGAAAAGGGGGATCTCATACTCTTGCATACCGATGGCGTCACGGAAGCCGAAAACGACGCCGGAGAATTGTTCGGCATGGACCGGCTGTGCTGCGAAGCCGTACGCCTCAGGAATTTGAGCGCTGAGAAAGTCGTTTCCGAAATTGTGGCGACACTCATGCTCTTTATCGGATCGCAGAAAATCTACGACGACATCACGCTTCTCGCAGTACGGCATAGGTCGAGTCATGGCGCCAACGGTATACGGCATCGAATCTCTGACTGACATAAGCCTGGATTCGGGCACGCGCCTCACCTTGACCGATGGACCGCTTCAGCTTGGATGGAAGCACTCGGGCATGACGGCCGACTTCATCGCTGAGGTCATGGCCCTGCCCTTTTCACGTTCAAGAAAGGACTACATGCAGGCGCATCATGACATCGGCTATCTCAGCAACGAGCTGATCGAAAACGCCGTCAAGTTTCGACAGCCGGGTGAGATCCTCATTGAAGCCGGCATATCCGAGGGGAGCTTTTTGATACGGGTAAAGAACACCATCGACGGCGCGACAGCCTCACGCTTTCAGCAACTGCTGCGCCGCCTGCAATCGAAGGATCCTGGGGAACTTCTTCTTGAGCAAATCGAAACCAACGCCATATCGTCTGCAAGCGGTTCCGGCTTGGGCTTGCTGACCCTTTTGAGCGATTACGACGCAAAAATGGCATGGGCATTCGAAGAGAATAATAATGAGCGTATTATCCTGACGACGACTGCAGCCGTGGCAATGCCGCCCTCCTCCAATCCGTGAGCGAAGAATGGAAATCAGCGACGAAAACTTCCGTGTATGGGCGGAACAGAACGAAGTCTATTTCGACGGCGTCTTCCGGCTGGCCGGACCGGACGCCTATGCACCGATCTATTCATTGATCTCCGGCCTGCTCCACGACGGACACAAACAGGTGACGTTCAACCTGACCGGTCTCGAGTTCCTCAATTCCTCCGGCATAAATCTCCTGGCCAAGTTGACCATCGAGGCCAGAAAGATGGGCGACCTGCTGCTCATCGTCAAAGGCACGCATCAATATCCCTGGCAAGCCAAATCCCTCCCGAACCTCAAGAAGCTGCACCCGCTTCTTGATTTGCGGTTGGCGTGATTTGGGGCGTCCGTGCTTCAAGGCATTCATGTCTCCACCCCTATTCCTGTGCTCGTCACAGAAATCCAGCCACGGCGCGTCCGCGCCGTGAATGAACCAAATCGCGCGGAAAAAGTCTTTCACGCCCAAGGACTTGGGCGCACGGGATTCCTGTGACAAGCACAGGAATGAGGGAGCACGGCTGGCGTCCACGCGCCCAATCCTCCGCTCACATGGTGTAGCACACACCCTGTTCCTGCTCGCCCCTCCCGCATCGACTCCACCAGATTGGCCGCGATGATGGCCGCCGGCACGTCGGCGGTCAGAACCGACTCTGCGCCGTGAATAGATGTTTGTGCCCGCCCTCCCTCCGTCGTGCTTGGCCTTGAGCCGAGCATCCACCGCATCGTGGCGTGGGTCCTCGGCTCAAGGCCGAGGAAGACGGAGAGTGGGCTGGTTTTCCAGCCAAACTTGGGGGCTTACAAGCCGCTGGGTCTCGGCTGTTTCATCGGGCCGGCACACCTTTCCACCCTCACCAAGTCAGCTAAGCCGGCGTTTCCTCTAAGACCATAGCCGTGGGCCGGGACCAGACCTCAGTCCGATGTGCAGAATGCGATCGCGGTTTAATCTTTCACAACTGCTTACGTCGTGAAACTGCACGGCGCCTATTGATCTGATCCGGAGGAAAACGATGCGGATAGCAACCTTAGCGTCTCTGGCTGTGCTCTCGCTGGCTCTTGCCGCAGGCCCGGTCACGATTGCCGGTATTGATATGGCCGCGCTAGCGAAGGACGGCGGCAATGGTGGTGGCAACGGCGGCGGTAACGGCGGCGGCAATGGCGGCGGTCATGGAAGCAGCGGCAGCCACGGCAGCGACAACCAGGGCAGAGGTTCAGCCAATAGCGGCTCCAAATCGACAGGCTTGAAAGGCAAATCGTCGGAAGCGGAAGGCAAGTCCAAGTCGGCAAAAACAGACAGGGTCATAAAAGAGAAAAACCTTTCGGCGCAGCTTGCGGGCCTGAACTCCTTGAAGCGGAATTACAGGGCGTTGATGCATACCTCGGACCCACGCATGACGGCCATCTCGGCCTATGCCGTGGCTTATGCCCAGTATGAAATCGACAACGGAATCGAGCCCACAGCCACCGATCCTCTGCTTGGGGACGCGGCGCTGGAGGATGCATTGGCTTCCGCAACGAAATCCGGTCAGGTGAGCCCGGCGGTCCTGGCTGAAGCGAAGACCATTCTGGGCGTGGGCGATGCGGACGGTAAGATCGATCAAATCCGCACCTCGCTGGAAAACGCCGCGCCGGCGACGTCAGACGAATAGCCACCAGTGGGTTGCGTGAGGTGCGCAGCTAATCGGTTATGTTGCGCACCAGACTATGAGAGCATTTCCGTCTTTGTTTGAGTAACGGAATGCTCTCTTTTTTGAGCAAATTCGGGGCGCGAACGTGCTCTGAGAGATCGGCAGGGATGCCCCTCATCCACCTGCCGACACCGATCGGAGTCGAGCCACCGGCCTCGATTCCGGTCGGATTAGGGTAACGGGCAGCGACCTGACGCACCGTTCGGTGCACAGGCGGGGTGGCGCCTCAAGCCGCCTTGCTCGACGGAGACTTCCGCTACGACGATTGTCGTATCGCGGCCATAGGCGCGGAAAAACTGGCGGGCCTGGCTGAACCTGCTGCGCGGCGATCGCCACCTGAAAACCTCGCGATAGTCTTCCCTGAACCGTAAGCGCTGTCTCGCTCCCACCTTGAAGCTTCTGCCGTTTCGAAGCCTGCCGTCGTGAAGGTGCGACGGCGCTTCGCCGCAACATAGGGCGTTCCGACAAGGTCGATCAGCGCTATTTTCGGGGCCGCATTGATGCCCACCACTTGTTCGAGATGCCGTTCAGATGATCACGAAGCCTGTCTTCGACATGCTCAGGGCTCCAAACAGCAGCGCATTCTAGGCAGTCCGCCTCTTCAAAGCTGAGCGGAGAGTCGGCATTCGCGATGGCATCATACGCTGAAATTCTGCCCGAAATCCGGTCCTGCTTGAAAAACACCGCGCCGTCCAACGCGGACACCGTGGGTGGATCAACCTTTCCAACGATGGGCCATCGCCCGGACTTCGCAGCGCTGTCCATCACCCATAGCTTGAAGAGAACCGCTCGATCTCGCACGTCTTGAACCGGCTCTTCACGTTCGGTAACACCGTCGAGGAAAGCGAACAGCGGATGTGTTAGGGCGACGGCGTGAAATTGCTTTCCGTTTCCAATGTCGATCCTAACGATATCGCCTCGCTTCTGCTTTCTGCCTCTGACCATCGCGCCCTCGCTGTTCCAGCGGCACGTTTAGCCGGTCCCGAGAAGTCCGCAAAGGGCCGACGAAAGCCTTTGGCACATCCAGCGACGCGGGCACGATGCTGAGTGAGCCAGGTTCGCATGTCCGCAATCAACGAAGCTGATCGTTCCTGCCGCCCGGCGAAGCGAGCTTCTGGGGAAAGATCAACGTAACTCAGCCTCAATGCGATAGAGTTCGCCGATTTGCTTCATGCCTTCCTCTGCAATCGGCGCTTTGCCAATACGAGTGATCTCGACCAGCTTGCGCCCAACAATAGGCTAGCCGGATGTCAGGGCCGACGCGGTCGGGTGCGATCAGCCGACTATATCCGGCATACCCATCGACCTGGAGGACCCGTGCCCCGGTTCTCGATCCCGGTTTCTCGCAAGACGAAGACTGGATACTTCTGGGCGCTGGCGCGGGATGATCGCCCTTGGGGCGGCAGCGGTCCGCCAGGCGTCGCGTGCCCCCACCCGGTGTCGCTTTTACCTATGCTCCCGGCCGTGGCGGGCAGCATGCCGAGCGGATATTGCAAGGGTTCACGGGCGAGGAGCGGCCGCGTAGCCTAGGACCATAGCCGAGGCCGCGAACCCGACCTCAGCCCGATGTGCAATGCGCGACAGCAATCTATCTTTCATCAGGTTAAAATGGCATGCACATTGGGCGCCAAGACAGCCGCCGACCAAGATCTCACATGTCGCCAAGATTATCTGAAATCGCTTAAAGAGACCGGCCGAGAGTTCGCATCTCGGCAAACACGTGAAAGAATTGCTCTCTCATGCTGTCAAAGCTGGACGGTAAATCGTCACCGACCCTTGCCTCAAACTGATAGTCATCGGACGTATCCCTGGTGTGTCGCGTGAGCGAGCCCGAGATTTTCCTTCCACCGCTTTTGGCAGTGTAACTGCTTGACTGTTTATCGTCTGGGCTCGTGAAACGGTTCTTGATGAACTCACATTGAAGTCCGATGAGTGCTGCCGGCACGAATTTTCGTCCCAAGAAAATTGCGACCTCGCTTCCGGCGACGGTCTGAATGAGCACCTCGTTGCTGCTTGGATGGACAAATATCTTGTATTCGAGACGCGGGGGCAGTGCGTTCATAGGTTCCGCCCATGCTCCGTAAACGGAGCGTATCCGTTTAAGACGTCGCATCCGGGATTCCCGGTCGTAGCCTGGAATTTCGTGCTCGTAGAAGCCAGCATTGAAACGATGAACCGCCCTGGTGAACTCGATCCTATCGGCAAGGTCCGGGCTTCGCGTCTGCTGCCAACCATCGAACTTAAGATGGTTCGCGGCCGTACCTAGCGCGGACAACAAGATCTCCATTGCGCTTTCGAAGACCTTTATCTCAGGTTCCGAGAGACCGTTATAGTCGGGGCGCTCGACAGAGGCCGGCCGATATCGCAGCACCGGTTCGAACGGCTTTCGATGCCTTTCCAGCTCACTCAAGCGCTGCAACAGCCTGTAGCCTTCTTGCCTATCCATCGGCACCTCCGCCTTTTATAGAACCCTTCGGTCAAGCGGCCTTCTCAACCGCCGGCTCGCCCATCGCCTGCGGCTTGCCAAGCAGATAACCCTGCGCCTCGTCGCATTGTTCTTCCAAGAGCGTGTCGAGCTGCGCCTGGGTTTCCACGCCCTCCGCCAGCACCGGCACCTCAAGGCTGCGGCCAAGGGCCAGGATGGCGCGGACGATCGCCTTTGATTGCGGGCTGGTTTCGACCTCGGCCATGAAGCTCTTGTCGAGTTTGATCTTGTCGAACGGGAAGGAGCGCAGCGTTTCCAGTGAGGAATAGCCGGTGCCGAAGTCGTCGATGGCGATCGACACGCCGAGCGCCTTGATCTGCCGCATCGTCCGCAAGGCCTTATCCTTGTCGACGATGATCGAGCTTTCGGTGATCTCGATTTCGAGACGCCGCGGGTTCAGGCCGGTTTCCGCAAGGATCTCCGATATGACGGCGGCCATATCGGCATGGCCGAGCTGAATCGGCGAGAGGTTGACGGCGATCTTGTGGCTGTTGTTCCAGCTCGCCGCCTCGCGGCAGGCTTCCCTGAGAACCCATTCGCCGATCGGGAGGATCGCGCCGCATTCCTCGGCAAGGCCGATGAAATCCATGGGCGGGATGTTGCCGCGTTCATGATGGCGCCAGCGCAGCAGAACTTCGTAGCCGGTGATCTCGCCCGTCCGCACCGATTTTTGCACCTGATAGTGCAGATGCAGCTGGCTGCGGTCGATCGAGGCCCAGAGGTCCTTGGCGAGCGAACGGCGGCGGCGCGCATGCTCGTCCATGGCAGCCTCGTAGAAGCAGACCTTCTGCAGCAAGGATTGTTTGGCGCGGTACATGGCAAGGTCGGCATTGGCGAGAAGGCCGTCGACTCCGGCTGCATCGCTCGGATAAACCGCCACGCCGAGGCTGGCGCCCGTCTTGATCTCGAAGCCGTCGATCGTGACCGTCCCGGTGAGCGCGCCTTCCAGCCGTGCGATGAAATCGTGGAGCGCGCTCAGCTCATCGAAGCGCTTGGTCGCGGCGAACTCGTCTCCGCCGAACCGGGCGATGAACTCGCCCTCCTGCCGCGCTTCATCGAGACGCCGCGCCAGCTCGACAAGCACCTTGTCGCCGGTGCCGTGCCCGTGCTGGTCGTTGATCTCCTTGAACTTGTCGAGATCGATGCCGATGACGGCGACATTGCCCCTCACCCGGTCGGCGATCATCATTTCCTCGGAGACGCTCTCGCCGAACTGTAGCCGGTTCGGCAGGCCCGTCAGGCCGTCATGCTTGGCAAGGAAGGCAACCTGCTCCTCGGATTTCAGGCGATCGGTGATGTCTTCGAAGGTGACGACCCAGCCGCCATTGGGCAGCATGTTGACATTCTGCTGGATGGATATGCCGCTCGGATATCTGTGAACCGCGCTGCCGGCGCCTGATCTGATCAGCGCCATGTTCCTGGTATAATGCGCCTCGGCCCGCGCGGCCGCCTCGCCGGGATCCTCCGTATTGGCGGCATAGCCGATGTCGACGATCTCACGGTAGATCATGCCGGGACGCACCGATCCCTCGGGGAACCGGAAGATTTCCAGATAGCGTTTGTTGCAAAGCAGCAGGCGCTCGTCCCTGTCGAACATGCAGATGCCCTGCCCGATATTTTCGAGCGCGACGTCGAGATTGCGGGTGACCTCCTCGATCCGGTCGGCATCGTCCTTCTGCTTGCTGTTATCCTTGGTGATCTTGGCATAGCCGATCAGTTCGCCGGCCTCGTCATAGATCGGGTCGATGACGACATGAGCCCAGAAGGAGGAGCCGTCCTTGCGGTAACGCCATCCCTGGGCTTCGAACTTGCCTTCACTGCGGGCGGTTCGAAGCGCCCGCTGCGGCAGGCCTTTGCGGCGATCTTCCTCAGAATAGAACAGCGAGAAATCCTTGCCGACGATCTCGTCGGCGCTATAGCCCTTGGCACGCTGGGCGCCGGCATTCCAGTTGCTGACCTTGCCATCCGGATCGAGCATGTAGATCGCGTAGTCGGTCACTCCCTGCACCAGGAGCTTGAAGTTGCGCTCCGCCCCGGCCGTCTTGGCCTGCGAGCGCACGGCGAAGATCGCGGCCGCAAAACCCGCCGCCAGCAGCGAAAGGGTGACGGCTGCGATCGTCACCGCCATCAGCGCCGGCGAAAGAAGCATGGCGGGATTGAGCGCAGTGATCCCGGGAATGACCGTGATCCCCGCCATTGCGGTGAAATGCAGGGCAACGACACCAAATGTCAGGAGAACTGTCGGCGCCAGCTTACCCAAAGTCGACCGGCCGCTCCGGCCGGCAAATCGAAAGGCCGCGACCGAAAACGCCACGCCGAGAACGACTGAGGCCGTCACGAAGCCCGTATCCCACGAGATTTCACCGGGGAATTCGATCGCCAACATGCCGGCGAAATGCATAGACCAGATACCGACGCCGAAGAGCACGCCCGCCAGGACGTTCGCCACCCATCTGTCATAGGCGATCTTGGCGGCAACTGCCGCCGTGGTCGCCACGATCGCGACCAAGAGCGAGATCAGCGTCAATCCGGCATGATAACCGACGACGACGCCGGGGTCGTAGGCCAGCATGGCGATGAAATGCGTGGCCCAGATGCCGAAACCACCCGCCGCCCCCGCTGTCGCTAGCCACACCCACCGAACCGCGCCATCGGATAAGGTCGCCCGATGCAGCAGAACGAGCGCGCAATGGCTGGCGAGAAAGCAGATCAGACCCGCAAGCCCGACCAGCGTGAGATCATGCTGGTCGGTAACGCACGTCAGAACGGTAAACATGGAAGAGGCCCTCGATTTCAGAGGGCACGCTAATCAGCGGTCGCTTAAGGAAGGTTGAAATGGGCGGGCGACGAGTGCGGAAATGCCGGTGTTTGGGAGGGTTGGGCGTGGGGTTGTGAGATTAGGGTTTATCGCGGGTGTCTTGGTATGGTGAATGGATTTTCGACTGACGCGGAGGGCGAGGCCCCGCGAAATAGGACTTCCCCTGCCCCACCACGACCGGATGCAGGCAGATCCGATACGCGTCGATCAGGCCAAGTTCGGTCAGGCTGTGGGCGAGCCCCGGGCCGACGACTGAGACTAGATCTCCCCAATTTCACCCAAGCACGGTGGTAGCGGACTTGGATGAGGGAAATCTCAGGATGTCCATCTTGCTAAGAAATTTGTCGCTACTGGTTGGAATAACATTGGCGGTACCAGCCTTTGGCAATTGCTTAACCGCCAATGAGACCAAACAGGGCGTGCTGATGACCAGAGAGGCGCCTTTCTATTCCGTATTCTACAAGCCGAACGGCCCGGGTCTAACCGAACAACGGCTGGTGGAGCGCGACGGTTCGCTGCAGCCAGTCTCGGCTGTATATCTGCACCCCTTGCTCGTCGAAAAGAGAGTGAGTGCCAGCGGGACGCATGAGCTGAAATACGCGAATGCGATTGCGTTAGACGATCTACCCCAGAAGAAGAACTGGCAATCAGACACCACGCTTTTCATCAATGGCAAAAAATCCGTTTCGGGCACGACCTTCATGAGGTTCGACGGCTTGGGAGAGGAAACTATTGCATCTTGTTCCTACAAAGTCTGGGCCATCAACAGCCGTCTGGAACTGACGGAATTGCCTCCGATTATTTTCGAACAATACTATTCCCCCGAGCTTCATCTCGTTCTTCGTTCGGTGAGGCTGAACGCCTCCAACCAGCCATTGAGCGAGGTTCGATTTGATCGATTCCAAATCGGCTGGGGCAACTAGGGGAATGTCCACTCTGTCATCCCAGAAAGCCCGCTGGGCGTGACCTTGCCCCATTGGAATAATCCATTTTGAGGTCAGCTCTGGCCCATTGAGAGGACCAGGGAATGAAGCGCAATCGTTCACAGACGAACAGATCATCGCCGTTCTGAAGGAGCACAGTGAGCCTGCGAACGGCACGCCGGTCTCGGAGCTTTGCCGCAAGCAGGGCGTCAGTGATGCCAGCATCTATAAATGGATGGCAAAATTCGGCGGCATGGACGTATCCTAAGCCAAGCGGCTGAAGACGCTGGAAGACGAGAACACGCAGCGGAAACAATGCACTTTGGCACCAATTTGGCACCGCTTATGCCTAGCTCGACAACATGATACTGCAATACGATAGCGGAATAATCGCTTAAAACGTGGACTTCCCAAGAGCTTCGAAGCACGAGGGCTGCCGCAATAGCCTCAGCCTTCACGCCCCCTCATCGCCCATGAGTTGGTATCGTGATCGGGGTGCTGGTTGTTGCTCTCTTTGATCGCCGCAGCCCAGTCGGCGCCGTTGGTTTCGGTCGCGCCGGTATTTTCGATGCCGGTGATCGTATCGAACCATACCACCATGTTCTCGGTGCAGGTATTGGCATGCGGCGGGAAGAGGTTTGGGTCGTCGAGCGAACCGATCATCAGGTTGGTGCGGCCGTTTTCGAGGTGGTGGAAAAACAAGGGCGTGCCGCAATTGGCGCAGAAGCCGCGCTCGACAAGCTCCGAGCTCTTCCAAATGCCCGGCTTGCCGCGTGTCCAGGTGAGCACATCATCGGGCGCAGCAACGAGCGCGGCAAAGATGTTTCCCGAGGCTTTCTGGCACATGCGGCAATGGCAGAGATGCGAATTGTCGAACATCGCGGTTGCGTGGTAGCGCACGGCACCGCACTGGCAGCCGCCGCTGAGCTGCATCTCGATGCGTTTCATTTTTCTCCTCCTTCAAGAGGTGGGTTGGGCTTCATCTCTTTTAGGTTGTCGTTTTTTGATCGTCCAGCCTGGCCGGAGATTGCAGTTCGGCGAATGCAAGAAGCAGCGTTGGAGGGTGCTTCGAGGCTCCGCCCTTTCGGGCTACACGCCTCAGCACGAGGAGCCTTGGAGAGTACCGCAACCTCTCTCCGACCTCATCCTGAGGTGCCCGCAGGGCCCTCGAAGGACGGGGCGGGTGTGACGGAGCTAGAGATTTCTCTCTCGAAGCGCATCGACGATGACGGAGAAGGCCGGGAGGTTCTGCCGACGGCTTGGGTAGTAGAGATAATAGCCGGCGAATTTGGGGGTCCAGTCTTCGAGGAAGAGTTGGAGACGCCCTTCCGCGATATGCGTTTCGATATAGCTTTCCGGAACGAAGGCGATGCCGTAGCCTTGAAGGGCTGCGGCGACCATTTCGCGATCGGTGTTGAAGGTGAACTGGCCCTCCACCCTCACCCGGACCTCCTCGTCGTTCTTTTCGAATTCCCAGGCGTACAGTCCGCCCACCCGGTCGAGACGCCTGTTGATGCAGTTGTGATGCATGAGCTCCTGCGGTGTCGTCGGCACCGCTCTTGTCTTGAAATAGTCAGGGGAAGCGATGGCCACCAGCCGCCAGTCCGGCCCGATCCGCACCGCGACCATGTCCTTCTCCAGGCTCTCGCCAAGACGCACGCCCGCATCGAAGCCATCCTCGACGATGTTGCGGAAGCTGTTGTCGACGCTGAGTTCCAGTTTGATATCCGGATATTCCCCAAGGACGGGGGCGAGCTTCGGCCAGACCACGCTTTCCATCGCGTGGTTCGAAAGGGTGATCTTGACGGTGCCGGCCGGTTTGTCGCGATAGGCCATCAATGCCGCGATATCCGCCTCGATTTCGGAAATGCGCGGTGCAAGCGATTGCCGGAGACGCTCGCCGGCCTCTGTCGTCGCCACGCTCCGCGTCGTGCGGGTGAGAAGCCGCAACCCCATGCGCGCTTCGAGTTCCTTCACGGCGTAGCTCAGCGTCGATTGCGCGACCCCCAGTTTCGCCGCGGCCCTGGTGAAGCTGCGTTCCTCCGCCACCGCCAGGAAGAGCAGCAGTTCATTGAAATTCTCGCGGGCCACGGCGATATCTCCAGTCATTCCGATCCGACGCCATTAATAGCCGATTTCGATAAGTCCATGCAAATTGCAACGGCTAATCGGAGTTATCGAATGGTGCTATCCATCTCCCAAAGAATGAGACGGGCATTCCGCCCGGACAGGAGATGACCATGCTCGGCACCGTCCTTCGCGCCCCCGGCGATATCCGCTGCGAGGAAGTCGCGGAACCGAAAATCGAGAAACCCACCGACGCGATCATCAAGCTGTCGGCGTCCTGTGTCTGCGGCTCCGACCTCTGGCCCTATCGAGGCCTTCAACCGGTGAATGCCCCGCAGCACATGGGTCACGAATATTGCGGCGTGGTCGTCGAGGTCGGCAGCGAGGTCAGGACCGTCCGGCCCGGCCAGTTCGTGGTCGGCTCGTTCTGCCTGTCCGACAACACCTGCCCGCATTGCCGCTATGGCTTCCAGTCGTCATGCGAACATCGCGAATTCATGTCGGGCGCGCAGGCTCCCTATGCCCGGATCGCTATGGCCGACGGCACACTGGTCGCAACCGACACCATGCCGTCCGACGACCTGATCCCGAGCTTGCTCGCGGCTTCGGATGTCCTTGGCACTGGCTGGTATGCGGCCGATGCCGCGCGGGTCACGCCGGGATGCACGGCGGTCGTGGTCGGCGACGGCGCGGTCGGCCTGATGGGCGTGCTCGCGGCCAAACAGCTTGGCGCCGGCCGCATCATTGCGATGAGCCGCCACAAGCAGCGCCAGGAACTGGCGCTCGAATATGGGGCGACCGACATCATCACCGAGCGCGGCGACGCGGGTGTCGCCAGGGTCAAGGAATTGACTGACGGAGTCGGCGCGGAACTCGGTGCTGGAATGCGTCGGCACTGAGGAGTCGATGATGCAGGCGATCAATGCCTGCCGCCCCGGCGGTTCGATCGGCTATGTCGGCGTTCCCCATGGCGTCAGTCTCGACGGACAGATGCTTTTCTTCGCACAGAAGAACCTGTTGGGCGGCCCTGCCCCGGTTCGCCGCTTCCTGCCGCACCTGATCGATCTCATCCTGTCGCGCAAGATCAACCCCGGAAGGGTCTTCGACCTCGAAGTGCCGCTCGCCGATGTCGCCCAAGGCTACAAGGCAATGGACGAGCGCTCGGCGATCAAGACGCTTCTGCGAATGTGACGTCCGGTTTCCGGATCACCCCCCGAAACTTAGCCGTCCGAGATTTCGAAATCGACGACGCTGGCATGGCTTGTCGGCGCGACCCTGGTCGCCGGAACGGCGACGCGCAGCCGTCGCCCGGCGCCATGAACAACCCCGCTTAGAAGGGACAGCCCGATGGACATCAATTACGACATGAAAATCGAAGCCAAGACGACGCCGTGGAGTGCGGTCATCTGCATGATGCTGACCTCCTTCGTGCTCGTCGCGTCGGAATTCATGCCGGTAAGCCTGCTGACCCCGATCGCCGACGAACTGGCGAGCACCGCCGGCCAGGCAGGTCAGGCGATCTCGATCTCCGGTTTCTTCGCCGTCATCACCGCCTTGTTCAGCAACGTGTTGTTTGCGCGTTTCGACCGACGACTGGTGATCCTCTGCTACACCGTCGTGCTCCTGGCGTCGGGCCTGGCGGTCACCTTTGCCCCCAATTACCTCATATTCATGGTCGGCCGCGCGCTCATCGGCGTGTCGATCGGCGGCTACTGGTCCTTGGCGACGGCGATCATCGCCCGCATCGCCTCCGGTCCCGACGTGCCGAAGGCGCTGGCCATGCTGCAAGGCGGAAGCGCGCTCGCCGCAGTGATCGCCGCACCGCTTGGAAGCTTCCTCGGCAGCCTTGTCGGATGGCGCGGCGCCTTCTTCATCGTCGTGCCGATCGGCATTATCGCCTTCATCTGGCAAGCCATCGCCCTGCCCCGGATGCCGGGTGGCCAAAGCGGATCGCTCGGCAGGACCTTCAGCCTGATGGGCAACCGCACTTTCGCCCTCGGCATGACGGCGATGATCCTGTTCTTCATGGGGCAATTCGCGCTCTCGACCTATCTCAGGCCGTTTCTCGAAGACATCACCCATCTCGGCGTGAACACGCTCTCGCTGGTGCTCCTCGGAATCGGCCTTGCCGGCCTCGCCGGAACCTCGCTGATCCCCTCCATGCTGCGCTCTCACATGGCCCACGTGCTCATCGGGTTTCCGGCGGTGCTGGTGACCGTGGCCCTGGCGCTCGTCGGCCTTGGCCCCTTCGCCTTCGCGACGGCCGGCTTGCTGCTTTTCTGGGGCTTGCTGACGACGCCGGTGCCGGCGGCATGGACGACCTGGATGACCCGGACAGTCCCGCACCATCTGGAGGAAGCCGGCGCCTGGTTTGTCGCCCTCATTCAGTTTGCGATCACTTCAGGGGCATTCGCCGGCGGTCTGTTGTTCGATCATGTCGGCTGGTGGAGCCCGTTTGTGTTGAGTGCGGTGACCATGCTGGGTTCGGCGGTGACTGCGGTTGGGGTGACGCGGGGGTTGAGACGTTAGGCGGTGGCCGCCTGAAACACGGCGTCGCCGTATATTGGTTGGACTTATGTAAGCGCCGGCGTGCCGTGTGCCCACCTCATCCGACCCTGCGGGCCACCTTCTCCCCGCTGGGGAGAAGAGGGAGCAAGGCGCGCCGACATTGTCCAACGAACCCGATTCTTCTGAGGCACTCCATTAAATGGAGTCCAGGCGAAGCGGGATTCTCCCCTCTTCTCCCCAGCGGGGAGAAGGTGGCCCGCAGGGTCGGATCAGGGGGCCACACGGCACACCCTCCATTATCACCGTTCTATGCGCCCTCGCCTCACCCCTCCAACTCCACAATCGCACAGCCATACCCCTCAAGCTCCAGCCTCCCCTTCACCGCCTTCCCCCATCCAGCAGATCTCGCCCGGCCGGCACGCCGCCGATCGTCGCCGGCTGGTCCGTATAGTTCTGCACAAACAGCAGCCGCCGCTCGTCATTCATCCGCATCGTCACCTCCACGCCTTCGGGCAGGCCGCCGACCAGCGGTTCGATGCCTGCCTGGGGGAAGAGGCGTTCGGTCAGCGCTTCGGTCAACTCAGGCGTGAGATAGGTGCCGAGATAGACCACCTGCCCCTTGCCGACCTTGCGGGCGGTCGCCATTGCCCAGCCCTCGGCATAGCGGTTCGACCAGGCGGCGATCACTTCGACGTCGCTATCGACGGTGAGGTTTTCATAGAAGTGGCCGGCGGTGATTTCGCGGTTGCCGATCTTGAAGCGGCGTTGGCGGCGCTGGGATTCGGCCGGTTTGTTCGGCGGGATGACGAGACCGCCGGAGCGCTCCATCACGTCGAACAGGCCGTTGGCGCCGGGGGCGGTAAGACGGCCGAAATCTTCGACGCGTACGCCGGTGAGTTTAGACAGCGCGGTGCCCGGCGCGGTTTGCCGGATGACGTGGTTGTCTTCGTCGCGGGTGCCGGTGCGGGCGCCGATGACGACGGTGCCGCCTGAGGCTGCGAAGGCTTCGAGCTTGGCCGTCCATTCATCCTTCCACATCACCCAATGCGGGACATAGAAAAGTTTCAGCCTGGAAAGATCGTCTTCGGGATGAATGAAACCGCAGGCGATGCCGCGATCGTAGCAATATTGATGCATCAGGATCGCGTCGTCCTGCGGGCTCGGCAGGCCGATCGGATAGGTCTTGTGGGCTTCCTGATTGTCGAAATCGGAGCCGGCGATGCCGACATCCATGCGCACATAGGTGCCGAGGATCTTCGGCTGCAGCGCGATCATCTCGGTCGCGAAGCGCTTGGCCTCCTCATAGCGGTGGCGGCCGATATCGTCATGATCGATGATGCCCATCCAGTAGATCTCGGCGCCGAAATGGGCCGGGCGCCAGCGGAAGAACATCAAGCCGTCAGCCCCGTGGGCGACCGAGGAGAGCGCCATGCGGCGCAACTCGCCCGGCTCCGGCGTCAGCGTGCAGAAGCCCGGCTGGCTGCCGAAACCCGATTGCTGCTCGGGAACGATGTAATTGCCGGAGAAGCCGCGGCAGATATCGAGGTGCAGCGCCTGCACCTTGGCGTGGTTGCCGAGCCGCTGGAACTCGTCATAGAGCATCGGATAGATGTCGTAGCCGACGAAATCGAGATCCTTGCTGAACTGCCCGCGGAAATCGATATCCCTCAAGCCCCCGAGATTGTGGAAGACGAACCAGGAGGGTTTGACGGCTCTGAGGATTTCCACCTGATCGTGCTGGAAGCGCGCTGTGGAGAAGGCGAGGAAGCGGTGGTAATCCTGCAGATGGCCGGGGCTCGGGAAGGTCGGACCGAACTCGATCGGCAGCACCACCTGGTCGAAACCGTCATAGGCCGTCGCCCAGAAATCGCCGCCCCAGGCCCGGTTGAGCTTGGCGATCTCGCCGTATTTGTCGGCGAGGAAGGCCTGGAATTCGCTGAGCGTCGCCTTGGAAAAGCTCTCCGGCATGCTGGTGTTGAGCTCGTTATCGGTCTGCCATCCCACGACATGCGGGTTGTCGCGATAGTGCTCGGCCATTGCCTTGGTGATGCGCTTGCTGTGCTCGCGAAACACAGGGCTTGCCGTGTCGCAATGCTGGCGCGAGCCGTGGCTCATCGGCCGGCCCTTGCCGTCAACCCTTAAAATTTCAGGGTGGGCTGCGGTCAGCCAGCGCGGCGGCGTCGCCGTCGGCGTGCACATGATCGTATCGATGCCGTAACGCCCGAGCAGTGATATGGCACGGTCGAACAGATCGAAATCGAAAGTACCGAGCTTCGGCTCGAGAATATGCCAGGCGAATTCGGCCATGCGCACCACGTTGAAGCCGGCTTTGGCCATGCGCTCGGCGTCGCGCTCCCAATAGCTTTCATCGACATGCTCGGGATAATGCGGCGCACCGACGAGGAAGCGGTCGGTCTTGACGGGGTTCCATACGGAGAGGGTCTTGTCGGACACGGTGGGTCTTTCCTTATCTGTCGAGAATGGTCTTGCGGGCGCTGATCGCGCGGCCGCCTTCGGATGAAAAGAGATAGAGCTCGCTGGCATCGAGCTTCAGCGCCACCTTCTGCTCAGCGGCGAAGGGCGCGACGTAGCTGAGCTGCACGGTGATGTGGCCGGTGCCGCTCTCCGAGGCGATGGTTCGCATATTGCCGGCGTCGACATAGAGAATGGTTTCGCGGCCGAGATGCTCGACCAGCCGGACATCGCCTTCGATCGCCCCGCCCTGGCTGGCATCGGTGACGATCGATATCGTCTCCGGACGAACGCCGAGCGTCAGGCTGGCGCCTTTTCCAAGCGCCGACGGCTGCGCCAGCTCCACTGTCACCGGCACGAGGCCGGGTGCCGAAACGGTGATATTGCGGCCCGACACGTCGTCGACGGTGACGCCGAGGAAATTCATGCGCGGCGCGCCGAGGAAGCCGGCGACAAAAAGATTGTCGGGGTTGCGGTAAAGCTCCAACGGCGAGCCGACCTGCTCGATGATCCCCTGGTTCAGCACGACGATGCGGCTTGCCATGGTCATCGCCTCCACCTGGTCGTGGGTGACGTAGACCATGGTGGCGCCGAGTTCGGCATGCAGGCTGCTCAATTCGACGCGCATCTGGGTGCGGAGCGCCGCATCGAGGTTCGACAGCGGCTCGTCGAACAGGAAGACCTCGGGCGAGCGGGTGATCGCCCGGCCGATCGCCACACGCTGCCGCTGGCCACCGGAAAGCTGCTTCGGGCGCTTGTCGAGCTGATCGGTAATCCTCAAGATCTTGGCGGCGCGTGCAACGGCCACGTCGATCTCGGCCTTCGGGCGCTTGGCCATGCGCAGGCCGAAGCCCATATTCTCCGCCACCGTCATATGCGGATAGAGCGCATAGGACTGGAAGACCATGGCGATGCCGCGATCACCCGGTTCCTGCTTGCTGACGTCGCGGCCATTGATCAGGATCTGGCCGGAGGAAATCTCCTCCAGGCCGGCGATCGATTTCAAAAGCGTGGACTTGCCGCAGCCCGACGGCCCGACCATGACGATGAACTCGCCTTGCGCCACGGAAAGATCGATGCCGCGCAGCGCATGATAGCTGCCGTAATTCTTGTTGATCTCACGGAGTTCGAGACTGGTCATGTCCTGGCCCTCTCTTGTTGAAATGGAAAACGCACGCTCATCCCTTCACCGCCCCCATGGTCAGGCCGGCGATGAAGTGGCGCTGCATTAGGAAGAACATCACCACCGGCGGCACGGCGACGACGATGGTGCCCGCGGAAATCAGGTTCCAGGCCGAGACCCATTCGCCGCGCAGATTGGCAAGGCCTGCGGTGACCGGCTTGACGCTGTCGCTGACGGTCAGCACCACCGCCCAGAAATAGTCGTTCCAGATGAAGGTGAAGATCAGGATGGCAAGCGCCGCCAGTGCCGGCCGCACCAGCGGGATCGCCACATGGATGAGCGTCTGGAAGGGCGACGCCCCTTCGGCGCGGGCCGCCTGAAAGAGTTCGTCCGGCAGGGCGGCGATGAAATTGCGCATGAACAGCGTCGCGAACCCGGTCTGGAAGGCGACATGGAAGATGATCAGCGCCGCCGTGGTGTCGATCAGGTCGAGGCGGACCATCAGGTCGCGCACCGGGATCATCATGATCTGATGCGGCAGGAAATTGCCGCCGACGAACAGCGCGAAGATCAACATATTGCCGGGAAAGCGGTAGCGCGATAGCACGTAGCCGGCGAGCGTCGAGAGCGCCAGCACGCCGATCACCGAGGGAATGGTGATGATCAGGCTGTTGAGGAAGTAGCGCGCCATCGGCGTCTGGGTGAAGACGGCGGTGTAATTATCGATGACACCGATGCCGGTCGGCCATCCCCACAGATTGCCGCCCATGACATCCTCGGTCGAGCGGAACGAGGTGAGGATGATTGCAAACAGCGGGCAGAGCCAGAGCAGCAGCACGATGACGACGGCAAGCACATAGAGGCGGCGCTGCCAGACGGCGGCTTCCGGAATGGGACGAGGATACATCAGCCTCCCCTCTCTTCGCTGCGGATGATGTGACTGAGATACCAGGCGATGAAGACGGCCATGATCACGAAGAGCACGGAGGCGATCGCCGCGCCGTAGCCGAAGCGGTAGGAAAAGATCGACTGCTCGTACATCTGGTAGGCAAGCACCGAGGACGAGCCGAACGGCCCGCCTGAGGTCATCACCGACACCATGTCGAAGGAGCGCAGGGCGCCGACGACGGTGACGGCAATGGCGATGAAAGTGACCTGGGTCAGCTGCGGCAGCACGATGTGGCGCAGCATGTTCCAGCCCCTCGCCCCGTCCACGCGGCCGGCGCCGATCAGCTCTTCGCTCAAATTGTTGAGACCGGCGAGATAGAGCACCATGCAGAAGGTGACCTGCGGCCAGAGAGCGGCGATGACAATGGCGAAGGTGACGAAATGCTCGTCGGACAGAACCGCCGGCGCGACCGCCCCGAAGGCCCGGAAGATCAGCGCGAGAAGGCCGAACTCCGGCGTATAGACCCAGGTGAAGACGACGCCGACGGTCACCGAGGCGAGCACCAGCGGAATGAAGAACAGCGACTTCAGGAAGCGCATGCCGCGGATTTTCTGGTTGACCAGCAGCGCGATGGCAAGCCCGATCGGCGGGGCGGCCATGAACATGACGAGCCAGATCAGATTGTTCTTCAGCGACACGTAGAATTGCGGATCGTTGTAGAGCTCGACGTAATTGCCGAAGCCGATCCACACCATCGGGCCGAAGCCGTCCCAGTCGTGCAAACTGATCCAGACGCTGCGGACGGCCGACAGCAGGATGACGGTCGAAAACAGCACGATCGCTGGTGCGATGAGCAAAGTCGGGGTAAGCCACCAACGCTGGCGGCGCCATAATGTCTGCATGTCAGGAGCCTCCTGTTAGAGGTGCGAGGTCTTTCCGCTCGAGCCGCCGGCAAAGCCCGCCAACCCCTCTTTCGTCATGCTCGGGCTTGTCCCGAGCATCTGCACACGTCGATGCGCAGCAGATCCTCGGCACAAGGCCGAGGATGACGTCGAGTGGAGGAGGGCGTCGCCGGGAGTAGAGCGACGCCCTCGGTTTGCTGGCAAAGCCTGCCAACTCCCCCTTCGTCAGGCTCGGGTTGTCCCGAGCACCTGCAACGATCGATAGGGCAGCAGATCCTCGGCACGAGGCCGAGGAATGACGTTGAGTAAGAGCGCAGTCTGTCACCAAACCGGTTGCAAGCTCAGATCTTATAGATCCGCTTGCGCGTGCCCTCGAGGCGCGTGAGGATCGCCTTGCGCCGGTCGGGCTTGGCCATGAACTCCTGGAAGCCGACGAGGCCGGCCTGGGCCATGTCGGGGTCGCTGTCGCGGTCGTAATATTGCGAGGTGCCCTGCACCGTCTTCATCGTCTCCACAGCGATATTGACGAGCGGATCCTTGCTCTGAGGCAGGTCGTTGCGCGGCGGCACGTTGCCGCCGGGCTCCAGATAGGCCGCCAGGTTCTCCGGTCTGTAGAAATAGGCGAGGAAGTCGCGCGCGCCCTGCTTATTCTTAGCCTTGGCGGGAATATGGATCGAATTGACCGAGAACTCCTCGAAATGGCCGACCTTGGCGTCGAGCACCGGGAAGGTCGCGTAGCCGAGCTGCGGCAGATCCTCGGCGGTGAAGGCCGAGCGCAGGAAGGCGCCGAGGTTCATCATGCCCGCCTTCTTCTGCGCCAGAAGGGCTGCCGCCTCCTGCCAGCCGAACGAGGTATGGTTCGGGGTGAAGAAACCCTTCGCAATCATCGCTTCCCACTGGTCGAAGACAGCGGTCAGCGACGGATCAAGATAGCTCATTTCGCCATTCATCAGCGCCATGTGCTTGTCGAGACCGTTGATGCGCAGGTTCATCTGGTCGAACCAGCCGGCCGCCGGCCACAATTCCTTGGTGCCGATCGCAACCGGGGTGATGCCGGCCGCCTTGCACTTGTCGCCATAGGCCATGAAGTCCTCGGCCGTTTTCGGCACGGTCAATCTATGCTCTTCGAACACGTCCTTGCGGTAGAACATACCCCAGAGCGTGCCGCCGGTGGGAAGGCCGTACTGCTTGCCGTCTTCGGTGACGGCGCCGGCCGTCGCCCCCAACACATCCTTGTACTTTTCCTTCTCGAAGAGATCGGAAATATCGTCGAACAGGCCGCGCTTGACGAAGGCGCGCATGCGGTTGCCGGAAAACCAGGAGCAGACATCCGGCGCGCCGGCGACGAGATAGTTGCGGATCGCCGTCTTGTGGGCCTCGTGATCCATATTGTTGATGACGACATTGACGCCGGCTTCCTTGCTGAAGCCCGCGGCGATCGCCTTCAGCGCGCCGAGCGCTTCGCCATTGTTTTCGGCGGAGATCATCGTGACCTCCTGCGCCTGGGCGATCGCCGGGATCGGGAAGCCGCCGGTGACAGCCGCGGCGGACACCAGGCCCGCGCCCTTCAGGAAGCGCCTGCGGGTGGTTGACGGAAATTGCTTCAAAAATGTCATTGAATTCCTCCCAGTTGATGGATCGACATCTCCCGACCGCCGCCTCCTCCATGAAACGGTCCGACCAGGCTTCAACACCGCGATCCACCCGCAATTCCAGCGATAATCCGCTTGGCTGAGTTGATCGGCGGGCGAACTTATGCATAGATCTTTTCGGCCCGCAATAATTAATTTACAAAATTAAGGAATGCATCGTGAAGTTAAAAGGCGACCAGACCACGGCGAGAGCCATGAACCGACGCCTCATTCTCAACCTTCTCCGGCGCGAAGGGCCGAGGAGCCGCGCCGACATCGCCGCCGTCATCGGCTTGAGCCCGGCCGCCGTCACCTTCGTCGTCACCGACCTGCTGGAGGAAGGCATCGTCCTCGAAGGCAAGACCGTGCCCGGCCTCACCGGCCGCCGGCCGATCCCGGTCGATATCAACTACGAACACGCGCTTGCCGTCGGCTTCAAGCTGATGGTGGATTCGGTCGAGTGCGTGGCGACGGACCTCGCTACCAACCCGGTCGCCGCCATGCGGGTCAGCCTTGCCGGCCACGACCCCGATAAAGTCGCCGACCTGCTGGCGGCGACCGTCCCGGAACTGGTCAAGCTCGCCGGCCGGCCCGACGCCAAGCTTGCCGGTATCGGCATTTCCATGCCCGGCGTCATCAACCACGAGCAGACGGCCTGCGTGCGCAGCTACCGCTTCGGCTGGAACAACGTTCCGCTGGCCGCGCTGGTCGCGGCCCGCGTTCACGTGCCGGTCTGGCTGGAGGACGACACCAACGCCTATGCCATCGCCCAGCAGCTCTTCGGGCTTGGCCGCCAGCACCGCAACATGGCGGTGCTCGCCGTCGGCGTCGGCATCAGCTGCGCACTCGTCATTGACGGCAAGCTCTATCGCGGCGCCAATGGTGCCGCCGGCAAGTTCGGCCACACGCTCTTCGAGGAAGGCGGCCGGCTCTGCGAATGCGGCAAACGCGGCTGTCTGATGGCCTATCACTCGGAACTGTCGATGCTACGCCGCTGGCGGGAAGCAACCGGCCGCGGCGAGGAACTGGGCTTGCCCCAACTCTGCGAGGCACTGTTATCAGGCGACGCCACCGCCCTCGCCCTCGTCGCCGATTCCGGCCGCGGCATCGGCACCGCCCTTGCCAATCTCGTCAACATCACCGACCCCGAAGTCATCGTCGCCGGCGGCGAAGCCGTCTCCCTCGGCGATCCCTTCCTGACACCACTGCGCGAAGCCCTCGCCGCCCGAACCTTCCGCACCGCTCCGCCGCTTTTGCCCGACTGGGAAGACAATTCCTGGGCCCGGGGTGCTGCCGCACTGGTCACCCAGAAGATCTTCGACTTCGAATCGTCGGGCGGGGTGACGGATATTGCGACTCTGGGGAATGTCAGAGGCTCGACGTCGGCGGCTTGAGACGCGCGAGATAGGCCGGATTTGCCGGATAACTCATTCCGTGCAAGGCGGGCTTGCACGGCACGACAGAGGATACATCCAACCCGAGCAGCCACCGCGGCCTAGATACACTCGCTTACAAAAAGGCAGGATTCCCGACACATCTCAGGTTCAATCATCGGCTGAAATGCGATTGCGGCCGATGAGCCGGAAAGGTCAATTCAGGAAGGATGACACGATGAAAACGATCCAGGCTATGGCCCTCGCCCTTGTTCTCGGCGCTGCCACGACAGCGCATGCGGACCAGCCGCTGCAGCGCACCGATCTCGTCCGGAGCGACATCGACGTGCCCGGCCATGAGGCCGTTCAGGTACGCGTCGATTTCGCCCCCGGCGTTCTCGCCCCCAATCATTCTCATCCCGGCGAAGAGATCGCCTTCGTTGTCGACGGCACGCTGGAATACCGGCTCGAAGGCCGGGAGCCAGTGACGCTCAAGGCCGGCCAGTCCCTGTTCATTCCCTCCGGCGTGGTGCACTCGGCCAAGAACGTCGGCAGCGGCAAGGCGTCGGAGCTGGCGACCTATATCGTGCACAAGGGAGAGCCGCTGGTCGTGCCTGCCAAGTGAGCCTGCGTCAGGAATGCGGCGGGCGCCGGAAGCGCTCGCCGCCCGGACTCTTGGCCCGCCCCTGCGTTTGAGTGAGGCTATTGCTGCGGCTGCGCCGGCGGCGGGGTGCCGATCTTTTCCAGAACCTTCTTGGCCAGCGCCGGGTCGCTCTGGGCGGCCGTCAGGATCGAGGAATATTCCTCGACGGAGATATCTTTGGAGGCTTCGACGGTATCGACCATCTGTTTCTTGGCTTCTGCCTGCAGCTTTTGCTTGCCGGCCTCGTCCTTCGTCGCGCCGATCTTGGCCGAATATTCCTGCCTGACCTTGTCGACCTGCAGATAGGCAACGGCAAAGGCCTCGAGCTTCTGATCGCTGACGGCCGCGGGCGCCGCCGTACCGCCGCTCTGGCCCTGCATCGGCGCCTGGCCCTGTGCCGGCGGCTGGGCTTGCGCCTGGGCCATCTCCGCAGCGGATGCCGGGCTGAAAGCAAGCAGGCTGAAGACAGCCGCGGTCATCATTGCCAGGGATGTGTAACGAGTGATCATATTCGTTCCTTTTCACGTGCATGATTTGATTGGCAGCAAGCCGCCTCGGTCGATCGCCAGCCGCTGAATGGCCGGCGAGGTCGCGAACATGGAGCCCTGAAGAGGGCACGGTGCGGCGGTAACGGGGCCATTTGCTGACGATTGAACGGCGGCTTTGTGACGCCGACCGGCCCCACCGCGCCGATGCCGATGGCGTACGTATCGCCTGAGGGTGGCATTCTCGACGCAGTAAGAGGCGGAGTTGTGCAGGCTCTGCGGCAATCGTATGGTCCTGCACTACGCCAAACGGAGGAGCCCAAATGCCCATCGCCGCTTTACCTGAGCCGCCCTATTACATGGTCAGTTTTTCCTCTCAGCGAACCAAAGTCGACGATGGTTATGGCGAGATGGGGTATGCGATGACGGAACTTGCAAAACTGCAACCCGGATATCTCGGCTTCGAAAGCGTCCGCGGCGCAGACGGTTTTGGTATACTCATCTCCTATTGGAAGGACGAGGACAGCATTCGAGCCTGGAAATCAGTCGTCGACCATATCGAGGCGCAAAATCGTGGACGCTCAGATTGGTACAGCCGCTATGAGATTCGCGTTGGGCTCGTCGAGCGAGCCTATGGCTTCAACATTGAAGAGGCGTGAGGAGGCTTGGTGAAAAAGCGCGGCGACGGACCCGTCCGTCAATGGATCCTTTCCTACCGAGCAAACCTCTTTGCGCCGGCGACGCATAGAATAACGGCAACCGTCACAGCCAGCATGCTCCACGTCACAGACTCGTGCAGCAGCGTGGCGGCGAGCGTCAGGCCGAAGAACGGCTGCAGCAGCTGCAACTGGCCGACGGCGGCGATGCCGCCCTGCGACAGGCCGCGATACCAGAAGATGAAGCCGATCAGCATGGAGAACAGCGAGACATAGGCAAGGCCGATCAGCGCCGGCGTTTCTATCGCCGCGAAACTCACCGGCCGGTAGAGGAACGCCACGGCGGCCATCACCGGCAGCGACAGAACCAGCGCCCAGGAAATCACCTGCCAGCCGCCGAGCGTGCGCGAAAGCCGGCCGCCTTCGGCATAACCGAGGCCGCAGACGAGGATTGCCGCCAGCATCAAAAGGTCACCGATCGGTGATGCCGTCAGGCCCTGCATCAATGCGAAGCCCGCCACCAGCGCGCTGCCGAGAACGGAGAACAGCCAGAAGGCCGGCTTCGGCCGCTCGCCGCCGCGGATCACGCCAAAGATTGCCGTCGAGAGCGGCAGCAGGCCGATGAAGACGATGGAATGGGCTGATGTGACGTGCTGCAGCGCCAGCGCCGTCAGCAGGGGGAAACCGACCACGACACCGAGCGCGACGACGGCAAGAGAGAATGTCGCGCCCGCTTGGCCGCTTCTCCCGGAAAGCGATCAGCAGGCCGAGGGCGAGAATGCCGGCGATCGCCGCGCGCGCAACGGTGAGGAAGACCGGATCGAACTGCATCACCGCCACGCGGGTCGCCGGCAGCGATCCGCTGAAGATCACCACTCCGATGAAACCATTGATCCATCCCGATGCCATGCGGTCCATGATGCGTCGCACTCCTTCTTTGCTGGTCCCCTTATCGGCCAAGATAGATGGTCAGGACAGTGACGGTCTGATACGATTTCGCGAAACTGTTATGGTTCAGAAAGCAGTACGGATGAACGAAGGACGCACACGGGTGGAGATGGTCGTCTCAACGATCAGGCAGCGCATTGCCGGCCGCAGCCTGACGCCCGGCGCAAGATTGCCTTCCGTCCGAGGTCTGGCCGCGACATTGAAGCTGTCAACTTCGACTGTGGTGGATGCCTATGAGCGTCTCGTCGCCGAAGGGGCGATCCTGGCGCGGCCGGGCTCGGGATTCTACGTCGCCAACCAGGCAGCCCCCTTTGCGCTCGCCGAGACCGGGCCGAAGCTCGACCGCGCCGTCGATCCGTTCTGGATATCCCGGCAATCGCTGGAGGCAGATGAAACCGACCTGAAGCCCGGCTGCGGCTGGCTGCCGCCCGCCTGGCTGCCGGCGGAAGGCATGCGCCGCGGGCTGAGGACTCTTGCCCGCGCCGACGGGCCGGCGCTTGCCGAGTACGGCTCGCCACTCGGCCTGCCGCCGCTGCGCCAGCTGATTTCGCGGCGTATGGGCGAACGCGGCATCGAAGCCTCCCCCGACCAGATCATGCTCGCCGATTCCGGCACGCAGGCAATCGATCTGCTCTGCCGCTTCCTGCTGGAACCCGGCGACACAGTGCTGGTCGACGACCCCTGCTATTTCAATTTTCATGCGCTGCTGCGCGCCCATCGGGCAAAGATCGTTGGTGTGCCCTACACGCCGTCCGGTCCCGATATCGATCTGTTTGCACAAGTCGTCGCCGAACACCGGCCGCGGCTCTACATCACCAACTCAGCCATCCACAATCCGACGGGCGCAGCGCTTTCCCCGGTGACGGCTCATCGGCTTCTGAAACTCGCCGACCAGTTCGACCTCACCATCATCGAGGACGATATCTTTGCCGATTTCGAATATACGCCGGCACCTCGCCTTGCCGCCTTCGACGGGCTCGATCGGGTCATTCACATCGGCAGCTTTTCGAAGACTTTGTCGGCCTCGGCCCGCTGCGGCTTCGTCGCCGCCAAACCGGAATGGATCGACGGCCTGACCGATCTCAAGATCGCCACCTCCTTCGGCGGCGGGCGGCTGACGGCCGAACTGGTGCTGAACGTCTTGAGCGACGGCAGCTATCGCAAACATACGGAAATGCTGCGACAGCGGCTCTCCCGGGCGATGAGCGAGGTCTCTGCCAAGCTGAAGGCTTTGGGGATAACACCGTGGCTGGAGCCCCAGGCCGGCATGTTCCTTTGGTGCCGCCTGCCCGACGGCATCGATGCGGCTGATGTGGCACGCGCCGCCTTGGAAAAGAAGATCGTGCTGGCCCCCGGCAACGCCTTCAGCCTGTCGCAATCGGCGACGAATTTCATGCGGTTCAATGTGTCGCAGATGCTCAATGCGCGCGTGTTCGAGGTGCTGGGGGAGGTGTTGGGGAGGCAGGGGACGTCAGGCCGGGATTGAGCCGAGACGCTGCGGGCAACGGCTTGCGGCATCCGCGGTCACCTTGCACCAACCTCTCCTCCGTCATTCCTGCGCTTGTCACACGGCGCAGACGCGCCGTGGCTTGGATTCCTGTGACAAGCACAGGAGTGACGGAGGAGAGGTTAGGCGCTAGTCGATGCCGGTCCAGGGCCGCGCGGCACGCCCTTCATCGTCGCCCAAACCATACCTCAAAACGACCGATTGACCGCCTTGTCGTTCTCCAGCCGCGTCACGCAGCCTTCGAGCTTGGCGAGCAGCAAGTCGAAGTCGAGCGGCTTCGTCAGGTAGTCCGCCGCCCCGGCGCGAAGGCCCGCAAGCGTGTTTTCGCGGTCGGTCAGCGCTGTCAGCAGGATGAAGGGGATGTTGGAGAGCTCGGGGTGGTTGATCTGAATTTCGGCGAGAAGCTGGTGCCCGTCCATGACCGGCATGGAAATATCGCTGATGACGATGTCGGGCCATTTCGACAGGATCATTTCGAGCCCTTCGGCGCCGTTTGAGGCCTCGAGCGTCCTGTAGCCGGCTTCGGTCAACTCCTCGACGAGGAGGTTCCGGATCTCGACTTCATCTTCTATGCACAGGACTGTAACCATAAGCTTTTCCCTAAGCTGCGACGTGTTGATCCGACAATAGAGACCCTATTGGCAGACGAATGATAAATGTTGTGCCCTTGCCGAGCTTGCTCGTCACCTCGACGGTGCCGCCATGCAGTTCGACGACCTGCTTGACAACGTTGAGCCCGATGCCGGTTCCGGCAATGCCCGTCGCGCTGCGGGCGCGGTAATAGGGCTGAAACAGCTTCGGCAGATCATCCGCATCCATGCCGATGCCGCTGTCGGCGATGGCGATCTCCAGCGTCTTTTCATCAACCCGGGCGCGAACATAGATATCAGGTGCATTGGGCGAATATTTGACGGCGTTCGAAATCAGGTTGGTGAAGACCTGCTCCATCGCGCTGCGGTCGAATGTCAAACCCTCGGGTATCGGCTCGAGATCGAGATGGAACAGATGCGAGCGGCTGAGGTGGCGCTGTCTGTCGCAGCAGGTGACGAGCAAGGCTTTCAGATCGCCCTCGCTCCGCTTCAATGTAATCTGTCCGGTTTCGAGCCGGCCACTGGCGAGGATACTCTCCATCAGATCGACCATGCGCACCACCGCGCTGCGGATCACGCCGGCTTTTTCGTGAACGTAATCACCGCTGACATTGGTGGTCGAGCGGCAGAGCCGCTGAGCCGCGGCGTCGATGATTGCGAGCGGCGTGCGAAACTCGTGCGACGCCATGGCGACGAACTGGCGCTGGAGCGCATTCACCTGGCGTTCGTGCACCAGCAGCCGGTCCAGCTCCTCCCTCTGCCGTTCGATCTCGGCCGTTCGATCGGCCACCATTTCTTCCAGATGGTTGCGGTGGTGGGTGAGCTCAGCCTGGCTGTCCAGCAGGGTCAGCGAGGTCCGATGCAGACCGCGTCCGAGCCAGAAGACGACAGCGATCAGCAGCGCCAGGCAGCCAAGCCCAGCCGGCGCGATCTGTTGAAAGAGCATGAATCCGGGCAGGATCGGTGGCCATACGAGATAACCGATCGTGCCGCCGTCATGGGACAAGACCGGCACTTGGGCCCGTTCGTCATTGCTTTTCGGCGCGAAATGCAAGCCTTCGAGGCGCGCATAATGGGCGATGCTTTCAGCGGCTTTTCCATCGATGAACTTGACCGAGACGGCGATGAACTCCTGGCCCGCCTCGATCTGCATTCTGGCCGAGCTCGGCAGAATGGGCCGCGCGCTTGCGATCGCCGGCCGATTGCCGATCATGATCGTGCGAACCGTCGCCAGCTGACCAAGCGGTTTGGTGCCGGGCTTTGCCGCCTGCTCGACGAGAACCGCGCGCATCTCTCCGGCAAGCGCGGTCATTTCTCGGCCGTCGTCGCTGCCAAACCGCGGCGGCATGGCATCCGCGCCGTCGCGGAATGCAAACATCAGGCGATTGGTATCGTCGAAGATATAGGTCCGGTCATGCCCGAAATACTGGCTGGTCCACCGGCCGATATTGTCGAGCAGCCATTCATGGTTCCGCTGCTTGGCATAAAGGAAGGCGTCGTCCCATTTGGCAACGCTTTCCTGTTCCCGGGGAAGCGCCGCGATCTGCTCCTCCAGTCCCTGCCGGACAAAGTCGGCCTGCCGGCGCAGCGAGAGATCATCGACCTTTATGGCGGCGAGCCACGCAAATCCGCACAGCAACACAGCCGCCGCAAGTGTCACCAAGACGAATGTAATGTGGGATGTTAGCCTGACCTTCAATATCTGCAACCTTTTGACGGCGTCCGCTGCCGAGAAATTGACACGCAAAGGTTGACGGACCGTGAATTATGCGCTCCCCTGCACCCCGACATGTCTCCGAAGGCATTCGCGACATTCGAAGGAGAAGCGCATGGACGCCGCCGCGTCGGAAACGTCAGACATCAGGATCGAACCGATTGCTGCCGCGCACATCGACAGCTTTCATCGCGCGCTCGACGTCGTCGCGCGGGAGAAAAAATACCTGTCCATGCTTGAGGCGACGCCGCTGCCGGATACGCGCGCCTTCGTGATGGGCATGATTGCAAAAGGCAATCCGCAATTCGTGGCTATCGCGCAAGACGAGGTCGTCGGCTGGTGCGACATCGACCGGCATTTCTTCCCGTCGCACGCCCATCGCGGCAAGCTCGGAATGGGGATTCTTCCCGCCTATCGCAGCCAGGGTCTCGGACGAAAGCTCATCGAGACCACGTTGAGAGCCGCCCAGGAGGCCGGCTTTCTCAGGGTCGAACTCGATGTTTACCAGGACAATCGCCGGGCGATCGCCCTCTATAAAAAAATGGGGTTCGTGCGCGAGGGGATAATCCGGCGCGCCGCGCGTATCGACGGCCGGTTCATCCATGCGATCGGCATGGCGCTCTTGTTCGATGAGGATGGGCCGGCATAAATCGGAGTATCGTCAGCGTTTTTGGACAATAGCGCGGTAATCGATTGGATCGGCGCAGCGCTCAGAAACCCATCCTTAGGGGCCAGCGAAAAGGCTTCTGGTCGAGTGAATCGCGAACCTGGCGGCAGGCACGAACACTTTCGTCGTTCTAACGATCGGGCTTTTATAGATGTGCGCAAATCGGCTAAAGAGATTTCGAACAAGCCGTGGGCACTGTTTAGGACGCCCAGCTCGCCGTCAGGGTTCTTTCGCCCGGCCTGCTCCTATCGGGCGAAAGCCTCGAACGGATTATCGTGGGTCAGGCGCATCAGCGTCCCGTCGTCCACGCCTCGCCGTCTTAGCTCGGGCAGCAGGACCATGGAAAGATGGGTGTAGGGCTTGGGTGTCCCGCCCATCGGCAGCGCCGGATCGTACCAGCCCCGGTCATGGCTCAACAACAGGCGGTCGCCGCAACCAGCCTCCAGCGCCCTGATCACCAGCTCGGCCACTTCGTCGTCCCCGGCCCGGCCGACATGGTCATACTCGATCCACGCACCTCGCTCGGCAACGGCAAGATTATAGGCGAAGTCTTTTTCTTCCTGCGTGTGAATCGAGATGAACCTATCGGCCCGATAGCCTTCCGCCTCGATGACATCGAGCTGATCCATGACGACCCGTCCCCTGATCGTATGACTGCCGATGACGGCGTCCGTCTGGGCAGCGGCGCGCGCCGCTGCCCGCAGGATTTTCGTCTCGAGCGCCGTCATGCCGTCATCACCGGCGCTGAGCTTGATCCAGCCGGCCTGGAACCCGATCTCGTCGATCTGCTCCGTCAGCTCGCGCAGCATCCACGCCTCCAGCTCCTGCTCGGACGCATGGCGGACCCATTCGGGAATCCAGGGTTCACGGTAATTGCCGGTGGGAACGACGATCGGAAAATCCGTCGCAATTGACACGGCAAGATCGATATCCGCACGGCGTCCAACGCCGCCCGTTGAGCATTCGACCAGTGCCGTCACCCCGAGCTTCTTGATGCGCTCGATTTCAGGCGCCATCAGCCGAACAACGTCTTCGGTTTCTGCGTCGGCATAACCGGGCTGGTCGGGTGTCCTGAGGTCGACGAAGACGTGCTCGTGCGGCAGGATCATCCCAAGTTCGGATTTGCTCTTGGGCCCGAGCGTCGTGCGCAGAAATTTCAAAGTCTTCCCCGGTCACGCCAGCTTTGCGTCCAGGCCGATACCGAAGCCTCGACACTGCCGCCAAACTAGATCGTCAGGTCAGGAAATCAATCGCTCACCCGATCGAAATTCTGACAACTAGACCTGGATGCCGACGATTTTGGAGCCGATTTCTAGGCGCGCTAACTATCGCTTGGGGAGAGTTATGCCGCATCGGCCGCATCTATTTCCCTTTCGGCCGGCTGATGGCGCGGATCTTGCCGCTGCCGCCGCCTCCACAGAAGAAGCAGTCGCCGCCGTCGGATTCGAGGCCGGAGACGCCGGCGCCTTCGGGCATGTCCAGCCGCTCGAGCACCTCTCCGGTTTCCGGATTGATGCGCCTGACGTCGCTGTCGTCGCCCTCCCAGGTGCCGTGCCAGAGCTGGCCGTCGACCCAGGTCACGCCGGTGACGACGCGGTTGGATTCGATGGTGCGGAGGATTTTGCCGGTTTCCGGATCGATCTGATGGATCCTGCGGCCGCGATGCTGGCCGACCCAGAGCGTGCCCTCGGCCCAGGCGAGGCCGGAATCGCCGCCATTGCCGGGTGCCGGGATGGTGGAAAGGATATGGCCGGTCTTCGGGTCGATCTTGTGAATGACGTCCTCGGCGATCTGGTAGAGAAACTCTCCGTCGAAAGCCGTCCCCGCATGCGACGCGACCTCGATGGAGCGCACCACCTCGCCGCTTGCGGGATCGAGCGCGTTCAGTCTGTCGCCCGAGGCAAACCAGACGTGCTGGCCGTCGAACGTGACGCCGTTGACGCGCTCAGCGCCGGGAAAAGGCCCATATTCACGCAGGATATTCGCAGCTGATTTTTTCATCTCTTCCTTCCCTGTTACTCCGATCATCCTAATCGCTCGGCAGCGGCCCGGGGAGTAACAAGATCGTCGGGAAACCAGGCAGCGGCGGGCTCATCCAGCGCCGTGCCCGCCCGCGCCCCAGCGATTGCACCTTGCCTTCGCCGGCGAGAGAATCCAGCGCCCGCTGCACCGTGCGGGGGCTCGCCGCAAGCGCAATCGCCAGCGCCGAACTCGACCACGCCTCCCCGTCGGCCAGAAAAGCGAGCACCGCTCCATGCGCCCCTTCGACGATTGGCGCCAGCACGGCAATCTCCGGGGCGCCGCGCGGCGAAAGCGCAAAGCCGCGCTTTGTCGCCGCAACCTCCGCCAGTCCCCGCAGTTCAGCGCGCAGCCGGCCGATCTCGACCCGCAGCCGGGCGCGATGCGATTCATCGGCATGTTTGCCACGGAAGGCGCGGGCAATCAGCGTACCCCTTGCCACATCCCCCGGCCAGGCTTCGGCGAGCGTGCGGGCAAGTGCAAACAGCACCGGCCGCGTCGCGAGCGGGGCGGCGGCGCCCGCGGTCCACACCACATGGCGGCAGGCATCGACGACGAGCGTGCCGGAGGAAAGCAGCGCTTCTACCTCGGCGAGCAACAGCGGACGTTCTTGACCGTGCGAGATCAGCCGCGCCGCCGGGGTGTCGAGCACCAGCGCGGCGGTTTCGACCTCCGCCGTCAAAGCGGGGATCGCGGCAGCCCGCGCCGAAAGCCTTGCCCGGTCGAGGGCGGCGCGCGCTGCCTGCGTCTGCAGGCGCCGAACGGCGATGCCCGCCGCCACCAGTTCGTGGGCAGTCCGCAGCGCCGGCGGCAGCGGCGCCGGATCGAGTGCTGCGAGCGCGCGCTCGGCCTCATCGAGGCGGCCGATCAGCACCAGCCTGCGAATGGCCACATTGCCCGCATGGGCGGCATTGACCCTGTCGTCATGCGCTTCCAGCACCCTGCGCGCCGATTCCAACACCTTCGGCGGCCAGATGAGATCGCGTGAGACCAGCGCGATCTCGGCTTCGGCGACCACGCATCGCGCCCGCGCCACCGCCTCCCGCGGTCCGAAGGCGCGCGCCGCACTCTTCAACAGCGCCTTGGCGCGGACGAGATCACCAAGCTGGGCCATTGCAATGCCGCGCAGCGCCAGCGCCGGCGCGTCGTCGCGCAGCGCCACCCGCTTCAGCGCGCCAAGCGCATCGCCCGATGCCAGCGCCCTTGCGGCCGCTGTGATCAACGAGTCCATTCAAATCCCGTCACACTTGTCACTCCCGCCATTTCGCTGCCCGGCCGTAATCTGCTTGGGACCGGCAGGCAACCCGCGCCGGATGCTACGACGATAGACAGGCAAAGGAGAAGACCCCATGACGGCACAACTCAACGCAACGCGCCAGCAATGGCTGGCAGCAAGGCTCGATCTACTCGAGGAGGAGAAGGAATTGACCCGGCGGAGCGACGCGCTGGCGGTCAAGCGCCAGCAATTGCCGCGTGTTGGGATCGATAAGGAATACCGCTTCGACACCGAAAGCGGCAACATCTCGCTGAAAGAGCTCTTCGGCGGCCGTTCACAGCTTCTCGTCTATCACTTCATGTTCGGCCCCGATTATACCGCCGGATGCCCGTCCTGCTCCTCGATCGCTGACGGTTTCAACGGCGTCTTCGTCCATCTCGAGAACCACGATGTCGCCTTCTGGGCGGTGTCGCGCGCGCCGCTCACAAAGCTTCAGGCATTCAAGCAGCGCATGGGTTGGAGCTTCCCCTGGGCCTCGTCCTTCGGCAGCGATTTCAACGGCGATTTTAGCGTCTGGTTCAGTGCCGAAGATCAGCGCCGGGGCGATATAGAATACAATTACCGGCTCGAGCCGCCCGCCCCGAACCGCTCGCCGGCCAAACCGTGCAGCAATGGCAGCAGCCGGAGGGAGAAGGCCCGGTCGCCCAAATCGCCGCCATGACCGGCACCGATGTCATGACCTACACCCGCGACCGGCCTGGAGTCAGCGCCTTCGAACTCGTCGACGGTAGGGTCTATCATAGCTATTCCAGCTATGCCCGCGGGTTGGACGGACTGTGGGGCATGTATCAATGGCTCGACCGCGCGCCCAAGGGCCGTAACGAAACCGGCATCTGGTGGCGCCATCACGACCGCTACAGCAAGGAGTAATGGCGATGCTGCGTTCCGCCCACACCGCAAAGAGAGGCGATGGCAACGCGCCTCTCAACGACGCCGAATGGCTGTCGCTGGCAGCCGCCGACGAAGTATCAACCGGTAAGCCGAGCGGGAGGATGACCAACCCGGCCGGCAGCATCGCCGCCCATGCCGCCGACCAGCTATCCCTCGCCGCCGCCCCGACATTCGCGCTCATGGCGCTGCTGACGGCCACCACCGGCAGCGCCGACACGATCTGCACCGCGACGCCGAATGCTTTCCCGATCGGCGGAATGGTCCCGATGTACCTGCTGATGAGCGGCTTCCACGTGGCGCCCTGGCTGCGCCTGGCCGCCGGCTGGCGAGGCATGGGCCGAAGGTGATGGTGCCAACGTCGCGACACCTCTCTTCCGTCATCCTGCCCTCGGGCTTTAACCGAGGGATGTCACAGGAATGACGGAGATGGGGTGCGTTCCCGCTGCTCCACTCCGCCGTCTCTGACTTTACACCCCAACCGACGCGACCAGCTTCATGCCCTCACCTCGATAAAGTCGATCGGCCCGCCGGCAACCTCGTCGTCGAACACAGCACAGGAAAGCTTGCCGCCGAAGACGCAGCCGCTATCGATATTGGTGCGGTTTCCTGTCGTCACCGGGTTAGACAGTGAGGGAGTATGGCCGTGGACCAGATGTTTGCCCCAATAGTCGCTGGACTCACCGGGCGGGAACCGTAGCCAGAGAAGATCGAGCTTGGTCTGCCGTTCCAGCGGAAATTCCGGAACAACGCCGGCATGGACAAAGATGCGATATCGATCAACATGCATAAGCGGACGATCACCAGCCCATTGCAAATGCTGAGGCGGAACCCTGCCATCATAGGACATTTCGGTTTCAAGTCCGCCATTGCTGATCCATACGGGTCTGTCGTCGCTATCGGCATATGCAGCGACCATCATGTCTTCATGATTGCCTTTCAGGCAGATCCAGCGCCACGGGCCGGCCGGACCGGCAATGAGCCGGTCGAGGACGCTTTTGCTGTCTGGCCCGCGATCGATATAGTCGCCAAGGAAAACGACTGTGCCCTTGGACGCGTATGTCTCGATGCGATCGATCATGCTGTCGAGCGGATCGATGCAGCCGTGAATATCGCCTATGGCAAACGTGTAGCGCATGTTCCAAGCCTCTCGGCTGCGATGTGACGGCCGGCGATCAAGGACGAAAAGGCGCGCAAGGGCATGGCGCGGAGGCTCACGCCCCCTCCGCCGTCCGTCGCATCATAACAAACGCAAACCCCGGCGCCATCTCCGATTGTCTTCCAGGCCGGAATTGTGTCATGACCTGACAACGCAACAGCGCAAGGTGCGGCATTAACATGAAGAAGATCGGGTTCCTTTCGTTCGGGCACTGGACGCCCTCGCCGCAATCGCAGACGCGCTCGGCGGGCGATGCCCTGCTGCAGTCGATCGACCTTGCCGTCGCGGCCGAAGAACTCGGTGCTGACGGGGCGTATTTTCGCGTGCATCATTTCGCCCGCCAGCTCGCCGCGCCCTTCCCGCTACTATCGGCCGTCGGCGCGAGAACCAGCCGGATCGAGATCGGCACCGCCGTCATCGACATGCGTTACGAGAACCCGCTCTACATGGCCGAGGATGCGGGTGCCGCCGACCTCATCGCCGGCGGCCGGCTGCAGCTCGGCATCAGCCGCGGTTCGCCCGAGCAGGTGATCGATGGCTGGCGCCATTTCGGCTATGCCCCATCGGAAGGTCAGGACGAGGCCGAGATGGCCCGCCGCCACGCCGAAGTGTTTCTTGAGGTGCTGCGCGGCGAAGGCTTTGCCAAACCCAACCCGCGGCCGATGTTTCCGAACCCGCCCGGCCTTCTGCGTCTCGAGCCGCATTCCGAGGGCTTGCGCGAGCGGATTTGGTGGGGCGCAAGCTCCAATGCCACCGCCGTCTGGGCGGCCAAGCTCGGCATGAACCTGCAGAGCTCGACGCTGAAGGACGACGAGACGGGAGAGCCGTTCCATGTCCAGCAGGCCGACCAGATTCGTGCTTACCGTGAGGCCTGGAAGGCCGCCGGCCACACCCGCCAGCCGCGCGTCTCGGTCAGCCGCAGCATCTTCGCGCTCGTCGACGACCGCGACCGCGCCTATTTCGGCTATGGCAGCGACGAGGACGACAAGATCGGTTTCATTGACGAGAAGACCCGGGCGATCTTCGGCCGCAGCTATGCCGCCGAGCCCGACATTCTGATCAAACAGCTTGCCGAAGACCAGGCGATCGCTGAGGCCGACACGCTGCTGCTCACCGTCCCCAACCAGCTCGGCGTCGCTTACAACGCCCATGTCATCGAGGCAATTCTGACCCACGTCGCTCCGGCGCTTGGCTGGCGCTGACGCTCGCCAAAGCACCGGGCGCTCACATTCGCCTGTATCTGGCGCGGAATTCGCGGGGACTGCAGCCCTCGCGCTCGTGGAAGACCCGTGAAAAATAAAAGGGGTCATCCAGACCGATCATGGCGGCAACCGCTTCGATTTTTTCGTCGGTGGTGGCCAACAGCTGTTTGGCATGGTCCATGCGCGCCCGAAGCTGAAATGCCTTGGGCGGCAGTCCTGTTTCCAGCGTGAACCGCCGGCGCAATGTTGCCGGAGACATACCGTGCTCGGCGGCAAAGGCGGCAAGGTCGAGCGGTTGCATCGCCCGCCGCCGTAGCGTTTCCACGATCACGGCCATGGCGGGCCTCTCCTGGCGCCGATCCGCCGCTCCAATTGCCTGTCTGGCGGCTGATATGACGATGCGATGCAGCATCAGTGCCGCCGACGCCTGTCCCAGATGGGTATCGTCGAGCAGATCGGCATGGAGCATCCCGAAGAGCCGCGCCACTTCATCGAGGCGATGCAAGGTCACGACGGGATGCCGTTCGCCAATGATCCTCAGCCTGACGAAGTCCCGCGTGAAGGATCCTTCGAAAAGCGCCCAGCGCTCGTCCCAGCCGCCTTCGTCGGGAGCGTAGGAATGCGCGCGGTTGGGAAACAGCCAGAACAGGGCAGGCCCGGTCAGGCTGAAGCGGCCGCTGGCGGCGGTCTCCAGCCAGCCCTGCCCGCGCTCCACCAGCACGACGGCGAAACTCGGAAGTTTCCGGTCGGTCACCGCATGGCGGGCATGCTGCCTGCCGCTTCCGGTGACCGCCAGTCCGCCGGCCGCGCCAAGCGGCGTTCTGTAAATGGCCTCGGCCTGTTTCATGATGAGCGAAAAGTCCAGCTACCAGTTTCCTCTATGTCGGTTATTCCTGCAGATCAGATAATTAAGCGCAACTCAATTCAAGCTGGGGAAGGCTGAAATGTCGATTGCCGCCGAAGCCGTGCAGGCCCGAACACCGGAATTTCCCCTGACCGCCCACGGCAAAACCTTGACTGCGGAGCGGATCGGCTGGCTCACGCCGACCGATCCCGCCATCGGCGTCGACGCCATCCGCCGCCGCTACCAGAACGACGGCTATGTTTGGCTGAAGGGCCTCCTGCCGCGGGCCGATGTCATCGATTTCCGTGGCTGGGCGTTCGAGCGCCTCGCGGTGACAGGATTGGTCGAGCCCGGCAGCGATTTTTCGCAAGGGATTGCGTCGGCCGCCAGCGTCGACTGGAGCCTGGCGGACCGGCGCCTGATGTCGCTTGTCCGCTCCGCCGCCTATGAAGGTTTTTGCGCGCAGCCGCCGCTTACCCGCTTCATGGACGAATTTCTGCAGGGCATCTCCTATCTGCACAAGCGCAAGATCATGCGTTTCACCCAGCCGGGAACGCCGACGGCCACACCCGCTCACTACGATCTCGTTTATCTCCGCGGCGGCACCAGTCGCCTGGTGACGGTATGGATCCCGATCGGCGACATCCCTGCCGAGATGGGCGGCCTCGTCTACCTCGAAGGTTCGCACGCGCTTGGAGTCAAGATGGAGGCGAAGTTCCAGGCCGCAAGCGGCGATCTTTCTCCGGAAGAGCGGATCAGCGCCTATAACAGCCACATGACGGAAGGCGGCTGGGTCTCGAAAGATCTTCCCGATATGGCGGAGCGCTTCGACACCCGCTGGCTCGCCGCCGATTATGAGGCCGGCGACGTTGTGCTGCACTCGCCCTACATGATCCACGCCTCAACCACCAACCAGAACAGCAGCCGGCGGCTGCGCCTTTCCACCGACATCAGATATCAGAATGTCGACGACGAGATCGACGCCCGATGGAACAACCATTGGAGCCTCGGCGATATGCTGTAGCCCGGCTTCAGCGCCCCGGCAGCGAAGCGTCGGGACCTTACTGCCGCCGTGAGCGTTGATGGTCCAAGCCTTGAATCGGTTGCATGACTGACCGACTTATGGCTGGGACCGAACCGCTCGAGTTGCCTGATGCCGCGCACGAACCTGAACGATATCCTGATCTTCATGGCCGTCGTCGATGCCGGAAGTTTTATCGCCGGCGGCCAGGCCATGGGCCTGTCCCGCTCGGCGGCCGGAAAGGCCGTCATCCGCCTCGAAGACCGGCTCGGCGCACGTCTGCTCAACCGCACGACGAGAACGCTGAGCCTGACCGATGAAGGGCGGGTCTTTTACGAGCGCGGCCTGCAGATCCTTGCGGCGGTCGATGAGGCGGAAGCGAGTTCTGGGAGGCCAGAGCGGCATGCCGCGCGGCCTTCTCAGACTGACTGTACCCGATGCCTTCGGCCGGCTCGTCGTGATGCCGCTGCTGGAAAAATATCTTCGGGCCTGGCCCGACATCCAGGTCGAGGTGAGCTTTACCGATCACCTCTCCGACATCATCGAGGACGGCTTCGATCTGGCGATCCGTATCGGCGCCGCGGCGTCGGATACCCGGCTGGTCTCGCGCGTGATCGCCACCTACAAGACACGCCTCTGCGCCTCGCCTTCCTATCTCGCCGCGAACGGCGAGCCACGCGAAATCGACGATCTCGCAGCCCACGACTGCCTGATTTTCGCCAACCGCAATCAAAGGCAAGGCTGGCGTTTTCGTGGCAAGGGCGGTGCCTGGATCAAGGCGCAGGGGCGCAGCCGCCTGAGGCTCGACAACGGCGAGGCGATCCGCGACGCTGCCCTGGCGGGATTGGGTATCGCGCTCCTGCCCGATTTTCTCATCGGCGGCGATCTCGCCGCCGGGCGTCTTCGGCAGGTCCTGCCCGACCTGGAAGCCGATGACGCCAAGATCGTCACGCTCTATCCCGACAAGCGCCTGCTGGAACCGCGCATCCACCGTTTCGTCGATCTGATGGTCGAGGCACTGGGACACGAGAGATCGGGCGCGCGCTCATCGCCTTGATACGGAAGCACCAACATCGGCAACCGCCCTGTCGAAACCGCGGAAACTTTTCAAGGCAAGGGGAAAGAGAGTGGCGACGAGATAGGCAAACCCGGTGAGCAGCAGCGCCGCGGCAAGACCGATCGTGCTGATCAGCGTACCGCCGACAAGGCCGCCGAAGGGAATGAGGGCGAAGCAGAGGGCGGTATTCAATGCGATGACGCGGCCGGTCAGCGGCTTGGGGATGCGCTCGAAGATCACCGCCGACAGGATCGGGTTGAGAAAGCCCGAGGCGAATCCCCCGATGGCCAGGGTCGTAAAGACAAGACCGAGCGGCGCATCCAGCGCAGTAACGAGAAAACGCGGAAAGCCGGTCAACAGGAATGCCACGGTATAGACGATCAGGCGCGGCATCCGTTCGCCGATTGCTGCGGCGATCGCCGCACCTGCGATCGATGCGCCGGCGAATGCCGCAAACATTGCTCCCAGCAGTTCCGGACCATGGCCGGAATCACGTGTCCAGACAGGCAGCAGCACCGCATGATAGGCCTGATCCAGCAGGTTGGTGATCGCCACCATAACGACGATGCTGACGAGCACAGCATCGCCGCGCAAAAAGCGCCAGCCTTCGCGGAGATCGTCGAGATAAGAAGGTCTCTCGGCCGGTCGGGCGCCGGATAGCTCTGGCGTGCGCCGCATATCGGGGATGCCGATGGCAACGATCAGCGCGGCCGCGGCGAAGGTGGCGGCATTGACGAGGAGCGCCTGACCCGGGCCGATCAGGCCGATCAGCGCCCCGGCTCCGGCCGCACCCGCCGTCGAGGCCAGCCGCTCAATGGCGCTGGCGACGCCAGTCACCCGTTCGAGCGGCACATTCGCGAGCCTGGCGATATCGGGAACCATCGCCTGCTTGGCGGCGTCGGAAGGCCCACGCAGCACGCCCATGGCAAAAACGGCAGGCAGCAGCACCGGCATGCCGAGCAGGCCGAAAAAATCGAACAACGGCACCAACGCCACCACGGCCACCGAAACGCTATCGCAGACGATGGCGATGCGCTTGGCGCCGACGCGGTCGATCAGCGGCCCGCCGAGCGCCTTGGCGACGACATAGGGCAGCATCTCCATCATCGCCGTCACGCCGGTCAGGACAGGGCTGCCCGTCGTGCTCAACACCAGCCAGGGAATGGCGATGGTCGACAGCCGCGTGCCGGAAAGCGAACATGTCTCGGCAGCAGCGAGCGCCAGGAAAGGCCCAGCCTTCCTCACGCCTCGTCCTCCCCTTCGCGATGCGGAAGGCGGCCCGGATAGGGGAAGGCGTGCAGCATGACATAGAAAGGAACCATGTCGGAATTCCGGGACGCCGCCTCGCCCAGCGGCGGAGCCGCCCGCATCGCTTCCAGGATGATGTCGGTCAGCCGTTTCGTCAGAGCCTCGGCCTGTGGCGCCGTCATCGGAATAATGATGTCGTCGGCAGTCGTCGCCTTGCGCCATTCGGCCGGCAGTTCGGCATATTCCTCGAGCGCCTGCTGCATCTGGCCGACCTGCAGCGAGAGCGCCGCCTGGTTGAAAGCGAGGTCGAGATCGAGCGCCTCCCCTCGGCTTCGCTCGGCGGCACCGAGGTCAGCTCATGGCTGGCGCGCCACCAACGGTCTCGCCGTGAGGCATGCGGCGCCTCCTCGATGAAGCCATATTGGGCAAGCTGGCGCAGATGATAGCTCGTCGCGCCGCTGTTCAGGCCGAGCCGCGCGGCAAGCTGCGTCGCCGTGGCAGGTCCATCGATCCTCAGCATGCCGAGCATGCGCAGCCGGACGGGATGAGCCAGCGCCTTCAGCGCGGTCGGTTCGGGCACGACGCGGCTGACGATGCGGGAGGCGGCGGTATCTGCGGCAGGTTTCGGGTGCGGATGTTTCATGCTTCAAGCATATATTTGCAAACATATCTTTGCAAATATTTCTTTGCAAAAGCGATGCGTCTGCCCGCAGGCTCAATCCTCCCGCAGGGTGAAGACCGCGCAAGGATCGGCGATGCCGCGCAGGGTATGCTCTCCGAGCGGCATCAAGGGCGTCCCCGTGTTGGCCGCCACCGCGCCTGAGATCAGCACAGTTCGGCCGAGCGGCTTGCAGAGCCCTTCCAGCCGGCTGACCAGGTTGACCGCAGGGCCGATGGCGGTAAAGTCCAGCCGGTCGGCCGCGCCGATATTGCCCCACAGAATCTCGCCGAAATGCAGCGCCGCGCCGAACGGCAACGGTGCCAGCCCCTGCGCCTGGCGCACCTGGTCGAGATGAACCATGCCGGCGCGGCTGGCGGCGACCGCCCGCAATGCGGCCTCGCAGGCCTCCCGGTCTCCTTCGATCGCTCCGCCAGAAGCCGCCGTCACCGGAAAGATCGCCAGCACGCCGTCACCGATGAATTTCAGCACCTCGCCGCCGAAGGCGTGCACTGCGCCTGCGACGCGGTCGAAATAGGCGTCCAGCGCGGTGATCATCTGGTGAGGATCGGTCACCTCGGAGAGCGCGGTGAAATCGCGCAGATCGGCGCAAAGAAGAGCGGCTCGGATGGTCTCGCCGGTGCCGCGGGCTAGCGCGCCGGCCTGCACTCGGGCCGCACTGCGCCGGCCGAGATAGGCTTCGAGGAGCGCGGCCCGCGCCTCCCGCGCAGCAAGTGCGGCAAGCGGCGCAGCGGCAAAACGCGCGACCTCGCGCAGCAGGCTGATCGCGGCCGGGCCGAATGCGCTGTTTCCTGCCCCGCTGGCAACCCCCGCCCAGCCGAGCAGCGGGCCGTCCGATGCCTGATTATCCTGTGCTGGCCCGATCCTGGTCTCCCACACCGGCCCCAGCCCGGCCAGCCACTCGCGCCCGGCTTCGCTCTGCGGAGTGGCGGCAAAGGCCAATGCCTCGATGACCGCCTCGGTCTCGGCCCGCCACAGCCAGGTGCGCCGCGCGATGATCGGATGCGGCACCGATAGCGTCAGCGCGCCGCCCGAAAGCGGCAGGCCCTCAGCCAAAAGCCGGCGCCCGAGCTCGGCCAGAAACCGTTCGGGACCGGGCGAGGCACCGGCCTCGTCAACCAGCCAGGCAAGGGGAGACGGCAGATCCATGCTGCAACATGACACCGCCCCGGGACGTCCGCAAGGATGCCTTCAGGAGCCTATCGACACCTTGAGCCCTTCCTGCGCAGACAATTCCTGTCGCGAACCTTCCATCACGGGGAAAAGCGAAAAATAACGCTTTAAACTTGCGCCGTTTTGATTTCATTATGCGGCCGTTCGTCATCGTGTGATTGAGGGGTACGATGGGCACGATATTCTGGCCGAAAGATCCGCTGGATGGGAATGACATGACGCTGCTGACGTCGATCCTTCGGCGGTGGTGCGAAAGGTATCAGGTCGAGCTGACGGCGGAGGAAAGCAGCCGCAAGGCAAAGGAACTCGTCGAATGGTTCGAATTCGGCGTCAAGGATCCGATCGAGCTCGCCGAACTGATCGACGACAAGCACTGGCTCGTCAGCAGGATCTGACACACGGGCTGCGGAAATTTCATAGGAAAAGGCCGGGCGAAACATCGCACCGGCCCTCGTCAACTTGGCTCTAACCAAGGCTTTTAGTCATCATCCCGCCAGCGACGGTCGCGATCCCAGCGCCGCTCATGGCTCCAGCGCGGGCCGTCCCAATCGCGGTGACGTCGCTCCCAGCCCCAACGCGGCGGGCCACCGTAAAATGCCACCGGCGGCGGGCGTCGCCAATTCGGCCGGCATTCACCCCAGCGGGTCAGATGCCAGCCGCGGCCGCACGCATAGTCGACCTTCGTGACATCGCTTGTGGCTTTGCTCTGGACATTGATTGTCCCCATCGGCATTGCCTCAGCCGTGCCGATCGAGAGGCTGCCAGCGAGCAAGGCAGCCGCGATAGAAAGTGCCTTCATCGAAAACTCCATTTCATCCAGCCGCCCTGATCTTATGGCCGCCAAATTGAACTGGAGATGAACTGCACGTTCATGTTTAGACGAGAAAAACCAGCGTTTTCGGACGCCCGATCAGGGTATCGCCGCACCGCTTTTCCCGCGGCGTCAAGCGCTTGCGGGCGCCCGCTGCCCGTAAAAAATCGTTCATGTTCTGCCGTGAAAACTGTCAGGACCGGGATCGCGCCCGGCGGCGACCTCGGTCAGCCGTCCAAGGTAGTGCGCCCAGCCTTCTGCATGGCCGGCGCATTGATCGGCGCTCGGCAGGCCGCTATGGGTGAGTCGCAGCAGCGTTCCGTCTCCTTGCTCGATCAGGTCGATCTCGACCAGGCTCGACCCCGGCGGAACCACCTCGCTGCCGTCCCAGCCGAAGCTATAGGCAAGGCGATGAACCGGCACCACCTCGCGAAACGAGCCGCGCGCAAAACGAGCGCCGGTGACGTTGACGAGGTAGAGCCCGCCCGGCTGCGGCTCGACCTGAGCCTCGGTTCCCATCCAGCGCAGAATCTTTCCGGGTCGGTCATCAGCGCAAACACCGCGGCCGGCGGCGCCGCGATATGCGCCTCGCGGTGAACGACGAGGGGATCTTGCATGTCTCTCTCCCATGGTTGTCATGGCCTGCCCTCGCCTCCGGCGGGATCAGCGGGTCATGCTGTGTAGATTGGGTGTCCTCATCGGAATCATGTAGGCAAACGTGTACGTTCAGCAAGGGCGCTCGGGGCGTCATCCTCATATTGCGGACACAGGTAGCCGCTGCTCCTTGCACATTGCAGAAAGCATTTCGCCCTATTGCCAGCCCGCCGCCTTGCCCCTATTGTCCCCGCCGTTCTCAGGGCGGGGTGAAAGTCCCTACCGGCGGTATGCAGTTTCGATTGCGAGCCCGCGAGCGCCTTCTTAAGGAAGGGTCAGCAGATCAGGTGAGATGCCTGAGCCGACGGTCATAGTCCGGATGAAAGAGAACGTGCGTTCCTGCCGCCCTTGCGGCTGTCGGGGACGTTCGTGATCGCCTTGGGTGATGTGTCTGTTCGCCAAAGGAGATTACCATGACACCCACCCGCTACGCCTTTATCAAAGCCAGCTGGCACGCCGACATCGTCGACCGCGCCCTTGACGGCTTCTACCAACTCGTGCCGCCCGAGCAGGTCGATGTGTTCGATGTTCCCGGCGCCTTCGAAATGCCGCTGCTTTCCCGCGATCTTGCCGCAACCGGGCGCTATGCCGCCGTCGTTGCCGCCGCTTTCGTCGTCGACGGCGGAATTTACCGCCATGAATTCGTCGCCCAGGCCGTGGTCGACGGGCTGATGCGCGCCGGCATGGATACCGGCGTGCCGGTGCTGTCGGTTTCGCTGACGCCGCACCAATATCAGGAAACCGACCACCACAAGCAGATCTACCGGGCACACTTCGTCGAGAAAGGGCGGGAGGCCGCAAAGGCCGCGCTGACGATCGGGAAGACACGCGCCGCTCTTGCCGCGTAGCAAGGCTGATCCGCTGAAACCGAGGCGGCGGAACCGATCCCGCCGTCTTCATCAGGCCAATTCCGACAGAATAATTGATTCGACGCCCTCGCCGCGCTGTGGTCCACTCGACCCCGACATGTATCGCCATTCTTAACGCATCCACAACCTCAAGGAGCTGAAGATGAGCAATGCAATGCGCAGTGAACCCCCTATCGAAAATCCGAAAACACGGCCCGTCGACACCAAGCTCGAAGTGGTCGTCATCCCCGTTTCCGACGTCGACCGCGCCAAACGTTTTTACGACGGCCTCGGCTGGCGGCTCGACGCCGACTTCGCCAGTGATGCCGATTTCCGGGTGATCCAGTTCACCCCGCCCGGCTCCGGCTGCGCGATCATTTTCGGCAAGAACATAACCGCAGCCGCACCCGGCTCCGCCCAGGGGCTCTACCTCATCGTCTCCGACATCGAGGCCGCCCGTCGCGATCTCATCGCCCGTGGCGTCGAGGTCAGCGACGTGTTCCATGACGCTGCCGGCGTCTATGCCGGCAAGGACGAACCCTATCTCTTCGGACGGCTGAGGCTCGCCGGCCGCGATCCCGATCACCGCAGCTATCGCTCCTTCGCCTCGTTCAAGGATCCCGACGGCAACGGCTGGCTTTTCCAGGAAGTCACCCAGCGCCTGCCCGGACGCATCGACGCCGACGAGACGGCCTTTGCGACCTCGAGCGACCTTGCGTCAGCGCTGCGCCGCGCGGCCATCGCCCACGGCGAACACGAGAAACGCAACGGCGGCAAACACGACGAGAACTGGCCGGATTGGTACGCCGAATACATGGTCAGCGAACGGGCCGGCCGGGAGCTGCCGTTATAGATGGCGGTAAAGGACGCAGACGCTGGTCGCGTCTGTGTTCCCTCTTAATAATGCTGCAGTCCGCTTGCCTTTCGCTTGCCGCTCAAGGCCAGGCGAAGGACAATAGGAGGCCACACGGCACGTCTTTCATTGTCTCTCGCTTCACCCCGAGCGAAAGCGCCGGCAAGCCACCCCATTATCGGTCAAACATATCCCGCCACTGCTTTTCTCCAATCATGCAGTCTGTCGCCGGCACAGCCCCGGCAATTCTCTGCACCGTTGCCGGCGGGGAAAGGCCGCTGATCTCCAGCACCAGCTTGCGGCGCACGGCAACGGCGAAATCCTCGATCTTGCGCACCGGCAGCACGAAGGCGCCAGGGCCGCCGATCACGCAGTCGGCGTAATATGTGTCGAGCCCGTTGGGGGCATCGGAGGGCCTCAGCATGATGGCAAGGCCGTTGATGATCATGCCGGCTTCAACCGCCTTGTCGCGCGCCGGTGTAACCGGATTGCCGGAATTGTTCGGGCCGTCGCCGGAGACGTCGATCACCTCCCGCCGACCCTGAAACGGGCTGGTCATGATCATGCTGGCGCCCTGGCCGATCGCTGTGGATATCGAAGTGCGCCGTTGCGTGGCGATCGGCCGGGCTTCGATCTTGCCGGCAAAGGCGATCGCGTCCTCTTCCGTCTCGATCACCTGCCAGTCGATCACCGAATCCTGGACGACGTAGCCTGCCCATTCGAAATAGCTGATGGCAATGCGCCCGGTCAGACCGCCCCTCACCGCATTAAGGAATTCCTGGTGCTTGAGCGCCTCGACATACCCCTCGCGCTGAATGCCGATCTCTTCGAAATCCATCGACCGCGAGGTGTCGACGGCGAGCACGAGGCTGACGTCAACCTCGTTCGTCCCCGCCTGTGCTGCCGGGACGAGGCCGGAAAGCCCCATGAGCACCGCAACTGTCGTCAGCATCGGTAAATCCCCGCGCCATCCAAGCCAGCGAACTCTAACACAGCTTGATCGAGGAAGGACGCGCAGCCGCGTGCACGGCTTCAATTTTCGGTGATGGCATCGGGCGCCTCAATGCAGGGGAAGCCACAAGGGGGTCTTCCACGCCTTCAGCGCCTCGAGAAAGACCTGCAGGCGCAAGGGCAGGAAGCGGCGTGTCGGATAGACCGCATGCACGAATATCTCCTCGGACGACCAGTCCGGCAAGAGGCGGATGAGCTCGCCTCTTCTGATCTGATCGTCGCAATAGGTAGAAGGCAGCAGGCCGATGCCGTGTCCGCGATAGGTGAAGGCGCTCACCGCTTCGAAATCCCGGCTCGATACCGGCCCCGACACCTGCTGGCGGACCGATTTGCGGCCGCTGACGAGATGCCATTCCGCTTCGCCGTTACGGCCGTTCAGCAGCACGCACTGATGATCCTTCAGGTCTTCGGGCTTCGAGGGAGGCGCCCTGCCCTTCATATAGTCCGGCGCCGCGACCAGATAGCGCACGCTCTTTCCGAGCCGCTGCGCGACGATCGACGAATCCTTGAGTTCGCCGAAGCGGATGCCGAGATCGATATTCTCGGCGATCAGATCGAGGAACAGGTTGGTGACGAAGAGATCGATCCGGATTTCGGGATAGGTCTTCAGGAAGGTCGAAACGAATTCGTAGAAAACCTCCTGCCCGAAGATGACGGGCACGGAGATCTTCAGCAAGCCTTCCGGCTTTCTCTGGGTTTCCGTCAAGGCCTGCTCGGCGTCGATAAGATGGGAAAGCGGCTCGCTGCACTGATCGAAATAGGCGCTGCCCTGCGCGGTCAGGCTGAGCTTGCGGGTCGTGCGCTGCAGCAGCGTCACGCCGAGTTGCTCCTCCAGCGACGTCACCTTGCGGCTGACGGTCGAGACCGGCATGCCGAGAGAATGGGCGGCACGGCTGAAGCTGCCGTAGCGCGCCACCGTCACGAAAACCGCGATGTCGTTCAGGTCCGCCATGCCGCGATTTTTGCATAGATGCAAAAGAGAATCCAGATATTTCCATCTAATCGAGGAATGGAGTTTTCGCCATATTCACCTTGCGAAAACAATCACAACCCGATGGAGGCGCATTCGCAGCCGCCCCATCTCGAGCGACCCGGCCTTCGCAAGCGCAGACCTCCGTTGCCCGACCAAATTATGGAGTTCAACATGACTACCGCAAAGACTGTCATCGTCACGGGCGCCTCCCAGGGTATCGGAGCCGGGCTCGTCAATGCCTTCATCGAGCGCGGCTACAATGTCGTCGCCACCTCGCGCCAGGTCAGCGCCTCGGATGCCTTTCGGGCTTCGGAGAAGCTGGCGCTCGTCGACGGCGATATCGGCGATGCCGAAACCGCCGCACGGGTCGCACAGGCCGCAATCGACCGGTTCGGCTCGATCGACGCCCTCGTCAACAATGCCGGCATTTTCTTCACCAAGCCGTTCGTCGATTACACCATGACCGACTTCCGCAAGCTGTCCTCAACCAATCTTGAAGGCTTCATCCACCTGACGCAGCTGGTCGTCCGGCAGATGCTCGCCCAGAAGACCGGTGGCAGCATCGTCAGCATCACCACACCGCTGATCGACCATCCGATCGCCGGTTTCTCGGCTTCGGTCGCCATGATGACCAAGGGCGGCATCGACGCGATCTCGAAGAACCTGGCGATGGAATATGCAAGCGAGGGAATCCGCGTCAACACGGTGGCTCCCGGTGTCGTCGATACGCCGCTGCACAAGGATAATCCGAAGGACTTCCTCAGCACGCTGTCGCCCATGGCTGGCATTTCCAATGTTGGGGAAGTCGTCGATGCGGTTGTCTTCCTGACCGAAGCTCCGCGCGTAACCGGGGAGGTGCTGCACGTCGACGGCGGCGCACATCTGGGCAAATGGTAAACCACCCGCAAGCGCAGGCAGCCGGCGCAGAACGGCGGCTGCAGGAACTCGGCATCATCCTTCCCCCGCCGCCGACACCTCTCGGGGCCTATGTCGAGGCGGTCAGATCAGGCAAACTGGTCTTCTTCAGCGGCATGTTGCCGGTTATCAACCGCGAGCCGCGCTATATCGGCTGCGTCGGCGGCGCACTGACGGCTGAAGACGGCAGGAAGGCTGCCGAAACGGCCACACTCAGCGCACTTGCGGCCGCCAAGGACTATCTCGGCTCGCTGGACAGGGTCGCAAAAGTCGTCAAGCTCGGTGTCTATATCGCCACTGAAGGCGATTTCCGCGACCACCCGAAGGTCGCGGACGGAGCGTCGCAAATGCTGCTCCAAGTCTTCGGCGAGGAAAAGCTCTCCGGCCGCGTCGTCCTCGGAGTCGCCAGTCTGCCGCTCGGCGTGCCGATCGAGCTTGAGCTGATCGTTGAGGTCGAGGATTAAAAACGGACGGGCGCGCTTCGGCGCGCCCGCATTCTTGGCTTCTGGCGCTCACGCCGTCCTCAGCCGGCTGAAAAGCTCAAAGCCGCACCCAAGCCTCACACCGCCACCAACAGCAGCACATAAGCAATCACGCTCACCATCAAGCCACGAAACGCAAAGGTCACGCAGCGGTATTTGCTGCGGGCGATGGCGGAGAGGATATTGGCGTTTTCGAGATATTGGTCGAAGAGATAGCGCTCGTCGCGCCTAATCGCCGCGTCGAAGAACAGCTCGCGATGGTTCTGCCAGGCGCCCCAGAACAGCGAGGTCGAGCTATCCAAACGGCGCGGCAGCACGACGAGGATCGCCGACAGGATTGAGAAGACCGAGGCTGCGGCAAGCAGGCCGGAAAACAGCATACTGCCTGACGTGCCGGTGATATAGCGCGCCGGGCTGAAGACCGCCCTCACCTCGCTGGAACTCACCAGGAAGGCCAGCATAAATGTGAAGATATAGGCAGCCTTCTGATCGGATATCTTGACCTGATCATAAAATATATCATTGATTTTCTTGATATGGTCGAAATACTCGACGCCGATATCCGCGCTCGTGGGCTGGCTCAGCATAACCTCAGTTGCAGTTTCGAATTCGCTCACGTGAATACTCCGTCCCCAAGTGTTTCCCTGATATTACACTTGACGGCGAAAGCAAGAACACGTGTGCAATGCGCTTGACTTTTCCACTCTACACGGACAAACGGGAAGTGGGGATGGGGTCTGGGTCATGCGGGGTTATTCCAAGAACATCTGTCGCGCTGGGATGGCGCTTTCGCTTGCTTTGCCCGGTTTCGCGCCGTCGGCAATGGCCGAGCCGGTGCAGCGAGCAACACCGGTCGCCGGTTCCGTCATCGCCCGCAAGACCGGCGAAGAGGTCCGCTTCATCGACGTGTCGAATTGGCGTGTCGTCGATATCAATCAGGATCTCCTGACCGGCGACGTGCTGCGCACCAACGCCAACGGCCAGCTCGCCATCGTCTTTTCCGATCACACCCAGGTTCGCCTCGGCCGCAATTCATCGCTGCAGGTCAAGAAGATGGCGGCAAGCGGCGACACGACACTGGAGCTGCAATCGGGAACGATCTGGGCACGCGCCGAGCGCGGCGGCCAGGGCCTGACGGTCGAGACCCCTGCGGCCGCAGCCGCCATCCGCGGCACCGACTGGACGATGACCGTCGAGGGCAGCAAAACCTCGATGATCGTGCTCGAAGGCCGCGTGGCGCTTAGCAACCCGCAGGGCAGCGTCGAGGTGAACGAGGGCGAAGGGGCGGTCGCCACCATCGGCCAAGCACCGCACAAGCTGGTGATCGTCACGCCCGACGACCGCGAACAGATGCTGTTCTATCTGAACCTGCGCGACGGCTTCGGCCTGATGCCGACTTCGCCGCTGCCGGCAGGCCGCATGGCCGACGAGCGCCGCCGGCTGCTGGCCTTGCCGCCGGAACGTCGCACCACCGAGGACTGGTTGGAGCTTGCCGAAGTGCAGAGCGCCTTCGACGGTCGGCAGGTCGCCGCAGAGACGCTTCTGGAGGTTCGCCGGCGCAAGCTGACGCCCCTCCAGAAGGCGCGCGTTGACTTGATCGATGCCACGATCGCCGGCTCCGAAAAACGTTACGACGACGCCGCAAGGCTGTTTGCGGCTGCACTGCCACATCTCGATCCGGCCCGCCGGAACATGGCGCAGTATGGCGGCTATTTCGCCCGCTCACTTGCCGATCCAGCACATGTCGAAAAGCCGCCGTCATCGGCTGTCGGTCCCTATGGTGCGATCATGCAGGCCTATACGGCGGGTTTCCTCGAAAATCCCCGTGCGTCCATCGACTTGATCAAGGATGCCGAAAAGCGTTTTCCGGATGATCCCACTCTTCCTGCCATCCGCGCGCAGCTGGCGCAGCTGATCGATGACCGCGCCCAGATGCGGGAGGCGGTGAACCGCGCCCTCTCGCTCGATCCCAACCATCCGATCGCCCTTGCCGCACGCGCCTCCTACAAGGCGAGCTACGAAAGCGATATCAACGGGGCGCTTGCCGATCTGAACCGTGCCATCGAACTTGCGCCGGGAGCTTCGGGATCGTTGAACTCGATGGGCCTGCTGCAGAGCGCCCGCGACGCCAATCGCGAGGCCGAGGCCGCCTTCCTGAGGGCGATCGCACTCGATCCGCAGGATCCGGTCCCCCACGGCAACCTTGCCATCCTCTATCTCGACCAATCGCGCATGAAGGAGGCCAGGCGCGAGATCGATGCGGCGCTCGCCGCCGACCCCTCCTTCGACATCGCCCTCCTCGCCCGCGGCCGCTATTACCTGCAGACCGGCGAGCGCGACAAGGCGCTGGCAGACCTGCTGGCCGCCAGCACCGCCAATCCCGCCCATTCGCAATCGCAGCTGATGCTCGCCGCTGCCCATTACGAAAAGGGCGACCGCATCCCCTCCGAGCAAGCCGTCGACAATGCCGACAGGCTCGATAAGAACGATCCGGTCATCTCCTCCTTCCGCACCGCCGTCGATATCGACGATTACGACGCCGACGGCGCGATCCGCAACGCCCAGGAATTTCTCCGCCGTTCGCGCGCCCGCGGCGGCGACTACAGCGCCCTTGGCGCCAATCAGGATGCCGGCTCGACGCTGAACAACGCTTTTCGCCTGCAGGGTCTGGATGCCTGGGGCCGCTATTACGGGGACGCGGTCTTCAGTCCCTTCGAAGGCAGCGGCTATATCGACCAGTCGATCAAGGGCAGCATCTTCCCTTACGTCAACGCAACGAGCTTCAGCGACGACAATGTCATCCAGAACCGTGGCAACGCATCGAGCTATTCATCCTTCATTCAGGGCTTGCTGCTTGATCCGCACATGCTCTCCGGCCGCTCTCGTTCGGCAACGCTGCTGCGCACGCCGTTCATCGAAGGCTCGCTTGGCGGCGGCATCAACAGCGTCGACGGCCATACAAGGGGTATCGGCGAAGCTGAAATCCAGGGTTTCTCGAACGAGACGATCCCGCTCAGCTTCTATGGCAACCTGACCTGGGAAGAACTGGCGCTCGATGGCGACTATCGCGATTTCGGCGGCTTCCAGACCGACAACAAGCTTATCGGCGGCAATGGCTATCTGACGGCAACGGTGACGCCTGACGATCGCGTGGTGGCCTATGTCAACCATGCCAAAAACGATGGAACGCTGAACGCACTGACGCAAGGCTCGTCACTGACGGACTTCCTCAACCTCCTGGGCTTCGGAATTCCAACTGAAGTCTCTTCGGAATATAATTATCGGCGCAATGTCAGCGAAACAACCAATGCCGGCCTCGGCTGGAGCCATACCTTCGGCTACGAAAACATCTTGAACGGCGCCTTCCTCTATTCGGAAAGCAAGTCGCGGACGTCCACCTCTCTTCAGGTCGACGATGCGCCGGTTCTCGGCCTGCGCGATCCCGACATCATCCCATTCTTGGACGGGACCGAGGATCTGTCTTCAAAAACCTATATCGGCGCGCTCAGCCATTCCATCGGCAGCGGACCGCTGACGTGGCGGTACGGCATCGAAGGCGGCTGGATCGATGCCAGCACGACCACCTCTTCTCGCCTTCATGAACTCTTTCCGCTCGTCGTGATCATCCCAGAGACCACGACCGGCCCGGACACATTCAGCAACCGCGTCAATATCAGCCGCGCCTATATCGACGTGCTGCACGAGATCACACCCGATCTCAAGGGCGAATACGCGCTCTTCGGCACGCATATGGAAGGCGACGGAGTCGACGTCAACCGCCTGGAGCCACGTTTCGGCCTTGCCTGGACACCCGCCCAGAACCATTGGCTGCGCGCCGCCTTCATGCGCCAGAGCCTCGACACCGGCGTACCCACTCTTGCCCCGATCGGCGTCCTCGGATTGCAGGCCAACCAATATTCTATCGGCCTCGAGGGATATGCCGATACGGCGGCGCTGCAATGGGACGCCGAATGGACCGACCGGTTTTTTACCTCAGTCGAATACCAGCACCAGGAACTGCATGATTTCTCGATCGATTTTCCGCTGATCTCGCTTCCGGCGGCCGACAGCCTGCCGCTGTCGCGCGGCAGCATCGACCGTGCCGCCCTCACCGCAAACCTGGCGCTCGGTGCCGGTTTCGGCCTTTCCGCCACCTATGCCTATATGGAATCGGAGAACAAGGACCCGCTCGAGCCGAATTACGGCGGCTCCCTGCCCTTCATTCCCAAGAATTCCGGCCAGATCGCGCTGACCTGGGTCAACGAAGCCAAGGTCAAGGCAACGGTTGCCGCCAACTATGTCGGCGAGCGCGACGGCGACGATCTCGGCACCAAGCTCGACGATTACTGGAGCCTCGACGCCCATCTGATCTGGGAACCGCTGGACAAGCGCATCGCCCTCGAGGCCGCCGCCTATAACCTGCTCGACGAGGACTTCGAGATCACGCCGGGCGTTCCCGGCTGGGGTCGCGCCTTCAAGGGCACGCTCAAAGTCCGCTTCTGATGCCGGTGCGGGACAAGCCGCGGCAGGCGAGGCAAACCGGGGGCCGCCGTTTGAGGCTGCTGGTGCTGTCGCTCGCCGTGCTGATCGCCATTTCGCTGCTGTCGCGCCTGCCCGCCTGGTCACTGCTGGAGCTCAGAAGCTTCGACTATCTCTCGACCGTCGACGATCCCCGTCCGCCAGCCGGCGGCCCTGTCATCGTTGCGATCGATGAGCCTTCGCTTGCTGATATCAACGCGCAATGGCCTTGGCCGCGCAGTCTGCATGCCGAGCTTGTCAGCCAGCTGCGCGCCGCTGGCGCCCGCGTCATCGGCCTCGACATCATCATGGCTGAACCCTCGAACCCCGACAACGACGCGGCGATCGCCAAGGCGGTCGGCCCGGATGTCGTGCTGGCCGGCGACGAAACGCTGATCGAGACGCCGCAGGCCTCGCAGCTGATCCGTGCCACACCGCTGCCGCAGCTGACGCAAGCCGGTGCCGTGACCGGCATCGCCTCGATCGATCTCAGCGGCGACGGCATGTTTCGGCGCATTCCGGGCTATCAGGACGGTTTTGCCGCCATGCTGATACAGGCGGCGTCGGGAGCAGCAAACGCCGACCTGCCGGCTGGCCGGCTCATCCAATCCTTCGGCCCGGCCCGCAGCTACCCCACGGTCTCCTACTACCAGGCACTCGACCCCGAGAACTTGCTGCCGCCAGGTTATTTCAGGGACCGCGTGGTCCTCGTCGGCCTCAGCCTGCAGAATGCGCCGGAGATCGACAAGCGCGGTGTCGATGCCTTTGCGACACCCTACACCATCCACACCGGCAAGCTCGTCTCCGGCGTCGAGATCCAGGCGACGATCTACGACAATATCCGCGCCGGCCTGTCGATCGCGGAAGCCCGGCTGCCGGCAGTTGCCGCCTGCATCCTGATATCGGTGCTGCTGGCCACCACGACCGTCTGGCGCTCGACGGGATGGCTGACGATCGTCACCAGTGCGGCGGCCCTCCTCGCCTTCGCGACCGTCAGCTTTGCCGGCATCCGGCTTGCCCATGTCTTCGTCTCACCGCTTGGCCCGACCGTCGCCTATATCTCGGTCGTCTTCGGACAAGCCGCTTTCGACTATGCCGAGGAGCGCCGCAACAAGCGCCAGATCATCCGCGCCTTCGCCCAGTATATTTCTCCCGATCTCGTCAGGCGCCTGTCGAACGATCCCTCGCAGCTGAAGCTCGGTGGCGAGCGGCGCACGCTCTCCGTACTGTTCTCCGATGTGCGCGGGTTCACCACCATCGCCGAGACGCTGAAGGACGATCCGGAGCAACTGACCGGCCTGATCAACCGGCTGCTGACGCCACTCTCCGATGTGGTGATGGATCATGGCGGTACGATCGACAAATATATGGGCGACTGCATCATGGCCTTCTGGAATGCGCCGCTCGACGATCCCGACCACGCCCTCCACGCCGTGCGCGCCGCGCTTGCCATGCAGACAGCGATTTCGCGGCTGAACAACCAACTGGAGCGGGAGGCGGCCGCGCTTGGCGGCAAGCCGCATGTCCTGAAGATGGGCGTCGGCATCAACACCGGCGAATGCATCGTCGGCAATATGGGCTCGACCCGCCGCTTCGACTATTCCTGCCTCGGCGACAGCGTCAACCTCGCCTCCCGCCTCGAAGGCGCCTCGAAGAATTACGGTGTGGCATTGCTGCTCGGCGAAGAAACCGCAAGACTGGTCGCCGAGACCTACATCGTCGTCGAGCTCGACCGCATCATCGTCAAGGGCCGCACCGTGCCCTCGCCGATCTACACTGTCGTGCACAAGGCCGATGCGAAAGCGCTTGCCGCTCACCAGACCTTCATCGAGGCCAAATATGCCGGCACGCTTGCACCGTCCGATCCGGCCTTCGATAGACTGGCCGCTGATATCGCCGAGCTTGCCGGTTATTATGCGATTGTGCGGGATGCGCTGGTTGGTGATGGCGGGGAGTGACGGCCCAGCATTTCTCCACACATGAGTTGGGCGCGGCACTCACCAACGCTCTTCATTCCTGAGGCACGCAGGCCAAGGGCCGGCGCCTCGAAGGACACGCCGCAACGTTCCTCCTTGCAGCCATCAACCGCCGGCGCACCCGCCTCGTCCTTCGAGGCCCCTTGCGGGGCATCTCAGGATGAGGCTCTCTTGAGCGCTGGCGGCATCCTCCAGATTGGCGGGAGGAGATGTGTTATGCGCCCCGCAGCCTCGCAATCTCAGGCCCGACGATTGCGATAAACAATCCGGGATCGCCGAGAGCCCTCGTCGAGAGCATGGCCCCGTGAACCGAGGCCATCAGCATCTGTGCCTGTTCTTCCGGCCGCCTGTCCAGCCGAAGCAGGCCCTGCTCTACTCCGGCCTGCAGTACCGAGGTCAGCCATGCCGCGAGATTTTGGAAATGGGCGCGGACGCGTGATGCGACCTCGTCGGGCAGCATCTGCATTTCGCTAGCGAGCATCGCGCAGACACAGAAGGGTTGCGAAGCGTTCTCGATGCATGAACGCCAGTAGTCGATGTAGAACTGCAGCTGGTCGGCAGGGCTTGCGGCCCGTTCGCGCAGAGACTGCAAACCCGCCTCCGCCTGCTTGGTGTAACGATCGACCAGCACCGCGACCAGCTCGGCCTTGGCCGGAAAATGATGGTGGATACTCGCTTTCCTGATGCCGATCGCGGCGGATATGTCGGCATAGCTGAAGCCGTTATAGCCGCCCGCCACGATGAGCGACTGGGCGATATCGAGGATCTTGTCCGACGTCGAAGACATTGATTTCATAGCGCCGCCTACCTTCTCGTAGGCAGATTGTCAAGACGAGGAGCTTTCTCTTCAATCACAAGAAGGTGTCTGCCCGCAGCATTGACTTCAATCGCATAACCTTCCTACTAGTAGGTAGACAAAACAAGGAAACTGTCGATGCAAGCTCAATCTTCAAACCACTCCTACTGGCTGCGATCCTATTATTTCACGCGCGCCGCATTCTCGATCGTATGGATTGCCGCCGCCATTGCCTTCGCCGGGCAGCCGAGCGCCGCAGCCTTTTTGCTGGTGATCTATCCCTTGTGGGACGCGCTTGCCAATCTGGTCGACGCCCAGGCCAATGGCGGCCTGCAGGCCAATCCGTCGCAGACGTTGAATGTCGCGGTCAGCACGGTCACATCTCTCGCCGTCGTCATCGCGCTCGGCGTGAGCACCTATGCCGTCCTGGCCGTGTTCGGGGCTTGGGCAATCCTCTCGGGTCTGTTGCAGCTCTATACTGGTGTGAGGCGCTGGCGCACCGAGGGCGCCCAATGGGTGATGATCCTGAGCGGCGCGCAGTCTGCCCTTGCCGGCGGCTTCATGATCGGCCGCTCGCTTGGCGCCGCCCCGCCGACGATCCTCGATATCGTGCCTTATGCGGGCTTCGGCGCATTCTACTTCCTGCTTTCCTCGATCTGGCTTGTCGTCGCAGCCTATCGCAAGGCGCAGGCATAGGCCCGGTCCAGTTCCTGCGGCGGCAAACCTAAAGCCGCCGCAGGAGGCCAGAGTACGGCTTATTCCCTTTGCTCTCCGCCGTAGACGAGATTTGCGGGAGACGATGACATTCTTTCGCGCTATGAAAGGCGACAATAGTTCCCGCCCATAGACCCCGAGGTCACTCTCATGGCTTTGAAAGTTCTTTTCATTGGCGGCACCGGCCAAATCTCCTACCCCTGCGTCGAGCGCGCCGTTGCCGAGGGCCACCAGGTCAGCGTCTACAATCGCGGCTTGAGAAGTGCTGCCCTGCCCGCAGGGGTGACCTCGATCGTCGGCGAATTGGGATCGAGCGCCTATGCGGATCTCACCAAGCGTAATTATGACGTCGTCTGCCAGTTCATCGCCTTCACGCCCGACCAGGTCGCCCGCGACATCGAGGTATTCTCGGGCAATTGCGGCCAGTATATCTTCATCTCCTCGGCCTCAGTCTATGAAAAGCCGCCGCGTCACTATCTGATCACCGAGGAAACCCCGGCGATCAATCCTTACTGGCCCTACAGCCAGGCGAAAATCGCCTGCGAGGAACTGCTCAAACTGTCCGGCAAACTCGCCTGGACGATCGTCCGTCCCAGCCACACCGTTCGCACCGGCTTGCCGATTATGATGGGCGACAGTGATGTCATGGCGAGACGCATGCTGGATGGCGAGCCCATCATTGTGGCGGGCGACGGCCACACGCCCTGGACATTGACCCGCTCAATCGATTTCACCATGCCTTTCGTCGGCCTGTTCGGCAAGCAGGCGGCGCTCGCCGAGATTTTCCATATCACCTCCGACCGTGCGCATATCTGGGACGATATCCAGAAGACGATCGCAAGATTGCTCGGCGTCGAGGCGAAGATCGTCCACGTGCCGACGGACACGCTGATCCGGTACAATCCGGAATGGATCGGCCCGTTGCTCGGCGACAAGGCCTGGACTGCGATCTTCGACAATTCGAAGGTCAAGCGCGTGGCGGGCGACTTCACCTGCGCCGAGAGCCTCGATGAAATCCTCGCCGAGCCGATCATGCACCTCAAGCAGCGTCTGGCCATAAGCCGTCCACCGAGGGGTGAACTCGATGCTTTGATCGACCGGATTTGCGCGGCTCAAGGCGCGCTTGGCTAAGATACCCGGGAGGCGTGGAATGATGGCGACAGTGCGCCGCGCACACGCCACCAACTCGTTCATCGAAGAATAACCAGTTGAACACTTCGACGACAGCTCGGCTCTATTTCTTTCTTACATTGATATTGACTGTTACGTCCTTGATTGTTCCCTCGCCGTAGGTCACTCTCACCTTATACATATCCTTCCCGGAGTATCGGCTGTTGGAAGTATAATATTCAGATACGCCAGGAGATTTTCTGGAATTGCACCTGATCTGGGGCGCGCCTGTCGGATAATGTGAAAGAATTTTCTCGCTAACGAATTCTACCGATCCATGTGCGGGGGGCTGCACCAGCTTTATGCTCGGCATTGTCGCAGCGGTGCAGTCTGCATTCAAATTGTAAGACTGGCCCATTTTTGTTCGCTCGCCACTCACGGCGCGGCTATGATCCTGGGAGACTTGCACACCATCCTTGATGGTAACGCATGCAGACAGACCAAAGGTTGCGAAAACTATGGGAGTTAGAATATGGTTTGCTCTGAAAAAATGCGAACGCGGCATGCTTCTTTCAACCTTTGGTTTTAATAATATTACAATTCACCTTATCCAATGGGCAGCTTATTGCAATGGCGCGAGCCTTTCACAGATGCTTCGCGCCTGCCTGATCTCTTCCACCCGCCGAAGGTAAAGCACCATTCTCCAACGCCTCTCCTTGGAGGCGGCATCCTCCAACACTGCTCATCCTGAGAGGCGCGCAGGCCAAAGGCGCCGAAGCTTCGAAGGACACGCGTCAACGCTGCTCTTTGCATCCATCAACGCCGACGCACCCGCCTCGTCCTTCGAGGCCCCTGCGGAGCACCTTTGGATGAGGCTCTCGTGGGCGTTGGCGCCGCAGCAACGCCTTTTTAGAGTGAACTCATCAAGACAACAGTGCTCCTGTATCGACGCCTACTCCAGCCGCCGTGCCTCCAGCGGCGCCTCCTGCCTGAAACCCTCGAAACAGCGGCCGCCATGCAAGGCAAGTTCGCGGTCGGCCAAAGCCAGCAATCGTGTGCCCTCGCCTCCTGCCGCCAACTTGAACGCCGCGTCGAATTCCGCCGCCAGTTGGGTATCGAGCTTGCCGATGAGACGCGGCGCCCACTTGCCGCGGCCGGTCCATTCGCCGCGTCCGAGCAGAATGAGATCGGCGAGCTTCTGGTAGAGTTGCGCGGCGATCGCCGCGATCTCCTCGGGCGGGCGCGTCCCGCGCAGATCGTCGGCAAGATCGGTGACCTGATAGCGCAGCATGTCGTAGCTGGTGCCGGCAAGCGCTTTCGGCCCGGCCGCCAGCATTGCCGCCGCCTTTGCCTGCACGATGCGCGCGCGCCCGGTATCCCGTCCGACCACGCGCCCCGTGGCGACCATGTTGGCCATAACAGGACAGCCGCTCTCGGTATCGGCATGGATATAATACGCCAGCGTCTCTTCATCGTGGACGAAGGCCTCGACCGGAAAGTCCTCGTGGGTGAAGGATTCCCGCCAGGCTCGTTCCAGTGACGGAAACACGACGACGAGATCGATATCCGAAAACGCTGTGCCTTCGCCGCGCAGCAGCGACCCGGTGGCGTAAGCGAAGGCGGCTCCGGCATAGCGGCTGGCAAGAGCGCGGCGGGCGGCGGCAAGCGCCCGCTCCGCAACTATCTGTTTCTGGATGTCGTCCACGATCTCGTCCTCGAATGGCGGCAGACGAGCGGATATGAAAAAACCCGCTCTTTTCCGGCGGGTTGGGTCTCAGCAGCAACGAACGGAATTCAGTTCACGCGTCTGCATCCACCGCCCGGGGCGGTGGTCGTAGACATCGTCGAAACTGCAAAGATCCCGGTCATGGCGGCGAGGATATCGCCCGGCGGCCGGAGCGTCAATGCACCGAGAATGCTTCCCCGGCGCATTGTTTTCCGTCTAATATGCCCCAAGACTCGTCAACCAGGAAGAGCCCGCCCATGTCCGATCCCGCCACCGTCATCCCGCTTCCAAAACCGGTTCTGCTGCCGGTCGAAGGCAGCGATGAGCACTTTCCGGTACGCCGCGTCTATTGCGTCGGGCGCAATTATGCCGACCATGCGATCGAGATGGGCCATGATCCCACCCGCGAGCCCCCCTTCTTCTTCCAGAAGAATGCCGAGAACCTGCTGCCGGCGGGCAGCGCTTTTCCCTATCCGCCATTGTCGAAGGACGTGCATTACGAGGTCGAATGCGTGCTGGCGCTGAAATCAGGCGGCACGAATATCGAGGCCGCGCAAGCGCTCGACTGCATCTACGGCTATGCCGTCGGCATCGATTTCACCCGCCGCGATCTGCAGGGCGAGGCCAAGAAACTCGGCCGCCCCTGGGAAGTCGCCAAAGCCTTCGAACATTCGGCCCCTGTCTCGGCGATCGTGCCGGCCAGCCGCCTCGGCCACCCCGGCGAAGGGCGGATCTGGCTGGAGCAGAATGGCAAACGCGTCCAGGACGGCGATCTCAACCAGATGATCTGGAAGGTGCCGGAGATCATCGCTGAGCTGTCGAAGCTCTTCACCCTTGCGCCGGGCGATATCATCATGACCGGCACGCCGGCCGGCGTCGGCGCCGTTTCCAGGGGCGACTGCATCAGTTGCGGTATCGACGGTGTTGCCACTCTATCGGTCGAGGTCGCCTGAGGAGAGAGCCATGCCCGTCTATGCGCTCGGCGGATCGACGCCGAAACTGCCCGCCGCCGGCCTCTATTGGATTGCACCGGATGCCAATATCATCGGCCAGGTCGAGCTCGGCGAGAATGTCGGCGTCTGGTTCGGCGCGGTGCTGCGTGGCGACAATGAGAAGATTACCGTCGGCGAAGGCACCAACATCCAGGAAGGGGTGATGGCCCATACCGACATGGGCTTCCCGCTGACCATGGGCAAAGGCTGCACCATCGGCCACCATGCCATCCTCCACGGCTGCACGCTGGGCGACAATGTGCTGATCGGCATGGGCGCCACCATCCTCAACGGCGCGAAGATCGGCAGCAACTGCCTCGTCGGCGCCAATGCGCTGGTGACCGAAGGCAAGGAATTCCCCGACAACTCGCTGATCGTCGGAGCACCCGCCCGCGCCATTCGTCAGCTCGACGACGCCGCAATCGAAGCCATCCGCCGCTCGGCGGAAAACTACGTTGCCAACTGGCAACGCTTCGCCCGCGATCTCAAGCAGATCGGATGATCAGGCAAGAGAAGAAGCGGGGCCAGCCGCGTCCTTCGAGACACCCCTATGGGTGCCTCCGGGTGACGGCTCCAGACTGATTTGGTTGAAAAACCGCCTTACTCGGCAGCCTCGAGAAACTGGCTGTTTCGCGAGGAAGAGGCAAGCGCCTGAACCCTGGCTTCCGCCTTGGCGATCAGCTGATAGAATTCGTCCTGCGCTTCGACATCCAGTTGAATGACGGCATTGACGTCATCGGGCGTATCGCAGACGCAGGCGACCGCCGAAATGGGACAGATGCCGCCAGGGTAACGCTTGCCGGTTCCGGTATAGGCGCGACGGCCCCAACGCTCGGAATAGACCGTTTCTTCCCGCTCGAGATGCAGGATCGTTCCCTTGCAGGCGGTTACAATAGCCGCCTTGCCGTAGGCGAACCAATGATAGTTCAGCCTCCGGAGAATATATTTGCCGGTGATGTCTTCGCCAGCCAGTTCGGCAGGGTTTTCAATCATTCTGATCATGAAGGCTTCCCTCAACGTTTGCAGAATATCCTTCATCTCTCTTTACGCAGCAAGTCAAAAAACGCTGCTTTTGGAGACACTTAGTCACAAAGTGTTTCCAATTCTTACATCAGGCACGCGTCGAGCATCGTATTGGGCACACAATTCTTCGTCGAATTTACTGCCATCTGCACCCGATTTACGCATTGTTCGAGGTGGCGCCAGGCACCTTGGCGCCTGAACTACGACACGCCTCAGGAGAACTCACCGGCGCGGGGACCGGCAAGCGTCACGCGCCAGCCCGTGCGCGATTGGAAATCCTGAGTGGCCAGAAACGTATAGCCCGTCATGCGCCAAGGCCTCACGGCACTGGTCAGATTGTCGAGCACAAAATCGCCGCCATCCGTCCGGGCAATGAGAACGACATGGTTTTGATCATGCGGCCCAATGACTACCGAAAGCGCCAGCCGGTTCGATGGAAAACCAGCCTCGATCAGATCCTTCATCTTCTGGAGAGCATAGTCCTCACAGTCGCCGCGGCCGGCAACCGGCAGAGACCAAACATCCCCGTGGGAAGGCGGACGATCTTCTGCGGGAATGATGCGTAGATTTACGGCACGATTGATCTTTTGAAGAAGCGCTATTCCTGCCCCGTCGTTTCGCTGTTGCGCCGCCATCCTGCCGCACAGCCACTTGTACTTGGCACAGGCTGCGCCGAATCCCACAGGCGCGCCGATGCTTCTTGTCACCGGCAGCGATGATCCGGCAACAGCCTGAAAAGCAAGAAAAAAGAATGAAATAGTAGCAAGAGAAAAGAGACGCGCCATAGCCGATTCCCCTATTTGACCCGAGACAATAACAGAGTCGGGATAAAAATTTATTAAAATTTTATACTTGCGAATTTAACCCTATTATATAAGCGATACAGATTAACCATTGTTTATTCTTCACGTTAATTCGTTGTTAGTATAAGAACTCTCCCCATTAACATTCGGTTAACCTTGGGAGACGCATGAAATGATCAGCAGAGCATCGAAAATCGGACTTGCCATTGCTTCCCTCCTGGCAAGCAGCAGCTTGGCAACGGCAGCCCCGGCGGTCGTTAATTGCAGCAGCGCAGTTCGCGGCACGCTCGAATACAGGCTGTGCATGCCGACCAGAGCAATTCAGGCGGATGGCAAATTCGGCCCGAACGATAACGATCGTGGCAGCCAAGGCATCGGCAGCGGCAAGAAGTCGTCCAGCACCGGTTCGGCCACCGGAACCGGTGGCAATGGCGATCAGGTTGCCGACGGCGGCGGATCGGACACCGGCGACGGCAACGGCAACGGCAACGGCAACGGCAACGATGACGATGACGACGACCATGGCGACGGCAAGGACCACGATCACCATGGCGGCAAGGGCGGAAAAGATCACGATCATGGCAAGGACGGCCATGGGAAAGACCACCACGGCGACAAGGACCGCGATCATCACGGCGGCAAGGGCGGAAAAGATCACGATCATGGCAAGGGTGGCCATGGGAAAGACCACCACGGCGACAAGGACGGCGATCATCACGGCGGCAAGGGTGGAAAAGATCACGGGCACGACAAGGATGGCCCGAGCCATGACGGACGCGACGGTCCTGGCAAGGACGGCAAGGACGGCCCCGGCAAGAACGACAATGGCGGCTCCGGCAAGAGCGACAATGGCGGCTCCGGCAAGAGCGACAATGGCGGCTCCGGCAAGAGCGACAATGGCGGCTCCGGCAAGAGCGACAATGGCGGCTCCGGCAAGAGCGACAATGGCGGCTCCGGCAAGAGCGACAACGGCGGCTCCGGCAAGAGCGACAATGGCGGCTCCGGCAAGAGCGACAATGGCGGCTCCGGCAAGAGCGACAATGGCGGCTCCGGCAAGAGCGACAACGGCGGCTCCGGCAAGAGCGACAATGGCGGCTCCGGCAAGAGCGACAATGGCGGCTCCGGCAAGAGCGACAATGGCGGCTCCGGCAAGAGCGACAACGGCGGCTCCGGCAAGAGCGACAATGGCGGCTCCGGCAAGAGCGACAACGGCGGCTCCGGCAAGGGCGGCTCTGAATCCAAGCCGGACTAAGCTTATCCGCACAGAAATGCAAAAGGTGAGGCCGCCCTTGCGGCCTCACCTTTTTGAGTCATCGCTTTGTGTATCGATCGGCAGCACACACGGCGAGGAAACCAACGCCTGGATCGTCGCCTTCGGGCACGCCGCCGCTCCGCCCTCGCTCATTCCTGTCCTCCGGCTTGACCAGCGGGATGTCACAGCAATGAGGGTGGAGAAGTGGGCGCCCGTCAAAGTCCCGTTGGTGCGATAGGATCAGGGTGCCGACGGATAGTGTGGCCGCTTACGCTGCACAAGCCTCGCACAAACCGCGGATCTCGATCGTCGTCTTCGCTGGTTTGAATTTCTGCCCCCGCACCCAGGCCATCAGTCGGTGGTCGACCTCGTGATCGTGGAACTCCGTCACCTGGCCGCAGCTTTCGCAGATCGCGAAGGCGACGATGCCGTGGCTGTGGCAGTCGTCACCCGGATGGGCGCAGGCGACGAAGGAATTGATGCTTTCGAGCCGGTGCACGACACCGTATTCGAGCAGCTTTTCCAGCGCCCGGTAGACCTGCAGCGGCGCGCGAAACCCGTGGTCCCTCAGCTTGTCGAGGATGGTATAGGCGCTGAGCGGCCCTTCGGCCTTTTCGAGCACGTCGAAGACCAGCGACTGGTTCTTGGTGAGTTGCGGTGTCGTCATGAACCTTGTCCTTGCATGCCTGCGCGATGCCGCCTGAGGGGAAGCAGGCTGAGAATGAAGAGGATCAGCGCCGCGACCACGATCGAGGGACCGGAGGGCGTGTCGTAGGTGAGCGAGCCGAACAGCCCGCCGACGACGGCAACCGCCCCGATGACCGAGGCGAGCACCGCCATCATCTCCGGCGTCGCCGAAAAGCGCCGCGCCGCGGCCGCCGGAATGATCAGCAGCGAGGTGATCAGCATGATGCCGACGATCTTCATGGCAATGGCGATGACGACGGCCATCAAAAGCATGAAGAACAGCCGCGCCCGCTCCGGCTTCAGACCCTCGGCCTCGGCAAGCTCGGCATTGACGGTTGCCGCCAGCAGCGGCCGCCAGAGCCAGGCCATCGCCACGAGCACGAAGAGCCCTCCACCCCAGATCAGCGCGATGTCGGTCGTTGAAACAGCAAGGATGTCGCCGAACAGGAAGGCGATGAGATCGATCCGCACCCAGCTCATGAAGGCGACCATGACGAGGCCGATTGCCAATGTGGCATGCGAGAGGATGCCGAGCAGCGCATCGGCCGACAGCGCCTGGCGCTTCTGCAGGAAGAGCAGCAACACCGATACGAGGGCTGCGACGGCAAAGACGGCCAGCGTCAGATTGAGTTCGAAGAGCAGCGACAGCGCGACGCCGAGCAGCGCCGAATGGGCGATCGTATCGCCGAAATAAGCCATGCGCCGCCAGATGATGAAGCAGCCGAGCGGTCCAGTCGTCAGCGCTAGCCCAACGCCGGCGAGGATGGCGCGAACAAAGAAATCGTCAAGCATGGCGGCCCTCCCCACTGTGGGAATGGGCGTGCGAGTGCTCATGTCCATGATGACCATCATGATCATGAGCATGGTCGTGCCCGTGATCATGCGCGTGATGCCCGTCATCGGGGTGGCAATGGTCGGTCACCGAACCGTCGGCATGTTGCACGCGCCCATCCGGCAGATGCGTATGGTCGTGATGATGGCTGTAGACGGCAAGCGTCTGCGCCGCGCGGCTGCCGAACAGACGCACATATTCCGGGCTGCGGCTGACGGCTTCGGGCGTGCCGCGGCAGCAGACATGGCCGTTGAGGCAGATGACCGTGTCGGTCTCGGCCATGACGACGTGGAGATCGTGCGAGATCAGCAGGATGCCGCAGCCGCTGGCGTTGCGGATCGATTTGATCAGATCGTAGAGCGCGATCTCGCCGGAGAAATCGACACCCTGCACCGGCTCGTCGAGCACGAGCAGGTCGGGTTTGCGGGCAATGGCGCGCGCCATCAGCGCCCGCTGGAATTCGCCCCCGGAGAGATGCTGCACCTCGGCATCGAGCATATGGTCGATGCCGGCGGCTTCGAGTGCCGCGCGCATGTCACGTTCCGGCAGGGGTCCGGTCAGCGTCATCAGCCGGCGCACCGAGAGCGGCAGCGTCCAGTCGATCGCAAGCTTCTGCGGGACATAGCCGACCTTCAGGCCGGCCAGACGCTTCACCCTGCCCTCATTCGGCTTCAGCACACCGATCGCCGCCTTGGCGCTGGTCGACTTGCCCGAGCCGTTCGGCCCGATCAGCGTCACGATCTCGCCGCGCGAGACGGAAAATTCGACGCCGCGCACAAGCCAGCGGCCGTTGCGCAGAACGCCGACATTCTCAAGCGAAACTAGCGGTTCGCCCTTCGTATTTGCGGGAGAGAGCATCAAATTTTCCGACAGCGCTGTTGCATCCTGCTATTGCACACGTTATAGCATAACGCAATTGATGTAATAACATAACATCTGCAATTCAAGCGGAGCATTCGATGAAACGCACCCTGGGCCCAGCCCTGAAGATCCTGGCCTTCAAAATTCCGCTCGCCTTCGCCCTACCGGCGCTGGCGGTTCCCGCCTTGCTGTTTGCCGGCAGCATGCGGGCGGCCGATGCGCCCGTCGTCGTCACTTCGATCAAGCCGATCCATTCGCTGGTTGCAGCGATCATGCAGGGTGTGGGCGAACCGGAGCTGATCGTCGATGGCGCCGCCTCCCCGCATACTTACAGCTTGAAGCCGTCGAATGCGCGCGCGCTGCAGGAAGCCAAGGTGATCTTCTGGACCGGTCCTGGCCTCGAGGCTTTTCTGGAAAAGCCGCTGCAGGCGCTGGGCTCGAAGGCCAGCATCGCCGAGCTCGATCATGCCCCCGGCCTCGTCAAGCTGCCCTTCCGCGAAGGCGGCGCCTTCGAGCCGCATGAGGATGGCGATGAGCATCAGGGCGCTTCCGCCGAGGGTGAGGATCACGATCATGCCGCCGGCACCGGCCATGATGATGACCACGACCATGGCGCCTTCGACACGCATCTCTGGCTCGACCCGATGAATGCCAAAGCCATGGCCGCCGTGATCACCACAACTCTTGTCGCCGCCGATCCCGCCAATGCGCTGACCTACCAGGCCAATGCCAAGGCGCTGGACGACAAGCTGACGGCCCTGGACAAGGAAATCGCCGCCACGGTCGCTCCCGTCAAGGACAAGCCCTTCATCGTCTTCCACGACGCTTACCAGTATTTCGAGCATCGCTATGGCATCCGCGTCGCCGGCTCGATCACCGTCAGCCCGGAAACCATTCCCGGTGCAGAGCGCGTTTCAGAAATCCACCGCAAGGTCGGCGAACTGGGCGCCACCTGCGTCTTTGCCGAACCGCAATTCGAGCCGCGCCTCGTCAATGTCGTCATCGAAGGCACGAACGCCAGATCCGGCGTGCTCGACCCCGAAGCCGCAACGTTGAAGGCCGGCCCCGATCTCTACTTCACCCTCATGCGCGGCATCGCCGACAGCATGAAGGATTGCCTCTCCAGCGCATGATAATCATGCGGCGCTGCGGGGAGAGCTGAGGCGGAAAGAGGCGGATGACCCCGTTCCGCCTTTTTTCGGCCCCGCCGATGTAATGATATAACATTAAAATGCGAGGTTTCATGGACAACAGACTTCCGGTCACGGTGCTCTCCGGCTTTCTCGGCGCCGGCAAGACGACGCTGCTGAACTACGTGCTTGCCAATCGCGACGGCATGCGCGTCGCCGTCATCGTCAACGACATGAGCGAGGTGAATATCGACGCCGCCCTGGTGCGCGACGGCGGCGCCAATCTGTCTCGCACCGAGGAGCAGCTGGTCGAGATGACCAATGGCTGTATCTGCTGCACCCTGCGCGACGACCTCTTGAAAGAGGTGCGCGATCTGGCGACCCAAGGCCGCTTCGACTACCTGCTGATCGAATCCACCGGCATCGCCGAGCCCCTGCCCGTCGCCACCACCTTCGAATTCCGCGACGAGAACGGAGAAAGCCTTTCCGACGTCGCAAGGCTGGATACGATGGTGACCGTCGTCGATGCCGCCAACCTGCTCGCCGATTATGCCTCCGCCGATTTCCTCGCCGACCGCGGCGAAACGGCAGGCGATGGCGATACCAGAACCATCGTCGACCTGCTGGTCGAGCAGATCGAATTCGCCGATGTCGTGGTGCTGAACAAGATCGGCACGGCAAGCGAGACGGAACGGGATGCCGCGCGGAAAATCATCACCGTCCTCAACCCGGATGCGCAGCTGATCGAGACGGATTTCGGCAAGGTGGTGCTGAAGCAAGTGCTCGGCACCGGCCGCTTCGATATCGACAGGGCCGAGACCCACCCGCTCTGGTACAAGGAGCTGCACGGCTTCAAGGACCATGTGCCGGAAACCGAGGAATACGGCATCCGCTCCTTCGTCTACCGCGAAAAGCGGCCCTTCCATCCGGCAAAATTGCAAGCCTTTCTCGATCTGACATGGCCGGGCGTGGTGCGCGCCAAGGGCTTTTTCTGGCTGGCGACGCGGCCGCATCATGTCGGCGAGATCAGCCAGGCGGGCGCCCTCGTGCGCACCGGCAAGATGGGTCTTTGGTGGGCGGCGGTGCCGCGCGAACAATGGCCTGACGAACCGGGCTTCATGAATGCCATCGGCCCCTATCTCGACCCCGTCTGGGGCGACCGCCGCCAGGAGATCGTCTTCATCGGCGCCGACCCGATGGATGAGGCTTGGATCAGGAGAGAACTTGACGCCTGCCTCATCGAGACCGCGGTCTTCGCGCCCGATCGCTGGCGCAACCTGCCCGACCCCTTCGCCAGCTGGAGCCGCCAGGCGGCATGAAGGCGACGGCAATCAAACCCTATCGCTGCGTCTGCACGGAGTGTGAACCGCTGCGGCCGATCGAGGGGCTGCATCCGTTGACGCATGAGGGGAGTGTGAAGGTTGATGCCGGAAGACCGAAGGGGTTGCTTGGTATTATTGCAAAGAGGATGACGGCGGCACGGCGGCAGAATTAGGCGGGGCCGAGCCCCATCCACTCTCATCCCTGTGCTCGTCACAGGGATCCAGCGCGCCCAAGTCTGTGGGCGCGGATGACTTCTTTCCAAAATCACATTGAGTCAATCACCGCGCGGACACGCGGTGCTGGATTCCTGTGACGAGCACAGGAATGAGGGAGCGTGGGGAGAGCGACGACGCTGATCGGGACGGCGTTCTGCACCAGACGGTGCCTTCAGACAAGTCACCAGCGGAAATCTCCGCACCCCTCCCAGAATCGGAAAGGGCGGCCAAAGCCGCCCTCCCATACTTCCAATCAATGACCAGCAATAATGCTGGAGATCACACCGCTGGTGATGCCGATCAGCAAGTAGTCGTTGTCGGCCCGGACCCAGCGATAGCCGCGCGGGGGAGGCGCGAGCCGGTAACGGCGGTAGTCGTTGACGTCGTGAAACCAGCGGCGCTCGTTGGCGTTGACGCGGTATCCCTTCTTCCAGTGCGGCCGCACGACCGTTTTCTCGACGATCACCTTCTTCTGCACGACGACAGGCGGACGGCGATAGTCATCAGCGCTGGCCTGGGAGACAACCATCGGGGAGAGAAGGAAGGAAGCGGAAAGGAGAGCTGCAAAAATCTTTTTCATGTCGGGTTCCTTATGTTCGGCGCAGGAGGAAACTAGGCCCGAAAAGATGAACCGAAACTGAAATGAAAATTAAACTTTCGTAATGGAATCCGATGCCTGGGGCGCAAAGCTTATATTACAGATTAGACTTATACACCCTTATCAATAACAGGGGCTGCAACTGGCACGGGGCCCCCGGAAGATCCGATTCGATTTTCGGAAGGATTGGGCGCAGATTCCATTCATGGAGCGTCCTTTGCGCCTCCGATCCAGCGTTCGGCGCTTGTCGGATCATCGTGGGGGATCGCTCGATCCAACAAAGATGGAGGAAACCATGCCCGGCATCAGCATGCGCTATATCGTCGACGACGTCGACGCCGCCTTGGAATTCTACACGAAACATCTTGGCTTCTCGGTCGCTCTTCATCCCGCGCCCAGCTTTGCCATCCTGACAAGGGATGGTTTTCGTCTGCTCGTCAGCGGCACGACCGGTCCGGGCGGAGCGTCCCAGGCAATGTCCGACGGGCGAAAACCCGAACCCGGCGGATGGAATCGCATCCAGATTGAAGTCGCCGACTTGGAGGCGGAAGTTGCCACGCTGCGCCAGGCGGGCGCGCGTTTTCGCAATGAGATCGTGCAGGGCATAGGCGGTAAGCAGATCCTGCTTGAGGACCCGGCCGGAAACCCGATCGAACTCTTCGAAGCGCCGAAGAGATAAATGCGAGGCGCATCAATCATGTGTTCAACTGCGCATTCTTGCGCGCGACACCAAGAAACCGCACATATCATCTGACGACAGCCGGCATCGGCATCGCCGCTGGAAGAATGGCGACCCGTGCCTTGCTACCTCTGTCCGAGCGTGTAGTTTCGGACTCGGATCAATTCAGAGGTAGGGAAACCATGTCCGAATCCGCAGGCGGCGTCTTCGACTATGTCGGGATACTCGCCGTGCTTCTACTGGTGGCTGCTAACGGCTTCTTCGTCGCTGCGGAATTCGCGCTGGTTTCGGTCAGGCGCAGCCGTGTCACCGAACTTGCCGCGGCAGGCCGCATGAATGCCTCCGCCCTCCAGCGCGCTGTCGACAATCTCGACGCCAACCTTGCCGCCACCCAGCTTGGTATCACCATCTCGTCGCTGGCGCTGGGTTGGGTCGGCGAGCCGGCGCTTGCCCATCTGATCGAGCCTCTGGTGTCCTGGCTGCCTGGGCAATGGGCGGCAACAGGCGCGCATACGGTCGCCATCGTCATTGCCTTCGTCATCATCACGGCACTGCACATCGTGCTGGGCGAGTTGGCGCCGAAAAGCTTGGCGCTTCAGCGCAGCGAGGCCACTTCGCTTGCCGTCGTGCGTCCGCTGGGGCTCTTCCTGGTGCTGTTCAAGCCGGCGATCTTCGTTCTGAACGGCATGGGCAATCTTGTGCTGCGGGGCGTCGGCCTTCGCGCCGGAACCGGGGAATCATCGTTCCATTCGCCGCAGGAACTCAAGCTGCTGGTCGCCGAAAGCCAGGAGGCCGGCCTTCTCAACCAGGTGCAGCAGCAGCTCGTCGAGCGGGTGTTCAACATCGGCGACAGACCGATCTCCGACATCATGACCCCGCGTCTCGATATCGAATGGTTCGACGCCGACGACAGCGAGGCCGAGATCCTGAAGACCATCCGCGAATGCAGCCACGAACAATTGCTGGTCGCCCGGGGCTCGATCGACGAACCGATCGGCATGGTGTTGAAGAAGGACCTTCTCGACCAGGTTCTCGACGGCGGCAAGGTCCGGCCGATGGAGGTGATCAAGCAGCCGCTGGTGCTGCATGAGGGCACCTCGGTCGTGCGCGTGCTCGACAGTTTCAAGGCCTCGCCTGTCCGGCTCGCCATCGTCATCGATGAATATGGCAGCCTCGAGGGTATCGTCACCCAGACCGACCTGCTCGAAGCGATCGCCGGCGACCTGCCGGGATCCAACGAAGAGCCCGACATTATCGTGCGGGAAGACGGATCGCTCTTGATCGATGCGATGATGCCCGCCTTCGACGCCTTCGAACGGCTGGGCCTGCGCGATCGTCCGGATGCCGATTTCCATACGCTTGCAGGCTTCGCGCTGCACCAGCTCCAGCACATCCCCGAAGCCGGCGAAACCTTCGTTTTCGATAGCTGGCGCTTCGAAGTGCTCGATATGGACGGCATGCGCATTGACAAGATGCTGGCAACTCGCATCCCCGCGGACGGGGCGGAAGGCTAATGCATGTCGCCCGGAAGTGTGCAACGGTTCCGGACGACATGCATGATATATAAAGAGCTCTAACCTGTCGCCAGCGTCCAGAGCATTCCCGCTATCGCACAGGCAAGCAACGTCGCGATCACAGACGTCTTGAACCGGAAGATCGCGATGGCGGCGGCGGCAGACAGCGCCATTGTCGCCGGCACGGCCGATTGCAGCACGGGGATATCGAGCCGCAAGCCGCCAAGGTGGACGGTCGCGACCTCGGCAAACAGCGTATGCAGGCCAAACCAGAGGACGAGGTTGAGAATGACCCCGACCACCGCCGCCGTGATCGCCGACATCGCGCCGGCGAGCGCCACATTGCCGCGCAGTTTTTCGATGAAGGGCGCACCAAGAAAGATCCAGAGGAAACAGGGTACGAACGTCACCCAAGTCGTCAGGATTGCCGCTAGCGTGGCGGCCAGCATCGGATCGAGCGAACCGGAATTGCGATAGGCGCCCATGAAGCCGACGAACTGAAGCACCATGATCAGCGGCCCCGGCGTCGTCTCGGCCATCCCGAGACCATCGAGCATCTCGCCGGGTTTCAGCCAGCCGAAACGCTGCACGGCCTCCTGCGCGACATAAGCGAGCGCGGCATAGGCACCGCCGAAGGTGACGACCGCCATCTTGCTGAAGAACAGGCCGATCTCGGTGAAAACGTCGTGTGCCCCGAAAGCCGCATAGAGGGCGGCGATCGGCGCGAGCCAGAGAGCGAGCAGCGCTGCCGACATACTGAGCGACCAACCGAGATTGGGGCGTGCATGCGGCGGTATGCCCTCGCCGAGCGCCAACTCCGCATCCGACACCATTGGCCCGCTTCCGGCCTTGTGGCCGCCGCCCGGTTTGAAGGCGGCAATGCCGAAGCGGCCGCCGAGAAAGCCCGCGATGGCGGCGGCAAGCACGATCAGCGGGAACGGCACATGGAAGAAGAAGATGGCAACGAAGGCCACAGCCGCGATCGCAAGCATGACGTTGTTTCTAAGAGCGCGGCTGCCGATGCGGATGACGGCCTGCACGACGACGGCAAGCACCGCCGCCTTCAGCCCGAAAAACAGGCCGGCGACGATGCCCACGCTGCCATAAGCGGCGTAGATATAGCTGAGACAGAGGATCGACAGGAATCCCGGCAGCACGAACAACAAACCAGCGACCAGACCACCCAGCGTGCGGTGCATCAGCCAGCCGATATAGACGGCGAGCTGTTGCGCCTCGGGGCCGGGAAGCAGCATGCAATAATTCAGCGCATGCAGGAACCGGTGCTCGCCGATCCATCGCTTCTCGTCGACGATGATCCGGTGCATGACGGCGATCTGGCCGGCCGGGCCGCCGAAACTCAAGGCGGCGACGCGCAGCCATACCTTGAAGGCCTCACTGAAGGAGACGCCGTGGTGATGCTCCTCGTCCGCATGTCTCTCCATCGTCTTATCCGCGCGGCCGTTGTCCGTCAACTCGGCCATTTCATGCCCTCTTCTTTGGCGTAGGCCAGTTGTGGGTTTCCTCGGTCGCGTCCCGGCACCAGCGGAAGAAGGCATCGTAGAGAAGCATTCCGGCTTCGAGCTGCTCCAGATCGTCGGAAAACATCCTGGAGAGACCGAGCGATGCTGCAAGCAGGCCGGGCGCCTCGGGCGCGAGATCGAGCCTTGCGGTATCCGCCGCCCTGACAATCTGCGCCAGACGAAGAAGCGGTTCGGATGCCAGGCCGAATTCCTCGACCATCACGTCGAAGGTGCAGAGCTCACCGCGATGGCTCCAGAACACGTCTTCGATATCGAAGGAAACCGCCCCGAAGCGTTCGCCAACGGCTATAACCTCGGGCGCCGGCACGAACAGGAAGACGGCGTTCGGATCGACGAAGCGGCGGATCAGCCAGGGACAGGCGATGCGGTCGATCTTCGGCCGCGCCCGTGTCACCCAGGCGGTGCGCCCCTCCGCGTCGCGGCGCGGAAGCTTTTCCGATGGCACGGCCGCCCCGCCGGCAATCCAGGCTTCGAAGCCGCCCTCGAGGCTCTCGGCGTCGATCCCGGCATGGCGCAGATAGGCGGCCACACCGTGGCTGAGCTTGCTGCCCTTTTGACAGACCACCACGACGGTGGCGGCATTCATGCTGTCCGCCCAAGACGCAACCTCGGCATGATCGCGCCGGATCGAGCCCGGAATTAGGCGCGGATCGAGCGCGAAGTCCTCCTCGGTGCGAACGTCGACGATGCAAGGCGCGCCGGGGGTTCCGATGAGGCGGCTGAGTTTGTCGGGAGAAATTTCGAGAAATGACGGCATGACGCGTCCTCCGTTGATCGGTGTTACTGGACGCGATTCTTCAGCATGACGCCTCGTGGGATGATCGCAACCCCATGGCAAAACCATGCGCAAACAGACCCCGCCGTGTCAAGCGGGCGCTTGCATAGAACAGCGGAACGCAGCCGATTCGGGTCAGCTGCCGCCCGGAATGCCTTGATATCAACTGCTTCGCGGTCCCGGTACGGAACAAAATCCTCACTTCGGCATTATTGTTTCACCGAAAGAGGAGAAAGTACCATGACGTACGACCCCAATAATGCCAACGACCCGAACCGCCCGCTGAACCCAAATCTGGATCTGCGCACCACGCCGAGCGCGCGCAGTAATAATACGTGGGTTGTCTGGGTCGCTGCATTGGCCGTGATCGCTGTCGCTGCATTCGCCTATTCGCAGTGGAGCACCCCGGGCACATCCCCGGATACGACAGCCTCCACGACCCAATCCGAGCCGGCACCGGCTGCACCCAAGCCGATCGCTCCGACCGACAACAGCGCAACGCCCGCACCGGCACCTGCACCGGCCACTCCGCCGGCTGCGCCTGCCCAGCAGTAACCGCTGCTCGGCTAAAGGAAGCCGACCCAGTGCCGGCTTCCTTTTCTGTCGTGTGCTCTTGAATACCGGCAGAGAGAGCTTATTTTAGAGATATTGAATTTGTCTCTGATGGCTGACCACGGAGGTACTGGCAGCCGTTATCGAGACAGATCGAGGAAGGGTCGGTGCGATTTTCGCCCGGCCTTTTTTCTTCGGTCTCAGACAGCTCTCGCAGCGGGATATTATTTGGGGATCCTGTTGTAGAAGGATTGGGGGTCGTACACGCACTGGTAGTCAAGAAGGCAAATCTTGCCGTTGGCATCCCTGACCCTTGCCGTGTCGTACTTGTCGCCGAGATTGCACCTGGCCGGAGGATAGCGAAAGCTACGGCCGCCAAAACCCATGCGCACGAAAACCGCTTTGTCTTTACGGATGATCTGCGCAAGCTCGTCGCAAGTATGATCCCTGGCATTGACCTCCACCGCATCGATGGCAAGGGCTGCGGACGGAAACAGCAGCACAAACGCCAGAACAATGCTTTTCATGAAAACTCCTGATTGTGGGAGAACGTCTTTGGCCGAACCCGCCCAAGACCATTTGCTCTACGGAAAATTATAGGGCGATGCGGGATCGAAGACGCAGGCATAGTCGAGAATGCACTGCTTTCCTTGACCATCGCGGAAACTCGTGCTGGTGCGCTTGTCGCCCATGCTGCATTGCGCCGGCGGATAGCGGAAGCTACGGCCGCCGAAGCCGACACGGACGAAGACCTTCTTGTTCTGGCGGATGATCTGCGCAATCTCACTGCAGCTATACGCGCTCGCCTTGATCTCCATCGCCCCCGCAGCGAAGGCCGGCAACGGCAGAGACAAGGCAACGACCAGAACGACGCTTCTCATGGAACCCTCCCGCTTATCAGAGAGCAAATAGGGCGCGGGGATCGACGCTGCCAGACATGCTGACGACACGAACCATGCAGCCCGGCCCGGAACAGTCTCCGGCAGGCCAGAAGATCCGGCCTGAGTTCAAATAATTGGGGATTTTGTGAATGTTTGCTACGATTTTGGCCCGTAGCGGCGCTGGTCAACGGCGGAGGCTGAAGAGGAGAGCATGACTTTGGATTATCCCGCTTCTGACGGTACGGTATTCGCCATAATACTGTTGTCGGTGATTGTTCTGTTTCTGGTTATTGTCGAAATAAGAGAGCTTCTTTTTTATAAGAGAAATAATTGGGATTTCAATTCCGACAGCAACGTCGGATTTAAGATGTATAATGGCGACAGCACCTCTGGAGAAGATCTGACTTCGAATAGAACAAGGGTTTGCTATGGAACTCCGTTCGTGATTTTAGGTTTTTCAATACTTTTAGCCTCGATCGCCGCAATCCATTTGTCGATGTAGATGTATGCAGCGAACTCGTGCTGACGCGAGAGGACGCCATCAGATATATCGTGCGGGAGTGGATGGAGAAGAACACCTATTTGCCGGTGCACGAGCTGGATGAAGATGGCGATGTGGATAGGTCTGCATGAATTTCGACCTAGTGAACTCATAAATTGAGTAGAATCGGTCATGCAAGTCGGCTAGTCGTAGTCCATGCTCGAGTTTGATAAACTACAACTCGGCCAAGGTTGGGTGGCCGAACCAAATGCGCCAGAGCCCCAGGTTTCAGTTGAGGGCTCCTCCATCAACGTCCGTTTCCGGTCGTATAGACCGGTGCGCGACAAAAAGCCGACGGGTATTCTCAGGGCGTTGAGCCTGTTTTCGAAGACCAGCCCGAAATTTGATGAGACATGGGGCACTTTGAGATTTGTTGGTTGCAGCCGCTGGCGCTGGGACAGCACCAATGATCATGAATGGTATAAGGTAAGCGGCCATGGTCGTTACAGCGGTGTGGCTCCTCGTTGGGGCGAGTTCTATGAGATAATCGGTCTCGACCCTGACCGCGACGCCGTGTCTTGGGAAAAGATCGGGGCAGACACCGTTAGCTCTCGGCATTTCCTATATTATTTCCGCGATGAAACGCTTGAGTTCATGGCCGAAGAATGGTCGTTCATCCCGACCTGACGGCCTAAATCGGCTCGTTCGGCGCTGGGACTTTCCTGTCGTTGCCCGACCTGATTCAGATTCAGGGATGAGCTGCCATGATCTGACCGACTTTGAATGGCGCGTAATTGCGCCTCCCCTACCTAACAAGCCGCGAGGCGTGCCTCGCGTCGATGACCGACGGGTGCTCAACGGCATCTTTAGGGTTCTACGATCCGGTGTCCCTTGGCGTGATGTCCCCGAAGGAGACCCGATCATGCAGGTAATATTCTGGCACTATCGGTTGCACTGGCTGGATGCCAGACGCAAATAAGAACAGGCTTTCGTTCAAAGCCTACGAAGTCGTTCTCGCTGTCCGGCCACGTCTTGCGCCAGCTGTATTTGAGTTTCAGCTGTTCCTGCATGCGGCTTGATCTCGGCATGTCTAACCGTATCGCTGGACGATTCTAGGTATCAGGGGTAGGACTCCGAGGGAAACCTTCAAGGGGGCGGTGGAGACAGTGCGGAAACTTCAACTGGACAGTCTGCGCGCCATTGCTGTCTTCGCGGTGATCATCACGCATACATGGCTTGCTGGAAGCACTTATGGCCATCTGGCTGTGCGCTTCTTCTTCGTGTTGAGTGGTTTCCTCATAACCAGGCACTTGCTACGCTCATTTTCCGATGGTCGCCAAACACCCGGCTCTGCATTGCGGGCGTTCTACGTCAGACGCAGCTTCCGCATCATGCCGGCATATTACGCGCTCCTGTTGATCATGTTCTTCCTTGAGGCGGACGGGTGGCGCGATCAATGGTACTGGCATGCGTTCTATGGGACCAATGTGCTCTTTACAAAGACTGATAGCTGGAGCCCATGGTTCTTCTCTCACTTGTGGTCACTCAGTGTCGAACAACAATTTTACTTGGCCTGGCCGCTTGTCGTGATGCTGCTGGGCCGCAAGTTCCTGGCGCCAGCCTGCTTCCTCGGGATCGCTATCGCTGTCGGTGTCAGGATAGTCATCAGCCTGAAGATGCCCGGAACCACTGTGATCTATTGGACCATGCCGACAAGCTCCTGGGACGCTCTTGCCGTAGGTGGCCTTTTAGCTCTCGCTCCTGCAGTCAAAGAGCTGTCTATCTTCAAATGGCGCGCCATGATCCCTGTCTACGCAGGTGTTATCTTGCTCTATTGGCTGCTAGAATACCCGTCTTCCCCGTTTGCTGCAGCCCTGTGGTATGAACTCATCGAAGTTTTGCCGCTTCTAATCTTCGCTCATCTGGTGTTTCTGGGATACCACGATGCCTTGCCGCGCTTCTTGAACTGGCGCATTCTCACGCAGCTCGGGCTCATCAGCTACGGCATCTACCTTTACCATGAACTGGCCATCGACCTTTTTCAGCGTGTCGCAGGCCCTCAATACTATCCAAGTCTGATCCAGTTCGCCGGGGCGTCGGTTATATCAGTGGTGCTCGCGGCTATATCCTGGGTCTTGCTTGAACGGCCTGCTCAGCAAGTAGGCCGTCAATTGAGCAGCCGCAGCCGACCCGAAACTATTCGTTCCAGTGACTTGCGTTTCAGGCGCAAGTAACTCTTCTGCCCGCTGCGGTGATAGGACAGAAGAGATGAGGCTGACCAACCCAAAGATCATCATCCGATTGCAAGAGCTGCGCCGCGTTATAGATCGCCCGCAGGCGCGCGGCCTTGCCAGTGCGGACAGAAGCCGGAAAATCTCGAAGCATCCTATGGGCCGATCTCAGTCATCACCTGCCCTAAGTGCAAGGAGAAGATGACGGTCAAGACGAAACCGTTCTTCCGGAGCGCTCTAACGGAGCTAGATCACGAAGCCGTGCGAGTTATTGGGGCGTGGAACGAGAGGATTGGTGGATGACCGTCCGTCGCCAGCCCACTAACCCGGCCGGCAGCTGGCCGCTGCGCATGACTGCGGACATGGCGGCTGGCGATTGCGGAGAAAAGCACGTCGAGGATTTCCTCGAGCGCGTCGGTACCGCATATCCACAGCCGCGCGTAGTTGACACCACCCGGCGGAAGTTTTGGTATCGTGACGACTTGGACCGCGCGATGAACATCGGCGCCGTCGAAACCGCCTCAAGCATTGGAGCGAAATTCCGTAACAAGATCAGGGAAAAGCGGAACGATCGAACTGCCTAAGCACGTCCACCGCGTCATAAAGCGCCGGAAGAGCGGCGCCGAGACGGTCTACACCTTCTACACCAAGTTCCGAAACACCGCCGCAGCCTGGCCGTCCCTGTCCCTGCCGGAGCACTTGGAACGTGACTTCCAGAGCCGGGTCGCCATTTGCGAAGCGCTGTAGCGCGACGACAAAGGTTTTCTGCTGGATGGCAAGAGGCTCCCCGACCACTCGGAAAAGGGTTTCTGGCCGGCCGCCGAGAAGGCTTTCGAAGCTCTTGAACCCGTCGGCGGTCTTGTAATATTTCGTGCGCGCGCCCGCATGTAGCATCACGCTAGGCGGAGTGGATCGGGATCCAGACCGTCCTTTTCGTCTTCTGCGCCTTGACGGCTATCGTGGTTCCTCCTGCCTTTGGCTTGACCATGGCGAGAACGTCGCCTTGGCGCTGGCCGGTGAAGAAGGCTGACATGGCGATAATCTTATCGTTGGCCGGTATGCGATCGATCCATTTCCTGTAAGGACGGAATGGCAGAAGCTAATGGACGAAGAGTCGTTCAAGCGATTCCGAGAGGAGAGGATCGTCTTCCACGGGCTGCGGAAGAACGCGGTCATCAATCTGCTTGAGGTGGGGTGCACCGAAAACCAGGTCGGATCGATCTGCAACATGTCTGGGCAGATGGTTCAGCACTACGGGCGGGAGGTCGCTCTGAGGAGTTTGGCGAAAGACGCCATGAAGCCCATGGAGGCACGATGGAGCGAGATCGAGCCGGCTGCTTTCAGGAACAGGATCGGAACGTGAATTGGAAACCGCTTCCAAAATGTTGGAAACCGGTAGTCCGGAATTGCCAGCACAATCACATAAAACCCAATAATATCAAGAGGTTTTTGGTGGGTGATGTAGGGCTCGAACCTACGACCCGCTGATTAAGAGTCAGCTGCTCTACCAACTGAGCTAATCACCCGTTCGCGCTTGGCTGCGCGGTGTGACGGGGCGTATAAACAGGATCGGCAGGCTTGTCCAGCGCATCGGCGAAAATTCTTTGGTTAATCGCGAAGATTTTTCGGGATGGGTGAAATGCGGGGCATAATCCCGGAAACCGGGATCGATTTTCGGACAGGATTAGACGCAGATTCAAAGCGATAAGGCAGCGCGCGCGGCTTCGGACGCGCGGCACGCCATAAAATTAAAGGTCGAGCGTGCCGCTCGCCAGCCGCACTGCCTGGCCGCCGATCCGCGCGTTGGAGATCGCGCCGCCGTCGACATCGATATGCAAATGGATGAAGGATGGCCGGCCCATCTCGACGCCTTGCTCAATCATGATCGGGTGATGCCCGTCCGTCAGCCGGTCGAAATGGTGGATCGCGCCGGAGAGTGCCGCCGCCGCCGAACCGGTGGCCGGGTCTTCGACGATGCCCATGCCGCTTGCGAACATTCGCGCATGGAACTTTGCCACGTGGTTGACCCCGCCGCGGCAATAGACATACGCCGAGGCAAGCGCACCCTCGACGAAGGGCACGATCTTTTCCCAGAGCTGCGGATCGAATTCGACCCGCTGCGCGGCTCCGACATCGTGCACCGGAATGAGCAGGAAAGGAACGCCGGCGCTCCAGACCGAGGGCACATGATTTTCAAAGCCGATTTCGGTCACCTTCAGCGACAGCGCATCAGCCATGCCGAGCTTGTCGAGCGGCATGACGGCCGGTTGCGATTTCCGCGGCAGGTCGAATTCGGCAAAGCTCGCCTCGCCCTCCCTCAGCCGCACCGCGCAGCGCACTGGCCCGACGTTTTCCTCAAGCACCGTCACGAGATCGAGCGTCGCCGCGCCATGCGCCCGTTCGGCCAGCGCCACCGCCGTGCCGACTGTGGGATGACCGGCAAACGGCAGCTCACGCCCCGGCGTGAAGATCCTGAGCTTTGCCGCATAGGCGGGATTGCTCGAAGGCTGCACGAACACTGTCTCGGAGAGATTGATCTCCCGGGTGATCGCCTGCATCGCCTCGTCGCTGAGATCGTCTCCGTCGAAGATCACCGCCAGCGGGTTGCCCGCCAGCTTTCGATCGGTGAACACGTCATAGACGCTGTAGCTTCGCGCCACATCGGCCTCCTTGAATCGGTCATCGCGCCGCCAACCTGCCCGACCAAACGGCCGAGTGCAAGGCGCTAAGTCAGATGGATGCAAGGAGCCAAGCCGGAGCGTGTCCTTCGAGGCTTCGGCCTTTGGCCTCTTATGCGCTCGCCTTGCCGAAATACCAGCTAATCACCGGCAGCATGGAGATGTTATAAGGATAGGCCTTGGGATCGGCCGAGCGGATCGCCACTGCACCGGCGATCTCCTTGTCCTCGGCGACCAGCATGTGAGCCTCGATCCGCTTCACCATCTCATCCGCCGTCATGTCGAAGCGGAAGAGCCGCATAAGCGTGACGGTGCGTCTGGAATAGCTGGCGTAGAGCCCCTGCCCTGCCACGGAATCGGAAAGGTCGAGGCCGGTCTCCTCATGGACCTCGCGGCGCATATTGGCCTCGATGTCGCAGCGCCCGTCGACGATATCCTCCTGTTCCAGCGAACCGGCGGCGAAATAGACCTGGCCGGGATTGGCGGTATGCGCGCCCATGCGGATCGCCACCAGCGCGCCGTCTGAGCTTTCCAGCACCGGATAAGCAAAGATATGCAGGCCGCCCTGGCGCTGCGGCTGCCGGCGCCACCACATGAAAGCGGAAAAGGGAGTGACGTAGCCCTCGCCCGCAATCCCGTCTTCACTGAACGACAGCCGCTGCTGGAACACCAGGCGTCCGTCGAACAGCGCCGGGTTGGCGGCGGTTTCCTTGGCCCAGTTCTCGCGGATCGCTGCTTCCTCGGCAAGCACGAAGGGATGGCTGCCGGGCAGGACGCGCAGATCGACGCCGGCGATCGGGAAGACCGTGGCCTCCGGAGGCCAGCCGGCGAAATCATCGGAAAAATCGCTGTTTGCAAAATTCATGTTCAAATTGGTTTTCATGTTCGCTTTCAGGGGAGATCCAGTGTCATGACGACGGGGCAGTGATCGGACGCCTTCGGCCGGTCCCAGCCTGTGCGCGGATAACGCTCCACCTCCTGCCCCGGTGGGAAGATGGTGCGATAGGGCTGCCCACTGCGGATGATGTCAGGCAGGCGGCCGGCATTGTGGGCGGCAAGTGCTGGCGAAAGCCAGAGATAGTCGAGCTGGCAGAGCCACTGCTCCTGCGGCCCGCGGGAGTGATAGAGCGTCCAGCGGTCGAGGGCGGCACGGCGGCGCACGACGTTTTCGGCAAAGCCGTCATGGCTGAAAACGTCGAGCGCGCTTTCGGCCTCGTCCTGATGCTCGAAACGATAGCCGGCCCCGCGGCGGCCGATGACATCGACGCGCTCCTGGTAATCGTTCATGTCGCCGCAAATGGCGAAACTCTTCTTGGCCGTGTGCCCGGCGCCGAAACTATCCTCGATGATGCGGCGCACGGCGCGCGCCTCGGCGCGACGGATCGGCATCGTCGATTTCCGCCCGTCGAGCTCGTCGCGCGGATTGCCCATCGATTTGAAATGCACGACATAGAGCGAGAATGGCCGACCGCCGATCAGGAGATCGAGCTCCAGGCAGTCGCGTTTGAAGATCTTGTCATCGATGCGGTTGGTGAGCGCCAGCTCCTCGTCGAAGAGATCGAGATCGCGATAGGTCGTCATCGCATGACTGCGGACTTCCTTGAGTTCGATCTTCTGGCCGTCGCGCGTTTCCTCGCGCATCAGCACGGCGACATCGATGCCGCGGCTGTCATTGCCCTCGACCAGATACTTCTGCCGGTAACCGTTTCCGACCATGCGGAAGAGATAGCCGTATTCGAAGGCCTGGAGAGCGGCCATATTGTCGATTTCCTGCAGGCAGAGGATATCGGCATCCGCATCGGCGATCGCCAGCGCCGTCATCTGTCTCGTGTCGTCGGTCGCGGCGATCACCCGCGCCTGCTCCAGTTGCTGATAGACGCCCTCGCTCGATACTTGGAAAAGCTTGATGACGCGATCCTGGCGCAACTGGTTACGAAAACCGGTGAAATCGAAACGGGTCAGGAGATTTTCGACGTTGAAGGTAGCGAGGCGAAGCGACATGGCAAAGGTCCGGTTGCGGGCAGTACCTTATCCGGCAATCGCACGGGGAAAAGATGGCGGGGCCAAGAAATATGCGGACAACCACCCCTTTTGAAGCCCCGGATGCAATTGCCTGCCTCGATCAAAGCCGCCAGCCGGCGCGGATGACGACGCGCACCCTTTCACCGGGCACGACAGCCACACGGCTAAAGCCACGCAACGTCTGGCCGTTGCCGAGCGTGAGCTTGACCGCATGACGTTCGCCCTCGAAAAGCACTGCTTCGACGGTTGCGGGAGCCCCCTCGCCGCCGATCGTCACATCTTCCGGCCGCACCAGAATATCGGCGCCGTCGGTGTTGGCCGCGTGGAGCGTATCCTGCAGCTCGTCCCACTCCAGATGGCGTTCGCTGCCCATCACCGGCAGCGTCAGGATTGCCCCTCGCCCGATCAGCCCCCCGACGACACGTCCCTCCGGCCGGGCATAGATCTCGGCCGGCGGCGCCACCTGCAGCAAGCGCCCTTCCGACATGACGGCAACGTCGGTTGCAAGCGCCATCGCCTCGCTCTGATCATGGGTGACGTAGATCATCGTGGCACCCGAGCGCTGGTGGAACTCGCGGAAGGTTTCCTCCATCTCCTGTTTCAGGTGCCGGTCGAGATTGGCGAGCGGCTCATCCAGCAGCACGACGTCGGGCGAGGTCACCAGGCAGCGGGCGAGCGCCACGCGCTGGCGCTGGCCGCCTGAAAGGTCGGCAGGACGCCGCCCGGCATAATCAGCAAGCCGGACGGAAGACAGCGCCTCGCCGACCTTCGCGCGGTAGGCCTCGTCGGAAATGCCGCGCACCTTCAAGGGGTATCCGACATTGTCGGCAACACTCATATGCGGCCAGAGCGCATAGGACTGAAACACCATCGCCATGTTGCGCTTCTCAGGCGGCAGCGCCTGGGCAGCATCGGCAATGACCCGCTCACCGAGATGGATCGAGCCGTCGGAGGGCGTCTCGAAACCGGCGATCATCCTGAGCACCGTCGTCTTGCCGCAGCCGGAAGGCCCGAGCAGCGCCAGGAAGCCGCCCTCCCGCACATCGAGCGAGAAATCGCTGACGGCCGGCCGCCCGGTGCCGAAATCCTTGGCCAGCCGGTTGAGGATCAGCTTCGCCATGGGACTACCCCTTTCGGCAGGCGTTTTGCCAGGAATTCGAGCAGCAGCATCATGACGACCACCATGAGGACGACGAGCACCGAGAGCGCCGAGGCGAGGTCGGAACTGCCGCTGTCGTCGAGATTGTAGGTGGCGACGCCGAGCGTCTGGGTGCCGGCCGACCAGAGAAGCGCGGAGATCGTCAGCTCGTTGCAGGCAATCAGGAAGACGAGGATGACGGAAGCGCCGGCGGCCGGCGCGATCAGCGGCACGATGATATCGAAAAGCCGGCGGAAGAAGCCGGCGCCGGAAAGCCGTGCCGCTTCCTCCAACGCTGGGTCAAGCTGGTGGAAAGCGCTGACGACGGGTTTCAGGCTGACGGCGAAGAAGGAGGAGAGGTAAGCGATCAGGATGATCCAGATCGTGCCGTAGAGCGAAATGTGCAGGAACGGGATGGGTGCCGCGAACACCAGGATGAAGGAGACCGCCATGACGATGCCGGGCAGCGAATAGGGTATCTCGATCAGGCTGGACGCGATGCGGGAAGCAGCATCTCTTCGCCGCGTCAGCGCATAGGCCGCAAGCACGGTCACCGTGAGGAGACAAATAGCGGTAGCGGCGGCGAGCGACAGCGAATTGACAAAGGCGGTGCGCGTCACCGCCTGCCGGAACAGGATTTCCTCGAAGGCATGCAGCGACATGGTCTTGAAGGTGAGCGGCACGCCGTAGGCCGGCACCAGCGCGCCGGCGACGAGCGCGGAGAAGGGTGCTGCCAGCATGAAGAACAGGATCGCCCAGAGAAGCGGCGTGAAGGCGAACCGCCAGGCGCCGAGCTCGAAGGCGGCACTCGCCCCCGACAGGCCGATGATGCGATAATCGCGGCCGCGCAGCGCCCGATCCTGGATCATCAGCCCAGCGACCGAGATCATCGCGATGATCCCCGAGAGCACGGCGACATCGCCGAAGGTGCGGCTGGTGAAAGCGGAAAACTTGGTGAAGATGAGTGTGGGCAGCGTGAAGATCGAGGCCGGAATGCCGAGAATGGCGGGAATGCCGAAATTGCCGGTGCAGGAGACGAAGGAGATCGCCGCCCCGGCGATGATGCCGGGCAGCGACAGCGGCAGGATGATGTCGCGGAACACCCGCAGGCTGGAGGCGCCGGAAAGCCGTGCCGCCTCGACCCCGTCGCGCGGCAGCGTCATCAACCCGGCCCGGAGCGCGAGATAGACCAGCGGCGCATGCTGCACGCCATAAAGCAGCGCGATGCCGCCGACCGAATAGAGCGGCTGCGGCGAGCCAAGCGGTGGGGCGATGGAGAGCGCCTTCAACAGCGGGCTTGATGGCCCCGACATCTGCACCCAGGCCAGCGCCGTCACCTGCGGCGGGATCATCATCGGCAGCACGAAGAAGAAGCTGAGCAGCCCCTTGCCAGTGATATCGGTCAGCGTCAGCAGGAAAGCGAAGAGACAGCCGATGACGAGCGAGATGATCGTGCCGAAAAGCGCCGTGACGATGGTGTAATAGGTCGCCGACCAAACCGACGGGTCGCCGAGCACAGTCAGAACGCCGCCGTTGGCGAAGGCCGCGATCCCGACCATCGCAAGGCGGGCGAGCGGCAGCACGCTGAGGATCAGGACGGTGATGACGACAAAGGGAAACAGCCAGGCGGGCTGGCTGTTTCCGGTTCTGACATAGCCGTGCATGGAAGGATCAGTTCGAGCCGTAGAGACCCGAGAAGGTCTTCAGATCCTGATCGGTATTCTTGAGCGCATCTGCGGCCTTGATCGGCAGGACCTTGATGGTGTCGCGCGACGGAAAACCTTCCGGCAGCTTCATGCCGTTACGGGCCGGGATGTAGCCGAGCTTGAGAAAACCTTCCTGGCCCTTTTCTGAGAGCACGTAATCGACGAACTTCTTGGCGGCATCGGCATTTTTGGTGCTGGCGAGGATGCCGACCGGCTCGGTGACGGCCGAAACGCCTTCCCTCGGGAAGACGAACTCGACCGGAGCGCCCTTGGCCTTCTCGCGGATCGGCAGATAGTCGACGACCATGCCATAGGCCTTTTCGCCCGAAGCGACCGACTTCAAGACGGCGCCGTTGCCGCCGGCGGCAATCGCGCCGTTTTCGGCAAGCGACTTGTAGAAATCCCAGCCGAGGCCGGGAACGGCGGTGAGCGTCTGGGCGTGGATGAGGGCCGCACCCGAAGCGAGCGGGCTCGGCATGGTGACGAGGCCCTTGGCTTCCGGCTTGGTCAGATCCTTCCAACTCGCAGGCTTCATGCCGGCCGAAGTATTGTACATGATGCCGGTCGTGATCAGCTTGGTTGAATAATAATAGCCGTCGGCATCATAGAGCGTGGCGTCGTATTGCCCGGCTTCCGGCGACTTGTAGGCGAGGAGCTTGCCGTCTTCCTTGAGGCGCTCCAGGGTCACCATGTCGGCGATGAGGAGAACGTCGGCAACCGGGTTGCCGGCCTGGATCTCGGCCTGGAGCTTGGCCATGATCTTCGGCGTGCCGTCGCGCACCCAGTCGACGTTGATATCGGGATTGGCAGCCATGAAGCCATCGACCGTCGCCTGCGCGTCTTCGTTCGGCTGGCTGGTGTAGAGAACGAGGTTTGCGGCAAGGGCCGGAACGGCGAGGAAGCTCGCGGCAAGAAGTGCAGCGGCGGAAACGATCGTTTTCATGGGAGGGATCCTCATTGCGGTCACCCCTCCCTTATTGGGGGTCGTTGACAGGGATGTGACAGGCGCCGCCGCTGGACGCCGACAAGCCATCGCTGCAAACCCGGTCGATCGCGGCCTCGCATGCAGGCTCATGCTTGCCAAAAGCCGAGCCACGGCACTTCAGCGCCGTGGCCCTGATCGAATGTTACTTTGCCGCCTCTTCGATGAGGTCTGCCACCTTCTGCGGCTGCGAAACCATCACGACGTGGGAAGCGCCCTCGACCACGACGGTTCGCTTGGACCCGGCCCGTTCGGCCATGAAGGCAAGGGCTGCGGCCGGAATGTTCTTGTCGCCGGTGCCGTAGACGAACCACGACGGCAGCTTCTTCCAGGCAGGCTCGCCCGACTTTTCGTTGAGAGCCGCGTCGGTGACCGGCCGTTGCGCCGCCGCCATCAGGGCAGCCTGTTCAGCCGGCACGTCGCTGGCGAACTGGTCATGGAACTTCGCTTGGTCGATATAAAGATCGACGCCGCCTCCGCTCAGTTTCACCGGCGCCGCAAGCGCAGTACCCAGCGTGCCGCCGGGAAACTTGCCGGCGAGATCGGCAACCGATTCCCCTGCATCAGGTGCGAAGGCCGCGACATAGACCAACGACTTGACATTGTCGTGGCCGTTTGCGGCAGCCGAGATCACCTGCCCGCCATAGGAATGGCCGACGAGGACGACCGGGCCGGCGATGCTGGCGACCACATCGGAAACATAGGCGGCGTCATTGGAAACGCTGCGCAGCGGGTTGGCAGCAGCCACGACCGGGAAGCCGTCCTTTCGCAGGATTTCGACGACGCCGTTCCAACTGGAGGAATCGGCAAAGGCGCCATGGACGAGGACGACGGTCGGCTTGACCGTCTCGGCAACGGTAGTACCGGAAAGAAGTGCGCCCGCCAGGGCGACGACAGCAGCAAACTTGAACATTGGCAATTTCCTTTCGTCGGTTGGGTTTGACTAAGATTCGTACCTGGAGGGCAATCACTCGTCTCCGCATCTCCTGACGCGGCAGGCCGCCCATATTCTCGATGACATATAATTTGTAAGCGATTTGTTTGTGCACGATCTATGTAGGCCAGAAAGCTCGAGACGTCAATAGCTTGCAAATAGATCGCGCACAAATTATATTGAGGCCTGAGGAGAAGGTGATGAAAAACGCCACACCAGATGATCTCACCGACGTGCCGAAGGTAGATGAAATGCTCTGCTTTTCAATCTATTCGGCAGGCCATGCCTTTAACCAGCTTTACCGCCCGCTGCTCGATGAGTTGGATCTCACCTATCCTCAGTTCCTGGTGATGACCGCATTATGGGCGCATGACGACCGCACGGTGAAGGATCTGGGCGAGACCCTGTTTCTCGAACTCGAGCACCCTCACCCCGCTGTTGAAGCGGCTGGAGAAATCAGGCCTCGTCACCCGCAACCGAAATCCCGCCGATGAGCGCCAGGTCCTCCTGCGCCTGACGAAGGAGGGGCACGCCTTGAAGAGCCGTGCCGCCCCAGTGTTCGACTGCATCGGAAAAGCCGTCGGTCTCGACGCCGCGACCGTCAACACGATTCGGGAAACGATCGCTTCCATCCGCGACGACATTCACAAGAAGAACGAGGAAGAGACCTGACGCGGCGCGTCATCGCTGCGCCCGAACGATTTCCGTCGACAAGCCGATGGCATATTGTACGATCAGTCTGCCGGCGCCCTGCCGCCGGAGACGCGCGTCGACGGCGCCCGGCCCGAAAGATGTAGGCGCTCGAAATCTGGCCTAGCCTCACGCAGGCGTGAATACCCAGCCATTGCCATTCCGCCGCGCTGAGGTACGTCACTCGTGTTTTCGATGAAGGAGGAATTTCAATGGAATATCGTCTGCTCGGCCGTTCAGGCCTCAAAATTTCGACTTTGACCATGGGCACGATGACCTTCGGCGGCATCGGATGGGCCAAGATCGTCGGGGACCTCGGCGTCTCCGAGGCGCGGAAGATGATCGATATCTGCATCGATGCCGGCATCAACCTCATCGACACCGCCAATGCCTATTCCAACGGCGAATGCGAAAACATCATCGGCGACGTGCTCTCTGGCAAGCGGCCGCAAGGCGTGCTGGTTGCCACCAAGGCCCGTTTCGGCATGGGTGACGGCCCGAACGACCAGGGACTGTCGCGCTACCACTTGATCCGGGAATGCGAAGCGAGCCTCAAACGCTTGAAGACCGATGTCATCGACCTGTACCAGGTGCATGAATGGGACGGCCAGACGCCGCTCGAAGAGACGATGGAAGCCCTCGACACGCTGATCAAGCAGGGCAAGGTGCGTTACGTCGGCTGCTCGAACTATTCCGGCTGGCACATCATGAAGGCGCTCGGCATCGCCAACGAGCACCGCTACCAGCGCTTCGTCAGCCAGCAGATCCACTATACGCTGGAAGCCCGCGACGCCGAATACGAGCTGCTGCCGATTTCGATCGACCAGGGCCTCGGCGTGCTGGTCTGGAGCCCGCTTGCCGGCGGCCTGCTCTCCGGCAAACACCGCCGCAACCAGGCCGCTCCTGAAGGCACGCGCCAGTTTGCCGGCTGGACCGAACCGCCGATCCGAGATGAGAACCGCCTCTGGAACATCGTCGAGACCCTGGTCGCGATCGGGCAGGAGCGCGGCGTCTCGGCCGCACAAGTGGCGCTCGCCTGGCTGATCGGCCGCAAGGCGGTCACCTCGGTCATCATCGGCGGCCGCACAGAAGCCCAGTTCCGAGACAACATCGCCGCCGCCGAGCTGAAGCTCACGAACGAGGAGCGCAAGCGCCTCGATGCCGTCAGCCTGCCGCCGGTGATCTATCCCTACTGGCACCAGCTGAACACGGTGAGCGACAGGCTTGGTGAGGCCGATCTCGAGCTTTTCGGCCCGCATCTCCAGCAATAGGCGATGATGAACCCGCCATTGCACGGCGAAAGACAGGCGTCATAAAAGATGCACTTTCGCCGTGTTAGCGTAAGAGCCCGCTACTCCTGCGAGGTTCGGCATGCTAAGGAATTACAAGGTCCTGAAGGGTACGGCCAGCGCACTCGCCCTTGACGACGACAACGATCCGCACATCGAGATCCGCATCGAGGCGAACGGTATCAGCTACCGCATCGCGCTCAACGTCCGCTCGAAGGAATCGCCGCACGACCTGCTCTACGCCAACATCGTCGATTTCAAGCACCCGGCGCTGACGGAAGCGCTCGAAGAGCTGCCGATGGGCCTGACCGACATCCGCAAGGACCGTCCGGGCCCTGCGATCGATTATGTCCGCGGCGGGCTGATCGAACGCGAAGACATGAACGTCGCGCCCTTCCAGCTATCCGGCCCGAAGAACGACCTGCGTGATTTCATCGAGCCGATCGTCCAGGAAGGCATTGCCGATTCCGACGTGCATTTCTACGCCTTCGGCGAGGCCTGGGGGCCTGAAAATAACAAGCCAGACCAATATTTCGATTTCGAGCCGGGCAACGGCATCCACGACATCCACATGAACCAGGGCGATGGCGGCAGCTTCAAGGCCACCAACGGGCCGAACCAGGATGGTGCATTGCTCGTCCATTTCAACGACACCGACGAATGGGCAGCGATCTTTCTCTGCTTCCAGTCGCAGAACTGGAACACCGATGCGGCAACGGGCCATCCCGTCTCCGACGGCCGCGGCGGCCAGGGTCGCGGCGAAGGCACCCGCCGGCCGCAACCGATCGTGGCCTCGTCGCTGCGCATCATCGCCGCGCTGATCAACCCGGTAAACGGCGCAGGCGGCACGGAAGCCGAAACGGTGACGCTGATCAACCGCTCCGACATGGCGGCATCGCTCGACGGCTGGAAGCTGGAGGACGAAAACGACAGGACCCAGACGCTGTCGGGAACGCTTGAGGCCGGCGAACTCCGCACCATAGCGCTCGATGCCGCAAGCGGCCCCCAGCTTGCCAACAGAGGCGGCGACATCATCCTGCGCAATGCCGACGGCGCCGTGGCCGACCGCGTCGGCTACGGCAAGAGCGAAACGGCGAATGAAGGGTGGACGACGATTTTCTGATTGGTGAACGTCCATTGCGAATACGAGAGCAAGCGGTTCTCTCCCTCTTCTCCCCTCGGGGAGAAGGTGGCCCGAAGCGTCGGATGAGGGGGCCGCACCGCACGCCTTTGCTTGCCTTCGCTTGCGCTCAGCGCATTCGCTCCTGACGTCGCGCCCCCTCATCTGCCTGCCGGCATCTTCTCCCCGCTGGGAAGAAGGGACTCGTGGCATCGTCGCACCCACACTCTCTCAATCGACAACAATCAGCCGCCGATCTCGGCCGAGATCAGCGCGCCCAGGCGGCCGATGCCGTCCTCGATCACCTGCTCGTTGGCGCAGGAGAAGCTGACGCGGAAAGTGTTGGCGCCGGAACCGTCGGCGAAGAAGGCCTTGCCGGGTACGAAGGCCACCTTGGCGGTTTCGAGCGATTTCGCCAAGAGCTTGGCGCCGTCCATCCCCTCAGGCAGCGTGATCCAGATGAACATGCCGCCTTCCGGCTTCGTCCAGCTCGAGCCTTCGGGCATGTATTTTTCGAGCGCTGCCAGCATGCAGTCGCGGCGTTGGCTGTAGGCGGTTTTGATCTTGGCGACCTGCGCATCGAAGCCGCGCTCGGCGACATCTGATATCGCCATCTGGTTGATCGTCGAAGAATGCAGGTCGGCCGCCTGCTTCATCAGCACCAGCTTGCGGATAACGGGCGCATTGGCGACGATGAAGCCGACGCGAAGGCCGGGCGCCAGCGTCTTCGAGAAGCTGCCGCAATAGATCGTGCGCGTATCGTTGATATGGCCCTTCTCGGCGATTTCGAGCGCCAGGATCGGCAGGATCGGATCGCCGTCGTAACGCAGCGACTGATAGGCCGCATCCTCGATGACGGCGATGTCGAGATCTTCCGCCAGCGCCAGGACCTTCTTGCGGCCATCAAGATCGACGGTTTCGCCGGTCGGATTGGAGAAGTCGGCGGAGAGATAGGCGAACTTCACTTTGCCGCCGGCAGCGGAAGCGGCCGCGCGGTAGGACTCGGGCGTCCGGTTGCCGTTCGGCGTCAGTTGGTCGTAGGCCGGTTCATAGGCGTTAAAGGCCTGCAGCGCGCCGAGATAGGTCGGCCATGTCACGAGCGCGGTGTCGTTCGGTGACAGGAAGAGCTTGCCGAGATAATCCAGGCCCTGCTGCGAACCGGAGACGATGAAGACATTGTCGAGTTCGCAAGGAATGCCGAGAGCAGCCATCTGCCCGACCAGCCATTCGCGCAGCGGCTTGTAGCCTTCGCTGACCGAATATTGCAGCGCCGAATTGACGGCGGCGCCGTCGAAGATATCGGCATAGGCCTGCTTGAACTCCCGATCCGGAAAGAGCGCCGGATCCGGAATGCCGCCGGCAAAGGAGATGATGTCGGGCCGGTCGAGAAGCTTCAGGAGTTCACGGATTTCGGATGCGCGCATGCGCGACGAGCGCGACGCAAACATGGTGTCCCAGTTCAGCATGGGGTTTCCTCGTATTTTCTATACCGTCGACAAACCATGCGGTGGAAATTATGTCAATAATGCTGACCTATTTTCTTGTTATGGTGACAAGTTGGAAATCTTATATTCCAAAGCTTTGGTGCGAGATTGGCGAACGTCTTTGCGACGGCGCTCGATCCCGAATTTGCTGCTCGACGTCAGCCGCATCAAGTGATTATTCCTCTGGTCAAAGCCGAAACCGGCTGATTCAGACCTTTCCAAGACCAGCTCGGCGGCAGTAGTGTCGCCGCCACTATTCAATTTACTATCAAGGTGCCAGCAATGACCGTGACGTCGGCCTCTCCTGAAATCAAAATCGAACTCCACAAGTCTCCCGTCCCGGAAGCCGATCGCATCCAGGCACTGGAGACGCCCGGCTTCGGCAAGCTCTTCACGGATCACATGGTCCTGGCACGATGGACTGCCGACAAGGGCTGGCACGATGCAAAGGTTACGCCGAGGCGGCCCCTGGAACTCGATCCTGCGAGCGCCGTGCTGCACTACGCTCAGGAGATCTTCGAGGGCATGAAAGCCTACAAGGCGGATGATGGCCGGATTCTGCTCTTTCGGCCTGAGGAGAACGCACGCCGCTTCGCGCAATCGGCAACGCGCATGGCGATGCCTCCCGTGCCCGAAGAACTCTTCCTGAAGGCGGTCGAAGAACTGGTCCGCGTCGACAAGGCCTGGATACCCTCCGGCACCGCCAGCCTCTATCTTCGCCCCTTCATGTTCGCCAACGAGGCGTTTCTCGGCGTTCGTCCGGCGCAGGAATACGTCTTCTGCATCATCGCCTCTCCGGTCGGCGCCTACTTCAAGGGTGGCGCGAAGGCCGTCTCCCTCTGGGTCGAGACCGAATACACCCGTGCGGCCGCCGGCGGCACGGGTGCCGCAAAATGCGGCGGAAACTACGCAGCCAGCCTCGTGGCGCAAGCCGAGGCGACGAAGAAGGGTTGCGATCAGGTCGTCTTCCTTGATGCCGCAGAGCATCGCTGGGTCGAAGAACTCGGCGGCATGAACGTCTTCTTCGTGATGAACGATGGATCGGTGGTGACCCCGCCCCTTGGCGGCACGATCCTGCCGGGCATCACCCGGGGGTCGGTGATCGTGCTCGCCGAAGAAAGGGGCTTGCGCGTCGAGCAGCGCCCCTACTCGTTCGCGGAATGGCAAGACGACGCTGCCAGCGGCAAGCTCGTCGAAGCGTTCGCTTGCGGCACTGCCGCAGTCCTGGCGGGCATCGGCCTGGTTCGACATGCCGGCGGCGAGTTTCTGGTCGGAGACGGACAGACCGGCAAGTTGACCAGCGAACTGCGCCAGCAGCTCGTCAGTCTGCAGAAGGGCGTAACGAACGATGAGCACGGCTGGACGCGCCTCATCCCGACCTGAACGTCGGACATTCCACGCGAACGGCGGCGTCAACACCGACAGGGTGCCGCTCACCGTCGCCCGCAAAGCCGTCGGGTTAGAGATATATTCCGCCCTCGCCGGAGCGAGCATATACCGCGAAATGCATGGTGGCGCCCCTCGACACGAGGCTTGCCCACCATGCCGCGGAGATATCGGCAGCGCTCAACCTTACCACCGCTGATGCCATCACCAGCGCGACGGCCGAGCACCAAGATGCGGATATTCTGACCTGCGACGCCGATTTCAAGGATTTCGAGCGGGTCGTGCATATCGATAAAAAAGACTGACCTTGATGTGACCCAAGTGTTCGACGGCGGCGCATAACGCTTCTATCATAAAGTGGGAAATGGTAATCTGGCATCGGAGACGCCGAAACCGGCATGGACGGACGGCACTGAATTCAATGGCGAAAATGACGATCTCTCTTCCGGATGATCTGGCGGGCTATGTCGCACGCCGTGTTGCAAGCGGTGGATATAGCAGTGCCGGCGCCTATCTGGCGGAACTCGTCCTGAAGGATCAGAACCACCGCAAGCTCGATGACGAAGAAGTGCGCGAGATCCTGAGGCTGGCTGAGGAGAGCGGCATCAGCGACCGACGTATTGCCGACATTCTGATGGAAACCAAGGCGAAGCTGCGTGACCACCTATAGGCTGACACGAACCGCAGACGCCGTTTTGTCGGGCATCGACGAATATGCCAGCCTGCATTTCGGCGAGGCGCAGGCGGATGCCTATCTTCTCGATTGGGATAGGATTTTCGTACTGCTTTCGCGCGTGCCCTCCATGGGAGACGAGTGCGACGAACTCGGCTCCGGCCTCCGCCGCCTCCTCCACATGCGCCACGTCGCCTTCTACCGCGAAATACCGGACGGCATCCTCGTCATCGACATTATCGGCGCCGACCGGCTTCCCGAAAGACATCTTCAATCAAGACGACGCTCCCCAACGGCCGACCCGCATGTCTCGTGACAGCACCTCCGCCTTTTATGAAGAAAACGCCAAGACATACGCCAACCGGGCGCGCAGCTTGCCGAAGCGGCAGCTCGACGTCTTTCTCGCCGGTATCGCACCGGGTGGCGCAATCCTCGAACTCGGCTGCGGCGGCGGCCAGGACAGCGCCTACATGCTGTCGCAGGGTTTCCAAGTGACGGCGACCGATGGCTCGGCCGAGCTTGCCAGACAGGCGGAAGCGCTGATCGGCAGGCCGGTCAAGGTCATGCTGTTTCAGGAACTCGACGCCGACAGCGCCTTCGACGGCGTCTGGGCGCATGCGAGCCTTCTTCATGTCCCCAGGGCTGAACTGCCAGATGTCTTCACCCGCATCCGCCGCGCGCTCAGAACCGGCGGCCTTCTTCACGCCAGCTTCAAGGCGGGAGAAGCGGAAGGCCATGACGGCTTCGGGCGCTACTACAACTACCCCTCACGCGAATGGCTGTCGGCGCTTTTGACCAAAGGCGGCTGGCGCAACCTCGCCATCAAGGAAAGCGACGGCGGCGGCTATGACGGCAAACCGACCCGCTGGCTCGCCGTGAGCGCAGAACGATAGAGGCCAAAGTTTCGCCTCGGCCTTAAGCTGCAGCGGAATTACCTTTCGAAACAATGTCAGCGTGTCCTGGCCGTCAGTTGGCAACAGGCTCCCCGCGATGGGTTTGAGCGGTCATGGGCTGCCGCGCCGCGAGCAAATAGAACGCAACCATATGGGTGATCATCAGCAATGGAACATAGACGATCACGACCACATAGGCTGCGCCTAGTTGCCCAGCCAAGGCAGGCAGGCCGGACTGGGCGCCGTGATAATAGTTGATGACCAGATCACCGGCGCCTACGAGATTGAAGGCTACGACGAATAGCCAGAACAGTGGGCGGATGCGGAACGAAATCAGCGCCAGCATGGCCAGCAGCCCGGCAGCAAGATCGCCATAGGCGGCCGTGACGGCAAAGCCGGACGGCAGATCGGGACCGACGACGCCGGGAAGGATGAAGACGAGGCCGAAAAAGCGGAAGCTATGGAGCGTTGCGACGGCCCGCTGCGCCCCGGCGCGGTCCATCGACTTGAGCCGGGGCAGGCCATAGACGCCGATGCAAAGCAGCCAGGCGACGTAGCCGAGCAGCAGGTGAAGCTGGAAGATGGCGGCGGGGGACATTTTGCCTCCTGTTGGGCTGCGGGTTTCCAGCGCAATATACGGCCGCTTATACCGAGCGACTATTCGGGATAATATGGACAGGGCATGAAGCAGAACTTCACAGTCAGGCAGGGCGCGCTCGACGGGGTGGAGGCGTTCCTCAGCGTTGCGCAGCACCGCAGCTTTCGCCGGGCAGCGGCGGAACTCGGCGTCACTCCCTCCGCGATCAGCCAGGCCGTGCGCACGCTGGAGGCGCGGATCGGCGCAGCCCTGTTCATCCGAACGACGCGTAGCGTAGGGCTGACGGAAGCCGGCGAGCGTTTCTTTTCGCGTGCAAAAACAGCCTTCGAAGAGCTCGTCGCCGCAAGCGCTGACGCGCATGAGCTTGGACAGCGACCGGCCGGACGGCTGCGCCTCTCGGTGCCGCGCGCCGTTGTCCCGGTCTTGATCGAGCCGCTGATTGCGTCCTTTTCCCAAGCTTATCCCGAGATCGAGGTGGAAATCGCCGTCAGCGAGAAGCTGATCGACCTCGCGATCGAAGGCTTTGATGCAGGGATGAGGATGGGCCAGTTCATCGATGCCGACATGATCGCGGTTCGGCTGACGCCGCCATTTCGGTTCATCATCGTCGGGAGCCCGATCTATTTCTACAACCGGGATCTGCCAGCGTGCCCGGACGACCTGCGTCACCATGCATGCCTCAGAATACGCCGCTCCAATGGTGCGCTCGCGCGGTGGTCGCTCGACGACAATGGCCGAGTCATCGAGATCGCCGTCGCGGGGCCGCTTATCACTCACGACTTCCCGACAATGCTCGGCGCAGCCATCGAGGGGATGGGCCTGGCCCAGGTGCCGGAGCCGATCGCCGTCGAAGAGATCAGAACGGGAAAGCTCATCGAGGTGCTTGCATCATTCGCGCCGAAGACGCCCGGCGTATTTCTCTATTATCCCGGCCATCGGCAAATGACACCGAAACTACGCGCCTTCGTCGATCACATGAAGAACCATCCGGATGCGGCTGCCAAGACTCGCATTCGGAACAACGGCGAGTAGATCCTACCTAGGCACCATGTAGCCTTTTGGGAGATGACATGCCTAAAACCAAAAAACCGAGCGCGCCGCACGAACCAATGCTCGTGCGGCGCGCTCGGTAAAACGCTTAGTTCACGCTCTTGTCGACCAGCTTGTTCTTGCCGATCCAGGGCATCATGCCGCGCAGCTTGGCGCCGACTTCTTCGATCTGGTGGCTGTCGTTGTTGCGGCGGATACCCTTGAAGCGGGCTGCACCCGACCGGTATTCCTGCATCCACTCGGAGGTGAATTTGCCGGTCTGGATGTCCTTGAGGACGCGCTTCATCTCGGCCTTGGTCTCGGCGGTGATGATGCGCGGACCGGAGACGTACTCGCCCCACTCGGCCGTGTTGGAGATCGAGTAGTTCATGTTGGCGATGCCGCCTTCATAGATCAGGTCGACGATCAGCTTCACTTCGTGCAGGCATTCGAAATAGGCCATCTCAGGCGCATAACCGGCTTCGGTCAGCGTTTCGAAACCGGCGCGGATGAGCTCGACCAGACCGCCGCAGAGAACGACCTGTTCGCCGAAAAGGTCGGTTTCGCACTCTTCGCGGAAGTTGGTTTCGATGATGCCGGAACGGCCGCCGCCGACGCCGCAGGCGTAGGAGAGAGCGAGTTCAAGCGCATTGCCGGAGGCGTTCTGGTGAACGGCCACGAGGCAGGGAACGCCGCCGCCCTTCTGGTATTCGCCGCGAACCGTGTGGCCCGGGCCCTTCGGCGCGATCATGACGACGTCGACCGAAGCCTTCGGCTCGATCAGGCCGAAGTGAACGTTGAGGCCGTGAGCAAAGGCGATGGCAGCGCCGTCGCGGATGTTCGGTGCGATGTCGGCCTTGTAGATGTCGGCCTGCAGCTCGTCCGGGGTTGCCATCATCATCAGATCGGCCCAGCCGGCGGCTTCGGCAACCGTCATGACCTTGAAGCCGTCGGCTTCGGCCTTCTTGACGGTGGGCGAACCGGCCTTGAGAGCGATGACGAGGTTCTGGGCGCCGCTGTCCTTCAGGTTCAGCGCATGGGCGCGGCCCTGCGAGCCGTAGCCGATGACGGCGACCTTCTTGGCCTTGATGAGGTTGAGATCGGCATCACGATCGTAATAGACGCGCATTTGAAGTTCCTTCCCTTGTGCTTGTCTTGTTGACTGTCATTAAAGCGAAATCAGCCGAGAACCGGCATCTCCGCCAGAACCTTGTCCGTGCCATAAAGCCGGAGGAAGGCGGTCACCGCCCTCTCCGCCTGGCGCGCGGTATCCTTGAGGCCCGGTTCGCCGAGCAGCATGCGCACATGCAGGTCGGAAACAACAAGGCCGTAAAGCGTGTGATAAGCCTCATCGGCATCGGAAAAACGCAAGAGCCCTGCCCTCTTTCCCGCATCGATCAGCGCCATGGCGCGGCGGTCGATCTGCCGGCGGCCGCGCTCAAGCAGCAGCTTGCCGAGCTTCGAGCCGTCGCGGTTCGACTGGCCGATGGCGAGCCGGTTCAGCGCCAGCGAGACATCACCGGCCAGCACCTCCAGCAGGTCACGCGCGAAAATGACGACATGGTCATGAAGGCTCGCCGCCGTCAACCGCTCACCATTGCGCTCGAAGGTGCGCACCTTGCTCGCTTGATAGGCAATCATCGCCGACAGCAGACCATCGCGGTCGCCGAACCACTTGTAGAGGCTTTCCTTGGAGCAATTGGCGGCGCGCGCAACCCCCGAGGTCGTCAGCGCCTTCTCGCCGCCATCGACGAGCAACCGCAGCGCCTGCTCCAGAACGGCGTTCTGGCGCGGCGAAAACTCGCTCGGCTCTGCAGTATCGACGGACACGGTCACGGCTCCCATATACGTACCGTACGGTACGGTTCGTGAGCTTTATGCGGCAAACCCATCGGGCCGTCAAGCAGCTCCGGCAGATTTTTATACGGGAAAGACCGGCACGGCACCAGAATTGGATAGGCGGAGACGCCGTGGTGACTGCATAATGCTGCGGAACCCTATTTGCCGGAGCCTCCATGTCGCGCCTTTCTGCTGCCCTTCTCCTGGCCGGAGCGATGCTCCTCGCCGCGACGCCCTTCACCGGTCGCGCCGCCGCGCAGTCGGACAACGAGGTCTATAATCGCATCGAAGAGCTGCATGGCAATGCCCGGGCCTTCGATCAGCCGCTGCGCCAGCTCGTTCTGGCGATGCGCTCCGGCGATGCCGAGACCGTCGCCGGCCTTGCCGAATATCCGCTGACCGTCAAGGCCAATGGTGAGACCTATGATGTCGAGAACGCCGAAGATTTCGTCGAGAATTTCGACGATCTGGTGACGCCGGAGACCCGCCGCGCCGTCGGCCATCAGCAATATCAAGACCTCTTCGTCAACAGCGACGGCGTCATGCTCGCCAACGGCGCCGTCTGGATAGGCGCGGTCTGCGACGACAACGCCTGCGAGGAGAGCCATTGGGCGATCATCGCCATCAATAATTAGCCCCGAAGCGTTTGTCGTGCAGCGATGTCAGGCATCGCTGCGAAGCTTGCGCGCGAGCGTCTGAAGCTCCTTGAAGGCTTCGTAACGCTTGCCGTGGAGATCCGAAATCTCACCCTCAGACGGCTGAAAGCGTGTTTCCACCTTCGTAAGCCTGCTCATCGCTTCGCCGACATCGACAAATAACCGGCCGGCGACGGCGCCGAGGATGGCCGCCCCGAGCAATACCGGCTCCTCGGCCTTCGTGGCGACCACCGGCTTGCCGCTCGCATCGGCAAGCACCTGGCGGACGAAATCGTGCTGGCCGGCGCCGCCGCTGATGACGATGTTTTCGACGGTGACCCCCGCCTCGGCCTGCGTTTCGATGATCTGTCTCAGGCCGTAGCCGATGCCGCAGAGCCCTGCGATGTAGAGAGAGACCAGGCTGTCGACATCCCGCTCCATGCCGAGACCGGCAATGATCGCTCGGGCATGCGGATCGGCAAAGGGCGCACGGTTGCCGAGGAATTCGGGAACGACGTGCAGGCCGGCCGCCAGCGTGACGGCATCGGAAGAACGGCCCGCCTTGCCGGCAGCCATGTCTGCAAGGAGCACCGGCAGCGGAACGCCCGCGCTCTTCGCAAGCTCCCTCGCCTCGCCGGCCGCCGGATGGAAGGAAAGAAGCTGATCAATGGCAGCGCCGGCAGCGCTCTGGCCGCCCTCGTTCAGCCATAAGCCTGGCACCATCGCTGAATAATAGGGTCCCCAGACGCCGGGAACGAAAGACGGTTCTGCCGTCGAGGTCATCGTGCAGGAAGAGGTCCCGAAGACATAGGCAAGATTGGCCTGCGGATCGGCGCCGACAGTCCCGACACCGCCGGCATGAGCGTCGATCAACCCGGCTGCAACGGCCGTTCCGGGCGTCAGGCCAAGCTCCTCTGCCGCAGCAGCAGTCAGTCCCTCGCCGAGCGCTGAACCGGGCTCGACGATAGTTTTGCCGATGCGGACAAAACCTTCGTCTGCCAGCACTCCGAGGCCGATCTGGTGGAAATAACTGTCGTCCCAACGCTTTTCATGGGCGACATAGGTCCACTTGCAGGTGACCGTGCAGGTCGAGCGTGACAGATCGCCGGTCGCCCGCCAGGTCAGAAAATCCGCAAGATCGAAGAATTGCCAGGCGGCATCGAACACCTGACGCCGGTTTTCCCAGAGCCAGAGAAGCTTGGGCGTTTCCATCTCTGGCGAGATGCGGCCGCCGACGTAACGGAGCACGTCATGACCCAACGCATTGATGCGCTCCGCCTGCGGGACGGCGCGGTGGTCCATCCACACGATGATATCCCGGTCCGGATCTTCTGAGGGTCCGACGGCGAGCGGCTTGCCGCCTTCGCCGAGGACGACGAGCGAGCAGGTTGCGTCGAATCCCAGACCGACCACGGAAGCCGGATCGACGCCGGCGGTGGAAACCGCCTCTCGCACGGCCGCGCACACGGCGCGCCAGATTTCGCTGCTCGATTGCTCGACGATGGAACCGGCTTCATGAAACAGGCTGATATTCCGCTTGGCGGAGGCAAGCATGGTGCCGGCCATATCGAACAGGCCGGCCCGGGCGCTGCCGGTGCCGACATCGACGCCGATGACATATTTGGCGCCGGCTTCCGGGGTATGAGATGTGTCGCTCATGGTCTCTCGTTTCAGATCGCCAGGGATCGGGTTGATGGGCAGTTTCAGCCGGATTTCAAACTCTGTGCCTGGAAAGATCGCCTCCAGAGAGGCTGACATTACCCGGTCGCGACGCCATGACAAGGATGCCAACACGCTGGGCAGATGCAGTCACAGCCTTCCTCCGACATTTTCCAGAATGGCAGTGAGCTCCCCTGCCCCTGTCGCGACGGCGGCCGCTCCGGCGGCGTCGAGCACCGCGCGGCGGCCGGGCCTCGGATCGGCCGGATCGACAAATCCGATGGCCGTCATGCCTGCGGCTACGGCTGCCGCCACGCCATGGGCGCTGTCGTCGATCATGACGCATTTGGTCGGACGGGCCCGGAAACGCTCGGCGCAGTGCAGCAGAAGATCCGGCGCCGGCTTCGGCCGGGGGACCAGTTCGGCGCTGAAGACGTCCTCACCGAAGGCGCTCCACAGATCGAGTTTGCCCAGGCTGTTGCGCAGCCGCTGCATCGTGCTGTTCGATGCGACGCATTTCGGCCGGTTGAGGCTGTTGACAACCTCGGCAATGCCGGCAATCGGCGTCAGCGAACGGGCAAATTCGTCGAACAGATGACGATGCCACCTCTCGAACAGCCCGGTGACATCGCTGATCCCGTATTCGCGCCGGCACATCTCGGCAATGATGCTTTCCGAATTGCCGGTGAATTTGACATGAGCCTCCGCCGCGCTGATCGCTATGCCGGCGCCCTGCAGCGTTTCCGCCAAAGTGCGGCTGGCAATCGGCTCGCTGTCGATCAGCACCCCGTCGCAATCGAAGATCACGAGGTCGACGTTATCCATGCGCCCCGGCATACCGGGATAATCGATGCGGCTATCGAGCATGCCTCACCCCGCGTCTGCAAGGCGAGATCCGGCCGGTCGGTAGTGATCTGCCGGATCGGTTTGGCAAGCCAGTATTCGAGATCGCTCGTTTCGTTCGGAACCCAGACCCCGAGTTGGTCGAGCGGCACAAGTTGGGTAATCTCGTCCCACTTTGCCCGCAGGAGCGATTTCTCGACGGCAATGACATCCGAGTATTGCCTCATCAGGCTGAGGCCGCTTGTCAGACCGAGACGCTCCGCCGATTTGGCGTCGAAGGACGACAGGGTGCGAATCCCGGGAGCGGCCTTGCGAATATCGGCAAGCACATCGGGTTGAAAGCTCGTCAGGATCGAGCGCTCCGCAAGACCAAGCCGCTCGACGGCGGAAAATGCCTTGGCCGCCAGATCCTCGTAAGGCGTCCCATCGGCATGGTTCTTCAGTTCGATATGAAGCTCGAGCGGCGTGTCCTTGAAGACCGCAAGGACCTCTTCCAGCGTCGGGATCGTCTCCCCGTCGCTGTCCTTGAGGCAGATTTCACGATGTTTTCCGGGGCCGAGGTCGGCAACCGGCCCGCGCCCATCCGTGGTGCGCTCCAGCGTCGGGTCATGAATGACGAGCATTTCGCCAGACTGCGTCAGGTGGATGTCGAACTCCACGCCATCGACCGCCATTTGCGCAAGTTTTCGGAAGCCCGAAAGACTGTTTTCAGGCCAGAGATTGCGGCCACCGCGGTGGCCGATGATATGCACCATCGTCTGAATATCCTTGAGATTCGGCGTGTTACTTTCCAGAGTCCACCAGCCCCTTGGTGAACCAGCGTTGCATGAAGAGAATGACGGCGGCAGGCGGAAGCATGACGAGCAGCGCAGCGCTCATCGCGATGTTCCAGGCAGGTGCCGAGTCCGAGACCGGAACGAGTTGCTTCAGCCCGAGGACCGCCGTTCCCATCTCCTTGTCGGTGGTGAACAGCAGCGGCCACAAATACTGGTTCCAGCCATAGAGAAACAGGATGATCGATAACGCCGCTATATTGGCGCTCGACAGCGGCAGCAGGATATCCTTGAAGAATTTCAGCGGACCGGCGCCATCGAGCTTGGCCGCCTCGCAAAGCTCGTCGGGAACGGAGAGGAAGAACTGCCGGAACAGGAAGGTTGCCGAGGCCGAGGCGATCAGCGGCAGGATCAGGCCGCTATAGCTGTTGACCATGTTCCACTTCAGCGACGCTTCGATGCTGTATCCCGTCAGCCGCTCGACGATACCGGAAAGGCCGATCGTCCCGGCCAGCCAGCGAAGCGGCCCGGCGGCATCGGCGACCGCTTCGTAGGTCGGGATGATGCGGACCTCGACAGGAAGCATCAGCGACACGAAGATCAGCCAGAACGCCGTCATGCGAAATGGGAAGCGGAAATAGGTGACGCCGAATGCGGCGATTAGCGAGATCGCCAGCTTGCCGACGACGATGCCGGCGGTGACGATGATCGAATTCAGGAATAGTCGGGAGAACTCGCCCTGCTGCCAGGCGGCGGCGAGGTTTTCGAGAAATTGCGAGCCCGGCAAGACCGGGAATGGCGCCTGCTGTACCTCCTGCAAGGTGAGCGAGCCGGCGACGAAGGCGAAGTAGAGCGGCAGGCAGACGAAAATCGCGCCGATGAGCAGCACCGCGTGGCAGAAGATCGATAGACCGAGATGGCGTTCGGGCATGGCTACACCTGGTAATTGACCTTGCGCTCGAGGGCGCGGAATTGAACGATGGTGAACAGGATGGCGATCAGCATCAAAAGCACCGACTGGGCGGCCGACGAGCCGAGATCGAGCTGCACGAAACCATCTTGATAGACCTTGTAAACCAGGCTGTTCGTCGCCCCCGCCGGACCGCCGCGGGTGACCGCGTCGATGATGCCGAAGGTTTCAAACAGTCCGTAGACGAAATTCATCACCACGAGGAAGAAGATCGTCGGTGAGATTAGGGGAAGCGAAATGGTGAAGAAGCGCCGCACGGGTCTTGCGCCGTCGAGCTTTGCCGCCTCCAGAAGCGAGACGGGCACAGCCAGCAATGCGGCGACGAGGAAGATGTAGTCGTAGCAGACATTCTTCCAGACCGAGGCGATGGTGACCAGCAACTGCGCATCGAACGGACGCCGGTTCGGATCCCATTCGAGACCGAGCCCATGCAGGAATTGCGCAATAGGCCCAACCGCAGGATTGAACAGGAAGGCCCAGATCACCCCTGAGATCACGGGGGCGATCGCATAAGGCAGCAGGATGATGCTTTTATAGATCCCCCTTCCCTTGATCACGAAATCGGTCGCGAAGGCAAACAGGCCGGCAAGCAGAAGCGTTGCGGCATTCTGCGCGACGGTGAACCACAGCGTGAACAGCGCGCTTCCGCGATATTCCGGACTGGCGAACAGATTGTAGAAATTCTCCAACCCGACGAAAATCTGCGTGCCGCCGAAGGGATCGACCTGAACGAAGGCCAGCGACAGCGCCTTGTAGGATGGGATGAAAAAGAAGAACAGGAGGATCAGCAGTTGCGGCGCGACCAAGCCGAAGGCGAGCCAGGGCTTGTTGAAATGAGCCGACTTCAACCCGGGCTCCGAGGGCTGCGCGCTCCTCCGGCCTGTCGACAGAATATCCGGGATGCGAAGGCGCCCGGCGGCGCCCCCCATCTTTCCGAAGGTTCTACTTTGCTGCATGAAGCTGCTCATACTGGCGAAGGATCAGGTTTCCGCGGGCCGCCGCTGCATCCAGCGCCTGCTGCGGTGTCTTCTGGCCGGTCCACACACCCTGGATCTCTTCCACCAGAAGCGCCATCGACTGGTTATGATTGCCGAAGCGGAAGCCGCGCGAATTGTCGGTCGGCGTGCCCCGGGTGAGCTGGAGAATGGCGATTTCGCGAGTCGGGTGATCCTTGAAATAGCCTTCGGACTTGGCCTGCTCATAGGCGGCGTTGGTGACCGGCACATAGCCGGTCTGCTTGCTCCACCAGACCTGCGTCTTCGGCGAAGCGAGGAAGTTCAAGAAGGCGGCAGCACCCGCATATTCTTCCTCGGACTTGCCTTTCAGGACCCAGAGCGCGCCGCCGCCGATGGTGCTGTTCTTCGGCTCGATGCCTTCTTCATGTGGCAGGAACGTTGCGCTCCAATTGAATTTTGCACCGCTCTCGACGGCGGCATGCGCCGCTGTGGAGGCCACATAGGTCGAGCAGGTTCCAGACGTGAACAACTGGTCGGGCGAGAGGCCCTGGCCGGCGATCTGCAGGATGCCGGCGTCGAGCCACGTCTTCAGGCGCGTCACCTGACCGACGACCAGCGGGCTCTTGTTGAAGATGAACTCGGTATCGAGACCGCCGAAACCATTCGCCTTGGTGCCGTAAGGCTGGTCCTGGATCGCCGCGTAGTTTTCGATCAGGCTCCAGTAGAAATCGTTTGCGAGCGCCATCTGGCATTTTGAGACGCCCTTCTCCTTGATGGCGCCAAGCTGCTTGTCGAGTTCCTGCCAGGTCTCGCCCGGCTTGTCGAAGCCGGCCGCCTTGAAGTGATCGGCATTGTACCAGAAAATCGGCGTCGAGCTGTTGAAGGGCATCGCCGCCGGTTTGCCGTCGACGAGATAGAAGCCGGCCACGGGAGCGAGGAAGTCGTTCCAGTCGATCTTGTAACCTTCCTTCTCCATGAGTTCCGGCACCGGAATGACGGCGCCGGAATTGTACATGGTGAGGAAACCTCGCTCGGCAGCCTGGATCAGAACCGGCTGCTGGTGGACGCGGTAGGCGGCCACCATCGCCGCCATGGTCTCCTCGTAATTGCCTTTGCCGATGCCGACGACCTCGTATTTGTCCTGCGAGGCGTTGAAGTCGGCAATCAGCTTGTTGGTGATCTCGGCGAGCCGACCGCCGGCCGCATTCCACCATTCGATCTTGATGCGATCGGCCGCGCCGGCGTCGCCAGCATTGGCCAATCCGAGCGTCACCAGTGCAGCACCCGCCGCGAACGACCGGATCGTCCGCCCCATGCGGGCGCCTATCGAAGACTTTGCCGTCATTTCGTTTTCCTCTCCATTGCCGTTATTCGCCGACCGGCGCGCTCAGCGCCGATCAACCCCTCCCAGAGTGGCGATAAACAAGGTTGGGGTTACTTGTTACAAATGTCAATAGCGTGTTACAAATGTATGACGACACCTGAGGAGGATGCCATGGCAGCTATCGAACTGATCGATTTGAAGAAGAATTACGGCGCGGTTCCCGCGGTAAAAGGGATCAATCTCAGCGTCGCCGACGGCGAAATGATCGTGCTGGTCGGGCCTTCGGGATGCGGGAAATCGACCCTGCTGCGGATGATTGCCGGCCTTGAGGCCATCAGCTCCGGCCATCTCAGGATCGCAGGCAGCGATGTCGGCCATGTCGATCCGGCCGACCGCAACATCGCCATGGTATTCCAGAACTACGCGCTCTATCCGCACATGACTGTCCGTCAGAATCTCGAATACGGGCTCAAGAACCGCCGCGTGCCGCGTGACGAGATCGACCGGCGGATCGCCAGCGCCGCCGGCATCCTGGAAATCGGCGACTTCCTCGAGCGGCGCCCCCGCCAGCTGTCGGGCGGGCAGCGCCAGCGCGTTGCCATGGGCCGCGCCATCGTCCGCGATCCCGCCGCCTTTCTGTTCGACGAACCTTTGTCCAATCTCGATGCGAAGCTGCGCGTACAAATGCGCGTCGAAATCCGCAGGCTGCAGCGGCAGCTCAAGACCACGAGCCTCTATGTGACGCACGACCAGCTCGAGGCCATGACGCTCGCCGACAGGCTGGTCGTCATGAATGGCGGCCGGATCGAGCAGATCGGGACACCGATCGAGGTCTATCGCCGTCCCGAGACCGTCTTCGTTGCCGGCTTCATCGGTTCTCCGCCGATGAACCTTGTCGATCTCGACGAGCTGGGACCCTGTAACCTGGCACTTCCCAGAGACACGGATCTTTTAGGTATCAGGCCGAGTGCGATCAACCTCGGTGATGGGGCAGCACATGACCTCCGGTTCGACGCCAATGTCGAATTGATCGAAACCGTCGGTGACGAGAACAATGTCCACCTGCGCATCGATGGCAGCGACAAGCGCATCGTGGCGAGCGTTTCCACCGATCGACGCCTGCAGGAAGGCGATCGTACTTCGTGCCATGTAAGAAGGGACGGTTTGCATCCGTTCAACAGGACGACTGGGCGGCGAACCGATTGAGGGGAGTGAAGCAGATGACGATTGCCCCTTGCGATTGACAAGCGTCAGGGATTTGAGATCCATGGCCATCGAATTGGAGGCGCAGATTATTGCATGTCACAGAACAGAGGTGCTTCTTTCCAACCGATGGCGCTCCCCGACGAGCAGATGCAGGTGCGCGTGGTCTGGCTCTATTACATGGAGGGACGCACCCAGGGTGAGATTGCAGAAGCGCTTTCGACCAACCGGCTTCGCGTCAACAAGATCATCGCCGAGGCGCGCCGGTCGGGCCTGGTGACGATCACCCTCAATTCCCGGCTGACCTCCTGTGTCGCCCTGGAACAGCAGCTGGCCATGGAATTCTCTCTCAATCGCGCGATCATTGTACCGACACCTGAAGATGCGGATCTTATCCCTGTTCTGCTCGGCCAGGCGGCAGCCGATTATCTCGTGCAATTGCTGAACGGCGGCAACATCCGCGGCGTCGGCGTCGGTTGGGGAGCGACGCTCCGCGAAATGGTGCGTCATATGCCATCGCTGAGACGCCCTGATATTTGTGTCAATTCGGTCATGGGCGGGCTGACCCACGGCATCGAAATCAATACTTTCGACATTGCGAGCGATCTTGCTCGGCAGCTTAACGCGGAATGTTCCTATCTTGCTGCGCCGATCTATGCCGGCACGCCGGAGTCGCGCACGGCGATTATCAGGCAGGATGTCTTCGAGACGGCCTTTCGGCAGATCGAGGCCAATGACGTCATCGTGCTCAGCATCGGCGACATGACCGAACGCTCGCTGCTAATGCGCTACGGCCTGCCGAGCAGCATCAATATCGAGGAGCTCGTCGCAGCCGGCGCCTGTGGAGATGTGCTCGGCCAGTTCGTCGACAAAACCGGGCGCCCGATCGAACATGCGATAAACAGATGCGCGATCGCTCCCGAGCTCGAAGCCCTGCGCGCCATTCCGAACGTCATCTTCGCGTCTGGCGGCCTGAACAAGGCGCAGGCTATTGCTGCTGTGCTGCTGTCGGGTCTGGGCAACGTGCTGATCTGCGATGAAGAGACGGCCCGGCAAGCACGACAGCTTGCGCTCGATCTCCGGGCGCGCAGCGGTTCATAGAGCCGTGGGGCAACCGGCGGGAACAGAGAGAGGCTCTGCCGGTGCCGCCTTGTCGATTGCGTAGAGCTTGGCGAAGCCGGCATCCTCGATCAGCGTCAGGCCGGCCGGCATCGCGGTGCCGACATACCGGTCGGGCATATCCGCATTGGCGACGAGGATGAAATCGAAACGCCTGCGCCAGTCCGAGAGATAAGGCGCATAGTCTCTATATTCCTGCATCATGTCAGGGCATGAAAGCACGCCGATCGACACGAGATCGCCCTCGGGAACCGCGATCTCCGACCAAGGCGGCAGAACAGTGAGCGGCTGCTTGCCTTTGGCGGTGAACAACGTCGGCACGAAGGCATGCGAGAAGGGTACGGCAAGCGTCGGCAAATGCCGGAAGGTGTCCAGTCCCCAGGCAAAATGCCGGTTGGAATGGGCGATGTCGCCGACCATCTCGGGTTCGTGCCCTAGAGGCAGAACAGCCGCGCCGGCCGGCACCTTTTTCAACACGGTCTCGACGGCATTGACGTCCCTCTGCGCCAGCCACCAGTTCCAACCGATCCAGCCGGTCCGGCCGAAAACCGCGAGATTGACGACAAGCGCCAGCAACAGCGCCTGCCGGCGCGTGAGATTGGCGAAGGGGCACACCATCGCCATGGCGACAAGCGCCGTCATGATCGGAAAGCGCCAGCTGATCCATCCGGTGTTGAGCATGTGGAGCGGTGCGACACAGGAAAGAAGCAGCAACCCGCAGGCCGCGACGGCAAGGCCCGCATGCATACGGATGTCGCCTGCGCGAACGGCGCGCGTGCAGATGAGGATCAGCGGCAGAATCAGCAGGACATCCACCGCCGGGACATAGGTGGTGATGGCGGAAAACAGGTTCATGACGATCAGGATGACGCCATCGTTCCAGACAAGGCCAAGGCCATCGCCGCCGGCGTTCGGCAAAGCGGTCGTGCGAAGATAGAGCGCGAGCGGCGGGAGGACGCAGGCGCCGATCGCCAGCGCCAAACGGCCGGCGAGCCTCATCAGCCCCGCCTTCGATCGCACGATGTCGAAACGCCAGGAAAATTCGAGACCGCAGACGATCGCCATATAGAAGCCGAGTGAGAAGATGTGCATCACAGTCAGCAGCAGCGCGGCGGCAAGTCGCCAGGCAAAAAGCAGAACCGGATTTCGGCGCTGCAGCCGCAGGTCGGCGCAGGCGAAGAACAAGGCCATGCCGAGGCCGATCTGGAAGTTGATGAAGCCGCCGATCATCGTGGCGCACCAGCCAAGCGACAGCATGGCGATCTGCCAGTAGTGCCGGCCGCCGAAAAGCGCCCGGTGCAGGCTGATCGCGCCAAGCGGCGGCAGCACGATCGCCAGGAAAAGCAAAGTCCGCGCCAACCTATCGGCGCCGACCAGCGGTCCTACCGAGATCGCCAGAAGATCGATCCCGACATTGGTGAAGGTGCGGTTCCAATCGATCGCATAGATCTCAGGAAACGGCCGTTCGCCGATCCCACCCGAAAGAAGCCAGATACGGGCGTAGTGATTTGCGTAGTCGAGAACCGGCGGAAAGCGGAACAGTGTCACCAGGACCGCGGTGAGGACCACGAAAGCAATGATCGCGACCGTGGAATCCTGCCGGGCGGTCAAATCCTCAGGCCCGGCAGCCGCATGAACAGGTGCAGCAATCCGGTCCATCATCCGGTCCGGCTGTTCTTTTTCGAGCGCGCTTCGCCTGGTGCAAAGGCCGCATCCAATGCTGCGCGTTTGTCGCCGGCGCCCATCTCGGAAAAAGCGGTCGGCAGCTCGGCATGTTCGTTGCCGCGAAGGATCGTCTCGATCATGAACATCGGCCGCCGCTTGCTCTCCTGCACGAGACGGCCGAGATATTCACCGATGATGCCGATGCAGATCAGCTGGATGGCGCTGAAGGCGCTGACGGCGGCCATGATGGACGACCAGCCGGTGACCGTCTCGCCCTGCAGCCAGCGAATAAAGGTATAGACGAGCAGCGCCATCGCGACGCTGGCGCTGATCATGCCGAGCCATGTGGCGATGCGCAGCGGCGTCGTCGAAAAGCTGGTGATCGCATCGAGCGCGAAATTGATCATCTTGCGCAGCGGATACTTCGTCGTGCCGGCAAAACGGGCGTCGCGCTCATAGGGCAGCGCCACCTGCCTGCCGCCGATCCAGCTGACCATGCCGCGGATGAAACGGTCGCGCTCCGGCATCGCCAGCAGTATATCGACGACGCGCCGGCGCATCAGCCGGAAATCTCCGGTATCGCGCGGGATGGTCACGGAAGCGAGCCTGGAGAGCGTGCGATAGAACAGCGAAGCGGTGGCGAGTTTGAACCAGCTTTCGCCCTCGCGGCGCGTGCGCTGGCCGTAAACGACATCGGCGCCGCGCTCCATGATCGGCATCATCATCAAAAGCAGCTCGGGCGGGTCCTGCAGGTCGGCGTCGATCAAAAGTACGCGCTCGCCCCGCGACGCGGAAAGGCCGGCCGTCGAGGCCAGTTGGTGGCCGTGATTGCGCAGGAGACGAACGCCGAGCACCTGCGGCAGCTTCGCCGCCAGATCCGAGATGATCTCCCAGGTGCCGTCGGACGAGCCGTCATCGACGAGGATGAGCTCAAAGCTGTCGCCGGCAACGCTCTGCGCCGCGGCGGCAGCGCGGCGGCAGAACTCGCGCAGCCCCTCCTCCTCGTTGTGACAAGGCGCGACGATGGAAAGAGACGGTGCTTGCGTCATGCGGACGGCGGTGCCTGCTTGATTGATCGCGCCAGCCTAGCCCGGAAACGTCAAACATCCTTTAATGACCGGATGGCGGCCGCCGAAGGTCCTTGAATACTATTCCGCCGCCATGATCTCGCGCCCGCCATCGACATCGCGGGCGGGCGAGGCTCCATAAAGGCGGCTGTATTCGCGGCTGAACTGCGACGGGCTCTGATAGCCGACGCGGTGGCCGGCGGTGCCGGCGTCGAGCCGCTCGACGAACATCAGCCGGCGTGCTTCATGCAGGCGAAGCTGCTTTTGATACTGCACCGGCGTCATCGCCGTGACCGATTTGAAGTGATGATGGAAGGACGAGACGCTCATGTTGACGCGGTCGGCAAGGTCTTCGATGCGCAGCGGCCGCGCGAAATTCTCCTTCAGCCAGGCGACGGCGCGCGCGATCCTGTTGCTGTGGCTGTCTGACGTGGCGATGTTGATCAGCCGGGCGCCATGCGGCCCGGTCAGCACCCGGTAGAGGATTTCCTGCTCGATCAGTGGCGCCATGGCGGGAATGTCGCCTGGACGATCGAGCAAGCGCAGCAGGCGGACGGCGGCATCCATCAGTTCCGGCGGCGCCACGTTCACCACCATGCCGCGCTGCCCGTCGGTATGGGCGGCCGGACGCGGAATATCGATGCGGCTGAGCAGCTCCAAAAGCTTTTCGGAATCGATTGCCAGCCCCAGGCAGAGATGCGGAACCTCGGGGCTTGCCTCCGTGACCCGCCAGGCGACGGGCAGGTCGAGCGAGGTCAGCAGATAATCCCCCGTCCCGTAGCTGATCTGTTCCGTGCCGAGCTGAAGGCTCTTGGCTCCCTGTAGCACGAAGGCAAAACAGGGCCGGTAGCTGCTGTGCAAGGGATCGCTGGGCTTGGACCGGCGGCTGACATGAAGATTGCCGATTGAAGTGGAGAACTCACCGTCGTGAGGCGCAAAGCGCATCGCGATATCGACGATCTCCTGATAGGGGCTGAAGGGCAAAGTCATGCTGCAACTCTCTCTGTCAGCTGTCTGACTGTCAGCTGTCTGGCGCGGGCGATACCGCCCTTATCTAGAGTGTCTTTGCCATTTCGCAAACAGGCGGGTGCCCGACTTTTGCAGGATCGTGCAAGAAGCTGAGAGGATCGCTCTAACGCCCTCGCTAACATCCGGGCAATAGTCTGCCATCCCGCTCAACCCCTCCCAACCCCAAAAGGAAGCTTCAGATGGCTATCGCAAAAGGCTATGCCGCAACCGACGCGTCGCAACCGCTGACCCCCTTCACCTTCGAGCGCCGCGAACCCAATGATGGCGACGTCGTTATCGCAGTTCAATATTGCGGCGTCTGCCACTCCGACATTCACCAGGCCCGCAACGAGTGGGGCAATTCCATCTTCCCGATGGTACCGGGCCACGAGGTCGCCGGCGTCGTTTCCGCCGTCGGCTCCAAGGTCACGAAATTCAAGGTCGGCGACCGCGTCGGCGTCGGCTGCTTCGTCGATTCCTGCGTGGGCTGCGCCACGCGTGACCTGGATTACGAGCACTACATGCCGGGCCTCGTCCCGACCTATAACGGCTATGAAGCCGACGGCGCGACCCCGACCTTCGGCGGCTACTCCGACACGATCGTCGTCAAGGAAGGTTATGTGCTGCGCTTCCCCGACAATATTCCGCTCGATACCGGCGCCCCGCTGCTTTGCGCCGGTATCACGCTTTATTCGCCGCTCGCGCATTGGAAAGCCGGTCCCGGCAAGAAGATCGCGATCGTCGGCATGGGCGGTCTCGGCCATATGGGTGTGAAGATCGGTGCTGCCATGGGCGCCGACATCACCGTGCTCTCCCAATCTCTGTCGAAGAAGGAAGACGGCCTCAAGCTCGGCGCCAAGGACTATTATGCAACGAGCGACGCAGAGACTTTCACCAAGCTCGCCGGCACCTTCGACCTGATCATCAACACGGTCGGCACCACAATCGACTGGAACGCCTATCTCAACCTGCTGAAGTCTGACGGCACGATGGTTCTGGTCGGCGTTCCCGAACACCCGGTACCGGTGCACGCCTTCTCGGTCATCGGCGGGCGCAAGAGCCTGGCGGGCTCGATGATCGGCTCGATCAAAGAAACCCAGGAAATGCTCGACTTCTGCGGCAAGCACAACATCGTCTCCGAGATCGAGAAGATCGACATCCAGAATATCAACGAAGCCTATGAGCGGGTCGTCAAGAGCGACGTCCGCTACCGCTTCGTCATCGATATTGCCTCGCTGTCGGCTTGAGGAATGAAAGGCGGCTCCTTCGGGGGCCGCCTTTTTATTGATGGGCCGGCATCCTCCTAGCCGCCATATCGGAGTGACCGCCCCGTGCTTCCAGGCTCCGGCCTTCGGCCTGCGCATCTCAGCAGGAGGCTCTCGCGGACTGCAGCTGCAGCAGATATTCGACCGGGTTGAACGGATCGGGCCCCGAACGCCGGCGCAGGCGCGGTGGCCCGGCCATCGGGGCGTAGTGATCGAAAGCGGTTTCCATCGTCCCTGCCCCGCTCGTCAGGCCCGGCAATTGCTGCTGGACGCTTTGAACCATCTGAGACGCGAGAATGCCTTCGAGCCGCGCCACGCCATCGGCGATCACGGAATGCGACGTCGCCGCAGCGGACTTCGCCAGCAGAGTCAGCACGCTGCTCAAGCTCTCGACAGGCGCTTCCAGGTGAAAGCGGTCGAAAGGCTCGCAGACGGCCGTTTGCGCAGCCGAGAGCGCCGTTGCCAGCACCCAGGGCGTCAATTGCCGGAAATCGGCGGCAGTGCTTGCGGGCGAACTGTGCCGGGCCGCCGTCATCGCCACATGGCAATCGATGACCTGCCAGCCGAAAATGCCCTGCTTCAGCGTCTCGAACACGGTTTCCTCGACCGCCCGGTAAAAGGCGACGGGCATCTGGCCGACCTCCACCTCGAGCGCGAAGCTGTTGCCTGCGCCGGCAGGACGCGGCTCGACGCGCAGGCCGATGGTGGCGAGAAACGGATTTGGCTCCTTGAAGAGTATCTGCAGGCCGGCCCCGCTGCCGACGGGTCTTTCGACCAGGATGACCGTGCTTTCCTCGAAACCCGCCTCGAGGCCGAAATCCGTCAGCAGCGTCGATTGGATCACTTCCTTCTGCACCTCGCCATAAAGCGACACGAAGACTTCATTCGTCTCCTCGGCCCTGCGCAAATTGATCAGCGGATCCTGCTCGGCCATCTGGTTCAGCGCCAGCCAAATCGCCGCGCTGTCCGAGGGCCGCCGGGCAAGCACGCGCGTTTCGAGCGTCGGCGGGGCAAAGTAAGCCCGCCCGCCCGAGGCCGGATTGCGGCCCACCGCATCACCGATCTGGGCACCGGCAAGGCCGCTGACGCGGGCGATCTGGCCGGCGCAGAAGCTCGCGGCGCCATGGCTGCGGCCGGCCTCGAACACATGGATTGCAGTCACCCGTTCCTCTCCCCCGGCAGATCCAGATATTGCCGCAGCCGCAGGGTCCCCGAAGTCAGGTAGAGATAGGCGAGCTTTTCGCCGCCCCAGCCGCGCTCGATCTTGAAGATCTTGCCAGCGACCGGCCCGTCCGGATCAAGCCGCCGCTCGGGCAACAGCGTCGCGATGGCCGAGCTTAGCGCCGGCACGCCGGCGCCGGTCATGGCCGCTCCTGCGAAAACGGGATGCACCAAGCCCATTGCCACCTGATCGGCCAGACTGCGCCCGAGCCTTTCCGTGGTCAGTCGTTCTGGGACGAGCACATAGTCGTCGAGCAGCGCCTGGTCGTTCTCACCGAGCGCCTCGCAGAGCGCTGAAAAAGCGGCTCGTCTCCCGGCGCCAGAGCCTCCACCCGGGCAAGCTTGCTGCCGGCATCGATGACGGAGGACATGGCGATGGGACGCACCGCCAGTTGCGCGGCAAGGGCCTCCGTCACATCCCCGTACCGCGCGCCGAGACGATCGACCTTGTTGATGAAGAAGACGAAGGGAACGCCGAGCCGCCGCAGCGCCCGCACCAGCACACGCGTCTGCGCCTGTACGCCTTCGACCGCCGAAACGACGACGACCGCCGCATCCAGCAATCCAAGCACCCGCTCGACCTCGGCGATGAAATCGGGGTGGCCGGGCGTGTCGATCAGATTGACGACCCTGTCGCCGATCGCAAACGACACCACCGCGGCCCTGATCGTGATGCCGCGCTGTCGCTCGAGTTCGAGGGTATCAGTCTGTGTATTACCGGTATCGACGCTGCCAAGCTTGTCGATGACGCCGGCGTCAAAAAGCAGTCTTTCGGTAAGACTAGTCTTGCCTGCATCCACATGGGCGAGGATGCCCAGATTCAAAGTGCGCATGAACCACCAACTTCTCAGAAATTCGGACGTGATTTTCGTGAGAAGTGACTCGGCGCATTGGAACCTCTATCCGTTGATACGGCTGGATGCGACACCCCAGGTGGTGGTTGGGGGACGCGGGCGGGATGCTAAGGCGGTGTGGGGAGATGAGTCAAGCGTGGGAGTATTGCCTCAGCCACCGTTCGGTAGAAATCCGGTGCGGGCCTTCGCCACCCACCCTTTCCTGTGACGAGCACAGGAATGACGGAGGAGAGGGTTTACCGTGTGGCACCCCCTTGCTGTCCACCGGCTCGACTCGAAGCTAGAGGCTACCCCTCCTCCCGCATCGTCTCCCGCTGGGTGATCAGCCGGGCGCTGTGCTGGCCGCTGAGATAGATCCACAGCCAACTCCAGGCGACGGAGAAGCGCGAGCGGGTGCCGATCAGGAAGTAGATGTGGGCAAGGCCCCAGATCCACCAGGCGATCCATCCCTTCAGCTTGATACGGCCGAAATCGATAATCGCCGCACTCTGGCCGATCGTCGCAAGGCTGCCCTGATGCCGGTAGCGAAAAGGCGCTGGCGCCGATTTTCCCGACAGGCGGGCGCGGATGACCTTGGCGACATAGCCGCCCTGCTGCTTGGCCGCCGGCGCGATGCCCGGCACCGGTTTGCCGTCCCCGCGCATGACGGAAGCGGTGTCGCCGATGACGAAGACATCGGGCAGGCCAGGCGCGCTCAGATCCTTCTCGACGACGACGCGCCCCGCCCGGTCGGCCGGCACACCGAGCCAGCGGGCCGCCGGCGAGGCGGTGACGCCAGCCGCCCAGACGATCGTCCGGCTGGCGACGAAGGTCTCGCCGATCTTCACGCCGTCGGCGTTGCAGTCGGTCACCGGCCTACCGAGATGAATCTCGACGCCGAGTTTTTCCAGCGCCGTCTGAGCATAAGCCGAAAGCTCCTCGGCGAAGGTCGGCAGCACCCGCGGGCCCGCCTCGACCAGCACGACGCGGGTCTTGCGCGTATCGATGTTGCGGAATTCCTTCGGCAGCGTGAAATGCGCGAGCTCGGCGATAATGCCGGCAAGCTCGACGCCGGTCGGCCCGGCACCGACGATGGTGAAGGTAAGAAGCGCGTCGCGCGCGGCGGGATCGCGCTCCATCTCCGCCTTCTCAAAGGCAAGCAGCACGCGCCGGCGGATCGTCGTCGCATCCTCCAGCGTCTTCAGGCCGGGCGCCACCGGTTCCCATTCGTCACGACCGAAATAGGCATGCGTCGCCCCGGTCGCCAGCACCAGCGTATCGTAACCCAGAGTTATGCCGTTGCGCAGCGACACCGTCCTGGCGCCGCTGTCGACGCCGGTGACCTCGCCGAGGAGCACAGTCACATCGGGCCGGTCGGCATAGAGGCGGCGGATCGGCCAGGCGATCTCCGAGGTGGAAAGGATGGTGGTCGCCACCTGATAGAGCAGCGGCTGGAAAAGATGATGATTGCGCCGGTCAACGAGCGTGACCTTCACACCCGCCCCCTTCAACCCGTTGACGAGTTGCAGCCCGCCGAAACCGCCGCCGACAACGACGACATGATGATCGCTCATGACCTGCCCCTTTTGCGCCATTTCGCTCGAAACCAATGTGGCTTTTGCCGCGAATGTTGCAACTGCCGTTTCGGCATGCCTGCCCTGCGCCGCCGGCAGTGGAGAGGGTTCGATGATTATCGGCTTTTCCTGTGGGAAAGCTCATGGGAGCCGAACTCGGGCCGAGTCGTAACCACCCAGCCCGAGCGTCAGCCGCGGTTCAACACAGGCATGCCGTGTCGCCGGGTCGCAATACGGGGGTCGCCTCGAAGCAGTTCACGGCGCAGATGCGTAACGCGCCGATCAATAGGGACCGACGCACTGGCGACGGGGTCCGTGATAGGGCTGGAACGTATTGTCGAACGCCCTGTACGAACGATAGCGCGAATAGCACCAAGCCTCGTGGCTTCCGCCTCCTCCATAATAGGCAGAAGATGCATAGGCGCGGTACGGCCGGCCATAATAGCGGTAAGGCGAGCCATAGTAGCGATAGGGCGAACCATAATAGCGGTAAGGCGGACCGTAATAGCCGCCGTAGGGTGAGCCATAATACGAGCCGTAATAGGGCTGGGACAATGCGCCGCCTATGATCGTACCGACGGCCAGACCGCCCAAGGCCCAGCCCCAACCCGATCCATGACTGTGATGGTAACCACCGTGATGGCCGCCACCCCCGTGGCCATGGCCGCCATGCCATTGCACATACTCTGTCGGCTGCTGAGGTTCGATCCTGGGTGCGGTGATAGCCGGAAACGCCTGCGCCGGTACGCCGGGCATACCTATGATCAAGCATAACGCTGAAATGGTTAGCTTTCTCATGACTGTTCTCCTCTACTCCTCCAAGAGGAGGCATAGCTTCCCCTCCTCCTGAACCAAAGGTGAACGCAATATGTCGAAAAACGTTCCGTATCGAGGCAGATTAATCGCCATCGATGGCGCGGAGAACTATCGGCTTTTCATGCAATCGAGCCGTGCTTTTTCCAGAAGATTAAAAACTTGCCGCACGCTGTCGATTCCCAGAAGCTGAGGGTCTCTTGACAGGCTGGGCGTCCAGACGCCTGCCGTTTTGTATCGCTGAAAAGAAGACGTGCCGAATGTGATCGTCCCCCTACCGAAACTGCCCTCTTCGAGATTGATCGACGGCAGCAGGTCGAGTTGGGTGGCAGAGAAATTCGGAAGGAGACCGCTTCTGCGAATGATGACGCGCCGGTCGGTCAGGGCGTATTCGGTACGCGCCCGCACGGCCGCATCGACGACAAAGCGTGCCGCGATCAGGTAAAGGCCTATCAGAACGAACGGGATACCCCATAGGCGCATGAAAACCGGCGTTCCCGGCGTGGTCAATACGCTGGTCTCCCAAAAGAGAGCGAAGCCGCCCCAAAAAGAGAGAAGGGAACGAGGGCGAAATCCCACATTGTCAGACGAAATCCCTGTGCTGGACGCCCCGACCAAAGAAGTTTTTCGCCTGGCAGAAAATAGCTATGAATATCGCTGTTGCTCATATTATCGCAGCCTCTCAAAATGCCGTTTTATCGGGCATAGCCCACGGGTATCGCCATTCCCTGTTTCAACTCCTCCATCGAGATCGACGCCGAGACGTCGAAGAGTTCCAGCTTGCGCACGATCTGCTTATAAATGACATCGTAATGCTCGACGCGCGGCAGCACGATCTTCAGGATGTAATCGTGGTTGCCGGTCAGCCGGTGCGCTTCGACGATCTCGGGGATGTCGCTGATGATCCTGCGGAAGGTTTCCGTCCATTCGTCGGAATGGTGTGCCGTCTTGACGAGCGCGAAGACCGTCGTCGGCACGCCCATCCTTTCCCGGTCGAGCACGATGATGCGCCGAAGGATATGGCCGCTTTCCTCCAGCCGCTGAATGCGGCGCGAGCAGGCCGAGACCGATAGCGCCACGTATTCGGCCAGATCGGTCACGGATATGCCTGCATCTTTCTGCAGCGTGTCGAGAATGCGTCTGTCACGATCATCAAGCATGTGCCTTAAGGAAATCCTCCGCCCGATTTTTGCACGGTTTTTAAAAACTGCGCAAAACCATAGCAGATATTTGATATGGAAGACAAACAACGCAAACACACCGCGCGAGCATTGCGGCATCATTTTCAAAACTCGCAGCATGGGAGCATGAAGAGATGAAAACGATCGGCCTGATCGGCGGCATGAGTTTCGAAAGTTCGGCGGTCTATTATCGGCTCGTCAACGAGATGGTGCGCGCCCGCAAAGGCGGCCTTGCCTCGGCCGAGCTCATTCTGCATTCGGTCAATTTCGAGGAGATCGTCGCACTCCAGAAGGCAGGCGACTGGGCTGGCGCAGCTCGCCGCCTCGGCGAGGTGGCAGCGCGTCTTGAGGCCGCGGGCGCCGGCTGTATCCTCATCTGCACCAACACCATGCACCTGATTGCCGATGAGGTCGCCGGCAAGATCTCCGCGCCGCTGATCCACATCATCGACGAGACGGCGAAATCGCTGCATGCGGCCGGCCGTAAGCGTCCGCTGCTGCTTGCCACCCGCTACACGATGGAGCACGGATTCTATACCGACCGGATGAAGAGCCTCGGTCTCGATATCATGGTGCCCGACGCCGCCGACCGCACCACTGTGCACGACATCATTTTCAACGAGCTTTGCGCCGGCAGGGTGCACGACAGTTCGCGCGAAAAACTGATCGATATCATCGACCGCGCCGCAGAGCACGGCGCCGACAGCATCATCCTCGGCTGCACCGAGATCTGCCTGATCCTTGATCCCACCCGCCTGCCGCTCCCGGGCTTCGACACCACGTCGATCCATGCCCATGCGGCGGTGGATTTCGCTCTCGGCGACGACGAAGCGGAAACGGAAGAAGCTGCGTGAGTACGCTACAGTTTAGTTGACTCAGTCCACTAAATATATAACGAATGTCTTCGTTTGAAGGCCTCGGTCTCATCGACGAGCCTAGCTTACTTACGCGCCGTCATCCTCGACCTTGTGCAGAGGATCTGCTACCCATCGACCGGAAGCAGATGCTTGGAACAAGCCCGAGCATGACGAATGGTGAGTGGCCGGCCTTGTCGGCAAGTCCGAGGTCTCCATTGGGAGGCCTTTGCCATGTCCGATACCGCTCTCATCGAAACCGCCCGCGATTTCAACCGCTTCTACACGAACTTCCTCGGCCTCTTGAACAAGGCCTATCTCGACTCCCCCTTCACGCTGACGGATGCCCGCATTCTCTTCGAGATCGGATCGCATGACGGCATCAGCGCCGCAGCCCTTGTCCGCGACCTGCATCTCGACCCTGCCTATCTCAGCCGCATTCTCAAGCGCTTTCGCGCCGAAGGGCTAATCGAGACCAGTCCAGATCCGGCCGACCTGCGCAGCCAGATCATCGATGTCACCGATCGGGGACGCGCGCAGTTCGAGGAACTCGGCCGGCGCGCCAATGCCCAGATCGCCGCCCGATTCGACAATCTGGCGATCGGCGAACCGCAAGCCATCGTCTCGGCCATGGACACGATCCGCGCCCTGCTCGACCCGGCAGCCAAGCCCGCCCCCGCTGTCATCCGCGCCCACCGCGCCGGCGATATCGGTTGGATCGTTCAGAGCCAGAGCCGCTTCTACGCCGAGGAATATGGCTGGGACCTACGCTTCGAGGCGCTGGTCGCCGAGGTCGCCGGCAAATTCCTCGCCAATTTCGATCCCGCCAACGAATATTGCTGGATTGCCGAACGCGGCGGCGTCAATGTCGGCTCGGTCCTCGTCACCAATGGCGGCGATGGCATCGCCAAGCTGCGGCTGCTCTATGTCGACAAGTCGGCCCGCGGCCTCGGGCTCGGCAAGCTGCTGGTCGACGAATGCATCCGCTTTTGCAGGCAGAAAGGCTACCGCGAACTTCAGCTCTGGACCAATGACATGCTGGAGACCGCCCGCGCCATCTACGTCAAATCAGGCTTCCGCCTTGTCTCCGAAGAAGACATCGCATGTTCGGCCCCGAAGCGAATGGCCAAAACTGGGTTCTCACCCTCTGAATCACTGCGTCGCAAAATTTCGCTTGATTTGGAAACGTTCATTTCCTAATTAGGCGTACATGAATGCAACGACACTCCAACTGAAAACCCGCAGTCGCGGCCGTCCGCGGGAATTCGACGCCGAGGCGGCACTCGACGCGGCGCTGCGTGTCTTTTCCGAGCGCGGCTACCATGCCGCCTCGATCAGCGAACTGACCGAAGCCATGGGGCTTGCCGCCGGCAGTGTCTACAAGGCCTTCGGCGATAAGCGCGGCATCTTCCTCGCCGCCTTCGACCGCTACCGTGCCGTGCGTCGCGGCCTGCTCGATGCCAAGCTGGCACGTGCAGAGACCGGCCGCGACAAGCTCCATGCGCTCATCACCTTCTTTGCCGGCTCTTCCCACGGTGAAATCGGCAGGCAGGGCTGCCTCGTCGTCGGCAGCGCCGGCGATCTCGCCCTCTTCGACGAAGAGGCGGCTGAGCGCGTCGCCACCGCCTTCATCACCGACGAAACGCTTCTCGCCGACCTCATTCGCCTCGGCCAGTCCGACGGCTCGATTTCGGCGGATATCGATGTATCGGCTGTGGCACTTGCGCTTCTCTGCCTCACCAAGGGCATGCGCGTCATCGGCAAGACGGAACGCAGTGGCGAAGAAATGGCCGCGGCTGCCGAAGCCGCGATGAAGCTGGTGACCTGACTTCCGCCCAGGGGAATGCCTGCATTCCCCTGCGCGCCCGGAAACGGGTGGCCGCCGGCAGACCGATTTGCGATTAATCCATTCAATCATACCGGAGTTTCTGATGAGCATTTCAGCCACCGCGCCGGATAAGGCCATTCCACGGGCGCTATCCCCTGGCTCACCTTTCTTTTTGCCGCCGCCTGCGGTCTGGTGGCCGCCAATCTCTACTACGGCCAGCCGCTTGCCGGTCCGATCAGCGCCGAGTCTCGGTTTCACGCCTGCCGCAACCGGCCTGATCGTCACGCTGACGCAGATCGGCTACGGCCTCGGCCTGCTGCTGATCGTGCCACTCGGTGACCTCACGGAGAACCGCCGGCTTGTGCTGCTGCTGGTTGCCGTCTCCGCTGTTGCGCTGATCGGTGCGGCCCTGGCTTCGACACCCACAGCCTTCCTCGTCGCCTCGCTCTGCATCGGCCTTTCATCGGTCGCCGTTCAGGTCCTGGTTCCCTTTGCCGCCAACATGGCGCCCGACGCGACACGCGGACAGGTCGTCGGCAACGTCATGAGTGGCCTGCTCTGCGGCATCATGCTGGCCCGCCCCTTCGCAAGCTTCGTCGCCGAGGCCTCGTCCTGGCATGTGGTCTATTATGTCACCGCAGCGCTGATGATCGTGCTCGCAGTCATCCTGCGCGCCAACCTGCCGGTGCGCGTGCCGAAGACGAAGCTGCGCTACGGCGAGTTGCTGGCTTCCATGGGCCACTTGGCGCTGACCTCACGCGTGCTGCAGCGCCGGGCGCTTTATCAGGCCGGCATGTTCGGCGCCTTCAGCCTGTTCTGGACGACGACACCGCTGCTGCTCGCAAGCCCGGCCTTCGGCCTGACGCAAAACGGCATCGCCCTCTTTGCGCTTGCCGGCGCTGCCGGCGCCGTTGCCTCGCCGATTGCCGGCCGGCTTGCCGATCGCGGCATGACGAAAATTGCCTCGACGCTTGCCATGCTGCTCGGCATGGCTTCCTTCCTGATCAGCCATTTCGCCGCGGACGGCTCGCTGACCGCCCTGATCCTACTGACTGTGGCGGCGATCATGCTCGATTTCGGGGTGACGACCAATCTCGTCTGCGGCCAGCGTGCCATCTATGGCTTGAACCCGGAACATCGCAGCCGGCTGAACGGCCTGTTCATGGCCACCTTCTTCGCCGGCGGCGCGCTCGGCTCGGCGCTCGGCGGCTGGGCCTATGCGACCGGCGGCTGGACGATGACCGCCTGGATCGGCTTCGCCTTCCCGGCGCTTGCTTTCCTGCTGTTCCTCACGGAACGGCGCGACAGGTAAGCTGACCTGACGCATAATCCCGAAAATCGGAGTCGATCTCAGGATGATACGTGAGTTAAAGTACGAGGACGACAGGGTTTTCTCGTTCTTACAGGGATGCTTCCGGCATGCAAATGGATGAAGAAAAGATCGACGATGCCGTTCTCGCTTTGCTCTGGCTGACGCTGCATGACGGCGATCGGGCCTGGAAAGGGTTCGACTGGGACGCGATGGATCGTTTGTACAAGAAGGGTCTGATTGCCAATCCCGCGGGCAAGGCCAAATCAGTTGTTCTGAGCGACGAAGGGTTGCAGCGGTCGGAGGAATTGTTCCGCGCTCTGTTTACGCGATCGACGTAAAAGAGGCCCTCACCCTTAACCATCGGCGGAATCGAAATGTGAGCGGGCGGCTCGCACCGCATCATGGTTGGCTTCCGCCCAGTTCAACAGCTGCGACAGCGGCTGGTAGAGCGAGCGGCCCAGTTCGGTCATCGAATATTCGACGCTCGGCGGTTTGGTCGGGAAGACCTCACGAGCGATATAACCGTCCCTTTGCAGATCACGCAGCGTCTGTGTCAGCATGCGCTGCGAAATATCGGGCAGCATCCGCCGCAACTCACCGAACCGACGGGGCTCCGCCGCCAGCACTTCGAGCAGCAGCGTCGACCATTTTCCGCCGATCTGCTGCATCATGTCCCTGACCGGGCAGTTGGAAAAATCAAGGCTGGCAAGATCGATCTTGCGCCGCGCCCCCGGCATCCTGTTTTTCAGACTGACGACCGCGCCGCTCATGAGCTGGTTCCCTTTTGGTAACGTAGAGCCGAAAAACTGCCTCCTTTACACCGCCAGTCAATTCCTATTCTAGTGCTGCTCTCTTTTTGAGACTACCTATCGAGCATAGAAGGAACCGACTTATGAGCGAAACCATCCTGGTCACCGGCGCCGCCGGACAGCTCGGCCAGCGCATCATCCATCACCTCATCGAGACCTATAAGGTCGCCCCCGGCCAGATCATCGCGGCGACGCGCAACCCGGAAAAGCTCGCCGAACTCGCAAACAGGGGCGTTATCACCCGCAAGGCCGATTTCGATGACGCGGCAGGCCTCGAGAAGGCGTTCGCCGGCGTCGACCGCCTGCTGATCATCAGCACCGATGCGCTGGATACCCCCGGCAAACGCCTCGCCCAGCACAAGGCGGCCGTTGCCGCTGCCGCCAAGGCTGGCGTCAAGCACATCGCCTATACCTCGATGCCGGCGCCGGACGATTCGCTCGTCACCTTCGCGCCTGATCATCTCGGCAGCGAAAACGCCATCAAGGCGAGCGGCCTCGCCTACACGATCATCCGCGACGCCTGGTATCACGACAATTACCTGCACAGCATGCCGCACAACCTGCAGGGCGGCAAATGGTACAGCGCCACGGGCGACGGCAAGGTCTCGACGATCTCGCGTGACGACTGCGCCCTGGCGATCGCCGCCGTCCTTGCCTCCGGCACATCGGACAGCGCCACCTACACGCTGACCGGTGCGGTGTCTCTCGACAACCGCCAGATCGCCGGCATCGCCGCCGAAGCCGCCGGCAAGCCACTCGAAGTGGTCGACGTCAATGACGAACAGCTCGGTCAGGGCATGCGCGGTGCCGGCCTCCCCGGCTTCGTCGCCGACATGCTGGTGTCGGCCGACGCCAACATCCGCGCCGGTAAGTTCGACATCGTCACCGAGGATTTCACCAAGCTGACGGGCAAACGGCCGCAATCGCTGAAGGATTTCTTCGTGGCGCATAAGGCTGCTTTGACGGCTTGAGACCGAGGCTTGCCCCCTTCCTCGGATTTCACCTGAGGACGGGGGCACGGCATGCTTGATCCTTGAGTGGAAGAAGCTCCTCATTGCAGAGGAGTCATTCACGGCGGGACGTGCCGTGGCTGGATTCCTGTGACAAGCACAGGAATCCAGCGCGCCCAAGTCCTTGGGCGCAGGGCACTCTTCCCTCGCGGCAAATTGAGTGAGTTCGCGATCAAACCTTCTGCCCACACGCCCTGCAGAACCGCCTGACCGTCTCGGCCATGCCATATTCCAGCGCATCGGCGGTCAGCCCATGGCCGATCGACACCTCGGCAAGCGCCGGAATGCGCTTCACCAGATCGGGCAGGTTTGCGACCGTCAGGTCGTGGCCGGCATTAACGGCAAGGCCGATCGCCAGCGCCGCATCCGCCGTCCGTCCGAGCGCTTCGAGAATCGGGGCCGCCCGTTCCGGCGCATCGTAACAGCCGCCATAGGGACCGGTATAAAGTTCGATCCGGTCGGCGGCGACGGCCTTGGCGATCTCGACGGCTTCAGCATCCCCGTCTCCGTCGGCAAACAGCGACACCCGGCATCCCATCGTCTTCAGCCGTGCGACGGCATCGGTCAGAAATGCCCGGTGCTTGCGGAAATCCCAGCCGTGATCCGAGGTCGCCTGCGCGGGATCGTCAGGCACCAGCGTCACCTGCTCGGGCGCGGCTCCGGCGCAGAGGTCAAAAAATTCCTCCGTGGGATAACCTTCGATGTTGAACTCGGCGTTCGGGAATTCGTCATCGATCAGATTGCGGATCACGGGCAGGTCGGAAAAGCGAATGTGGCGCTGGTCGGGGCGCGGATGCACCGTCAGGCCGCTCGCTCCTGACGCAAGGGCGATTCGCCCCAGCGCTTCGACGCTCGGCCAGGGCAGGTCGCGCCGGTTGCGCAGCATGGCGACGGCGTTGAGGTTCACGGAGAGCTTGGCGGGCATGGCTGGCATCCATCGGTCACGGAAACGGGATGCCCTGCTTTAAGCCAAGTGCTCTGCAATGGCCAACGAGATTCGCAGATGGATGCGATGCCGGACGTTGATGAAACCCAAGCATTTCAATCGAACATCGACGGCAAGCGTAGCGCAAACAGTAATTCCCGCTACCTTCCGAAGATGGCCGGATCATGCGGCAGCGCAGCACATGTTTTGCTGCAGCACAGAAGGCGTGCCGGCAAAATATGCCCTTACGTTGCTATCCCATTTAAAAGAGATTATTTTTAGCACTTATAAAAGAGATCGTTCACGCATAACGTGGACATTGTATCGCGTAAACGTAGGCCGCGTACTGCTTCTTTCCCAATGACAAGAACGCCCAGAGGAAAACCCCACTCGCCGCGCCTGGGAAGCAACTGGCAAATCCGCATGAGGTGCAACACGATGCCCTAGGAGGGTTCATGCCAGACGGTTCCAAACGCCTGTTTGCTGCCGCCGGTATCGCTTCGGAGGTCCGGTCGAAATACCGGTTTCTGCCTTCGGCCGCGCTGCCGCCGGATCTACCGGACGGTCCGGTGCCAATCGCCGATATGGCCAACGCATTCGGCGTTACGCACAGGACACTGCATTTCTACGAAGAAAAGGGGTTGATTTCTGCCAATCGAATCGGGCTGATGCGGGTCTACGGCCAGGACGACGTGATGCGCATGGCTGTGATCACCGTCTGCCGCGAGACCGGCATGCCGATCGCCGTCATCCAGGAATTGATGGACGAGCTTCGCAAGGCCGATTCGCAGGAAAGGGCCGAAGCGATGTTCCGCGAGGCGCTGCAGGTGCGCAAGCGCGAGCTGACTGCAGAGATGTCGACGCTGCACCGCCAGCTCCAGCAGGTGGGCGACCTTCTGGATTACGACAACAGTGTCGAAGAGCCGCCGCTCAACGACAACCAGGACAGCGCAAGCCTGACCCCGCAGGAGCGGCGTTGCCTGGAACTGATGGCGGAGGGCTATTCCACCCAGCGAATCGCCCGGGCGCTCGATCTGAAGCATGATGAGACGAGGGATCTCGAAGCCGCAATCATCCTGAAATTCCGCGCCAACAACCGCTTCCAGGCGATCGCCAAGGCCGTTCTGCTCGGCATCGTGCAGGCATAACCTTGAACGCCTGACTGCACCGCGGGCAAGCCTGGCCCACGCTCTCGACGGCCGCCACCGTCGCCTCCCGCCAATCCTATCAGCGCACGATCGTCAGCGTCTCCGCCGCGCGTGTGATGGCCGTATAAAGCCAGCGTTCCCGCGTATCGCGAAACGCCCAGCTCTCGTCGAAGAGCACGACGTCGTTCCATTGCGAACCCTGCGCCTTGTGAACGGTCAGTGCATAGCCGTAGTCGAACTCGTCGTAGCGCTTGCGGGTGTTCCAGGGGATTTCGCCTTCGACATCCTCGAAGGCCTGTTTCAGGAGCTTGATCTTGGCGGCGCCCCGATCCATGTCGTCGTCTTCGGGCCGGACCAGCAGATTGATGCCGGGCTTCGTCGTTTCCTTGGACGAGGTCATCACCTGCCAGAGCGAGCCGTTGAGCAGGCCTTTGGCCGGATCGTTGCGGAGGCAGACGAGTTTGTCGCCGGTCTGCGGATACTCGGCATTAAAGCCTTTCAACTCGCGCAGGCGCTGATTATAGCGCCGCCGCGTCCTGTTGGTGCCGACGAGCACCTGGTCGGCTTTCATCACGAGATCCTGCGTAACCTCGTTCTTCGAGATCACCTTGGCCGTGCCGTAATCGCCATACATCACCTCATTGCCCTCACGCACCTGCATGGCGAGCTTGATGATCGGATTGTCGCGCGCCTGCCGGTGGATATCGGTCAGCAGGTAATCCGGATCTTGATTGGTGAAGTATCCGCCGCCGCTGACCGGCGGCAACTGGCCGGGATCGCCGAGCACCAGGATCGGCGTGCCGAAGCTCATCAGATCCTTGCCGAGCGCCTCGTCCACCATCGAGCATTCGTCGACGATGATCAGCGCCGCCTTGGCGACCGGGCTTTGCCGGTTGATCGAAAACATCGGCGCGATCGAGGTCTTGCCGGTCTCTTCGTCCTCCACTGCCTCCTCGCCGCGTGGCCGGTAGATCAGCGAATGGATCGTCTTGGCGTTGGAGGCGCCGCGCGAGCGCAGCACTTGTGCCGCCTTGCCGGTGAAGGCGGCAAACAGCACGTCGCCGTCGACATTCTCGGCGAAATGCTTGGCAAGCGTCGTCTTTCCCGTCCCGGCATAGCCGAACAGGCGGAAGAGTGGCGAGCGCCCTTCATTCAGCCATTTCGAAACAGCCTTGAGGGCTTCATCTTGTTGCGGCGCAAATTGCATGATCGGAGGACTTGGCAGGATTCGCGGACGTTAGGCAAGGCGGAAAACCGCAAATCGCCCAGCGGGATGATCATCCCTCCCAGCGCCGGTCCATGCCGCTCGCGCACATCGACGGGTCCCGCCCGATGGCATCGGTCAGAAAATCCAGAACCGTCTTGACGCGCAGCGGCATGTTCCGTCTCGAGGGATAGACGACGGTGATCGGCAGCCGGCTTGGCTGAAAATCCTCCATCACGGGGATCAGCCGGCCGGCGGCGATATCGGGCCCGGCGATGATATGGGAGAGCACCGCCAGTCCCGCACCGGCAAGGGCTGCTCTGTGAATGGCGACGGCACTGCAGGCGGTCAGCCGCGGCGAGATCCGAATCGAAAGGTCTTCGGAGCCGTTGGAGAACGACCATGTCGCGGCATCGCCCGCCCTGTTGTAGCACAGGCATTCATGGTCCTTGATGTCCTTCGGCGTCCGCGGCGGCGCCTTGCGCGCGAGATAGGCGGGCGAGGCGACGAGGAAGGCCGTCGTCCAGCCGATCCGGCGGCAGACGAGGCTGCTGTCGGCGACCGAACCGAGGCGCACTTCGAGGTCGAGGCGCTCCTCGATCATATCGGAGCTCTGCTCCCTGAAGAGCAGTTCGACTGAAAGTTTCGGATGGGCGGCGAGAAGATAGCCCAGCCGCTCGCTCAGATAGAGGCCGAGCGGTGCCGGAACACTGAGCCTGACCTTCCCGGAAGCCATGACGCCGTCCGATCCGGTGGCATCGCCGAGTTCCTCCACCGCTTCGAGAATTCTGAGCGCCATCGGCAGCATCCGCTCCCCCTCCGCCGTCAGCGACAGGCCGCTCGTCGTGCGGTGCAGGAGGCGCGTGTTGAAATGCCCCTCAAGGGCCGCGACCTGCCGCGAGACCGCCGGCTGAGTCACGTCGAGATCGTGTGCCGCCGCCGAAAACGAGCCCGTCTCCACGACGCGCTGGAAGGTCCGCAATGCCGAAACGATATCCATCTCTGCCCCCTCATACTTTTGTGCATAGGCTTTATGCAGACAGACTAGGCTGGAATGGCTTTACAGTCCAGCAATTAAGGATATCCTTCATCCATAAGGATATCAGATATCCTTAATTAACGGAGAGACGACATGACCCAGCGATTGAACTACGCCCAGCAGTCCCCCGAGCTTTTCAAGAAGTTCATGGAATTCAGCATGGCATTGCGCAGCAGCGTGATCGACGAGAAGCTTCAGGCCCTCATCGAGATCCGCGCTTCCCAGATCAATGGATGCGGCTTTTGCCTCGACATGCATGTGAAGCAGGCAAAGATCCACGGCGAGACGGAACTGCGGCTCCATCACGTCGCCATCTGGCGGGAATCGAACCTCTTCGTCCCGCGCGAGCGGGCAGCCCTTGCCTGGACCGAAGCGCTGACGAAACTTCCAGAAGGCGGCATTCCCGACGAGATTTACGAACGGGTTCGCGGCCAGCTTTCCGAAAAGGAAATCTCCGATCTGACCTTCGTCGTCATGGCGATCAATGCCTGGAACCGCGTCAATGTCGGCTTCAAGACCGTCCCCGGTTCCGCCGACAAGGCGTACGGCCTCGACAAGGCCGGCTTGAACTAACCCTCACAATTCATTGAGAAGATTCACCTTTGACGCTGCCGCACCTCCGGCAGCGAACGGAGATCTGTTATGAAAATCGTCGTCATCGGCGGAACCGGCCTCATCGGTTCGAAGACTGTCGAACGCCTGCGCCTAAAGGGGCATGAGGTGATTGCCGCCTCGCCGAATTCCGGCGTCAATACGATCACGGGAGAAGGATTGGCAGCGGCGCTTGAGGGCGCGGAAGTCGTCCTCGATCTTGCCAATTCGCCGTCCTTCGAAGACAAAGCCGTCCTCGAATTCTTCGAGACCTCGGGGCGCAATCTTCTCGCCGCCGAGAAGACTGCCGGCGTGAAGCACCATATCGCGCTCTCCGTCGTCGGCACCGAGCGGCTACAGGACAGCGGCTATTTCCGCGGCAAGCTCGCCCAGGAAAAGCTGATCAAGGCGTCGGGCATTCCCTATACCATCGTGCATTCGACGCAGTTCATGGAATTCCTGGGCGGCATCGCCCAGTCGGGCACGGTCGGCCAGACGGTTCGCCTGTCGCAGGCCTATGTGCAGCCGATCGCCTCCGACGATGTCGCCGATGCCATGGCTGACGTGGCGCTGTCGGCCCCCGCCAACGCCACGATCGAAATATCAGGTCCGGAACGGGCCCGCTTGAGCGAACTCGTCGCCCGATATCTGAAGGCGATGAAAGACCCGCGCACCGTCGAGGCCGATCCGGAAGCAAAATATTTCGGCGTCCGGCTCAACGACCAGTCGCTTGTTTCCGACAACAACCCGCGGCTCGGTTCGATCAGCTTCGAAGAATGGTTCGCAAAATCCGCCCAGTCGAAGTGATCTTGCCCCGGGGCGCGACCACTGGGGCGCGTCCTCCCACACCAGCAAAGATGGAGATTCCAATGATCAGAGCATCGATCCTTGCCGCCGCCCTCACCTGCCTGGCGGCCACCGGCGCCGGCGCTAACGACAACAGCAAATCTGCCAAGGTCACCCTCGTCTACGAGCACGAACTTCCGAACGTGCCGGGCAAGAGCATCAAGGGCGTGCTGGTCGAATACGGCCCGGGCGGCTTCTCCGACGGCCATACTCATCCGGACTCCGCCTTCATCTACGCCACCGTGCTCGAAGGCGCGATCCGCAGCCAGGTCAATGACGGCCCGGTCAAGGTCTATCATGCCGGCGAGAGTTTCTCCGAAATGCCGGGCGACCGCCACGGCGTCAGCGCCAACGGCAGCGAGACGAAGCCCGCCCGCCTGCTCGCCGTCTTCGTCGTCGACACCGACCAGAAAGAGCTGACTTATCCCCTCAAGAAGTAAGGGCCGCCAAACCCGTCCGCGCGGGGCCGATGCTTGCGCGGACGGCCGACATGCTCGATCATGGGCCGCCCGCTCACCCCGGAGAACCGAGACAGATGATCTATGACGCGCTCTTCGGCAAGCCTCTGATATCACTGATAACAGTCGGCTTCGCCGGAATCGTCGTCTGGCACCTGCTGTCCCGCCAGCGGCCGACGACGCGTCTGGTGGTGCAGATCGTCTTTTTTGGCGTGATGACGCTGATCCTCGTCGGCAGCGGCATCGAACCCCACCGGTTTCAAGGTTATGGGTCCGAGGATCCGCAGGCTTTGCTCGTCATTGTCGCGAAGACGCTCTGGTGGATTCACCTGGCATGGGCTTTCATCGGTTTCATCAGGCTGTATCTGGTGCTGGAAGGCAGCCCCCGAGAGGCTCGCCTGCTGCAGGATCTCGTCATCGGCGTCGTCTATATCGGCATGGCCCTGTCGGTTCTGGCCTTCGTCTTCGGCGTGCCATCGGGACCCTCGTTGCGACCTCGGGCGTAGTCGCTATCATTCTTGGCCTTGCTCTCCAGAACACGCTCGCCGACGTTTTCTCCGGCATCGCGCTGACACTCGGCCGGCCTTATGTCATCGGCGACTGGATTCTTTTGAGCGATGGCACGGAAGGGCGCGTCGTCGAGAGCAACTGGCGCGCGACGCATATCCTAACCAGCGCCAACAATATCGTCGTTCTGCCGAACAGTTTTCTCGCCAAGCTCGGCCTGACGAATGTCAGCCGGCCGGACGAGAGCCATCTCCTTGTCCTCACCATCCGCATCGCCCCGACACGGATGCCGGCATCGGTCCGCCAAGTCATGTTATCGGCGCTGACGAGCTGCAATTCGATCGTGCGCGACCCGCCGCCGGTCGTCGCACTAAAGGGGCTGGACGCCACCGCGCTCGAAGTCGAGCTGCAGTTCCGGGTGACGAGCCCGAGCCGGCGTGTCCAGGCGCGAAACGAGGTGCTCGATCTCGTCTATCGCCACTGCAAATCGGCCGGCCTGCTTCTCGCCGTTCCGGCGGCGGCCTCGGTGCTGACGGGCGATCTGCCGACCGAAGAGAGCGCTCGACCGCCGCGGGTGACGCCGCTCGAACTCATCGAGGCCATTCCGATCTTTGCGACGCTGACGGCAGATGAAAAGCAGAAGCTTGCCGAGACCACTGCCGTGCGTGAATTCCGCAAGGGCGACGTGATTGTGCGGGAGGGGGAAATGCTGCCGTCGCTGATGATGGTGCGGGCCGGCATTATTGCAGCGCGGCACGGCGATGGGGAACGCGGGCGGCTCGCACCAGGTGATTTTTTCGGTGAGACCGGGCTGCTCGCGGGCATGCAGGAAGTCTGCACGCTCGAGGCTCTGACCCCGGTGACGGTCTATGAAATCGATCAACAGGCATTCGCTCCGTTGCTGAACCAGCGTCCGGCGCTGGCGGAAGAAATCGCCGAAGAGCTCGCCAGCCGCGCGGAGCGCTTTCGCGACGCAGCACTCCCCCGGAACCCGCCCACAGCGCGCACGCCATTCTGAAAACCATCAGGACAATCTTCAGGGGCTAGCACGATAATAAGACGCGCGGCCCTGTAATCAGCCGGCGCGCTTGAGCACCCATTCGAAGGTACTCTGCCAAAGCTCGGCCGGCACTTCCTCGGACAAGGTGCCGACCAGATCGGAAAGCCGGACGCGCCGCAGCGTATTGCGCCATGCCTCGTCGGCTTCCCACATGACGCGGGCGACTGCGCAGGGCTTGCTGTCGCAATAGCCTGCCGGACGGCAAGGATTGTTGTCGCGGATGTTCGTGCAGGTGAAGCTGCGCGCCTTGCCCTCGACCGCTTCGACGATGTCGAGAAAATTGATCTCGGAGGACGGTTTGGCAAGCCGGTAACCGCCGCTCGGGCCGAGCGTGGTATCGACCAGCGATGCCTGCGAAAGGCTCTGCAGCGCCTTGGAGAGATATTCCTTCGGCAGGCCATGAAGCTCGGCGAGCGCCTTGGTGGAGAGATACCTGCCCTCGGGCAGGCCCGCGAGAATGGCGCAACAGTGGAGCGCCCACTCGACCTGGCTTTTCAGGATCATTCAGCAACTCGCGTGATGGCTGATTCTGCGAATAGGAATTAAGGATACATCATATCCGCAAATTGAAATGATGTAAACGACCCGTAAAAGCAGCGTGTTGCGTGAGTTGAAATTTCTTTACATTCGTGCCGGCGGCACAATCCCTCACAGCGAATGATCACCCGCCCAAGATAAAACTTTGCCTGCATGCGGAATAATACCGCCTCGTCTCGTGTCTCATGTCAGGTACCGCAAAATTGCGTGCCCAACCTGAGGAGAGACATCATGAAATCCGTGAAATTCCTGTCCGTCGTGGCCGCAGCAGCCCTCGCAGCGACCGCTGCTTTCGCAGCCGCTCCCGTCAAGGAAGTCGAATCCGCCAAGGGCAAGGTTCTTGCCGGCGACAACGGCATGACCCTCTACACCTTCAAGAAGGACGCCAAGGGCGTTTCCAACTGCAATGACGATTGCGCCAAAAACTGGCCGCCGCTGATGGCCGCTTCCGATGCCAAGGCCGATGGTGCATATTCGATCATCGACCGCAAGGATGGCAAGAAGCAATGGGCCAAGGACGGCATGCCGCTGTATTACTGGGTCAAGGACAAGAAGGCGGGCGACATTACTGGCGATGGAGTCGGCGGCAACTGGGAGCTTGCCAAGCCTTGATCGCCTTGCTCATCAGAAAGCGGCTGGCGTGAAAACACCCGCACCTGAAAGTTTCGAGGGCCAGATCCTGGCCCTCCTTCCCTCGCTCAGGCGCTATTCGCGCAGCCTGACGCGCTCGGATGCCGATGGCGAGGATCTGCTCCAGGACTGTGTCGAAAAGGTGCTGGCGCGCCGTGGCCAATGGCGCGGCCTCAACCTGCGCGGCTGGGTCCTGACCATTATGACCAATCTCTACCGCAACGGCCGGCGCGGCAAGGCGCGCGACGGCCTGGTCGAGCTTGACGCCGCCGGGGACATGGCCGCTCCCGAACCGCCGGCCGATCCGCTGGAGCGTGCGCGGCTCGATAACGCGCTGAACAGCCTTTCGGAGGAGCACCGAGCCGTGCTGATGCTCGTCGTCATCGAAGGATACACGTACAGCGAGGTCGCCGCTTCCCTCGACATTCCCATCGGCACCGTCATGTCCCGGCTGTCGCGCGCCCGCCTGCGCGTCGCCGAGAGGCTGAAGGCCGATAACGTCATTACGCTTCGGAGACCGAAATGAACGAAACCAATCCGATCGTCACCGAAGCCGATCTCCACGCCTTTGCCGACGGTCAGCTGCCCGAAATGGCACGCGCTCGCATCGAGGCTTATCTTGCCGACAATCCCGACGAAGCGGCGCTGGTGGCCGAATGGCAGGCGCAGAACACGGGCATCCGATCGCTGTTTGCCGGTTACGAGAAGGCAAAGGACACCGACCCACTGCTCGTCGCCCCCACACGTGCCGTCTCCTCTACGCCGAAACGCTGGGCGATTGCCGCCGCGGCCCTCGTCGTCTTTGCGCTCGGCACCGTCAGTGGCCATTATGGCCCGGCACTGCTGGAAAGGCCGGCGTTGCAGCTTACCGGTTCAGAAACCTTGCCGAAACAGGCCGAGACCGCATTCATGGTCTACGCCGCCGAGGTTCGCCACCCGGTCGAGGTCTTCGCCGACGAGGAGGCCCATCTCGCCACCTGGCTCGGCAAGCGCCTCGCCATCCAGAACCTGAAGATCCCGAACCTGCAATCGCTCGGCTTTAAGCTGGTTGGCGGCCGCCTGCTGCCGGTCGATGACAGGCCGGGCGCCATGTTCATGTATGAGAACCAGGCGGGCGAACGCCTGACCGTCATTGTCGGCCGCAACACGGAAAACCGCACGACGAGCTTTCGCTTCGCCTCCTCGGGCAATCTCGAAACCTTCTACTGGATCGACGGCGAACTCGGCTATGCCGTCACCGGCGAAATCTCGCGTGAAACCCTGCGGGGTGTGGCCGAGGAATGCTACAGACAGTTTCCGTCCTAGAGCAACGCCAGGAAAAGTGCGAAGCGGTTTTCCGTCCGGAATTGCGTAAAACAAAAGACTAGAGCGGTTCTGCGCTTCCGTTGAACCGCTCCACAGATCAGCGCAGCGGATCGTTGGCAAGTTCGATCGGCTGCCCGTGTGGCGTGGCTTCGGCGGCCCGCTGCCAGCTCTGCTGCAGGTCGAGGATGACGGATGCATCCGCTACGCCGCGGCTGACAAGCAGTTCGGAAAGAGCCGCCACCCAGCAGTCGAAATAATCGCTGCCATCCCTAGCGCGGCCGGGCTTATGCAACTCCTTGGACAGGGCCTCGGCCCATTCGCTCCACGCGAACAGCCCCTTCTCATGCAGATGCACCGTCATGGCGAACGCGTCCGCCGTCCAAGGCTCGGGAAAAACCGGATCACCTTCGGGCGACTTCGGCAACCCAAGCGATTGCGCCAGCTGAGACGGCGTCTCACAAACGCTCAAGATAGCTCTCCCACGCATCGATGGAGACCGTTAGCGACGGATCCGCTCCCTCGCCCCAGATCTCACCGCCGCCGAAGACGACGGTATAGAGCCATTGCGGATTTTCGCCTCGGCCATGCGCATTGTCGTCGGGAAAGACGAAAGCCCCTTGCACCGCCTCGACGACACCCGTCTTGGCGCGCGCATATCGCGGCAGCCGCGTATGGGTGGCCAGATTGAAATTCTTCGTCCTCACCGCCTCGCCCACAGCAAAGAGCGGTGCGGTTTCGACAGGACGATCGCAAGGCCCGCCTTTCGCCAGCGCGCCCGGCACCATCTCCGCCTTCAGCACCCGTTTCGGCGCGGCGCCCTCCTGCAGCTTGCGGCCGGACAACAGCTCCTCGCGCGTCGCAAAACCGTGCCGCGCGAGCAACGTCTCGACGCCGCGGATCCAGATCTCGTAATAGCTGGCGGCGAGATAATCGGCCGGCGGAATGTTTTCGCGTGCATGCCGGCTTTCATCGATCGTCCATGCGCCGAAAGCGCCGCAGGAAAGCGTGATGCCGAGTGCCCGCTTTTCCCATTCGGCATGGAAATAAGGTTCGTTTTTCTCAGGCGCGACAGGCCCGAAGCCCATCTGCCCGCCGAGATCGTGCGGTCCGTTCATGGAAGAGCCTCCGGGCTGCCGGCAGCTGAAATCTTCGCGCTGCCTGCGATTGCCGTGCCGATCATCGCATCGCGGCTGACGAGGCCGGCAAGTGCTGCCTCGTTCATTCCGTCCGTGCCGTCCGGCCGCTCGGGAATAACGAGATAACGCAGTTCCGCCGTCGAATCCCAGACGCGGATCTTCTTTTCCTCGGGCAGCGTCAGCCCAAATTCGGCAAGCACGCCGCGCGGATCGATGACGGCGCGCGAGCGATAGGCCGGCGCCTTGTACCACACCGGCGGCAGCCCGAGCACCGACCAGGGATAACAGGAGCAGAGCGTGCAGACGATGAGATTATGGGTCTCTGCCGTGTTGAAGACGGCGCGCATGTGCTCGCCCTGCCGGCCGGTGTAACCGAGGCTCACAATCGCCGCCGTCGCATCGCGCTTCAGCCACTCGGCGAAATCGGCATCGCTCCAGGCCTTGGCGACGACATGCGCCCCATTCCTCGGCCCCACCTTCGTCTCATAAGTTTCGACGATCGCATCGATCGCCGCCGGATCGATCAGCCCCTTCTCCGTCAGCAGCGTTTCCAGGGCTTTGACGCGGGCCTGCATGTCGGAGTAGTGGTTGTCGTGGGCATGATCGTGGTGGTCGTGGTCGTGATCGTCGTTCAAGGCAATGTCCTCCAAACGGCAATCGGCCGTCCTGTTTCCTCAATGCGCGCGGACTCGCTCCTCCTCTTCTCCCCAGCGGGGAGAAGGTGTCCCGAAGGGTCGGATGGGGGCCGCACGGCATGCCCGTCATTGTTGCCCTTTGCTTGCGCTCCGTGCATTCGCGGCAGTGCCGCTCACCCCCTCATCTGCCTGCCGGCATCTTCTCCCCGCTGGGGAGAAGGGGAATCGTGGGCAACGTCTCGCCATCCAGTATCCTCCGCTTCCTCCTTCTACCACACACCACAAGCCCGCCAAGCCCTCCTATCCCACTCAAACTTTTCCGCTAATCTCCCGCCATGAACATTCTGATTCTCGGTGCAACCGGCTTCATAGGCTCCGTCGTCGCGGCCCGGCTCGTCGCTGATGGGCATGCCGTGACCGGGCTCGGCCGCAACCCCATGCGTGCCCGCCCAAAGCAGCCGGCGATCGACTGGCGCCGGGCCGATCTCTCACATATGACGAAAGCGGACGACTGGGACGAGATCCTCAACGGCCAGCATGCCGTCGTCAATTGCGCCGGCGCCCTGCAGGACGGCCTCTCGGACAATCTGGCGGCCACGCAAGCCGAAGCTGTGCTGGCGCTCTATGCCGCAGCCAAACGCGGGTCGCAGCCGCTAATCGTGCAGATATCGGCGAGGACGGCCGGCGCGGCGGGCGACCTGCCCTTCCTCGCCACCAAGCGCCGGGCCGACGAGGCGCTGGCGGCAAGCGGCCTGCCTTGCCTCATCCTGCGCCCTGCCCTCGTTCTCGGCCGCAATGCCCATGGCGGTTCGTCGCTGCTCAGGGCGCTTGCCGCCCTCCCCCTGGCGCTGCCGCTCGTCCATGCCGAAAGCCCGGTCGAAACGTTGTCGGTGGACGATGTGGCGGAAGCCGTGTCGCGGGCGGTTGCAGTCGGCCTCTGCGGTGATATCAATCTCGCAGCCGACGAGATCCTTACGCTTGCCGATCTCGTCAGCCTTCACCGGCAATGGCTGGGCCTCCCGCCCGCCCGCGTCTTTTCCCTTGCGCCGTGGCTTGCAAAGCCCGTCATGTGGCTTGCCGATGTCGCAGGGCTGCTCGGCTGGCGCTCGCCGCTGCGCTCGACGGCGATGACAGTCATGTCGGAGGGCATACGAAGCGTAAAGGGAGAAAGCGGCCTCGTCGCGACATCCGCTGCGGCAACCCTATCAGCCAATCCATCCGGCGTGCAGGATCTCTGGTTTGCCCGGCTCTACCTGCTGAAACCACTCGTCATATCGGGGCTCTCCGCCTTCTGGCTGCTCTCCGGCCTGATCCCGCTGCTGGCGTTGCAGAAGACATCCGCCCATTTCCTGCCGTTCATGCCGGAGTCCACGGCCACGGCGCTGACGCTTGCGACCTGCCTCATCGACGTGGCGCTGGGCGCTGCCGTGCTTGTCCGTCCGCTCGCCAAACGCGCTCTTCTCGGCATGCTCGCCGTCTCTTTCGCCTATCTCGCCGGCGCCAGCCTGCTCGAACCGACGCTCTGGCTCGACCCGCTCGGTCCCCTCGTAAAGGTGCTGCCGTCGATCTTACTGACGCTGACGGCCCTTGCCACCCTGGATGAACGCTGATGCTCGAGGAGTGGCTGCTGCTTGCCCACGTCATCGGCGCGACCGTGCTCTTCGGCACCGGCGCCGGCATCGCCTTCTTCATGGTGATGGCGCATCGCACGCGTAATCCCGTCCTAGTCGCCCATGTCGCCGGAACCGTCGTCATTGCCGATACGATTTTCACCGCAACTGCCGCCATTTTCCAGCCCGTAACCGGATATCTGCTGGCGCGGGCAATCGGCTGGGAGTTGTCGGAAGGCTGGATCGCGCTGTCGCTGCTGCTTTATATCGTCACCGGCCTGTTCTGGCTGCCGGTCGTCTGGATCCAGATCCGGCTGCGCGATCTCGCCCGTGTCGCAGCAAAGTCCGGAAGCGCATTGCCGCCGGCCTATTTCAGCCTCTACCGCATCTGGTTCGCCTGCGGCTTTCCGGCCTTCTTTGCCGTCATCGGCATTTTGTGGCTGATGCTGACGAAACCGTCGATCACCCTATTTTAACATCGGCCAGAGGCTCGCCACCAGAAGTACAGCCATGCTGATATTGAACCATTTCAGCCGCACCGGATCGGAAAGCCATTCCCTGAGCGCCGAGCCGAAGCCTGCCCAGGTCGAAACGCTCGGCACATTGACCGCCGCAAAGGCGAGGCCGACGAGAAGCACGCTGCCGAGATAGAGCTCGGGATTGGTATAGGTCGCCATCGCGGTGACCGCCATCACCCAGGCTTTCGGATTGACCCACTGAAAGGCCGCCGCCGAAAAGAAAGACATCGGCCTGACAGCGCTCTTGCCTTCACTGATCGATCGCGATGAGGCGATCTTCCAGGCGATCCAGACGAGATAGGCGCCGCCGGCAAATTTCAACGCCGAATAGACGACAGGAACGGTATGCAGCAAGGCGCCGAGCCCGAGGCCGACGCCGATCAGCAGCGAGAAGAAGCCGACACCGATGCCGAACATATGCGGTATCGTTCTGCGGAAGCCGAAATTCACGCCCGATGCGAAGAGCATCATATTGTTCGGCCCCGGCGTGATCGACGTCGTGAAGGCAAAGAGTACAAGGGCGAGAAACGTATCCAGCGGCATGCGACCTCCCGGGGCCGGCTTTCCCGCAGGCCGTTTATTTAGGTCAGCATAACTGCCCTAAATCGGCGATGCCATTACATCATTGTCATGGTGACAGGATTACTTGAAAGATGGCGGCGCGGCCCAATCTCTTTCCCAGGAAAAGACCCATGCAGGACGACCCAATTCCCTTCGTCAGATTTCCGAACGGCGCGGAAGTGCCGGCGCTCGGCCAGGGAACCTGGGCGATGGGCGAGGATGCCGGCCATGCCAGGGCCGAGATCGAAAGCCTCAAGGCCGGCATCGATCTGGGGATGACACTGATCGACACCGCCGAAATGTATGGCGACGGCGGCGCCGAGGAGATCGTCGCTCAGGCGATCAAGGGACGGCGCGACGAGGTTTTCATCGTCAGCAAGGTCTATCCCTGGAATGCCAGCCTGAAAGGCACAATCGAAGCCTGCGAGCACAGCCTGGAGCGGCTCGGCACCGACCGCATCGATCTTTATCTCCTGCACTGGCGCGGGAGCCATCCGCTGGCCGAGACCGTCGCGGCCTTCGAAATGCTGAAGGCCGCCGGAAAGATCGGCGCCTGGGGCGTCTCCAACTTCGACACCGGCGACATGGAGGAACTGCTAGCCGTGCCCGACGGTGCCAATGTCGCCGCCAATCAGGTGCTCTACAACCTCTCCCGCCGCGGCATCGAATTCGACCTCCTGCCCTGGTGCCAGAACCGCGGCATTCCGGTCATGGCCTATTCGCCGATCGAGCAGGGGCACATCCTGCATCATCCCGAGCTGATCCGCATCGCCAAGGCCTATCAGGCAACACCCGCCCAGTTGGCGCTCGCCTTCCTGCTGGAACGCGACGGCGTCATCGTCATCCCGAAAACGTCGAATGCCGCCCGCGCGGCTGAGAATCGCGACTGCGTCTCGCTTGAGATCACCGACGTGGATTGGCAGGCGCTCGACGCCGCCTTCCCGCCGCCGGCAAAGAAAAAGCCGCTGGAGATGCTCTGACCTCCAGCGGCTTTCAGCACTGTTGTGGTGCGTGCCCGGCTCACATGCCCTGCGCGCCGCGGTTCATCGCGGCGATGCCGGTGCGGCAGACCTCGATCAGGCCGAGCGGCTTCATGATCGCCACGAACTGGTCGATCTTGGACGACTTGCCGGTGATCTCAAGGATGAAGTGACCGACGGTCGCATCCACGACCTTGGCGTGGAAGGCATCGGCAAGGCGCAGCGTCTCGGCGCGCATCTCGCCCTCGCCGATCACTTTGACCAGCGCCACCTCGCGCTCGATCGGCCGGTCCTGGCCGAGTTCGCGGGCGCGCACCGTCAGATCGACGACGCGGTGCACCGGTACGATACGCTCGAGTTGCGCCTTGATCTGTTCCAGCACGTGCGGTGTGCCGCGTGTGACGATGGTGATGCGGGAAAGATGCGCCTGATGCTCGGTCTCGGAGACCGTCAGGCTCTCGATATTGTAGCCGCGACCGGAAAACAGGCCGATGACCCGGGCAAGAACGCCCGGTTCGTTGTCGACGAGAATGGAAAGCGTATGGCTTTCGATCGCCGCCGTTTCCGGCGAGATGAAGTAAGCGGAGCCCGTGGGCTGTAGGTGTGCGTTCATGGTCTTGAGTTTCCTCTTCCCTGCCGCATAACCCCGAAATCGGAAAGGATTATGCGCAATTAAAAATGTCAGACGAGCGCGCGGCCCTTGGCGTCGATCGCATTGGCGACCGCTTCGTCGGTGGCTTCATCAGGCAGCAGCATTTCATTATGCGCCTTGCCCGAGGGGATCATCGGGAAGCAGTTGGCGAGATTGGCAACTCGGCAATCGAAGATGACCGGTTTCCTGACCTCGATCATCTCGACAATGGCGTCGTCCAGCTCATCCGGCTTTTCGCAGCGCAGGCCGACGGCGCCGTAGGCTTCCGCCAGCTTGACGAAATCGGGCATCGCCTCCGTATAGGAGTTCGACAGCCGGTTGCCGTGCAACAACTGCTGCCACTGGCGCACCATGCCCATATACTGGTTGTTCATGATGAAGATCTTGATCGGCGCATCGTGCTGGATCGCCGCCGACATTTCCTGGATGCACATCTGGATCGAGGCATCGCCGGCAATGTCGATGACGAGGCTGTCGGGATGGGCGATCTGCACGCCGAGCGCGGCCGGCAGGCCGTAGCCCATCGTACCGAGGCCGCCCGAAGTCATCCAGCGGTTAGGCTGCTCGAAGCCGAAGAACTGCGCCGCCCACATCTGATGCTGACCGACTTCCGTGGTGATGTAGGTATCGCGGTCCTTGGTATGCGCATAGAGCCGCTCCAGCGCATATTGCGGCATGATGACATCGTTGCTCCTTGTGTAGGCGAAGGAGTTGCGCGCCCGCCAGCGGGCGATATCGGTCCACCAGTCTTCGAGACGGTTCTTCTCCGGCTTCTTCGGCAGCGCCCGCCACAAGCGGACCATATCTTCGAGGACATGACCGACATCACCGCGGATGCCGATATCGACCCGGACATTCTTGTTGATCGAAGAGGGATCGACATCGATATGGATCTTCTTCGAGTTCGGCGAAAAGGCGTTGAGGCGGCCAGTGATGCGGTCGTCGAAGCGAGCGCCGATGCAGACCATGACGTCGCAGTCGTGCATCGCCATGTTGGCCTCGTAGGAGCCGTGCATGCCGAGCATCTTCAGCCAGTTTTTGCCCGAAGCCGGATAGGCGCCGAGGCCCATCAGCGTCGAGGTGATCGGGAAATCGGTGAGCTCGACCAGTTCGCGCAGCAGCTTGGAAGCCTCGGGGCCGGAATTGATGACGCCGCCGCCGGAATAGATGATCGGACGACGCGCTGTCGCCATCAGCTCGATCGCCGCATGGATCTGGTTGAGGTCGCCCTGGATCTTCGGCTGATAGCTCTTCTGGATCGCGTAATCGGCGGGCGGCGTGTAGGTGCCGGTGGCAAACTGCACGTCTTTCGGAATATCGACGACGACCGGACCCGGACGGCCGGACTGGGCGATGCGGAAGGCCTCGTGAATAACAGCAGCGAGCTGGTCGACGTCCTTGACCAGCCAGTTGTGCTTGGTGCAGGGCCTGGTGATGCCGACCGTGTCGCATTCTTGGAAGGCGTCGGAGCCGATCAGCGGCGTCGGAACCTGACCGGTCAGGCAGACGAGCGGGATCGAATCCATCAGCGCGTCCTGCAGCGGCGTGACTGCATTGGTGGCGCCTGGACCCGAGGTGACCAGCATGACGCCGACCTTGCCGGTGGAGCGGGCATAACCCTCGGCCGCATGACCTGCCCCCTGCTCGTGGCGGACGAGGATGTGCTTGACCTCTTCCTGCTGGAAGATCTCGTCATAGATCGGCAGGACCGCGCCGCCGGGATAGCCGAAGATATGTTCGACGCCGTTGTCCTTCAGCGCCTTGAGAACGATCTCCGCTCCCGTCATCCGATTGCCTGCCGCCTGATTGTCCGTGCTCATCTGTCTGTTCCGTTTATGCTGGGATTTGCGTTTGTGGCCGGAAGCCCGAATTTCGGGCATAAAAAAAGGCCCCGGAGGAGCCTGTCATCTAGCGCATGGGTGGCTACCGCCGGATGGTTACACCATCCTGCCCATGCGCTTTCCCACCACGATAAGAGCCGTTGCGATTTTCATGGTCGGAAGTGATAGACAGAAAATTTCGCAGCGTCAACGCATGCCGCAATAAAAATCCATGCGCGCTCCTTTACCCTCTAAAAACCATGGTTTGAAGGATTTGTTAAAGGATGGACTTTATTATCAAGCCCCATTGCAGGGAGTAGCCCTTTGCTCAACAACGACTTGCGCGTGTCTGGCAAGGCAGGCGAGCACGATCGACGCGACGGCCATGCGCCGGGAAATCGCTTTCTCGGCCGCGTCGTTGCCTGCAGCGGCTCGCGGGCGACGATTGCCGCCGTCGCCGAAGAAGGCGGCACCGATCTGACCGAACTCTGGTCCGTCGGGCGGCTGATTTCGATCAGCGTCGGCCGCAACCGCGTCGTTGCCCTCGTCTATCAGATGAACACCGGCAGCCATGCCTGGGGCGAAGGCGAGGACAACAATTTCAAGATCGAAACCGAACTGCTCGGCGAAGTCCGTGTCGATGAGGACGGCCGCGAGGAATTCTCGACCGGCATTTCGCGTTATCCCTATCTCGGCGCTATCGCCCACCGCATCCGCGCCGCCGATTTGATGCGCATCTATGATGCCGGAGAAGGCACGACCGCCGTCATCGGCAAGCTGACCCAGGACGAAAGCATTGATGCGGCGATCCACATCCCATCGATGCTCTCCAAGCATTTCGCCGTTGTCGGCTCCACCGGCGTCGGCAAGTCGACCGCCGTGTCGCTGCTGCTGCATAAGGCGATCGCGGCGGATCCGAAACTGCGTGTTCTGATCCTCGATCCGCATAACGAATTCGCCGCCGCCTTTCCCAAGCACGCCGTCACAATCGATACCGATACGCTCGACCTGCCCTTCTGGCTGATGCGGCTGGAAGAATTTGCCGAAGTCGTCTTTCGCGGCCGCCCGCCGGTGCCGGAAGAGCTCGACATGCTGCGCGATATCCTGCCCGAGGCCAAGCGCGCCTTCCGCGGCAGCGACAACTCGTTGGTACGCCGCACGACGGAAAAGAGCTCGATCACCGCCGATACGCCGGTTCCCTACCGCATGGCCGACCTGCTGGCGCTGATCGACGAGCGCATCGGCCGCCTGGAAGGTCGCACCGAAAAGCCCTCCCTGCGTTCGCTGAAGATGCGCCTGATCGCTGCGATCAACGATCCGCGTTATCACTTCATGTTCTCCAACAACACGATCAGCGACACGATCACCGAGACCATTGCGCAGATCTTCCGCATTCCTGGCGAAAACCGGCCGATCTGTACCTTCCAGCTGGCCGGCATTCCCTCCGAGGTGGTCAATTCCGTCGCCTCAGTGCTCTGCCGCATGGCCTTCGAGGTGGCGCTCTGGAGCGACGGCGCCATCCACATGCTCGTCGTCTGCGAGGAAGCCCACCGTTACATCCCTTCCGATCCGACGCTCGGCTTCGTGCCAACGCGCCAGGCGATCGCCCGCATCGCCAAGGAAGGCCGCAAATATGGCGTCTCGCTGGGGATCATCACGCAGCGGCCGGGCGAACTCGATCAGACGATCCTGTCGCAGTGCTCGACGCTCTTTGCCATGCGCCTCGCCAACGACCGCGACCAGGAAATCATCCGCTCGGCGATCCCGAATTCGTCGATCTCGACGACGAGCTTCATCTCTTCGATCGGCAACGGCGAGGCGATTGCTTTCGGCGAGGCGATCAGCGTGCCGATGCGCATGCGCTTTTCCCGCGTCGACGAAAAACTGTTACCGAAGGCTGCCAGCGCCAACAGCAAGCACAGCGAGGAAGATCCGGATACGGTCGATCTGCGCAAGATCGTCACCCGCATGCGCGCAGTCACCGTTGGACCCGACATTTCGAATTTCCAACAGAGCTATGCGGCCTCAGCGGCAGCCCTCGACGAGGTTGATGCGGCCGACGAGGAAATCGACGCAAAGCCGAATACTCCGCCTGCCCCCTCGTCCGCGCCGCTCGAATCCTACCGGCGCGAACTGCTGCCGCAGACCCCACGGCTCGACCCCGCCGCGCCGCCGGCGACCGATCCCCGGCTGGACGCGCTCCGCCGCGAGATGCGCCGCGAGGAACCGGTCTTTCCGCGGCCGGCGCCTCCGGCCGATCAGCCCGCGGTCACCCGCCGGGAGCCTGGCCCGTCGCTGCGCGAAAGCATTCTGAAAAAGCCGCTGAGCAGCCTTTACAACAAGGATTGATGCTCCAAAGCCGTGAGCGGCTCGGTAACGTCGAGCACACGCTGCCGCTCCGTCGGAGCGAGCGGCAAGAGCGGCCGCGGCAGCTCTGATTGGGCCGACAAAACATGCTCGACCAGCGTATAGACCACACGGATGCTTCCGAATTCCTTGAACATCTTCCAAAGCGGCTCAAGCAGCCCATCGAGCCTGCGCGCCTCATTGCGGTCGCCTGCCATCGCAGCCTTGGTCAGGGCAAGGGCCGTGCGAGGCAGCAAGCCGCCGACGACGCTGTACCAGGCATCGGCGCCTGAGAGCAGCGCTTCGGCCCCGCCCCAATCGCCGCTATAGCCGATCGCAAGATCGGTCTTCCCGCGCAATGCCGCAAGTTCCCCCGCACATCGCCGTCGGCCGGCAGAGGCATCTTCACCGCCCGGATCGCCTCGATGTCGGAAAGGCGCTGCAGAAGCTCACGGCTGAAGGTGAAGTGGGTGGTGCCAGGATTATTGTAGATGCAGAGCGGCAGCGGCGCCGCTTTGGTGACCGCGAGGAAGTGCTGGTAGGCTTCTTCCTGGGTCAGCGGCGTATAGGATACGGGCGCCAGCAGAAGCGCATCCGCGCCGGCCGCCTCGGCATTCCTGGCCAGATCCTGGGCGTGGTCCGTCCGGAGAGCCCCGACCCCGACGACGATGGGAACACGTCCTTTAACGCATTCGACCGCCGCCTTGACGGCACGCAGCCGCTCCTCGCGCGTGAGGTAGGCATAGATGCCGGTGCTGCCGAGAAGGCCGATGGAGGTGACGCCGGCGTCACACAGAGGCTCGAGAAGGCGGCAGAGGGCTTCCGTGACCACCCGGCCATTGATGTCGGCGGGCGTTAGCGGAAAGGCCGAAAGGCCATGAAACGGAGACACTGAAGACATGATACGATCCTGAAAAGCGGTCAGTGGGAGAACAGCAGGCGCGATCCGGCACCCGCAAAGAACACGGCGAGGCTTCCCTCGATCCAGCGGCGCGCCCGCGCATAGCCGCGCACCATCGGCGCCGTCGAGAACAGCAGCGCATAACCGGAAAATATCGCGATCCCGAGAAGCACGCAGCCGCCGAACGCGGTGACGGCCATCTCGGGCGAAGCGCCAGGCTTGAGGCCGAGCGACATGATCGCCACCCAGGCCAGAACCGCCTTCGGGTTTCCGAGATGCATCAGAATACCGCGGCGATACAGTGCTCCGAGTTGCGCGGCGGGCCGGACGACCACGCTTGCCGATCTATCCGGGGCAGCCGCCGAGCGAGCCGCCCTCCAGGCGAGCCAAAGGAGGTAAAGCCCACCTATGACCTTGAGGATGAGCAGAGCATGAGCATAGCGGACAAGGAGCGTCGAAATGCCCGTGACCGCGATCAGTCCCCAGCACGTGGACATCGTAATGACCCCGGCGGCAAGCGCCAAAGCCGGTCGCCGCCCTTGGCTCATCGCCACGTTCATGATCGCCATATTGCTGGGGCCGGGACTGCCGGCCGCGATGACATAGGCGATATAGACGACGAGGAGATCCTGCATTTCCATTTTCCGGAAGCATCCAATTCGCTTCCTTCTCCGCGCAAATTGGTCCATCTTGAAGCGCCATTTTCAAAAATATTCATGGACCACTTTACAATGCCCAAACGGCGCAGCACCATCGAAATCCCGTCGCTCAACGCGATCGACCGAACGGTCAATGTCGGCCGCCACCTGGCCCAAGCTCTGCGGAGCGCAATCTCGCGCGGCGAACTGAGGCCCGGTGAGCGCCTCCCTTCGACGCGTTCCCTCGCGGTTTCCTTGAAGATCGCCCGCGGCACCGTCGTCGACGTATTCGATCAGCTGACCGCTGAGGGCTATCTCGAAGCGAAGATCGGCGCCGGAACCCGGGTCGCCGCCGCTCTGACAGATACGACAACAACACCCCTGCCCGCACCGGCGATGCCGTCGGGAGCGGATGCCATCGACCTGCCTTCCCCGGCGGTGCGGCTCATCGCCATAGCCCGCGCGCTCACCCCTCACCCGCCCATTCCCTTTGCCATCGCCGTCCCTGCTGCCGGCATCGCGCCCGACGACAACTGGCGCCGCCTCGGCAATCGCGTACGCACGTCGAAACAGGCAGCTCCCGCGAGCTATCAAGATCCGATGGGCCTGTTCGAGCTGCGGGTCGCCATTGCCGAACACGTCCGACGCGCGCGGGCCGTTCGCTGCGAGCCGGAACAGGTCATCATCACGTCGGGCACCCAGCAAGGCCTCTATATGGCGGGCCGGGTCCTGCTGTCGCGCGACGATCCGGTCTGGGCCGAGGACCCGGCCTATCCGGGGCTGACGGCGGTGCTCGACGATCTCGGCGTCAAGACGCACCGCATCCCGGTCGACGCACAGGGAATGAACGTCGAACGCGGCTTCGAACTCTGCCCGCAAGCGCGCGCCGCCTTCGTCACCCCCTCACATCAATATCCGGTCGGCATGCCGCTCAGCATGGCGCGGCGCAATGCCTTGATTGCCTGGGCCGATCGGAACCGCGCCTGGATCGTCGAGGACGATTATGACAGCGAGCTGCGTTATGCCGGACATCCGTTCCCCTCGATGCAGGGCTTGCGTCCCTCCCGCGTCGTCTATCTCGGCACCTTCAGCAAGGTGCTCTTTCCATCACTGCGCCTCGGCTACGTCATCGCACCTCCTCCGCTCGCAGAAGCCTTTGCGGGCGCCCGCGCCATTCTCGACCGGCACGCGCCGACCGCAGAACAGCACGTTCTGGCCACCTACATGAGGGAGGGTTATTTCGAAGCGCATATCCGCCGCATTCGCGGCCTCTATGCCGAACGCCGCGCAGTCCTGCTCGCAACGCTCGAGCGGGCCTTGCCGGACGGCTGCCGCATTCAGCCGAGTGATCAGGGCATGCACATTCTTCTATGGCTGCCCGAGGGGACCGACGACGTAAAGCTCGCAGCCCGTGCCCTGTCGGCCGGCCTCGCGGTTCGCGCGATCTCCCCGATGTATGCCGCGCAGGCGGCGCCCCCCGGCCTGATGCTGGGCTTCGGCGGATTTCTGCCGGAGCACTTACAGGCGGCGGTTGGCAAACTCGTCAAATTGCTGGAGCTGCAGATCTTCGGAGTGGAAGTCCAACGCTGAGCCTAAGCCGTCAGCCGTTCCCAGCTGTCGTCCATCTGGTTGCGGAACCATGTCATTTGCCGCTTGGCATATTGCCGCGTCGCCGCAGCACCCTTCTCCAGCACCTCGTCACGGGTCATCCCGCCCTTCAGCATCGCCGCGATCTGCGAGACTCCGATCGCCTTCATCACAGGCGCCTCGGCCGGCAGGTCGAGCGCAAGCAGCGCCCTCACCTCGCCTTCCGCGCCTTGGTCCAGCATCTTTTCGAAACGCCCGTTGATGCGCTGATGCAGCACCGCTCGGTCCGGCAGCACGACGATCTTGCGAGCCTGGGCAGCGTCGATCACCACCGGTCCCGACCGGCCCTGGAAATCGGCGATCGACCGTCCCGTCGCCTTGAACACTTCAAGCGCCCGGACGATGCGCTGCCCGTCCTGGCGGTTGAAACTGGCCGCCATGGCGGGATCAGCCTCAGCGAGCTCGGCATGAAGCCCTTCCGGCCCCTCCTCCAGCAGCCGCGCCCGCAACTCCTCCCGTAACGCCTCCGGTATCTCGGGCATATCGGAGAGCCCACCGGTCAGCGCCTTGAAATAAAGCCCGGTACCGCCGACGAAGACCGGCAGCCGGCCGGCGGCCCTGAGCGCCGGCAGCAGCGCCGAGACATCGCGCAGCCAGGTGCCGGTGGAATAGCCGGCGCCTGCCGGAACATGGCCGTAGAGATGATGCGGCACACCCTGCATTTCCTCTTTCGACGGGCGCGCGGTCAGCACCCGCAGCGTGTCGTACACCTGCATGCTGTCGGCGTTGACGACCGCGCCGTCATGGCGCTTTGCCAGTTCGACGGCGAGCGCGGACTTGCCGCTGGCGGTCGGCCCGGTTATCAGGATCGCGTTCACTGTGCTCAGAAGGTTTTCCATCATGGCTCTCGTTGCCACGCTTGTTGCCAATCCGTCAAATCCCGTGCTGACACCCAAGATCGCCGAACGGGCGGCCGAAGCGGTGAACGCTTCCGGCCTCTACTGGCTGGCAGACGGCATCGCTTGCGACATCGCACTGCGTGACGGCACGGATGCGCCCGCGGCGGAGGCCGATATTCTTGCCGTCATATCAGGCGCGCCGATCGACCTCGTCATCCAGGAGCAGGAGAGCCGCCGCAAGAAACTGCTGATCGCCGACATGGATTCGACGATGATCGGCCAGGAATGCATCGACGAACTTGCCGCCGAAGTCGGCCTGAAGGAGAAGGTCGCCGCGATCACCGCCCGCGCCATGAACGGCGAGATCGCCTTCGAGCCCGCTTTGCGTGAGCGCGTCGCCCTCTTGAAGGGCCTGCCGATATCGGTGGTCGACGAAGTGATCGCCAAGCGCATTACGCTGACGCCGGGCGGGCCGGAACTGATCGCCACCATGAAATCGAAAGGCCATTACACCGCCCTCGTCTCCGGCGGCTTCACCGTCTTCACCAGCCGCATCGCCGCCACCCTCGGCTTCGACGAGAACCGCGCCAACATGCTGCTCGAAGACGGCGGCATCCTCTCCGGCTTCGTCGCCGAACCGATCCTCGGCAAGCAGGCGAAGGTCGATGCGCTGAACGAAATTTCGGCTCAGCTCGGCATTTCGCCTGACGATGCGATCGCCGTCGGCGACGGCGCCAACGACCTCGGCATGCTGCACGTCGCCGGTGCCGGCGTCGCCCTCCACGCCAAGCCCGCCGTCGCCGCCGAGGCCCAGATGCGCATCAACCACGGCGACCTGACGGCGCTGCTCTACATCCAGGGGTATCGGAAGACGGATTTTGTAACGGGTTGAATGTTTAACTCACCATCTCCGAACGGTTGCTAAACCAAACACGGTCACAATCCGACGCGTCGGCATAAAAATTGGCGCGACGCTTACCCCAATCTCCTCATCCCTGTGCTCGTCACAGGGATGCAGCGCGCCCAAGTCCTTGGGCGCGGGACACCCCTTGCCTTCAAGAGCCTCATTCACCGCGCAGACGCGCGATGGCTGGATTCCTGTGACAAGCACAGGAATGACGGAGGAGAGGTTGAGCGAGAACAGAAAATGCGGCGGCTGACCGCGCCTTTCGCCTACTCCATCGGCACCGCCACAAACCGCAGATCGCCATTCGCCGATGCGATCATCAGCTGGGCGTTGCGGCGGCCTTCCTGCTTCAGCGACTTCACCTTGGCGGCGACCGCGTCCGGCGACTTCATGAACTCCTGCGCCACTTCGACGATCACATCGCCGGGCTTCAGCCCTTTTTCGGCCGAGGCGGAGCCGGGCGTCACCTCGGTCACGACGACACCGTCGACGCTCTCGGCAATGCCGAAAGCCTTGCGCGTCTCGGCGCTCAAAAGCGACAGCGACAGGCCGAGCACGTTCTTCGGCGTTGATGCATCCGGTGACACCTGGCCCTGGTGTTGGTCCGGCGTGGGCGCGCCTGGTGTCGGCTGGGCCTGATCGCCGGAATCCGGCTCGTCCATATCGTTGTTCTCGCCGGGATCCGGGGTGATAACGCCGTCATCCTGCGAACCGTCCGGCGCCGCGTCGCCGGATGCTGCCGCCTGATCGCTGTCTTCGAGCCGGCCGAGCTTCACCTTCACGGTCTGCTCCTTGCCGTCGCGCAGCACCACCACGTCGACTTCCTTGCCGACCGAGCTTTCCGCCACGACGCGCGGCAGATCGCGCATTTCGCCGACGGTCTTGCCGTCGAATTTCAAAATAACGTCGCCCGCCTTGATCGAACCGTCGTCGACAGGCCCACCCTTGATGACGCCGGCGACCAGCGCGCCCTTGGCGGTGTCAAGCCCGAGGCTGTCGGCGATATCGTCGGTCACCGGCTGGATGCGCACGCCGAGCCAGCCGCGCCGCGTCTCACCATATTCGCGCAATTGGTCGACGACGCCGGAGGCAAGCTCGGAGGGTACCGAGAAGCCGATACCGATCGAGCCGCCGCTCGGCGAAATGATCGCCGTGTTGATACCGATCACCTCACCCTTCATGTTGAAGAGCGGCCCGCCGGAATTGCCCTTGTTGATCGCGGCATCCGTCTGGATGAAATTGTCGTAAGGGCCGGCATTGATGTTGCGGCCGCGCCCGGAAATGATGCCGACCGTCACCGAACCGCCGAAGCCGAACGGATTGCCGATCGCCATCACCCAGTCGCCGATGCGCATCGTGCTGGAATCGCCGAATTTCACCGATTTCAGCGGCGCCTTCGGCTCGACTTTCAGCACCGAAAGATCGGTCTTCGTATCCGTGCCGATCAGCTTTGCCTTGAGCTTCGAACCATTGGCGAAATTGATCTCGATATCGTCGGCGCCCTCGATTACATGGTTGTTGGTGACGATATAGCCGGCCGGATCGATGACGAAGCCGGAGCCGAGCGAGCTGACATTGTGGTTCGGGCCATTGTTGCCCTGCTTCTTGTCGAAGAAGTCGTTGAAGAACTCCTGGAACGGCGAGCCGTCGGGCGCACGCGGCGCCGGGCCGACGCCCTCATCGTCCTTGACGTTCTGCGAGGTCGAGATGTTGACCACGGCGTCAAGCAGTCCCTCGGCCAGATCGGCGACCGAAGCCGGACCGTTGTTCGGGGCTGCGGCCTGAATTTGCGGTGCCTGCTGCGGTGCAACCGTTGCGGGCGGCGTGGGTGCAGGAGCAGCCGTTTCCGGGGTAGCCGGAGCGGGTGTAACAACTCCGGGCGCCGTCGTCTGCGGCGCGGTTTGCGCATAGGCGACCCCGTTGATGCCAGCATGCGCAAGAATTGCAGCGCTGGCCATAAGCGCGAGCGTTCGTCTGAAGGGCGAGCGATTCGTGGGGGCCATCAAGCTTCCTCATAAGGGGTAAATGCGCACATTGAGCACCAGCATAAGGCGGAATGATGGAGGGCGAAATCACCTTTTCGCGAAATCCCCGTGCAATATGACGGGCCCTCGCAAAAGCCTGATTATCTCGACCTTTCCACGAAAAAAGGGCCGGCACCCGGGCCGGCCCTTTCAGGATTGTCAGGATGCGAATGGCATCCCTCGGTATCAGTTCGCCGGCTGGGCGGGTGCTGCCGGAGCAGCCGCGCCGGGAATTGCCGGAGCCGGGCTTGTCGGCGCTTTCAGGGTGCCGGCGGCGTTGTCGAAATAGCGGAAGAATTCCGTATTCGGCGACAACACCAGCGTCGTGTCCTGCGATGAAAGCGCTGAAGAGTAGGCGGCCATCGAGCGATAGAACTCGAAGAAAGCCGGATCCTTGCTGAAAGCGTCGGCGAAGACACGGTTGCGTTCCGCATCGCCCTGACCGCGCAGGATTTCCGCATCGCGCTGGGCGCCCGCGGTGAACTCGACGACCTGGCGATCGGCGACGGCCCGGCGGCGCTGACCTTCTTCATTGCCCTCCGCGCGGATGCGCTCGGCTTCGGCCAGGCGTTCCGAACGCATGGCGTTGTAGGTGTTGGGCGCAACCTCGGGAGAAAGGTCGGTGCGGCGAATGCGAACGTCGTCGATATGCAGACCGAGATTTTCGGCATCCGTGCGCAGGTCGTCTCGGATTTCCAGCATCATCGCGACACGCTCTTCCGAGAGCGCGGCATTGTAGTCGCGCAGGCCGTAGACGCGGCGAAGCGATGAATCGAGCTGCGCCCTCAGCCGCGCTTCCGCGGCCTCGCGGTCACCCGAGACCGTTTCGCGGAAGCGGCGAACATCCGAGATGTTATAGATCACGAAGGCATCGACGTCGAAAGTCTGGCCGTCCTGAACCTGAACGCGGATATTGTCGAGATCGAGCCTCAGCGCCTGCTTTTCCACAAGCTGGACGCGGTCGGCATCCATGAAGCCGAAGGGCAGCTTGAAATAGATGCCGGGTTCGGTCTTGACCGACTGGATCTGGCCGAAGCGGACGACGATCGCCTGCTCGCGGGCATTCACCACGAAAATCGACGAATAGAGGCCGACCAGCACGATGGCGAGGATGAGGAGAATGATGGGAAGTCTGTTCGATGTCATGGTTCAACCTCCCTGCTGCGCCGGCTTGCCGAGCTCATTGAGCGGCAGATAGGGCAGCACGCCCTGCTTCTCGTCGATGATGACCTTCTTCGAGTTCTTCAGCACCTGCTCCATCGTTTCGATGAACAGCCGTTTGCGGGTTACTTCGGGCGCCTTCGAATATTCGTCGTTGATCGCGGTGAAGCGCTGCGCCTCGCCTTCGGCCTCCTTAACGACACGGTTCTTGTAGGCGGCTGCATCTTCACGGATTCGTGCCGCATCGCCTCGCGCCTGACCGAGCTTCTGGTTCGTGTAGCGGTTGGCATCTTCGATCGTGCTGTCGCGGTCTCGGCCGGCACGCTGCACTTCTTCGAAGGCATCGGCGACTTCGCGCGGCGGCGCCACGTTCTGGATCGTCACACCGGTCACGGTCACGCCGGCGCCATACCGGTTCATCGTATCCTGCACGATATTGAGCACATCCACTTCGATCGGCTGGCGATTGCTGCGGAAGGCGTCCTGCGCCGGACGACGCCCGACGATTTCGCGCATGGCGCTGTCGGAAACCTGCTGCAGGGTCTCTGCCGGATTTTCGACGTTGAACAGATAGGCCTTCGGATCGCTGACCGTGTAGAAGACCGCGAACTGCACGTTGATGACGCTCTTGTCGCTCGACAGCATCAGCCCGTTCGAAGACGATGCAGAGGTCGCTCCGATATTCAGCTGTTGCACGGTCACCTTGACGGTCTCGACGGATTCCAGCGGCCAGAGATGGAAATGCAGGCCGGGCATCGAAATCTCGTCCTTCGGCTTGCCGAACCGCAGCTCGACGCCGCGTTCGTCCGGCTGCACCACGTAGACGCACTGGATCAGCCAGAAAATGGCGACGACCGCCGCGACGATCACCGCCACGCCGCCGTTGAAACCGCCGGGAACGATGTTGCGCAGCTGGTCCTGGCCGCGCCGGATGATATCTTCCAGATCGGGCGGTCCGCCCTTGCCGCTGCCACCGCCCCGCGGGCGGTTCGGCCCTTGGCCCCATGGTCCCTGATTATTACCGCCGCCGCCGCCCCAAGGGCCGCCGCCGCCATTCTGATTGCTCCAGGGCATCAAAACCTCGTTGTTCGTTAAGTCTTCCACGCATCCGGAACCGTGGGGGCTGACCGGCGGATGCGTTGGGACCGTTATAAGTATCGCCGCATCGGCTTTCAACGCAACGTGAGAAACTTGGTCAATTTAATTGGAAAATAGTTCATTTTCAGGCGTGTCGGCGCTCGTAGACGACGAAGCGCGTGGGGTGACTGTCCTTGTCGCCTGCCGGCACCGCTATAGACTCCCCTGCCCGCCAGATGTCGGGATCGATCGCGGGGAACGAGGCGTCTCCGTCGAGATCGGCTTCGACATGGGTGATGCACATCCGGTCGGCAAGGCCGATCGCCTGGGCATAGATCTGCCCGCCGCCGATGATGCAGATCTCGTCGATGCTCTTTTCGCGTGCCAGCCTTTCGGCCGCCGTCATCGCCTCCGTCAGCGAATGCGCCATGGAAACATCGGGATGGTCTATCGCCGCCTGCCTGGAGATGACGACGTTCGGCCGCCCCGGCAGCGGCTTGCCGATTGAATCATATGTCTTGCGGCCCATCACGACAGGCTTGCCCAATGTCAGCGCCTTGAAGCGCTTGAGATCGCTCGACAGCCGCCAGGGCATGTCGCCGTCGCGCCCGATGATGCCGTTGCGGGCAACGGCGGCAATAATGGTCCTGCGGATATCGGCCATGGAATGTCTCGGATCAGACGGCGATCGGCGCCTTGATGCTGGCATCGGCCTCGTAGCCGATCAGCTCGAAATCGTCGAAGGTAAAGCTGAAGATGTCTTTCACATCGGGATTGATGCGCATGAAGGGAAGCGGCTTCGGCTGGCGCGCCAGCTGCAGCTTCGCCTGGTCGAAATGGTTGTGGTAGAGATGGGCGTCGCCCAGAGTGTGCACGAAATCGCCAGGCTTCAGCCCGGTGACCTCCGCCACCATCATCGTCAAAAGCGCATAGGAGGCGATGTTGAACGGCACGCCGAGGAAGATGTCGGCCGAGCGCTGATAGAGCTGGCAGGAGAGCTTGCCATCGGCCACGTAGAACTGGAACAGGCAATGGCAGGGCGGCAGCGCCATCTGGTCGACCTCGGCCGGATTCCAGGCAGAGACGATATGGCGGCGCGAATTCGGATTGTCGACGATGCCTTTGACGAGATTGGCGATCTGATCGATATGGCCGCCGTCCGGTGCCGGCCAGGAGCGCCACTGGGAGCCGTAGACCGGCCCGAGATCGCCGTTTTCGTCGGCCCACTCATCCCAGATCGAAACGCCGTTCTCCTTGAGATAGCCGATATTTGTCTCGCCCTTCAGGAACCATAAAAGCTCGTGGATGATCGAGCGCAGATGCAGCTTCTTTGTCGTCGTGACGGGAAAGCCTTCCTGCAGGTCGAAGCGCATCTGGTAGCCGAAGACCGAGCGCGTGCCGGTGCCGGTGCGGTCGCCCCGGTCGGAGCCCTTTTCCATCACATGGTTGAGGAGATCGAGATATTGCTTCATGGCGCGCTGATTCCGTTTGGCTTAATTTAGGCTCCCGGCAGAAGGAAACCAATCGCCGGCGGGCATTTTCCCAATGTTTCTGATGGGTCGCATAACGCTTTTATGACGTTGGCCCCTTCCTTGGGCAGCGGAAACCCCTATACCACCCATGCTGGCTTTCGGCCGGCTATGGCGATAACCGAGCGGTGTAATAAACCTATTGGACCCGGGGGCGTTATAGCAACAACCCTTGCCATTTAGTCGATGACTCTTCGCTTCAAGCTCTGCTCTGCTCCTCGCCATCAACCTTGGGAGGGAGTTTCCCTCCCTGAAACGCCCCATTCCGATACCGCAGGGCGACCGTCAGCATCGTGAACGACCTCTAACGGGCATCGGCCTGTTACGGCGCGCGCGGGACTTGCCTGCCAGGTCGCCGGACCCTCGCGAACGCGCCGACGACAACGATGCGATCGTGCATTTATCAACGAAGAAGCAGTAACCGACATCAAAATCAACGCCTCCTCCTGCTAGGCCTATGGCATTCACGCATCTCAATTCGGCACCGAATGAAGCTCATGTATCGGAGTCTTATTCAACGAATAACGGTCGATTTTGAAGTATTGAGCCATTTTTCTGAGTCAGAATAAGGTAGCCGACGAACCTTCTTGTTCGAGCGCAAGCTATTGAAAATATTGCACCTTATCCGTCGATTGCTGAAGCGCTCGCGTTCGAGAATGCGGCAGCACTCGACCGGGTTCATTTCGGTCAGTTTGATGGTGATGGCCTCCTCTGCCTATCCAAGGTCCGATTGTACCTGTTCATCAGCAAGCCGCTTTGACCAAACGCAATGCGAAGGTCGACTCCAGATGCATCATGGCGAAGAAATAATCACAGGAGGCCAGTATGAGACCGCAATTCCATCTTCCTTTGTCGACCTATCCCGACGTGAGTTCCTTCACCATCGTTGACAACGCAATCGACCTCGCCCGCCAGATTGGCGCCGACCTCTTCGCGAGCATCCCGCAGGTACGGGTCCCGCCAATCCACCAGCCATTCCCCACCATGATCGATGTCGACCTCTGGCGCGGGCAAGCGGAGGGATACAGCCGGGACAGCGGTGCTTCGCTTCGAGGACATATTGCAGACGCAGCCTCGGAGAGCGGTGTCGACATACGCATTCATGGCTTCGACGCCAAGGAGCCGTTCATCTTCGAATGCTTCACGAAAATCGCCAGGAGCAATGACCTGTCGATAGTGGAGGCTTCGGAACTCTCTCGCCAGTTCTCGGAGACGCTGCTGTTCGAGAGCGGGCGTCCGTTGCTCCTTTTTCCCGCCACCAGCGTCTTTGGTCGCATCGATACCATTGCGATCGCCTGGGACGGCAGCGCGACCGCGGCGCGGGCAATCTGCTGCGCACGGATATTCGCCGAACAAGCAACGAAAATACAGGTCATCTCGGTGACCGACGACAAGCAGATCGACAAAGCGAACCGCTCCATCCTAATGTCCTCGTTAAAGCGCTCCGGGCTCGAGGTGGAGGACGTACCTGTTCAAGCCAAGGGGAAGTCTCCGGCTGCCGCGCTTCAGGCGGCAGCGCTCGAACGGAAGGCGGATCTTCTCGTGGCGGGCGGATTTGGCCACTCCAGGATTCGCGAATTCATCCTCGGCGGCGTTACTCGAGAACTTCTTTGCAAGGCCGAGATGCCGGTCCTTCTCGCTCATTAAAGGGCACGGAGGACGTTGAGGATCACCGCTACGTCGATGCCCTCCTGAAGAGGGGCGCGACCGACTGGCGGGAAATATCCGGCCCCCGCGAACCCACCGCGACGAGCGAGAGGCCGATGCCCGTATAGACGCTCTGCGACGTGATCCTCGGGACCAGGGCAGCAGCCGTCAGAGAAATGGCAGCGAGTACAGACAATCGCCTATGAGACCGTAACGAAGGCAACAGTCGGAACAACGGCCCCATCGCCCTTCCAGGATGCGAAGCCACCTCCTCCGGGTTAGCCCTGCCGAATGGATGGGTTAATGAGGTCTCGGTTTGGCGATCGTGTTGAGCGATCATCAATGCCGTCGTCTCCTGGTTCCTGATGACATCCTTCTCCGTTCCGAAGTCGCATCCGTCTTTGATCGCGATCAATAACGAGCCGCGATATAGGCATTGGACGCGAATTCCCGTCAATCTTGAGTTCACCAGTGGTATGCAGTCACATTCGTTGGGAGAAGAACGCGTACCACCCGCCGCATCCGTTCCGAATCCACCGTCAATCAGGCGACGTGCCTAGCCAGCGCGCAGCGCGACCAGAGCGAATGGAGCGCCTCGACCAGATGGGCGATATCGGCATCGGAATGCAGCGGCGTCGGCGTGATGCGCAGACGCTCGGTCTTCTTCGGCACGGTGGGATAGTTGATCGGCTGGACGTAGACGCCGCAATTGTCGAGCAGCAGGTCGGAGATCCACTTGCATTTGGCGGCATCGCCGACCAGCACCGGCACGATATGGCTTGGATTGGGCACATGCGGAATGCCGCTCTGATCGAGCAGCATCCGGAGCTTGCGCACCCGGTCCTGATGGCGGGCGCGCTCGAACTGGCTGACCTTCAGGTGCTGGATCGAAGCGACGGCGCCGGCGGCAAGCGCCGGCGGCAGCGCCGTGGTGAAGATGAAGCCGGACGCGAAGGAACGGATGAAGTCGCAAAGCGCTGCCGAAGCGGCGATATAACCGCCCATCACCCCGAAGGCCTTGCCGAGCGTGCCTTCGATGACGGTCAGCCGGTCCATCAGCCCTTCGCGCTCGGCAATGCCGCCGCCGCGCGGGCCGTACATGCCGACCGCATGCACTTCGTCGAGATAGGTCATCGCGCCGTATTTGTCGGCGAGGTCGCAGATTTCCTTGATCGGGGCGATATCGCCGTCCATCGAATAGACGCTCTCGAAGGCGATCAGCTTCGGCGCCTTCGGATCGGCGGCTTCGAGCTTGGCTTCGAGATCGGCGACGTCATTGTGCTTCCAGATCACCTTGTCGCACTTGGCATGACGGATGCCTTCGATCATCGAGGCATGGTTCAGCGCGTCGGAGAAGATGACCAGGCCTGGGATCCTGGCGCCGAGCGTGCCGAGGGCTGCCCAGTTGGACACATAGCCCGAGGTGAAGATCAGCGCTGATTCCTTGGCGTGCAGATCGGCAAGCTCACGCTCGAGCATGACGTGGTAGTGGTTGGTGCCAGAAATATTCCGGGTGCCTCCCGCACCCGCGCCACAGTGGTCGATGGCGTTTTTCATCGCCTCGATCACCTTCGGGTTCTGGCCCATGCCGAGATAGTCGTTGGAGCACCAGACCGTGACTTCCTTTTCGCCATCGGCCGTATGGCGCGTCGCGCGCGGGAAATTGCCGCGGTGACGCTCGAGATCGGCAAAAACGCGGTAACGGCCCTCGGCATGAAGCCCGTCCAACTCGTTTTTGAAAAACGCTTCGAAAGCCATCATCTGCTCCTGATTTGCGCCATCGATACATCGACCCGTCGAAGCCGTATTTGACGTTGGTCAAAATACCTGCAATCGCTCCGCCAGCCGAATGCACGGGCACACCGTACGGGCCGAAACCTCTGTCCTCGCCCGAAATATCGCGCCGTTGTTGATCCGCATCAATTGTCGAATGGACACGTAACGTTAAGAACGGCGCATGAGCCCCCTTTCACCTTTGGCCGATGCTGCCGCCACCCTCGCGCAACCCGCGAGATTTTTGGAACTCGCCGAGCGAGCGCTTCCCTACCTTCTGTGCCTTACAACGATCGGCTTCGCAGCAGGCCTGTATCTCAGCTTTTCTTCCGACGTCGATTATCAACAAGGCGAGACCGTCCGGATAATGTACGTGCATGTGCCTGCAGCCTGGATGGCAATGCTCTGCTACACGATGATGACGGCAAATGCGATCGGCTCCCTCGTCTGGAAGCACCCTTTGGCAGACGTTTCCGCACGGGTCGCGGCGCCACTTGGAGCAGCCTTCACATTCGTGGCCCTGGTGACTGGGGCCATCTGGGGCAAGCCCATGTGGGGGACCTGGTGGGTATGGGATGCCCGGCTGACATCCATGTTCATCCTGTTCATCATGTATCTCGGCATCCTGACAATCAACCAGTCGATCGATGAACCCATCCGCGCCGCCCGCGTCACGGCCGTGTTGATCATCGTCGGGTTCGTCAACATTCCCATCATCAAGTTTTCCGTGGATTGGTGGAACACGCTTCACCAGCCCGCCAGCGTGTTGAGACTGGGTGGAACCAGGTTGGATGTCGAATTCCTGTGTCCGCTCCTGGTCATGAGTTTTGCCTTCGGCACACTGTTTGCGACCCTCTATGTCGCGTCGATCAGAAACGAGATCTGGCGAAGGAAGCTGATCTCCTACCAGAGGCTCGCGGCAAGGGCCGCAGTTCACAGGGAACACCAGGATGGACCATGAATATTATGTGACCGCAGCCTATGCGTTGACGTTTTCAGTCATGACGATAGTGGCGCTGAAGGTGCTGTTTGCGGGGCGAGGCTATCGCCGACAGTTCGCCGCCATCTCAGCCGTCCGTCGACGGCAGCGTCGCGAAGGCGAATGAGATGCGGCGCTACGCGCTCGCCGGCGTCCCTCTCTTCGTCTTCCTTGGACTGGCCTTGGCCGTTGGAAACACGCTGTACCGGGAAGCGTCGGACGGATATTCGCCGGCGGCGCTTCCTTCGGCGCTGATCGGACTTCGGCATCCGTCCGTCAATCTTCCTCCGCTCGCCGGCCTCGGGCAGCCGGGCCTCACCGACACCGGTCTGGCAGGAAGTGTGGTCGTCGTGAATATATTCGCCTCCTGGTGCATTCCCTGCCGACAGGAACATCCGACCTTGATGAAGCTTGCCCAAGACAGGCAGGTCAGGCTTGTAGGCATCAACTACAAGGACGACCCGCAGCAATCATTGGCCTTCCTTCGTGACAATGGAAATCCGTTCGCGGCGGTTGGGACCGATCCTGATGGACGGAACTCCATAGACTGGGGCGTCTACGGCGTTCCCGAAACCTTCGTGATCGACCCGTCCGGCCGGATCGTCGCCAAGCACGTGGGTCCACTCGACGAGAGCAGTCTCGCAAACGAGATTGCGCTGGCCATCGCCGGCGCCGTGGCCTCAAAATGAGATTGGTTCCGCGACAGTCGTTCGAAGTGTTTGACGCCGGTCAAAGAGACGAGCTGCGGCTTCCCCTAAGATCCTCTGGCGAGTCGGGGGTGTCCCGTGTCAAGCGAGGAACTTGGCAGAGGCTTGCCCGGCACGAGGGCGCGACGCCGGGCAAGCCTCCTCGCTGATAGGAGGCCAGTCGGCTGCTTCTGCAAGCCAGAAAGATGTTCTTCGCCGATTACTCACGCTCCGGCATTGCGTAGCGCTTGCCTTTGAACCGGCCCCGCACTGCCTCATCAACTATCAACCTCTCGGCGACACCGAACAGCTAACCACCGTGAGCTGTCGCTGTGGGCGCACGCCTCTGTTGTCGCGAGCGGCAGGAGCAATTCATGTGGTCGTGGCACGTCAGTTTGAGGACGAGATGCACGAACCGCGGAAAATTAAGCCACGGTGACCGGCGGCCGGAAACCTTAGGTGCCGGTACGGCAATCGATAAGATTTGCGGACAATGCGCTGGCGTTGCAAAGTGGTTCTTCGATACTCGCAGGTCCGCCGGACTCGATCCCTAACTTAGATCAGTGTTGGGGAGCGGGGTCACTCGCAACCGATCTCGGTAGCCACCGGCCCCGAGGCTTTCCACCAGGATCCGGATTGCTTTGCGCTTAAGTTCCGATTCCACCTGCCCATCCAGCGTCACCTGTCCGTCCTTGACGGACACCTGGACCTTCTGCGGCGTCAGCCCCAGATCGGATCGCAGACGCGTGCGAACGGCCATCCGGACGGATTCGTCTTCTCGCGGGAGCGCGGTCGTCGGCGCATCCAGGATGATGCCCAGAATGTCCCTGCGACTAACAATTCCCACCAGACGCCCGTCCTCGACGATCGGCAACCGCTTGATCCGGTGTGCCTGGAGACTTTCTGCAATGTCGGAAACCTCGCTGTCAGGAGTCGCCACAATAACGTCCGGGGACATGACATCGGCGACCGACCAGCCATTGGTGCAAATGTAGCGCTCGAGGTCGATCTCAGAAATGATCTCGCCGGCCCGAGACGACCGAGTGGTGGCGCGGATTTCCCTCCGCAATAACAGGTCGCCTTCCGTGAGCATGCCGCAGACGCGGCCATCGTCATCGACGACTGGAAGTCCGCTGACATTGGCCTGCATCATGACGGAAACCGCGTGGCGCACGCTGACCGTGGGGCGGATCGAAACCACGCTGGTGGTCATTATGTCTTTTGCCTGCATGGCGCTGCCTCGCATCGGAGTGTATTCCGATGAAGATAACGTCAGGTCGAGGCTTCCGCGTTGATCTCCGTCAAACAGCACGGTCTCATTCGAGAAGCCGGGCGAGTCTATCATCCTCATCCGCGGTCAATTTACTTCCTGTCGGCTTGCCTGACCGCCTGCGGGCAAAGACCAGCAGTGACAGTCCGCCGGCGAGCACCAGCAGCGCCGGGGCGCCCCACAGCAGGCCGGTCTTCATGCTGAACCGCGGCTTCAGCAGCACGAATTCGCCGTAGCGCGAGACGATATAGTTCAGCACCGCCTCGTCGCTGTCGCCGTCGGTGATGCGCTCGCGCACCAGCAGGCGCAGATCCTTGGCGAGATCGGCATTGGAATCGTCGATCGACTGGTTCTGGCAGACCATGCAGCGCAGTTCCGCCGAAAGGGCGCGAGCGCGCGCTTCCAGTGCCGGGTCGGCCAGCACCTCGTCAGGATTGACGGCGAAGGCCGGCGCGGCCAACAGCATCAAGACGAAAGCCAGGAGGAGACGCCGCATCATTCCGCCGGCTCCATTGCAGGCTCTACAGGCTTTGCCGCCTTCGCCTTCCTGCGCGGGGCGCCGACGCGCAGGCGCCGGTCGCTGAGGGAGACGAGGCCGCCGACAGCCATGACAAGCGCTCCGCCCCAGATGCAGAGGATGAACGGCTTCCACCAGATGCGCACGACGATGCCGCCGTCCTTGGTGGCGTCGCCCAATGAGACGTAGAGCTGGCTGAGGCCGAAGGTCAGGATGCCCGCCTCCGTCGTCGGCATCTGGCGGGCGGTGTAGAGGCGCTTGGCCGACCAGGTATCGGCGACCGCGACACCGGCGCGGCGGATGGTGAAGTGGCCGCGCTCCTCGGTATAGTTCGGCCCGGTCGCCGGCTGCATGCCGTCGAAATGCAGGCTGTAGCCGCCAGCGTCAGTGGTTTCGCCGGGCTTCATCTCGATGACGTATTCGGTCTGGAAGGTCGTCACCGCGACGATGCCGAGCACGCTGATGCCGAGCCCGGCATGGGCAAGAGCGGTGCCGAAGGCCGAACGCGGCAGGCCGCTCAGACGCCGCCAGGCGACGTTGCCCGCAACCTTGCCGATGCCGGCGCGATACCAGAGATCGGCAACCGCGCCGAAGACCAGGAACAGCCCGGCCGCCAGCCCGAGCACGGACAGCACTGGCCCGCCATGCTGGAGATAGAAGAAGATCAGCGCAGCGGCGAAGGCGATGCCGGCGACGACATAGAGCCGCTGCAGGGCGCCGAGCAGATCGCCGCGCTTCCAGGCGAGCAGCGGCCCGAAGGGGACGATGACGATCAGCGGCGCCATCAACAGGCCGAAGGTCAGGTTGAAGAAGGGCGGCCCGACGGAAATCTTGTCGCCGGTCAGCGTTTCCAGCAGCAGCGGATAGAGCGTGCCGGTCAAGACCGTGCCGCAGGCGACCGTCAGGATCAGATTGTTGACGACGAGCGCGCCCTCGCGCGAAATCGGCGCAAACAGCCCGCCGGCCGCAAGCTTCGGCGCCCGGAAGGCAAACAGCGACAGCGCGCCGCCGATGAAGATCAGCAGGATGCAGAGAATGAAGACGCCGCGGGAGGGATCGCTGGCAAAGGCATGCACCGAGGTCAGCACGCCGGAGCGCACCAGGAAGGTGCCCATCAGCGACAGCGAGAAGGTGAGGATGGCCAGCAGCACCGTCCAGATCTTCAGCGCCTCGCGCTTTTCCATGACGAGGGCCGAATGCAACAGCGCGGTGCCGGCAAGCCAGGGCATGAAGGAGGCGTTTTCCACCGGATCCCAGAACCACCAGCCGCCCCAGCCGAGCTCGTAATAGGCCCAGTAGGAACCCATGGCGATGCCGAGCGTCAGAAAGGTCCAGGCGGCGAGCGTCCAGGGCCGCACCCAGCGGGCCCAGGCGGCGTCGATGCGGCCTTCGAGGAGGGCTGCGACCGCAAAGGAGAAGCAGACGGAAAAGCCGACATAGCCGAGATAGAGCAGCGGCGGGTGGATCGCCAGGCCGACATCCTGCAGGACCGGATTGAGATCGCGGCCCTCGGCCGGCGCCGGATCGAGCCGCAGGAAGGGATTGGAGGTCAACAGGATGAACAGCGTGAAGGCGACCGAAATCCAGGCCTGTACGGCCAGCACATTGGCCTTCAGCGTCTCCGGCAGATTGCGTCCGAAGACGGCGACCAGCGCGCTGAACAGCGTCAGGATCAACAGCCAGAGCATCATCGATCCCTCGTGATTGCCCCAGACGCCGGAATATTTGTAGATCAGCGGCACCAGCGAATGCGAATTCTCCCAGACGTTCTCGACCGAGAAGTCGGAGACGACATGGGCATAGGTCAAGACGCCGAAGGAGAAGACGACGAGCGCAAACATCGCCAGCGAACCGATGGTCGCGACATCCATCATCGCCCGGTCATGGCGGCGGGCGCCGATGACCGGCACGACGGAGAGGATGAGCGCCGTTGCCAGCGCCAGCACCAGCGCGTAATGGCCGATCTCGATGATCATTGCGTCGCTTTCGCCTCCTGGCCCTGACCCTCTTTCCACAGCCCCTGCTGCTTCAGCCTGTCGGCCACGTCCTTCGGCATATAGGTCTCGTCATGCTTGGCAAGCACGGTATCGGCGGTAAAGACGTTGGTCCCGGGTGCAAACATGCCTTCGGTGACCACCCCCTGCCCCTCGCGGAAAAGATCCGGCAGGATGCCGGTATATTTGACCTTCACGGCATTGGCGCTGCCGTCGGTGACGGAAAATTCCACGGTCGAGCCGGCGCCGCGCACGACGCTGCCCTCGCCAACCAGGCCGCCGAGCCGGATGCGGGTTTCCGGCGCCACCGGGGTCTTGGCCAGATCGGCCGGCATGTAGAAATAGGCGACCGACTGGCTGAAGGCGAACATGACCAGCAGCACGGCGGCGGCAATGAAGCCCATGCCGCCTGCGATCACCGCCAGGCGCTTCTGCTTGCGGGTCATTCAGCCAATCCTTCCGTTGATATGCCGAGTTCCCTGGCCAGCGCCAGCAATTGGCTGCCTTGTTCGCCGGGCAGCGGAAAGGCGGCAAGCCCGCGCTTCAGCGCATCGGCGGCACGATCCTTATCGTTCAACACGGCATAGGAGCGGACGAGCCGCACCCATCCCTCGAAATTGTTCGGATCGGCGCTGAGCTTGGCGTCGAGGCTCGCGACCATGCCGCGGATCATCTGCTGACGGTCGCCGGCATTCATGCTCTGCGCGGCAGCGATATCTTCATGCGTGGGATTGGCAAGGAATTTGTCGGTGGCGATCACAGGAGTTCCGCCGTTCCTTGCAATGTGTTCATTGACGAGCGGCAGCCAGGGCGCATTGGCGGGAGATTTCATGGCGATCGACTCGAATGCTACCACCGCATCCGCCGTCCTGCCTTCCTGTTCGAGTCCCAGCGCCATATAAAAACGCGCACGCGGGTTTGCAGGATCGATCTTCAGCAGGCTCCGGAGCACGACGCGGACCTCCTCCCCCACAATTCCGTTTGAACGAGCCATCAGGGCCTGCGAAAGTCCTTCCAGACGCAGGACGCTCGGCCCAAGGATACGAATCGCGGAACGATATGCCTCTGCCGCGTCGTCCGCTCGACCCATTTTGAGCAGGACGGGAGCAATGACGTCCCATCCCCGGCCATCCTCCGGGTTGCCGACCAGATGGGCCTGTGTCTTCTTGACAAGGATCTGGAGATCCTGGCCGGGCTCGGAGAGCCTAGCTGGCAAAGGACGAGACTGTAGCTCCGGAGAGCCTAGCGAAACGTAGAGTCCGATGCTGAAAAGCGGTAGGAACACCGCGACCGCGAGTCGAACCCAGCCGTGGGAGCGTCGTGAACCTCCGGATACGTACGGCCGCTCGACTGCCTTGAACAGCCGTCGCGCCGCTTCCGCCTTGGCGAGTTCATACTCGTCTGCAGCGATCTGACGGGCTGTAAACTCACTTTCCAGTTCGATAAGCTGGTCCCGATAGACATGGGCATCCAGGCCGTCCTTCAAGGGACGGAGGCGACCCGACGAAAGCGGATGCATGAAAGCTGCAGTTGTGGCGGTCGTCGCCACCGCGAAAAGTATCCAGATGATCATCGGTCCAGAAGCCATTGCACGCCCGACCGTATGCACGTTCGACACACCGAACATTGACCCCGATCAATTATCTCTCATTTGATGGACGCGGTGTGAAGACGTACCCCACGCCGCGAACCGTCTGGATCATCATCGGTTCCTTTGGATCGACTTCGACCTTTTTCCGAAGGCGGACGATCTGCGCATCTATGGCTCGATCGAAGGCCTCCAGACTGCGGCTTCTCGTCAGGTCCATCAGCTTGTCACGAGACAGGACCCGCCCCGGATTACGTGCGAAAACGAGGAGCATATCGAACTCTCCGGTCGTCAAGGAAACATCCTCCCCCTGCGGAGACGAAAGTCTCCTTCGACCAACCTCGAGCCTCCAGCCGTCGAACCGGAGAACTTCCTCCTCTGGGTTCGGCGTGGGGGCCGGCTGAGGGGCAGGAGTGCGTCTCCTGAGGACAGTCCTCAGCCTTGCGAGTAGTTCCCTCAGATGAAACGGCTTTGCCACATAGTCGTCGGCACCAAACTCCAGGCCCACAACCTTGTCGGTGACGTCGTCCTGCCCAGTGAGCATCAGCACCGGAACGTCCGACGTGCTGCGCAACTCCTTCAGCAGTTCCAGCCCGTTCTCTCCGCCGGGAAGCACGAGGTCGAGAAAAACGGCGGCGTACGACGCCTTCGACAGTTCAGCGCGCATGGCAGCGCCGTTGCCAACCGCGTTCACCCTGTAACCATTGTCCTCAAAATAGCGGACGAGCATCTGTCTGATGCGAGCGTCGTCGTCGACCACCAGAATACGATCCGGTTCCATGTAACTCATTCGTCCCGCTGCGACCGTGTTTGAAATGAGATAACGCAGGATTGCGGGCAATGCCACTGTTCGGGGTAGAGATTATGTGCACATCGCACGATACGAGGCCGGCAGGAGCGGCTTCCCGCTTGCTGTCATGTTAGGTCACGCAAGAGCCTGGTCGCAGCATGTAGGCCCACGACCTTCAGTTATTCAGCACGCGTCTCTCAGCAAAGCAACGTTGCCGATGGAAACCATTCTGCCCTTTACGGCTACTCCCGCATCGGAGAGCGTGGCAAAAGCGCGCGACAGAGCCTCGGGAGCGAGTTCCAGCTTTCCGGCGAGAATCCGCTTCTGATAAGGCAGCCGGAACGTCGCCTGGGCCGTTGCCTCCGGACAACAGCTCACAAAGTAGTTGGCCACCCGCTGGGCGGCAGTGTGCAAGCGATCGCCCGCTATGCATTCCAGCGAGCCGAGCAGATGCCGGGCCATGATCCGCATGACATTGCGCTGCACCCCGCTATTTTTGGCAGCGAGTTGACGCAGGCCGGGCAGATCGAATAGTGCAAGCTCCGTGATATCCGCCGCCCATGCGCCCTGCGCGTAAACGTCGCCACCGGGAACGAGATATTCCGCAAAGGTGTCCCCCTGCTCGCAGACGCAGACGTCGGCCTCACGCCCGCCTGACTCGGCTTTCGTGAGTCGGACAAGGCCTCTTACGACATAGAAGACCTGCGAGGCGTGCTGCCCCTCGGCCGCTATTCGTTCGTTGACCGCAAATGTCCGTAGTTCCACCAACGCCAGCATACTTCGAACGGCATCGGCGTCGAGCCCTTCGAACAGCTCGGATCGTAGCAACATCTCGTTCTCTGTAAACATCACCTTCCCCCTCTATGACGGCTTACGACTTCGGCGGACCCGACTCGTCGTCGGCGAGCACGCGCCAAGCGGCCCCCTGAAGATCGTCGTACTGACCGTTCCCAAGAGACCAGAGAAATGCCGCAAGCCCTATGCCGCCCATGAAGAGCGCGATCGGGATGAGATAGATCAGCATGTTCATGCGATTCTGGCCTCCCCGCCACTCTCGGCCGGTTTCGGCGAACGTCCGGCACGGGATCGCGTGGCGGCAGCGTTGAGCCGAAGGGCGTTGGTCACCACGATGATCGATGACGTGGACATTGCCACCGCTGCGATCAGCGGCGTGGCAAGACCCGCGATCGCCACCGGCACCGCCAGCACGTTGTATCCGATCGCTAGCGCAAAATTCTGGCGTATCAGTGCAGCCGATCGCCTCGCGACTGCGATCGCTTGAGGGACCGCATCCAGACGGTCATTGAAGAACACAAGATCGGCGGCCTGTCGGCCGATGTCAGACGCCGTGGCGGGCGCCATGGACACATGGGCGGCAGCAAGCGCCGGTGCATCATTGATGCCGTCGCCTACCATCAGGACGCGGTGGCCGGATTCGCCCAGTTTTTGACACTCGCCGACCTTTTGCCGTGGCGTCAGCGCCCCCATCGCCCGGCTGATGCCGAGCACCTGTGCGACGTTGTCGACCACGCTTTGGCGATCGCCTGAGATGATCAACGTTTCAAACCTGGTTGACCCGAGTTCCTTGATCGCGTCTTGCGCACCCTGGCGAAGCGCATCCTCGAAGAAGAACCGCGCGAGCATTGCGCCGTTGTGGGAAAGCACGACTTCGGAGAGCGGGCTGTCGACCGTCGACCCCGGTAGAATTGCGCCACATGCAAACGCCTCGTTGCCCAGCCGGTAGATCTCGCTGCCGCGCGCGGCTTCGAGCCCGCCGCCGGGGATTTCGTTGACGCGCTCGAATGGCGTTCCAGCGTGCCCGACGCTTCTGGCCAGGGCTTGCGACAGCGGATGCCTCGAGTGGACGGCCAGTCCAGCCGCTTTCGCGAGATCCGCCTCGTCGGCGGCTTCGACCCGGACCAGCCTTGGGCTGCCCATGGTCAGAGTGCCCGTCTTGTCGAAGGCGACCGTGTCGACCTCCGCAAGTCTTTCGAGCGCGGAGCCGTCTTTCACCATGATCCCCCTGCGGAAAAGCTCGCCAGCCGCCACGACCTGGACGACGGGAACCGCAAGTCCGAGGGCGCATGGGCATGTAATGATAAGCACGGCGACTGCGACCAGCATCGCATGCTTCCAGTCTCCGCCAATGAGCCCCCAAGCAAGAAACGAGACAAGAGCGAGAAGGTGGACCGCCGGGGAGTACAGTGCGGCAGCGCGATCGGCGATGCGCCGGTAGCGTGCCCTCCCGCCCTCGGCAGCCTCCATGAGGCTGATGATTTCGGCCAAGAGAGAGTCCTTGGAGAGCTTGGTGGCGCGGACGACAAGCGAGCCAGTGAGGTTCATGGCACCTGAGCTGACCGCGACGCCGCTGGCGACGGCGACCGGAGTGCTTTCGCCGGTAACGATCGCAAGATCGAGATCGCTTTCGCCGACGACGACCATTCCGTCCACCGGAATCCGTTCGCCGACCGCGACGGCGATCTCATCTCCCACGACGATTTCATCAAGCGGAACGTAACGGCGCGATCCATTGGGCGCCAGGAGCAGTGCCCCACGCGGCGCAAGTCGGGCGAGCCCATTGATGGCAGCGCGGGCCTTTTCGCGCATCACATGATCCAGCGTCCTGCCGATAAGAAGGAAGAACAACAGGGACACGGTCGCGTCGAACCATGCGTGTTCCCCATGATGGGCGGTCTCCCAAAGCGAAACCGCGTAAGAAAGGCTCACGGCCAAAGAAATCGGCACGTCCATGTTCGTGCGACCATGCTTCAACGCGTTCCATGCCGACCGGAAAAAGAACCGCCCCGCGTAGACCAGCGCGGGTGCTGCGATCATCGCCGAGATCCAATGGAACAGATCCCTTGTAGCAGCGTCGGCGCCGGACCAGACCGAGACGGACAGAAGCATGATGTTGGCGGCCGCAAAGCCGGATACTCCGACGGCGAGGAGAAGCTGGTTCCTTGTCTTGTCGTTCTCCGCGGCAAATGGTGTGAAGAGATGGGCGCGGTATCCAGCGCCGTTGATCGCGGCGATGATTCCAGTCGGGTCGGCAGCACCATCTTCAGTTTTTTCGGCGTACACGCAGGTTACGCGCCGCGATGTGAGGTTCACCCTGGCCTTCCGAACGTAGGGGAGCGCCGAAAGGGCCTTCTCCAATGCCGATATGCAGCTCCCGCAGTGGGCATCGGGGACGCTCAGATCGAGCTGCCGTAGTCCCTCGCCCAAAGAATGGGCTGCGAGCGCGATTTCCTCGGCGCTGACTGATGTGGTGCTCATCGCGAGAACTCCATCCGCGTTCATCATGCAGCACGTCATTCGCCAAACCCCGCGGTATCGAGGCGGGAGGCCTCGTGCATCACGACCCTGCCTTCTTTTCGCGAAACGACCTCGACGATCCAGTCACCCGAGGCGACACGGTGCTGGGACTCAAACTGTCCTTCGCCGATTTTCGTGAATGCGACGTGGAAATCCTCGTGATCGCCCACAGGGCGTTTGAAATTTGCGGCCACCTCATCGACGAGCGTGGGAGAGCCGTCGCGATTGCGGATGTCGTAGTGGATGCGGCCGCCGGCCAGCGACAGTTTTCCGATGATACCAGACGCCGCCATCGCCTTCATCGCCGCTGCTTTGGCGTTGAACTCCTGGCTAGCGACATAAGTGTTCTCGACGACGAGACCGCTCCAGCTCGACGAGGCGAACCAGGCCATGGTCACGTTGACGCCGATCACCACCGCGAAGAACGAGCATGTGGCAAGCAGCATGTGCCGCCCTGTGAATCCTTGGGTGGAGGTAGTCATTTGGCGTCTCCCGGTGTGTTGAATGCGGCGCGATAGGTCGCTCTATCGGAATGTCCGGCGTCCTCGATGGCAAAAAGGAACTCGCTGATCGCGGCGGTCGACTGTTTGCTCGTCACGAAGACCTTGACTGTTGTCGCGACGTCCGGCGCAGCTTCGATGATAAAGGTCCGCGCGCCCTGCTTGGCTAGTTCAGGAATGCGCATGCTGGCGCCGTCGTCGAGGCCTAAAAGGCTGAGCTCGATCCTGCGTGGAGCGGGAACCATATTCAGTATTCGCAGTGTGTAGCCGTTGCGGATGGAGCCGTCGCTTTCCAAAACGTATTGCGGGTTTCGATCGTGAACCACGTTGAGCTCCAGTCGCTCGCGCATTGCGAGATGGACCACCATGGCGACGCCGATCAAAAGCCAGGTGACTGCATAAAACAGCACGCGTGGACGGAATATGATGCGCCAGTCGAAATGCCGGATGGCCTCGACGAACGAGCCGTCGGCATTCCGCACCTTCGAGGGCTGGACCGGCGTTCTTCCGTCGTCCGTCGCAATGGCCATGTTGGCCGCGTATTCGCTGAGCGTCGCATACGCTATGAGGCCACGCGGCTTTCCCAGCTTGTCCATGACGCCATCGCAGGCGTCGATGCACAAGGCGCAGGTAATACATTCCATCTGCTGTCCGTCGCGGATGTCGATACCCATGGGGCAGACGGCCACGCAGGCGTTGCAATCGACACAATCGCCGACCGATTGACCGGCAGCCAAGATCTTCTTGGAGTGGCGTGAGCGGGCCTCACCGCGCCAATCGTTGTATGTAACGACAAGAGAATTTTCATCGAGCATCGCGCCTTGGATTCGCGGCCACGGGCACATGTACGTACAGACCTGTTCGCGCATCAGCCCGCCGAGGACGTAGGTGGTCGCAGTGAGAGTAGCGACGGTCGCGTAGGCCACGACAGGTGCCTTCGCTGTGAAAAGCGAGACGACAAGCGTCGGCGCGTCGGCGAAATAGAAGATCCAAGCCCCCCTGTCGCGACGCCGATCATCAGCCAGATTGCGTGCTTGATGACCCTTTTTCTTGCCTTGTCGAAAGTCCACGGCCCGGCATCAAGCTTCATGCGGGCGTTGCGGTCCCCCTCGATCGCCCGCTCGACGACAAGGAACAGATCGACCCAGACGGTTTGCGGGCAAGCATATCCGCACCACGCCCGCCCGACGGCAGATGTGACGAGAAAGAGACCGAACCCTGCCATGACAAGCAGGCCCGCTACGTAATAGAATTCCTGCGGCCAGATCTCGATGAAGAAGAAGAAAAAGCGCCGTGACGCCAGGTCCACCAGAATAGCCTGATCCGGCGCGTAGGGTCCTCGATCCCAGCGAATCCAAGGAGCCAGGTAGTAGATCCCAAGTGTGATCATCATCACGATCCACTTGAAACGCCGAAAGCGCCCTTCGGCGCGCTTGGGAAATACCTTCTTTCGGGCAGCATAAAGTGGTTCACGTTTGCCGCGGGCGTTCACGGGTTCCGCGTCTATCCGTTCGACCGGGCTGGGATCTGGTGCTGTGTAGATATTCATCGCGCTCTGTCCGATTTTCACCGCCTTCTTCTCAGCTCTGCGAGAGCCCGTCCTTGATCCAGGTCAAGAATGACAACTGAAAAAAATGGGCCACGCTCCGGACAGGAAGCGCGGCCCCAAGGGGTTGGTGCCCTTCGTTGTGGCGGCAAGCTGGCGTCGGCTCACCTTGACGGGCCTAAATGATGGCCACGCCTCGGAACGAAAAGGCGTGGCCTGGAGGAACTGCGGGGAACGTCCTGGGAAGGTTGTCTACCTGCTTGTCGGCTTCTGATCTTTGAGCCCGATCAAACTTACCATCGAATTCCCGATCTTTTCAGCGTCCGTCTGTTCGGACTCTGCCGCGATTGGCTTGGCGCGTACGGAAACGCGCGAGTGGACGACTGCGCGCGGTACGCCGTAAAGAGCGAGCAAGGGATTATGGTCGTGTGTCGTCATGTTGGTATCCTTCAGGTCCCGCCGCCAAGAGAGTGGACGAACACAGTCAGTTCCTTCACGGTGCTGTCGCCCAAACGGGCAGCCCACGACGGCATCACTCCATGCTTGGGCGCCGTGACCTGGCGGGCGATCGCGTCCTCCCCTCGTCCCTTGAGCCAGATCGCGTCGGCAAGGTCAGGAGCACCCATGTCAACCTTGCCTTTGGCGTTCTCGGCGTGGCACGCCGCGCAATTGTCGAGGAATATCTGCTTGCCAGCTTCCGCAGCCGCTGGGTTAGAGGGCGTGTTAGTCAGGCCCCAGACATAGGCCGCGACCTGTTTCGTCTGATCTGGACTCAACATGTCGGCGAAGGCCGGCATCTCAGAGACGTGCGTGTCTGCATCCCCGTCGAAGCGAATACCGTGCGCGATCGTCGTGTTGATGGAATCGAGGTCGCCTCCCCATAGCCAGTCGTCGTCGTTCAAATTGGGAAACCCCGGCCCGCCGCTGGCTCCCGAGCCATGACACGGCGCGCAATTCACCTTGAAGGCCGAAGCCCCGCCGGCGATCGCGAACTCGCGCAGGGCTGGATCGGCGTCGATCTCCTGCACCGTCCTGGTGGCGATCATATCGTGAAACTTCATCTGCCCCGCCTTGGCGACGTCGACATCCTGTTGGAGCTCGGCGCGGCTGGAGAACCCTAGATAGCCCTTGGTGGCAGAAGTGATCATGGGGATCGCGGGATAAGCGAAGGCGTAGCCGATGGCCCACAGGATGCAGACGTAGAACGTCCAGACCCACCATCTGGGCATCGGATTGTTAAGCTCGCGGATCCCGTCCCATTCATGGCCCGTAGTTTCGACGCCGCTGATTTCATCGACATGCTTTTCCGACATCTCAGTCATCCTTCAGGGGAATATCGGCGGCTTCGGCGGCCGTCTGCTTGCTGCCGGGGCGAAGGGTGTAGAGGACGGCGCCCACGAAGAAGGCGGCCATTGCCAGCAGACCCCAACTGTCGGCGAAGTGTCTCATTGCAGTATAGGTTTCCATGGATCACCTCATCGGTAGCCGGTCGCGTCGTCGTAGGTCGAGAAATCGACCAACGTTCCGAGCATCTGCAGGTAGGACACCAGGGCGTCCATTTCGGTCAGCCTGGCGGGATCGCCGTCGAAGTCGCCGACTTTCGCCTTTGGATAGCGCTCGAGCAGCGCCGTGGTGTCGGCGTTCGGATCAGCCTGCGTCTTCATGTCGGCCTGAGCATTGGCCAGCATGTCGTCCGTGTAAGGAACGCCGACGTCTTCATTGGCCTTGAGGTCCATGCCGATGTCCTTGACCGAAATCTCGTTCGTCTTCAGGAACGCGTATTTTGGCATGATCGATTCAGGCACAACCGCCCGCGGATCGGAAAGATGTTGGACGTGCCATTCGTTCGAATAGCGGCCTCCGACACGAGCCAGGTCCGGGCCGGTGCGCTTGGAACCCCACTGGAACGGGTGGTCATACATGGACTCGGCCGCCAGCGAGTAATGGCCGTAGCGTTCCACCTCATCTCGGAACGGCCGTATCATCTGGCTGTGGCAGAGATAGCAGCCTTCGCGAATGTAGATGTTTCGTCCGGCCAGCTCGAGAGGAGTGTAGGGACGCATCCCCTCCACCTTCTCGATGGTGTTCTGGAGATAGAACAGAGGAGCGATTTCGACGATGCCGCCGATGCTCACGACGAGGAGCGAACCGACAAGAAGGAGGGTGGCGTTCTTCTCGAGGATCTTATGCTTGTCTAATATCGATGCCATTTTTCACCTCACTCGGCAGGCTGTGCCTGGGGCACGTAAGCGGTCGGAATAGCTAGCTCATCGCGCAGGTGGCCGCGGATCGTCATGACGACGTTCCAAGCCATCACGATCCCACCGGCCAGATAGAGGCCGCCTCCGACGACGCGCAGCACGTAGTATGGGAACATGGCGGCCACGGTCTCCGCGAACGAGTAGACAAGGAAGCCCTGCGAATTATACTCGCGCCACATCAGACCCTGCTGGATCCCGGCCACCCAGAGCACGGCGGCGTAAATGACGATGCCGAGGGTGGCGAGCCAGAAGTGCCAGTTGACCATTCGCAGGCTGTAGAGACGCTCGCGTCCCCAAAGCTTGGGCGTCAGATAGTAGATCGCCCCGAAGGTGATCATGCCGACCCAGCCAAGGGCTCCCGAATGCACATGGCCGATCGTCCACTCGGTGTAGTGGCTGAGCGAGTTGACCGTCTTTATCGACATCATCGGACCCTCGAAGGTCGACATGCCGTAGAAGGCGATGGCAATGATCATCATCCGGATGATCGGATCGGTGCGCACTTTGTCCCAAGCCCCCGAAAGGGTCATGAGGCCATTGATCATGCCGCCCCAGGACGGCATCCAGAGCATGACCGAGAAGACCATGCCGAGAGTCTGGGCCCAATCGGGCAGCGCTGTGTAGTGCAGGTGATGCGGGCCGGCCCAGATATACATGAAGATCAATGCCCAGAAGTGGATGATCGACAGCCGATAGGAATAGACGGGTCGGTTGGCCTGCTTCGGCACGAAGTAGTACATCATGCCAAGGAAGCCAGCGGTGAGGAAAAAGCCGACGGCGTTGTGGCCGTACCACCATTGTGTCAGAGCGTCCTGGACCCCGGAGAAGACGGAGTAGCTCTTCGAGCCCAGAAAGGACGCGGGAACGGCAAGGTTGTTGACCACGTGCAGCATCGCAATCGTCACGATGAAGCCAAGATAGAACCAATTCGCGACGTAGATATGAGGTTCCCGACGCTTTAGGATCGTCCCAAGATAGACGGCTAGGTAGGCCACCCAAACGAGCGTAAGCCAGACGTCGACGTACCATTCCGGTTCCGCATATTCTCGGGCTTGATTGATGCCAAGGACGTAGCCAGTCGCCGCCATCACGATGAAGAGCTGGTATCCCCAGAAGACAAACCAGGCGAGGCTGCCGCCGAACAGGCGCGCATGACAGGTCCGCTGGACGACGTAGAAGGAGGTCATGATGAGCGCGTTGCCGCCGAAGGCGAAGATGACGGCCGAGGTGTGCACGGGACGGAGACGGCCGAAGTTGAGATACGGCGCTAGATTGAGGTCCGGGAACGCCAACTGTGCAGCGACGACCACGCCGACGAGAAAGCCGACGACGCCCCAGAAGACCGTAGCGATCAGTCCGTAGCGGATGACCTCGTCGAAATAACCCGACGTATCGGCCTTCGGCTGATTTCCAGCCGGCGAAAAGTCGACCTTCCTCAGCAGTAATATGGTGCCTGCGCATAGACAGACGCATAGTATGCCCATATGGACCGCAAATAGGTGATCGTGCGCGAAGGCGGCTCCTAGCAGGGCCAGGAAAGCAGCGACCGCGACCACTACTGTTTCCGTTGTGTAGTTCATGATGTCGTCCCCAGTGCGCAGACGACCGCGTCGCGGCCGGCTCTCTCGTACTTTGAGGCAGGACTGTCATGGGTGCGGCCCGGCCTCCTTGATCTAGGTCAAAGAGCGAGGACTTTGGCGCCCAGGCATGGCGCAGTTACATGCTGTTACACAGTCTCACCATTTGCAACGGGCCAATCATTCCGGTGTGACGCGGGTGCTGTCTATTTCAGGCATCGAAAACGCGGGGACACCAAGATGCTGATGCAGAATCGCCAAGCTTTCCAACCAGTCGAAGCCGCCTCGGACATTGCGCGCGGCGGGCGTTCGCTTGGTTCGTTATTCCAGATGTCGACGGTTGAACTCGTTCCGGCTGGAAAGGCTATCTGCTGGGAAGGCGACGCTGCGAAGCATCTCTTCCAAGTCGTGGAGGGCGTCGTCCGCCTCCAGCGCATCATCGGCGAAGGACGCCGCGTGATTACCGCTTTCCACTTCGCAGGCGACGTTATCGGCGCCTTTTTGCAGAGCGACTTCCTGTTCACGGCCGAAGCCGTCACCGACTGCAAGATCCGCCGCGTTTCGCGCAAAAGCTTCAATGAGGAGGTTGGCCGGTGCGACTTGCTGCGTCCGGAATATATTTCCCTGCTCTGCAAGGAAACCGTCGCGGCTCATGACCAGATGGTGCTTCTCTCCAAGAAGAATGCCGAAGAGCGGTTGTGCACATTCATCGCCAGACTGGTGTCCCGTCGCAACGCCGAGGTCCACAAGGGCCTACTGCGGATTCCCATGAACCGACAGGATATCGCGGACTACCTCGGCCTGACCATCGAAACGGTCTCCCGAACGATCACCAAGCTTGCGTCCCGCAACGTCCTCCTTCCGGAAGGGCGCCACGACCTGAGGATCGTGAACCTGCGCCGGCTGCAGGAGCTGTCGGGCAACCCGGATGATTTTTCAGAGAAAACCTGCCATAGCGTCAGTCTCCACTAATCGAACGCTGGATAAGCCATGCCGCATCGTCTCGTATCGCCACGCACCGCCTCCTATCAGGAGCTTGATGTAATGGTTCATGTGCTGGACGGCGCGGACATTCTGATCCATCGGTTCGAGGGCACCATCACCCATTGGTCGATCGGCTGCGAAAACATGTACGGGTGGACCAGGGAAGAGGCTGTCGGCGAAAAAGTATACGAGCTTCTCGCAACCCGGTTTCCGGAGCCGGTAGACGAGATACGAAACCAGCTCAAGCAAAGAGGGTCCTGGCAGGGCGAAATCGTACACCGCCACAAAAGCGGGCATGAGATCCACACGGCGTCGCGCTGCGTGCTTGTGAACCTTCCCGATGGCGACCTCGCCATCATTCAGACCAACAGCGACGTCAGCGCCCTGAAGCAGGCTCAGGACGCGGTCAAATCGCGCGAGGCCCACCTGAGTTCAATTCTGGACACCGTGCCGGACGCCATGGTGGTCATAGACCACAAGGGAACGGTGCTTTCGTTCAGCAAGGCGGCCGAAAAGCTGTTTGGCATGCCGTCCGAACAGATTTGCGGGCGCAATGTCAGCACCCTGATGCCGAACCCCTACCGCGACGCCCACGACGGCTACATCGATCACTATCTCGAGACCGGCGAGAAACGCATTATCGGCTATGGGCGTGTCGTCACCGGGCAGCGGGCCGACGGCACCCAGTTCCCAATGGAACTCCACGTCGGGGAAGCTACTGCGGACGGCCAGCGCATCTTTACGGGTTTCGTCCGCGATCTGACAGGTCGCTTCAAGATCGAGGAAGACCTCCGCCAGGCGCAAAAAATGGAAGCCGTCGGACAATTGACGGGAGGCCTGGCGCACGACTTCAACAACCTTCTGACCGTGATCAGCGGTAATCTGGAGATGATCGAGGACAAGCTGCCTCCCGGCAAACTTAGAGACATCCTCCGGGAGGCCCAGGACGCGGCAGCCGACGGCGCTAAGCTTACAGGCCAGTTGCTTGCTTTCGGCCGGCGTCAGCCTCTTAACCCGAAGCATGCCGACCTCGGCCAGCTTGTGACAGGATTCTCGGACTTGCTTGGCAGAACTCTCGGAGAGGACATCAAGCTCACTACGACGATCGCGGGATCCGATCTGAACGTCGTGGTTGACAGCTCGCAGCTTCAGAACGCAATTCTCAATATCGCTCTCAACGCGCGCGACGCCATGCCGAAAGGCGGCAGCCTGACCACCGAAATCTCGCGCGTGCACCTCGATGCCGACTACGCAAAGATGTATCCCGAGGTTCGCAGCGGCAATTTCGTGCTCATTTCCATGACCGACACGGGAATTGGGATGACGGAAGAAGTGAGGAAGCATGCCATTGAGCCCTTCTTCACCACAAAGGAAGTAGGATCGGGAACGGGAACTCGGGCTGAGCATGGTCTATGGCTTCGTCAAGCAGTCCGGCGGCCACCTTCAAATCTATAGCGAAGCTGGTCGAGGCACGACGATACGGATCTACCTCCCCGCCGTGACCGGATCCAAGCTACAGGAATCTGGTCTGCAGGCAGAGAAAAGGAGAGCCCGCTTCCTCGAGGAAACGAGCTGATCCTGGTTGTGGAGGACGACGCTCGTGTCCGCCGGGTAGCTGTCGCGCGGCTCGGCGATATGGGATACGCGGTGCTTGAAGCGGACAACGGCCGTGGAGCACTCGAAATCCTGCGCAAAAACGAGGAAATCGCGCTTCTGTTCACCGACATCGTCATGCCCGGCGGCATGACCGGCGACGAGGTGGCGAGGGAGGCTCGGACCCTTCGGCCGGACATCGCCGTTCTCTTCACGTCGGGCTACTCAGAGCCGGCCCTTGCAACGACGGACGTCATTTCCGGTGCTCAATGGCTTCGCAAGCCCTATACCGCGCGAGAACTGGCTTCCATGATTCGCGAGCTTCTCGATCGGCGCTGATAGGCGCGGTTGCCCATTGTTGATCGACACACCTATGCTTCGTAACATTTTGGCAACCCGGATGCGGCAGCCGGTGCCGGGAGCGCGGCTTCACGTTGACTGGTGAAATTACCGGACTGCTTGATCCAATTTCGCCGGTGCCGATCTCCAACCGACAAGTCACGGAACCCGTCACCTCTTCAAAGAACACTGGCCCGTTCTCGACGCCAGGCCGCGACCCTCGCCCTGCCGAAATGGTCGAAGTGCCTCCGATTGATCGTCAGACGCACTATTCCGCTGCTGCGCCCAATGACGCCATAATCAAAAGGCCGAGCAAGCGTCGGCGGAGCACTGTTCTTTCAGGCAAATCCGATCGATGACGTTGTCCGTTCGAAGTCGGGCTCAGTCTTGAAAAATTGATTTTATCCAGGTTTGACGAGCATCAAAGAGCGCTGCGCTGCCATGTCCTAGAAGTGTCCCCGAGGCCAAATCCGGCCCCGCAAACAGGAGACATGAAAATGCGTTTGAAATTCGGTCTGATCGCTGTGGCTGCAGTTCTTGTTACCTCGGCGGCGCCGATGATGGCTGCCGATCACCAAGTTCAGTTGCTCAACAAGGGCGCCGACGGAGTAATGGTATTCGAGCCGGGCTTCGTCAAAGTCGCTCCAGGAGACACTGTCACTTTCGTCCCGACCGACAAGAGCCATAACGTTGAAACGTATAAGGGTCTCATTCCCGAGGGCGCAACCGAGTTCAAGTCCAAGCCCAACGAGCAGTTCCAGGCCACGTTCGACGAGCCGGGTGCATATGTCGTCAAGTGCACGCCGCATGCCGGCATGGGCATGGTCGCGCTCATCCAGGTGGGTGAGAAGCCGGCGAACCTCGACGCCATCAAGACTGCCAAGGTACCGAACCCGGTGCGTAAGCGCCTCGATGCCGATCTCGCGCAGGTTACCCAGTAACGCAGCTTGAAACAGCGGGTGGCGGCAGAACCGCCGTCGACCCGCCGACTGGACCTATGACAATGATCAAGCATCTCATGCTGGCTGCCATCGTTGCTGTCTGAGGCGCAAGCTTCGCCAACGCGCACATAACGCTGGAGCAATCCCAGGCAACCTCCGGAAAGGCCTACCGGGTAGGTCACGGTTGCGAGGGCAAGGCAACCATCAAGATCCGGGTAAAGGTACCCGAGGGACAGCTCTCCGCGAAGCCCATGCCGAAGTCCGGCTAAACCATCGAAAAAGTCCACGCCGCTTACAAGAAGAGCTACGACCTCTACGGAAAGCCGGTGAAGGAAGGCGTCAGCGAAATCGTCTGGAGTGGCGGGAGTCTCGCGGACGACGAATATGACGAGTTCGTTTTCCGGGCAACCGTGGCCAAGGAGCTGCCGCTCGGAACCCGCATCTACTTGCCGGTTGTCCAGGAATGCACCGATGGCGCCGTGGAGCGCTGGATCGAAATTCCAGCGGCAGGGAAGAATACCGACGACTACGAGACCCCCGCGCCGTACTTCGACGTCGTCGAGCAGCCGCGTTCGTGATCGGATTGTCGCTCATGTGGTCAAGGATTCCGAATTGGGCGACGTTCATCCTTTCTGTCCGAGCAGCAGCCCTGCTGCTCGTCCTGGCGGCACTCGGCGGCCTCCTGCTGGCGAGCGCGCAAGCTCACGCCGTTTTGAGGAGTTCCTCCCCTGCCAACAACGAAATTCTGGATCGGTCGCCCAGCCGGGTCGATTTCATTTCAACGAGGTGGTCAGACTCGTCAGCGCGAGTGCCACCGACGCTTCGGGCGACCGGATAGATCTGCAAGGAGATATCGCCGGCTCGGTGGTCCTATTGAATCTGCCGGGCTCGATCTCTCGCGGCACTACGATCGTAAGCTACCGGGTGGCGTCGGAGGACGGTCATCCGATCGGAGGATCCGTCGTGTTCCACGTCGGTACCCCGACGGCCACGTCCACCGAAGGTGTCCGTTTCGCCTCTGGCGATCGCGATCTGGGTCGTGCACGCCTCATCCATCATCTTTCTTGCTGTGGTCGTCGGGAGAGCATTGTTCGACCGATGGTTCGGCATTGGGAACCCCTCCCCGTCGCGACAAGATCTCGCTGCCTTCCTCGGCGTCCTGCTGTTCTCCACAAACATCTACCTTCAGGGGCTCGACGAAATTGGCGGCGATCTGAGACTAGCCGGCGTTACGGCCGCTCTCTACGGGCGAAGCGATGCCTCATGGCTGAAGACATCCAGCAGGCGAAAGCAAAGCCGCCGTTGCGAGATTACGGATACCTCGGGCAAAATCCTTGCCGTGGTTCCAGCCTATCGGTGAGCCTGCCGAGACTTCGTTTCGGACAAACATTCTCTAGCTGAGTGCTCTGACCGCCAACTTCTCCGAATGATCTTTGGCGAATCCTTGCATCGCCTCAGCCATGCGCGAGCCGAAACGCGACCCGATCACCGCAAGCGTCGCCGCCTCCTCAGCGACTTCACCAATCGTATTTTGAACGTAGTCCGACGTCACCTCGAGAGCATCGTTATGATCGACGCTTTTAGCCAGATCTCCAAGAAAGCTCATCCACGACTTGCCCCAGCAGGTCGCGAACATCATCGCTTCGGATTGACAACGCAGCGCTGCGGCAATCGACTCGAGTTGGAGTTGAGTGCATAGCTTTGCGAAGCTCTCATTTCCCGAGGGGGGATCGAACGACGAATTTCCGAAATGCTCTAAGATCACGGGGAACCTCCTGGTTTGAGGGAATTTCGGTAAGCCTTGGAACGTTAATCTTTTATTCCGCTACGGCCCGACAGCGATCTCACTGAAATCCCGTAGAAGACGTGCGGTGGCGCCGAGAGCACTGGCAGTTCGGCGAGCTTTAGAGACCCCATTTCCCACCAGTCGGAATGCTGCCTCAGCAGCGACCAGGCATGAACTCTTTCGTCATGCCTGAAACTATCGTCTGGAAACTCTTCGAATTGGCCCTCGATGACGACGCTTGTCCATCCGCCCCCGCTCGCCAGACGCTCGACGTGCAGACACACTTTGTCGTTCGCCCGCATCCAGTCAAGCGTCCTGCCTGGCATCGAAAAACTGTAGGCCACGTTTCCCGCAAAGGCGAAGTAGATTGCCGCAATATAAGGCTGGCCATCCCTGCAGCACGCCAGGTGTCCGAAGCGCGCGTGTTCAAGGATTTCGTAGCATTCCGCGTGGCTCAACTCCCGTAGCGCAAATGCCATGAAAGGATCCTCCTCATTATGGTCACGGGAGGGATGCTAACGCTCCGGTGGCGTCGCGTCTTTGATCGAGCGCAACGGACATCCGGAAATCGGCTCGACCATTCCGCATCGACGAAAGCTGGATTGTCGTGAAAAACCGCGATCGGGCTGCGACTGCCACCAAACGACAGGCATTCTAGGCTGCCTCGATGACGGCCACAGACACTGGCTGCGCGTCCTGTCTTTCCAATGCTTTCAGGATCTGGCGAACGATTTCCCGTTCCGCTTTAATATGCCGACGCATGGAACAGAAGAACGAGCGTAAAAGATAACCAATCGCATCCCAGGAGAGATGGCATCGTCCCGCCTTCAGCGCGCAAATCGCGTCGACGACTTCCTGCGCGGCGTCGGCATCGAACAGTCTGCTCGTCCTGCGGCGCTCGACAGCCTCCGTCAGCTCGTCATCGATCATGATCAAACCCAGGTGCGATGAAACGACTCGCGCCTCCAGCAGATGCGTTGTGCTGAGAAGGGGAACGAGACCGTGGATGATGGTCTCGCATAGTCTGTCTTCGATATGGCAAGGCAGGAAGTCGGCGATGGCTTCGAGTAGATCGCACCAGCCCATGAGCTGCCCGTAGCAGGCCTCGAGCTCGGGAAAATTTTCCGTAAGAATGTTCGTCATGTCCTATCTCTGCAGAAAAGGCTGGTGGCGATCGCAATGGCCAGGACGGCGGTCACAACGCCGCAGGACGCCCATACGAAAGAGCGCTATCGCAAACGTCACGATGACAGGGGTCGCTATCGACAGTCCGATTTGAGCATCAGTCATCCGGCTCTCCTTTTCGGCGACAATAGGAGGTCCCCGGAAGACCTTCTTTGAGATCGATCAAAGATGGATTGAGTTAAGCCCCGACCTCTCATCTGGGGCTGCGAACCTGGTCATCATCGGAAAGGGCTGGCAGACGACAGACCGCTCGGCAGCCGAATTTTAAGAGCTGCGTCATCGGGAAGACGCTCCCAGGTCCAATCGACCTCCGTGATAATACGCAGCCGTATGACACGACGCCGACCTGTCGCATCGCTCTCCGCCGGGATTGGATGAGGTCCTGTTTGCGTTCCCGCAAACACACGATGCCATCGCGGCCCCAAGCTCACATCATGACTTCGACCGACGTTAACCAGGATGTGCACGGCCGAACCGCGTCGGACGGCGGCGACCTTCTTGTGTGGATACTTGCGTGGAGCGAACTAGCGGCATTCGGTGCGCTGCTGACGGCCTATGTCATCGCCTCGTGGATACACCCCGATGAATTCGCCAAGGGAGCGGCGAGGCTTCATCAGACGCTCGCCCTCGCCAACACCATTATCCTCCTGACCAGCGGGTGGTTTGCGGTAAAGGCCGCAAGCTGCTGGCATCAGCGGAGCCAGTGCCTGATGTTGCTCGGAGCGGCGGGTGGCGGCTTTTTATTTGTAGCGCTGAAGCTTTATGAATATCGGCTGGAAGGAGTCTCGCTGCTTGCCGCAGACACTTTCTCGCAACTATATCTTCTGATCACCGGCTTCCATATAGCGCATGTCCTGTTCGGGGCGTTGCTGCTCGTGCTCGTCGCCCGCTTCCCGTCACCTCAGAATGTACATTTGTTGACGACGCTCTGGCACGTGATCGATATCGACTGGCTGGTGATGCTTCCTGTGGTCTGTCTTCTATGAATACAGGGCGTGCCAGTACCCGTCCTTCGAGGGCGTTTGCCAGCTTCTGGCGCTTACATCGTATGTTTCAGCCGCCGGGCACGTTCAGGCGGCGATGCCGAAATTTGCGTTCGCGGTCATCGTCACAGTTATCGGAGTGTGGAAAGTGCGCTTCGTCGTCCTCGACTTCCTGGGAGAGCGACAACACCACTCTCCAATTGGGCGGGCGCTTGTCGCCTGGGCAAGTGCCGTGCTCGCCATCGCGCTGACGAAGGCTCTAATGGCTTAACCTGACATCGCGTTCTCGCGGTTTCACATCGAACACATGCCACAGGACGTGGCACTCGCCGACATTGCCCGAATAGAACTGAGCCGAGCCACCGCGGCTTGCGTCATTGAAGCTTTTCCAGGCATGAAAGAGCGGTACGTCCGTCTGAGCCTGGCTATCCTGGCATGTAGACGAAGAGGGAAGCTTCCATTCGTCGAAAGCGAAATTGAGCGGCTGGTCCAGGCAGTCCTCTCGTCGCCCTTGGATCAGCCACTCGCCGACAGCGTGCGGCCCGCGTTCAGGGCCGCCCCCGTGGGCTAGCGATCTGGCCAGACTTCAAACAGTTGGACGACCCCGGCGCGTCGGACCGCGAAAACCTGCCGTCCGAAGGCGGCGATCAGCAGACTGCCAGCCGACCATCTCAAGAGGCCCGACGGGCAAAGGACGCCGACGACCGCAAGCGCAACCCCTTAGTTATCAACCGCTTCTAAAAGATCCTCGCCATGGCGATATGGTCAACGTCGACCGGCCAACGGACGATCGTGAGGACGAGGACGCGAGCGCATCCGACGAACTTGATGAGATCACTCGCCCCGCTGCGCACGAGCTTGCGACCTCCATCCTGGTCGACGTCTCCCTATCCACCGATTCCTGGATCGACAATAGGCGGGTTCTCGACGTTGAAATGCAGGCCCTCGACATCTTTGCCCGCGGCCTTGACGCCTGCGGCCATAGCTTCGCGATCCACACGTTCACCTCAAGGCGACGCAACTGGGTTCGGGTCGAAACGATCAAAGGATTCAGCGAAAAATTCTCCGCCGCCACCGCACACCGCATCGCAAGCCTCAAGCCCGGCTACTACACGCGCATGGGCGCCGCCATCCGGCACGTTTCCACGCAGCTCGACCGGCACGGAACGCGGAAGAGACTGCTGCTCATCCTGACGGACGGAAAGCCCAACGACGTCGACAACTACGAGAGCCGGTTCGCGCTTGAAGATTGCCGGAAGGCAGTCATGGAAGCGCGTGGCAGAGGCCGGGCAGTGTTCGCGGTGACGGTCGATCAGAACGCCGGCGACTATCTGCCGGTCATCTTTGGGCGCGAAGGGTTCTCCCTGGTCTCCAACATCGCTAAGCTTCCGAGCGCGCTGCCATCGATTTACCGCAACCTGACGACCTAGGTCAGGACTTCCCACCGGCTACGCCAGGGCACAGATCGACGTACCCGGCGGTGCCAGGGCGCCGGGAGAAACAGCGTGTCGATGGACGGTGAGGAAATTGCCATTCAGGCTCTGCGCGGAAAGCCCCCGAAGCCGGGAGCCGTCGATGGGAGGGTCGGGCGCTTTCGCCCGCGCTCCAGGACGACCCGTCGCATCAAGCGGCCTTGCTGTGACTACGCCCCAAAGAACCGAAGTAGGCGTCAAACGCAGCAGCCACGGCCCGAACCATGAACCGGGCATTCTTGCTAACGAGCACGCGGCTTCCGTCGACGGTCACCACGCCATCGGAAACCAGAGCGTCCAGCCGATCGTTCCGTTCGAGCAGAAGGCGCGGGTCATACCCGGCCGTATTGCTCAACGCTCCGAAGTCAACTTCGAAATCGCACATGAGCCGTTCGATAACAGCCGCCCGGAGCTTGTCCTCCGCGGTAAGGACGTATCCTTTCGCGGTGGGAAGAACTCCGGAGGAAACCATCTCGGCGTAGCGGCCGATCGCGACATGATTCTGGAAATATCCAGCAGGCAGGCGACCAATCGCCGAAGCGCCGAAACCGATGAGGGTATCGCAGTCGTCGGTCGTATAGCCCTGGAAGTTGCGGTGCAGCGTACCTGAAGCGGAAGCGACGGCGAGTTGGTCGTCCGGCAATGCAAAGTGGTCGAGGCCGACGCGGACATATCCGGCGGAGACAAGTTCAGACGCGATCGCTTCTGCCTGCTCGTTACGTTGCCGGGCGTCGGGAAGTGCTGATTCGTCGATCAGACGCTGATGCTTTTTGAAAGTAGGAACGTGTGCGTAGCCGAACACGGCGAACCGTTCGGGGCGAAGCTTCACCGCAAGCCTCACCGTATCCACGCACGACTGGACAGTCTGATGAGGCAGGCCGTAAATCAGGTCGAAGTTCGTGCTCGTCACGCCATGGGCGCGCAGTCCGACGATTGCCGCCTGTGTCTGGCCGAACGTCTGGATGCGATTGATGGCTTTCTGAACAACCGGATCAAAGCTCTGGACGCCAAGGCTTGCCCGGTTCACCCCATTTTCTCCGAGCGCTAGGATCATCTCGCTGGTCAACGTTCGTGGATCGATCTCGACCGCGACAGTGCAGTCGTTTTCGAAGGCGAAACTATTCGTAAGCGTCATCATAAGCGCTTTGAACTCGTGCGGCTTCATGATCGTTGGGGTCCCTCCGCCAAAATGCACGTTCTTGACGGGCAAATTGTTTCCGGCAGCCGAAGAAACCATTCCAATCTCTTTGGTCATCACCTCAAGGTAGTCGAGGATCGGGGCGTCCTGCTTGGTGATGGTCGTGTGGCAACCGCAGTACCAGCACATGGATCGGCAGAAGGGGATGTGCAGGTACAGCGAGGCCGGCCCCGTGCCCCTCAAGCCAGCCAGGCCGTTCGAATATTCCTGCGATCCGACGGCATCAGAAAAGGCGGGCGCTGTTGGATAGCTGGTGTAGCGGGGTAGTCGGGCGTCGCCGTATTTGTCGACAAGGGCGTCGGACATTTTCGCATCCTCAAAAAAGCGTGTGATGCGTTATGCGCCTTGGCGAGCGCCTACTCGTTGTCATGGATCAATCACGCCGCGAACAATTTGCCGAAACGCCCAGCCCGCGCTGTGCCAACCGTATGCGATAGAGCGCTAAAATCTTGGGAACTCGCACTCGCCAACTCTCCTGCGAACGTGGATCCCAATACAAAGAGGCACGCATTTCAACAGCCGGCGTTCTTCTTCGCCGCCAACAAGAAAGGTCATGCCAATGGTCCAGCTTCGTGAGCTTGACGTAGGACAGATCCTGCGAAATGGCGGGATGCCCTTCCAAACGGGACGCCGCAGATGCCGGCAACTGATGTGACGAAGGAGCAAGTTTTCGCCGCGTTGCGGGAGATTGAGGGTCCGGAAGTCGGAACGAACCTTGTCGACCTTGGGCTGATCTACGAGGTCGATACGACAGAAGCCGGCGTCGTCAAGATCGAGATGACCACGACTACCCGCTTCTGTCCGGCGTCAGCCTTCATCATCGAGGCAGTCAAGACCCGCGTTGGGACGATCGCCGGCGTCGGCGAAGTAGTCATCGATCTAGTCTACGAGCCTCCATGGTCGGCCGAAATGGCGACGCTATTTTCCTTCAAGCAACCAAGCGTAAAAATTACGGTCGGACGCAAGCCATGAACATCGATCTCAAAGGCCTGGTGCTTGACGCAACCGACCTGGCCGGACGTTTCGGATTGTCGCCCGACGCGCTTCGTAGCCAAATGCGGCGAGGTCTGGTTCGCGGAGTGGTCGAGGCCGGCGTTGGCGAAGACGCCGGGAGGACTCGCTTTTCCGTGCGCTTCGGAAATCGGGTCTGGATTGCGGTCGTTGGCATTGGCGGTGAGAGTCTGAGCGAGGAAATGAAATTCGTCGCCTCCGCTGTGCCTCGGGTTTCAAGCGTTTCGTGCAAAACGGGCGGATAATCACAGCTAAATAACGATCAAGTCCAGCGCCTGCTGCCAGATCCATATTCCACACGTACTTCGTCGCGGGAGGCATGGCAGCAATAGAGGATGCCTGGTTCATCCTCGGTTTCGTTCCAAGGTCGACAGGGTGTTCGGCAAGGTGCCGGAGGCCGGCGGACCCTCACTCGTCTATCGGGTATCTTCGAGCATGAGTGCCGTAATCAGATACCCAACGCCCAGCATGCTGGCGAACAGGTACACGAACAAACCCTGCGCGACGTAATAATCCGTCGGACCCGCTGAGTACATTCCGGCAAACCTGTTGTTCCAAACAACGAACCCGACCGCACACCCCAGCCCAGCACCGGCTGCGAGGCGGGTGAGCATGAATGAAATCAACCGAGGCATCTCGCGTCTCCATGGTCTCCGCGCTCAACGTATGAGCGCTGATCAAGTTCCGGTGGCAAAAGGCGCCTTCGATCAATTGGGGTGGCGTGTGCCGGACGGCGTTCTTGATCAAATTGCGGAGCGCGTCTCTCAACAAGGCTGGGGCACCCCGCAGCAGAGCGGACTCGACCTGCGAAGAGAACTCCAGTGAATGGTTGTTCTCATAGACCATGGAGCGAGTTGAGCCACGATAGACGAGCCTAGCTCGATGAGGTCGATGTCTTCGAAAGTGCTATGGTCAAAACCGTCCAACCGCGCGAGAGCGGTGAGCGGACCGACGAAGCGAACGAGATCGTCGAGATTGGCCTCCGCCTGCCTGGCGCGGGGATGGTCTATACGGCCGAGTTCCAGCTTCAAAACCGCAAGCGGCGTGCAGATCTCATGTGCAATCCCGGATGTTAGGATCTTCTGTGATTTCATTAGCTCTCCGACCCGCTCGAAGGCGCGGTTGACCGCGATCACAACATGGGCGACACATTTTGAAGCGAAGCGCCCGGAACTCGTGACCGTCAAGTACCACGAGGAACACTCTTTAGCCGTTTCCCCTTGATATTCGATCGGTACAATTCTATGTAGTTAGTGCTTCGCAAGAAGACATGGTGCTAAACCTTTTGTGCAATAGATGTGCAGGACGCGGCTTCGACGCCGCCGCCTCCACCAACAACCGCCGGCGCGACGGCTGTTGATGGGGGCGACATGGGATCGACTGGCATTGAAAGACAAAAGCTGTGCTCGGCATGATACCACCGTTATCGGGTCAAAATAGTAGTTGCAAACGACAACTATGCGGAAGCTCGTCTCGCTGCTTAATCGCAGTGTGACACTTCAAATCAAGCCCTTGGGGTTCGCACCTTAAGGCGGGGTTCGGAGGTACCTGGCAACAGAAACCTCCACCTTTCCCCTCTCTGTCCTGCTGCCTTTGATTGAATGACGCTATGGTGATGTGGACTAAAATTAGTCAACGAGTAGCTATCTTTTTTCCTATTTTCAGACACTTATCTTGAACTAACAATCGTCATGTTCTCATAAGCGTTGGTACCCGGCGCCTCCACCAAAAACCGGCGGCCGCGAAGGCCGGCTTTTGATGGGGGCGAAACAGGATCGACAAGGGTGCGTGACACTTCAATCAAAGTCCTAGTGGTTCGCACCTCTAGGCGGGGTCCGAAGGCACGTGGCAACAGAAGCCTTCACCTTCTCCCTGCCGCCGAAATCATGTATGCTGCTGAAAAACGTGACTCGGCTCCGGTCTTTCCCAAGGCGCCCGGACGTGGCATATAACCTTGTGAAAAGACTTCCGAACCGACGAAAGACAGGAAAAGCATGGGGCAGGATCATATCCGCTACGACATTCTGGCACAGGATGCACTTCGCGGCGTCATCCGCAAGGTTTTGGCGGAAGTCGGAGCGACGGGCCGCCTGCCCGGCGACCATCACTTCTTCATCACCTTCCTCACAGGTGCTGCCGGCGTACGCATCTCCCAGCACCTGAAATCGAAATATCCCGAGCAGATGACCATCGTCATCCAGCATCAGTTTTGGGATCTGAAAATTACCGAGTCGCATTTCGAGATCGGCCTTTCCTTCTCCGACGTCCCGGAAAAGTTGGTCATCCCGTTCAATGCGATCCGCGGCTTTTACGATCCCTCCGTCAACTTCGAGCTCGAATTCGACGTGCCGCTCGCCGATGGCGAGGAATTACCGTCCGGTGAAATCACCGCGTATCCCGTCGACGCCGCAGCAAAGCCCGATGAGGCCGCGGGCGCAAAACCCGGCGATGGCGAAGAGAAGAAGCCGGGTTCGGTCGTCTCGCTCAACTCCTTCCGCAAGAAGCAGTGATTTGAAGGGAGGCCAAGCCTCCCTTTTTCATAAGGATTAAGGGGCCCGCATGAGCGCCGAAATCGTCAATCTCCGCCAATTCCGCAAGAAGCAGGCCCGCTCAGAAAAGGAGGCGCAGGCCGAGCAGAACCGCATTTCCTTCGGCCGCACCAAGGCTGAGAAGCAACTCACCCGCAGCATGAACGAGAAGGCCGACAAGACCCATCGCGACGGCCGGCTCGAGACTGATGACGACGGCGCGTGAAGCTTTCACGCAAAGCTTGAGCCGCCGGAATACAGTGTGAAGATTTTTTATGCATGTCGTCGTCCCGGAACCGCCGCACACTTCCGGGCGACATGCATTGAGATCAGCCACTTATGCAGCTTCCTTGAATCGATCTACCAGCCAATTAGACGTGAAGCCGCTTCATGATACGCAAGCATTCTGCGACGTTGCACGGCCACCGTACCAGTTTCTCGCTGGAAGACGAGTTTTGGGACGAGTTGAAGGCGATCGCCGCAAGCCGTTCGATACCGCTTGCCGCTCTCATTTCCGAAATCGATGACCATCGGCCGTCGGACAGCAACCTGTCCTCGGCGCTGCGGCTCCACGTGCTGGCCTGGGCGAAGGCCGGCGCTGGCCGCGGATTATAATCAAATTCCATGCATTATCATTGCGCCTGAACGCCCGGCACCTGGTCAAAATTGAGCGAACCGGGCTGCGGCCCGCCGCGCCGGGCCGCTTCCGCGGCGGCCCTCGCCTGTGCATCCGCCTCGTCTTTGGCCTCCGCCGCGCGTGCAGCCTCCGCTTCCGCGAGAGCCTTCTGCGCGGCCGCAGCCTGCGCCAATGCGCGCAGCCGCTCTTCCTCCGCCTGCCGTTGCTGCTCGATTTCGGCCGCCCTGACGCGCTGAGCGTCATTGAAGCGGTAGAGCGCCGCCTCGCGGCGCAGCCGCTGCTTTTCGAGCACGATCGCCTGCAACCGCTCGACGCGCCGGCGCTCGCGCTCGAAGGCGCGCAGCGACAGGTAGCTGGTGATATCGGTCACATCCATCGTCTTGCCGGGCGACGGCAGCATGCCGGAAAAATTCAGCCTGAGCGACGGCTCGGCGCCGGACAGCGCTTCCGTGCCAGGATTGAGACCGACGCCTAGCGTCGCGCTGATCCGTTCCTCCGGCAGCGCGATCTGCGCATCGGCGGTGATGCGGGCGAGATCGTTGGCGACGGTGACATTCTGCACGCGCAGTGTCCCGTCGGTGATATTGAAGGGGATGCCGAGCGGCGGCAGCTTCGCCTCTCCGTTGCTGAGCAGCGTCTCGATAATCGGATGCACCTTGCCGGCATTAATCTGCTCCTGCATCGTATCGGTCGCGGCAAGCAGCGGCGGAAGGATGGCGAGGTTCAGTCCGCGTATGCTGGTCTCGCCGAGCCTAAGTTCGCCCGAACCGTTCAGCGAACTGGCAATCTCGCCAATCGTCTTGCCCGAAGCCTCCATCGACAGCGACAATCCGAATTTGCCGTTGGCGATCGGCGCGCCGTCGCGCAGCCAGACGACGCCGGCAACATCGGAATCGGCAAGCGCAAGCTTCGTCTGCAGGAAACCGGTGCCGTCGGCATTGGTGAACAGCAGATTGCCGGAGAGCTTTCCGCCATCCCAGTTGCCGGCCATGTCGTTAAGCTGCAACTCATCGCCCTTGTAGGCAACGTTGCTGGTAAAGTCGGTGACCGCCGTCTCCGGCAGACCGGGCCAGAACTGCTTGGCGGTCAGCTTCACGTTGACGTCGAGATCCTTGAAGACGGGCAGCCCGAGCGGCGCCGTCGTCAGCGCGCCGTTGGCGGGATCAACGATCTGGCCGAACACTGCCTCGCCAAGCCAGCCGGCATCCGCCTTGGAGAGCGTCAAGTCGCCGGTCGCGGTCGTCTTCGCAGCCCTCCGGTCGAAGCTCAGCGCGCCTGAAAACTCGTTGTCGGCCGCATGCCCCTTGAGATCGGAAAAGACGATCTTGTCGCTGTCGACGCGGGCATTGACCTGCAGGCCGAACGGCAGCCCGGCTCCCGTCTGCGGCAGGGCGATCCCGTTCATGATGAGATAGGGGTCGATATCGGCGCTGTCGAGCGAAAGCGCGATCTTGCCGTTCATGAAAGTTTCCGGCCGGACATCGACTTTGCCATTGGCTGTAAACGAGGTCCGGTCGGTCGCAAAGGTTAGCGCCGCATCGGCGGGATCGTTACCTGATGCCTTCACCTTCAGCGTTAGGCGGCCGTTGGCGCCGACATCGACCGGCAGCGGATCGAGCCCGGCCTGGCCGAACAGGATCGACGGCACGGCATTTTCGAGCGTCGCCTCAAGGCTCGTCGTACCGTTGCCGGTCAGCGCCAGCAGGTCGGACATGCGGTAATCGAGATTGACGCGGCTGCCGTTCGCCACACCGGCAAGCGTCACCGTCAGCGCGTTGCCTTCGTCGCCGCCGAGCGTCAGCGCGCCGCGCAGCGCCGTGTTGCCGTACCAGCCGGCATTGCGCACCAGCCGGTCGAGCACCGGGTGATGCGGCAGGTGCTCGCGCAGCATGGTGAAAAAGCCACCGGGATCGGCCGATTTGAAGGTGATCTCGCCGGCGCCCTTGTAATCGAGCAGCGAGCCTTCCGCCCTGCCCGTCGCCGTCAGTTCAGCGCCTGCAATATTCTTGATCGACAGCCGGTCGACGGCAAGCTCTCCGTCGGCGATCGTGAAGGTGGTCTCGACATTCTCGGCATCGACGCCGAAGGCAGTGAACTTATCGGCCTTCAGCTGGGCGGCGATCTTGTGGTCGAGCACGTTGTCGCCGGCATCCTGGCCGGTCATCAGCCCGCTCAGCGCCTGCAGCGCATCGAGATCGAGCGTGTCGCCATTCAGGGCCACCGATAGGGTCGGCGTCTGGCCGGAGATCGCCTGTCGCTCCAGCCTGCCCTTCAGCGTCGCCGGCCCCATAGCGATCTCAAGATTTTCGAAACGCTGCAATTCGGGTGTCAGGCTGACATTGGCGGAAAAGCCCGCCTGCCGCAATTGGCGGATGGCCGGATCGACCGAGCCGGCAAGCCAGGAGGCAAGCCCGGTCGGCTGGCTGGACGCCACTACGATCTGGCCATTGAACGAGGCTTCGCCCTGCAGCAGGAGTTTGCCTTTGCCTTCCACCTGTGTCCGCCCCGGCAGCGTACCGGTGGCGCTGTCGATCATCCAGCCGGTACCGGCCGGTTCGAGCTCCAACTGCACGTCGCGCAGCGTCGTATCGCCGGCGACGATCGCCGGCAGCTTGACACTTGCCTTGCCCGGCACCTGCGGGATCGGCACCTGTGCGATGACATCAATTAGCGAATTCAGCCGCTGGCGCGCCGAAACCGCCGGATCGCGGGTCGTTTTGCCGGCCTCGCCCTGATTGCCGATGCGGTTGACGTCGATCTGCTGCCCGTCGGCGGTCAACAGGAATTCCGGCGCATTGCCCGTATCCAGCGTCGCCTCCCCGGTTATGACGTAGGGATCGTCCGTCGGTCCGATCTCCATCCGATATTCGGGAATGCGGATGCGTTCATTGGTGAGCTCGAAGCGGCCCTTGACGCGCGGCGGCTGCTCCTTCTTGTTGGCGGGCTTGGCGCTGTTGCCGCTTTCGATCGCCGCTGAAAGCTGCCCCTGATAGTTCGGCTTGCTGTCGACGAGCTTCAATTCGCCATCGAGATCGATGCTGACGGGGTGCTTGTCCGGCGAAAGCTTCGTGCGCATGCGCAGCACGCCCTTTTCGTCGGGCTGGCTGCTCGAGATCAAAAAGCTGCCGTGCTCGCCGTCAAGCGCCGCATTGCCCTCGATGCGCCAGGGGCCGGCCAGCGACTTGGCCGACATTTCCGCATTGAGGCCGGTGATGCGGCGTGAGCGGCCGGACTGGTCGTCGATGAACTCGACTTCGCCGCCGTTGACATGCACGTTTTCGAGAACGACGTTTTTCGCGGGTATTTCGGCGCGGCTGCCGCGCATCCAGTCGAGCGTGCCGTCCTTGAGCAATCTCAGGCGCACCTTCGGATTGACGACGCGCATGTCGAAAATCAGCGCCTCACCCGACAGGAACGGCGCGAGCTCCGCATCCATGGAGAACTGCTCGACCTTGACGATCGGCGTGCCGTCCGCCTCCTGGCCGACGCGCACGTCATGAAGTGTGACCGACGGAAACGGCAGGAGACGCGCATCCACCGTGCCGTAGACGGTGACCTTCTTGCCGATGATGCGGCTTGCCTGATCCTCGAAATTCTTGCGGAAATCCGTCCAGTCGATGAACAGCGGCGCAAGCAGCGCCACAAACAGCACTACGACGATCACTCCCCCTAGAAAGACGAGGAACCGGCCTACCAACGCAAGGATTCTCCATTCAGCATTCTGTTGCCGACACTAGCGCTATTCATGCCGGGGGCAAGGCCCAAGTTCATGAGAATATTCCGTTTTCAGCTCTGGTGGAAAATCTTGCCGGGATTGAAGATATTGTCCGGATCGAGCGCCTTTTTCACCTGTCGCATCAGATCCACCGTGCCCCCCAGCTCTTGTTCGAGGAATGCCATCTTGCCTTGCCCGATCCCGTGTTCGCCGGTGCATGTCCCGTCCATGTCGAGCGCTCGCCGATTGAGCCGCTGCACGAAGCTCTCGGCCTTGGCGATGTCTTCGGCGCTTTTGTCATCGAACAACAGCAGCACATGAAAGTTCCCGTCGCCGGCATGGCCGACGATCGGGCCGAGCAGCCCCTGGGCCTCGATATCGGCCTGCGTTTCGGAAACACAATCGGCAAGCCGCGATATCGGAACACAAACATCCGTCGAAAGTGCGGCAAGCCCGGGCGCCAGCGCCCTTGCCGACCAGTAGGCATCGTGGCGCGCCTTCCAGAGCTTGGTCCGCTCCTCGGCATTGGCGGTCCACAGGAACTCGCCCCCGCCGCATTCCGCCGCGATCTCGCCAAAGGCTGACGATTGCAGCGGCACCGTCTCGTCGGTGCCGTGAAATTCGAGGAAGAGCGTTGGGCTTTCGGCATAGGAAAGCTTGGAATAGGCATTGCAGGCCCGCATCTGCACCGTATCGAGCAGCTCGATGCGCGCCACCGGGATGCCCATCTGGATCGTCATGATGACGGCGTCGCAAGCGGCCTTGACGCTCGGAAAGGCGCAGGCGCCGCCGGCGATCTTCTGCGGGATCGCCTGCAGGCGCAGCGTCACCGAGGTCAGGATGCCAAGCGTGCCCTCGGCGCCGACGAAGAGCCGCGTCAGGTCGTAGCCGGCGGAAGATTTGCGGGCGCGCCGGGCCGTGCGGATTTCCTCGCCATTGGCGGTGACGGCGGTGACGGCAATCACATTGTCCTTCATCGTCCCATAGCGCACGGCATTGGTGCCGGACGCCCGGGTCGAGGCCATGCCGCCGATCGAGGCATTGGCGCCGGGATCGATCGGGAAGAACAGGCCGGTATCGCGCAGATGGATGTTCAGCGCCTCGCGCGTCACACCCGGCTCCACAGTGCAGTCGAGATCCTCGGGATTGACCTCGAGCACCTGGTTCATACGGCTGAAATCGATCGAAATACCGCCATTGGCGGCATTGACCTGGCCCTCCAGCGAGGTCCCGACGCCGAAACCGATCACCGGCACCTTGTGGGCCGCACACGCCCTGACCGCCGCCTTCACGTCTTCGGCGCTCTCGGCAAAGAGCACACCATCCGGCAGCTGCGGCGGGATATAGGTGGTCGTGTGGGCATGCTGTTCGCGGAAGGACTGGCCGGTCTGGAAGCGCTCGCCGAAGCTCTGCTTGAGAATGCCGAGCACAGCTGATATCCCCGCCTCGTTGCGTGTACCGGCCTTCGCGTCCTTCAACGCCATCCCTTTGATCTCCCTGCCATTCCACGGGGCATGTCGTGTCCCATGGGGTCAGGCTGGGTATGCGGCAAGTCAAAGCGGCTGTCCAGTTAAGATTGGGAGAAGATCTCATTCCCTTTTTGTTATACGCCGGTCCGCCGCCTTAAGCGCGTCACGATCTTTCAGATTCGCTCTTGGCGCCTTAGCCCTTTGTTTTCCGCACGTCATAGTCGCAAACGCGTTGCACACTTTTGCGCGACATGCTCAGACGATCGGCGGATTGAGCCGCGCGAAACCCTCTTGCCGCCGGTAGGGAAAATAGGGATAGGGCGCTGTTACAGCGCTGACGGCGTCGAGCTTTGCGATTTGCTCCTTCGACAGGCTCCAGCCGACCGCGCCGAGGTTTTGCCTGAGCTGTTCCTCGTTGCGGGCGCCGATGATGACGCTCGATACCGTCGGTCGCCCAAGCAGCCAATTGATGGCGATCTGCGGCACCGTCTTGCCGGTTTCCGTTGCGATGGCATCCAGGACCTCGACGATGTCGAATAGCTTCTCGTCGTCGACGGGCGGGCCATATTGCGCCGTCTCGTGCAGCCGACTCTCCCTGGGCAGCGGCTGGCCGCGGCGGATCTTGCCGGTCAGCCGTCCCCAGGCGAGCGGGCTCCAGACGAGGGCGCCGACGCCCTGGTTGGCGCCAAGTGGCATCAGCTCCCATTCGTAATCGCGCCCGGCCAGCGAATAATAGACCTGATGGGCGACGTAACGCGGATGGCCGTGGCGCTCGGCAGCGGCGAGCGACTTGATCAGCTCCCAGCCGGCAAAATTCGAAACGCCGATATAGCGGATCTTGCCTGAGGAAACGAGCCCGTCGAGCGTCGACAGCACCTCCTCGACCGGCGTCGAGGCATCGAAGGCGTGCAGTTGCAGGAGGTCGATATAGTCGGTCCCGAGCCGGCTGAGCGCAGCCTCGGTGGCACGGATCAGCCGCGCCCGCGACGTTCCCCAGTCCTGCGGCCCCTCGCCCACCGGCAGCGCTGTCTTCGTCGAGATCAGCACGGCGTCGCGTCGGCCGCGGATCGCCTGGCCAAGCACCTCCTCGGAAGCGCCGGCCGAATAGACGTCGGCGGTGTCGAAGAGATTGACGCCGGCTTCGAGGCAGATGTCGACGAGCCGCCGCGCCTCGTCCGCCTCGGTATTGCCCCAGGCGCCGAACAGCGGGCCGCTGCCCCCGAATGTGCCGGCGCCAAAGCTCAACACAGGCACTCTGAGCCCGGATGCACCGAGATTTCTGTAGTCCATGGATCTGTCTCCTTTGTTTCCACTGAGATAGACCTCGGCCGCCTGGTGATATAGATTGCCTATTAGCAAATCATCTGTGACTTAAATTCATCATGAGCCGTCAGGACATCAACCGCTCCGGCGAAATGGAGGTCTTCGTCAGCGTCGTCGAGCGCGGCGGCTTTACCGCGGCCGCCCTCGCCCGGCGCATGACGCCGTCGGCCGTCAGCAAACTCGTCGCCCGGCTGGAGTCACGCCTCGGCGCCCGTCTTGTCAATCGCTCGACGCGAAAGCTGCAGCTGACGCCGGAGGGTTGTGCCTTCTACGAGCGCAGCGTCGCCATCCTTGCCGATATCGCCGAGGCCGAGCGCCAGGCATCATCAGGCGAACTGGCTTCGGGCCGCATTCGCATCAACACCAGCGGCTCCTTCGGCAATCATGTGCTGGCGCCGCTGGTGCCGGCCTTCATGGCGCTTCATCCCGCCGTGGCGCTGGATATCTCCCATACCGACAGGATCGTCGACCTGATGGAGGAGCGCGCCGATGTCGCGATCCGCGCCGGCCCCTTGAAGAGTTCAAGCCTGATCGCCCGCAAGCTCGGCGCCACAGGCAAGATCATCGTCGCCTCGCCGGATTATCTCAGGCGCCACGGCGAGCTCGCGCAGGGTCGCCGATCTCCGCCGCCATTGCCGCATCGGCTTTTCCTATGCCCGCGCCGTCGAGGGCTGGCGGCTACGCGAGGACGGCGAAACGATAACAATCCCGATCACCCCCGGCGTCCAGGTGGGAGACGGCGAAGCCATGCGCCACCTCGCTTTATCGGGCGCCGGCCTCGCCCGTCTTGCCGCCTTCACCGTGCGCGCCGACATCGATGCCGGACGCTTGATGCCGGTGCTCGATGAGGCCAATCCCGGCGATCTCGAAGAATTCTACGCCCTCTACATGGGCCAGGGCGGCCCGCTGCCGGCGCGCGTGCGCGCCCTGCTCGATTTTCTCGTCGGCCATGTGCATCTTTGATAAATCCCGTCCAAACCGTTCGGCAACATCTAGCGATGATATGAAAAAACAATAACTTGAAGCGGCCGGATGAATCGGTTTGGCATCCCGGGGCGGCGAGACGCCAGATTTCGCAATTGACCGTGCGCCTCGCGCCCACCTATACCGGACCCGCGCCAGCCGGTCCTTGCAGCCGGCCTCTCTTCGTCATGCCGGAGCCTCCTCCCATCTTCAGCCTCAGGGCTTGGCACCGGCCGGGAAAGATATGGGGATCATGCCATTAAGCGACGCACGCCGCCTGCTGCGCGATGCCGGCCTGCCGAAATGGGCGCTGCTGCTGGCGCTCTCCACCGCTCTCGTCGTCTTCCTCGAACTCTTCGTCCTACCGGCCTCGCTGCTGATCGGGCCGATGGTCGCGGCCATCCTGCTGGCGCTGACGGTCGGCAAGGGAAAGCTTCGCGTGCCGCTCTGGCCGCTGCAGTTCGGCCAGGTTCTTGTCGGCCTCATGATGGCGCGCACCATCACCCCTGATATTCTCGGCGCCATGGCGAAGGACGCGCCGCTCTTCCTGCTGTTCGTCTTCTCCGTCATCGCCATCGCCACCGGCCTCGGCTGGCTTCTGACGCGCTGGCAGGTGCTGCCGGGAACAACCGCCGTCTGGGGCTCCTCGCCGGGTGCCGCCTCCGCCATGGTGATCATGTCGGAGGCCTATGGCGCCGATGCCCGCCTCGTCGCCTTCATGCAGTATCTGCGTGTCGTCTTCGTCGCCGTCGGGGCCTCGGTGATCTCGCGCCTCTGGGTGGCGGCTGACGGCGGTGAGCCGCCGCCGCTCATCCTCTTCCCCGCAGTCGATTGGCCGGCCTTTATGGCGACCATCGCCTTTGCCGGCTTTTGCGCCTATGGCGTGCGCCGCCTGCAAATCCAGGGCGGCATGATCATCGTGCCGCTCTTTCTCGGCGCCTTCCTGCAGGGTGTCGGCCTCTTGAAGATCGAGCTGCCGATGTGGCTGCTCGCCATCGCCTATGCGCTCGTCGGCTGGAGCATCGGCCTGCGTTTCACCCGCCCGATCCTTGAGCACGTAGCCCGCGCTCTGCCGCGGGTGTCGGCCTGCATTGTGCTGCTGATGGCGCTCTGCGGCTGCATGGCGGCAGCCCTTCATATCTTCGCCGGCATCGATCCGCTGACGGCTTATCTCGCCACCAGCCCCGGCGGCGCCGATTCCGTCGCCATCATCGCCGCCTCCAGCGATGTCGACGTGCCCTTCGTGATGGCGATGCAGACCGGCCGTTTCCTGGTCATTCTGCTGATCGGCCCCACGCTCGCCCGCTTCATCGCCCGCCGCTCCGGCCTTGCGGAAAATCCTACCTAGCAGGCTGCTGAAAATCGTTTTGCGTTACCGTATAGCATGGCGGTGGGTTTGATTTTTAACCGGATTGCCGGTGGATATGCGCTGATCGAGGGCAAGGCGGATGATGTTGTAGGCGGCAAGGGCGAAGGCGAAGGCACACTCTGATCCGCGTGGTCTTCTTGGGGTCGCTTCTGCATACGGACAAGCAGCTCAAGGGCATTTCCGGCTATTCACAAGCTGACAATGCCTAACATGGAGTGGTGTCCGACTTTCATGTCGGACACCACGACTCTCCAACCAGGCGGCAGCCCCTTCAGCCATCGCCGCGAGGTGGCAACGCCTGGAACCTCAGCTCCATCAGCCATCTGTTGAATATCGTTGTCGCGGTGAGTCGGCGCGCCGGCTATTTCGTAGACCCCCCACGATCGGGTTCAGATGAGGGCAGATTACGACGAGCTGTCCGACGCGCAACTCAGGGCTTGCTTGGCCGATACCGAGTTCCCGAAATGCACGCGTCGAGCGGCGCCTCGTGGGTATCAAAGGTAATGCTGCACACCTTGGGTTCGAAATCGATCATCGCCGTCTCACACCATCCATGACGAGGCGTCCGCAGTGTCAGGTAAAATCGGAAGTTCGAAGGAAGCATCCGGTCGCAAGCAGATAGCCATCCTTTCTGTAGTAGCGTTTGCTACACAATTCCGGAAAAAAGCAGTATCATCCCAATGTCCGGAAATCAGAACGCAATCAGAAGGATAGCGACGATCGTCAGGAAATATTACGGCCTGCCACCACTTACGAGCTTGGCAGTCTTCGAAGCCACTGCCCGACACGCGAGCTTCAGTCGAGCTGCCGACGAGATGAATGTAACGAAGAGTGCAATCAGCCGCCAGATAAAGGCGCTTGAAGACGAATTGGGGATAAAGCTTTTCATTCGCGCCAAGGACGGTGTGCAGCTAACGGCCGCAGCTCACGATCTTTTCGCGGAAATCTCCTCGAGTTTTTCAAGATGGTCTGAGACAATCCGGACAATAACGACAGACGAACCGGAGGAAAGCGTAACATTGGCATGCACAGAAGCGTTCGCCATACTTTGGTTAATGCCAAGAATACATCAGTTTACAAGCATATTCCCTAGAATTACCATAAACTACTCTATACCGGATAGGGTTGGTGATTATCGAAATGCGGAAGTAGATTTGTTCATTCGGCCCGCTAACGGAGCTTGGCCCAACGAAAAGAGCGAGCCACTTTACGATGACATCATATATCCGGTTTGCGGAGCAGGTTTCGCCGGCCAGCACAACGACTTCGAAGTCTCCTCCATGTGGCAACTTCCCCTGCTTCACCTTGAGTGGACAAGTCCGAACTGGCCACGCTGGCAAGACTTTTTTCAAGCCAAGTCAATAACCTGCCATGGTCTCAGAGGGCCAAGGTTTGCCAAGTACACTGTCTTGTTGGCCGCCGCCGAGGCCAACCAGGGCCTCGCACTCGGGTGGGACGCCATGGTCCGACCCTTGATCGATCAGGGAAAGCTCGTTCGATTTTCGGACCTGTCGTTGACTGATCCGATCGGCTTTTGTGTAGCGTGGAGTGATCGGAAGCCGCTCTCCGATCCAGCCCGAAGGTTTAAGTCTTGGCTTTGTGATCAAGCCAAACGGTCCGTACACAGCTAGGAAATGACCCATGAGGCCCTGACGGAGTTCGTGCGGCTACGTTAACTCCCGTTGATTTTTTTGCGCGATACGAGCGGACATTCCGGTGATAGATAATTGGTCGCTAGTTATTTGAGCCCCGCAAATCAATACTTCAAGAGGGGTCAGAACGCGGTGCGGGAGAGTATTTTGACTTCCATGGCGGTGAATGTCCGCTCAACCTGTCCAAGTATTAATAGCGATAGGCTTCCGCTCAGGCTCCTTTATCAGCGTCACTTTGTCTATCCCGTGGAGGAAAAATGAATAGGTTCTTAGGTATCGCGGTGGTGAGTCTGATGGGCGTCTTCGCCTCTCAGCAAGCTCAAAGCGCGGAATGTGGCGACGTGACTATTGCCGACATGAGTTCGATGTCGGCGGAATTCCTTGCCGCGATGGACAGGTTTATTCTCAACAATGGTTTCGGCTGCAATGCCAATTTGGTGGCAGGCGACACTGTCCCAGGTATTACCTCCATGATCGAGAAAGGGCAGCCGGACATCATTCCCGAAGGCGCGGTGGATGTTGTTCCCGCGCTGTATAAGGACGGCGTGGACAACGGTAAAATCGTAGCCGTATCCGATCCCTTGTCCGACGCCGGGAATCAGGGGCTGTGGGTGCCCAAGTACATGGTAGAGAAGGACGCCGCCCTCGCCAGCCTCGCGGGCGTTCTCCAGCACCCTGAGCTTTTCGCAAGTCCGGAGAACCCCGATCACGGCGCGATTTACAATGGCGCACCGGGCTGGGGCGCGACGATCATCACCGCGCAACTGTATAAGGCCAATAAAATGGCCGAACATAAATTCGACCTGATCGATCCGGGTTCGCTCGCAGGCCTCGATAGCGCGATATCGCGTGCGTACGAGCGGAAGGAAGGCATCATCGCCTATTACTGGTCCCCGACAGGACTTCTCGGCCGTTACGACATGGTCAAAGTGGACCTGGAAGTCCAACACGATCCCTCAGAATGGAAACGTTGCACCACAAATGCGGAATGCACTGATCCAAAGCCGAACTCGTGGACTGCGTCCGACAACATCAAGACGCTCGTGGCAAAGCCGTTCTTGGATCAAAACGCCGAGGTTGTCGAATACCTGAAGAAGCGCCAACTGAGCGCTACCGCGATCAACAAGGTCTTGGCGTGGATGAACGAGAACCAGGCCAAGGGTGAGGATGCCGCGCTCCATTTCCTCAAGGAAAACCAGGGCGTTTGGACGACCTGGCTTGCGCCGGAGGTCGCCGAGAAAGTCAAGGCTGCGCTCTAGCAGCGGTTATGTAAGGAACCTGCGGGTCACCAACCACGCTCGGTGGCCCGTCTTACGCAAGCCATTGGATTTGAGGCTCCTCGAGATCGGACGCGCCAAGGCTTCGCCTCGGTTTGCCGGACGGAATCCGGCGCCACACCAACCAAAGGCCCTACTCTTTTACGCATTTCGACCTCCAATGTTGAGTTTGCCGATGTCGTTGACCACTCTGGCACGGTGGTCGGCAGCGTCTCATTTCGCCAGTTGATCGCTACCATGATCCCTACGGCGTCTGCGTAGCGATTTGCGCAGAACGATTTCCAATAAGAATTGCAGCAATCCCCGATGTCCAAGCAGTCCATCATTATCGACACTGACCCAGGGCAAGATGACGCCTTGGCAATCCTCATGGCTCTTGCCAACAATGAGTTACTGGAGGTCTTGGGCATCACCGCGGTTTGCGGAAACATTGGTGTCAGGGCAACTGCCGCAAATGCGCTGAAGGTGCTGAGGCTGGCTGGACGCGAAGACGTCCCGGTGTTTGTGGGGGCCGCTGCTCCAATTCTCGGGGGGCTGGTCACCGCAGAGGCGTTGCATGGTGCGGCGATAACCGAAGGATGGGATTTGCCCACTTCGACAACGCATCCCCGGCCGGAGTTTGCCGCTGACTGGATAATCGACACCGTGAATTCCCACCCACCGGGCACCATCACGATTTGTGCGCTCGGGCCACTGACTAACGTTGCCTTGGCGATCGCAAAATGCCCCGAAATAGCTGGCAGGTTGCATGGCCTCGTTCTTATGGCCGGAGCGTCACAGGGCGGGAATATGAACGCCGTAGCCGAGTTCAACGTTTTCGTGGACGCATATGCAGCGGCGCGGGTCTTCGCCGCGCCCGTACCGAAGACTGTGGTTTCGCTCGACATCACATCGAAGCTGCTATTGACTGAGCGGGAACTCAACCGGTTGACGTCTGCGAACAACGCGATCACCCCTCGCTTGAAGGGCTTATTGACCCTTTATGAGAATTACATAAAGCTTGGGAAGCCTCGGCCCGTCCACGATCCCGCTGTCATTGCCTGGCTTCTCGCCCCCGAGATGTTTGTCGGCAAAGACGTAAATGTCGAGATCGATACTACCCGGGGTCTGACTCATGGCCAAACGATCGTCGACATGAACGGCGTGACCGGGCGCGCGGCCAATGCGTTTTGGTTGACAGCGGCCGATAACGACACCTTCTACGGACTGTTAGCCCAAGCTCTTGAAGAAACCGGGAGGCGCTCATTGTCCCGGATTGGTGATGGTCGATGAATGTTACCCGGTGGCGCACGTTGAAGCGCCACGAACCGACTGTTCAAGAGCTGGCCCGTGCGCCTTGTAGCTTTCTAAGAGCTCTACCTCGCCCTGATAGGCTCGCCATAGACGCCCGCGATGACCTCGGGCGTCGCGGCATGATCGCCGAAGGCCTCGCGCAGCATGGCGTCCGATATTTCACCGACGGTGGCGCCGGCCCGCGCCGCTTCGATCGTGGTTTCGAGCGGGTTGCCGCGGCCGCTGCGTGCCGCCGAGCACGGCAGACTAGCGCATAAATCGCCCTCGACTTCCGGGGTTATATGCCAACGCGGCCCACTGGCCGGGCGTCATTCCGTAGGCCTTCTTGAAATGCCGGTTGAGATGGCTCTGGTCGGCAAAGCCGGTCGCTGCCGCCGTGTCGGAAATTCCCTCTCCTGCGCCGATCATCGCCCGGGCCTGCTGCAGCCGCCGCATCAGCAGATAGCGGTGCGGGCTGGTGGCAAAGGCCGCCCGGAAATGCCGCGACAGCGCGAAACGGTCGAGCCCCGTGACCGCTTCCAACTCGCCTGAGCGTACCGCTCGGGACGCATGCGCCTCGAGATAATCCCGCGCCGCTCGGGCCTGCCGCCAGGCGACGCTGCCGAGCGGCCGGCGTGGCATCAGCGCATGCTTGGACAGCCCGCCCGTCACCCTCGAGACAAAGTCGTCGACGAATAGCTCGTCCAACTCGCGGTCGAGTTCGCCGAGCGCGCCAAGCAGCACGCCAGCCAGCGCTGGATCGCCGATAACAGGTTCTCTGACGAAAGGCAGGCCGACGCCATCGGCCTCCAGGCATTCGAGCAGCAGCGACGGTTCGAGGTAAAGCATGCGATACTGCAGCCCGTCCTCGGTCCCCGCCCCGCCATCATGCTCCTCATCGGGATGCAGCACGATCACCTGGCCCGGCAGGCTGAAGCGCCGCGCGCCGCGATAGCCGAAAGTCTGCACGCCCTTCAGTGTCACGCCGAGCGCATAGGTGTCGTGTCGATGCGGCTCGAAGGCATTGCCTAAAAACTGCGCCTCGATACGCTCGATACCGGGAAAGGCAGGGGCCGCCAGGATGGCGTTGCCGGATGGTCCCGCGCACAAACGTTCAAGACCTTCGAAGGCCTGCGGATGTAGATCCTGGCTCAACGCGCCCGATACTCCATAACCCGAGGTGAAAGACTGTCCGATGTTTGATACCAAAATTGCCGTCGTCCTGCGAAACAATCTTGCTGGCTGGCAGAAGCTGAACGTTACCGCCTTCCTGATGACCGGCATCGCCGGCGGGCATCCCGAAATCATCGGCGAGCCCTACAAGGACCGCGCCGGCAATCTCTATAATCCGCTGTCGATCCAACCGATCATCGTGCTCTCCGCCGACGAGACGACGATGTCAGCCATCCATCGTCGCGCGCTGGACCGTGAGGTCACCGCCTCTCTCTTCATCGAGGAGATGTTTGCGACCGGCCATGACGCCGCCAACCGGGCCGTCTTCGCCGAATTTACGCCCGACGACGCCAAGGTGGTCGGCATCGCAGTACGGGCCGAAAAGAAGATCGTCGACAAGATCACTAAGGGCGCGACGATGCAGCAATGACAAAAACGGCCGGGCACCGCCCGGCCGCTTCAGAGATGGGAAAATCCTGCTCAGCCCTGCGTGATCGGCGCGATCTGGATCTCGACGCGGCGGTTCTGGGCGCGGCCGGCCTCGCTGGCGTTGGAGGCGACGGGCTGGGATGGGCCGAAACCAACAGCCGACACGCGGCGCTGATCGATGCCCTGGCCGCCGAGATAATCGGCGACCGAAAGAGCGCGGCGCTGCGACAGGTCCTGATTGTGCTGCAGGCTGCCGGTCGAATCCGTATGGCCGTTGACGTCGATCAGCGTGCGATTGAACTTGCGCAGCACGATCGCCACCGAATTCAGCGTCGGATAGAAGCCCGGCTTCACCGCATCCTGGTCGACGTCGAAGGTGATGTTCGACGGCATGTTGAGGATGATGTTGTCGCCGTTGCGGGTAACCGAAATGCCGGTGCCTTCGAGCTGGGCGCGAAGCTCGGATTCCTGCTGATCCATGTAATTGCCGATCGCGCCGCCGGCGAGCGCGCCGACACCGGCGCCGATCAGCGCTGCGTTGCGCTTGCCGTGGCCGCCGCCGCCGACAGCCACGCCGACAAGAGCACCGCCAAGCGCGCCAAGCGCCGCGCCACCCGCCGTATTGGAAACCTTCTGTTCACCCGTATAGGGATCGGTCGTCGTGCAGGCAGTGAGATAACTTGCTGCGACAGCCAAAAGTACGAATTTCTTGATCATGGACAGGATGGTCTCCGTTCGAAGCTGATGCGAGCAAATGGCAAGGATTGCGGCAAGAAAATGAAGATGCTCTCGTCATAGGGGAATTTCAGGCCCCGAAATAGGAGCCATGTTGCGGGAATGCGCTGATACCAACAGTTTTAATGGATCGACCAAGCCTATAGGCAGCAGGCACGACGATCAGCCCTCATGGTGAAGAGGCCCAAAGGCCGTCTTGAACCACGAGGGCGGGTGGCGGCTCACAACCTTAGAAATTCTGGAACAACTGCCTGACCGTATCATAAGTCGCATTGGCGATGTTCAGCGATTGCAGACCGAGCTGCTGCTGCGTCTGCAACGCTTTGAGCTTGCTTGACTCTTCCTCCATATCGGCATCGACGAGCCGGCCGATTCCGGCGGTGTTATTGTCGTGCAGTTTCGAGGCGAAATCGTTCTGCAGGTTGATGCGTTTCTCCAGCGCGCCGAAGGCCGAACCGACAGTCGTCAACTGCGTCAGCGCGGCATCGACGACACTGATCATTTCGCCGATCTGTCCCTGCGTCGTGGCGTCCGAAAGCGAGATCACCACTTGCCCGGTAGTGGTGCCGTTCTTGCTTTCCATCAGCACATAATTCTGCGAGGCGCCGAGCTCGGTGGCGAAATAGGCCGATGTCAGCACACCGTATTCGCCAGAACCGGTGGCGCGGTCGTCGATCAAATAGCGCGCGTCCTTGGAGCTCGTCGCTCCCACCGGCGTGTTGTCGATATGATAGCTCAGCATACCGACCGAGACCGTCCCGTCCGCATTGCGGATGAAGGAGGCCGGGATCTGGCGCGGCTGCGTCGGTGTCGCGTCATTGTTGAGGATCACCCAATTGTCGCTGTTGAAGGTCGCCGATTCCGAAACGCTGCGCAGTTGCTCCTGCAGCTGTTTGATCTCTTCGTTGACCTTGTTCTTGTCGACGCCGTCTTCGGTCGCGGCAACCAGCTTGGCCTTGATCTCGGAGACGACGTCGATGACGTTCTCGACGCCGGTATAGGCTGTGCCCATCGTCGCCGCCGCCATGCCGAGCGCATCCTGGATCGCCGAAACAGCCTTGTTGTCGGTGCGCGCGGTGGTGGCGACCGACCAATAGGCACCATTATCTGCGGCTTTTGCGACACGCATGCCGGTCGTGATGTGGTTTTGCGTGACCGTCATATTCCGATTGATATCGCGCAGCACATGAAGCGCCGCGTCCACGGAGACGCGCTGATAAATACTCACGGGAACTAAACTCCAAAACGCAAACAAAACGCAAACTGCACAAGAATGAACCGTTGCCGCGCGGACATTCATGTCCGGGGGCGCTGGAAACTCCAGCGCGATGCAGCCTTCAAGAAACGAAGAAGACCAGCCGGTTGCTGGTCACGATCATTGCCGTTTATGCTTAACAAACGGCTAAACTTCAGAAGTAATTTATCTTATTTCGCAAGGTTTCATACACCATAAGAAACGCCGCCGAATGGCGATCCGGCGGCGAGGTCAATTCGGAAATAAGTCTATTCGGCGGCCTGCAACTGCTCATCATCCGGCACGGCGCGTGGCCGCGTGGCGACCGCCATCTCCTCGTGAAGCCGCGCTTCCTCATGAGCGTGTGGCTTGCCGAAGCGGGCAAGCAGCAGATAAGCGACCGGGGTGATGAACAGCGTCACCAGCGTCGCGAAGCCGAGACCGCCGACGATCACCCAGCCGAGTGCCACGCGCGCTTCGGCGCCGGCACCATGAGCAAAAACCAGCGGCACGCCGCCGAGGATGGTGGCGATCATCGTCATCATCACAGGGCGAAGGCGCAACGCGCAGGCCTTTTCGATCGACGAGCGCACATCCTGGCCCCGGTCGCGCAGCTGATTGGCGAATTCGACGATCAGAATGCCGTTCTTCGCCATGACGCCGACCAACAGCACCAGGCCGATCTGGCTGTAGATATTGAGGCTGGAGCCGGTGATGATGAGCGCGAAGACGGCGCAGGCAAGGCCGAGCGGCACCGTCGACATGATGATCAGCGAGGACAGCACGCTTTCGAACTGCGCTGCCAGCACCAGGAAGATGATGACGATGGCGAAACCGAAGGTCAGCGCCATACCGCTTGAATTCTCCTCCAGCGTCGCGGCTTCGGCAAGCGGCAGCAGGCGTGCACCTGCCGGCAGCAGCGGCTGCGCAAGCTCGGTTACCTGCTTGACCGCGTCGCCGAGCGACATGCCATTCTTCAGGCCGGCGGTGATCGCGACGGAGGCGAGCTGCTGCTCGCGGTTGAGCTGCGGCGCAACAGAACCTTCCTTCATCGTGGCGATGACCGACATCGGCACGATCTTACCGTCGCCGGTTTTCAGGAACACGTTTTCAAGGTCAGTCGGATCGTCGATCGGCCGCGTCGTCGAAGTCAAAAGCACGGGATAAGACTCGCCGTCGACAAACACGTCGACCACCGAACGCCCTTCGAGCAGCGACTGGATCGCCGTCGAAAGCCCCGTAATGTCGATGCCGAGATCGGAGGCACGCTCGCGGTCGATCGCCACCGACACCTGCGCCTGGCTCGGTTCGTTGGTCAGGCGCGGCGTATCATATTGGCCGGTGGCGTCGAGCGCCTGCACCAGCTTGGCGGCGGCCGCCGTCAGCGCCTCGTGATCATTGCCGATCAGCGCCATCTGCACGCCGCTGCCTGCGCCGCGGATGCGCAGGCTGTTCGATGAGATAGCATTGCCGCGTAGCGCCGGCACCCTGGAGGCCGCTTGGTTGATATCGCCGACGATCTCCGCCTGCGTCCTCTGGCGCTCTCCCCAGGGGGCAAGCGTCAGCACCATGAAGCCGCTATTCAGCGAACCGCCCTGGCCGGAAATCGAGAAGACGTTGCGAATGTCGCCGCTGTCGACCAGCGGCTGCAGATATTCCTCGACGAGCTGCATCTTGTCGCGGGTATATTCGAGGCTCGATCCCTGCGGCGTCGTCAGCCGCATCATCACCATCGACCGGTCCTCTTCGGGCGTCAGCTCACTCTTGACCGTCGAGAAGGCGACGAGCGCCGCACCGGCAAAGATCACCGAAAACAGGATAACGACGAAGGGCGCGTTGAGGCAGCCGTGCAGCGCCCATTTATAGAGGCGGGCAAGCGCTCCGCCGAGACGGCCGAGCGCACCGTGATCCTCGATCATCGGCTTCGTCAGCATGCGCGAGGCCAGCATCGGGCAGAGCGTCAGCGCCACGATCGACGACAGGCCGACGGAGAAGGCGAGCACGAAGCCGAATTCACGAAAGAGGCCACCGACCTGTCCCGGCAGGAAGGAGAGCGGGATGAACACCGCTGCGAGCGTCGCGGTCGTCGCAACAACAGCGAAGAACACCTCACGCGTTCCAAGCACTGCAGCCGCCCGCGGCCCCATGCCTTCGGCTCGCCGCCGCACGATGTTTTCGAGCACCACGATCGCATCGTCGACGACGAGGCCGGTCGCCAGCACGATCGCCAGCAGCGTCAGGATGTTGATCGAGAAACCGACCATGTAGATCGCCGCCAGCGTGCCGATCAGCGCCACCGGCATGCTGACCGCCGGGATCAGCGTCGCTCGCCAGTCGCGCAGGAAGAGATAGATGACGGCGGTAACGATGACGGCGGCGAGCAGCAGCGCCAGCACCACTTCGTGGATCGCGCCCTGGATGAAGACGGCGTCGTCGCTGGTGATCGCGATCGTCGTGCCCTCGGGCAGCGTCTTCGACAATTGCTCGACGGCGGCCTTGATGCCGGTCGAGATGTTCAGCGTGTTGGATTGCGCCTGGCGGATGATGCCGAGGCCGATGCCCGGCTTGCCGTTCGATCGCAGCGCGGTTTCCCCGTCGCGCGGCCCGAGCGTCACCGTCGCGACGTCGCCGAGCCGGACGCGATCCTGCAGCATGACGCTGGAAAAATCCGCCGGCGTCTGCAGATTGGCGGTGGCGCGCACCACGATATCCTGGGTACTGCTCTTCAGCGATCCCGCCGGCACGTCGAGTGCGGCATTGTCGAGCGCTTTGGTCAAGTCGCCGATGGTCAGCCCGCGGCTCGCCAAAGCGCCCTGGTCGACATCGACGCGGAAGACCTTCTCCTGATCGCCATATTCCTCGACGTCGGCGACGCCATCAACGGAGGCAAGGCGATCGATCACCTCGTTTTCGACGAGCTGCGTCAGATCGTCCATATTGAGCTTGGTGGAGGTGACGGCAAGGCGCATGATCGCCGAGGAATCCGAATCCGCCTTGACGATCTGCGGTGCATCCGCCTCATCAGGCAGGTTCTGGGTGATGCGGCCGATCGCGTCGCGCACGTCGTTGGCAGCGACCGCAAGATCGATCGCATCCGAGAATTCGAGTGTCACCCGGCTCTGGCCGAAGGAAGAGGTGGACGAGATCGATTTCAGGCCGCTGACGCGCGCGACCGCGCCCTCGATCACCTTGGTCAGTTCTTGATCGATCGTCTGCGGCGATGCGCCGTCGAAGGTCGTGCGCACAGTGACGACGGGACGATCGACATCCGGCAGTTCGCGCACCTCGACGCCGACGTAAGCGGCAAGGCCGGCGACGACCATCAGCGTATTGAATACCAGTGCCAGGATCGGCCGGCGGACGAAAAGCGCGGTGAAGCTCTGCTTGCCCGAGGCCCTGTCCTGATGAATCTCGGTCACACTCATTGCGTGGCGACCTCACCATTCGAGGCCACGTCAGCGGAAACGCGCACCGCCCCGCCCTCACGCACGCGCTGCAGGCCTTGCGTCACGATCTTGTCGCCGTCCTTGAGATCGGCTTTGACGAGCACGAAATCCGGGTTGCGCTGCACGACGCTGACCCGCACCTTATGCGACTTGTCGTCGTTGACCAGCCACACGAACGACCCCTGCGAATCCCACTGCACGGACTGCGGATCGACCGCCGGATATTTGTCACCGGGGAATTTCATGCTGACACTGAAGGACATGCCGGCGCGCAGCTCGTCGGAAGAGTTGTCGATCCGGGCGCGCAGGCGTAGCGTGCGGCTCGCCGCATCGATGCGGTTGTCGACAGCTTCGACTTCCCCGGAAAACACCTGCCCAGGTTTTGCGACCGACATCGCCTCGACCGGCTGGCCGACCGACACCGTGTTGGCAAAGCGCTCAGGCACCCAGAAGTCGACGAGGATTTCCGAACGGTCGTCGAGTGTGACGATCGGGATGCTCGTCGTGACATTGTCGCCGATATTGACCGGCACGATGCCGACGATACCGTCGATCGGCGCAACAATGTTGCGCCGTGCGAGATTGAGCTCGGCGGCCTGCAGCTGCAGCCGGGCGCCCTGCTCGGCGATCTCGGAATCGAACACGTCCATGCGCGACACGCTGGACTTGATGTTGTGATAGAGATTGGATTTCTCGACGGCGGCCTTGACCGCAACGTCAGCCTGACCGCGGGCAATCACCTGCTCCTCGCTGTCGAGCTTGGCGAGCACCTGGCCGGCCTTCACCCTGTCGCCCGACTTGATGAGGATTTCACGGATCGTCCCCGATGCCTGCGGCGTGACCGCGACCGAGCGGATCGCGTCACCCGTCCCGATGGCGTTCAGCCGGTCGTTGACGACACCCTGGACGACCGCCTGCGTCGCGACGAGAATAGCGCCGTTGCGCCCGCCGCCATTGCGGCGGTTCTCGCCCTGTCCCTGGCTCCCCTGTCCCTGGCCTTGACCCTCGCCACGTTGCTGGCCTTGCGACCGGGCGGGAGCGTCGGCAACCGCCGTCTGCTCGGCCTTCGGCGCGATCCTGGAAACGATGCCGTCTGGAATACCCGCATCTCGCATCATATCGCCGGCGCCCGGGACAAAGAAAACCCACGCGGCAAAGCCGGCAACAATAACGATGAGCGAAAGTATAAACTGCTTCCAAAAGGCCATTCACGTCTCCGGAGGGACTCGAGGTTGGACCAGGCTCGGTCGAAAGAGGCGCTGCGGGATGACGGTCCCGTCTGATGCGACAATATCGCGCGTTTACAGCGTACCGGCAAGCATAAGCAGCCGGCATTACCGATTTGTAATATCAGCAAAGAATGGAAATAACCCGGCCGCTCACTTTTGCTTGAACGAACACTCGCCGTGTCTTCAACACCGCCGATTGGCGGCCAAGGCGCCATGCAAAATCTCTGCCGATGCGGCCTAAATGTCTACCGCCTCATCGACCATCGCAAGCCCATGACGGGCGCAATTCCCAATATCGGCCACACCGCCCAGAACTGTCCCGTCCAGGTGAAGAGGTTGATGCCGGCAATGCCGAGCGCCACGATCGCCAGCGAGGTGATCTTCCGGTTGAACAGGGTCTGATTGCGATTCCAGGCAAACGCCGCGACGACGGCGAGCGCAAGCACCGGAAAGCGCGCCCAGAAAACGCCCTGCCACGATAAAAGATTGATGCCGATCAGTACAGCCGCGATGACCCCGAGCACAGCGAACAGCCTGCGTCGCCCAGTTACCGGGCTTGCTTCGGTAATTTGAGCCGCGGGCTGCGGCCGCGGGGGGCCTGGTCGTCGAGCCGGCGGCGTCTCATCCTTGGCATCGCCGATCTTCACCGCGTAGCTCGGCACGCCTTCATCGACATTCTTCACCATCAGCGGCCCGAGAAACTCAAAACCGACCGCGACCTTGTTGCGGACTTGGTCGTAGACGGTGCTTGAGATGACGATGCCGCCGGCCGAAGCCGAAGCCTGCAGCCGTGCGGCGATATTGACGCCGTCGCCGTAGATGTCGTCGTCTTCGACGATCACATCGCCGAGATTGATACCGATGCGGAACAGCATACGTCCGTCTTCCGGGCGACGGGCGTTGAAACCAGCAAGTTCGTTCTGGGTATCGACGGCGGCGCGCACCGCCTCGACCACGCTTGGGAAATCGGCGATCAGCCCGTCGCCCCAGGTGTTGACGACACGGCCGCCATGGCTTTCGATCAGGCGTCCCATCGCTTCGCGGCAACGCTTCAGCGCCGCAAGAGTCCCTTCCTCGTCGGCCCCCATCAGCCTGGTATAGTCCTGCACGTCAGCACAGAAGATCGTCGTCAGCTTGCGCCGCGTTTCACTCATGGTCTCTCGTCTCCGCGCTGTCTGCTCCCGCAAGGTCGCTGCAAACGTGGAATGTGGGTGAGTGATGGGCGATTGCAGCGGCGGTAAGTTACTAAGCCTTTGTCTTCGTTACCATCGATAATTGCACACTATCGATGGTAACAAGCACGGCCTGGAGAAAGATCGATGATCATTGAACGATCTTGCGCGGGCTCGCCGTGTGCTCTCTCGCCACGCTGTTCGAACTATCGATTTCCTGAAGCAACACGTCGTAGCCCCAGAGATCGGCGAGGTGCTGCAGGACAGCCCTCGTGTCGGCTTCCTGGAGATAGCTGCCGCTCATCATGATATGTTGCAGCAGCAGGCGGCGGTCACCCGCGAGGTCGACATCGACGATATCGATTGCCGGATCGGTCCAGCCGATATCGTATTCGCGGGAAAGCTGGCGGCGGATGCGCAGATATCCGCGCTCATTGTGGATCGCCGAAACCAGCACACCCTCGGTCTGTTCCGGATCGTCGTAGAGGTGGAACAGCCGCAACTGGCGGATCAGGTTCGGGCTGAGGAATTGACTGATGAAACTCTCGTCCCGGTAATTGGCCCAGATGTCGCGCAGGACAGACATCGCATCGCCGCGGCCGGCGATATCGGGAAACCATGCGCGGTCTTCGTCCGCCGGCTTCGTGACGATCCTCTCGATATCCTGCATCATCGCAAAACCGAGCGCATAGGGGTTGAAGCCCGAGAACCGGCGATCATCGTAGCTCGGCTGGAACACGACGTTGGAGTGCGACTTCAAGAATTCGAGAAAGTTTCCGTCGCTGATCTGCCCCCGCTCGTGAAGCCGGTTCATGATCTGGTAATGGACGAAGGTCGCAGTCCCCTCATTCATCACCTTGGTCTGCCGCTGGGGATGGAAATATTGGGCGACATGGCGGACGATGCGAAGGATCTCACGCTGCCAAGGCTGCAGCCGCGGCGCAGTTTTCTCAAGAAAATAGAGGATGTTGTCCTGCGGAAGACCCAGTGCAGCGCGGCGCTTTTCCAAGCCGCCGTCGCTCGTCTTCTTGGCCTTGCCGACCGGAACCGTACGCCACAGATCGTTGAACATCTGCTCCTCGTGGGCACGGCGCTCCTGCTGCCGCTTCTCCTCCTGGCGAAGGTCGATGGTGGTCTTGCCCGCATAGCGATGCACCCCGTGCGACATCAGCGCATGCGCCGCATCGAGCGTCCGCTCGACGGCCGTCTCGCCGTAACGCTCTTCGCAGCGGGTGATATAACCTTTGGCGAAATCGAGGTAATCGAGGATCCCTTCCGCATCGGTCCAAAGCTTGAAGAGATAGTTGTTCTTGAAGAAATGATTGTGGCCGAAAGCCGCGTGCGCGGTGACGAGCGTTTGCATCGTCGCCGTATTCTCCTCCATCAGATAGGAGATGCAGGGAGAGCTGTTGATGACGATCTCATAGGCGAGGTCGCGCATACCGCGGCGGTAGAAGGCTTCGTGATGCGCGAAGTGTTTGCCGAACGACCAGTGGCGGTAAAACAGCGGCATGCCGGTCGAGGAGTAGGCATCGAGCATCTGCTCCGAGGTGATGACTTCGATCTGGTTCGGATAGACGTCGAGGCCGAGTTCGCCGAGCGCGATTTCCTCGCAGGCGTCGTGGATGCGCTGGAGCGTCGAAAAGTCCCAGTCGGCCCCCTCGAACAACAGCCGCTCTCTTGGCCTCATCGTCGTATTCATGGCGTCACCCTCGACTGTGCGTCACGCTTCTGGAAGAGATCGTGGAAAACCGGGAATATTTCGCTTCGCCGGCAGACCTTGCGCATCGAAAGCGGCAGCAGCTCGGAGCGGATCCCGTCATAGAGCATCCATAGCGGTGAACGCGATACCGAAGAGTCACCGCCTTCTTCGCCGACTTCGATATAGGCGAAATACTGGCACAGCGGCAAAATCTCGCGCAGCAGCTGCCCGCTCAGGTTTCCGTCCGAATGGGCGTTGTCGCCGTCCGAGGCCTGGGCGCCATAGATGTTCCACTCTGCCGGATCGAAACGCGCCGCGATGATGCCGCGCATGGCCGCAAGGGCGCTGGAAACCAGCGTGCCGCCGGTCGCCGGACCATAGAAGAAGGTTTCCTCGTCGACTTCCTCGGCCTTGTCGGTATGGCGGATGAAGACGATCTCGACCTTCTTGTAGCGCTTCGACAGGAAGAGATAGAGCAACAGGTAGAACCGTTTCGCAAGGTCCTTCATGTGTTCCGACATCGAGCCGGAGACGTCCATAAGGCAGAACATCACCGCTTTGGCCACGGGTTTCGGCTCGTTCTCGAAACGGCGGTACCGTACATCCAGCGGATCGATATAGGGAATGCGGCGGCTTTTTTCCGTGAGGGATTTGAGTTTCGCCTCGAGCGCTAGGCGGCTCTCGTCGTCTTCGCATTCTACGATCTGCCGCTGCAGCGCTTCGATCTCTTCGCGGCGCGGCCGGTGAAGCGCGACGCGGCGCATCATCGCTAGCCGCGTCGTGCGGCCAACGGCAATGTTGGACGGCGATCCGGACACGGAATAGCCGGCCCGCAGCGGCGTTTCCTCTTCGGTTTCGGCTAGACGCCGTTTGGCAAGATCGGGCAGTTCCAGGTCGTCGAGGAATACGTCGAGGAATTCCTCGCGCGTCAGCACGAAACGGAAACCGTCCTCACCATCGCCCTCGCCCGCATCTTTTGGCTTGCCACCCCTGCCGCCCGGCGGGCGCGGAATGATATCGCCTTCGACGAACGCTCTGTTTCCCGGCAGGATGTGATCGGCGGTGCCGCCCTCGCCTTTGCGAAGGCTCGGTTCGGCCATTCCGTCGATCGGCAGGCTGATCTCCCCGCCGTCGAGTACATCGCGGATGTTGCGGTTTTGCAGAGAACGTTTGACCGCCTGCTGCACGGCGCCTTTCATGCGCCGAAGAAACCGTTGCCGATTTTCCAGACTTTTACCGCGCGGATTTAGCCGACGGTCGACAATGTGCATGGTGGCTCCGCATTAACTTGCCTGTTTGACGCGCATGTACCATTCGACGAGGCGCCGAACCTGCCTCTCCGTGTAACCCCGCGCGGCCATGCGCGAGACGAATTCGCTGTGCTTCTTTTCTGTTTCCGAATCCTTCTTCGATCCGAAGGAAATGACCGGCAAAAGATCCTCGACCTGCGAGAACATACGCTTCTCGATCACTTCCCGGATCTTCTCGTAGCTCGTCCAAGACGGATTTTTTCCGCCGTTGGCTGCCCGCGACCTCAACGAGAATTTGACGATTTCGTTGCGGAAATCCTTCGGATTGGCAATTCCCGCCGGCTTTTCGATTTTCGTCAGTTCCTGGTTGAGGAGCTCGCGATCGAGAAGCTGACCGGTATCGGGATCCTTGAAGTCCACGTCTTCGATCCAGGCATCGGCATAGTCGACATAGCGGTCGAACAGGTTCTGTCCGTAGTCCGCATAGGATTCAAGATAAGCCTTCTGAATCTCATTGCCAATGAACTCTGCGTAGCGTGGCGCAAGATCGGCCTTGATGAATTCCAGATAGCGCTTCTCGACATCGTCGGAAAACTGCTCGCGGCGGATCGCCTGTTCCAGCACATACATCAGATGCACAGGGTCGGCGCCGATATCCGTGGTGTCGTGATTGAAGGTGGAGGCGAGCACCTTGAAGGCAAAGCGTGTCGATATGCCGTCCATGCCCTCGTCGATGCCGGCCGCATCCCGGTATTCCTGAACGCTGCGGGCGCGCGGATCGGTTTCTTTCAGGCTCTCGCCGTCATAAGTGCGCATCTTCGAGAAGAATGTCGAGTTCTCATGCTTGCGCAGGCGTGAAAGCACCGAAAAACGGGCCAGCATTTCGAGCGTTGCCGGAGCGCACGGCGTATCCGCGAGTTCCGACCCTTCGATCAGTTTCTCGTAGATCTTTTGCTCTTCCATCACCCGGAGGCAATAGGGCACCTTGATCACACAGATGCGGTCGATGAAGGCCTCATTGTTCTTGTTGGCCTTGAAGGTCTGCCACTCCGCTTCGTTCGAATGTGCGAGGACGATGCCGGAGAAGGGTATGGCGCCGATATTTTCGGAGCCGATGTAATTGCCCTCCTGCGTCGCCGTCAGCAGCGGATGCAGCATCTTGATCGGTGCCTTGAACATTTCGACGAATTCAAGCACGCCCTGATTGGCGCGGTTGAGCCCGCCCGAATAGCTGTAGGCATCGGGATCGTTCTGGGAGTAGGTCTCAAGCTTGCGGATGTCGACCTTGCCGACCAGCGACGAGATATCCTGATTGTTCTCGTCTCCGGGCTCGGTCTTGGCGATGGCGATCTGGCGCAATCGCGAAGGCTGAATTCTGACGACGCGGAAGCGGGAAATGTCGCCGCCGAAGTCGTCGAGCCGCTTCAGGCACCACGGGCTCATCAGCCCGTTCAGGCGCCGCAGCGGGATGCCGTATTGCTCTTGGAGCAGCGACCCCATCGTCTCCGGATCGAAGAGGTTGAGCGGGCTTTCGAAAACAGGGCTGATTTCGTCGCCCGCCTTCAGCACGTAGATCGGATGAACCTCCATCAGCAGCTTCAGCCGCTCCGCCAAGGACGACTTGCCGCCGCCGACCGGGCCGAGGAGGTAGAGGATCTGCTTGCGCTCCTCGAGCCCCTGTGCCGCGTGACGGAAGAAGGAAACGATGCGTTCGATCGTCTCTTCCATGCCGTGGAAACCGGCAAAGGCCGGGTAGATCCGGATGGTCCTGTTCATGAAGATTCGGCCAAGCCGCGCATCTCTCGCAGTGTCGACCATCTGCGGCTCGCCAATCGCGGCGAGCAGGCGCTCGGTCGCATTGGCATAGGCGATCGGGTCTTTTTTGCAGAGATCGAGATACTCAGCCACCGACATATCGGTTTCGCGGCGCGCTTCGTAACTGCGCGTAAACGCATCGAATACGGATTCGTTCAGCATGGGCCCTCCAGTAAGGTTCTGCCGCAGGCTCAAAGTCGTATAACCATCGAGATGGCTACGACGTTCCTAAGAATCAATAATTTCGTAGCTATATTCGACGCTCACCGGCTGTTTCTTGCAACGCACAAAAACGTGCATGCACCGGTTATTTTTACTCTACGAAACTGTTTCTCATTATAGTTGAAAAAAGCACCCGTGCGGTATCAGCACATTTCGCGACGTGACAGAAAGATGAAAAGGGTGTGCAATGTCGCCCGTGATTCGAGTTCCGGAAAAATCGACGATTGGCAGCCAAATCTGCACAGAGTTCGGTGCTGGACAGCATGTGCCGGTTGGCGCCCGACATGGCGGAAACGGCCGCATGCCGGCCGTGAGCCAAGCGTTCGAATCATTCGCCGCCAGCACAATTCAGCCGTTGAATGCCTTCTCCAGCCCGGCGACATCGATCTTGACCATGCCGAGCATCACCTCGGTCACGCGCCTGGCCCGCTCGCGGTCGCCGTGGTCGATCATCTCGGAAAGCATGCGCGGCACGATCTGCCAGGATAGGCCCCAGCGATCTTTCAGCCAGCCGCAGGCCTCCGGCGTGCCGCCATTGGCGAGGAATGCTTCCCAGACCCGATCGATCTCGGCCTGGCTTTCCAAGAGGATCGCGATCGAGAAGGAATGGTTGAAGCTATCGAGCGGACCCGCCTTCATCGCCAGGAAGGCCTGATTGCCGAGCGTGAACTCGATCAGCTCGACGCTGCCGGGAGGCCCGCTCGGCGTTTCCGCCGGAAGAATGGTCGTGCGGCCAACCCTGGAATCCGGGATTATGGACACATAGAATTCGACGGCTTCGCGCGCTTCCTGCGCGAACCAGAGATTTGAAACGACCTTCGCCATGATGCAGCCTCCTTGTTGACGGTAGACCCGGACGATTGTCCGATGATCCAAGGACGCCCCGCCGACGCGGTTTCCGACAAGTGCGGCTGAAATTTTCCGTCGGGTTGCCTCTGTCCTATCAAGCAGCCTTGCCGCCATGCGTAAACCCCTTGGGATAGCGGCGGCTTGGGAATGAAAGCAGAACATCTTTTCTGGTCTTTCCTTCCCGAATCACTACATTACGCGCCATGAGCAATAGTTTCGACGATATTCCCTTCTTCGACGAAGAGCCGAGCGAGATGGCGCGCAAGCCGCAGCCGCCTGCCGCGCCCGCCGGAAGGGCGCCCGCCACCGGTGGCATTGCCGCCCGCGCCATGGCCGCCCGCGACGGCGGCAGCCGGCCGGATTATCTCTCCGGGCTGAACCCCGAACAGACCGAAGCCGTCGAAACCCTGGAAGGCCCGGTCCTCGTGCTTGCGGGCGCCGGCACCGGCAAGACTCGCGTGCTGACAACTCGCATCGCACATATCCTCAATACCGGCCGCGCCTTCCCCTCGCAGATCCTCGCCGTCACCTTCACCAATAAGGCGGCCCGCGAGATGAAGGAGCGCATCGCGTTGCTCGTCGGTGGCGCCGTCGAAGGCATGCCCTGGCTCGGCACCTTCCATTCTATCGGCGTCAAACTTCTGCGCCGCCACGGCGAGCTCGTCGGCCTGCGCTCCGATTTCACCATTCTCGATACCGACGACGTCGTCCGCCTGATCAAGCAGCTGATCCAGGCCGAAGGCCTCGACGACAAGCGCTGGCCGGCCAAGCAGTTCGCCGGCATGATCGACACCTGGAAGAACAAGGGTCTCGGCCCCGCCGATATCCCTGAGGGTGACGCGCGCGCCTTCGCCAACGGCCGCGGCCGCGATCTCTATTTCGCCTATCAGGCGCGCCTGACGACGCTGAACGCCTGCGACTTCGGCGACCTGCTGATGCATCCTATCGCGATCTTCCGCAAGAACCCCGATCTTCTGAAGGAATATCACGGCCGCTTCCGCTATATCCTCGTCGACGAGTACCAGGACACCAACACCGCTCAATATATGTGGCTCCGGCTCCTCGCCCAGCGCGCCAAGGGCGAGCCGCAGAACGTCTGCTGCGTCGGCGACGACGACCAGTCGATCTATGGCTGGCGCGGCGCCGAGGTCGACAACATCCTGCGCTTCGAGAAGGATTTCCCCGGCGCCAAAGTCATCAAGCTCGAGCGCAACTACCGCTCGACCGAACATATCCTCGGTGCCGCTGCCCATCTGATCGCCCATAATGAAGGGCGGCTCGGCAAGACACTGTTCACCGACCGCTCCGATCCGGACGACGTCAAGGTGCAGGTGCACGCCTCCTGGGATTCGGAGGAGGAAGCCCGCGCCATCGGCGAGGAAATCGAGCAGCTTCAGCGCGGCAAGCATCTGCTCAACGACATGGCGATTCTCGTGCGCGCCTCCTTCCAGATGCGCGAATTCGAAGACCGCTTCGTCACCCTTGGCCTCAACTATCGCGTCATCGGCGGCCCGCGCTTTTACGAGCGCCTGGAGATCCGCGACGCCATGGCCTATTTCCGCCTGGTCGCTCAAGCCTCCGATGACCTCGCCTTCGAGCGCATCATCAACACGCCGAAGCGGGGCCTCGGCGACACGACGGTGCGCGCGCTGCACGACTATGCGCGAGCCCGCGATATCCCCATGCTTGCGGCCGCCGCCGACATCATCGAAACGGATGAGCTGAAGCCGAAAGCGCGAAAAGCCCTCTTCGACGTGATTCAATCTTTCCGCCGATGGCAGGAACTGCTTGAAAACACACCGCATACCGAACTTGCCGAGCAGATCCTCGAAGAGTCCGGCTATACCGACATGTGGAAGAACGATAAGAGCGCCGAAGCGCCCGGCCGCCTAGAGAACCTCAAGGAACTGATCCGCTCGATGGAAAGCTTCGAGTCGATGCGCGGCTTTCTCGAACACGTCTCTCTCGTCATGGATGCCGAGACCAACGAGAACCTCGATGCCGTCTCGATCATGACGCTGCATTCGGCCAAGGGCCTCGAGTTCGACACCGTCTTCCTGCCCGGCTGGGAGGAAGGCCTCTTTCCGCATCAGCGCTCGCTCGATGAAAGCGGCCGCGCCGGCCTGGAGGAGGAACGCCGCCTCGCCTATGTCGGCATCACCCGTGCCAAGCACCGCTGCCACATCTGGTTCGTCTCCAACCGCCGTATCCACGGCCTCTGGCAATCAACCCTGCCCTCGCGTTTCCTCGACGAGCTGCCGGAAACCCATGTCGAGGTTGCCGAAATGGAGCAGAGCTATGGCGGTTACGCCCGCGGCGGCTACGGCCAATCCCGCTTCGACAAGGCGGAGCCCTTTGCCAATTCCTATTCCACGCCCGGCTGGAAACGCGCCCAGGCCAACAAGACCGATGCCACGCGCGACAATTGGGGCAGCCGCTCCGGCCACGCCGTCGAACGTATCGGCTATGGCGAAAGCGGCCCGAAGGGACGCACGATCGAAGGCGAGCTGGTGGCAAAATCCACCTCGTCGGAGCCTTCGCGTTTCACCCTCGGCGACCGCGTGTTCCACCTGAAATTCGGCAACGGCAACATCACCGGCATCGAAGGCAACAAGCTGACGATCGAGTTCGACCGAGCCGGGCAGAAGCGGGTGCTGGACGGGTTCGTCGAGCGCGTGTGATAATCACCTCTGCGCGACGCAAGACCCTTTACCCGAGCATCCGCATGCTGCCGAGCCCGAGAATATCGTTCATCAAGGCGATGCCCATCCCGATGGCCACGATCGACAATCCGATCAAGAAAAGTCGGCGCGACCGGTCATATTTGACGGCAAGCAGCGAGTCCCGCGCCAAGAGATCGGCAAACACCTTCACCTGAATAGCGATGCCGACGGTCAGGAACGACATCGGCAGCAGATCGACGCGGCTCCAGTTATTGGGATTGGAAACCCAGAGACTGATGAAATTGAGAGAGAAACCGAGGATGATCCCGGTCGCCGTCAGCGACCCGTTGCGGAACGTCGCATCGATCTTCTCGTTCGGCTCTGACTCGGACATGGTTTCGCTTCCGGCTTGGGTCTGAGCAAGAAAGGCAGAAATTGCGGCCGGGAGCAAGATCGGCCTCGCATCGCGCTTCCGCGCCCGGTGCAGAACTCCATCCGATCGAACCCATCTGTCTACAAAAACACAATAATTCCAAAAAGATATCTTTGGTAACCGAAAAGTTAACGTGTCAAAACGTCGCTTTGACGCTTGGCGCAAATCAGCTTAGCCCGGAACCTGCCCGTCCATGAAAGGCGGGCTTCACGACGAACTTTTCGAAGGAGGTTCAAGTGACCAGCGTTTCATCTCTCGGCAGCACATTATCCCAGTACCAGTCTCCGCTTTCCAGCCTCGACAAGAATGGTGACGGCGTCGTTTCGGCGGACGAACTCGCCGCCGCGTCGCAGTCCTCGTCATCCGGCGCGGCTGCGACATCAGCCGACGGTGACGACAGCAGCGCCGATATCGTCAAGAAGATCACCGCCGACATCCTGTCGCTGATGCTGTCCCTGCAAAAGACCGATGACAGCGACGATCAGGCTGATGGCAGCGATCAGAGCGACGACACCTCCAAGGGCGTTTTTGCCGCGATGGATAGCAATGGCGACGGCAAGTTGACCGAAGCCGAATTCCTCGCCGCTGATCCGAACAAGATCAGCACCTCAGGCGACAGCGATCCGCTGCTCACCAAAGTGCTGAGCGACATGCAGACGGCCCTCCAAGCCCATCGCAATACCTATGGCGCATCCCCTGCGGCAAGTGATTCCGTAGCCGACGCCGTGACCGCGGCATAGTTCGGCACGGGGTTCCGCCGGGGGAGCCTCGATCCGCCAGACGCAAAAGCGTCTTCCGCCTTCCCTTCCATTTCGACACGAGGGCCGTCGCAGGCTCTCGCGGTGATTGCATTAGCGTATTCTTTTTCAGCCACTTACTACCGCTAGTACCAGATTTAACACTTGCGCGTCGGCGCCTGGAAATCCACTAGTTGATGCGTTCAATATGCTTGGCGTCTTTACACTGGAATAAGCGAAGGGATTGGCCTTGATGAAAGCGCTGCTGCTCGTCGACATTCAGAATGGCTTCTGTCCGGGCGGCAATCTGCCGGTACCGGATGGCGATAAGGTGGTTCCTATCGCAAACAGTCTGATCGACAGCGGCAAATACGATCTGATCGTCGCCTCCCAGGATTGGCACCCGCCGGGCCATGGCAGTTTCGCCTCCGCCCATCCGGGTGCGGCCCCTTTCGAGATGGGCGAACTGTCGGGCAAGCCGCAGATGATGTGGCCCGATCACTGCATTCAGGGCACGCTCGATGCCGAACTGCATCCCGTGCTGAAATCCGAAGAGATCGACCTGATCCAGCAGAAGGGCGAGGATCCCGACATCGACAGCTATTCCGCCTTCCGCGACAATGACCGCGATGCCTCGACCGGCCTTGCCGAATTCCTCGAGGGCCAGGCTGTCACCGATCTCGACGTCTGCGGGCTGGCGACCGACTATTGCGTCAAGTTCTCCGCGCTCGACGCGCTGGAGATGATCCCGGGTATCCGCGTCCGCTTCATCGAGGATGCAAGCCGCGGCATCACCCCGAAGGCGTTGCCGCCGCCATCGACGAGATGCGCGCCCATGGCATCGCGATTATCGACAGCGCCGAAGTCCTGGACGGCTAACTGACGCTATAAAAGCGCGTCGCGATCGTTCAGATTCGCCCCCGGCACTTTGGCTCTTGTCTTTATGCATGTCGTTTTACGCGACAGGCTTTAAAAACAATGCGGGGAATGTCGGATTGGCGCACGCCGACCCGTCCTTGGCTATGAACACACCGACCATGGGAGTCGAGAGATGAGAAAGCTTGTGACCGCTGCCTTTGTCAGCCTGGACGGCGTAATGCAGGCGCCCGGCGCGCCTGAGGAGGATCCGACCGGCGGCTTCACCCTTGGCGGCTGGACCGTCAATTATTGGGACGAGGCGATGGGCCAGTTCATGGATGGGATCTTCACCGACCCCTTCGCACTGCTGCTCGGCCGCAAGACCTACGAGATCTTCGCCGCCCACTGGCCTTATGTCGGTGAAGACGATCCCATCGGTAAGGCCTTTAACGCCGCGACCAAATATGTCGCGACCACCTCGGCGGAGCCGCTCAGCTGGGAAAATTCCATTGCGTTGCGCAGCGATGCTGCCGCCGAAATCGCCCGGTTGAAACGGGAGGATGGCCCCGACATTCTCACCCAGGGCAGCAGCAGCCTTCTGCAAACACTGCTGGCGCACGACCTGATCGACGAACTCCGGCTTCTGACCTTCCCGGTGATCCTCGGCCCCGGCAAGCGCCTTTTCGGCCATGGCGCCAGACCGGAAGCACTGAAACTCACCGCCAACTCGGTATCGACCACGGGCGTCATCATGAGCGTCTACGAACGCGCCGGCGAGGTCGAACCCGGCAGCTTCGCCATGTCGGAGCCCTCGCAGGCCGAAATCGCGCGCCGGGAGCGGATGAAGCGGGAGGGCTGAGGAAGAGACTGCAGTCCAGTGTCTTACTTCATGACATAGGCATCGTAGGTCTCGTCGCTCCCGGCATCTGGGCCGAAGCGTTTGACGAGTTCTGTCGCACTCTGGAAAGCAGAGATATCCTCCGGCGTCAGGGACAACCGCCAAACATAGCTTTCACGCAAGGAGACGGGGGCCGTAATCTGGTCGAGCCGCCGCGAAAGAAGAATGACGACAGGCACCTGCTCACTCTGCTGCAATCGACGTGCCGTTTGCAGCATATCGGCAAGGCTGAGCGAAAGCCGCGCGTTGCGGGTATATCGCACGATGGCGCCGAACCGCTCCTCGCGCGGAAGATAGGTGCGATTGGAAAGATAATAGGGCAGCGCTTCCACGAGATAGTCGGGATCTGCCATGATGATCGCATCCTTGAGATCGGGGCGCGATTGAATGAACGCCCCGAAATCCCTGCTCCGGCTAAAGGGTATTTCGGCCACGAAGGCGCGATTGACCTTTTCGATACCGGACACGACCTGCAGCGCCAGTAATATCAGGAAGCACAGACGCCCGAACTTTACGCCGCTGCCGGTTGCCTTCATGCCGGCAACGTCCACTCCTTCACGCTGGAAGTTCGTGCTCAAGGCGGTCATCGCGATCATGAAAACCAGCCAGAGCGCCTGATGTCTGTATCCGCCGGGATAGACAAGCGTAAAAAGCAGCGAAAGCCCCAACAGAACAAGACCCGCTGCGATCATCGCCGGCCGCCTGTTCGCCAGCGACAACAGGCTGGCATAGACGAGCACGGACATCAGCGCTGTGAAAATGCGTGACGCCAGCGGATATGCCACGACCAATTCAAGGATGCAGTTGGGATAGAATTCCATAAAATGCGAACTGGGCGCAGCAAGAGCGCCAAGGGCAAGCAAAACGAAGTTCTTGCCACTGAGATCGTTCTGCCCCGTATCATTGAAGGTCGGATAGACCGTTACGAAACACAGGACAATTCCAACCGCGGCAATGGCGGCAGCTGTTGCAAAGGCCCGGTATTCCGTCAGAGGAGACCGCGGTCGCACCAGAATTAAATCGAAAAACCAATAGGCGAGGAAGCCGCCGACAAGGACGACCGAATGGACGTTGGAATTTGCCAGCAAGGCAAACAGCAGGCCGAGCAAGATCCCGTTGCGGGCTCCTTTCTCCCAGATCAGAACGATTAGGAAAATCACCAGCATGCTGATGCCGTAGTTTCGCGACATCGCGGCGTATTCGAAAATCGAAAAGCTGCCAAACAGCGACAGCAGCATGATGGGAAGCGGCAGTTTCAGCCTGAAAACAAGAAGATAGGCCGCGGCCGCCGCAATCGTCAGCGCGACAACCTTCAGAACGACGGGGGAGCCGACAACGACATAGGCGGCGCGCAGCAGGATATACCAGAGAGCTGGATGACCCTCGCCATGCAACTGGCGAAGCATATCGGCGAAATTGTCCCCCTGAAGGGCCAGCGACAATGCGCGAACCTCGTCACGCCAAACGGTTTCGGACCAGCAAAGAGCAGACGCCAGCGCAAGCCAAACCAAAAAGATCAACGGTTTGCCGAGCTTGGCGAAACGCGGTTCATCAACAACAGAGACAATCGAGGCCAAATGACACGCAAACCCGGTGAATGACAGCGTGACGACCATATCGGCCGTGACATAATTTGGCGTTAAATGTAGGCCGCCATTTGATTATCAGGCGCCAGAGGTTTTGCTCTCCCTCTCGAGAAGATGGATGTCCTCGGCTAGATCCTCCATTCTCTTCAACAAGGCAGCCTGGGCGTCTCTCAGCCCTCGATTGTAGAAGTACGGACCGGTCTCCTCGGCGAAGAAGTCGAGCAGGAATTCAGCCGGCAAGGCGCCAATAGGATCGAGCTCCCGGTCGAAATAAGCGCGAATGCGCGAAACGATCTCAGCCTTTTCGTCCTTGGAAAATTCGATCTTCTTCATGGTTTCCTCTTTGAATGCGACCGGGGCTGCGATGGTTCAGCGAAATCGATCGGTCAATCAATGAAATTCAATTGCCGCTGCAATCCATAGACCATAAGGGAAAGCTTGGATTCCAACAGGATAAGATGATCGCATGAATCGCGCCGACTTTGTTGAAGGTTTGCGGGGCGGCTCCGCCGTTGCGCTGGCGTCGGCGCCCTTCGGCGCTCTGTTCGGGGCGCTCGCGGTCGAAAACGGCCTGTCGCTTTCCGAGGTCGCCTTTATGAGCGCCACCGTCTATGCCGGCGCCAGCCAGATGGTCGGCATCGAGCTCTTCGGTCACAATGTCCATGCCTGGCTGATCGTGCTGTCGATCCTCGCCGTCAATTTCCGCCACGTGCTCTATTCGGCGGCCTTGGCGCGCTATATCGGCCATTTCACGCCGGTGCAGAAATTCCTCACCTTCTTCCTGCTCGTCGATCCGCAATTTGCCGAAGCGGTGAAGCGCAGCGAGGCCGGCAAACCGCTGACCTTCGCCTGGTATTTCGGCTTCGGCATCATCATCTATATCCCCTGGGTACTGATCAGCGTCATTGGCGGCATGCTCGGCGGCTTCATCGGTGATCCCAAGGCCATCGGCCTCGATATCCTGCTGCCGGCCTATTTCCTCGGCATCGTTCTCGGCTTCCGCAAGCGCGACAATTTCCTGCCCGTGGCGCTCGTCAGCGCGGTGGCTTCCGTGCTCGCCTATCGCTATGTCGGCTCGCCCTGGCATGTCAGCCTCGGCGCCGCTGCCGGCATCGTCCTTGCCGCCCTGCTGCCATTGCCGCCGCAGGAGCCCGATCTCGAAGCCGACGCCCTGCAATCCGAAGTGCATGAGGTCTGAGCCATGGAATTCGATCTTCACATGGCGCTCGTCATCCTCGCCGCCGCGGTCGCCACTTTCGCCACACGCATCGGCGGCTACATCCTCATCACCCGGATGAAGAGCATCCCGCCGCGCATGGAGGCGGCGCTGAATGCGGTGCCGGCCGCCGTGCTGACGACGCTGGTCGCACCTGCCTTTTTCATCGGCGGCTGGGACTCGAAGCTGGCGCTGATCGTCGCCCTCTTCGTCGGCCTGCGTTTCACCCATACGTGGATGCTGGTCGCCGCCTGGATCGCAGTGATGATCTGGCGTCATACCGCCGGCGTCTAAGGCCGGCATTCAGACGACATTGCCTTAATATTCCACCGGCAACGTCGCGTTTTCGAGCCACGCCCGGACATCGTGATCATGGATCAGCGGCATCAGCGCCTCGCGCGTGCGGCGGTGATAGTCGTTGAACCAGTGCAGCTCGTCATGGGTCAGAAGCTCAGGAATGACGAGACTGCGGTCGATCGGGCAGAAAGTCAGTGTCTCGAAGCCGAGCATGGCCGCGTCGCCGCCGTCGATCTCCTCGGCCGCGCGCACATAGATCAGGTTTTCGATGCGGATGCCGAAGCTGCCGGGCCGGTAATAGCCCGGCTCGTTGGACAGGATCATGCCGGGCAGCAGTTCCTGCGTCGAAAGCCTGGAGATGCGCTGCGGCCCCTCATGCACCGAGAGATAGGAGCCGACACCATGGCCCGTGCCGTGCGCGAAATCGGCCCCTGCCCGCCACAGCGCGATGCGCGCCAGCGGGTCGAGGTCACAGCCGCGCGTGCCTTTCGGGAAACGCGCGGTGCTGATCTGGATCATCCCCTTCAGCACCAGTGTGAAGAAACGGCGATGTTCTTCTGAAACCGCCCCGATGCCGACGGTACGGGTGATGTCGGTCGTGCCGTTGATATATTGCGCGCCGGAATCGATCAGGAAGAGCTCGCCAGCCTCGATCATCCGGTTGGTCTCGGTCGTCACGCGGTAATGCATGATCGCCGCATGTTCGCCAGCGCCGGAAATCGTGTCGAAGGAAATATCCTTCAACGGGTTCTGCATATTTTGGCCGACCCGGGCCCGCGCCGCTTCGAGGTGCTCGGCGGCAACAATTTCGCTCACTGTGCCGGGTTTTGTCTGCGACAGCCAATAGAGGAATTCCACCATTGCCGCCCCATCCTGCAGATGCGCGGCGGCCGAGCCATTGATCTCGACGTCGTTCTTGACCGCGCGCGGCAGCTTGGCGGGATCGGCGCCCTCCACCCCTTCGCCGCCCGCCTTGCGGATAATCTCGGCCAGCGCATAGGAGGCGATATCGGGGTCGATCAGCACACGGCCGCCATCCCTGGAGACGGCGCCCAGCCTCTCCTCCAGCGCCGAGGGCGGCAGCTGCGTGCAGATCTGCGCGAGATAGGCCTCCAACTCGATGCCGGTCTTGCGTTTGTCGAGGAAGAGCTCGGCCCGCCCGTCGGCATGGACGATGGCACGCGCCAGCGGATGCGGCGTGTGCGGCACGTCGGCGCCGCGGATGTTGAAGGTCCAGGCAACCGAGGAGGGATCGGCGATTAACACTGCCGCCAAGTTCTTCTTCGAAAGGTCGGCGGCGATCGTGGCGATTTTATCCCTGGCAAGCACGCCGGCCTGCGCAACATTCTGAATGCTGACCGCGCCGAGCGGCTCGGCCGGCCGGTCGCTCCAGAGCCTGTCGAGCGGATTGTGCGGCAGGAAGGTGAGCGTGCCGCCGATCTGCGAAAGCGATCGTTCCAGACGGCGCACCTCGGCACCCGCATGCAGCCAGGGATCGATGCCCAGCCGAAGCCCCTTGGCTCCGTTTGCGGCAAGCCAGAGATGCGGCGGCTCGTTGACGAGATCGCCGCTCGAGAAGACCGAACCGTCGACCTGTTCGGCAAGCTGCGTCACATAACGCCCGTCGACGAAGACGATCGCCTGCGTGCGCAGAACCATTGCAATGCCTGCCGAGCCGGTGAAGCCCGTCAGCCAGGCCAGGCGCTCCGAACATGCGGGAACATATTCGCCGTTGAACTCGTCGGCGCGCGGCACAAGAAAGGCGTCGATCTCGAGGGAATCGAAAGCAGCGCGCAGCGCCGATACCCGATCCCTGCCGAATTGGGGCGTGGAGGTGACTTCGAAGGACTGGAACATGCTGGAAACCCGAATGGTTGAGACGAATCCGGTAAAGGGGATGCCGGCCATGTTAGCGAAATTTCAATCGATGGGGAGAAAAAGCGACGAAACGAGTCGAAACCGTAGGGGCGGCCTAGTATTTTGACAGAACTGTGACGCCAAAAGTTAATTTGGCACGCTTTATGCATTAGCCGCATGGCTCCCATGAGCCAAACCCTCTGCCTCCGCCTTTCAGAATAGCTATATAGACGGCATCGAACGGTTCGCGATGAACCTGCAACAAAGGAATTTTTGAAATGGCCGCCTCTCTCTCGCGCTTCGCATACAGCAGCCCGGTGCAGGCTGGCGAACGCCAGACCGTACGTCACGTCATCGGCGCCCGCCGGCCGCAGAACGACGACAGCCTCAAGCTGCTCGGCGCGGGCCAGCGCGCCACGCGCCACAACGGCGCTCCCAGCTACGCGTTCTGAGTCTGAAAGCCCGTCCGTCTCCTCCCTCCCGGACCGGCCTATTGGAATGCAGTAGAGCCCGCTCGAGCGCTCCTCCCCTTTGAGCTCGCGGGCATTGACCGGATAGACCGGTCCAAGGCGGTGCCATCGGCACCGCCTTTTTTGTTGTCGTCGGTAGGGTTTAGCTGGTGGACAGGTTCCTGATATAGGCGCCGGTACGGTGAATGGCTCCTTCCGTCGACCCCACGCTCCGTCATGCGGCCTTGAGCCGAGCATCCATGCGGCAATGAGGTGATGTTCTCGCCAAACTCGCCGCCGGCGCAGTGAAACACCGCGTCGGATGCGCCATCAGACAGGCACTCGCCTCCTCATCGCCCCAAAAACTCAAGGCCGATCGAAATGGATCGTCACCCAGCCGTTCCGCCAGATCGTCCTGACATGCCGAAGCCTCGCGCCGCTATAGGCGGCGATCACCTTCCAGCGCTGCGCGGCGAGAATGCCCGAAAGGATCACCGAGCCGCCGGGTGCGAGATGCGTCGCAAGCTTCGGCGCCATGCGGATCAGCGGCCGGGCGAGAATGTTGGCGATGATCAGATCGAAGGGACCATGCTCGGAAAAGGCCGTCGAATGAAAGCCCGGCGCAGTCCGGGTGACGATGCCCGAGGCGATGCCGTTGCGGCGCACGTTTTCTGCCGCCACCCGCGTCGCGATCGGGTCGATGTCGGTTGCGAGCACCGGTATGTTCTTGAGCTTGCGCACCGCAATCGCCAGCACGCCGCTACCGGTGCCGAGATCGAGCGCGTTGCAGACCGGGCGCGACCGCACCACGGCGTCGATCGCCTCGAGGCAGCCGGCGGTCGTGCCGTGATGGCCGGTTCCGAAGGCCTGGCCGGCATCGATCTCGATGGCGATATCGCCGGGGCGGACCTTGTCGCGGTCATGCGAGCCGTGCACCAGGAAGCGCCCCGCCCTGACAGGCTTCAGCCCCTCCAGCGATTTCACGACCCAGTCGACATCGGGGATGACTTCCCGCTCCAGCCGGGCATCGGGGAAAGAGGCCTTCAATGCGGCCTCGACGCGGGAATGCACTTCGGCCTCGTCTTCGGCCATCATATAGATCGAGGCTTCCCAGATATCTTTCTTCTCGTCGATCTCGGTGGTGCCGATGGCAAAGTCTTCTTCGCCGAAGACCGCACTCAGAAGATCGAGGATCTCTTCGGCCTTGCTCTCGGTCGTCGTCACGTAAAGGCGGATTTCACTCACGATAGGCGGTCTTTCCCGTTTCCGTTGCTCGCCACCGGTCGAGGCAACGCCCCATCACGCTGAAACCATCACCCCTTATTGACGAGATTCTCCAGCTTCTTTACCGCCGTGTCCGGGTTTTCGCCATAGGCGATCGTTCCGGCAAACCGCCCGGCCGAATCGAGTAAGAAGACCGAGGCGGTGTGATCCATCGTGTAATCGCCGTTCGGATCCTTCTCGTCGACCGGCACCTTCTTGGCATAGACGCGGAAACCCTTGATGACTTCGGCAATCTTGTCCGGCGGACCCGAAATGCCGGTGATGCGCCTGGAAACGTTGGAGACGTATTCGTTCATAATCTCGGGCGTGTCGCGCTCTGGATCGACAGTCACGAAATAGGCTTGCAGCTTGTCACCCTTGGGGTCGACCTTCTCCATCCAGCCGTTTAGCTCGAAGAGCGTCGTCGGGCAAACCTCTGGGCAGTGGGTAAAGCCGAAAAACAGCGCCGTCGGCTTGCCGCGCAACGCTTCTTCGGTGATCGGCTGCCCGCTCTGCGAGACCAGGGTAAATGGAACACCGAAGGGCGCCTCCGCCGCCACATCCCCGATTTCAAAGGATACCATCTGACGAAGCCGAGAACCCCGGCAAGTATCAGGACACCGACCCAGACGGCGATGCGGAATGTCTTCATTGGCGAGATCCTCGATCCAGGCGGATGCGCCGCCCGCCTCTTCCGGCGTGATTATAGTCTCGACCGAAGGGGCGCAACTCAACAATATGTTTTCTGACCCGTGATTAATTGTCTCATCGGCCGCAGCCGTTCCCCGACCGGAAATCGCCCCCCAGAAATCAGCACGATAAAAAAATCGATGTTTGTGAATAGCTTGCCTTCAGAGCGACGGACAATCCCAAAATACATATCGTTAGGAAAGACTTAAGCCGTCACATCTATATTTAACGGCAGTTCTGCATCGCTACTCCGCCGGGGATAACTGGGAAGAATTCTGACCATGAACAACAACAACGCCATCAAGCAGTCGGGCGCTTATCTCGAAATCGTCTCGTTCCACCTGGGCGACCAGGAGTTCTGCATCGACATCATGGCCATCCGCGAAATCCGCGGCTGGGCGCCGGTGACGCCGATGCCGCACACCCCGCCCTACGTGCTCGGCCTCATCAATCTGCGCGGCGCGGTGATCCCCGTCATCGACATGGCCTGCCGCCTCGGCATGAAGATGACTGAGCCCTCCGAGCGCTCGGCGATCATCGTCACCGACATCGCCGGCAAGCTGGTCGGCCTGCTGGTCGAGCAGGTTTCCGACATGATGACTATCAAGAGCGAAGACCTGCAGCCGCCGCCGGAAATCATCCCGGAAGCCCAGCGCGCCTTCTGCCGCGGCATCGTCGCACTGGAAAAGACCATGGTCTGCTTCCTGAACCTCGATACGGTTATCGCCGACGAGCTTGACTCAGGCCGCTTGATACTTTTCCATTCTGGCATTGGAAGGCCCGGCTCGTCCGGGCTTTTTTATTAGGTGTCGAGAGTGCGGCAGGCATGATTTCCGTGTGCAAAACCCCTCCCCCAAGGGGGAGGGACTAACCGGGGCTACGCCTCATTCCCCCGAAACGTCGAGAATCTGGAAAGCGGGTGCGCCAAATTAAGCCCCTCCCTCTTGTGGGGCGGGGTCTTCATCACCGAGGACAGTAGTCCCTGAGCTTTACGGCTTCCCATTCTTCCACGTGACAGTCTGCCCATAGAGCGGAATCGTCGAGATCGACATCTTCGCAGAGCCATCCGTCAGTTCCCTGGAATGGGCGAGATAGATCAGCGTGTCGTTGGCCTTGTCGTAGATGCGATTGACGACCAGCGTCTTCCAGATCAGCGACATGCCCTGCCGGAACACTTCGCTGCCATCCTTGGACAGGTCGATATTGCCGATCTCGATCGGCCCCGTCTGCCGGCAGGCGATGGAATTGTTGGAGGGATCTTCGAACCAGTTGCCGTTCTTGAACCGGTCGATCAGGCTGCGGTCGAAATAGGTGACGTGGCAGGTGACGCCCTTGACCTCCGGATCGGAGAGCGCCTCGACGATGATGTCGTTGCCGATCCAGTCGACCCCGACCTTGCCGACGACCTCGGCCGAGGCGGCGCCTGCGGAAAGGGTGGCGAAGGAGAAGGCGGCGAAAAGAAGATTGCGCAGGTTGGACATGGCGGCTCCTTAGAGCGCCGCGCGTCCGACCGGACGCGCTAAGGACGCTCTATCACTTTAAATCTGCGCATAATCCTTTACGAAAATCGATTCCGATTACTGGGGTTATGCGCTGAATAATCCGCCTTCTAGATAAGTGCGTCCACATGCTTTGCAAGAAAGGCCGACTGCGGGAAAGGATCAGCCTTTCCGGCAGGTGCAGGGCTCATAGGCCCGCGCCGTCAGCCGGCCAGGCTTCATGCCGATCAGCGCCGGTATGGCGTGAACGGCATTGGCCTTGACCGCCTTCGCCATCTCGATGGCCGCAGCCGCGCAAACGATGGCGTCCTCGGCCGCATTGTGGTGCACAAAACGCAAGCCGAGATGCTCGGCGATCAGGTTCAGCCGATGCGAAAGGAAGTGCGGCCAGATCCGCTGCGCCATCTTCAGGCTGCAGAGATAGGTCAGCTCCGGATAGGATTGCCGGTAGAGATCGAGGCACGCCCGCCAGACGCTGAAATCGAAGGCGGCATTATGCGCGATCATCGTTGCGCCGCTGATATCCTCGTGGAACTCGTCCATCACCTCGGGAAATTCGGGCGCATCCTCGACGTGCTCCGGCCGGATGCCGTGAATCGCGATGTTCATCCCGGAAAAACGCATGTCGCGCGGCCGGATCAGCCGCTCCTCGACACGCGTGACCCTGCCCTCCTCGATCCAGGCAAGGCCGACGGAACAGGCGCTGCCGCGCTGTTCGTTCGCCGTCTCGAAGTCAATCGCAATGGTCTTCAAATCAGTACCCGAATCATTTCCTCGGGAACAGAAATACCGCCCCGCTCCCGGCCGCGCAAATTCGGCACGACGTACGGTTGACTTTTCACCCGGCATATCCAAACTTGCCGCCATGATCGGCTCCGTGACCGTGGCAGCGCTTATTCATCACACCACGACCCTTGAAGGGTACGCGGGAGCGATGGCGCGTTAGCAGCGATCCGATCACCCCGAAAACCCTGCCGAGGCGAGCAGGGTTTTCCAAAACCCGGGCTCTCCTCCTGAAACGAACGGAGAGCAGCCAATGTCTGAAAACGAAGAGACTGAGCCTGGCCGCCGGCCGCGCCTGCCGGAAGGCGTCCTCGTGCGCGCCGTCCGCCTCGCCGATGCGGAGGAGATCACCGATCTCATAAATCTGCCAGGCTATCGGGCCGGCACCCTGCGGCCGCCGTACCAAAGGGTCGAAGAGGTCCGCAAATACATGGAAAACCCATCGCCGGGCGCGCTCAACCTCGTTGTTACCTTGGATGGCAAGATCGTCGGCAATTGCGGCCTCCACCGTCTCTCCGGCCGCAGGCAGCACGTCGCCAGCCTCGGCATGGGGATACATGACGATTTCACCGGCCGCGGTTTCGGCCGCATCCTGCTCGGCGCCATGGTCGAGGCCGCCGACGATTGGCTGGATGTCAAACGGCTGGAACTGACCGTCTACACCGACAACGACGCCGCCATCGGCCTCTATAAGACGTTCGGCTTCGAGCGGGAGGGCCTGCTGAAAGCCTTCGGCTTTCGAGCGGGAAAGTATGTCGACGCCTATACGATGGCCCGGCTCAGGCTGTGAGTGGACGAGGCTGGCGGCTTGCCGTCATCAGCCTCTCACCCGCTGATCAGCGCCAGCCACTCGTCCTCGTCCATCGTCTGCACGCCGAGTTCGCGCGCCTTGTCGAGCTTCGAGCCGGCGCCGGGTCCGGCGACGACGATGTCGGTCTTCTTGGAGACCGATCCCGCCACCTTGGCGCCGAGGCTTTCCGCCCTCGCCTTCGCCTCGTCGCGAGTGAACTTTTCCAGCGAGCCGGTAAAAACCACGGTCTTGCCGGCGACTGGACTGCCGGTCGTTACCGGCTGTTCGGCCTGCTGGGGCGTCACTTCCTCGAGCAGCCGGGTAATCACCTCGACATTACGCGGTTCCTTGTAGAATTCGACCATGGCGCGCGCCACCACCTCGCCGATGCCCTCGATGGCGTTGAGATCGTTCCAGGCGTCGCCGGAAAGCGGTGCCGCCTCCTTCATCGCAGTCGCAAAGGCTTCGTAAGTTCCGTAGGAGCGCGCCAGCAGCTTTGCCGTGGTCTCGCCGACATGACGGATTCCGAGCGCATAGATGAAGCGGTGGAGTGCAATGCTGCGCCGTTCGTTGATCGCCGTATAAAGCTTGCCGACGCTGACCTTGCCGAAGCCGTCGATATTCTCCAGCTTGGTCAGCGATTGCTGCTGGCGCTTCTCCAGCGTGAAGATTTCGGGCGCGGTGCGGATCTGCAGCGACGCATCCTCGTGTTCGAAGAAGAAGTCGATCTGCTTCGAACCGAGCCCCTCGATGTCGAAGGCGTTGCGCGAGACGAAGTGCTTCAGATGCTCGGTCGCCTGCGCCCGGCAGATGAAACCGCCGGTGCAGCGACGCACCGAATCCATCTTGCCGGTCTTCTCGTTGACCTCGCGCACCGCATGCGAGCCGCAGACCGGGCAGGTTTTCGGAAATTCGTACGACCGGGCGTCGGCCAGGCGCTTTTCCATCACCACGTCGAGGATCTGCGGAATGACGTCACCAGCGCGCTGGACGATGACGGTATCTCCTTCGCGGATATCGTGATCTTCAGGCCGAATGCGCTCGCCGCTATTGCCGATACCCTTGATATAGTCCTCGTTGTGCAGCGTCGCATTGGTGACGACCACGCCGCCGACGGTGATCGGCTTCAGCCGCGCCACCGGCGTCAGCGCGCCGGTGCGGCCGACCTGGATCTCGATTTTCTCGACCTCGGTGAAGGCCTGTTCGGCCGGAAATTTATGCGCCGTCGCCCAGCGCGGTGAACGCGAACGAAAGCCGAGACGGGCCTGCAGTTCGAGACTGTCGACTTTATAGACGACGCCGTCGATGTCGTAGTCGAGATCCGGGCGCTCGAGGCCGATCTCGTCGTAATGCGCGAGGATGTCGGCGACCGAATTCAGCCGCTTCATCAGCGGGTTCACAGGAAAACCCCAGTCCTTGAAGGTCTGCACCATGCCGAATTGCGTGTCGGCTGGCATTTCCGAAATCTCGCCCCAGGCATAGGCGAAGAATTTCAGCTTGCGGCTCGCCGTCACCTTGGCGTCGAGCTGGCGCAGCGACCCGGCGGCTGTATTGCGCGGATTGACATAGGTCTGCTTGCCCTCTGCTTCCATCTGCCGGTTCAGGGCCAGGAAGTCGCTCTTGGCCATATAGACCTCGCCACGAATCTCCACCACCGCGGGTACCCCCTTTGGCAGCTCGTTGGGGATTTCGGCAATGGTGCGAATATTGGCGGTGACGTTCTCGCCCGTCGTGCCGTCACCACGTGTGGCAGCCGTCACCAGCCTACCGTTCTCGTAACGGATCGACATCGACAGACCGTCGATCTTCGGCTCGGCGGTAAAGGCGATCGACTGGTCCGGCAGACGGCCGAGGAAGCGATAAACGCTGGCGACGAAATCCTGCACGTCCTCCTGCGAAAACGTGTTGTCGAGCGACAGCATCGGCCGCGCATGGACGACGGGCGAGAAGGTGACGGAGGGCGCAGCACCCACCCGCCGCGACGGGCTATCCTCGCGGATCAGCTCGGGAAACCGTACCTCCAGCGCATCGTTGCGGCGCTTCAACGCGTCGTAATCCGCATCCGAAATCTCTGGCCGGTCCCTGCCATGGTAGAGCGCGTCGTGATGCGCGATCTCCTTTGCCAGCCGCTCAAGCTCGGCGGCAGCCTCTTCGATCGTCAACGTGTCGACGGCGGAACCTTCGGTGGACATGGAATATCACTCCAGAGAATCTGGCCAGAAATCTGCATTGTTTTTAGAGCAAAATTGCCGGATGAAAAGAGAGGCAATATCTGTCGCGTTGCGAAGATAGCTCTACCCCAGTCCGCAGCAGTACGCAGCCGGACACCGCTGACGTACAGACGGACCGCTGACCTTTCCACCCTCATTCCTGTGCCTGTCACAGGAATCCAGCCACCGCGCGTCTGCGCGGAGATTGACTCTCTTGCACCGAAGAAGAGTCTTCTGCGCCCAAGGACTTGGGCGCACTGGATTCCTGTGACGGGCACAGGAATGAGGGAGGTTGGGGCCGGCTTTCTCGCCAAAATTCGACACGCGGAGCATCGCACAGACGGATAGCATTTGAATACCCTCCCCGCCCTATTCCCAATCCCTCGCATTGCGCAACCGGATACCGCTGACATGCAGGCTGGTGGTCCAGAGGCCCTTCAGCGGCCGCAGACTGTCGAGCACTCGAAGCTCCACCCGGCGCGGCGCAAACTCCCGATCGAGCCGCGATATGGCAACCCGTTCCGTGGGAATGACGCGTCTGCGCGATACCCACATGCCCGCATCGTCAAGATCTTCGAACTCCTCCGCCGGCATCTCGTAACGATGGATCGTCTCTGCCTCGAGCCTTTCCAGCCAATGACGCTCGACAAAGGCGACGGCGCGCCAATCGCCGAGCCAGCGCCGCCGTTCGGCCTCCGGCGTATCCGACGTTGCCCATGCCAGAATGCGCGGGCAGTCGCGCGGAAAGAGATACATGAAGTCATGATCGCCATCGATCGCCCAGACGAGCGGACCATTCAGCCATTCCCGGCCGAGCGGGCGAATGGAGGGAATGCGGACGGGGCGCGGTTCGAATATGGCAATATCGGGATCGTCGCTGAAATGGAAAAGCCGCATGGCGAGGGATCACCGCTGAACGAGCGATTGGCATAATGTGAATCGAACGCATGTCACAGCGGCCGTCTGGCGATCAGCCGTTGCCGGCCAGCAGCCGCTTCGCCGCCGCCCTCGCCTCTTCGGTCACCGAAGCTCCGGCCAGCATCCGGGCGATCTCTTCGGTGCGGTCCTTCTGCTCCATCGTTGCCACGCGCGTGGCGATCTTTTCCGACCCTTCGGCGACCGGCCCTTTGGAGATCAGAAGATGCGTCGCCGCTCTCGCGGCGACCTGCGGCGCATGCGTGACAGACAGCACCTGCACCCGCTCCGACAGCCGCTTCAGCCGCAGGCCGATCGCATCGGCCACCGCACCGCCGACGCCGGTATCGATTTCGTCGAAGACGAGCGTCGGAGCCGATCCGCGATCGGCAAGCGCCACCTTCAGCGCCAGCAGGAAACGCGACAGCTCGCCACCGGAGGCGACCTTCATGATCGAGCCCGGCCGCGTGCCCGGATTGGTCTGGACATGGAACTCGACGACGTCGATGCCTTCGGCAAGCGCCTCCTGCGCATCCGTGGTGATCTCGACCATGAAACGGGCGCGTTCGAGCTTCAGCGCCGGCAGCTCCGTCATGACGGCCGTAGCCAGTGCGGTGCCGGCATGATGGCGCTTGTCGGAGAGCGAGCGCGCCGCCGTATCGTAATTCTCGTGCGCCAGGCCGACTTCGGCTTCGAGCCTGGCAAGCCTTTCCTCGCCCGCATCGAGGTCGGCAAGATCGGCGATCATGCGGACGGCAAGAGCCGGCAGCTCGGTGACGGGCACCGAGTATTTTCGCGAAGCAGCCCTGAGCGCGAAAAGCCGCTCCTCCACCCGCTCCAGCTCTCTCGGATCGTATTCTGTCTTGCGCAATGCCGCCTCGACTTCCATCTGGGCGTTGGAAAGCTGGTCGAGCGCGGCATCGAGCAGCGTCACGGTGTCTTCAAGCAGGCCCGGCGCCTCATGGCTCTTGCGCTCCAGCCGTCGCACCAGCGAAGCGATATGAGGCACGGGCGAGGCATTGCCGTTCAGGAACTCGGAGGCCTCGGCGATATCGCCGGCGATTCGCTCCGCCTTCATCATCTTCTGCCGGCGGTCGGCGAGTTCGTCCTCCTCGCCATCTTGCGGCGAGAGCTTCTCAAGCTCTTCGACGGAAGATCGGAGATAGTCGGCTTCGCGCGCCGCACCTTCCACCTTCTCGCGGTGCTTCTTTAGCATCCGCTCGCTGTCGCGCCACAGACGATAAAGCCGGGAAACCTCCGAAACCTCATCGGTGAGACCGGCGAAGGCATCGAGCAGAGTGCGGTGGGCATTGGTGTCGACAAGGGCGCGATCGTCGTGCTGGCCGTGGATTTCGACCAGCATCTGGCCGGCCTGACGCATCAGCTGCACGCTGACCGGCTGATCGTTGACATAGGCCTTGGTGCGCCCGTCCGCCGATTGCTGGCGACGGAAGATCAGGTCGCCCTCGTCGTCGATGCCGTTTTCACGCAGCAACTTGCGGGCGCCGTGGTCCATGCCGACATCGAACACCGCCGTCACCTGGCCCCTGTCCTCGCCGTGGCGCACCAGATCGCCATCGCCGCGTCCACCGAGCGCCAGCGACAGGCTATCGAGCAGGATGGATTTGCCTGCTCCGGTCTCGCCCGTCAGCACGGAGAGGCCGGTCTCGAAGGCAAGATCCAGCCGCTCGATCAGGACGATATCGCGGATCGAAAGCTGGATCAGCATTGGCCTCAGGAACCGAGCAGGAGTTTCTTGCCTGCCGCAGCGATCCACGAGCCCTTGTTTTCACGCGGCTCGGCACCGCCGGTCTGCAGCAGCTTGTAGGAATCGGCGTACCACTGGCTGTCGGGATAATTGTGGCCGAGGACGGCAGCCGCCGTCTGCGCCTCGTCGACAATGCCCATGGCGTAATAAGCCTCGACGAGACGCGCCAAGGCCTCTTCGATCTGGTTCGTATTCGGATATTTCTCGACGACGATGCGGAAGCGCGAGATCGCGGCGAGATATTCCTTCCGCTCCATGTAGTAGCGGCCGATCTGCATTTCCTTGCCGGCGAGCTGGTCCCGCGCAAAGCGGATCTTGGCCTGGGCGTCGTCGACATATTCGGAGTTCGGATAATTGTCGATGACGGCCTGCATCGCTTCGATCGTCTTGGCCGAGGCGCGCTGATCCTGGGTCACGTCGACGATCTGCTTGGAATAGGTGAGACCGATGAGATACTGCACATAGGCCGCATCCTGTGATTTCGGATATTGCGACATGTAGCGGTTGCCGGATGTAAGCGCATCGTCCAGGCGGCCCTGGCGGTATTTGACGAAAGTGCTCATGACAAGCGCCTTGCGCGCCCATTCGGAGAACGGGTTCTCGCGGTCGATGGCGTCGAACTTGCGCGCCGCTTCCGCCATGTTGCCGGCCTTCATGTTGGCAAGGCCCTGTGTGTAGAGCACATCCGGCGGATCGGTTTCGAGGCCGAGCTTGGTGATGTCGATATCGGGATCCGACTGGCAGCCGGATATCGAGGCGCCCGCGCTGAGCACCAGAAGCGATGCGAACAAAGCACGCGCTGTCTTCATCATACCGTCAGATCCTGCATAACCCATTCGAAAGAACCCCACTGCCGCCGCTCGCTCCACGGCAGCCACGCCTCGCTGGCGTTTCTAGCCATAAATGTGCATCAAGAGCAACGCAATGATAAGGCATTAACGCATTTTTGTGGCAGCAGCCGGGGAATGCCCGGCTTTTCCTCTTCTTCCCCGACCTGTGGCAGTAAAGCATCTGACCCGGCGGACATAAAAAAACCGCCTCCGGGAAAGAGGCGGCCTGGTCTTGAGAATATGCTGGAGGTCATGCCGACCAGGGAGCGAATCCGGAAGCGCTGACCGCGATCAGTTCGCGGGCGGCGACACGCTGGCGCGGCGTCGACGTCTCCACAACCTCATAGGCGGAGGGATCGGCGAGCAGCGCCTTCAGCGCATTGGCATTCATCTTATGGCCACCGCGGTAGGACCGGTAGCAGCCGATGAACGGCGCGCCGGCAAGCGATAGATCACCGACGGCATCAAGCGTCTTGTGGCGGACGAATTCGTCCTTGGCGTAACGCAGCCCTTCGACGTTGATGACGGTATTGTCGTCCGAGATGACGACGGAATTTTCGAGCGAGGAGCCGAGCGCGTGGCCCGAAGCCCAGAGACGCTCGACATCGCGCATGAAGCCGAAGGTGCGGGCGCGGGAAAGCTCGGCCTTGAAGACGGCCGCGGTCATGTCGCCGGCCCACTTCTGCCGGCCGATCAGCGGGCAGTCGAAATCGATCTCGACCTCGAAGCGCGTGCCGTCATAGGGACGGAATTCGCTCCAGGAGCCGCCATGCTCGATTCGCACCGGCTTGGTAATGCGGATATAGCGGCGCTTGACGCCAAGCGAGACCAGGCCGACCTGCTCGATCGCCTCGACGAAGGGCAGCGAACTGCCGTCCATGATCGGCATTTCGGAGCCCTGCACCTCGATCACCACATTGTCGAGGCCGAGCGCATAGATCGCCGCCATCACATGCTCGATCGTCGCGACCGAATGGGCGGGCGAGAAGCCGAGTACGGTGCAGAGGTCGGTATTGCCGACCTGCGAGGAGACGGCCTTGAGTTCGGTGATATCGCCATTGGCATGCATGCGCTGGAAAATGACGCCGGTATCCGATTCGGCCGGGTTCAGCGTGATCGAGACATTAGCACCCGAATGGACCCCGATGCCCGAAAGCGTCACGGGACGCGATACCGTCGTTTGAAAACCCAGCAAGCCAATTGCCATAAATTCTGCCTTTATTCTTCCGCACCGGCAGTCTGCCCAATCGGCGCGGTCATCGTTCATTCTGTACAACGAGCCTGTCAAAAGGACTCGTGGGGCAGTTTCCTTGCACCATACTTACGTGCCCCGGCGCTCCAATCCAAATCACTGTTTCTTTCGCTTTGTAACGAAGTCACACGATTGAAATCGCTAGCGAATCACGGACTGAAAAACAGCAATGCCCGGGACCTTGATCCCGGGCATGAACGGTGCAGAGTTAGCCGCTCAATTCGACTGGCGACGCAGGAATGCCGGGATTTCCAGCTGGTCGTCTTCCTGCATCATCCGCGCCTGCGGAACCGCCCTGCCCTGATCATCGAGATTGCCGCGACGCGGTGCGTAGAGGCTTGCTTCAGGCGACAGCGGACGGCGCTGCTGCGAAGCGGCCGGCGGTGCGGCGGTCATGTCGGCGGCCACGGCTTCGTCGTCGCGACGGCCGAGCGAATTGGTGATTCGCTTGAGCAGGCCCATCGGACCGCGCTCTTCCGCTGCATGCGCGGAAGCCGGCTGCGTGCGGTGGTCGAGTTCGGCCTGGACGACCGGCGGGAAATCCTCGACCTTCGGCATGCGCATCGGTTCGGGCGCCTGGCGGATGATCGGCTCCTGCCGGACCGGCTGCTGCTGGACGGGCTGGCTCACGATCGGCTGGCTCATGACGGGCGCTGGAGCCTGCTGCTGCACCTGGGGACGCGTGACGGGAGCTTCCGGAGCAGGCGCGAAAATCTTGCTCTGCGGACGGAAGGTTTCCTGCTGTACCACTGGCTGCTGTACCGGGGCGCTGGCACGCGGGGCCGGGAATTCGAGTTCGCGTTCCATCTCGGCTTCGCGGATGGTCTGCGCGATCGGATCCACCACCTTCGGTGCCTGCATCACGGGGGCAGGCTGAACTGCGGCCGCTGCCGGAGCAACAGCCGCGGAGGGACGGATAGCAGGCCTTGCGACCGGCTGAACGTTGCGCTCGGCGGCTTCGCTGATCGCCCGATCGATGCCGGTTGCGACGACCGAGACGCGGATGATGCCCTCAAGCGATTCGTCGAAGGTGGCGCCGAGAATGATGTTGGCGTCGGGATCGACTTCCTCGCGGATGCGGGTCGCGGCTTCGTCGACTTCGAAGAGGGTGAGGTCGCGACCGCCGGTAATGGAGATCAGCAGGCCCTGGGCGCCCTTCATCGAGGTTTCGTCGAGCAGCGGGTTGGCGATCGCGGCCTCGGCGGCCTGCAGCGCGCGGCCGGAGCCGGAAGCTTCGCCGGTACCCATCATCGCGCGGCCCATTTCGCGCATGACCGAGCGGACGTCGGCGAAGTCGAGGTTGATGAGACCTTCCTTCACCATCAGGTCGGTGATGCAGGCAACGCCCGAATAGAGAACCTGGTCGGCCATCGCGAAAGCGTCGGCGAAGGTGGTCTTGTCGTTGGCAATGCGGAAGAGGTTCTGGTTCGGAATGACGATCAGCGTGTCGACAGACTTCTGCAGTTCCTGGATGCCCATCTCCGCCAGGCGCATGCGGCGCCCGCCTTCGAAATGGAACGGCTTGGTGACGACGCCGACCGTCAGGATGCCCTTGTTGCGGGCGGCCTGGGCGACGACGGGCGCTGCGCCCGTGCCGGTGCCGCCGCCCATGCCGGCGGTGACGAAGCACATATGCGTGCCGTTCAGGTGATCGATGATCTCGTCGATGCACTCTTCGGCGGCCGCGCGGCCGACTTCCGGCTGCGAACCGGCGCCGAGGCCTTCAGTGACGTTGGCGCCGAGCTGGATGACCCGCTCCGCCTTCGTCATCGTCAGCGCCTGGGCATCCGTGTTGGCGACGACGAAGTCGACGCCCTGGAGACCGGCGGTGATCATGTTGTTGACGGCGTTGCCGCCACCGCCGCCAACGCCGAATACGGTGATGCGCGGCTTCAGCTCTGTGATGTCAGGCTTTTGCAGCTTGATGGTCATGGTACCTGTTCCTTCTCTCTCTGGCCGCATCGCCACGCCGGCCAATCACTCAATTTCAGAAGCTTTCCTTCAGCCACTGGCCCATCCGGGCTATGCGGCTGTTATTTCCACCAAGCGACATGAGCAGACCGCTCTGTGACGCATGTGTCTCCATGTCCGCGACCTGCGGATAGATCATCAGGCCGACGGCCGTCGAAAAAGCCGGGCCCTTTGCCGCCGTCGGCAGTCCCGAGACGCCCATCGGGCGGCCGATGCGGACGTTGCGGGCAAGAATGCGCCGCGCCACATCGGCAAGGCCGGTCAGCTGGCTCGCGCCGCCGGTCAGGACGACGCGCTTGCCGACGATCGGGCTGAAGCCGGAGCGCTGGATGCGGTCGCGGATCAGTTCCATCGTTTCTTCGATTCGGGCCGAAACGATGCGCGAAACCAGCGCCCGCGGCACCTGCGACGGCTGGTCGCGATCATCCTCGCCGATCGGCGGAATCGAGATCAGCTCGCGCTCGTCGGAGGAATTCGAAAGGGCCGTGGCATGCACGACCTTCAGCCGCTCCGCATCCTCGATACGGGTCGAAAGGCCTCGCGCGAGATCGGTGGTCACGTGATGGCCGCCGAGGCCGACGGCATCCGTATGAACGAGCTTGCCTTCGGCAAAGACCGAGATCGTCGTCGTGCCGCCACCCATGTCGATCGCAGCGCAGCCGAGCTCGACTTCGTCATCGACGAGAGCCGCCAGGCCGGATGCATAGGGCGTCGCGACGATGCCCTCGACCGACAGATGCGCGCGGTTGACGCTGAGCTCGAGGTTCTTCAGCGCCGAGCGCTCTGCGGTGACCACATGCATATCGACGCCAAGCGCATCGCCATACATTGCCAGCGGATCGCGAATACCGCGCTCGCCGTCGAGCGAAAAGCCGGTTGCTAGCGAATGCAGCACCGAACGATCCTGGCGCAGCGACTGCTGGCAGGCGGCCGACAGTACCTTCTTCAGATCGTTGAGTTCGACTTCCTGGCCGCCGAGATCGATCGTGGCCGTGTAAATGTCACTGCCGAGGCGGCCGGCCGTCAAATTGACGATCAGGCTCTCGACAGTCAGCCCGGCCATGCGCTCCGCCGCGTCGACGGCGAGGCGAATGACGCCTTCCAGCGCGTCGAGATCAGCGATGACGCCGGTCTTGATGCCGCGGGAACGCTGGTGCCCGATGCCGATGATCTCGATATTGTGCGTGCGGCCCGGCAGGATCTGGCTTTCCTCGCGCGGCGTCAGCCGGCCGATCATGCAGACGACCTTGGTCGAGCCGATGTCGAGCACCGAAACGACATGCGACCGCTTCGACGAAAGCGGCTTCAGGCGCGGCAATCCGAAATGGGATGAACCGAACAAGCTCATATATTCTGCCCCGCCTTCTTCAATTCCTTGGTGCGCTCTGTCACAGCCGTCTGACGGCGGACTGCCGCCTCCGGCGTCAGCTGGATTGCGGTTCTATCGGACAGCCTGAGATCGACCGCGGCAATGTCCCGCTCCAGGAGCTGATGCTCCTTGTCGAACTTCGAAAGCGTCGCCAGCGCCTGGTCGATACCGTCTTCCGGCAGCTTGACGACGACGCCGTTATCCATGTGCAGATCCCAGCGACGGCCTGATATCCAGACATAGGCCTTCACGCGGGCCTTGACGTCGGGCCACTTCGAGAAGGCGTCGTCGAGCGACGCCGCCGCCGTCTCCGCATCGCGGCCGACGACGAGCGGCAGCGACGAAAACTTGTTGTCGCGCAGCGGCGCAATGACGCTGCCGTTCTTTTCGATCAGCGAAAGCTCCTGCCCGTGCTGCCAGATCGCATAGGCCTGACGCTCCTTGAGCTTCACCTCGATCGTCTTCGGATAGATCTTGCGAACCTCGACACTTTCGACCCACGGAAGATGCGCGATCTTCCGGCGGGCGGCATCGACGTCGAGGGCGACCAGCGAGGTCGTGCCGTCGAGGCCGATCAGTTGCAGGATCTCGATTTCGGACGTCTCCGAATTGCCGGAAACCTTCACGTCCTCGATCGCAAAACCCGCCGCCGTCGTCGTCGCCTGCGCAACGGCTTCGGTGTGGCCGCCGAGCGACATGCCGTAAAGCCCGGTCGCAGCCAGGAAAGCCAGCGCCGAGATCGTGCCGGTATGGGCCGGGATGTAGATGCGGCCGCTGCCGAGGCTGATCAGGAAACGGGTAACGCGGCGCAGCGGACGCGGCAGGACGAATCGCTCTTCGGCTTCCATGACCGGAAGCACGGCATGATGGCTGGGGCGCCCTATCCTCTTTACTGTCAACGCAAACAAGACGCGTCCTCCACCATCCACCGGAGAAACTCACCAAAGGAATAACCGGCATGACCGGCCATTTCGGGCACAAGCGAGGTTGGAGTCATGCCTGGCTGGGTATTGACTTCCAGCCAGATGATTTCGCCGTCTTCGGAGAAACGATCGTCGTAACGAAAGTCGGACCGACTGACGCCGCGACAACCGATTGCCTGATGCGCCCTTAGGGCCAATCTTTGTATTTTTTGGTAAATATTCGGTGAAATTTTTGCCGGGATGACGTGTTTTGAACCGCCGGCTGCGTACTTGGAATCGTAATCATAGAAATTGTGTCCCTGCGGCACCACCTCGGTGACGCCGAGCGCAGTCTCGCCCATGACGCCGCAGGTGAGTTCGCGGCCATAGACATAGCGCTCGACAAGCACATCCTCGCCGTAGCGCCACTCGGTGGAGCTGACGACTTGCGGCGGATGCGCCTGATCTTCCGTGACGATGACGACGCCGAAGCTCGACCCTTCCCGCACCGGCTTCACCACATAGGGCGGCTTCATCGGATGCGTCGAGGGAAAGGCGAAACGGTTGATCACCTGCGATTCGGCGACCGGAATGCCGGCAGCGGCGGCAACAAGCTTCGCCTTGTCCTTGTCCATTGCCAGCGCCGAGGCAAGCACGCCCGAATGCGTATAGGGGATCTCGAGATATTCGAGGATGCCCTGAATGGTGCCGTCCTCGCCGAAGGGGCCATGCAGCGCATTGAAGACCACATCGGGTTTCAACGCGGCAAGCTTTTCGGAAACGTCGCGCGCCACATCGATGCGTGTCACTTCGAAGCCTTCCGATTCGAGGGCTTCTGCGCAAGCCTTTCCCGAGGAAAGGCTGACAGGCCGTTCCGAGGAAAATCCGCCCATCAGGACAGCGACATGCTTGCGAACTCATCAACACCCCCAAAAAATAACTTTCATTCTCGAAATCGACGCTTGCGCGAAGCTGTCTGCGCCGTTTCGGGCCTTTGTCCGACCTGCATGCATTAGAGCATCATTATGGTTAATGAAGTGTTTACTTTCGTTAACTTCTTCTTCCCAGGCGCAGCATTTGTCCGTGCCGCGCACTTCATTTTTCGAAGCTTCACGTCTTCGAAGTTTCAGGGTGGACATCTCAGCCGATCTGTCAAAACGGAAAAGCCCGCATGGAAAAACCACGCGGGCTCAACGGGATAGCCTCCTGCCTTGTGGTCAGTCGGCGTCGTCGAGAAACTTCCACACGAGCCCCCCGAGCACCCCGCCCGCAAGCGGTGCAATCCAGAACAGCCAGAGCTGCTGCAATGCCCAGCCGCCGACGAAAAGCGCCTGGCCGGTGGAACGCGCCGGGTTGACCGAGGTATTTGTCACCGGGATAGACACGAGATGGATCAGCGTTAGCGCGAGGCCGATCGCAAGTGGCGCGAAGCCTGCAGGCACGCGGCTGCTGGTCGATCCCAGGATGATGATCAGGAAGAACATGGTCAGCAGCACTTCGATCAGCAGTGCCGAAAGCAGCGAATAACCGCCCGGCGAATGATCGCCATAGCCGTTGGCGGCAAAGCCGCCAAGTTCGAAACCCGCCTTGCCGCTGGCAATGAGATAAAGCAGTGCGGCCGCAGCAACAGCGCCAACAACCTGGACGACGATATAGGGAAGCAGGCGTGCCGCGGGAAACCGCCCGGCGACCGTCAGGCCGAGGGAGACGGCGGGGTTGAAATGACCGCCCGAAATACCGCCCACGGCATAGGCCATGGTGAGCACGGTCAGGCCGAATGCAAAGGCCACCCCGACAAAACCGATGCCCAATTCGGGATAGGCCGCGGCAAGGACGGCGCTGCCGCATCCACCAAAGACAAGCCAGAACGTGCCGAGAAACTCCGCAACAAGACTCTTTCGCATGCGCACCTCCTAAATCTCAACCAGAGAGTTTATCGGGAATCTGCTACAATTCGAGTCCGGTCAAGCTGGTGAGAAATGCTGCGGCAAGCTTCGCGCAAGGATCGAGAAACTGTGCATCCGAGGAAAACAGCCAGCGCGGCTTTTTTATTGATGCGGTCGGCACTTCCGGCTAACCCGAGCACTCAAGGTCAAGCGGGGAACAGATCATGCGATGCCTCATCACCGGCGCGGCCGGCTTTGTCGGCGGGCCTCTCGTCGAAAGACTGCATGGCGAGCGGCTGTGGGAGCTTCAGGTGACGACGCGCTCCGCAGCCGCCGGCTTTCCGGCAGAGGTGCGGCATTTCCCCATCGAAATATCCAGCGAAACAGACTGGACGGCCGCTCTCGACGGTGTTGACGTCGTCGTCCATCTCGCCGCCCGGGTGCACATCATGAATGACCGCGCGGCCGATCCTCTGACGGAATTCCGCCGGATCAACACCGCCGCCACGCTCAATCTCGCCGAGCAGGCCGCACACGCCGGGGTAAAAAGGTTCGTTTTCATCAGCAGCATCAAAGTCAATGGTGAAGAAAACGACCGGCCCTTCCGCCACGACGATACGCCGATGCCGCTTGATCCCTATGGCGTTTCGAAGTTGGAAAGCGAAATCGGCCTGCATGAAATCTCAGCCCGAACAGACATGGAAGTCGTCGTCATTCGCCCGCCCCTCGTCTATGGGCCTGGCGCCAGGGGCAACTTCGCCCTGCTCGTCGGACTTGTCCGGAAGAAGATACCGCTCCCCTTCGCATCGCTGAAGAACCACCGGACACTGGTTGCGCTTCCAAATCTCGTCGACCTGATCGTCACGGCCATGACGCATCGGGATGCGACCGGCCAGACCTTTCTCGCCGGTGATGGAGAAGATCTCTCCACACCCGGGCTCATCGAAGGCATTGCCGCGGGCTTGGGCGTCAAACCGATGCTGCTTCCCTTCCCTCCCGCCTTGCTGCAGTTGGGTGCGAAATTGACGGGAAAAGACGCGGTCTACCAGCGTCTTTGCGGTTCCCTGCAGGTCGACATATCCCACGCCCGCGACGTGCTCGGCTGGTCGCCCATCGTCACGCCGCGCGAAGGTTTGAAGCTCGCCGTGCAGTAAAAAGCTATTCGCTGGTGACACCGTGGAACGGGCGCACTTCGCGGCCGGGCATGAAGACGCCGAGGCGCTTGATTTCCCATTCGAGCTTGATGCCCTCTTTCTCGAAGACCTCGCGGCGCACCTGTTCGCCGAGATATTCGAGATCGTAGCCGGTCGCCTGCCCCATGTTGATCATGAAGTTGCAGTGAAGCGACGACATCTGCGCTCCGCCGATGACGAGACCGCGGCAGCCTGCCTCGTCGATCAGTTTCCAGGCCGAATGGCCGGCAGGGTTCTTGAAGGTCGAGCCGCCGGTCTTTTCGCGCACCGGCTGCACCGTCTCGCGATGATTGCGCACGGCGTCCATCTCGGCGCGGATCTGGGCGCGCTCCTCCGGATAGCCCTCGAACAGCACGGAGGTGAAGATCAGCTCGCTGGATGCGGTCGAATGACGATAGGAATAGCCCATCTCGGCATTGGACAGCACGTGCCTGTTGCCCTTGCGGTCGACCGCGTTGACCTCGATTAGCCGCTCGCGCGTCTCCACGCCATTGGCCCCGGCATTCATGCGCGCTGCGCCGCCGATGCTGCCCGGAATACCGTAGAAGAAATGAAAGCCGCCGATGCCGTTATCCATCGCCATCGCCGCCACATGCTTATCGGGGCAGATGCTGCCGGCCAGAATGCGGTTTTCGCCGGCAAGCTCGACAAAGCCGAAGCCCTTGGCGGACAGGCGCAGCACGACGCCGGGAATGCCGCCGTCGCGCACCAGGATGTTGGAGCCGACGCCGATCACGGTCAGCGGCACCTCTTCCGGCAAGATTTTCAGGAAGGCGACGAGATCGTCGATATCATGCGGCTGGAACATCGAGCTCGGCGAGGCCGCCTGCCCTGAACCAAGTGACGCGGTCCATGGGGGCATCCGGCGTGATGCGACCGCGGATATCCTTTACACCGTCTCCGAGAGACGCGAGAAGCTTTTCCCCATTCACCTGTTTCATACGGACTTTCCCGATAGGCCTTCCAGTTGCTTGGGCAGCGCCGCCGCCCAGGATGTGATGCTCCCAGCCCCCAACAGAACCACGAAATCGCCAGGCTTTGCAACCTCCGCAACCATCTGCGGCAGAAGCTCTGCCGAAGTGAGAAAGCGAGCGTCGCGATGGCCGCCGGATTTTATCCGCGAGACCAGCGACACGGAATCGATCCCCGCGATCGGATCTTCGCCTGCCGCATAGACCGGCGCCAGGAAAATGCTGTCGGCATCGTTAAAGCAGGCGGCGAATTCCTCGAACAGGCTTGCCAGGCGGCTGTAGCGGTGCGGCTGATGGACCGCGATGATGCGCCCCTTGCAGGCTTCGCGGGCAGCGCGCAGCACCGCCTTGATCTCGACCGGATGGTGACCGTAATCGTCGAAGATCTGCACCCCGTTCCATTCGCCGGTCAGCGTGAAACGGCGCTTGACGCCGCCGAAGGAGGCTAGCCCCTTGGCGATATCGGCGCTCGATATGCCGAGCCGGTTGGCTACGGCGATAGCCGCCGTGGCGTTGGAAATATTATGCCGCCCGGGCATCGGCATGACCAGCCCCTTGAGCTCGATCACCTGGCCGGTGCGGCGGCGGCGGATTTCGACGTCGAAGATCGAGCGTGTGCCGTCGATGCGCACATTCTTGAAGCGTACGTCGGCCTGCGGGTTCTCGCCATAGGTGATGATCTTGCGATCCTCGATGCGGCCGACCAGCGACTGCACCTCGGGATGGTCGAGGCACATAACGCCGAAGCCGTAAAACGGCACGTTCTCGACGAACTGCCGGAAGGCGGCGCGCACGGCGTCGAAATTGCCGTAATGGTCGAGATGCTCCGGGTCGATATTGGTGATGACGGCGACATCCGCAGGAAGTTTCAGAAACGTGCCGTCGGATTCGTCGGCCTCGACCACCATCCACTCGCCCTCGCCCATGCGGGCATTGGTGCCGTAGGCATTGATGATGCCGCCGTTGATGACGGTCGGATCGAGCCCGCCGGCTTCGAGCAGGGTGGCGACCAGCGAAGTGGTCGTCGTCTTGCCATGCGTGCCGCCGATGGCGATCGCATTGCGGAAGCGCATCAGCTCGGCAAGCATTTCGGCGCGGCGCACCACCGGCAGCAGCTTTTCGCGGGCGGCGATCAATTCCGGATTGCTCTTTTTTATCGCCGTCGAGACGACGACGACTTCGGCATCACCCAGGTTCTCAGCCCGATGGCCGACGAACACCTCGATGCCCTTGTCGCGCAGGCGCTGGACATTGGCGCTATCGGCCTGGTCGGATCCCTGCACCTTGTGGCCGAGATTGTGCAGCACCTCGGCAATGCCGCTCATGCCGATGCCGCCGATGCCGATGAAATGAACGAGACCGATCGCCTTCGGCAGTTTCATGCGCGTGTCCTCTTCAATTCCGCAATTGTCCGTCCGGCGGCAATAGCCTCAACCATGTCGGCAAGCAAGTTCGCGGCATCGGGTTTTCCGGCGAGTTTCGCCGCCGCTGCCATGTGCGAAAGCTTTTCCGGATCGTTCATCACAGCCGTCAGGATCGCCGCGATCTTCTCCGGCGAAAGCTCGGATTGGGCGATCACCTTCGCTCCGCCGGTCGCAGCCAGCGCTGCCGCATTCGCCGCCTGGTCATGATCGAGAGCGTGCGGGTAAGGCACCAGCACCGCCGGCCGACCAATGACGGAGATCTCCGAAACCGTCGAGGCGCCCGAGCGGCAGATGACAAGATGGGCCTTCGCCAGCCTCTCCGCCATGTCGGTGAAGAAAGGCGCGATATCGGCCCCCATCTCCAGCTTGGCGACGCAGCCGCCGACCATCTCCATATCCTCGGGACGCACCTGCTGGGTGATGCGCAGTCGCAGACGCAGCGCGTCGTCAAGCAGGCTAATCGCCGTCGGCAGCGCCTTGGAGAAATATTGCGCGCCCTGGCTGCCGCCGAAGACGACAAGATTGAAGGCTTCGCCGGGATGCGAGGGCGTATAAGGCACCTCGGCGGCAGCGATGATTGCCGGGCGGACCGGATTGCCTGTCGTTACGGTCTTGTCCGGGAAGGCGCCGCCCCCTCCGGCAGGAAACCGCCGGCAATCCCCTGTACGCGGGTCGCCAAGGCCTTGTTGGCACGGCCCATCACGGCATTCTGCTCGTGGATCATCGCCGGCACGCCAAGCCTTGTCGCGGCAAGCAGCGGCGGCACTGTCGGATAGCCGCCGAAACCGACGACGATGACGGGCTTCAGCCGCTGGATCAGCTTCTTTGCGGCCCGCATGCCGCTCCAGAGCGTCCACAGCGAACGGGCGACGGCGACCGGGTTCTTCGAGCCGATCGTCGCCGACGGCACGACATGGATCTCTTCGGCCGGGAACTTGCCGGCATACCGCTCGGCCCGGCTGTCGGTGACGAGATGCACCGAGTAGCCGCGCTCCTTCAGCTTGAAGGCCAGCGCCTCCGCCGGGAACACATGGCCGCCGGTTCCCCCGGCGGCAAGCAGCACGATGCCTTTGCTCATGGCCTTTTACTCCGCCGGCATGCCGTGCGGGACGCGGAAAAGGCTCCGGTCCTGCGCACGTTTTTCCGGTCGATGACGCGTCAGCGCCAGAATGAAGCCGGCGGTGACGCAGATCGCCACCATCGACGAGCCGCCGTAGGAAATCAGCGGCAGCGTCATGCCCTTTGCCGGCAGCAACTCGAGGTTGACGCCGATATTGATGATCGACTGGATGCCCATCTGCAGCACCAGGCCGGCAACGGCGAAGCGGTTGAAGTCGTTGCGCTCGCGATAGGCATGCGATAGGCCGCGCAACACCAGCACGGTAAAGAGCGCCACCAGCGCCATGCAGAAGACGATGCCGAACTCCTCGGCCGCGACCGAGAAGATGAAGTCGGTATGTGCATCCGGGATGATGCGCTTGACGATACCCTCACCCGGCCCCTGGCCGAACCAGCTGCCGCGGATGATCGCCTCGCGCGCCGTGTCGATCTGGAACGTGTCGCCCTCGCCGGTCATGAACTTGTCTATTCGCAACGCGACGTGCGGGAAGACGTAATAGGCGCTGAGCAGGCCGCCGGCGCCGCCGATGCCGAGCAGCATGATCCAGATCCATGGCATGCCGGCCATGAAGAACATCCCGCCCCAGACGGCCGTAGTCAGGATGGTCTGTCCGAGGTCAGGCTGCGCGACGAGCAGGGCGGCGACGATGGCAAACAGAATGATGGCGAAGAGATTACCGGGAATCTCCGGCTGGCGCGCATGTTCGGCAAACAGCCAGGCGCAAACCACGACGAAGGCGGGCTTCATGAATTCCGACGGCTGGATCGAAAGGCCGGCGATCCAGATCCAGCGCCTGCCGCCCTTAACCTCCTGTCCGACGAACAGCACCAGCACCATCATGGCGAGCGAGATGATCAGCAGCAGGATCGCCGTTCGCCGCACTTGCCGGGGCGTCAGGAACGACAGTCCGAGCATGACGGAAATCGAAGGGATCATGAAGGCCGCATGGCGCTTGACGAAGTGGAAGGGCTCGAGCCCGATGCGCTCGGCAACCGCGGGAGACGCTGCAAACGACAGCATGAAACCGATGCCCATCAGGAAGATGAACATCGCCAGGAAGAAGCGGTCGATGGTCCAGAACCAATCGGCCAAAGGCCCACGTTCCGCGCGGCTTACCATGTCATTTCTCTCCTGTTGCCGAACCGATCAGCATCGCAATCCCGTCAAGCGCTGCCACGTGTCCGACGAAGGCTTCACCCCTGACTTCGAAATTCTTATACTGATCGAAGCTTGCGCAAGCCGGGGATAACATGACGGCCGAAGCGGCGGCCTCGTCGCGCTCGGCATCGGCTGCCGCATGCACGACCGCGCGCTCCAGCGTGCCTGAAATCTCGTAAGGCACGGCCTCGCCGAGTGTCGCTGCGAATTCCGCCGCCGCTTCGCCGATCAGATATGCCTTGGCGATGCGCGGAAAATAGGGAGCGAGCGTGGTGATGCCGCCTGATTTCGGCAGGCCGCCGGCGATCCAGTAGATGCGATCATAGCTCGAAAGCGCCGGTGCCGCAGCATCGGCATTGGTCGCCTTGGAATCATTGACGAAGACGACGCGGCCACGCTGCCCCACCGGCTGCATGCGATGCTTGAGGCCAGGGAACGAGGCAAGGCCGGCACGGATGTCGTCGGCGGAAATACCGACGGCAAGGCAGGCGGCCACAGCTGCGGCGGCGTTCTGCGCATTATGGCTGCCGCGCAGCGTCTGGATACCGTCGAGATCGGCGAAGGGCAGCATGGCGCCGCCGGCGGCCTGAATGAGCCTGGTGCCCTCGGCATAAATGCCTGATGCCACCACGCTGCGGCGCGAAATGCGCACCACCTTGACACCCGCCCGCTCGACGCGGTCGGCAATCAGCGCCGAATGGCTGTCGTCGACGCCGACGACCGCCACATCGCTGCCGGCGACCAGCCGTTCCTTGACATCGGCGTAATGCTGCATCGTGCCGTGACGGTCGAGATGATCGGGCGTCAGGTTGAGCAGGATGCCGGCTGACGGGTTGAGCGTCGGTGCCAGGTCGATCTGGTAGGAGGAGCATTCGACGACGTAATAGCGTCCGGCCTTCGGCGGATCGAGCGTCAGAACCGCCGTACCGATATTGCCGCCGAGCTGCGTATCATAGCCGGCGCTTTTCAGAATATGGGCGATCAGCGCCGTCGTCGTCGACTTGCCGTTGGTGGCTGTGATGGCGATGAACGGGCAATCCGGCGCATGGGCGCGGCGCTCGCGCACGAAGAGTTCGACATCGCCGACGATATCGACGCCGGCGGCGCGCGCAAGATCGACGGTCCAGTGCGGCTTCGGATGGGTGAGCGGCACGCCTGGTGATAGCACGAACAGCGCCTGCTGGCTCCAGTCGATGGTATGCAGATCCTCAGTCCGGATGCCCTCGGCGGAAGCCTTGGCGACGCTGTCGGGATTGTCGTCCCAGGCGGTCACCTCGGCGCCGCCCGAAACCAGCGCCCGGGCGGTGGCAAGGCCCGAGCCGCCGAGCCCGAAGAGCGCGACCTTCCTGTCCTTGAGCGTCGTGACCGGGATCATGGCCGCCTCACCGCAACTTCAGCGTCGAGAGGCCGAGCATGGCAAGGCCGACGGCGATGATCCAGAAGCGGATCACCACCTGGCTTTCGGTCCAGCCCTTCTTCTCGAAGTGATGATGGATCGGCGCCATCAGGAAGACGCGCCGGCCGGTCATCTTGAAGAAGCCCACCTGGATGATGACCGAAAGCGTCTCCATGACGAAGAGGCCGCCGATGATCGCCATGACGATCTCGTGTTTGGTGGCGACGGCAACAGTGCCGATCGTGCCGCCGAGCGCCAGCGACCCGGTATCGCCCATGAAGATGGCGGCCGGCGGCGCGTTGAACCACAGAAAGCCCAGCCCGGCGCCGATGACGGCGCCGAGAACGACGGCAAGCTCGCCGGTGCCGGGCACGAAATTGATCTGCAGGTAGTTCGCAAACACCACATTGCCGGCGAGATAGGCGATGACGCCGAAGGAGGCGGCGGCGATCATGACGGGCACGATAGCTAGCCCGTCAAGGCCGTCGGTCAGATTGACGGCATTGCCGGCGCCGACGATGACGAAGCCGCCGAAGACGACGAACATGATGCCGATATTGATCATGAAGTCCTTGAAGAAAGGAAAGGCGATCGACGAACCGAAGGTCGAGCCGGCAACGCCCGAGGCAAGGGCGGTGCGCATCATGAAATAGACGGCGATGCCGGCGATGACAAATTCGATGCCCAGGCGCGCCTTGCCGGAAAAGCCCATATGGCTCTGCTTCGTCACCTTGAGATAATCGTCATAGAAGCCGATCGCGCCGAAACCGAGCGTCACCAGCAAGGTGGCGACGACATAGACGTTGGAAAGATCGGCCCAGAGCAGCGAGGCGCCGACGATGCCGGCAAGGATCATAAGCCCGCCCATGGTCGGTGTGCCGGCCTTTTTGAAATGGGTCTGCGGCCCGTCGGCGCGGATCGGCTGGCCCTTACCCTGCCGGATGCGCAGCGAATTGATGATGGTCGGCCCGAACAGGAAGACGATCAGGGCTGAGGTGAACAGAGCAGCGCCTGTACGGAAGGTAATATATCTGAACAGGTTCAGAAACTTGAAATATTCCGACAGTTCGACAAGCCAGATCAGCATTCAGGGCCCCTTGTTTACCCGATCAAAGTTCGCGTTGCGTGTCGGAAAATGGCGGGAACTTGTCAAGGAGCGCGGCGACGATCTTGCCGAAACCGATGCTCAGAGACGATTTCACCATCAACACGTCGCCTGGCGCGACCGAGTTCAACACATAATCCGTCAATTCGGCGGTGTTCTCGCGATATTCGACATGGACGCTTTCCGGCAGCGATTCCTTGAGCGCGGCCATCTCTGCGCCGGCGAGCCAGACATGTTCGATACCGGCTGCAAGCAGCGGCACGGCCAGATCGGTATGGACCTTCTGCGCATACTCGCCCATTTCAAGCATGTCGCCCAGCACGGCGATACGGCGTCCGCGGCTGGTCGGCTCGGAGGCCGCCAGCAGTGCGATCGCCGCGCGCATCGAAGCCGGATTGGCATTGTAGCTTTCGTCGATCAGCGTGAAGCTGCCGCTGCCGATCGAAAGCCGGTGGCGCTTGCCCCTGCCCTTTTCCGGCTTCAGCGTCGCAATCGCTGCGATCGCCCTTTCCATGTCGGCACCGACGATCCTGACGACCCCGAGCGCGGCGAGCGCGTTCTCGGCGATATGGCGGCCGGGCGCGCCGATCGCGACCTCCAGCGTCTCGCCGCCGATCGTCAGCCACAGCGTCGAATTCTCATCCGCGCCGTTGAATTCCGCCAACCGGAATTCGGCCTTGGCATGCTGGCCGAAGGAATGGATATGCTCGATACCGAGCGACTGAGCCGTGCGGTCGAGGAAATTGAACTGGTCGTTGTCGCGGTTGAGCACCACATGGCCGCCTGGCTCGACCCCCTCGAAGATCTCCGCTTTGGCGGCAGCGATCTCTTTGATGTTCTTGAAATTGCCGAGATGGGCCGGTGCGATCGTCGTGATGATGGCGACATCGGGACGGATCATCTCGACCAGCGGCCGGATCTCGCCGGGATGGTTCATCCCGACTTCGAAGACACCGTAATCCGTATCGTCAGGCATGCGCGCCAGCGTCAGCGGTACGCCCCAATGATTGTTGAAGGAGGCGACGGAGGCATGCACCTTGCCGGAGGGCGACAGCACATGCCGCAGCATTTCCTTGGTGGTCGTCTTTCCCACGGAGCCCGTCACCGCGATGATCCGGGCCTTGGAGCGCTCGCGCGAGGCAAGGCCGAGCCGGCCGAGTGCCGCAAGCACATCCTCCACGACGATCATTGGCACCGTCAGGCGGCCCATGGCCGGAAGCCTCGCCTCACTGACGACGAGAAGGGAGGCGCCGTTCGCCACCGCCATCGACGCGTAGTCGTGACCGTCGACACGGTCGCCCTTGATCGCGAAGAAGGCTTCGCCCGGGCTGATCGAGCGGCTGTCGATGGAAATGCCGGTGATGCCTTCGGGCAGAGTGCCGAAGGGCCGCCCCGCCATTGCTGCGATCATGTCTTCGGTCGTCCAGAGCCAGCTCAAGATTGCAGTTCCTCCAAGGCCTTGCGCACCTCCGCATGATCGGAGAACGGCAGGGTGACGCTACCGATCGTCTGCCCTTCCTCATGCCCCTTGCCGGCGACGATCAGTGTATCGCCGGATCGCAACATACCAACAGCCTCGCGGATTGCCGTGGCGCGATCGGCAATTTCCGAGGCGCCGGATGCTGCCGCCATGATCTCCGCCCGGATCGCGGCCGGCTCCTCCGAGCGCGGATTGTCGTCGGTGACGATGACGACGTCGGCAAGTCGGCAGGCGATTTCACCCATGATCGGCCGTTTGCCGCGATCGCGGTCGCCGCCGCAGCCGAAGACGACGACGACGCGGCCGGTGGTGAAGGGCCGGACCGAGCCCAGCACGTTTTCCAGCGCATCCGGCTTATGGGCATAGTCGACATAGGCGAGCGCGCCGTCTTTCGTATGGCCGACGAGTTCGAGACGGCCGGACGCGCCGACGAGCTTCTCGAGCGCGGCCATCGCAACTTTCGGCTCGACGCCGGTCGACATGGCAAGACCTGCCGCGACCAGCGCGTTGGCCACCTGGAAATCGCCGGCCAGCGGAATATCCACCTCGAAGATCTCGCCGCCGATATGGATCTCGGCGGTCTGCTTGTGGCGGAAGTGCTCGACACGTTTCAAGGTGAGGTAGACGCCCTTGCGCCCGACGGTGCGCACATCGTGACCGGCAGCGGCAGCGGCCTTGATCGCCTGCGCCGACCATGGATCGTCGGCGAAGATCACCGCCGGCGCGCCCTTCGGCAGCAGCGTATCGAAAAGCCGCATCTTGGCGGCCATATAGGCCTCGACCGTGGGATGATAATCCATGTGGTCGCGGCCGAGATTGGTGAAGGCAGCGGCGGCAAGCTTGACGCCGTCGAGCCGGCTCTGGTCGAGGCCGTGGCTGGAAGCCTCCATCGCCGCATGCGTGACACCTTCGCCGGCAAGTTCGGCCAGTAGTTTGTGCAGCGACACCGGATCGGGCGTCGTCAGCGAACCATATTCGTTGCGCGTCGGCGAGACGACGCCTGTTGTGCCGATCATCGCCGCCGCATGCCCCGCATGCGCCCAGATCTGCCGGGTAAAAGAAGCCACAGAGGTCTTGCCCGCCGTGCCGGTGACGGCGACCATGGTCTCCGGCTGCCTGCCGAAGAAGCGCGAGGCGGCGATCGAAAGGAAACGGCGCGGCTCCTTGACCGCAAGCACCGGGATGGAAGCCTCGACGGCCTGGGAAGCAATCGCGACGGCGGCACCCCGGCCGGCGGCATCGGCGATGAAGCCCGCGCCGTCCGCCTTGCTGCCGGCGACAGCGACAAAAGCATTGCCCGGCGCCACATGGCGGCTATCCGAAGACAGGCCCGAAATATCAAGCAAGCCTGCCGGGCCTTCGAGCTGTGCTTCAATTTCCGGAAACTGATCTCCGGCCAGGTCTCGCAATTTCATCGAATGCACTTTTCTCTCTTGAAGCCGGTCCACCCCTCGCGAATCGGCGTCGATATTCATTCACACTCAATAAGACACCAGCAAGGCCGATCCGCCCTCCCCGAATTTCGGCTCGATGCCGAGAATGGGGGCCGCGCGGCTGATGATCTCGCGGGCGATCGGGCCAGCGGTACCGGCAGAGATCGTTCCGCCGTATTGCTTTTCGCCGGTTTTCGGCTCGTCGCAGAAGGTGATCACCGCATATTTGGGATCGTTGATCGGGAATGCGGCAATGAAGGAGTTGAAGTTCAAGGTCGCGGAATAGCGGCCGTTCACCACTTTATCGGCCGTGCCGGTCTTGCTGCCGACGGCAAAACCTGGCACGCGGGCGACGCGGCCCGATCCCTTGTATCCGTTGAAATCGAGAAGATAGCGGATCTCGTCGCTGGTCGTCTTCTTGATCACCTGCGTGGCGATTTCATCGGCCTGTTCGCGGCTGCGCGGCAGGAATGTCGGCTCGATCAGCTTGCCGCCATTGACGAGAGCGGCCGCCGCCACCCCTGTCTGCAGCGCCGTCGTCGAGACGCCGTGGCCGAAGGAAATCGTGATCGAATTGATCTTCTTCCAGACCCGCGGCTGGCTCGGCATCTTCACCTCAGGCAGCTCGGTCTGCATCTTGGTCAAGAGGCCGAACTTGGTCAGATAGTCCTTCTGCGCGTCGATGCCGACGATGTCGATGACGCGCGCCGTGCCGATATTCGACGAATACTGGAAAATCTCGGGCACGGTCAGCCAGCGGCGCTGCCCATGGAAATCGTGGATCGTGAAGCCGCCGATATAGATCGACTTGCTGGCATCGAACGTGTCGGTCATCTTCACCTTGCCGGTGTCGAGCGCCATCGCCAGCGAAAAGGTCTTGAAGGTCGATCCCATTTCGAAGGTGCCGTTGGTCATCCTGTTGAGCCAACCCTCCTTGGCTCCTTCCTGCGGATCGTTCGGATCGAAATCCGGCGCCGAGGCCATGGCCAGCACTTCCCCGGTATGCACGTCGATGACGGCAGCACCCGCCCCCTTGGACTGGAAGTTGTTGACGGCGTTGACGACCGCGTCCCGAACGATGTTCTGCACGCGCAGGTCGATCGACAGCCGCACCGGCTCGAGCGGCTGGTCGCTGGTCATGCCGACCGAGGCGAGGTCGGCGAGCCCCTGGTCGTCGATATATTTCTCCATCCCGGCGACACCGCGGTTGTCGATGTTGACGTAACCGAGGATATGCGCGGCGGTCGAGCCGCCCGGATAGAAGCGGCGCTTTTCCGGCCGGAAGCCGATACCGGGAATGCCGAGCGCCAGGATCTGGCTCTGCTGCTTCGGCGTCAGCTGCCGGCGCAGCCAGGCGAAATGCGACGTTTTGACCGAGAGCTTCTTATAGGTATCCCGGACGTCGAGCTCCGGCAGAACAGTCGCAAGCTTCTCGACCGCCTCGTCGGCATCGACGATCTTGTTGGGTTCGGCAAACAGCGAGACGGTGCGGATGTCGGTCGCCAGCACTTCGCCGTTGCGGTCGAGAATGTCGGGGCGCGAAGCCATCAGCCGATCGGGCGGCAGGATGCTGGAGACGACCTCCTGATCCTTCATCGCATATTCGACGAGACGGCCGCCGATGACGACATAGACACCCATGAAGCCGAGGATCAGCAGACCGACGCGGCTTTTTGCCTGCCCTGACTTCTTCTTGCGGGATCCCTCGATCGCCAGGCCGGCAGGAGAAGGACCGCCGAAACGATTGTAAACTCCAGCGGAGAAATGCGCCTGGCTCTTCAAGACCATGATGCGAGAAAGAAACGACATTATTCCACCGACCCCGTTTCGATCTCGTCTGCTTCATCCTCCTCCGCGGCGCGCGGCGCGGGTTTTGGAACGGGCTGCGCCTTCGTCGTGACCGTCGCGCCTTTGGCGCCGGCCAGGGCTGCACCTTTCGCGCCGGCCTCGGTCGCGCTCTTGGCGCCAGCCTTGGCCTCGGTCACGTCGGGCACGGGAACCTCGGATTTCAGCATCGGCAATTCCTTAGCATGCACCAGCGCCGTCGATTGCGTCGGCTGCAACTGCAACTCGTCATCATAGGCCTTGACCAGCCGCTCCAGCCGGTTCGGCTGCGATTGCAGCGCCCAGTCAGCCTTGAGAAGGTCGATCGTGTCCTCCTCGAGCTTGATCTCGGCTTCGAAGGCGATGAACCTCCTCGAACTTCAATTCAGCGCGATGCTTGATCGTATAGGTGACGGCGGCGGTGGCCGTCATAACGCCGATGAGCACGAGATCGAACGTTTTCAGCATATCAACCTCCAAGCTTTCCGAGACTGGCGAGATTGGGAAACCCGAAGAGCGACATATCCGCAGCTTCAGCGGCGGCCTCCGTCCTCAGGCCGGCGCGCAGCTTGGCGGAGCGGGCGCGCGGATTGATCTCCGCCTCCACCTCGCTTGCCGAAACCATCGGCTTGCCGATCGCCGCGAAAGTTGCCGCCCGCTCATGCGCGACCGGCAGATGCCGCGACCCCGACGCCTTGCCGGCGCGGTCGGAGAAGAATTTCTTGACGATCCGGTCTTCGAGCGAATGAAAGGTGACGACGACGAGCCGGCCGCCCGGCTTCAGCGCTGCTTCCGCCGCAAACAGCGCCTGCGCGAGTTCGCCGAGCTCGTCATTGACGAAGATGCGCAAGGCCTGGAAGACACGCGTTGCCGGATGGATTTTGTCCTTCATCTTGCGGGGCGTGACCAGCTCGATGAGACCGGCAAGATCGCGTGTCGTCTCGAACGGCTTTTCCTCGCGGCGCTTCTCGATCGCATGCGCGATGCGCGGCGCCTGGCTTTCCTCGCCGAGGAAATGGAAGATGCGGATCAGATCGGCGACCTTGGCGCGGTTGACGACATCGGCCGCCGAAACGCCCGCGGCCGACATACGCATGTCGAGCGGCCCGTTCTTCTGGAAGGAGAAACCACGCTCGGCCTCATCGATCTGCATGGAGGAAACGCCGATATCGAGGACGACGCCATCGAGCCCGCCTTGCGGCGCATGATCGGCAAGATGCGAGAATTGCGAATGAACGAGCTTGAGACGGCCGCCATGGGCAGCAACCATTGCCTGGCCGGATGCAATCGCCGTCGGATCGCGGTCGAGCGCGATCACCTCGGCGCCGGCCGCAAGAATGGCGGCGCTGTAGCCGCCCGCACCGAATGTACCGTCGAGGATGAGCTTGCCGGGCGCGGGCGCCAACGCCGAAAGCACCTCATCAAGAAGAACAGGAATGTGACGAACCGGTCCGCCACCGGCATCAGTTGAACCTCCGCCAGGATTCGCCACCATTCCGTTCCCTCGTTCTTTCAGGAACGCTTGCCCGCCAGCTTGCGCTCCCCTCGTGCCTGCGCCTGCGCAGCCACAAAAGCCTGCGGCTGCCAAAGCTGAAAATGATCCGCCCGACCGACGAAGGTCACCTCGTCCGAGATGCCGGTAAAGCCGCGAATGAAATCCGTGACCATCAGCCGCCCCTCGGCGTCGAGCTTCATGAAGACCCCGCCTCCATGAATGAGAAGCGACATCTCGTTGGCATCCGGCGAAAACGGATCCTCCGCAGCAATCTGCCGTTCGAATCTTTCGAGAAGATCCGGACCGCCGACGCTGATCGCCGGAAACACAAAGTCCTGGAAGCAATAGAGCTCCTGAACATTGCGCTGCGCCAGCACGGACCGGAACGCCGAGGGCACGGAAACCCTGCCCTTGGCATCGATCCTGTTGGTCGCATTCGAAAGGAAGCGGCTCATCACACGAAACATCCGTTCCCGCAGGGATCCGGACCAAAAGACGCCCGAAACTCCCGATATCAGGCACAGCTTCGCAAGCCGGATGAGCAAAAACCCCTCCGACGCTTCCGGAGAGGAAGACGTCTTTGCTTTGCGATGAATGGGCAGGTGATTGCCCTGGTGCAGTGCGCATTTGGGATAGCATGGGACCATATGGGCGTCAATGGGATACGCCCATTTTGCAACAGACGCATGATCAAAAATTTATAAGCTGTTAAGTTTAACAAAGAGTTAGGATCGCCCTGTCGCGATGGTCGCGCAGCGGTGCTTTTGCAAAAAGAATTTTCAACAGGCGGACTGCATGAGCTTCCACTTGAAAACTTTCGATTTCAGCGGCTTACCGGGAAGTGATTCCTGAAATCAGGGCTTGATCGCGCCACAAAAGTTAATCGCCAGTTGGCCTGTAAGCCGGGTTCTGTATGGCTCCGGCGTGAACCGGAACGTGGCAGCCATTCCTCTGGGACAGCGTTCGCACGCTGCCTCGCGCAACCCACCCGGATGACTGGCCTGGAAACCGGCCGGAAGGCCTTTCGGCCTGCCGCGTCATCCCTATTCGGTCTTGCTCCCGGTGGGGTTTACCGTGCCATTTCCGTTGCCGGAGATGCGGTGGGCTCTTACCCCACCCTTTCACCCTTACCTGTCATGACAGGCGGTTTGCTTTCTGTGGCACTTTCCCTGAGGTCGCCCTCGCCGGACGTTATCCGGCACCGTGTTTCCGTGGAGCCCGGACTTTCCTCACCCTACCGCCTTTCGGCATTGATAGAGCGCGGCTGCCCAGCCAACTGGCAGGGGTCCCATAAACGAGAGAGATGGCAATTGCCACCGAAATCAAAATTTATTTAGCGAAATTCCGGTGTGAAATCCGTGGAGTAGCCATGTTCGCTGATTCTGCCTGACAAAAGCAGGTCAGCCCCAAGCCGGCCGATTTCGTCCGAACTCTTGGCCGAGGTGCCGGCGCAGCCCGTCAGCACCGCGATTTCAGGCGATGAGGTGTAGCCGATCATCGGGTAGCCGCTCTCCGTCTGCGAGACGACGCAGGCCGCCGTCGAAATCGAGAGCGGCGCCAAGTCGGGCACGAGACCTTCGACGATGCGTTCGTGATAGGCGCGCACGGTCTCGCGCCCCTCGGTTTTGAACCAGGCGCGCATCGCGACCTCGTCACCGAGCGCCAGATCGTCGGGATCGCCGCCGATCTTCAGGTAGAATTTGCCGTCGGGATAACGGATCGGCGGCAGCAGATAGATATGCGTGCCGGGCACATCGAGAATGAGCGACGGCATGGCCGCAAGGCGCACCGCATCGGTCTCGCTCACCTCGAAAAGCGTTACCGTCCGACCATAAACCGTCATGGCAACCGGCTTCGGCAACAGATTCTCTGCAATGGAAAATCCGCCCGCCGCCAGCAATACCTTCTCACCGCAATAGCTCCGGCCGCCGGCAGTCTCGACGACAGCCGATCCGCCCACGCTGCGGATCGAGACGACATGGTCGCGAATGACGGCAGCACCTGCCTTTTCCGCCAGCAGCGACTGTGCCTTGACCAGGCGGCGCGGGCTGATGTGGCCGGCCCCCTTGCCTCGAAGACGCCGGCAGCGGCACTGGGAAAGGCGAAAAACGGAAAGGCGGCCCTCAGCCCAGCCTCATCGAGAAAGCGGGTCTCGACGCCGAGCGAAACGGCCGCCTGCCGGGTCCTCTCGAGATAATCGCTTCCATCAGGCGCGACGACCACGCAGCCGACCTCGCGATAGAAGTCGATGCCGCTGTCGCGGGAAATCTCGCGGTAACGGCCGATCGCGCGGTTGGCGAGCAGCGCCCAGTTGCGATCGGGATCGATGGTGCGGGTGATGCGCCCCTCGTCGTAATGGCTGGCGAAGACGCCCTGATGCGCCTTGCGATCATCAGGCTCGTCCGGGCCGATCACTCCCACGCCATCCACCTGGCGCGCCAGATGCCGCGCCGCCGCAGATCCCATCAGCCCGCGGCCGACGACGATATATTTGAAATCGACTGCCATGATGCTCCCTTTCAGGCAAAGACCGGCGTCAGCTCGCCGCCGAAATCACTGTCGCGGAGCGCACCTTCGGTCAGAAGCACGGCGCCCAGCCGTCCGAGTTCGTCGGAGGATTTGGCTGCGACGAAATTGCCGCCGGTGAGCACCGCGATGCGTGGCGACTGCGTAAATCCAGCATAAGGATAACCGGTCGGCGTGAAATTCGCCACGCAAGGCCCCGAGGTGACCGGGCAGCCGGCAAGCGCCGGCATCAACGTGAGGGCGATGCTTGCGAGATGCTCGCGTTCAGCTACGCTGCCATCCGAACGGAACCACGCGCCGACATTCTCCAGCTCTCTGAAAGACAGCATCTCGGTGTCGCCACCGAGTTTCAGGTAGGTCTTGCCGTCGGGATAACGCACCGGCGGCAGGATATAGATGTGGTCCTCCTCCCGGTCACCGAGCACGATCGTCGACGGCATGTCGCCGAAGATCGCCATCTCGTTCTCACTGATCTCGTAGAAGGCGACCGTGCGCGCCATGACCCTGGTATCGACGGGACGCGGCAGCAAGGCATTGAAATTGCTGAAACCGCCGGCAGCGACCAGCACGCGCTCGGCACTGTAGGTTCTGCCACCGGCCATCACCTCGACATGGGAACCGGCGTCGCGCACGGATGTCGCGGTTGCTTCGATCAGCGAGACACCGCCCTGTTCGGCAAGCCTCGCCTGCGCCCGCACCAACGCCCGCGGGTTGATGTGCCCGGCGCGCTTGCGCTCGAAATATCCGGTGAAATCAGGATCGACGGCAAGATAGGAAAAACGTTGGCGAAGGTCCGACGGCGCGAGGGTCTCGATATCGCTGCCGAGTGTCCGGCTGACGGTGAGCGCCCGGTTGATATAGTCCTGCTCGTCCTTTGGCGGCGGACCGGCAAAGAGGCAACCGACTTCGGAATAGAAGGAAATGCCGCTCCTTGCCTCGATCTCGCGGTAGCGGTCGAGCGCACGGGCGGCGAAACTTCCCCAGGTCAGATTGCCGTCGAACGTGCGGGTGATGCGCGCTTCGTCGTAATGGCTGGCGAATATCCCGTGATGGGCCTTGCGTTGCTCCGGCTCGCGCGGGCCGATCAGCGCAATGCCGTCGGCCATCGAGGCGAGATGCCGTGCGGCAGCCGCCCCCATCATGCCGCGCCCGATGATGATAAACCTGAAATCGACTGCCATATCTAACCTCGTGTCGAGGTGGCCTAACCTCATCGCGAGGTGGCCTAATCTCATCTCGAGGTAGCCCACCTCGTTTCAGGTGGGGATATCACGGCAAGCATCCTGATTCATATCGCAAATGCCGGAAAAATTCTCGGCCGACGCGTCCGGCGAAGCTCAGTCGAGCATCGCCAGGACCTTGCCGCAATAGGTCTTAGACACCGGGTTCATGCGCGTGGCGGCATGGCCGGCATTGTATTTCAGGATCGTGTTGCAGGTCTGCCCGCCGCCGAGCTGATGGGCGGCCGCCAGGTATTTCATCCCGTATTTGATGTTGGTCTCCGGATCGAACAGGCCCTTCTTCGTGCCGGAATAGCCCATCATCCGCGCCGTCGCCGGCTTGATCTGCATCAGGCCGATTTCGCCGGCGCTGCCGCGTGCCTTCGGATTGAAGTTGCTCTCGACACGCACGACGGCCTGGGCAAGCGCGACCGGCACGTCGTACTCAGCAGCATATTTATTGATCAGCGCGGCATAGGGAACGCTGGCGGAAAAATCGGGCATGGCATAGCCGCTCTGGCGATCGACGGTTTTCAGCGGGATGGTTTCAGCCCTGGCACCCCAGTCATCACCAGCCAAGGCAAAACTATATCCCGCCAGCAGCATGCCAACGCATGCCGCAGCACCAACAATCATATTCTTCATGTAGTCTATTCACTCCGACCCATAGAATTGCAGGACTGCGCGCCTCGCCGTCATCCGGTCATACGCGATCAAGGACTGATCGTGTTCCGCAGCAATTCTTATCGTTTCATTTGGCGCTCGTGGTTACACTTGAAAAAGCCGTGAGCGCTGTTCAGCGGGCGTTCTTAGACCATCGCAATGAGGAGATAATAGGGAAATGATGTGGCGAGGCGGTTTTCTCGCCAGCCGCAGAAATATCGGCCGGAAATCGGCCTCTTCCGCTCAGGAAAAACGCGGCAGCGCCGACAGCAGCCGGTGCAGCGTGTCGATCGTCGAGAAATCGGCGATGCCGTCCACCCGTTCAGGCCGGAAATGGCGCTGGAAAGCTTCCACGTCTCCCGCCGTCTTCTCGGAAAATTGTCCTGTGATTTCAGTGCCATAGCCATATAGAGACAGCATCGACTGCAGCGCTTCGACAGGCTGGCCGGCATCACCCTGCTGGAAGAAGCGCCCGCCGGTGATCGTTGCCGGCTCGACCCAGTGACCGACGCCCGCCCTGTGGAGCTCGCCCCATGGGAATTTCTCACCCGGATCGACCTTGCGGATCGGGGCGACATCGGAGTGCCCAAGGACCCGCTCCGGCGCGATTGACCAACGTTCGACACAGTCACGACACAATTCGATCACCGCGGCGATCTGCTCTTTCGGGTAATCGGGAAGTCCGCCGGGGTGGCCGGCATTGGCGATCTCGATGCCGATCGACAGCGAATTGATATCCGTCTCGCCGTGCCAGCTGCTCTTTCCCGCGTGCCAGGCCCGCCGCACCTCCGGCACTAGCTGCACCACCTCGCCGTTCTCATGCACGAAATAATGGCTGGAGACCTGGCTCTCGGCGCGACAGAGCCAGTCGAGCGCGCCATCCGCCGTCGGCATGCCGGTATAGTGCAGCAGGATCATGTCCGGACGGCGCCCGTCCGCGCGCTCGCCGTGGTTCGGCGAAGGCTGCACGCGGGCGCTCCCGCAGTCGGCCTCGAAAGAGGTCATGCGGCGCGGCGTTCCTTCTCGATCGCCGCATAGGCCGCATTCAGCGCCGCCATGCGCTCATTGGCGATGACATGGAACTCCTTCGGCACGCCGCGCGAGATCAGCCGGTCGGGATGATGTTCGCTGACGAGACCGTGATAGCGGCGGCGGATGGTCGGGAAATCGTCCGAGGGCAACACACCGAGCACCTTGTAGGGATCGCCGCCTGTGGAGACGTGGCGGGCGGCGATCTGCTCGAAGCGCATCTCGCTCATCTGAAAGATCTCGCCGATATGGCTGAGGAAATTCAGTTCCTTCTCATGGATCAGCCCATCGGCCTTGGCGATATGGAAGAGACCGTCGAGCACGTCTTCCAGCACGGTGCAATTGGCCGCGCAGGTAACGCAAAGCGTCGAGAGCCGTTCGGCATAGGCTTCGTAGCCGGCCACGTCCTGGCGTGCGAGGTTGTAAAGCCTGGCGACGTTCTTTGCCTGGTCCTGCGGGAATTCGAAGATTTCGCGGAAGGCTTCGACCTCCTTCTCGCTGACGATGCCGTCGGCCTTGGCCATCTTGGCCGACAGCGCGATGATCGCCACGGAGAAAGCCACCTTGCGCCGGGTCTCGGGATCACCTTCAAAAACCGTTCGGATAGCCTCGACCACCGCCGACAGCGCATTGCCCGCGGTATTGCCAATGGCATTCAACAGTTTTTCCCAGAAGGACATCGAAATCTCTCGCACGCTTGTCAACTTATATGCAGATAGCTTGACCAAAGAATCGTAGCCTTTGCAAGGCGACTATTGGTCGTAGGGCCGAACACAGTTTTCACGATTTGGTAATTGTCGCACCGCAGCAAAGGTTCCTCCTGCGCTCGGCACCTCCGCTTCGCGGCGCGCCGCGCCGGCAATTTCCACAAGAGTTCTCCGCAGTCAGAACCGGCTTGAAACGATTATATCAACTCTTCCGGCCGCAACGCGGCAGAAAGGCGCTTTTTCGTAAATTCTTTACTTTACAGGCTCCCTTCCCTGCCGCATCCATGCGCTCATGCATGTCGCCCGGAGGTGTGCAGCGGATCCGGGATAACGACATCCATGAAAACAATGCGCTAAGGCGCGTCGCTTGAATCGAATTCGAGGCGACGCCTGTAGCTGAAGCCGCCGCACCGAAACGCCATAGGAGGGATCATGGCCAAGCAGAAAGTTGCAATGCTGACCGCCGGAGGCCTGGCGCCCTGTCTTTCCTCCGCCGTCGGCGGACTGATCGAACGCTACAGCGACATCGCCCCCGACCTCGATCTCGTCGCCTACAAGTCCGGCTACCAGGGCGTATTGCTCGGCGACAGCATCGAGATCACCCGCGAGATGCGCGAAAAGGCGCCGCTGCTACATCGTTATGGCGGCTCGCCGATCGGCAACAGCCGCGTCAAGCTCACCAATGCCGCCGACTGTGTCAAGCGCGGTCTGGTCAAGGAAGGGGACAACCCGCTGCGGGTTGCCGCCGAACGCCTCGCCAATGACGGCATCACCATCCTCCACACGATCGGCGGCGACGACACCAACACCACCGCCGCCGACCTTGCCGCCTATCTCGCCGCCAACGGTTACAACCTCACCGTCGTCGGCCTGCCGAAGACCGTCGACAACGACGTCGTGCCGATCCGCCAGTCGCTCGGCGCCTGGACGGCCGCCGAAGTCGGCGCACATTTCTTCGACAATGTCGGCAACGAACAGACGGCCGCCCCCCGCACCCTCGTCATCCACGAGGTCATGGGCCGCCATTGCGGCTGGCTGACCGCCGCGACCGCCCGCGCCTATCTCCAGCGCACCAGCCGCAACCAATATGTCGACGGCCTGATGATGGACGCGCATCTGAAGAGTATCGACGCCGTCTACCTGCCTGAAATGGCCTTCGACCTCGACGCTGAGGCCGCCCGCCTGAAGGAGAGCATGGACCGCAACGGCCACGCCACGGTCTTCGTCTCCGAAGGCGCCTGCCTCGACGCCATCGTCGCGGAGCGCGAAGCCGCCGGCGAGACGGTCAAGCGCGACGCCTTCGGCCATGTGAAAATCGATACGATCAATGTCGGCGCTTGGTTCCAGAAGCAGTTCGCCAGCCTTTTGAACGCCGAACGTTCGCTCGTGCAGAAATCGGGCTACTTCGCCCGCTCGGCGCCGGCCAACAGCGACGACCTCCGGCTGATCCAGAGCATGGTCGATCTTGCAGTCGAGAGTGCGCTCAACAGAGTCTCCGGCGTCACCGGCCACGATGAAGCGCAAAACGGTAAATTGCGCACTATAGAATTCCCGCGCATCAAGGGCGGCAAGGCTTTTGACCTGTCGACGGCATGGTTTGCCGAAGTCATGGACAATATAGGCCAGAAATACAAAGAAGCGTGATTGACGGATGGTTAATATGATGTCTTTGCTTGTTCCTGAGGAATAGGAGGAGACACCATGTCACTTGAAGCTTGGCTCGCTTTTGCGGCCGCATCCGCCATCATGCTGGCCATACCGGGACCGACGATACTGCTCGTCGTTTCCTATGCGCTCGGTCATGGACGCAGGACGGCGTTTGCGACGGTGAGCGGTGTGGCGCTTGGTGACTTCACCGCGATGACGGCGTCTCTCTTCGGTCTCGGCGCCGTCCTCGCCGCCTCCGCCACCCTCTTCACCGTCCTGAAGTGGATCGGCGGCGCCTACCTGATCTGGCTGGGAATCAAGCTCTGGCGGGCCCCGGTCATCGGCGAACCGGTTGCCGACAACGACAATCTGCCGGAAGAGAAATCGCTCAAGATCTTCCTCCACGCCTATGTCGTCACCGCCCTCAATCCGAAGAGCATTATCTTCTTCGTCGCCTTCGTGCCGCAGTTCCTCAATCCGGCCCTGCCCTTCGTCGGCCAGATGGCGATCATGGAAGCAACCTTCCTCGTGCTGGCGATCCTCAACGCTTCCGCTTATGCGTTTCTCGCCCATACCGCGCGCGGACTGATTCGCAAGGCGAGCGTCCAGCGCGCCGTAAACCGCACAGGCGGCACTCTGCTGATCGCTGCAGGCGCCGTAACCGCCGGGTATCGCCGTATTGCAGCTTAGAAATAATCCGTGGTTGCCGGAATGCCACGAATAGGTTAATGGGGTCGTCGGATTTAAGCTTTTTAGTAACTTTTATAACGCTGCCGGGGCGGCGCGATTTCACGAAAGTGACGGAATGGTAGCGATCGGATTGTCCGGGCTGAAACGCAGTCTTGTCGTTTCTACGGTGCTCTGCTGTGGCGTGATGACCGGCTGCGCGAGTGTCGAATACACCTCCCAGGCCGAACTGACAGCTGCGCAGACCGTGGTGCCGATGCCGAAGCCCGGTGAAGACGCCACGCTTGCCGCAATCCCGACGGCCGAAGGCACGGCCGCTCAGGCGGTCGCCGGTGCCACCCTTTCCCCGGCATCCCCTGCCCTGACCGCAACGGCGATGCCGACCGTGACCGCCTCCCAGCGTGCCGATCTCACCATGGAGCCGGCAGCCTACGCGCAGATCCCGCTGACACCCGAGATGACGGCGATCCAGTCCGTGGTACCGACGCCGCGTCCGGGAGCGCCGGCACAGCCGGCAACGCAGCTTGCTTTTGCCGCGACACCGCAGAACGGCGCGCTTGCGGCACTTGCCGCAGTCGACACGACGCCGCGCGCCAGCATGGACTACGGTTTCGATGAATCCGGGCCGATCGATCCGCCGACGGCGCCGCCGATGTTCAGCGACGACGACAAGGACGATGCGCCGACCGTCGAAAAGAGCTTCGTCACCAAGCTCATTCAGAAATATTCGAAACTCTACGAAATTCCCGAGACGCTGCTCCACCGCATAGTCCATCGCGAGAGCCGCTACAATCCGAAGGCCTACAACAAGCGCGGCTATTTCGGCCTCATGCAGATCAAGTACAACACTGCCAAATCAATGGGTTATGACGGCGCCCCGGGCGGTCTCTTCGATGCCGAGACCAACATCAAATATGCCGCGAAATATCTGCGCGGCGCCTGGCTCGTCTCCGACAGCAAGGAAGACGATGCCGTGCGTCTCTATGCGCGCGGTTATTATTACGATGCCAAGCGCAAGGGCATGAACGACGTCGCGCAGGGCAATTACTGACAACTACCCCAGAAAGACGGCTCGGCCTATGGCCGCGGCTGGACCTGCCGCTCTGATCCGGCCTGCAGTTGCGGCATGCCCAATTGCGGCGACGCCGCCAGGACTGCCTTGAGAAGCGTTTGCGGCTGATAACCGAGCCAGCCCGGAGTCAGGCCAAGCCGGACGACGACCAGATTGGCGGACGGCACGATCGCCATGCTTTGCCCGTCATGCCCCGTCAGCCAGAACGTGTCCTCCGGCAGCCCGAATACAGCACTCGAGCCGCCGGGCGCGAGCCACGCCTGGCCTTGCGTATACCGGCCGTTCGATGCTGCCGTCGGCGTGCGCATGGCGCCGACGAACCCCTCCGGCAACAGCCGCCGGCCATTCCAGACGCCATCCTGCAGCAGGAACTGTCCGAAACGCGCCCAGTCATGCGCAGTCGCATAGAGATAGGAGCTTCCGGCAAAGGTGCCGCGCGCGTCGAGCTCGAAGACGGCGCTGGTCATGCCGAGCGGGGAGAAGAGCGCATCATGCGGATAGGAAAAGGCTGCCTGCGCATTGCCGACCCTGTCCATCCAGATGCGTGACAAGAGCGCCGCCGTGCCGCTCGAATAGCGGAACCGCTGCCCGGGTGCTGCCTCCATCGGCGCATTGGCCGGCAGCGAGACCATGTCTGGATCGAGATAGAGCATGCGCGTCACATCGGCAACGCTGCCGTAATCCTCATTGAAGGCAAGCCCGCTCTCCATGCCGAGCAGGTCGGAAACCTTGATCCTCGCACGCTGATCGTCCTTCCACTGTGCCATCAAGTGATCGTCGTCGAACGAGACCTTGCCGTCGAGCATCAGCCGGCCGAGGATGGCCGCGTTCACCGTCTTCGTCATCGACCAGCCGATCAGTGGCGTCTTCGACGAAAATCCGGGACCATAGGCTTCGGCGACGATACGGCCGCCGCGCACCACCACGATCGCCCGCATGGCCGGACCGGCAAATCGGGCATCGGCCAGCACCGCGGCGATCTTCGCGTCCGGCTGATTGCCAGTGCCCTCGCCTTGCGGCCACACCGCGTCATTCGCCTGCATCTTGGCCGGCGGATCGAACGGCACCGCGTTAATCGCCGCCTCGAAATTGCCGTCCGGCACGCTGGTGCATCCGAGAGCGCCGCGATAGAGCGCATAACTCGATGCGAACAGCCCCATGAAGCGCGCCGTCACCCGGCCGCTGTCACGCTCGACACCGACGCGAACCAGCCTCAGCAGCGGATTTCCCGGCGCCTGGACGTCGTCATGCAACACATCGTCGGCATCCCGGCTGGCGACGAAGACATTGGAGCAGACGATCTTGGCGGCGTAGCCGTCCCCGACGCGCAAGAGCTCCGGCGGCCAGGCGAAGAGCCAGCCGGTTCCGGCAGCGATGATGAGAGCCACAAGGAGAGCAAGCGCCTTCAGGACACGCAGCACAAATCGCATGGCATTCCTCCATGCCGGGAGAGAAGCAGGAATCGCGCCTGTCGGAAAGGGGCCGGTGCGAAGTAGGCGCACCATTCCGATCACTCTTCATTGATGCCGGAGCCTTCCGAGAACGGTGCCCCACAGCCCACGTCATCAAACTGTAGCAGTGGCGCGCTACACGCCCTGAACGCTAAAAAGGTGACAGAACTCATGTCAGAATTTGCACCGGATGCCGGCTTCCGCAAGAACCGGAAACTCAAGGACGCCCTTCTCCGCCACAAGGCTTTTTCGAAGGAAGGTTTTTCCGAGCGTCTCTTCGGCCTCCTCTTCTCCGGCCTCGTTTATCCGCAGATCTGGGAGGATCCGGATCTCGACATGCAGGCGATGGAGCTGAAGCCCAACCATCGCATCGTCACCATCGGCTCCGGCGGCTGCAACATGCTCGCCTATCTCTCCAAAGCGCCGGCATCGATCGACGTCGTCGACCTCAACCCGCACCATATCGCGCTGAACCGCCTGAAGCTCGCCGCCTTCAAGCATCTGCCGGATCATGCCGATCTCGTCCGTTTCCTGGCCATGCCGAACGAGAAGTCGAACAGCCGCGCCTACGACCGGCATCTTGCCGTCAAGCTTGACGAGGCGACCCGCAGCTATTGGAACGGCCGCAAGTTCGGCCGCCGCCGCGTCACCGTCTTCGACCGCAACATCTACGAAACCGGTCTGCTCGGCCGCTTCATCGGCGCGGCCCATCTTCTTGCCCGCCTGCATGGCGTCAAGCTGCGCGAGATGACCAAGACCCGCTCGATCCGCGAGCAGCGCCAGTTCTTCGAAGAGCAGATCGCGCCGCTGTTCGAAAAGCCGGTGGTGCGCTGGATCACCGGCCGCAAGAGCTCGCTCTTCGGCCTTGGCATCCCGCCGCAGCAATATGACGAGCTCGCAAGCCTGGCCGCCGACCATTCGATCGCACCGGTGCTGAAGCACCGCCTGGAAAAGCTCGCCTGTCATTTCCCGATGCGCGACAATTATTTCGCCTGGCAGGCCTTCGGCCGCCGCTACGGCACTGAAGAGGAAGGCCCGCTGCCGACCTATCTGAAGCCGGAGCACTATGAAGTGATCCGCGCCAATGTCGACCGCGTCAACGTCCACCATGCAAGCTTCACCGAGCTTCTGGCCCGCGAGCCGGCCGCCTCGCGCGACCGCTACATCCTGCTCGACGCGCAGGATTGGATGACGGACGAGCAGTTGAACGACGTCTGGCGGGAAATCACCCGCACGGCGCGTGAAGGCGCCCGCGTGATCTTCCGCACCGCCGCCGAAAAGAGCATCATCGAAGGCCGCCTGTCTCCTTCGATCCGCGACCAGTGGGACTACTTCGAGGAGAAGTCGCGCGAGCTGACGGCCCTTGATCGTTCGGCGATCTACGGCGGCTTCCACATTTACGGGAAGAAGGCGTGAGCAAGGTCGGCACCGAGACGGCAGGAAAGAGCGGCGAACATGCCAGCCTGATGGATGGCATGTACCGCTACCAGCGCCATATCTACGATCTGACGCGCAAATATTACCTTCTCGGCCGCGACAGCACGATCCGCAATCTCGATGTACCCGAGGGCGGCACCCTACTCGAAGTCGGTTGCGGCACCGGCCGCAACATGGCCTTCGCCCACAGGCATTTCCCGACAGCCAAGCTGTTCGGCCTCGACATTTCCCAGGAAATGCTGATTTCGGCGCGCAAGACCTTCGCCACCAAGGCGACGATCCCGGAATTCCGCGTTGCCGATGCCACGGCCTTCACCCCGCGCGAATTCGGCGTCAGCGGCTTCGACCGCATCCTGATCTCCTATGCCCTGTCGATGATCCCGGACTGGGAGCGCGCCGTCGATGCGTCGATTGCCGCACTCAACCCCGGCGGTCAGTTGCACATCGTCGATTTCGGCCAGCAGGAAGGCCTGCCCGGCTGGTTCCGCCGCATGCTGCAGTCATGGCTCGCAAAATTCCACGTCACCCCGCGCTCCGATCTGCGGGAGCTCCTGGAAGCGCAAGCCCATGAAAACAACGCGAGATTGTTGTTCGACACCGTCGGCGGCGGTTACGCCTGGCGGGCGGCCATTATCAGCAACCGCTCATAATTCGCTTGAAACTAACCGATTTTTTACGTTGATATGGTGAAAAGAGGGTTATCCTCTGCCGACTCGTCTTTTTCGAAGGTCAGGCTGTGGGGCAAAGAGATCATTCGGTTCACGACGGGATGCCCATGCGCCGGCTTTTGTTTTGCGTTCTGCCTCTGGCCATTCTCCTGGCAGGCTGCTCCTCTTCTGGCCACGACTATCTCGAAACAGCATCGATCAAGCCGAAGACGCGATTCAAGGACACCGATCCGCAGGATTTCGGCCCGAAACATCCGCGGCAGAACCAGGTCCACGGCATCGATATCTCCAAATGGCAGGGCGATATCGACTGGGCGACGGTCAAAAATTCCGGTGTCGCCTTCGCTTTCATCAAGGCGACGGAAGGCAAGGACAGGGTCGATCCGCGCTTCGACGAATACTGGCGCGAGGCGCGCGCCGCCGGCATCCCGCACGCGCCCTACCATTTCTATTATTTCTGCTCCTCGGCCGATCAGCAGGCCGACTGGTTCATCCGCAACGTGCCGAAGGAGGCGATGCGCCTGCCGCCGGTGCTCGACGTCGAATGGAACGCCGAATCGAAGACCTGCCGCTACCGTCCCGACCCGGAAACGGTGCGCGCCGAAATGCAGCGTTTCATGGACCGGCTGGAGGCCTATTACGGCAAACGCCCGATCATCTACACCTCGGTCGATTTCCACCGCGACAATCTCGCCGGTTACTTCCAGGATTATCATTTCTGGGTGCGTTCGGTGGCAAAACACCCCGAAGTGACCTATTCCGACCGCCGCTGGGCCTTCTGGCAATATACCTCGACCGGCGTCATTCCGGGCATCAGCGGTCCCACGGATATCAATGTCTTTGCCGGCAGTGCAAAGAACTGGAACAATTGGGTCGCTGCCGTTTCCAAGGATAGAAATTCTTAGTAACGTCTTTCAATGTTTCTTGCTTCCGTCACATTCCTCTGGGAAAGCGACGGACATCCATTTGATATAAGGACCGCATCCATGCACCGCTCGCTCGCAAGCCGCTCTGCACTCGCCCTCCTGTTTGCCCTCGCCCTTGCGGGCGGCGCAGCCGCCCAGCAGGCACCTGCGGCGGATCCAGCCGCTCCGGCAGCACCCTGCGGCGGCGATCTGTCCGCCTTCCTTGAAGGCGTCAAGAAGGATGCAGTTGCCGCCGGCGCAAGCCCGGCAGCCGCCGACTCCGCTCTTGCCGACGCCGAGATCGACCCCAAGGTTCTGAGCCGGGATCGGGCCCAGGGCGTCTTCAAGCAGACCTTCCTTGAATTCTCCCAGCGCACCGTCAGCCAGGCTCGCCTCGACATCGGCCGCCAGAAGATGAAGCAATATGCCGACGTCTTTGCCCGCGCCGAACAGGAATTCGGCGTTCCCGCTGGCGTCATCACCGCTTTCTGGGCGATGGAAACCGATTTCGGCGCCGTCCAGGGTGATTTCAACACCCGCAACGCCCTGGTGACGCTGTCGCATGACTGCCGCCGCCCGGAGCTCTTCCGCCCACAGCTCGATCGCCCTCATCGAGATGGTCCAGCACGGCGATCTCGACCCCGCCACCAATACCGGCGCCTGGGCCGGCGAGATCGGCCAGGTGCAGATGCTGCCGCGCGACATCATCGCCTACGGCATGGACGGCGACGGCGACGGTCATGTCCGCCTGAAGCAGAGCGGCCCGGACGCCATCCTGACGGCGGCTAAGTTCATCCAGCATCTCGGCTTCGAGCGCGGCCAGCCCTGGCTGCAGGAAGTCACCCTGCCCGATAACCTGCCCTGGGAGAAATCCGGCCTCGGCGGCACGATGACGGCAGGCGAATGGTTCGCGCTCGGCGTCAAGCCGCGCGACGGCAACACCGCCTTCGGCAACCTCGAAGGCGATCTGGTGCTGCCGCAGGGCCGCATGGGACCGGCCTTCATCGCCTACCCGAATTTCAAGATCTATCTCGAATGGAACAAGTCGTTCATCTACACGACCTCGGCCGCGTATTTCGGGACCCGGCTTTCCGGCGCCCCGACCTATCTCAAGGGCGTGCCGGAACAGGGCCTCGCCAACGACCAGATGAAGACGCTGCAGACCAAATTGCAGTCGCTCGGGCATGATGTCGGCGAGATCGACGGCATCCTCGGCTCCGGCACGCGTGTCGCGATCCAGAAAGAGCAGCAGCGCCTCGGCATGCCGGCCGACGGCTGGGCAACGCCTGCCCTCCTCAACGCTCTCTGATCGCCGCCTGCACCTCACCGCCACCCGCGTCGCAAGAAACGGGTGGCGCGGTCCGCCGTCTGCGCTAAGCATGAGCCCTGACAGCCGGTGCCGGTTTTTAGCAACCGAGCGGCTTACGGTGGAGGAACCGGTATGGACAGCAGAATGAATGCCTGGACCTGGGGCCTGCTGCTCCTGCTCGGCCTGATCTGGGGAGGCTCCTTCTTCTTTGCCCGCATTGCCGTTCAGCATGTGCCGCCGCTGACCCTTGTCTTCCTTCGGCTGCTGCTCGCCGCGCTGGCGCTTCACGTCTATATCGCCGGCCGCTTCGACGTCTATTCGATCCTCAAGGCGCGCTGGCGCGAATTCCTGATCCTTGGGCTCATCAACAATGCTCTGCCGCATGCGTTGATCTTTTTCGGCCAGACCCGCATCGGCGCCGGTCTTGCCGCGATCCTGAACGCGACGACGCCGATCTGGACCGTGCTGATTGCCAACTACTTCACCTCGGACGAGAAGCTGTCCTCGGCAAAGATCGCCGGCTGCCTCGTCGGCCTCGCCGGAACGATCGTGCTGATCGGCCCCGGCCTGGCGGCCGGCGGCGAAGCGCCGCTCTGGGCTCTGCTGCTTCCCGTGCTCGCCGCCGTCTCCTATGGCTTTGCCGCCACCTACGGCAAGCGGTTCAAGGATGTTCCCGCACCGGTCACCGCGGCCGGCCAGTTGACGGCATCCTCGCTGATAACTCTGCCGCAGTCGCTGCTGGCCGATCGTCCCTGGACGCTCCCGATGCCGCCGGTCGATATTCTCGTCGCCGTGCTGGCGCTGGCGCTGGTATCGACCGCCTTCGCCTATATCCTCTATTTCCGGATCATGGCGGCGGCAGGTGCCACCAACGCCTCGCTCGTCACCTTGCTTGTGCCGCCGAGCGCCATCCTTCTCGGTGTGCTTTTCCTCGGCGAAAGGCTCACACCCGGCGAATTCGCCGGCATGGCGCTGATCGGTTTCGGCCTCGTCATTCTCGACGGCCGCGCCTATCGCCGGATGGTGAAGACCACCTGATCCAGGTTGCGAATTCCGCGTGTTTTCAACCGCTTGCCTCTTCGCCATGTTTTCGGCGCATAGGTAAACCGGCAATCGCCGGATTTAACGGCACGTTAAAATCTGTGAACAAAAATTTATCGAATATAATCGATTAGTTTCAACGGCTTGCCGCTAGCCTCGCCGACTTGTCCACCGCGCCCTTCGGCAGCGCAGCATAGAATCCGCTTCCCAACCGACATATTTCCGACATATTATCGGCCGGTTAACGCGAGGAGACAGACATGGGACTCACGCAATCCTTGAATGTTCTGTTGGTCAGTGCAGCGTTTGCTTTCGTTCTGTCCATGCTCTTCATCTGAGCTGGCCGATGAAAGTGGAATGACTGGTAGTACCTGAACTCCCCTGATCAATCCGCTAATGAAAAAGCGCATGTCCCGCCCGACATGCGCTTTTTCACCTTTTCAAACCCTTTAGATCAGGCCGCAGCGCCCGCGCTTTTTGCCGGCCGGCGGCAAAAGCCGAGATTGTCGAGCACAGCGGAAACCAGCGGCGCGCGGTTCATCGTGTAGAGATGGAACTCATGGATGCCGCGCCGGACGAGATCCTCGATCTGTTCGGCGGCGATATCGGCGGCGACCTTTGCCCGCTCCTCGGGCTTGTCGTCGAAGCCGGCGAAGCGTTCATCGAGGAAGGCCGGGATGATCGTGCCGCAGGCGCCGGCGAAACGCTTCAGCTGCGTCAGGTTCTGGATCGGCATGATACCGGGCACAACGGGGATCGAGACCCCGGCAGCGCGCACCTTCTCCAGGTAGCGCTCGAAATTGTCGTTGTCGAAGAAGAACTGTGTCAGCGCCCGGTCGGCGCCGTTATCGGCCTTGCGCTTCAGCATGTCGATATCGGCGGCCGTGTCACGGCTTTCCGGGTGTTTTTCCGGATAGGCGGAGACCGAAATCTCGAAATCGCCGACCGACTTAAGGCCAGCCACCAGCTCGGCCGCATTGGCATAGCCGCCGGGATGCGGCTGGTAGGGGGCGCCGGCGCCGCCGGGCGCATCGCCGCGCAGCGCCACGAAATGCGTGACGCCGACCTTGCGGAACGTCTCGATCATCTGGTGCGTCTCTTCCTTCGTCGCGCCGACGCAGGTCAGGTGCGAAGCGGTGGCGAGCGGCGTCTGCGACAGGAAACGCGTGACGGCGGTCAGTGTCGGCGCCTTGGTGGTCCCGCCGGCGCCATAGGTAACCGAGACGAAATCCGGGTCCCAGTCCTGCAGTTTGCTGACCGTATCCCACAGCTGACCTTCCATCTCCTCCGATTTCGGCGGGAAGAATTCGAAGGAGATCCCGATGTTGCGGCCGCGTGCCTCGTTATTCAAAGCCATGTCATACTCTCCCGGCAAATGTAGGTTCGGCGCCTTCGCTTAGTTGCGAAGCCATCAAGCGCCTCGGATCGCGCGCGAGCCAGACGGTGACCGTCAACCCCTGCCCGCTTTGCTGACCCGGATGAAGGTCCACGACCTGCTCGACGTCGAGCCCGGCCCTGTGCAGCCAGTCGGATATCGCCTGGTGCGAAAAGCCGAGACGGACATGCGCATGCTCGTCGCGGAGATATTCGAGCGTGTGCGGCGCAAGGTCGATGACCACGAGCCGGCCACCCGGCCGGAGCATGCGCGCCGCTTCCGCGATCGCAATTTCCGGCTGGTCGAAGAAATGCAGCACCTGGTGGATCGTCACCAGATCGAAATCCTGGCCCTCGAACGGCAGGTTCAAGATATCGGCATGGCGCACGGTGGCCTTGGTGATGCGGGACTTATCGAGATTGGCGCGCGCCACGCTCAGCATGTCGCGGCTGGCATCGACGCCGATCGCCCGCCGGTAGAGCCCCGACAGCAGTTCGAGGATGCGGCCGGTGCCGGTGCCGAGATCGAGCAGCGAATCGATCGGCTGACTGCCGAGCAGCCGGATGACGGCGGCGTCGACCTCTTCATCGGCGGCATGCAGGCGGCGAAGCTCGTCCCACTCAGCGGCGTTGCGGCTGAAATAGGCCTGCGCCCGCTCGGCGCGCTGGCGCTTGACCTGCGACAGCCTTTCGCCGTCGCGAAGCACGGTCGGATCGTTCTCGGAGACATGCTTCAGTAATGCCCGCACCAGCATCGCCGCCTTGCCCTCCTGCTTGAGGCGGAAATAGGCCCAGGCGCCTTCCTGGTAGCGTTCGATCAGTTCGGCCTCGCCAAGCAGCTTCAGGTGGCGGGAGATGCGGGGCTGGGATTGGCCGAGAATTTCGGTAAGATCGGTTACCGTCAGGTCGCCGCTGTCGAGAAGCGCCAGAAGACGCAGGCGCGTGGGCTCGCCGGCCGCCTTCATGACGTCCACCAGCGCATCCAGTCCAAGCTTCAAGGGTTCGCTCATCTTCAGTCCAATCAAGATATAAAGATATCTTTATGTGATTTGGACGATGGTGACAAGCGGCATTTCGCGCTTGAGCGAAATTGCCTGCTCAAATTGCGACAGGCCAGACGTGAAAAAGCCCCGGTAGAAACCAGGGCTTCGTGACTGCAAAAACGGCTGCAATCAGCGCGTCAGGCGCTTATGGGCCTGGCTGCCCGGATTGAGGGCATCGGGACCAAGACGACGCACCTTGTCCTGCTCATAATCCTCGAAATTGCCTTCGAACCATTCGACATGGCCTTCGCCTTCGAAAGCCAGGATGTGCGTCGCCAGGCGGTCGAGGAACATGCGATCGTGGCTGATGATGATGGCGCATCCGGCAAACGCCTCAAGCGCGCTTTCGAGCGCACCCAGGGTTTCCGTATCGAGGTCGTTGGTCGGTTCGTCGAGCAGCAGCACGTTGCCGCCGGCCTTGAGCATTTTGGCAAGGTGAACGCGGTTGCGCTGGCCGCCCGAGAGATTGCCGACCTTCTGCTGCTGATCGCCACCCTTGAAGTTGAAGGCGCCGCAATAGGCTCTGGAGTTCATATCGAACTTGCCGAGCTTGATGACCTCGGCGCCGCCAGAGATTTCCTCCCAGACGGTCTTGCTGCCGTCGAGTGCGTCGCGGCTCTGGTCGACATAACCAAGATGGACGGTCTCACCGATGCGGATCGATCCCGCATCCGGCCTTTCCTGGCCGGTGATCATACGGAACAGCGTCGTCTTGCCGGCGCCGTTCGGGCCGATAATGCCGACGATGCCGCCCGGCGGCAGCTTGATCGACAGGTCGTTGATCAGCGTGCGGCCCTCGAAGCCCTTGGTGATGCCTTCCATCTCGATGACCACCTGTCCCAAGCGCTCGCTGACCGGGATGATGATCTGCGCATCGCCGGGACGCTGCTTTTCGGCCGCCTCCACCAGCTGTTCATAGGACTTGATACGCGCCTTGGACTTGGCCTGACGAGCCTTCGGGCTGGAGGCGATCCATTCCTGTTCGCGGCTGATCGCCTTCTGGCGGCCGGCCTCTTCCCGGTTTTCCTGCTGCATGCGCTTGGCCTTGGCGAGCAGGTAGGCCGAGTAATTGCCTTCGTAGGGAATGCCGCGGCCGCGGTCGAGTTCGAGGATCCAGCCGGTGACGTTGTCCAGGAAGTAGCGATCGTGGGTGATCATCATCACGGCGCCCGGATAGTCGCGCAGATGCTTTTCGAGCCAGGCGATCGTCTCGGCGTCCAGGTGGTTGGTCGGTTCGTCGAGTAGCAGCAGGTCCGGCTGCGACAGCAGCAGCCGGCAGAGCGCGATACGGCGGCGCTCGCCGCCGGACAGGCTGGTGACATCGGCGTCGCGCGGCGGGCAGCGCAAGGCTTCCATCGCCATCTCGACCTGGCTTTCCAGATCCCAGAGGTTCTGGCTGTCGATGATGTCTTGAAGCTTGGCTCCCTCTTCCGCCGTCTCGTCGGAATAGTTCATCATCAGTTCATTGTAGCGTTCGAGCACGGCCGTCTTCGAGGCAACGCCTTCCATGACGTTTTCGAACACCGTCTTGTTGGGATCGATATGCGGCTCCTGCTCGAGGTAGCCGACCGTCGCTCCTTCGGCGAGCCAGGCTTCGCCGGTATATTCCTTGTCCTGGCCGGCGATGATGCGCAGCACAGTGGATTTACCGGCGCCGTTTGGCCCGAGAATACCGATCTTGGCATCCGGGTAGAAGGAAAGGTGGATGTTCTCCAAGATCTTCTTGTTGCCATAGGCCTTGTTGAGGCCGGACATATGATAGATGAACTGACGTGCCATGCTGCGCTGCTCCGGGCGGGAAACTTCGATTGTGCCGCTATGTAGGCGAAACAGCGCCTTCGGGCAACGCCGAAACCCGGTTTACGCAGGATTTCCGGTCAGAAGCCCGCTGCGTCGACGACGCCCTCGTCGCAGCCGAACGTCGTTTTTCCCGCGCCCTGGATCAGATCGCCAAGCCCGGTGCTCTTCGCCGACGCCGCCCCGGCGGCTTCCGAAAGCCCGATGGTCAACCCGCTGATCATCTTGACATTGCCGGCCCGACGGCAGCTCATCTTGACGCGTTCGCCGGCACCCGGCCCGAAGCTCTTGTCGAAAGCCGCCTTGATCGCCTCAGCCTTGACCGGCTTGCCGATATTAGCGGCGAAGAGATCGCGCACGGCCGAGGTGTTGAGCGCGCCGACGAGGTGCACGCCGACGCCGAAATAATCCTCGGCGCTCATTTTCGTGCAGGTGCCGTGCTTTACCCATTCATGCCGTTCCAGGCCGGATTGTGTGCCGGGCATCGCCTTTGCCAGCGCCGCCTGCGTCTCGGCCGACAGCGTAACCGCCGGCAGCGTGTCCCACTTGCCGTCCTTGTCGGCCGCTTTCTGCTCGGCGCTCACGTCGCAATAATCCTGCCGCATCGGCCAGAGCCCGTGCAGCGAAAAATTCGTCGCATCGGCGCGCTCGACGGTCTGGCTTGCGCATTCGGCCTTCTTCTGGTTCGTCTGGCAAAAGGCCGGCTGCCAGCTCGCCGAAAGAATAAAACGGGTGCGCCCACTAGCCTCCTGCGCCACGGCGGCGCCAGCAAGAACCATCGATACGGCGAACGTCAAGGTACGCAACTGCATGCTGCTCATTTCAACCCCCAAAAAAGAACAATACAGGAACAAATAAGCACGAAGATCGAAGACCCGCAACCCTGAATCGCAGCAGGAACGCAATTTGTTATCGGATAAACCCGGAACCGATGTTGCTTTTGGGCGGTGATCTGGTCTGTTGCCGCAAGGAGGATCCCGATGTTTTCTGAAACACAAAGGCTCGCTTCGACGGGGGCGTCGCTCGCCTATCACCATGATGAGGCCGTCGGCCCGGCACGCGGCATCCTGTTGATATCGCACGGTCTCGCCGAACATTCGAAACGCTATCGCGCCTTTGCCGAGGCGATGGCGGCGCGCGGCTATCATGTTTATGCCCATGATCATCGCGGCCACGGCGAGACAACGGCGCCCGACGCGCCGGTCGGCCGCTTCGCCCGGCGAGGCGGCGTCGACAGGGTGATCGGCGACGTCCTTGCCATGCGCGCTCACGCGGCCATGCGCCATCCCGGCCTGCCGGTAATCCTCTTCGGCCATTCGATGGGGGGCCTGATCGCCCTTAATGCCGCCGTCACGGCGCCGGCCGATTTTAACGCCGTCGCCGTCTGGAATTCGAATTTCGCCGTCGGCCTTGCCGGCCGCGCCGCCCAGGCGATCCTGCTTGCCGAACGCATGCTGAAGGGCTCCGACGTGCCGAGCGGCCTGTTGCCGAAGCTCACCTTCACCGCCTGGGGGAAATCGATTGCGGGCCGCCGCACCGAGTTCGACTGGCTGTCGCGCCTTCCCGGTGAAGTCGACAAATATGTCGCCGATCCGCTCTGCGGCTTCGACGCCTCGGTCTCGCTCTGGCTCGATCTCTTCGAAATGACGTTTCGCGCCCCGCAGAAGCTCCATCTGGATCGGCTGCCGCGCGACCTGCCGATCCATCTGGTAGGCGGCGGAGAAGACCCGGCGACCGAGCGCGGAAAAGCCGTGCTCTGGCTGTCAAACCATTTGAAAGCCTGCGGCTTCTCTCGTATCAGCACTGAGATATATCAGGACATGCGGCACGAAACGCTGAACGAGATCGGCGCGGATGCTGCAACCGCCGCCTTTGCGGACTGGTGCGACGAGGCCCTCGCCAGATTCCAAACGGCAAGATCCTGAGCCAGAGAGATTCCGTCATGAGCAGCACCTCCGCCCGCCCCGTTTCCTCAGCCTCCGAGGTGACGACAGGGCTCGCGCTGATGTTTCTTTCGGTGATGTTTTCGCCGCTGATCGATATTTTCGCCAAGCTTGCCGTCGTCACCATCCCCTCCGCCGAGGTTACCGCCGGCCGCTTCGTCGTGCAGGCGCTCTGCATGCTGCCGATCGTCATATGGCGGCGCAGCTTTGCCGATTTCTCCTGGCGCCAGAGCCTGTTCCATGCCATCCGCGGCTTGATCATCACCGTCTCGATGATCTCTTTCGTCACCACGCTGAAATACATGGCGGTTGCCGACGCGATTGCGATCTTCTTCGTCGAGCCGATCATGGTGACCATCCTCGGCGGCATCTTCCTGAAGGAGACGATCGGCTGGCGGCGCTATACCGCCTGTGGCGCCGGCTTCTTCGGGGCGATGCTGATCATCCAGCCGAGTTTCCAGGAAGTCGGCTATATCGCCCTCCTGCCCGTCCTCAGTGCGCTTTGCATCGCGATCTTCGTGCTGATGACCCGCGTCCTCTCGCACCGGGAAGATCCCTGGGCGATGCAGTTCCAGATGGGCATCTGGGGCCTCATCTTCTGCGCCGTCCTGCTTTTTATCGGCGATGGAAGCGGCTCTGATCTCTTCGATCCCGTCGTGCCCGAAGGCAGCGCCTGGTTCTACGTCGCCGGTGTCGGCGCCATGGCCGCAATTGCGGGCATCTTCGGCGTCTATGCCTATCGCGCCGCACCCGCCTCGACGCTGGCGCCGCTGCAATATTTTGAAATCGTCTCAGCGACGATCTTCGCCTGGCTGGTTTTCGGCGACTTCCCGGACGCGGTCAAATGGCTCGGCATCGCCATCATCATGGCATCGGGCTTGTACATCCTCTGGCGCGAGCGCCGCTTTGCTTCAAGGCCTGTATCCGATACATCTGAGGCGACGCTGGCGCCGTAAAGACCGACGAGGGAATATGACGCAGACCACGAAAAAGCCGCCGCTTGCAGGCATCCGGGTGATCGAGCTTGCCCGCGTGCTGGCCGGCCCCTGGGCCGGCCAGATGCTTGCCGATCTCGGCGCCGACGTCATCAAGGTAGAAAACCCCGACGGCGGCGACGATACCCGCCAATGGGGGCCGCCCTTCGTCGAAGGCGCGGACGGCGAAAATCTCTCGGCCGCCTACTACCACGCCACCAATCGCGGCAAACGCTCCGTCACCGCCGATCTGAAGAGCGCCGAAGGTCAGGATTTCGTCCGCCGCCTGGTTGCGTCAGCCGATGTGGTGATCGAGAACTTCAAGCTCGGCGGTCTCGTCAAATACGGGCTCGATTACGACAGCCTGCGCAAGGTCAACCCGAAGCTCGTTTATTGCTCGATCACCGGCTTCGGCCAGACCGGCCCCTATGCCAGCCTCGCCGGCTATGATTACATCGTCCAGGGCATGTCCGGCTTCATGTCGATCACCGGCGAGCCGGACGGCCAGCCGATGAAGGCCGGCGTTGCCATCGCCGATCTCTTCACCGGCATCTATGCCGTCTCGGCGATCGAGGCCGCCCTCATCCACGCGCTCAAGTCGGGCGAAGGCCAGCTCGTCGACATGGCCCTGCTCGACGTGCAATCGGCCGTTCTCGCCAATCAGAACATGAACTACTTGGTTTCCGGGGCCGCCCCCACCCGCCTCGGCAATGCCCATCCGAATATCTCGCCCTATGAGGTCGTGCCAGCGGCGGACGGTTTTCTCATTCTTGCCATCGGCAATGACGGCCAGTTCCGCCGCCTCTGCGCCATCCTCGGCCTGGATGCCATCGCCGGCGACGGGCGTTACGCCACCAACAAGGCCCGCGTCGCCAATCGCGGCGAAGTCCGCCGTCTCGTCTCCACCGAGACACTAAAATGGCGCAAGGCGGATTTGTTGAAGGCCTGCGAGGAGAATGGAGTTCCCGCCGGCCCGATCAACACGATCGAGGAAATGTTTGCCGATCCGCAGGTAGAAGCCCGCGGCCTGCGCATCGATCTTGCCGATCGCGCCGGTACCGTCATCCCCGGAGTCAGGACGCCGGTAGTGCTGTCGGAAACGCCGCTGCACTATAGCAGGCCGAGCCCGCGTCTCGGCGAACACACCGAAGAGATTCTGGCGGAACTCGCCGAGCGCGAGAGGAAGGCATCGTCATGAAGAAGGCAGCATTGTCATGAAGAAGACTGGCGGGGAACTAATCGTCGAGGCGCTGAAGGCGAACGGCGTCAAGCGTCTGTCCTGCGTGCCCGGCGAGAGCTTCCTTGCCGTTCTCGATGCGCTACGCGACAGCGACATCGATGTGATCGTCTGCCGCCAGGAAGGCGGCGCGGCGATGATGGCCGATTGCTGGGGCCGGCTGACCGGCGAACCCGGCATCTGCATGGTCACCCGCGGCCCCGGCGCCACCAACGCGTCTGCCGGTCTGCATATATCAAAGCAGGATTCGATCCCGATGATCCTCTTCATCGGCCAGGTGCAGCGTGAAGCACGCGAGCGTGAGGCTTTCCAGGAGGTCGAATTCCGCCGCGCCTTCACCGAATTCGCCAAATGGGTGGGCGAGATCGACGATGCCGCCCGCATTCCCGAGTTCGTCACCCGCGCCTTTGCGATCGCAACCTCCGGCCGCCCCGGCCCCGTGGTGCTGACGCTGCCGGAGGATATGCTGCGCGACGAAGTCGAAGCGCCCCGCGCCAAGCGTTATGTCAGCGTCGAGGCCCATCCCGGCCGCCGCCAGATCGACGATCTCTATCTGAGACTGCTCAAAGCCGAGCGGCCGATGGTGATCCTCGGCGGCACGCGCTGGGATGCCGATGCCGTCGCCGATTTTGCAATCTTCGCCGAACGGTTCCAATTGCCGGTCGGCTGTTCCTTCCGCCGGCAGATGCTGTTCGATCATCTCCACCCCTCCTATGCCGGCGATGTCGGCATAGGCATCAATCCGGCGCTGGCAAAGGAGATCAAGGAGAGCGACCTGCTGATCCTGCTCGGCGCCCGCATGTCGGAAATGCCGTCTTCGTCCTATACGCTGATCGATATCCCCTACCCCCAGCAATCGCTGATTCACGTCTATCCCGATGCGTCCGAACTGGGCCGCATCTACCGCCCGGATCTCCCCATCTGCGCCGCACCTGCCGATTTCGTCGCGGCCCTTGCCGATCTGGAAGCGCCGGCCGAGCCGCATTGGGCGGAGCGCACGCAGCGCATGCACCAGGCCTATCTCACCTGGTCGAAACCGCCGGCGACAGGTCCGGGCGCCGTCCATATGGGGCCGATCATGGAGTGGCTGGAAGCCAATACCGGGCCGGAGACGATCTTCACCAACGGCGCCGGCAACTACGCCACGTGGCTGCACCGCTTCCATCGTTTCCGCCGCTTCAACACCCAGGCCGCGCCCACCTCAGGCTCGATGGGTTACGGCCTGCCCGCCGCCGTCGCCGCCAAGCGGCTCTTTCCAGAGCGCGAGGTCATCTGCTTTGCCGGCGACGGCTGTTTCCTGATGCACGGCCAGGAGTTCGCCACTGCCATCCGCTACGGCCTGCCGATCATATCGGTCGTGGTCAACAACGGCATCTACGGCACGATCCGCATGCATCAGGAGCGCGAATATCCCGGCCGCGTCAGCAGCACCGACCTGACCAACCCCGACTTCGCAGCCCTTGCCCGCGCCTATGGCGGCCATGGCGAAAGGGTGGAAAGCACCGAGCAATTCGCCGCGGCCTTCGAGCGGGCGCGCGAAAGCGGCAAGCCGGCAATCATCGAAGTTAAACTCGATCCCGAGGCGATCACGCCGACACGCACGCTCTCGGAAATTGCGCAAACAAAAAGCCGGTAAGTCCGTGAGCTCACGCACCTACCGGCCTTGATGCAGTGCTGCGGCGACGATCAGTCGATCGCGGCCGTGACGATGAACTCGACCTTGTATTTCGGCGCTGCGAGCTTGGCTTCGCTGGTGGCGCGGGCCGGCGGATTGGCCGGATCGATCCAGGCTTCCCAGGCGGCGTTCATCTCGGCGAAATAGGCAATGTCGGAGAGATAGACGATCGTCTGCAGGATCTTCGACTTGTTGCTGCCTGATGCAGTCAGCAGGCGGTCGACTTCGGCAAGCGAGGACTTGCACTGATCGGTGACGCTTTCGCCCTCGCCGACCTGGCCTGCGAGATAAACCGTGTTGCCGTGAATGACGGCGCCGCTCATGCGTGCGCCGACGTCGATACGCTTAATGCTCATCATAGTCTCCTGAGTGAATGGGAAGGTGGCGGCGGCGCTGCGGTGCAGCGCCGGAAAATCGGCAGCCGGAATGGGGGCCTAGCTGCGGATATGGTGGGTCTTCTGGTAGATCGCCGTCGAGCGGGCGCCGGAGCGGCAATAGCCGAGCATCGGTCGCGGGAACTCGTCGAGCGCGTCGACCATGCCCTGGACCGCTTCCTCGGTCACGCCCATCGGCCCGACGGGCACATGGGTGATCTCCAGACCGAGTTCCTTGGCACGTGCCTCGATAACGGAAAACGACGTCTGATCGGGGCTCTCATGGTCGGGGCGGTGGCAGACGATCGATTTGAACCCAAGCGCCTTGATATCGTCGAGGTCCTCGGGCGTGATCTGACCCGAAACCGAATATTCATCGTCGATCTGGCGAATATCCATCGTCCTGTCTCCTCAAAAATGGTGGGCTGAAGGTCTACGACGCAGCTTGGCAAGCGTCAACAACACTTCGCTCACAGGAAGGCAAAGCTCAGCCCATAGCTGCGGCTATCGCCGGGCGCCAGCATGTGGAACTCGCCGGCTGCCTCAAGCTCGTCACGCAATACCCAGCGATGCGAGACCGGCTCGATGCCGATGATATGGGCCGGCGCCTTCTGGTTTCGCCACACCTGCAGATAAGGCAGCGTGTCGGCGCGGAAACGCACGCGAAGCGTCCTGCCGCCGATCGCGGCGATGGGCCCTAGGCGAACTTCGGCAAAGCCCTGCTCCGTTGCCGGCGCCGGCACGCAGAAGATGCCGCCCGGCTCCTCGCCGAATGTCCAGGGGAAACCGCCATTCTCCAGCATCCCGCCCTCGATCCGCGTGCCCTCGTCCAGCCATTTACCGCCGGTGTTCATGTGATACATCAGGAAGGTCGGCACCGTCCGATCGCTGGTGTTGATGACCCGGTCCTCGAGCCGGACCTCACCGGTCGCCCCATCGATCCGCCACAGCCGCTCGATGCGCTGCGGCAGTCCTTCGACGGTGGTGATGTCGATATCGGCCCGGCATTCGGCATTGCCGTTCTCCAGTTTCGTCCACAGCACCTTGGCCGCATGGCCGGAGGCCGATCCGTGCAGCGGATAGACCTTGCCCTCGGCGCTACCGGCGATCGGCTGGCGGTGGCGGATATGGTCCGGCCCGCAGGTGAACAGGAAGCCTTCGAGCGAGTGATCGATTCGGGGATCGCCGTCGTCGGGAATGGCGCGCTTCGGCGCGATGTCGACGCCTTCGACGATGCATCCGCCGATATCCAGCACCGATGCTTCATCGAGCATCAGGCGCGGCCCGCTTGCAGCGGCAAATTCGATCATTGCAGTCTCCTCAGGGGCTTATCGGCCGAGTAGCGTTAGATTTTGCGCCGTCTTTCGTCAATCGAACCCTTTTCCTCTCTTGCGCTTTTGCCGCAACCATGGATTTTGCGGAACTGACGCGGAGACGCAAACGTTTATGAGTAAAAGGAAATCTTAGTGATTTTCATATTTTGTTCAGCACGGTTTCATAAATTCCACACTAGCGTCAAAATTCGCAGGTGTGTGTCGGCCTAGTCACTGTTCGAGGTGTGAGACGTGAATCGTTTTTTAAAGTCGGCATTTTCGCTTGCGGCCGTGCTGGCAGCCATTGCCGTTGCAGCACCGGAGGCCGGCGCGCAGCAGTTCCGTGACCGCCGCCAGAGCGATGTCGTACTCGTCACCCCGAGCGGCGAAATCCTCGACTATGTCCCGCGCGGCTATATCTACGCCCGCGACCGCAGCGGCAACCGCGTGCTGATCGACGACTACGGCAATGTCGTCGCCACCGAGATGCGCGCCCGCGGCTACTATCCGCCGCGGCCCGGCCCGCGCGACGTCTATGCCGACCAGAACGGCAACGATCCCTATTACGCCGACGATGGCGACGCACGTTACTCCGAGCGCGGTGCGGTCACCGGCGGCATCCCGCGCGATGCGGCGATCGAACGCCAGCCGCTCGGCGAACAGCCCTATCCCCAGGACAACAGCATCGGCAATCCGCAGTCCGGCGACGATTATGCCTCGATCGATCCCGACCAGCAGATTCCGCCCGCCGACGCGCCCAAGGCCGCGCCGGACGAACCCGTCATCACGCTGAAGAATAAGTCGAAGCCGGAGATCGTCGCGCTGCAGGTCTTCCTCGACCGCGCCGGCATCTCGCCCGGTGTCATCGACGGCCATATGGGCTCGAACGTCACCAAATCGGTCTATGCCTATGACCAGATGACCGGCTCCAAACTCGACCCGAACGACACCGACGCCATTCTGGAAGAGTTGCGCATGAACGGCGGCCTGCCGGTCGTCAGCTACACGATCACGCCGGCCGATGCCGCCGGCCCCTATGTCGCAGAGATCCCGGAAGACTATTCGCATAAGGCGCTGCTGCCGTCGCTTGCCTATACATCGACCACCGAAATGCTGGCCGAGCGCTTCCACATGGACGAGGCCTTCCTCAAGGAGATGAACCCCGGCGCTGATTTCAGCGTCGCCGGCACCGTCATCAAGGTCGTCAATCCGGGTGAGCCGAAGAGCGGCGAAGTTGCCCGTATCATCGCCGACAAGGGCCGCAAGCAGGTCTTTGCCTATGATAGCGCCGGCAATCTCATTGCCGCCTATCCAGCATCGATCGGCTCCACCGACACACCCTCCCCGTCGGGCATCGTGACGGTCGAGCGCGTCGCCTTCAATCCCGGTTACACCTATAATCCGAAGATCAATTTCCAGCAGGGCGCCAACGACAAGATCCTCAACATTCCGCCCGGCCCGAACGGCCCGGTCGGTACCGTCTGGATGGCGCTCTCCAAGCCGACCTACGGCATCCACGGCACGCCCGAGCCTTCCAAGATCGGCCGCACCCAGAGCCACGGCTGCATTCGCCTGACCAATTGGGACGCAACCGAGCTTGCCAAGATGGTCAAGCCGGGAGTGACGGTCGAATTCGTCGATTGAAGCCAGCGTGATAACGACACGGAAAAGGCCGCCGGATCGCTCCGGCGGCCTTTTCGGTTTATACGGGGGATGTTCAGGCCGCCGTTGCCATACGGAGCGACACCGTCAGCCGGGCGGGCAGCTTGCTCATGATCTCCTCGGCAAAACAGGTGGCGTTTTCACGCGCCTTGTCGAGATTGCTGACGCGGGCGGGATCGAGCGTGTGCAACGTGCCGCCACAGTCGAAGATGTCTCGGAAGGCGGAGCGTTCGATGATCGCCGTGTCCAGCACCGGCACATGCCGCTCGCTGAGCAGCGATTTGACGAGTTGCAGCGCCCGGGTCGTGACCATCGAGTTGACGCGGGTCAGCACCACTGAATGACCGATCTTGATACCCGCCTTTTCGTCCAGATACTGCAGCAGTTCGAGCACCTGCGCGCCGCCGCGCGCATCCATCGCACAGCCCTGGATCGGGATCAGCACATGGTCGGAAAGACCGACGGCGGTGGCAAGCAGCGGATTGCGCGCACCCGGCAGGTCGACGATGAAATAGTCGGTATTGTGCTTGTTCTCACTGATATGCAGCGGCAGCGAGGCGGTGGTGACGAAATCGATCACCGAAATATTGGGCACATGACCAGATATCTCGTGCCAGCGCGAAATCCAGTGCTGCGGATCGGCGTCGAGAATGGTGACGCGAAAACCCTTGCGGGCAAGCTCGGTGGCGAGCAGGAGAACAGCGGTCGTCTTGCCGGCGCCGCCCTTGGTATTTGCGAATGTGATGACAGGCATGTTCAGTCCTCGGAAGGAAATGGTGCGAGCCGGAATCGCTCTTTTACGCACCATCGGAGCATCGTGCGGTTAATCCATCCTTTCTAATCATGGTTAACAAATTCCAAACACGCGCGCCGAAATTGCAGCCGGTATTTTTCACATCCCTAAAATTGGGGATGTCGCTAGAATGAAAAAAGCCCGGCAAGCAAGGCTTTCCGGGCCGGTCTGCAGGTCCGATCTTATGATCTCAGAAGCAATCGCTGAAAAGCGCCTTGGTATTCTCGAGCGTCATGGCAACCGGGTTGCCGCCCGCGCTCGGATCTTCGATCGCCATGGCCGACAATTCGTCGATGCGGTCGGCAGCGATTCCCATCGCCGTCAGCGTCTCCGGCACGCCGAGGTCGGACCGGAGCTTCAATACATAGTCGTAGAAGCCGTCGAAACCGCCCGAAATACCGAGATAGGCGGCGGCGCGGCTGATCTTTTCCTCGATCGCCGTGCGGTTGAAGCGCAGCACCGCCGGCATGACAACTGCGTTGGTCATGCCGTGATGGGTGTTGTAGACGGCGCCGATCGGGTGCGACAGCGCGTGAATGGCGCCGAGCCCCTTCTGGAAGGCGACAGCACCCATGGCGGCAGCGGACATCATGTTGGCGCGTGCTTCAAGATCGGTGCCTTCCCGATAGGCGCGCGGCAGGAATTCCTTGACGAGCCGCATGCCTTCGAGCGCGATGCCGGCCGACATCGGGTGATAGAAAGGCGAGGAATAGGCCTCCAGGCAATGGGCAAAGGCATCCATGCCGGTGCCGGCCGTGATGATCTTCGGCATGCCGACGGTCAGTTCCGGATCGGAGATGACGACACCAGGCAAGAACTTCGGATGGAAGATGATCTTCTTCACATGCGTTTGCGAATTGGTGATGACGCTGGCGCGGCCGACTTCCGAGCCGGTACCCGCTGTCGTCGGCACGGCGACGATCGGGGCAATGCCTTCGAGGCTTGCCCGCGTCCACCAGTCGCCGATATCCTCGAAATCCCAGACAGGCCGGGTCTGACCTGCCATGAAGGCGACGCACTTGCCGAGATCGAGGCCCGAGCCGCCGCCGAAGGCGACGACGCCGTCATGGCCGCCATCCTTGAAAGCCTCGACGCCGGCCTCGAGGTTCTTCTCGTTCGGGTTCGGATCGACGTCGGCAAAGATCGCCCGGCCAAGGCCTGCATCTTCGAGAATGTCGAGCGCGTTCTTGGTGATCGCCATCGAGGCGAGGCCGCGGTCGGTGACCAGCAGCGGCTTTTTGATGCCGAGGCTCTTGCAGGCGTCTGCCAGTTCCTTGATCCGGCCCCGGCCGAGCTTGACCGATGTCGGATAGCTCCAGTTTGCGGTGATGTTGCTGCTCATACTGTGACTTTCTTCAGGTGGAAGGATTTCGGGCGCGTCAGATTCTGGAAGCCGATGATCGACAGCGAGCCGCCGCGGCCCGTCTCCTTGACGCCGGTCCAGCAGAGCGCCGGGTCGAGATAATCGGCGCGGTTCATGAAAACGGTGCCGGTTTCGATCTCGCGGCCGAGCCGCCCTGCCCGTTCGGCATCCTTGGTCCAGAGCGAGGCCGTTAGCCCGTACTGGCTGTCGTTCATCAAGGCGAGCGCCTCTTCGTCGCTCTTCACCTTCATGATGCCGACCGCCGGACCGAAGGTCTCCTCGCGCATGAAGGCCATGGAATGGTCGACATCGACGAGAACCTGCGGTGCGAGATAAGCGCCGCCGTCGTCCTGAGGGAAAAGCTTGGGATCGACAAGCGCCTTGGCGCCCTTGGAGACCGCATCGGCAATCTGCTCGCGCACCACCTTGGCGAAGCGCTTGTTCGCCATTGGTCCGAGCGAAGTCTCGGGATCGAGCGGATTGCCGAGCTTGTAATTCGACACCCAGGCGACCGACTTTTCGACGAAGGCGTCGTAGAGGGATTCGTGCACATAGATGCGCTCGATGCCGCAGCAGCACTGGCCGGAATTGTAGGTCGCGCCGTCCATCAGCGTATCGACGGCCGCCTCAAGATCGGCGTCTTCCATGACGTAACCCGGATCCTTGCCGCCGAGTTCGAGGCCGAGGCCGGTGAAGGTGCCGGCGGCGGCCCGCTCCATCGAGCGCCCGCCTTCGACCGATCCGGTAAAGTTGACGAAATTGAAGCTGCCGGCAGCAATCAGCGCCGAGGTCGTCTGATGATCGAGGAAGACATTCTGGAACACGTCCTCGGGAATGCCCGCCTCCACGAAGGCCTGCACCAGCCGCTCGCCGACGAGCAGCGTCTGCGAGGCATGTTTCAGAACGACGGTATTGCCCGCCATCAGCGCCGGCGCAATCGTGTTGATTGCGGTCATATAGGGATAGTTCCAGGGTGCCACGACGAAGACGACGCCATGCGCTTCGCGCTCGATGCGGCGTTCAAAACGATCGCTCTCCTCGATGACAACAGGCGCCAGCGCATCGGCAGCGATCGAGGCGACATAGTTGGAGCGCTCGTTGAAACCCTTGTATTCGCCGCCATACTTGACCGGCCGGCCCATCTGCCAGGCAAGCTCCGGCACGACGACGTCGGACATCTCGTTCAGCCGCGCAGCACCCTTCAGCACCAGTTGCACGCGCTCTTCGAGCGGCCGTTTCGCCCAGGCCTTCTGCGCCTTGCGGGCCCGCGCCACAACATCCTTGGCGGCATCGAGAGAAAGTGCGGCGCGTTCGGCATAGACCGACCCGTCAACCGGTGAAATGCATTGGATCATCGTCATGATCGATTTCCGTCCTCGTATTGATCAAAATTTCGGCGAGGGCATGAGCCCCTCATCCGCCTGCCGGCACCTTCGCCCCGTAAGCGGGGCGAAGGGGGATAGCCGCAGCGTCTCCGTCCCATCTACCTCTCGTATGGCAAGTCCCCTCTCCCCGTAAAACGGGGAGAGGGTTAGGGTGAGGGGCAAACAACCCGCAATCCCTACTAGGCTCTTTCGAAACCGCGCGCCACTTCCCAATCGGTGATGCGGCGGTCGTATTCTTCCTGCTCCCATTCGGCAGCACGGGTATAGTGGTCGATCACATCATCGCCGAAGGCTTTGCGCAGCATTGCCGATTCCGTCATTGCGGTCGTGGCGGCGCGGAGCGTGCGCGGGATTTCTCGAATATCCTTGCCGCCATAGGCGTCGCCGACGAAAGGAGCCTCGAGCTCGAGCCTGTTCTCGATCCCGTCGATACCGGCCGCAAGCAGCGCGGCAAAGGCGAGATAGGGATTGAGATCGGAGCCGCCGACGCGGCACTCGATGCGGATACCCTTGGTCTCTTCGCCGCAGAGGCGATAGCCGGCGGTGCGGTTGTCCTTGCTCCAGATCGCCTTGGTCGGTGCGAAAGTGCCGGCCATGAAGCGCTTGTAGGAATTGATGTAGGGCGCCAGGAAATAGGTGATCTCGCTCGCATGCGCGAGAAGCCCTGCAACATAATTATGCATCAGCGGCGACATGCCGTATTTGCCGGTATGGTCGAAGAACAGCGGCTTTTCCTCAAGGCTCCAGAGCGACTGATGGATATGCGAGGAACTGCCGGCGGCATTGTAATTCCACTTGGCCAGGAAGGTGATCGCCTTGCCTTTCGACCAGGCGATCTCCTTGCAGCCATTCTTGATGATCGCGTGCCGGTCGGCCATGGCGAGCGCATCGGCATAACGCACGTTGATCTCCTCCTGGCCGGCCGAGGCCTCGCCCTTGGAGTTCTCGACCGGAATGCCGGCGCCCTGCAGCCCGGTGCGGATCGCCCGCATCACCTCTTCCTCCTTGGTAGTCTGGAAGATGTGGTAGTCCTCGTTATAGGCGCTGGCGAGCTTGAGGTTGCGGTAGCCAGCCGTATGCGCCGACTCGTAGCTCTGGTCGAACAGGAAGAATTCGAGCTCGGAGGCCATGTAAGCCTTCATGCCCATATCTTCGAGGCGCTTCACCTGCTTCTTCAGGATTGCACGCGGCGAATGGGCGACCTCTTCATGGGTGTGATGGTCGAGCATGTCGCAGAGCACCAGCGCCGTGCCCTCGAGCCAGGGAATGCGGCGCAGCGTCGCCAGATCCGGCTTCATCGTATAGTCGCCGTAACCCTTTTCCCAGCTGGTCGCCTTATAGCCGGAAACCGTCTCCATCTCCATGTCGGTGGCGATCAGATAGTTGCAGCTATGGGTTTCCTTCCAGGCGCTCTCGACGAAATATTCCGCCTGAAAGCGCTTGCCCATCAGACGGCCCTGCATGTCCACCTGGCACGCAAGAACCGTATCGATGCGCCCTTCGGCAACATCCTTCTTGAGATCGTCGAATGTGTAGCTGCTCATGGTTGATCCGCCTGACATTGGAATTGAGATGATCGGGGCAACGAAATCGCATGCGCTCGGCCGATGTGGGCCTGATGCCTTTTCGTTGAACCGGCGATGGGGCCGCAGGAGCGGCCCCGCCATTTGAGAGGGAAGCCTCGATGCTTATTTTTCGCCGCTTTCGCCAACCGCCGCTTCGGCAGCTGCGATTTCGGCCTGGCGCTTTGCCACCTCAGCGCCGATCGGCGGTCCCTTGAAGCGCCGGCTTTCAAAACCGAACCAGACGATTGCGGTCATCAGAAGGAAGCCAACGGTAACGTAAAGGGCAGCACCGTTCGGCGGTTGGATTCCGAGAATGAAGATCAGAACCATCGCGATGATCGACAGCACTGCAAAGAGCTTGAAGAGGCCTTCGCCGAGGTTCCACGGTCCCATCTTGTCCCATTTCGATGTGCCCCAGGCGAAGAGGCCGAGCGTGATCGGGATCGCGAAGGAGAAGAAGAGGAAGATGACCGTGCACGAAACGACGATGGTGTACACCGGCGTGTCGCCAATTTTCATGATATCGAGTGAGGTGAACCAGACGAACAGCACCGAAAGGATCGAGCCGGTCCAGATCGCAGCCACCGGCGTGCGGTACTGCGGGCTGACTTTCGACAGCGCCTTCGATGCCGGTAGGCCGCCGTCACGCGAGAAGGCGAAGATCATGCGGGAAACCGAAGTGACGGTAGCAAGGCCGCACAGCCACTGACTGACGAGGATCGCCAAGTAGAGGATGTCCTTCACGGTCGCGTTGACCTGCGTGTCCATCGCCCAGAAGAACACGTTCCAGCCCTGTTTTGCTGCATCGTCCATATTCGGCAGCATGAGCACGAAAGAGCACAGCATGATGTAGCCGAAGAGTGCCGACCACAGAACTGAGGCGACCATGCCACGCGGCACCGAGTGGGCGGCTTTGACCGTCTCTTCCGACGTATGCGCCGAAGCGTCGTAGCCGGTGATGGTGTAGATCGGCAGCAGCAGACCGAGCAGGAAAACCCAGCTGCCCGACGTCGTCGGCCAGACACTGCCGCCCGCTTCGCCGGAGTAATTGGCGAAGGTGAAGAGCCGGCCGAATTCATATGACGGGGCCGATAACAGGCACACTACGGCAAGCGCGATGGCGGTCGCGAAGATCAGATAACCCGAGAAGTCTGTCAGCTTTGCGGTCAACCCTATCCCCATATGGTTCACGAGCGCCTGTGCGCCGGTGATGATGACGAGGAAGACGATCCGCACCGTGATAGTGTCCGTCAAGCCAAGATAGCCCGTGCCGAACGTACCCATGAAGAAATAATAGGTGCCGACATTGATGGCGCCGAGCACCGTGACGAGACCGAGCAGGTTGAACCAGGCGGTCAGCCAGCCAGTGAAGCGGTTGCCGAGGATCGAACCCCAGTGATAAAGCCCGCCGGCCGTCGGATAGGCGGAGCTGATCTGCGCCATGGCAACGGCGAAGACGAGCGAGATGAAGCAGCCGAGCGGCCAGCCGATGCCGATGGCGGCTCCGCCGGCACCGGAGGTCGCTTGCGCCAGCGAATTGATGCCGCCGGAGAGGATGCAGATGATGGAAAATGAGACGGCGAAGTTCGAGAACGAGCTCATGCGTCGTTCGAGTTCTTGGGCATAACCCATGGAATGCAGGATGTGCACATCCTGCTTCTTGTCCAGTTCGGAATAATCCGACATGACTTCCCCCTGTTCACGATCGGCCGCGGGATTGCGGGCCGGTTCAGTGCCAAATTGCCCGCTGCATTTGCGCCGTGCGGACGTTCGCAGTTAGACTGCTCCCTCGGGTCTTCTTTTTATCAGGCGTCCAGGCTTTGCTGGAGCAGCCCTTTTAGATAGTCGGCCATGACCCCTTGGCCGACATCGTCTGCGACGAGGTCGTTGCGGACCTCGATCATCACATTGCGCAAGCCGTTCGACAGCCCGTGCAGGATCAGCGTGTGAGTCACGCCATCCTCAGGCCCGTAAGGCTGGTTGCGTTCCGTCCTGTAAAGCGGCGCCTCGGCCGCAGCCTCCAGCATGCGGTCGGCGAGCCGGCTGTCCTCGTCGTGCAATATGCCGAGTTCGACGGCGCGTTCGCGGCCGTGATAGACCGGCGTGAAGCTATGGATCGTCACGATGATGCTGTCTTGCCCCCTCGCCCGGCGATCGCGGATCAGCCCGCGGATGGCGTCGTGGAAAGGCACGTAGAGCGCGTCGGTGCGCGCAAGCCGTTCTTCGGCGGTCAAATCCGTGTTGCCGGGAACGGCATAGATCTCGCTTACTTCAGGCATGGCGCCGGGTGAACTCGGCGGCCGGTTGCAGTCGTAGATCAGCCGAGAGAACCGCTGATAGACGAGCGTCGCATCGAGCCCTTCCGATAAGCGGCGGGCGACTGAAAGAGCCCCCGGGTCCCAGGCAATGTGGCTTAAGAGCGCTTCGCTGGGCAGGCCGAGATCACCGAAATGAGCGGGAAGCACATTCGAAGCGTGCTCGCAGACGAGCAGCACCGGGCTTCGGCCGCCGACGCGCTCGATCCCGACGCAATCACCGTCCGCTTCGCTGAGGATTTTTGGCCCGGCCAGCACCAATGGCGCCACTCCTATCCCTTAATAAAAGCTTTCCAAGAAAAGAATTCTTCAGGTTTCGGTCACTGTCAAGCGTCGACTGAAAATTTCTTTTCATGACAGTAGTTGACATGGATTATGACAGCGTTGTTAACTTTGAGCGGGAAAGTGGCGCCAGACCACCCCGGGGAGCATCGTTAAGTGACAGTTGCATCGAAGACGGTTTCGGACGTCATACACTCGCATTTCGGGGTGCTGACGCGCGCCGAGAAGCAACTGGCCGAAAGCCTTCTCGACAATTATCCGGTATCCGGTCTCGGCAGCATCACCACGATCGCCGAGAATGCCGGCGTTTCAACGCCGACTGTCGTGCGCATGGTGCAGAAGCTCGGCTTCAAGGGCTATCCGGACTTTCAGGCGCATCTGCATCTGGAGGTCGAAGCGACGATCTCCAACCCGATCGCCAAGCATGATCGTTGGGCCCAGAACGCACCTGGCACGCATATCCTCAACCGTTTCGCCGATGCCATCATGAGCAATCTGCGCCAGACGTTGACCGATCTCGACACCGCGACCTTCGACAGCGTCGTCTCACTGCTGTCGGACCGCAAGCGCGGCCTCTATTTCGTCGGCGGCCGCATCACCGGCGCGCTTGCCGAATATTTCTTCACCCACATGCAGGTGATTCGGCCGGCGACGACGCTGCTGTCGTCGAACTCCAGCAGCTGGCCGCAATATGCTCTCAACATGAATGCCGGCGACATTCTGATCATCTTCGACATCCGCCGCTACGAGCAGGAGATGGTGAGCCTTGCCACTGCCGCTCGCAAACGCGGCGCAGAAATCGTCGTCTTCACCGACCAGTGGAGCTCGCCCGCCGCCAAGCTCGCCCGGCATGCCTTCCGCGTTCGGATCGAGGCGCCGTCGGCTTGGGACTCCTCCGTCGTCACCCTCTTCATCGTCGAAGCACTCATCGAGGCCGTTCAGAATTCCACCTGGGACGAGACGAAGGAGCGCATGAAGACGCTTGAGGGCTTGTTCGAGCAGACCAAGCTTTTCCGCAAACCGGGTTAGGAGGGACAAGAAAAACAAAGGGGAGAACAAGGACGGACTTTCGCGGAAACAGGTCGTGTCGTCGCAAATAAAACACGTGTCGCAAACGCCTGCTATTCATAGCAAAATTAACGTCATCCACCCGTCACACAAGCTTCATGTAAGCTGATTAACAGCATCGCCAGACACTGAAAACCCGAAGGAGAACAACAGTGATCTCTAACATTTCTCGACTTCTGTCGCTCTCTACTGCGATGATCGTGGCTTCGACCGCGATTGCCGCCGCCGAGCCGAGCGCTGAACTTATCGCCGCCGCCAAGAAGGAAGGCACCCTGACCACGATCGCTCTTCCGCACGACTGGTGCGGCTACGGCGACGTCATTGCGGGCTTCAAGGCCAAGTATGGCCTCGAAGTCAACGAACTGAACCCGGACGCAGGTTCGGGCGACGAAGTCGAAGCCATCAAGGCCAACAAGGGCAACACCGGTCCGCAGGCTCCTGACGTCATCGACGTCGGCCTCTCCTTCGGTCCGTCCGCCAAGAAGGACGGTCTGATCCAGCCTTACAAGGTTTCCACCTGGGATTCGATCCCGGACACGGCCAAGGATGCCGAAGGCTTCTGGTACGGCGACTATTACGGCGTTCTCTCGTTCCTCGTGAACAAGGACCTCGTCAAGGAATCGCCGGCCGACTGGACCGACCTGAAGAAGAGCGACTACGCAAACACGGTCGCGCTTGCAGGTGATCCGCGCAGCGCCAACCAGGCTGTCCAGGGCGTCTATGCTGCTGGTCTTTCCGCATCCGGCGGTGACGCGGCCAAGGCAGGCGAAGAAGGCCTGAAGTTCTTCGCCGAACTCAACAAGGCTGGCAACTTCGTGCCCGTCGTCGGCAAGGCGGCTCCCTTCGCTCAGGGCTCGACGCCCATCATCGTCGCCTGGGACTACAACGCCCTGTCCTGGGGCCAGAGCCTCAAGGGCAATCCTCCGTTCGAGGTTGTCGTTCCGAAGACGGGCGTCGTTGCCGGTGTCTACGTCCAGGCGATTTCGGCCTTCGCTCCGCACCCGAACGCTGCCAAGCTCTGGATGGAATACCTCTATTCCGACGAAGGTCAGCTTGGCTGGCTGAAGGGATATTGCCACCCGATCCGCTTCAACGATCTTGCCAAGAACAACAAGATCCCGAAGGACCTGCTCGACAAGCTGCCGCCGGCAGCAGCCTATGAAAAGGCTGTTTTCCCGACGCTCGAAGAGCAGGCGGCCGGCAAGGAAACCATCACCAAGAACTGGGATTCCGTGGTCGGCGCCAGCGTCAAGTAACCCCTGATCCTGCCTCCCCGCCCAACGGCGGGGAGGTTTTCTCACTCCGACGCCCCAGGATGAGCTTTTCCATGAGCACCGTCTCAACGCCTATGGTCAGCAGCGCCCCCTTGATCAACAGAGATCGCGTGATCGACTGGCTGGGCATTGCACCCTTCATTATCTTCTCGCTGCTGTTTCTGATCATCCCCACGCTTTATCTCGTGGCGGGCGCGTTCCTGACACCCGAGGGTAGTTTTACGCTGAAGAATATCGGCGATCTTTTTACGCCATCGATCATGAGCGCTTATTGGATCAGTATCCGCGTCTCGGTCGCCTCGGCTCTGGGCGGCGCGTTGATCGGCTTTTTCCTCGCCTGGGCCGTCGTGCTCGGCGGCCTGCCGAACTCGGTGCGCTCGACGCTTCTGACCTTCTCCGGCGTCGCCTCCAATTTCGCCGGCGTGCCGCTCGCCTTCGCCTTTCTGGCAACGCTCGGCCGCACCGGCCTCGTGACGGTCTTCCTGCGGGAATGGTTCGACTTCAACCTTTACAGCACCGGCTTCAACCTGCTGTCCTTCTTCGGCCTCACCATCACCTATATGTATTTCCAGATCCCGCTGATGGTGCTGATCCTGACGCCTGCGCTCGACGGCATGAAGAAGGAATGGCGTGAAGCCTCGCAGATCCTCGGCGCCACCAACCGTCAGTACTGGACGATGGTCGCGATGCCGATCCTCTGGCCGAGCCTGCTCGGCACGACACTGCTGCTCTTTGCCAACGCCTTCGGCGCCATAGCCACCGCCTTCGCGCTGACCGGCAGTTCGCTGAACATCGTGCCGATCCTGCTCTACGCGCAGATCCGCGGCGACGTTCTGCACAATGCCAACCTCGGTTACGCAATCGCGCTCGGCATGATCGTGATCACCGGCGTATCCAACGTCCTGTACCTCATGCTGCGCATGCGCGCCGAACGGTGGCAGAAATGAAAGCGCAACGTCTCGGAGCCTGGATCGCCATCATCCTGGGCGCGTCCTATTTCATCATTCCGCTAATCGGCACCATTGAATTTTCGCTGCGAATGCGCCGCGGTGAATACAGTCTCGATGCCTATCAGTCGGTCTTCTCGGACGCCCAGTTCCGCGAGACCTTCGGCTACTCCATGATGATGGCGCTTCTGACCATCGTCTTCGGCATGCTGCTCGTCGTGCCGACGGCCTACTGGGTGCGGCTGCGGCTGCCGCAGATGCGCCCGGTCGTCGAATTCATCACGCTGCTGCCGCTCGTCATTCCGGCAATCGTCATCGTCTTCGGTTATCTCAGGATGTACAACTCGTCGTCCTATCTGCCGCTGACGGGTTCGACGACCGGCACCAACATACTGCTGGTCTTCTCCTACATCACGCTGTCCCTGCCCTACATGTACCGCGCCGTCGACACCGCCATGCGCGCCATCGACGTCCGCACCCTGACGGAAGCAGCCGAAAGCCTCGGCGCGCGCTGGACGACCATCATGTTCAGGTGCATTTTTCCCAACGTCATGAGCGGCGTGCTGTCGGGTGCCTTCATCACGCTGGCGATCGTCATGGGCGAATTCACCTTCGCTGCCCTGCTCAACCGCCCGGCCTTCGGCCCCTACCTGCAGCTTGTCGGCGCCAACAAGGCCTATGAGCCTTCAGCACTGGCCGTCATCGCCTTCTCGATCACATGGCTCAGCATGGGCCTGCTCAACCTCGTTTCCCGCTTCGGCAAAGCCCGTCCGGCAAAGGCTTAAGGTAATCGGCTCATGTCTTTTCTCACGCTGACCAACATTCAGAAATCCTTCGGCCCGGTCCAGGTCGTCAAGAACTTCAACATGAACATCGAGAAGGGCGAATTCGTCTCCTTCCTCGGACCGTCAGGCTGCGGCAAGACGACCGTTCTGCGCATGATCGCCGGCTTCGAAACGCCGACCGGCGGCACGCTGACCATCAACGGCAAGGACCAGAGCGCGCTGAAGCCGAACCAGCGCAATATCGGCATGGTCTTCCAGGCCTATGCGCTGTTCCCGAACATGACGGTGCACGACAATGTCGCCTTCGGCCTGAAGGTCGCCGGCGCCCCCAAGCCTGAAATTGATGCCCGCGTCAAGGAAATGCTCGGCCTGATCAAGCTCGACCACCTCGCCGACCGCTTCCCCTACCAATTGTCGGGGGGCCAGCAGCAGCGAGTCGCTCTTGCCCGTGCGCTTGCCGTCAAGCCGCAGGTGTTGCTGCTCGACGAGCCGCTCTCCGCACTCGACGCCAAGATCCGCGTGTCGCTGCGCGAGGAAATCCGCCAGATCCAGCAGCAGCTCGGCATCACCACGGTTTTCGTTACCCATGACCAGGAAGAGGCGCTGTCGATCTCCGACCGCATCGTCGTCATGAACGCCGGCAAGGCCGACCAGATCGGTTCGCCCTTCGAGATCTATAATACGCCGGCAACGCGCTTTGTCGCCTCCTTCGTTGGGACGCTGAACCTCATCGAGGCCAAGGTCGTCGATCCCGACGCCAACCGCATCCAGATCGGCGATCAGGCCATCACGCTGAAGCAGTCGGTCGCAGCCCACAAGGCCGGCGAAACCATCTCGCTGGCGCTGCGCCCGGAAGCGGGCTCGCTCTCCGACACCGTCAGAAGCGATACCGCGCTCACCGGCCAGGTCGTCTCGGCCCACTTCCTGGGGTCGGTCATCCGCACCCGCATGAATGTCGGCGGCAACGTCATTTCCTTTGACATGTTCAACAGCCCCGGCGTCACCCCGCCGCAGGCCGGCGAAACGGTGACGCTGCGCTTCATGGCGGCCGATCTGCTGGTCATCCGCGACTGAGTTTGACAATACCGCTGACGCAAAAGGCGCCGCAAAACGGCGCCTTTTTCAGGTCGGTTGGCCGAACTGTCACCAAGCGTGATGCAGCCATCACCACAAAGCACTTGAACTCTCCCAACTCGGTGCCAGAAGTTGCCCAAACCAAATGAGCCGGGACAGCTCTTCGCCCGGCGTTTCAAGCGACGGGATATTTTCAATGATTACTTGCCACCTGCGTTATGTGATCGATCCGTACAAGCTCGCCGAATTCGAGGAATATGCCCGGCTCTGGATTCCGATCGTCAACAGGATGGGCGGCACCCATCACGGTTATTTCCTGCCATCCGAAGGCGCCAACAACATTGCCGTTGCATTGTTTTCCTTCCCGAGCCTTGCCGCCTACGAGGACTATCGAACCCGCATGGCAAGCGATCCGGAATGTCAGGCCGCTTTCGAACTCGACAAGCGCAACCGCAGTATCGTCAGCTATGAACGTAGCTTCATGCGGCCGGTGCTCAACTGATCGAACCGGCGGACGGCCGCTGCATATTAAAACCCCGCAGGTGAATTGACCCCCGAAAGTTGGACATCAACCTTCGGGGGTCAGTCAGTTCAAGGCCGCAGGGCTTGCGCTTGTCATACGCTCAGCGGATTGCCTGGTCGTCCACATCGAAGCGGTGCACACGCGCCTGATCCGGCGTCGCATAGACGGTCTCGTCGGGCTCGTACTGATGTTCGCCGAACAGACGCGCCGTCAGCAGGCCGCACTGATCGGATTCCAGATAGATGATTGTATCGGCGCCGAGATGCTCGACGTGCACGACCTTCGCTGCCCAACTCCCCTGCTCGCGCGATAATGTCATATGTTCGGGACGCACGCCGATCGTCTTGGCACTGTGATCCCCGACCTTTTCGGCCGCGATGAAATTCATCTGCGGCGAGCCGATGAATCCGGCAACGAAGACGTTCGCCGGACGATTGTAGAGTTCCATCGGCGAGCCGATCTGCTCGATCGCGCCGGCATTCAGCACGACGATCTTGTCGGCAAGCGTCATCGCCTCGACCTGGTCATGGGTTACGTAGATCATCGTCGCCTTCAGGCTGCGGTGCAGCCGAGCGATTTCAAGGCGGGTCTGAACGCGCAGCGCTGCGTCGAGGTTCGACAGCGGCTCGTCGAACAGGAAGAGTTCCGGTTCGCGCACAATGGCGCGGCCGATCGCGACGCGCTGGCGCTGACCGCCCGAGAGTTCGGCCGGCCGCCGCGCCAGATAGGGGGCGAGCGACAGCATGCCCGATGCCTTGCCCACTCGGCTATCGATCTCGTCCTTGGGCGTGCCCGCCTGCTTGAGGCCGAGGCCCATGTTGTCCTTGACCGTCAAGTGCGGATAGAGCGCATAGGACTGGAACACCATGGCAATGCCGCGCTTGGCCGGCGGCGTCAGCGTCTCGTCGCGTCCGTTGATGACGACGGCGCCCGAGGTGACGTCCTCAAGGCCGGCAATGCTGCGCAACAGCGTCGATTTTCCGCAGCCTGAGGGGCCGACGAAGATGACGAATTCGCCGTCCTCAACCTCGAGGTCGATGCCCTTCAGCACCTCATGCGTGCCATAGGTCTTGCGGATGGATTTGAGTTGAAGTGATCCCACTGATTTTTCCTTACAATCTGACCGGCTGGCCGGTGCGCACGCTCTCGTCGGCGGCAAGGCAGATGCGCAGCGACGCCACCGCATCGGCCATATGGCGATCGAGGTTCAGATCCTCGCGGATCGCCCTCAGCATGAAGGCCTGTTCCAAGTCGCAGAGCGCCTGATGACCGGGCTCGCCCGTCATCCTCATGTCCTGGTCGGGCCGGATGAACTTGCCGTCCGGCCCGGTTTCGGCCGTATGCAGACGGATCACGGAAGTCTTGGTGTGCGTGTCGATATCGTCGGACTTGGCGTTCGGATCCATGACGATCGACACCGCACCCTTCGGCGACATCACATCCTTCACGAAGAAGGCGGTCTCCGAGATCATCGGTCCCCAGCCGGCCTCGTACCAGCCAACCGAACCATCCTCGAAGAGCACCTGCAACTGACCGTAATTATACATGTCGGCGGCGATCTCGTCGGACAGCCGCAGCCCCATGCCGCGCACCTCGACTGCCCTTGCGTCGGTGATCTGACACATGACGTCGACATAATGCACGCCGCAATCGACGATCGGCGACGTGGTTTGCATCAGAGACTTGTGCGTCGCCCAGGTCGGGCCGCTGGACTGCTGGTTGAGGTTCATGCGGAAGACGTAAGGCGGGCCGAGCTTGCGCGCTTCCTCGATCAGCTTCGTCCATGAGGGGTGATGGCGAAGGATATAGCCGATCACCAGCTTGCGCCCGGCCTTCTTCGCGGCAGCGACGACCCTCTCAGCGTCGGCGACGGTGGTCGCCAGCGGCTTCTCGACGAAGACGTCGCAGCCGGCCTCGAAAGCGGCGACGGCATAATCGGCATGGCTGTCGGAATAGGTGTTGATCGAGCAGAGGTCCGGCTTCAGCTCGGCGAGCGCCGTCGCGAAATCGGGATGGATCGTATAGGCCTGCAGCTCGGGCTCCAGCTTCGGCGTCGAGCGGTTGACGAGACCGACGATCTCGAAGCCTGGATTGTTGTGATAGGCGAGCGCATGGCTGCGGCCCATGTTGCCGAGGCCGGCAACGAGGACGCGGATGGGTTTCTCGTGGCTCACTTGACGGCTCCTGACGTAATGCCGCGGATCAGCTGCCGCGAGAAGATGACGTAGAGAACGAGGATCGGCAGGATCGCCAGCGACAGCGCCGCCAGCACCGCGTTCCAGTTGGTGACGAACTGGCCGATGAAGATCTGCGAGCCGAGCGTTACCGTTTTCGTGGCCTCGGAGGGCGCCAGGATCAGCGGGAACCAGAGATCGTTCCAGATCGGGATCATCGTGAAGACGGCGACGGTCGCCATGGCCGGCCGAACCAGCGGCAGCACCAGGCGGAAGAAGATCGCATATTCGGAAAGCCCGTCGATGCGCCCGGCATTCTTGAGATCATCCGAGACCGTGCGCATGAATTCCGACAGGATGAAGATCGCCAGCGGTATGCCCTGCGCGGTGTAGACGAGGACCAGCGCCGTCAACGTATTGACGAGGCCTGCCGCCACCATGCCCTGCAGGATTGCCACCGTGCCGAGGCGGATCGGGATCATGATGCCGATCGCCATATAGAGCCCGAGCAGCGTGTTGCCGCGGAAGCGATATTCCGAAAGCGCGAAGGCCGCCATGGCGCCGAAGAGCAGTACCAGCAGGATCGAGACGATCGTCACGACGAAGCTGTTCTGGAAATAGGTGGCGAAATCGCCCTGACCGAGCACCGTCTGATAACCGACCAGACTGAATGTCGACGGCGTCGGCACCATCAGCGGCTCGCGGAAGATCGAGGCGCGATCCTTGAACGAGTTGACCACCGTCAGGAAAACCGGAAACAGCGCGACCAGTGTATAGGCGCCAAGCGCCAGATGCACGAGGCCGGTGCGGATCGGAGATGTGCGTGCCTTGGACATGCGCGCTCCTCAGAACTGGTAGCGACGCATGCGCCGCTGGATGACGAAGAGATAGAGCGAGACGCCGGCGAGGATGATGAGGAACATCACCGTGGCGATCGTCGCGCCCATCGAGCGGTCGCCGAGCTGAAGCTGGAAACCGAAGAAGGTGCGGTAGAGCAGCGTACCGAGAATATCGGTCGACATATCAGGTCCGGCGAGCGCCCCTTGCACCGTGTAGATCAGGTCGAAGGCATTGAAATTGCCGACGAAGGTCAGGATCGAGATGATGCCGATTGCCGGCAGGATCAGCGGCAGCTTGATCTTCCAGAATTGCGCCCAGCCAGTGATGCCGTCGCATTCGGCCGCCTCGATCACCTCTTCGGGGATGCTGAGCAACGCGGCATAAATCAGCATCATCGGAATGCCGATATACTGCCAGTTGGAGATCAGCGACACTGCGATCAGCGCCGAGCCGGGCTTGCCGAGCCAGGGCGCAAACAGGAATTTCAAGCCGATGAGATCGAGCATCCAGGGCGCCACGCCCCAGATCGGCGACAGGATCAGCTTCCAGATGAAACCGACGATGACGAAAGAGAGCAGCGTCGGCAGGAAGATCGCCGTGCGGTAAAAGGCGACACCGCGCAGCTTCGGCACCGAAAGCAGGGCGGCAAGCGCCACGCCGATCGGGTTCTGCACGCACATGTGGATAGCGAAGAAGATCAGGTTGTTGACCAGCGCGTTCCAGAAGTCATGCGCCCAGCGCGGATCGCCGAACAACACCCTGAAATTCGCAAGTCCGACGAAGGCCGGCTGACCGTCGACGATATTGTAGAGCGAAAGCCTAAGCGTTTCGATGAGCGGCAGCACCATGACGGCGGAATAGACGATCACCGCGGGCAGCATGAAGACGAAGATGTGCCAGCGCACCGGGCGCTTGATCGGGACGATATCGATCGCGTTGTCGGTTTGGCTCATGGCGTTTGCCTGTTCTCGTCGACTGGCCGCAATCCTGCGGGCGCAGATGGAAGATGTTGCGCCTCACCCGAACTCTCTGCCGACGGGGAGAGAGGCAATACCCTGCTGGGATGCGAAATCGGGCTGAGAGGTCGCTGCGAGTTCTGCTTCTCCCCGCGCGCGGGGAGAAGGTGGCCGGCAGGCCGGATGAGGGGCCGCAAACGCGGCCCCCCGCCACGTCACTTGGCCGGCTTGTACCAGCTGTCGAGGCCCTTCTGGAGCTTTTCGGCAGCGACCTTCGGCGTATCGGTGCCGTTGATCACGTTGGCGGACTCGACCCAGGTCTCGTTTTCAAGGTTCGGCGTGCCGCGTGACAGGATCTGGTAGGTCGAGCGCACGGTCGACTTGTACGGACCGCGCCAGGACACGAATTCCTGAGCGAGTGGATCGGACATCTTGACCGGGTTGGAGTTCAGGCTGAAGAAGCCCGGCAGCGCGTTGGCGTAGATATCGGCGAACTCGGGCGATGCGACCCAGCTGAGGAATTTCTTGGCTTCCTCGGCATGCGTGCTCTTCGCGTTTAGGGCAACGCCGATATCGGGATGGTCGGAGATGTAGCCGGTGTCACCGGCCTTCGGAACCGGCGGCGGGAACGCGCCCATCTTGAACTGGGCCTGCGTGTTGAACAGCGCGATTTCCCAGGAACCGGCCGGATAGATCGCGGCGCGGCCAAGCGTGAAGAGGTTCTGGCTGTCCGAGTAGGTCTGGGCTTCGAAGCCGTCCCCGAGATAGGGCTTCCACTTGGCAAGCTCTTCGTAGGGCTTGACCCAGTCGGCGTCCGTCAGCTTCTGCTTGCCGGCGATAAGCGCTTCGCGGCCCTCTTCACCCTTCCAGTAGTTCGGGCCGATGTTCTGGTAGCCCATAGTCGCGGCTTCCCAGAGATCCTTCGTGCCCATGGCGAGCGGGATGTAGGTACCGTCGGCCTTGATCTTGTCGAGGGCTGCATAGAACTCGTCCTGCGTCTTCGGCACGGAGATGCCGAGCTTGTCGAAGGCATCTTTGTTGTAGATGAAGCCGTGGATGACCGAAGCCATCGGCACGCAGAAGGTCGACTTGCCGTCGTCGGTGGTCCAAGCCGCCTTGGCGACGGCTGAGAAGTTCTCCATGCCCGGCAGGCTGGTAATGTCGACGAGCTGCTTCTTGTTGAAGAGTTCCAGCGAAGCGTCGAACGGGCGGCAGGTGATGATGTCCCCTGCGGAGCCGGCATCGAGCTTGGCGTTCAGCGAGGCATTGTATTCGGTCGGCGCGGTCGGCGAGAAGACGATCTTGATGCCCGGGTTCTTCGCTTCGAAGGCCGGAATGATCTTCTCCTGCCAGATCTGCAGGTCGTCGTTACGCCAGCTTTCGACTGTCAGCGTGACGTCGGCGGCATGGACGAGACCTGCCGAAGTCAGCAGGCTGGAGGCAAGCAGAAAGCTTTTCAGAGCAGTGTTTTTCATTTCCCTCTCCTGTGTTTTGAGCGCCGCAAGGCGCTGTTTTCGATCTGAAACAAGCAATTGGTGTGCTTGAGGAAACACCCAACGCCTCTTGGAGGGCCGCCAGCACCTGCCGGCCCCGAAAGCTCGACGGACGCAAAGGCGGATCGCTTGCGGCCGGACTGCGCGCTGCCCCGTGACCTGCATCGGGCGCGGCAAAATTGATCGGGAAAAGCCGATGGATACCGAACTTCGCCACCAGTCTGACAAGCGGTGGGTCGTTCTCTCGATCATCCTCGAAGCGGTTCCGGCTTGGCTTTGCCGCCGGTTTTCGCGGGCTTCGATGTGCTGTTCCCTTTTGCCGAATTAAGTCCAAAAAAATACCAATTGTCCAGCCGAATTTAACTTTTCTGCCCCAAAAAATTCATTAAAAAATTTTATCAAATAAAATCAACATGATAAAAAGACGAATTTTCTCTATCATTCCCACTTGGTAAATGGTATTTTTTTGGTATTGTAATAAAAAACATAGGGAACGGCGTATTCGGAGGCCCGATGACGGAGCTTGCAATCGGCATAGACGGCGGTGGAACGAGCTGCCGAGCCGCGGTCGCGGACAGACACGGCAATGTCATCGGCCGCGGCAAAGCAGGCCCGGCCAATATCCTGTCCGATTTGGAAAATTCTCTTCTCAACATTGTCGAATCCGCCCGGCAGGCGCTGATAGATGCAGGACTTGCGGCTGAAACCATCGCCTCTGTTGCATCAGTCGTCGGCGTCGCCGGCGCCAATGTCACGGATTACGGGCAGCGAATAAAAAAGGCCCTGCCCTTTGCCGAAGGCCGCGTCGTCACCGATGCGCTAATTGCCCTACAGGGCGCGCTCGGCGATGGCGACGGCATCGTCGGGGCCTTCGGCACCGGCTCGGTCTATAATGCCCGCAGGAACGGCCGGCTGAACGGCATCGGCGGTTGGGGCTTCATCGTCGGCGACCAGGCAAGCGGCGCCCGCCTCGGCCGCGACCTGATGGAGCGATCGCTGCTCGCCCATGACGGCGTGCGCCCGTCGTCTCCCATGACCGAAGCGATCATGGCCGAATACGGCAGCGATCCTGAGCGCATCGTCGAGTTCGCGCATTCGGCAAGACCGATGGATTTTGCCCGCTATGCACCTGTGGTCTTCGAACATGCGGCTAAGGGCGATGCCGTCGCGGTCGGCATCATCACGGACGCGGCAACGGCAATCGGCGAAAGCCTCGAAGCGCTGCTCTGGCCTGAATGCCCGTCGATCTGCCTGCTCGGCGGCCTTGCAGGAGCCTATGAGCCGTGGCTTTCCGAACGCTACAAGGCACGGCTTGCCAGGCCGAAGGGCGATGCCCTGCAGGGTGCGGTCGAACTTGCCGTCAAGCTCCTGCACGACGAACAGAGAGGTGCGGCATGACCGACGACCTGGCCACCCTCCTGTCCCTGGAGCGTCTGCAGGCGGCCGGCACCGGCCCGCTCTACGTCAAGCTGCGCCGTACGCTGGAAGAGGCCGTGCGCACCGGTACGCTCGGTCACGGCGATGCGCTGCCGCCGGAACGCGACATCGCGGAATTCGCCGCCGTCAGCCGCGTCACCGTGCGCAAGGCGATCGACGAACTCGTCGCCGACGGTCTGCTGGTGCGCCGCCATGGTTCCGGCACCTTCGTCGCCAAACCCGTCTCAAGGGTCGAGCAGCGCCTGTCGCAGCTTACCTCCTTCACCGAGGACATGGCGCGCCGCGGCATGTCCTCCCGTTCCGAATGGCTGCACAAGGGCATCCACACCCCCTCGCCCGACGAGATGATGATTCTCGGCCTCGGCACCGACGTGAAGGTTTCGCGCCTCTCCCGCCTGCGCATCGCCGACGACCAGCCGCTGGCAATCGAAAATGCCAGCGTCTCCGGCGAGTTTCTCCCCGATCCCGCCGCCGTCACCAATTCGCTCTATGCCGAACTCGAACGACTCCAGGTCCGCCCGGTGCGGGCCGTGCAGCGCATCTCGGCGACCAACATGAAGGAAGCCGACGCCCAGATTCTCGGTGTCTCCGTCGGTGCCGCCGGCCTGTCGATCGAGCGCATCTCCTATCTCGGCTCCGGCCGCGCCGTGGAATTCACCCGCTCGCTCTATCGCGGCGACGCCTATGATTTCGTCGCCGAGCTCGACGATCGGGGTTACCTGAGCCTACCAGAAGCGAGTAATCCAGCGCTCATTTCCGGCGAGTTGATCGAAGATCGCATCGGCGGAAGTGATCGGTATCCCATTCAGCATGGCAGTGGCGGCGACAGCCGTTTATCGCCAGTCAGCGCCCATGCCCAGGCATGGGTATCGAGTAGAAGGGAATTCACTCGCCCCCTTCCCAGGCCGCAAGGTCGCCCTCATCCATGGGCGCGAAAAAGTCAGGCCCATTTCCAGCAACCAGCCCCTTGAGCAGGCCGATCTTGAAGGAAGATTGCACAATCGGCATGATCTTCACGACAGGCTTGCGTCCCCTAGCGATCACCACTTCTTCACCGGAAAGCGCGGCGTCGATCAATTTCGATAGATTGGCCTTCGCGGCATGGATAGTAACTTGCATCGCGGCCCCATTCGCTGCTTGGCAGAGAATGCCATTACAACATCAATTCGGCTATCGAATTCGAAAAGCTAGAACGCGGATCATTATTGAACCATATCAAAATCATAGAGCCGGAAAGTGAATCACTTCCCGGCTTTCATTCATTGAATCAGTTCCTGAGCGCGCCGCCTCAAGCGGCTGCGAAGACTCAGCAAATCAGGCGGCGTCTTCGATCTCCTCGCTGGTCTTGCGCGGCACGTAGTTTAGCACCGGCCCGAGCCAGCGTTCGACTTCGGAAACCTCCATGCCCTTGCGCTTGGCATAGTCTTCCACCTGATCGCGCTCCACCTTGGCGACGCCGAAGTAATAGGAGTCGGGGTGGCCGATATAGAGACCCGAGACCGATGAGCCCGGCCACATCGCATAACTCTCCGTCAGCTTAACACCGGCAGCCTTTTCCGCGTCGAGCAGCCTGAAGAGCGTTGCCTTTTCGGTGTGGTCGGGCTGGGCGGGATAACCCGGCGCAGGCCGGATGCCGGCATAGGCTTCGGTGATCAGATCCTCATTGCTGAGCGTCTCGTCTTTTGCATAGCCCCAATATTCGCGCCGCACCTGCTCGTGCATGCGCTCGGCAAAGGCCTCGGCGAAGCGGTCGGCCAGCGCCTTGACGAGGATCGAGGAATAGTCGTCGTTCGCACGCTCGAAGCGCTCGGCGATGGCGATTTCCTCGATGCCCGCCGTCACCACGAAGCCGCCGACATAATCCTGCACGCCGCTTGTGACAGGTGCCACGAAATCGGAGAGCGCCACGTTCGCCCGCCCATCGCGCTTCGAAAGCTGCTGGCGCAAGGTGTAGAAGGTGGCAAGCTCCTTGCTGCGGCTTTCATCGGTGAACAGCCGAATGTCGTCGCCGACGGCGCCAGCCGGCCAGAAGCCGATGACGGCGCGCGGGCGGAACCACTTTTCGTCGATGATCTTCTTGAGCATCGACTGCGCATCAGCCCAGAGCGCACGCGCCGCTTCGCCCTGCTTCTCGTCCTCGAGAATGGCGGGGTAACGGCCGCGCAGTTCCCAGGTCTGGAAGAACGGCGTCCAGTCAATATACCGCGCAAGCTCGGCCAGATCGTAATCCTCGAATACCCGCGTGCCGAAGAATTGCGGCTTCGTCGGCTGGTAGCCGGACCAGTCGACCTTATGCGCATTGTCGCGGGCCCGCGGCAATGGCAGGCGCACTTTCTCTGCCTCGCTGCGCGCATGGGCGGCCGCCACCTTGGCATATTCGGCCCTTGTATCGTCGACATAGCCCTGGCGCGTCTCCGGCGACAGCAGCGCCGAGACGACGCCGACGGCACGGCTCGCATCGGTGACGTAGATCGCCTGCCCCTTGTTGTAGCCGGGATGGATCTTCACCGCCGTATGCACACGGCTGGTCGTCGCCCCACCGATCAAAAGCGGGATCTCAAAACCCTGCCGCTCCATCTCGGCCGCGACATGCACCATCTCGTCGAGCGACGGCGTGATCAGGCCGGAGAGGCCGATGACGTCGACCTTTTCGGCAATTGCCGTCTCGAGGATCTTTGTCGCCGGCACCATGACGCCGAGGTCGACGATCTCGTAATTGTTGCAGGCCAGCACGACGCCGACGATGTTCTTGCCGATATCGTGCACGTCGCCCTTGACCGTCGCCATCAGGATCTTGCCGGCCGAGCGACGTTCTTCGCCGCCGTTCAGGCGCTTTTCCTCTTCCATGTAGGGCAGCAGCACGGCGACCGCCTGCTTCATGACACGCGCCGACTTGACCACCTGCGGCAGGAACATCTTGCCCGAGCCAAACAGATCGCCGACGACGTTCATGCCGGCCATCAGCGGCCCTTCGATGACGTGCAGCGGCCGGGCCGCCTGCTGGCGCGCCTCCTCGGTATCGGCTTCGATATATTCGGTGATGCCGTTGACCAGCGCATGTTCGAGACGCTTCTCAACGCTCCATTCGCGCCAGGAAAGATCCTGGACCCGGCCTTCCCTGGCGCCGGCGCCGCGGAAACGCTCGGCGACTTCGAGCAGCCGCTCGGTGCCGTCGGGGCGGCGGTTCAGCACCACGTCTTCGCAGGCCTCGCGCAGTCTCCGGATCGATATTGTCGTAGACGGCGAGCTGGCCGGCATTGACGATGCCCATGTCCATACCCGCCTGGATGGCGTGGTAGAGAAACACGGCGTGCATCGCCTCGCGCACCGGCTCGTTGCCGCGGAACGAGAAGGACAGGTTGGAGACGCCGCCGGAGATATGGACGAGCGGCATGCGCTCGCGGATCGTTCGGGTCGCCTCGATGAAATCGACGCCGTAATTATTGTGTTCTTCGATGCCGGTCGCGACCGCGAAAATGTTCGGGTCGAAGATGATATCCTCGGGCGGGAAGCCGATCTTCTCTGTCAGAAGCTTGTAAGCGCGGGTGCAGATTTCCACCTTGCGCTCATAGCTGTCGGCCTGCCCCGTCTCGTCGAAGGCCATGACGACGACGGCGGCACCGTAATTGTGCAACAGCCGCGCCTGGGCGAGAAAATTCTCCTCGCCTTCCTTCAGCGAGATCGAGTTGACGATCGGCTTGCCCTGGACGCGCTTCAGGCCGGATTCGATGATCGAGAATTTCGAACTGTCGATCATCACGGGCACACGGGCGATATCGGGCTCGGCGGCGATCAGGTTGAGGAACTCGACCATCGCCTTTTCGGAATCGATCAGGCCCTCATCCATGTTGATGTCGATCACCTGCGCGCCGTTCTCGACCTGGTCGCGTGCGACGTCGAGCGCTGCCGTGTAGTCGGCATTGGTGATCAGCTTGCGGAACTTCGCCGAGCCGGTGACGTTGGTGCGCTCGCCGACATTGACGAAGGGGATGTCCTTGGTCAGCTCGAAGGGTTCGAGGCCCGACAGCGACATGAAAGGGCGATGCTCGGGAAGCGGCCGCGGCTTGTACTTGGCGACGGTCTCGGCGATCGCCCGGATATGCTCGGGCGTCGAGCCGCAGCAGCCGCCGACGATGTTGACCAGGCCTTCGCGGGCAAAGCTGTCGATCTGCGCCGCCATCAGCTCCGGCGTTTCGTCGTACTGGCCGAATTCGTTCGGCAGGCCGGCATTCGGATAGGCGCAGATGAAAGTATCGGCGACACCCGAAAGCTCCTGCAGATGCGGGCGCATCGCATTGGCGCCGAGGGCGCAATTGAGCCCGATGGTGAAGGGATTGGCGTGGCGCACCGAATTCCAGAAGGCCGACGGCGTCTGGCCGGAAAGCGTGCGGCCGGAAAGGTCGGTGATCGTGCCGGAGATCATAACGGGCAGGCGCACGCCCTTGGCCTCGAAGCGCTCCTCGCAGGCGAAGATCGCCGCCTTGGCGTTCAGCGTGTCGAAGATCGTCTCGATCAGGATGATGTCGGCGCCGCCGTCGATCAGGCCGTCGATCTGCTCGCCATAGGCGGAGCGCAGATCGTCGAAGGTAACGGCGCGGAAACCGGGATTGTCGACGTCGGGCGAAATCGAGGCGGTGCGGTTGGTCGGGCCGATGGCGCCAGCGACGAAACGGCGGCGGCCGTCCTCGCGCTCGGCACGCTGTGCCGCGCGGCGGACGATTTCCGCACCCTCCTTGTTGAGGTCGTAGACCGCCCCTTCCATCTCGTAATCGGCCTGGGCGATGCGGGTCGAGGAGAAGGTGTTGGTCTCGAGAATATCGGCGCCGGCCTTGGCGTATTTATAATGGATCTCTTCGATCGCATCCGGCTGGGTCAGGATCAGAAGGTCGTTATTGCCCTTCTGGTGGCAGGCGCAGCCGATAAAGCGGGTGCCGCGGAACTGGTCTTCGTCATAGCCCAGCCCCTGGATCTGCGTGCCCATGGCGCCGTCGAGGACGAGGATGCGCTCGCTCGCGGCTTTGCGCAGCGCTGCGAAAATTTCGTTGCCGTCACGTTTGCCCGTTTCCGGACCAAAAAGAGTATCGAACACGGGAGGGCTCCTTGACGTCGTAAGACCAGACAGTTCAAATCACATAAAGATATCTTTATGTCAATATATGCCTATCGATTTCGTGCTTTGCAAGTCTCAGCGGATGACAGGCTTGAACGGCCTCTATATAGGCAATTGACACGCATTGCCCACCAAATCGGAGGAGTATCATGGCACCCGCAACCGGCAACGCCGCGCTTGGCAACTGGACGAGCCGCGCCTATCACCGCGACTGGCTGCTTGCCCAGGCAAACGGCCTCTTCGATTTCTTCCAGCACAATTCGGTCAACCCAAAGGGCGGCTTCTACGATCTCGACGATAACGGCACGCCGCTCGATGCCGAGGGCCAAGTGCGCAGCATCCATATCGCCGCGCGCGCCGTGCATTGTTTTGCCATCGGCGCCCTGCTCGGCCGTCCGGGTGCTGCCGACGTCGTCGACCACGGCATGGACTATCTCTGGAACCATCACCGCGACCTGAGGAATGGCGGCTATTTCTGGTCGCTCGACAACAGTGGTCCGGTCGATTCCAACAAGCAGGGTTATGGCCATGCTTTCGTGCTGCTCGCCGCCTCATCGGCCAAGACGATCGGCCATCCGCTGGCCGACGGCATGCTTGCCGATATTACCGAGGTCCTGAACACCAAGTTCTGGGAGCCGCGCCACGGCGCTATCGCCGAGGAATTCACCGCCGACTGGCAGCCGCTCGACGGCGGCGCCTACCGCGGCCAGAACTCCAACATGCACCTGACCGAAGCGCTGATGGCCGCCTTCGAAGCATCAGGCGACCGGGATTACCTGACCAAGGCCGAAAGCATCGCCGACCTCGTCATCCGGCGCGCGGCCGGTTCGGTCGACTGGCGCGTCGCCGAGCACTTCGACGCCGAATGGAAGCTCGACAAGCAATACTATCATCCGAACGAAATGTTCCGCCCGGCCGGCACGACGCCCGGCCATTGGCTGGAATGGACCCGCCTCATCCTGCAGCTTTGGGCCCTCGGCGGCAAACGCATCGAGTGGATGCCGGATGCGGCCAAAGCCCTCTTCGAGCAATCCATGGCGCTCGGCTGGGACAGCGACAAGGGCGGCTTCTTCTATACGCTCGACTGGAACGACAAGCCCGCCAAGCGCAATAAGCTCTGGTGGCCGGCCTGCGAGGGTGCGGCCGCCGCCCATTTCCTCAACGAGCACCTGCCGAGCGACTATCACGAGGAATGCTACCGCAAAATCTGGAATGTGATCGAACGCGCCTTCATCGACCATCGGAACGGCGGCTGGCATGAGGAGCTGACGGAGGATCTCGTTCCCGCCCATTCGCTCTTCCCCGGCAAGGGCGATATCTACCACGCCCTGCAGGCCTGCCTCATCCCGCTCTTCCCGGCAACCGGCAGCCTGACGAAGAGCATTACTGAGGCCGGCGGCAGGCTCTGAGGTTCACTGAACCGGCGCCCGCCTATCCAGCAAATGGCCGGCTCAGAGCAGCGGGTCGAGCCGCAGCGTGTCCAGATCCTTTGCCAGCATCAGCGCCAGGGCCTCGACCGCGAGATTGTGGTCGTCGCGCTGGGGCAGGCCGGAGACGGTGACCGCGCCGATGCAGCCGGTGCCCTTGACGTTGATCGGGAAACTGCCGCCATGCGGCGCATAATCGGCGCCGGAAAGCCCGTTATCCTCGACCGTCTTGCCGTCCTTGCCGAGCTTCAGGCCGGAGGCATAGCTGCTGCGGAAATAGCGCAGCACCATGTTGCGCTTGCGTCTGACCCAGTTGACGTTGTCGGGCGTCACGCCAGGCAGTGCGGCATAGAAGACCGGCATCGAATGCAGGGTCACATCGATCGCGATGCCGAGGCCGCGCTCGGTGGCAAGTTCCTGCAGGAGCTTGCCGAGTTGCCATGCCGTCGTCAGATCGAAAGCGTCGAAGCTCAGCGCCTTCTCCTGTTCCGCGATCCGGCTGAGATCCTGTTCGACTGTCATGGCTAAGCACTCCTCTGCCGTGATGATCCGCTGCGACCATTCTTGCGGGGAGCAAAAAAGTAAAGCAAAAACTTGGAGGTACCCCGGGCTCAGAGTTTCGGCGTCAGCATCTCGAAGCGGTCGCGGATGGTGGCGCAGGTATCGCCGCCGAGCCGCGCAATGGCATCGACGGCGGCCGGATCGACATGCAGCCGTTCCGGATCCACGACGCCGTCCTGATAATGCGCATAGACGATCTCGCCCATGACGATCTGCCGCGAGCGCCCGAGCTCCAGCGTCACATGCCGCCGGCATTCGAAGGCTGCCGGCGCCTCGGCGATCCAGGGCGAGGCCACCTTCGCGCCCGGCATCGCCGTCAACCCAGCCTCCTTCAACTCGTCGACGCCGCGGGGATAGCGAGCGCCGCAGACATGCATCGCCTCGGCGATGGCGAAAGAGACGATGTTGACCGTGAAGACCTCGGTCATGCGAATATTGTGGCCGGTGTCCTTGAACGACATGTCGGCATTGTTTTCGACCCCGATCGCGAGGATCGGCGGATCGGCCGAAAGGCAGTTGAAGAAGCTGAAAGGGGCTGCGTTGATCCGCCCGTGTTCGTCGACCGTCGTCACCAGCGCAATCGGCCGTGGAATGATCGTGCCGATCATCAGCTTGTAACGCTCGCGCTCACTGAGCTCTTTGAAGTCGAAGGAGATGGCCATGGCTCAGCCGAGCTTCCCGGCCGGCGCAAAGACGCCCATCGCTCCGGTGAAGGGTTTCGGCAGCGGCGAGGCGTAGGAGCCGCGCTTGCTGGTGGAAAGGCCGAGCGAAACCAGCGCCTCTGCCTGCTTGACGGCGGCCGAGACACCATCGATGACGGGCACGCCGTAGATATCCTGCAATTCCCTCGCCAGATCCGTCATGCCGGCGCAGCCCAGCACGATCGCCTCGGCGCCGTCTTCGGCAAGCGCCCGTTCGATCTCGGCCCTGAGCTTGCCGATTGCGCCCGAGGCCGGATCTTCAAGCTCGAGCACCGGGATATCGGAGGCGCGCACCTTGGCGCGCTCGCCCATGCCGTAGCGGCGCACCAGATTGTCGATCAGCACCCGTGACCGCTCCAGCGTCGTCACCACGGTGAAGCGTTGCGCTAGGAAACCCGCTGTCGCGACGGCGGATTCGCAGAGCCCGAGGATCGGCACATCGGCGAAACTCCGCGCCGCGTCGAGCCCAGTATCGTCAAAGCAGGCGATGACGGCCGCGTCGTAACCCGCCGCCCATCGTTCCTTCAGTTCGGAAAGCAGGCCGGGGATCGCCAGCGCCCCGTCATAATGGCCCTCGATGGAGACAGGCCCCATCTGCGAAGTGGCGGCGATGATTTCCGTGCCTGAAGCAGCCACCGCCCGCGCAGCGGTGGCCGCCTTCTCGGTCATGGAGGCCGTGGTGTTCGGATTGACGATGAGGATGCGCATGTCAGTTGATCTTTGCCTGCCGCCGGCTGAGCATCGTCATGATGCCGAGGGCGATGAGAATGATGGTGAAGGAAAACAGCGTCGTCACCGTGCCGAGCGCATAGAGCACCGGCGTCGTGACATTGGTGGTCATGCCGTAGATTTCGAGCGGCAGCGTATTGTAAGTGCCTGACGTCATCAACGTGCGGGCGAATTCGTCATAAGATAGCGTAAAGCCGAACAGGCCGACGCCGATCAGGCTCGGCGCGATCATCGGCAGCACGACATGGCGGAAGGTCTGCCATGCGGACGCGCCGAGGTCGCGCGCCGCCTCTTCATAGGCCGGCGAGAAGCGGTTGAAGACGGCAAACATGATCAGCACGCCGAAGGGCAGCGTCCAGGTGAGATGCGCGCCGAAGGCCGAGGAATACCAGGCGGGCTTCAGCCCGCCCTCCTGGAAGACGACGCCAATGCCGAGCGAAACGATGATCGACGGCACGACAAGGCTGGCGACAGTGGCATAGAACAGCACGGTCGAACCGCGGAAACGGCGGCGGAAGGCGAGGCCGGCGAGCAGCGACACGGTGACGGTCACGGCCATGACCATCAGCCCGAGGCTGAAGGAGCGCCGGAACGAGGCGCCGAAATCGCCGACCGCCTGTTTTTCGAACAGGTTGAAGAACCAATGGGTGGAAACGCCGTTCATCGGGAAGGTCAGCCCGCCGTCCGGCCCCTGGAAGGACAGGATCAGCACCGCCGAGAGCGGACCGTAGAGGAACAGCACGAAGACTGCGAAGAAGATCGCCAGCAGATAGAATTCGAGGCCGCGTTTTTCGTGGTTCATCTCAAAGCTCCTTGCGGATGTCGACGACGCGCAGGATGGCTGCGACCATCAGCAAAACCACGGCCAGCAGCACCACGGCATTGGCGGCCGCCGCCGGATATTGCAGCAGCGACATCTGGTTCTTCATCATCAGCGCCACCGAGGCGCTCTGGCCGCCGGACATCACCTGCACCGTCGAGAAATCGGCCATGACGAGGGTGACGACGAAGATCGTGCCGATCGCCATGCCGGGTTTTGCCAGCGGAATGACGACATTCCACAGCACCTGCCAGCCGGAGGCGCCGGCATCACGCGCCGCCTCGAACAGCGACCGGTCGATGCGCATCAGCGTGTTGAAGATCGGCGTGACCATGAACAGCGTATAGAGATGCACCATGGCGAGCACGACGGCGAAATCGGAATAGAGCAGCCATTCGATCGGCTGCGGGATGATGCCCATCTTAATAAGCGACGAATTGACAAGGCCATTGCGCCCGAGCACCGGGATCCACGAGATCATGCGGATGATGTTCGAGGTCATGAACGGCACGGTGCAGACGAGAAACAGGATCATCTGCGTCGAGGTCTTGCGGATGTGGAAGGCGAGGAAATAGGCGACCCAGAAACCGATGAGAAGCGTCAGCGCCCAGACGATCGCCGTGAATTTCAGTGTGTTGAGATAGGTCTTCCAGGTTACCCATGAACCGAGCGTGTCGGTGTAGTTCATGGTGAGGAAGTCGGGATAGAGGCCGGCGAAATCGTAGTCCCAGAAGCTGACGACGGTGATCATGGCGATCGGCAGCAGGAAGAAGAAGCCGAGGATGGCGATCAGCGGCGTCGCCTGGAGATAGGAGATGGCTGAGGGGGAGAGGCGCAACTTGCGGCGTATAGGCTGCTTGCTGTCTTCCGTTGCCGCTGCGATGGTCGCCATGATCGGTTCTCCGTTCTCACTAGATCAGGTGGGACGGGAGCGCGTGCAGCCCCCTCATCCGCCTGCCGGCACCTTCTCCCCGCTGGGGAGAAGAGGAATCGCGGCACCGTCTCGGCAGCCGCGAGCCTTGATCTTTTGTTGCCTGCCGAGCGGCAAGCTCCCCCTTCTCCCCAGCGGGGAGAAGATGCCCGAAGGGCAGATGAGGGGCGGAGCGCAGCGACGTCTAGAGCATCAGCAAAAGACAATGCTTCTCCGCCCCCTCGCCGATCAAGCAGCGATGAACTCGTTCCAGCGGCGGACCATGTAGCGGTCTTCGTCCATCACCGAGTTCCAGCAGGCGACGGCCCCCATGCGTGCTTCGAAGGCGCCGCCGTCGCGCACCGCACCGGCCTTCTCCATGACCTTGCCTTCGGGCGACAGGATATCGCCCTGCGCCGGCTTGCCTTCGATCCAATAGCCCCATTCGTCAGCCGACATGAAGTTCTTGGCGGTGTCCATGCAGGCGGAGTAGTAGCCCTGGCGGTTGAGATAACCGCCGACCCAGCCTGATGTGTACCAGTTGATATATTCATAGGCCGCGTCGAGCTCGGCGCCCTTCAGATGCGAGGCAAGGCCGAGTCCGCCGCCCCAGGCGCGGTAGCCTTCCTTGAGCGGCTGATACTTGCAGGCGATGCCTTTGGAGCGGACGGCGGCCACAGCCGGAGACCACATCGACTGGATAACGACCTCGCCCGAGGCCATCAGGTTGACCGACTCGTCGAAGCTCTTCCAGAAGGCGCGGAACTGGCCGTCGCCCTTGGCCTTGATCAGGAATTCGATCGTCTTGTCGATCTCTTCCTTGGTCATGTTGCCCTTGTCGGCATATTTGATGTTGCCCATGGCTTCCATGATCATCGCCGCATCCATGATGCCGATCGACGGGATGTTGAGGATCGAGGTCTTGCCCTTGAACTTCGGATCCATGATGTCGGCCCAGCTGGTGATGTCGCGGCCGACGAGATCCGGGCGGATGCCGAGCGTATCGGCGTTGTAGATTGTCGGAACCATCGTCATCCACTGCGTCGGCTCCTTGGCGAACTTCTTGGAGCCCTGCGCCTCGACGAAGCCGACCGTGTGCGGCGCCGTGCCCTGGGCGATGACGCTGTCTGCCTTCAATTTGCCGTTGATGAACAGCGGCACGATCTTGTCGTAATATTTGAGCTTCTTGACGTCCATCGGCTGCAGCACGCCCGTCGGAAACACCTTCTTGGCGATCCAGTATTCGATATCGGCAATGTCGTAGCTGTCGGGCTGGGTAACGGCCCGCTGGGCGGCGGCGTCGGAATCGGTCGCCGTCATCTCCAGAGTGATGCCGAGATCGGCTTTGCACTTCTCGGCGATGGCATTGATGTTCGAAACGCCGGTGCCGAACTGGCGAAGCGTGATGTTCGTCTTAGCCCAGATGGTGGGAAAGCCGGTGAGAGCGCCGGAGCCGGCAATGGCGCCGACGGCGGCGGCACCCGTCTTCAGCAGGGTGCGGCGGGAAAGACCCTTCGCGGCCTTGGTCGATGTCGTTTCAGTCGTCATGTCAGTTCCCCTTTTTTGATGTGGAAGGTCTTGGTTTTTGATTGGTCATGCGGAAGCGCGGCCGAGCAGCACGGCATCATCGAGTTCCCAGCTGAGCGCGACCGTCTCGCCGACGGCGACCGGGCGGGCGAAATAGTCGCTGTCGTCTGATATGACCGTGAAGTCGTCGCTGCCGGCGCCGAGCACGGTGATCTTCACGGAGGAGCCGCGATATTCGACGTTGGAGACGACGCCGTTGAAGCCGAGCGTCCATTCGCTCGCCACCTGCAAGCGCACGCGGTCGGTGCGAATGCCGATATCGACCGGTTCGCCGACCTCCCTGCCCGCCCCGCGCACGGAAAAGCTCTGCCCCTCCGGCACGGTCATGACGAGCACGCCGTCCTCGCTCGATGTCACCCGGCCGCTGAGCACGTTGTGATCGCCCATGAAGCGGGCGACGAAGGCGGTTGCCGGCTTCTCGAAGACCTCGCGCGGGGCAGCCGCCTGCTCGATCCGGCCATCATTCATGATGACCATGATGTCGGCGAGCGCCATCGCCTCTTCCTGGCTGTGGGTGACGTGCACGAAGGTGATGCCGAGCGACTTCTGCAGCTTCTTCAGTTCGGCGCGCATGCGGATCTTCAGGAACGGATCGAGCGCCGACAGCGGCTCGTCGAGCAGCAGCGCCTCAGGGTCGGTGATCAGTGCGCGCGCCAGCGCCACGCGCTGCTGCTGGCCGCCGGAAAGCTGGGCCGGACGCCTGTTAGCATAGGGCTCCATCTGCATCAGCTTCAGCATGTCGAGCGCCTTGGCCCGCCGCTCCGCCTTGTCGACGCCCTTCATCTTCAGGCTGAAGGCGACATTGTCGATGAGATCGAGATGCGGAAACAGCGCATAGGACTGGAACATCATCGCCGTGCCGCGCCGGGCCGGCGGGAAATCGGTGACGACTGTATTGCCGAGCCGGATATCGCCCGACGAGATGCTCTCATGGCCGGCGATCATGCGCAGCGTCGAAGTCTTGCCGCAGCCGGACGGGCCGAGGAAGCAGCAATAGGAGCCGGCCGGAATCTTCAGGCTGATCGCCTGTACCGCGGTCGTTGCCCCATAGACCTTCGAAACGGATACTATATCGATCTCTGCCGCTTTCGACATCATGCCTTCCCCTGTTTGGAAAAGACGATGCACTTGCCGTGCCAATTTGCCGACGACTTCTCAACCCATTGTGAATCATGGGTTTTCTCTGCCGTAGATCGGAGGGAGATAAAGTATGAGCAAAACGATGCCTGCACAGGATTTAGGCTATCGTCCTCAATTTATGCAGATGATCGTATACAATTTGCTGGCGCTTCGAGCACAAATTCCGTTTAACTTTTGCCGGGAAGCCAGATATGGTTTGCCGATCACAGGAAATCGATTTTCATGAAATCCGCTGCCAAGGCCATGCAGGCCGAAGACTCCGCCGAAACCAGCGCACAACTGATCCGTGATTCCATTCGCGAAGCAATCGTCGAGCGCAGGCTTTCGCCCGGCACCAAGCTCTCCGAAAAAGATGTCGGCAACCTCTTCAGCGTCAGCCGCACGCTTGCCCGCGCGGCACTGCAGGCGCTCTCCTATGAAGGTCTCGTCAGCGTCGAGAAGAACCGCGGCGCCTTTGTCGCCTATCCCTCGCCCGACGAGGCCCGGCAGATCTTTGCCGCCCGCCGCCTGGTCGAGCCCGGCATATTGCGAGAGGCAGCCGCGCGGATCACGCCTGGTGACATCAGCCAGCTGAAACAGCTTCTGCTGGAGGAAGGCCGCCTGATGAGCGAGCGCGGCCAGACGGCGCGACGCGCCGAGATCAAGGCGTCAGGCGATTTTCACCTGAGGCTGGCCGAGATCTCCGGCAATGCGATCATGCAACGCTTCATGGAAGAACTGGTCGCCCGCTCGTCGCTGGTGATTGCCCTTTACGGCCAGTCGACCGCCTCGAGCTGCGGCCATTCAGAACATGGCGAGATCATCACGGCGATCGAAAATAACGAGCTCGACCGCGCCTGCCAGCTGATGCTGCATCACATCACCCATATCGAGACCGATCTCGACCTGCGCGAACGCAAGAGCCTCGGCCTCAAGGAAGCCTTCGAGCTTTAATGCATGTCACCCGGAAGTGTGCAGCGGTTCCGGAATAACGACATGCATCGAAACAAAGAGCTGGAGCGCGTCGCATGAATCAAGTTTGATGCGACGCGCATTAGGAATGCCTTTCAGGCTGTCGGCATGCGAAGACGCCGGGCGCGCGGCTTCGCCACGCCGTCGCGTGTCCCGCGCAGTCCGAAGCCCTACCAAGGCGTCTGCTTCGGCAGCATCTTCGAAGGCCGCGAAGATATCCTCCGCAGTCCTCGGCTCATCCGAGCGCAGCTTGACGGTCCCGTCGCGCCCGATCAGGATCAGCCCGAACTCGCCGGATGGCGGGCCCTGCAGCCGCTCTCTGACATCGTCGGCATCGAGATCGGAGCCATCGTCGAACAGCGAGAAAGCGCCGCCGCCGGCGATGATGAAAACTTCGACGTCTTCCTCGATGAGACGCATATGCGCGTTCCGCAGCCATTCGTCCTGGATGACGGCGCGGTCGTCCTGGGCATCGGCAAAGATGATCAGCACCCGCTTCCTGTCGCGAAACTGCTCGAGCGACTGCGGAAGTTCCGGTTCACGCCGCGGCGTGCCGATGATTTCATGAACGATGGATTTCAGCATGGTGCTTATTCCTCACCCGCACTGGCGGCGGGCATGCCAGTAAACGGCTGGCAATGGGCGAGGTTCCGCCTGGAAGCGGAAAAGGATCGCAGCCATGGCCGCGATCCTCATCCTGTCAGTCGCGGTTCTGATCTTCGGCCGCGTGGGCCGAAACGGCGACGAGATCGACCGTGCCGTTGGCAAGCAGGCGCTTGCGCACCAGCACGCGCATGACACGCGCCGCCGTCGAAAAGGTCATCTGGTCGAGCGGGCCTTCGCCCTCCCACGGCTTGGTCAGCCGCTCGGTGACGGCGCCGACGATGTTCATCGGCACGATGTCGGTGCATTCGCGCATGGCTTCGAATACGAAGCCGATAGGGATGACCCGTCCTTCGTAGGTGACGATCGGTTCGGTCAATTCGCTGTCCCATTCCTCGAAGGCGTAAAGTGCTTCGCGAAACAGCTGCTGGAGGGTAAACGGCGCGTGGCCGTCATGAAGTGGCGGCAGGGCATTCATCATGTCTGTCTCCTCTTGATGGGTTGAGGCCAAAGTCCTCCGGTCTCGGTCGCGCCAACGCGGGGAATGGCAGGTTTTGCTGCCCCTGCGAACCGAATAACACTATTGATTCTATAGAGTAACGCGCCGGGGTAAAGCCCAATTCTGCGCCCTTGCGGAAGCGAATTCCATAACGCGCTGATTTTCTTGCGTGTTTTAGTGGAAATTTTCTCAGCCACGCCCCTTCCTGAAAATCCATGCCAGCGGCTGCAAATCGCCCCGCAATGGTACGACGGGGCGAAAAAACCCTGCAAATTCACGGAACTTTTGCCGCTGTAATTTGTTTTGTTCTCACACTTCGAAAAACAGTCTGGGGTAATCACCAATGACGCAAATCCATGAACCGGAGCGCCGAAGCAGAATCCTGCGCGGCCGCCCATATAGCCTTGATGAATTCGCTTCCAAATATGGTCTTGGCGGCGAGCAGGCCGAAAGTCTTTTCACCCGTTTTGGGCCCTCTTCGATCGAGCTCGACCTGCTGATGGCTGCCAAGCGGCGCCTGCCGGTTCGTAACGACGGGCCGGTTCCGCAGGACAGAATTGCCGAATAACACCTTTCACGAATGGAATAGATAGATGAGCGACAAGCGCCACGAATGGATTAGCAAAAGAGCTTACGCGATCTGGGAAGAACAGGGCCGCCCCGAAGGGCGCGGTGACGAACACTGGCGCCAGGCAGTGGCCGAGCGCAATGCCCTGGAACGCACACAAGCCTCTGTCGACGGCCGCGAGGTGCTGGTGAAATTTCGCCCGAAACAGCCGCGGCCCGAACTGCCGCTCCAGGATTGGCTCAACCCTTCGACCAAGGTTGGCTGATCTCTATCTTATGTTGGCTGCTGAGGCCCCTGCGGGGAACCTCAGGATGAGGGCGGAGAGAGGTTGCGGCTTACCTCATCGGAGATTGCGGCGCCTTACGCCGATAGCCTAGCAGCAGGGCACAACAATGCGGGCGGAGAGAGGGCGCGGCTTGCCCGCCCAAGAACGCAGAGCCCTGCCGCCGACGGTCTAGCCTCAGGGCACAACAACTAGCCCTCATGGTGAGGAGGCACGCAGGGCCGTCTCGAACCACGAGGGCGGGTGATGGCCACTCCAGCGCCGCACGATTGCTGCTCACTCGCTCCCCATGCTCGCCTCTCGCCATGGAAGTCACAATCTACATCCTCCGTTGCAGCGACGGCTCTTATTATACCGGGCTGACCAAGCAGGAGATCGAGGCGCGTGTCTGGGAGCACAATGCCGGCACCTATGACGGCTACACCGCCAAGCGCCTTCCCGTCGAACTCGTGTTCACCGAAACCTACGACCGCATCATCGACGCCATCGCCCGCGAGCGCCAGATCAAGGGTTGGTCGCGCCAGCAACGGCAACGTACAAGGATGAGGTTGGAGAGAGGTTGGCGCTTGGGGTTTGCGGCTCGCGCGCGCCAACAATGGCACAGTCTAGCCGTTTCCCGAGACACCAGCGCCGCCATTGGAAACCATTCTTCAAGCATAATGGCACAAATCCAGGGAGTACGAGCTTTCCCTCTGACCGCCCGCGACAATGCCGCTCGACACTTTCTTCGCAAAATCGGAAACGGATGAGAATGAAAACGTGGTCGCTCGCAGGACGCGGATTTCATCTCGTCGTGGCCGATCCCGGCGCCCGGTCGGTGCTGTAAGATCGGGAAGAGCCTGAAAGCCCTGCCGGGGCGGGCCGTGTCAGAAAACGTTGTTTTCCACGCTAAGCGCCCTGTGGACCTCGGTCCAGAACAGCGCCAGCGGGGTGTCCCCGTTGCGTTCGGCAACGAGCGCGCGGATCAGCGCTTCGGAGCCTGCCATGTCCTGCCAGCTGGATTTCAGGCCTTTGGCGGCCTGTTGGCATTCGGCAATCTCGAAGGGGCGCTTGCTGTCCATATGAGGTCTCCTCGTGGAAAGGCGCTAGCAGGCGGAGCCGGGATTGTCATTCCCCGCATATGTGGGGATGCCTTGTATTTATGACGGTCCTCACGGTAGGATTGAGGGAATTGGGGCAGTGGAAATGATCGAGAATAGCTATAGCGATAAGTTCGAGTCCGCCTTCGAACAGATCAAGGCGGCGGCCAATGTGGATGCTGCCATCCGCATTCTCCAGGCGCAATATGGCCTCGATTTCGTCACCTACCATCTCGCCCAGACGATCGCCAGCAAGATCGACTCGCCCTTCGTGCGCACCACCTATCCGGATGCCTGGGTCTCCCGTTACCTGTTGAACAGCTATGTGAAGGTGGATCCGATCGTCAAACAGGGCTTCGAGCGCCAGCTGCCTTTCGACTGGAGCGAGGTCGAGCCGACGCCGGAGGCCTATGCCATGCTGGTCGACGCCCAGAAGCACGGCATCGGCGGCAACGGCTATTCCATTCCCGTCGCCGACAAGGCGCAGCGCCGCGCGCTGCTGTCGGTGAACGCCCGAATCCCGGTCGAGGAATGGACGGAGCTTGTCCGGCGCTGCCGCAACGAATGGATCGAGATCGCCCACCTGATCCATCGCAAGGCCGTCTACGAGCTGCACGGTGAGAACGACCCTGTGCCGGCACTGTCGCCACGCGAGATCGAGTGCCTGCACTGGACAGCACTCGGCAAGGATTACAAGGACATCTCGGTCATCCTCGGCATTTCCGAGCACACCACACGCGATTATCTGAAGACCGCCCGCTTCAAGCTCGGCTGCGCCACCATCTCGGCCGCCGCCTCGCGGGCCGTGCAATTGCGCATCATCAATCCATAGTCTTTGCTCGGCGCATGTCGTGACGTCAGCCCTCATGCTTTTGGGCTAATCCCCTCATCTGAGGGGGCCCATCTGAGGGAATTTCCGAACCGGCCGGCCTGAACCATTCTGCTCTCCACGAACTTGTAAACGCTGGAGGGCAAAATGTTCGTTATCATTCAGGCACATGAGTATCAGAAATACGCTGCCGTACTCGACCAGATGTTTCGCCTGCGCAAGAAGGTGTTCGCCGATACGCTCGGCTGGGACGTTCCTGTCGTCGGCCCTTACGAACGCGACAGCTACGATGCGCTGGCTCCTGCCTATCTCGTCTGGTGCAACGACAGCCGCACGCGTCTTTACGGCGGCATGCGCCTGATGCCGACGACCGGCCCGACCCTTCTCTACGATGTCTTCCGCGAGACGTTTCCCGATGCCGCCGATCTCATCGCGCCGGGCATCTGGGAGGGCACGCGCATGTGCATCGACGAAGAGGCGATCGCCAGGGATTTCCCTCAGATCGACGCCGGCCGCGCCTTTTCGATGATGCTGCTTGCGCTTTGCGAATGCGCGCTCGATCACGGCATCCATACGATGATTTCCAACTACGAGCCCTATCTCAAGCGCGTCTACAAGCGCGCTGGCGCAGAAGTGGAAGAACTCGGCCGCGCAGACGGCTACGGCAAGTACCCCGTCTGCTGCGGCGCCTTCGAAGTGTCGGACCGCGTGCTGCGCAAGATGCGCACCGCCCTCGGCCTGACCCTACCCCTTTATGTCAGACATGTTCCGGCCCGCTCGGTCGTGACGCAATTCCTGGAGATGGCAGCATGAACCGCCTCGCTGAAACCGCAATACAGAAAGATATCGGCGCCCTGGAGCGCCACGTGCTCGCCTCCCGCGATATCGCCACGCAGATCGGGGATCCCTTCCTCTCCTATCTCCTCTCGATGGCGCTGTTCACCATCTACGAGAAGAAGGCTCACCACGAGAACGAGGCGCTGAAGAGCAGCTTCAGCTGAGGGCGCGACCCCCTCCGCACGCCTGAAGACGAGCATGTCTCCCGGCGCCTCGCGCGCAGCCGCAAAACCTGTCCCCGTTTTGCGGCTGTGCGCCCCGTCATGTCATCAGCGAATTGCCGTCACGTCATCAGGGAATCGATCGTCGAGATCAACGCGTCGTGCATATAGGGCTTCGGCAGGAAGGCGGTGTTGGCGGGCAGCGCCATGGGGTCGAGCCGCACCATGCCCGAGGTGATGATGATGCCGATGTTCGGCCGCATCGCCCTCACCCGCTTGGCAAGCTGGATGCCATCCATGGTACCCGCCATATTGACATCGGTGAACAGGATATCGACATCCTGCCTGCCCTTCAGCACCACCATCGCCTCGTCGGCATTCGCCGCCTCCAGCGCCACATGGCCGACCTCTTCAAGCACATCGAGAACATTGAACCGGATCAGCGGCTCATCCTCGACGATAAGCACCACGGCACTGTTCAACGCCACCATCTGCGATCGCCCTCCTTCATCGAATCCAATCTCTGTAATTGTCGCCGGCGCGAGAAGGTTCCAGTACCGGCGCCGATGAAATATGCATCGTCCACAGATGCTTGCGCTCTGCGCTTGTGGCTCCCTGCAATTTGCGTTAGAGCGAACCGATGCTGCGGGAACCATTGCCCCGGTATCCTGGCGCCGGCCTCCGGCGCCAAGGCGCCACCACCGGCGTCAAGGGCCTGTAGCTCAATGGTTAGAGCCGGCGGCTCATAACCGCTTGGTTGGGGGTTCGAGTCCCTCCGGGCCCACCATTTTTTCTTGTTTTAAGGGATTTGATGAGGGGGTTAGCCTTTGGTTCAGCGCCATCTTGATCGACTGTAGCCGGACGCGGAATTCCGGAATTTTGACACCAAGTTCCGGAATTTTACAAGAATCGTTGAAGGGGCTTTGAAGGCCACTTGAGCCATCAGTAGCGAGACGATCAATTCCGATCGATCACGGCAGAATGGTGTAAACCCTCATGACATTAACAAAATCGTTTGAGAGGGAGCTATGGGTAATCAGTTCCTCTATTTTCTCCGCCCAATAATCGGTATCGGGCAAAATAAGGGTTGCGCCGTTTCGAGCTAGGAATTCGGCGGCGGCGTGAAATGCTGTTCGCTTGTTACCTTGTTCGAACGCGTGGGCCTTCGCGATTGCGAACAAAAGGTTGCCGAAGGCCTGCACAAGATCTGGCCCCTCATAGTGCCAATGGTCCCGAGGCGACATCACCGCAGCTTCTAAAAGCCCAAAGTCTCGCAGAAAGTGCACCTCCCCAGTCTTGGAAACTTGTTCCGCGTTGATGGCAACCACCTGATGCACTTCAATCCAGATCGGCGAGTTCATTTGGCGAGGCGCGCTGTGATTTTAGGGAACCGCTGATTCAGGTCGTCACGAATCGCCTTCTCATCATCAGCCATGGTCTTGGATTGTTCTCGGATCTTGGCATCGATACTCGGTTGGAGCTCTTTTTGCAGGAAAGAAATGAATGCCTCATCGATTGCAATCATGTCTTCCTGCGAGCGGATCGATTCGGCGCTTCTCTTGCGGAAAAATTTCCTCTTTCCGGGCTCGCCAATCCGCAGAGCACGCTCTTCAATAGCCTGCCGCATCGCTGGGAAAATTTGGCGCATCTCTAATATGTGTTGGTAGGCGCGCATGCCGTACTCGATGCAGCCCAACCTGACTTCGATAAGCTTCATTCTGTCGTTATCTGCGATCATCGCATCAACAGCATCACGAAGAGCGGCGCGCTCCAATGCATCAGCTGAACGAAGCCTAAGGACGAATTTCGCGAAACCGCGCGCAAAAATGGCAGCAGCCTCGGCCGGGTCGGAATCGAGCGATGGCCAATCCGGACGCGGATAGGCTCCAAACCTTTTTTCACGCTCTTCGAGAAGTGCTAAAGCTGCCATCGCCCGTTTTTATCCTTCATCTCTTATTAAGATGCTCAGGAGCTATTTTCAATTCCCTGCGTTTGGCGCGGTCAGCTCCATCAAGTCACGGATAGAACTTCGCCTTTTCCGACTGAGGCACGCGGCCCACGGTTCTGAGGATGGTGTGAGGCAAAGGATGGACATGTGAACCGCGCCTAGTTTGCCGGGGGCCATTTCGTTTAAATTATGCGGCCATGGCTGGCGCATCCGCATGGCGTAGTATCGTTCTTCGGCCTCTGCTGGCGGAGTGTTTCAGATGGGTTCCAGAAGACGCCGGTTTTGTTGAACCAATCGACCCATTCGAGTGTGGCGAACTCCACGGCTTCGAAGTTGCGCCATGGTCCTCGCCGATGGATGACCTCGGCGTTGTGAAGACCGTTGATCGTTTCGGCGAGAACATTGTCATAACTGTCGCCAACTTCCAACGGAGGGCTCGATGCCCGCCTCCGCCAGTCGCTCGGGATACCGAATTGACACGCATTGCACGCCCCTGTCGGAATGGTGGATGAGGTCGCCGCGATAGATAGGCCGTCGATCATGAAGCGCTTGGTCCAAGGCATCGAGGGCCAAACCCGCATGGGCGGTCCGGCTTGCCCGCCCGATCCGGTCGCGCGTTTCAGGATCATCAGATTGTTCACAAAACGCGGCGACACGCGGAAATGCCGAGCCGCCTCTCGATGGCTATGGCCTTCCTCGACAAACGCAGCAACACGCACGCGCAACGCGATCGGATGTGATTTGCCCACGGCCCTTCTCCCTCTGTCAATCAAAGGGAATCACACCTCCACTGATTGGAGAATCCTGAATCTCAAAAGCCGCGACACGCTTTAGTGTCAGACAACATCGACAATTTTCACGGTCATTTCGTCATCGCGTTGCGAGCGAGTTTGCTCGGTGAAGATTTGCTGTTTTACTTGATCCCTAACTCCACACCTTTAGTCGCCTTGGGACGGCCAATCGTATCCTTGAGCCAGCATTCGTTTTTTTTGGGAATATAGGAAAACGCCTTGCAAGCATTGTCGCCGATACAGGCGGTGAAACATAGCAGATAGTTGCTGCCTCTTAGGCGTCTGTAGTCACCGCCGGGAAGATCGATGCCCGAATAGCTCGTGAAATCAGACACGATCACATCGGCTGCCTTTGACGATGCATAGGCGGCGACCGCATCCGAATTCCGTATCAGGGCAACAATGTTATCTTTCAGGAAGCAAACGCTGTGCTTCGTGTTGTAGGTAGTCGCCTTGCACTGGCTCTCGCCTTCGCAAATTTCGTGGCACCCCGAATAAGTGACATCCTTGACGGCTCGGTAGTCGAAGCCGATCGCGTCGTAGCCGCGAGCATCGATGAATGAAGCGGTTGGTTGCGCGGGGAGATTGGTCGTGGCGCTTGGTGTGTTGGTCGACGCCTGTTCCTGCTCCTCGCCGTAGCAGAGAATCTGGAACACCGACGGCGTGATTTTGTCCGCCACATCGGCTGTCGAGATCGGCTGCTGGTCTGCCGCCTTGTCGCCGGATTGCCCTGTGATGCTCTGAGATTGCAGGAAAAGGTCGGCAACCGAAGCACGAATAGCGAAATTCACATTCTGCGCCGTGATACCGATCTCATCCGCGATCCCTTTCGACAGCGTCGCGCTGGTGATGCCCATAAGAAAGCCGTCGCGGTCAACGACCGGGCCACCGGAATTACCGGGCTGGATCGGTGTGGAAATCTGGATGTACCGGGTGTCATTTCGAAGCCCTGCCAGCGCATTCACGTTGCCTGTGGTGACCTTGACCGAATCCGACAGCAATGTCGCCAGCGGGTAGCCTATGGCAACGATGTCCTCGCCGACCCGCGTTGGAGCGTGACGGAAGACAAGAGGCTTCAACGGCTCCGCGGCATTGATCTTCACCAACGCCAAATCATTCGTGGCGTCGATGCGGGGATCGGTGGCGTCTCCCTTGCCTTTCACCTCGATGCGCTTGCAAGCCTGGACGACGTGCGCATTTGTCAGCAGCCATCCATCGGTGGTTACTGCGAAGCCGGTCCCTGATGACGTCGGGCCGTCGGCAAGACATGTGGAAGCAAGGACCGCGGAAAACACAGCGCTCAAGATTACGCGAAACACGGCTGCCATCAGTATATCCCCAGTTGTCCGGAGATTAGACCTTTGCCCGGGTGCTTTTCAACCAACTCTTGCGGTCAGGCTTAATGCCATAACCATGCAGGGTCCCGCCGTCTGGAGCGATCAGGGATCAGTGGTTGACCGCATGCTCAGCCCGATCGTCGAGCCACCTGCCTTTCGATAGAAGTTGTGGTATTTTTTTTACGGATGTCGTTGTTCTCGGGAGGATAGCAATTCATGGTCGTGCACAGGGATATGACGAGCGACGAATGGAAGTGGCTTGTGCGCCTTTGCCAACACGAAGCGGACAGCATTCCGAAGGAAATCGAAGCGCGGTTTACCGAACTTGGTCTGTTGGGGCCGAATGGTCTTTCGGACAATGCCAGGAACCTGGTTCAAAATGAACTGCTGGCAGAGCGGCGGAACAGACTGCAAGGGCTTCACTGATTGATACCGTTGGACGCCAAGCAGGAGTCCAAGGCGGTGATGTTCATGCGGCACGTCCAAGCCGGAATCCGACTATCTCGGTTCCGGACTTGGTCATGGATTTTCTGCCAACGGCCCGAGCCGGCCTCTAATAGCTGCAGGAGCGACCGTCGCTAGGTCTAAACCCACCGCCGCAGGCCGGGTTGAGCGGCATCTCTTCCCGATAATAGCCGCCCCCGATCGACGAGGTCTGATCGAGGTATCCGGATGATGTGCAGGCCGAAGTGATCGTGGCAAGGCTGATCAGCGTTCCGGTCGCGATAAATGCGAAAAATCGGTTCATCTGAGCTTCTCCTTCGGAGGGCCCTTGGCTTGGCCCTGAACGGAGAATTTACCACGCGATCCCGCATGTTCGCGAGGATTTATGGTGTGAGAGTGCCCTTCGGCGGCCCTCATAACGCCAATGTGATCTCCCAAGCCATGCACTGTCGCATAACTGTCATGTAAAATTGCCCATTGCGATGGCAGCTTGGGCAAAATATATGCTGCCGGCTAACAAAAAAAGAATGAGTGAACTGCCATGAGTGCCCTGCATAAACTTTTCAACCGCAATCTCCTGACCCGTTTCGTGACCGGTCTCGGTGCGGTTCCCCAGCGTTTTCGCGACGCCCGCGAAGAGCGCAAGCCTGCGATCCATCCGTCTTTCATGGATGATTTCGGCGCTTAAATCCGCAATGTGTCCGCTGGCCGAAAGGTAAGGCAAACGACCTTATCCTGGCTGGCGTGCGCCCTCAATTCACTGCGGGCGCTGCCGGTTCTCCCCAGCTCGATATGGGCTGACCGGCCCTGGTTGCCACCCTCACATCATAGAGCGCGAGCGAAGCCTGAAGCTGCTGCGTATCGTTGCAACGGTTGATGACGCCGCCGATATATTGCACGCAGTCGCTGGCGCTGCCCTGCACGGAGCCCGTCGACCAATCCTTGACGATCCCATCGGCGCCCACCAGGAAATAGGACAGCCGGTTGCTCTGCGACACCGTGGAGCTGCCGACAAGGCCGGCAAAGTTCGTGCCGGTCTCGGTCTTGGCGGCGGGCGTCATATGCCGGTAGATCGTCATGCCGTTCTTCAACGGCGTCACGCGATCATCGGCCCATAGGTCGCGTCGGAGCCGGAAAGCCGCGCCATCGGCGATTGGACGAGATTGGCGATCTCCGTATAGTGTTTGCCGAGCGCATAGCTGATGTAGGAGCGGTTGGCGGCATTTTCAGCCTTTTCCGCCACCTGGGAGCAGCCCGCCAGGCCGATCGCGAGGCCGATCGAAAGAATTGTCATGAAGCGCATGCTGCGCCCTTGCCGGTCACAGCATGCCCGCCCCTGTTTCTTAACCCGCCGTCTTTGCTATCAGGTTTGGGGGATTTGGTAGGTGGTGGGAAGACGGAGAAATGGAGAGGCTGTGCCGTGGGCGCTACTCACCGTCGAGCCGGATTCGCGTTCCACGCCCGCACCCTCACATTTTTTCTCTCCGCACACACTCGCCCTTCTCTTCCGCCGCAATAGCTTCACAATCAACCGACAGAAAGTTCATCCGGGAAACGACAACTAGGGAATGAAACATGGCGCCGATTCTCTCCAAGAACTCTTCTGATGACTGCCCTTCTCGCCCTGCCGCTCGGCAGCGCAGCGCCGGTGTTGGCGCAGGAGGCAAAGCCGCGTGAGGCGGTGATTTCGGTGACGGGGGATGGTGAATCGGCCCTTGCGCCCGATATGGCCGTCGTCAACCTTGCCGTCGTCAAGCAGGCAAAGACCGCCCGCGAAGCGCTCGACGAGAACAACAAGGCGATGAACGAGGTGCTGAAGGCGCTGAAGGACGGCGGCATCGCCGAGCGCGATCTGCAGACCTCCGGCTTCTCAATCCAGCCGCAATACAACTACCCGCAGCCGGTCGATGGTCAACAGCAGCAGCCGCAGTTGATCGGCTACCAGACCATCAATTCCATCACCATCAGGCTGCGTGATCTTGCCAAGCTCGGCCAGGTGATCGACCAGTCCGTCACCCTCGGCATCAACCAGGGCGGCGACATCCAGTTCACCAACGACAAGCCGCAAGCAGCCCTCGAAGAGGCGCGCAAGAATGCTGTTGCCGAGGCGGTGAAGAAGGCGAAGACTCTGAGCGAAGCCGCCGGCGTCAAGCTCGGCCGCATCATCGAGATCAACGAGAACGTGCCGCGCCCGATGCCGCAGCCGGCCTATCGCGCCACGATGATGAAGGAGGCCGATTCGGCCGTTCCCGTGCAGAGCGGCGAGAACAACTACACTGTCAGCGTCACCGTGACTTTTGCGATCGAACAGTGAAATGAAAGTGCCGGCGGCAGCCAACACCCTCCCCAACCCCTCCCCACAAGGGGGAGGGACTAAGCTGCGGTTGCCGACGGCGGCCAAAATGAAGGTCTTGCTGACTGCCACCGTTCGACGAATTGCTTGGATGGAAATTATCTGAGGCGGTGCGGCATGTTAGACCCTCCAGGGTCTACCGAGCGTAGAACAACCTCACAAAAAGAAAACCGCCCTTGCCGATCCGGGGAGACTGGCAAAGGCGGTTCTGGCCGCCGCATCGGGGAGACGAGGCGGTATTCTAGTTTATCAGCGGCGCAGAGCCGGGCAGCCGCGGACGTTGCCGAAGCTCATCTCGCCGGGGCCGCGACGCGTCCAGCCCTGGACAATGACGCGGCGCGGGGTGACGTCGACGACGCGGGCGCGGCGGAAGCCGTAATCGCGGGCCATGTCTTCGGCCATCCGCGGATCACAGCCGCGCGGACGGCGGTCGTAGCCCAACGGCGGGCGATCGTAGCCCGGAGCCGGACGGCGGTAGTCCCGCGGCGCGTCACGGTCCTGATCGCCGATAATGATATTCAACTGCGCGGCGGCGGGCGCCACCGTGCCGGCAAGGGTGCCGGCGGTCAGCATGACGGCAAGACCCGCCTTTGCCAAAAACTGCATCATCGAAAAACCTTTCGTTTCAAAGTCGGTGCGGCCGAGCCGCCTGGGAATCACCCATACGGATTAGAGAAGAAGCGGCTGAACGTGTCGCCGTCAAGGCAAAAGCGGCCGGCAAGCGCCGTGTCGGCGCCTGCCGGCGCAGTCCTCAGCGCCGGATCAGCGGGCAGCCGCGGACATTGGCGAAGACCATTCGGTCCCAGCCACGATGGTCGCGGCCGGAAACGACGACGACGCGCGGCGACATGCGAGTGATCTGGGCTCTGCGCAGACCGAAATCGCGCGCCTTGCGCACTGCATGCATCGGCGAGCAGCCGCGAATCGGCCGGTGATATTGCGCCTCGACGACGAAATTCGTCTGCGGCCCAGCGGCTGCCGCGGTGGTGACCGTGGCCGGGACGGTGCAGAGGGCGAGCAATGCGGCAAGCGAGGCCTTGGCGAGGAAATGTGTCATGGGGCGTCTCCGTCGATTGGTCCTATTTCTACGCATGTCGTTATTGCGCGACATGCTTGGGTTCTCCCTTAGGGATTGCCTCGACAGTAAACGCTGTAAACTGAATGGCGTTCGAACCGACCATTCACTTCTCATTCACAAGGATTAATCCTTTCACGGGCCAAGATGCAGAACGATTTCCCGCCGGTGCGGGCGGTCGCGATGCTCGAAGAGATAGAGGCCCTGCCAAGTGCCGAGCATCAGCCGGCCCCGCGCGACGGGAATGCCGACCGAGACCTGCGTCAGCGCCGCCTTGATATGCGCCGGCATATCGTCCGGCCCTTCGGCGCGATGCACGACCCAGCCCATCGACGGATCAGAGGCCGGCGGCACGAGGCGGCGGAAGAAGGAAAGCAGATCGGTTTGCACGTCGGGATCGGCATTTTCCTGGATCAGCAGCGAGCAGGAAGTGTGGCGCACGAAGACAGTGAGAAGCCCCTCCTCCCGCCCTGATCGGTTGACAAAGGCGTCTGCCTGATCGGTGAATTCGTAAAGGCCCTGTCCGCGTGTGGACAGTGTCAGGATCGTCTGTGGCAAGGCGCTCTCCCGTCTCGGAATCTTATCGGCGCGAGGTGGCTCGTCAGAAGAGGCAAGTCAATGCTTGATCGGTTCAGAGTTTGATCAGCGTCTCGAAGCCGCCATAGATCATCCGCTTGCCGTCGAAGGGCATCTGCCATTGGTCGCCCTTGAGCCTCGGATCGGCCATCACCTTGGCGTTGACATCGTCGCGCTGCTGCCGGGACCGGTAGACGATCCAGGCAAACACCACCACCTCGTCCTCCTTGGCCTGCACAGCGCGGGGAAAGGAGGTGAGCTCGCCATAGGGCACGTCGTCGCCGATGCATTCGACATATTCCAGCGCGCCATATTCCTTCCAGATCGTGCCGGCAAATGTCGAGAATTTCTTGTAGGCCTCGATATTCTCCTTCGGCACCGCCACGATGAAACCGTCGACATAGGACACGATCATCTTCTCCATCTATCTCGCGCTGGAGGGAGAGATAGGCGCGCGGCCAGACAGATCCAGGGATGATGCGCCGGCAGCGGTAATCAGGCTCCGTTCACCAGCTTGAGGATGAGCTGCTGGATATTGCCGCCGTCGCCCATTTCGACCTTGTCGAAGTCGCGGCCGCGCTGGCGCTGCTTTGCAGAGATCTCACCGAGGCGGCGGGTCAACTCGATGCGGATTTTCTTGCAATCGGGATCGTCGGCAACGGTGAGGCCGATGCTCATCGTCTCGATTTCCTTGACCATCTCCTTGATGGTCTCACCGTGCACCCGCTCATGCGCCTGCACGCCTGCGATGAAGCTCTCCCAACTGGCCTGGACGGCCGGCGGCAGCGCCGTGGAGGGTTTCGGCAGCGTATAGGTGATGATCAGTTTCGGCCTGTTGGTGGTGATCACGCAGGCGGCGCCTTGCGCTTCGTATTTCCGGGTCCAGGTCAACTTGAAGGTCGTATGCGCGATCACCCGGCCCGCACCGACTTCAGGCCCCCGCGCCCCGATCGATTCGTAGAGTTCGGCGCCGGTCTTCCCCGATATCGAATAGGGCCGCACTTCTTCCACAGCCTGCCATTCGGCCACTGCGGCGGCTGGTGCTGCGGCGACAATCGCCGCCAGGACATAGGATAGAAAAGTTTTCGTCACGCGGCCCCCGCCGAATAGTGATTTGCGCGGACCCTAACGGCAGCCGCTGCTGCTTTCAACGCACCAGATATGCATCAGCCCTGCAGCGTCTTGACCTTGGTAAGATCGGGGAAGAGCCGCATCCACAAGAGCACGACGATTACAGTGCCGAGCCCGCCGACAATGCCGGTGGCGACCGGCCCAAGTGCTGCCGCCATCATGCCGGATTCGAATTCGCCGAGCTGGTTGGAGGTGCCGATGAACAGCGAGTTGACCGCACTGACACGACCCCGCATCTCATCCGGCGTCAGAAGCTGCACCAGCGAGCTGCGCACGACGACGCTAACCGTATCCGACGCGCCGACGACAAGCAGGGCGGCGACAGAAAGCGCGATGTTGGTGGACAGCGAAAAGACGATGGTGGCGACGCCGAACACGGCGACGGCGGCAAGCATCTTGCGCCCGACATTGCTCTCGAGCGGGCAGCGGGCCAGCACGATCGACATGGCAAGCGCGCCGATCGCCGGTGCGGCGCGCAAAAGGCCGAGCTCCCAAGGGCCGGCATGCAGGATATCGCGGGCAAACATCGGCAAGAGCGCGGTGGCGCCGCCGAGCAGCACCGCGAAGAGATCGAGCGAGATCGTGCCGAGCATCACCGGCCGGCTGCGGATGAAGGAGACGCCGGCAAAGACCGAGGCCAGTGTCACCGGCTCGCGCTTGCCGGGCGCCCATTGCAGGCGGATCGAGATGACGTTGACGCTGGCGGCGGCAAAAAACAGCGCCGACACGGCGAAGGGCGCCACCGGGTTCAGCCCGTAGAGCAGGCCACCGAGCGAGGGGCCGATGATCAGCGCCGTCTGCATCAGCGAGGTGGAGGTGGCGACCGCCTTCTGCAGCATCGAAGCCGGCACGATATTCGGCAGCAGCGCCGCCATGGTCGGCCGCTCGAAGGCGACAACGGCGCCAAGCACGGTGACGGCGACAAGGATACCTGAAGGCGTCAGCCATTGCTGCCAGGTGGCAACCGCCAGCACCAGTGCCGTCACCGCCTCGATCAACTGGCAGATGAGGCCGATGCGCCGCCGGTCGAAGCGGTCGGCGACATGGCCGACGACGAAGGTCAGCGCCGCCATCGGCAGGAACTGGCAGAGACCGACGAGGCCGAGCGCAAAGGCGCTGTGCGTCTGATCATAGATCATCCAGCCCATGGCGATGCCAATGGACTGGAAGGCAAGCGAGGAAAAGACGCGGGAGGCAGCGAAGTTCAGATAGCCGGGGTGGCGAAGAACGCTCCGCGGGCCTTGAGGTATGTCCATTTGCGATGTCACCGGCCGACGCGGCTGCGCCGGCCTTTGCAGGAGTTTGGGAAGATCAAAACGGTGTTCTGCCCGAACGGACCAATTGTCAATCGCAATGAACCGCTCTCACCGGATTGTGCGATTGCAGAGCCTGCAACATTCATGCGGTGAATGACCCCAAATAATCGATATCGATTTTCAATATGAAGACCCGCGCCGTAGCCTTTCGCTCGTCACCCAAGCAAGAGGCTTTCCATGACCATCGACACGACGGCAAGCGCACTGACCGCAGGGCAGCATGCAACGCTTCAAACCTTCTACGGCGCATTCACCCGCAAAAATCCCGATCTTCTCGACGAAGCCGTCACGCCCGGCTGGCAGGACATTCCGCTGGCGCCGGGCCAGGGGCCAGGACCGGCAGGACTGAAGCCGATCATCCTCGGCTTCATCGATTCCCTGCCTGATGTCGAGATCCTGGTCGACGAAGTCATCGGTCTCAACGATCGCGCCGGCGTTCGCGCCCGCATCGTCGGCACGCAGCGCGGCGCGCTCTTCGGCATTCCGCCGACGAACCGCCGACTCGAAATCGCGCTTCATGAATTCCACCGTTTCGAAGGCGACAGGATTTCCCACACCTGGCATCTCGAAGACTGGTTCGGCATGCTGCATCAGCTCGGCGCCTGGCCGCCAAAGACGATGCCGCTGCTTCAGGAGCGCGCGTGATGAAAGCCGTCCGCATCCATGCCTACGGCGCGATCGGCGACATCCGCCTCGACGATATTCCCGAGCCGGTGGTGGGTCTCGACGATGTCCTCATCCGTATCGAGGCCGCAGCAGCCAATCCGATGGATAACAAGCTGATCGCCGGCTACCTGAAGGATTTCTTTCCCCTCGCCTTCCCTCATGTGCTGGGGACCGATCTCACCGGCACGGTCGTTGCAACGGGCCGGATGGTCGCCACCGTCAAGCCCGGCGACAGGGTGATCGCGCGCACCGAGCCGGCCGCCGGCGGCGCCTTTGCCGAACTGGCGGCCGTGCCCGCGCGCCTGGTCGTGCCGGTTTCGCCGGCGCTGCCGCTCAAAAGCCTCGCCGGTCTGCCGACGGCTGCGGCCAGCGCCTGGCAGGCTTTGTTCGAAGCCGCAACCGTCCAGCCCGGTCAATCGGTCCTGGTCCATGCCGGCGCTGGCGGTGTCGGCAGCTTTGCCGTCCAGTTCGCAAGGCGTGCCGGAGCGCATGTGACGGCAACGGCATCTGCGGCCAATCTTGATCTCGTCGGCTCGCTCGGCGCCGAGGCGGTGGTCGATTACCGCAGCCAGGACTTCGCCGCCCTGCTGACGTCCGTCGACGTCGTGATCGATACGGTCGGCGGCGAAACATTGCAGCGCTCGCTCGGCATCATCCGCCGGGGCGGAAAGCTCGTCGGTCTGTCGGCGCCCTTCGACACCGAAGGGGCGAAAGCGCGCGGCATCGATGCGCAATTCCTGTTTCACCAGAGCGATGCGGGCCGCCTCGCCGCAGTGGCAGCGCTCGTTACAGATGGTCACCTGCAGAGCGTCATTGGCCGGGAGTTTGCTCTTGCCGATACCGCTGAAGCGCTGCGGGCTCTTTCGAAGGGCGGTTCTCGCGGCAAGACGCTGCTGATGCCATAGGCAACCGCTGGAGCATGATGCCGAAAAGTGTGCGCGGTCTTCTCAAGACATCACGATCTAACTCGTTAATTTAGAAGAGGATTCAGATTTTAGGCCAACGGGCCTAGAATCATCCTGTTCTAGAGCATGTCGCGCAAAAGTGTGCAGCGGTTTTGCGGCAACGACATGCGTAAAAACAAAGAGCTAAAGCGCGTCGCATGAATCAAATTTGACGCGACGCGCTTTAGCGCAGAAGCAGGATCAGTCCGGGTCTCCTGGCCGATCCTGCTTCGCCGCCGCAACGGAACCGATCAGCGCGCGGAACCACTGCTGTCCCACATGAGAATCGTTGCGGCGATGCCATGACAGCGCGAAGGAGACCGGCGGCAGCTCGATCGGCGGCCTGTGGACGGACAGCCTGGCGCGATGATCCGAAACCTCAACGATCCCCTGCATCAGCGTGGCGACGAGATCGGTCTCGGCGACGACCGCCGGCGCCGCATACATTTGCGGCAGCGTCAGGCCCAGCCTGCGCCGCAGTCCGAGTTCCGAAAGCCTTCGGTCGACATGGCCGTAACGATCGCCTTCCGGCGATACGAGCAGATGGTCAAGGCTGACGAAGGTTTCGAGGTCGAGGCACTTTGCCGCTGGGTGATCGGCGCGGACGATCGAAACGAAGCTCTCCTCGAAAAGCAGCCGCGAAAGGATCCGCGGCGACGAGGAGACCGGCACGCCGATTGCCGCATCGACCTCGCCGGCATCGAGCATTTCCACCGCCCGTTCGCGGACGGTGAAACCCTTGACGTCGACGCTGACATTCGGCGCGACCCGCCTGATTGCGGAGAGCAGTTTCGGCAGCAGCACGAAGGCCGGATGTTCGGAGAGACCGAGGCGAAACGAAGCCGATGACGACTGCGGGTCGAAGGCGCCGCTGAAGGCCAGCGCCTCCTGCGCATGCCGCAGCGATTTTCCGATCGGCTCAGCGAGATCGAGTGCCCGCGGCGTCGGCTCCAGCCCGTTCGGGCTGCGCACGAACAGTTCATCCTGGAAAAGCTGCCGCAACCGGGCGAGCGCCGCACTCATCGCCGGCTGGGTGCGGCCGATGCGGGCGCCGGCCCTTGTGACACTGCGCTCTGCCATGATCGCATCGAAGGCGACGAGAAGGTTGAGATCGATCGAGGAGAGATTATTCATGGCGTGGATGATAGGCGCCCGCCGCTATCGATTGCAAGCATGCCGAGAGCCGGTGACGTCAGGCCTGTCGCTGAAAGCGTTAGCGCGGCTCCTTGAAGATGTTCAGATAGGCGGGGTCGAATTCGGCGATTTCCTGCAGGCGCTCCCAGTCGACGATGGTGATCGTCCGGTTCTCCCAAGTAAAGACGCCCTCGCGCCTCAGCGCCTGCAGCGTCTTGTTCAGGTGGACGACGGAAACGCCGAGCACATCGGCCATCTCGATCTGCGTCAACGGAAACTGGAAGCTGGCGCCGCGCGTCCGCTTGACGACCTGCAGGCGCACGAAAAGCTCGCAGACGAGGTGGGCGATATGGGCGCGTTTGGAGCGCCGGCCCATGGCGACGATCCACTCGCGGTGAATGGCGCCATCGACAAGCGTATCGAGCCAGAGCAGCCGCGTCAGATGCGGCATGCGCTCGGTGATCGCCCTGAGATCGGCATGATCGGCGAAGGCGACATGACAGGGCGACAGAGCAACGATGCCGTGATCCATCTTCTTGACGGGAAAGGCATGCAGATCGACGAAATCGCCGGCGACATGCAGCGCGGTGATCTGTCGGCTGCCATCGGCCATCACCTTGTAGCGCGCCGCGAAACCATCGAGTAGCAGCGTGCTGTAGGGCGGGCGGCTGCCTTCGAGGACGATATCCTCTCCCGCAACAAAATGCCTGTCCTTGACCAGGATCGACCTGAGAAGGTTCTCCTCCTCGGCGGAAAGCACGTCGCGGCTTCCAAGATTGAGCAGCAGGGCTTCAATCACGGGCTTTTCCGCCGATAGCACAAGAGGAGATCATGATGATGCGACCTGTATTTTCTATAAGAATCAATGCCTAGCCTCGGGAACAATTGTCTTCATCTGTACTTTCCCCCTGTGACGACAGGAAAAAACATGGCTCGCTACTTTTTCGATCTACATAACGGCGAAGGTCCCACACGCGATGAGCACGGCACCGAGCTCAGATCGCGCGCGGACATTCCGAAAGAGGTGACCCGCATCCTGCTGGATGTGGCCCGTGACGAGCTGCCGGCGGGTGATCGCACCATCATCGCCGTCACCGTTCGCAACGAAAGCGGCGACCCAGTTACGGTTGCCAGCCTCATCTTCAACAATGAGTGGCTCGATGTATTGCGATAGGCCGCTATTCAAGGCTTGCCGTCGATCTTCTCCGCATAGTCCGACGCGGTGGCCGCGACGATTGAGTTCTCTTTATGCATGTCGTCATCCCGGAACCGCTACACACTTCCGGGCGACATGCATTAAGACCCGCCTTCATAGCCGGCAATTAACTTTGACATAGTCGCGCCATTGCTTGGAGCAACATCGTAGACGGCTTGCCGGCTGCGGCTATTTGGGTATTTCCTCGAGGATCAGCCGGATCTCCGCAAGCGGTCGCCGGCTTTCGTCAAAGAGTTCCACCGACAGCATGTTCAAAGGTTCTGCCGGCAGACCTTCGGCGGCCATCTCCGCCAGCACGCGCCGGGCCTCCGCTTTCGCGGCCTCGATGGAGGCGAACTCATATCCTGTCTCGGTCGCCCCGACGCCATCACCGTCGAGGAGCTGAAAGTAGAATTTCGGCACGACACATCCCCCGCTAGATCAGTCTAACGAGCCCGCGGGCCACATGTTCCCGATTGCTGATGTGTCTCACCTGCGGTGGTCAGAAGGTGCCGGCTTCCGGAGACGCCATTTCCTCGATGCCGTCGACGCGGTCGGGATAAAAGGCGAGATGGTCCTTGATGTTGCTGACGGCGGCATTCGGCGCTTCGTAGGTCCAGACGGCATTCTTCGAGCGCTCGCCGCCGGCAATGATGCTGTAATAGGCGGCGTCCCCCTTATAGGGGCAATGGCTGGCATGGTCGGTGCGCTGAAGCTGCGCCATGTCGACATGCCGACGCGGAATATACTGCACCGGCGGATAGGAGGCCTCGCGCAGCGTCAGCGCATCGTGGGTATCGGCAATCACCTTGCCAGCAAGCGTGACGACGACGCGGCAGGGATTGTGCTCGACGGTGATCGGATGATCCGGGCCCGGGATCTTGATCGATTTGTCTGACATGAGGTTCGTCTCCATGAGATATCGATCTGACTGAGATAGGTCGGGCATGCCGCCGGCCCAAGACCTATCCGGACGACATGCATTAGAATTCGAAACGCGGCGATGCCAGGCTCAGCATGGCGGTTTTCGGCTGAACCGCCCAGTGATGCGCCAGCGCCTCCGAAAGCGTTGCGACCAGCCTGCCGATATCCTCGCCGGCAGTAGCGTGCAGCGCCTCGGCGACGATCAGCACTGAGCGCGTCTGTTGCCGCACCGCCGAAAGCCCGCTCTGCCGGTTGGTCCAGCGCCGCGCATGCGCCCTGTCTTCACCGTCGGCAAAGATCACCTCGTTTACTTCCGGATGCTCGATTTCGCCGCCGAAGGTCAGATAGGTCTCGTGGCCGCCGGCGCGCCGAACCTCGAGATCGCCGGCAATCTGTTCGGCGTCGAAGACGGCGATTGGAATGGCGAAGGCGAGCGAAATCGCATTGCAGAGATCGACGAGCGGATGCAGGTTCGGCAGGCCATGCTCCTGGCGGAAGCGGCGCAACAGCGCCTCGGAAGCTGAGCGATATTGCGTCGGCTTCAGCCCCATGCGCGAAAAGCCGCGCCGCCACGCCTGGATTTCAGGAAATTCGCCCTCCTGCGCGGCGGCCAGCCGGCCCTCGGCAATCGTGCTGAAACTGGCAATCGCCTTCTCGACATCGGCATCCGCATGGATAGCGTCGACATGGAGCGCGCCGGCGCGAAGCTCCGGAAACGCCTGCCATATCGCATCGGAATGACGAAACTGCATGGCCTATCTCCCTCTGGATATATTCATTGCCGCCCGGCTGCCGGCAAAGGCAAGCCCGAGCACGGCCGCCAGCACGCAGGCGATGCCGGCGATCTGGTTGAGCCCGATCGGTTCGCCGAGGATCAGGAAAGCCAGCATGACGGCGCAGACCGGAGCGACTGCGGTGAAGAGCGCAGCTTCCGTGCCGCTCACCCTGGCCGCTCCCGCATACCAGAGCAGGAAGCCGCCGACGGTCGGCACCAGCGCATAATAGACGACGGCAATGATGGCGCTTGCAGGTATATCCGGTGTGACAGGCGCCGCGAAAGCCGCCGGGATGACGGCGACGACAAAGCCGATGCCGGCCATCAGCGTCGACTGGGCAAGCGGCGGAATGTCCGCCTTCAGTCTTTTGTTCAGCAGGATGAACAGCCCCTCGCAGACGACGGCGCAGAAGATCAGCAGATTGCCGGCGAGCGACCCGCCGGCCGCACCCGGCGTGACGGCGATCGAAAGCACGCCCGCCGTTGCAAGCGCCACGGCAAGGAGCAGGCCGCGCCCAGGCCTTTCGCGCAGCAGCAGGATGGAAATACCCGCCGAGACCACCGGCAGCGTGCCGATGACCACGCCGGCATCGGCGGCCGAACTGAGGCTGAGGCCTGAGATCAGCAGCGTCGTATAACCGACGCTGCCGGCGCCCGCCTGAACGACGAGAATCAGGCGATCGTGCCTGGAAAGCTTCGGCAGCCGGACGCCGCTTGCCCGCATCAGCACCAGCAAGACCGGAAAAGCCAGCGCGAAGCGCAGGGCGGTGGCGGTAAATGGCGGCAGGCCCGATGCGATGAGCTTGCTTGCGATGACGGTGCTGCCCACCGTCAGCATCGCCAGCGCCAGATAGACATACCCTTGAACCTGCCTCGACATTCAACGCCTCCTGTTGGAACGCCGAGGAAACAACAGGGGCGTCTCGCGGTCTTGAACGAAATTGCAGGCGCCGGGACTTTAGAGAAAGGCGCCGGCATAGAGCCGCGGCGACAGGCCGTATTTGCGCACGAAGACCCGCGTCATGTGGCTCTGGTCGGCAAAGCCGCTGGCGAAGGCGGCTTCGGCAAGCGGCATGCCCTGAGCGATCAGCCGCCGGGCGATATGGATGCGGGCCTGGACGAGATAGGCATGCGGTGTCAGGCCCGTCGCCCTGGCAAAACCGCGCAGCACCTGGAAGCGGCTGAGCCCGCTTTCGCCGGCGAGATCGGCGAGCGAGACGGCGGCAAGCGGATCGTCGTCGATCAGATCCCGGGCCGCGCGGATCGACGCCGGCACCGGCGGCCGCTCGTCGCTGCCGCCGCGCTCCCGCATGACGTCGGCCACAAGCTGCAGCAGCAATTGCTCGCGCAACAGCCCATATCCCGACCCGCTCTCGGTCACCGCGCCAAACAATATTTCGAAGCGGGCGGCGATCGCCCTGTTGCGGATGACGGGATGGGGGATTTCCTGCCGCCCTGGCCCACCCTCGCCGATCTCTCGCGACAGGCCGGCGACGATCTCGGGATCGAAATAGAGGATGCGCCACGATCGCCCATCGCCGATCGGCGCCCCGTCATGCACCTCGTTCGGATTGACCGTGATGATATCGCCGGCCGCAGCCTCGACCATGCCGCGGCCGCTCAGCGATTTCTGCGCCCCTGATGAGACGAGGCCGATGCCGAACTGCTCATGCGTGTGCCTGGAGAAACTGTGACGCGTTTCCGCCTCCACCGCTTCGACGCCTGATAGCGCCGAGCGCAGCATCCTGAACTGGTTCTTCGCCATCGTCTGTCCGCAGGTTCGATTGCGGCCACTCTGCCAGCCGGATGGAGATGGCGCAACGGCTAGAAGAATTCGTCGAGCAGCCGATAATAGTCGAGCCTCACAGGATCCGCGGCCGGCATGCCGTAACGATCGAGGAAGGGCTGCACCAGCGCCTCGCCGAAATTAGAGGCGATGCTGCGGCAGGCGAGCGCGATATCCTGATAGCGGTCGGCGACGCCGAGCCGGCTGCAATCGATATAGCCGGAGAACCCGTCCTCGGAGGCGATGAAATTCGGCAGGCAGGCATCGCCATGGGTGACGACGAGGTCTTCGCGGCCCGGCCTTCTGGTTTCGAGTTCGGCAAACAGCGTCTCGGCACTTTTCCCAAGCCGCGTCTCGTCGAAATCGGTCTCGTCGACACTACCGGCCTGCATCCGCGCTTTGGCTACCGCCATGCGTTTCTCCCGCCGGTGATCGAAGGGGCAGGATGTGATCGGCAGACGATGTAACTCGAGAAGCGCCGCAGCCAGCAATTCGACCCGCGCCAGCGGCGTCAGCGCCGATGCACTGGCAAGATCATTGCCCGGCAGCGCGCCGATCAGCAGCCAGTTGCGCCCGCCGTGGCTTTCCCGGCCGATCACTTCGGGACACGGCAAGCCGGCGGTCTTCAGCCAGTCAAGCCGGGCGGCTTCATCGGCAAGCTCGCCGAACGGCCCCGCTGCCTCGACCTTCAGATAGAGGACCGGCTGCCCCTCGCCTTCCAGCCGGAAGACGCTCGCGGTGGAACGGCCGAGCGTATCGCGTTCGAACCGGTAGCCGGACAGCCGCTCGGCAAGCGCTGCCGGCAATGTTTTGGAAAATGTCAATGCAGCGTTTCGGCGGGCGCCGCTTCGAGCAGAATCTCGAACGCCTCTTCCAGAGCCGCCACCAGAATATCGGTCAGCTCGTCACCCTTGTGTTCCAGGAACAGCGCGCTCACGGCTTCATCCTGACGCTCAAGAAAACGCTCGATCTCGTTCGACATATCATTGTCCTCTCTCACCGTATCATCACGGCCATGAGGAGAGGCTAGATGCGGTTCCTTGCGTGTGGCTTGTTGCCGATGAGACGAAAGCCCATCGCGAGGACTAGTCAAGAATATCGTACTTCGCATACTGACTGCGGGGGATCAACCCGCCAACTTCGTGGGCAAACGACACAACTTTCGTCGCTCCCTCATCCAACTCGCACCTGAAACGAACGTGGTACCAGCCTTTGGCTGTGCTAAAGGCCGCATCGTCGACGTTAAGAATGCTGCCGGCTCGCAATCCAAAACTGGGCAATGAGATGGGGAAATAACGCGGCGAACCGTGAATAAGTTGGGCCTGAAGCTCGGTGGCGCAAAGCGTGGCCACTCGATTTTTACGTGGAAGGCCATTGATCGCAGTTTGCGCAAATGAACTGCCATCGTTCGTCTGTGAAAACAGCGTTTTTGCCTTGGGTAGATCGCTGTTTTTAGTAATCACTTTCGGCGTCGCGGTGGTCTTTTCTTCAGACGGTTTGGCCTGCTCGATCGTCGTATTGGCGTCGCCAGACACGTCTGTCCGCGGCCCATCACGCTCCGGCGAAACCTCTGCCGTCGCAACCTCAGGAAGCTTCACATCATCCGGCACTGGTTTTGATGGAGGCTCCTCGGTTTTAGGCTTTTCGGCCGCCGTCTTTGTCGGCGCCTGCTGCGGTTCGATATCCTGCTGCGGCGAGTTCGCTGCAGGTTTAATTTCACCCTGAGAAGAATTTCCCGTCAGCGACTTTTCCGGGCCACTATTCTTGTCGCCAAACTCGATGACCGGGCGCAGGGTCGGCATCGGCTTCGCTTGCACGGGAGCTTTCTTAGCCTGCGGCGGCGGGGGCGGAGGCGGTGGTGGCGGAGGCGGCGGTTGCTTCTTCGCCTGTTCCTGCGGCTTCGGCTCCGGCGGTTTTTCCTCTTTGGGCTCCGGCTTCTTCTCCTCCGGCGGCGGAACGAGTTCGACCTTCACGCTCTCCTCTTCGGCAGGCTTCGGCTCGATCTTCGGCAGCCCGAAGATCAGAAGCGCGACAAGGGGGATATGCAGAAGTACGGACGCACCGATGCCCCAGCGGATTTCAGGCCGCTGTTTTCCCGTTTCGTGCTGCGTTTCCGCTGGTGCCACGTCTTCTTCAGTCACAGCAGCGATGTGGCCTTTAAAACCGGCAGCATCAAGCCACAAAAGAAAAAAACCGCGTGATCGCAACAGCGATTGGCGTCATTGGTCGGCCGCCCCGTCATCGGCCACCAGATCGTGCGCCTGCCATTCACCCTGCGGAATGGCATCGCCGACGAAAAAGGCGAAGGACATGACCTTGCCGGATCCGGCGTGGAGCCCGCATTTGAACTGGATGTTGTACCACTTGCCCTTGCTGCGGAAGGCGCCGCCCCTCACCTCGACGCTGTTGCCGCCGACCTTCTCCGGCGCCATCGCATAGGCAGCGAGCGTGTCAGGCCGCATATCCGGCCGGGCGCGGCGGACTTGTTCCAGCGCCTCGAGGTCGCAAAGCTGCAGATTGCGCTCGCTGCCGGCAAGGCCGCGCAACGCTTCGCGGGCGCCCCGGCTGCGCGGATCGGCCAGCACCTTGTCGGAAAACAGCCGGCTTGCCGCAACGAATTCAGCCGGCTTTGGCACCAGCGGAGCGATTGGCGTCACCGACGGCATTGCTGCGGCAGGTGCACTATCGACAACCGGCGCAGGCCTTTGGGCTTGGGGCGCTACGGCTTCTGGCTTTGCCGGCTCTGGCGATGGCGCCCTGGCCGGCTCGGGCATGATTGGTGGCCCCACCGGCTGCGGAACGATCTCCACCGAGAGACCGTCATCCGGCAATGGCAGCGGCGGCTCGGCCTTCGGCAACAGCAGCAGGAGCGCCAGGATCGCTGCGGCATGCAAGGCGAAGGACGCTGCCGCGCCCCACTGGATTCCGTCATCCCATTTGCCGGCCGTCAGCTCCATCGGTCAGGAAGCCGCTGTCGGAGGATCGGCGGAGATCATGAAACTGAGGCGCGCTTTCATCATGGAACTTGCCGGAATAATCGGGCCAGGAGCCCTGCCGCGGAAATTGAAGCACGGCGAGACACTGCCAGCACAGCCGAAGCTCTGCAACCTTCAAGTTCGACGATCTCCGTTTCCGGCTACCCGAGCGAGCCGATGATCTCCCGATAGGCGGCTTCCGGGAATGCCTTCAGTGTCTGGGTGCGGACATTGCCGCCCATCGCCAGCGAGAGGCCAAACCGCGCCATGACGGCATCGTCAGGCGCTTCGCAGACAGCCACCATGTCGTGGCCGCCCATCGTCAGAAAGAACTGGCTGAACGAGCCGCCCATGTCGCCGAGCAGTTTCTTCGCCGCATCCAGCCGTTTTGATCGAGTTCGCGAACGTTGCGCACACCTTGGTCCGTCCAGTTGATCAGCACAATGTAAGTGGTCACTTCGCACCTCCCATCGGAGGATTCGCCCGACACGGGCATGCGTCGGTCCTCGCTCGCGCATCGCGATCGATTTCTTCCCCCGTCGCCGGACTATAATCTTGTCACCACCGAGCGACAAGAAAGCCACCGGGATCATTGGTATTAGGCGTGTCGCCCAAAAGTGTGCGGCAGTGGCGCAAAGATCGAAAGCAAAAGCCGGACATGAAGCCCGGCTTTCGCAATCGTAGAGTTCTTGTCGCCCCTTAGCTGTCGAGGAACGAGCGCAGCTTTCTGGAGCGGCTCGGATGTTTCAGCTTGCGCAGCGCCTTTGCCTCGATCTGGCGGATACGTTCGCGGGTGACCGAGAACTGCTGGCCGACTTCTTCGAGCGTATGGTCGGTGTTCATGCCGATGCCGAAGCGCATGCGGAGCACACGTTCCTCGCGCGGCGTCAGCGAGGCGAGAACACGGGTCGTTGTTTCGCGCAGGTTCGCCTGGATGGCGGCGTCGATCGGCAGCAGCGCGTTCTTGTCCTCGATGAAATCCCCGAGATGCGAATCCTCTTCGTCGCCGACCGGCGTTTCGAGCGAGATCGGCTCCTTGGCGATCTTCAGGACCTTGCGGACCTTTTCGAGCGGCATGGCGAGCTTTTCCGCCAGTTCTTCCGGCGTCGGCTCGCGGCCGATCTCGTGCAGCATCTGGCGCGAGGTACGAACGATCTTGTTGATCGTCTCGATCATGTGCACCGGAATGCGGATCGTGCGGGCCTGGTCGGCGATCGAACGGGTGATCGCCTGACGGATCCACCAGGTCGCATAGGTCGAGAACTTATAGCCGCGGCGATATTCGAACTTGTCGACCGCCTTCATCAGGCCGATATTGCCTTCCTGAATGAGGTCGAGGAACTGCAGGCCGCGGTTCGTGTATTTCTTGGCGATGGAGATGACGAGGCGAAGGTTCGCTTCGACCATTTCCTTCTTGGCGATGCGCGCTTCGCGCTCGCCCTTCTGCACCATGTGGACGATGCGGCGGAATTCCGAAATCGAAATGCCGGTCTCGGTCGCCAGATTCTGGATCTCCTGGCGGATGTCGCGGATCGTCGTGTTTTCGCCGCGGGCGAATTCCTTCCAGCCGCGGGCGGCCAGATTGCCGATCGACTTCATCCAGTTCGGATCGAGCTCGGCGCCCTGATACTGCTCCAGGAAGCTATCGCGCTTGACACCGTAGGATTCGGCCAGACGCAGCAGGCGGCCCTCGTTGGAAACGAGGCGCTTGTTGATGTCGTAAAGCTGCTCGACCAGGGCGTCGATGCGGTTCTGGTTCAACGACAGAGACTTGACGGCCTTGATGAGCTCATCCTTGAGCTCCTTGTAGCGGCGCTCCTGTGCGGTCGACAGCGTGCCGGAAGCCGACAGGCGCTGCTCGACCTGCTGGTCCTGCAGCTTGCGCAGCTTCTTGTAGGTCTCAGCGATCGTATCCAGCGTCTCCATCACCTGCGGGCGAAGCTCGGCTTCCATCGCCGCCAGCGAAAGGTTGGATTCGTCCTCGTCCTCTTCCTCCTCCTCGGGAGGCAGGCCCTCGCCGCCGACATCGGTGATGTCGTCGTCGCCGGAGCGGGCGCGGCGGGTCTTTTCCTTTTCCTCGGCGGCCTTGCGGTCGGCCTCGATCTTCTCGGGGCTCTGGAACTGCGGCGCGGCCTTGGCTTCAGGACCGGAATAAGTGGTTTCGAGATCGATGATCTCGCGCAGCAGCGTCGTGCCTTCGTTGAGTTCATCGCGCCAGATGATGATCGCCTGGAAGGTCAGCGGGCTCTCGCAGAGGCCAGCGATCATCGTTTCGCGGCCGGCCTCGATGCGCTTGGCGATGGCGATTTCGCCCTCGCGGGAAAGAAGCTCCACCGAGCCCATCTCGCGCAGATACATGCGCACCGGGTCATCGGTACGGTCGGTCGGTTCTTTCTTCTTGGCGGTTGCGAGCGCGGTACCGCTCGAAGGCGCGAGTTCGCCGCCTTCGCTCTCCTCGTCGCCGCCGGCATCGTCGTCATCGCCGCCGCCGGAAGCACCGGCTTCCTCGGCTTCTTCATCCTCTATGACGTTGATGCCCATGTCCGACAGCATCGACATCGTGTCTTCGATCTGCTCGGACGTCACTTCTTCGGACGGCAGGACAGCGTTGAGCTCGTCCATCGTCACATAGCCGCGCTTCTTGGCGGCTTTGATCATCTTCTTGACCGCGTCGTCGGAAAGATCGAGAAGAGGGCCGTCGCTTGCGCCGTCGCGTTCGACTTCCGCGTCTTCGTTCTCTTTGACCTTGGTTGCCATTTATATCGTCGCCTTCCTGACGCTATCCAATCTCGCTACGGTGAATGGGCCGTCTCAGGGCCTGACACGTCGCTCGCGCCGCCCTAGAATCACCTTTGCCCACCTAACGGGATGACATTTAAAGCCTGATTAACCACGATCGCCGGCACCGGACAGCAAAGCTTTTTTGCTTTTGGATTTCCGGCCATGGTTGCGCGATCCGCCTTGACCCAGTTCACCGTTTCAACAAGTCGAACGGTGATTCCCACATTTTTTGTTCTCGTCAAGCTTTTCTACAAAAAAAGCTCACGAAAGATCGGAAAAAGCCTTATCCACAGGCTTTGAACCGCGGCAGCGATTGCGAACCCTTATTTAAGATGCGGCGAACAAAAGACAAGGGCAGCATGGATATTGGCCGCCATGCCAGTTGTTCGCGGCATTTTTGCGGTCCTATCGTTGGTCTATTCGCCTTTGTCGGGACAAATATCGGCTACTTTGCCTCGCCGTCATAGGCCGTCACCTTCAGCGCGCCGAGATCGACCGCGGGAATGCAGCGCAGATTGACCGAGGCCATGGCCGCGCCATTCGGGCCTACCCCCTCGCCAAACGGCGCGATGCCGCACTTGGCGCAGAAGTGATGCCGGATGACATGCCTGTTGAAAGTATAGGTCGAGAGATCCTCTTCAGGCGTCTTCAGCACCAGCTTGTCGCGCGGCACGAAGGCGAGAAGCCCGCCTCGCCGGCGGCAGAGCGAACAATTGCAGTCCAGCGCCTCGGTAAATTCGCCTTCGACCTCGAATGCGACCTTGCCGCAGTGGCAGCTTCCTTCATAGAGCATGTCTTTCTCCTCACATCCAATCCATTACGACCTTGCCGGAGTTGCCCGACCGCATCGCCTCGAAGCCGTCGCGGAAATCGTCGATGCCGATGCGATGGGTTATGATCGGCGCAAGGTCAAGGCCGCCCTGGACGAAGGCGATCATCTTGTACCAGGTCTCGAACATCTCGCGGCCATAGATGCCCTTGAGATTGAGCATCTTGAAGATCACCTTGTTCCAGTCGATCTCGAAACCGGCCGGCGCAATGCCGAGAATGGCGATCTTGCCGCCATTGTTCATCTTATCGATCATGTCGCGGAAGGCGGGTGCTGCCCCCGACATCTCGAGCCCGACATCGAAACCCTCCGTCATGCCGATCGTCTTCATCACGTCGGCCAGATTTTCGCGCGACGCGTCGACGACATGGTCGATCCCCAGTTTGCGTGCCAAGTCCAGCCGGTGCGGATTGATATCGGTGATGACGACCTTGCGGGCGCCGGAGCGTTTAGCGACGAGCGCCCCCATGATGCCGATCGGCCCGGCGCCGGTGACGAGCACGTCCTCGCCGACCAGATCGAAGGAGAGTGCGGTGTGCACGGCATTGCCGAACGGATCGAAGATGGCGGCAATCTCATCGGAAATATCCTCCGGGATCGCCACGACATTGCTTTCGGGGATGCAGACGAACTCGCCGAACGAACCCGGCCGGTTGACGCCGACGCCGAGCGTGTTGCGGCAGAGATGCCCCCTGCCCGCCCGGCAGTTGCGGCACTTGCCGCAGACGATATGCCCCTCGCCGGAAACCCGCTCGCCGACATGGTAGCGGGTGACCGCCGAACCGATCTCGGCGATCTCGCCGGAGAATTCATGGCCGACGACCATCGGCACGGGAATAGTCTTCTGCGCCCACTGGTCCCAGTTCCAGATATGGACGTCGGTGCCGCAGATCGCCGATTTCCTCACCCGGATCAGCACGTCGTTCGGCCCGACCTCCGGCACCGGCACATTCTCCATCCAGAGCCCGACTTCTGCTTTCGATTTGACCAGTGCCTTCATCATGTTCGACATCGACTATATCCCGCCCTTGTTCTGGTGCCGGACCTTGCGACTCCCTCTTCTCCCCAGCGGGGAGAAGGTGCCCGTAGGGCGGATGAGGGGGCGGCTCGGCAGGCCATCAAATCCAATATTGCTTCTCGCTCAACGCTCGAAACGTCGCTTCGCTCCGCCCCCTCATCCGACCCTTCGGGCCACCGACCGGGGTTGCGCCACGGGTCTCAACCCGTCCTTCGGAACTCCCGATGGGGAGAAGAGGGAGCAAGCCGCGCCGGTCTCACGTCAAGCTAAGAAGCAACGCCTCATTCTCAAATCACACCCAATTCCCGCCCTGCCTCGGCAAAGGCCGCAATCGCCCGCTCGACATCCCGCCTCGAATGCGCCGCCGACATCTGCGTGCGGATGCGGGCCTGGCCTTTCGGCACGACCGGGAAGGAAAAGCCGATGACGTAAATGCCCTTCTTCAGCATCAGCCCCGCCATGTCCTGGGCAAGCTTGGCGTCGCCGAGCATGACCGGGATGATCGGATGGCCTTTGCCGGCGAGCGTGAATCCCAGCTTCGTCATCTCGCCGCGGAAGAGATCGGCATTGTCGGACAGGCGTTGGCGCAAGGCGTCACCATTTTCGATGAGGTCGAACACCTTCAGCGAGGCGGCGGCGATGACCGGCGCCAGCGTATTGGAGAACAGATAGGGCCGCGAGCGCTGCCGCAGCCATTCGACGACCTCCGCCTTTGCCGAGGTATAACCGCCCGAGGCGCCGCCGAGCGCCTTGCCGAGGGTGCCGGTGATGATGTCGATCCGGCCCTCGACGCCGCAATGTTCGGGCGAGCCGCGGCCGTTCCTGCCGACGAAGCCGACCGCATGGCTGTCATCGACCATGACCATGGCGCCGTATTTCTCGGCGAGATCGCAGACGCCGCTGAGATTGGCGATGATGCCATCCATCGAGAAGACGCCGTCGGTGGCGATAAGCTTGAAGCGGCTGCCTTCGGCCTTCTTCAATTCCTCTTCGAGTGCTGCCATATCGTTGTTGGCGTAGCGGAAGCGCTTGGCCTTCGAAAGCCTGACGCCGTCGATAATCGAGGCGTGGTTCAGCGCGTCCGAGATGATCGCGTCTTCCTCCGAGAGCAGCGTTTCGAAAAGTCCGCCATTGGCGTCGAAGCAGGAGGAATAGAGGATCGTATCCTCCATGCCGAGGAAAGAGGAAATGCGCGCTTCGAGCTGCTTGTGCTCCTCCTGCGTGCCGCAGATGAAGCGCACCGAAGCCATGCCGTAACCGTAGCGGTCGAGCGCCTGCTTGCCGGCCTCGGCCAGTTCCTCATTGTCAGCAAGGCCGAGATAATTGTTAGCGCAGAAATTCAGCACGCGCTCGCCGGTCGAAATGGCAATTTCGCCTGCCTGCTTGGAGCTGATCACCCGCTCGGATTTATAGAGGCCGGCATCCTTCAGCGCCGAAATTTCGGCCCTGAGATGGGAGAGAAATGGCGAGGTCATGGGCGGCCCTTCCTGATGTTTTTTATAGCTTCCGGGTTAGCATATCGCCATCGGCTTGTCTTGTTCAGCGCCGGGCCGAGATCGGCAGGCACATCGCCCGATCCTTTCAACCGTCATGCGCCAGGATGATCTCCAGGAACGCATCGCCATAACGCTCGAGCTTCGCCTGGCCGACGCCCGATATTGCAAGCAGCTCCTTGCGGCTCCTCGGCTTTTCCGTGGCAAAGGCGATCAGCGTCGTATCGGGAAAGACGACATAGGGCGGCACGCCGAGCGATTTGGCGATCGCCATGCGCTCGGCCCGCAACGCCTCGAACAGAGCGCCGTCGGCGCCCGACAGTCCCGACTTGCGCTCGCTGCGCTCCGCCTTCTTCGTGCGCCGTTCGGAGGCCGGGCGGTCCTTGCGGAAGAACACCTGCCGCTCTTGCTTGAAGACGGCGCGCGCCTCCGGCTCCAGCTTCAGCGCGCCATAGGCTTCGTGATCGACACGGATCAGCCCCATGGCAAGCAGCTGGCGGTAGACGGATTGCCAGGTGCGCGATGGAATATCCTTGCCGGCGCCGAAGACCGGCATATCGACATGGCCGAAACGCTCGGTCTTTTCGTTGACGTTGCCGATAAGCACGTCGATGACGTGGCCGGCGCCGAAGCGTTCACCGGTGCGGTAGATCGCGGCCAGCGCCTTGATCGCCGCTTCCGTGCCCTCCCAGGTCTCGACCGGCTTCAGGCAAGTGTCGCAATTGCCGCATTGTCCGGCATGCGCCTCGCCGAAATGCGCAAGGATCGCCTGGCGGCGGCAGGAAGCGGTCTCGCAGATCGCAAGCAATGCATTGAGTTTGGCGCGCTCGACCCGCTTGATCTCCGCAGCAGCACTGCCCTCGTCGATCATCCGGCCGCGCTGGATGACATCGGCCATGCCATAGGCCATCCAGACCTCGGACGGCAGGCCGTCGCGGCCGGCGCGCCCGGTCTCCTGGTAGTAGGCCTCCACCGAACCCGGTAGGTCGAGATGAGCGACATACCGCACATTCGGCTTGTCGATGCCCATGCCGAAGGCGACGGTGGCGACCAAGCAGAGGTTTTCCTCTTTCAGAAAGGCATCCTGATTGGCGTCGCGAACCGCCCTGTCCATGCCGGCATGGTAGGCAAGCGCGCGTACGCCCTGGCCGTTCAGCCATTCGGCCGTATCCTCGACCTTGGCGCGCGACAGGCAATAGACGATGCCGCTGTTTCCCTTGTGGCCGGACAGGAAGCGCAACAGCTGCTGGCGCGGCTGATCGCGCTCGACAATTTCGTAAGCGATGTTCGGCCGGTCAAAGCTGGTGGTGAAGGTCCGGGCAGCGTCGAGCCCCAGCCGCTCGATAATGTCGTCGCGCGTATGCGGATCGGCGGTCGCCGTCAGCGCCACGCGCGGCACGCCCGGATATTGCTCGCCAAGCTGGCCGAGCGCGCGATATTCCGGCCGGAAATCATGCCCCCACTGCGAGACGCAATGCGCCTCGTCGATCGCAAACAGCGCGATCTTCTCGTTGGCGATCAGCTCGCGGAAACCATCGGTCAGAATGCGCTCGGGCGTCACGTAGAGAAGATCGAGCCGGCCGGCCGAAAGCGCGCGGCGGACTTCGACGAACTCCTCGCGCGACAGTGACGAATTGAGCGCGGCGGCGCGGATCCCGAGCTGCTTCATCGCCTCCACCTGATCGCGCATCAGCGCAATCAGCGGCGAAACGACAATGCCGACGCCATCGCGGCAGAGCGCCGGGATCTGGAAGCATAACGATTTGCCCGCGCCTGTGGGGAAGAGCACCACCGCATCGCCGCCCGATACCACATGTTCGACCACCTGCTGCTGCTTGCCGCGGAAGGAGGAATAACCATAGACCTGCTTGAGAATATCGAGCGGCGCGCGGCCGGCGGAAAACAGCGCGTCGGAGGCGGAAAAGCCCGGTTCGTTCCGTTCGGTCTGCGGCATCAGTGGTTCGCCGCCCCTTTGACGCGGCCGGAGAGCACGCCGAAGCCGTCGATGATCGCCTCCTGGTTCTCAAGCCGCACACCTTCGAAATGCACTTCCTGCTGGGCCCGCATCAGTTGAACGATCGCCTCGCCGTCGCCGGCTTCGGTCGCCAGCGCAATCTCGCGTTCAAGTTCCATCTTCTGCCGGCGCAGCGCCTTTGCCCGTTTATGGAAGGCGAGCGCCTGGCGATAACCCTCACGCGCATCCTCCATCGCCGCCTCCTCGGTTGCCGTCCAGAGTTCTGGCATTGCGCACCTGCTGGTCGAGGTTCTTGATCAGCGGAGCGAAGCCTTCGAATTCCAGCCGTTCGGTCAGATATTCGCGCGTCAGATGCGGGCCGGCGACGGCAGCCGCTGCCCCAAGCACAGCCGACCAGAGCTGCTTCAACTCGCGGCTGTCATAATCGATCGCAGCGATCTCGTCATAATCGTCGATCATCAGCGACGGATGATTGACGATGGTGAGCGCCAGCACACTTTCGCGCAGCGCCGTATTGTCCCTGTGGCCGCGCACCGGGCCTGAGCGGGCGAGCCGGTCGGAAATAAGGCTGGGGCTTTTCGGCCCTGCCTTAACAGCATTGTCGCGGCCAGGCCGGGAATTGCCGCTGAATCCGCGGCGCTCGCCATTGTTGCGGTTCTGAAACTGCGGCTGGAAGAAGACGTTCAGCCGGTCGCGAATATCCTGCTGGTAATGACGGCGCACATTCTCGTCGGCGATGACGGCGACCAGTTGCTTCAGCCGCGCCTCGAGTTCGGCGCGCGCCTCGGGCGTGTCGAACTTGCCGGTATTGATCTCGCGGCTCCACAGCATCTCCGACAGCGGCTTGGCCTGGCTCATCACCTTGTCGAAGGGTGCGCGGCCGTCATCGCGCACGAGATCGTCCGGGTCCTTGCCATCAGGCAAAAGTGCGAAGCGGACGGAACGGCCGGGCTTCAAATGCGGCAGCGCCAGTTCGGCGGCGCGATTGGCAGCGCGAATGCCGGCGCCGTCGCCGTCGAAGCAGAGCACCGGCTGCGGCACCATCTTCCAAAGCAGCTCGAGCTGGTTTTCGGTGAGCGCCGTGCCGAGCGGCGCCACCGCATTCTCGATGCCCGCCTGATAGAGCGCGATCACGTCCATATAGCCTTCGACGGCGATGATGGTGCCGCCGGCATTCTCGTCCTGAGCATCGCCGCGGCCCGGCCCCTGGATAGCGCGGCGCGCGCGGGCGAAATTATAAAGGACATTGCCCTTGTGGAAGAGTTCCGTCTCGTTGGAATTCAGATATTTCGCCGGCGCATCCGATGACATGGCGCGGCCGCCGAAGGCGATCACCTTTTCGCGCGACGAGAGGATCGGGAACATGATGCGGTCGCGGAAGCGATCGTAGGACACCGGTACGTTTTCATGAACAACCAGGCCGCAAGCCTCGATCTGCTCTTTGGTGACGCCCTTGCCGGCGAGGAATTCCTTCAGCGCATTGCGGCTGTCAGGCGCATAGCCGAGACGGAAGGTCTCGATGGTGCGCCCGGTTAGCCCGCGGTCGCGCAGATAGGCGCGCGCCCTCGCCCCATTCGCCGTCTGCAATTGATCCTGGAAAAATTGTGTCGCCATTTCCATGACGTCGATCAGCGAGCCGCGTTCCTTCTCGCGCTTCTCCATCACAGGATCGGCAAGCGGCATCGGAACGCCGGCCATATCGGCGATCTGCTGGACCGCCTCGGGAAAGCTTAGACCCTCAAGCTCGGTGAGGAAGCGGAAGTGGTCACCGGTGACGCCGCAGCCGAAGCAGTGATAGCGGCCCTTCCGGTCCTCGCAGTGGAAGCTCGGGGATTTCTCGCCGTGAAACGGGCAGCAGGCCCAGTAATCGCCGCGCGACACATTGGTCTTGCGCTTATCCCAGCTGACACGGCGCGCAATCACGTTCGAAATCGGAACGCGGTCACGAATATCATCGAGAAAAGTGTTGGAAAAGCGCATTTATACCTCTTGGCCAGCCTCCATATAAGCTGCTTTGCCGCTTCATGCCACGAAACTTGTCACGAAAACCCGCTATTCACAGGCAAGTGCAGCCGTCCTTCGGGGCGTCGGTTATCCAATCAAAAACGCGTTATCGCCCCCTGCGACAGGGTGCGACACTATTGTCTTTCAAGCGTTGAAATTCAACCATGGCAAATGTCTCGGCATGAGTACTGGCCTTTGATGAAGCCAAGGTAAACCGTTTTAAAACAGATGCTTATCACCTGCGTCGATGGCCCAGCCTTATCCTGGCGCCGCCACGCGAGCCTTCGCTTCGAAGCCTCCAAAAACGACGTTTTCGGCAATCATTATTTTTTTGTAATTTGAATAAGCCGCCGCACCGCAATAGGTTCGATCTCAACAAAGCGATCCCCGAGCGAAGCACCATCCCTACCCCCGGCGCCGCTTCGCAAGGGTGCCTTTGCAAATACCCTCCGGCTTGGGCCTCGGCCCTGCGTTTGCCGGCGGAAGCAAAGAGCAAGAAGGCAGGAGCGCCCCCAGCTCCTGCCTTCTTAAATTTTTGGCTTCCCCTGATACAAATTCCCTTTTGAAATTAACCGATTATTGACAAAACCGTTGACAGGCGGGGCTTGCGTGAAAGAAGTATGCGCCGAATTTCCTGGACCTCTTTTACATGGCCTTTACCGCTGAAACTCTTGCAGCAGACGATCGCTTTCTCGCTGCGATCCTGCATTGCGCCGATCAGATGCTCACGATCTATCGTGAGAGCCCGCGCATCGCCTCGATTTTCGCCGCACAACAGCGCTGGCTGATGGCCCATGCCGGCTTTGCGCTTCACTACGGCCAACCCGACGACGGCAAGAGCGGCCTCTATTCCGGCCGCTTCATCGATTTCGCGGTCAGGAACGACATCGCCAGCCGCAATACGGCCGCAGCCTTCATGCAGGAAATGCTGGCCTATCGTTTCCTTCGGCCGGTTCCCGGCCCCGACAAGCGCACGCGCTATCTGGAGCCCACGGAAACTGCCGAGCAGCATTTCACCCGATGGCTCGTCGCCCATCTGACGATCCTCGACAGCCTCGACGGCGGTGAACGCGCCGGCAAGGTCAGCGCCGACCCCTCGGCGATGATGGCAGCGATCCAGCCGCGCATCGCCAGGTCGATCATCGGGAGCGAAGCGGTGCGCAATCCCGGCCCCACCTTCAACCTCTTCAACTGGGCAAATACCGGCGGCCTGGTGATGGACTACCTGATCTCGCGGCTTCCGGAATTTCCTCGCACGGCCGAACGTGTCGTGGTCGGTCCTCTGTCGCTCAGGGAAATCCGCGAACAGTTCATGATCTCCAACACCCACCTGAAGCGGCTTCTGACGCAAGCCGCAAATATGGAAAGCGTCGGCTGGACAGAACCCTCCCGCAAGGGCGACTTCTGGCTGTCAGGCCGCTTCATTCTCGAATATTGGAATTATCAGGCGGCGAAATTCGCCATAATCGATGCTGCAGCCGAAGCGGTGCTCGGGCCTGCGGTCCTAGACGAACCGCAGGCAAGACGCGTGGTCTGAGCCGGCTTAAAGCGCGTCGCGATTTTTCAGATCGCTCCTTGCGCTTTAATCCTTTATTTTGATGCATGTCGTTGTCCCGGAACCGCTGCACACTTCCGGGCGACATGTATTAGCTCAGCAGTTCCTTGACGGTCGCCGACGCCTTGGCGAAATCCATCTGGCCGGCATAACGCTCCTTGAGCGCGGCCATCACCTTGCCCATGTCCTTGGCGCCGGCAGCACCGGTCTCGGCGATGATCGCCGAGACATTGGCGCGCACTTCGCTGTCCGAAAGCTGCTTCGGCATGAAATCCTGGATGACGGTGATTTCGGCGCGCTCCTTGGCGGCAAGCTCCGGCCGGGAATTCTCCTCGTAGATCTTTGCCGATTCGTCGCGCTGTTTCACCATCTTGGCCAGAATCTGCAGGATCTCGTCGTCACTCGCCTGCTCCTTGCCGGTGCCGCGATTGGCAATATCGCGATCTTTGACCGCGGCCTGAATCAGCCGGACGGTGGAAAGCCGCTCCGCATTCTTGGCCTTCATCGCCTCTTTCAGCTGGGTGGCGAGTTGATCGCGCAGCATGGTCTTCACTCCTGTTTTGATGCCGCTTCATAAACCACGCTGATGCGGCGGATCAAATAAATTGCGCGGTCGCCGCGATAAAGCGCAGGAAAACGGCGGCAATCTCCGCTACAAAGATTGACGCTACGCGATTGCGTGGCTATTTACCGCCACCTGCACCAAAATTCGTGATCAGGCCTGAAGCGCGCGGCATTGCCGTGTCCACACGCCTGCGAGATCAAATGGCGACGAGCGCGGCAACGCGCGCCGGCCGCCGGAAACGGGATGAAGATGACCGCGACAGCACCCTGGACAATCGAAAAGCCGACCGCCCTGCTCGTTCTTGCCGACGGCACAGTCATCGAAGGCAAGGGCATCGGCGCCACCGGCAAGGTCCAGGCCGAAGTGGTCTTCAACACGGCGCTGACCGGCTACGAGGAGATCCTGACGGACCCCTCCTATCTCGGCCAGATCGTCACCTTCACCTTTCCGCATATCGGCAATATCGGGACGAATGATGAAGACATCGAGGATCTGACGCCTGCCGCCCGCCACGGTGCCGTCGGCGTCATCTTCAAGGCCGACATCACCGACCCTTCGAACTACCGCGCCGCCAAGCATCTCGACCAATGGCTGAAGGCGCGCGGCGTCATTGGTCTCTGCGGCATCGACACGCGCGCGCTGACCGCCTGGATCCGTGAGAACGGCGCCCCGAACGCGGTCATCGCCCACGATCCGAACGGCGTCTTCGATATCGAGGCGCTGAAGGCCGAAGCCAAGGCCTGGAGCGGCCTCGAAGGTCTCGACCTTGCCAAGATCGCCTCGTCGGGCCAGTCCTCGCAATGGACCGAGACGCCGTGGGTCTGGAATGAAGGGTATGGGGAACTCGCCGCAGCGGACGCGAAGTACCACGTCGTCTGCCTCGACTACGGCGTCAAGCGCAACATTCTGCGGCTGTTTGCCGGTCTCGACTGCAAGGTCACCGTCGTGCCGGCCGCAACGAGCGCCGAAGACGTGCTCGCCATGCAGCCGGACGGCATCTTCCTGTCGAACGGCCCGGGCGATCCGGCCGCAACCGGCGAATATGCGGTGCCCGTGATCAAGACCCTTGTTAAGACCGATATCCCGGTCTTCGGCATCTGCCTCGGCCATCAGATGCTGGGGCTCGCCCTCGGCGCCAAGACCGAGAAGATGCATCAGGGCCATCACGGCGCCAACCACCCGGTCAAGGATCATACGACCGGCAAGGTCGAGATCGTCTCGATGAACCACGGCTTCGCGGTCGACTCGAAGTCGCTGCCCGATGGCGTTGAAGAGACTCACATTTCACTTTTCGACGGCACCAATTGCGGCCTGCGCGTCCTCGGCAAGCAGGTCTTCTCCGTCCAGCACCATCCGGAGGCCTCCCCGGCCCGCAGGACAGCCACTATCTCTTCCGCCGCTTCATCAACATGGTGCGCGAGAAGAAGGGCGAACCGGCACTCGCCGAACGCTGATTTCAAGAACTGCCGATTTCGCAAAGGCCCGCCACTAACGTGGTGTGGAATCTCTTGAATCTTGAAGACAGCAATGAGAGGAAGGACCGCTATCTGCCGAAGCGGTCTTTTTTCGTTATAGAAGAATAAGGCTGCTTTGCGCCTTCATATCGACCACAGAGGCGATCTTTGCCTTCGCCCGGGAGCAGAGCAGACATTGGTGACCATCTAAAGTTCATAGTCGCGCCACATGCGGCCATTCCCTCAAGGTCTGTGTGCCTCACGCCCGGCTCGCCCGAACGCTCAACCACCGATCATGAGGCCTTCCGACGCACCGACGTACCTCGCTGACGATCCAGCCGGCGTCGGTGAGTTCGGACCGCAGGGCAGGTTCGCGCCAGTACGTCTCGACGTAGTGCCGCGGCGCTGCAGCACCGCCGTGTGTGGACACATCCTCGCCGTCGCCCTCTCTAACCGAGGCGTGCAGTCGGCCACCGGTCCGGGTCGCCTCGGCAAGCCGTCCAAGCACCGTACCGAAATCATCGCGCGCGACGTGAATCAGGCAGGCACAGGCCCAGATCCCGTCGTACGCTGTGCCAGGACGCTGCGGGTCGGCCAAGTCTTCGGTCAGCGGGTCCAACAGGTCGGCCGCGAAGCCACTCTCGCGAAGCAGTTCGACGAAACCTTTCGAAATGTCGGTGCGCCGGACGCTAATCCCCCGCTTCTCAAGCTCAAGTGCATCTCGCCCGCCACCGCTTCCGATCTCCAGCACCCTGCCCGAGCCACCCAGCCCGGTCACGAACACATCGATCTCGGTCGCGACCCATTCGGGCATCGCCGCGGCCTCGGCAGCGTACTCCGCCGCGACTGTATCATAGGACCGCACGGTCTCCCGGTCGGTGCTCATCCTAGTGTTCCTCCTTCAAGAGAAGAGGCTCGATGAGCGAGAGGCCCATCAGCCCGTTGCGCCTTTCACACTTCGGCAGTTGGTGACATCGCGGGCGATTTGCTTCCAAAGTTAACAGAAATGCGATCAGAGGCACCACCGATCGATTGCCGATGCTGCCGGGCGGCAATGCGCCCTTATAATGGTCATCGAGCCGCCCGTCGCTATTGCTGCTGACGCAGTGACAACGCGGGTCGCAGTTGCGCCAAAAGCCGCCATTCCGCCCCATGCGGGTGATTAGATCACGAATTCCTCCTCGTACGTCTGTGGCTGGGGAACGACCGCAACCTCCACCGGAACGATCCAATTGGCGGCGTAGCTCTCGCAGTCGGATCGCTGGAGGTCAGGCTGCACGCCCCCCGCCCCATCGATCGCGCGACAGCGCAGGATATATCGCCCCACTTCTTCAGGGGTCCACATGTACTCCCACAAGCGCCATGCAAAAGGACGTTCCGTTTCGAGGAGCCTTCCCTCGCGCCAGCCCCTGCCATCTCCGGTGCAGACCTGCACCTGCCGGATAGCAGCCTCTCCGCTCCAGGCGGCTCCGAAAATCCGATACGGTTGGCCGGCGACGAGACGCGCCCCCTGCACGGGACGCGCGATCTGCGCTTTGACCTCCATCTCCGCAAGGGGGACCAGCCTTGGTTCCCCGAGGCTGCGCTCCCAACGGAAATAGTCGCGCGCCTGCCAGTAGCCAAGGAACGGTTGCTCCACAACCGTGATATCAGTGATCCACTTGACCCAAGCCATGCCGAACCAGCCACCCACGACCGCGCGTAGAGGGTAGCCGTGATCGCGCGTCAACGGCTCCTCGTTCATCGAATAGGCAAGGATCGTGCTGTCGGCGATGGCCTTCTCAAGCGGTAAACTGCGCGCAAAAGCGATGGGGCCGGGGGAGGCCGTTTTCTTGTTCGCGTCGACGACGCCGCTGTCTGCACCTATGAGGAGAACCTCACGTGCGGTTCGCTTAACGCCCGCCATTTCCAAAATCTCGCGCAGAGGAATACCTGTCCACGCGGCATTGCCGACGGCTCCGTTCTGCCACTGCAACCCTTCCTTCGGCGGCTCATAGTAGACGCGCCCATTCCCCGCACACTCGACGACGGCGGTCAAAGTCGTGCTCCGCATCGCCTTGATGCTGTCGAGGTCAAGTTCGATCGGCCGCTCCACCGCCCCGCCAACGCGCAATCTCCAGTCTCGGGCATCGAGGTCCGGCGACGGGAAATGGTTTCGCACGAAGAACAGCTCGGTTGGGATCAGCCAATCGGAGAGCGACGCAAACGGAAACTCGATATTCTCAGGGGATTTCTGTCGAACTATTAGACTGGGTTGCTCTGGTGTCGGCATCGTCCTCGTCTCCCCCTTCCAAGAGCATAACGTTGGCACTCGGTCGCGCGAATTCCGCTTCGATCACACCGCCCCTCGCAGTGCGTCTGTCGCGTTCCGTCTTCGGCCGCATTCTAGCACATACCGCACGTTCCTCGGATCGACCTCGAACGGCAGCGACGGACACCCCCGCTCTTAATTCCTAGATGTCGAAGCCGAGACGCCGAGCCATTTCGGCCGGTGGAGTCATCGGCCACCGCAACGTAAAATTTAAGCGCGGCAAGTTGCATTTTTCACGACGCGCCAAGCAAATTGCCACACTCGGAAGCCCCCTCCGGGAACGCTCCACGTACCAGCACCAACAGGTGTCACCCGGCACTGCCGGGTGACAGATCGTCCTGACGACGTTGGATGAAGGCCGCGGTCCGGTCGATGTCGTCAAGACCTGACGAACGAGAGCAGGTCGGGGTTGAGGACATCTGCATGTGTGGTCAGCATGCCATGGGGGTAGCCCGGATAGGTCTTCAGCGACCCGTTCTTGAGCAGGTCGACCGCACGCGGCACGGAACTTGCGAAGGGGACGACTTGATCGGCCTCGCCATGCATCACCAGCACCGGCACGGTGATCTTCTTGAGGTCTTCGGTATAATCTTCGAGCCAAGAGGCGACAGTCGCATAGTGAGCGAGAGCACCGCCGGCCATGCCCTGGCGCCACCAGTTCGCAATGATCGCCTCCGAAGGCTCGGCCCCGTCGAGGTTGTAACCGTAGAACGGGTTCTCAGGGACGAACCGGAAGAACTGCGACCGGTTGCCCAGCACGCCCGCGCGGATCGCTTCGAACCACTCCGGCGGCTGGCCGGACGGGTTTTCCTCGCTCCGGTACATGTTCGGCGTCAGGGAAGCGACCAGTACCGCCTTCGCGACGCGCTCCGGGTGGCGGGCGACATAGCGAGCCACCTCACCGCCACCTGTGGAGTGGCCGATGTGGATCGCGTCGCGCAGGTTGAGGTGCGCGGTCAGGGCCGCGAGGTCGGCAACCCAGTGGTCCATGTCGTTGCCGGTGCCGGGCTGGTCGGACCGGCCGTGGCCTCGCCGGTCGTGGGCGATCACCCGGTAGCCGTGGCCAAGAAAGAAGGTCATCTGGGCGTCCCAGTCATCCGCCGACAGCGGCCAGCCGTGGCTGAAAACGATCGGCTGGCCTGAGCCCCAGTCCTTGTAGAAGATTTTTACGCCGTCCGTTGTAGTAATTGTAGGCATCGTGTCGCTCCATCTGCCCTGTTAAACATTCGTTTTTCGATACAGCTGATTGCGAAATACCTCCGGTGAGGCGTATTCGATCATATCTCAAAACTGCGACGTTGACTAAATCCCCTCTTTATCAAGGACAAATACCTTGTACGTTCGAGCTATGCCTTAGATGTATAGCGAGGACCGGATGGAACTCAGGCATTTGCGCTATTTTGTTGCTGTTGCGGAAGAGGGAAGCTTGCTGACCGCAGCCGAGCGGCGGCTACACACTTCCCAGCCCTCACTCAGCAGGCAAATTCGCGATCTGGAAACCGAAATCGGTGTAAAACTGCTGGAACGGCAGCCGCGCGGCGTGGCGCTCACCGCCGCCGGTAAAGTGTTTCTTGATCACGCGCGGCTGGCTTTGTTGCAAGTCGAGGCGGCTGCGGAAGGGGCCCGGCGGGCAGAACGGCCGGAAAAGCAGTCGTTCACTATCGGTTTTCTCGCAGGACAGGAGGTCGTGTGGCTACCCCATGCATTGCGCATTATTCGTGAGGAAGCGCCGGAGGTTGAAATCATACTGTCCAGTCAGTCTTCCCCGGACCTTGCTCTGGCACTGATGCGAGGCAAGCTGGACGTCGCTTTCCTTCGCCCCGAGACGCAGAGTGTTGGTGTGTCCTTCAAGTTTTTAGCCAAGGAGCCACTGATCGCCGTACTGCCGGCGGACCATCGCTTGACGTCGCGCAAAAAGATCCGGCCGCAGGATCTTGCCCGCGAAACTTACGTCAGTTCGGCTAGAATTTCTCCCGTATTGCAATCCGTGATCCAGGATTACGCGGCGGAAATCGGGATCACACTCAAGGCAGAGTACGAAGGTGACGGCCTGCCATCAGCAATGTCGCTCGTCGTGTCTACGGGTGGAATAACGCTTATTCCGCTTTATGCGCAAAATATGCTGACGCCAAATGTCGTTGCCAGAGCACTTGAGGGTGTGCCTCCGACAATTGATCTCACCTTGGGATACAACGATTCAAATTCCTCACCTTTGCTCCGCCGATTTTTGGCTCGTTCTGATGAACTAGTCGCCAACGTGCAAAATCAGAGCATCATCCGCTATGCTGAAATTCCATAGTAGAGATCAAGCTCATGCGATTTCTGCTTGTTGGCGTGCTCCCGAATTTTGTTCAGCATTCTCGAATTTCGGGTATCGACCCATCTCGACTTTTCCAATCGAGGAGCGCGAGGCAAAAGTGGACGGCAGGCTTCACCACTATCAGAGGTCGACACAATTCAAAGGCTGTGACAGCAGTTTTGTGGGCAGGAGCTAATTGTTTGCAAACAGTGCGCGCAGTAGCGACAACACGCCTGCCCCATTCGCATCGCTTTAGCCCGCGGTCGGTGGCGGTGTGGGGTCAAAGACGCGCTGGTGAGTAACTCAAGGCCATCACACCGCCCGCCTCGCACCCTCCATTGCGGCCGTCAAGTAGATCGAACTTTGGTCCTGGAAGTGCCGCCCTGCAGCGCTAGCAATGCCAGTCTTGAGCCGTTGCCAAGACGGCGAACAGTCATGCAACTTTCTCCTCTTGGTCGCGCAGAAGTTCCAAATTCACCATCTGCGAGGTATCATTCGGAGGCACATTGGGCGGGATATTAAATTCGCACGCCTAAGCGAGAATACAGGAGTCGGCCGATGACGCGCATTCGCAGGACGTCCGACATGGGCGCGACCTCTCGCCCGAGAACCACTGGCCTGCGGCAATTCCTCGACCTTGAGCAGCAGCGCGATTGGATAGCGGGCAAGATCGACTTGCCGGACACGGGCGACCGATTAGAGTCCCTGGAACAGCGCTTCAAATATGTCGCTCGATTTGAGAAACTGCTTAGCCGCCCGCAAGCAGGGGAAGTCCTGGAGATTCTCAAGCTATACGGTCCAAACTGCATTCCGATCCTGCGCAAGACCGAGCGCTACTACTGGTCGGTTTCCTGTCTGCCGTCGACCTCGGACAAGCCGCTCGTACGCGTCAATGCGAGCTGGATGGAGCTTTTTGCGCTCTATGCCCAAGACGAAGATATCCGCTCCCGATTCATCGTGCATCTTTCGGATTTCACCACAGATCGTTCAGCCACGCCGAGCCGAGTCGACGAACCCTTTCTCGAGCAAAGCGTCGCGATGCCAGAGCACATCAGCTATTTCTTCCCGCGTGGTGCGGACATTTTCGGCATCAATGTGCGTGGCTCTGTCTCGATCCGCAAATTCCTCACTAACCGCCGCGTGTTGCGTGCCATTCGGACGTTCAACTTGACGCATATGAACCGGGGCGGAACGCCTACCAGGCGAGCCACTGCTACAGCGTGGCGGATTACATGCAGGCAGATTGAGGGGTTCTTCAGGAAGCGCCATCCTGGCTAACTCCCCGTCGCGTCCCCATTTCGCGAGGTCGAAAAGACAACGGAGGCGTACTTGAACTCTGGAACACGACGGCTTCAGGAAGCGGGCGCCCCGCAATTCCAAGTTAGTGACCGGACGTCTTCGCTTCCATATTGACCTCAACCACACTTGAGGAATTACAAACTCCCGAAGACATCTGATTCAGGGGAAAATGGATGAGCGGAGCTTTCTTTCGTGTCGACAAATTCGTCGTGCCGGCTGCGGCACGCGAGGAATTTCTCGTCAAGGTGATGATGACCCACAAGCTGCTGGAAGCGCAAGAAGGTTTCATCGATCACAGGGTATTGGAGCAGGTCGCCGGTCCCGGCGAATTCAATTTCGTCACCATTGCCGAATGGGAAAATACCGAGGTCGTCGAACGCGCGCGGGCAACCGTCGCGGCCGCCCACAAGGCCGCCAATTTCGATCCGCAGGAGATGTTTGCGCGTCTCGGCATTCGCGCCGATATCGCCAGCTACAAGCCTGTCGCGGCTTAAAATAACGCTGCCGGCTCAGGCGCCTGAAGTCGCGCCCTCCCGGCGAAGGAGAAGATAGAACCGCCAGCAGAGCATGACAGCCGCCGCCGCCAGCCCGACGAGGAAGCCGAACCAGATGCCGATGCCGCCGAAGCCCAGCGGGAAGGCAAAGGCCCAGGCGAGGAAGAAGCCGATCGGCCAATAGGCAATCAACGCCATGATCATCGGCACCCGTGCGTCTTTCAGACCGCGCAGCAATCCGTTGGCGACCACCTGCAGCCCGTCGACCAGCTGGAAAAGCCCGGCGACGACGATCAGTGGCCCGGCATAGGCAAGCACGGCAGGCGCCTCCGGCGAATTGACGTCGAGGAACCAGCTGCCGAGGAATTGCGGCATGGTGGCAAAGAGCACCGAGCCGACCGCCGAAATGGCGCAGGCAAGAATCAGCACCATGATCGAGGCGCGCACCAGCCCGCGGTAATCGCCCTGCCCGTGGGCGACGCCGACGCGCACCGTCGCCGCCTGGCTGAGACCGAGCGGGATCATGAAGGCGATCGAGGCCCATTGCAGGGCGATGCCGTGAGCGGCGAGTTCGATGGTGCCGATATAGCCCATCAGCAGCGAGGCCACCGTGAACAGGCTAACCTCGGCAAGCACGGTGACGCTGATCGGAAAACCGAGCCGGAGAACCTCAAGCAGCGCATGCCAATCAGGCTTCCAGAACCGCACGAAGATCTCGTAGCGCCGTGTCTCCTCCCGCTTCTGGACGAAGGCGAGAATGAACAGAAAGCCGGCCGTCTGCACGACGACAGAAACGATCGCCGCTCCTTCGAGCCCCATTGCCGGAAAGCCGAAATGGCCGAGCACCAGGGCATAGGCGAAGATCGCGTTCAGCACCAGCGTGGCGATGGTGACATTGAGGATGATGCCCGCCTTGCCGATGGCGCTGACGAGGGCCCGCATGACGTTGAAAAGCAGCGCCGGCAGCACGCCAAACTGGCCGATCATGATGTAGCCATGGGCAAGCTTGGCCACCTCCGGCTTCTGTTGCGCGAAGAGAAGGATCTGCTCCGAATTGAAGAAGGCGGGCTGCATGATGACCCAATATGCGATCACCACCCAGAGACCCATGCGCAGCGCCCGGCGCACGGAGACGACGTCACCGCGGCCATAGGCCTGCGCCACCATCGGAATGACGGCGATGGCAAAACCGGAGCCGAAGATCAGGATCGTGAACAGGAACTGCGCCGAAAGCACCATCGCCGCCAGATGCTCGGCGCCGAGGCGGCCGACGATCATCACGTCGGTGGTGTTGATGCCGAGCTGGGCGAGCTGCGCGCCGATCAACGGAATGCCGAGCGCCAGCGTTGCACGGAAATGTGCGCCCCAACGATTATCGGTTGTCGGCGCAAGCCTGCGCGCGTCGATCGGCGTGTCCATGACACCTAGTCCTGTGATTGAAATATGCGCCGCCGCACAATTTGCGGAGAAATATCATCGGGATTTAGAGGAAAGCCCCGCAAAGAACTACCCCAAAACAGGCAGATGATGAAAAATTCATCATCGCATCACCATTTCTGATTGATCAGCCCGCCGCCTCAAGCGCATCCGCCGGCTGACGGACCCGGACCCGCACGAGGAACACGCCGGCGGCCACCAGGATGAACAGGGCGGCGGTCAGGTAGGGCGCGCCGGCAAAGGTTATAGGCGCCTCTGGCCGGGTGAAATAGCTGAACAACTGGGTGAAGATCAGTGGTCCGACGATGGTGGTGATGCTGCTGAGACTGGTGAGCGCACCTTGCAGCTCGCCCTGCGCCGAGGGCGGCACCTTGCCGGCAGCGATACTGCGCAGCGGCGGATCGGCGACGTTTTCCATGACGGTCGCAACGATCACGACATAGACCACCCAGCCCTCCCACGCGAAGGCATAGCCGGTCAGCCCCGCCGCCGAAAAACAGAGGCCGAGAAGCGCTGTCTTCCATTCGCCGAGCAGAGGCACGACGCGCGGCAATACCAATCCCATCACCAGCGCGGCGCCGATGCCGTAAATGCCGAGCGACAGGCCGATCTGTCCCTCGCTCCAACCGTAGCGATAGGTCGAGACGAAGGACCAGACCGAGGGATAGACGGCATGCGCGAGGAAAAACAGGAACATCACGAGGCTGACCCAGCCGATGCCCGGATAATGGCGCATCTGCCGCAGCGCGCCGAGCGGATTGGCGCGTTTCCACTCGAAGCGGCGGCGATTCCTAACCTCCAGCGTTTCCGGCAGCAGGAAGCAGGCGGCGATGAAATTGACGAACGAGAGTGCTGCCGCGCCGAGGAACGGCACACGCGGGCCGAATTCGCCGAGGACACCGCCGATAACGGGGCCGATCGTGAAGCCGACGCCGAAGGCGATGCCGATCAGCCCGAAATTCTTCGCCCTGTTCTCCTCGGTGCTGATATCGGCGATATAGGCCGAGCACGTGGCGAAGCTGCCGCCGCTGATGCCGGCAAGCACGCGGCCGACAAACAGCATCCAGAAGCTGGTGGCGATGCCGCAGATGAAATTGTCGATCGCGAATGTCAGCACCGACAGCAGAAGGATCGGCCGGCGGCCGAACCGGTCGGAGAGGTTTCCGAGCAGCGGCGCGAACAGGAATTGCATGCCGGCATAGACGAGCATCAGCCAGCCGCCATCGATCGCCGCATCGCTGACGCCGCCGCCGGTCAGTTGTTCCAGATAGGCGGGCAGCACCGGCATGATGATGGCGATGCCGATAATGTCGAGGAAGAGAATGATGAAGACCAGGAAAAGGCCGCGACGGACGAATTTGGGGTCAAGCATGAGGCATCTCTACAGCGGTTCGTTCTGAAAAGACGATCTCGTCGCCGAGAAACTGACATAGCTCAGAAAACAAAACGAAACAATCCGTGAACATTTCAAAGTTTTTGATAATGCAGAACGGGAAATTTATGAAATCCTTCAACCTTGGGGCGCGGCAACGTGATCATTGGCTCCCTTGCAATCGCATTGACGACGTCCAGATCATTCGGGGAATGATCGTTCATTGTGCGGCCCTGCGCACGGCCCGTTCGAGACCATCCGGATTATCGCGCAGGGGCGAAGGCTGTAAAAACGGCATCCGGCAGCGCCGCTTGTGCGCGCATTAGGGAGAAGACAATGCAGACCTATCGTTTGGGAAAGACCGGACCTAATGTTTCGGCCATCGGCCTCGGCTGCATGGGCATGTCGGGCATGTACGGCCCTGCCGACCGCGCCGAAAGTATCGCGACGATCCATGCCGCACTCGATGCCGGCGTCAATCTGCTCGACACCGGCGATTTCTACGGCATGGGCCATAACGAGATGCTGATTGGCGAGGCGTTGAAGGGACGCAGGCGCGAGGATGCGGTCATCAGCGTCAAATTCGGCGCGCTCCGCGATCCCGCTGGCGGCTGGAGCGGCATCGACGCCCGCCCGGGCGCGGTGAAGAATTTCCTCGCTTACACGCTGCAGCGCCTCGGCGTCGACTATATCGACATCTACCGCCCGGCCCGCCTCGATCCCAACGTGCCGATCGAGGATACGGTCGGCGCCATCGCCGACGTGGTCAAAGCAGGTTATGTCAGGCATATCGGCCTGTCCGAAGTCGGCGCCGACACCATCCGCCGCGCAGCCGCTGTTGCCCCGATCGTCGACCTGCAAATCGAATATTCGCTGATCTCGCGCGGCATCGAAGAGAAGATCCTGCCGACGACGCGCGAACTCGGCATCTCGATCACCGCTTACGGCGTACTCTCGCGCGGCCTGATCAGCGGCCACTGGCAAAAGGGCCAAGCCGCCGCCGGAGACTTCCGCACCCATAGCCCGCGCTTCCAGGCGGGCAACATCGAGCAGAACCTCGCTTTGGTGGAAAAACTGCGTGAGATCGCGGAGGCAAAGAGCGTCTCGGTCGCCCAGATCGCCATCGCCTGGGTCGCCGCCAAGGGCAAGGATATCGTCCCGATCATCGGCGCCCGCCGCCGCGACCGGCTGACCGAGGCGCTCGGCTCACGCGCAGTGGATCTGTCGGCGGAAGATTTCGCCGCGATCGAACGGGCAGTCCCGAAGGATGCGGCTGCCGGCGGGCGTTATCCGGAGCATATGCTGCAGCATATGGATAGTGAGAGGTAGTGAAGTGGGACGAAGGACTAAAACGAGCGTCCTGCCGTGCAGCCCCCTCATCCGCCCTACGGCCACCTTCTCCCCGAGGGGAGAAGAAGGAATGAGATGCTGCGGCAAGTCCTCTTCTCCCCGGCGGGGAGATAGGTGGCCCGAAGGGTCGGATGAGGGGTGAATGACGAAGGAACCAAGTCCTGAGCGCAAACGAAGGACAGTCCCTTCCCCTCACACCGGCCCCGAGAACGTATCGCAAGCCGACAGTTGCCCGCTGTCGAAGCCGCGCTTGAACCATCTGACGCGCTGGGCCGAAGTGCCGTGGTTGAAACTCTCGGGCACGACGTAGCCCTGGGACCGCTTCTGCAGCGTGTCGTCGCCGATCTGCTGGGCGGCGTTCAGCGCCTCCTCTAGGTCGCCGGACTCCAGCAAGCCCTTCTGCTGGGTATATTTGCCCCAGATGCCGGCGAAGCAATCGGCCTGCAGTCTCGACGCGCACCGACATCTTGTTGGCCTCTTCCTCGCTCATGCGCTGGCGGGCCTGGTTGAACTTCGGCAGGATGCCGAGCAGGTTCTGCACGTGATGGCCGACCTCGTGAGCGACGACATAGGCTTCGGCGAAATCGCCGGACGCGCCGAACCGGTTGGAGAGTTCCTGGAAGAAATCCGTGTCGAGATAGAGCTTGTGGTCACCGGGGCAATAGAATGGTCCGGTTGCCGCCGATGCGGAGCCGCAGGCCGATGCCGTCGAGCCCGAAAACAGCACGAGGCGCGGCTCCTCGTAAGTCTGGCCTTGCGCCTGGAAGATGCCCGTCCAGGTATCTTCGGTTTCGGCAAGCACGGTCCGCATGAAGGCGGTCATCTCATCATTGGCGGGCGTCCGCGTGCCTTCCGACTGGCTCTGTTCGTAGCCGGGGCCGCTCGTCATGCCGCCGCCTTCGAGCACCTGCAGCAGATCGACGCCCATCATCTTGAAGATGAAATAGATGACGACGAGGAAGATGATCGTGCCGATGCTCAAGCCGCCGCCGGCGCGGCGAACGCCGCCGCCGGAAGGAAAGTTGAAGCCACCGCCGCGGCCGAAACCGCCGCTGCTCGGGTCGCCGCGGCGATCCTCGACATTATCGGACTGACGCCGGCCTCTCCATTCCATCTTCGTTCTCCCCGGCAATGCCCGTGATTGCACTTAACGAATCTATATATCCGTCGACGGCTGGAATTCCAGCGAGTTCATCGAGGGCTAGTAGTCCTGCCTGACGAAATAGTCTTCCGCGCCGTGTTGGATTCCTGTCGATTCCGCGATTTATGGGGTTCCGTTTGCAAATACATTTGCCTATAAGCCGCTTCTAGCCTGAAAAGACCTTCAATGCGCGACCCGACCCGGTGATCTCCCACCCTGGCCGGCTTTTTGCGCAGCCAGACAATGGATATCGCCCATGCCGAAGCGCCAAGACATCAAATCGATCCTCATCATCGGCGCGGGACCGATCGTCATTGGCCAGGCTTGCGAGTTCGACTATTCCGGCACCCAGGCCTGCAAGGCGCTGAGGGAGGAAGGCTACCGCGTTATCCTCGTCAACTCCAACCCGGCGACGATCATGACCGATCCGGGCCTTGCCGATGCAACTTACGTCGAGCCGATCACCCCCGAGGTCGTCGCCAAGATCATTGCCAAGGAGCGCCCGGATGCGCTGCTGCCGACGATGGGCGGCCAGACGGCTTTGAATACCGCGCTTTCGCTGAAGCGCATGGGCGTGCTCGACCGCTACAATGTCGAGATGATCGGCGCCAAGCCCGCCGCCATCGACATGGCCGAGGACCGGGCGCTGTTTCGCGAGGCGATGGCCCGCATCGGGCTGGAAACGCCGCGCTCGATGCTGGCGAACGCCACCGATATCAAGGATCTCGACCGCAAGACGCATGAGGCCGAACGCAACAAGCTGCGCGAAAGCCTCTCGGGTCCCGATCTCGACAAGGCATTGGACGAACTGGAAAACCAGTGGAACCTCGGCGAGAGCGACCGAAAGCAGCGCTACATGAGCCATGCCATGGCGATTGCCGCCCAGGCGATCGATCATGTCGGCCTGCCCGCCATCATCCGCCCCTCCTTCACGCTCGGCGGCACCGGCGGCGGCATCGCCTACAACCGCTCGGAATTCTTCGAGATCGTCGGCGGCGGCCTCGATGCCTCGCCGACCACCGAAGTGCTGGTCGAGGAAATCGGTGCTCGGCTGGAAGGAATATGAAATGGAAGTCGTCCGCGACAAGGCGGACAACTGCATCATCATCTGCTCGATCGAAAACATCGATCCGATGGGCGTGCATACCGGCGATTCGATTACCGTCGCCCCGGCGCTGACGCTGACCGACAAGGAATACCAGATCATGCGCAACGCCTCGATCGCGGTGCTGCGCGAGATCGGCGTCGAGACCGGCGGCTCAAACGTCCAGTTCGCCGTCAATCCGAAGGACGGCCGCCTGGTCGTCATCGAAATGAACCCGCGCGTCTCGCGCTCCTCGGCGCTCGCCTCCAAGGCCACCGGCTTCCCGATCGCCAAGGTCGCCGCCAAGCTCGCCATCGGTTATACGCTCGACGAGCTGGACAACGACATCACCGGCGGCGCAACCCCTGCCTCCTTCGAACCGTCCATCGACTATGTCGTCACCAAGATCCCGCGTTTCGCCTTCGAGAAATTCCCCGGCGCCTCGCCGGTGCTGACGACGGCGATGAAATCGGTCGGTGAAGTCATGGCGATCGGCCGCACCTTCGCCGAATCGCTGCAGAAGGCGCTGCGCGGCCTCGAAACCGGGCTGACCGGCCTCGACGAAATCGAGATCCCCGATTCCGAGGAAGGCGAATCCAGCCACAACGCCATCCGCGCTGCCATCGGCACCCCGACGCCGGATCGCCTGCGCATGGTCGCCCAGGCGCTGCGCATGGGTCTCAGCATCGAAGAGGTGCATGAGGGCTGCAAGATCGACCCCTGGTTCATCGCCGAGCTCAAGAACATCATCGACACGGAAGCCCGCATCCGCGAGCACGGCCTGCCCGAGGATGCCGCGAACCTGCGCATGCTGAAGGCCATGGGCTTTTCCGACGCCCGTCTGGCCACGCTGACCGGCAAGCGCCCGAAGCAGGTCGCCGAACTTCGCAACAGCCTGAACGTCCGCCCGGTCTTCAAGCGCATCGATACCTGTGCCGCCGAATTCGCCTCGCCGACCGCCTATATGTATTCGACCTACGAGACACCTTTCGTCGGCGCCGCCCGCTCCGAAGCTGAGGTTTCCGACCGCAAGAAGGTCGTCATCCTCGGCGGCGGCCCGAACCGCATCGGCCAGGGCATCGAGTTCGATTATTGCTGCTGCCATGCCGCCTTCGCGCTGAAGGATGCGGGTTATGAAGCGATCATGATCAACTGCAACCCAGAAACCGTCTCGACCGACTATGACACGTCCGATCGCCTCTACTTCGAGCCGCTGACGGCCGAGGACGTCATCGAGATCCTGCGGGCCGAGCAGGAAAAGGGCGAAGTCGTCGGCGTCATCGTCCAGTTCGGCGGCCAGACGCCGCTGAAGCTTGCCGAGGCGCTCGAGAAGAACGGCATCCCGATCCTCGGCACCGCACCCGACATGATCGATCTTGCCGAGGACCGCGATCGCTTCCAGAAGCTTCTGATGAAGCTCGACCTCAACCAGCCGAACAACGGCATCGCCTATTCGGTCGAGCAGGCCCGCCTGGTCGCCGCCGAAATCGGCTTCCCTCTGGTCGTGCGTCCCTCCTACGTGCTCGGCGGCCGCGCCATGCAAATCCTGCATTCAGAAGGCCAGCTGCAGACCTACCTGCTGGACACGGTTCCGGAACTGGTGCCCGAAGACATCAAGCAGCGTTATCCCAATGACAAGACCGGCCAGATCAACACCCTGCTCGGCAAGAACCCGCTTCTCTTCGACAGCTATCTCAGCCATGCCATCGAAGTCGATGTCGACTGCCTCTCTGATGGAACCGACGTCTATGTCGCCGGCATCATGGAGCATATCGAGGAAGCCGGCATCCATTCCGGCGACAGTGCCTGTTCGCTGCCGCCACGCTCGCTGCCCGTCGAACTGATCGACGAACTCGAGCGCCAGGCAAAGGCGATGGCCAAGGCGCTCAATGTCGGCGGCCTGATGAACGTCCAGTTCGCCATCAAAGACGGCACCGTCTACGTTCTGGAGGTCAATCCGCGCGCCTCGCGCACCGTGCCCTTCGTCGCCAAGACCATCGGCGCGCCGATCGCCAAGATCGCCGCGCGCGTTATGGCCGGCGAGAAGCTCGATGCGACCTTTGCCGCCTATGGCGAAAAGCCCGATCCGCGCAAGCTCACGCATATCGCCGTCAAGGAAGCAGTCTTCCCCTTCGCCCGCTTCCCCGGCGTCGACACGCTGCTCGGCCCGGAGATGCGCTCGACCGGTGAAGTCATCGGCCTCGACACCGATTTTGCGCTGGCCTTCGCCAAGTCGCAGCTCGGCGCCGGCGTCGAGCTGCCGCGTGACGGCACGGTGTTCGTCTCGGTGCGCGACGAGGACAAGCCACGCGTGCTGCCGGCGATCCGCATCCTCGTCGAACAGGGCTTCAAGGTGCTGGCCACCGGCGGCACCGCCCGCTTCCTCGGTGAAAACGGCATCACCGCCACCAAGATCAACAAGGTGCTCGAAGGCCGCCCGCATATCGAGGATGCCATCCGCAACCGCCAGGTTCAGCTGGTCATCAACACTACGGACGGCAACAAGGCGATCTCGGATTCGAAGTCGCTGCGCCGCGCGACGCTGATGCAGAAGGTGCCCTACTACACAACCATGGCCGGCGCCGAAGCTGCCGCCCAAGCGATCAAGGCGCTGAAGGCTGGCAATCTCGAAGTCCGGCCGCTGCAGAGTTACTTCGCCTGAGATAGAGCAATTCCAGCGGCGCCATCGCTCGGTGAGCGATGGCGCGTCTTCACTGGAATCACTTTAGCCGGCGGACGCCATAAGCCGCTGAATCTGCAGCATATCATTGCGAAATCGCACCATCTCCTCCGCTTTCAGTCGCTCGTCGGGAATGCGCAGCAGATAGGAGGGATGCACCGTCACGAAGAGCGTGCGTCCTCCTTCGATCGCCATTGCCTTTCCCCTGACATCCTGCAGGCGCTCCTTCACGTCGGTCAGCGCCGCAAGCGCCGTCGCCCCCATGGCGACGATCAGCTTCGGTTTGACGAGCGCCAGTTCCAGATCCAACCACCAGCGGCAATGCTTCACCTCGCCCATATTCGGCTTCTGATGGATACGGCGTTTGCCGCGCGGCTCATATTTGAAGTGCTTGATGGCATTGGTGACATAGAGCGCCGAACGGTCGATGCCGACGTCCGCGATCACCTGGTCGAGCAGTTTGCCGGCCGGGCCGACGAAGGGGCGCCCGGCAATATCCTCCTGATCACCCGGCTGCTCGCCGACGAACATCACCTCTGCATCGCGCGGCCCCTCCCCGAAGACGGTCTGTGTCGCCTTGGCATGAAGCGGGCAGCGGGTGCAGGCGGCGGCTTCGGCGCTGAGGGCTTCGAGCGTGCCGGCCGGCGCTTCGCGTTCTATGGGAAGGTTGCGGGCGGCCTCCTGAAGCCGGTCGTGAAAGGGCAGCGATTGCGTCGCCTCGCGCGCGGCCATCGCCCGCACCTGGCTCTCGGCGGAGGCGATCAGCCCGGGGATAAGATCGGCTTCCGGCAGGTTCTTCCAGTATTTTTTCGGCATTTCCGCCTGCATCGCCTTCAGCTTCAGCCGCGCCGGATTGAAAATGCTGGCATAGTAGGTGCGCCATAGCTCATCGGTGGTATCGGTGAGATTGGGCTTCTCGCAGGGGGCATCGCTGATCGTCAGCCGCTCGCCATCCCAGGCCGCCGACCCTTTGGGCGTGGCGATCAGCCAATCCATATCGGTGAAGCGCCGTTGGAAGAAGGGTGCCGTGCGCCTGACGATATGATGGTCCGGCTCGAACCAGGCGATGAATTTTCGACGGCCAGCAGCTGCCGCACCAACCTCTTTGAAACGGACGAAAGCCGTCATCTTGTGGGCGTCGCGCCGGACATTTTTTGCCATCAGGCGAGCCCGCACGACATCCTCGTCGGAGGCCACTTCGAGCAGTTGCCGGTCCATCTGCAGCCGCCAGAGCAGGCGGTAAAGCAAGGAGAACCGCGCCGGGTCGGAGTGGCAGAGGACCGTCTCGGCAAGCTCGATAAAGGCGGGCGGCACCGTCATCGGCTTGCGTGTCACCGGCACCGGCGGCATGGCGTCGCGTTGGAACGAAAGATCCGCCTCTGCGCTTTTTTCCCGCCAGTCGATCTCCTCAGGCAAAATGCCGGCGGCGGCAAAGGCGCGCGCGGCATCGCGCCATTCGGCAAGATCGCCCCGTCCCGCCAGCACGACCCGGCGCATCATAGCAGCGACAATTGTTCAGGTTTCGGCTCGAACATAGCGCGAAGATCCGGGCGGTCGATCAGCCGGCGCGGCGACCAGCCTTCCGCCGAGACGAAGGACTGGACTTTCTTGATCGAGATGCCGAGCCGCGAAAGATCGTCGAGCCGCAGCCGGCGAAAGCGGCGGGCCGAAACGATTGATTTGACCGTCTTGGTGCCGAGACCGGGAACGCGCAGTAGGCGTTCACGTTCGGCTTTGTTGATATCGACGGGAAATTCGGCCCGGTTGGCGAGCGCCCAGGCAAGCTTCGGGTCGAGGTTGAGGTCGAGCATGCCGCCCGTCTGGTTGGCGGTAATTTCGTCGATGCCGAACCCATAGAACCGATAGAGCCAGTCGGCTTGATAGAGCCTGTGTTCGCGCATCAGCGGCGGCTTGATCAGCGGCAGGTTTTTCGATGAATCCGGGATCGGGCTAAAGGCGGAATAATAGACACGCTTCAGGCCGTAACTGCTGTAAAGCCGGCCGCTGGTCGCAAGGATCGTCGCGTCATTCGCGCCGTCGGCACCGACGATCATCTGCGTGCTCTGGCCGGCCGGCACGAAGCGCTGACGCTTCTTCGTGCGCAGCGTCGGCTCGCCGGCGGCCTCGATCTTCAGCCTCAGATCGCCCATCGATCGGCGGATATTGGCGGGCTTCTTTTCCGGCGCGAAGCGGCTGATGCCATTATCCGTCGGCAACTCGATGTTGAGCGACAGCCTGTCGGCAAAAAGCCCCGCCTCCTCGATCAGACGCGGCGACGCCTCGGGGATCGATTTCAGATGGATGTATCCGCGAAAATTATGCGTCACGCGCAGTTCGCGGACGATGCGGACCATCTCTTCCATCGTGTAATCGGACGAGCGAATAATGCCCGAGGACAGGAACAGGCCTTCGATATAGTTGCGGCGGTAGAATTCCAGCGTCAGCCAAATGACTTCTTCGGGCGTGAAGCGCGCCCGTTCGACATTGCTCGAGGAGCGATTGATGCAATAGGCGCAGTCGTAGATGCAGAAATTGGTCAGCAGTATTTTCAGAAGCGAAATGCATCGCCCATCCGGCGCATAGGCATGACAGATGCCGGATCCCTCGGTCGAGCCGAGCCCGCCGCTTGCAGCCGAATCGCGTTTCACCGTGCCGCTGGAGGCGCAGGAAGCATCATATTTGGCAGCATCGGAAAGGATGGCCAAGCGTTCTGTTAGCGATTTCTTCATCAGTATGTTCACTATATGTTCTTACGAACAAAGTCAATCGCGGCGATCCGGCCTTGAGCGCGTTTTTGCGCCTGATGACCCGCTGTGGCGGCGGCTCGCTTTTTCGTTAATGCGAATTTTCTGGAAATCGGCCTTGGCGATCTGCTATAAGCACTTAACTAGGATTGTGGCACGGTTCCGAAGCTCCCCTTCGGGACCTGTTTTCTTTTGTGTTCGCGCCTGCTGCGTGGATACAAGGAGTGAAGGACAGAAAAATGGTTGAAAAGGTACCAATGACACCGGGTGGTTTCGTCAAGCTGCAGGAAGAGCTGCGCTGGCGTCAGCAGGAGGAGCGCCCTCGAATCATCGAGGCGATCGCCGAAGCCCGTGCCCATGGCGACCTTTCCGAAAACGCCGAATATCACGCCGCCAAGGAAGCCCAGAGCCACAATGAAGGCCGCATCAGCGAGCTGGAAGACCTGACGGCGCGCGCCGAGGTCATCGACCTGACGAAGATGTCCGGCGACAAGATCAAGTTCGGCGCCAAGGTGAAGCTCGTCGACGAGGACACCGAAGAAGAAAAGACCTACCAGATCGTCGGCGACCAGGAAGCCGACGTCAAAGCCGGCCGTATCTCCATATCCTCGCCGATCGCCCGCGCGCTCATCGGCAAGGAAGTCGGCGATTCCATCGAGGTCAATGCCCCCGGCGGCTCCAAGGCCTACGAAATCCTTCAGGTTTCCTGGGGCTGACCGCCCGCCACAGACGAGACCCCTCCCTTGCCTGATATGCGTGACGTCGAGATCATCGCGCCCAATTTCAAGCGCCGGCTCTCCGGCGTCACGTCGACCATCGTCCAGCTCATCCCCTGCCAGATCCGGCTCGGCATGAGGATCGCAACGCTCGGCCCCGGCCTGCCGGAAGGCTTGGCGAAGCTGAGATGGTCGCAGCTCCTTGGCCTTTGGCGCCCGCCGCCGCGCCGGCGGCGGCGTGTCTGGCACGCCCGCCGCAACAATGAGATGGCCGTCGGCATCCTGCTTCGCCATCTCCTGCGCATGCCGCTGAAACTCATCTTCACCTCGGCCGCGCAGCGCCGCCATACCGCCTATACGAAATGGCTGATCCGCCGCATGGACGCGGTGATCGCGACCAGCGACCGCTCCGGCTCGTTCCTCGAGGTGCCGCACACGGTCATCCAACACGGCGTCGACCTTTCGCTGTTCCATCCGCCGGCAACGGCAGAAGACGGCATTGCCGCCACCGGTCTGCCGGGCCGTTATCTGGTCGGCTGTTTTGGCCGCGTGCGCCATCAGAAGGGCACCGATCTTTTCGTCCGTGCAATGATCGAACTCTTGCCACAGCACCCGGAATGGACGGCCGTCGTCTCCGGCCGGGTGACGGCGGAGCACATCGCCTTCGCAGACAAGCTCAAGGCGGATGTCGCCGCCGCGGGCCTTAGCGACCGAATCCTCTTCCTCGGCGAAGTGCCCGATATCAAGGTCTGGTATCGCCGCCTGACGCTTTATGTCGCCCCCTCCCGCAACGAGGGTTTCGGGCTGACCCCGCTCGAAGCCATGGCTTCGCGAACGGCGGTGGTGGCATCGGACGCCGGCGCCTATGCCGAGCTCATAGCCGAAGGTGAGACCGGATCGGTGGTGGCGGCCGGCGACAGTGAAGCGCTGACACGGGCGATCGCGCCTTATATCGCCGATCCCGGTCTGGCGGTCGCGCATGGCGAGAATGCACTGCGCCATGTCAGAGCGAATTTTGCGCTGGAGAAGGAAGCAAACGCGATCGGCGCCATTTACGACCGTCTTCTCGGCGGCAACCGCTGAAGCAGAAAGCGAAACGGCCCGTCGGATAACGGGCCGCTGCAAAGATTGCCAACAATCGTGCTGATTATTCCGCCGGCTGCAGTCCGGCGGCCGGAGCGCTTTCTTCTGTCTGGCCGCCCAGGGCCCTGGCGAGCTGCGCGGTATCCAGTTCGTTTTCCCAGCGTGCCACGACGATCGTCGCCACGGCATTGCCGACGAGGTTGGTCAGCGCCCGGCATTCCGACATGAAGCGGTCGATGCCGAGGATGAGCGCCATGCCGGCGACCGGCACGGAGGGCACGACGGAGAGCGTGGCGGCAAGCGTGATGAAGCCGGCACCGGTGATGCCTGCGGCACCCTTGGAGCTCAGCATCGCTACCAAGAGCAGCAGGATCTGGTCACCCCAGGAGAGGTTGATGCCGGTTGCCTGGGCGATGAACAGCGCCGCCAGCGTCATGTAGATGTTGGTGCCGTCGAGATTGAAGGAATAGCCGGTAGGGATGACGAGGCCGACGACCGAGCGCTTGCAGCCGGCCTTTTCCATCTTGTTCATCAGGCCCGGAAGTGCGGCCTCCGACGACGAGGTGCCGAGAACCAGCAGCAGCTCTTCCTTGATGTAGCGCAGCAGCGCCAGGATCGAGAAGCCATTATAGCGCGCAACGGCGCCGAGAACGACGAGAACGAAGAGCAGCGACGTGAGGTAGAAAGTGCCGATCAGCATGGCGAGATTGGCGATCGATCCGATGCCGTACTTGCCGATGGTGAAGGCCATGGCGCCGAAAGCGCCGATCGGGGCAGCTTTCATCAGGATGGCGACGAGCTTGAAGACCGGCGCCGTCAGAGCATTGAGGAAATTGACGACCTGCTCGCCCTTTTCGCCGACCATGGCAAGCGCGATGCCGAAGAGCACCGAGAAGAACAGCACCTGCAGAATGTCGCCATCGGCAAAGGCGCCGACGATCGTCGTCGGAATGATATTGGTCAGGAAGCCGACGATGCTCTGCTCATGCGCCTTCGAGGCGTAGGTGGCGACGGCGGTGGGATCCAGCGACGCCGGGTCGATATTCATGCCGGCGCCGGGCTGGACGACATTGGCGACGACCATGCCGATGACCAGCGCCAAGGTCGAGAAGGTCAGGAAGTACAGCATCGCCTTGCCGGCGACGCGGCCGACCTTCTTCAGGTCGCTCATACCGGCAATGCCGGTCGCCACCGTCAGGAAAATGACCGGCGCGATAATCATCTTGACGAGTTTGATAAAGGCATCGCCGAGCGGCTTCAGCTGCGCGCCGAGTTCGGGATAGAAATGGCCGAGAAGGATACCCGCGGCGATAGCGGCGAGAACCTGAACGTAAAGATGGGAATAAAAGGGCTTCTTGCCCTTGCTGTCTGCGACTGCATCAAATGGTGCTGCGATCATGATGTCCTCCTTAAGGCTCGTCCGGAACGAACTCCGGCCTCCCGAGCCGTTCGCTTCAATCCAACAGCTCAGCCGTTGTTGCCATCTCCTTCGCAATCACTGTGCCAGTTTTGACGTACCTGACTAGAGCGTTGATTTTATTTAATAAAAATTTCCACGACCGATGAAAGCCCATCAAGAAATGCGGAAATCCGCACAAATCCATTTGCAACTAGTGCAGAAAAATGCACAAATTCGCCATGTCCCTGTCCCTGTCATCGCTGTGGCCTTCCCTGCCCCTGCGGCACCGCATCCGCCGGATGTGGTGGGCTTATGCAGTGATCGCGCTTGTTGCCGCCGCCCTCGGTCTGTGGGCAAGCGGCGAGATCGGCCGGCGCCATGCCGAGGCGGCCCTCGAAGAACAGGCCCGCACCGATGCCAGGCTGAATGCGGCATTGCTGCGCACGGTTCTCGAAAAATACCGGGCGCTGCCTTTCGTGCTGTCGCAGGATACGGCACTCGCCGCAGCCCTTGCGGGAAACGATGCCGGCACCTTCGAGCGGCTCAGCCAGAAGCTGGAGACGCTGGCGGCGGGAACCAAGGCTGCGGTCATCTATGTCATCGACAAGGACGGCATGGCGGTTGCGGCTAGCAACTGGCGCGAACCGACGAGCTTCGTCGGCAACGACTATCGTTTTCGGGAATATTTTCAGGGTGCGGTCGCTGAAGGACAGGCCGAGCACTTCGCGCTCGGCACAGTCAGCAAGAAACCCGGCCTTTATATCTCCGAGCGGATATCAGGCAGCAGCGGGCTGCTCGGTGTCGTCGTGGTCAAGGTCGAGTTCGACGACGTCGAAGCGGATTGGAGCGCCACGGACGCCCCCTCCTATGTCATCGACGATCGCGGCATCGTCCTCATCACCAGCGTTCCCTCCTGGCGGTTCATGACGATCGGCCGGATCCCCGGGGACCGGCTGACGACGATCCGCGAAAGTCTGCAATTCGGCGATGCGCCGCTGCAGCCGCTGCCGCTCGATACTGTGCGAAGTCTCGGCGAGAACCTCGACATCGTCGAAGTCGTCATGCCGGGAAGCGCAGGAAAAACCAGCTTTCTCGATGTCGGGATGCCGGTTCCCGCGACCGCCTGGCATTTGCAGCATCTCGTGGCGCTGGGGCCGTCCGTCGATGCGGGCATTCGCGAGGCCCGTATGTTGGCGCTGCTCACGCTCTTGCCGCTGCTGGCGGGCGCCGCCTTCCTGTTGCGCCGCCGCCAGGCGGTCACCCTCAGGATTTTGAGCGAACAGCAGGCGCGGGAGGAATTGGAACGGCGCGTGGCCGAACGGACACAGGATCTCAGCCAGGCGCGGGATCGGCTGCAGGCCGAGATCGTCGGCCACAGGAGCACCGAGCAGAAGCTGCAGGCGGTGCAGCAGGATCTGGTGCAGGCCAACCGGCTGGCGATCCTGGGCCAAGTGGCGGCCGGCGTCGCCCATGAGATCAATCAGCCGGTGGCGACCATCCGTGCCTATGCCGACAACGCCCGCACCTTTCTCTACCGCGGCCAGACCGCGCCGGCCGGTGAAAATCTCGATAGCATCGCGGCGCTGACGGAACGTATCGGCTCGATCACCGAGGACCTGAAGAGTTTTGCCCGCAAAGGCCGCGGCAGCGCCGAACCAACCGGCTTGAAGGATGTCATCGAGGGGGCCGTGATGCTGTTGCGCAGCCGCTTTGCCGGCCGCATGGACACGCTCGACATCGACCTGCCGCCGCCCGACCTGCAGGTCATGGGCAACAGGATCCGCCTCGAACAGGTGCTGATCAACCTGCTTCAGAACGCGCTTGAAGCGGTGGCGCCGAAGGCCGACGAGGCGCGCGTCGAGGTCAGGACGTCAAGCGAAGGGGAGATGGTGACGCTGACGGTTGCCGACAACGGCCCCGGCATTTCGCCTGAGATCCGCAAGGGCCTGTTCACGCCGTTCAACACCTCGAAGGAAAGCGGCCTCGGCCTCGGGCTGGTCATCTCCAAGGATATCGTCGGCGATTACGGCGGCCGGATGGAAGTTGACAGCAACGGCGGCGGAACTCGGTTCGTCGTTCATCTGAGGAAGGCTTGAGATCATGGCCGCACCGATGCCCGTTGCGCTGATCGACGATGACAAGGACCTGCGCCGCGCCACCGCCCAGACGCTGGAACTCGCCGGATTTTCCGTCTCGGCCTATGAGGGAGCGAAGGCCGCGCTGGCCGAGCTGTCCGCGGATTTTGCCGGCCCGGTCGTCACCGATATCCGCATGCCTGAGATCGACGGATTGCAGTTGTTCGCCATGCTCAAGGGCATCGACGCCGACCTGCCGGTGATCCTGATGACCGGTCATGGCGATATTCCAATGGCCGTTCAGGCGATCCAGGACGGCGCCTATGATTTCATCGCCAAGCCGTTTGCGGCCGACCGCCTCGTCCAGAGCGTGCGTCGCGCCGGCGAGAAGCGGCGGCTCATCCTGGAGAACCGCATGCTGCGCAAGGCGGCCGAAGATGCGCAGGAGAATTCGCCGCTGATCGGCCAGACGCCCGTCATGGAAAATCTGCGGAAGATCCTTCGCCACATCGCCGATACCGATGTCGACGTGCTCGTTGCCGGCGAGACCGGCAGCGGCAAGGAAGTCGTCGCCCAAATCCTGCATCAGTGGAGCCACCGCCGGAAGGGCAATTTCGTGGCGCTGAACTGCGGCGCGCTCCCCGAAACCGTCATCGAAAGCGAGCTGTTCGGCCACGAGGCCGGCGCCTTTACCGGCGCCCAGAAACGCCGCACCGGCCGCATCGAACATGCAAGCGGCGGCACGCTTTTCCTCGACGAGATCGAGAGCATGCCGGTCGCCACCCAGGTCAAGATGCTGCGGGTGCTGGAGATGCGCGAAATCACTCCGCTCGGCACCAATGAAGTACGCTCGGTCGATCTGCGCGTCGTCGCAGCCGCCAAGATCGATCTCGGCGATCCCGATCTGCGCGGCGATTTTCGCGAGGACCTCTATTACAGGCTGAATGTGGTGACGATCTCCATTCCGCCGCTGAGGGAGCGCCGCGACGATATTCCGCTGCTGTTTTCTCATTTCGCCGCGCGCGCCGCCGAGCGCTTTCGCAGAGAGGTGCCGGAGCTGTCGCCCGAGATGCGTCGCCACTTTGCCTCGCACGCATGGCCGGGCAATGTCCGCGAGCTCTCGCATTATGCTGAGCGTGTGGTGCTGGGCGTCGAAGGCGGCGCAGCCGCACCGGTCCCTGCTCAGCCGACCGGCGGCGGCACCCTGCCCGAACGGCTGGAACGCTACGAGGCGGAGATTATCCGCGACGCGCTCACGGCCAATGACGGCGACGTACGCAGCACCATCGAGGCGCTCGGCATACCGAGAAAGACGTTTTACGACAAGCTCCAGCGCCACGGGATCAACCGCGGTGGCTATACTGCGCGCAAATAGACTGTTTCAGACTTCGACCAGTCCCAGCTTCTTCACCTGTCGGATCGTCAGCATGGTGCGCACGGTATCGACATGTTCGTTCGCCGTCAGCACCTCGATGACGAAATCCTGGAAGTGGGTGAGATTCTCCGCCACGCAATGCAGCAGGAAATCGCTGTCGCCGGAGACCATCCAGGCCTGGCGCACCAGCGGCCATTCGGCGGTGGCGGCGGCGAAGGACTTGAGATTGCCTTCCGACTGATGCTTGAGGCCGACCATGCAGAAAGCGACGAGGTCGAAGCCGAGCCTCGGGCTGTTCAACATTGCATGGTAGCCCTCGATGATGCCCGCTTCCTCGAGCTTGCGCACCCGGCGCAGGCATGGCGGTGCCGAGATGCCGACGCGATCGGCCAGCTCCACATTGGTCATGCGGCCGTCGGCCTGCAATTCCCGGAGGATCTTAATATCGATGACGTCGAGCTCGGCGCGACCCACATCATGGCCTTTCTTTAATTCTCCGCGGGGAGCTTCTATATAAAGCCGCGGAATACGCAAGAATGTTTCACGCCGATGACGGATTCTTGCACATCCGCCCGATTTGCCTTGTTGGTAACGCAAGGCTGCCCTTGAATAAAAGCATTGGACGTTCATAAATGGCGCAGGGACCGCGAAACGGCCGCAATCGCCACTTAGCCGCCGCCCTCCTGCCAGTCGAAAGGAAATGACATGCCCGCCCGCCACACCAAGGTGCTCATCATCGGTTCCGGACCCGCAGGCTATACTGCCGCGGTCTATGCCGCGCGCGCCATGCTGAAGCCGGTCTTGATCGCCGGTCTCGAACAGGGCGGCCAGCTGATGATCACCACCGATGTGGAGAATTATCCGGGCTTTGCCGATCCGATCCAAGGTCCCTGGCTGATGGAACAGATGCTGCAGCAGGCAAAACATGTCGGCGCCGAGATCGTCAACGATCTGGTCACCGAAGTCGACATGAACCAGCGCCCCTTCGTCGCCCGCACCGACAGCGGGCAGGTCTGGACCGCCGATACGCTGATCATCGCCACCGGCGCCAAGGCCAAGTGGCTCGGCATCGAGAGCGAGCAGCATTTCCAGGGCTTCGGCGTTTCGGCCTGCGCCACCTGCGACGGATTCTTCTATCGCAACAAGGATGTGATTGTGGTCGGCGGCGGCAACAGCGCCGTCGAGGAAGCACTCTATCTCTCCAACATCGCCAAGTCGGTGACACTGGTCCACCGCCGCGACTTCTTCCGGGCCGAGAAGATCCTGCAGGAACGCTTGTTCTCCAAGGAGAACGTCAAGGTGCTGTGGAACACCGAAGTGGCCGAAATCACCGGCACGCCGGCCAAGCCGCCGATGCCGCAATCCGTCTCCGGCGCACGCCTGCGTGACGTCAAAACCGGCGCGATCACCGAGGTGGCAATCGACGGCGTCTTCGTCGCCATCGGCCATGCGCCGGCAACCGAGCTCTTCAAGGACAAATTGAAGCTGAAGGACAACGGCTATCTCTGGACGGCGCCGGACTCGACCGCGACCAGCCTGGAGGGGGTCTATGCCGCCGGCGACGTGACCGACGATACCTTCCGTCAGGCAATCACTGCCGCCGGTCTTGGATGCATGGCAGCGCTTGAAGCCGAGCGCTATCTGACGGGTCACATGCCCGTCGCCGTAGCCGCGGAGTAAGATCGGCATGAGGGGTGGGGGAATGCCATTGGATTGGGATAAGCTGCGTATTTTTCACGCAGCTGCCGAAGCGGGTTCGTTCACCCATGCGGCGGATAAACTCCATTTGTCCCAGTCCGCCATCAGCCGCCAGGTGAGCGCGCTGGAGCAGGATGTCGGCACCAAGCTGTTTCACCGCCATGCGCGCGGCCTGATCCTGACGGAACAAGGCGAGCTGCTTTACCGCACAGCCCATGACGTGCTGCTGAAGCTCGAAACCGTGAAGATGCAGCTGACGGAAACCAACGAAACACCGTCCGGCAAGCTGCGCGTCACCACCACGGTCGGCCTCGGCCAAGGCTGGCTGACCGACAAGATCCAGGAATTCCTGCAGCTTTATCCCGATGTGCAGATCCAGCTGATCCTCGACAACGAGGAAGTGGATGTGAACATGCGCCATGCCGACTGCGCGATCCGCCTGCGTCAGCCGCAGCAATCCGACCTCATCCAGCGCAAGCTCTTCACCGTGCACATGCACGTCTATGCCGCTCCCTCCTACATCAACCGCCATGGCGAGCCGCAGAAGATCGAGGATCTCGACAATCACCGCATCATCACCTTCGGCGAGCCGGCGCCGAGCTACCTGCTCGATGTCAACTGGCTTGAGGTCGCCGGCCGGTCGTCGGACAACAAGCGCATCCCGCATCTGCAGATCAACAGCCAGACCTCGATCAAGCGCGCCGCCCTGCTCGGCATCGGCGTCGCCTGCCTGCCGGACTACATCGTCGGCCGCGATCCTGGCCTCATTCAGCTGGCGATCAATGCCGACGTTCCCTCCTTCGACACCTATTTCTGCTATCCCGATGAGATCAAGAACGCCGCCAAGCTGAAGGCTTTCCGCGACTTCATCGTCAGCAAGGCCAGAAACTGGAATTTCTAGAATATCATGCCGAAAAGTGAGAGTGGCTTTCAGACGAGATCATGCTCACCTTCTTTGATTTAGATCCGGATGATTTTGGGCCGGATCGGCTTTGTATCATCGGATCTAAGCCAGATTTATGGAATGTTTTCCATACTATGCATTGAACGCATGACTGGCATGCACAAATAAGGGTTGCCGTTTGCCCATTAAACCACCATATCGCACATAGCTGATGCACATGGTGGCTTTTCCTCCCAGTTCCACCGCATTAGCTGTTCCCCTCTGGAGGTTTTTGACCTTCACACTTATAAGGGCCCTGGTTTTCCAGTGGCCCTCTTTTTTGCCCTTGCCCGCCCAGGAAATGCTGCGTCGCAAAAAAATTGTGCGACGCATAGCAGGCATGCACAAAAAAGCATTGAAACCTGCCCAAGGAAGCACCATATTTCTCTCAGCTGATGCATCTTGTGGTTTCTCTCCCAGTACCACCGCATTAGCTGTTCCCCTCTGGAGGTTTTTGACCTTCACAATTACAAGGGCCCTGGTTTTCCGGTGGCCCTCTTTTTTGCCCAAATTTTGCTCACTCAATAAAACGCACGGCCTCACGCCTCCGTGATTTGCATATCGACGCCTGACGATCAATATATCGATCGAAGACGATTTATAGTTCGGCTAACGACGATGGACAAAGACGAGATTATCAAGGCACTCGCCCATCCCACCCGGATGGACATTCTGAGCTGGCTGAAAAATCCCGAGCAGCATTTTCCTTCGCAGGAGCATCCTTTCGAAATGGGTGTCTGTGCCAGCCAGTTCGAACGCTGCGGCCTGTCGCAGTCGACGGTCTCGGCCCATTTGGGAACGCTGCATCGCGCCGGCCTCGTCACCACCAAACGCGTGGGACAGTGGATCTTCTACAAGCGCAACGAAGAAACGATCGCTGCATTCCTCAAGCAGCTGACGCAGGACCTATAAAATGCCCCTCGCCCTTCTCGTCCTTGCCTTGAGCTCGTTTGCTATAGGCACCACCGAATTCGTCATCATGGGTCTTCTGCCCGAGGTCGCCACCGATCTCTCGGTGACGATCCCGCAGGCCGGGTGGCTGGTAACCGGTTATGCACTGGCGGTCGCAATCGGCGCCCCGGTGATGGCTATTGCGACGGCCAAGCTGAAGCGCCGCACCGCCCTGATCGCGCTGATGGCCTTCTTCATCGCCGGCAACCTGCTTTGCGCGCTGGCAAGCGACTACTGGGTGCTGATGATTGCCCGTGTCGTGACCGCGCTTTGCCACGGCGCCTTCTTCGGCATCGGTTCGGTCGTCGCCGCCAGCCTGGTCGCCGAAGACCGCAAGGCCCGCGCCGTCGCCCTGATGTTTACCGGCCTGACGCTCGCCAATGTTCTTGGCGTGCCGCTCGGCACCGCCATCGGCCAGGCTTATGGCTGGCGCGCCACGTTCGGTATCGTCACCGTCATCGGCGTCGTCACCATATCAGGCCTGATCGCCATCCTGCCCAGGGATAAGCAGCAAGAGAACGGCAGTATCCTGCGCGAGATCGCCGCACTCCGGAATGGTGGCCTGTGGCTGGCGCTGTCCACCACCGTCTTCTTCGCCGCCTCGATGTTCGCGCTCTTCACCTATATCGCGCCGCTGCTGCGTGACGTTACCGGCATTTCCCCGGAAGGCGTCACCTGGACACTGTTCCTGATCGGCCTCGGGCTGACCATCGGCAATCTCGTCGGCGGCAAACTGGCCGACTGGCGGCTTGGCGCGACGCTTGCCGGTGTCTTCGCCGCCATCGCCGTTACGTCGATCGCCTTCAGCTATACCAGCCGCTTCTTCATCCCGGCTGAAATCACGCTTTTCCTCTGGGCCTTGGCAAGCTTTGCCGCTGTGCCGGCGCTCCAGGTCGGCGTCGTCGGTTTCGGTAAGGACGCCCCGAACCTGGTTTCAACCATCAATATCGGCGCCTTCAACACCGGTAACGCGCTCGGCGCCTGGGTTGGCGGCCTGGTCATCGATGCCGGCTTCGATCTTACCCGCGTCCCGCTCGCCGCAGCCTTGATGGCCCTGATCGGCCTCGGCGCGACTGGACTCACCTATCTCTCCGCCAGGGGCCGAGCCGCCCTCGCCCCTGCCGAGTGATCCTCCCGCAAAAGAAAGGACCATCATGGCCAAGCTTTTCGAACCCACCAAGGTTGGCGACATTACAGTCAAGAACCGCATCGTCATGGCGCCGCTCACCCGCAACCGCTCGCCGGGCGCCATCCCCAACGACCTCAATGTCGAATATTACCGCCAGCGCGCCACGGCAGGCCTGATCATTACCGAAGCGACCGCGATCACCCATCAGGGCCAGGGCTACGCCGACGTGCCCGGCCTTTACAGCAAAGAGGCTCTCGACGGCTGGAAGCGCGTCACCGACGCCGTTCACGCGGCCGGCGGCAAGATCGTCGTCCAGATGTGGCATGTCGGCCGCATCTCGCACACTACGCTGCAGCCGAATGGCGGCAAACCGGTCTCCTCTACCGACCGGATCGCCAAGGCCAAGACCTACCTGGTCAATGGCGACGGCACCGGCAGCTTTGCCGACACCTCCGAGCCGCGCGCCCTCGATACCGCTGAAATCCCGGGTATCATCGAAGATTACCGCAAGGCCGCGCGTGCGGCGATCAATGCCGGCTTCGACGGCGTCGAGATCCATGGCGCCAACGGCTACCTGCTCGACCAGTTCATCCGCGACGGCGTCAACGACCGCACCGATCAATATGGCGGCTCGATCGAAAACCGCGCCCGTTTGACCTTCGACGTCGTCGATGCCGTCGTCAGTGAAATCGGCGCAGGCCGAACCGCGATCCGCATATCGCCGGTGACACCGTCGGGCGAAAGCTACGATTCCAATCCGCAGGCGACTTTCACCCGTGTCGTCGAGGGGCTGGCCAAATACGATCTGGCCTATATCCATGTGATCGAAGGCCAGACCGGCGGTGATCGCGACTACCGCCAGGGCGACAATCCTTCCTTCGATTACAAGGCGTTGCGCCAGGCTTATGAAACCGCCGGCGGCAAGGCCGACTGGATGGTCAATAACGGTTATGACCGCGATCTAGCGATCGATGCTGTGGAAAGCGGCCGCGTCGACCTCGTCGCCTTCGGCAAGCCCTTCATCGCCAATCCCGATCTCGTCGAACGCTTGGCGAAGAACCTGCCGCTCAACACGCCCGACCAGTCGACCTTCTATGGCGGCACCGCCAGGGGCTATGTCGACTATCCCGCTCTCGAAAAGGTCGCCTGAACCTTTGGAACACACATTGCGAATCCCGCCGAAAGGCGGGATTTTCATTTCCCACGGATCTTTGTAGGGTGTGCCTATGTTCGCTCCCCATCTTGATCGCTGGTCGCTGATATCAGACGGCGAGCCCATCATCACCCATTCAAGCCGTCTGCTGCCGGTCCTCTGGCAGGAGAAGCCTGCCATGCTGAAAGTGGCCGCCGATGTCGACGAACGATACGGCGCGCTGTTGATGCAATGGTGGGATGGCGACGGCGCAGCCCATGTCTACGCTCATGAGGGCGACGCGGTACTCCTGGAACGGGCGATGGGGGAACGCTCGCTGCTTGCCATGGCGATGAACGGCGAGGACGACGAGGCAAGCCGCATCCTCTGCCGAACGGCCGCAAGGCTGCATGCGCCGCGCGAAAAACCGCTTCCCGATCCCATCCCCCTCAGCCGCTGGTTCCGCGATCTCGAGCCGGCGGCAGGCAAACATGGCGGCACGCTGGCCGAATGCTCGGCGATTGCCAATGCGCTGCTTGCCGATCCGCGCGACCTCACCGTCCTCCACGGCGACATTCACCACGACAATATCCTCGATTTCGAGGCGCGCGGCTGGCTGGCGATCGATCCGAAGCGACTGCATGGCGAGCGCGGCTTCGATTTCGCCAACATCTTCGCCAACGAGGAACTGCCGACCATTACCGATCCGGCTCGCTTCCGCCGCCAGCTCGCCATCGTCTCGGCGGAGGCTCGGATCGAGCCGAAGCGGCTGCTGCAGTGGATTGCCGCCTATTCCGGCCTTTCCGCCGCCTGGTTCCTCGGCGATCCGAACATTGAGCAGGCCGAGACGGCGTTGAAGGTCGCCCGGATTGCGCTGGCAGAACTCGAGGCTTAACCCGCACTCTCGGACGAAGGTGCGATCAAGGCCGCCGCCATCTCACGATGCGGTTCAGGCAGGCAGCCGAGCGCCACGAGCGAAGCTCTGACGGCCTCGTCGATCGGCGTCTGCGGTTCCTTGCCGAGTTCGGCAGTGAGCTTGGTGTTGCTCATCCTCAGCGGCACCTTCCAGAGATACCGCATCTCCTTGATCTCCCGCAGCATCGGAGCGAACGGCGCGGCGAGCGGCACGATCCACCAGGGAAAACGGGCGATCCTGGCTTTGCCGCCTGCGACACGCTTGATCGCTTCGGCCATCTGCATACCGTCTGCATCCCAGAACCCCTCCATATGATAGACGGCAAAGGGGGGCAACCGATCGGCGCGCTCGATGAGCTGGGCCATGGTTTCCGCCATATCGGGCAGATAGGCCCACTGATGGCCGATGCCGCGCTGCCCCGGATTCTTGATCGTGCCGACGGGTTTACCCGGCGTGACCAGGCCCGATGAAAACCAGCTGTTTCCAGTCGTGCCCGGGCCGAAGAAATCCCCTGCCCTGACGATGATCGCTCCAACACCAGCTTCACATGCCGCTTCCAGCCGCTTCTCCATCTCGACGCGGATTGCCCCCTTCTTCGTCAGCGGATGCTGCGGGCTTTCCTCTGTCGGCGCCGGCAGGGCGTCCGGCCCGAAATTGTAGACGTTTCCAGGCAGTACAATGCGGGCGCCGACGGTGCGGGCAGCAGCGATGGTATTGTCCATCATCGGCAGCACCAGCGTTCCCCAATTGCGATAGCCGGGCGGATTGACGGCGTGGACGATCATGCTGACGCCTTCGGCCGCCCTCAGGACGTCACCAGCATTGATCGCATCGCCCTGCACCCATTCGAAAGCCGGCTCGCGCCTCGACACCTTGGCGGCGTCACGGTTAAGCGCCCGGATGCGCCAGCCGCGCGCAAGCAGCTTGCGGGCAACCGCGCTGCCGATACCGCCGGTGGCGCCGAGAACGAGGGCCGTCTTCTTCATTTCGCTGCTCATGACAATCATCTCCTTCGCTTGAATGGAGGGATTATGCCATCGGCCCCAAGTAAACAAAATTGACGAAATAAATGCAGCTGCTATACAAAAATATATGAACATAGAACCGAGCTGGGATTTCTACCGCACCTTCCTGACCGTGCTCCAGCAAGGGTCGCTTTCGGCCGCCGCCCGCGAGTTGGGGCTGACGCAGCCGACCATAGGCCGCCATATTGACGCATTGGAAACGGCAATCGGCGCCGAACTCTTCACCCGATCCCCGAACGGGCTGCTGCCGACCGACGCCGCATTGGCGCTGAAGCCCTATGCCGAGACGCTGGCGGCAACCACTGCCGCGCTTTTGCGCACAGCATCCGGTGAGCGCGAGCGCGTCGCCGGAACCGTCAGGGTCAGCGCCAGCGAGGTCATCGCAGTCGAAGTACTGCCTGGGATTCTCGGCCCGCTGCAGGACGCTTATCCCGAACTCCAGATCGAGCTGTCGGCTTCCGATGCGATTGAGGATCTGGTGAGCCGCGAGGCCGATATTGCCGTGCGCATGGCCGAGCCGCAGCAGGGTGCGCTCGTCGTGCGCCGCATCGGCGATATCCCGCTTGGTTTCCACGCCCATCGCCGCTACCTCGAACGACACGGCATTCCGCAAACCCTGGCCGACCTCGCAAACCACCGGCTCATCGGCTTCGACCGCCAGACGGCCTATGTCCGCCTGGTAACAAAACGCTATGAGGTGCCGGGCATCGACTTCTCCTACAGGACCGACAGCAATCTTGCCCAGCTTTCGGCGATCCGCGCCGGCGTCGGCATCGGTCTCTGCCAGATTGGGCTCGTACGTGACAATCCCGATCTGGTGCACCTCCTGCCCGATGCGTTCAAGATCCCGCTCGGCACCTGGGTGGCGATGCATGAGAGCCTGAAGACCTCGCCGCGCTGCCGCGCCACCTTCGACGCACTGGTCAAGGGGCTTCAGGATTATCACCGATATTCGACCGGCACATAACCTCGAAATCCGGAATCGATTTTTGGAGAGAATCATGCGCACATTTCAACGCAAGAGAGCAACCGAAATCTGCCTTGTCGGACGCGCGGCGCTGTAAGCGGAAGAAAATGATGAGCCACGATCCGGTTGAACTCGTGCCCTACGATCCGCAATGGTCGCAGGCGTTCCGGCGCATCCGTGACAGGTTGCTCGTCTTGCTGCCGCAGGCGCTCTCCATCGATCACATCGGCAGCACCTCCATATCGGGCATGACCGCCAAGCCGCTGATCGATATCGACATCGTTCTTCCCAGCCTCGGGCATATCGAGGCTGCCACCGATGTGCTTCTGGCCGAAGGTTACGAACCGCGCGGCAATCGTTATGACGACGAGGTCTGGGCGTTTTTATCGAGAGGTTTGGTGCCGCGGGAGCGGGTCTACCTTTGTCCAGCCGGCAATGGCACGCATCGAAACAGGCTAGCTTTCCGGGATCATCTCATTGCGCATCCCGAGGCTGCGGCCGAATATGCCGCGCTCAAACGCAGGCTGGCGGGCGAATTCAGGATGGATGGGGACGGCTATACCGCGCATAAGCGCGAATTCGTCGACGCAATCGTCGCGCGGGCATTGGCGGACGATCGCTGACTTCAAAAGCCTTGCGAGGCCCCGGCCCCGCGGTCCTTCCACTGACCGTCTACCACCTCGGTTTCCGGCCGGTCACCGCCTTCGGCATATTCCTCATGCCACTTGCCATTCTCGTCCTGCCAACTGATCTCGGCGGAATCGCCGCCGACCTGCTGTTCGGCCGCGACGATGCGCGCGGCTTCGAGCGCCTCGGCATGAGTGGGGAATGCCTCGGAATAAACGCCTCCGAGCCTGTAAGCCCAACCGCCGTCATGCGGCACGACTTCGTAGACCACCTTGATCATGCATCCGTCTCCTCATCTTCTTGTTGCGCATTCGCACGCTTCCGGACAGGATCCGGATCATCGCGGCCGCTTGACAAGAATTCGAGGACGCCGCGATCTGCTTTCCGGCCCCGATGACATTCAGTATTCCATTAAACGCCGAAGACTGCAAATGGCCCCAGACCGCGGCTTTCTTGATATGCGAAATCAGTGACTTAGATAAAACGCATGAATCGGGACAGGAGCTGAGACTTGGCGATTGCGTCACGCTTAAAACAAGAGAAGTTTCTGGTCGCCTCAATTGCCGTTGCAGCGATCGCCTATCTCTTGGAACACGCGGTGATCGAGATGGGACGCGGCGTCGCGTTGATTGCCGCCGCCGCCCTGGTCGGCACCATCGTTCTCGCCTCGATCCGCGTTGCCCATCATGCCGAACTGCTCGCCATCAAGGTCGGCGACCCCTATGGCACGATGATCCTGACACTGTCGGCTGTTGCCGTGGAGGTCATCATCCTCGCCATCATGATGAGCGGAGAGAGTTCGCCGACACTGGTGCGCGACACGATCTATTCCGCCCTGATGCTCGATATCAACGGCATTCTGGGTCTCGCCGCCCTGCTCGGCGGCCTGAAGCACGGAGAACAGCCCTACAACGACAATTCGGGCAAGACCTACGGCGTGATGATCCTCACCGCCATGGGCATCTCGATGATAGTGCCGGAATTCGTGCCCCGCGACAAATGGCACTATTATTCCGCCTTCACCATCGTCGCGATGATTGCGCTCTACGGCCTCTTCCTGCGCATGCAGGTCGGCCAGCACAGCTATTTCTTCAGCTACAGCTACCCGCGCTCCGAACGGAAGAAAGGGGCTTCGGATGCGCACGGCGCTGACGAACCGGCCGCGATATCGATCGCCACCATTCTCGTCGGCGTCGTCATCATCGGCCTGCTGGCCGAGTTCATGTCGGCCTTGATGACCGAGGGTTTGCGCGACAGCGGCGCGCCGATCGCCGTCACCGCCGTCGTCGTCGCCGCGATTTCAGCTGCCCCCGAGATCCTGACCGCCTTGAGGGCAGCGCTCAGAAACCGCATGCAGGCGACGGTCAACATCGCCATGGGCGCCTCGCTTTCGACCGTGATCCTGACGGTGCCGGTCATGGAGGCGATCGCGCTCTATACCGGCCAGCCCTTCATCATGGCGATGACCCCGGTGCAGACGGTGATGGTGACGATCACGCTGATTGCCGCAGCGATCAACCTCAATGACGGCGAGACCAACGCCATCGAAGGCATGACGCACTTCATCCTCTTTGCCACCTTCGTCATGCTGACGGCACTGGGGCTTTGAGAGAGCGGTCACGCGCTCGGCAGGTCACGCCCGTCGGCGAGGTCCTGCGTCGGTCAATCCTTAGATTTTTCCAGGAAGCGCTCTTTACGGGTTTTTGGTTTGAAGCGCCGGAAGAAGTTTTCGACGGCGCGGATGGATTTGGTGACGGACATCAGCCTGTCGATCTGGCTGTTCGCATTGTGAAGCCGCTCAGACAGGACTTCGGCCGCCGTCATCGCGATTTCGACCGGCGGCACCTGCGGAAAGCGTTTGGCGAGCGCCGCATAGGGGCTGGCATCGACGCCGCCCATCATCGAGATCGTGCCCATCCTGGCAAAAAGACGCAGGAAGATTTGCTCGAACGTCCAATCGTGTACGTCGAAGACCTTCCACTTCTCGCTTCTCTTTGCCGAAAAGCCGGCAAGCAGGATCTTGCCCGGCAGCTGCAGATCGGCGAGCCAGAGCGCCATCGCAAAGCCGCTCGTCGCGATCTTGCCTGCCGGATAGAGATCTCCGATCATTTGCGTCAGATCGAGGTGGCGGGCGCGAGTGCCGTTGAAGCGGCTCTCCTCGCTGAAGTTCTCCTCGGGGGAAACGCGGATGTTGACCACACCCAGAAAATCATCGCCGGCAAAGAAGCGCAAGACATCCGCCACCTCGCGCCGGTGAACGATATTGGCGCCCATCACACCGCTGCGGGCGACCAGCACCGCATGTCCGGCGAAGGGTTCGTCGAGCACCTTGTAGACGTTGTTGAAGAAGACGTAGAGCGTCGTCTCCGGCAGCTCGCTTCGCAGCCGCTCCAAATCGACAGCCTCGCTGTTTGCCACCAGCACGATGTGGGAATAGCGCGACAGCAGCGCCTTCCACGCGTCCGGCGTCAGGAAATTGAAGCCGCTATCGGCGGCGGCTAGCCTCTGCGTATCACTGGGGATCGATTCCATATCGGCTCACATGCACTTTCCAAGGACGCGCCTTGCTAGCTGTTGCTGAAATAGGCGCGCATCCGTGCAAGCCGCGCCAGCCCGCCGATCTGCTTTCCCATATGCAAGACGAATCCGCCGATCCGGCCCGCAGCCGACGGCTGCCTGCAGAAGGACGCCCAGGGCGTGTTGCGGAGATCCTCGACATACTGCCTGGCCATCCGCCGATGCACCCAGGAAACGGTCGCCTGCCACGGTTTCTTGCGGCCGGTAAAGTGAAAGATGGCCGGCCGATCGACGAAAGGCAAAAGCCCCGTCTGCGTGTTCCAGCGCGGATCGAGCACCAGCCAGTCGCCGTCGAAACTGACGTTCAGCGCATCCTGGTCGTTGTTTTCGAACAGATGCGACCGCTCCTCGAAGATCTCCCGGGTTCTGGCGAAAAGCCCCTTCGCGCGGCAGGCGGACCAGTCAAACAGCAATACGCCGGCATTGAAATAGCGTCCGCCCTCGCCCATACCGATCTTGCGCTGCCGTGCGCCGGCTTTCTCTGGGAAGGCCATGACATAATCGTCGACCGCGGCAAGCGCCTTGCCTCGGAGATCCCTGGTAAAGAGTTCGTCGACGGGCGCCACCGCGAGCACGTCGGCATCAAGGTAAAGCAGGCGCTCGATATGATCGGGAATATGCAGATCCATGTAGAGCCGCGCCAGTGTCGCGCCCGACCAGCGGCCCCGGGCCTGCTTTGCCGTATCCGGGGTATTATAGGGCAGCACAGTGATCGCCATGTCGTGCAACTGCGCGAAACTACCGACCTCGGCGATCTCGTTCGGCTTGAGGTCGATACCGAGAAGCAGGAACTCCACGCCAGGAGCGTCGAGATTGCGCTTGACCGAAAGCAGCGTGCAGCAGGCAGCCGGCAGCATGTTGACATCCGAACAGACGATCACCGCACTCTGCTGCAAAATCCCGGCCCCCCGAAGCGGCAACTTAAACTTGATGCCGGATATCTAGTGGGTTTGGTGGCCGCCCGCAACCGCAGATCACCGGCCGAACCGTCGCTCCTCGTCACGTTTTGAATCGGAATTCAACGACTTGCGAGGCAAAGCGGAATCAACGCCCTGAAGGCCTTGAATCGGGACATGAGCCTAAAGTCGCAGCGCCAGCGGATGATCGACGAGCAGGCGGTCGACTGTCGCAAGTTGCAGGCCCTCGACCTTGCATTGCGCCAGCAGCAATCGGTCGAAGGGATCGCGCGTGTCCGGCTCTGGGTCGGCGGCGGTGATGACGTGCTGAATTTCGATCCGCAATAATATCAGCCCTATTTCTTCAAGAGACCGCGCGATGTCTTCAAGCGGCATGCCAGTATCCAGCTTTCCCAGACGAGCCTTGATCGCCGTTTCCCAGAGACTTGCGACGCTGACGAAGCCCTCGGTCTTGCTATCACCAAGCAGCGCCGCGATCTCTGGGAACCGTTGTCCCACGTCCTTGCGCAGGATCGCGAGAACGATATGGGTATCGAGGAGAAGCCTCATCGCTACGGCAAAGGTTTCAGGAGAAAATCCTCCGGCAGCGGATCATCAAAATCATCCGCGATGAACGGTACAGGATTGGTGATGCCCCGCGCACGCAGATAAGCCTGACCGGCTTCCAGGTCCAAGCCGCCGCGCTTCTGATGCGGTACAAGATCGAAGACCGGGCGGCCGTTGCGCGTCACGACGATGGTCTCGCCTTCCTCGACCTCGCGGGCAAGCTCGGTCAGGCGGTTCTTCGCGTCGCGGATCGAAACGGTCTTCATGCCACAAATGTAGCTACATGCAGCCACATCGTCAACGTCGCCACAAGCAAAAGGCCCGCCGTCGCCGGCAGGCCTTCGATCGATACTATCGCAGTCCGCTTACTTGCAGGCGGCGCAAAAACGCTGGATGCGGCGGCAGGCTTCCTCGAGAAGATCTTCCGACGTCGCATAGGAGATGCGGAAATTAGGGCCGAGGCCGAAGGCCGAGCCATGAACGACGGCGACGCCTTCCGATTCCAGAAGCTCGGAAACGAAATCCTCATCCGTCTCGATGACTTTGCCGGAGGGTGCGGTTTTGCCGATCAAGCCCTTGCAGGAGGGATAGACGTAGAAGGCGCCTTCCGGCACCGGGCAAACGATGCCCTTGGCCTGGTTCAGCATGGAAACGACGAGATCGCGGCGGCCTTCGAAGATCTTCTTGTTCTCAGGAATGAAGTCCTGCGTGCCGTTCAGCGCTTCGACGGCGGCCCACTGGGCAATCGACGTCGCGCCTGAGGTCTGCTGGCCCTGGATCATGTCCATCGCCTTGATGAGCTGGATCGGGCCTGCGGCATAGCCGATACGCCAACCGGTCATCGCATACGCCTTGGAAACGCCGTTCATCGTCAGTGTGCGGTCATAGAGCTTCGGCTCGACTTCGACGGGCGTAACGAACTTGAAGTCGCCATAGGTCAGGTGCTCGTACATATCGTCGGTCAGCACCCAGACATGCGGATGCTTCATCAGCACGTCTGTCAATGCCTTCAGCTCGGCATGCGTATAGGCCGCACCCGTCGGGTTGGACGGCGAGTTGAAGATGAACCACTTGGTTTTCGGCGTGATCGCCTTTTCCAAATCGGCGGCCTGGAGCTTGAAATTATGCTCCTGGGTCGCGGAAACGAAAACCGGCGTGCCGCCGCACAGCGCCACCATCTCAGGGTAGGAAACCCAGTAAGGTGCGGGGACGACGACTTCATCGCCGGGGTTCAGCGTCGCCATGAAGGCGTTGAACAGGATCTGCTTGCCGCCGGTGCCGACGATTGTCTGCTCCCAGGAATACTCCAGGCCGTTTTCGCGCTTGAATTTGGCGGCGATCGCCTTGCGCAGTTCGGGAATGCCGGAAACCGGCGTGTACTTGGTCTCGCCGCGGTTGATCGCCTCGATGGCGGCCGTCTTGATATTCTCCGGCGTATCGAAATCCGGCTCGCCTGCGCCGAGGCCAATGACGTCACGTCCTTTTGCTTTCAGCTCACGCGCTTTCTGGGAAACGGCGATGGTGGCTGAAGGCTTCACACGGGAAAGAGCATCGGCAAGGAAGGCCATGATATCGGTCCTAATGGTTGATACGGGCAGAAAGCCGCGACCGGAGTTCTGCGGTTAGCTCTATGTCCAATGTATGACGGCATTTCAAGCGTAAAGGCGTGATGGGGGCAATGATTCTTATTGATCCTTTTGCCGCACCGCCCCCCAGTTTGCCGGCGCTTCGGACAGCAGTTGAAGTGCGCGGCGCAACTCTTGCACTGAGATCTGAGACCATTGTGGTTCTCCGTTTCCTCGAAGTCATTCGCGGGCATGTCGAGAAGATCAGGATTATCGCCGGCAACTGGCGCGACCTGACCTTCGTCATCATGCCGATCAGCGAGGGTTGTTGTCACAAAGACAGCGGCGGACGGTCGGCGACATCTCCACAGCGTCCGGCACCTTCGCGGTTGCGATGATCGCGTTTTTCCTCACCTATGTCTTTTTGAAATCAGAGAGATCGCAGGATTTCATCGCCGCCACGAATAAGCCGCAACAAATGCCGGGCCGCGCCGTAATTCGGTCGCGAGCGCGCCGAGATCGAAGCCGCATCATTGACTTATCCAAAATTGGTTATTGAGGGTATGCCAATGTTTCTGGAAGACGAATATGCCATAGGGCGCATACGTGCGCGCCGGATTTCCATTTCATTTCTTGTCGCCGCCACCGCCTTTGTCGCCTGTGTCACGGCAATGCTGGGGCTTGTCTCCGCCGCTCGCGCCGAGACGCAGCAGGCGCCCAGCCAGCTTGCAGCACTGGTGCGGCCGAACGACGTCAACAGCGGTTCGCTGCTGTTTCCTTCGAAGGAGCCGGGCTTCTACGTCGAAGCGCCGCGGCTGAAGAGCGACGTCGCGATCGATGTCTCCGGCCCGATCGCGAGGGTGAAGGTGACGCAGCGTTTCCAGAACCCGAGCAAGGGCTGGGTCGAGGGCACCTACGTCTTCCCACTGCCGGACAATTCCGCCGTCGATGCGCTGAAGATGCAGATCGGCGAACGCTTCATCGAAGGCCAGATCAAGCCGCGCCAGGAAGCCCGCGAGATCTACGAGCAGGCCAAGGCGGAGGGCAAGAAGACGGCGCTGCTCGAACAGCAGCGGCCGAACATCTTCACCAACCAGGTCGCCAATATCGGGCCCGGGAAGAGATCGTCGTGCAGATCGAATATCAGCAAACCGTCCACCAGTCGGGCGGCGAGTTCTCGCTGCGCTTCCCGATGGTCGTCGCCCCGCGCTACAATCCTGCGCCGATCGTCCAGACCGTCGAGTTCAACAACGGCGCCGGTTTCGCCACGCCGCGCGACCCGGTGGGAAACCGGGATAAGATCGAAGCCCCGGTGCTTGATCCGCGCGACAATGCCAAGATCAACCCGGTTTCGCTGACCGTCGACCTCAGGGCCGGTTTTCGGCTCGGCGAGGTCAAATCCTCCTTCCACGAGGTCGATATCCACCAGGACGGCGACCAGACGAGAACGATCAGCCTGAAGGGGGACGCCGTCCCCGCCGACAAGGATTTCGAACTGACCTGGCAGGCCGCGCCCGGCAAACTGCCGAGCGCCGGACTCTTCCGCGAAGTGATTGATGGTAAGACCTATCTGCTCGCCTTCGTCACCCCGCCGACGGCGCCGGATGCGGCAGCGCCGCCAGCCAAACGTGAAGTGGTCTTCGTCATCGACAATTCCGGCTCCATGTCCGGGCCGTCGATCGAGCAGGCAAGGCAGAGCCTGGCGCTTGCCATTTCCAGGCTGAACCCCGACGACCGCTTCAACGTCGTCCGTTTCGACGACACGATGACCGACTATTTCAAGCGCCTGGTCGCCGCCACCCCGGATAACCGCGAAAAGGCGATCGCCTACGTCAGGGGCCTGACCGCCGACGGCGGCACCGAAATGCTGCCCGCACTCGAGGATGCGCTGCGCAATCAGGGACCGGTTGCAACCGGAGCGCTGCGGCAGGTCGTGTTCCTGACCGATGGTGCGATTGGCAACGAACAGCAGCTCTTCCAGGAAATCACCGCAAGCCGCGGCGATGCCCGCGTCTTCACCGTCGGGATCGGCTCGGCCCCGAACACCTATTTCATGTCCAAGGCCGCCGAAATCGGCCGTGGCACCTTCACTCAGATCGGCTCGACCGATCAGGTGGCAAGCCGCATGGGCGAGCTTTTCGCCAAGCTGCAGAACCCCGCCATGATCGATATCGCCGCAAATTTCGAAGGCATCGCGGCCGAGGATATTACGCCGAACCCGATGCCGGACCTTTATAGCGGCGAGCCTGTCGTTCTCACAGCGGAACTGCCGGGGGATAAGCCCGCCGGCAAGCTTGAAATCATCGGCAAGACGGGCGACCAGCCCTGGCGCGTCCAAATGGATATCGCCAATGCCGCCGACGGCAACGGCGTCTCCAAGCTCTGGGCGCGGCGTAAGATCGATGATTTCGAAGCCCGCGCCTATGAGCGTCAGAATCCGGCCGCGCTCGACAAGGATATCGAGACGGTGGCGCTCGCCCACCATCTCGTCTCCCGCCTCACCAGCCTGGTCGCCGTCGACGTCACGCCGTCGCGACCGGCAAGCGAACCGCTCGGCTCAGCAAAGCTGCCGCTGAACCTGCCTGAGGGTTGGGATTTCGATAAGGTCTTCGGCGAAAACGTTGTTCCTTCCGGTGGCGGAGAACGTCATGGCGCAGCCACCCCTGCAGCAAACGCCGGACCGCAACAGGCCGTGGTCGAAACACCGGATCTCGCCGCATCGCCTGAGCTCGCCAACATGATGGCCGCGGCCCCGACCGCTAAGGCCGCCACCCTGATCGCGCAGAAGAGCTCGACCGTGAACCTGCCGCAGACGGCGACGCGCGCCGACGAGCAGATCATCCGCGGGCTTACCATGCTGCTCCTGGCGCTGACGGCGGCAAGCGGGCTGGCCGTCTGGCGCCGGCGCATCAAGCGGTTGATCGCGGTGGGAGCCAAGCCAAATGGTCTCTAGGCTAGCAGCAAGCCGGAACGAGGAAGCGGCCGAATTCGAGCCGCTTCCGACCTATCTGGAACTCGCCATGGCGGCCGCCACGGCCCACGACAGGCCCAAGGTGCGCCAGAGGAAAGGCTTCTTCCTCTGGCGTCTTTCCCCGATCGAAAAAGCGATCGCCGTCGGTATCGCCGGCCTTGCCCTTTACGGCTTGGCGCTGATCGGCGACGGTTTCCTGCTGAAGGCGAAGGCGGAGCTTTCCCAGGTTCTGCTGAAACGCGCCTTCGCTGCCGAACTCAGGGGCGAAGCGACGAAACCCTGGCCTTGGGCTGATTTCACTACGGAAGCCAAGGTGCGCGCACCGCGCCTCGGCAAGGAGGCGATCGTGCTTTCCGGCGCTTCCGGCGAAGCTCTCGCCTTTGGTCCTGCCTGGCTCGCCAACACGCCGCAGCCAGGCGATGAAGGCACCGCGGTTATCGCCGCCCATCGCGACACGCATTTTCGCTGGCTGCAATATATAAAGCCCGGCGACACCATCGAGGTCACCCGTCGTGACGGCAAGGTCCTGACCTTCAAGGCCGGCGAAGGCCGTATCGCCCCCTGGGATGCCAGCGGCATCGATCCCGCCTCCAACGGCCGCCATCTGGTGCTGACCACCTGCTGGCCCTTCGATGCGACCGAACGCGGGCCGTTGCGCTATATCCTCGAAGCCGAACTGGTCGATGGGCAAGTGACAGGTTCCGTTCAACCGGTAAACACAAAGCCGTTATATCGGATCGAATGAGGGTTGAAGCTCTCCCCTGCCCGCTCCACGTTCCAGCGTGACAGACGACGGGGAAGCAAGATGACCAGAATATCCGCCTTTCAAATCGCCGCAGCGCTGCTTCTGATCGGCGCCTTATCAGCCGGTGCGGACGACACCGTCAACACGCAGGATCTGGCGGTCCGTGTCGACAAGCTTGCCGACGGCCTCGAACATCCCTGGGCGGTCGAGGTGTTGCCCGACGGCGCCTACCTCGTCACCGAGCGGCCGGGTCGGATGCGCATCGTCCGCGACGGCAAAGTCTCCGGCCCGATCGGCGGTGTGCCCAAGGTCAGCGCCCGCGGCCAGGGCGGCCTGATGGATGTGGCGCTGGCTCCGGACTTTGCGACGTCCAGAAAGCTCTATTTCACCGCTGCCATCGCCAATAAACAGGGCTCAGGCACCGAGGCCTTCACCGCCACGCTTTCCGCCGACGAGAAGGCACTCGATGCGGTGACGCCTGTTTTCACCATGCAGCGCTTCACCACGGGCAATATCCAGTACGGCTCGCGCATCGCCATTGCCCGTGACGGTTCGCTGTTCATCAGCGTCGGCGACCGCGGCGACCGCGACCGCTCGCAGGACTGGCGGGACGATGCCGGCTCGATCATCCACATCAATGCCGATGGCAGCATCCCGGCCGACAATCCGTTCAAGGACGGCGGCAAAGCGCTGCCGGAAATCTGGTCGAAAGGCCACCGCAACCCGCAGGGTATCACCTTCGATAGCAAGGACGGCAAGCTTTATACCGTCGAACACGGCGCCCGCGGCGGCGACGAGATCAATGAGCCCGAGGCGGGCAAGAATTACGGCTGGCCGATCATCACCTACGGCCGCGACTATTCCGGCGCCGAGATCGGAGAAGGTACAGCGAAGAAGGGACTGGAACAGCCGCTGCATTACTGGGATCCGTCGATCGCGCCCGGTGCGCTCGCTGTCTATCGCGGCGCCATGTTTCCGGAATGGGACGGCAATTTCATCGTCGCGGCGCTGAAGTTCCAGCTGCTATCGCGCATGCAGCGCGACGAAAGCGGCGCCTTCGTCGCCGAGGAGCGGCTGTTCGAGGGCGAATACGGCCGCATTCGCGATGTCATCGTCGCGCCCGACGGCGCGCTGCTGATGGTGACGGACGAGGATAACGGCGCGCTGCTCAGAGTTTCGCGCGCTGAGGCCAACAACGGCTGAAAGATCACAAGGTCCCGCGAAGTTCCTTGCGGATAACGAATTTCAGCCCGGACCAGATTTCGTCGACGGCGCAGACCTTGACGTCGACAAGACCGGTCGGAAGGAGGATCTTCCGGAGCACGTCCTCGGTGACATCGGTCGGCACCCGCGAACTCTTTTTTGGCCAGGAGATCCAGAGCATGCCATCCGGTTTGAGAACGCCGAAGAGCCTAACCGCGACAGCCTCCAGCGCTGCCCGTTCGGTCACAAACAGATGCACGTAGTCGAAAGCCCGCCGAGGCGTCTCCGGCAGCGCAAGGGCGACCGAGGCAAAACCATCGAAGCCATGGATATCGCCAATCGTTTCGGGAACGCCGAGAAGAGCAGCCGCCTGCCCGCGCCCAAGGCCGAGCTTGCTGGCGAGCGGCCTGCCTGAATAGCCAGCCGTCCCGGACGTTGCAGCCGTATCGCCGGCCGGCCGGCTTTCTTCCTGTCCCATCCTGTCATCTCCGCCGATAGAAGTCTTTGCCCTTGCCTGGAGGAAATGCAACTGCTAACCGCTCCGGCCTACCCTTCCCCATAGAGGACGACATGACGCGCGCTCAGGCGAACCTCCTGCTATTGTTCGCAGCCGCCATCTGGGGCGGCGGCTTCGTTGCCCAGTCGACGGCGATGAAGGCGATCGGCCCCTTCTGGTTCATCGCTCTGCGTTTTACCGTCGCCACATTGGCCGTGCTGCCCTTCGTCGTTTTCGAAGCGCGCAAAGCCAAGGCGAAGACAAGCGCCCGCCATGCGAAACTCTATATCCTCACCGGCCTTGCCCTTTTCAGCGGCGCAGCCACACAGCAGGTCGGGCTGCAGACGACCACGGTGACGAATTCCAGCTTCATCACCGGTCTCTATGTGGTCTTCGTGCCGCTGATCGCCGTGTTCTTCCTGCGCCGTGCCCCGCATTGGATCATCTGGCCGGGCGCGCTGATGGCCGTCGCCGGCATCTATCTCCTCTCCGGCGGTCATCTCTCGGCCCTCACCTCAGGCGATCTCCTGACAGTCGCCTGCGCCGTCTTCTGGGCAATCCAGATCACCCTTGCCGGCACGACCGTTTCTGCGACCGGAAGGCCGCTTGCACTCTCGGCCACGCAATTCGCCGTCACCGCGGTCTGCGCGCTCGCCATTGCCGCAGCCTTTGAACCGATCACGCTGTCGGCAATATGGGCCGCAGGACCTCAGATTCTCTATGTCGGCATTTTCTCCTCGGGCTTGGCCTTCGTGCTGCAGGTGATCGCCCAGCGTTACACGACGCCCTCGCAGGCCGCGATCTTCCTCTCCTCCGAAGCGCTTTTCGGCTCGTCGCTTGCGGCCCTTGTGCTCGGGGAGACGATGCCGGCGACGGGTTATGCAGGTTGCGCGCTCCTGTTTATCGCTATGCTTGTGGTCGAACTCGTGCCCGGATTTGCCCGGCGACGCTTGCCAGCCGTCTGAACACGCGTCCAAATATGGGCGATTGGCGAATCCGAAAAAAATTAACGAGAGCGGCAAGACGCGTTCACGTTGCATTTTTGGGAAAATCTGCTCGAAACTTATATTGCAGACGATGTAAAACGTTAATCATTCCCTATCGGCGAAGGAAATTTTGCGTTTTTGCGCAAATTGGATATCCGGGCAGGTGTGCCTCGAACGACACGGAAAAAAACTTTTACTTGCCAAAATTCGTTTAACGCAGCACTCTCAGCGCGTTCGGGCATTTTGCGAGCATGGGAAGTCCTAAAGTATTTGCGCGCCGGGAACGCCAATTATCCCGGTCAGCCGGTTCCGATTATGGCGGGCGAAAGTCCTGTCTGGAGCAGGCCGAGGTAGAGGGGACCTTTTTCTCACATTTCAAGAATTGCCTGCCAACGCCTCCCGCAAGGAGGCAATGCTATGATGCTGCCCGTGTGGATGGCGGGCGGAGAGAAAAGGACCTGACGCATGGCAGAGACTGGCACTGTAAAATTCTTCAATACCGACAAAGGCTTCGGCTTCATCAAGCCGGACCGGGGCGGCGCCGATATCTTCGTTCACATTTCTGCCGTTCAAGCCTCCGGACTGGCCGGCCTGACGGAAAATCAGAAGGTAAGCTTCGACACGGAGCCGGATCGCCGCGGCAAGGGCCCAAAGGCCGTCAATCTGCAGATTGCGGGCTGAACCCTTAACAAGGCTGTCGAATTTCGAGTTGAAGCCCGGCAGCAATGCCGGGTTTTGTCGTTCAGCCTTCGTTCAGCTACTGATCTCTACTACCATCATCATCGAGATAGGAACCGGCGTTCGGTTCCCGGGATTGGGATTTATGCTTATGAACAGGCTCGCCAAAACTCTTCTGCTGACGGCAACGGCTGCTGCGCTTACCCTTTCTGTTATCGGCGAGGCATCGGCCGGCGACCGCCATTGGCGGCATCATGGCAATAACGACGCGCTCGTCGGAGGCGCAGTCGGCCTTGCCACCGGCCTGATCGTCGGCTCGGCCATCGCCAACGCCAATAACGGCCCTGTTTACGACGAGCCTCGCTACATCGACCCGCCCTACGAACCCGGATATTACGAGCCGGCTCCGGTCTATCGCGCCCCGCGCCGCGTTTATGTCGAGCAGCCGCAATATGTCGAACAGCCGCGCTATTATGCGCCGGTCCGCACGGCAGTGGAGCCCTGGTCGCCGCAATGGGAGCGTTACTGCTCTTATCGCTACCGCTCCTTCGATCCGCGTAGCGGCACCTATATCGGCAATGACGGCCGCAGCCATTTCTGCACCGCCGGCTGATCTCTCTTCATCGCTGATGCCGAGCGCCGCTTTTTAGCGGCGCTTTCTTTTTGCCCATCTGTCAGCCGAGTTTCTCAAAGGGTCTCGGCATCGGGCTCAAAATCGGTCGAGACGCTGACGGCGCGCCATTCCCGATCAGCCTCAATACGCGCGGCATCGGCTTTTTCGACATTGCTGACCGCATCGCTGCCGAGCAGCAGCCGGAACGGGGGCTGGTCGAGACCGGCGATATGGATAATGACCGCAGCCGCCTTGGCGGGATCGCCGGGCTGGCGGCCATTATACTCACGCTGGAAGCGCACGGTAGCGCCGACCGTCTCCTCATAGTCCTGCCGCCCTTCGGCAAGCATCGTCGAGGCGCCGGCGAAATCGGTTCTGAAGCCGCCGGGCTCGATCACTGTCACCTTGATGCCGAATGGCGCAACCTCTTTCGACAGCACCTCAGAAAAGCCCTCGACAGCAAATTTCGCCGCCGAATAGGCGCCGCGCCCGGCAGGGCCGATACGGCCGCCGACCGATGAGAACTGGATGATGTGCCCCGCCCCCTGCCCGCGCATTAAGGCGATGACCGCCTTGGTCATGATGATCGTGCCGAACAGGTTGGCCTCGACCTGTGCCCGGAAATCGGCGAGACTGGTATCTTCGATCGAGGAAACATTGCCGTAGCCGGCATTGTTGACGAGCACATCGATACGCCCGAACCTCTTCACGCCAGCCTCGACCGCCACTGCTGCCGCCGTCTCGTCGGTCACATCGAGCGCTATCGTCAACACCTGGCCGCCATACCGCTCGGAGAGATCGGCAAGGCGGGCGGGATCGCGCGCCGTCGCCACCAGATTGTCGCCGGAGGCCAAAACCGCCTCCGCCAGCGCCCGGCCGAGACCGCGCGAACTTCCTGTGATCAACCAGACCCTGGACATCGGAAACCTTTCCCTTCTTTGGTTCCCGGCTGATGTATGGTCTGTTGTATCCAATCGAAAGAAGGTACCCAGACGATCTATACACACCTTGAGGTAACTGACATGACCAGTGACATGTTCGACTTCTGCTGCTCCATGACGGACGAACAGGATGCGCGCGCTCGCGAACTGATCGAGCGGGCGGCGGCGAAATGGCCGCTGCGCATCCTGCACGTGCTCGCCGATGCCGGTGCACCCTTGCGCTTCTCGCGCCTCATGGAAAGGGTCGAGGGCATCAGCCAGAAAGTGCTGACGCAGACGCTACGCACCCTCGAAAGAGACGGTCTCATCATCCGCACCCTCTATCCGCAAGTGCCGCCGCGCGTCGAATATGAGTTGACGCCGCTCGGACGCGACCTCCTCATGCAGGTTGCCGCCCTCTGGCGTTGGATCGTCGAACGTTTGGGCGATTTCGATGCGCGCAAGGCCGTGAAGCTGACCGTGACAGGCGTTTAGGCCGGGATGCGGATCGTTGCCCTCAGTCCGCCGAGCGGGCTGTCGCCAAGGGTGACGTTGCCGCCGTGACTGCGGGCGATGTCGCGGGCGATCGCAAGGCCGAGGCCGGTGCCCGAGGCATCGAGATTACGCGCCGCGTCCAGCCGGAAGAACGGCTTGAACACGTCCTCGCGATTCTTTTCCGGAATGCCCGGCCCGTCGTCGTCGAAGATGACGGTCAACCATTTGGCACTGTGCTTGGCCTCAATGTCGAGCCTGCCCGCATAACGCCGCGCATTCGATGCAAGGTTGGTGACGAGACGCATGAAGGCGTTCGGCCTGACCGATATGTCGTCATCGCCTTCGATCGTATAGCTGAATGTCTTGCCGTGCAGGGCGAAATCGGATTCCAGCTTTGCGAAGACCTCGCTGAGTCTTAACTCGCCGACATCTTCTTCGACCTCGCCGCGTGCGAAAGCCGTATAGGCCTCCAGCATGGCCTGCATATCGTCGACGTCGTCGTTCAGCCCATGCAGATCGGGATTGTCGCCGGCGAGCGCCAGTTGCAGTTTGAAGCGGGTCAGGATGGTGCGCAGATCATGGCTGACGCCCGACAGCATCGCAGTGCGCTGCTCGATCTGCCGCTCGATTCGCTCGCGCATCAGGATAAAGGCAAGGCCGGCGCGCCGGACCTCGTCGGCCCCGCGCGGATAGAAATTGTCGGGTTTCTGCCCCTTGCCGAAGCTTTCGGCCGCGCGCGCCAAGGTCAGGATCGGACGGATTTGTCCGCGCAGGAAGAGGATCGAGATGCCGATCAACACCAGCGAGGTGCCGACCATCCAGACGATGAAGATATGGGTGTTCGAGGCATAGGTCTGGCTGCGCTTGGTCAGCACCCTGAGGATCTTGTTGTCAAGCTTGATGCGGATCTCGACGAGGTTCGAGTTGCCGACCGTGTCGATCCAGAAAGGCCGGTGGATCTCGTCGGTGATCTCGTCGCTGAGGATGCCATCGAGGATCGAGAAGAAGGGCTTGACGCGCGGCGGCGGCAGATCGCCGTCCGGCTCGATCGAGATCTGCAGGCTGAGCTGATCGCGGGCGATGCGGACGATCTCGCTATAGTCCGAATTCTGCGGGTAGGTCTCGATGATCTCTATGATCGCGGCAATGTCGCGGGTGACGGCAAGCGACAGCCGCTCCGTCACCATCTGCCAGTGGCGCTCCATGAAGACGGCCGCGACAACGGATTGCAGTAGCACCATCGGAATGATGATAATCAGCAGCGAGCGCGCGTAAAGCCCGGTCGGCAGCCGCCGGCGCAGCCAGCGGACAACCGAGCGCCAGCCTGGCGCAGAATTGCGGTCTTCCCGCCGCAAGCTGTCGATCGTCACCATCAGCGCCGGTCCTGGCCTCTATCCTTAGACCTAAAGCGCGTCGCGACTTTCAGATTCGCTCCTTGCGCTTTAGGTCTTTGTTTTCAGCATGTCGTTGCCGCAAAACCGCTGCACAGTTTTGCGCGACATGCATTAGTCGATGCTCAGCCTGTATCCGATGCCGCGCACGGTCTGCAGCCAGACGGGATTGGCCGGATCATCCTCGATCTTACGCCGCAGCCGGTTGATCTGCACGTCGATCGTCCGTTCGCCCACCTCGGTGTCGTTGCCGATCAGCTCATGGCGGGGGATCGTATCGCCGGCACGCCGCGCAAAGAGCAGCATGATCTCCTGCTCGCGGTCGGTCAGCCGGATCACCTCGCTGGCCTTCTTCAGCTCCTTGCGGGTCAGCGAGAATGTGTAGGGGCCGAACATCACTTGTTCGATCTTCGGTCCCTCCCCGCCGGCATTGCGACGCAGGATATTGTTGATGCGCAGCACCAGTTCCCGCGGATCGAAGGGCTTGGAAAGATAGTCGTCGGCGCCTGCCTCGAGGCCTTCGATGCGGTTGCCGGACTCTGCCAACGCCGTCAGCATGATGATCGGCACATTCTTGATGGCGCGAAGCCCGCGGGTGACGTCGATGCCGGATTCGCCCGGCATCATCACATCCATGATGATCAGGTCGAAATCGAGACCCGCGAGCTTGCGCTGCGCCTCGGCGCCGTCGGCGGCGACGGTCACGCGAAAGCCGTTCTCGGCGAGATAGCGATTGAGCAGCGCGCGGATGCGCGAGTCGTCGTCGACCACCAGCAGATGCGCCGCATCGTCGGAAATACCTGTCTTGACCGCCATTCAATCCGCCTTCTGTCTGTCCCGCATGCCTCTAAGGAAAGCTTTTACGCCCTCCCGCACCTCCGCAGAAGCCCCTTCGAATGCCCGCTCAATGCGGCGCGATTGCGGCTCGGCAAGAGCAAGCGCCAGCTCTCGTCCCGATTTCGTTGGATAAAGCTTGCGCTGCCGCCGGTCCTCCGGCCCCGCCACCTGGCGAATATAGCCTGAATCGATCAGCTGTTTCAGCACCCTTGCAAGGCTCTGCTTGGTGATCTTCAGCGTATCGAGAAGATCGGCCACCGTCATGCCGGGGTTACGGTTGACGAAATGCACGACGCGGTGATGCGCCCGCCCGAAGCCGCTTGTTTCGAGGATGGCGTCAGGATCGGAAACGAAGTCGCGATAGGCGAAGAAGAACAGCTCGATGATCTCGAAATCGATGATGTCGGTATCTTCCATCGGCGTGGCCAGCGGCTCTGACTTGCCTACTTTCGGGCCGGTCTGTCGTGACACGCGGCATTTCCTTTCTCTTCCCGCCCCCGCGGGAAATTTCGCCAAAATATGCCAGCTTTATTGACATAAATTGCGTCACTGTGAGTTTTCCGACCTCTACGGGAGACTCGCACGGACTTTTTTCCTCAGCATTTCCATGAAAACCAAGACCCGCCCGGCACTCCGACGCAATACGCGATTTCCCCTTGCGTCTGTGGATAAAACGTAATGGGGACAACAATCAACAGGCTTGGCGCTTGAAGCGCCGGCTTTAAGGGCGAGCGCGCTGGCCGGATGTTCAAGCTCACCTATATAACCAAACGGTTTCGCCAAGCGCTGCGGCATCGAGGTCATCGAGCGCGCAACCCCGCGGAAGAATTCCCCGGCTTCAGCGAATGCTTCCTCACCGGCTCGGCTGCTGAGGTGACGACGATTTCCGAAAGGCCGATGAACGGCTACCAGCCGCAGTCGCGGCCGGGCAAAATGCGTCATGCGGTCGACACAGTGATTCAAAGCGTTACGGCGCCGCACGGCTGAAAAGACGCGCGGCGCTAGGCTGAACGCCCGCGGGCATTTACCGATGTGCCCGTGCCATGACCAGACCGGCGAGCGTCGAGAGAATGCCGCCGCCGATCAGGCCGCCGATGCCGGCAGCGATCAGGCCGGTCATAGCCGCTTCCCCACCGACCATGCCGAGCAGCATGCCGCCGGCGACACCGCCGATCGCGCCTGCGATCGTTCGAGCGACGACATTGATCGCATGCTGCTTCAAGGCGGCGCTCGCGGCATTGCCGCCAATGGCACCGGCAATCAATTGTATGACGAGCGGAAGTAGCGCTTCCATGACTTTCCTCCTCTGGCGATCTCCCCGATCGCCGCTTTATATGCCGAACCTTCAGCATATTAGCATTTTATCATATTACGAAGGAAAGCGTTAAGAAAAAATCAACCCATGCGGGAGGCAAGGGAAGAAGTTGACAGACGTGAAACGAGGCGGCCGGTTCGACCGCCTCGTTGTATTTTTCCCGGTTCGATTATTGATAAACGTAGACGATCCGGCGTGTACCGGGATCAACCAGAACCGGTCGGTCGTTGATCCTGGTATAGCGGTACTCGTAATCCGGGATCGACTGGAAGGTAACATCGGCGGGCACCTCTGCACCGACGACGACATCGCCGCCGAGCTGCACCGTCTGGCCGGGATTGGTGTCGATATAGGTGCGGACCGTCTCCGGCGGCGTGATGGTCTCGACAGCCCCGACCGGGCCGAGCAACTCGTCGCCCGGGGCCGGCTGCGGGTCAACGGGAACGACGCTGGCGGTCGACTCGTAGGTTACGACAGGAACGCCGATCTCGTCGCGGTGCTGTTCGACGATGACCTGGCTGCCGCCGCGGTCGACCTGCAGATAGTCGGCGTAGACCCAGCCGCGCATCCCGTTGACGTCGACGCGGCACCAGCGGCTGCCTTCGATGCAGCCGTCGAGCACCGCGGTCGAGCCGCGGGTGGCAAGACCGACCGCCGGATATTGCGGGCCGGGGCCGGCACGGACATTGAGATCGTTGACGGTCGTCGCCATCATCTCCGCCTGCGCCAGACCGCCGCTCGCCAGGAGCACGGCTCCGGCCAATAGAATGTTTCTCTTCAAGGTCATCTGAGCGTCTCCTTGGTTTCGATGGGCTGACAACGCGCGGCGTTCCACGATGTTCCCATCGACTGCCTAGCATCAAAGACCGCTTGCAGAATGCACTTCATAAGCAATTGAAAAAATTCAATAAAACAAGGTTTTTCGGCATCTGACGACACCATCGGAAGGCATAAATTCTTGTTGCAGCCCGTCTTCTTGCCGTGAGGCAAGGCAGCAAACACGGAAAATTCCGGCTGTCCTTGACGCGGTTTCGGACTATACCCTGAGCATCCCAGACACCAAGCGAGGCACTTATGGGCATGCTCCAGGCCGGCATCATTCCGGTGACACCCTTCCAGCAGAACTGCACGATCTTCTTCGATCCCGAGACCAAGGAAGGCGTCGTCGTCGATCCGGGCGGCGACGTGCCGCTGATCCTTCAGGCGATCGCGCAAAACGGCTTGATCATCAAGGAGATCTGGCTGACGCACGGCCATCTCGACCATGCCGGCGGTGCCAGCGAGCTAAAGGAAGCCCTGGGCATCGAGGTGGTTGGCCCGCATCAGGACGACCTGCCGCTGCTGCAACGGATCGAGACCCAGGCCGAAAAATACGGCATATCGGGATTGCGCAACGTCCTACCCGACCGCTGGCTGAAGGATGGCGACAAGATCTCTTTCGGCGATCACGAATTCGAGGTCTATCATGCGCCCGGTCATGCGCCGGGCCACGTCATCTATTTCAACCGTGCGCAGAATTTCGCCCATCTCGGCGACGTGCTCTTCAACGGCTCGATCGGCCGCACCGACTTGCCGGGCGGCAATCATCAGCAGCTTCTCGACTCGATCCGCGACAAGGTGCTGCCGCTTGGCGACGACGTCGGCTTCATCTGCGGCCACGGCCCCGGCAGCCGCATCGGCGATGAGCGGCGCAGCAATCCATTTTTGCAGGAAATCAGAACCGGCTGAGCGTTCGGCGCGGGCTCACATCATCTTCCGGCCATTCGGCACGGGCTGCTCGACATCAGCAAGCACGATCGCGCCGTTCTCGTCCTCGAATCCAAGCGTCAGCACTTCCGAGCGGAACGGCCCGATCTGGCGCGGCGGGAAGTTGACGACACCGAGCACCTGCCGGCCAATCAGGCTTTCCGGCGTGTAATGCACGGTAATCTGGGCCGAGGATTTCTTCGTGCCGATCTCGGGACCGAAATCGATGACCAGCTTGATCGCCGGCTTGCGCGCTTCCGGAAACGGACTGGCTTCGATAATCGTGCCGACGCGAATGTCGACGCGCTCGAAATCGGCGTAGGCAATTTCCTCGGACATATCGTCTCCGCTAGCGCATTAATCCTTTGCGAAAATCGCGATCGGTTTTCGCAAAGGATTAATGCGCAAATTCATAATGTCAGAGCGTCCTTAGCGCGTCTTTATAGACGCGCGGCGCTCTAGCCGGCCAGTTCTTCGGCCCGCTTGCGCGCCGCTGCCAGTGCTGCGTCGAACAGAGGCTGCATGCCGTTTTCGGCCATCAGCACGGCGAGCGCAGCCGCCGTCGTGCCGCCAGGAGAGGTCACATTCTGCCGCAGCCGCGAAGCGTCGTCGGGGGACTGGTGCAAAAGTTCACCAGCCCCCGCGACTGTTTCCCGCGCAAGACGCATGGCGAGGTCCGCCTGCAGGCCGAGTTTACGGCCTGCCTCCGCCATGCATTCGACGAGATAGAACACATAGGCAGGACCGCTGCCCGAAAGCGCCGTCACGGCATCGATATCGGCCTCTGCAGGCACCCATTCCACAGGACCCGAGACGCTGAGAAGAGAATGGACACGTTCGCGCTGCTGATGACTGACCCCTGAATTGGCAAAGGCGCCGGTGACGCCGCGCCCGACCATGGCCGGCGTGTTCGGCATGGCCCGCACCATGGCGGCTTTGCCCAGATGTTTCTCGAGGAAAGCGAGCGTCTTGCCGGCGGCCACAGAGACGACGACCGTTTCCGGCCCGACGGCGCTCTTCACCGCCGGCAGCACCGTCTCCATCACCTGCGGCTTGACCGCGAGAAACAGCACGCTTGCCTTCAAATCCGCCGGAGCCGCGGTAACATGGGTCGCGCCGGCCTCGCTGATCGTCGCCAGCATCGCCGGCGACGGGCCAGGATCGACGACAAGAACGGCCGAGCCCGGCACGCCGCTTTTCAGCCAGCCGGAGAGCATCGCCCCGCCCATGTTGCCGGCACCGATCAGGACGACGGGATTTGTCGAGGAGAAAGCGTTCGCGGGCATCTTATGCCTCGCCGACTGTTTCGAACAATACGGCTTCCATCGCCTTCGTCGCTTCCATGCCGGACCAGACGACGAACTGGAATGCCTGGAAATAGGCTTCGCAGGTATCGAGCGCGCTGGAAAGCAGCACTTCCACCTGGCGGTTGGTGGGCTCCGCGCCGCCGGCGAGCAGCAGCGACTGGCGAAAGATGACGACATCTTCCTGGCGCCAAAGGTCGAAATGCCCCATCAGCACCTGCCCGTTGATCGCCGAAAGCAGCTTGACCACCTCGTTGACCCTGATGTCGGGAACTTTGATATCGAAGGCGCAGCCAAGGTGCAGCGCCTCGAATTCCTCCATCCAGGAGAAGGAGACGTGATAGTCCGTCCAGCGACCCTCGACCGTCATCGCGATCTCGTCCTCGCCGGAGCGTTCGAACGACCAGTCGTTGTTGGAGGCAACGTACTCGATCATATCGACCGGGTTCGACTGACGCTCGACTTCCAATTCCATCAGGTTCATGCAGCACCTTCTTGACCGGAACGAATGCGACCTAACTTTGTGTACGCACACAAGAAAGACACACGCAAATACCGGAACCACCACTCGGATGATCGTTGAACCGCTGCCAGACTTAACGCAGATAACCTGCCCGGAGCTTACCAAGTCGCTTCGAATCATCATTTAAAATCAGTGTATAATGCGCCTTGCCCCCTGCCAGCCCCCTGAGGGGAAAATAGGCCGGACCACTGTGGAAAGGCTCTTCGAAATTCAATTCAGAAGGGAGAATAAGCGACTCTGCGAATTGGCTTTTTTGGCAGTGTCCACAGGTGGAAAAACTCACCTGATTTTTTTGTGACGGATGCGGCGTGTGGCATGAAGGCAACGCCGCGTCTGCGTCATATCGGGACTTTCAGCCATGTCGCGCAAAAGTGTTCAGCGGCTTTTGCGCGACATGCGGGAAAACGAAGACCTGCAGCGCAAGGGGCGAATCTAAAAAGACCGCGGCGCGCTTTAGTGCCCTTCGCCGGCAAGCCTCGCCTCGAGCGCCGCGATGCGGGCGGCAAGCGCCTCGTTCTCGTCGCGCGCCTTGATCGCCATCTCGCGCACGGCCTCAAACTCCTCGCGCTTGACGATATCCATGCTGTTCAGCCAACGCTCGGCCTGGGCGTTGAAGGCGGTCTCGATCTCCTTGCGGACGCCCTGGGCAGCACCTGCCGCATCGGTCATCAGCTTGGCGAATTCGTCCATGATGCGGTTCGTTCCGGTCGCCATGGCGTTTTTCTCCCTTCGCATGAGGTGAATTTCAGCCCTTTGGGGCCCCAAGGATTGAGGTAGGGCTTCGCCACCCGCGATGCAAGCGCTTTGCATCGGATCGGCTTGCCGTACCCGGCCGGGAAAGAGCCATCACGAACAATGGACTTGACCGTCCGGGATCGCAGCGGCATGTTCCGCGCGACCAAACAGGTGGGAAAACCTTGCCGACAGCAGCCAATCTCCTTGCTATCATGCCTTTTCCGGACATCGATCCGATCGCCTTTTCGATCGGCCCGCTGGCGATTCATTGGTACGGTCTCGCTTATGTCGCCGGCATCCTGCTCGGCTGGGCCTATGCGCGCCGCCTCGCCGCCAATGACAGTCTCTGGCCCGGCAACGTCTCGCCGATGTCTAAGACGCAGCTCGACGATTTCATCGTCTGGGCGGCCCTCGGCGTCGTCCTCGGCGGCCGTCTCGGCTATATTTTCTTCTATGATCTCCCCGCCGTCCTTCGCAGTCCCATCCGTGCGCTCGAGATCTGGAACGGCGGCATGTCCTTCCATGGCGGCCTGACGGGTACGACGATCGCCATGATCGTCTTTGCCCGCCGCAACGGCATCCCGATCTGGAGCCTGTTCGACATCGTCGCCACCGTCGTTCCCTTCGGCCTCTTCTTCGGCCGCATCGCCAATTTCATCAACGGCGAGCTCTGGGGCCGGCTGACCGACGTGCCCTGGGCGGTGGTCTTCCCGACCGGCGGCCCCTTCGCCCGCCACCCGAGCCAGCTTTACGAAGCCGGCCTCGAAGGCATCGTTCTTCTGCTGGTGCTGGCCGCCTTGGTGTATGGCATGCGCGCTCTGAAAAGCCCCGGCTTCATCACCGGCGTCTTCGTCTCCGGTTATGCCCTGTCGCGCATCTTCGTCGAATTCTTCCGCGAGCCTGACGCCCAGCTCGGTTACCTCCTCGGCACAAACTGGCTGACCATGGGCATGGTGCTCTCCTCCCCGATGATCCTGCTCGGCATCTGGGCAATGCTCAGGGCCCGCCGCCAGGCTGCGCTGCAGCTCTGAAAACGGCAGGACGCGCGATATGACCACCGCTCTAGGCGAAAAGATCAAGGCGATCATCCAGGCCAACGGCCCGATCAGCGTCACCGATTATTTCTCGCTCTGCCTGGCCGATCCTGAACACGGCTACTACCGCACCCGCGAGCCCTTCGGCCGTGCGGGCGATTTCGTGACCGCGCCCGAGGTCAGTCAGATTTTCGGCGAAATGATCGGCGTCTTCATCGTTCATGCCTGGCAGCGCCACGGCACGCCGGCGGGCGTCCGTCTCGTCGAGATCGGACCCGGCCGCGGCACGATGATGGCCGATATGCTGCGCGTCATCTCGCGCATCGCCCCGCCGCTGCTGGATGCTATGACCGTGCATCTCGTCGAAACCAGCGAGCGCCTGCGCGACGTCCAGAGCCAGACGCTCGAAGCTTACGATGATAAGATTGCCTGGCACGACGGCTTCGACGAAGTCCCGCCGGGCTTCACGCTGATCGCCGCCAACGAATTGTTCGACGCCATCCCGATCCGCCAGTTCGTCCGCATGCCGACGGGTTTCCGCGAGCGCATGATCGGAATTGATGCCGATGGGGAGCTGACCTTCTCCGCCGGCGTCGCCGGCCTCGATCCGGCGCTTCTGCCCGAACCGGTGCAGAACCTGCCGCTCGGCACGCTCTTCGAAGATCTCGCCTGCCCGCCAGGCTGTCATGATTGCGATCTGCGAGCGGCTGCGCGCTTTCGGCGGCACGGCGCTCGCGATCGATTATGGCCATCTCGTCACCGGCTTCGGCGATACGTTGCAGGCCGTGCGCATGCATGAATTCGATCCGCCGCTCGCCCATCCCGGTGAAGCCGATCTGACGAGCCATGTCGACTTCCAGCAGCTCGCCGAAACCGCACTTGCGGCCGGCGTCCATCTGAACGGCGCCCTGCATCAGGGTGATTTTCTGACCGGTCTCGGCATCCTCGAACGTGCCGCCGCCCTCGGCCACGACCGCGAGCCGCAAACCCAGCAGGTTATCCAGGCGGCGGTCGACCGGCTCGCCGGCGCCGGTGAAGGCCGGATGGGCGAACTCTTCAAGGTGATGGCGGTCTCTCATCCCGCGGTCGACCTCATGCCCTTTCGCCCGGTGGATTGACAGGGCGCACGCGGCTGGTTCAACATCCGCGCGAACAAGAACTTGAAGCGCGCCGCCTGTGCGATGCGCTTGGGATAATAACAAACCCCTTAAAAAACCCCGGAATCACAGATGCAGGAAGCGGCCTCTCCCGCACCGATCGAAAGCGCGCTGCTGAATGAAGCGGCAGGCGGCACTATCCGCCACGGTTATTTCACCCGCGCCGGCGGCGTGTCCGAAGGGCTGTATCGCGGCCTCAATGTCGGCCTTGGCTCCAACGACGAACGCGACAAGGTCCTGGAAAACCGTCGCCGCGTCGCCGCGTGGTTCGACCTGCCGGTCGAGCGGCTGGCGACTGTGCATCAGGTCCATTCCCCTGACGTCGTGACCATCGATGCCGATTACGACGGCGCCCGCCCCGAGGCGGATGCGATGGTAACGCGCACCCCCGGCATTGTGCTTGGCGTGCTTGCCGCCGATTGCGGCCCGATCCTGTTCGCCGACCCGGACAATCGCGTCGTCGGCGCCGCCCATGCCGGCTGGAAAGGCGCGCTGACGGGTGTGCTCGAAAATACCATCGCCGCCATGGAAGCGCTGGGGGCGGATCGCACACGCATTATCGCCTGCCTCGGCCCCTCGATCAGCCAGGCAAGCTATGAGGTCGGTCCTGAATTCGTCGAGCGTTTCGTCGCCGGGAACCCGGAAGATGCGCGTTTTTTCGTGCCTTCCGCAACCTCCGGCCACGCCATGTTCGACCTGCCGGCGCTGACTGTCGACCGGCTGACGAAAGCCGGAGTGCGGGCCGAAAGCCTCGGCCTCTGCACCTATCCGGACAGCGAGCGCTTCTTTTCCTACCGCAGGACGACGCATCGCAAGGAGCCGGACTACGGCCGGCAGATTTCCGCGATATCAATCAGGGAGACGTGAGCAGAATGGCACTGCACTTCGAAAAGGCCGAATTCGCAAGCCGGCTTGCGCGCCTCACCGAGAAGATGAAGGAAGAAAAGCTCGACGCCCTGCTGCTCTTCGCCCAGGAAAGCATGTACTGGCTGACCGGCTACGACACCTTTGGCTACTGCTTCTTCCAGACGCTGGTCGTCAAGAGCGACGGCACCATGGCGCTGCTGACCCGCTCGGCCGATCTTCGCCAGGCCAGGCATACCTCGATCCTCGACGACATCCATATCTGGGTCGACCGGGTCAACGCCGATCCGACGCTTGACCTGAAGAACCTGCTGGTCGAGATGGATCTGCTCGGTGCCCGCATCGGCGTCGAATATGACACGCACGGCATGACCGGCCGTATCGCCCGCCTGCTCGACGCACAGCTGACCACCTTCGGCCAGATCACCGACGCGTCCTATCTCGTCAGTCGCCTGCGCCTTGTCAAAAGCCCGACCGAGGTTGCCTATGTCGAGCGCGCCGCCGTTCTCGCCGACGATGCGCTCGACGCCGCGATCCGGCTGACGAAGCCCGGTGCCGACGAGGCCGATATCCTCGCCGCCATGCAGGGCGCGATCTTTTCCGGCGGCGGCGACTATCCCGCCAACGAGTTCATCATCGGCTCCGGCGCCGATGCCCTGCTTTGCCGCTACAAGGCCGGCCGCCGCAAACTCGACGCCAGCGACCAGCTGACGCTCGAATGGGCCGGCGCTTACGCGCATTACCATGCCGCCATGATGCGCACGATCGTCATCGGCGAGCCGATGCAACGCCACCGCGAGCTCTATAATGCCTGCCGCGAAACCATCGAGGCGATCGAGACGGTGCTGAAGCCGGGCAACAGCTTCGGCGACGTCTTCGACATGCATGCCAGGATCATGGACGAACGCGGTCTTGCCCGGCACCGGCTGAACGCCTGCGGTTATTCGCTCGGCGCCCGCTTCTCGCCCTCCTGGATGGAGCATCAGATGTTCCATGTCGGCAATCCGCAGCCGATCGAGCCGAACATGTCGCTCTTCGTGCACATGATCATCGCCGATTCCGACACGGGCACGGCGATGACGCTCGGCCAGACCTATCTGACGACGGCGGATGCGCCGCGCGCGCTATCCCGCCATCCGCTCGATTTCATCGGTCTTTGACCGATGAGAATCCGGAATTGACAGACGCCCGCCGCCGCCCGCATAAATTCGGGCGGGGCTGATGCGATTGTGGGAAGGACGGATCAAGGGATGACGCGAGCTGCGATTGTGCCCACGCTCCTGGTCTTCACGGCCCTGCTGACCGCCTGCAACACAACCGATGCACTGACACCGCAGGTCGATATCGGCGATTCCTCCGCGCGCGCGTCGTCGAGCCCGGTGACACAGAACGAGGCCGAGCGTCTGGCTGGTTCTCGCCAGCGGGCCTTCGCCCAAAGCTCCCAGCCGGGCGGCTACCATCCAGCTTACGATCAGTCGCAGCAGGCCTACAGGCCCGGCACCGGCGCGCCGCCGACGACAATGCAGCAGCAGGCAGACGCCCTGTCGAGGAGCAGTTCCTCGCCGGCCGCCTCCGCCCCGATCGAGGAACAATCGCTGCCACCGCCGGCTTCCAGCGGTGAGCTTCCCGCACAACCGGCTCAGCCGCCCGCCGTACAACAGCCGCAACGGACCGCCGCCCTCAACACCGGCGCCTCCTCTGTGCGCGGCAACACCGTGCGCTTCTTGCCGATCATCGGCGCGCCGGTTCAGGCGGTGACCCCGCTGTCGCGTCAGCTTGGCGCCGAGGCGCGCGCGCACGGGCTTTCCATCAAGAGCTCGACCGATGCGAGCAGCGATTACATCCTCAAAGGCTACCTCTCAGCCTTCAGCGACGACGGCAAGGTCACCGTGGTCTATGTCTGGGACATTCTCGACAGCGCCGGCGGCCGCCTGCACCGCATCCAGGGGCAGGAAAGCGTGCCGACGGCGGCGGCCGATCCCTGGGCTGGCGTTCCTGCCTCGGTGATGCAGCAGATCGGCTCGAAAACCATCGCGGAATTCTCCTCCTGGCGGCAGACGCGGGGTGGTTAGTCACAAACTTTTCGCAAATATGAAAGCCTGTGGCGCCTTTGCCCTTGCATTCACGGGGAAGCTGGCTAAAAAGCGCGGCTATCAGCGCATAACGGGCGGACCAAAATGAAGGTTTTCGCAGGCAATTCGAACCGGCAACTCGCCGAAGCGATCTGCACCTATCTCAACGTTCCCTTGGGGAGAGCCAGTGTTCGAAGGTTTGCCGATCAGGAAATCTTCGTGGAAATCCAGGAAAATGTGCGCGGCGAGGACGTTTTCCTCGTGCAGCCCACCGCCTTCCCTGCCAACGACCACCTGATGGAACTGTTGATCATGATCGACGCGATGCGTCGTTCTTCAGCCCGCCGCATCACCGCGGTGCTTCCCTATTTCGGCTATGCGCGCCAGGATCGGCGCGCCTCAGGCCGCACACCGATCTCCGCGAAGCTGGTCGCGAACCTCATCACCGAAGCCGGCGCCGACCGGGTGATGACGCTCGATCTCCATGCCGGGCAGATCCAGGGCTTCTTCGATATACCCACGGACAATCTCTTCGCCCTGCCTGTGCTGACGCGCGACATCAAGAGCCATTACGACCTCAGCAACGTTGTGGTCGTTTCGCCCGATGTCGGCGGCGTGGTTCGCGCCCGCGCGCTTGCCAAGCGGCTGGACTGTCTTCTGGCCATCGTTGACAAGCGTCGCGATCGGCCGGGTGAATCCGAAGTCATGAACATCATCGGCGATATCGCCGGCAAGGACTGCCTGCTGATCGACGACATCGTCGATTCCGGCGGCACGCTCTGCAACGCGGCCGACGCGATGCTCGCCAAGGGCGCAGCCAGCGTCACCGCCTATATCACCCATGGCGTCCTTTCCGGCGGCGCGGTCACCCGCGTCACCTCCTCGAAGCTGCGCGAACTCGTCATCACGGATTCGATCCAGCCGACGACGGCCGTGCTCTCGGCGCACAATATCCGCATCGTGACGACGGCGCCGCTGATCGGCGAAGCCATCAGCCGAACGGCCCAGGAAGAGTCCGTCTCCAGCCTCTTCGATTGAAAAGAGCCGGCATTCGACCGGCTCTTTCAATTTCTACATCGGATGGACCTGGCTATTACCGGGCATGCTCGCTGAACAGTATGAATTACCCAGAATAAACCGCCCCGATCATTCGGCGAAGCTTGTCACATAAGGCGTAAAAAGCCGGCACAAGGCCGGCTTCATTAGTTTGTTATCATGACAGACAACGCTCAAGGCTGCTGCGGCGACGCAGGTGCCGCATCCTGGCCCTGATCCTGCTCCTGGTCCTGCTCCAGCCCCTGATCCTGATCCGGAGCGTCCGGCCCCTTGACCACCTGTCCGTTAACGGCAACCGCGCCGTCGCGGCTGACGCTGATATCCCAGCGCGAGCGGCCGTCCGCATCGGTCTTGGCGAAGCCCTTCACCATCATGATGCCGAAGGAAACCTGGTTGAGGTCGGGATCCGTCTTGGCAAGTTCCTGAACCGCGGCAATCGTCTTGTCGAGATCGCGGGCAAGGATGGTCGCCTCCATCGAATAGTCCTTCTCGGTGTCGACCCGTCCCTCGATCTTGCCGGTCACGTCGATGTCGTAGACATTCGACTTGGCGCTGATCATCGGAAAGTCGACCGTGACCCGGCCGTCGCGGAAGAGCTTCTTGCCCATCTCCTCGCCGCTCGCCTCCGGCGCATTTTCCTTGAAATCCATCGCCATCAAGGCATCGCCAAAGCTGGCAAAGTCCAGATTCGGCACGGCAAGCTGCAGATCGAAGCTGGTCGGCATGAATGTCGAATAGCTTGGCGGCATCAGCGGACTGTCGAGGCTGATGTCATGCGCATTCATGCCGAAGCCGAAACGCATCGCGTCGCTCGGCCCGTCCATGGCCACGTTATAGCCGAACTGCTTGACGCCGCCATTGCCCATCTGAGTGCTGACGGTCAGATTGTTGACGCCAATCGTCTCGCTGAAGGAGGCGAGAAGCGGAAAGGCGTCCTTGAGTATCCCCTTCACCTTGGCGCTGTTTTCGGGGCTCAGTTCCTTCTCGTCGGCATGATCGAGAATGAATAAGACCATCTCGCGAATCTGCTTGGCCGGCAGAGCGTTTATCTTGGCTTCGACATCGATCGAGTCGGCGCGGATTTCGACGGGCGGCATTTGCGCGCCGGAGACCTGCTCGACGAAAGTCGATGCCGAGCCGCTGCCTACGATATCGATACGCCCGTTGCCGCCGGCACTGTCGGTCGAACTCAGCTTCTGATCCATGCTGGCGATGCTGGCGCTGACTTCTTCGGTCTCGGACTTGCTGGTGAGCTTGATGTCCTTGGCCGTGGCGGTGCTGGAGCGCAGATAGCTGATCGCCGGATCGAAGACTCCGGCATAGACAAGCGAAGCGATGGAGTAGGAGAAATCCGTCGGCTTTTCGTCGGGTCCTTTGAAATGGCCGGAGACATCAAACTTATTGTCGCCTTCGATGTTCCAGAGGCCGCTGTCGAGCGGTGTGGCAAAGGTCGAGAACGGCGTCAAACCGTTGATAGTGAATTTCGAAGGGTCAGCTTTGGAAAGCAGCTTTGCCAGATCGTAGATGATTTCGTAGCGCGTGCCCGCCGGATTGACGGTGATTAGGCCGCTCTTTGCCAGATCCTCGGGAAGCAGCTTCGTCAGGTTGCCCTTGAGCGCATCGGCGCCGTTCTGGTTGATCTCGACACCCTGGGCGGTGGTGACAAGGCAAAGTGCCAGCAAGCTCGTTGCCGTGACAAGTTTAAGACGCATAGTCCGATTTCTCCTCAGCCGCTTTTTTGATTGCGGCATCCAAAGAGGGGAAGCGCGCCGATGTCAACCTCAGCCATAGCGGGACTGGTGATTTCGCCGCTTTGCGGGGCTGCGGAATTCGCAGCAGGCGCAAACATCGCCTTCCCGAACGCGGCATTCGGCTTGCCGCAAACATGCCTGATCCGCAACTTGCGTTTCCGAGCGACTTATAATATAGGCCACCGGTCCGTGTAGACACCCTTGGAGGCAACGCGGATGAGGATGGGGAAACCCGCCTCCGGTTCGACGGAACAAGGCTTTTGCCCGCCGACGAACTCTCCAAATAACCTCGAAAGGAATAGCCATGAGCCAGGAAACTTACGAGCTCAAGGCCGAGGCGCGCGAACGGGTTGGTAAGGGGTCCGCCCGTGAACTTCGCCGCAACGGTTTGATTCCCGCTGTCATCTATGGTGACAAGCAGGCCCCCATTGCCATCGCTCTCAACACCAATGAGGTGACGAAGCGCATTCATGCCGGTGGTTTCATGACCACCGTGGCGACGATCGAAGTCGACGGCAAGAAGTACAAGGTTCTGCCGAAGGACTACCAGCTCGATCCGGTCCGTGACTTCACGATGCATGTCGATTTTCTGCGCGTCTCCGGCAACACCCAGGTGACCGTTGAAATCCCGGTTCACTTCATCAACGAAGAGAAGTCCCAGGGCCTCAAGGTCGGCGGCGTTCTGAACATCGTTCGCCATGAAGTCGAAGTTCACTGCCCGGCCGATGCGATCCCGGAATTCTTCAACGTTGACCTCAGCGGTAAGAAGATCGGCGACAGCATCCATATTTCGGAAGTCACTCTTCCGAAGGGCGTCACCACCGTGATCGACCGCGACTTCACGATCGCGACCATCATCGCTCCGGCTGCCGGCATCGACGAGAGCGCCGCGGAAGGCGAAGCCGAAGCCTGATAGCTTCGACAACTTGCAAAGCATACGGCCCGCTTTCCCGTGAACTGGGAAGGCGGGCTTTTCATTGCCCGGCAAGCCCCTGTTTCAGCAACATTTAACGTATTCATGAAAGCATGCTTCGTCAGCTGCAAAGAAGCCCGCCTTAGCGCGCGACAGCAGATAAGGGTCGGCCTGGGGGAGTAGACGGAACCATGAACAATTCCGTTGAGAACAGATTTTTTGGAATTGTTTGCGGAGCGCTGCTCGTCTTTGTCGCTCCCCTCTTTGTTCTCTTCCTTTTTCTTTCCTCGGAACGGGCCGACAAGGAAATCCGCGATCACATTTCCGTTCTCCTTGTCGCCAATGCCCAGGCGCTGGCAAAGCCGCTCTGGGATCTTGATGAGGAGAGCGTCACCCAGATCAGCGCGACGGTCGTCTCCCAGGGCGCCATCGTCAAGGTCGAGGTGCGTGACCAGTCGGGTCAGCTCGACATCAGCCAGTCCACCATTCCGCGCTCCTTCGACGGCAAGCTCGTCCAGGTATCGCGCGCCATTATCTACAACACTGTCGACGGCCCGAAGAATCTCGGCAGCATCAGCGTCTACTATCCCGCGCTCGGCTTGTTTTCCGGCCTGAAGCAGGAAGAGGTCGTCTTCATCTCGATCTTCATCTTCGCCGTGCTGACCGTTTTCGGCACCGCGCTGATCGGCAACCGGTTCTTCGTCATCCAGCCGCTGATGCGGTTGACGGCAGCGATCGAGGCCACCCGGCAGCTCGGCTCCCGCCACCATGTCGACTGGCAGTCGAACGACGAGATGGGACGGCTTGCCCGCAGCTTCAACGAGATGCAGACCAAGCTCGAAAGCGAGGAGAAGGAGCTGAAATTCGCCCATCGCCGCGCCACCGACATCTATAATCTGACGCCTGCCATGCTCTTCTCGCTCGACGAGGAAGACCGCATCACCGCCGTCAGCGATTACTGGCTGCTTGCCACGGGTTATAACCGCGCCGCCGTCATCGGCCGCAACTTCGCCGATCTCGTGACATCGACGACCCGCGACAAGTTCGTCAAGCGCCGCCAGGCCGAAAGCGGCATCGCCGTCACCGTCAAGTTCGTCTGCCTGGACGGCCGCACCATGGACGTCCTCATCATGGAGTCGGAGGCGGAAGCCGGCGCTCACGACCGCCTCTCGCTGTCGGTCATGACCGATGTGACCGAACTTAAGGCCTCCGAGGACCGCAACCACCGCCAGGCGATTACCGATCATTTGACCGGGCTGCTCAACCGCCAGGGCTTCGAAGCCGTGCTCGACAGCAAGATCGCCGCTGCCGACGCCGCCGGCCAGGAACTCGCCTGCCTCTTCGTCGATCTCGATCGCTTCAAGTGGATCAATGACAATATGGGTCATGCCGCCGGCGACATGGCGCTGATCGAACTCGTCGAGCGCCTGAAGACCTATCTCGCTCCCTCCGATGAGGCGGCCCGTCTCGGCGGCGACGAATTTGCCATCCTGCTGCCGGCGAAGGACGCCGAAAAACGCGCCAGGATAATGTGCGAGCAGATCGCCTCGATCTTCGAAACGCCGTTTACGCCCGACATGCATCTGAGTGCTTCCGTCGGCATCGCCATTTATCCGCATCATGCCGCAACCGCCGCCGAACTGCTGCAGAAATCCGACCTGGCAATGTATGCCAAGAAACGCGACGGCAAGAACGGCGCCCAGCTTTTCGACAACGCCATGCTCGACCGTGCCCGCAGCCGCGCCGAGATCGAGGCCAATATTGAATCCGGCCTCGTCGACAACTGGTTCGAGGCCTTCCTGCAGCCGATCGTCAATCTGAACGGCCGTGGCATTGCCGGTTTCGAAGCGCTAATGCGCCTCAACCATCCGCAGAAAGGCCTGATGCCGCCGGCCGAGATCATCAGCGTCGCCGAAGAGACGGCAAAAATCGTCCGCGTCGGCAATGTCATCATGGAAAAGGCGATCTGCAATCTCGCCAAAATCTCCCGCATATCAGGCATGCAGGATACCTATCTCGCTATCAACTTCTCGCCCCTGCAGTTCGAGCCGGCGCTGCCGGCCCGGCTTGCAGCCATCGTCGGTCGCCATGGCATCCGGCCGGAGCGCATCGTCGTCGAGATCACCGAAGCCGTGCTGATGCACGACAACCCGCAGATCCGCATGATCGTCACCGAGCTTCGCCACTTCGGCTGCCGTATCGCGCTCGACGATTTCGGCACCGGCTATTCGTCGTTGAGCTACCTCAACCGCTTCCCTGTCGACATCATCAAGATCGACCAGTCCTTCACCCGCGCGATCAACGATGGCGACGACGACGTGCGCCAGAAGAGCCGCATGCTGATCGAAGGCATTACCACGCTCTCTCACAAGATGAACTGCACCGTCATCGCCGAGGGTATCGAGACCGAAGAGGAATGCCGCACGCTCCATCAGATGGGTCTCGATTATGGCCAGGGCTACCTCTTCCATCGTCCGCAACACGCAGCCGTACTCATCGAAGAACTGATGGCCTCGGAATCGGCCGTCGCCCGCGCCTCATAACGAAGGAGACGAGATGATGAAAAAGCTCCTGCTTCTCGCATGCCTGGCGATGCCCTGCGCCGCGCATGCACAAACGGTGACCTTCACCACCGAGGATTATGCCCCCTTCAACTATCGCGACGGCAAGGAGATCAAAGGCGCGACCGTCGAGCAGGTCGAAAAGGTAATGGCCGCGATCGGCGTCGACTACACCATCGAGATCATGCCCTGGGCGCGCGCCTTCGGCCTCGCCCGCACCGCACCGATGACCTGCGTCTTCGCGACCGCTCACAACAGCGCCCGCGACCCCCTGTTCAAATGGGTGGAGCCGCTGCTCATCGACCGCAACATCCTGATTACCCGCAAAGGCTCGGGCGTCATCGCCAGCAATCTGGACGAGGCGAAGAAATATACGATCGGCACGCAGCGCGAGGATTATACCGAGACGATCTTGAAGGAAAAGGGCTTCACCAAGCTGGATGTCGCCAGCGATTTCAACGCGACGCTGCGCAAGCTGCTCGGCGGGCGCATCGACATGATGCCGATTTCCGAACTTTATTTCGAAAAGCTCAAGGCCGACCAGCCGGTGGAAATGGTGACCGTGCTCTCCGCCCAGCCGATGAGCATTGCCTGCGAGAAGAGTTTTCCGGACGATCTGCGCGCCAGGATGCAGGCAGCCCTTAACAAGCTGATCGCCGATGGCGACCAGAAGCAGATCTTCCAGAAATACGGCATGAACCTCTCGGAGTAACGCTGCCGGCGGGCTTGCCCTTTCCGCTTGACTTTGGTCTCGTTTCCGGGTGGTGAACGTGGGCAAAAGTTAAGCGAGGACGACAGGCCATGCTGATCATCGCGGGTCTCGGCAATCCCGGCGGCAAATACGCCGGCAACCGCCACAATATCGGCTTCATGGCCGTCGACGCCATTCATCGGCGTCACAGCTTCTCGCCCTGGTCGAGGAAATTCAGGGCCGAGATCGCCGAGGGCGAACTCGGCGGCGAGAAGGTTCTGCTGATCAAGCCGCAAACTTTCATGAACCTCTCCGGCGAGGCCGTCGGCGAAGCGATGCGCTTCTACAAGCTCCAGCCCGCCGATCTTGTCGCGATCTATGACGAACTCGACCTTCCCGCGGGCAAGGCACGGCTGAAAACCGGCGGCGGCCATGGCGGCCACAACGGCATCAAGTCGCTGGATGCTCATTGCGGCAAGGAGTACCGGCGGCTGCGCCTCGGCATCGGCCACCCCGGCATCAAGGAAATGGTGCAGAACCACGTGCTCGGCGATTTCGCCAAGGCCGACAAGGCTTGGCTGGAGCCGCTTCTCGATACGCTCGCCGACAATGCCGACATGCTGGTGCGAAACGAGGATTCGCAGCTGATGAACAAGATCGCGCTGGCACTCGGCGGCAAGGCCGAGGAGGAGAAGCAGCGCAAGGACAACAAGACTACCGAAAAGAAGCCGGTCGACCAGTCGCATATACACCAGGCGCGCAATCACAATCAGCCGAAGGTGCTGGCCACCGGCCCGATGGCCGATATTCTGAAGAAGATGTTCGGCAACAAGGGGGAATGAGGCCGGTGCCGGATCAGAATTTCGCCATCCGTCCGGCCGCCGCCAGCGACCTTCCCGGGCTGACCACCCTCTACCAGCATTTGAACCCGGCCGATCCGGTTCTCGACAAGGCCATGGCCGAAGAGCTGTTCTCCACCATCCTCGCGCAGCCCGGCATGATCGTATTCATTGGCTTTGCCGGCGATATCGCCGCCGCAACCGCCACCTTGATCGTCGTGCCGAACCTTACGCGCAACGGCGCCTCCTATGCGTTGGTTGAAAACGTCGTCACCCACGCCGATCACCGCCAGCGCGGTTATGCCGGCGCCGTCATCGGTCATGCAGTGACCGAGGCCTGGAAGGCCGGCTGTTACAAGGTAATGCTGCTGACCGGCTCGAAGAACCCGGCAACGCTGCGCTTCTACGAAAATTGCGGTTTCGTGCGGGATAAGACCGGTTTACAGATCCGCCGGCCTGAAGCAGAGCTTATTCCTCCGGCTCCGTCGTAAACATTAGCGGAAAGCCCATCTCCTTGGCGAGATCGATGCCCTCCTTGGCCTTGGTCTCGGCAATGTCCCTGGCGCAGACCACGACCACGCAGGAGCCGAGCTTGTGGGCGGTCATCATCACCCGATAGCCGGTCTCCTCGCTCATGCGGAAGACGGCCTTCAGGATCACGATGACGAACTCACGCGGGGTATAGTCGTCATTGACGAGGATGACCTTGTAGAGCTTCGGCTTGTCCAGCTTCGGCTTCACCTTGGTCTTCGGTTTCAGGGCAACGTCATTGTCACTCATCGGAAAATCCACCCGTCGATGACATGGTCAAGAATCTTCAAAACAACTAATCATTGTCGATGACGAATTTTCGACGGTCCCCGGTCGCTGCTTCCACCAATCAGGAGGAAAGGCCCGCTGGCTTGAGACCCTACCGTTATTGCGGCCAGGCAAGAGCAACCTTGCATCTGACGAAATCCGCAATGCATCGAAACCGAAATCGCCCTCCAAAATAGGGCGCCACTGTTCCGTGAGCAAGTGAGCAACGCTAAAAGCTCGCGAAGACTTGACCACATTGCTCCTTTATCCCATAGGCACCAGCAAGAAATTCAAGAACAGCAGGTTTTAGCCATGGGCTTCAAATGCGGCATCGTCGGACTGCCGAACGTCGGCAAATCGACCCTCTTCAACGCGCTCACCAAGACGGCGGCCGCACAGGCGGCGAACTATCCCTTCTGCACCATCGAGCCGAACACCGGCGAAGTCGCCGTGCCCGATCCGCGCATGCGCAAGCTCGCCGACATCGCCAAGTCGAAAGAACTGATCCCGACCCGCATCTCCTTCGTCGACATCGCCGGCCTCGTGCGCGGCGCCTCGAAGGGTGAAGGTCTCGGCAATCAGTTCCTTGCCAATATCCGTGAAGTCGACGCCATCGTGCATGTGCTGCGTTGCTTCGAAGACAGCGACATCACCCATGTCGAGGGTCGTATCAATCCCGTCGCCGATGCCGAGACCATCGAGACCGAGCTGATGCTCGCCGACCTCGAAAGCCTCGAGCGCCGCACCGAGCAGACGCGCAAGCGCGCCACCAGCAAGGACAAGGAATCGATGGCGATGCTGCCGATCATGGAAGCGTCGCTGAAATTGCTCAACGAAGGCAAGCCGGTGCGCACGCTGCTGTCGACGCTGGATGCCGAGGAAATCGCCATCCTCAAGGGCCTCAATCTCCTGACCTCGCATCCGGTCCTCTACGTCTGCAACGTCGCCGAGGCCGAGGCCTCCACAGGCAATGAATTCACCGAGGCCGTCGCCGCCATGGCTCGGGAACAAGGTGCCGAAACCGTCGTCATCTCGGCGGCGATCGAGGCTGAAGTCGCTCAGCTTCCCGAAGATGAGGCCAAGGAATTCCTCTCCGCGCTCGACCTTGACGAAGCGGGCCTCGACCGGCTGATCCGTGCCGGCTACAAGCTGCTCCACCTCATCACCTATTTCACCGTCGGCCCGAAGGAAACACGCGCATGGACGATCGAGCGCGGCACCAAGGCGCCGCAGGCCGCCGGTGTCATCCATTCGGATTTCGAGCGCGGCTTCATCCGCGCCAACACCATCGCCTATGACGATTACATCAAATACAACGGCGAAGTCGGCGCCAAGGATGCCGGCAAGGCGCGTGACGAAGGCAAGGAATACGTCGTCCAGGACGGCGACGTCATCCACTTCCGCTTCAACACTTAAATAAAAGAGCGCTGCCGCCTTAACCCGGCGGCAGCCTGTTTGCGATGGCCGGCGGTAGTGCGCGCAACACCAGCCGGCGAAGCGGCATCCAGCCGGTGCCGATGATCAAGACGATCGCGCCGACGACAATCAGCGTCGTGAAGATGTAGGTGTTGACCGTGGCGCTTCCCTGCCGGAAGACGCTGAAGATCGCAACGCCGAGCGACAGCAGTCCCGAAGTGACAAAGGCCCGCCGGTCGATGACCAAGCCGATCAGCATCAGCACCGCCACCGTCGCGACGACCACCGGCGTCCGGGCCGACATGTTCGCCAGGTCGAAGATACGGCCGCCTTCTCCGAAAGACATGAGGGAAACAGTGCTATAGAGCAGCGCCGGCGCCGCGCCGAGATGCAGCCAGAACGCAATATCCGAACGCGTAGTCCGGCGCAGCCGGTCGCCGAAATCGAAATAGAGCGCCGTGGCGAAGAGGCCGAGCGAGCAAAGAAGAGAGATCGCCGCCAGCAGGGCAACATGATCGACGAAAAATTCCGGATTGCCGCTTATCCATTGTACGAGACGCAACAACAGGGTGAGTGCCAAGGCAAGCGCCGACATAATGGCAAGCGCCAGCGACAAGGGCACGCGATAGCGGGCATAGTAGACGCCGAGAAGGATCGGAAAGCCGGCAACGAATTGCGTCAGCCCCGCGCCGATTTCGGAGGTCCACGGCGTGAAAACGCGGGACATCAGCAAGAATGTCCAGCAGAATAGGGCGATCGTCAGGCCGACGGCCGGCAAAGCGAGCCGCTGGCGGCGCACCAGGATTTCCGAAAGCACCAGGATCGCGGGCGGCACGGCATAAAGCGGCGCAAGGCCCCAGAGGCCGACGAGCGCCACGACGACGCCGATGGTGATCAGCACGTCGTGAAACCCGCGCACGAAGCGCGGTGTCTCCGTATCAGACCAAGCCTGCTCTTCGGCTGCCTGTGCAGGCTGTGGCTCAATGACAGCCACGCCACGCTCGGTCAGAAACGGCAGAAGCCGCCCGCCCGCCTCCGGCGAAATCAGCCCCTGGCGCGCTGCCTCGTCGAGTATCGACCTCAGATCAGTCATGCCGGTTTATCTCCCCGGAATCATTGAGCCCACGCGGATGCTATTGTAAGCATTGTGCGCTTGATATGGCGGAGGAGCGAATGTCGGCAGAAAAGCTAGCCTTCGAGGATTTCGAACCCGGTCGCCGCTTTCCCCTCGGCCCGAAACCGGTGAGCGCCGAGGAAATCGTCGAATTCGCGCGGGAATTCGACCCGCAGCCGATGCATCTCGACGAGGCTGCTGGCCGCGCCAGCATTCTCGGCGGCCTCGCCGCCTCCGGCTGGCATACGTCCGCGATGCTGATGCGGATGATGGCCGACAGCTACATCCTACATGCGCTTTGCGAGGGTGCGCCGGGCATCGACCTGATGGAATGGCGAAAGCCGGTGCTGTCAGGCGATACGCTGCAGGGTCAATCGACCGTGCTCGAAGCCCGGCCGATGCGCTCGCGCCCCGGCATGGGCATCGTCAAGTTCCGCCACGAGGTGGAAAACCAGCGCGGCGAACTCGTCTGCCTCTCGGAAAATTCGGTCATGATCCGCATGCGCCCGGAGATTGCAACATGAGAATGTCCGAACTTTACCCCATCGGTGAAAAGGCCGAGATCGGCAGCTACACCTTCACCGAGGAAAACATCATCAGTTTCGCCGAGCGCTACGATCCGCAGCGTTTCCACGTCGACAAGGCAGCAGCCAAGGATACCATGTTCGGCGGCCTTTGCGCGTCGGGCTGGCACACCACCGCCGGCTGGATGCGAACCTTCCTCGCCTTCTGGAAAAGCCAGAGCGTCGCGCTTACGCAAAGGGGCCTGAAGGCGCCGAATCTCGGCCCTTCGCCGGGCTTCCAGAAACTGCAATGGCTGCGGCCGATCTTTCCGGGCGACGTCGTGACCTATTCCGTCGCCCTCCTCTCCAGCCGGCCGCTCGCATCCCGGCCGGGCTGGCACCTCAACACCATTCTCTGCGAGGGCGTCAATCAGAACGGCGAAGCCGTCATGCGCTTCGAAAGCGGCGTCTTGGAATTCGACTGACGCCGCAAGAGCAATGCCGGGTCAGTGGCCGGAGAATTCGACCAGCGTGTGCACGACGACGCCGAGCTCTTCCAGCTTCTTGCGGCCGCCAAGGTCCGGCAGATCGATAACGAAGCAGGCGCCGACCACCTCGGCGCCGATCTGCCGCAACAGCTTGGTAGCACCCACCGCAGTACCGCCGGTGGCGATCAGGTCATCGACGAGGATCACCTTCTCACCAGGCTGCACCGCATCGCGATGCATCTCCATTTCGTCGACGCCATATTCCAGGCTGTAGGCGATGCGCACTGTATCGTGCGGCAACTTGCCCTTTTTGCGGATCGGTACGAAGCCGGAGGAAAGCTGGTGCGCCACCGCGCCGCCGAGGATGAAGCCGCGCGCCTCCATGCCGGCAATCTTGTCGATCTTCGTGCCGGCATAGGGCTGCACGAGTTCATCGACCGCTCGGCGGAAAGCGCGGGGATTGCCGAGCAGCGTGGTGATGTCGCGAAAGATGATGCCCGGCTTGGGATAGTCGGGAATGGAGCGGATGCTTGCAGCAAGCTCCGAAGTCATATTCTTGTCCATGGAAAGTCCATATCTGCGAGCGCTTTAAATCGGCCGCACCCTATCAATTGCCAGGGGCGGAACCAACAAAAAAGGCGGCCGAGGCCGCCTTTTGAATGTTGATCGGGAGCGCTCAATGTTCCTTATTGGCATAGACCGAGCGCTTCGTCAGGTAGATCAGCACCGTGAAGATCGCCAGGAAGACCATGACCATGAAACCGGTGCGCTTGCGCTCCTCGAGGTGCGGCTCGGCAGCCCACATCAGGAAGGACGAGACGTCCTTGGAATACTGGTCGACGGTCTGCGGCGCGCCGTCGTCATAGGTCACCTGGCCGTCCGAGAGCGGCTTCGGCATGGCGAGGACGGCGGCAGCATGGAAATACGGGTTGTAATGTCCGCCCTGCGGCACCTGGAAACCGGCCGGTGGTTCTTCGTAGCCGGTCAGCAGCGCGTGGATGTAATCCGGGCCGTTCTCCTGATACTGCGTGAAGATGTCGAAGACGAATTGCGGGAAGCCGCGCTCGACTTCGCGGGCCTTGGCGATCAGCGAAAAGTCAGGCGGAGCCGCGCCGTTGTTGGAAGCGGCAGCCGCCTCCGCATTGGCGAAAGGCGCCGGGAAGTGGTCGGAAGGGACCGCCTTGCGGGTAAACATCTCGCCGGCCGCGTTCGGCCCGTCCTGGACTTCGTAGTTCGCGGCGAAAGCCTTCACCTGCGCCTCGTTATAGCCGAGCTCGTCGAGCATGCGGAAAGGCACGAGGTTCATCGAATGGCAGGCGGAACAGACTTCGGTGTAAACCTTGAGGCCGCGCTGAAGCTGAGCCTTGTCGTAATGGCCGAACGGACCGGCAAAAGTCCATTCCTCCTCCTTCGGCTCCTTCAGCGGATAGTGCGGCGTCGCACCTTCCTCGTGATGGGCAGGTGCTGCTCCATTGGCGGGCGTCGCTTCCTGGGCCAAGGCTGCGCTGCCGAGAACGGCAGCGACTGCGAGCGAAAGAATGCTTGCAACAAGCGTTTTCATATTTCTGTTTCCTTCCGCCGCTCGCTTACGCATTGGCCGCTGCACTGGCAGCAACTGTCTTGTTGCGCTTTTCGAGCACCGCTTCGGTGATCGAGTTCGGGATGCGGCGCGGTGTTTCCACCAGGCCGAGAACTGGCATCGCGACCAGGAAGAAAGCAAAGTAAAGAAGCGTGCAGATCTGTGAAATCGTCGTGAACAGGCCTTCCGCCGGTTGTGAGCCGAGCCAGCCGAGGATGATCGCATTGATCACGAACAGCCAGAAGAACAGCTTGTACCAGGGACGGTAGACGGCCGAGCGGACCTTGGAGGTGTCGAGCCAGGGCAGGAAGAACAGCACGATGATCGCGCCGAACATGACGAGCACGCCGCCGAGCTTGGAGTCGATCGGGCCGACGTTGAAGGTGATCGAGCGCAGCATCGCGTAGAACGGCAGGAAGTACCATTCCGGAACGATGTGGGCCGGCGTCTTCAACGGGTCTGCCGGGATATAGTTGTCGGCATGGCCGAGAAAGTTCGGCAGGTAAAAGACGAAATAGGCATAGACCAGCAGGAAGACGGAGACGCCGAGCGCATCCTTCATCGTCGCATAAGGCGTGAAGCGCACCGTGTCCGTCTTCGTCTTAACCTCGATGCCGGTCGGGTTCGTCTGGCCGGTGACGTGCAGCGCCCAGATGTGCAGGACGACGACGCCGGCGATCATGAAGGGCAGCAGGTAGTGCAGCGAGAAGAAGCGGTTCAGCGTCGGCTGATCGACGGCGAAGCCGCCAAGCAGGAACTGCTGGATCCATTCGCCGACCAGTGGGAAGGCTGAGAAGAAGCCGGTGATGACGGTCGCGCCCCAGAAGGACATCTGGCCCCAGGGCAGAACATAGCCCATGAAGCCGGTCGCCATCATCAGGAGGTAGATGACGACGCCGAGAATCCAGAGGATTTCGCGCGGCGCTTTGTAAGAACCGTAATAGAGGCCGCGGGCAATGTGCAGGTAAACGGCGACGAAGAAGAAGGAAGCGCCGTTGGCATGCATATAGCGCAGCAGCCAGCCGTGGTTGACGTCACGCATGATCTTTTCAACAGAGTTGAAAGCAAGCGACGTGTCGGCGGCATAATGCATGGCGAGCGTAACGCCTGTCAGGATCTGTACGATCAGCATGACGGCGAGCATGGCACCGAAGGTATAGGCATAGTTAAGGTTTCTGGGAACCGGATATGCAATGAAGCTGTCATAGACCATGCGCGGCAAAGGCAGGCGCGCATCGACCCATTTCTCAAGGCCGGTTGATGGCTCGTAGCTGGAATGGCCACTCATTAATCAGTCTCCCCTCAACCGATCTTGATCTTGGTATCGGATATAAATGAAAAGGTCGGAATCGCCAGATTCTGCGGCGCGGGACCCTTACGAATGCGGCCGGCCGTATCGTAGACCGAGCCATGGCAGGGACAGAACCAACCATTATATTCGCCGGCCTGGCCGAGCGGAACGCAGCCGAGATGGGTGCAGGTGCCGATCATGACGATCCAGTTTTCTTTGTCCTTGCCGCCTGAACGGTCAACACCCGTTGCCTGGGCCTCGGGCGGCAGGTTGGCATTGCGGGCGACCGGATCCTTGAGATCCGCCAGCGGAACATCGGCGGCAGCCTTCACTTCTTCAGGCGTACGGTTACGAATGAAGATCGGCTTGCCGCGCCACTTGACCGTCAATGACATGCCGGGCTCGAGGCTCGCGACATCGACTTCGATGGAGGCCAGCGCCAGCGTCGACGCATCCGGTCGCATCTGGTCGACGAACGGCCAGGCAACCGAGACGGCGCCGACAGCGCCCGCCATACCAGTGGTGAGATAAAGGAAATCACGGCGAGTAGGCTCTGTCGAAGCCTCGCTTGTCGTTACGTGTTCGCTCACGGCCTAACCATCCTCTGCGCAAATATTGCGGAATTCCGCCCTGCCCCCTCTGCCGGCGAATCGATCTGGACACAATTCGGCCATAGATTCCCCGGCAATCCGGCGCGTTCTAAGCTTGATCGCAAATTATGTCCAGCCTTGGCAAGGGGACGAGGGCACAATGTCGCGGGAATTTCCGATGAATTTTTTAAGGCAAACACGAGCTTGCCCTCATGTTGCATTGCAACAAAAAAGCCACCGTGATAGGCGCAGTCGCAGCCAAGCCAGCGAGCCGGACCGGAGCGGATGAGAGACACGATTTTTTGCGTATTCAGCGTTCTCACCACCCTCGTCCTCGCTATCGTCTCGCTGCGGTATGTCACCGATTTTTATCTGCTCTCCTTCTTTTACAGCTTCCAGGTCCACTTGGCCGTTGCCGCGGCAGCCGCCTCCGTTGCGGCCCTTCTCGTCAAACGGCACTGGTATGCGCTGCTGACGCTCGGCGTATCCGTCGTCCTTGCCGTCCATGGCGTCGTGATGATGCGCGAGTTCGTCGAGCCGGCTGTCGATCAAAACCGTCCGGCCCTCTTCAAGCTGATGTCCTTCAATATCGAGAATGATAATTTCGCCAATGGCGCCGATATCGCCGACATGGCGATCGCCTCAGGCGCCGACGTCGTCAGCATCCTGGAGGCCGAGCCGCTGCTGCCGGAACTGCCTCGGCTCTTGAAGACTTATCCCTATTATATCGGCTGCGGAGTCGGCATGCAGGAATGCGACACGCTGGTGCTGTCGAAGCGCCCGCTCATCGAACCCCGCATCCGCAATCTCGGACTGCTCTGGCGCAACCGGCTGACGATCTCGACGATCGATTTCGACGGTCAGAAGGTCAATTTCCTCGCCGCGCACCTGACCAAACCCTATTACGACGAATTCCACGGCCTGGAAATCGAAGATCTCGCGGAAATTATTCCGTCCCTGCCGGGGCCACTCGTCCTTGCCGGCGATTTCAACACGTCGATTCTGGCGCCCGACGTGCAGTATCTGATGCGCAGCCAAGGGCTGGGCACGGTCTCGCTGGAGCCGGCGACATGGCCGATCGCAGCAGGCGCCTTCGGCATTCCGATTGATCACGTTTTCAGCCGGGCGCCTCTGCGGCTGAAATCGGTCCGCCGCATCGAGAACAGCTTCGGTTCAAATCATTTTGGCCTCATGGCGGAATTCGCCGTCGACCCTTGAGACCGCGTCGCCGTCCGCCGCGAGGAACCCGCCGGACTGGCGCGCCCAGAGCTCGGCATAGAGCCCGCCGCGGCGAAGCAGTTGATCATGGCTACCCTCCTCGATGATGCGGCCGAGATCGACGACGATCAACCGGTCGAGTGCTGCAATCGTCGATAGCCGATGGGCGATCGCAAGCACGGTCTTGCCCTCCATGATCCGGTGGAGATTGGACTGGATCGCTTCCTCCACTTCCGAATCGAGCGCCGACGTCGCTTCGTCGAGGACGAGGATCGGCGCGTCCTTCAGCATGACGCGGGCAATGGCGATGCGCTGCCGCTGGCCGCCTGACAGTTTGACACCGCGTTCGCCAACATGCGCATCGAAGCCTCTGCGCCCCTGCTGATCCTGCAGACGCTCGATGAAGTCGATGGCTTCGGCGCGTATGGCTGCTTCGACCAACCGCTCCTCACCGGCATCTGGCCGTCCGAACAGGATATTGTCGCGCACCGAACGATGCAGCAGCGAGGTGTCCTGGCTGACGACGCCGATCTGCATTCTGAGCGATTCCTGCGTCACGGCTGCAATATCCTGGCCGTCGATGAGAATGCGCCCGTCCTGAATGTCGTAGAGGCGCAGCAGCAGGTTCATCAGTGTGGACTTGCCCGCGCCCGAACGACCGACGATCCCGACCTTTTCGCCGGGATGGATTGTCAGGGAGAAATTCTCGACGACCGGCAGGTGACCCTTGCCGTAGCGGAAGGAAACATTGTCGAAACGGATGCCGGGCTGCCGGATCACCAGGCTCTTCGCATCCGGCCGATCGACGAGCCCCAGCGGTTGAGAGATCGAGCTCGGCGGCGTTCTGGATGGTGCCGAGATTGCGCATGATGCCATTGAACTGCGTCATCAGCCGCCCGAGCAGAAAATTCAGCCTGAGCACCAGCGCCAGCGAGAAGGCCACGGCTCCGGAGCTTACCATGCCGCGCAGCCAGAGATCGACGCTCAGCCCCGCCATCGTCACGATCATCAGGCCGGAGAGCAGCGCCATCGAGGCCCTGACCCCGGTGATGAAGCGCGTGAAGCGCAGCACCGTATCCTGATAGATATCGAAGCCCTGCCGCATATAGCGGTCGCTTTCCTCGTCGCGGGCAAACAGCTTCAGCGTCTGCATGTTGCTGTAGGAATCGACCATCCGCCCGTTCAGCATCGATCCGGCCTCCGCCGTTTCGCGGGAATGCTGGCGGATCCTCGGAACGAAATGGCGGGCAAGCAGGCTGAAGGCGCCAAGCCAGAACAACACTACGGCGGCAAGGGAAAAGTCCAGCCGGGCGACGAGCACGAGCGTCGTCACGGCATAAATGCCGACGAACCAGACGCTTTCCATCAGCGAAGTGACGAGATCTCCGGTCGCCTGCCCGGCCGACCAGACCTTGGTAACGATGCGCCCGGAGAAATCGCTCTGGAAGAACGATAAAGACTGCCTGGAGACATGGAGATAGGATTGCCAACGTGCTAGATTATAGAAGCCCGGCGTGATCACCTGCTGATCCACGAGCGCGATCAGGAAGGCGACGACGAAACGCACGAGCCCGATGAGAGCGAGCATGCCGAACAGCTCGCCGCCATGGGCCGCCAGAAGACCGCTCCAGCCGGCGCCGGGCGTGATACTGCCGAGGATATCGACCAGCCGGCCGACGAACCAGAAAAGTGCCGCCTCGATTGCCGCCGATGTGCCGCCGAGAACGAGCATGGCGACGAAGGGCATCTTCGCCTGGCCGATATAGAACCGGATGAATCCGAGCGTCGAGCCCGGCGGCTGAAGGTTGGCGCGCGGACGGAACGGATCGATCCAGGTTTCGAACAGGCGAAGGATGGGGCGCAGGAACATGGAAGCGATATAGGCGGATTGGGAGGAGCGGCAAAGGGAATGAAAAGCGGACTCAACCTTATATTTTGGTAATGATCGATAACATCGGCGGCATCGCCATTGATTACCCCCGAACCGGTCACAATCTGACGATACGATCGCGCTTCACCGGAGAGAAGGCCCATGGAAACGAAAATGCTCGATGCGCATATTCCGCTTCCGCTCGCGGAAAGGCTCGACGCCCTCGCGCTCGACCTGGCATTGCCGCGCGACGTAATTGTTACCGAGGCCGTTACCGCCTGGCTCGACCACGAGGAGCGCCGCCGCATCGCCACGCTGCGCACACTCGCCGCCGCCAACACCATCATCCTCGTCGAACATGACCGCGTGATCGACTGGGCCGACAGTCTGTGAATAGATAGCGCGGCCGCCAGCAGTCCGCAGCACCGCTGGCAGCCACACTGTAAAGCCAGGATAGGAATTACCGGCCCTCCCCGCCTCCGCCGGGAGGGCCCTTTATCATTCCGCCGCCACTTCCGCTTCCTCGGCGTGATCGGAGAGGAAGCCGCCGGACTGGCGGTTCCAGAGGTCGGCGTAGATGCCGCCGCTCTCGATCAGTTCGCTGTGTGAGCCGGCCTCGATGATCCGGCCCTTGTCGAGCACGATCAGCCGGTCCATCTCCGTCAGTGTCGACAGCCGGTGGGCAATCGCGATCACCGTCTTGCCCTCCATTAGGGCGAAGAGGTTTTCCTGGATAGCCGCCTCGACTTCGGAATCGAGCGCCGAGGTTGCCTCGTCGAGCACCAGGATCGGCGCGTCCTTCAGGAAGACGCGGGCGATCGCGATGCGCTGCCGCTGACCGCCGGAGAGCTTGACGCCGCGTTCGCCGACCTGCGCATCAAGCCCTTGGCGGCCCTGCATGTCGACGAGCCCTTCGACGAACTCCCAGGCATTGGCACGCTTGGCAGCCTCGATGATCTCGGCATCCGAGGCGTCGGGTCGGCCATAGGCGATATTGTCGCGAATTGAGCGATGCAGCAGCGAAGTATCCTGCGTCACCACGCCGATCAGCGAGCGCAGGCTTTCCTGCGAGACGCCGGCGACATCCTGCCCGTCGATGGTGATGCGGCCGCCCTCCAAGTCGTAGAAGCGCAGCAGCAGGTTCATCAGCGTCGTCTTGCCGGCTCCGGAGCGCCCGACGAGACCCACCTTCTCGCCTGCCTTAATATCGAGCGACAGGTTGTCGATCACACCCTTGCTCTTGCCATAGTGGAAGCGGATGCGGTCGTAGTGGATCGCGCCCTTCTTTGCCGTCATGGGAGGCGCGTCCGGCTTGTCGACGATGTCGTGCTGTTTGCTCATCATCTCCATGCCGTCATAGACTGTGCCGATATTCTCGAACAGCGCCGAGACTTCCCACATGATCCATTGCGACATGCCGTTGACGCGCATGGCAAGACCGATGGCGATGGCGATGGCGCCGACCGAGATCGCCCCGTTCAACCAGAACCAGATCGACATGCCCGAGACGACGAACAGCGCAACGCAGTTGTTCAGGTAGACGCTGATATGGAAGAGCGTCACCTTGCGCATCTGCTTGTGCACGGTCTGCAGGAACTCGTCCATGCCTTCCTTGGCATAGACCTCCTCCCGGCCGGCATGTGAAAACAGCTTGACGGTGGCGATATTCGTATAGCTGTCGACCACGCGCCCCGTCATCATCGAGCGGGCATCCGCCTGCGCCGCAGCGATCTTGCGAAGCCGGGGCACGAAATAGGAGACGATGCCGATATAGACGGAGAGCCAGACGAGGATCGGGATCATCAGCCGCCAATCGGCAGCCGCGATGACGATGATCATCGTCAGGAAGTACGTCACGACATAGACGAAGACGTCAAGGATCTTCATCACCGTCTCACGCACGGCGAGCGAGGTCTGCATCACCTTGGTCGCCACACGCCCGGCAAACTCGTTGGCGAAGAAGGTCATGCTGTGGCGCAGCAGGAAGCGATGCATCTGCCAGCGGGCGCTCATGGGATAATTGCCGAGCAGCATCTGGTGCATGATGAGGGAATCCAGGCCCGCCGTCAGAGGCAGGCCGATCAGCACCAGCGCCGCCATCCAGAAAAGCTTGTGGCCTTCCGTCTGCAGGAAGGTGGCGCGGTCGGCATTCGTCAGCCAGTCGACGATATCGCCGAGGAACTGGAAGAGCGCCACTTCGCCGACGGCGATCAGCGCCGTCAGCACGGCCATCAGGCAGAGCCACGGCGCTGCCGGCTTGCTGTAGTGCCAGCAAAAGGCAAAAAGACCCTTTGGCGGAGCGACGGGCTCCTCGCTCGGAAAGGGATTGAGTCGCTGTTCGAACCAGCCAAACATGAAATTGCTCCGAAACGTCAGCGTTTCGGCTCCCGGCTTCGCGCCATCCCGGCGTTACGCAAGCACATATGGGAACCGAACGTTCAAGGGGCGAGGCTGAAGCAGCCGCACAATGGATCAAAAGGGGATTCAAGAAGAAAAGCGCTCTAGCGGCGCCATGTCGCCCTAATCGGCATCACGGCGGGAAAGCGCATATCGAGCAAAATATTCATGACGGCCCTCCCTGCTGGCGATTAAAGATGTGCATGGATAACGCGAAAATGGCGAAATTTCCAGCCCTATAATGGCGTAAATTGAACGTTTCTCGGCCAAAACGCGCAGTTGCGGCGAAATGGCAGTTGCTTTAGGTCTTGCCCGTTCTAGCGAAATAAGCAGCGTGTGATGACCGACCTCAGATTGGCACTCTACCAGCCGGATATAGCAGGCAATACCGGCACGATCCTGCGTCTTGCCGCCTGCCTCGGCTTTGCGGTCGATCTGATCGAGCCCGCCGGCTTCGACGTTTCCGATCGCAACCTGAAACGATCCGGCATGGATTATATCGCCGCCGCCGCGCTGACCCGCCATGTCAACTGGGACCGCTTCGAGGCGTGGCGCGCCACGACCGGCCGCCGCCTGATCCTCGCCTCGACCAAGGCGGCCGATCGCTACACCGATCTGGTCTTCCGTTCGGACGACATCCTGCTTTTCGGGCGCGAAAGCGCCGGGGTGCCGGATCATGTGCACGATAGAGCCAATGCCCGCATCCTGATCCCGATGGTCGGCGGACAGCGCTCCATCAACGTCGCCGTCTCGGCTGCCATGATCGTCGGCGAAGCGATGCGCCAGACGGTCTGGGCATAACTGTATCGGTTCGACGCCACGACTATCAGCTCCCGAATATGTCGCAAAACGACGTTGCCAATCCGCCAAAGCGGCGTATATTTATTAGCCGGGCAATCAAAAAGATCGCATTGCTCCTACGATTCCAAGCGGTTGGAACAGCCCAAATCTCGTTAGCTTCGCCTCTTTGGAAGGAAGAATAAAAACAAGAAAATGGATTCCACAATTATCATGATCAACCTGTTCGGTGCCGTGGCATTGCTGCTGTTCGGACTTGCGCAGGTGAAGGACGGTGTGTCCAGGGCCTTCGGCGCACGGCTGAGAACGGGGTTGGCGACCGGCACGCGTGGCGGTTTCCGTTCCTTCCTGTCCGGTCTCGTCGCGACTATTGCACTGCAGAGCTCCACGGCGACGGCGCTGATGACCGCGTCCTTCGTCGAGCGCGATCTGATCAGGCCGCGCATGGCGCAGATCGTCTTGCTCGGCGCCAATGTCGGCACTGCGATCACCGCCTGGATCGTCGCCACCGGCATCGAATGGCTCTCGCCCCTCCTGATCCTGGCCGGCATCGTGCTTTACCGCGGCCGCTCCAGCACCCGCCAGGGCGGCGGCGCAGCGCTGATCGGCATCGGGCTGATGCTGCTGTCGCTGCATCTGCTCGGCCTCGCGACGGAACCGATGCGCGCCTCCCCCGCTCTCGCCGCCTTTATCGGCCTGCTGGACGGCGCGCTGCCCGTAGCGCTGCTCTTCTCGGCGGCCCTTGCCTTCCTCTCCTCATCGAGCCTGGCAGTGGTGGTGCTTATCCTGTCGCTCGCCTCAGCGGGCCTCGTCTCGGCTGAACTCGTCATCGTGCTCGTGCTCGGCGCCAACCTCGGCGGTGCGATCCCGCCCGTTATCGCGACATTGTCCGGCCCGGTTTCGGCGCGGCGCGTCACCCTCGGCAATCTCGCAGTGCGCGCGTTCGGATGCTTCATCGCCCTACCGCTGGCGGGTTATGGCGCCGAACTCATCCAGATGCTGCCCTTTGGTCCGGCCAAGCTTCCGGTCGACGCGCATCTCGCCTTCAACCTTCTGCTCGCAGCACTCGCCTGGCCTTTTTCCCGGCCGCTGGCCACCCTGATGGCTCGGCTGGTGCCGGATCAGCCGGAGCCTGACAACGCCCCGAAATATCTCGATGCGCAGGAGCTTTCGACACCCGTCATCGCGCTCACCAGCGCGACCCGCGAAGTGCTCGGCGTCGGCGACCTCATCGAGCGCATGCTGGTCAGGGTCTCAGAAGCCTTCGAACAGAACGATTCCGGCAAACTTGCTGAAATCCCCGCGCTCGAGGAGCGCGTCGACCGGCTGCAGCAGGCGGTGAAGATCTATCTCTCGAAGCTCGGCCGCGAAGGTCTCAGCGACGAAAACGCCCGCCGCTCAATCGTCGTAATCGACTACGCGATCAATCTCGAACATATGGGCGACATTATCGAGAAAGGCTTGCGGGAAGAGGTGGCGAAGAAGATCTCGCTCGGCCTGAAATTTTCCGACGACGGCCATCAGGAACTGCGCAAGCTGTTCGATCTGACGATCGACAATCTGCGCGTCGCCCAGACGATCTTCGTCACTCGCGATTTCAATCTGGCGCGGCAGATGATGGAGGTAAAGGTCGAAGTGCGCCGGATGGAGAAGCAGTCGGCCGAGCGCCATCTCGAACGCTTGCGCGACGGCCGCGCCGACAGCCTGCAGACGAGCTCGCTGCATCTCGACATGCTGCGCGACCTGAAGCGCATCAATGCCCACATCGTCTCGGTGGCGCATCCGATCATGGATGAGAGCGGCCTCTTGATCGAAAGTCGCGTGCGGCCGGCGGCTGAGTGACGATCAATCGGCCGAAGGCAGGCGGCGCATGGTGAATTCGATCTGGTCGCCGTCGAGCTGACGCCAGCTTTCCACCTCGGTCCAGTAGGCGGCTTTCGGATATTCGTCGAACCATTCGCGCGCCTTGGCGCGTGCATCGAGAAGGCCGAGGCAATATGTCTCACGCACGAAATGGTCTTTCCGCCGGGAGGACGTTTCCGCCCGATGTCTCGCTATCCTGCGCTTCAGGCCGTCGAAGGACGGAGGCCCTGGAACTTTTTTCATCAAACCTACCTCTTCGGAAAAGGTAGTATCGAAATTCGGGATTTGCGAGTCGAATCTTGGAAGCGCGTGGGCGTGCCGCCTTGGCTTGGCGAGACGCGGGGCCACCTGCTAAACGGGGCGGGTAATCGAGAATGAGCGAGTCGCTTCCTATGCAGATGCCGACCGCCGGAGGCGCGACATGGAAAGACCGGAACTGCCGATCGGCTTGCCTGAGGATATCGAAGAGAAGAAGGCCGCCGCCCGCAACTGGTTCGAAGGACTGCGCGATACGATCTGCGCCTCCTTTGAAGCCCTCGAAGACGAGCTGGAAGGCCCGCTCTCCGATCAGGAGCCCGGCCGCTTCACCGCCAAGGACTGGTCGCGCGAAAACGGCGCCGGCGGCGGTGGCCGCATGTCGATGATGGAAGGCCGGGTCTTCGAGAAGGTCGGCGTCCACACCTCCACCGTTCACGGCGAATTCTCCCCGGACTTCCGGGCGCAGATACCCGGCGCCAAGGACGATCCGCGTTTCTGGGCCTCGGGCATTTCGCTCATCGCCCATCCCGTCAATCCCAACGTTCCGGCCGTGCATATGAACACCCGTATGGTGGTCACCACCAGCCGCTGGTTCGGCGGTGGCGCCGACCTGACGCCGGTTCTGTCGCGCCGCCGCACCCAGGAGGACGAGGACAGCCAGCTCTTCCACAAGGCGATGGAGATCGCATGCCGCAATCATGCCGTCGCCGATTACGATGCCTACAAAGCCTGGTGCGACGAATATTTTTTCCTGAAGCATCGCAACGAGGCCCGCGGCATTGGCGGCATTTTCTATGACTGGCTGTATTCGAGCGAGGATGCCGGCGGCTGGGACGCCGATTTCGCCTTCACCCGCGATGTCGGCCGGGCGTTCGCCATGGTCTATCCGAAAATCGTCCGGTCCAACTTCAATAAGCTGTGGACAGAGGCCGATCGCGACGAACAATTGATCCGCCGGGGCCGCTACGTCGAATTCAATCTGCTGTATGATCGCGGTACGATCTTCGGCCTGAAGACCGGCGGCAACGTTGAATCCATTCTCTCGTCCTTGCCCCCCGTCGTCCGCTGGCCATGAGACTGTGATATCTCGTCGATAAATTCGAGTTGATTGACCTTCACGAAAATTAAGCGCGTCCTAACTTTATATGTATGTGCGTAACAATCGGAGGAGGATTGTCATGACGATACAAAGTGGTTCGCCTGCGTCCACGGATGTCCAGGAAACATCCCGCACAATCGACACATCCGAGTTTCTGACACGCATCGCCGAGAAATTGCGGGCCAAGAGCGGCTCGGATCTGCCGCTGTCCTGCTTCATCGAGCAGGTCAAGCTGCAGCTGGCCGGCGGAAAATCCCCGGAACAGCTGCAGAACGAAGCAGCGGCCGCCAATAGCAACATGCCCGGCCAGCTTTCGGATACCTACAAAGCCTGGGCGATGCCCGACTGACACGGCCTCTACTGGCCGGCATATCGATGCCGGCCGGAACCTTCCCTCCCCCGCACATTCATAAATCGCGTGAGAAGCGCGATCGTCTTTGTGTTTTAAACAGAGGAGAAGACCATGCGACTTTTCGAATGCGGCACTCTCGTCCCGGGCTGCGCCTGGCATACACGGGCGGATAGCGACGCCGAGGTGGTCCGCCGCGCCGTCGAGCACCTGAAAAATGCTCACGGCGAAACCACGATCCGCGAGAACATGGTGGATAATATCAAGTCTCGCATCCGAGACGAGGTCAACGCAGCCTGATTATTGCACTCGTTCCTGCAGCCGGGCGAGCAGCGCCGCCCGGTCGGAAACGAAATTTTCTTCCACCCACTGGTTTTCCAGGCCGGCAAGCAGCTCACCGACGCGCGGGCCGGACGGAATTCCCGCAGACATCACGTCGCCGCCGTTCAGCGGAAATTGCGGCTTCTTCCAGTTCGCGGCCTGATCCAGGAGCTTGGTGAGCCGGGCGGACCGCGCCATTTCGTCGAAATCCCCTTCAGCCTTGCCCCGCGCAACGCCGAGCGCCAGCTTCAGCCGCGTCGTGATGCCGTCGGCACCGTTGCGGTAGAGCAACCGTTCGAAGGCGGCCGACGACATGTCGTCATTGACAGGTGCTGCCATTGCCCAGGCCTTGAGGAAAGCCGCTTCCGCGTTCGCAAGCTTGAGCCGGGCTGCCAGTGCCTCCAGCCGCGCCGCATCGGGCGGCACGATCGCCGCAAGCCGCAGCAGCGGATCCGGCGTCCAGCCGAGCGCCTTTTCAGTGGCGACCAGCGAAGGGATCGCATCGATCCCCCATTTTTCCGATTCCGGCAGGATTTCCGTCAGCACTGCCACCTGCCGCATCCAGAGCAGCGCCCGGCCGGGATCGGCAGCACCGAGCAGCTTGCGCAGCTCCGACCAGACCCGCTCCGCCGACAGCGTCTTCAGCTTCGAACGCGCCGCCGAACACGCCTTCAGTCCCTCGGCATCCGGGCGTCCGGAGCCGTAATAGGCAAAGAAGCGGAAGAAGCGCAGGATGCGCAGATGATCTTCCGCAATACGCTTTGCCGCGTCACCGATGAAGCGGATGTTACGTCTCTCGATATCGGCAAGCCCGCCGACCAGATCCACCACCTCGCCTTTGGCATCGGCATAAAGCGCATTGATGGTCAGATCCCGCCGCTCGGCATCGGCCTTCCAATCGGTGCTGAAGGCAACCTTTGCGTGGCGGCCGTCGGTCTCGACGTCGGTGCGAAGCGTCGTCACTTCGAAAGGCTTGCCATCAATGACGAGCGTCACCGTGCCGTGCTGCAGGCCCGTCGGCACCGCCTTGATACCGGCCGCGCCCGCCCGATCCATCACCACCTCCGGCCTGAGCGTGGTGGCGATGTCAATATCGCTGACCGGCAGGTCCATCAGGCTGTTGCGCACCGCGCCGCCGACCACCCGCGCTTCTCCGCCCTCGGCCCCACCATTGGCATTGAGGAGTTCCAGGATGCGGCCGAGCGCCGGGTCGCGGAACCATGCTTGGTCGGCAACACCGGTCATGCATAAAGTCTTTCGTAAAGCGTGCGGACGATGCCGGCGGTGATGCCCCAGATCATTCTGGTTTCATAGGGCATCCGGTAGAAATGCCGGTCGACGCCGTCGACGACACGCCTGTCGCGGGCATGGTTAGCAGGGTCCATCAGGAAAGAAAGCGGCACCTCGAACACGTCGGCCACCTCGGCCGGGTTCAGCGTCAGTGCGAAGCCCGGCGAGACGACGCCGAGGACCGGTGTGATGCGAAAGCCGGTCGAGGCAAGATAATTCGGCAGCCGCCCGACGGTCTCGACGAAGGAACCGGAAAGACCGATCTCCTCTTCCGTCTCGCGGATTGCCGCCATCTCAGGTGAGATATCGGCCGGATCGATCGAACCGCCGGGAAAAGCGATCTGCCCGGAATGTTTGCGCAGCGTCGCCGTTCGCTTGGTAAAGATCACGTGCGCCTCGTCACCGGCATCGACGACGGGCACGAGCACGGCCGCGTCGCGCAGCTTGAAGGTCTCAACCTCGGCGACGATATCCGGATTGAGGACATGATCACCGTGATCGCGCCAGGCATGGTCGACCGGTCCGCCATTCTGGTTGAGCGCGCGGCGGCGGAATTCGGCTGCGGAGAACAGCGGATAACGGTGGGTGATCGCATCATTCATCGGCAAAGAGCATCCAGTTCGTCGGCCGGCATGACAGGAAAAACCTCGCCAGAGGAGCGGATCGCAAACATCGCCCGTCCCTGCACGTCGAGAATCTCGCCAAGCGCGACCAGTTCATACATCACCGCACGCGACACCAGCGCCTCCAGCCGCCCGCGCACATGCAGATAGGGTTTAAGTTCGGCGTTGCCGTCCGCAATGGCAAAGCGCAGCCGATGCTGTCCTCCCGCCTCCACGACATCGCCGACATTGGTTCGCAATGTCAGCACCTGTTTACCCTCCCGATCCGTCACACTCATCTCCACGGCAATGAAGGGAGCGTCGGCGACCCTGATCCCGACCTTTTCCACAGGAGTTACAAGATAGGTCTTCTCATCTTCGTCCTTGCGCAAAACCGTCGAAAACAGCCGCACCAGCGCCGGCCGGCCGATCGGCGTGCCCATGTAGAACCAAGTGCCGTCGGCTCTGATCTCCATATCGATATCGCCGCAGAAAGGCGGATTCCACCGCTCGACCGGCGGTAAGCCGCGTTTTTTTCCGCCGCTTTCGTCAGAGGCGCGCGAAATCATGGCGGCAAGTCCTGCCGCATCCGCCTGTCCGCTGATTTCCTCGGCTGCCATTCTTCCGTCCCGGTTTGTCCTTAACGAAGTGATGTCACGAGATAGTCATTCGCAACGAACTTGTCAGCCCGTCACATCTCCATAACTCTATCGAGTATGAGGCACATGTATAAGTCCGCCGATTCGCTGCCGAATGATTTCAGCCGTTGGAGATGCCTATGGGTATGATGAAGACCGAAGCCAGCCTCGATGAAAAGGCAATCGTCGCCGCCGCCGAAAAGGCGCTCTCCGATATCGCCGCCATCCGCGGAGAGGTCTCGAAGGTGATCTTCGGTCAGGAAAGCGTCGTCGAGAACACCATTCTCGCCGTGCTCTCCGGTGGTCATGCCCTGCTCGTCGGCGTTCCCGGCCTTGCCAAGACCAGACTGGTGACGACACTCGGCGAAGTCCTCGGCCTCGCCGCCAACCGCATCCAGTTCACGCCCGACCTGATGCCCTCGGATATTCTCGGGTCCGAGGTGATGGATCAGGACGACAGTGGACGCCGGTCTTTCCGCTTCGTCAAGGGTCCTGTCTTCGCTCAGCTACTGATGGCCGACGAGATCAACCGCGCCTCGCCGCGGACCCAGTCGGCGCTTCTGCAAGCCATGCAGGAATATCACATCACGATCGCCGGCCAGCGTTATGACCTGCCGGCGCCCTTCCATGTGCTCGCCACCCAGAACCCGCTCGAGCAGGAAGGCACCTATCCCCTGCCCGAAGCCCAGCTCGACCGTTTTCTGCTGCAGGTCGACGTCAACTATCCCGAGCTCGCCGCCGAACGCCAGATCCTGCTCGAGACGACGGGTCTGGGAGAAACCCGGCCGGCAGCCGTCATCGACGCGCAGCGGCTGATCGAGATCCAGACGCTGGTGCGTCAGATGCCGGTGAGCGACACGGTCGTCGACGCCATCCTGGCGCTGGTGCGGTCCGCCCGCCCCGGCCAGGGCAATGCATCGACCGACAAGAACGTCGCCTGGGGTCCGGGTCCTCGCGCCGGCCAGGCGATGATGCTTTGCGCCCGTGCCCGGGCGCTCTATGAAGGCCGCCTGGCGCCCTCGCTCGACGATATTTTTGCGCTGGCCGAACCCATTCTCCAGCACCGTATGGCGCTGACATTCGCCGCCCGCGCCGAAGGCATGTCGGTGCGCGACGTCATCGCCGGACTGGTCAAGCAGGCAAAGGGATAAGGAAGCCGGACGCGTGGCATCTATCGGACAGATCGTCAATCCGACGTCAGGCAGCGATGCCCTTTCCCGCGCCAGGCAGCGGGCCGCCCTGGTGCCGGACTGCCTGGTGGAAGCCAAGCGCATCGCCAATACGGTGATCGCCGGCTGGCATGGCCGCCGCAAGCGCGGCATCGGCGAAAATTTCTGGCAGTTCCGTCCCTATGCCGAGGGCGAAAGCCTGTCGCGCATCGATTGGCGCCGCTCCGCCCGCGACGATCATACCTATGTGCGCGAGCGCGAATGGGAAGCGGCCCACACGATCTGGCTCTGGTGCGACATGTCGCCCTCGATGATGTACAAGTCGAGCTATGGCAGCGTCTCCAAGGAAAGTCGCGCGCTGGTCGTCATGCTGGCGCTGGCCGAGATACTCGCCCGCTCCGGCGAGCGTATCGGCTGCCCCGGCATCATGGATCCCGCCTCCACCCGCAATGCCGCCGAGCGTCTTGCGGCCGCGCTCATGCACACGCCGCTGACCGGCGGTCTGCCTGAAACGGCAATGATTCGCGGCTGGAGCGACCTCGTCCTCATCGGCGATTTCCTCGATGATGCACCGGCGATCATGGAACGCCTCGGCCCGCTTGCCCGCCGCGGCCTGCGCGGCCACGTGGTCGAGATATCGGATCCCGCCGAGGAAATATTCCCCTATAGCGGCCGCACCGAATTCACCGATCCGGAGAGCGGCGCCAAGCTCATCTCCGGCCGCGCCGAACACATCCGCGAAGCCTATCGCAATGCCTACCTCGCCCGCAGGGACAGCCTCGGCCAGTCGCTGCGCCATCTCGGCTGGACCTTTGCGACGCACCGCACCGATCATCTTGCCTCGGAGGCGCTGGTCGCGGTGCACATGTACCTTTCCGGCATGCCGGCCAAGGCAACGCATGGAGGGCAGCTGTGAACGCCCTTCCTTTCGCTTTCGCCTTTCCCGCCATTCTGGGCGCACTCGTCGCCTTGCCGGTCATCTGGTGGCTGCTGCGGCTGACGCCGCCGCGGCCGAAGACCGAGGTCTTCCCGCCGCTGAAAATCCTCGCCTCCGTTTTGAAGCGCGAGGAGACGCCGGCGCAGAGCCCGTGGTGGCTGACGCTGCTGCGCATGCTGCTCGCCGCCACCGTCATTCTTGCGATCGCCGATCCGGTCTTCAATCCGCGCACCAGTTCGCTCGCCTCAGGCGGCCCGCTCGTCCTCTTCGTCGACAACAGCTGGGCGGCGGCCCCAGACTGGGAGCGCCGCATCCAGACGGCCGACGCGTTGATAGACGACGCCGAATCCGCCGGCACGCCGGTGTCGATCGCCTTCACCGCCGATCCGACCAACAACGCCGTTCCAGGCACCGCCGCGGCCGCCCGCGACAAGCTGCGCGCCGCCGAGCCGCGACCGCTGGTGCCGGACCGCGAGCGCGCCTTCCAGGCGCTGCGCGCGGCGTTGAACGGCGTCAAACCCGGGACCCTCGCCTTCCTGACCGACGGCGCCGCTGTCAAGGCCAACGACGCGACGGTGCAAAGGCTCGCGGAACTCCAGCCCGCCGATCTCCGCCTGATCGAGGGCGATGCCGAACGGACGGTCGCCATCACCGCGGCCAACAATGCGGCCGATGCCATGACCGTCAAGGTCACACGGCTTAACAGTTCGCGCGCCGCATCCGTGGCGCTGAATGCGGTCGATACCCAGGGGCGCTCGATTGCCAACGGCAGGGTGGATTTCCGCCCCGGCCAGAGCGTGGCGACAAGTTCGATCACCGCCCCCTTCGAAATGCGCAACGATTTCGCCCGCGTCAGCGTCGACAACGGCGCAACGGCCGGCGCCGTTCACCTGCTCGACGATGCATTCAAGCGCCGCCGTGTTGTCTTGCTGTCTGGTGAAGGCGGGGATGAGTTCCAGCCGCTGCTCTCGCCGCTCTATTATATCCAGCGGGCGCTGCAGCCCTATGCGGATCTGATCCAGCCCAGCGATTCCGACCTTTCGGTCGCCATACCGAAACTTCTCGCCAGCAATCCCTCCATCATTATCATGGCCGATATCGGCCGTCTGCCTGAAGAAACCTACGAACCGCTGACGCGCTGGATATCGAATGGTGGCATGCTGCTGCGTTTTGCCGGTCCGCGCATGGCCGCAGCCCCTGCCGATGATCCGCTGATCCCCGTCATCCTGCGCCAGGGAGAGCGGGCGCTGGGCGGCACATTGTCCTGGAGCGAGCCGCAGTCGCTCGCCGAATTTCCGAGTTTCGGGCCTTTCGCCGGCATAGCGCGTCCCGTTGATGTCGTCGTCAAGCGGCAGGTGCTTGCCGAACCGACGCCCGATCTTGCCGAACGCACCTGGGCGAGCCTGGCTGACGGCACGCCGCTGGTGACGATGAAGCAGCTCGCATCCGGACAGATCGTCCTGTTTCATGTGACCGCGGAAGCGACCTGGTCCGATCTGCCGATCTCGGGCACTTTCGTCGACATGCTGCGCCACCTCCTGCAAATATCGCGCTCGGGCGGCGTCACGTCGGAGGCGCGCGGCAATGCGCGTATCTCCGAAACCCTGCCGCCATTCCGGATGCTGACGGCCAAGGGCACGCTCGTCTCCGAGACGGGCGCGGCGCGACCCCTCATTCCACAGGCCGGAGCCGAACCGACGGCGAATTTCGACAACCCGCCCGGGCTCTACGGTTCGGAAGACGGTTTCACCTCCCTGAACGTATTGCCTGAGGACGCCGAACTGACGCCGCTCGACACAACCGGGACCAATGCCGTGCGCGAAGGCCTGATTGGTGGCGAGAGCTGGTCGGCAAAGCCCGTGCTTTTCTCGCAGCCTTTCTGCTGCTGCTGGCCGACAGTCTGGTCGTCCTTTTCATGAACGGCGCGTTCTCACGATTGCGCCCGGCTGCCCGCACAGCGGCGATGATCGCCATTGCGGTCAGTGTCGGCTTCCTCGTGCAACCCGGCATGCTTCATGCCGATGAACTCGCAGCCCGGCGACGACCTCATTCTCCAGAGGCTCGACAATACGCATCTCGCCTATGTCGTCACCGGCGAACGGGACGTGGACGAGATATCCGAGCGCGGACTCGAGGGCCTTACCCAGTTCCTGACGTTCCGCACGACGCTGGAGCCGGCGCCGCCCGTCGGCATCGACCCCACCAAAGATGAACTCGCCTTCTATCCGATCATCTACTGGCCGGTTTCGGCAACGGCGCCGATGCCGCCGTCGGCGGCGATCAGCCGCATCGACGCCTATATGCGCAATGGCGGCACCGTGCTTTTCGATACGCGCGATCAGATTAGCGCCCTGGACAATGGCGGCAATATCAGCGCCAACGGCCAGAGGCTGCAGGCAATCCTCGCCAATCTCGACATTCCGCCGCTGGAACCGGTGCCATCGGACCACGTGCTGACGAAATCCTTCTATCTCCTGTCGAGCTTTCCCGGCCGTTACACCGGCAGCCCGCTTTGGATCGAGGCTCGGCAGGGTGGCCGCGAAGCGACCGAAAAATCGGCTGCGACGGCCGACGGCGTTTCGCCGATCCTGATCACCGGCAATGATTTCGCCGGCGCCTGGGCAGTCGACGATAACGGCGTGCCGATGCTGCCGACCGTGCCGTCCGATGAAGCGCAGCGCGAATATGCCTACCGTGCCGGTGTCAACATCATGATGTATATGCTGACCGGCAACTACAAGACCGACCAGGTCCATGTTCCCGACCTTCTCGAACGGTTAGGACAGTGAGATGACCTTCGACTTTTCGCCTTTCCTGCCCTGGCCGGTTCTGGCCGCACTGGCCGCCGTCAGCGTCATCATCGCCGCCTTCGCGATCTGGCGCGGCATTCGCGGCGCCTGGATCAGAACGCTGGCGGCGCTCGCCATGCTGACCGCCCTTGCCAATCCGGTGCTGCTGCAGGAGGATAGGGATCAGCTGTCGACGATCGTCCCGGTTCTCGTCGACCGAAGCCAGAGCCAGCAGACGCCCGATCGCGTCAAGATGACCGACGATGCGCTGGCGGCGTTGAAGGGGCAGCTCGCCCGCTTCCCCCAGATCGAGCCCCGCTTCGTCGATGTCGAAGGCGACGTCAATTCCGATGTGCCGTCGACGCGCCTGTTCGACGCGCTGTCGGCCAACATCGCCGATGTTCCGCCTGCCCGCATCGGCGGCGCCATCATGCTGACCGATGGTGAAGTTCACGATGTTCCGGCCGCCAATCAGGCGCTCGGTTTCGATGCGCCGATCCATGGCCTCATCACCGGCAAAGCCAACGAATTCGATCGCCGCATCGAAGTCATCAAGGGGCCGCGCTTCGGCATCGTCAATGAGGAGCAGCAGGTCGTTCTGCGCGTCTTCGACGACGGCCCGAGCCCCGGCGGCACGGCCAATGTCACGGTAAAGCTGAACGGTGACGAGATCGCCACCCTTCAGGCGACGCCCGGTCAGGATACGCCCTTCTCCTTCAAGGTGCCGGCCGGCGGCAGCAACGTGCTCGAATTTTCCGTTGCCGCACTTCCGGGCGAGGTCACCACTGCCAACAATCGCGCCGTTCACGTCATCGACGGCATCCGCCAGAATCTCCGCGTCCTTCTCGTCTCCGGCGAGCCGCATGCCGGCGAACGCGCCTGGCGCAACCTGCTGAAATCCGATGCCTCGGTCGATCTTGTCCATTTCACCATCCTGCGGCCGCCGGAAAAGCAGGACGGCACACCGATCAACGAGCTGTCGCTGATCGCCTTCCCGACGCGCGAACTCTTCGTCGACAAGATCAAGGATTTCGACCTGATCATCTTCGACCGCTACCAGCACCGCGGCGTGCTGCCGCTGCTTTATTACGATTACATCGCCCAATATGTCGACAATGGCGGCGCGCTGCTGATCGCCGCCGGTCCCGAGCATGCCGGCCCCGACTCCATCGCACTGACGCCGCTTTCCTCGGTCCTGCCGGCAACGCCCACCGGAGAGATGATCGAAAAGGCCTTCTACCCGCGCCTCTCCGAGGAAGGCCGCAAGCATCCCGTCACCCGCGGCCTGGACGGTTCGGGCGAGGATCCGCCGCATTGGGGCCGCTGGTTCCGCAGCGTCGATGTCGATCGGCCGCAGGGCGAGACGATCATGCTCGGTGCCGACAACCACCCGCTGCTGGTGCTGAACCGCGCCGGCCAGGGCCGGGTCGCCATGCTGCTTTCCGATCAGGGCTGGCTCTGGGCGCGCGGCTTCGAAGGCGGCGGACCGAACGTTTCGCTCTATCGCCGTATCGCCCATTGGCTGATGAAGGAGCCGGCGCTCGAGGAAGAAGCGCTGACGGCGCGCGCCGCCGGCCGGACGCTTGAAGTCACGCGCCAGACGATCGGCGACAATCCGGGCAACGCCACCGTGCGTTACCCCTCGGGCAAGACCGAAACCCTGCCGCTCACCCAGGCCGAACCGGGGCTCTACAAGGCCGAGAAGCGGATGGATGAAATCGGCCTCTTCGAAATCCGCAACGGCAAGCTGTCGACGCTTGTCCATATCGGCGCCGTCGACGCACCGGAATTCAAGGCGATGATCTCGACGACCGATGTGCTGAAGCCGGTCACCGAGAGAAGCAAGGGTCTCGTCACCCGCGTCGCCAACGAAAACGGCAGGATCAGCGTGCCGCCGATCCTGCCGGTACGCAGCCAGGTCCGCGTCGCCGACAATGATCGCATGATGATTCGCATGACCAGCGAGACGGTCTTGAAGGGCATCAACACGCTGCCGCTCTTTGCCGGTTTTGCCGGCGTCGGCATCCTGCTGTTGGCCTTCGGAACCATGTGGTGGCGCGAGGGGCGGTAATCTGATGTCGGAATTCGAGCTGACCGCCTCACCCTCGCCGGAGGAACTGGCGGCGATCACCGATGCGCTCTCCGCCTTCAACGCGAGTGATGTCGGCCCCTCCGATCGCCGGCCGCTTGCCGTTCTCATCCGCGATACCGACGGCAAGCTGACCGGCGGCCTGTCGGGCTTTACCGCCTGGGGCTGGCTCTTCACCCAGATGCTCTATATTCCCGACACGTTGCGCGGCACCGGTCTCGCCGGCAAGCTCCTCGCAAAAGCCGAAGAAGAAGCGAAAGCACGGGGATGCCGCGGCGCCTGGATCGACACCTTCAGCCCGCAGGCTCTCAGCGCTTATCTGCGCCAGGGCTATGAAGTTTTCGGCGAGCTTGAGGATTTCCCGGAAGGCCGCACGCGCAGCTTCCTCCGCAAACGTCTGTAAATCATCCGTGCCAGGCGATGATGCCCTTCAGCCGCTCGTGTGCATCCTCGGCGATCGGCACGACGAGCACGCGGCCGGGATCGACGGGGCCTGGAAAGGAAAGCGCGTTGTAGGCAACCTTCTGGAAGCCGAGCGGGCCGTAATAGGGCGGATCGCCGACGAGGATCACGGCTTCCGAGCCCTTGCGTCTGGCCGCCTCCACCGCGATCCGCACCAGTTCGCGGCCGATGCCCTGATTCTCGTGCGAGGGACGGACGGCGAGCGGGCCGAGAAGATGGCCCTTCACCGTGCCGGCCAGCACCGGCGTCATGCGCACGGAAGCGATCGTCTCGCCATTATCGGTGCAGATGAAGGAGAGCGACAGATCGTGCGGCCCCTGCTCGCGAATGCGCGCTGCCGCCCGCGTGAAGCGGCCCGGCCCAAAAGCTTCTTCGTTGATATGTTCGATGGCGGCGTCATGAGACGCGTCTTCGGTGAGGTAGACGAGATCGTGCTTGTACATGATGGCAGAAACCGGATGGACAGATTGATGGGTCTCGAACACGCCTTGGGCGTTCGGGAGCATCAGCGTCGTCGCGGGTTTCTGGCAATGAACATCGGGCAGGAATCCTAAAACCGTGAAAGGCCGATAGCAGGAAAAATTTCCGCCGTCCAACGCAAAATGCACACGACAGCACTGGAAATTATGCAGCGCCAAAACAACGTGACACACTGTTCAACCTTTACCGCCTGCAAAGCCCCGCTATCTCAGCTAACTTCGATCCCGACACGCAACCAAAGGAAATGAAGATCATGGGAATGCTGGTGGACGGCGTCTGGCATGATGTCTGGTACGACACGAAGGAGAGCAAGGGCCAGTTCAAGCGGCAGCCCTCGCAGTTCCGCAACTGGGTGACATCGGACGGTGAGGCCGGCCCTTCCGGCAGCGGCGGCTTCAAGGCCGAGGCCGGGCGTTATCATCTCTATGTCTCGCTTGCCTGCCCATGGGCGCACCGCACGCTGATCTTCCGCAAGCTGAAGAAGCTGGAGGAACTGATCTCAGTCTCGGTCGTCGACCCGCTGATGCTCGACAATGGCTGGGAATTCAAAGTCGGCGACGGCGCCACCGGCGACCAGCTCTTCGGTTCAGCCACGCTCTGGCAGATCTATGTCAAGGCCGATCCGCATTATTCCGGCCGCGTCACCGTTCCCGTTCTGTGGGACAAAAAGACCGGCACGATCGTCAGCAACGAATCCGCCGAGATCATCCGCATGTTCAACAGCGCCTTCGACGGGCTGACCGGCTCGAAGACCGATTTTTATCCCGAGGATCTCCGCGCCGAAATCGACACGCTGAACGCCACCGTCTACGACACCGTCAACAACGGCGTCTACAAGGCGGGCTTTGCCACCACGCAGGAAGCCTATGAGGAAAATGTCGGCAAGCTGTTCGAAACGCTCGACATGCTCGACGAACGTCTTGGCAAAGGCCGCTATCTCCTGGGCAACCGTCAGACCGAAGCCGACTGGCGCCTGTTCACGACGCTGGTGCGCTTCGACCCGGTCTATGTCGGCCATTTCAAATGCAACATCCGCCGGATCGCCGACTACCGCAACCTGCCCGGCTACTGAAGAGATCTCTATCAGACGCCAGGCATTGCCGAGACGGTGAACCTGACGCATATCAAGCAGCACTATTACCGCAGCCACAAGACCATCAATCCGACCGGCATCATTCCCGTCGGCCCGGCGCTCGATCTCGACAGCCCGCATGGACGTGCGAAGCTTGCCGCGGCTTAAAAATGTGGAGCCCTCACCAGCGGTGGTCGGGCTCCTGCTCGCCTCGAAGCTCGGCAAGGCGGCGATGCGTCGCCTTGGTCGTACCCTCAGGCAGGCTGTCGAGCCGGAAGAAGCCGCTGTCGGAGATCTCCCAGTCAGGCGGGCGCGGCGCCGTCTGCTCGACATTCGCCCGGTAGAACACGACATGGTCGCGGCGAGTATTCGTGGTGTTGAAATAGACCTGGACCAGTTGCGGTTTGCCGATGATCCTGAGGTTGCCCTCTTCGCGCAATTCCTTAGCCAGCGCTTCTTCGACCGTCTCGTTGCGTTCCAGCCCGCCGCCCGGCATGTGCCAGCCGCCGATATAGCTGTGGCGCACCAGAAAAATCCGCCCCTCCGCATCGAAGCAGGCGGCCCTGACGCCCATCGTCATGCCGCGGGCGAAGGAGAAATAGACATGCAGAAGGCGCAGGGCCGTTCTGATATGAAGAGGCCGCTTTTCTTTATCCACCATCGTTCCGTTTCAGCCCTTCATCGCGCCGGATGTGTTTGATTTGTCAATAAGCTGGTCTATGTCTCGTAGCATGTTCAAGCTCGCGCATATTTCCGACGTCCACCTCGGGCCGTTACCCCGTCTTTCCATCCAGGAGCTGTTTTCAAAACGCATAACGGGCTTTGTGAACTGGCATCGAAATCGACGCAAGCACCTTTTCGGCAGCACGCTGGATCTGTTGCTCGACGACATCCGCGCCCACGAGGCGGATCATCTGGCAGTCACCGGCGACCTCGTCAATCTCGCGAGCGGTATCGAGATCCGCGCCGCCGCCGCCTGGCTGCGCGCGCTTGGCGATCCGGCCGACACCTCGGTGGTTCCCGGTAATCACGACGCCTATGTGCCCGGGGCCTACGAGAAGTCGATGCGCGCCTGGTACGAGTATGTCCGCGGCGATCTCTCCCCGCCGCAATGGCAGGAAGACCGCCATATTTTTCCCTATCTGCGCATCCGCGACAAAGTCGCGATCGTCGGCTGCTCGACGGCGGTCGCCACCCCTCCCTTTGCCGCCTCCGGCTTTTTCGGTGCGCGCCAGGCCCGCGATACCGTCAACATGCTGCGAGCGGCCGGCGAAGCCGGTCTCTTCCGGGTCGTGATGATCCATCATCCGCCGATCCGCGGCGCCACGACCTTCTACAAGCGGATGATCGGCATCCGCCGCTTCGCCGCGGTGATTTCGACCGGCGGCGCCGAACTTGTGTTGCACGGACACACGCACCTGAACACGCTGCACTGGCTGCGCGGCCAGGTGCAGCCGGTGCCCGTCGTCGGCATCGCCTCCGCCTCGCAAGGACCGGGCAGCATCAAGCCACCCGCCGCCTACAACCTCTTCTCCATCGACGGATCTCCCGGCGCCTGGGAACTCAGCGGCGAACGCTTCAGCGTCAACCGGTCCGGCGATGCCGTGATGGCGGAAAGCGCAGATATTTTCGCGCGTTAGCGCCGGCTCCGGACTCTTTTCCTCCAACACTTGAACCGATATCAGAGGAGGCCCGGCCATCGCCGCAGCAATTGCCATGGCGGCCGCTTACCCTCTTGGTATTTTTAGCGGTAAGCGTACAATCCGGCCAACGCATCGCCTCAGAACGGAGCCCGCCAATGACTTCTTCCTTCCGTCACCTGTCCAGACTTTCGCTCGCCGCCGGCTTTGCCTTCGGCATCGCCACAGCTGCTTTCGCGGTGGGCGACAACAACGATGACACCAATCCGCCGCCGAAGACCCAGACGACCAAGACCTGCACCGGCGGCAAGGTCTGGGACAAAGCCAAGAAGGAATGCGTCAACCCGAAGAAGAGCAGCTTCAACGACGACGATCTCTATAAGTTCGGCCGCGAATTTGCCTATGCCGGCCAGTATGACAATGCCATCACCGTGCTCAATCTCGCCCGCAACCAGAACGACCCGCGCATCCTGAACTATCTTGGCTACGCCAATCGCAAGGCTGGCCGCATGGAACTCGGCATGTCCTACTACCGCAAGGCGCTGCAGGCGGATGAGAACTACATCCTTGCCCGCTCCTACATGGGCATGGCGCTGGTGGAACAGGGAGACATCCAGGGCGCCCGTGTCCAGCTCGTCGAAATCCGCGATCGCGGCGGCGAAGGGACATGGGCCTATCGCGCTCTGCTGCAAAGCTTGAACGGCTACAAGACATATTGACGCAAGTTTTGTGGGCCACAATACGAAAATCCTTTGAGAAAAGGGGATGAAGACAGCCGGATGCTTGCGAAGTGCAGGAGACTTGCTTCATAAAGCACATGCGGCGTCGATAAGGCCGGCTTCGCGGCCGAGGCGAACCCATCGTCCGCGAAACCATTGTGAATGCTTCTTGGATAGACAATGCGTCAACCCGCAACGACCATCGATCTCCGGCGTGATCTCGTCGGCCTTCTGCCCCGCCTTCGCCGCTTCGCGATCACGCTCGCGGGTGAGGCCGCCGTGGCCGACGAACTCGTACAGGCCGTCTGTCAGCGCGCCATCGCAAAGGGCCATCAATGGAGTGGTGAAGGCCGCCTGGAAAGCTGGATCTACACGCTCGCTCGCCAGCAATGGACCGACGATAGCCGCAAGCGCAAGCCGAAGGCTTCCGTCCGCGGCAACGTCACGGATATTCGCGACGCCGCGCGCGAGCGCTCGGCTGCAGTCGATCCCGACGCCATTCATCGCATGATCGCCGATATGCCGGACGGCCTTTGCAGCATGTTCCTGCTCGTCGACGTCGAAGGCCACAGCTACCAGCAGGCGGCCGACATCATGGGCACGCCAGTGGCAAATGTCGTCTCACAGCTCGCGACGGCAAGGCTGCATTTTGCCGGACTTTCCGGCACCCACCCGATCCACAGGTACTGAATTGCTCGATCTTAGGAAATTGCCGCTCGAAGCCCAGCTTACCGCCCTTCTCGATGGCGAGGTCTCGCCCGAACAGCGCCACGAACTGGAGCAGCGCCTGGCAACCGACGAGAATGCGCGACGGCTGCACGAGAAACTGCGCCACGGCGCCGATTTCGGCCGCCGCCGTCTCGACGACATCCTGAAGGAGCCTGTGCCTCTCGCCCTCGTCCGCTCGATCAAGAGCACGCAGCCGCCGAAGACACCGATCGCGCAGCGCGCCACGCGCCCGCCGGTGAAACTGGCGCCGAGCGGCCCGCAGGCGCTGGCCGCCGCGCTTATTCTCTTCGCCGTCGGTTGCGGTATCGGCTATTTCGTCGGCACTAGCCCGGATGCCGACGAAATCGCCACCACGACCTCCGCGACGGCGCCTGCCAATACCAGCGACTGGCTGGGCGACGTCACCGCCTATCAGCGCCTGCTGATCCGCCAGCCTCGCCATCTCGTCGAAGTGCCCGCCTCGCAGGCCGAGGAAATCTCCAGCTGGCTGACGACCGCGATCGGCGTGCCCTTCCGCGTGCCTGATCTCAGCGCCGAAGCCTGGACCTTCCAGGGCGCGCGCGTCATCCTCGGCGACAGCCGCCCTGTCGGCCAGCTCGTCTATTCCAACGCGGACGGCGACGTCATCTCCATCTGCTTCCGCAAGGACGCACAGCCACCGGAGACCGACGACTTCAAAGAAACCATCAAGGACGAGATCGGTCTGGTGACATGGCACAATGCCGGCACCTCCTACGTGCTTGCCGGCCCCTCCGCCGAGGCGGCCCTCGGCCAGCTCGCCATGAAGATCGCTACGGCGATATGATGCCGGCTGTCGTCCGTGGCGAATAATTACCGCCTGCGGAGCTGAGGTGGCACCATGGCAAATCAGCATCCCCTCATCCGCCTGCCGGCACCTTCTCCCCAAGGGAGAAGAGACATGCGGCAACCTCTCGCTCTTAAAACGTCTGCAGTGGGAAGGCAGGGCAGAAAGCTTGCTCCCCTCTTGTCCCCTCGGGGAGAAGGTGCCCGTAGGGCGGATGAGGGAGCCGCATGGCACGCCTTTCATTGGCTAGCGCTCACCGAAGACTCAACGAAGCCAATCTCCTCATCAGACCGCGCCGCACCGAAGCGATCGCGGCCTGATTCCATCGAAGATCAAGCCTTGCCGGCCTTCACATCGAGCACGCGGTTGGCCGCCGAGACGATCGCTTCCAGCGATGCCGCGACGATGTTGGTATTGATGCCGGCGCCGAAGAGCTTGCCGCCGGGATAGGAGGTCTCGACGTAGGAGATCGCCGCCGCGTTCGAGCCGTGCTGCAGAGAATGCTCGGAATAATCCTCTACCGACATCTCGATGCCGAGATAATGCGACAGTGCATTGATGAAGCCGTCGATCGGACCGTTGCCGCGCCCTTCGATGCGCTTGATCTCGCCATTGTCGGTGATCTCGGCCGCCACGATCCGCTGGCCCTTGTGCTCGGTATCGGGATAGGTGTGGTGGTCGGCGAATTTGAGGCGTCCATCGGGCTGCGTCACGTAGCGCTCGATGAAACGGTCGTAGATCCGCTTTGAAGGAAGCTCCTTGCCCTCGACGTCGGTAATGCGCTGGATATCCTCGCGGAACTCCACCTGCAGGTTGCGCGGCAGGTTCAGCCCGTAATCCTGCTGCAGAATATAGGCGATGCCGCCCTTGCCGGACTGCGAGTTGATGCGGATGATCGCCTCGTAGGAACGGCCGACGTCACGCGGATCGATCGGCAGGTACGGCACTTCCCAGACGGGGTGGTTGGCGACCTGCGCCGCCTTCATACCCTTGTTGATCGCATCCTGATGCGAGCCCGAGAAGGCCGTATAGACCAGCTCGCCGACGTAAGGATGACGCTCGCCGATCGCCATCTGGTTGGAATATTCGAACACTTCCTTGATACGCTCAATGTTCGAGCAGTCGATCTCGGGATCGACCCCTTGCGTGAACATGTTCAACGCCATCGTCACCATGTCGACATTGCCGGTGCGCTCACCATTGCCGAAGAGCGTGCCTTCGACACGGTCGGCGCCTGCCAGCAATGCCAGTTCGGCAGCGGCGATGCCGGTGCCGCGGTCGTTATGCGGGTGCAGGGAGATGATCAGATTCTCGCGATTGTCGAGATTGCGGCACATCCACTCGATCTGGTCGGCATAGACGTTCGGCGTCGCCATCTCGACGGTGGACGGCAGGTTGATGATCAGCTTGTTATCGGGCGTCGGCTTGACCACCTCGATGACGCCATTGCAGATTTCCAGCGCCACTTCGAGTTCCGTGCCGGTAAAGCTCTCGGGCGAATATTCGAAACGGTAGCCGCCGCCTGCCTTGACGGCCATGTCGGTAATCATCTTGGCAGCATCGACGGCGATCTGCTTGATGCCCTGCACATCCTTGGCGAAGACGACGCGGCGCTGCAGTCTCGCTGGTCGAGTTGTAAAAATGTACGATTGGCCGGTTTGCGCCTTCCAGTGCTTCGAAGGTGCGGGTGATGAGTTCCGGGCGGCATTGGACCAGCACCTGCAGGGAGACGTCGGCGGGCACGTTGCCCTCTTCCACGCACCAGCGGGCGAAATCGAAATCGGTCTGCGAAGCGGAGGGGAAACCGATCTCGATTTCCTTGAAGCCCATCTCCAGCAGCAGCTGGAACATCCGCGCCTTGCGGTCGTGGCCCATCGGGTCGACCAGCGCCTGGTTGCCATCACGCAGGTCGACTGAGCACCAAACCGGCGCCTTGGTGATGGTCTTGGTCGGCCAGGTGCGGTCGGGAATGTTTACCTGCGGATAGGCCCGGTATTTCACCGCAGCGTCAGGCATGCCTTTTGCGGAGGCCGTTTTTCCCTCGGAGAATTGCGTCTTTGCATTCATCGTATCGTCTCCTCGTCCCGGCATTTGCCCCGCTCTTAGCCGATCGTGTCAGGCTTGGCGATAAACAAATGCGGACCTTTGTCGGTCGTTAGGTCAATTTTGAAAATGAATCGCGAGGAGCAATCGCCGGGCGGGCTTTCGGCCGCCGGGCGCTCCTCAAAGGACCCGGCAACCGCGCGTAAGGCCGAGGAGAAGAAGCGAGGTCAAGGCGCGCGTATTGTCACGCAGGGCGATGCGGCCGCGTGCAATCGTGTCTGAAATTCTGGCGCCAGTGGTCTTCATGGCCGCGCTTATAACCTTGGGCCGGGAAACTGGCAAGCCCTTGCTCGGGCTTTTGGCCGCCGAAGGCGCAGCGCCATTCCGCTACCGCGGCTGGCGTCGGTCTTTCCAAACGCTCACCAGCCGCGACAGCGCCAGCATCAGCCCGCCGGCGATCAGGCCCCAGAAAGCGCCGGAAATGCCGCCGAAGGAAACGCCTGAGGCGGTGACGAGGAAGGTGATCGCCGCCGCCTCGCGCGACTCCGGCGCCTGGAAGGCCGACATCGCCGAGGAGGAGAAAGCCCCGACCAGCGCCAGCCCGGCCACCGCCTCGATCAGGATCGGAGGCGCAAGCGCGACGAAAGCCGTCACCGCGCCGGCAAGCAGCCCGAGGATGACATACCCGACGCCGGCGGTCAGCGACGCCCAATAGCGCCGCTTCGGATCCGCGTGGGCATCCTGTCCGGCGCACATTGCCGCCGTGATCGCCGCCAGATTGACGGCGTGGCCGCCGAACGGCGCCGACAGCAGCGAGAAAAAGCCGGTGACGGCAAAGAGCGGACCGGCCTTCGGATCGTAGTGGTTGACCTTCAAGACGGCGATACCCGGAATGTTCTGCGAGGCCATGGTGACGATGAACAGCGGCAGCGCGATCGAAACAAGGCCGGCGAGACTGAACACCGGCCGGACGATTTCAGCCGCCGGCACCAGCGATTGTTCGAGCGAACTGAGAGAGCCGTCCGGAATATCGACGCCGAAGGTGAGCACCAGCACGAAGGCCGCGAGTGCCGCCGGCACCGCCCAGAGCCGTTTGAAGGCGCCTACGACGATCCAGGCGACGACGATCGGCAGGCCGAGCACGGGATTGAAGCTGATCGCCTTCACCGGCGCGAAGCAGAGGCCGATCAGCACGCCGGAGAGCATCGCATTGGCAAGCGGCGCCGGAATGGCGGCGACCGCCCGGCCGAGCGGCTTGAACAGCCCGGCGACGACGATCAGCGCGCCGCATATCAGGAATGCGCCGACCGCCGCATTGAAGCCGCCCTCAATCGGCCCGGTGCTTGCGAGCAGTGCGGCACCCGGCGTCGACCACGCGATGCTGATCGGCAACCGGGTCACCCCACTGAGCACGATCGCACAGATGCCCATGGAGATAGACAACGCCATCAGCCCCGAGGCCGCCTGCGCATCCGTGGCGCCGACCGCCTCGAGCCCGTGCAGCACGACGGCAAAGGAGCTGGCGGAGCCGACGAAGGCGGTCAGCAGCCCCATGAACAAGGCCTGGACGGAAAAATCTTCGAGCATGGCGGAACTCGAACTGCGGGAATGACGCATGGAGCATGACGGTTGCCGCCCGCGCAAGTCCGAATTCAGCTCCTTCCGTTCAGCACCTGTGTCTTCCGGCAGAAACAAAACGCCCTCGCCTGCTGCTGCAGGCGAGGGCGTTCAATAACACTACATGAGAAAACTCAGATATCGGCCTGCGACGTCACGATCCGCGAGACGAGACCATAGTCCTTCGCCTCTTCGGCCGACAGCCAGTAATCGCGATCGGTATCCTTGGCGATCTTTTCGAGCGGCTGGCCGGTGGCTGCCGCCATGATCTTGTTCAGGCGCTCGTTCATCTTGATGATCTCCCGTGCCTGGATCTCGATGTCGGATGCCATGCCGCGCGTGCCGCCCGAGGGTTGGTGCAGCAGGAAGCGGGTGTTCGGCAGGCACAGGCGCTGCTCCTTCGGAGCGGCGACATATATCAGCGCGCCGGCGGAGGCGACCCAGCCCGTGCCGATCATCCAGACCTTCGGCTTGATGAACTTGATCATGTCATGAATGGAATCGCCGGATTCGACGTGACCGCCGGGCGAATTCACATAGATGCGGATGTCTTCGTCGCTGGCCGCGGCAAGCGCCACAAGCTGCGAGCAGACCTTCTGCGCCAATTCCTGATTGATCGGTCCGTAGATGAAGATCGAACGCGACTTGAAAAGATTCGCCTCCGTTTCCTTGCCGAGCGGCAGTTCCTTCGTCTTGTCGTCCTGGTCTTCGTCGTTCATTCGAACCTCTTGGAGATGAATTCGGCTTCCCCGCACATAGTGCGACTCAATGCCTAAAACAATGTGGGAAAAACACAAGGCACCGAAGCGATGGAGATATCCTTAAGAAGCCGCGGGCCGTTCTGCAAGCCTTACTGAAATGTAACGGTGAAAGGCTTTGAAAAGCCTGAATCGGTTCCTACCTCAACCTCACGCAGCGATAGCTGCACCGAAAAACCATGGAGCGCTTTACGCGTCCGGTCGGATACGAGAGCGCTTCGGACCAACAGGAGGCAGACATGTCACCCGAAGAACGCCAATTGCTGACCGCCCTCTTCGACCGTGTGCGCACAGCAGCGGCCCAGCCGCGCGACCGCGACGCCGAGGCCCTGATCGACCAGGCAACGCGCGAACAGCCCTCCGCCACCTATTATCTCGCCCAGGCCGTCATCGTTCAGGAAAAGGGACTGGAAGCGGCCGCCAATCATATCAAGGAACTCGAAGAGCATGTCCGCCAGCTGGAAGCCGGCGCGAGTGAGCACCGCCAGGCCGAACAGGGCGGCGGCTTCCTGAGCTCGATCTTCGGCAACACCCAGACGCAGCAGCCGGCACCCGTCCCTTCCAATCACGGTCCCTGGGGTCAGCAGTCCCGCGCCTACGACGATTCCCGCGGCTGCGACCGCGATGGCCGCCAGCCGCAGCAGCAACAACCAACCGGCCCCTGGAGCCAGCAGGCCTATGCGCCGTCCGCCGGCGGCAGCTTCCTGCGCGGCGCGCTCGGCACGGCAGCCGGCGTTGCCGGCGGCATGCTGCTTGCCAATTCGCTGAGCGGCATCTTCGGCAATCACATGTCCTCGCTCGGCTGGGGCTCGCCCTTCGGCGCCAACCCTTTCGGCAATGCCAGCGCGCCTACCGAGGAAACCGTCATCAACAATTATTATGGCAATGACGACACTGGCCAGGCGTCCGACAATGCGGCCGATAATAACGACAACGACAATGTGCAGCAGGCCGATTATGACGACGGCGACGATTACAGCGATGACTCGTCTAGTGACGACGTTACGGATGTTTGAGGTTCAACCGACAAGGATGGGTGGCAATTGGTATTCGATTGCCGCACCGTATCCCGGCCCTTCGCTTGGGCTCAGGGCGTTCGCCGCTGCAATCGATTCACTGGATCGATTGCTCGGGCTGCGCCCGACCGCGGCTCACCCACGTCCGCGATAGGTGGCGACGCCCTGCTCCGGCAGCCACACACCTTCCGGCGGCTTGCCGGTCTGCCAGAAGACGTCGATCGGAATGCCGCCGCGCGGATACCAGTAGGCGCCGATCCTCAGCCACTTGGGATCAAGCAGCTCGACGATGCGCTTGGCGATGTAGATCGAGCAATCCTCGTGGAAAGCGCCGTGATTGCGGAAGGAATGCAGGAAGAGCTTCAGCGACTTCGATTCCACCAGCCATTCGCCCGGAATGTAATCGATGACGATATGGGCGAAATCCGGCTGTCCGGTCATCGGGCAGAGCGAAGTGAATTCCGGCGCGGTGAAGCGCACGACGTAATCGGTGCCGGCATGGTTGGACGGCACTTTTTCAAGCACTGCCTGCTCCGGCGATTGTGCGGTTTCGGTTTGCTGGCCCAGCATCGAAAGGCTGGAAACATCGGTATTCGGCATCATGCCTCCTTGACGACTTTGACGCGGATTCCATGGGCCTTTTCGCCCTCCGGCTCCACGTGAATGGCTATTTTGGCGCCCTCGTGCACCGCACTGATGGCATCCTCAAGGCGGTCGCATATATCATGCGCCTGCCGCACCGACATAGTGCCGGGAACCACCATGTGAAAATCGATGAAGGTGACGGCGCCGGCCCGCCTGGTCTTCAGGTCGTGTACGCCGATCGAGCCTGACGCATGGGTGGCGATCGCCTGCTTGATCGCCTCCTCCTCGCGCGGCTCAACGGCCTGGTCCATCAGCCCTCCGATCGATTGCGAGATCACCTTCCAGCCCTGGTAGATGATGTTGACGGCAACCAGAATGGCAAGCACCGGATCGAAGATCGCATAACCGGTCGCCAGCGCCAGCAGCAGGCCGGCGAGCACGCCGACGGAGGTCACCACATCCGACAAGATATGCTGCCCGTCCGCGGCAAGTGCGGCCGAGCGATGTTTGCGCCCGGTCCGGATCAGCAGCCGCGCCCAGACCGCATTGATGACACCGGCCGCGAAATTGATCGCAAGCCCGAGCACCGGCGCATCGAGCATGCGGGGCTCGGCGAGGTAGCCGATCGCCTCGTTGACGATCAGGAGTGCGGCGACCACGATCAGTACGCCCTCGGTGACCGCCGACAGATATTCCGCCTTGTGATGGCCGAAGGGATGGTCGTGATCGGCCGGCTTCTGCGCATAGCGAATGACGAAAAAGGCGATGAAGGCGGCAACGACGTTGACCGTCGATTCGAGCCCGTCCGACAGCAGCGCCACCGATCCGGTGACCCACCAAGCCACCATCTTCAGGCCCATGACGCCGAGCGACAGCGGAATGCCCCACATCGCCAGCGTCCTAACCGTAAGATCGCCGTTGTCACTCATATCGTCCTCCTGCGGTTGCGAATGAATTGCAGGGTCCAAGCCATTGAAACGCAAAACCGCCCACGCGAATGTCGCGCAGGCGGCCCAGTTGAGGGTGATATGGGCGATGATGATGGATTTGTCAAAGGAGAATGCCACTCCGTTCACAGGCGTTGCCGCCCCTCGCCGGAAAGCTGCCTTGCGGCGCGACTCAGCCGATCGGGTAGGAAAGGTCAGCCTGCGGCCAGCGCAGGAGAGCGGCCTGCCCTGCCGGCGTCAGCGCGTAGACGCCCTTTTCCTGGCGCTCGAACCATCCATAGACGTTGTCGCGCAGGATCGGACCGGCCTTTGACGTCAGCGCCTTCATATCTCGAGGCCTTACGATTCCCCGATCGAGTGCCGAAGCGCAAAGCAGCGCCTGCTGACGGTAGGCGGTCATGATCGGCGCCCGCGAGCCGCCGCCAACGGCAGGATCGCCGCGGCGGCGCTGATGCTCCTTGACGAGGCGCGTGCGCCGCTTCGGATTGGTGCGCGGCATCGGCGAGACGGAACTGACGATGACGCTGACCTCACCGCCGTCGGAGACGCCGAGCATGCCGATGCCGAGCCGTCGACAGAGGTCGCGGTAACGTTTATCGGCCTCCCGCCCACGCCCCTTGGCCGAAACGCGGGCCGCGATCCAGACTTCATCGCTGATGGCGGCGCGGTCGACTGCCTGGAGAAGCAGTTCGAGGTTGAAGGAAAGTTTCAGTTCGCAGACCACCACGACCGGCGGCTCGCCCTCGCTCAAGCCGACGAGATCGCATCCGGCGACCTCGCCCTTCACGACATAACCGGCCGCTTCGAGGAAAGTTTTGACCGGCAGGTAGAGCGACGTTTCCACAGCGAAAACGGCGACTCAGGCGGCGTTGAGATCAGCAATCTCGCCATATCGGGCGAGCAGTCGCGGTGAGGACATGTCGCCGGTTTCTTCGTCGACGATCACGGCATAGGCCGCCACGCCGACGAACCGCTCAGCCATCGCCGAGGCGATCTTTTCAGCGCTGACGGAGTTCGACGCCTGGCGCATTTCGCCGGGCACAAGATTGCCGCGGTTCTTGCGGTAAGGGAGCACGATGAACTTTTCAGCATTGGCCACGGCGATAATTCCCGGTTAATCGTTCCTGAAATGTTCTGATTTGCACGATAAAGTCAACCGCTGAATGGCCGCCCGCCCTTCCCGTGACAAGGAAGGGCGGGGCGGATAGCCATCAAGCAGCCTTCGTCTTCGCCTTGCGGGCCAGATGCGCCACGACATTTTCGATCATCCGCATACCGGCATCGCCGCCGAGCGTCATGATCGATTCCGGATGGAACTGCACTGCGGCGATCGGCTCCTTCTCATGTTCGATGCCCATGATCGTACCGTCTTCGCTTTCCGCCGTGATGATGAACTCGCGCGGCAGCGTCGAAGGATCGGCGAAGATCGAGTGATAACGGCCGACCGTCACTTCCTTCGACAGGCCGGAGAAGACGATGCCCGGCTCCAGCACGCGGATGCGCGACGGCTTGCCGTGCATCGGCAGGGCCAGATGGCGCAGTTCCCCGCCATAGGCTTCGGCGAGCGCCTGCAGGCCGAGGCAGACGCCGAAGATCGGCAGGTTGCGCGCCCGCGCCTTCTTGATCGTCGCCTTGCAGTCGAAATCCTTGGGCGTTCCGGGTCCCGGCGACAGCACGACGAGGTCAGGATTCAGCCGGTCGAAGATCTCGTCCGGCACCGGCGTGCGCACGGTCGAAACCGTCGCCCCGGTCTGGCGGAAATAATTGGCGAGCGTGTGAACGAAGCTGTCCTCATGATCGATCAACAGGATGCTGACACCCTTGCCGACGCTTGCGACGTCGCGCTGGATCTTGCCGGAATTGCCCGTTTTGGCATCGCGGATGGCGGAAAGCATGGCGGAGGCCTTCAATTCTGTTTCGGCTTCTTCTTCCTCTGGAATGGAATCGTTGAGCAGCGTCGCGCCGGCGCGCACCTCGGCGATGCCGTCCTTGATGCGCACGGTGCGTAGCGTCAAACCGGTATTCATATCGCCGTTGAAGCCGACCATGCCGATCGCCCCACCATACCATGCGCGCGGGCTCTTTTCATGGCTCTCGATGAAGCGCATCGCCCAGAGCTTCGGCGCGCCAGTGACGGTGACGGCCCAGGCGTGGCTGAGGAAACCGTCGAAGGCATCCATATCGTCGCGCAGCCGCCCTTCGATGTGGTCGACCGTATGGATCAGGCGCGAATACATCTCGATCTGCCGGCGGCCAATCACCTTGACCGAGCCGGGTTCGCAGACGCGGCTCTTGTCGTTGCGATCGACGTCGGAGCACATGGTCAGCTCGGATTCGTCCTTCTTGGAATTCAAAAGCTTCAGGATCTGCTCGCTGTCGGCGATCGGATCGTCGCCGCGTTTGATCGTGCCCGAAATCGGGCAGGTCTCGATGCGGCGGCCGGACACGCGCACGAACATTTCGGGCGATGCGCCGACCAGATATTCCTGGCTGCCGAGATTGATGAAGAAGGAATAGGGCGACGGGTTGATCGCCTTCAGCCGCCTGGAAATGTCGGAAGGCTTGCTGTCGCAGCGCTCCATGAATTTCTGCCCCGGCACGACTTCGAAGAGGTCGCCCTTGCGGAAACTTTCCTTCGCCTTGGTGACGAGCTCGGCATATTCGCCCGGCCGGTGATCGCTCTTCGGCGGAATGGCATCCGTGTGCTTGAAAGGCTCCGGCGCAATATCCTGCGCCTTGCCCTCGGTCGTCACGCCGCCCTTTTCGAAATCGTAACGGTCGATCCAGGCCTTGGCGGCGTAATTGTCGACGACGAGGATCTCGTCGGGCAGGTAAAGCACCATGTCGCGCTGGTCGGAGGGCCGCGTCAACTTCAGATCGATTGCGTCGAACTGGAAGGCGATGTCGTAGCCGAAGGCGCCGTAGAGCCCGAGGCTCGCATCCGCGTGCGAATAGAAGAGGTCGGTAACGGCGCGCAGCACGGTGAAGACCGTCGGCATCTTCGAGCGCTCTTCCTCGGTGAACACCCGGTCCGGCGTCTTGACGGAAAGGTCGAGGCGCCGGGCGGAGGAAGCGCCGAGCACGAGGTCGGAGACCGTCTTCAGCCGCTCGGTCACGAAGCCGAGAAGCACCTCGCCGCGCTCGTTATAGGCCTCGATCCAGACATCGCGCCCGAAGGAGGAGATGCCGAGCGGCGGATCGACGACGGCGGTATCCCAGCGCGTATAACGGCCCGGATATTCGTAGTTCGACGAGAACACCGCACCGCGGCGCTCATCGAGCTTGTCGATATAGGAAGAGACCGCGTCGCCGTAGGGGATCGCACGCCGCTGCCGCGTGACCGATATCCCGCCCTTGGTCTCGTAGATTTCCGCACCATCATCCCGCAGGATCGTTACCATTGTTCCACTCCGTTATCGGGGCCCGGACGACAGGCGGCGATAAATAAAAAAGCCGCCTCGAAGTTTCGGGCGGCTCACTCGTCGTCGTCTTTGGACACGATTGGTCGAGGCCGCCTTAGCGAGCCCACCACCAAACAGCAATGTTCAAGGACTTGATCATGGAAAAATTGTTAGCCTGAGATCAGCCGCCGCGCAAGAGGCGATTGCGCGAATGAAAGAGGCGGCCCGAAAGCCGCCCTCTCCCCAGCCTCGAAGGCGTATCGACAATCAGAAGGTCTTGGTGAGCGAGACCTTGAAGGTACGGCCAGGCTCGGAATACCAATCGCGCGGCTGCGATGCCGTCGAGACAAGATTGACGTCCCGCACGGCGAGCGCATTGAAATATTCCTGGTCGAAGATGTTGTAGACGCCGGCTTGAACGCGCAGGCCCGGCACCTGTTCCGGCGTCCACCAGCCGGTCAGGTCGACGATTGCATAGCCGGGCGCATCGAAGGTCGTATCGGCGGTCGAGCCGACAGTCTTGAGATGATCGGTGAGCATGCCCGCCGCAAGCGTCGAGGAAAGGTCGAAGCCGAAAGTCTCGTTGCTCCAGCCACCGCCGACGATCGCCTTGAAGGGCGCCACCGAGCGCAGGCGCTGGGCGGTTTCCTCGTTCCTGCCGTAAGCATAGGCAAGTGCGGCGTGCAGGTTGATGCCGTTATTGAACGTCTTGTCGGCGCTCGCTTCGACACCCGAGATCGTCACACTGCTGATGTTGGTATAGTTGAACTCGGTGATACCGGTGGAGGCGTTGACGCTCGTCACCGTTTCAATGAAGTTGTGGTACCGGTTGTGGAAGAGCGCCAGACGACCGTTGAAATCGCCTGTGTCGAAATTGGCGCCCATTTCGACACCGTAGCCGGTCTCGGGCTTCAGGTCGGGATTGCCGAGCTGGGCATAATTGCCGCCCGCATTGTAGAAGCGGCTATAGAGTTCGTCGACAGTCGGGGCGCGGAAGGCCGACGACAACTGGGTGTAGAGTTGCACATCGGGTGTCAGCTCGTAGGTGGCAAGCACCTTCGGCGAAGCATGCTGATCGCTGCGATCGGACAGCGCACCGAATTTTGCAAGCGCGGGGTTGCTGGCGAAACCGCCACCCGTCGACGGATCATAGCTGAACCAGTCGAAACGAATGCCCGGCGTCAGCGCAAAATTCGTATCGCCGAACTCGATTTTGTCCTCGATCGACAGGCCCATCGTCTTGCTGTCAACATCCGGCACTTCCGACTGGTTGTTGAGCGAGGGGCACGTGGTCGGCGTCGGGCAAAGCGCGGAGCTGTACTGGCTCCAGGCCGACGTCGTCGCGTCGAGCGTTGCCTTTACCGAATGGCGGACGTTCGAATATTCGAAATCTTTGGTGACCGTGCCGTGGAAGCCCCAGGTCTTATTTTCGATCTCGTTGTTGCGGCCGTAGGCGACATTGGCCGCTGTGCGTCCCTTGCTGCCCGACTCCTTTTCAGATCCTGCCAGTAAAGGACGGCCCGTGCGCTGGTGAAGAATGCATCCGAGGACTGTGCTTCATAGTCATAGTCGAGCGATACACGATCGCGGTCGCGCAGTTCGCGGCCGTCATAGTTGTCGATCATGTAGGTGCGTCCGGTTCCCTGCAGATCTCTCAGGTCTGTCTGGAGATCCCGGCGGAACCGTTCCGCCGTCAGGCCGATGCGATGACCGCCTTCCAGGTCCTGGCGGAGATTGAAGAGCAGGTTGTGCTGGTCGAAATCGGCGGGATCGGCCTCGGTGCGATACCGGCCATAGACGTCGGTGTTGCCCATGTTCGCCCGCTCATGGCCCTTGCGGTAGCCGCCCTGAAACAGGATTGACGTGCCGCCGATCTTCTTCGCCGCGGCCGCCGAGCCGGAAAGGCTGCTATCTTCGCTGTCATAGGTAGACTTGACGATCGCACCCCAGTCACGGCCTTCCGGAATGATATCCTCCGGCTCCAGCGTGTTGACGACGATCGCACCACCGAGCATGCCCGAGCCGCCCTTGCTGGAATCCGCGCCGCGCACGATATCGAGCGACGACAGAGAGTTGAAATCGAACGTGTCACCGCCGCCGTTGGCGTTGGCCGGCGCAAATGCACCCTGGCGTGCGCTGTTCGAGAGATAGGGGATTGGAATGCCATCCACCACGGTCAGGATGCGTGCGCCGGAGAGGCCGCGCAGATTGACGCCGGCATCGCCGCGGGAGAAGTTCACGCCGGGATCGACCCTGCGTCCGAGGTCTTCGAGATTGGTGACCTGTTTCTCGTCGAGTTGCTTGTCGGTGATCTCCGTTGCAAGCGGCGTGTCGGCGACGCTGCCCGGCGCCACGCGTTTGCCTTTGACGACGATCTTCTGCAGGACGGTGCTGTCATCCGTCGTCGCTTGCGGCGTGGTTGCCGCGGCGCTTTGCGCGAAAGACTGCGAAACTGGAAGAACATATGCGGCTGCCGTGCAGACCAATAGCACCGAGCGCCAATACCGGACGATCATAACCTACCCTCTAAATGATGATTACCGGGCTGGCTGGTCGTGGCGCGTCGAACGCTCGAGGGGCTGGCTGGGCTTTTGCGGATGAAGGCGATGCAGAATTCCGCCCTCTTTTTGCCGCATAAAAAACATGATAAGTTCTGTCAACATAAACCGGCAAAATATGTTGAATAAATTGATCAAGTTTTAACGATGTTTCCTGACGTTGCGCAATTGCAACGAAAATCGCCATAATGCGTTACCCCTACGCAATCGACATGACGGAAACGGATGCGTTGAGAAAACTTTCGATACTGGCGATCCTTCTCGCCGCAGCCACCTTTCTTGCCGGTGCCCGCCTGCCCCCGCACGGTCCCCTACCCCAGCCCCGACCGGATGCTGCCGGTTCGACCAGCCCTACTCCACTCCCTGATAAGGCTGAACCGCCGGCACCGAATGATGTGCCGGCACCTCAGCCAAAACCTGATGTGAAGGAACCGGAGACCCCTGCACCAGACCAGCCGGCGGCGGCGCCCACCGAACCGAAAAAACCCGAATCGGCAAAACCCGAACCGGCGGAACCAATGCAGGGCCCGCCGCTCCCGCCGGGCCAAGGCCCGCAAACGCCGGAGGAAGACAACAAGCCGCCCGCCGAGCAGACGCTCGAAGAGCAGCATCTGACGATCGAACCGGAAAGCGATGCCAAGCACGCCGAATGCACCGCTGCGCTTAAGGCCTTGGGCGTCGCCTTCAGGGATGTCCCACGCATCGACGACGGCAACGGCTGCGGTATCGACAAGCCGATCATCGTTTCCGAAGCCCTGCCCGGCATCACGCTGAAGCCGGAGGCGACGGTCCGCTGCCCGGCCGCACTCGCCCTTGCCCGCTGGATGAAAGAGAGTGTTATTCCGGCAGCCTCTGCCGCTCTGCCGGAGCAGGGCCGCCTCACGACAGTCAACCAGGCAACCTCCTATATGTGCCGCCTGCGCAACAGCGCTGGCACGGGCAAGATCTCCGAACATGCCCGTGGCAATGCCATCGACATTGCCAGCTTCCATTTCGAGAAAGGCGAAGATGTCGCCGTCCGCTCCCGCCGCGAGGACGCGACGCTGACCGGCGCGTTCCAACGCACCGTCAGCGCCGCCGGCTGCCTCTATTTTACCACCGTCCTCGACCCCGAAAGCGACGCCGCCCACGAAACCCATTTCCACCTCGACGTGATCGAAAGGAAAGGCGGCTATCGCTACTGCCACTGATCATTCAATGGCCGCGATCCTCGCTTGAATCGTGCAGCGAAATAACCAAATGGAAGCTGCGACTTGGGAAATGGGGTCAGCGGCCAATGAAAATCATAGCGAGTATCATTTCGGTTCTCCTGATCGTCGCCGTCGGCTTCACTTTTACGGGTCGATTGCATTGGCTTCCTGCCATAGGAATGCTGTTCCTCGGCGCGCTGCAAAGCCTTTTCATCTGGCTGTTCATCGACCCAGACTTTGAAAAGCGTCGCGAGCGTTGTCTGCTCGAGCGCTGGAAAGCCATCCCTGGATCAGAACAACCCCTCGATATAACCCTGCTCATTCAGGAAAATCCGTTCCGCCGACGGTGACTTCGGCAGCCCGGGCATGGTCATGATCTCGCCGGTAATGGCGACGACGAAGCCAGCTCCGCTGAAAGCCGCACCTCGCGCACGGTAACGATGTGGCCTTCCGGCGCGCCGCGCAGGCTCGGATCGGTGGAGAAGGAATATTGCGTCTTGGCCATGCAGACCGGCAGCTTGCCGTAACCCTGCTCCTCCCATATCTGCAACTGGTCGCGCACCGCCTTGTCGGCCGTCACCTCGCCGGCATGGTAGATCTTCGACGCGACGATCTCGATTTTCTCGAACAGCGAAACATCGTCGCCATAGAGCGGCTGGAATTTCGCCTGGCCGGATTCCGCGAGCTCCACCACCTTGTGCGCCAGTTCCTCGATGCCGGCCGAACCCAGCGCCCAGTGGCGGCAAAGGATCGCCTCGGCGCCGAGCCTCGAAACAAATTCCTTCACTGCCGCGATTTCGGCGTCGGTATCGGAGATGAAATGGTTGATCGCCACGACCACCGGCACACCGAACCGGCGGACATTGGCGACGTGGCGGCCAAGATTGGCGCAGCCCTTTTTCAGCGCCGCGACATCCTCGGTGCCGAGCTCCTCCTTCTTCACCCCGCCATTCATCTTCAGCGCCCTCACGGTTGCGACGATGACCGCCGCATCCGGCTTCAACCCGGCCTTACGGCATTTGATGTCGAAAAATTTCTCGGCGCCGAGATCGGCCCCGAAGCCCGCTTCCGTCACCACATAGTCGCCGAGCTTCAGCGCCGTCTTCGTCGCCGTCACCGAATTGCAGCCATGGGCTATGTTGGCAAACGGCCCGCCATGCACGAAGGCCGGATTGTTCTCCAGCGTCTGCACGAGGTTCGGCTGCATCGCATCCTTCAGCAGCACCGCCATGGCGCCATCTGCCTTGAGATCGCGCGCATGCACCGGCGTCCTGTCGAAGCGGTAGCCGATGATGATGTCGCCGAGACGCCGTTCCAGATCCTTGAGGTCGGTGGCGAGGCAGAGGATGGCCATCACCTCGGAGGCGACGGTGATGTCGAACCCGCCCTGACGCGGGAAGCCGTTGGCGACACCGCCGAGCGAGGAGACCATGCTCCTGAGCGCTCGGTCGTTCATATCCATCACCCGCCGCCAGGTGATGCGGCGGATGTCGATATTTTCCTCGTTGCCCCAGTAGATGTGATTATCGACCATCGCCGCCAGCAGATTGTGCGCCGAGGTGATCGCGTGGAAATCGCCGGTAAAATGCAGGTTGATGTCTTCCATCGGCACGACCTGGGCATAACCGCCGCCGGCCGCGCCGCCCTTGACACCAAAGCAGGGGCCGAGCGAAGCCTCGCGGATGCAGACGATGGCCTTCTTGCCGATCCGGTTCAGCCCGTCGCCGAGACCCACGGTCGTCGTCGTCTTGCCCTCGCCCGCCGGCGTCGGATTGATCGCGGTGACGAGGATCAGCTTGCCGTCCTTCTTGTCCGCTTGCCCGGCGATGAATTCGGCGCTGACCTTTGCCTTGTCGTGACCGTAGGGGACGAGCTGCCCGACCGGAATGCCGAGCTTCGCGCCGATTTCGAAGATCGGCTTCTTGGCCGCAGCGCGCGCGATTTCGATATCGGATTTGATTGATGGCATGGATGTTCCCCGTCCCGGCCTACCGCGGGGCGCGGAGGCGTTTTCCCTCTCATCGGGATAGCGAAATATCGGCGAGGTGTGAATAGCACTGCGCCTTGCGGCGGCCACGCCGGATGTTTATGTGGCGGTCAACGATCGCGGTTTTATAGGGTGAAGACATGAAAGCACTGGAACTGATCATCGAGCGCATCATCCTGTCGAGCCGCTGGATCCTCGTCGCCTTCTATATCGGCCTGGTTGCGGCACTCGCCGTCTATGCCGTTTCCTTCGGCTACAAGCTGCTGAAGATCGCTTCCGGCGTCTTCGCCCTCGACGAGGCGGAGATGATCCTTGCCATGCTCAGCCTGATCGATGCGGCTCTCGTCGCGAGCCTGATCGTCATGGTGATGATTTCGGGCTATGAAAATTTCGTCAGCCGCTTCGATGAAGCGAGCGAAGCCGACAACGAAGTCTCCTTTCTCGGCAAGCTTGATTCAGGCAGCCTGAAGATCAAGGTCGCCTCCTCGATCGTCGCCATCTCCTCCATCCACCTGCTGCAGGTCTTCCTCAACGCCGACAAATACGCCGACGGCAAGATCATGTGGCTGACGCTCATGCACCTCGCCTTCGTCGCCTCCGCCGTCATGCTCGGCTTCCTGGAGAAGCTGATGAGCGTGACGTCGAAGAATGATTTGAAGGATAAGGAGTAGCCGGCGGAAGAAAAACAATTTCAGACCGGCAACAAGCAGTCGCCCACGGGCAACAGCGATGGGCCATCAGGAAATGTTCTTCCGCAGTCCGATATCAATTTGCCAACGCTGTGGCAGGAACGATCCCGGCCTTCTGATTTCCGGGGCATCGGAGACTTTCCTTCGCGTCTGGCCCACAGAAATGCAGGCCGGGCTCTTCACCGTAAGGAATGATACCATTGATGATGCCGAGATCGAATGCCTGCGAACGCAGTATCTTGTCTCGCTCGATCGACGTCGCGAACATCATCGTCTCATATGTCTGGGGACCGACGCCCATCTCGTCGAAATAGGCGAAGAATTTCGTATATTCAGCTGTCGTGGGCCGGACGAGGCCGATATCGGAATATCCGACAAGCCGCGGCATTCCGCTCATCAGGACAAGAGTACAGCTCGAAAGGCAGTATGCACCGCCTGCAGAGACCTCGCCTCCAGTCGGTCCGCTTTTGACCATGCTCGCCTTGCAACGCGGGTCCAGCGTCGGGCAGTGGGGCAACCGCGTTCTGCCAATCGAAGTCTCTAGACCAGCAGCCCGGATTGCACGCCCCATCGCAAAAGCCGCGTCCATGTCTCCGCCATAGGATTGCAGGACGACCGGCAGCTTTCGTTCACCAAGCGTTTCCAAGATCGCCTGCAGCCGAGCCGGTGTCTCCGGCGTAATCTCTCCTTCGGCAGAAATCCATTGGGTGCACTCGTCCTGGCAATTGCCGTTGTACATCAGCAGAAAATCCATCGGCCGGTTTTCCGGTGTAGTCTCGCTTGTGACCGCGGCCACATCCTGCGCCGGCGCCTTGGATACAGGTGTCGCAGCCACCACGGGCGCTTGGGCGACCGGGTGGCCGTGACAGACTGCCTCGGCCGCTGCATCCCTCGCGCAGAGCGGCATGCCGGGCCACTCATTGTAGGAGAGCATATCGGTGATGAGACCCGTCCGAAGTGCCTCCGCGGGCAGTACGATGTTGATATTCTCAGGCGTGGCGCTCATCATCAGGCCGATCACATCCTGGCTGACGCCCATTTCCTTCAAATAGGCTGTCAACGCAGCACCGGCCTTCTTGCCGAGCTTGGTGGAACTGCTCTGCCCTGCTGATTTGCGTCCAACCTCCTTGCGGGAGATTTCCTTCTTCTTGCCGTTCACGATCTTGTATTCGATGCGGTAGGAGACACGCACCTTGTTATAAACTGTCGTGATCTGGTGAACGCCGATCAAAGCCCATTGCGACGCGACACGCGACGTACCGCCGGCCAATACAAGCGGACAGGCGGAAAAACAATATGCACCTTCCGAATAGGCGTAGCCAAGCGCGGTCCCATGCTTTGTGATAGCGGCATCGCAACGCAGATCGTCGGCCGGGCAATCCTTCAGCCGTGCGCCACCGACCGCCGTCTCAAGACCGGCTTTGCGGATTATCCGGCCCATCGCATAAGCGGCCTCGACATCACCGCCCTCGGACCGGAACACGATCGGCAGTTTCCGGCCGCCGACCTTCTTCAGCATTTTTCGGAGTTGGGCCGGTGTATCAGAAGTTATGCGACCCTCTGCCGACACCCATCCCGGGCAGTCTTCCGTGCAGAGGGGATGGTGCACGAGGATGAAGCGCATTGGCGGCTGCCCTGCCTGCTTCTTCTCTCCGGCAGCCTGCGAGGTTGCAGTCTCCGATCGGCAGGGTCAAAAATAATAAAACAAGTAGTATCGGGGAAAGCAGGGACTGCACGAAAAAAGAAATCGCAGAGCGCACGATTAAATTGCCTCAATTATACATGGCAAGATGCTTAGCAATTGCCTTGATCGCCAGCAAGCCGGATTTCAGCACCTGTTGCCGCCGCCTCCCCCAAGTGATTCTCTCAGTGCATCACTGCGCAAGACCCATGGCTATGCGGCGTGAAGGAGATCGAAGATACCGTAACGGTATATCTGCAAGTCAAAACTCAACTAAAGCGCGATCGCCCCTCAATAATTTTACACAATTCGAGTAAATCAGCTTGCGCTAAGTCAATTGGGACTAGCATCCCGCCGGCTTTCTGTGTTTGATAGCGTTAACATTAGGTCAGCCGGGGGCGTACAGATGTCTTATATGACTACCTCTGAAAGACAATCATCGCTTTCGGCAGAGCTTGCCACTGCACGGACGCGCAGCCTGTTTGCGCAAGCGCTCGGCAGGGTCTCCGCCGCCTTCGGACTGTCGCATGCGACCCTGATGCACGCGCCCTCCCGGAAGACCTCCTGCTGAAACCCCTGCTGATCGAGAGCTCGCTTCCGGCCGCCTATATCAAGGAGTTCGACCGCGCCCACATGATGCGCGGTTGTCCTTTCGGCTTACGGCTGAGGGAATCCGCCGTCCCCCCGGCATGGCATCTAAACGACGCCGCCAATGGTCAAGCCTTCCCCGCCGAACTGCGCGCCCTGATGCTGCGCCATGCCATACCGGCGGGCGTTGCCATGCCGACCATTGCTGCCAATGGCCAGCGCCTGGTCTTCTGGTTCTGTGGCGAGCGCGCCGCACTCGGCCAGAGCGAGGTCAACGAGCTGGCAATGATCATTCTGCATGCGCTCGATGCATATAATGCAGTCAAGCGGAATGAGGAATGCGCGCATAACGCGCTGTCGACCAGAGAACTGGAAGTTGTGCGCTGGACTGCCCAGGGCAAGACCTCGATCGAAATCGGCCAGATCCTGGCGCTCTCGGATCATACGGTGAACGCCTACATGACCAACGCGATCAAAAAACTCGATTGCGTCAACCGCACCCAGTTGGTCGCTAAGGCAATTCGATTGAAGCTGATCAACTGAGGTATCGGAAGAGAGTTCTGGATGTCGTCCCGTGATCTGGGGACCCGTGATCTGGGGGAAACGTGTCTCTTCGCTTCGAACAGCCCGTCAGCGACAAGACTGAGCAATCCCGCGCCCACATCGGCATCACTGATGCGGAAATCGTCCAGATGCTTGCTGCCTATCGCCTTTTCGGCTTCTGGCGCATCGACATCGAGGCGGGACATTTCTTTGCAAGCGAGGACGTGCACGCGATTTTCGACCTCCCCTACAGCGACGGCCCCGTCAATCTGGCCGAGCTCGATGTCGCGCATCCATGAGGACGACCGCAGCCTGATCGCCCAGACCTTCGAAGAAGCGAGCCTTCACGGCGTCGGGTTCCATTTCGTATACCGCGTCTGCAATCGGCTTGGCGGCCACAAGCTGGTGCGCAGCGTCGGCCGCTTCCGGGACGGTCAAAGCGGGGGCGGCATCGTCGGCGTCACCTATGAGTTCGTCGAGAGGCTGCGCGTCGTCGGCTTCGAGGACGATACGAGACCGCGCTGCCCCGCGAAAATTTAGCGGTCGAGCACCGAGCGGATCTCGACGAGGTTCGAGCGCACCCTCAGAATATAGAAACCCATGGTGGCGAGATGGCTCGGCATGATCCAGCCGTCTTCGCGCCCGTTCGAGATGATCGCCGGCTGAATGCGCAGCGCTGCCTGGAACTGCCGCATCGTGCTGCCCCACACCGCTCCGAGATTGCGCTCCTGCACCACCTGCGAGAAATCCGCCTGCGCGGCGGCAAGGATGGCGTAGTAGGCGTAGAGCTGGCCATAGGCAAACCAGAACCGGTCGTCGGCGCGCGTATCGAACCAACCGCGGTTGTGATTTTCCGAACGTTCGGCGAGCATGTCGGACGTACCGCCGAGATCGTTGGCGATGCGGTCGATGAACTGCATGAGGTTGTCGGCGCGGCCGTCGAAAATGACGCTGCAGGCGGAAAGATCGGTGTTGAACTTGCGCAGGCTGCCGATCGCCGAGCGGTAGTAAGAGGGCGTCGGCGTCTTCGGCCCGAAGGGATTGAGCCCGAAATACCAGCTGTATTCGTCGAACTGCAAGTTACCGCGGGCGCTCTGCAGATCGTTGTTGATGCCCGACGTGCCGCGCACCCGCCCCAGCGTATCGACAAGCTCCGCCGACGTCCGGCGGACCGCCTGATTGATGCCGCGCTGGAACGACGCCTTATTATCAAGGAAAGGCGTGTGATCCCAGTCGATGCCGAAAAAGCCCATTTTATAGAGCAGCATCGAGGAGATCCATGCGTTCTGATTGACGTTGAAGTCGGTCAGGTCGGCCGTGACGTCAACGATGGCGGAACGCTGGCAGGTCTTGGCGGCTGAGCTGTTGCTTCCCTCCGCGACCGGCACGTCCTGTCCCGCGGCAACCTTGCGCTCGGAAAGCCGGTATTGGTCGACGAAGGCGGTGTTGAAATTCGACCAGACCTGCGTCTGCCAGAAGAAATAGCCGTAGAGCACGACGAAGAGCGCCACGAGCGCGATGACCGGCAGCCGGATCATCCAGCTCCGGCGCTGATACCAGCCATGCGCGGCAAGAAAGGGCCAGAAGGCCCAGGCGGAAAACAGGCGGGCCCAGCGACCGATCGTCTGGCCGATCAGCCTGAAAAAACCGGCTATCCGATCAAGCATCGTCGTCTCCTGTCAGGCGAGGCAAACGCCACAGCGCCGCGCGTCTTTTCAGACGCGCTAAGGACGCTGTAACACTTTCAATTACTGCAGAATTCCTTAAATCGATTCCGATTTAAGGAATTCTGCAGCGGGACATTGCCATCCCCACATATGCGCTCGACGGGCCGAGCACAACACGAGCCCTCGATTTTTCGGATGAATGCATCGCGACAGCGGCGCGAACGGCCTCGCGGGTCAGGAACGCAGGAAAGGCAGGCTGAAACGGAAGGACCTGCGTACCGTGTCGATCAGAGGCGCTCCCGATGTCTCCGGCAGCGGTTCGGCATAGGCGGGAAACCTGCCGGCGAATTCCAGATCGGCGCGGCTCTTGCGCCGCTCCAGATCCTGGGCGACCAGCATGCCCTTCTCGAACAGCCCGATCGGCGCGGCGATATCGGGAAAGAGTTCCGGCTTGATCCGCATCTTCATGCCCGGCCTGTCGGTATCGACCTGCGCCTGGTAGATGATCAACCGCTCCTCGACGTCGATCATCAATTTGCGCAGCAGCACGTTGCAGGCGGCGATCCGGCCGTTCAGCGAATCCACAAAGCTCTGGAACAGACCGATGAACCGTTCGCGCCGCTGGCTGTCGTCGCGCATCTCGTGCTCTCCGGCGGAAATCTGCTCGGCCTCCGCCTTCAGCGCCCGCCGCTCCGCCTCCATCTGCTCCCAATGCGCCCTGTTGCCGTAGACGCCGATACGGCCCTGCGTCGTTAGCGCCTTGGCGTTGAGCTCCTTCATCTTGAGACGGGCGATATCGATGGAATCGACCAGCCGGCGCCGTTGCTCGACGATGTCGACGAGACCGCGTTCGGCGACCCTATGCCGCCCTATGATCGCAGCGCGCTGGCCGGCGATCAGCCTGGCGAGCGCATCCGATTTCGTCAGAAGCTCGAGCAGTCGTTCGATGACCGGAGCCTCGCGCACGCGTTCGGTGTACATGCGCCACATCCGCTGGCGCGACGTCCAGCCGGCCATCTTCTCGCGCAGCGTCAGCCCCCGAAAGCTGTCGAGATCGGCGGAAACCTCGGCCGTCAGCCGGTCGAGGGAAAAGACCAGCTCGGCCTGCAGCGCGTCGAGTGCTTCAGCATCGGCGATATGCGCCTGGAACCGAGCGTTCTGCTCGAGGAAAACCTCGTCGGCCGACCGTGCTTCATCGCCGCTAAACGCGCTGATCGCGCCCACACAATAGGCTCCGTCGACCGCAACCCTCTCGGCAAGGCTGCCGGCAGCTTCGTATTGGCTTTGGAATGGCGGAGGTTTGCGCACAGGCGTCTCCAGGGAATCTCATATCGCCCAAGCTAGAGCATGATGCCGAAAAGTGTGAAGCGGTTTTCCGCCCGGAATTGCGTAAAATGGAAAGCAGGTCGCTTGCGGCGCCAAAGAAACAGGCGGCAGCCGCGTCTTCAGACCGGCTCGGCAATCCAGGCCCCGTTCATCGCTTCATCCCAATGCCTGCGGCAGAGCGAGACATATTTCTCATTGCCGCCGACATCGATCTGCGCGCCTTCGTGCAGCACTTTCCCCTCCGCGTCGAGCCGCACCACCATCGTCGCCTTGCGCCCGCAATGGCAGATCGTCCGCACCTCACGCATTTCGTCGGCGATCGCCAATAGTTCCTGCGAGGCCGGAAACAATTTGCCCTGGAAATCGGTTCGGAGCCCATAGACCATCACAGGAATGCCGAGCCTGTCGACGACGCGGGCAAGCTGCCAGACATGGACGGGCGTCATGAAATGCGCCTCGTCGACGAAAACACAGGCAATCGGCGCCCCCTCTCCGCTCAGCGTCGCGATCAGCCGGAACAGGTCCTCATGCGGCTCGAAGGGGATGGCGCTTGCCTCCAGCCCGATCCGCGAGCCGATGACGCCCCGGCCGGTGCGCTCGTCGAAGGCGGCGATCAGCTGCACCGTGCGCATGCCGCGCTCCTGGTAATTATAGGAGGCCTGCAGCAGCATCGTCGACTTGCCGGCGTTCATCGTCGAGTAGTTGAAATAGAGTTTTGCCATCCGATCTCTCCTTGATCGGTTTATTGAAGCTCATAATGGCAAAGAAAAGCCCCCTGGCGGCGATAATCACAGGAATCCCAGCCCGAAAATCGCCGAGCCGCCTGAAAACCAGGTGCCGCGAAAAATCCGCCGACGTCGCAATCGCATGGGTCGATACGACGCAAACGCACTGAGGTCGCTTGTCAAACTCGGCTATTGGTGGTTGGCTTGGGAACTTAAAGACTGGGAGTCTAAAATGAAAACAACAAGCACGTTCAAACTGGTTACTGCAACTGCCGTCGCCGCCCTCTCCGTTGCGACCGCCGCCTTCGCCGCCGATCCTGACAGCTGCTCCACGGTCCACTTCTCGGATGTCGGCTGGACGGATATTACCGCCACCACCGCCACCGCAGCCGTCGTCCTGAAGAGCATCGGCTATCAGACCGACGTCAAGGTTCTCTCGGTGCCGGTCACCTACACCTCGCTGAAGAACAAGGACATCGACATCTTCCTCGGCAACTGGATGCCGACGCAGGAAAAGGACGTCCGCCCTTATCTCGATGACAAGTCAGTCGAATCCTTCGGCCCCAACCTCGTCGGCGCCAAGTACACACTCGCCACCAACGCCAAGGGCGCCGAACTCGGCATCAAGGACTTCAAGGACATCGCCGCCCACAAGGACGATCTCGACGGCAAGATCTATGGCATCGAGCCCGGCAATGACGGCAACCGTCTGGTCATGGACCTGATCGAAAAGAACACCTTCGGCATGAAGGAGATGGAAGTCGTCGAATCCTCGGAACAGGGCATGCTCGCTCAGGTCGCCCGTGCAGAGAAAGCAGGCAAGCCCGTCGTCTTCCTCGGATGGGAGCCCCATCCGATGAACACCAACTTCAAGCTGACCTACCTCACCGGCGGTGACGACGTCTTCGGTCCCGACTTCGGCGGTGCCAAGGTCTATACCAATGTCCGCGCCGGTTATCTCGATGAATGCCCGAATGTCGGCACGATGCTGAAGAACCTGAAGTTCTCCCTCGACATGGAGAACCAGATCATGGGCAAGATCCTCGATGACGGCAAGGAGCCGGAAGCTGCCGCTTCCGAATGGCTGAAGGCGAACCCTTCTGCGCTCGAGCCTTGGCTCGCAGGGGTCAAGACCCGCGACGGCAAGGGCGACGCATTGGCGGCCGCCAAGACCGGTCTCGGCCTTTGATGTTATGAACGGGGCGGCGAGCCGCCCCGTTTCATTTTGTCCATTGTTGATTTTTTCTGGATAGGCGCGCGCTCTTGAATTGGATCACCGACTTTAAGATTCCCATCGGCCCCTGGGCAAAATCCTTTGTGGACTGGCTCACCTCGAACGGCGCATGGTTCTTCGACCAACTCGCCTCCGTGCTGTCGCACGTTATCGACGGGCTGCTTTTCGTGTTGCAGAAGCCTCACCCGCTGATCGTCATCGCCGTCATCGCCGCCATCGCCTTCTGGCTGCGCCGATCGATTGCGGTGACCCTCTTCACCTGTCTTGGTCTGTTGCTGATCATGAACCAGGGCTACTGGAAGGAAACGACGGAGACGCTCGCTCTTGTGCTGGCCTCCACTTTCGTCAGCATGGTGATCGGCATTCCGCTCGGGATTGCAGCCGCCCGCCGCGCCTGGATTTATGCCGCCATGCGCCCAGCGCTCGATCTCATGCAGACCATTCCGACATTCGTCTATCTCATTCCGGCGCTCATCCTGTTCGGCCTCGGCATGGTGCCGGGGCTAATCGCCACCGTCATCTTCGCAATCCCCGCCCCTGATCCGGCTGACGCGCCTCGGCATCATCTCGACGCCGCCTTCGCTTGTGGAAGCCGCCGTCGCCTTCGGCGCGCGGCCGATGCAGGTGCTGCGCAAGGTAGAACTTCCCTTCGCCGCGCCGCAGATCATGGCGGGCCTCACCCAAACCATCATGCTGTCCTTGTCGATGGTGGTCATCGCCGCCCTCGTCGGCGCCGATGGTCTCGGCGTGCCTGTCGTGCGGGCGCTGAACACCGTCAATGTTGCGAAAGGCTTCGAAGCCGGTCTCTGCATTGTCATCCTGGCCATTATTCTCGACCGCATGTTCCGCGCGGCAGGTGAAGGAGACGGAGCATGACCGCGGTAAACTTCAAGGATGTCAGCATCATCTTCGGCGACCGGCCGGAAACAGCGCTTGCCATGGCCGATCAGGGCAAGACACGTGACGAAATCGGCGCTGCTACCGGCCTCGTGCTCGGCGTCGCCAATGCCTCGCTGACGATCGAGGAAGGCGAGATTCTGGTGCTGATGGGCCTTTCCGGCTCGGGCAAGTCGACGCTGCTGCGCGCCGTCAACGGGCTCGCCCCGGTGGTGCGCGGCGATGTCGCGGTCTCCACGGCCACCGGCTCCGTCAATCCCTACAAATGCAATGCCAAGGCCCTGCGGGAGCTGCGCACCCACACCGTCTCCATGGTGTTCCAGCAATTCGCTCTTCTGCCCTGGCGCACGGTCGCCGAGAATGTCGGCTTCGGCCTCGAACTCGCCGGCATGCCGGAGGCCGAACGCAAACAGCGCGTCGGCGAGCAGCTCGAACTTGTCAACCTGGCGAAATGGGCCGACCGCAAGGTCAACGAGCTCTCGGGCGGCATGCAGCAGCGCGTTGGACTGGCCCGTGCCTTTGCCACCGGCGCCCCGATCCTGCTGATGGACGAACCGTTCTCGGCGCTCGATCCGTTGATCCGCACCCGCCTGCAGGACGAACTTCTGGAGTTCCAGCGGCGGCTGAAGAAGACCATCCTGTTCGTCAGCCATGATCTCGACGAGGCCTTCCGCATCGGCAACCGCATCGCCATCATGGAGGGCGGCCGCATCATCCAGTGCGGAACGCCGCACGACATCGTCAAGAACCCCGCCGACCAGTATGTCGCCGATTTCGTGCAGCATCTCAATCCGATCAGCATGCTGACGGCGGCCGACGTGATGCAGTCCGGACTCGGTCAGACAGCCGCCGGCATGAGTGTCAGCGCCACGGCCCGCGCCGAGACCCCGCTCGTCGATATCCTCGATGCCCTTGCCCGCCAGCCGGGCAGCATCGGCATCGTCGAGAACGGCACGATCGTCGGTACCATCTCGGCCCAGGATATCGTCGCCGGCCTTACCCGCCATCGCCGCAAGCAGGACGCTTGATGTTTTCAATCCGCTTTGCCACAAAGCGGATATGAAAGATCAGCCCTCGCCCATACGCGAAACCGACGACGACGCCCGCAAACTCGCCCGCGTGCTTCTGCGCTCCGCGCGGCACGCGGCGATTGCCGTTCTCGACCCCGAGACCGGCTTTCCCTTCGCCAGCCGCGTGCTCGTCGCGACCGATATTGACGGCACCCCCGTCATTCTCGTTTCGAAACTCTCGGCCCATACCAAAGCGCTCGGCCATGACGCGCGCGCCTCGCTCCTGGCCGGCGAGGCCGGCAAGGGCGATCCGCTTGCCCACCCTCGCCTGACGACCCAATGCCTGGCGGAACCCGTCGAGCGCGGCAACGCCTTCCACGAGCGTCTGCGCACGCGTTTTCTCGCTCGCCACACCAAGGCAAAGCTTTATATCGACTTTCCCGATTTCCTCTTCTTCCGCCTCAAGCCGGAGCAGGCCAGCCTCAATGGCGGCTTCGGCCGCGCCTACCAGCTCAATGGGAACGACCTCATCATCCAGTCGGCTGCCAATGAGGAGATTGCCGCCGGCGCGGCAGAAACAGTGCGAGATTTAGTAGAACGGCACCCCGATGTGGCCGAGGCCCTTGCTGCCAGGCTGAAAGCGCCGGAATCGGCTTCCTGGCGCATTTGTGGTATCGATCCCTCAGGTTTCGATATGATTTCCGGCGATTTTCTGCTGCGGTATGAATTCGAAACCCTCGCTCGGGATGCCGATCACATTTGTTCAAACATGTCTAAAATAGCATACTCGATACCTTAAATTTAGGTATATACAATCTTCGACCCCAATTGCTAGTTTTTGGGCGTCGGTCAAAATCCGACTGACGGCCAGTGCCAACAAGCATGATGTACGTTTCGCATTAGGAAGATAACAATATGGAAACCACAGATTTGGCCGATCACACCAATGTGGCGGCAGCTCTATTGTCGGCTATGGCAAATCCCAAGAGATTGCTGATCCTGTGCAGCCTGGTGAAGGGCGAAGTGGCCGTCGGCGTGCTTGCAACGCAGGTCGGCCTCAGCCAGTCGGCACTCTCCCAGCACCTGTCGAAGCTGCGCGCACAGAAGCTGGTGAAGACCCGGCGTGACGCACAGACCATTTATTATTCCAGCACCTCCGAGCCGGTCATGAAGATCCTGGCAACGCTCGAAGACATCTACCTGGTGACAAACAGGAATAGATCCGCCGCTTGATGATAGCGCTGACATGAATGTCGGCCGATGCCATGCCGCAAGGGGATGTTCCCGGAGGCGCGGCAACGATATTTCAGCACCTGAACCTTATGGCACGACCGGTAAATCTTGCGATTTGCCGGTCGTGCCCTTTTTTCTGCACCTGCCGGTCCCGGGATATGCTCAAACTCAAGGCTTCCTGTCCCGAGTGGCTCTCGGGCGTTTTACCGTTGACGCTTCAAGAAGCCCTGATAATTTGACCGGGCAGTCAAAATATGGGCGTGAAGCCCCGGGAACGGGCCGTCAGCGGCCAGGAGAACAGCATGTCCAATCGCCTCAACGCACCGAACGATCTTCGCGCCTTCTGGATGCCGTTCACGGCCAATCGCCAATTCAAGAAGGAGCCGCGTATGTTCGTCGGCGCCAAGGACATGTATTATACGACCCATGACGGCCGCCAGGTGCTGGACGGCACGGCCGGCCTCTGGTGTGTCAATGCCGGCCACTGCCGCCCGAAGATCACCGAGGCGATCCGCGAGCAGGCCGGCGAGCTCGATTACGCCCCCGCCTTTCAGCTCGGCCACCCCAAGGCCTTCGAGCTGGCGAACCGGCTGGTTGACATTGCGCCGGAAGGCCTGAACCACGTTCTCTACACCAATTCCGGATCCGAATCCGTCGAGACGGCGCTCAAGGTGGCGCTCGCCTATCACCGCGTGAAGGGCAATGGTTCACGCTTCCGCCTGATCGGCCGCGAGCGCGGCTATCATGGCGTCAATTTCGGCGGCATCTCCGTCGGCGGCATCGTCACCAACCGCAAAATGTTCGGCACGCTGCTGACCGGCGTCGATCACATGCCGCACACCCATCAGCCCGGCAAGAACAACTTCACCCGCGGCGAACCCGAGCATGGCGGCGACATTGCCACCGAACTGGAGCGCATCGTCGCCCTGCATGACGCCTCGACGGTCGCGGCCGTCATTGTCGAGCCGGTGGCCGGCTCCACCGGCGTTCTGATTCCGCCGAAGGGCTATCTGCAGAAGCTGCGCGAGATCTGCACCAAGCACGGCATCCTGCTGATCTTCGACGAGGTCATCACCGGTTTCGGCCGCCTCGGCGCCCCCTTCGCCGCGCAATATTACGACGTCAAGCCCGACATGATCACCGCCGCCAAGGGCCTGACCAATGGCGTCATTCCGATGGGCGCCGTCTTCGTCACCTCCGAGATCCATGATGCCTTCATGAACGGCCCGGAGCACATGATCGAGTTCTTCCACGGCTACACCTATTCCGGCAATCCGATCGCTTCCGCCGCCGCCCTCGCCACGCTCGATACCTACAAGGAAGAAGGGCTGCTGACGCGTGCCGCCGAGCTTTCCGGCTATTGGGCCGACGCGTTGCATTCACTCAAGGACTGCCCCAACGTCATCGACATCAGGAACACCGGCCTGATCGGCGCGATCGAGCTCGATCCGATCGCCGGCGAGCCGACCAAGCGCGCCTTCACCGCTTTCCTGAAAGCCTATGAAAGCGGCCTGCTGATCCGCACCACCGGCGATATCATCGCGCTCTCCCCGCCGCTGATCATCGAGAAACACCATATCGACGAACTCTTCGGCAAGCTGCGGACGATCCTGCAGAACAACATCTGAAGACGCGTTCATAAGCGCTTCGGGCCAGCGGCGGACAAAATCCCCGCGGGTCTTTTCGTTTCGGCGCAGAAAAAACCTCAGGTCACGGAGGCGACGGAAAGGCAGAGGGCGAATTTCTTCAGGAGCCGGCGATCGAAGTGCCCTTCATTGCCGAACATCCACTTCAGTGCCTCGCTCGCGTTCCACGCCGCCTTGTATGACCGCACCGAGGTGATGGCGTCATAGACATCGCAGATCGTGGCAATTCGCGCATGGAGGCTCAACTCTCTGCCGGACAGCCGATGCGGGTAGCCCTTGCCGTCGATGCGCTCATGATGATTGAGGCAGACATCGAGAACGATCTCCGACATGCCCTCCTGCCGCGACAGGAAAGCGTGTCCCTTCTCCGGATGGCCGCGGATCAGGGTGATCTCGTCCTTTTCCAGAGGCCCTGCCTTGTTGAGCACCTCAAGCGGAATTTCAAGCTTGCCGACATCATGCAGCAACCCCGCGGTGCCGAGCAGTTGGACCGTCTGCTCGTCGAGTTCCGAGATGGCGGCTGAACAGGATCATCAGCGCGCTCACCGAAATGGAATGGAGGAAGGTCACTTCGTCTTTCGATTTCAAACGCGTGACGTTCAGGAAAACCGAGGGGTTTTCCTCCATCGACTTGGAGACCGAAGAAATCACCGGCGCCACATGCGCGACACTGATCGCATCGCCATTCCGCAGCCTGGCGAAAGCCTCGTCCAGCACCTGCACGGATTTCTGGACGGTCTCGCGCGCGGCCTGGATATCGATCTCGATGTCACGTCCCGGCAGGCCGTTGGTATCGAGCCCCTTGCTGGTGTTGATGACGACGCTGGCAGTGCCGCATTTGCGAATTTTCGCGGCATCGACCTCGCGCCGCAGCGAAAACCTGCGTTTGGACAAAAGCGGATCCTGCCACAGGCCCTCGACGGCCTCCACAAACATTCCGATACGCACCTGGCTGGCGTCGATACGCTTGAGCATCCAGTCTCTGTTTCCCGATGTGTCTATCTAATTATCTGTCTGGGTCTCTTTTTCAATACTGCGGTATTTCGGGTATCGGGGGATACTACTGCCATCAGCCAAACTAACGGTTAATGGGAAAGATAAAGACAACCCTACGAGGTGGTTTCGCTTAGGCGGAGGCGCTTCCCTTCGCAGCTTTGCCGATGAGAAATCACCGAAAAGCAGAGAAAGTAACCGCCTTCGCAGAGTTTCCGGCCGCATCGATCGCATTTCGCTTCCCATTTGTTATAAACTTGCGCAATCCCGTCAAAATTCCTAGAAATCTCGTCATGAGCCTTCCCGAGTCAAATATGGCCGGCAGCTCACTGATCGCGCCCTTGTCGATCGTCCTTGGCACGGCCCAAAGGGCCGTGGAATGATCGGAAAAACCGGCGCGGCACCTCATCGCGGGTCGAAGGACCCCACCCAAGGAGACAGACAATGACCCTCAAGACATTGACGGCGACACTCGTCGCGTCGCTTGCCTTCGCGCCGCTTGCCCATGCCGATATCACCATCGGCCTGATTGCGCCGCTGACGGGCCCCGTCGCCGCCTATGGCGACCAGGTGAAGAACGGCGCTCAGACCGCCGTCGACGAGATCAACAAGAAAGGCGGCATTCTCGGCGAGAAGGTCGTCCTCGAGCTGGCCGACGATGCCGGCGAACCGAAGCAGGGCGTTTCCGCCGCCAACAAGGTCGTTGGCGACGGCATTCGCTTCGTCGTCGGCCCGGTGACCTCGGGTGTTGCGATCCCCGTTTCGGACGTTCTGGCTGAAAATGGCGTCCTGATGGTCACCCCGACCGCGACCGCCCCCGACCTCACCAAGCGCGGCCTCACCAATGTGCTGCGCACCTGCGGCCGCGACGACCAGCAGGCCGAAGTCGCCGCCAAATACGTGCTGAAGAATTTCAAGGACAAGCGGATCGCCATCGTCAACGACAAGGGCGCGTATGGCAAAGGGCTTGCCGACGCCTTCAAGGCGACGCTGAACGCCGGTGGGATGACCGAAGTTGTCAATGACGCGATCACTCCCGGTGACAAGGATTTCAGCGCGCTCACCACCCGCGTCAAATCGGAAAAGGTCGACCTGGTCTATTTCGGCGGCTATCACCCGGAAGGCGGCCTGCTCGCCCGCCAGCTGCATGACCTCGCCGCCAACGCGACGATCATCGGCGGCGATGGCCTCTCCAACACCGAGTTCTGGGCGATCGGCACGGATGCGGCGGCAGGCACGCTGTTCACCAATGCCTCCGACGCCACCAAGAACCCGGATTCCAAAGCTGCCGCCGATGCGCTCGCTGCCAAGAACATCCCGGCCGAGGCCTTCACGCTCAACGCCTATGCCGCCGTCGAAGTGCTGAAAGCCGGCATCGAGAAGGCCGGCAGCGCCGAGGATGCCGAAGCCGTCGCGGCCGCGCTGAAAGACGGCAAGGAAATCCAGACCGCTATCGGCAAGGTCACCTACGGCGAAACCGGCGACCTCACCTCGCAGAGCTTCTCGCTCTACAAATGGGAAGGCGGCAAGATCGTCGCCGCTGAATAAACTATCGCTGATCGCCATCGACCGGGCGCCCCCTGTGGCGCCCGGTTTCGTTTGTGGCACTCGCTTGTGGCGGCAGATCGGCTATAAAGTTTAGGAATCGGTTGCAATGTGAGCAAGGCCATGACCAGCAAACTCGAACGCCTCATCGACCAAGGGGTCGGCCGCGTGCCGGCCGATATCGTGCTGAAGGGCGGCCGTTTCTTCGACCTCGTCACCGGCGAACTCGTCCGCTCCGATATCGCCATGGGAGCCGATCGCATCGTCGGCACCTCAGGCAATTATCAGGGCGAAACTGAGATCGACATATCGGGAAAAACAGTCGTTCCCGGCTTCATCGACACGCATCTGCACATCGAATCCTCGCTCGTCACGCCGCACGAATTCGACCGCTGCGTTCTGCCCTATGGCGTCACCACCGCGATCTGCGATCCGCACGAAATCGCCAATGTGCTCGGCGCCGCCGGCATCGAATTCTTTCTCCAATCCGCGCTCGAGACGATCATGGACATCCGCGTCCAGCTCTCCTCCTGCGTGCCGGCAACACATCTTGAAACCTCTGGCGCCGATCTGCCGATCGAGCGCCTCCTGCCCTTCCGCCATCACCCGAAGGTCATCGGCCTTGCCGAATTCATGAATTTCCCCGGCGTGATCCACAAGGATCCCGTCTGCATGGCTAAGCTCGACGCCTTCCAGGGCGGCCATATCGACGGTCATGCACCGCTTCTGTCCGGCAACGACCTCAACGGTTATCTCGCAACCGGCATCCGCACCGAGCATGAATGTACGACCGCCACCGAGGCGCTGGAAAAGATCCGCAAGGGCATGCATATCCTCGTGCGCGAGGGGTCCGTGTCGAAGGATCTCGCTGCACTGATCCCCATCATCACCGAGCGGCTATCGCCTTATCTCGCGCTCTGCACCGACGACCGCAATCCGCTCGATATCGCCGAACAGGGCCATCTCGATCACATGATCCGCGCGGCGATCGCTAACGGCGTCGAGCCGCTGGCGATCTATCGCGCCGCCTCGATCTCGGCCGCCCGTGCCTTCGGCCTCCGGGACCGCGGCCTGGTGGCGCCGGGCTGGCGCGCCGATCTCGTGGTTCTCGACAGTCTGGAAAACTGCCGTGCCGACATGGTCTTCTCCGCTGGCCGCCGCGTCACCGACGCGCTCTTTTCCACGCGCAAGCCGGTCGCTCCGATCGGCCTCGACAGCGTCAAGGCCAGACCGGTCAACGCGGCCCATTTCGGCGTGCCGGCCAGGGAGGGCGAGACATCGGTCATCGGCGTCATGCCGGGCAAGATCATCACCGAGCATCGCCGTTACCGGCTGCCCGTCAAAGGCAACGAAACGGCGGTCGATCTTGCCAACGACATCATCAAGGTCGCCGTCATCGAGCGCCACGGCAAGAACGGCAATCACGCCAACGGCTTTGTCCAGGGCTTCGGCCTGAAGAAGGGCGCGATCGCCTCCACCGTCGGCCATGACAGCCACAATATCTGCGTCGTCGGCGTCGACGAGGACGACATGGCGCGCGCCGTAAACCGCCTCACCGAAATCAAGGGCGGCTTCGTCGTCGTGGAGGGCGGCAAGGTCACGGGCGAAATCGCCCTGCCCATCGCCGGCCTGATGAGCCTTGAGCCTTACGAGACAGTCCGGGACACCCTGCACCATCTGCGCAAGGCCGCCTTCGCGCTCGGCGCCACGCTGGAAGAACCCTTCCTCCAGCTCGCCTTCCTGCCGCTGCCGGTCATCCCACACCTGAAAATATCCGACCGCGGCATGGTCGATGTGGACAAGTTCGCGCTGATCGGGTGATGGAATCCATAGCAAATTCCGCGCCAGCACCTATTTTGCGATATCGCTGGAGCAAATCATGACCAAGCTGGAACAGATTGAAAAATCCGTGACCGAACTCGACAAGCAGGAGTTCCAGGCCTTTTCAGCGTGGTTTGAAGCCCTTAAGGCCGAACGCTGGGATCGACGGATGGAAGGGACGCCGCGAGCGGCAAGCTCGATCGTTTCGCGGAGAAGGCCTTGGCAGATTTTCGCGCCGAAAAAACAAGGCCGCTCTGAAACACCATGCAACTCCCTCCTTCTGAGTGGCCTATGACGGCTTGCGTAAGCAGATCCGGAAGCTGCCGACGAAAATTTCGATCGGCGCAAACAAGAACCCAGACATCCATCCCTGCATTTCAAGCGCGTCGGCCGCTTTTGGTTGGCACGCGTTGGCGCGTCCTGGAGAGCTTTAGCCGTCCGCGATAGCGACGACCTCATCTGGTTTTGGATCCGCTCCCATGGGGATTACGACAAACTGCTGATTGATCCTCAAAGCCGCGCACAGAACCCGTCCAGCGCCGCAAGCTTCACCAGCCCCGAAACCGACACCGCCTCGAACCCGGGCATCTCGAGCGGTTCGCCCAACACCATGCCTTCAGGCAGACGGAATTCCGCCGGTTTGCGCGTCAGGTTGAAAACGAAGAGTAGTTTTTCGCCGTCCTTTTCCCGGGTGAAGACGAGCAGATCCTGATTGGTGCCGATGAAGGTCATTTCGCCGTCGATCAGTGCCGGATGGCTCTTCCGGAATGCGAGCGACTTGCGATAGTGATGCAGCACCGAGCTGTCGCTCCCCTCCTGTGTATCCACGGAAAGTGCCGCCTGCTCGTAAGGCACCGGCAGCCAGCTCTTTTCGGCGGAGGTAAAGCCCGCATGCGCCTTGCCCGCCTCCCAGGGCATCGGCGTGCGGCATCCGTCGCGGCCTTTGAAGGCCGGCCAGAAGCGGATGCCGTAGGGGTCACGCAGATCTTCGAAGGCAAGCTCCGCCTCCGGCAGGCCGAGCTCCTCGCCTTGATAGAGGCAGATTGAACCGCGCAGCGCCGAAAGAACCGAGATTGCCAGTTTGGCGATGACGGGTCGCTCTTCCTCCGTCACCGCAAAACGGCTGACATGGCGCATGACGTCGTGATTTGAGAAAGCCCAGCAGACCCAGCCGTCTGTCACGGATTTTTGGAAAGCTTCGACGCAGCCGCGAATATGCTCGGCGGTAAAATCCGGTCCCAGCAGATCGAAGGTGTAGCACATGTGCAGCTTGTCGCCGCCGCTCGTATAGGCCGCCACCGTCTTCAGCGAACGCGCGCCGTCGCCAACCTCGCCGACGGTGGTACGATCCTCATATTGGTCGAGCAGCACCCGGAAGCGTTTGAGGAAATCGACGTTTTCCGGCTGCGTCTTGTCATAGAGATGGTTCTGCATGCCATAGGGATTGCTGTCGGGCGCATCGAGGCCTGCATCATCCTCATCGGGCTCGTGCGGCGGATTGCTTCTGAGCTGCTTGTCGCAGAAATAATAGTTGACGGTATCCAACCGGAAGCCGTCGACGCCGCGGTCGAGCCAGAACTTCACCGTCTCCAGCACCGCATTCTGCACTTCCCTGCTATGGAAATTGAGGTCCGGCTGCGAGGTCAGGAAATTGTGCTGGTAATATTGCCGGCGCACGCCGTCCCACTCCCAGCCCGGCCCGCCGAAGATCGACAGCCAATTGTTCGGCGCGGTGCCATCCGGCTTCGGATCGGCCCAGACATACCAGTCCGCCTTCGCATTGGTCCGGCTCGTCCGGCTCTCGACGAACCAGGGATGCCGGTCCGATGTGTGCGAGATCACCTGGTCGATGACGACCTTGATGCCGAGCCTGTGCGCCTCCGCCATCATCTCGTCGAAATCGGCGAGCGTCCCGAAGATCGGGTCGACGTCGCAATAATCGGAAACATCATAGCCCATGTCGGCCATCGGCGACCTGAAGAAGGGCGAAAGCCAGATCGCGTCGACACCGAGACTGGCGATATGCGGCAGCCGGCGGGTGATCCCCTTGAGGTCGCCGAGCCCGTCGCAGTTGGTGTCCTGAAACGAGCGCGGATAGACCTGATAGATTACCGCGCCGCGCCACCAGTCCGCATTCCTGCCTGCCTGCAATGCCATCGGCTACATCTCCTGCCTCGTTAGCGCCCGCCACACTAAAGCGGACGAAACAAAAGACAACATGTGAGACCGTCATGGAGGTGCCGGAGATGTCGCAATGTGTCGTCGCGATCCAACAAAGGGGAGACGTATATAGGCTTGTCCACAACCCGTTTCCAGCCTCCGGATTTGGGGTTGCAACGCGATTCCTTTGCGATAAGGTGCGCACTGACCTGCACGTAAGAGGTCAAAATCTCGGGAACAGATGTCTAATAAAGGCGCAAAGCCTAGAAAGGTGGACCCACCATGAACCAGTTCACGAAAAAATTTCTCGCCTCCGCAATGTTTGGCACATTGCTGGCGTTTTCAGCGCATGCGGCCACGCTGAATATTCACAATGGCGGCGACCCGCAATCGCTCGATCCGCAGAAGCTGTCCGGCGACTGGGAGAATCGTATCGCCGGCGACATTTTCGAAGGCTTGGTCACGGAAGACGCCAAGGACAATCCGGTCCCCGGCCAGGCCGAAAGCTGGACGATTTCGCCTGACGGCAAAGTCTACACCTTCAAGCTTCGCGACGGCATCAAGTGGTCCGATGGCCAGCCGGTAACGGCAGGAGACTTCGTCTTCGCCTTCCAGCGCCTCGTCGACCCGAAGAACGCCGCCGATTATGCCTATCTGCAGTTCACCATCAAGAATGCCGAAAAGATCAACAAGGGTGAGATCACTGACCTCAACCAGCTCGGCGTCAAGGCGATCGACGACAAGACGCTGGAAATCACCCTCGAAAACCCGACGCCCTATTTCCTCAACGCTCTGATGCACTACACCGCCTATCCGCTGCCGAAGCACGTCGTCGAGGCGAAGGGCCAGGATTGGGTCAAGATCGGCAATATCGTCACCAACGGACCTTACAAGCCGGTCGAATGGGTTCCGGGCTCGCATGTCACCACGGTCAAGAACGACCAGTGGTACGGCACCAAGGACCTGAAGATTGACGGCGCCAAGTTCTTCGTGCTCGAGGATCAGGAAGCCGCACTGAAACGTTACCGCGCCGGCGAATTCGATATCCTGACCGATTTCCCCACCGACCAATACGAGTGGATGAAGAAGAACCTTCCGGGCCAGGCGCATGTCGCTCCCTTCTCCGGCCTCTATTACTATGTCATCAATTCGACCAAGCCGCCCTTCGCCGACAAGCGCGTTCGCCAGGCTCTCTCCATGGCGATCAACCGCGAAGTCATCGGCCCGCAGATTCTCGGCACCGGCGAACTGCCGGCCTATTCCTGGGTCCCGCCGGGCACGGCAAATTACGGCGAACCGGCCTACGTCTCCTGGAAGGATCTTCCCTATAAGGACAAGGTCGAAGAAGCCAAGAAGCTGCTGAAGGAAGCCGGTTTCGGTCCGGATCATCCGCTGACCGCCGAGCTCAAGTACAACACCAACGACAACCACAAGCGCATCGCCGTGGCGATCGCCTCGATGTGGAAGCCGCTCGGCGTTAATGTCGAACTCGTCAACGCCGAGACTAAAGTCCATTATGACCAGTTGCAGCGCGGCGAAGTGCAGATCGGCCGCGCCGGCTGGCTGGCCGACTACAACGACCCAGACAACTTCCTGAACCTCCTGGTCACAGGCGTTCAGATGAATTACGGCCGCTGGTCCAATCCTGATTACGACAAGATGATCAAGGACGGCAACGCCGAGACCGATCTCGCCAAGCGCGCCGCAATCTTCAAGAAAGCCGAACAGCTGGCGCTGGATGATTCCGCCGCCCTTCCGATCTACTATTATGTTTCGAAGAACGTCGTCTCACCGAAGATCGAAGGTTTCGTCGATAACATTCAGGACATCCACCGCACCCGCTGGCTGTCGATGAAAGAGTAAGGGAAAACGGTCCTTGCCGCGCTCTGCAGCAAGGACCGGCCCACGATCATGATCAAATACGCCCTCCGTCGCCTGCTATCGACGATCCCGGTTCTGTGGATCGCCGTCACAGCCTGTTTTTTCGTTTTGCGCCTTGCCCCCGGCGGCCCCTTCGATGGCGAAAGGCCATTGCCGCCGGTGATCCTGAAAAATCTCGCGGTTCATTACAATCTCGATAAGCCGCTGATTCAGCAGTACCTGATCTATGTCGGGGACCTGCTGCGGGGCGATCTCGGCCCCTCCTTCGCCAGCGAGGATTTTTCCGTGGCCCAGCAGATCATGATCGGTCTGCCCTATACCTTCACCATCGGTACCGCCGCGTTCCTGATCGCCATCATCGTCGGCATCGCCGTCGGCTGCCTTGGGGCGCTCTACCAGAATAAGACGCCGGACTATATTCTCGGCGCCCTTATCCTGGTCGGTGTCGTGCTGCCGAACTTCCTGATCGCGCCCATCCTGCAATTGATCTTCGGCATCCACCTCGCCTGGTTTCCGGTCGGCGGTTGGGGTGACGGCTCAATCAAATACTTGATCCTGCCGATTGTCGTTCTGGCCCTGCCGCATGCAGGCCGCATCTCGCGCATCACCCGCGGTTCGATGATCGAAGTGATGAACCAGAACTTCATCCGCACGGCCAAGGCCAAGGGCATCGGCCCGCGGCTGACGGTGATGCGCCATGCGCTGAAGCCCGCGCTCATGCCTGTCGTTTCCTATCTCGGTCCGGCGGCAAGCTACCTTCTCACCGGCTCGCTGGTTGTCGAGAGCATCTTCGGATTGCCCGGCATCGGCCGCTATTTCGTCAACGCAGCGCTGAACCGCGATTACGGCATGGTTCTCGGTACGGTCATCTTCTACATGGTGTTGATCGTGTTTCTGAACCTTCTAGTCGACATCGCCTATGCCTGGCTGGACCCGAAAGTGAGAAACCGATGATCCTCAACCCCGCAAAACGCGAACTGCTTGCTGAGGAGCTTCTGGAGGCGGAAGGCCTCGCACCTGAAGGCCGCTCGCTCACCAGGGATGCGCTCCGCCGCCTCGGGCGTAACAAGGCGGCCGTTCTGTCAATCGCCGTCCTGGCGCTGTTGGTCCTCGCCGCCTTCCTTGGCCCCTGGTTCATTCCCTTCAATTACGAGGATCCGGACTGGGCCGCCTTCCGCATCCCGCCGTCGATCGAGACCGGCCATTATTTCGGCACCGACCCGAACGGGCGCGACCTGCTTGCCCGCGTGCTCTACGGCACTCGCGTTTCGCTGGCCGTAGCGCTGACGGCAACCGTCGTCTCGGTCGTCATCGGCGTGCTCTACGGCGCCATATCCGGCTATATCGGCGGCAGACTCGACGCGATCATGATGCGCTTCGTCGATATCATGTATGCGCTTCCCTATATCCTCTTCGTCATCCTGCTGATGGTGATCTTCGGCCGCAACGTCTATCTGCTCTTTGCCGCCATCGGCGCGCTGGAGTGGCTGACCATGGCCCGCATCGTGCGCGGCCAGACACTGTCGATCAAGCATCGAGAATTCATCGAGGCGGCCCGTGCCTCCGGCCAGCGGCCATTCAAGATCATCGTCAAGCACATCATTCCGAACCTCGTCGGACCGGTAGTCATTTTCGCGGCGCTGACCGTGCCTGAAATCATCGCCACCGAAAGCTTCCTGTCCTATCTCGGCTTCGGCGTGCAGGAACCGCTGACCTCGCTCGGCACCCTGATCGCCGAGGGCACCGACGCCATGGAAAGCATGCCCTGGCTGCTGATCTTTCCGGCAAGCTTCCTCGTGGCCCTGCTGCTCAGTCTGCTCTTCATCGGCGACGGCCTGCGCGACGCGTTCGACCCGAAGGATCGCTAAGAATGCCCTACGAAACACAAAAAGACATCCTCCTCGAACTCAAGAATTATTCGATCACCTTCAAAACGCCGGATGGAGAGGTGAAGGCGGTCTCGAACATGAACCTCACCGTCCGGCCCGGCGAACGCGTTGCCATTGTCGGCGAATCCGGTTCGGGTAAGAGCCAGACCTTCCTGGGCATCATGGGCCTTCTCGCCAAGAACGGGAGAACGACTGGACAGGCGCTGCTCGAAGGCAGGGATGTACTGTCGTTGAAACCGCGCGAGCTCGACCAGATCCGCGGCAAGGACATGGCGATGGTCTTCCAAGACCCGATGACCGCCTTGAATCCCTCGCTCAAGATTTCACGGCAGCTGACCGAACAGCTTGAGGTTCACCGCGGCCTGACGGCTCGCGCCGCATCGGACGCTGCCCTCGACATGCTGAAACGCGTCGGCATCCCCGACCCGACGCGGCGCTTTCACCTCTATCCGCATGAACTCTCAGGCGGCATGCGCCAGCGCATCGTCATTGCCATGGCGCTGCTCACCAAACCGAAGCTGCTCATCGCCGACGAGCCGACGACGGCGCTCGACGTCACCATCCAGGCGCAGATCCTCGATCTCTTCAACGACCTGACGGCGGAGATGAACACGGCCCTGATCATGATCACCCACGATCTCGGCGTCGTCGCCGGCCTCGCCGACCGCGTCGCCGTCATGTATGCCGGCCGCATCGTCGAGGAGGCGCCCGTCGACGAGCTCTTCGACAATCCCGCCCATCCCTATACGGCGGCGCTGCACGCCTCGATCCCACGCCCGGATCAGGATGTCGACGAGCTCGTCGTCATCCCCGGGCGCCCGCCGAACCTGCAGCACCTGCCGAAAGGCTGCAATTTCTCGCCGCGCTGTTCGCAGGTCCAGGACGATTGCATCGACCGTCCGCCGCCGCTCGAAACCCTGGCACCGCGCCACTGCGCCGCCTGCTACCACCCGTTCCCGCGTCGTGAGGAGTTGCTGAACCATGGCTGACCGATCGCTGCTAAGGGTCGAGAACCTGACGACCCAGTTCGAATTGCCGGCAAAGGGCTTGTTCAAGCCGCCGATTTTCCTCACCGCCGTCAACAATGTCAGCTTCGATCTCGCCGAAGGCCGCACCCTCGGCGTCGTCGGTGAATCCGGCTGCGGCAAGTCGACGCTCGGCCGCTCCATCCTACGGCTGTTGAAATCGCAAAAGGGCCGCATCCTATGGCAGGGCCGCAATCTTCTCGACCTCTCGGAGGAGGAAATGCGTGCCGCCCGCCGCGACATGCAGATCATATTCCAGGATCCGATCGCCTCGCTCGACCCGCGCATGACCGTTGGAGACATCATCGCCGAACCGCTCACCGTTTTCGAGCCGAAGCTTTCCAAGGCCGAGCGCACCGAACGTGTCCGCGAGATCATGACCGCCGTCGGGCTGGTGCCGGAGATGATCAACCGCTATCCCCACGAATTCTCCGGCGGCCAGGCGCAACGCATCGGCATTGCCCGCGCCGTCGTCACCAAACCGAAGCTGATCATCTGCGACGAGCCGGTTTCGGCCCTCGACGTCTCGATCCAGGGCCAGGTGATTACGCTTCTGCGTAAACTGCGCAAGGAGTTCGGCCTGACGCTGATCTTCATCAGCCACGACCTTTCCGTCGTCCGCCTGATCTCCGACGATGTGCTGGTGCTCTATCTCGGCCGAGTGGTAGAGGCAGGCGACTGCGCCACCGTCTTCGACCATCCCGCCCATCCCTATACGCAGGCGCTCTTTTCCGCAGCACCGATCCCGGATCCGAAGCTTGCGCGCCTGCGCACCCGCATCCGCCTGCAGGGCGATCCGCCCTCGCCGCTCAACCCGCCGAAAGGCTGTGTCTTCTCGCCGCGCTGCTGGAAGGCGACCGATATCTGTCGCACCGAAATGCCGCCGACCGAGGAGGTCCGTCCCGGCCAGAAGGCAGCCTGCTATCATATGGACAGGCCAATGAGCGGCGACGCAATCTCAGGATGAAGCGCTTGGAAAAGCGGACTTATTTTGGGTTCTAAAGTCCCCGATAAGAAAGATTTATCTGAGCACGTGCTAACTGTTTCCCGCCCAATCATGGGTTAGGGGAACGCATATATGAAATCGAGACTATCGGGATTGATCGCAGTTGCATCTGCGATCATCGCTGCCTCCGCCATTTCGGCACAGGCCGAAGATCTGAAGTTCAAGCTCACTAACGGCACCGACTCCGTCCTGACGCGCTTCTACAGCTCGCCGACCGGCGTCGCCGACTGGGAGGAAGACGTCTTCGGCGAAGACGTTCTCGATCCGGGCGAAAGCATCGATATCACCATCGCCGATGGCCGCACCGTCTGCAAATACGATATGCGCTTCGAGTTCGAGGAAGGCTCAAACCTCGCGACCACCGAAGATACGCAGGATCTTTGCCAGATGGGCAGCTACACCATCCACGAATAAGCAGCCCCCGCCGCCGCCCGCCTTCGCCATGTTCGCGAAGGCGGGCTTTTACCTCCTGCGATATCGGCATCCATATATCAACGCTTGTCACTCCGCCTGGCTCCGCGTATCAGCGATTAAGAGCAGTGCGGGAGGACAAGGTGAGCAGACGGTTTCTATCGATCGGTGAATGCATGGTGGAACTCTCGCAGGCAGGCGACGGCCTGCTGCGCAAAGGTTTCGCCGGCGATACTTTCAACACCGCCTGGTATGCCCGCGCCTGCCTTGGCCCCGACTGGTCGGTCGATTATTTTACGGCGCTTGGCGACGACGCCATGTCGGATGAAATGGTGGCCTTCATCGACAAGGCGGGCATCGGCACAAGCCTCATCCGCCGCATCAGGGGTAAAACGCCCGGCCTTTACATGATCAATCTGAAGAACGGCGAACGCTCCTTCAGCTACTGGCGCGACAGTTCGGCCGCCCGCAGCCTGGCCGCCGATCCCGACAGCCTGCGCGAGGCGGTGGAGAGCGCTGACCTCGTCTATTTCTCCGGCATCACCCTTGCCATCCTGCCGCAGGAGGACGCGGCAACGCTGCTCGCCGAAATCCGCCGCGCCAAGGCCGCCGGCAAGCTTGTGGTGTTCGACCCGAACATCCGGCCCCGCCTGTGGTCGAGCTATGACATCATGCACGCGACGATCAGCGAGGGCGCACGCTCCTCCGTCCTCATCATGCCGAGCTTCGACGACGAAGCCGCCCATTTCGGTGACGATTCCATTGAAGCGACGGTCCACCGCTATCGCGCGCTGGGCGCTGTCCATATCGTCGTCAAGAATGGCGCGGACGGGGTCAGGCTGAATTTCGCCGGCGAGGAGAGCTTCGTTCCGGCCGAGAAGGTCGAGCAAGTGGTCGATACCACCAGTGCCGGCGACAGCTTCAACGGCGCCTTCCTTGCGCACTATCTGGAAACAGCGGATGCGACCGCCGCCGCCCGCTTCGCCGCAGGCGTCGCAGCCCGTGTCGTCAGCGAACACGGCGCATTGGTGGCAAAGGAAAAACTCGGATTGGATGGCGGCTAAGCCCGCGCATAGAAATTCGGTACGAATGCCATGTACGAGGCGCTCCCCCGCCTCCTCGGCTGACCCGTTAAAATGGGTAGGACCTCAGGACTTCGTCGGCCGATCGGTCTCGCGAACCGCCTCGTCATGGTACCAGCAACTGTCAAGCGCCGCGTCGCAAATATCGGCGGCCTCGCGCTCCATCAGCTTGGCGCGTTCGAACCGGCTGGCGGCCCGCGGCGGCTTGACAGGAAACTGATAGATCGTTGCGGATTCACGATGGAAACCGGTGGGCATGAGATCGCCTCCATTCAGTTCGGCGCATCGACATTTAACGCCAGGACCATAACACGATGCACATAGTTTATGCAAATTGCACAAATTATATGCATATCCATATTATGATTGATCGATATGCTGTCTACAGCGAAAGCGCCCGCCTATTTGTTCAACACTTCATCACGCCAGGCTAACGTCGAAATTTTCATCCGGTTCCAAGCGGAAAACTCAGTTTCCTGCTGATGATACGGCCTTCAGCCGTCAAAACGGGGTGGTTTTTGCAAAAGCAAAATTCATCCCGACCGGCTGACCTGCGATTTTTCTTGTCCCGGCGGCCGAACTGGCACGCTACGTGCTTTTGAAGGTGCATCCCCTGGCGGTTGGGTGCGCTTGCGCGCCGAGATCGTCTCCGGATTTGCTCACCTTCGTAGCATTGAGAGAGTCACGATGACAAAATATAAGCTCGAGTATATTTGGCTCGATGGGTACACTCCGGTACCGAACCTGCGTGGCAAGACGCAGATCAAGGAATTCGACGTATTCCCGACGCTGGAACAGCTTCCGCTCTGGGGCTTCGACGGTTCGTCGACCATGCAGGCCGAAGGCCGCAGCTCCGATTGCGTGCTGAAGCCGGTCGCCATCTATCCCGACCCGGCTCGCACCAACGGCGCGCTCGTCATGTGCGAAGTCATGATGCCTGATGGCGTCACGCCGCACCCGAGCAACGCTCGCGCGACCATTCTCGACGATGAAGATGCATGGTTCGGCTTCGAACAGGAATACTTCTTCTACCAGAACGGCCGTCCGCTCGGCTTCCCCGAGCAGGGCTACCCGGCTCCGCAGGGCCCCTACTACACCGGCGTCGGCTATTCGAACGTCGGCGACGTCGCCCGCGAAATCGTCGAAGAACATCTCGACCTCTGCCTGGCTGCCGGCATCAACCACGAAGGCATCAATGCCGAAGTGGCCAAGGGCCAGTGGGAATTCCAGATTTTCGGCAAGGGCTCCAAGAAGGCCGCCGACCAGATCTGGATGGCACGCTACCTGCTGCAGCGCCTGACCGAAAAATACGGCATCGACATCGAGTATCACTGCAAACCGCTCGGCGACACCGACTGGAACGGTTCGGGCATGCATTGCAACTTCTCGACCAAGTACATGCGCGAAGTCGGCGGCAAGGCCTATTTCGAAGCACTGATGGCGCAGTTCGAAAAGAACCTGATGGACCACATCGACGTTTACGGTCCTGACAACGACAAGCGCCTGACCGGCAAGCACGAAACGGCTCCGTGGAACAAGTTCTCCTACGGCGTTGCCGACCGTGGCGCCTCGATCCGCGTCCCGCATTCCTTCGTCAAGAACGACTACAAGGGCTATCTGGAAGATCGCCGCCCGAACTCGCAGGGCTGCCCCTACCAGATCGCTTCCCAGGTTCTGAAGACGATTTCGGAAGTTCCGACTGCAAGCTCGGCTTCCGCTGCCGCTTAACCTCCCAAACGGCGCCGGTCCACGACCGGCGCCGTCCTTCTTTCCGCATGAAAACCGCGATCGGCCGCTGACATATTCGCGAGGATCGAGCCGCTGAAAGGCCTGCAAGCGCGGGCATGCGGCTGTAATATTTCCATCATGGTCATGCCTCAAAATAGGCAAGCGGGAATCGCCGTTCCGGAACCCCGCTTTGGGGTTGAGCGTTGGCATATCGATGCAACGCGGATGGAAATCGTGACATGCTGCAACGTCCGGCAAACACTCATCACAGCGAGAGCTGGGCCAATGCCACAGCCGCCGGCAACCTGCCCGAACGGTTGGTGATCATCACCGATGCCTGGCATCCGCAAGTCAACGGCGTTGTGCGCTCGATCGAGAACACCAATCGCGAGCTGGCCAAGATGGGCGTGGCTGTTTCCATGGTGACGCCGGAGCGCTTCAACAGCATCCCGTGCCCGACTTATCCCGAGATCCGCCTGTCGATCGCCAATTACCGCCGCATCGCCCGTGAGATCGAAAAACACAATCCCTCCTACGTGCATATCGCCACGGAAGGGCCGCTGGGGCTGACTGCCCGCCGCTGGTGCCTGCGCAAGGGCATGCCCTTCTCCACCAGCTACCACACGCGCTTTCCCGAATATGTTTCCGCCCGCCTGCCGATTCCGCAAAGCTGGCTTTATGCCTTCGTGCGCTGGTTCCATAATGGCGGCGCCGGCTGCATGGTCGCCACCCCGAGTCTTGCTCGCGAGCTTTCGGCACGCGGCATCAAGAACCTGATGCCCTGGACCCGGGGTATCGACGCCACGCAATTCCATCCCATGCCGCTTGAGGAACAGCCATTCGGCCTTCCGCGCCCGATCTTCATGACAGTCGGGCGCGTGGCGCTGGAGAAGAACCTGCCGGCCTTTCTCGATCTCGACCTGCCCGGTTCGAAGGTAGTGGTCGGCGACGGCCCGGCACGAGCCGAACTGGAGCAGCGCTATCCCGATGTGCACTTTACCGGTGTGAAGTTCGGCGAGGATCTGGCCAAAGCCTATGCCCAGGCCGATGTCTTCGTCTTTCCCTCGCTCACCGACACGTTCGGCAACACGATCCTTGAAGCGCTGGCATCGGGTGTCCCGGTCGCCGCCTATCCGGTCACCGGCCCGCTCGATATCATCGGCGAAGACAGCGAGGTCGGCGCGCTCGACCAGAACCTGCAAGCCGCCTGCCTTGCCGCCCTCTCCGCCTCGCGCATCAAGGCGCGCGAGCTTGCCATGCAATATTCCTGGGAAGCGGCGACGCTGCAGTTCATCAACAATATCCGCGCCGCCAACGGCGTCATTACGCCGAAATGGAAAAAGGCCTGGCAGTTTGCCAAATCGCTGCCTAGAACCAGAAAGCCTGGCGAAACCGCCGGGCCTCTCCCCTCCGCAGACTGATCTCCCCTGCTCGTGCCGTTCCCGACGGCAATCGCGCTGCGCGCAGCAGATATTTCGGCGATGGCGTTCAAAGGCACAAAATCGTGGATCGTGCCGTTGTAGCGCATCGACGTGACGCGAACGCCGGCGAGCGACCACGACGCGGCGGATCTCACCCCGCTACAGGCCGATATCGTGGCGCTGCGCGAAGCGCAGGATAAGAGCGCGGCTTAGGTTCAGGACGACCGACATAGGGTGCGCATGAGGCGCCCCCTCTGCCTTGACGGGCATTTCCTCACAAGTGGGGAGATCGGCTGGGGTACCCGCTCGCTCCAACATCGATTGTTCGGGGAGATACTATCCGCCGGCGATCTCCACCCTTGTGGGGGAGATGCCCGGCAGGGCAGAGGGGGGTGCCCCAGGCCCCGGCAACGCCCCCAAAATAACCCTATGTCCGTCTCTTCTTGCCTTCGAACGGATTCTCAGCTGAACGGAAATGAATACGGATCGGCACGCTCGGCATGTCGAAATCGGCGCGCAAGCCGTTGATCAGATAGCGCGTATAGGATTCCGGCAGTGCGTCCGAACGGGTGCAGGAGATCATGAAGGCCGGCGGGCGGGCCTTGACCTGCGTCATGTATTTCAGCTTGATCCGGCGGCCGGACACGGCCGGTGGCGGATGCTGGATCTGCTGCGTTTCCAGCCAGCGATTAAGCTTCGCCGTCGAAATGCGCTTGTTCCAGACCCTGTCCGTGTCGATGATCGACTGCATCAGCTTGTCGAGCCCCCAGCCGGTTTGGCCGGAGATCGGCACGGCGCGGATGCCGCGCGCCTGCGGCAGCAGCCGGTCGGTCTTTTCGCGGAGATCCGCAAGCACTGCCTGCCGGTCTTCGATCATGTCCCACTTGTTGAAGGCGAGCACGGCCGCGCGGCCTTCGCGCAGCACGAGATCGACGATCTGCAGATCCTGCTTCTCGAAAGGGATCGTCGCGTCGAAGACGATGACGACGGTTTCGGCAAAACGGATGGCGCGCAGCGCGTCGGCGACGGAAAGCTTCTCCAGCTTCTCGGTCACCCGCGCCTTGCGGCGCATGCCTGCGGTATCGAACATTTTGATGGTGCGGCCGCGCCAATCCCATTCGACTGAAATGGAATCGCGGGTGATGCCTGCCTCCGGCCCGGTCAAAAGCCGGTCCTCGCCGAGGAAACGGTTGATCAGCGTCGACTTTCCGGCATTCGGCCGGCCGACGATCGCCACCCGGAGCGGCTTGGTGTCGTCATAGACGGGCTCTTCGTCCTCGTCGTCGCCTTCACCCGCGGCCTCGGAAATATCGACGTTGGTGACGGCGACATCCTCCTTGGCATAGGCGCGATCCTTGCCGATCGCCTCGACGATCGCGTCCCGCAGATCGAGCATGCCCTCGCCGTGTTCGGCCGAAATCGGTGTCGGCTCGCCGAGCCCGAGCGTATAAGCGTCATAGAAGCCGCTGTCGGAGCCGCGCGCTTCGGATTTATTGGCGACCAGCACCACCGGCTTGCCGCGCCGGCGCAGCATTTCGGCAAGCGCGGTGTCGACGGGCGTCAGTCCGTTCTTGGCATCGACGACGAAAAGCGAAAGATCGGCCTCGTCGATTGCCGCTTCCGTCTGGGCGCGCATCCGGCCCTGCAGGCTTTCTTCGTCGGCCTCTTCCAGACCGGCCGTGTCGATAATGGTAAAGGTCAGGCCCATCAGCCGCGCATCGCCCGGCCGGCGGTCGCGGGTCACGCCTGGCGTGTCGTCGACAAGCGCCAGCTTCTTTCCCACCAGGCGGTTGAAAAGCGTCGACTTGCCGACATTCGGACGACCGACGATCGCGACCGTGAAACTCATTCTTTTTCCTTAAAACTCAGCCCTGCGCGGCGGGCGCCTTGCCGGATGCGGTAATGAGATCAAGCATCATATGAGCGCGATTGGTAACATTGCGCGGGCTGTCGGTATCGTCGACGATTGACTGGAACCATTGCCGCGCCTGCGCCATGTTGCCGGCCTTATAAGAAGCAAGGCCGAGCGCTTCGCGTGCCGAATGACGGAAGGCGTTGCCCGGCACGGCCATTTCCTCGATCGCGGCCGAAACCTGTTCGTAGGAGCCGTTTTCGATCAGCAGCCAGCCGGCCCGCATTTTTGCGGCATCGCGCACGGCGGCCGGAACGCCATTATCCTTGCCGATCTCGTTGAAGGCGGCGATCGCCGTGGCAGCGTCGCCCTTCTGCGCCTGAACGGTCGCCGCCCGCATGCGCGCCAGCACCGGATAGGCGCCATGGCCTTCCTTTTCCAGCTTATCGAGCGCGGCCAGCGCTTCGTCGTTCTTGTTCTCGTCGGCAAGCTTCATCGCCGCCAGGAACTGGTCGCCGGCACCGGAGGAGCGGGTATCGTCCCAATATTCATAGAGAACCTTGCCGGCGGTGCCGACGACGATCAGGATGGCGACGACGATGATATAGCGGCCAAAGCGGCGCCAGACACCCTTCATCTGGTCGGACCGCAATTCCTCATTGACTTCACGGATGAAGCTGTCGTCGTTGAATGCCATTCTCGTCTCCGGCCGCGGAAATACCCAATACTATGCAAGATGCATATTGCCGGGCCTTCTACCCCATTTTGCCGCAGTTGTAAGGGGGATATGAAAGATTCGTTACATCACAAGCGGCGAAACGCCGATCAGCCATTCGTGCAGCTTCCAGATGATCAGCGCCCAGACGACGATGCCGATGACGATCGCATAGAGATCGTATTTGGCTGACACGAACGGCCGGAGCACGATCTCGCCCGCCCGCTGCCGCCGTTTCAGCGAAATGCGCAGGATGACGCCCCAGGCGAGAAAGGCTGCAAACAGCAGCACCGACGACGTCTCGCCATTGGCGAGCAGATGCGCCAGCGCCCAGATCTTCACCGACAGCACCATCGGATGTTTGGTCTTGGTCGCAATGTGCCCCGCCGGCAGCAGCGAGGCGACCAGACAGATCATCGCGATCAGCATCAAGGTAATGGTGATATGCGCCATCCAGACCGGCGGATTGTAAAGCACGCCGGTCACCTGCCGGGCCTGGCCGAATCCGTAGATCAACAGGATCAGCGTGGCGAGACCTCGCGACGGAATAAGCCGCTCGCCAGCCCTTCTCGCCAAGGCTTGCGATCATCGAGGCGCGGAAGCCGGGGGCGACCACCCGCAAAAGATGCACCCCGAGGAAAAGTATGATGCCGACGATAAGCAATGCCATGGCGGATCCCTTCCGTGCCGTTTGTCATGGCTTAGCGGCTAGCGGGAAAAAATACCAGTTGAGACCGCAGCTTCGCCGCAATTCTATCGGAGGGAAACCGCGAACAAATTGTCGCGGTGCCCATGTCTCGTCCTCTCCTCTCCGCCTGTCTGGCTGCCTCCTTCATTCTGCCTGTCACGGCAGAGGCGGCCGACCGGCCGAAACAGCTGGTCATCATCTCTTTCGACGGCGCCCACGACAATGCGCTCTGGCTGAAAAGCCGCGAGATGGCGGCAAAGAACGGCGCCCATTTCACCTATTTCCTCTCCTGCACCTTCCTGATGAACGAGGCGGCGAAGAAGGCCTACCGGGCGCCGCACCAGAGACGCGGAAAGTCCAATGTCGGCTTCGCCCAGAGCGACGACGAAATCCGCGAACGCCTCGGCAATATCTGGCATGCCCATCTCGAAGGTCACGACATATCGAGCCACGCCTGCGGCCATTTCGATGGCCGCGAATGGAGCGAGGCCGACTGGTCGGCCGAATACGCCACCTTCCACACAACCCTGAAGAATGCCTGGAAAGGCGTCGGTCTGGACGAGCCGGCCGGCTGGCGGGATCTGGTCGATCATGGCATCAAGGGTTTCCGCGCCCCCTACCTCTCCGCGACCGCGGGCGCCGACATGATCGCCGCCGAAAAGAAGGCGGGCTTCAGCTATGACGCGAGCCTCGTCACCAAAGGCCCGGCTATGCCTGTCGAGGAGGACGGCATTATCCGCTTCGGCCTGCCGCTGATCCCTGAAGGCCCAAGCGAAAAACCGATCATCGGCATGGACTACAATCTCTTCGTGCGCCACTCCAAGGGCGAGGAAGACAGCGCGGATTCGAAAGAATTCGAGGACCGCGCCTATGCCGCCTTCTCCCAAGCCTTCGACCGCCAGTACAACGGCAACCGCATCCCGCTCCAGCTTGGCTTCCACTTCGTCGAGATGAACGGCGGCGCCTACTGGCGCGCCCTCGACCGGCTGGTCGGCGACGTCTGCCACCGAGAGGACGTCGCCTGTGTCAGCTATTCCGAAGCGATCCCGATGATCGAGGCGCGGGGGAGATTGCAGCAGACGTCGGGGCTGTGACAGTACTTTTCGAGACTGAGACGAGGTGCCGTGCGGCCCCGTCATCCGCTTGCCGGCACCTTCTCCGCGCTCGGCGCGCTAGGGAAAAGGGATAAGCCGCAGAATTTCGACTCCCTCTTCTCCCCTCGGGGAGAAGGCGCCCGTAGGGCGGATGACGGGGCGACACGGCAGGTGAGGTATTTCCCGTTGCCGCCTGCCTCCCCATCGGACAATCTCACCCATCAGCCATCCGCGTGTACGGCGCCGGCTTCACGCTCCAGATAGCGCTGATCGATCTCCGGCAACGGCTCATCATCGATTGCCGCCTCGAAGGCCTTCAGGCGTTTGTGGATGGAAAGTAGCTCGATAATCGTCGTCCAGGCGTTGACGAGATACTGGAATGAGTTGCTGACCTGACCGAAGGCGGTCGAAATCTGCTGGAAGATGCCATAGGTGATGGCGCCGGCCACGATCGTCGGCACCAGCATGAAGATGACGAAGAGCGCGTCCGCCTGACTGTAGAAATTGCGGGCGACGTTAAAATACATGTAGTGAAAATACATCCGGTAATAGTTGCGACGAACATTGTCGAAGAGTTCGCGCACCGTCAGTGGCTGGGCCCTTTCCGCATGGTCTTCGCCGTAGACGAGTTCCTTGCGATAGGCCGCTTCAACGCGCTGATTGCGGAAGTTCAGACCCGGCAGCTTGATGCCGACAACCGCCAGCAGCACGGTGCCGAAAGCCGACCAAAAGAGCGCTAGCCAGAAGAGCGAATTCGCCACCGGTCCGATGACCGGCAGCGCGGTCACGTAATGCGAGAGCGCCAGCAGGATCGGGAGGAAGACGACAAGCGTCATCACCGAGTTGATGAGGCTGATGCCGAGCACTTCGAGCGTGCTTGCAAAACGCATCGTATCTTCCTGAACGCGCTGTGAGGCGCCCTCGATATGGCGCAGCTTTTCCCACTTCGACATGTAGAAATTGTTCATCGCCGTGCGCCAGCGGAAGATGTAGTGGCTGGTGAAGAAGTCGGTCATGATCGACACGAACATGCTGAGAAATGCGATCTGACAGAAGACCCACATCAGGTCGTAGAAATTATCGACGCTAATGCCCGGCTGCTTCGACAATGCGTTCTGCAAAAGATCGCCGAACGGCCGGCGCCAGTTGTTGATCACGACGGTAATCTGGACGCCGAAATAGGTCACGAAGATGATGAGTGCCGAACCCCAGATCGACCACAGCTTCCAGGGATGGTGCAGCGCCTTCAGATGCCATGCGCCGCAGAAGATCACCGCCGAAAGAAAGAAATGGCTATAGAACCAGAGGTTTTCGGGCAGCAGGAAGAACGAAAGATCGATCGGCTGCTGGTCTTCCGGAACAGGTCCATAACCGAGCGATACACCGAGATGAGCGGCGAACAGATACCAGCCGGCGATGCAAATCAGGGTCCAAATGACGAGCGAAGTAAAAAACGCCTTCGGCTGGGGAAAAAGGAATGAAACACGGGGAGCTTTGCTTTCCTGAACTGTGAGTCTCGGGAGTGTCGTCGAACACTGATTGTGCCGGAAACTAAGGCAGTTCGAAGGAAGCAGCAATGGGTTTAGCCGATTGTTACGCAGATGTAACGGGTTAAGCGATTTTCTTGATCACCGGCATCACCAGTCCCGCGCAGGCAACGAGTGCCGCCGCAGCAATCACCGTCGGAACGGTGAAACTGCCCGAGCGTTCGGCGATCCAGCCGGCAACGACAGGCCCGACGATCTGGCCGACACCGAAGGCGGCCGTCATCATCGCCAGGATCCGCCGCGGGCTTTCGGGGAAAGCTTGCGGCCGATCTGCAGCCCGTAAGCGGTGATCGCCAGGAAGGTCGCCCCGAACAGCGCCCCGCCGATCAGCGGTGCGGCAGAGTGCGGCAGCATGACGGTTGCGAGCACGCCGGCGGCTTCGACCAGAAGTGCTGCGACATAGACGCCCCCGAGCCCGAGCGGCCTGACCAGCGGCTTCCAGGCAAACAGCGCCACCGCCGACGTCAGGCCGGCGATGAACCAGCAGAGAAATTCGACAAAGGCACCCGTGGCTGACAGGCGGGCGATGGTGACGAGGAAGGTCGCGGTGATCACATAGCCGAAGCCGAACAGGCCGTAGGACAGCGTGATCAGCACCATCGGCCGGCTCCAGACGAGGGCCGGCTCTTTGCCCGTGCGCGCCGATTGCGCCGGCGCCGACGGCAAGAGCAGGAAGACGATGACGAGGCTTGCCGCGCAGTAGAGCGCGCCGCCGATCCAGTCGGCGCGCCAGCTGTCCGGGCGGCCGTGAAAGCCGAGGCCGATGAGAAACACCATGATCGAGGACAGCGCGATCCCCGCTCCCGGCCCGCCGAAATGCGCTGCCTGCACATGGTCGTTGCCGGCGGAAGCCCCGTGGCTGAGCACGATCGATGAGGTGAAGACCATCGCAAAGGCGCTGGCGAGGCCGGCCAGGAACCGGATGACGGCAAAGACTGCGACGGAATTTGTGGCGGCCATGGCGGCGAGCAGGATTGCGGTCGCAAGCAGTGCCGAGAGCGCCACCAGCCGTTCGCGCCCCGCCGCCCAGCCATAGGCGGCAAGCACGGCGCCGACGAGATAACCGACGAAATTCGCCGAAGCAATAAAACCGGCATCCGCCGCCGAAAGCGGCACGCCACTCATCATGCCGGGCAGGATCGGCGTGTAGGAGAAACGCCCGAAGCCCATGGCCGCCGCCATCGCAACGGCGCCGGCAGCGGCAGTGGAAACAAGGTTCGGCGGGGAATGACGGATGCGCTCAAGCATGCAGCGCTTATCGCGCCGCAGCACCTGCGCGACAATCAAGTAATTCTGATCGGTCGATCAATTTCCGGAAACATGAAAAATTCCTCGGCTCCCTTGAAAGCAATTATCTTACGATATATGTTTTAAGACATAGCCAACGATACATCCAACGATGAAAGGAAAAGTCATGAGAGGTTTTAAAGGCGGCATGTTCGGCGACGCTTTCCGCATGGGCCGCAAATTTGCGGCCGGCGATCTGCAGCTCGTCATTCTGGCGCTGCTCGCTGAGCAACCCCGCCACGGCTATGAATTGATAAAGTTGCTGGAGGAACGCTCCGGGGGCTTCTACGTGCCGAGCCCCGGCGTTATCTACCCGGCGCTCACCTATCTCGAGGAAACCGGTCTTGCCGAGGTGGAGAACGAGGGCACCAAGAAACTCTACAGCATCACCGACGCCGGCCGCCGCCGCGTCGAGGAAAACCGCGACATGATCCTGCACACACTCGCCAAGCTGGAACGCATCGGTGAGAAGATGGCCTATGTGAAGCGCGTCTTCGAAACCGACCGCCACGGCGCCGACGAGGGTGACGACGGCGATTTCATGCAGGACGGCGGCGATATCCGCGCCGCTCGCATGCTGCTGCGCTCGGCACTGCGCATGCGTTATCCCTGGTCAAAGCCCGAGGCCGCCCGCATTGCCGGCATACTGGAACGTGCGGCGACGGAAATCCTGCAGGGCGGCAGGCCGCAAACGCGGGGTGAAGACGGGTGATGCCAAGGTACAAGGGATGAGGCGCTCGAGGATACCGCACTGGTGCCCAAGAGGGCCTCATCCTGAAGCGCCCCGCAGGGGCCTCGAAGGACGGGACGGGTGCACCGATGCCGGATGAATGCAAGAAGCGACGTTGTGGCGTACTTCGAGGCTCCGCCCTACTGGCTGCGCACCTCAGCATGAGGAACGTTGGTGGATGCCGCGCTTGTAGTAGCGGGCGTTGCAGGATGCCGTGCCGACACTCAAGCCCCCTGAGATGCCGCCGCCTACACTCAAGAGAGCCTCATCCCGAGGTGCCCCGCAGGGGCCTCGAAGGACGGGGCGGGCGCACTGATGCCGGATGAATGCAAGAAGCGAAGTAGCAGTATGATCATTCGAGGCTCCGCCCCACGGGCTGCGCACCTCGGCGTAGGAAGCGTCGGAGGATGCCGCACGTAAGGGAGCTCCGCCTCTGCGCGTTTCCCTACGCCCGCCCGTCCGGCAAAGTCAGAATCACCGGCCCGTTGCGCGTTGCCACAACCGTATGTTCATATTGAACGGTCGGCGCCTTCGGATCGGCATAAAGCGTCCATGCATCGTCGCCGCCCTCCGCCCAGGTCGCGCCGAGCGACAGGAAAGGCTCGACGGTAAAGACGAGCCCATCCGTCATGACGCGTTTTTCCGAAGGGTCCGGCCAGGTCGAGAGTTCGGCCGGCTCCTCGTGAAGCGAGCGGCCGACACCGTGGCTCGCCAGATTGGCGACCAGCGTATAGCGGTTCTTCTGCGCGAAGGCGCCGACGGCGGTGCCGATCTTTGCCAACGGCTCGCCCGATTTCACCTGATTGAGCCCGACCCAGAGCGCCCGCTTGCCGTCACGGCAGAGCTTGTCGATCTTCGGCTTGACCGGCGGCATCGCGAAGGAAGCGCCGGTATCGGCAAAGAAGCCGTCCTTCTCCGCCGAGACGTCGATGTTGACGAGGTCGCCGGCGCGGATGACGCGCGACCCGGGAATGCCGTGGGCGATTTCCTCATTGACGCTGATGCAGGTCGCCCCCGGAAACTGGTAGCAGAACTCCGGCGCCGAGCGCGCGCCCGAATCCTCGAGCACCTTACGGCCGATCCGGTCGAGCTCCAGCGTCGTCATGCCGGGCTCCATCGCCGCCGCCATCACCTGGATGGCGTTGGCGCAGATCCGGCCGATCTCCTTGAGCTTTGTCAGTTCGTCGTCGTTTGCGATAACCATTCGTCTGTTCCGGCTTTGCGCAGGGGCGACCGCAGCCGCCTTGGTTAGGCCGTGGCTTTCGCCCCTTCGCCGCTTTCAGTCAATGCCTTTCTGACGATCGGCGCGACTTTCGTCCCGTAGAGCTCGATGCCGCGCATGATCTCGGCATGTGGCATCAGGCCGATCGCCATCTGCAGCAGGAAGCGGTCGTTCTTGAAGAGTGCGTGATGGGCGATAATCTTTTCGGCGACCACCTCGGGATCCCCAACGAAGAGCGCACCGTTCGGTCCGCGCGACATATCGAACTGTGCCCGGCTCGTCGGCCCCCAGCCGCGCTCGCGGCCGATGCGGTTCATCACTTCGGCCTGCGGTCCGTAAAACTGTTCGGCGGCCGCCTCTGTCGTATCGGCGATGAAGCCGTGGACATTGATGCTGGTCTTCAGCTTGGCCTGATCCTGCCCTGCCCGGCGCGCGGCCTCCCGGTAGAGATCGAAGAGTGGCGCGAACCGGCGCGGCTCGCCGCCGATGATCGCCAGCGCCACCGGCAGGCCGAGCGCACCGGCGCGCGCCACCGACTGCGGCGTGCCGCCAACGGCGATCCACAACGGCAACGGATCCTGCAGAGGCCTGGGATAGACGCCGCGCCCCCGGATCGGCGCGCGGAGCTCGCCGCTCCAGTCGACCGTCTCGCCATCGCGCAACGCCAGCAGCAGATCGAGCTTCTCTTCGAAAAGCTGGTCGTAGTCCTCGAGATTGTAGCCGAACAGCGGGAAGGACTCGATGAAGGAGCCGCGCCCCGCCATGATCTCGGCGCGGCCGTTCGAAATTAGATCCAGCGTCGAAAACTGCTGGAAGACGCGCACCGGATCATCGGAGGAAAGCACAGTGACGGCGCTGGTCAGCCGGATGTTTTTCGTCTTGACGGCCGCCGCCGCCAGCGCGACGGCAGGCGCCGACGCCGCATAATCCGGCCGATGATGTTCGCCGAGCCCGAAGACATCGAGCCCCACCTGATCGGCAAGCTCGATCTCCTCGATCAGATGCTTCAGCCGTTCGGCCCCTTCCGCACCCTTGCTGCGGGAGGGATTGGGATTGACATCCGCAAACGTATAAAGACCCAGTTCCATCGTCGGCATCCTGTTGAATTCCGCCAGGAGATAAGGATCGCCGAGACCGAGCGCAAATACAAACTCTGGAACGGAATGTTCGAGAATTTCGATAGTGGCGTGATGTTTTCTGCAGCGTGGTAAGAGTCTTTGCGCCGTAGACACGGCGCTGCTGGACTGTGACGAGCACAGGAATGAGGGAGCAAGGGGTGCACGCCGTGCTCCCATATCGCCTATCATACAAAGCACAACTCCCTCATTCCTGTGCTCGTCACAGGAATCCAGCAGTTGCGCGTCCGCGCGACGAGACACTCGTCACAGACCGAGAAGATGAAACGAAATATCCTCCCACGCAGGATTATCCCGCTCGATCAGATTAAGCTTCCACTGCCGCGGCCATTTCTTGATCGTCTTCTCCCGTGTGATCGCTGTCGTCAGCAGATCATGCTCCTCAAGCCACACCAGCGTCTTGACGCCATATTTCGATGTGAAGCCCGGCGTCAGCTCATTCTGATGCTCGTATAACCGCCCGGCTAGGTCCCGCGTCACGCCGGTATAGAGCATGCCGTTGCGTCCAGATGCGAGGATGTAGACGTATCCTTTATCTCTGCAGATTGGCACAGGACACATCCGACGTCGACAGAGACACGGCCACGCTCAGCCCCCAATTCGACTCTCAATTCAACGACTTGAAGGCGCCGGCGGAATCATCTTTCGAGCCACCTCAACTCGCACTGAAGCGTCAGGACGGCGCCTTCGCCAGCAATTCCGCCAGCTGATCTGCGGCCTTGCCCCATCCTTCATGGAAGCCCATTTTCTCGTGCGTTTCCTTGTCCTCCGCGCGCCAGTGCAATGCCTTGGCGGTATATTTCGTGCGGCCATTGCCGAGGTCTTCGAGCAGGATGACGCCGGTGAAGAAAGGTTTTTCGGCAGGCACCCAGGCGCTGGTATAGGCATCGGTGAAGACGATCTTCTCGTTCTCGATGATCTCGAGATAGACGCCGCGGTTCGGGTACCGATTGCCCTCGGGATCCTGCATGACGATCACGCTGGAACCGCCGGGGCGAACGTCGAGCGTTGCTTCCGCAACACCCAGGGGCGTGGAACGAACCACTGCTTCATGAGATCGGGATCGGTCCACGCCTTGTAGATTTTCTCGCGCGGGGCGTCGAATTCGCGAACGAGGACGAGTTCATGTTGGGTGCTGGCGGTCATTTCAACATCTCTCCATTTGAATAAACCTGTTTCTGTCAGGTTGTTACAAGGACGTGCCGAAGTTCGCCGTTCCGACAAAGCGCCGATTTTTTCTTGATTATTTCGCGACCGGCTGCGTCGCCTCTTCCTGCATCTTGTCGATCTGCCGGCGGATATGGGCGGCCTCCGCCGCCGAATGGGCAAGCGCGATGGCGCGGTCGAAGGCTTCGCGCGCCTGGCCGGTCAAGCCAAGCTGCTTCAGCAGCCCGCCCCGCAGGCCGTGATAGTAGAAATAGCCGCCGAGCTTTTCGCCCAGCGGATCGATCAGATCGAGCGCCTGCTGCGGCCCGTGCAGTTTGGAAACAACGACCGCGCGATTGAGTGTCACCACAGGAGAAGGCTGCACACGTTCCAGCGCGCGGTAGAGCAGATCGATTTCCACCCAGTCGGTGTCTTCGGCGCGCTTCGCCCGGGAATGGATGGCGGCGATGGCCGCCTGAAGCTGATACGGGCCGGGCCGGCGGTGTCGCAGCGCTTTGTCGAGCAGCGCCAGGGCCTCGTTGATGAAGGGCTGGTTCCAGAGCGAGCGGTCCTGATCTTCCAGCAGCACAATCTCGTCTTCGGCGCTGAAGCGCGCCGGCCGGCGCGATATCTGCAGAAGCATCAGTGCAAGCAGCCCCATCAGCTCCGGTTCGGACGGAAAGAGGTACAGGATCAGCCGTGCCAGCCGGATCGCCTCGTCGCTGAAGGCGGCCGCCTCATGCTTCGGGTCGGCCTGGCTGTAGCCCTCGTTGAAGACGAGATAGATCATCGTGCTGACGATCGTAAGACGCTCGGCCCTTTCCTCAGCGCTCGGCGTTTCGAACGGCACGCCGGCCTTGGCGACGCGTGCCTTGGCGCGGGTGATGCGTTGCTCCATGGCGCTTTCCGACACCAGGAAGGCGCGGGCGATCTGCGTCACCGAAAGGCCGGAAACGATGCGCAGCGCCAGCGCGATCTGCTGGGTCGCCGGCAGGTCCGGGTGGCAGCAGATGAAGAGAAGCCGCAGGATATCGTCGCGATAGTGGGAATCGTCCAGCCGCTCGGCAATATCGCTTTCGGCATCCTCGGTATCGGAGATCGTATCCTCGTCCGGCAGGGCCTGGAGCTTTGACCGCTTGCGCACCGCGTCGATCCCGCTGTTTCGGGCGACGAAGATCAGCCAGGCTGTGGGATCGCGTGGCGGCCCTTTTTCCGGCCATGTCCGGATCGCCCTCAGGCATGCCTCCTGAAAAGCCTCTTCCGCGGTATCAAGATTGCGGAAATAGCGCAGCAGCGCACCGAGCGCCTTCGGGCGGGCCGAGGCAAGGGCAAGGTCGATCCAGGCAATGTCTGTCATGATGAAGCATCTCCCGGCCTGAAGACGTAGAACGGCCGAATTTCGTAAGAGGTGGAACCCGGATTGACGGAGGAAAGCTGTTTCGAGAAGGCGACCGCCTCGTCGAGCGTTTCGAAGTCGACCAGGTAGAAGCCGAGAAGCGCCTCTTTCGTTTCCGCAAAAGGCCCGTCGATGACCAAAGGCTCGTCCTTGCCCTTACGCACGGTGGTCGCAGCCGTCGTCGGCATCAGCCGGCCAACGGGGCCGAGCTTGCCGGATGCGGCAAGCGGCTCCTGCACGGCATAGAGCTTCTCCATGACGGCGGCCTCTTCCTCCTTCGTCCAGGCGAAGACGGTTTCCTCATGGGCGTAACAAAGGATTGCATAAAGCATTGCTCACTCCTCTTTCCGAATGACGAAGGAGTAGCCGCTTAGCCGACAGGCCGCATCAAAAAATTCTGGATAGGATTCGTGATCTTCCGGAGCACGGCAACGCTCCGGCGGAAGAAATAGCCGGATGCTGCGTGGAGACACCCTAGGCCTACATCGCGTTCCTCACCCCTCGCTCAGCGTCCGCCTGACCGCGCTCTTCCAGCCCTTGAGCTTTGCCGCCCGCACCTTCTCATCCATGTCGGGCTCGAACCGCCGGTCCCGCTTCCATGTCGCTGAAAAACCGTCCCTGTCCGGCCAGACCCCTGCCCGGCTGCCAGCAAGCCAGGCAGCACCCAGCGCCGTCGTCTCCAGGATCACCGGGCGGTCGACCGGGGCGTCGAGCAGATCGGCCAGGCGCTGCATCGTCCAGTCGGAGGCGACCATGCCGCCATCGACGCGCAGCACCGTGTCGTCGCCACCGTTCTTCCAGTCCTTCTGCATGGCGTCGAGCAGATCGCGGGTCTGGTAGCAGACAGCTTCGAGTGCCGCCCTGGACAGTTCCGCCGGGCCGCTGTTGCGTGTCAGCCCGAAGATCGCGCCGCGCGCCTTGGCATCCCAATGCGGTGCGCCAAGCCCCGTGAAGGCGGGCACGAGATAGACCTCCTGCGTCGGATCGGCCTTTTCGGCAAGCGCATTGGTCTCGGCGGCGCTGCCGATGATCCCGAGCCCGTCCCGCAGCCATTGCACCGCCGCGCCAGCGATGAAGATCGACCCCTCAAGCGCATAGGTCGTCTCGCCGTTCAGGCGATAGGCGATGGTGGTCAGCAGCCGGTTTTTCGAACGGACCATATCGGCGCCGGTGTTGAGCAAAGCGAAACAGCCGGTGCCGTAGGTCGATTTCAGCATGCCCGGTGCAAAACAGGCCTGACCGATGGTCGCCGCCTGCTGGTCGCCGGCAACCCCGAGAATCGGGATCGCGGCGCCGAAGATATCAGGATCGACCGTGCCGAAATCGGAGGCGCAATCCTTCACCTCAGGCAGCATGGCGGCCGGCACGCGCAAAATATCGAGCAGATCCTCATCCCAGGCGTTTTCGGCGATATTGTACATCAGCGTGCGCGAGGCGTTGGTGGCGTCGGTGCCGAAGCTCTTGCCGCCGGTCAGCCGCCAGATCAGGAAGGTATCGATCGTACCGAAGCAGAGATCGCCCCTGGCGGCGCGCGCCCGGGCGCCCTTGACGTTGGCGAGCATCCAGGAAAGCTTGGTGCCGGAAAAATACGGGTCGAGGATCAGGCCGGTCTTCTTGGTGAACAACCGCTCCAGATCCTGCCGTTTCAGATTGTCGCAATAGCTTGCCGTGCGCCGGTCCTGCCAGACGATGGCGTTCTGGATCGGCCGGCCGGTCTCGCGTTCCCAGACGACCACCGTCTCGCGCTGGTTGGTGATGCCGAGCGCGGCAATATCCTTGGCCGTGATCCCGGCGTCGCGCAGCGCCATGTTGACGGTGGAGACGACCGAGTCCCAGATTTCCTCGGGATCGTGCTCGACCCAGCCGGATCGCGGATAGATCTGAGTGAATTCCTTCTGGCCCTTGCCGGCGACATGCATTTCGCCGTCGAAGACGATCGCCCGCGTCGATGTCGTTCCCTGATCGATCGCCAGAACATATCCACTCATGCAATTCCCTCCTCTAGCATGTCGATTATCGTGACAAATCAATAAGACACGGATGCGGGTGAGAAAAGCGAATAAAGCGGAATTGCCAGCCTGCCGGCTTTGGGCATAACCTCGCCACTAACGTTGCAACGCAGCATCGGCCTGTCAGGAGAAAAATATGAGCAGATCAGTCGTCGTCACCGGTTCCACCAGCGGCATCGGCCTTGCGATCGCCACCGCCTTTGCCGAAACCGGCGACAACGTCGTCATCAACGGTTTCGGAAATGCCGATGAAATCAAGGCGATCGTCGCACGGCTTGAATCAGTATCCAAGGCCCGGGCGATCTACCATCCGGCCGATATGACCAAGCCCGCCGAGATCGCCGACCTGATCGAAACGGCGGCAAAGACCTTCGGCACCGTCGATGTCCTGGTCAACAATGCCGGCATCCAGCATGTCGAAAAGATCGAGGACTTCCCGATCGAGAAATGGGATCAGATCATCGCCATCAATCTGTCGAGCTCCTTTCACACGATGCGCGCCGCCATCCCGCTGATGAAGGCGAAGAAGCACGGCCGCATCATCAACATCGCCTCGGCGCACGGGCTCGTCGCCTCTCCCTTCAAATGCGCCTATGTCGCAGCAAAACATGGTATATTAGGTCTGACGAAGACGGCCGCCCTGGAGCTTGCCGAATTCGGCGTGACGGTCAACGCCATCTGCCCCGGCTATGTGCTGACGCCGCTGGTCGAGAAGCAGATACCCGATACCGCCAAGGCCCGCGGCATGACCGAGGAACAGGTGAAGAGCGAGGTCATCCTCAAGGCGCAGCCGACCCGTGAATTCGTCAAGGCCGAAGAAATCGGTGCGCTGTCGCTTTACCTTGCCAGCGACGCCGCCCGGCAGGTGACGGGAACGCATATCTCGATTGACGGTGGCTGGACTGCGGCTTAACCATTTGGAAAAAACAACCGGGAATATCATGAACGACAGCATCCGCTTCATCCTGAATGGCGAGGACATCGCGCTCGCCGATGTCGGCCCGACCGAGACGTTGCTCGATTTCCTGCGGTTGAAGCGACGCCTGACGGGCACCAAGGAAGGATGCGCGGAAGGCGATTGCGGCGCCTGCACCGTGCTCGTCGGCCGGCTCGCCGACGGCAAGCTCACCTATGAATCCGTCAATGCCTGCATCCGTTTCATCGGCTCGCTGCATGCGACCCATGTGGTGACGGTCGAGCACTTGGCCGGCCGGGACGGCGCATTGCATCCGGTGCAGCAGGCATTGGTCGATTGTCATGGCTCGCAGTGCGGCTTCTGCACTCCGGGCTTCGTCATGTCGCTCTATGGCCTATGGCTGACGAAGGAAAATCCCGGCCGCCGCGAGATCGAAAAGGCGCTGCAAGGCAATCTCTGTCGCTGCACCGGCTACGAGCCGATCGTCAAGGCCGCCGAGCAGGTGAGCCTGATGCGGCCGAGCGCGCTCTTCGACCCGCTGGAGCGGACACGTTCGGAAATCGTCGCTCGGCTCTGGGCAATACAGACAAGCAGCACGATCAGGATTGCCAAGGACGAAGACCGGCTGATCATTCCGGTTTCGCTTCAAGCGCTGACCGAAGTCCTCTCGCAGGAGCCCGACGCGATCGTCGTCGCCGGTTCGACCGATGTCGGTCTCTGGGTGACGAAGCAGATGCGGCGGCTGAGCCCCGTCGTCTTCATCAATCACTTGAGCGAACTGCAGTCGGTCACCGAAAGCGAGCAGGGCGTCACCATCGGCGCCGGGGTCAGCTATAGCGGCGCCTTCGCCGCAATCTCGAAAAAGATCCCGGCGCTTGGGCGGTTGATCGATCGCATCGGCGGCGAGCAGGTGCGCAACATGGGCACGATCGGCGGCAATATCGCCAACGGCTCGCCGATCGGCGACAGCCCTCCGCCGCTGATCGCGCTGGGCGCAACGCTGACGCTGCGCTCCCTGGAAGGCCAGCGCAAAATGCCGCTCGAAGATTTTTTCATTGCCTACGGCAAGCAGGATCGGAAGCCCGGCGAATTCGTCGAGAGCGTCTTCGTGCCCTATCCCAAGACAACCAGCCGCTTTGCCGCCTACAAGATCACCAAGCGCCGCGACGAGGATATCACCGCCGTGCTCGGCGCCTTCCTGCTGACGCTCGATGAAGCGGAAGTGGTCACGGACATCCGCATCGCCTTCGGCGGCATGGCCGCAACGCCGAAACGCGCCCCCACGGTCGAAGCCGAACTGATGGGCAAACCATGGACGGAAGCGACGATCGAAGCCGCCCGCCCCGCGTTTGACGCCGACTACCAGCCGCTGACCGACTGGCGCGCCACGGCGGAATACCGGCAGCTGACGGCAAAGAACCTGCTGACGCGGTTTTATCTGGAGACAGTTGGAGCGCCGGCGGAACTGAAGCGGTTCGAGGAGGTGGCGTGATGGTTTGTTTCACCAACCGGCCTTCTGCCGCCACCATTTTGCCCCTCACCCTAACCCCCTCTCCGCTTGCGGGGAGAGGGGGCGTGCCCTGCGCGATGGTTGAGAGAGGGAAATACGGTGCGGCATATCCTTTCTCCCCGTCAGAACGGGGAGAAGGTGGCGGCAGCCGGATGAGGGGCAGCACCGGCTGCGGAGGGCTCATCTAATGGACAAGTCCACCTTCGAAAACCCCAAGGTCGTCATATCGGGCCCCATGCACGGCTCGCTGCGGCATGATTCAGCGCATAAACATGTCACCGGAAGTGCCGATTATATCGACGATATTCCCGAACCCGCCGGCCTGCTGCACGGCGCACTCGGCCTTTCCGATCGGGCGCATGCCGAAATCATCAGCATCGATCTTTCCGCTGTCGCCGCCTATCCCGGCGTCGTCTGGGTTTTCACCGGCAAGGACGTGCCCGGCGTCAACGACACCAGTTCTAACGGCAGCCATGACGAGCCGCTGCTTGCTGAAACCTTAGTTCAGTTCCACGGCCAGCCGATCTTTGCCGTCATCGCCGAGACACGCGACGCGGCGCGACGCGCCGCCCGGCTGGCGAAGATCGACTATCGCGAACTGCCGCACTGGCACGATATCGACGGCGCGCTCGCCAATGGGGGCCCGCTGGTCATCACCCCGATGACGCTCCAGCGCGGCGAGCTCGGAAACGGAAATGCCGAATGCTCCAATGCGTCTGAAAGGGCAGATGCGCATCGGCGGACAGGAGCATTTCTACCTCGAAGGCCATATCGCCGTGGCGATCCCCGGCGAGGACGACGAGGTCACCGTCTGGTCCTCGACCCAGCATCCGAGCGAGATCCAGCACATTGTCGGCCACGTGCTCGATATCCCGTCGAACGCGGTCACCGTCAACGTGCGCCGCATGGGCGGCGGCTTCGGCGGCAAGGAGACGCAGGGCAACCAGTTCGCAGCCCTTGCGGCGATCGCCGCCAAGAAGCTCGGCCGCGCCATCAAATTCCGCCCCGACCGCGACGAGGATATGAGCGCCACCGGCAAGCGCCATGATTTCCTGGTCGACTACGAAATAGGCTTCGATGCCGAAGGCCGCATCCACGCGGTTAACGCGACCTACGCGGCGCGCTGCGGCTTCTCCTCCGATCTCTCGGGGCCGGTGACCGACCGCGCCATGTTCCACGCCGACTCCAGCTATTTCTACCCGCATGTACATCTGCAGTCGAAACCGTTGAAGACGCACACCGTCTCCAACACCGCCTTCCGCGGCTTCGGCGGACCCCAGGGCATGCTCGGCGCTGAACGCTTCATCGAGGAAATCGCTTACGCCCTCGGCAAGGACCCGCTCGATATCCGCAAGCTGAATTTCTACGGCCAGCCGGGCTCCGGGCGCACGCTGACGCCCTACCACCAGGAGGTCGAGGACAATATCATCGCCCGCATCGTCGAGGAGTTGGAGGAAACTGCCGAATACCGCGCGCGGCGCAATGCCGTCATCGGCTTCAACCGCGATAGCCGCTATATCAGAAAAGGCATCTCCCTGACGCCGGTCAAATTCGGCATCTCCTTCACCATGACCGCCTTCAACCAGGCGGGCGCCCTCGTCCACATCTATCAGGACGGGTCGATCCATCTGAACCATGGCGGCACCGAAATGGGCCAGGGCCTTTATACCAAGGTGGCGCAGGTGCTGGCCGACAGTTTTCAGGTCGATATCGATCGGGTGAAGATCACCGCGACGACGACGGCCAAGGTGCCGAACACCTCGGCCACCGCCGCCTCCTCCGGCTCGGACCTGAACGGCATGGCAGCTTATGACGCCGCCCGCCAGATCAAGGAACGACTGGTGGCCTTTGCCGCCGAAAAATGGGATGTGGCGCCCTCCGACGTCGTCTTCCTGCCGAACCGTGTGCGCGTCGGCGAAATCGAGATCCCCTTCCCTGATTTCATCAAGCAGGCCTATTTCGCCCGCGTCCAGCTGTCCGCCACCGGCTTCTACAAAACGCCGAAGATCCACTGGGACCGCAAGGCCGGCCGCGGCACGCCCTTCTATTATTTCGCCTATGGCGCCGCCTGCACCGAGGTTTCGATCGATACGCTGACCGGCGAGTACCTGATCGACCGCACCGACATCCTCCACGATGTCGGCCGCTCGCTGAACCCGGCAATCGACCTCGGCCAGGTCGAGGGCGCTTTCGTCCAGGGCATGGGATGGCTGACAACGGAAGAACTCTGGTGGGATGACAAGGGACGGCTGCGCACCCATGCGCCCTCAACATACAAGATCCCGCTCGCCTCCGACCGCCCGAAGATCTTCAACGTCCGCCTTGCCGAATGGTCGGAGAGCGCAGAGGCCACCATCGGCCGCTCCAAGGCCGTCGGAGAGCCGCCCTTCATGCTGGCGATCTCGGTGCTGGAAGCGTTATCGATGGCAGTCGCCAGCGTGGCGGACTACAAGGTCTGCCCAGGGCTCGACGCGCCGGCGACGCCGGAGCGGGTGCTGATGGCGGTGGAGCGGATGAAGCGGGTTTAGGATGAGAAGGCGTTCGGCTGGTTTATTGCGTCAGCGGGACCGGCGGCGCGGGTGGCACCCCCCTCTGTCCTGCCGGACATCTCCCCCACGAGGGGGAGATCGACAAGACCGCAGCCCTTCGCCCATATTGCCTTGGCATCGGATTATCAAAATCCGCTTTTACGCTGTCGTTTCGGTGTCTTGGGAGGCCAGCGCCTGATGCCGATCTCCCCCCTTGTGGGGGAGATGTCCGGCAGGACAGAGGGGGTATCACAGCCGCTTACCTATCGGCCATCTTTCCATGACCGACCTCCCCACCTTCCTCACCGCCAACCCCGACAGCATCCTCGTCGACATCACCGGGGCGCAAGGCTCCACCCCGCGCGAGGCCGGCGCCTACATGCTCGTCTCGCCGACCGCGCTGTGGGGCACGATCGGCGGCGGGCAATTTGAATTCATGGCGATCGCGAATGCACGGGAGATGCTCGCAGGAACCGGCGGAACCGCCGCGATGGACATCCCGCTCGGCCCCGAAATCGGCCAGTGCTGCGGCGGGCGCACACAGTTGCGGTTTCGCCGGCTGACGCAGGCGGTAAAAGACGAACTCGAAGCCAGGATTGCCGGCGAGATCGAGCGCCTGCCCGAGGTCTATCTTTTCGGTGCCGGCCATGTCGGCCGGGCGCTTGCCGCAGCCCTTGCGCCGCTGCCGCTGTCGGTCACGATCGTCGAAACGCGACAGGAAGAATTGACCAATCTGCCGGCTGAGACGAAAACCCGGCTCGTGCCGATGCCGGAGGCGCTGGTGAAGGATATTCGCGGCGGCGGCGCTGTCGTCATCCTGACGCACGACCACGCGCTGGATTTCCTCATCGCCCGCGAGGCGCTTGATAGGAGTGACCTTGCCTATACCGGCATGATCGGCTCGGCGACCAAGCGCGCCACCTTCGCAAGCTGGCTTTCCCGCGTAGGCGGCGGAGAGCGTGGCTGGATGGAGCGGCTGACGCTGCCGATCGGCGGCTCGGCGGTCAGGGACAAGCGCCCCGAAGTGATCGCCGCCATGAGCGCCGCCGAAATCCTGACGGCGCTTTCAGCCTACCGCATGCGGTCGTCTTCGTAGTAAGGGTCCCGCCCGTCGAGAAAGCCGAGGTCGCGCTTGACGCGGTCCGGCATGGCGGAAAAGTCGAGCCGAGGCAGACGGCAGAAACGGTCGGCGCTGCCCGCCAGCCAGCCGGCAAAACGCCGGAAAGCACCGATGCTCTGTTGCGGCCGGTTCTCTTCGATCGTGGAGCAATCCATGACATCACCTCGATAGATTGATGGTATGAGTTGCAGTTTGCCGCCGAAAATGCTGCAATTCCAATCGAACGACCGTCTGCCTGCATCAAGAGAACTTATCCATGAAACTGTCGAAGCAATTCCCGCTGAATGCGCTGCGCGTCTTCGAAGCCGCTGCCCGGCTCGGCAGTTTCACCAAGGCGGGCGACGAACTCGGCATGACGCAGACGGCCGTCAGCTACCAGATCAAGCTGCTGGAGGAGAATGTCGGCGAGCCGCTCTTCTTGCGCCGTCCCCGCCAAATCGCGCTGACGGAAACCGGCGAACGGCTGGCGCCGAAGGTGACCGAAGCCTTTGCCATGCTGCACGATGCAATGGCGACGGCGCGCGACAGTGTGGAAGGCACGCTCGCCATCAGCTCGACCCATACGTTCGCCTCGAAATGGCTGGCGCCGCGCCTCGGTTCCTTCCACTTGAAGCATCCGGCGATCGCGGTGCGCTTTCAGGCGAGTTCCGACATCATCGATTTTACCCGTGAACAGATCGATGTCGGGATCCGCTGGGGCGACGGCAACTGGCCGGGTCTGACCCTGCACCGGCTGATGGGGCTGGAGTTCACCCCGATGCTCAGCCCGAAGCTGGCGGAATCAGCCGGCGGCATCAAGGCGCCGCGCGATCTCCTGAAGTTCGATCTCTTCGACGCCGGCGACATCTGGTGGAAACAATGGTTCGAGGCAGCCGGCGTTACCGACACGGACCTCGATCGCCGCCCGCGCAACCAGCTCGGCTCCCAGGCGGTGGAAGCCGACGCGGCAATCGCCGGCCATGGCGTTGCCATCCTCCATCCGGCCTTCTACGCGGCCGAGATCGCCCTCGGCCGGCTGTATCAACCTTTCGAGCTGACCCGCAGCGACGGCAAGGCCTATTGGCTCGTCTATCCGGAAAACCGCCGCAACGTGCCGAAGATCAAAGCCTTCCGCAACTGGATCCTCGACGAGATGAAGGCAGCCGGGAACTAATGCATGTCGCCGGGAAGTGTGTAGCGGTTCCGGGATAACGACATGCATCAAAACAAAAAGCTAAAGCGCGTAGCATGAATCAAGTTTGCTGCGACGCGCTTTGGAGCCAGGCATCGCCGTGGCCTCAGTATCCCATCTCCGGCGCATAGAAGCAGCGCGGCGTGTCCTCGTTCGGGAATAAACAGAGATGATAGTCGTTGTCGCCGGATTGCATCGCCTTCGTCATCGGCAGCAGGAAGACGTGGGCATGCGTGACCAGCCGGTGGTCGCCCGGCAGCAGCGTGACACGATATCCGCCCGGCGTCACCGCCACGCTCTTCGAAGGGATCATCTGGCAGTCGCCATTATGACTGTCGCCGTTGCAACAATAGGGGTCATAACTCCACCCCGACGGTGCGTCGTGAGCCATCGCCAGCGACGCATACGCAATCATCACACACGTCAGAATGCTGCGCATGGGCATCTTCTCCGTTGATGAATGCGCCGCCGACGATCTAACTTTTCTTATTTATTCCGGCGGCCTTAAACATAACTGCAATCGAGTCGTCATCGTTCAAGATCCACTATATTAGCAGATCGAGTATAAGACGGAGATAATGCACAGCATTCTCGGCAGCTTTTAGGCACGGGACAGCAGATTCGGCGATGCGGCCGCGATCGGCAGCTTCGACAAAGCCGCCAGCGATCATCAGCGGAGCGCCGAAGATTTCGACGAGCCCATCGCAGAGAATGAGACCCTCACCGTCCCGGCACGCGAGAATAGGATTTGCCGTGGTCTCGCTGTAGCGCAGCAGCGCGGGGAGATAGCCGGGATCGTCGTTCAGATGCGGAAAGAACTCGAAGGGCATGAGATCAAGAGCCGCGCCATCCCGTACCGCCTCCGGCGAACCGCCCTCAAAGAGCGCATCGGCGGCGATCGTCGGCGTCATCAAAATCGCCCCGGCGCTGGTGCCGACGAGAATGCCGTCGTCAAGCGCCCATGCGCGCAGTTTTTCCAGCATGCCGCTTTGGCGCAGCCGTCTCAGAAAATCGCCGGTGTGGCCGCCTGTGAGATGGATGGCGTTGCAGGCAAACAGCCGGCCGATCTCCTCGCCGCCGGCAAGCGCGTCGAGATCGACGAAGAGATCGAGAGAAAGGCCATATCGGGCATAATACTGCCGCTTCTCGTCGAAGAACGCCCGCTGCGGCTCCGGGGCCGAGGCGATATAGCCGATGCGGTTACCACGCGACAGAATGAGCGCCGCGAGCCGCCGGTCCATCGGCGCGTTTTCGGCGATGAGCTGATCGCTGTAGAGCGCGGTGATCATTCCATGGCTCCTTCGGCCTCGCCACCGTTGCGGAAACCGGTGCACATGTGCGGTCTTTCAATCTCCTCTTCCCTCCCCGCCAAAATTTCCGCAATGTTACGAGTTCGGAGGAAGATAGGGGAACTCGATGTATGAATATGCCATAGCATGGGAATGGCTCGCCTTCGCGGCGCGCTGGTTCCATGTCGTCACCGCGATCGCCTGGATCGGATCGTCCTTCTATTTCATCGCGCTCGATCTCGGACTGGTGAAACGCCCACATCTGCCGCCCGGCGCCTATGGCGAGGAATGGCAGGTCCATGGCGGCGGCTTCTATCATATCCAGAAATATCTGGTGGCACCCGCGCAAATGCCGGAGCACCTGACCTGGTTCAAATATGAGAGCTATTTCACCTGGATATCCGGCTTCCTGATGCTGTGCATCGTCTATTATGGCGGCGCCGACCTCTTTCTCATCGATCGCCATGTGCTCGATATCAGCCCGCCGGTCGCCATCGCGATCTCGCTGGCATCCCTGGCTTTCGGCTGGATCGTCTACGACTTGCTCTGCAAGTCGCCGCTCGGTCGCAACACCTGGGGACTGATGGCAGTCCTCTACGTCGTGCTGGTCTTCATGGCCTGGGGCTATACGCAGCTTTTCAGCGGCCGCGCCGCCTTCCTGCATCTCGGCGCCTTCACCGCGACGATCATGTCGGCCAACGTCTTCATGATCATCATCCCCAACCAGAAGATCGTCGTCGCCGATCTCATCGCCGGCCGAACGCCCGATCCGAAATACGGACAGATCGCCAAGCAGCGTTCGCTGCACAACAACTACCTGACCCTGCCCGTCATCTTTTTCATGCTGTCGAACCACTATCCGCTGGCTTTCGGAACACAGTTCAATTGGGTGATCGCGGCGCTTGTCTTCCTGATGGGCGTCACCATCCGCCACTGGTTCAACACCACCCATGCCAGGAAAGGCCGGCCGACCTGGACCTGGATCGTCACCCTCGTCCTTTTCATCCTGATCATGTGGCTTTCGACGGTGCCGAAGCTGCTGACCGGCGATAAGGATACGGCGGCGGTGGCGCCCGCCTTCCAGCAATTCGCCGGCGATCCGCATTTTCCCGCCGTCAAGCAACTGGTCGCGACGCGCTGTTCGATGTGCCACGCCGCCGAGCCCGTCTATGAGGGCATCGTGCGGCCGCCGAAAGAGGTGATGCTCGAAAACGACGCGGAAATTGCCGCCCATGCCCGCGAGATCTATATACAAGCGGGCCGCACCCATGCCATGCCGCCCGGCAACGTGACCGATATCACGCCGGACGAACGCAAGCTGCTGGTCGCCTGGTTCGAAAGCGCAGTCGAAGGCAAGAAACAATGACGACGACACTCCTGCGCGGCCGCCTGCTTTCTTTTCATCGCGCGCCGCTGAGTTTGACCGACAGCCAGAGCTATCTCTACGAGGAGGATGGCGGTCTGCTGATCGAAGACGGGCTGATCGCGGCGGCCGGCGCCTATGCCGACGTGAAGGCAAAGGCAGCCGCTGATGTGATCGAGATCGACCATCGCCCGCATCTGATCCTGCCCGGCTTCATCGACATGCATTTGCATTTTCCGCAGATGCAGGTGATCGCCTCCTATGCCGCCAACCTGCTCGAATGGCTGAACAGCTATACCTTTCCTGAGGAATGCCGTTTCGTCGAAAGCGCACACGCGCAAAGGATCGCCACGCATTTCTACGACGAACTGATCCGCCACGGCACGACCACGGCGGTCGCCTATTGCTCCGTGCACAAGACCTCGGCCGACGCCTTTTTCGCCGAGGCGATGAAGCGCAACATGCGCATGGTCGGCGGCAAGGTGATGATGGACCGCAACGCCCCGCAAGGCCTGCTCGACACGCCGGAGATGGGCTATGACGAGACCCGTCAGGTGATAGCCGACTGGCACGGCAAGGGCCGCAACCACGTCGCCATCACCCCGCGCTTCGCCATCACCTCGACCCCGGCGCAGATGGAAGCGACGGCAGCGCTCGCCCGCGAATTTCCCGATCTGCACATCCAGACGCATCTTTCGGAAAATCACGACGAGATCAAATTCACCTGCGAGCTCTATCCCGACGCGATCGACTATACCGACATCTACGCCCGTTACGGCCTGCTCGGACCGAAAAGCCTGTTCGGCCACGCCATTCACCTGTCCGAGCGTGAAGCCGATGTCATGAGCGAGACGGGCTCGGTCGCCGTCCACTGCCCGACCTCGAACCTCTTCCTCGGCTCCGGCCTGTTTCCGCTGAAGGCGCTGGCGCGGCGCGAAAAGCCGGTGCGCATCGGGGTGGCGACCGATATTGGCGGCGGCTCCAGCTATTCGATGCTGAAAACCATGGACGAGGCCTACAAGATCCAGCAATTGCTCGGCGAACGGCTGAACCCGCTGGAAAGCTACTACCTGATGACGCGCGGCAATGCCGAGGCGCTGTCACTGGCAGGTCGGATCGGCACGCTGGACCCCGGCACCGAAGCCGACCTCATCGTCCTCGACGCGGCCGCGACCCCGGCCATGGCGCTGAAACTGGAGGCGGTAAAGACCTTGCCCGAAGAACTCTTCCTCTTGCAGACGATGGGCGACGACCGGGCGGTCGCCGAAACCTATGTGGCGGGTGTGGCTATGAAAGCGGGGCTTGGATGACACCTCGCTTTATCGATCCCCGATGCCCAACTGCAGCCTGAAAGGGCCAATTTCCTGTAGCCGCATTCAGATGTGAAGGTTCAATTCATGGCCACGCCGCTCACCATCGCCGATCTGAAACAGCGCGCACGGCGCCGCGTGCCGAAGATGTTTTTCGATTATGCGGATTCGGGCGCCTGGACGGAATCTACATATCAGGCGAACGAGAGTGATTTCAGCCGGATCAAGCTGCGCCAGCGGGTAATGGTCGACATGGCCAACCGCTCGCTGGAAACGACGATGATCGGCCAGAGAGTGTCGATGCCGGTGGCCCTGGCGCCGACCGGCCTGACCGGCATGCAGCACGCCGATGGCGAGATGCTGGCGGCGCGCGCCGCCGAGGAGTTCGGCGTCCCCTTCACGCTGTCGACGATGAGCATCTGCTCGATCGAGGATGTCGCTTCGGTGACGACGCGTCCCTTCTGGTTCCAGCTCTATGTGATGCGGGACAAGGATTTCGTCCTCGGGCTGATCAACCGCGCCAAGGCCGCCAGATGTTCGGCGCTGGTGCTGACAGCGGACCTGCAGATCCTCGGCCAGCGCCACAAGGACCTGCGCAACGGCCTGTCGGCGCCGCCAAGATTTACCCCGAAACACATCTGGCAGATGGCGACCCGGCCCTTCTGGTGCCTGGATATGCTTAAGACCAAGCGCCGCACCTTCGGCAACATTATCGGCCACGCGAAAAATGTCACCAACATCACCTCGCTTGCCGCATGGACACACGAGCAGTTCGACCCGCGGCTTTCCTGGGCCGATGTCGCCTGGATCAAGGAGCAATGGGGCGGCCCGCTGATCATCAAGGGCGTGCTCGATCCGGAGGATGCGAAGGCCGCCGCCGATACCGGCGCCGACGCGATCGTCGTCTCCAATCATGGCGGCCGCCAACTGGACGGCGCCCCTTCCTCGATCAGCATGCTGCCTGCGATCGTCGACGCCGTCGGCGACCGCATCGAAGTCCATCTCGACGGCGGCATCCGCTCCGGACAGGACGTCTTGAAGGCCGTCGCGCTCGGCGCCAAAGGCACCTATATCGGCCGCCCCTTCCTTTATGGCCTCGGCGCCATGGGCAAGGAGGGCGTCACACTGGCGCTCGGCATTCTCCGCAAGGAGATGGACATCACCATGGCCCTCTGCGGCAAGCGCGACATCAAGGATGTGAACTCGTCGATCATCGCTGTGCGGCCGTGACCCTGCTTGAGAAGCCGCTCAGCAGAGCGGCGGCCCATCGGTCGCGTCGAGCAGAAGGATCGCGAAAATCACGAGATAGATGGAGAGCGCGAGACGCTGCTGCCAGACGATGCGGCGCGATCCGGCAATCCGCTTCTCGAGGCCACGCGGCGTCCCGTCAGGCTTGCGAAGCTGCATGCGGGACAACAGGTCGTCGATCGCGGCAAGACCGGCCGTCTCGGTCTCGTAGCTCGACGCGAGGCGAAACAACAGCGCATCGAAAAGCAGATGGATCGCCAGCGCAAGAATAATCCCGCAGAAAACGAGCATCAGAAGCCAGCCGAGCATTGGAGCGAAACCTCGATAGTCCGCGGTGATCGGGCCGACAATCAGTGGCAACAACACTGTGAGCCCGCAGACGACTGCATTGCGGCCGAGGTTTCGCGCAGCCGCAGAGGCCACGGTATTCCACTGCGTCATTGCAAACCCTCCGCCACGGCATGGAGACTTTCCACAGGCAGATAAACACGCCACCCCGCCCGTTCGATCAGCCGCAGCGCTTCGGCTGGATTGTCGCAACGTCGGCTGATAAGCAGCCAGCGCACGATGACGCCGGCGCTCCGCTGGAAACCTAAAGCACAGCAGACGAGGACCGGTCCCTGGTGGCGCGCAACCTCGATAAGGTTCGCCGCAGCCCGGGTCTGGATCTTGTCGAGGCCGGTCAGATCAAGGGTTGGAAAGCTGGACCAGCCCGCGAGCGTCCCGCTCGGGCGCTGAAGTTCGCCGGTAATGTCGATCACCGTGGCAAAACGATTGGCCTCGTGGCGACGCGGAAAACGACCAAGATGGACACCATCAGCGATCGCCACGGATGCCGGCATTTTTCGGGTCCAGAGCCAAACGTTGATGACAGCGCCGAGCCGGTAGGGCGCCAGCAGCCAGCGGCTGGCAAGCGTGGTCCGGCCATCGGCGCGTTTCTGGAATATCTGCGGGCCGGCGCCGAAATATCCGACTGCGACGATCGCCAGCGCCATGGCCGGCCAGAGCAACAGAAGTGCTGCGGCCGATAGAGGCGTGCAGAGCACTGCAAGACCGAGGAATGCGACGGCGCCGCACAGGTAGTAGACGCCAAGGCGGCGCGACTTCGGATCGCCGCTCATCGCAAACTTCGCGAGAGGCGAACCGGCGTCGCGCGGAAAAAGCCAGGCGGCGAACAGACCGAGCAGCATGCCGGTCGGTATGTCCATGACGTGATGCTGCCACGTCGTCAGCACGGAGGCTCCGATCAGGAAGCACCAGAAGTGCCAAAAAAGCCGTGCCTTCCGCGGCAGCCGGCCGCGCAGATGGTCCCAGATCACCATCAGAAGCGCGATATGCAGGGACGGCGCCTGGTTGAACGGCTTATCGAATCCACCGAGGACGGTGAACATGAAACCGGGCAGGCCGCTCGTTGCCGGCCGCACGAAGAGCGCTTCGAGCGGAAACGCGACAAAGCAGGCGACGGCTAGCAGCTGGATCGTCAAATAACGCCTCGCGAGCACATCCACATCGCGCGGCGTCGTGTTGATGAACAGGCAGAGTGCGTAGAACAGATTGATCGACCAATAGGGAATGATCGTCCACGCTAGGAACGGAATGGCGCTTTCCCATGCGAAGGCGATGTTCGGCACATGGGCGCGTTGCGACGCCACCCAATTGGCGCCGCCATAGGTCAGATAGAAGAACGGCGCCAGGAGGACGAGCCAGAGCGCTGCCCGTCTCAGGACCGGCGCTGCCTCAGAAAGAGTTGAACGTGCCTGCCCCAACGTCTTGCCCTCACGCTCTCTCCGCCAGCGAGACGGTGAAAATACCCCACTGGTCGATGCGCTGTTCGAGCTTGCGGAAACCGGCTGCGGCGACCAGTTGGTCCATTTCTTCCTGCGTCCGCCGTCGCATCACCCATGCCTGGCCGCCGCGGTGGGAGGTCAGAGCACGGGCGATCATCTCCAGTTGCGGATGCCATGGCTGGTTGGTGTAGACGAGCAGTCCGCCGGGCCGCATCGCGCGGGCAATCCCATCGAGCGAAGCGGCGATCATCGCATTGTCGGAAAACAACTCATACAGGCCGGAGACGATCGCGAGATCCGGAGCCGGCATGATTGCAGCCAGCCCTTCGCCGTCAAAGGCATCCTGCTGGCGGAAGCTCACGAAATCACCCAGTCCCCGCGCGGCGATGCTGTTGCGGCCGGCATCGACGTTTATGGGGGAATAATCCTGCAATCGCGCACTATCGGGACGCACGGCAGCCGCCTCGATCGCATCAAGGACATAACGGCCGTGGCCGGCCGCTATGTCGAGCATATGGGTGCTGCGGCCGGCTGCTTTCAGGCGCTGCAGCGCGCGGTCGATCAGCTCCTGCAAATGCAGCTTTCGCTGCCTGATGCCGCGCCAGCCGATCGCCTCGAGGAACACCTTGTCGATCAAACGCCCGCCGGGACCGAGCCCGCGCGGCTTGTTCTCGTAGACGTAATCGAGCGTCGAGCCGGAATCAAAACCGGTCTTGACCCCCGTCCTGATGCCTTCTGAGACCAGGGCGCCAAGCCTGATGTTGAGGCGGCTGAGCGCCCAGTAGATGCCGCGTGGGGATGCGGCGTCGAGAGGGCTCGCGAGCCGGTCTGCCTCATCCTTCGTATAGCCCTGGATATGGGCGGTGCTGAGATCGGCAGGCGCCCGGGGCTCGGCGAAACGCGCATCGACAAAACGGCGGATCTCGGCGAGCGCCATCGTACGGTCTTTTTCGCCAAGTGTGTCATGGTAGAAGCCGGCAAGCACATGCCGCTCCTTGATGCGGCTGCCGAGGTTTTCATAGAACCGGTGCTGCGGCGCGTGTCGCACCACCCAGTCGCTGCCGGATATCAGCAGTTGGGTCGGAACGGTGATGGCGCGGGCGTCGCCGACGACGCGGGCTGCCGCCTCGTAGAGCTGCAAAAGAATGTTGGAGGCAATTGGCCTAGATATCAGCGGGTCGGATTCGTACGAGGCGATGCGCTCGGGGTCATGCGTCAGGAACCTCGCCTTGACATAGGAATTGACGAAGAATGTGCCCTTAAGCTTTTCCCAGAGCGCAATGCCTTCCCTGGCAAAAGGCACATAGAGCTTGACGCTGAAGGCCGGCGAGGCCAACACCAGCGCACGGATCGGCGGCGCATAGTCGTGCACCCAGGCGGTGGCGAGAACGGCGCCGACGCTCTGCGCAATGACGGCGATGTCTTCGACGGCAGTACCGCTTGTCTCGCTGACATGGCGGACGAAGCAATCGAGGTCATGCGCCGAGGCGGCAAAGGATGGCGAATAGCCGCGCTCCCCCGGTGAACGCCCGTGGCCGCGCGCGTCCCAGGCGTAGAAGGCAAAATCATCGAGGCCGAGCTCGGTGGCGAGATGGGCGACGCGGCCGCTATGCTCGTGGCCGCGATGGAGAAGGATGATTGCGCCCTTCGGTGCAGCGCCGGTCGCAGGCCACATCCGATAAAAGAGCCGTGTGCCATCATGCGAGACAAATTCGGATTCTTGCATTGCTCTGGCCGTCGATGACGAATGCCCACTATCGGCAGTTTGCAGCACGGTCTTCTCCAATTCTGATCGATGGATGAGTTGCAACCATTAGCGGAACAGTGATTTGCATTCATTGCAAAAGTCTAGTCGCAAATGTAAGTCCTAAGCGAGAACCGCTATGAAGTATGGACTTCCCCACAAGTACGATCTGCACCGCCGGAGCCGGACTAGATTTATCCGATGCCACGAAATTCCATTGAGGTCGCATGTCTGTTTATCAATTGAAGTCCCGGTTTCAGAATATTCTTCGCCCTCTGGTGCGCTCCCTTGCGGCGCGAGGCGTCACCGCCAATCAGGTGACGTCAATCGCCGCCGCCGTCTCGGTTGCACTCGGCCTTTTTCTGAGCGTTGCTCCGCTTCCGCATTGGTTCCTGCTGGTGCCTGTCTGGTTTCTCCTGCGCATGGGCCTCAACGCCATTGACGGCATGCTTGCGCGCGAACATGGGCAGAAGAGCATTTTGGGCGCCTATCTGAACGAGATCGGCGATGTCGTGTCGGATGTCGCCCTGTATTTGCCGTTTGCGCTCATCGATCCAAACGGCTTGGTGCTGGCGATGGCCGTCATCTTCCTTTCGGCGCTGACGGAATTTACCGGCGTTCTGGGTCAGACCGTCGGCGCAAGCCGGCGTTACGACGGGCCACTGGGCAAGAGCGACCGCGCGGTACTTTTCAGCGCGCTCGGCATCTTCGTCGCGGCAGGTGGAACGTTTGCAGCATGGACTTCGTGGCTTTGGGCCGTGGTGGCTCTCCTGCTCATATGGACCATCATCAATCGTATCAGCGCCGGCATTCGCGAGGCGCGCACGGCCGCTCGATAGGGAGCGGAGCCGATCTGATGCCGGTTCTTCCATCTGCAATGTAATTCGGAATGTCTCAAACGCTGCTTCTTGCAACTTGCTTACAGCGCGTATCGTTCGACGCCTCCCGCCTTCTAACGATACGTTAAGCAAAGGTTGTATTTTTTGCGCCTCCCCTTGAAAGCACAAAAGCGGTGCTTTATGTTTTATCCATGGCACCCACGAGCAAGACACCGCATCCTTCGCTATTGCGCTACATGCTGGCGCCTGACGATCAGGCCCGGCAGGCGCTTGATGACACCATTGCCGCCTATCGCAAGATGACCGGCATCCTGACCGAACTCATCGACGACAAGGCCGGCGCCAATCTCGTGGTCCTGCATGATCTTGCTTACGAGACGGTCCGCGAGCAGACGGGCCTGCCGGCGCGGCTGGTGACGCTCGGCCTGCGCGATTTCGCCGCCAATCGGGGCGCCATCCCCGATCCGCTGCAGCTGCCGCTCGACGACAAGCTTTTCGCCATCAAGGGGCCATCGGATCTCACGATCGCTACGGTGCACGGACGTGTTGCCGTGGCTTTCGATGTCGCGGGTTATTCCAAGGGATGGGAGAGTATTTTTCCCGCATACCTTGTAGCGGACCACGATCGCTACGAGATTAACATCGGCGTCACGCCGAATTCCGCTCGGATGGAGGAAAACATGACGAATGAAGGCATTCTTTCACGCATGGGTCGCCTGATCGCGGGCATCGCCAATGCAGCGATCGACAAAGCGGAAGGCGTCAACAAGATCGCCGTCATCGAACAGGCGATCCGCGAAATCGATGCGGCGGCCGAGGAAGCCCGCACCGACCTCGGCAAGGCGCGCGCTGAGGAATACCGCATCCAGAGCCGCAAGGACGAAATCGTTGAAGACATGGACGCGCTCGACGCAAAGATCCGCCTTGCCGTCTCCTCCGGACGGGATGATCTCGCAAAGGCCGGCGTCGCCCGTCAGATCGATCTCGAATCCCAGATCGCCGCGCTCGACAAGGCACTGGCCGACGCCCGGGAGCAGCTGGACGAAGGCCAGAAAGCCCTCCAGGCCGTTCTCGCCACCCGCCGCGAGGCCGACGCCCGCCTTGCCGATTTCAAGCGCAGCATCGCCAAGCATCCCGAAGAGGCCGCAGCCGGCCACAACAGACCGACGCCCGGCGCAGGTGCCGCCCGCGCCGCCGCGGCGGTCTCGCGGCTGACCGGCGTGCCATCAGCCGAGCATACCAATAGTTCCGAGTTGGACGAACTCGACCGGTTGCATCGCGAACGCGCGATCGAGGCACGCCTCGCACGCTTCAAGACGGATAGCCGGTAACGCCGATGGCACTTTTCTTCGCGCCCGAATGTGCTCCCTTTGCCATTGCCGCCGCCGTGCTCGCGGGCCTGACGGCGATCGAGATGCTGGCGACCGTCATGGGTTTTTCGATCACGGAACTTCTCGGAAAGCCGGATTTCCATGGCCATGACGGCATTGCTGGCTATCTCTCCTGGCTCAATCTCGGCGGCGTTCCCCTGCTCATTCTGCTGATGCTGACACTCGGCTTCTTCGCCATTTCAGGCTTTGCCGTCCAGGCCGTCGCCAACACCTTCTGGGCGCCGCTACCCTCCGTCATCGCCGTCATTCCGGCCCTTTTGATCACCTTCCCCATGGTCAGGGCATCGAGCAGAACCGTGGCGCGGATCGTGCCGCACGACGAGACCTATGCGGTCGATCTCGACACCTTCGTCGGCCGGACCGCCGAAGTGTCCCTCGGCCCGCTCGATCAGGGACTGCCGGGACGCGTCCGCGTCAAGGACCAGCATGGCAACTGGCATGTGCTGAGAGCCAGGGCCGCCAAGGATCAGCAGCCTCTCGGCATCGGCACGCAGGTTCTCCTCGTCGATCGCAACGCAGATGTATTTATCGCCATTCCCGCCCTGGTGGACCCCACCGGCTCGGACAATCAATCTTTCAGGGAGCAGTCATGATGTATGACATTATTCTACCGGCCGCTATCGCGATCGTTCTGATCTTCGGCATCGGTTTTGTCCTCGCCTCTCTCTACACCCGCTCCAGCCGCGACGAAGCCTATGTGCGCACCGGTCTTGGCGGCCAGAAGGTTGTGCTCGACGGCGGTTCGGTCGTTCTGCCGATCTTTCACTCGATCGCCCGCGTCAACCTGAAGACGCTGCGGCTCGAGGTTCGCCGCGGCGAGGGCGATGCACTGATCACCAAGGACCGCATGCGCGTCGATATCGGCGCCGAATTCTATGTGCGCGTCAAACCCGACGCCTCCTCGATCGCGCTGGCCGCTCAGACGCTCGGCAGCCGCACCAACGATGCCGAGGCGCTTCGTATCCTGATCGAAGCAAAATTCGTCGACGGCCTTCGCTCGGTGGCCGCGACAATGAATCTCGACGCGCTGCAGGAACAGCGCATGGACTTCGTCAAGGCCGTGCAGGAAGCCGTCGGCGCCGATCTCCAGTCGAACGGCCTCGAGCTCGAATCCGTGTCGCTGACACGCCTCGACCAGACCGACATCAAGCACTTCAACGCCAACAACTTCTTCGATGCGCAAGGTCTTGCGGCATTGACCCGCATCACCGAGGGTCGCAAGAAGGAGCGAAACGAAATCGTTCGCGATACCGAAGTCGCCATCGCCCAGAAAGATTTGGAGGCCCGCCAGCAGTCGCTGACCATCGAGCGGACCAAGCGGGAAGCCGAACTCAGCCAGGAACGCGACATCGCCAACAAATCCGCGGCGACGCGCGCCGAAACCGCCCAGCAGGAGCAGGCGGCAAAACGCGCCGAGGAAGAAGCCCGCATCGCCTCCGAACAGGCGGTCGCCGAACGCGAGGCAGCCGCCAAACAGGCCCGCGAAAGCGCCAACATCGATTCGGCCCGCGCCGTGCAGCAGCGCGACACCGAAGCCAAGCGTGACCTGCAGATCGTCGCGCAGGAAAGCGCGATCGCCGTTGCCAACAAAAGCCGTGAAGAATCCGAGGCGAAGGCGGCTGCGGAAGCGGCCCGGGCGCTGGCGATTGCGGCAGAGGAAAAAGTCGGCACCGCCAAGGCGATCGAGATCGCCGAACGCGAAAGGCAGATTGCCGTGATCGATGCGCGCAAGAAAGCCGAGACGGACGCAACCGCAGTCACCGTCGGCGCCGAGGCTGAAAAACAGGCCGCAAGCGACCAAGCCGAAGCCATCAAGACGCTGGCGACCGCCGAAGCGGATGCGGCGATCATCAAGGCCAAGGGTATTCTCGAAACCGGCAAGGCCGCGGCCGAGAGCGAAGCCCTGCTCAACGACGCGCGTAACAAACTGAGCGCTGCCATCATCGAGTTCGAGATCACCCGCGAACGTATCCGCATCATTCCCGAGGCGCTTGCCGAGGCGGTCAAGCCGATCGAAAAGATCTCCGATATCCGGATCTTCGACACCGGCGGCATGCTTGGCCGCGGAAACGGCGCGACCGGCGGAAACGGCATCGGGCTTGGCGAAGGACTGGCCGGCCAGCTTCTGTCCTATCAGGCCAACAAACCGATCCTCGACAGGTTGATGAAGGAAGCCGGCTTCGACGGCGACGATGCTATCTCGTCGCTCCTTGGAAATCTCAATGGCGCAACACCAGCCGCAGCACCGGCAAAGCCGGCAATACCGCCCACGGCTCCGGCAAGGCCGGCAACATCGGCTGCTGCTCCGGCAACGCCGGCAACACCGGCCGCGGCCCCGGCAAAGACGATCGCCCCTTCGTCGCCGAAGAAGGACTGATCGCAGCGCAGGCGGGTCTTGGCTATCTCACCCAGCCCGCCGCCAAGGCACTCGCCCAGTCGGCACGGCCCCTTTCGCCGGCCAGTGCCGACATCGCCACATGGTCGTAGGCAACGGTTCGAAACTGCCATATCCATCCGGCCGCCGTCTTTTCCAGAATAGCGTAGCTCGCCAGCGGGTGGCCGGCCTCGACCTTGTGGTAGTAAGGCAGCACATCGTCATAGGCGGGGCAGCCGACGCTGCCGGGATTGACGATCAGGCGGCCGTCGGAGAGCCGGACGGCGCGGGGAAGATGGCTGTGGCCGCAGAGGATCAGCGGCAGGTCGATACCCTCAGCCAGCGCCTCGATCGCCTCGATCGGCTTCAGGAAGACCAATCCTTCGGGCGAGACCGATTCCAGCCAATAGAGATTGTCGTTCTTTGGGGTCGCATGGCAGAGATAGGCCTCGCCGCGATAGACCGTGTCGAACGGCAGGCCGCGGATCCAGTCGAGATGGGCCGGCGTCAGCTGCCGATAGGCTGAGGCATCCGAAACATGCATCGTCGCCGGATCCTGCTCGATCAGGTAGCGGTCATGATTGCCGCAGACCGAGGTCAGGCCAAGCGGCATCAGCAGCTCCGCCGTCCGGCCGGCATCGAGCGGACCGCTGAAGAAATCGCCGAGGTTGACGATCTCCTCGATACCTTCAGCGCGAATATCCGAAAGCACGGCTTCAAGCGCCAGATGGTTGCCGTGAATGTCGGCGATCGCGGCGAATTTCATAATTAACTGCCTCGATAGGTGGAATAGCCGTAGGGCGAGATCAGCAGCGGCACATGGTAGTGCGCCGTGATATCGGCGATGCCGAAACGGATCGGTACAAGATCGAGGAAAGCCGGATGCGGCAGCGGCGTGCCGCTCCCCCTCAGATAATCACCGGCGTGGAAGACCAGTTCATAGGTGCCGGCCCGGAAATTTTCGCCGGCAAGGATGGGGCCGCCGTCGACCCGGCCATCGGCATTGGTCTCGACCGTCTTCAGATGCCTGCGGATTTCGCCATCGAGCTGGAAAAGATCGATCCTGAGCCGCTCGGCTGGCTTGCCCAAGGCGGTATCGAGAACATGCGTGGTCAGTCCGGTCATGGGGCTGGCTCTCTGATGACGAAGGGGGTTTCGAAGAAGAATTCCTCCAGATTGTTGCCTGGCCCCTCGCGATCGACGACCAGGAAATCGGAGACTTGGCCAAGCGCCATCAGCGGATGATGCCAGACATTGCGGCGGTAGTTCACACCCTGGTCCCCCCGCGCGTAAAACACCTGCGGCCTGCCCGGGCGTCCGCTCTCGTCCTCGGCGACGACGACCAGAAAAGGACGGCCGGAAACCGGCGAGAAACTCTGGCTGCCGAAAGGATGACGCTCCATCATATCGACATCATAGGGGAAACTGCGCGGCTGGCCGCGAAACAGATTGATGATGACGCGCGCGCCCTCGCCCGCCGCCTCCGCCACAGCCAGCGCGTGAAACCGTTCGGTCGTGCCACCATTGATGAGCCGCATCGAGGCCGGATCGGCTTCGATGACTTCGCCGAAGGCAGCGAAGGCAGCGCTGGTGAGCGGGCAAATGTCGAGAAATTCGGGCATGGCCTCACTCACCTTGGGCATGCCAGTTGCGGACGGCATCGATCTCGCGAAGAAGCTCCGGCAGCGTCCGATAGGTCGCCTCCCAGATGTCCGAAGGATCGAGATCGAAGACATCGTCGAGGATGCGATTGCCCGTGCCGCAGATCTTTGTCCACGGCAGGCCGGGATGCTCGGTGGCAAATTCCGGATGCGTCACCAGCAGACGGGATGCCGCGGCACCGATGGTGAAGTGGCAGAAGGCAACGGCCTTGAAAGTGAGCTGATCCTCGGCGAAAGCCGCCTCATCCATTCCGCCGATGAAGGACAGCGCTTCGGATGCCGCCTTTTGCATGTCATTGAGATAGTCGATGGCACGCCTCTCCTTCATTCCGCCTCCGGCAGCATCGAGGTCAGACGCAGCAGCGCGATCTTTTCGACCTGCGCAGTCGCGGTCGCAAATTCTTCGTCCCGGCCGTTGCCGATCCGTGTTTCAAAAGCTTCCAGAATATCCTCCTTGCCGAGTCCTTTGACGGCGATGATGAAGGGAAAGCCATATTTTTCGACATAGGCCGAATTGAGTTCGGTGAAGCGGGCGTGTTCGGCAGGGCTCAGGCGGTCGAGACCGGCGCCGGACTGCTCCTTGCGGCTGTCTTCGGTAAGTTCGCCGGATATGGCAAGACGCCCGGCAAGATCGGGGTGGGCGCGGAGCACGCCGAGACGTTCCTCCGGGCTTGCGGCGCGGAAGACGGCCGCAAGCGCCGCATGCACGCCTGATGCCGTCAGCGGCTCGGTCAGGCCGCCGGCGTCATAGGCACGCTCGGCGATGAAAGGCGAATGTTCGAAGACGCCGCCGAAGCGGAAAACGAAATCCTCGCGCGACAGCATCAGATCGCGTCCGGCTGATGATGCTTGTGCCAATGCGCGGCGATCTCGATGCGGCGCGGAATCCAGACCTTGTCGTGTTTCAGCACATATTCGATGAAGCGCTTCAGCGCCGCCGCCCGGCCGGGGCGCCCGACGAGACGGCAATGCAGGCCGACCGACATCATCTTCGGGCTGCCCGCCTTGCCTTCCTCATAAAGCGTATCGAAGGCATCCTTGAGATAGGTGAAGAACTGATCGCCGGTGTTGAAGCCCTGCGGCGTCGCGAAACGCATGTCGTTGGTTTCGAGTGTGTAGGGAATGATCAGGAAAGGTTTCCCGTCGACGCCCTTCACCCAGAAAGGCAGGTCGTCGGCATAGGAATCGGAGGAATAGAGGAAGCCGCCCTCCTCCTGCACCAGCCGCAGCGTATTGTCGGAGGGCTTGCCCTGATACATGCCGTAGGGCCGCTCGCCGGTCAGTTCGGTGTGCAGGCGCACGGCTTCGAGGATATGCTTGCGCTCCAAGTCTTCCGGAAAATCCTTATATTCCAGCCAGCGGTAACCGTGGCTGGCGATCTCCCAGCCGGCTTCCTTCATCGCCGCGACGGCCTCGGGGTTGCGCGCCATCGCCAGCGTCACGCCGTAGACGGTCGCTTGCACCTTGAGATCGGTGAACATCCGCCAGAGCCGCCAGAAACCGGCGCGCGAACCATATTCGTAGATCGATTCCATGTTGAGATTGCGCTGCCCAGGCCAGGCCGCCGCGCCGACGATCTCCGACAGCAGGTTTTCGGACGCCGGATCCCCGTCGAGGATCGAGCTTTCGCCGCCCTCCTCGTAATTGATGACGAACTGCACGGCGACGTGTGCCTCTTCAGGCCATTTCGGATCGGGCGTCTGACGCCCGTAGCCGACGAGATTGCGCGGATAAGTCTCGGATACCATCAAATCACCTTCTGAAAAGACGAAGAACGGTAGCATCCGCAGCCGGAATGTCGAGACGGAAACTGCGCAGCGGATTTTTATCCTTTCTGCGCAATACGTTAGCTTATCTCTTGTCAGGCGATCTTGCGCGCGCTGACCTTGCCCATCGGGTGCAGAGAATGAACGCGGAAAGGACCGCCGGTGCCCTCTTCGATCATCAGCGCCACGTTCGAAACCAGGACTGGTTCGCTGAGCACAGGCTCGAAAATCATCCGCAGCGCTGGCTCGATGCGCGGCATGTCGATCGCGTTGACCGGGCCTGTCACCGGCATATGGAAGCGGAATTCCTCCATCACGTAAGGATTGCCCCAGCGATGCAGGTTTGAGAACTGCGCGGCCGACAAGCCATCCGGATCGCTGCGTTCGATGTCGGCCTCGCTCAGCGGCGCGCGGAAACGGTCGAATTCCTGCACGATCGCCGAAGCGAGATATTGAATCCGCTCGCAGGGAACACTCGGCAGCAGGCTGTAGAAATTGCCGAGCCGGGCGACTTCGAGGCGCGGAATCTGGAAGGGAAGGACAGTCCCGGAAAAACGCATGAGGTCGCGCAGGAGTTGCGATTCGGACAGTTCCGGACACAGGTGGAACGGCGCTTTCAAAAGGCCATGAAAACCATAGCGCCGCGGCACGGCCGTATGGAAGGCAATCTCATGAATGCCGAGGCCGCGCACCGCCGGAGGCTCCAGCATCTCACCTGAAAACACGTTTCGGCCAAGCCAATGGGCGGCCATAAGCGATAGCGGGTCGCTCGCCGGGGGCGTGAAGCAAATGGCATAGCGCATGCGATTTCCTCCATCAGGAAAAGGAGCGCCGGTGATCTCAGGCGCTGTCGATGCGCAAGCAGATAGGTGATTTGCATGACAGAATAACGAAACGAAGCGGCGCCGAATTCACGTTTAACGTGAAGCCACCGCGATATGACTTGAAATATCGAAGCTTTCCGGAAGTGCAAACCCGCAGTCTCTATCGCCTGCGATACATATCGCCGCTTCCGCCAGCCGGTGGGCCAGGCCGAAGCTGACCTTGAAACCGCCGGTCAGCGCGATGAGGCGCGAGTGCTCGGGATGGCGGCCGATCATCGGATCGCGGTCGACCGCCTTCGGGCGAAGCCCGGCCCAGCGTTCGACGACGGCAGCGTCGTGGAGTGCCGGCACAATCTCCCGCGCCGCGCCGATCAGCGCGTCGAGTTGGCCATCGGTCGAAGTGGGATCGTCGAAACGATTCTCGCTGGTACTGCCGATCGCCGCATAACCGCCCTCATGCGCTACGACATAGAGCCCGTCGAGAAAGATCGTCGGCAGCGCCGGGTCGAGATCGGCTTTCAGCAGCGCCGCCTGCCCCTTGACCGGCTGGCCGAGCGGCTGTTTCAACCCCGGCGTGAGGCCCTGCAGCAACGGAAAGGATTGATGGCCAGCGGCCAGGATGCAGTGACGGAAAGCGATAGTTTCGCCGCCTATCTCAGCCACGCCGCGATCCGGATCAAGGCCGGCAACGGCTGCATGCTCCAGAATGCGTACACGTTTGGCCTGCCGCAGCAAGGTGACGAGTGCCGCGATCAGCGAACGTGGCGCGACGCGGGCGGCGAGCGTGTCATGTATGAAGCCGCTCTCGCCGGCCGACGCCTCGATCCAGCCGCCGACCGGCGGAGTGTCGAACACATGCCAGTGGAACCGGCGCGCGTCGGCCTGCCAATGGCGTTCGGCGTCCTCGCAGTGGCGGCGCGCGATTATCTCGAGATGCGGCTTCGGCAGCGGGATCAGCCGTCCCGAACGGCGATAGCCCGCCGAAAGCCCCGTCATCGCTTCGAGCGTCGCGATCTCGGCCTCGAGCGAGACCAGCGCATCGAATTGGAACTGCTTCTTCTCAGACCACCGATCCGGCATATGCGGCATCAGCGCGCCGAGCAGGCCACCGCTTGCGCCCCCGCCCAACCTGCCGGCGTCGGCTACGATCGTATCGATGCCGCGGCGTTCGGCATGAACGGCTGCCCAGAGACCCATGATGCCGCCGCCGACGATCAGCAATTCGCAGGATGATTGACCTGAGACCGGCCGAGGATTATCGGCTTTTTCCATGACAGACGTGAACCCCGATCAGATTGGCGCGGGCGCGCCGCAGCCGCTCGAATGGCGCGACGGCGATATGCCTTATTCCACCGCCTTTGGCGATCATTTTTATTGCCAGACGGACGGTCGGCTGGAATGCGGCCATGTCTTCCTCGCCGGCAACGGGCTGCCGGAGCGCTGGAACGGGCGACGGACGTTCGTGATCGGCGAACTCGGCTTCGGCACCGGCCTGAACTTCGCCGAGACCTGGCGGCAATGGACGCAGCATCGCGCAGCCGGCCAGCATCTGCATTTCATCTCCTTCGAACTCCACCCGATGCGCGGCGAGGAGATCGGCCGGGCGCTGTCGCACTGGCCGGAGATCGATGCCGAACGCCAGGCGCTGACGGCGTCCTGGCCGGAAACGCCTGCCGATACGGTCTCGCTCGACCTCGACGAGCAGACGAGGCTCAGCGTCGTCTGCGGCGCAGCACTCGAAGGCGTCGCGGCCGCAAAGCCCGGCTTCGACGCCTGGTATCTCGACGGCTTCGCCCCGTCGCGCAACGGCGACATGTGGTCGGAGGAACTGATGCGGCTGGTCTGTGAGAAAGCGGCACCCGGCGGCACCTTCGCCACTTATGCGGCCGCCGGTTTCGTGCGCCGAAATCTCATCGCCGCAGGTTTTTCCGTCGAGCGCCGCCAAGGCTTCGCCGGCAAACGCGAAATGCTTTGTGGCATCAAGGCATCCGGCAAGTAAGCAGATCAGTAGCTGGTACGCCCCGGCTGCTCCTCGTCCTTGCCGAGCCATTGCCGGATCTTCTCTTCCAGCAGTTCGGGGCTGATCGGCTTCGACATATAGTCGTCCATGCCGGCATCGAGGCAGAGCTCGCGATCGCTTTCGAGTGCATGGGCAGTGACGCCGATGATCGGCACCCGGTGGCCCTGCCCCTTTTCCCTTTCGCGGATCGTCTGGGTCGCCTGATGGCCGTTCATGACCGGCATCGACACGTCCATCATGATGATCCGCGGCGTATGCCGCTCCCAGGCGGCGACCGCTTCCTCGCCATTGTCGACGACGAGGAAGGAAAGGCCGGTTCCCTGCAGGATCTGCGTGAAGACGATCTGGTTGACTTCGTTGTCCTCGGCGACGAGCACGTCGACGAATTCGGCGGCCCGCTGCTGCGGCACCGGCGCAGGCGGCGGGACAGGCGCGTCCGCCTGCGCCTGCAGCCGGGCGATCTCGGCCTCTGAAGCCTGCTTGACGCGGCTGGCGCGCACCACTTCGACGACGGTGTTGCGCAGCACGTTGGCGCGCGCCGGCTTCATCAGATGCGCGTGGCCGTTCAGCGCCGCGAATTCCTTTTCCGTGCCTGAAATATCCATCGATGTGAGGAAGATGATCGGCAGCTCGACGAAGCGGCGATCGGCGCGCAGCCGGCGCGCAACATCGGCGCCGTTCATATCGGGCATGTGATAGTCGAGCACAACGGCATCGACGGTGATGCCGAGATCGGCAGCCGCCTCCAGGATCGCCAGACCGGTGCCGCCGCCTTCGGCCGCCACGCCGTCGAAGCCCCAAAGCGACAGCTGCTCGGTCAGGATCCGCCGGTTGACGTCATTGTCGTCGACAACAAGGATGCGCGCACCCTGCACGTTGATCGGCAGCGGTTTCGGCTCGAGCCGGGCGGCCGCCACCGCAAACGGCAGGTTGACGGTGAAGACCGAGCCCTTGCCCCATTCGCTCTCGACATTGAGATAACCGCCGAAGAGATCGACGAGGCCGGCGGTGATCGCAAGCCCGAGACCCGTTCCCTCATGCCGCCGGGTCGAGGAAGCGTCAACCTGCGAGAATTTGTCGAAGACCGATTCGAGCTTTTCGGCCGGGATGCCGATACCCGTATCCTCGATGCGGATGCTCGCCATGATCTCGCCGCCCCCGGCCGCCTGGAACCCGACATCGACGAAGACATGGCCGCGCTCGGTGAATTTGACCGCGTTGCCGACGAGATTGGTGACGATCTGGCGGAAACGGCCGGCATCGCCGATCACGGCGGCGGGCAGATCGGGAGACGCCCGCACCAGCAGTTCGATGTTCTTCTCGGCGGCATGCGAGGAGAGGAGCGTGGCCACATCCTCCACCGCTTCGGTGATGTCGAAGGCGGCTCTGCGCAGTTTCATCTGCCCGGCGTCGATTTTCGAGAAGTCGAGGATGTCGTTGATGATCGTCAGCAGCGCATTGCCTGACTTGACGATGATGTCGACGAAGGTCTTCTGGCGTGTATCGAGATTGGTCTTGGCCAGCAGCTCCGCCATCCCCAGCACGCCGTTCATCGGCGTGCGGATCTCATGACTCATATTGGCGAGGAATTCGGATTTGGCGCGGTCGGCGGCTTCGGCGCGCGACAAGAGCTGGCGCAGTTCCTCCTCACGGCTCTTCAGATCGGTGACATCGGTGAACAGCGCTACCCAATGCTGTCCCTCGCTGACCATCGCATCCATGTTCACCCAGCGCTCGCTGCCGACATGGAAAACGGTGGAGATCGGCTGCCTCGCGGCGATATTGGCGCGCCACTCCTGCAGGATCTCGTCCGCCGCATCGTGGAAATCGCCGCGCACCGCGCAGAATTCGAACATGCCGAGCCAGCCTTGCCCGGCCTCGATGTAGGAAGCCGGAATCCGCAAGATATCGGCCATTGCCTCGTTGGACATTTTGATGATGCCGTCCTGGACGATGGCAAGCCCCTGCGACATCGCATGCGTGGCATCACGCATCATTTCGCCGACCCGCTCCAACGCAGCGCGCGTCTCGTGAATTTCCTTTTCCCGCTCGCGCACAGCCGAAATATCGGCGTAGGTTAGCAGGATCCGGTCGTTGGAGATGCGCCGGCTGTCGAAGATGACGGATTTTCCGCCCGCCCAACCGAGCTCGATCGGTTCCGGTTCATCGGTCTCGAACAGGTGCTTGCGGAAGGCGTAGATCTCTTCCGCCGTCTGCGTGCCGTCGTAGCGGCCGAGCTCGTTATTGCGGCGGATGACATCGACGAAATGACGGCCGTCGAAGGGATCGTCGAGCGGCAGCTCCCAGATGCTGTAAAATTCGTCGTTGGCGGAGAGAATCCGGTGGTCGTTATCGAGGATAAGCACGCCGATCGGCAGCGAGCGCAGGATGTTCTCGATATCCCGATGCAGCGCCTCCTCCTGCTTCTTCGCCTCGATCAGCGCCGTCTCTCGCTCCTTAAGCGGCGCGATATTGGAAAAGGAGCCGACGACATAGGTGCGCCCATCCGCCGTCACGACGCGGTTGACCCGCGAGATGAGCGGATGAATGCGGCCATCCCTACCCGGCATCTGGCTTTCGATCTCCTTCGACAGCCCATCTTCCAGCGCCAGCCGGTTTTCCTGGTAGATCGCCTCTCCACCCTCCGGCCCGAACATCTCGTGCTCGGTCATCCCCAACACCTGAGAGCGTTCGTAGCCGCTGAAGCTCTCGTAATATTGATTGGCATAGACGAGGCGATGTTTGTCGTCGCGCACGAAAACCGCGACCGGCAGGTCCTCCATGATGGTGCGCAGCAGATCGCGTTCGTTGACGCTCTCGTGCCAGCCCGTATCGCCGGCAGCAGCCGGCTTTGCGCCGTTGCGGTAGGCGGCGTTGACGACCAGCGGGCGTCCGTCCTCGGCAAAGATGCCGATCGGATGGTCGAGCTTTTCCAGCGCCTCGCACACACGGGCAAAATCCGCTGCAGCGCCGGGGTTGCCGGCAGCCCCTCTATCGTTCACCGCGCGCCGCGGCGCTTCGCGCCCTTCGAAAATGCCGAGCACATAGGCCCGCTCCGGCGACGGCGAAAAACTTTCGATCTGGACGCGCTCGTGGCCGAGACCCGCGGCATCGAAACAGATGGCGTTTTCCTCGGTGCCGAACACCAGCGCGCGGCGCTCCCTATCCTCGCGCTCCTCTTCCTCGGGACGGTCGAACAGCTCGCGGCTGCGCCTGCCGATGAAATCGGAAATTTCACGGCCGAGGAAATCGGCATAGGCCTCGTTGACGGCGACATAGCGCAGTTCGCTGTTCTTGACATAGGCCGGGGTGTCCAGATCGGCGATCCGGCGGCAAGCCAATTCCAGTATGTCCCCGGCTGATTTCAAGAAATTGTCGCTCCCGCAATGAATGAAATATCAACTACAAAGATTATAACGCCAAGGCTTTTAACAAGGTTTTAACCATAAATTTCAGCAGAGTGTTTTTACAAGTCGGCTCATCAAGCTAAGCCGCCGTACATGTGCACCCGGACTTGCAATCCTTACCGTCCGCACATTCCCTTTTCGCGCCGACTTTCGTTGAAATCATGACGAAAATTTAATGCGGGAGCCGCTTGCACGGCCATCGCGCCGCCGCGATCCGGGCGGAGTCTGAACACGGCTTTATGGAAGCCAGTCTAGATCAAGGAAAATAGCATGTCCGTTCTTCATAAGAGCATGGCGACGGGCCTGATCGCGCTGACCCTTGCCGGCGCCTCACTCGCCACCGCCACCACCGCCGATGCCCGTCCACGCGATGCCTTCTGGGGCGGCCTTGCCGCCGGCGTCGTCGGCGGCGCCCTGTTGTCCGAGGCCGCCCGCCCGGCCTATCCCGCCTACCCCTATTACCGCCCCTACCCTGTCTATCGGACCTATTACCGGCCGTCCTATTGCCACCTCGAATGGCGCTACGACCGTTGGGGCGAAGCCTACCGCGTCAAAGTCTGCCCGGAGTAAATGAAAGCTCGTTCTGGCGGGTTCTCACCCGCCAGAACGAATTGCTGACATCGCATTTGCATCGTTACGGAGAAAGCTCCTCCAGCACGCGATCCTTGGTTTCGACCGCAAACAACACCGTGATGATCGCACCGACGATCAGAATGGCTGCGAAGCTCGCAAAGACATACTGGATGCCCATGGAAGACATCACCGTGCCGACGAGGATCGGACCGGCCGATGATCCCAAGCGAAGCCAGGCGCTGCCGGTTCCTGTTCCCAGTGCCCTGAGGCGCGTTGGGTAGATCTCTGCCGAGTATAGGTACAGGGAGAATGTAACGGTCTGGACAATCGCATAAGCGAGACCGGCAAGAACCAAAACCTGAATGGGAGACGTCGCGCCGAGCCATGCGAGAGCGAGCAGCGGCACGGGAGCGAGAAGCAGTGCACCGGTGTACCAGCGCTTGCGTCCCACTTTGTCGATGAGCAGCGCGCAGATGACGGCGGCAATCACGCCGCCGACCGACGTCAGGAAACCATAGAAGATGCTGGTTTGAAGCGGCAGATTGAAGACCTGTCGATACAGGGTCGGCAACCAGGTGATCGTACCGTTGGCCACCGTATAGGCGGTAAACCACATTGCCCAGATGGAAAGCGTCCGCTTCAGGTAAATGCCCTGGAAGAGCTCGCGCCAGTCCGACTTGCGGCGGACCGGCGCCTGGATGAGCTTCGGCTCGGGCAGTTCCTTGCCGGCTGCGCGGGCACTCTCTTCCATGCGGGTGACGATAGCGTTTGCTGCGCCATAGCGGCCGTTGGCAGCCAGCCAACGCGGTGATTCCTTCAGGAACCAGCGCAGAGGAATCATGATGATTGCGGGAACGAGACCGACGATGAACATCGCCTTCCAGCCGTAAACCGGTACCATGAAGTAGCCGATCAGCCCGGCGCCGACGAGGCCCAGCAGGAACATGACCTCATATAGGAGGAAGAACTTGCCGCGCCCCTTCGACCCGATCAACTCGTTGATATAGGCGCTGGCGACCGGAACCTCGCCGCCGGTGCCGATCCCCTGGACGAAACGAAAGGCCATCATCATGCCGGCCCCGGCAGCGAACAGGCATGCGACATCCATGCTGACAAAGAGCAGGATCGTGAACAGAAGAACTTTCAGCCGGCCGACCTTCTCGGCAAGCCAGCCAAACAGGATCGCACCGATCAACTGCCCCAGATAGCCCATCGACAGGATCATGCCTGTCTGTGAGGGTGTCAGGCCCCACTCGCGGACGAGGACGGGCATGGCATAAGCGATGGCGATGACCGTGTAGCCGTCGAAGAATGTTGCCGCGCCGACGATATTGCGCGCCCAGAATACCTCGCGGGTGATGGGAAGGCGCTCCAGACGAGCGCTGATTTCGGCCTGAGGATCAGCGGCATTCGCCGTCTCAGCCGGCATAGGCTGCATGACATTCATTGGTTCCTCCTTCTCGCCCCGTGGCCTACCACTCTCCCGGCCAGGGGCGCTCCTGCTTGATGGTTATTTTTGCGTGCCGGTTTGTCCTGTTGATGCGCTGCGCTTTGAACGGCGAGCCACCTTTGGCCAAGGCTGTGCTCCCACGCTGCCTCCTGCCCATCGAAGCGACGCCCCTGCGCAATGCACAGGAGCGTCGAATGAATCACTCGGCGGCCAGGAGCTGGTCGACGCGGCCGATACCGGCGGCATCGAAGGCGGCAAAGATTTCCGCTTCGGCTTTTGCGCCAAGATTCTTCAGCGGTTCGCGGATTGTCGCATGCTCAAGGATGCCGCGATGGACGAGACCGAGTTTGAGCGCGACGGTCCCCTCCATATGGGAGCCGCGATGATAGACGGCTCGCGTCACCGGAAGAAGGCGTTCGAAAATCTTACGGGCTTCAGGGTAGTTCTGCGCCCTGCCTGATTTGATCAGCTCGATCAGCAGTTCCGGCGCGATATTGCCGTAACCGACGAGCAGGCCATCGACTCGAACATGGTCGGCAACAGCCATTCGTCGTGGCAGCTCAGAACTTGCAGATCAGGATTGGCTCTCTTCAGTTCCGGAATCTCGACATACCAGCGCTTCATGTTGCGCACGCCATTCTTGGTGGCGACGACGCCTTCCTGGGTGGCGATCGCCAGCTGCGTGTCGAGATCATAGGATGCTTTGGTGGCATCGGGATATTGGAACAGGATGCACTGCAGGCCGGATTCCTGCCAGACCGCCTTGTAGCGATCCTGGGGCGCACCCTTCTGAAAGCCGAAGCGCAGCCAACCGTGGTTCGGATAGACGAGCGCGCCGGTGGCCCCAGCCGCCTTGCACTTCCTGGCTTCTTCGGCGGCGACCTTCGTGCCTTCACCGGTAATCCCGGCAATGATCGGAACGGCGCCGTCAACCGCTTCGACATAGGTGCGGACGAGCGCCAGCCGCTCGTCTTCCGTGAGGAAAGTACCCTCGCCGGCATGGCCGAGAATGACGAGGCTTTTGACCCCTTCCATCGAAACCAGCCATTTGGCGATTTTTGCGTTGGCTTTGTGATCGACTTCGCCGTCGCGGGTGAAAGCGGTTACGGGGGCCGGGCTCAGCCCGCGCATGTCCATGGGTTGCATCTTGATCTCCTCCTCTATGCGATCGCGTACATCAGCGACCGGCAATAGGATCGTTAGCGGGAACGTTCCCAATATCGTTCTCGAAACTGCTGGAGTCAATGTCTTTTTTAGTGCATCTTCGGAAACGGGGGCGGATTGCCCGACTCTAGTGGAAAAGGCTCAATGAATTCAAAGGCAGACGAAATTCCCGGCCAGATCCGCGTCAACATTCACGACGTGGCTGCCGCAGCCGGCGTCTCCAAGTCGACCGTATCGCGCCTACTTGACGAACGGCTTCCACGCTCAGACAGCGAGACCGCGCGTCGGGTGCGCAGGGTGGCCGAAGAGCTTGGGTATGTCAGGGACGTTTCTGCAGCAAGCCTCAGGCGCGGCAACACCATGACGGTCGGGGTGATCGTGCCCAGGCTGACGGACACGGTCATGGCCATGCTTTACGAAGCCCTGGCCAAAGCCTGTAGTCGTACCGGCCGCTTCGCGATCGTCGCCACCACCGACGACAAGCCGAAGGCAGATCGGCTGGCCGCCGAGTCTCTTCTGAAACGCGGTGTCGATGGACTGATTCTTTCAACGGCCCGGGAGGACGACGACTTTCCGGACGAGTTGGCAAAACGCGGCGTCCCGTATGTCCTTGCTCTTCGAACCGATGGTCACAGCCTCTCTTCGGTTGGCGACGACAGGCTTGGCGGTTATCTCGCGGCCCGCCATCTGCTCGATCTAGGCCATCGCAGAATTGGGATCATCGCCGGCCCATCCTATGCTTCCAGCGCTCGGGGCCGAGTTCGAAGGGTTCAAGCAGGCTCTGGAAGAAGCTGGATTGAATACAGATCCCTCCTACATCGTTCCCTCGACATTCGGCATCGAATTCGGGCGCTCTCGCTGTCGAGACACTGATGACTCTCACTCCTCGCCCGACCGCTGTTTTCGCCGTCAACGACAATACCGCCATCGGAGCCTTGTCGGGACTGACGAAACTCGGCCTTTCCGTGCCCCAGGACATCTCGGTCGTCGGTTACAACGACATTCCGATCGTCTGCCACCTCCCCACGCCGCTCACGACGTTGCGGGTGCCGCTCGACCAAATTGCCTCAAACGCCCTCGATCTTCTTGCGGGTACTGACCGTCTCGCTGACGACCGTATTCGGATCTCGGCTCCAACACTCATTCCCAGGAAATCGACAGCGCCGATACGCTAGGAGTCGTGAGAGGTATAAACATGCCGGAACCACTCAAGAATCTGCTGCATCAGGCGCTGGTCGCCGACATGGCCGATCGCATCGCCGCCAATGCGCCCACCTTCGACACGAGCCGTTTCGTGGCGCTGGCGACCGATGGCCTCGGGGCGCTGGAGCTGATGGAGCGCTCGGCCCTGATCCGCGACGCGCTGTTTGCCACGCTTCCCGATGATTTTACCAAGGCCGCCGCCATCCTGAAGGCGAGCCTGCCTGTCTCAGGCAGGCCCGGGCTTTCCGGCTGGATGCTGCTGCCGGTCAACCAGTTCATCGCGGCCCGCGGCCCCGATCATTTCGATCTCGGCCTCGATCTGCTGAAGGCGCTGACGCCGCATTTCACCGCCGAATTCGGTATCCGCCAATTCATCCACCGCGACCAGCAGCGCGCGCTCGCCATCATCTCCCGCTGGGTCGGCGACCCTGATCGGCACGTGCGCCGGCTGGCGAGCGAGGGAACGCGGCCGCGCCTGCCTTGGGCCATGCGCCTGCCGCAACTTGTGAAAGACCCCGCGCCGATCCTGCCGATCCTGACCGCGCTGATCGACGATCCGGAAGATTATGTCCGCCGCTCCGTTGCCAACAGTCTGAACGACATCGCCAAGGATCACCCGGATCTGGTCGCAGCCTTCATCGCCAGCAGTATCGAGGGGGCGTCGCCCGAGCGGCGCCGAATGCTGAAACATGCTTCGCGCACGCTCCTGAAGAAGGGTCATGCGCAAGCGCTCGCCAATTTCGGCTTTGGGGCGGCTACGGCGCTGACATGCGAACTACGCCTCCTGAACGGCGAGGTCACGTTCGGCGAGGGGTTGGATTTCGAAATCCACGTCAACAATGCCGGCGAGACCGCGCAATCGCTGATGATCGACTACGCCATCCACCACGTGAAGGCCGACGGCTCGCTCTAGCCCAAGATCTTCAAATGCAAGACGATCATGCTCGCACCCGGGCAAAGCCACGCAATCGAGCGCCGCCACGCCCTGCGGCCGATCACCACCCGGCGCTATTACCCCGGCGAGCACCGCATCGCCATCCTCGTCAACGGCTGGGAAAGCGCATCTCAAAGCTTCTTGCTCGTGATGCCCGACTAAGTTCTACCGGAGGCTTTCTTGTGCACTGCACTTGACTTTCCGCGCGAACTAGCCCAAATGCAGCCCAGCTTTCACCCTTCCGGCCGCCGCGTGAGCGTGCCCCTGCTAAAAAATACGGACGCAGGAAGAAGGGACAAAAGCGCATTTCGATAGAGCGCCGCACTCCCATGAGCGGCCAGAAGCGCTGGAAAGCTTTTTCCAACTCACAAGTTCCCACTTCACGCGGGGTTCTTGACGCCAGAATGAAACCGGATCGCATGGTGCGCTCCGGCGATAGTCGTTGTGGCGCCCCGAAAGGTTATGCCTTGACTAATTTTGAATCGCTTGGTGTCTCCAAGCCGATCGTCGCCACCTTGTTCCAGCTCGGCATCGAAACGCCGACGCCGATCCAGGAACAGGCCATCCCCCTTCTCCTCCAGGGCCGAGACCTGATCGGCCTTGCCCAGACCGGCACCGGCAAGACCGCCGCCTTCGGCCTGCCGCTCATCGAAAAGCTGCTTGCCGACGAGCGCCGCCCCGACAACCGCACGACGCGGACGCTGATCCTGGCGCCGACCCGCGAACTGGTGAACCAGATCGCCGACAATCTGAAGAAGTTCATCCGCAAGTCGCACCTGCGCGTCAATGTCGTCGTCGGCGGCGTCTCGATCAACAAGCAGCAGCTGCAGCTCGAAAAGGGCACCGATGTCCTGGTCGCAACGCCGGGCCGCCTGCTCGATCTCGTCAATCGCCGCGCCATCACCCTGACCACGGTGCGTTATCTCGTGCTCGACGAAGCCGATCAGATGCTTGATCTCGGCTTCGTGCACGATCTGCGCAAAATCGCCAAGCTGGTGCCGAAAAAGCGCCAGACCATGCTGTTTTCGGCCACCATGCCGAAGACGATCGCCGATCTCGCCGGCGAATATCTCGTCGATCCGGTCAAGGTCGAAGTCACTCCGCCCGGCAAGGCTGCCGACAAGGTCGAGCAGTATGTCCATTTCGTCGCCGGCAAGAACGACAAGACGGAACTGCTGCGCAAGTCGCTGACCGAAAATCCCGATGGCCGCGCCATCGTCTTCCTGCGCACCAAGCACGGCGCCGAGAAGCTGATGAAGCATCTCGACAATATCGGCTATTCCGTCGCCTCGATCCACGGCAACAAGAGCCAGGGCCAGCGCGAGCGGGCGCTGAAAGCCTTCCGCGACGGCAGCATCAAGACGCTGATCGCCACCGACGTTGCCGCCCGCGGCATCGACATCCCGGCCGTCAGCCATGTCTATAACTACGACCTGCCCGAAGTGCCCGACGCCTATGTCCATCGCATCGGCCGCACGGCGCGCGCCGGCCGCGACGGCATCGCGATCGCCTTCTGCGCCCCCGACGAAGCCAAGCTGTTGCGCGATATCGAGCGCCTGATGGGCATCGACATCGCAGTCGCAAGCGGCGAAGCGCCGGCCAATATCGGCAGCGCCGGCCCCCGCCGCGGCAACGGCAATGGCAACAACCGCAATCGCGGTGGCGGCCAGGGTCGCGAAGGCCAGGGTCGCGGCGAAGGCCGTGGCGATCAGAACCGCTCGGAGCATCGCGGCAGCCGCCAGGAGCGCCGCCCGCGTCCCGAACGCACAAGCCGCAACGAGGATTTCCGCGGCCAGCGCCGCGGCGAAGCCACCCCCAATCTCGGCCCCGACAACGACCTGGTCTCGACCTCCGACTTCCGCCCCTCGGCAAAGCCGCAGCGTCCTGCCCATGGCGGTCCTAATAGCCATCATGCCAATGGCGAGCCGAGCGGTCATCACCGCGGCAACGGCCGCCACGCCCACGGCCGCCCGGCCCGCAAGCATGGCGAAGACCGCGGCCCGCAGCAGACCCAGGGCGGCGAACCGCGCCGCGAGGGCAATGGCGGCAACGGCCGCGGCGGCTCGGGCTCCCGCAATGGCGGTGGCCAACGTCGCGAACGCGCCTGAGCGCCGATTGATTTAAAGGAAAGGCCGAATATCTCCGGTCTTACGTTGGGAGGCCGGAGCATCTGACAGGTGCTCCGGCCTTTCTCTCTTTGTGGTGGCAACATCGCAACGGCAGTCCGGGGCCCAGCCGGTCCTTCGCCCGTACATCGAGACGGGCACATCCGCTTGAATGTCGGACGCTTGAGACCTAAATTGGCTAAATGCTTGACCATCCGTCCCGGCCGTTGTCGCCGTCAACTATCCCAATGGATGCCCTGAGCGAAGTCCTGCAAGACTTTCGCTTGAGCGGGGTCAACTATGGCCGCTGCGAGCTCAGGCATCCATGGAGCATCGCCTTTCCGCAACAACAGCTGCTTCGTTTCCACTTCGTCAGCCAAGGTCCGTGCTGGATCCATACCGAAGTCGAAGGATGGCAGGAGTTAAACGATGGCGATCTGGTTCTGCTGCCTCAAGGCATCGCACATCGGTTAGCCAGCGCGCCGGATGTTGAAGGAGATTCGCTTAAAAGCTGTCAGATAACAAGGGTGGGAAGCAATGTCTGCGATGTCGTGCGGGAGGGAATGGGGGCGAATAGCACCCTCTTCTGTGGTTCCATGGCTTTGGGCGCGCATGCGCTTCACCCCTTGATCGCTCTGATGCCGCCAATCATCAAGGGCTGCGATGTGGCCGGCAATGACCCGATCGTTGGCCCCCTTCTGGCCGCCATGTCGGCGGAAGCGACACAGCCCCAAATGGGAAGCGCGACCGTGCTATCGCGAATGGCGGACTTGCTCGCGGCGCGGCTTATCCGCTGCTGGGTCAATTGCAGCGGAGCTTCGACCACCGGCTGGCTCGCCGCCATCCGGGATCCTCATATCGGTCGTGTATTGGCGGCCATGCACCGGGACCCCGGCCATAACTGGACCCTCGAAAGCCTCGCTGGTGTGGCTGGCCAGTCGCGCTCGATCTTCGCCGAACGCTTCAGCGCTATCTTGGGTGAAGGCGCGGCACATTACCTCGTCCGTCTGCGTATGCAGCTTGCCCGCGATTTGTTGGGTCAAAGCGGCATGTCGATCGCGGAAGTTGCTTCCCGGCTGGGCTATGAGTTCCGAGGCGTCTTTCGCGCGCGCCTTCAAACGCGTCACCAACGTTTCACCCGGGATTGTGCGCCGCACAAGTTCCGGACGAATGGATATAGATTTCGGATTTTAAGACACATATCATCCTGAAAACTTCGTCTATCAAATCTCCGAACATAGGAGATAGTTCAATGACGGACTCAACATCACAGTTCGACGGGATCGCAATTGGCCTGGAGACGGATGAACCATCCGCGTGGAACACGGCGACCTGGTTTGCCGTTGTTTCGATGGCAGCCACCAGCTTTGCGCTGGTGTCCGCTGAGTTCCTGCCGGCGGGCCTGTTGACGCCGATGGCGCGCGATCTCGGCATTTCCGAGGGAACGGCCGGACAAGTCGTCACCGCCACCGCTTCTGTCGGCGCCGTGGCGGCCTTATTGAGCAACGTCCTCATCGGCCGACTGAACCGCAAAACCGTGCTGGTCAGCCTCAGCGCGCTGGCGATCGGCTCCAATGTTCTGGCATCATTGGCGACTGATTTTTGGCTGTTGTTGGTGGGCCGGGCCGGGTTGGGCATCGCGCTGAGCGGCTTTTGGGCGCTTTCAGTAGCCGTCGTGGCGAGGCTGGTCGGCGCTAATGCGACAGGTCGGGGCATGGCTATCGTCACCCTCGGCGTTTCGCTCGCCACGATAGCTGCACCATCAATGGGTGCTTTGATCAGCGATTGGCTGGGATGGCGCAGCGCCATGGCGATGACAGCCGGGCTTGCCGCGCTTGCCATGCTGCTGCAACTGATCAGCTTGCCGACGCTTCCTGCAAGCACAAGCAACAGTATCGCTGATGTTTTCCGGCTGACACGACGGGGCGGCATTCAACTGGGAATGCTTGCCATCCTTTTGCTGATGACCGGGCATTTTGCCGGGTCGGTTTATGTGCGTCCTTTCCTCGAACAGGTAACGCTCCTTGATACCCGATCAATCGCCCTGGCACTGCTCGGATTTGGCATCGCCTCCGTGATCGGCAATGTTGCCGGTGGCCGAATGGCCGATGCCAGTATCCGGCTGGCACTCGCTGTCACCGCCGCGCTGATGACGGTTGCAGCGCTCGCTCTGGTGCTTTGGGGCGCCCATACCGGCATTGCGTTCGCCCTCGTCGCACTTTGGGGCTTTGCCTTCGGAATGGCGCCGGTCGTGCTGCCGACCAATCTTTCCCGCGCAGCCCCAGACGCTCTGGAGGCGGCGGGTAGCCTGATGGTCGTCTCTTTTCAGGTGGCCATCAGTATCGGCGCGGTTTTTGGCGGCTATATCGTCGACCACTACGGCGCCGTGGGACCATTGACTGTGACGGCGATCCTGGCTGCATCGACGATTGCCTTGGCGTTGCTGCAGCCCCGCAACTGATCATTGCTTTCAACCTGCGGATCACGCACAGTCGAACTGAAGATGCTCTGGATAACAGGTCACCGGCAATCGTCGGCGACCTCCGATGCGTTCCGTCCGGGGTTCGGTGACTAGAGCATGCTGCCGAAAAGTGCGAGCGGTTTTCGGGCGACATCATGCTCTAACTCTTTAATTTAGAACAGGATTCAGATTTAAGGCCGACCCGGCCTTAACTCATCCTGTTCTAGCGGCAAGAGTGGAATGTCGTCGGGAAAGAAAACTTTCTTAGCGGCACCGGTAGCCGTCGCCGATTGCGTCTACGAAGAGACGCTCCTCGTCCGGCGGCGGCCTTGGCGCGGCCGGCGGCCTATACGCTCGCGGGCACCTGCTGAACGACCCTGCGGTTTGTCATGTAGACACCCGTGACCACGATCGCCGTGCCCACAATCAACGGCAGGGTCAGTGGCTCCCCGAAGGCGATGAAGGCCTCGAGCGCGACGGCCGGCGGCATCAGATAGATCAGCGAAGCCGCACGCGAGACCTGCCCCCGGCGGATGAGATAGAGCAGCAGCCCGACACCGCCCATCGACAGGCCGAAGACCGACCAGGCGAGCGCGGCATAGGCCCGTGCGGCACCATCGAAATGCTGGTGCTCGAAGATCAGCGACAGCGGCAGGGTGAGGATCAGCGCCCCGACATATTGCAGCGTCGCGATGGTCCTGAGGTCGCCGGATTGCAGGTGTTTCTTCTGATAGAGCGTGCCGTAGGTGACCGATCCCATGGCGATGAGGTTGATCGCCAGCGGCAGGGCGGCATGCGTGAGATCTGATGTCGCCGGATCGACGAGCTTCGGCGAAATGGCGATGGCAATGCCGATGAAGCCGAAGGCAAGGCCGAGCTTCTGCTTCTGCTGCAACCGCTCGCCGACCAGAAAGGGAGCCGCCATCGCCGTCAACAACGGCTGCAGCGCCGCGATGATCCCCGATATGCCGGCCGGCACGCCATTGGCGATCGCCCACCACAGGCCAGCGAGATAAAAACCATGCAGGAAAAAGCCGGAATAGATGGCGCGCAGCCAGGTCGTCCGGCTTGTCGGCCATTGCGCCCGCATCACCACGCAGAGCGCCAGGAATGCCAAAGCCGACAGCCCGTAGCGTATCGAAAGAAAGGTGAAGGGCTCGGAATGCAGCGCCGCATATTTCGCCACCACCCAGCCTGTGGACCAGAGCAGAACGAAAAGAGCGGGGGCAAGGCGGTCGAGGGACATGAGGCTGCTCGGGAGAAAAGAGTTCGCCGTGCTGATAGCGGCACCGGGCGGTCACAGTCAAAGGCGAAGCGTTGATGCTTATTTGAAATTTCGCTGATGGTGGGACGACGGACATGCTGAAGATGATACTTTTGGTGGACGAGCCTATCGACATCTCGACGCCATGCCATGGCCAAGAAGGATCGCCGACACATCCCCCGCCCACCCTCATCCCTGTGCTCGTCACAGGGATCCAGCGCGCCCAAGTCCTTGGGCGCAGGAGACTCACTTCACCGTAGAAGTCATTCGCCGCGCCGACGCGCGTCGGCTAAATTCCTGTGACGAGCACAGGAATGAGGGAGCAAGTGGGAAGGCCGCGCTCCCACAAACTCGCCGAACGAAAAACCATCACCTGCCCAAATTTTGCGCAGCCTTCGCGGAGCAGCCATCCGCCACCTCGCTTCCACCGCCCGGATTCCCCTGTTTCCCGCAACGCAAAATCTTTTCCTCGAACTGCGCATGGTTCTTGCATTGCAATTTGCGTTGTATTCAAATGAACAAAAAAGGGGAGCACGCACCTTTGGCATTTGATGAAATGATTACCGGGGACGAAAGTCCTCGCCCGCCTTATGAAAAATATTTTGAGTGGTACAACAGCCAAGACCGGTCGCATCTGATTGCCAAATCCCGCGATGCGGAAAACATCTTCCGGAAGACCGGCATCACTTTCGCGGTCTACGGCCATGCCGATAGCTCCGAAAAGCTCATCCCCTTCGACATCATCCCGCGCATCATCTCCGCCCGCGAATGGCGCAAGCTCGCCCAGGGCATCGAGCAGCGGGTGATCGCGCTCAACGCCTTCTTGGACGATATCTACCACAAGCAGGAGATCATCCGCGCCGGCCGCGTCCCGCGCGAGCTGATCGAGAACAACGTCACCTTCATCCCTGAGATGATCGGCTTCCGCCCGCCGGGCGGCGTCTACACCCATATCGTCGGCACCGACATCGTGCGCACCGGCGAGGACCAGTTCTACGTGCTGGAGGATAATGCCCGCACGCCTTCCGGCGTCAGCTACATGCTGGAAAACCGGGAAACCATGATGCAAATGTTCCCGGAACTCTTCCATGAGAACAAGGTGCAGCGCGTCGAAGACTATCCCTATCTCTTGCGCCAGAGCCTTGCTTCGCTCGCCCCTCCCGGCTGCAGCGGCAAGCCGCGCGTCGCGGTGCTGACCCCCGGCATCTACAATTCGGCCTATTACGAGCATTCCTTCCTCGCCGACATGATGGGCGTCGAACTGGTCGAAGGCTCGGATCTGCGCGTCATCGACGGCAAGGTGAAGATGCGGACGACCCGCGGTTACGAGGCGATCGACGTGCTCTACCGCCGCGTCGACGACGATTTCCTCGATCCGCTGACCTTCCGGGCCGATTCCGCACTCGGCATTCCCGGCATCATGGATGTCTACCGCTCCGGCAACATCACCATCGCCAACGCGCCCGGCACCGGCATTTGCGACGACAAGGCGATCTATTCCTATATGCCGGAGATCGTCGAATTCTACACCGGCAGCAAGGCGCTGCTCGAAAACGTGCCGACCTGGCGCTGTTCGGAGACATCAAGCCTGAAATACGTGCTGGAGCATCTTGAGGAATTGGTCGTCAAGGAAGTGCACGGCTCCGGCGGCTACGGCATGCTTGTGGGACCGACGGCCTCGAAGAAGGAGCGCGCCGATTTTGCCGAGAAGCTGAAGGCCAAGCCGAACAATTATATCGCCCAGCCGACGCTGTCGCTCTCCACCGTGCCAATCCTCGTCAACAAGGGCATTGCGCCGCGCCATGTCGACCTGCGTCCCTATGTGCTCGTGTCGGACAAGGTTCAGATCATTCCGGGCGGGCTCACCCGCGTGGCGTTGAAGCAGGGCTCGCTGGTGGTCAATTCCAGCCAAGGCGGCGGCACCAAAGACACCTGGGTATTGGAGGACTGATGCTCGGAAGAACCGCAAACGGCCTCTACTGGATGTTCCGGTACATCGAGCGCGCCGAAAATATCGCCCGCCTTGTCGATGCCGGGCTGCGAATGTCGCTGACCCGCAGCAGTGCCGGCGACGACAACTGGGATGGCGTGCTGCAAAGTGCCGGCGTTCGCGAAGCCTATGACGAGGGCCACACGAAGCTGACCAATGCCGATGCGATCGACTATCTCCTGCGCGATCGCGCCAACCCGTCGAGCGTCATGTCCTGCATCGAGTCCGGCCGCAACAATGCCCGTATGGTGCGCACTGCGCTGACGCGAGAGACCTGGGAAGCGACCAACGAATGCTGGATCGACCTGAAGTCGCTGCTCGAAAAGCGCGTCAAGCCGGCCGAAATGCCTGAAGTCATCGACACCATCAAGCGCCGCGCCGGTCTCATCCGCGGCGCCTTCCATGGCTCGACGCTGCGCAATGAACTCTATAATTTCGCCCGCATCGGCACCTTCATCGAGCGGGCAGACAATACCAGCCGTATTCTCGACGTGAAATATTACGTGCTGCTGCCTTCGGTCTCGGCCGTCGGCTCCTCGCTCGACAACGTCCAGTGGGAATCGATCCTGCGCTCGGTCTCCGCCCACCGTGCCTATAGCTGGGCCTATGACGGCGAATACCGGGCGATGAACATCGCCGACTTCCTGACGCTGAACGTGCAGATGCCGCGTTCGCTCGCCTATTGCTACGAGAAGATCGTCAGCAATCTCGGCTATCTCGCCCAGGATTACGAGGCGCGGCTGCCTGCCCACGATACCGCCGATGCAATCCGCACCACGCTGCAGACGCGGGCGATTCGCGACATCATGGATCAGGGCCTGCACGAGTTCCTGGAGGATTTCGTCTCGCGCAACAACCAGCTCGGCGCGGAAATTTCCGACGGCTACCGGTTCTACGTTTAAGCGGATCAGAACATGAGACTGAAAATCAGCCACCTCACCGAATACCGCTACGACGAACCGGCGCAGTTCTCGCTGCAGCGCCTCAGGCTGACGCCGCCGACAACAGCCGCCCAGAAGGTGCTCGGCTGGTCGCTGAACGTCGAGGGCGCCAAGCCCGAGGTGGAATATGACGACCAGTACGGCAATCACGTCAACCTGGTCTCGCTGGAAGGCGCACAGCACCTGACGCGCATCTTCGCCGAAGGCGAGGTCGAAACGACTGATAATAACGGCGTCACCGGCCCGCATACCGGCTTCTGCCCGCTTTGGCTCTTCCTGCGCGAAACGCCGCTCACCAAGGGCGGCAAGCTGGTCAAGGAGCTGATCAAGGGGGTCGCTGGCGATAACGAACTTGCCCGCATGCATGCGCTGATGGCAGCAATCCATGAGACGGTCGACTATAAGCCCGGCACCAGCAACACCGCGACGACGGCCGAACAGGCGCTGGAAAGGAAGAGCGGCGTCTGCCAGGACCATGCCCACATCTTCATTGCCGCCGCCCGCGCCCTGCAGGTACCGGCCCGTTATGTCTCGGGCTATCTGATGATGGAGGAAAAGGTCGAGCAGGCGGCGACCCATGCCTGGGCCGAAGCCCATATTCCCGGCCTCGGTTGGGTCGGTTTCGATCCCGCCAACGAGATCTGCCCGGATACGCGTTATGTCCGCGTTGCCTCCGGCCTCTGCTACCGCGACGCCGCCCCGATTTCGGGCATGCGTATCGGCACGCCGGGTGAAACGCTGTCGGTGACCGTGAAGGTCGAGGATGGCGGCCAGATGCAAAGCCAGAGCCAGAGCTAAGCGGCATCGGCCGCTCGGAAGAGCGAGATCCAAATCTCGGCTCCCTTGCATGCGCGCACCGGATTTCGACGGTCTTCCAGGGCTGATATCTATGTGCTCAACTGCTGGCGACATCCGGCCTTTCCCCCTCGAAGGGCCATGGCTGGGCCTATCCATCGCGCGGCGGCGATCTCCTGCAGATGGATTGGTCTCGGCCGCGCCGTTTCACCAGCACGTCACGCCGCCAGACGATGCGGAATTCGGACAGCCTATCGAGGCCCGATATCCGCCGCCAACACCTGTCGGGTATCACGCATGGACATGGCTCAACGAGAAGCATCCCGGCTCGCATCAGGCGAACGCAGCCAACGTTGATCCGTCGCAATGACCGGGCCGCATGGCCGTGGTTGGATTTCAGAAACAAGCAGAGCGGAATACACCGTCGTCGTGGCATATTGGGCAGAAGCTCCCGCGAAGACGGCCTGGCTGACAATGTCTGGATCTTCGGATGATGACTTCATTGGTGATGACGGACGCATTCCAACGTCTCAGCCTGGCGCTTGCGATCGGCATCCTCGTCGGGATCGAGCGCGGATGGCGCGAACGCGAGGCTGCGCCGGGCAAGAGAGTGGCGGGCATCCGCACCTATGGCCTGTCGAGCTTCCTCGGCGGCTTTTGCGGTTTTCTGCAGCCGATCACAGGACCGATCCTGCCGACGGCCATCTTCGTGTTCTTCTGTATCACAGTGCTCGTCTTCAGCGGCATGCAGGCAGCACGGGAGAAAGATTACAGCGCGACCGGCACCATCGCCACGATAACGGTCTTTGCGCTGGGCTTCGGTGCCGTCGTTGCGGATATGACGGCGACTGCGGCGAGTGCCGTCGCGATCACCGCGCTTCTGGCGGCGCGGGAGCCGCTGCATGGATTTCTCCGGAAACTGACCTGGCTCGAATTACGGGCCGCGCTGATTCTGCTGACGATGACGGTCGTCATTCTTCCGATTCTACCCGACGAGGCGGTCGATCCCTGGCAGACGATCAACCCTTTCGAGCTTTGGATGATGACCATCCTGATCGGTGCGGTTTCATTCGCCGGTTACGTCATGATCAGGCTCAGCGACGCCAAGGCCGGGATATTGCTGACCGGGGCCTGCGGCGGCATCGTCTCGTCGACGGCGCTGACGCTTTCCTTCGCCCGCCAGTCGACGCAGACGCCCGCCCTCTCGCCGCTGCTTTCGGCCGGAGCGATGCTGGCGGGAGCCGTATCCCTCAGCCGGGTGCTGTTGATCTGCGGCGTCATCGCGCCTGATATACTGAAGGAGCTTGCGGCATCGCTCGGCCCGGCTGCCGCGATCCTTGCCGTGGGCGGTTGCCTCGCCGGATTGTCGCGGCGCTCCGATGGCGGTTCCGATTTTTCGCCGCGAAATCCGCTGGAAGTGATGGTCGTCATCCGCTTCGCGCTTCTGCTTGCCGTCGTGACCATCGTGACGCGGGCAACTTTGGCAGTCTTTGGAACCCAGTCGCTCGTCGCGGTCGCTTTCATCACGGGGCTCGGCGATCTCGATGCCATTACCCTCTCCATCGCCAAGCTGTCGTCGCAGACCGTACCTGCGGACGCGGCCGCACATGCGATAGCGGTCGCCGCCTTTGCCAATCTTCTGGCGAAAACCGGTCTTGCGGCAACGACAGGAAGCACTGGTTATGTGGTTCGACTGGCGATCACGACCGGCATAGCGACACTTGCAGGCGCCGCCGGCTTATTTCTGGCGTGAACAGCCGTCGCGGGCGCGATATCCCTCAGCCCCGGCGCTTTTGCAAATCATGGACGAAAGCGTCGACGATATCGGCAGTGGAGCGGCATTTTTTTCGGCGGTGAATTGTCGCCGGTGTTGATGATCACACTGAGGCGCCGCCGTCGATGACGATATCCTGACCGACGATATAGGAGGCGGCTGTGGATGCGAGCCAAAGCGCTGCAGCGGCAACCTCGTCGGTCGTTGCCACCCGTTTGGAAGGATTGGTGGCGGCGACGCGAGCGTCACGCGCCGCTCGATCCTCACCGGGACGGATGGAAAGGGGTGTATCCACCGGCCCCGGGCAAAGACAGTTGATGCGGACGCCATGCGGAATGGCTTCCAGCGCCGCCGTGCGCGTCAAGCTGCTGACGGCAGCCTTTGAGGCGGCATAGGCGCCCATGGTGGGGCGCACGATCCGCGCGCCGATATTCGAGCCGATGTTGATGATCGCGCCGCCGCCCGTCGCCTTCATGACCCGGATTTCGTGCTTCATCGACAGCCAAAGCCCGGTCACGTTGACATCAAAGACATGGGCGAAGGCTTCAGCCGCCATTTCGTCGACCGCGCCGCTGAGCACGATACCGGCGGCGTTCACAGCAACATGCAACGGTCCTACCTGGTCGACCAAGGCGCCGACCGACCGCTCATAGGTCACATCGGCTGAAACGGCGAACGCTTCACCACTCCCCTCGCGGATGAGGCGCGCGGTCTCTTCCAGTTCCTCCTGCCGTCGCCCGGCCAACACCACCCTGGCCCCGGAATTGGCGAAGGCAATCGCGATGCTGCGCCCGATGCCGCTGCCGGCGCCGGTGATAAGGGCTGTCTTGCCGGAAAACTCTAAGCTGGCCATGGCTCACCTATTTATGTGTCAATCAGCACAGAAATATGCTATTGCACCGACCCTGTCTAGAGATTTATATGTCGCTCGACACAGAATGAGGCACCCATGGCTGAACGAGGGCGACCAAGGAATTTCGACCGCGCGCAGGCACTGGACCGGGCGCTGATGGCGTTCTGGCAGAACGGCTTTGCGGCGACATCGATGAACGATCTTGTCGAGGCAATGGGGATCAACTCGCCGAGCATCTACGCAGCATTCGGATCGAAGGAAGCGCTGTTCGCCGAGGCCGTGCAGCATTATCACACAGCTTATGCGGACGACCTGCCGGCAGCACTGAAAAGCGCGCCCGACGCCGCCGGCGGCATCGAAGCCATGTTGGAGGCGGCGGTGGAACTGTTCACCCGCGCGAATAGGCCGCATGGCTGCTTTGTCGTGAACTCCGTGGCGAGCAATGCGCCGAACGGGATCGAAATAGAGCAGACCCTGAAAGAGCTGCGGCAGGGACGGTCGAAGCAGATTGCCGAGCGCCTGACCGAAGATGTGCGCGGCGGCAGACTTCGGGATGATACACCCGTTCAGGAACTGTCGGACCTTTACGCTGCCATCCTTCAAGGCCTCGCTCAAGGCGCGCGCGATGGTCTTGCCAAGGAGCGCCTGCTGACAATCCCCCGCCATTCGAGGGCTCTCATTTCTCCGTGGATGGCAGACAAGAACTCTCGCTAGCGGGAGCGGGCGCCCTGTCTCACGGCAGGCTTCGCCACTCCCCTGGCGGCACGCCGGTGGTCGCTTTAAAAGCTTTGGAAAAATGGCTTTGTGACCCGAAGCCGCAGGCGGAGGCAACGGTTGCAAGGCTGTTTTCGCGGTTGCGAAGGAGCCTTTCTGCTTGCTCGATCCGCCGCGCCGCCACGTAGCGATGCGGAGGCATGCCGAAGCTGACGCGAAACATCTTGGCAAAATGAAAGGTGCTCAAGCCGGCTTCCCGTGCCAGCCGATCAAGCGTCAGCGCCTGCTCGAGGTTGGCGTCGATGTAATCAGCAGTACGGCGACGCACCGAGGGTGAAAGCCCTCCGCGCACGGCCTCCTGCCGCGCCTGCCGATTGTGCGATTTCAAGATCCGATGAATGAGAAGCCTACAAACCGCATCGAGAGCGACACGGTCGCTCTTTTCCTGCCAGTTCAAAGGCAAAACCCCTCCCCGGACAATCATCGCCATCGCCGGATCATCACAAAACGTCAGATCCATCAGATCGATATGCCTCGGGTCGATGTCGAACGACGTCAGCGCTTCATAAGCGAGGAGCTCGGGATCGACGTAAAGATGAAACATCCTCAGTGGCCCGCCAATATGCCATTGGCTTTTGTGTTCGGCCGGCAAGAGGCAAAGCTTGCCCGGTGCTCCGCCCGATAGCCGCTTATCCTCGCGAATGACCCTTTCGCCGCCGTCAAGATAGATGCTCAGCGTGTGATGATCGGGGCGCTCGTAGAACGCTTCTCCTGCGCGGTTGGTCCACTCCGCAAGCGACAGTCCCCGGTCGACCGAGCCGGAGCGCTGCAGGCATGCGCCGGATCTTGAGAGCGCTTCTTTAACTGTCAGACGGTGTTGCTGTTCCATGATCCATCGGGGCCTCGTCTCACGAGTTTGAATGGGACGGCGCAGCCGATCAATAGGGCCAAAGGCAAAAAACCCAAGAATATACAATGCCTCCACGGTCTGCGGCATAGACCTGGCTGTTCGGCTCGATATCGATCCTCCCATTGTCGTTGACGGAGTGAAAGACCATGACCGGCCTCTGCTATGCTTTAACCGTGCTGATCTGGGGCACCACCTGGATCGCCATCAAGAACCAGCTTGGCGTCGTTCCGATTGAAGCGTCGATCGCCTACCGCTTCGCCCTCGCCGGCGTGATATTATTTGTAGGCCTGACGGTTGCGAAGAGGCTTCAGCCCATTCCCTTGCGTCATCATCCCTATGTGGTCCTGCAGTCGATCTGTCTCTTTTCCTGTAATTTTCTTTGTTTCTATATCGCCGAAACCTTGGTGCCGAGCGGCATTGTTTCGGTGATCTTTTCAGCTGCGACAATCTTCAATCTTGCCAATGGCATGGTCGCATTTGGCCAGAGGCCGTCGGCGCGCATTCTCCTGGGCGCGGCCTTCGGCGTTGCCGGCATTGTCTGCCTTTTCTGGAATGAAGCTGCCGCCGCCGCATTCGACCGCAACGTGGTGATCGGCGTGATGCTCGCCCTCCTCGGGACATGGTTCTTTTCGGTCGGCAACCTGGTGTCCGTACGCAACAGGAAGCACGGATTGTCGGTGACTTCGGTAAACGCATATGGAATGCTCTACGGTGCGGGCATCGTCTCGGCATTCGCCGCCATTCGGGGTGTTGAATTTACCTTCGATCCTTCAGCGTCCTATGTCGGCTCTCTCCTTTATCTCGCAATTTTCGGCTCCGTAATCGGGTTTACCACCTATCTCACCGTCGTTAATCGGCTGGGAGCAGCCAAAGCCGCTTATATGACCGTCCTCTTTCCCATCGTTGCCCTGACGATTTCGATGTTTTTCGAAGGTTATCAGCTCGGTCCATTGGCGGCTCTCGGGCTCTGCGCCGTACTGGTTGGAAACGTGCTGGTTTTTTCACCAGTGCCTCGACTGGCCGTTTTTACCCGGCGCTTTCGTCTCTGATGTCAGAGCGAATTTCCTTTGACCCCCTCCCCGAAGCGTCTCGGCTGGCCGTTTCGTCGCGCGTCGGGTGCGGTTCACGTCGCAGGCAAAATGGTCGGTTCGGTTGGAAGCGCTGGAGGCCGGCGCCACGGATTTTTTGGCCAAGCCCTTCGACCCGCTGGACGGAAACCGGCTATCCCAAAGGCCTGTCCAGCGACGCAATCCACATCGACGCACGATCGTCGCGGTTGCCGACGTCTTCGAAGCGCTCTGCTCCGATCGGCCATGTAACAGGCCTGGCCGGTCGAGCAGGCTTACGCAAAAATAATTGCCTGCAGCGGATCGCACTTCGATCCGCCTGCATTGCCACTTTCCGGCGCACGGCAGTCTCGAGCGCCTGAGCGCGCCATTCCGCGCGAACGGCGGACAGAAAAGGCGGGGTTTTGCCCCGCCTCATCAACGATCAATTTCGGATGCACCCGGTTAGTGGCTGTCCTTGCCAACCGCGTTTCCGCGACATCCCTTGAGGAAGTCGAGGTCGGCGCCGGTATCGGCCCCTTCGACATGCTGCTGATGCAGGAAGGCATAACCTGATGTCGGCAGGTCGTGGTTCGGCTGCCATTCGGCCAGCCGGCGCGCCAGTTCCTCGTCGGAAATGTCGAGATGCAGACGACGGTTCGGCACATCGAGCTCGATCATGTCGCCATTCTTCACGACCGCAAGCGGCCCGCCGACCGCCGCTTCCGGCGAGGTGTGCAGCACGACGGTGCCGTAGGCGGTTCCGGACATGCGGGCGTCGGAAATGCGCACCATGTCGAGGATGCCCTTCTTCAGCACCTTCGGCGGCAGTCCCATGTTGCCGACTTCGGCCATCCCTGGATAACCCTTCGGCCCACAGTTCTTCATGACCATGATGCAGTTTTCGTCGATGTCGAGATTGTCGTCGTTGATCTTGGCCTTGTAATCGTCGATGTCCTCGAACACGACTGCCCTGCCCTTGTGCACCAGGAGATGCGGCGAGGCCGCCGATGGCTTCAGCACCGCGCCCTTCGGCGCCAGATTGCCGCGCAGCACAACGATGCCGCCCGAAGAGGTCAGCGCCTTTTCAGCGGGCAGGATGACATCCTCGTTCCAGTTGACGACGTCCTTGACCTCGTCCCAGACAGTTTCGCCGGAGACCGTCAGCGCATCCTTGTGCAGCAGGCCCGCTTCGCCGAGGCGCTTCAGCACCACCGGTAGACCGCCGGCATAGAAGAACTCTTCCATCAGGTACTTGCCCGACGGCATCAGGTTGACGATTGTGGGAACGTCGCGGCCGCAGCGGTCCCAGTCGTCGAGCGACAGATCGATGCCGACGCGGCCGGCAATCGCAAGCAGGTGGATGACGGCATTCGTCGATCCGCCGATCGCCGCATTGGTGCGGATGGCGTTTTCGAAAGCCTGTTTCGTCATGATCTCGGAGGGCTTCAGATCGTCCTTGACCATCTGCACGATGCGGCGGCCGGTCAGTTGCGCCATCACCTTACGGCGGGAATCGACGCCAGGGATCGCGGCATTGCCTGAGAGCGCCATGCCGAGCGCTTCGGCCATCGAGGCCATAGTCGAGGCGGTGCCCATCGTGTTGCAGGTGCCCGACGAACGGCTCATCGAGGCTTCCGCCTCGAGGAACTCGGCCTGCGTCATCTCGCCGGCCTTCACCATTTCGGAGAACTTCCACAGATGCGTACCGGAGCCGACGCGTTCGCCGCGGAAATAGCCGTTCAGCATCGGCCCGCCGGTGACGACAATCGACGGCAGGTCGCAGGAGGCGGCCCCCATCAGAAGCGACGGCGTGGTCTTGTCGCAGCCGACCAGCAAGACACAGCCATCCATCGGCTGGCCGCGGATCGCCTCTTCCACCGCCAGTGCGGCAAGGTTGCGGTACATCATCGCGGTGGGGCGGAAGGTGTTTTCGGATGCGGAAAATACCGGCACCTCGAGCGGGAAGCCGCCGGCCTCCCAGACGCCCGCCTTCACCTTCTCGGCGAGCTCTCTCAGATGACCGTTGCACGGGGTCATATCCGACCAGGTGTTGAGGATGCCGATTACCGGCCTTCCATCGAACAGGTCGTGGGGATATCCCTGGTTCTTAAGCCAGCCGCGGTGATAGATCACGTCGCGGCTCGTGCCGCCGTACCATTCCTGCGACCTCAGCCTGCGCGGCCATTCTGCTTTTTTCTTCATAGTCTCTGTCCTTCAGGATACCCCCTGATCGCCTCGTACGATCAGGGTTATCGCACTTCGTCTCAAGCCAGCGTGTAGGCGGTCTTGACGGTTGTGTAGAATTCGGCGGCGTACTTGCCCTGCTCGCGCGGGCCGTAGGACGAGCCCTTGCGGCCGCCGAAGGGGACGTGGAAATCGACGCCGGCGGTCGGCAGGTTGACCATGACCATGCCGGCTTCCGAATTGCGCTTGAAGTGCGTCGCATGTTTCAGGCTGGTCGTCGCGATGCCGGCCGAAAGCCCGAACGGCGTGTCGTTGGCGATGGCGAGCGCCTCGTCATAATCCTTCGCCCGGATCACCGAGACCACAGGTCCGAAGATCTCTTCGCGCGAAATACGCATCTGGTTGGTCGCTTCGGTAAACAGCGTCGGCTGCAGGTAGAAGCCGGGCGTGTCGCGGGAAATCACCTCGCCGCCGAAGGCGAGCTTGGCGCCTTCCGACTTGCCGATCTCGATATAGTCGGTATCGGTCTTCAGCTGCCGCTCGTCGACGACGGGGCCGATATGCGTGCCGGCTTTCAGCGCATTGTCGACGACGAGCGTCTTCAGCTTGTCGGTCAGCGCCGCGACGAACTTGTCGTGAATGCCTTCGGTGACGATCAGGCGCGACGATGCGGTGCAGCGTTGGCCGGTGGAGAAGAAGCCGGAATTGGCGGCGGCCTCGACGGCGACCGACAGATCGGCGTCGTCGAGCACGACCATCGGGTTTTTGCCGCCCATCTCCAGCTGGAACTTGCGGTTATGCTCGATCGAGGCGGCGGCGACGCGCCGGCCGGTGCCGGTGGAGCCGGTAAAGGTGATGCCGTGAACGTCGGGGCTTTCGAGCATCGCCTGTCCGACGACCGAGCCCTTGCCCATGACGAGGTTCAACACGCCCTTCGGCAGGCCGGCGCGGTTGAGGATGTCGACGATCGCCCAGGAACAGGCGGGCACCAGTTCGGCCGGCTTGAAGACGACGGTGTTGCCGTAGCAAAGCGCCGGCGCGATCTTCCAGGCCGGGATGGCGATCGGGAAGTTCCACGGCGTGATGATACCGATGACGCCGAGGCCCTCGCGGGTGATTTCGACGCCGATGTTCGGGCGTACCGACGGGATGACTTCGCCGGCCAGCCGCAGGGCCTCGCCTGCGAAAAATTCGAAGATCTGCGAAGCGCGGATGACCTCGCCGGTGGCCTCAGGCAGGGTCTTGCCTTCTTCGCGGGCAAGCAGCGCGCCGAGCTCGTCCTTGCGCGCCATGATCTCGTCGCCGGCCTTCTTCAGGATGACGTGGCGTTCCCAGATGCCGGAGCGCGACCAGGCCGGGAAAGCGGCCCTGGCGGCGGCGATGGCGTTCTTGGTGTCTTCGGCGCTGCCGTCGGCATAGAGGCCGACGACTTCGTTGGTATCGGACGGATTGATGTTCTTCGTCGCGTTGGTGCCGACCCATTCGCCGGCGATCAGGTTTTGATAAATGGTCATGGGCTGAATGAGCCTCCTTTACCGTTTATGAGAAATTAGAGCTGCCTGACGGCAATCTCTTCTTCGGCGGCCACCTTCAGCGGATTGCGCAGCGGCAGGCCGAATTCGGCGACTTCGATTTCGAAGACATCACCCTCTTCCGCCTTGATGCCGTCGGCGAAGGAGAGCGTCGCCGTGCCGAACATATGGACATGGACATCGCCCGGAACACGGAAGATGCCGTATTTGAAATGGTGATATTCGAGATTGGCGAAGGTGTGCGACATGTTCGCTTCGCCGGACAGGAAGGGCTTTTCGAAGATCACCTTGTCGCCGCGCTTGATGCGCGAGGTGCCGCGGATGTCGTCCGGGGCGGCGCCGATGCGGATTTCCGGACCATAGGCGGCGGGGCGCAGTTTCGAGTGGGCCAGATAGAGATAGTTGATCCGCTCGGTGACGTGGTCCGAAAACTCGTTCGACAAAGCGAAGCCGATGCGGAACGGCGAGCCATCGCTGGCGATCACGTAAATGCCAGCCATTTCAGGCTCTTCGCCACCATCGAGCGCGAAAGAGGGCGAGACGAGCGGCGCGCCCGGGGCGGCAGCGCCGTAGCCGTTGCCCTTGTAGAACCATTCGGGCTGCACACCCTTTTCGCCAGCCTTCGGCTTGCCGTTCTCGAGACCCATCTTGAACATCTTCATCGAGTCGGTCAGCGTTTCCTCGGCCGCCTCGCTGGTCTTCTTGTGCATGGAATCACGGGTGGCGGCGGAGCCGAGATGCGTGAGACCAGTGCCGGTCAGATGCAGGTGGGCAGCGTCCGGATGGGTGATCGGCGGCAGGAAGCGGCCTTCCGCATAGACCTTCTCAAGATCGACGGCATCACCGTAACCATGCGCCTCGATGACTGAAGCAAGCGACTTGCCGCCGTCGGCGGCTTCCATCGCCAGCGCATAGACGCTGCCGGCATTCTTCACCGATCTTGCAGCGCCGCCCTGCTTGCGCACGGCGACGACGATCTCTCCGTTGGCACCCTTGATCTGGGAAATAAGCACGACTTCGATCCTTCTCGTTCCGGCGAAGACCAGGAAAAGCTCCGCCTGTCCGGCTCCATCAGGAGCCGGAATTGATCACTCATATGACTGCGAATGCGGGGCTGCGCTTGAGCGCTCAGCCCTTGTTCTTGTTGTAGACGTCGAAGAACACGGCGGCGAGAAGCACCGCGCCCTTGACCATCTGCTGCGAGTCGGTGCCGAGGCCGTGGATCGACATGCCGTTGTTCATGATGCCCATGATCAAGGCGCCGATGACCGCACCGGTCACCTTGCCGACGCCGCCCTGGGCCGACGCGCCGCCGATGAAGCAGGCGGCAATGACGTCGAGTTCGAGGCCGAAGCCGCCCTTGGCCGTCGCCGAATTGAGGCGCAGCGCCACGATCAGGCCGGCGAGACCAGCCAGCAGGCCCATATTGGCGAAGGTCAGGAAGGTCAGCCGCTCGGTGTTGATACCGGAAAGCTTGGTCGCCTTCTCATTGCCGCCCATGGCGTAGATGCGGCGGCCGATCGTGGTGCGACGGGTAATAAAGGCGTAGGCCGCGACCAGGGCCAGCATGACGACCAGCACGTTCGGGAAGCCGCGATAGATCGACAAGCTGGTAGCCGAGCGCCAGAATGGCGATGGTGACGAGGGCGTTCTGGGCGAGGAAGAAGCCCAAGGGCTCGACATCATTGCCATGCTTCTCGTTCGACAGCCGCTTGCGCCATGCGAGATAGAAGAGCGCGACGGCGCCGATCACGGTCAGAATGATCGAGGTCGAGTTGATGCCGCCCATATCGAACAGGTTCGGCAGGAAGCCGATGCTGATCAGCTGGAACTCCGGCGGGAAAGGACCGATGCTGGTGCCGGTCCCCGATGCGGTCATCACGAACAGCGTCAGCCCGCGGAAGACCAGCATGCCGGCGAGCGTGACGATGAAGGACGGGATCTTGTGATAGGCGACGAAATAACCCTGGACGCCGCCGACGAGCGCACCCATGGCAAGGCATACGACACCCGCCAGGACATAGTTGGTGTGCCATTGCACGGTCATCACCCCGGCGATGGCGCCGATGAAACCGACGACGGAACCGACCGAAAGATCGATATGGCCGGCGACGATGACCAGCAGCATGCCGAGCGCCATGATGACGATGAACGAGTTCTGCAGGATGATGTTGGTCAGGTTGAGCGGCCTGAAGAGAACGCCGCCGGTCGAAATCTGAAAGAACACCATGATCGCGATCAGCGCGATGAACATGCCGTATTCCCGGATGTTGCCGCGAACGTAGTCTCCGATCGAGACGACGCGCCCTTGCTCAGCGATGGGTTGGTTGATCGGCGTCATTGTTTCTTCTCTCCTGAGCGCATGATGGCGCGCATGATGGTTTCCTGGCTCGCTTCTCCCTTCGGCAGTTCCGCAACGATACGCCCTTCATTCATGACGTAGATGCGGTCGCAGGTGCCCAGAAGTTCCGGCATTTCCGACGAGATCATCAGAACGGCTTTGCCGTCAGCCGCGAGCTGATTGATGATAGTATAGATTTCGTATTTTGCACCCACATCGATACCGCGCGTCGGCTCGTCGAGGATCAAAACATCGGGATTGGAGAACAGCCACTTCGACAGCACCACCTTCTGCTGGTTGCCGCCGGAAAGATTGACCGTTTCCTGGAAGATGCTGGAAGAGCGGATGCGCAGCTTCGAGCGATAGTCGGTAGCGACTCGGGATTCCTTGACGCTGTCGATGACCGATGCATTCGACACCGCCTTCAGATTGACCAGCGTCGTATTGTGCAGGATCGTGTCGTTGAGCACCAGGCCGAGCTGCTTGCGGTCTTCGGTGACATAAGCGAGACCGGAATCGATCGCCCGGCGCACGGTGCTGACATCGACCGGCTTGCCGTGCATCAGCACTTCGCCGGATACTTTGTGCCCGTAGGATTTGCCGAACAGGCTCATGGCGAATTCGGTGCGCCCCGCCCCCATCAGACCGGCGATACCGACGACCTCGCCCTTGCGGACGGTGACGTTGATATTGTGCAGGACCTGACGGTCGCGGTGATGCTGGTGATAGGCGTTCCAGTTCTTCACTTCGAGAATGGTTTCGCCGATCGGCACCGAACGCGGCGGGTAGCGGTCTTCGAGATCGCGGCCGACCATGTTGCGGATGATGATGTCTTCACTGATCTCGTCCGCGTGACAGTCGAGCGTCTTGACCGTCATGCCGTCGCGCAGCACGGTGATCTGGTCGGCGACCTTACGGATTTCGTTCAGCTTGTGGGAAATGATGATCGAGGTGATGCCCTGCTTGCGGAATTCCATCAGCAGCGTCAGCAGCGCGTCGGAATCGCTTTCGTTGAGCGAGGCGGTGGGCTCGTCGAGGATGAGCAGCTTGACGCTCTTCGACAGCGCCTTGGCGATTTCGACGAGCTGCTGCTTGCCGACGCCGATGTCGGTCACCAGCGTGTTCGGAGATTCCGACAGGCCGACCTTCTTGAGCAGCTGCTTGGTGCGATTGAACGTCTCGTCCCAGCTGATGACGCCGCTCTTGGCATTCTCGTTGCCGAGGAAGATGTTCTCGCCGATCGACAGCAACGGCACCAGCGCCAGTTCCTGGTGAATGATGACGATGCCGATTTCTTCGGAATCCTTCAGGACCTTGAAGTTGCGCGTCTCGCCTTCATAGACGATGTCGCCGTCATAACTTCCGGTGGGGTAGACGCCCGATAGGACTTTCATCAGGGTCGATTTGCCGGCCCCGTTTTCGCCGACCAATGCGTGAATTTCACCCTTGCGAACCTTGAGGTTCACGTTCTCCAGCGCCTTGACGCCCGGGAACGTCTTGGTGATGCTCCGCATTTCGAGGATGGTATTGTCCATAGTCAAAGTTCCAGCGCCGTGAGCCGCCAAGCGGCTTGGCGATCATAAAATCGAAGACCGGAACCCGCAAGCGCGGGTTCCGGCCTCCTGCTTAACGTCTTACTTCAGCTTGTCTTCAGAGTAGTAACCGCTGTCGACGAGGATCTGCTTGTAGTTGGTCTTGTCGACGGCAACCGGCTTCAGCAGGTAGGACGGAACGACCTTGACGCCGTTGTCGTAGGTCTTGGTGTCGTTGACCTCAGGCTCCTTGCCGGACATGACGGCATCGACCATGGCAACGGTGACCTTGGCGAGTTCGCGGGTGTCCTTGAAGATCGTCGAGTGCTGTTCGCCAGCGATGATCGACTTGACCGACGGGATTTCAGCGTCCTGGCCGGTGACGATCGGCAGCGGCTGAGCAGCCGTACCGTAACCAACGCCCTTCAGCGAGGAGATGATACCGATCGACAGACCGTCGTAAGGCGACAGAACGGCGTCGACCTTGGCGTCGGTGTAGTTAGCCGAGAGCAGGTTGTCCATGCGGGCCTGGGCCGTTGCCGGATCCCAACGCAGGGTGCCGACCTTGTCCATGCCGGTCTGGCCGGACTTCACGACGAGCTTGCCGGAGTCGATGTAGGGCTGCAGGACGGACATGGCGCCATCATAGAAGAAGAAGGCGTTGTTGTCGTCCGGCGAACCGCCGAAGAGTTCGATGTTGAACGGGCCCTTGCCATCCTTGAGGCCGAGGCCGTCAACGATGGAGTTTGCCTGCAGAACGCCGACCTGGAAGTTGTCGAAGGTCGCGTAGTAATCGACATTGCCCGAATCGCGGATCAGACGGTCATAAGCGATGACCTTGATGCCGGCGTCATGAGCCTTCTGAAGAACGTCGGAAAGCGTCGTACCGTCGATCGAAGCGATAACCAGAACCTTGGCGCCCTTGGTGACCATGTTTTCGATCTGCGAAAGCTGGTTCGGAATATCGTCGTCGCCATACTGCAGGTCCGTGGCATAACCGGCAGCTTCGAGCTGCTTGACGATGTTGTTGCCGTCGTCGATCCAGCGGGCCGAAGCCTTGGTCGGCATGGCAATGCCGACGGTGCCCTTGTCGGCGGCCATTGCCGGTGCAACGAACGAAGCGACGCCGAAGGCAGCCGCAGCCATCAATGAGATAATGGACTTCATTTCTCTCTCCCTTGTTAATAGAGCAGCGGACGAAAAATCGCCCGCCCCGAAACTGTGGCAGGTTCCGTATTGGATAGTTACTTCAGATGGTGAGAAACGAAGTAGGTCTCCTCCACGATCTCACACGTGTTGAGTGCCAACCAGCACACGGCGGCAAACTGGTATGGATTCCTATAACTGTCAAATAGAATAACTGGTAAAGTGCATAACAATTTTGGTATATCGTTAAAAAGTATTACTTTTGATGGAGCGCAGCGAGGAGGCTGCAACCATGACGATTGTTTCAGAGCCCATTTCGATGGACCATGTCGATATCCACAGCGATAGTTTCGGCAATGACAGCCTTTTACGTGCAGGACTTAAGCTGAATCACCTGCGGATGATCGTCGCAATCGAAGATAGCGGACAGATTTCCGCAGCTGCGGAAGTCCTGAACATTTCACAGCCCGCGGCATCGCGCATGCTGTCCGAAATGGAATCAATTACCAAGACCCAGCTCTATGAACGCGTCGCTCGCGGCGTGGTGCTGACGACCTTCGGCGCAGCACTTGCCAGACGGGCGCGGAAGATCCTCCTGGAGACTGCGCGAGGCGAGCCGCGAGATCGGCGAACTGAAGAGCGGCAAGGGCGGCTCGGTCTTCATCGGCGCGGTGACGGCGCCGGCCATGAGCCTCGTCGTGCCGGCGATCAACAGGGTGCGCAAGGCCTATCCCGGCATCGAGATCAACATCCAGGTGGAGACCAGCAACGTGCTCGCCCGCGAACTGCTCGCCGCCCACCACGACTTCATCATCAGCCGCATTCCCGACGATCTCAACCCGCGCCTGTTCGAGGTGACTGAGATCGGCATCGAGCGCGCCTGCCTGATCGTGCGCAGCCGCCATCCGCTGCTGAAAAAGAAAAAGACCAGCAGCCTTTCCGACATCAGGGATTACGACTGGGTGTTCCAGCCGCCGGGCACGCTGCTGCGCCGGACGATCGAGGATATTTTCCTGTCGCGCGGCGTGGCGCTGCCGGAAAATATCGTCAACACCTCGTCGCTGCTTTTAACCTGCGCCATCGTCTGCGAAACCGATGCGATCGCTCCTGTCGCCACCGACGTCGCCCAGTTCCTCTCCAGCCAAAGCGCCAGGGCTTCCGACGTGCGCACGCTGCCGATCGATTTCGACATCAACGTCAAGCCTTACAGCCTGATCACCGCCAGGGAACGGGCGCTGCCGCCGAGCGCCAGGCTACTCTACGACATCATTCTGGAGGAAAGCCTGAAGCAGTCAGGCTGACGCGGCCCGCAAGCCCGGCGCCATCTTGCCCATCTTAAATGCGCGCCGGAGCAATTCCAGCAAAAGGCGCCAGCGGTTTTTGCGTCCGGGAATTGCGTAAAAAATTAGAGCACGTCGGGTGTTTCGAAGAACCGGAACACTCTTGAGGATTCGGGATGCTGTTCGGACAGTCGGTATTTCAATCAGTGCTCGAACGGCTGAAGGCCGAGGACGAGACGGCTGAAGAGGCCAAAGCGCCCTCCTCCCACCGTGTGGCAGGCCTCGGCACCGGCTTGGCTTTCGATGTCATGGAGGGCGTCTCGGTCGCCTCGCAGCGGATCGGCGAAGCCTATTTCGACAATCTGGATCTCGACGCCGCCGCCAGGTTTACCGAGAAACCGGCGGCTTTGCCGGAACCAGAGCCCGCAATGCCCGACCATCTCACCCGCACGGCGCCGCAAGAGGTTGCCGCCGAACTGGCGATCTCGGCCGCCGACACGCCGCTGACGCTCAGCGAGAAGCGCCGCGCCTTCGCCCGCGCCAATCATCCCGACGGTGTCGCGCTCCCCTTCCGCGAGAATGCGACGAAACGGATGATGCTGGCCAATCTGCTGATCGACGAGGCGCTGCGGCGATTGGGCCGCTGACTGGTTTCAGTCTGCCTGCCCGTCCCTGGTGGGCTTTTCCGCGGATATCTCCGCAAGCTCTTCCTCTCCCTCGTCATTGATGTCAGGCTCGGCCATCGCCTGGGTGACTTCAGGCTGCGGATTGAAGGTCCAGAACAGCATATAGAAGGAATAGGCGCCCGCCGCGGCCGAAAGCACCGCCCAGAAGGGATCGCCGCCGACAATCTCGAACGCCGCCCAGCCGAAGCAGACGGCAACGATGGCGACACGCACCCAAAGGCGCCGGTATGCCGGATGGTTCGGATCAATCAGTTGCATCTGTGCCCCGCGGTCGCATATGTCACCGTGCCCATGGCATGTGTCACACCGGCCATGGCATTTGTCGCGCTTGTCTTTAGTTTGAATCTTGCAAATGTGAAAGAGCGGCGGGCTTGACGCGACGCAGAGAAGATGGAATGAAAATTCCAGATTTTTGGCAATTCGGTTTATTTGTTCCGAATTCAAGGGAGGTTGCTATGACAGTGAGATTTGGTCTTCTCGGCGCCGGCCGCATCGGCAAGGTTCATGCGAAAGCCGTCAGCGGCGACGCCAATGCGACGCTGGTCGCGGTGGCCGACGCCTTTCCGCAGGCGGCCGACGCCATCGCCTCCGCCTATGGCTGCGAAGTGCGCACCATCGAGGCGATCGAGGCGTCCAAGGATATCGACGCCGTCGTCATCTGCACGCCGACCGATACCCATGCCGACCTGATCGAGCGCTTCGCCCGCGCCGGTAAGGCGATCTTCTGCGAAAAGCCTGTTGATCTCGACGTCGCCCGCGTCAAGGCCTGCATCAAGGTGGTGGAAGAGACCGGCGCCAAGCTGATGGTCGGCTTCAACCGTCGCTTCGACCCGCATTTCATGGCGGTGCGCAAGGTGATCGACGACGGCAAGATCGGCGATGTCGAAATGGTGACGATCACCTCGCGCGATCCCGGCGCCCCGCCGGTTGATTACATCAAGCGCTCGGGCGGCATCTTCCGCGACATGACGATCCACGATTTCGACATGGCCCGCTTCCTGCTCGGCGAAGAGCCGGTCTCGGTGCTGGCAACCGCCGCCGTCCTCGTCGACAAGGCGATCGGCGAAGCCGGCGATTATGACAGCGTCTCGGTGATCCTGCAGACCAAATCCGGCAAGCAGGCCGTCATCTCCAACTCCCGCCGCGCCACCTATGGCTACGACCAGCGCATCGAAGTGCACGGCGCCAAGGGCATGGCCGCGGCCGAAAACCAGCGCCCGGTCTCGATCGAAGTGGCAAACGGCGATGGCTACACCCGCCCGCCACTGCATGATTTCTTCATGACCCGCTACACCGAAGCCTACGCCAACGAAATCGCCGCCTTCATCGCCGCGATTGAAAAGGGCACGAAGATTTCGCCTTCCGGCGCCGATGGCCTGGCGGCTCTGGTGCTTGCCGATGCGGCGGTGCAGTCGGTCAAGGAAGGCAAACTCGTCAAGATCGGCTGACAGCTGGCTTTTGAACGGATAGATTTGAGATGGCCGGGTGTTTTGCCCGGCCGTTTTGCGTTTGTGCATAGCCCTATTCCCCACTGTTTTGCTCCGGAAGTTCCTCATCCTCCGTCATGCGCAGCCGAGCACCCACGCCACATCCGCCGGCAGTCGTAGGTGCGTTTGCGCCAAGCGCGCACTCAGCGAAGCGGATGAGGCGTCACCGGGCGGGCGCTATAACAGGCATGGGAAAGGAACCCGCGCCATCCGAAATGTCGAGGGCCTGTTTGGCGGCAGCGTATCTCCAGCCTCTGTCATTCCAGGCCTTGAGCCTGGAATCCATGGCCGCAGCCGATCGAGCCGGCCAAAGGTTCAGAGCGTTTGAAGGACCCCTCCTCACAAGGGGGAGGGACTAAGATGCCGCACCGCTTGCGATGACCTTCACCGAAACAATTTGTAGTGCCGCGACAGCAAGCAAGACTTCGAATTCGGGCGCCGTCGGGCGCGACGGGTTAAGCCCCTCCCCCTTGTGAGGAGGGATTGGGCGGGGTCTTGGGCAGCCACATAGCACCGCGGACGCGACCTCTCCCGCCGTCATTCCTGTGCTCGTCACAGGAATCCAGCCACCGCGCGTCGGCGCGGTGAATGACTCTCATTCGACGAGAAAGTGTCTCCCGCGCCCAAAGACTTGGCGCACTGGATTCCTGTGACGGGCACAGGAATGAGGATGCATGAGGAGATGCGACCTGCTCATTGTCAGTGGTGGATCCGGCTTAACTGACGGTGGGTGGCGCTATAACGGTGCCGAACCAGCTTGTGGCATGGGTGTTTGGGCGCTTTATCTTCCTGGAAATATCTTCGTGAAGCTGCGCACTTACCACTTTAATTGGGATTTTTTCGACAGGAGGGAATCGCGATATGGGAACGACGATTGAGGTCGGGACGATAAAAGATGTCGAGCCATGGGCGCAGCTTCGCGTCGCGCTATGGCCGCATCACTCGCTTGAAGATCATCGAGGTGAGTTGAGCCGGGCGTTTCTTTCAGAAAATGCAGAAGCAGTGGCGTTCATCGCTCGAAATGCTGCGAATGAAGCTGTCGGGTTTGCCGAGGCCACGTTGCGGCATGATTATGTGAATGGATGCAGCAGCTCGCCCGTTCTGTTCCTCGAAGGGATTTATGTCCGGCCCGTTGACAGGCGAAAGGGTATCGCAGGACTGCTTTGCAATGCCGTTGCCGATTGGGGGAAGTCGCTTGGGTGTGTTGAGTTTGGCTCTGACGCGCCGCTTGAGAATTCGGCCAGCCATGCGCTCCATGCCGCTTTGGGATTTGAGGAGACACAACGCGTCGTGTTCTTCCGAAAGCTGCTGTAGGCCGGGGCTGGGGGCTTCAATCCCCGCCCTGCCCTCCCGAGATCACGATATCCTGGTCGATCACCGAGAGTGCCCGGTTAAGATGGCCTTCGAAGACGAGGATCGGTTCGTCTGGCACCACGCGGATTTCCGGCATGCCTTCCATGCGGACGATATGGGACTGGCCGAGGCCTTCTTCGATGCCTTGGCGGAGCAGGTCGTAATAACGGGTGCCCGGGCCAGTGATGGCGATGGGCATGCGTTCGGTGAGGCTGAGCATGCGGGAAAGGCCGTTGCCAAGCGCCAGGCCCGCCTGGCGGAAGGCGATGGTGGAGGTGCGGTGGCCCTGGCGGGCTTTGGCGGCGATTTTGTCGAGTTCCGTGACGGGGACGAATTTGGCCGGGATGGTATCGAGCGGCACTTCGAAGGCGCTGCGCAGGATGGCGTAGAAGCCGGCATAGGCTTCGATGCAGCCGCGGGTGCCGCAGCGGCAGAGACCGCCACCCGCCATGTGCAGCATGTGACCGAAATTCGGGGCCGAGATCTCCTGGCTGGTCTGGCCGCCGCGCCTGACAATGCCGAGGCCGATGCTGTGGCCGAGCGACAGGGCGGCGAGCGAGCGGAAATCGGCGCCCTTGACGACCTCCTCGCGGGCGCCGAGCGCGGCTGCGACCAGCAGCGTCTCGTTGTCGAGGATGACCTTGGCCTGCCAGTCCGGCCGCAGAACCGATTCGAAATCGATCTGATCGCTGCCGAAGATCGGCGACCATAGAAGCACCGGCTCGGTTGAGTTGACCAGGCCCTTGCTGCTGATCGAGATCAGCAGCACTTTCTCCTGGGAAATCCGGGAGCGCTCGAGAATGCGGGCGAGCCCGGCGCGCACTCCTTCAACGAAGCGGGCAGCCCCTGAGGGATCATGCGAGCGCTCCTCGCTGAAGCGGTCGATCAGCTTGCCGGCATAATCCACGAGCGAATATTGCACGGCATCGGACGAGATGATGACGACAATGAGATAGCCGCAATCGCGGCGCTGGCGCAGCAGCACGCGCGGCCGGCCGCGGCCGCTGGCGGCCTGCTGCTCCGATTTTTCGATGATATGGGCGCGTTCCAGATCGGCGGTGATCGCCGAGATGGTGGCCGAGGAAAGGCCGGTGAAATCGGATATTTCGGTATGGGCGAGCGCGCCGTGACGGCGCAGCACGGACAGCACGAGCACGCTGTTTCTCTGCCGGACCAGCTCCGTGCTCGACTTGGTCAGCATGAATGCCGCCCTCTCCCCTATGCCAAAATTCAATAGTTAGAGCATGATGCCGCCCGAAAACCGCTCACACTTTTCGGCATCATGCTTCTCTCCGCCCTCGCTTCCACTGCATCGCCAACCGCCGTTCCGCAAGGGAAAATAAGCTGACTGCCGAGTGTTGACAGCCGAAAAAATCTCTGACATCAAATTTCTCGACTGTCGAGAAAATAATCCGAATTTTCCTCGACAGCTTTTCGCGGTGGCCGGAGGAAGCATGGGCTGGGCCGGTCGCAACTCACTCGGGAGGATAGTATGAAGTCTATTTTGAAATTGATGGCAGGCGCGGCCATTCTCGTTTCCGTGCATACGGCTGCCATGGCTGCCGATCTCGTCGTCGGCGTTTCCTGGTCGAATTTCCAGGAAGAGCGCTGGAAGACCGATGAAGCCGCGATCAAGAAAGCTCTCGAAGCCAAGGGCGCCAAGTATATTTCCGCTGACGCGCAGTCTTCGGCCGCCAAGCAGCTGACCGACGTCGAATCGCTGATCTCGCAGGGCGCCAACGCGCTGATCATTCTCGCCCAGGATTCCGACGCCATCGGCCCGGCAATCGAAAAGGCCGCCGCCGAAGGCATCCCGGTCGTCGGCTACGACCGCCTGATCGAAAACCCGGCTGCCTTCTACATCACCTTCGACAACAAGGAAGTCGGCCGGCTGCAGGCCGAGGGCGTCTTCAAGGCCAAGCCGGAAGGCAATTACGTCTTCATCAAGGGCTCGTCCTCCGACCCGAATGCCGACTTCCTGTTCTCGGGCCAGCAGGAAGTGCTGAAGGCTGCGATCGACGCCGGCAAGATCAAGAATGTCGGCGAGGCCTATACCGACGGCTGGCTGCCGGAGAACGCCCAGCGCAACATGGAGCAGTTCCTGACCGCCAACAACAACAAGGTTGACGCCGTCGTCGCCTCCAATGACGGCACGGCCGGCGGCGCGATCGCAGCGCTCGACGCCCAGGGCCTCGCCGGCTCCGTTCCAGTTTCCGGCCAGGACGGCGACAAGGCGGCGCTGAATCGCATCGCGCTCGGCACCCAGACGGTTTCCGTCTGGAAGGACAGCCGCGAACTCGGCAAGCGCGCTGCCGAAATCGCTCTCGACCTTGCCGGCGGCAAGGACATGAGCAAGGTCGACGGTGCCCAGGCTTTCAAGGGCGGCCCGAAGGGCGTGGAAATGCAGTCGGTTTTCCTGAAGCCGCTGGCAATCACCAAGGAAAACCTGAACGTCGTCATCGACGCCGGCTGGATCTCCAAGGCTGAAGCCTGCCAGGGCGTCAAGGCCGGCACGGTCGCCGCCTGCAAGTAAGCAAGCTTCGAACGTAATTGCCGGCGCCGCAGCGGAAAGACCGTTGCGGCGCCGGATGCGGATGAGACCTCCAAGGATGAGTTTCTCCGCCTCGCCGCACCATCGCGGACCTGCATTCCCTGCCGGAAGGGTGTCGCGACGCCACGCCACGGTTTCCGGAAGCATCGTGATGGTCAGTTGAAGAACAGACGAATGACGCCGCCCACAGTTTCGGGCACGCCGGCGCAGCCGTCCAAACATAATGGGGGAACGGCAAACCCATGGCCGAAATGGTAAAATCAACAGCATCAAGCGGGCCGCGAACGGCGGAAGCCAATCCGGTGACCCGCTTCTTCCGCGCGACCGAGATCGACACACGCCTGCTCGGCATGATCGGCGCGCTCATCATCATCTGGATCGGTTTCCACATCATCACCGGCGGCCTGTTTCTGACCCCGCGCAATCTCTGGAACCTCTCGGTTCAGACGACCGATATCGCGATCATGACGACGGGCATGGTGCTGATCATCGTCACCCGCAACATCGACCTTTCCGTCGGATCCGTGCTCGGCCTCTGCGGCATGATCATGGGCGTGACCCAGGCGAAAATCCTGCCTGAGTATATCGGCTTCGACAGCCCCTTCACCTGGGCGATCACGCTGCTGGTCGGCATTGCGGCGGGCTTCCTGATCGGCGCCTTCCAGGGCATGATCATTGCCTTCCTGAACGTACCCTCCTTCATCGTCACCCTCGGCGGCCTGCTGGTCTGGCGCGGCGCGACCTGGCTCGTCACCAGCGGCCAGACGGTCGCCCCCATGGACCAGACCTTCCGCATCATGGGCGGCGGCGCTGAGGGCTCGATCGGCGCCACCTGGAGCTGGATCGTCGGCATCGCCGCCTGCCTCTTCGTCATCGCCAGCATTATCGGCTCGCGCCGGCAGCGCCGCCGCTTCGGCTTTCCGCGCCGGCCGATCTGGGCGGAATATTTCCTCGCCGTCCTCAGCTGCGTGCTGATCCTCGGCGCCGTCTCGATCGCCAACAGCTATTACTGGCCGATCAACATCGCCAAGAAATATGCCGAGACCAACAACATCCCCTGGCCCGAAACCGGCCTGGACATTCCCTACGGCATCGCCGTGCCGGTGCTGATCGCCATCGTCGTCGGCATCATCATGACCTTCATCGCCACCCGCCTGCGCTTCGGCCGCTACGTCTTCGCAATCGGCGGCAACCCCGAGGCAGCCGAACTCGCCGGCATCAAGACCCGCTGGGTGACGGTGCGCATCTTCGCGCTGATGGGCGTTCTTGCGGCCATTGCGGCGGCGATTTCCACCGCCCGCCTCAACGCCGCGACGAACTCGCAGGGCACGCTCGACGAGCTCTACACCATCGCCGCCGCCGTCATCGGCGGGACGTCGTTGGCGGGCGGCACCGGCACGATTGCCGGCGCCATGCTCGGCGCGCTCGTCATGCAATCGCTGCAATCGGGCATGGTTCTCGCCCATGTCGACACCCCGCTGCAGAGCGTCGTCGTCGGCACTGTCCTCGTCGTGGCGGTCTGGCTCGACACCGTCTATCGCGCCCGTGCCAAGTGAGAGGAGCCCTAGACATGGCTGATCAACGCACTCCCCTTGTGGAACTGAAAAACATCTCGATCTCCTTCGGCGGCATCCACGCCGTGGACAATGCCTCGGTCGATCTCTATCCCGGCGAGGTGGTCGCTCTTCTCGGCCACAACGGCGCCGGCAAATCGACGCTGATCAAGATCCTCTCCGGCGCCTATAAGCGCGACAGCGGCGACATCCTGATCAACGGCGAGCCGGCCGACATCCGCAACCCGCGCGATGCCAAGAAATACGGCATCGAGACGATCTACCAGACGCTTGCCGTTGCCGACAATGTCGACGCCGCCGCCAACCTCTATCTCGGCCGCGAGCTGAAAACCCGCTGGGGCACGCTCGACGACGTGGCGATGGAGGCTTCGGCGCGCGAGGTGATGGGGCGGCTCAACCCCAACTTCAAGCGCTTCAAGGAGCCGGTGAAGGCGCTTTCCGGCGGCCAGCGGCAATCGGTAGCAATCGCCCGCGCCATCCTCTTCAACGCCCGCATCCTGATCATGGACGAGCCGACGGCCGCCCTCGGCCCCCAGGAGACGGCGCAGGTGGGCGAGCTGATCAAGCAGCTGAAGAAGGAAGGCATCGGCATCTTCCTCATCAGCCACGACATCCACGACGTCTTTGACCTCGCCGACCGCGTCTCGGTGATGAAGAACGGCCAGCTCGTGGGCCACGCCCGCACCGAGGATGTGACCAAGGACGAAGTGCTTGGAATGATCATCCTCGGCAAGGTGCCGCCCAAGGCCATCCCCGGCCCCGGCGCCATGCAGATCTGAGCGCCGCTAAAGCGCCCTGCCCCAGACAACCCGCTCCGCCGCCCGCAAGGCCGGCGGAGTTTTTCGTTCGACCCCAAGGCTGACGAACAAAAACACCCCGTAAACCGCAAGCATCGGTATTTCTGAGAAATTCGCGATTGAAGCCGGCCGCAAGCTAGGCTAAGAACCACCCATCGGACAGGCGATTCAAACCGCCTCAGGCATGCACCCGTAGCTCAGCTGGATAGAGTGTTGGATTCCGATTCCAAAGGTCACAGGTTCGAATCCTGTCGGGTGCGTTTCCCCTCAACCAATCGAATAGGTCGTCCACCAGTGGACGGCCTTACAATGTGCGTTCCAACGATTATATTGAGAGAAAATCGGGCAGCGCGGTTAGGTCTGGCGAGCGAAGAACTTCGGTTCAGCAGCCTGCGGGCGTTGAATAATTGAGGGTGCTCTTTGACGCTGGATCTTGTTGTGCTTGCATCCATTGTATAAGAAAATGCTACCAGAGGTTTTCCGGCGAGAATGGACAGCTATCTCGAGATCGCTCACAGAGTTCTAAATGTCTCCCGTCGCCCTATGACAGCGAAGGGCATCTTGGAGGCTGCGTACAAGGCGCGTCTGGTTCCTAAACATTTGTACGGCAAGACGCAGGAAAAGACTCTTCAAGCCCGACTGAGCACAGACATACTCATCCATCGCTCCACGTCGGCGTTTTTTCGAACTGAGCCGGGTGTCTTTTTCCTGACGGAACTGATCGCAGATCCCGATATACCTGATAAATACAAGGAGCGCTTTGCTGCCCGCCGCCGCACCAGAGATCTTCAACCCGAACCGGCGTTGGTTGTAGACGAGAATTTCGTCGAGGCATGCGAACCTCGACTCTTCGCGGACTGGAAGCATTTCTTGAGAAAGGCCGAGGCAGCAAAAGCCCTTCACTATGCCTATCCGGAGGATCAACGCGGAAAGCTTCTAGTGTGGACTTTTTCTATCGTCCGCCGGGGCCGCGATGTTCTGTCGTACCGACTTGGTCGCTATCGTGACGACCACAACACCTTCGCCAACAAGCGCACGATCGGTTTCCCTGGGGTCGTCAGCTTTTTCGACTACACGTTGTTCTCAGATGGGGACTATGGCGCCAGTGAAAACGCCTTGGAAGCCATTCTGACAGACCTAGACATTTCTGCAGTCGCTGTTCACGGAGAAGGCATCGCGAGACCCGAGCCGCTGCTGGCGATGAAAGCCGAGCGCGGCGCAGACAACAGCGTTCTCATCCTGGTGATGGACTGGAACTGCCCCGACTGGTTTGAACCCACCACGCGCCGTCTTTCCATCAACGATCCCTGCTGGATGAACCTTGGCGCCAAGCCTAACAATATGGATGATTTCGAGCCTTGGACGCTGGCCGTGCTCGACGCCATCAAAGAAGTTGGTGCCCATCCCTAGTGTCACCAGTGATCTCGGCCGGGCACACGGCATTCCTGAAGTATGAGATTGAAAATGGAGATGCCCGGAGGAAGAAGACGGCACTACAGGATATCTCTCGTCTGTACCGACAAGGCTTCCATCTCAAGGCCGATAGCCGAAACGCCTTCGAGCAGCTTATCAATGGGATGGTGCTTGCGCATGCAGACGAAAAGGTTGTTCGATGGTGCCTAAACGCCCTCGCCCAGTTTGGAACTCGCGCGGGATGCACCCGCTATGTCGAACTCGCGATGCAGGCCAACGAAGGCAATCCCGAGATTGTGGCCTCAGCAGTCGCGGCACTTTCGAAGATGTACAACGGCAGACTTGAAGATATAGAGGCGTTGAAGACGGTCGATCCAATGCTCCGCGTACTCGCGGCTATGCAGAACACGGATCCACAAAAGCTTGATCTTTCGAGGATGAAGATCAATATCAACACGGCCGACCCTCAGGTATTGAAGCTCGCCCTGATCACGGTCGGCCTCAATCGCGACGTGGAAAATCTGTTCGATCCGCGCCACGCAAACGGGCAAATCGTAAAGGAACTCGGCCAGCACTCCGACGACATTGTCCGACAGTATAGCGTGTGGTGCGTGATCGAGAACCGGCGATTGAGTATCGGCGATCTCGGAATCCCCTTTTCCGACCTTGAGCGCCAACCCTCGAATGTACAAGCCAAGCTTCTTCAATTGGCCGCTGAACAGATCGAAGATCGTAAAGAATGTCACGACGTAATTTATCGCGGATCCTTCGTCTCGAGTTCCGGAAGCTCGCCGGGGACTCGCCAAGGGCCTGCTGAATAGGTACTACGACGGGCTGGAAGAGGTGACTATTGGCTGGTTCGACGTCGAGGGCGACCGCGAAGTAAAAGGCCTGCTCGCCGAACACCTAGCCCGGTTCTCCGACGATTGCCCCCCATATTCGGACAAGGCCTTGACCATCGCGGAGGCGGAGCCCGACTTAAAAGATCGGCTGCTACTCGGCGCAGAACAGACCAATCTTTACGGAATGTTGAGAGGCAACAGTTCGGGCAACGGGACGCTCGATCTGTTTCAGATCGGTGACGATTTGGAGACGATGTTCAGGGGTGTCTCCATCAAGAAGGAAAAGAAGTCAATGAAAGCTCTTATGCTCGCTGCTGCACCAACAGACCAGCAAGGTCTACGCCTTGACGAGGAGGCTCGCGATTTGCGGGAACAGCTACGGCTTGTCCAAGAGCCGAAAAGGAACGTGGAAGTCGAGCACCGTTGGGCGGTCAGGACAAACCAGCTACAGATGGAGGTCATGAACGTGAAGCCGCAAATCCTCCATTTCAGTGGCCACGGCGACCACGGACTCCTCCTGTTCGAAGACAGCACCGGCAAGTCCGCCGAGGTTTCAGCAGAGGCCATCGCAGGCTTGGTTGAGCTAAACACAAGCATAGAATGCCTTCTGTTGAACGCTTGCTATTCTGAGGCCGTCGCTCGCCTTGCGGCTCCCCACTTGAAGGCGGTAATAGGTTGCAACGACTCAATTGCCGACGATGCCGCCATCGCATTCACTCGAGCGTTTTATCGAGCTCTTGCACATGGAGAATCCTACAATAGAGCCTTCCGCCTTGCGAAAAACGATGTACATATCAACTGTGCCAACGGTGAGGCAGAAAAGTATGTAATGTTTGGATAGGAAGGAGGCCAGCTTTCCTGCTCCAGGTCAACATATCAAACATACAGTTGCAATATTAAAACGCGGTGCCGTTGTTAGCGCAGCCATACAATGACACGCCTTGCGCATAAACGGCGGCGTTGTATTGAGCCACGCACAACTGTAAGCCTTTTACACGGGAGAAGTTCCCGTCCGGAGGGTGCAGGTTGGGGTTCTATATTCGCAAGTCCATCTCGGCTGGGCAGCCGGAACGATGATCGGCCGGCTCTTTGGCGACAGACCGATATCCCGGCCCGAAGATGATGCGTTCGGACTCTCTTCGTTCGCCGACGCTCTCGCGACGTCACTCCTGCAGATGAGCCCTCGGGATGGACTGGTCGTTTCCGTCGAAGGGCCTTGGGGAGCAGGCAAGAGCAGCGCCATCGCGCTCGCGATGCGAACGGTAATGCTGCGGGTTCTGGCCGCCATCGGCGAAGGACGGGAGGAGATGGAGGGGCTTTCCGACGCCGATCTCCAGGCACGCTGGATCAAGCTGGCGAAGCGACGCCAGACCCATATCGTCAAATTCAACCCTTGGAGCTTCAGCGGCCAGGAAAATCTCGTGCGCGCGTTTTTCAGCGAGCTTTCTTCCCAGCTCCAACTCGAATCCGAGAGCTGGTGGAGCCGACAGATGAACCGGATAGCGGGCTACTTGCCGTCGTTCGGCGGAACCGTCGCGACAGGCAGTGCTCTCGCCGCAGGAGCGTCTCTCTGGGGTATCGCGGCGGCGGCTGGAGCGATCGGCCGGGCGCTCGGAGAAATAGGTCAGAAGGCGTTTAGTAAGGACGCTTCCCTTGAACTGGCGAAGAAGAAGCTGGCCGGGGCGCTCAGGACATCCGAACAACGAGTGATCGTGGTCATCGACGACCTCGACCGATTGATGCCGAGCGAGATGCGCGCAGTGTTTTCGCTTGTGAAATCGCTCGGCGATCTGCCGAACGTGCTCTATGTTCTGTCGTTCGATGACGCCATTGTTCATAAGGCGCTGCATCAGACGGCTGAGAAGATCGAACCCGATTTTCTTGAGAAAATTGTCCAGGTGTCGTTGAAGCTTCCCCCACCCTGGCGGTCGGAGCTACACCAGCTGCTCTACGAACGGCTCAACGCCATCATCGGCGATGCAAGTCCTGCGGACGAGAACCGTTGGCGTCGGATGATGACGGGCGTGATCGATCCTTATCTAGAGACTCCTCGGGACGTCACCCGGCTGGTCAACTCGATTCAAGTTATCTGGCCGAACGTGCAAGGCGATGTTGACCTGACAGATCTCATTGGGATCACGACCCTGCAGCTCTTCGACCCCAAGGTCTACGACCTCATCCGCAACGAGATCGAGACGATCACCTACGCGGACTATAACGACGAGGACGACGACGACCTCGGCAAGCGGCTGGAGCCCGCGATGGCGGAAAACCCGGAGGCGGCGAAAGTAGCGATGACGATCCTCTTTCCAAGATTGTCCAAGGCGTGGAAGACCTTCAGCGGGGACAGCACCGTGTATCTGCTTCAAAAGGAGCAGCGCAGGATCAGCACCAAGGAATATCACCGCAACTACTTTGTTTTCGGTCGTGATCCGCGGATGATGACCCGGTCCGAAATCGACGGCCTTTTGACAGCGCCGAACCCGTCCAAAACGCTCGACGCGGCTATCCGACGGTTGGAATCCGACACGTCGGGCCCGCCTTCTCGCATTGCGACCATGCTAGGCCAGTTCATTGAAGTGGTATACGCACGGCCGCTGCTGACACCGGCGTTCGTTCGAGCTCTATTCAGACAACGCGGACCATCTTATTCGCCGCGAGGACGAGGTGTGGGACATGGTGGTCACCCACAACGACGAGCGCCTTTCCAATATCATCACGCTTGGGCTCGAAAAACTCGATGCGGAAGTGCGCACCGAGATTCTGGGAATACTGGTGGAGTACGAAAGCGGCCTTCAGACTCGGACGACCGTCGTCGAAGCCGACGGGCGACGGCACGGCCTGTTCGGAAACGAGCCGGCGCATGAAACGGAACGGCTGTTTTCCGCAGAGAACATCGAAGCGGCGGCTCTGGCCATTCGCGCCCAGGTCGCCGCAGCCTGCGACAGTGATCTAATCTGGACGATGCCGAAGCCAGGAAGGCTTATCTGGGCGTGGAAGAGGATGACGGACAACGCCACGGTAAGGGCATGGACGGACGCCGTTATAGAGCACGGAGAGCATGTTGCCGATCTCGCGAACTCGCTTCCCTCCCGCTCCTATCGAACGGACAGCGACGGGTCGAAGGTCGTCTGGATCTTCCAGCGCGAACATTACGCCGACATCCTGGACACGGACGCACTATTGGACCGGTTGACCGGCCTCGCCGCCAAAAATGCCAAGGCCTCGGAGGCGCTCGATCGCCTTCGGGAGGCGGAGGCCAGGAGCCGGGATTGATCTTGTGCGGATGGGAAATGAAGCTGGGTTAGGGATATACCGAGAAACTGGGCTTCTATCCCTATTGTTTGCCCTTCCCGTTAGGCCGTTTGCTTCGGCGACGAAACCCGGCAACGATGAAACGCAACAACCAAATAAACGAACATGTTCCCTGGAGGCGTTGACACGGAATCAACTGAATGGACTATAGCGCCATGGAAACGGATAACTTAATCGGCGTCGGCCTTTATACCCCTGCGGAAGCGGGCAGGCTCTTGCGTATCTCGCCCGGCAAGCTATCGCGATGGCTGCGCGGCCACCGAATTGGAAACAAGTTCTATCCGCCCTTATGGACACCGGAAATCTCGCTCGGAGACGAGCGTATTTTCCTCGGGTTTCGCGATCTTATGGAGGCTCGCGTTGCCGGCGCTTTCATCGAAGCCGGCGTCTCGGCAATCAAGGTGCGGGCGGCGATCGAGACGGCCAAAGAAGTGATCGGACAGGCTTGGCCGCTATCGACAAACCGCTTTCGCACGGATGGCCGTGAAATCTTCCTTCAGATCGTCGAGAAGGATGAGGACGGCGAACAGCGGGAACATTTGCTGAACCTCTTTCGACGCCAGTTCGTATTCAATGGCATTCTTGATCCGATCCTGAAAACGGTCGATTTCGGTGCCGATGGAAACCCGCTCACCTGGTGGCCGGGCGGACGGCGGCTCAATGTCATCGTGGACCCGGCGCGCTCATTCGGGCAGCCGATCGACGCCGCCTCAAGTGTGCCGACTGCTGTTCTCGCAGCGGCTGCGGAGCAAGAGGGTGGCATCCGTGGTGCAGCGAAGGCATACGACGTGAGCGAAGCTTCCGTTCGGCATGCGGTGGAATTCGAAGCCATGATGGAGCAGCGGCTAGCGGCGTGAACGTCTTCTTCGACAACTGCACGTCTCCGATTTTTGCCAGCACCCTGCACGGGTTCATTCATCACGACGGCCACAGCGCAATCCACATCCGCGATGTGTCGGGCCTCCCGAATGGCCGCCATTCGAAAGATGTGGAGTGGATTGATTTCTTGCGCCGTTCCAACGACGAATGGATGTTCGTTTCAGGCGACGGGCGCGTCCTCAAGAACCCGGCCGAACGGGCGGCGTTGAGGTCAGCCGGGCTGCACGGTTTCATATTGGCGCCCGCCTATCAGAAAACGCCGCTCAACCAGGTCGCTTCGATACTCGTCTGGCGATGGCCTGAAATGTTGCAGATCACTCGTTTGCTTGCGCCACCCTCAATGCATGAGGTGCCGATCAACAAAGGCACGAGGTTGCGCGCGCTTCCCATGTAGCTGCTGCCGCGGTTTCCTGATCGACAGCCCAGCAGCTGCGCAAAAAGCTCAGGCGCACATTGACGTTGGCGGCGTCGCAACGGACTGGTAGGTCTTCTAAGGAACGTGCGAAGTGGGGCGGGTTTGCATGAAAAAATTTTTATCGCTGTGCGCGGGGATTGGGCTTCTCGCATCAGGAGCGACTGCACAAGATGCAGCGCCGGGATCAATCGAGGAGTTAATGCATGAGCTTGCACGCACCAACCCCTTGATGCACGCGATTTTCGCAGATCATATCGATGAAGCGAAGGAGGTATCCGCCACGGTCCAAGCAGGACATGAGGAGGTCGCGTCAAAAGCCGCGTACGACATGATGCGAAAATACAGCCAGGCGGCATTCTTGGCTGCGAGCGACGGTCCTGCGATCGAGGTACTCAAGAAGGCAGGCGATGTCATTGATGCTCTGGGCGATCACTATCCGCGAGGATGCATTGAGTTCGTTCACAATGACATCTCATCCGAAGCTCTGTCGATTGCCAGCGTCAATGAGGCCTATCGGCAGTATCAGGAGGCTCAGCGTGTCGCTTATGAGGACGGAAAGTCTCGCGCGCCGATTCCGAGAATGGAGATCGGAGATATGTTTGAGGTGGTTACCGAAGACCTGGGAGTAACCAGAGCCGAGATACACACATTGCTTAATCCAGAAAACGTGCGGGCCATCGAACTATGCGCAATCATAAGAAAGGATCTCAACGTATCGGCGGTGCGGGAGCCACTGCGTGGGCAATACGCGAGAGCCAATCTAACGTCGAAGAAATAGCACCTCCGGCTGCCGCCGATGACGAGATATGGCGGCCGAACCGCGTCCAGCGGAGAACGAAGTCGGTCCCAAGCGCCAATAGTGCACTGCCCTCCACAATGCGCGCGCCCCCTCCTCGCCCCAAGGGCGCAGGCCGCGATTGCGCCTCGGATAGCCCGCATCGTCAACTCGCCGCGCCTCCGCACCCACTCGTTAGCAATTTATTGACCATAAGCTGGCTTTACTAAGCCTGATGGCTGCGGAGTTCCCGCCCGCCATCGAGTGTTCGGTGTGAGACGGGTTTGTTCGTGTTGAAGTATTCACTGCAAGGTTTGTCAGGCGGTATCGCCACGCTCCTGTCGCGTGCGGAGCGCTTCGCAGCGCAGACCATTCTGCCGGCTCTGTTTGCGCTGCCGGCACTTGTCGGTTCCGCATCATTCGCCTCGGCTGAAGATCGCGCCCTGAAGCTGTTCTTTACCCATACGGGCGAGAAGGCGACGATTACCTATAAGCGCGACGGAAAGTTCGATGCCAAGGGCCTTGCGCAGATCAACCGGTTTCTGCGCGACTGGCGAAGGAACGAGCCGACCCGGATGGATCCCCGGCTGCTCGACCTGGTCTGGGAGGTGTACAAGCGCAGCGGCGGCAAGGATTACATCCATATCGTCTCCGCCTATCGCTCGCCTGCGACCAACAACATGCTCCGCAACCGCTCGCGCAGTACCGGCGTCGCCAAGAAGAGCCAGCACATGCTGGGCAAGGCGATGGATTTTTATGTTCCCGGCGTGAAGCTTTCGACGCTGCGGGCGCTTGCCATGCAGATGCAGGTCGGCGGTGTCGGATATTATCCGACCTCGGGATCGCCCTTCGTGCATCTCGACGTCGGCAATGTCAGGGCCTGGCCCCGCATGTCGCGGCAGGAACTCGCACGCATATTCCCGAATGGGCAGACGATGCATCTGCCGGCGGATGGCCGGCCGCTGCCGGGATATAATCAGGCGGTTGCGAACCACAGAAAACGCGGCGGCCCCGCCTCGATCCAGATTGCCGGCACCGCGGGAGAAGACGAAGAGGTGGCGGTGTCGACCAGGTCGAGCGGCGACTCCCCAGACGGAAAGCTCGTGACGGCGCTTCTGCCAACGCCGGAAAGCCGAGCCTTGAATGCGCTCGCGCTGCAGACCGGCGCAGCCGAGCCGGATGGCAAACGGTCCGTTCCGGATCTTTCCTCCTTGCCGATTCCGATACCGGCGATGCGGCCGGCCGCCTTTGAGCACGGCGCCGATGTGGACAAACTGGAGACTGCGTCGATCGGCCCGATTGCCGCACTTCCGGAGAGACCGGCGTCGGCAGTGCCTGTGCCCGTTTCCATCCCCGCATTGTTGCCCCGGAGGCCTCCAGGCACAGCGCTGATATGATCGCCTCGCTGCCGATGACCGCTTCCTGGGAAGAAGCAAATTTCCTCGGATCGACATCCCAAGCGGCGCTGATGCAATGGGCGCTGCATTCTCCCGGCGCGGCGATGGGATTGAGCGCGCCTCGTGTCTCCCCGCGCGCGGTTCATCATGAGGTGAATGTGGCGACGTCGGGCGAGGATGTCATCCCGGTCGCTGCCAGCGGCCCGGTTGCCGTCAGCGGCCCGTTCGATGCCGGCCGGTTTACATCGGCACCGGAGGGCTGACCGCGATCATCATGGGGAGCATGGGAGCGACCGTGCCGTCAGTCGCAGACGATGCCGTAGATTTCGCGATATTGCTCCAACTGTTCTTTCGGGCCGGATAACAGCAGCGGGCAAGCGGTGTAGTTTCCCTTCACTTTCCCATTCTCGGTATACATCCAGTCGAAGATATCCGACTTCGCGAACTCGACGCGATCATCAGGCTTGATGTTGTTGGTGTATTCCGGCGTATCGCTGAGAAGAGCGGTGAAATGGTCACCTGATACCTTGATCTGATAGACCCACATGAATTCCACATTCGGTGCCATCTGGTCAGTGGTCAGCGCCACACCATTGGCCTTGTCCGTGAAACCGAGCTTGATGCTATAATTTTCGGTTCCGGCCGGTGGATTGCGCAGTTTCTCGAGGAAGCCACCCAACTCGCTATTGGACTTCTCATGGGCTCTGGCCATGGCCGGATCGCCGGGCGCGATCAACTGAACGTTGTCGGTGGCCAGAGCGAGTTCGGTGGGAATGATCAGAACGGATAAGCCAAGCATTGAGATGACTGAAATGACGTTGCGCAAGATTCGATGGCCTTAAATTGTTGTGACTATACCGCGCAACATATCTATCTCTGGTTGATCTTCAAGGCCGGGTTGATGCACCAGCGCCGCTGTTGCTGTGCCACCGCGTTAGCACTGTGTTAGCGCGCGTGATTTACTTTCGTGACGCTAGGGGAAACCCGCTATCGGTTGCAACCGGGCAAGCAGAGCGGCGACGAGCCCCGAAACGTCGACGACTGACGGAGATTACATGAAACTGGTCCCAGGCAGCTTGATATTATCGTGTGCCATACTTCTGTCCAGCGTGCCGGGATTCGCCGCCTCTGGCGGATGGCAGTCGGATGGCCAGGGCACGAGATACTGGCACGTCACTCCGCCGCCCGGGCAATGCAATATAAGCCAGGCAAAAAACCGGGCGCTTCGGGCCGGCATCTATCGCAGCGAGATCATACAGCAGGATGACAATGTCATCGTGCTCAGAGGTCTGGATCAATCGGGCGACCGGCGGGAGATCGGCTTCGCCAACATCAGGGGATGCCCCGAGTTGGATTGCTATGAGGATGGCCGCCCCTGAGGGCATGGCCGGAGTTTGCTCAACGAACGCTGCGACCGGATATGCTGCAGGCCGCCCAGCCCACCCCTACTCGCTCTGCCGCAAATTGCGGATCCGGTCGAACAGCACCGCCAGCACGATCGCCCCGCCGATGAACGTGCCCTGCCAGAAGGCGTTGATGCCGAGCAGGCCGAGGCTGTTGCGGATCACTTCGATCAGCGCTGCGCCGACCAGGGCGCCGAAGGCGGTACCGACGCCGCCGGCGAGGTTGGCGCCGCCGATGACGGCGGCGGCGATGACCTGGAGTTCCATGCCGGCGCCGATATTGGTGGTGACGGCGCCGAGCCAGCCGGTCTGGACGATGCCGGCAATGCCGGCCGAGAGCGCCGAGATCATGTAGACGGCAACCTTGATGGTGCGCACGGGAACGCCGGTCAGCGTGGCGGCATGTTCATTGCCGCCGATTGCGAAGACATAGCGGCCGAAGCGCGTCCAGCGCAGCACGAAGCCGGTGATGAGCGCCAGGATGACCATGTAGAGAACAGGATTGGCGATGCCGAAAAACCAGGCGCCGCCGCCGAGCGCAAGCAGCTTGTCGTGGTCGGGGCCGAACTGGAAGACGACAGTGTTGTTGGAGGCGACCATCGCGAGGCTGCGCGCAATCGACAGCATGCCGAGCGTCACCACGAAGGGCGGGAAATTGAGATAGGCGATCAGCACCCCGTTGAAACCGCCGATCACCAGCGCCGTGACGATCGCGGCGGTGATACCGACCTCGATGGAATAGCCGGCGTTCATGGTGACCGCCAGCACCATGCTGCAGAGGCAGAGCACCGATCCTACCGACAGGTCGATGCCGCCGGTGATGATGACGAGCGTCATTCCGAGCGCGATGATGGCGACGAAGGTGACGTTGCGGGTGATGTTGTAGAGGTTCTTCGACGTCGCGAAGGAATCGGTGGCGAAGGACAGGAAGAGGCAGGCGAGAAGCACGGCGATCAGCACCCAGAATGTCTGACCGCCGACAAACTCCGCAAGCCGGCTGCGCTGCTTCTGTGCAATCGTCTGGTCCAGTGTCACTGCCATTTCGACCTCTCACTCCAGATAGGGCATTTCCGTCAGCGGTGTTTCTTCCGCAGGACTAAGCACTGCCGCTCAGACCTGTTCGATGGCCCCTGTTATCAGTCCCGTGACTTCCTCGGGCGAACTCGCCGCGATCGCCTTGTCGGCGACCTTCCGGCCGCGGCGCATGACGATCACCCGGTCGGCGACGGTGAAAACATCGGGCATGCGATGACTGATCAGCACGACCGCGATGCCGCGGTCGCGCAGCTCGCGGATCAGGTTGAGGACTTCGGCCACCTGGCGGACCGAAATGGCCGCCGTCGGCTCGTCCATCAGCACGATCTTTGCCTCCGACAGCATGGTGCGCCCGATCGCCACCGCCTGCCGCTGGCCGCCCGACATCTGTTTGACGAGATCGCGCGGGCGGGTTTCCGATTTCAGTTCCTTGAAAATCTCGCCGGCGCGCCGGTACATCGTCTTGTAATCGAGGATGCGAAACGGGCCGATGCCGCGGCGCAGTTCCCGCCCGAGGAAGACGTTCGCCGCCGCCGTCAGATTGTTGCAGAGCGCCAGATCCTGGTGGACGATCTCGATGCCGTGCTGGCGCGCCTCGACCGGGCGGTGCATGACGATCTCCTTGCCCTCCAGCCGCATCGTGCCTTCGCTCGGCCGGAAGTTGCCGGCGATCATCTTGACCAGCGTGCTTTTGCCGGCGCCGTTATCGCCCATCAGGCCGACGACCTGGCCGGCTTCGAGCGTAAACGACACGTCGTTGACCGCCTGGATGGCGCCGAAATGTTTTGAGATATTGGTGAGTTCGAGAACCGCGACCAGCCGACTACCCTCCCCGGAACCTGCAGGCCTGCTTTCGCCGCCGGTTACCCGGTTGCCAGTCAGTCGCCTGCGATCTCGCTCGGCCGATCTCCTCCCGGAAAAGCGATTATGAGCATTAATGCAAAAGCGCCAGGAATCGTCAATCAAATGTCCGCTAAATCAGCCCCTCATCACAAAAATCTATTTTGTACGACAAATACAGATTGACGCCGGAAACGCGGGCATATTAGCTGTTACTGGGGAGAGAGGTATGCTGATCCTTGTCACCGGGGCTACGGGCAAGGTCGGGCGGCGCTTCATTACTGGGCTGCTTGACGAGCCGCGATTTTCCAAAGCACGCATTCGCGCGCTTTGTCATAATCGTGTGTTCGAGGAGACCGACCGCATCAGTGTGGTGAAGGGCTCGATCGCCGACAGCAATGTCGTGGCAGCGGCAATGGACGGCGTCACCCATGTCGTGCATCTCGCCACCTGCAAGGAAATCCCGGCCGACGTGATGGATATCACCGTCAAGGGCCTGTTCTGGCTGCTCGAGGCATTCCGCGCCAGCCCCACGGCCAAGCAGTTCATCCTGATCGGCGGCGATGCCGGGATCGGACATTTCTTTTATCGCCATGACGGGCCGGTGACCGAAAAGACGCCGCATCGCGCCTATCCCGGCTGCTACGCGCTCTCCAAGGTGCTGGAAGAAGTGATGCTCGAGCAGTTCGCCATCCAGTATGGCATCAACACCTGCTGCCTCAGGGCGCCCTGGATCATGGAGAAGGACGATTTCAAATACACCCTGTCCTTCGGCGACGATGTCTTCGGCGGGCCGGACTGGAAGACGCTGGTGCCGGCTGATGATGCCGAGCGTTACGCGCATGATGGCACGGTGCCGCTGTTGCGCGATGCCGACGGGCGGCCGCTGAAGCGCAATTTCGTGCATGTCGACGATCTCGTCGCGGCAATCCTTGCGGCAATCGACAATCCGCGCGCCAAGGGCGAGCTTTTCAACATCTCGATGGATCGGCCCGTCGATTATGGCGAGGTCGCCGCACACCTTGCCCGCACGCGCGGGCTCGGCTCGGTCGATATTGCAAGCCAGTTTCACTCGAACTGGATGGACAACAGCAAGGCCAGATATCTCTTGGACTGGAAGCCGGTCTACGATCTGGAAAAGCTGATCAATTCGGCTTGGGACCACCAGCGTTCGAAGGAGGAGCCTCGGGTCGTCTGGTATCCAGGTTGATGACGCGGCGGGTGCAGAAGCGCTCGTCTTTTTCAATGGGAGGAAGCTATGAGGAAGGCATTATTGCTTACAGCTGCAGTTATGGCGCTGACGGCCGGACAGGCCTTGGCCGCCAAGAAGCAGCTGGTCATCGTCGTCAAAGGCCTCGACAACCCGTTCTTCGAGGCGATCAACCAGGGTTGCCAGAAGTGGAACAAGGAAAACGCATCGGCCGAATATGAATGCTTCTACACCGGCCCGGCATCGACCTCCGATGAGGCCGGTGAGGCGCAGATCGTCCAGGATATGCTGGGGAAGGCCGATACCGCGGCAATCGCCATCTCGCCGTCGAACGCCAAGCTGATCGCCCAGACGCTGAAGACCGCCAATCCGAGCGTTCCAGTGATGACGCTCGATGCCGATCTTGCTGCCGACGACGCGGCGCTGCGCAAGACCTATCTCGGCACCGACAACTATCTGATGGGCGCCAAGATCGGCGAATACATCAAGAAGGCCAAGCCGAAGGGCGGCAAGATCTGCACCATCGAAGGCAATCCCGGCGCCGACAACATTCTGCGCCGCGCCCAGGGCATGCGCGATACGCTGAGCGGCCAGAAGGGGCTGGCGGCACTGAAAGGTGAAGGCGGCTGGACGGAGGTTGCCGGCTGCCCGGTCTTTACCAATGACGACGGCGCCAAAGGCGTGCAGGCGATGACCGACATCCTTGCCGCCAACACCGACCTTGATGCCTTCGGCATCATGGGCGGCTGGCCGCTGTTCGGCGCCCCGCAGCCCTACCGCGACCTGTTCAAGCCGATGGCCGACAAGATCGCCAAGAACGAGTTCGTCATCGGCGCCGCCGACACGATCGGCGACGAAGTGGCGATCGCCAAGGAAGGCCTGGTCACCGCGCTGGTCGGCCAGCGGCCGTTCGAAATGGGCTACAAGGCGCCAACCGTGATGATGGACCTGGTCGCCGGCAAGAAGGTCGACGATCCGGTGTTCACCGGGCTGGACGAATGCACCAAGGATACCGTCGACACCTGCATTCAGAAGTGACCTCGGCATTCCATCAATGATGCGGCTCGGAGCGCCCACGCACGTGGGCGCTCCGATGATCATACAGCGCTCACCTGCGCACCGATCCAGTCCGAAAATGCCCGCATCGCCGTCGTGACCGGCCGCGACTGCAGGCGCGTCAGCCAGTAGCTGCCGAGCGATATGGCGGTAGCGAAAGGCTGGACGATCGCGCCTGAGGAAAGATGCCTTGTGAACATCGATGGCGGCGCGAGCGCGACGCCGAGCCCCTGAAGGGCCGCCTCCATCATGCCGACAGAGGAATCGAAGACGATGCCGGCATTGACCTGCGCCGCCGGGGGAACGCCTGCCGCCTGAAACCAGCTGCTCCACTCATCCGTCCGGTAACTGCGCAGCAGCACCGCCCCGGCAAGATCTTCAGGCGATTGCAGATGTTCCGCCAGCTTGGGGATGCAGAGCGGCGAGAGCGGCGCTTCGAACAGGCGCTGCGCCTCCGTTCCATGCCATGAACCGCTGCCGAAGCGGATGGCGAAATCCAGCCCTTCGGCGGCCGGATCGACCCGGTTGTTGTTGGTGGACATGCGGAGATCGATAAAGGGATGCCGGCGCCGGAAATCCGCAAGCCGCGGCAACAGCCAACCGACAGCAAATGTCCCGACTACGCCGAGGAACAGCAATTCGCGCACCTGCCCGGCTTCGATCCTGTCCAGCGTCGTCGCCATCTGGTCGAACGAAGCCGTCACTGTCGGCAGCAGCGCTTCGCCCTCGGCGGTGATTTTCAAGCCGCGGGGAAGACGCTGGAACAGCGCCACCCCCAATCGCGTCTCCAAGCCTTTGACCTGCTGGCTGACCGCCGCCTGAGTGACGCAGAGCTCGATCGCCGCACGGGTGAAGCTCAGATGCCGTGCGGAGGCTTCAAAGGCGCGCAGGCCGTTCAAGGGGAGGAATTGCCGAACCATGTGAGCCCTAGATTTTCTTGTGGCTGCTGCGAGATATCATCATTTGTGATTGCAAAATAGCGCCGTTAAACGTCGTCCCCATGCGCTTTTGCGCTTGTTTTTGCTGCCATGTCGATTGGAGGATGACGGTTATGAAAAGCATCGGGATGAGAATTTTATCGGCCTTTTTGCTCTCGGCCGGCGCCGCCACAAGTGTTTTTGCCGCCGACGAGACCAAATTGAAGGCGATCACGGATGCGGCGATCAAGCCGATCATGGACAAATACGCCATCCCCGGCGTTGCCGTCGCCATCACCGCCGACGGTCAGGACCACATCTTCAACTATGGCGTCGAATCCAAGGACACCGGCAGGCCGGTGGCGTCGACCACGCTCTTCGAACTCGGATCGATCAGCAAGACCTTCACGGTGACGCTAGCATCCTACGCGCAAGCGAGCGGACAACTCTCGCTGTCGGACAAGGCCGGCAAATTTCTGCCTGGAATGAAGGGCAAGCCGTTCGGCGATATCGCCTTGATGCATCTCGCCACCCACACGGCGGGCGGATTTCCGCTACAGCTTCCCGATGAGATCAAAACCGAAAAACAGCTGCTCGGCTATTTCAAAGCCTGGCAGCCCTCCTATGCGGCTGGAACGCAGAGAAGTTATGCCAACCCCAGCATCGGCATGCTCGGCTATATCGTCGCGAAAGCCATGCATGGGGATTTTGCGGCTTTGATGCAGGACAAGCTGTTTGCCGGGCTCGGCTTGAAACGCACTTATATCGATGTGCCGAAAGCGTGGCAGGCCGATTATGCTCAAGGCTATAAGCGCAGCGGCGAGCCCGCTCGGATGACACCGGCCGTTCTCTCATCCGAGGCCTATGGCGTCAAATCCACTGCGGGCGACATGATCCGCTTCGTCGGCGCCAATATGGGCCTAGTCAAGCTCGACGAAAAACTGCAGCAGGCGATCACCAACACCCATATCGGATATTTCACAGCAGGGGCGATGACCCAGGATCTCATCTGGGAGCAATATGCCTATCCCGTCGCGGTGAACGACTTGCTGGAGGGCAATTCGCCCGCGATGCTGAAGACCATGCCGGTTTCGGAACTGCGACCGCCGATGCAACCGCGCGACGATGTGTGGATCAACAAGACCGGCTCGACGAACGGCTTCGGTGCTTATGTCGCCTTCATCCCCAGGGAGCGGCTCGGCATCGTCATCCTGGCCAACAAGAACTATCCCAACGAGGATCGCATCGCCGCAGCCTATCAAATATTAACAGCGCTCTCGGCAGACTGATCGGAAAACAGGCCGAGCGCCCCGCCTCAGACGCAACTGCAACAGTTGAAATCGTGCACCCGGCTACCGACGATGGAGCCAGACCTTAGCCTGATGCGCCAGCCAGGGCCCTCGTGATATAAAATGGGTTGCCATCGACGGGGCCCACCCTTCCGCAAGTTTCCGATGTCGAATCCGGCGACACTACTTTAAGTAACACGTGTAAATAATTAAGATTAATAAGCGAGTATTTTCTAGAACATTTCTAATCAATTGCCACGCCTTAAAGGTGATGCTAATAAACACTCACCTTCTTAACGTCACAAGGCGCGATGCAATGAAAAGCGTATTGATTTCTGGCGGGGCTGGATTTATTGGCTCGCATTTGTGCGACCGGCTTTTACTTAGAACAGATGTCGAAAAACTGGTTGTTGTTGACAATCTCTGGACCGGACTTTTCGACAATATCGCCCACATCAGGGATCCCCGCTTCCACTTCGTGAAGTCGGACGTCGAGACGTTGCGCAGCTCAGAAAAATTCGATGAAATCTACCATCTTGCCTCCCCGGCATCGCCGCCATGGTATATGAAGGAGCCGAAGCGGACGATTTCCGCCAATCTTCTCGGGGCATTCCGGCTGCTGGAGCTTTTGAAGAAAGGTGGACGTTTCGGCTTCACCTCGACCTCCGAAGTTTATGGTGACCCGCTGGTGTCGCCGCAGCCGGAATCCTATAAGGGCCAGGTGGACTGCACCGGACCGCGCTCGTCCTACGACGAGAGCAAGCGCTGCACGGAATCGCTGCTTTTCGAAATGCAGCGCACCGAGGGGCTCGACCTCAAGGTCGTCCGTCCTTTCAACATTTATGGTCCGCGCACACGGTCCGATGACGGCCGCGCCGTCTCCAACTTCATCACCCAGGCGCTGGCGGGCCGGCCGATCACGGTATTCGGCGACGGCAAGCAGTCGCGCAGCTGGGGTTATGTCGATGACGTCGTCGACGGTTTCGCCCGCTATTTCTGGATCAATGAAACCGACTACAAGGGACCTCTGAACGTCGGCAATGATCGCGAGATTTCGGTGCTCGAAGTCGCGCAATATGTGTCCAAACTGGTCGGCGGCGTGCCGATTGTCTTCGAGCCGTCACCGCCGCAGGACCCGACCAACAGGCGGCCGGACCTGACCAACGCCAATTACGTCATGCCCGAGTGGTCGTGCAAGATCAGCTACGAGCAGGGCGTGGCCATGACGCTTGACTGGTTCAGGGACCAAATGAAAGCGCACGCTGCAGAATAACGAGCATATGCTGGTGGATTTTGGCTCGACCTATGATCTCAATAGGTCGAGCTACGCTACTTTAACGCTCCTGGCGCGGCCCCATCCGGCGAGATTGGCGAGGCACATTCGCCAAAAACCCACCCTCTCGTTCCAACTGCACCGGCCGATCCGGCAAAGCCGTTCACAATATTCGGCACCGACCATGACACTCCGATGGCTCACGCATTCAGTGATCTCGCTGATGCGCATGTGCGGGCGCTTGAGCGGTTTGTTGATGGACTTGACTCGGCGGCCATAAACCTTGGGACCGGACGTGACGTATCCCTGCCCCGCGGCGGGCGCATCGGCAGGCCCGGTAGGGCGTCTGAACCTGGCGGTCGGCTGTAGCAGCGTCGGTCGCTACGATTTACTCGTATTGTCATAGAGTGCTGAACGCAGTTTCGCCTGCATCCACTGGAGGTGCTGTTCGATCATATGCACGTGGAAACTCGGGTTATTGAGAGTATTCAACGTAAAGTCGGACAAATGCGGGGTAACGTTGAACGGCTGACCCCGCCATTCGGCAAGCGCCACAGGAAGATATTTATGTATTGCCTGGCGGTTCAGCCACGGACGGAAATGCCGTGCGTCCCACGGTTCGGCGCCGATCCGATGACCCATGTCACAAACGTGTACCGTCCCAATCACGATGCGAGCAGCGAGGGGTCGGCGTTCCGCCAGCACAGCTTCGGCTGCCTCAATGCCTTGGTCCAGATTGATCTCGAGCACGTCGATTTCATCAGTGAAACCTGTCGGATCCGGCGGAAGCCGCCAATCCTCACCCAACACTTCAGCGGCGCCGCGAAGGTAATGATATCCATTGCACTGTCGCTCTACTTTTTCATAGAGCCTGCGGAGGCCCGCCTTTTCCAACATTTGGAGGACGCGGGGGCCAGCCTTGACGAGGGGGTCGAGGACAGAACCGGCGCGGGTAGCGATGGTCCTTTGCAGACGCCTCTTCCACCCTTTTCTTCCGGTAAACCGATGGATCGCGAGCAGCCGCTGTATGTCGGGGTGCTTACGAGCCATCAAGGCATCGGAGCGTCCCTCTTGATACCTGCGCACCATCTTTCCGGTGAGTGTCGTCGTTTGATGTTCGAGATGATAACCCAATGCCTCGGGAGCAAAACGAATTGGAACTCCTTTTTTGATCAGGCGCAGACCAAATTCGAAGTCCTCTCGTGCACGGGCGAATTGAGGATCGAGCCCGCCCATTGCGTGAAATAGTTCTGCATTCAGCGAAAGGTTTCCTGTCAGCACATCGGTAAAGGCGAACTGATGTCCAGGGCGGGACACGCGTTCGAAGTGCCTCGTCCACCACGCGCGCGCGCTGAGGCGGAAGCGATCCTTTGCAATGTGCGGAAGTGGCGGGTACGGCCCCATCACGACGCCCCCAGGGTGGCGCTGATGTTCAACGGCATGCGCCCGAACGAAGTTTTCCCGGGCTCGATGTCGTCATCAAGGAAGATCAATAAACGGCCGCTCGCGACCTGCGCCCCGCATTGCGGGCGAGTGCCGGACCGACGCCCGGCAACGACAGGGTCCGAAGCGGAACGCGGGTGCGAAGCGACGAGAGCATTGTCGACGTGTCGTCCTCACACCCGTCCGCCACAACCAGGACTTCGAACGCTGGGGTCCCATCTCGCTGAGCGTCGAGCCTGCTTAAAATCGATCTCAGCATAGCAGCACGATTATGCGTTGGTATGATAACGCTGATGTCAACCACGCTTATGCCCTGCCTCCCCTGCTCGCGCCCTCGCCCGCGCCCTCAGATATCGAACCGGGCCGCTCACAGCACCTCTGACCTGCGTTAAGGCGTCGTTGTAAGGCAGGCTGAATTGGTGTGTCCGTCGAGGTTGAAACAATCGCCGAAGAAGCCTGCTGTACGAACGAAACATACGAGGGATCGCACGCGGGTTTCCCTCGAACAGGAGGGCCTTCGTCAAGATGGCGAACGATGCAACCTCGTAGCCATACATCTGCTGCTGCAGTTCCTTGCTTGAGCGACGATGGCGGTGCCAGTTCAGAGCCTCGGGATCGTAGATGATCCGATATCCGGCTTCGAGCACACGCCGGAACATATCTGTGTCGCCACCAGCCAGACTGAGCGTTCCAGCGTCGAGAGCCTCGTCGAACCACCCCACCGCGTCAACGATCGTTCGGCGCAATGCCATGTTGACACCGGCACCCGCATGCCATCCGGTGAATGGGTCCAGGTTATAGGCATCATAAACCTGACGCCTGAAACCACGGCAAAAACCGCCAAAATGCTGAAAGGCGATCTGCGAGTCCGTTTCCAGCTCTGCCGCCATGGTAAGACCGGTTACGGCCAGCACGAGGGGGTCCTCGAAATTGCGAAGCAAGGTTCTAAGCCATAGCGGGTCCGGAACCGCGTCGTCGTCGATGAAGGCGACGACGTCTGCTTCTGTGTTGCGTAGGGCAGTATTGCGCGCGACGTCAAGACCAGGACGCGGTTCGCGCAGATATCTCACAGTGTCGAAGCGCCCGACTAAATCTCGCGTGGCCTCGTTCGATGGGGCATTGTCGACGACCAGAATATCGGCCTTATCGGGCATAGCCAAAAGCCCGGTGAGGCACCGCTCCAGATCCTCGGTACGATCGCGCGTGCAGATCACCACGGACGCTTTCGGCAGCTGACTTGGAGTCGGCGACGGATCAGGGAGGGCCAGCCGATGCCTCAGCCAAGCTTCGAAGACCGACGAACTGGCCGCAGACAGAATCCGGTCCTTAATTGGCATCTTGCCGCCATCGCTGTCGAAAGCGATCACAGCCTGGCCGCACGGACGACCGGCCACCCGGATCAGCACAAGTGCACCCTGATAGTCATCGGTCGGTTCAAAATCTGGCGGAAGGTCAAGAATGTCGATGTCTCGAACCGCAAGGCGCATCAGGAGTTCCGATCCAAGCTGTGCTGACCCAATAAGCCGTGGTCCGGCGAGGTCGCGGTGGGGCGCGACTGCACCTGCTGCCACTGTGTCGGAGGATTCAGCATACCCTTTCTTGGGCCGGGGCCGGTCACGGCGAGAGGATAGACTTCGGCGTGATAATCGTAAACTTGCTGCCAGTCCGCCGAAAAAAGGCCCACCGTAACGCGATAGTCGCCCGGCGCCAGGTCGACACGATTGAGCGTTGTTTCGATGCGCACCGTGTCCGTGTCTACGACAGGGGCGAATTCGGCCAACTTGCTGTCGGTCTCGAAGCAGCACGTATCGTCCGCCGCGTAGATGCCGATGACGATAACCGCGTTGCGATCTCTGGTAGCGCCAACATAGGTCAGTGAAATCGACAGCCGGTCGCCCACAACGATGGTACTTGTCGGCGTGCTTTGCTCGTTCAGCAACACGACGGCTGTGATCTGGAGTTCGCCATTGCCGAACCGGCTGACCTGCGGCACAAGTTCGACGGGCAGTTTCGTCACGGCGAACGGTTCGTGCTGGACGCTCGCGACCTTCGCCTCGACAGCCGAGGTATAAAGCGGGAGCATTTCGTCGATTGGTCCGTAGCCCACGACGCGTCCGCCTCTCAGGAACAGCACGTGATCACAGATTTCCCTTACCTGCGAGACGTCGTGAGACACGAAGAAGATAGTGGCGCCGCCGTTCAGTATCTCCTTCACTCTTGCAATGCACTTCTGCTGGAAGGCTTGGTCGCCGACGGCGAGGGCCTCATCGATAAGCAAGATATCCGGGCGCACATGGACTGCCACGGCGAATGCCAGGCGCATGCGCATCCCGGTGCTATAACTGCGAACCGGGTTCTCAACGGCCGCCTCCAGTTCGGCGAAGGCTACGATCTCGTCAAACCGCTCAGCAACCTCGGTCCGCCGCATTCCCGCGATAACACCCAGCAGGAAGATGTTCTCGCGCCCCGTCAAATCGTCGGTCAGGCCCGCCCCGATGTCGAGCAAGGCACCAATTCGACCCCTCACCTTGATCTGCCCTTCGTCGGGACGACCAACGCCGCCGATCAGACGCAGCAAAGTCGACTTCCCGGCACCGTTTAGTCCGACCACGCCGACAGCTTGCCCAGGCGCGACCGCAAAGCTGATGTGGCGCAGGCCCCAAAAACTTTTCGACTGTACCACGGACCGTCCGGACAAAAGGTAACCCTTCAAGGTGGTGGAACGTGCACCCCCTTGCGGACGGTAGCGCTTGCCGACGTCGTGGACGGTGATGGCGCCTTGTCTCATAGTTCATCCACAAGGCGTGCGCTGCCACGCTCGACCAGACAAATGCCGGCAATGAGCATCGGCAAAGAAACCAGCGCAGTCTTCCAATAGATATCAACGGGAGGCCAAGCGTGTTCGACGAAAATGGCGCGGTAACCCTCGAGAATCCAGGCCATCGGGTTCCAGGTGTGAATTAACGCCATCGGTTCACTGGCCTTAAGTGGGCTGTAGAACACGGGTGTCAGGTAAAAACCCAGCATCAAAATTACGCCTACCAAATGTTGAGTATCCCGGAAGTGGACATGCGCAACCGCAACAAGATAGGACAGGCCCATCATAAACAGCGCTTGCGCAAGGAAGACGAGTGGAAGTGCGACGACGCTCAAAGTCGGGGCCCCGGTCTCCATAAACGAGATGATGAAGAGGAGTGGCAGAGCGAGTAGAAGGTGCACTGCCTGTGTGATGACTGCGACAACAGGAAGTATCCCGATCGGAAAGCCCGGCCGGCGCACCAGTTCGCTGCTGCCGGTTATGGAGGTCGTCGCTGCGGGCACCGCAGTGCTGAGCCAACCCCAGGCCAACACGCCGGAAAAGACGAAAGTGGTGTAATGGGGAATATCTAGCGGCAGGACCTTGCGAAAGAGCAGCGAAAAAACCAGCAACTGGCTCAATGGCCGCATCAAGGACCAGCCGAGGCCAATTGCGGACCGTTGATATCTCATCTTCAGATCGCGTGTCAGAAGTTCCAACAGCAAATCGTTCCATTGCAGACAGATGTGGATCAAGGGCTTCCACTGATCACGACGCCAGTATTGGTCCCGTCGCTTCGCGCGATCAAGCGCATCATCCTTGAGATGTTCAGGCATTTAGGCTCACTCTTGCCACCGGTTAAATACACCTTGCCTCAAAGTAGTAAAGATCATCATACTCGCGAACTGACAGGGTACACTAGCGTGATCGTTATCGTAGGAAGCAACAATTATGCCGATGGTTTCCATCATTACACCGGCGCATGAAGCGGAAACAACGATTTCTTCGACTTTGGAAAGCCTGATAGCGCAAAGTCATGCCAACTGGGAATGCTTCATCATTGACGATGGCTCAACCGATCAGACCGCTGAGATCGCGGACCGTTTCGCGGCTGGGGATACGCGCTTCCATGTGCTGCGGCAGGAGCAGAGCGGCGTTTCAGCTGCTCGCAATGCGGGACTGGCACAAGCGAAAGGCGACTGGGTCGTCTTTCTCGACTCCGACGACGCGCTGGCACCCTTCCATCTCGAAACCATGCTGAACCACACACGAACTTTGCCGCAGGCCGACATTCTGCATTGCGGTTGGCGCCGTCTGAAAAATGGCGCTCCCTGGTGGCAGTCTCACCCCGCAGTAAAAATGGACAATCCGTTTGCCGAAGCAGCGCGCTATTGCCCTTTCGCGATCCACGCCGCCTTGCTTCGCCGGTCCCGGCTTGCAGAAATCGGCGGCTTCGATCCAGAGATGACGATGTGCGAGGACTGGGACCTGTGGCAGCGCCTCGCTCGAGCTGGCGCCGAATTTGCGCCGGTCGAAGGCCTGATGGCTGACGTTGGCGTAGAGGCCGGTTCGCTGTCGTCAAACAGGCTTAAGCATCTCGATTTTGGTCTTAAAGTGATCCGGCGCGGCCACCATTCCGATCCGCGCATAGCCTATCCGGTGCCGGCGCTCGCCCAGGGAATCACAAAAGCTGGGCTGGGAATGGCGTGCTGGTATCTTGCGATCTGGCTTGTCGGCGCCTCAATAGGTCAGGGCGACAATCCTGGCGAACTGCTTGAGCGGGTGGCAGAGCCTATCCCGCCTGACGCCGACGTTTACACGCTCTGCGCAATAATGATAGACGGGATTGTGGTCGGCGCCTTCCCCGACGAGCCGATTTGGCCCGGACTTTGGTCGAAGATCCAGGGCAAGCTTCCGGACCTAGAGGCTTGGCTCAATCGGCATGCTCCCCAAGAAGCTTTTGGCTCCCTGTTAATCCGTGCACTGGAGCGAAAGATCGCTGACCAGCTGCCAGCCAACCTGCCCGCCACGATCGGAACAACAAGAATACAGCCAATTGATTTGGATCGACCTATCGTCGACCTTATCTTGCCCGGCATTGAGCGGTTGCGCTGTTGCATCTGGCGAGGTTCGACGCTGCTCGGGCAACTGGAGTTTGTTGTCTTCGGAGCAATCGAAGCGGATGCTATACGAAGCCGACTTCGGACGGTGTTCGGCCCGGAGGTCGACGATCTGACGCACCCGTTGTCAGAAGATGGCTTCGTCAATCTTGCTGATGAGGAGGACCGGCGCGCCCCCTCCGCCAGCATGGCAGCGCGAAGCAACAGCGGAGCAGCTCAAAAGACGCTGAAGCTCATGGCGAAAATATCATATTGGACCGGAGCTAAGGCCGTAACGGGTTGGTGGAACAGGAAGGAGCCGACGCCAACACCTGTCGACGCGATATCAGGCATGGCGCATGCCGGGCGCGCCGAATTCGATCGAATCGTTGAAGAGGAAATCCAGCGGGCGGTTGCAGCCTCAACGCAGATCTCCAGGGAGACGCCGTCGAAAAAAACCGGCCCAGTCGGCGATGAGGTGCCGAGATACGATACGGAGGCGTACTGGGAGGAGCTGTTTTCCCAGGTCGACCCTTGGGATTACCAAAACAACTATGAGACTGTGAAATATCTTCAAACACTCTCGGTGTTGGACGATCGACGCTTTTCAAACGGCCTCGAGCTGGCCTGCGCGGAAGGAACCTTTACACGGATGTTGGCCTCCCGCGTCGACAACCTGCTGGCGACCGACATTTCGGCGTCGGCAGTCGCTCGAGCGGCCTCGCTTCAGGACCATGATTCCGCGGTAGCCTATCGGCAGTTGGATCTTTTGAATGACGAGCTGGAAGGGCCTTACGATCTCATCGTCTGCAGTGAAGTTCTGTACTATTTCGAGAACAGAGAAAAACTCCGGCAGATAGTCGATAAGATTGCGGGCAGTCTTCGCACCGGTGGTTGGTTCGTTACTGCCCACGCCAACCTTCTGATTGATATGCCGCATGAGACAGGATTCGGGTGGCCGCATGAATTCGGTGCGGTCGGCATAGGCGAGATGTTTGACCAGCATCCGGATTTAACTCTCTCGGTCGAAGCCAAAAGTCCGCTCTATAGAATCCAAAGGTTCGAGAAGGTGGAACACGGGGGTTTCCTTGAGCCGACACGCGTGGAAGTAAACACAGCGCAGCCTTTGCCTCTTCAGGTCGCCAGCCAGGTACGCTGGAGAGCGGGACAAGTTGTGGAAGCCGCCGCCGACTGGAACGATGTCCCGATCCTGATGTATCATCAGGTTTCGGACGACGGTGCTGAACAGCTGGCACGATACCGCCAGTCTCCGGAGGCTTTCGAAACTCAACTGGCATTCCTGCGCGATGCCGGATGGCGCGGGATGACTTTGGACCGGCTGCTTGCTTGTTTCGACGAAGGTGCCAAACCGCCAGAAAAGACATTAGTCCTGACCTTCGACGACGCTACGCGCGATTTCATGACGCATGCCCTCCCACTGCTACATCGATACGGCTTCCCATCCTCACTCTTTGTCCCAACCGGGAGGGTCGGCGGCTCTGCAATATGGGATTCGGCCTATGGATCGCCGGCTCCACTGCTAACGTGGGAGGAACTTGCGGCAGTCGCAAACAGCGACGTGACGCTGGGTGCCCACGGTGTCCGGCACGTGCGCCTCTCTGCCCTGGCACCGGAGAGCCTGTTGCGAGAGCTTGCTGGCTCCAAAGCTATGCTTGAAAAACGCCTGGGTCGAGAAGTGCTGGCGGTCGCATATCCGTACGGCGACTTCGACCCCGCTATCCGGGACATAGCCGAACAATGCGGTTACCGGATTGGGTTAAGCTGCGTCGGTGGCACGGTGCGGGCGGATGCCGATAAACTCGCATTGAAAAGACAGGAGGTTTTTCGCGGGATCACCCAGTCAGAGTTCGCAAATCTGTTAGTTGGCTGAGACAAGAATGGGGTAGTCCACCGTCCAACCCGCATCGTACTTTGTTCCCAGAGCAAAGCGATGATTGGGATTTGGAGAGAAATTAGGTTCCTGCTTCAGCCATGATCGAGCCTTTTTTTGAGGTTCGCCATTGCCTTTGCTCTCGCGTCGACCACAAGCATCTCGGCAGCAATGGGCTTGTCATATCGCGACATGGTAGCCACAAGTCCGATGAGCGCGCGGTATTGGCCTTGTTCAACCGCCCTCTGGGCGAGCCACCGGCCACAGCGGCTTAAGCCTGCCCGGATCGCAAGAACCTTTTCCGGGTGCCTCTTTAGCATTTCATCCGCGACCAAAATCCAGGACCGAAGCATTCGCGTCAAATTTGCTGACATGTTGTCGGGGGTTTGGCGATAACCGACAAGATAATCTGGAACCACTGCAAAATGCGAGAGTTCAGCGGCCAGGCAGTAGAAGAGATAATCTTCACATCCCTGCGCCTTGCGCTGTTGGAGCGAGGAGTCAAATCCTCCTGTCGCGTCGAGGACAGTCCGCCGTACGAGTGGCGAGCTTCCATTTCCAATGAAGTTTTGAGCAAGTACGCCGTCGAGCGCATCTCCCTCGACGGAAACTTCATTGCTCCGGTAAATAACGTAATTGTTGTGATCTATCATAGCGTACCAAGTGTAGACCAGTCCGACTTGTGGGCCTCCTGACTCCAATGCCGCCAACTGTCGCTCAATTTTATCGGGTGACCAGAGGTCATCAGCATCTAGGAATGCCACCAGGTCGGCGGAGGTAGAGCGCCAACCCGCATTTCTAGCAGCAGCGACCCCTGAATTTCTTTGCTTCAATACTCGCACGCGCGGATCGATTTTAGCGATTTCATGCGCAATAGCCAGGGTATCGTCCTTCGAACCGTCGTCCACCACGACGATATCGAGCGCGCGATGCGTTTGATTGCGAACGCTGCTGATTGTTTCAGCCAGAGTTCCTTCCGCGTTGTAGGCCGGGATTACAACAGCAACAGTTACTTCACTTCCTGCCGATTTCTTCAAGCTCTCAACTCCGAAGTCCACGCGATCGCAAAGAGGTTACACCAGGATGGACGTTTGAGTTTCCATAAATGGACTAATGGTTATACGACAACGATATTTCTAGCCAGCACCTGTTGGTAGTCGATAGATTGCCGCTACAAAAGCGACGCGGCCGCCAAAAAGACGGTTACCATCTACCTGTGAGGAAGCTGATCTGTATCCATCCCGCCTCGCCGAGACGCCGGCCGGGGCAACGGTACTCCGTTCCGCATCGCTCAGGCCTCGCATCTGCGGTGGATCAAACGGTATACTCAGTCGCGCGATCGGCGTTCTCGCCGGCTGAGGCCGCCCGAAATGCGATCCACAGACCTCTCGACATCATCAAGTTGATACAGGAGGTCGGTTGCGGATCCGGTGCTGCTGGCTTACCGCGTGCACAAAGGCAAAGTCGCCGGCTGCTCTTAGAAATGATGGATGGTTGAGAATGCTCGTCGGGGTGAGCTTTCCATTTGGCGACCCTTGAAGGATACTATGCTCGGAGAACACAATTAAAGTAATTGTATAATTACCCCAATAAAAATCTTAGACAAGATCGAATTTAGCTGCAATCATACCTACGCACTGTGCAAGCATTTCTACCGGAGGACCCGCCACCCACCCCGGCGGGTTCTCTGCTTTGCTTCCCGGACGCTTGCCGCAAATGCGATTGCTGTTGCCTTTGTATCGGCATAGAAAATATTGCTTTGAATAATGGTATCGCCCGGCAGAGATCTGCCTGATGAGATAAACTCACATTCTTCTAACTGTAGACTGGAGGCCCGCCGCCAGCGCGGGCGATATCGGCAGCTATATTTCAAAGGCGATCCCGACGCCTACCTATGCATCGATGTAATTTTACCAACAACCGATGTCACACAGTCGATATCGACACATGTTAGCCACTAATAAACCGCAAGAACCGCAGTACAATACATAGCGCGATTATATACGCATAAAATTTAAGCCATCTTTTAATTGATATTTAAATACAACCTCCATCTGAAACTTATTATTTAACCTTTTGATAAAAATTTTCTTGATCACTCCGATTAGCGGCCGCAGGTTATTCTGTCTCTAATTACTGCCGTCCTCGGGTTCCAGTGTTTATCAGGGGGCAAAAAGTCAGCTGAAGCCGCTTCCCACCTCGGGTTTCAGCCGCCCCGCAAACTTCGCGGCTACACCGGATGAGGATCATACTTGATGGCTCGGCAGTCACGGAGATGACCGCACGCCGGAGCGTTGCCGGTGCCACCAATGACGGTCCCGTGACGGCAGTGGAGATATATGATGGCGCAACATGTCGCCAGATCAGATGGTTAGACCGCAAACACAGCGCAATTCCGCCGGCAGCAGTGGGTCTGTCCGTCTCAACCGCAGCGCATAGGTTCCGGCATGTCCGGCCGAGATACCGACGCCAAGCCGCGGCGTCAGCCTCGTTCGCGATCTTCCGACACGAAGCGACCGGCCTTCTTCGAGCCCGTCCCGTTGAACACGCCGAAGGCGTCTTATGGTGCGCCACACCTGTGTCGAAATGGTCGCACCTCGACAGGGAATTAACCCTTCATAAAGCATTTGCTTGCTCAACTTATAATTTGTGTCATGGTCACTGTAAGTAGTGAGGGAGCCGACCTGATGAGTGATATAGCATCGCATATTCCGGAATTTGGTTACGATGAACGCGTGATGATTTGCCGGAAGCAGATCGAGAAGGCGGTTTATCAGTTCATTGCAAATACGAAGGTCGAAGGGTGCGATCCGGCGGAAGTCGCAATGGCCATCGCAGACATTGCCGACGATTACATTTTACTCCTGGCCCAGAAGCGCAATTTGACCCACTGAGATCAGGGATCGGCCGTCGATCGGCCGATCGCGCAGAAGCCATGTGAACGCGAAGTCGCGCCGCTTCCCTTCCCGGAAGCAACGTCGAGGATACCGTAACTCTTCGCTTGTAGCCGAACAGCGGATCGTTTCAGACAGATCCTGAGCAACGCTTCGACCATCCGTAGCCCCAACAACCCGAACCTCTCCAAACAGCAGTTGAGATGGATTTGCCCAGGCGTGAGCTTGAGCTCTTTATCTCCCGCGAAGGGATCGAATGGTTCCCCGCGCGCCGCCTCCATAATCGTACAAACATAACCGCGAAAATCGATGTTGATTTTCGCGGTTATGCGCAAGTTTGAAGGCGTGACGCATCGCGCCGAGCGACGCGCGATATGTCCTTTGTCTAATGCATATCACCCGGAACGCTGGACACTTCCGGGCGACAGGCATTAGAGCGGTTCAACTGTTATGGAAGCGCAGAACCGCTCCAGTCGTTTGGCTAGTGACAGCTCACACTCACTTGCGGAACCGGCGAGCTCAATTCGGCCAGTTCCCTGGTGAAGCCTTCCCCCACCTCCTGCTTCACCGCCTCGAGCGCCAGATCGAGGCAATTCGTCGCGAATTGCAGCTTGACATCGTCAGCGACCTGTCGCGCGTAGGCTATCATCCGTGCCAGCGCGATGAGTTCGTTCAGACCATCTTCCGCCCCTTGGTCTGCATTTGCCTTGGCAATTGATGTCACGCCCATGAGCATTTCTCCAACGAATTGAAGTAATGATACGCGCGCAGAGGTGATTGAGCCCGTGAAAAAAGCGTGACACAACCATTGGTGAGAATTGCTGCTTTCGATTTACAATGCAGAACGCGTACTGAACGCGGTTGCATGCAGCTTCCAGGGCAGATCGGCGTTCGAGCGGATGTCACGAGCGTCCTGCACGGCTTTCAGCAATTCCAGGGCATCGATGCGTTTTTGATCGACAGAATTCGAAAGAAGCGTCGCCAGCAGCTGCGGACGGTCCGGCTCGGCTATACCGGCGCATTGCTCGACGATCGCCCGCCACGTCCTCTTCTTGAAAAAGATCGCGTTTGCCGCATCTTCGAGCCACTCGCGCAGGCCAGCTGCGAGCAGTCCGCTATCTGCCATCGCATCGAGCGTGGCGGTGACATTGACGAGCGGTATAGTCAGCGGCTTGCTGCCGAGCGCGCTCGGCGCGTGCATGAGTGCGACGGCGGCATCGTCCAGCAGCCGACCGGTGCGATAGTCTTCGAAAATGCGGCCGATCCCAATCATCCCGAACGGATGACATTCCGCAGCCCGCAAGGCGCCCATGCTTGCTGCCCCGAGAACGGCCACGCCAAGCGAGAGAGCATGGAGAATTTCCTTGTGCCAGACCGGTGCGGCATATTCGAAGCCGCCGTCGATCAGGCCGATGACGTTGGCGCCCTGTTCCACCTGAGCCAGGACATCGCCTTGCATGGCGGGCGGCAGGACGCGGACCGCCTCGCCGGCGAGCGATGCCGCATCGTGAAGACTGGGACCTGCGAAAATGATCTTCAAAACCCGATCGCCTTGGCCAGAGCCCTTGTTCCAAATCGCCGGGCGCGCTCCCCCTCCGGATTTTCGAGCTCGGGGATAACAATCTTGACGACGCTGAAGGGAAGCGTGTCGTCGCTGAGGCGGACTAGGATGACCGAAGCGATCCCTCGGTTGCGCAGAGCGTCAAGCACTTGTTGCAGCAGCTCCGGCAGATTCCGTGCCCGATAGCCTGCCGCGCCGTCATGGCGGAGGCCGGCAGGCGGTGCGGCAACCGCATCGAAGGCCCGTCGCATCAGCGACGGAAGGGATCTTAAGAAAGTGGCAGGAGAAATATCGTCCCTGGCGCCGCTGATATAGGTCAGCCGGGATTGCACGGCTTCCGTCACCGCCCGAATGGCCGCCCGCACGGGAGACGGGTGCGCCCCGGTGCCGCCGGTCACCTCGACGAGCCGAATGTCCCTGTCAGCGTGACCATGCCTGGAGCCTGGAATTAGCTCCCTAGGACCGAGCATCGCGGTGAAACAGGGGATCGCGATGTCGCTGGTGATATCGAACAGCCGGAGCGCCAATCCCGATGCTTCGATCTTGTCGACCAGCCCGTTAAGGGCACCATCCTCAAAGCCGCGGGGATCGACGCAGCCGGCATAGAGATTGGCTTCCCCACCCACCTGCCACAGCACCTGAGCGTCACGCTCGATGCGCTCCAGGACGCCATGAAAAATTGCCTCCTCGACACTGTTTCCCGAAGCCAGGCCATCCGACGACATCCAGTATCGCGCGTCCCGCGTCCGGTCGAGCAACACCGCTTCGAAGGGAATGTGGATTTCGTCGCCGCTGAGGATATTGATACCAGCAACCCATTCGGTTTCGTCATCCGGCCCGAGATCGGGTTTATGGACGGCGGTCAGGCAGCTCAACCTGTCGACTTGGTAGCCCATCGCCTGCAGGCGGGAACAGGAACCGTGGACGCGCTTGACGAAGGGTTCGCCGGCAACAGCCCGTTCGAGGGCCTCCATGACAGTGGATACCTTGGCGTCCAGATCGGTCAGGCCCTTTCCTTGAGCAATCACGATCGACCGCGAATTCGGGGCATAGGCGCACCAGACGGGAATTCCGATGTCATCCAAGCCGGTATGTCGCGCAACCCTGGTAATGCCGAACCTAGCCAAAAAGGGTTCGACGCGGGAAAGAGTCTCTCCCGGCGATATGATCCTGTCGGAATAGTGGGCCGGATGTAGGGCTGAATTCATAGCGCCCCGGCATAGATATGGGCCGTCATCAACAGCCCCATGACCGGACGGCTGAGCAGTCACCATTCGTCTCGATCAACCGCAGATCGCCGAATGTTTGCAGGCGATGCACCATCCGTCCTCAGCCGTTTACAACCGGATCCTGCAAATCACCGTCGATCTCCGACAAGCCGGCGACGGCCAGACTTTTGGCCAATGCCACCAGTTTTTGCCTGATATTCGGATCCTCGATAGCGATGAACGCCTTGTTGAGCGCCAGCCCCTCCTTCGAGGACAAAAACTTGTTCAATTCGCTCGTCTCGCCTTCGATCGGTCCGGAGCCACCGTTCTCGAAGAAAAAGCCGATAGGCACGCGAAGAATCTCGGATATGCGCTGAAGGCGGCTGGCGCCTATCCGGTTCGTTCCTTTTTCGTATTTCTGGATCTGCTGGAAGGTAATGCCCAGAAGTTCGGCCAGACCATGCTGGGTCATCCCGAGCGTCTTTCGCCGCACCCTGACGCGGTTGCCAACATAGACGTCGATCGAATTCGGGGATTTAGCCTTCATGTGAATAAGTCTCCCACTTTATCAGCATGCCAGCCGTATAATGGAGAGTTTAAGCAAAAATGCAACTAAAAGTAAATATTTCGTAACGATTTTTTTCAGCGCTGCTCACAGTATAAACAACCTGCGCTCGCGCACTGCTGTTCGAAATGACGGCCGCTTAGAAACCGCCCCTAAAGAGGCTTTTGAGCCACGGCGATCATCGACTTAGCCAAGACGGGAATTCTTCCGACATAACGAAAACGGACGTTATCGAAGCCGGCATCCAGCAGCAGCATGCTCAAGGTGTCTTTCGACCAGAACTTGATATGCCCATGATCCTTCAGCGGCATGAAGTGATCATCCATTTTCCCCATCGTGGCGAGTGCAAGGTTCTTCAGATAACCGTGATAGGGCGTCGACATCACGGCGACGCCGCCCGGCTTGACAAGATCGTACACCGTCGAGGCGAATGCCCTCGGATCGTAGACATGCTCGACAACCTCCAGGCTGATGACGGCGTTGAACGTGCCGTACTCCCGGGAAAGATCGTCATAGGCCGAGCCGACATTCAGCGGCAGTTCGGGATAGTTGATATTGGCCTTGGCAATACCATCGCTGGAAGGATCAACGCCAACGACATAATAACCCCTCTCCGCAAGAGCAGCGGCCGCGCCGCCCGTACCACATCCCAAATCAAAGACGTCGTTTTTCGCAGAACCGTCGAAATGGCTCTCCAGCGCGTCAAGCACGGCGGGCAAGATGTAGGAATGCGCGGTTGTCGGCTTGGCATGAACATAGGTAGTTGCGTCTAATTCGACGGACATGTCCCCCTCCGCAATTGCGCGGCAGACACTATCGAAGAATACGTCCAAAATTTGATGAGATCCACCAAACAGCAAGGATATAAAAAGATATAATCCGGAGTTTTATAATTAAAAACAAAATCTATGCGCGAAATATTAAAAATTCGACGAACAAAATACACAAGAGAATACAGAATCTCGGAAAATACTTTAAATAATTCAATGGATTCATTGAATTCAAGACAACGATCAAAAGCAATATCTCGAAGTTACGAAAGCACCAGACCAGCGGCGACTGCTTTCATAGAGCCGCACGAGCTGTTCCCGATTGGATGGTGCTGCGTCTTCACCGAATTTGCCGCGCCCATCCTGATGGCGAGGGCATAAAGGCGCCCAATTGCCGACACGAAGCCAAAGATATTTAACGGATAAATGTATACTGCTGGATTTAGACAGCCCGATCGAAATCCTTCTCGGACCGGAGAAGACAAGCTTGCCCGATAATTCGTCGTCCGCAAATGCGAAACAGCCATTGGGAAAACCGACGATTCCCGTGGTCTTCTGGTTGCTGCTGACGATCTCCCTGTCGCTGGTCATGGGAACGGTGCTTCTTTCCAACGACATGAAACACTTGAAGACGGTGGGCCATTATTTTGGCTTCGATCTCTTTCCCCTGTCATTAGGCCGCCCTCCCCAAAGCCTTTCCCCGCCCGACGCCGCCCGCCGCCTTTACGCTTCCGTTGCATCTTATCGACCCGCCGGTGGCGCAGACCGTGTCGACCTTTCTACGCACGTGGCGAATATCCGGGCCCGCAATGTGTGCAGCTCTGCGCGATGCCGGTATCGAAACCAGCGATTGGGCGGCGGCGAGCTTCAACGCCGATACGTTCGAATGCTTTTTCGAACATGGCGTCAAGCGGGAAAAGGATCAGCTTCCGAGTTCCATCTTCGTCATCGTTCGCGGCGACGCCGCCGGCGTGATCAGCAATATGCGGGTGAAAATCATCAATCCCGAGACGGAGCAAAACGGCCAGCTCGATCCCGCCATCCTGCGAATCTTCGAAACCATGTTGCGGCAACCGCAATGGCTGGATTTTCACGAGACGTTGAACGCAATCAAGAATCTGAAAGACATCAAGGAAGACGGTTTCGGAGCCAGCATCAACTTCGCCCGTGAGGTGCTCAATCCCGGGCGCTATAATTTCACGCTGTCGCTGGATGCGACCTCCGGGCCCCAGAAAAGAACAAGAAGCTATTTTTCCGACAGAACATGGCTTCCATCGCCCGAACCGACGGTCGAGCCCAACGTGCCACCGGCACAGCTATCCACCCCTGCCGATGCCGAGGCACCCGCAAGAAATGCGGACCATCCGCGTTAGGATCTCCGGAGATTATGCGTCGGTTTGTCACGCCATATAACTTGCATCGTCGTGATGCGTGGCCAGTCTCCTGTAAAGCTCTTTCAAACTTTCCGCGCTCGGCCGTTCGGTGCCGTCTCCGCCCGCCAGGCGCCAGAGACGCTCGACATTGAGGTCCTGCGTGACCTGGGCAAGCTCATCGCTCAGTGAGCGAATAGCTGCCGCCGATCGACGCAACCGCGAGGATGTTCTGATCAGTGCTGCAAACAGGATGAGAATGATGCCGACGACACCCAGGACAAGGGCTGTGAACTGCCGGCCGTCGAGAAGGAATAGGTCGTTTCGGACGGTCGCCATAAAAAAAGCGGCATTTTGAAATGCCATATGAAAACAGCTCATCGGATAGCTAAACCAATATTCCATCGCGGGCGCCCTCCAGAACGGTTTATATCTTGGAGCAAGCTGGAAAGTCTAGCAGATACCGACAATATCCCCTAGTTCGACAGTATATTTGAGGTTGCATTACTCTACTGAATTGAAACACAGACCCGCGATAGATCGTTGCCGGCGAGCCTGGCCCGTTAAATTCCGCCGCGGACATGAAAAAAGCCAACAGTGAGAGATAGAATGAATAGAAGACGTTTCCTCGCCTCGATTCCGCTTGCTCTGTTGTATGCCAATGCGGGCGACGTCCTCGCACAGGTGCCTCCGGCGAAAGGGTTGCGCGCCGTTGCCGACAGCAAGGCGTTCCGATTCGGATCGGCAATCGACCTGCAGGACATAAACGACCCAATCGCTTCCGGGATCTACACCGACAACGTCAATTCGATAACGCCCCGAAACGAGCTGAAATGGAATGCGACGGAAAAGAGACCGGGTGTATTCAGCTTCAAGAATGCCGACCTTATGGTTGCATTTGCACGCAAAAATAACATGAGGGTTTATGGCCATACGTTGATCTGGTATCGCGTCCCGGAGTGGGTGTCTGAGATCACCGACGCAAAGACGATTCAGGCGACGATGAACCGTCATATAAAACAGGTTGTCACTCGCTATAAGAACTCGATCGACGCTTGGGATGTGGTGAACGAGCCGTTGGAATATGATGCGCCGGATCTGCGAAATTGTGTTTTCCGACGCCTTCTTGGCGACGACTATATCCGTATGAGCTTCGACATGGCACATCAGGCCAATCCCGGCGCGACGCTTGTGCTCAACGAAACGCATCTGGAGAAAAAATCCGACGTGTTCGAACTGAAGCGCGCCCGCATCCTGAAAATCGTCGAGGACCTCGTCGCCCGGAAAACGCCGATCGGCGCGGTCGGGCTGCAGGCGCATTTCCGGCCCGGCCTCGACCGAATCGATCCGGAAGGAATGGGGCGCTTCTGCGCCGCGCTGAAGGACATGGGGGTCGGCGTTTTCATCACCGAACTCGATGCGTCCTGCCACTTCCTCAACCGCGACAAAGGCTTCACGCCGGCGTCATACGGCGGTATTTTCAGTGACGTGATCACCGTGGCGGCCGAGCGTGGCGACTTGAAAGGCGTGACGGTATGGGGCATGTCGGAAAAATACGCCGAGCCCGACGAGAAGGCGGCCGGTCCCGACGCGGCTTGCACCAAGCGCGTTAATCTTTACGACGAAAACAACACGCCGAGAAGTGCAGTTGATGGCATCCGACGGGCAATAGAGGCGATGTGATGCGCAAGACAACGGAGACATCGACAGATTCATGAGAAAAGCCGTTATTTACGTGGAAAAATTTTTGCCTGCCAGCCAGGCATTTGTTCTCAATCAGGCGGTGGCATTTCGTTCCTTCGAAGCTGAAATTCTTGCCGGGTCCCGAATTTCTTCCGCCCATACCAAAAAATCCACTGTTCCGGTTCATGACATCCGTCGGTCTCCCGTTGCGAGGGCTGGTGAACTGCTTCTGAAAATCCCCCAGATCGGCCTCCCCTTTCTCTTTCCCGCGATCGGCAATGCCGATGTTATCCACGCCCATTTCGGCAAGAACGGTTATGTCATCGGGCCCCTGGCGCGCGCCGCCGGCAAGCCGCTGGTCACGACATTCCACGGCTTCGACGCCACCTACGGCGGCGATCCGAAAAAGCCGGGCGGCTTCAACCAAGTGCGCTTCTTCGCCAAGGGACGCCGGGAGATGGCCGGCTGGAACAGCTGGAATATCGCCGTCTCCGATTTCATCCGCGACCGGCTGCTGGCGCTCGGCTTTCGCGCCGACCGGGTCTTCCGCCACCACATTGGCATCGATCTCGACCTCTTCAAAATGGAACCGCGTCCCCGAAAAAAAGGACTGGTGGTTTCCATTGCCCGTTTCGTCGACTATAAGGGCCACCGCTTCATGATCGACGCGCTGTCGCGCGTGGCGGCGACCGGCACCCCGGTCGAATTCGTCATGGTGGGTCAGGGACCGCTGAAAGAGGAAATCGAGGCGCTGGCGCGTCGTTCCTTGCCAAGCGTCACGATCCATGAAAATCTGTCGCAGACGGAGATAAGGGATCTGCTCGCCAGTGCGGAGCTCTATCTTCATGGCAGCGTGACCCTCGACAATGGTCACGCTGAAGCGTTCGGCCTCGCCAATCTAGAGGCGGAAGCCGTCGGAACTCCGGTCGTCGCATTTCGCTCGGGAGGCGTGGGCGAAGCGATCGAAGAGGGGAAAACTGGTTATCTCGTGGAGGAGCGGGATGTCGCAGGAATGGCCGAAGCCGTCGGAAGGCTGCTCAACGACCAGTCCCTGTGGACAGCCTTCAGCGCGCGGGCACCGCTTCTGGTGGCCGAGCGCTTCGACTTACGTCGTCAGACGGGGATGCTCGAGGACTATTACAGTTCCGTGCTAGACGAATTTTCCAGCCGGGGTCGGACTTGATGGTGCAGACAGGAAAGAAGCCGAAGTGGGGACTGAACGTATTTCGTCCGCTGCGGAACAGCATAGTGACGGCCAAGTGGCTCTATTATACGAAATTCTGGGGTATGGACATCGATCCGACGGCGAGCTTTTCCCTAAGCGTCCGGTTCGACAAGACCAATCCGAAAGGCCTTCATATCGGCGCGGAAACCTATGTCGCCTTTGAGGCAGCGATCCTGACGCATGACCTCACGCGCGGGCTCTACCTTCACACGCGAATCGGCAAACGCTGCTTCATCGGCGCCCGCAGCATCATTCTGCCCGGTGTTGAAATCGGCGACGAATGCGTTATCGGCTCCGGCTCGGTGGTGACCAGGAGCGTGCCGCCGCGTTCGCTCGTGGCGGGCAATCCGGCAAAGATCATCCGCAGCGACATCAAGATCATTTCGCGTTACGGCCGCATGGCACGCGAAGACGAAGCGGTCTCGCAGATCGTCACGCATTTGCCGACTGGAGAAGCACGATGAAGATGTTTGCCTATCGCGGGAAACACGAGAATTTTGGCGACGAGCTCAACCATTGGCTCTGGGAGCGGCTGCTGCCCGACTTCTTCGATGATGACGAAGGTCAGCTCTTTCTCGGCATCGGTTCGATCCTCTACGACAATTTCGATCCGAACATGCAGAAGATCGTCTTCGGCTCAGGTTATGGCGGTTACACCAACCCGCCGAAAGTCGACGGCAACTGGACCTTCTATTTCGTGCGTGGAAAGAAGACCGCCGAAGTCCTCGGCATCGATCCGAGCTACGCCATCGGCGATTCGGGCATCCTGACCCGCTGTTGCTGGGATGCAAAAAGCATCGAGAAGCGCTACCCGGTCTCCTTCATGCCGCACTACGAAAGCGCCATGTACGGCAGCTGGGACAAGGTCTGCGATCTCGCCGGTATTCACTATATCGATCCGCGCTGGTCGGTGGAAAAGGTTCTGACCGAAATCAGCGCATCACATAAGGTTGTGTCGGAAGCGATGCATGGCTGCATTATTTCGGATGCGCTGCGCGTTCCGTGGCGGGCGATCCGCCCGATCGCGCCGGGGAACAGAGCCAAGTGGTATGACTGGGCGAGTGCGCTCGATCTGGAGATCGATTTCGACCCGATCGGCCCGTCGAACCTCGTCGAGGTCGGAGCGTCGCTGGTGCGGAAAAATACCACCCTGTTGAAGAACATTACATTCCGTCACCGCCGCATTCGCCAACTGACCGGAAATTACGTCTTCGGATCGACGGTCAAGACGTTGCAGCGGGTGGCGGAGAAGCCGGGCCAGCTCAGCACAGACGAGTCGATCGTAAGAGCACACGATAGAATGCTGGTCGAACTGAACCGGCTGAAGCAAGATTTTTCCAAGAAAACGGCAAGCGCCCTCTAAGATCGCAACCGGTTTCGTGACGAGGCAATAAGGCATGATGCTTTTCGACTCCCTCAATACCCTCTGCGCCCGCAAGGGCCAGAAGCACCTTGAATGTGCATGTGGTCCGCTCAAATGGTCGATATCCTCGATCTCGGGAGCCGTTCGCCCATGAGCAGTGTGACCGACCGACTGATTCAAGGCAGCATGTGGCTGAGCCTGTCCCGCGCCATCGTCAACGGGCTTTCGGCACTCAGCACCTTTGTCCTCGCCTGGTATCTCGTACCGGCGGATTTTGGTCTCGTCGCCATTGCAACGACGATCCAGGTCATCTTGAGTTCGGTCACCGAGCTTTCGCTCAATCAGGCGCTCATCCGCCACGAGTCTCCGAGCGAAACGCACTTCAGCGCGGTTTGGACATTGAGCGTGACGAGAAGCGCCATATTGGCGCTGCTGTTTGCCGCCGCGTCCTATCCGATTGCCGAGTTTTACAACGAACCTCGTTTGACGAGTGTGATGCTTGCTCTGAGTTTCAGCCTGCTGCTGAGCGGTCTCGCCAATCCGCGCCGCGTCATGCTCCAGCGCGATCTGATCTTCTGGCAGGAATTCGTCCTCAACGTCTCGCAAAAGCTCGTCGGCTTCATCGTGACGGTGGCAATTGCTGCGATCTACCAGAGCTATTGGGCGCTCGTGATCGGCACGCTTGCCTATCAGGTGACCAATATCATCGTCTCCTACACCGTTTTGCCGTTCTGGCCGCGCATCACCTTCCGCCATGCCCGGGAGCTGTTTTCGTTCTCGGTGTGGCTGACGGCCGGACAGATCGTCAATACGCTGAACTGGCGGATCGAGTATCTGCTGATCGGCAAGATGCTCGGCGCCACGCAGCTTGGTCACTATACCGTCGGCAACACGCTTTCGACGCTGCCGACGCGCGAGGCGACAGCGCCGTTGAACCAGACGATTTATCCGGGCTTTTCCAAGGTCCGCAACGATCCGGTCCGGCTTATCGCAGCCTATCAGCGCGCGCAGGCGCTTCTGGCTGCGGTGGCGCTTCCGGCAGGTATTGGCATGGCGGTTGTGGCTGATCCGATGATGCGGTTGGCCTTGGGAGAGAAGTGGGCTCCCGCCATCTTCATCGTCCAGGCACTCGCATCGGTCTTCGCCCTGCAGACGCTCGGTTCGCTCGTCCAGCCGCTGGGCATGGCGAAGGGCCATACCAAGATGCTGTTCATCCGCGACACGCAGATGCTGGTGGTTCGCATTCCCATCATCATCGCCGGCCTGATGATGGCCGGGCTTCCGGGCGTCGTGTATGCGCGTGTGTTCACGGGTCTGATTTCCACCGTGGTCAACATGCTTCTCGTCAAGCGGCTGATCAATCTGCCGTTCTTCCAGCAGCTGGCGGCTAATTTCCGCGCGCTTGCGAGCGTCGCCCTGATGGCCGCAGGCGTCTGGGGATTGTCGCATATCCTGAACACCCCCACCGACAAGCCGGCGCTGGCCCTGCACCTCGCCATCCTCGTCGTCACTGGCGGTATTCTCTATATCGGTTCCAGCTTTGTCCTTTGGCTCGCAATGAAGAAGCCAAATGGCCCGGAAACCGAAGTTCAGCGTATCGTCGTCAAGTTTCTGTCAAAAGCCAAACGTATTGCCGTTCCCAAGTCGGCTTAAAGCTAAAACGAACATTAACAAGTGAGGCAGAATGACCAGCCTATCCAGATCTGAGCTGATCGCAAAACTCAATGGCATGATCCATGATTGCCTGAAGGACTATGTCTCGCGCGACGAGCCGCTCGCGATCCTAGACTTCCCCGACATCCGCAATTGCGGCGACTCGGCGATCTGGCTGGGTGAGATGGCCTATCTCAACGATCGTTTCGGCAAGCGCCCGGACTATGTTTCCAGACTATACGACTTCTCAGCGGAAGAGCTGAAACGCCGCGTTCCCACAGGCCCGATCTTCATTCACGGTGGCGGCAACTTCGGCGACATCTGGGTTGCCCATCAGGATTTCCGTGAAGCGATCATGGAACGTTTCCCCGATCGGCAGATCATCCAGTTCCCGCAGTCGATCCACTACAGTTCGGCTGAGCGCATCGAGCAGTCCAAACGCGCAATCGGGCGCCACAAGAATTTCGTGCTGCTCGTGCGCGACGAAGAATCGAAGGAATTTTCCGAGAAACATTTCGACTGCACGGTGCGCCTATGCCCCGATATGGCTTTCGCCATCGGCGCGCTTCCGGAACGGGCGACGCAAATTCCCGTGCTCGCCATGCTGCGGGAGGATGCGGAACGGGTTGGCGGCACCGATCGCAATATCCCTTCCGACATTCCTGTGGAAGACTGGATCACGGAATCAAAACGGAAGGTGAATATCGCCAAGAAGCTTGGAGTAGCTTCGGCCTATCTCGCATTGAAGCCAAGCGAAGTTGCCTTGCGCAGGCTGGACGCGGCCGCGCACAACCGCTTCGAACGCGGCATCAGCCAGATCTCGCGTGCCCGCGCAATCATCACCGACCGCCTGCACGTCCATATCTGCTCGGTGCTGCTCGGCCGTCCGCATGCCGTACTCGACAACAGCTACGGAAAGATCCGCCGTTTCATGAACGCGTTCTCCGGCGGAACGGATCTTTCCTACAAGGCAACTTCGCTCGAAGACGGGATCGAGTGGGCGCGTCACCAGGCAGCCAATCGGCGTATCGATAACAGAGAAGCTGTGAGCTTGCGGGCTTAAGGGGGTTATTCGATGCCACTTGTCACCTTCATTATCCCGGTCCGACATCAGGACAATGCCCGCGACTGGAGCAAGCTGAAGGCGAATCTCAGCCAGACCGTGGCCTCCATTTCCAACCAGACCAATGGAGATTGGCGCGGAATCATCGTGGCCAACGAAGGCGCCGATCTGCCTGATCTGCCGGAGAAATTTTCCGCCGTGCGCGTGACTTTTCCGCCGAACGACCTGCATGAACTCGGAAAGGGCAGCAAGGAGGACTTCCTTGACGCCTTCCGGGCAGACAAGGGCCGGCGCGTCCTGAGCGGCATGTTGACCGCCGCCGATAGTCGTTTTTTCATGATCGTCGACGATGATGATTTCGTCAGCTCCCGGATCGTGCAGCACGCATCCGAAAATCGGGACGCCAATGGGTGGACGATCGACCATGGTTATATCTGGGACGATGGCGGCAACTTCCTGTTCGGCCATGATGATTTCAGCCATCTCTGCGGCACATCACTGATCATTCGGGCCGATCTTTACGAACTCCCCAGCCGCTTCGAGGATGCTTCGCTCGACTGGATCAAATCGATGCTGGGCAGCCATGTCCGCATTGCGAATATACTGTCCCAGCGTGGAGCGCCGCTGACGAAACTTCCCTTTCGCGGGGCGGTCTATCGGGTTGCCCATGGCGGATCGCATAGCCAGGCACCGAGCCTGCTGCGGCAGTATTTCCTGAACCGCGGCGTGCTCACCAAGCCGCGGCGCTGGTTGCGCAATCTTCGCAAGCTGAGGGTACTCGGTGAAAGTCACAGGCGCGAGTTTTTCGGCAAAATACGGTCGAACCCCGCTTAGGCGCCGATCCCGTTCAAACATCGCACAGGCAGTCAAAATATGAGACTTTTCGCTTTCGACTTCACCAAGAGGGTTGGTCACTGATGTCGGATCTATTCGTCAGCGTAATCTTTTCCTCCTACAATGGCGCCAGCCGCCGGCTGCGCCATACTTTGGATTCCTTGGTGCGCCAGGAGCTTCCGCATGATCGATGGGAACTGATTGCTGTCGACAACAACAGCAATGACGACACGTTTGATCTTTTGACCTCGTATAGCGACAAGCTCCCCATCACGATCCTGCAGCAGCGCAAGCCGGGAAAGTCCGGGGCGCTGAATTTCGCTCTGGATCGGGTGAAGGGCGATCTCGTCGTCTTTACCGATGACGATGTTCGCGCCGAACCCAACTGGCTGAAAGCCATCGTCGACTGCGCTGCCGCCCACCCGGGTTATGGCGTCTTCGGCGGCAGAATCGTCCCCGATTGGGAAAGAGAACCAAAAGACCCTTTCATCGAGTGGATCCCTATGGGCTCCACCTTTGCGATCGTCGATGAAACGCAGAGCGGGCCGTGTGACCCGACAAAAGTCTGGGGTCCGAATACGATCATTCGGCGGGAACTGCTGGGATCCAGCGTGCGCTACCGCGAAGATATCGGTCCTCTTCCCGGAAAGTTATTTGCCATGGGTGAAGATGCGGAAATCATCATTCGCCTGGCGGCAAATGGCGCCAAATCCTACCGATGCGCCGAAGCCGTGGTTCATCACTGGATTCCTGCATCGAGCGTCACCGAAGATTGGGTGCAGAAACGCGGCGAGCGTCTTGGCTATGGCATGCCGGCGCTGTTTCCCGACGAGGTGCCTGGAGGAGTGAGGTTAAGCGGCGTTCCGCTTCCGACCTGGATCGAAAGCGCGCAATGGGCATTCCGGGCAGGCACGCTTTATCTCTTGCCGCAATCCAAGAAGCGTTTCTGGGCTATCTGGAAGTATTACTACATGCGGGGGTATCGTGCGGGAATTCGCCGATATGCGCCTCAGACGCTGGCGCGGTGATCGATTGATCCAGGAGGCGGTAATTTGAAGCTCTCGGTGCTCATCAATAATTACAATTATGGTCGCTTTCTCGGCCCATGCATCGATAGCGTGCTGTCGCAGACCTACCCTGACTTCGAAGTGGTGGTGGTCGACGACGGATCGACGGATGATTCCCGCGAGATTCTTGCCTCCTACGGGGATCGGATTCTGGCTGTATTAAAGGAGAACGGCGGTCAGGCCTCGAGCTTCAATGCAGGTTTTGCTGCCGCAAGCGGCGATATCCTTTTTCTCCTCGACGCCGACGATACGTTTTTGCCCGGGAAACTTGCGCGGACCGCCGAGATCTACGATCGCAACGAGATCGACTGGTGTTTCGACCGGGTGACGACCGAGGAAGGCGACCAGCCTTCTGCAGAACTGCAAGTGACGCTCTTCGACAAGCGGGACACGCTTCGCAAGGGCGGCTTTCCCTCGCTTCCGGTGCCGACATCGGGCCTGAGCTTCCGCCGCAGCCTGCTCGCCCAGATATTGCCAATGACCGTCGCGGCAGACGTCGTCCTCAGCGACAATTATATCAAGTTTGCCGCAGCCTATCTCGGCCGCGGCGCCATCGTCGAAACACCGCTGACCTTCCAGCGCATTCATGCGTCGAACCGCTATACGGGCACAAGCCGGGCAAAAACGCTGCGCCCGCGGATCATGATCGCGACAGGCCTGGAACTGGCGCGCCGATATGATGGGCTGCAGGCACTCGGCAAGAGCCTGGTGGCTGGCGGCATTGCCGAGACGACATCGCTGCTGAAGCTCAGGAGCGAAGCGCGCAACACGGTGACCGGCGGTCCGTTCGGCGATGCTGCCGCAACCGAGGTGGCCCTGATGGCGGCGCGCAAGCGTTTGGCAAATATGCTGCGGAAAGGACAGGCATGAACCAGCAGGAAACCTTCCCGCACTCGTCCGTCGGCACCGATCAGGCAGGTGCTGCGCCGTTAAAGATCGCCGTCGGGGTGCTGACCTATCGGCGTCTGGACGGAATTGCCAAGCTGCTTGACGTCATGACGCGCCAGATCAGGCACCCGGCCCGCCCCTATCATCTCACCATGGTGATCGTCGACAATGATGCGGCCGGCAGCGCCAAGGCAACGGTGGAAGGCTTTGGACAGACAGGCGCCTACGACCTGATCTACGTCGTCGAGCAAAACCAGGGCATCCCTTTTGCGCGCAACCGCGCGCTGGATTCGGCACCGCCCGGCACCGACCTCTTCTGCTTTCTCGACGATGACGAATGGCCGGACGACGGCTGGCTGGACGCCATGCTGGAGACCCGCGAGAAAAACCGCGCCGATTGCGTCTACGGCCCCGTCCAGCCGGTCTATCCCGAAAACCCGCCGGAATATTTCATCAAGGCCAGGGTATTCGAACGCAGGAAGAACACCGACGGCCAGCGCATCGGTTATGCGGCCTCGAACAACGTCATGTTCGACTATCCGCTGATCCGCTCATGGAATCTTCGTTTTGAGGAAAAGATGCGCTTCACCGGCGGCACGGATTATCTGTTCTTCAATCAGGCCATCCGCCGCGGCATGCAGATTTTCTGGGCTGACAAGGCCCTTGTCTATGACATCGTTCCCGCGAACCGGATGACCTGGAAATGGGTCTTGCAAAGACAGTACCGACTAGGCAACACCTTCGCCGTCAGCGAAGTTCTGCATGGCAACCTCAAGCGCCGGATCTATCGCGCCGCCTATGGCGCCACGAGGGTCGTGCTCGGACTGGTCATGCTGCCGGCGATCTTGATTTCACCTTACTGGGGCATGCGCGCCCTCACCCATGTTCTGCGCGGCGCCGGCATGGTTAATGGGATCCTCGGACATGCCTATCAGGAATACAAGCCCAATGCCGCCCACTGATATTATTTGCGGAAGCGCTCTTGGAGACGTCCTGGCTGTTACTATGTTTCAGCCAAAAGCATCATGCCTAATAACATCGATGAACTTGATGGCTTCAACCAGCCGGGCGAAGAATGGTACACTCCTGCTGAACCATCGTGACACAACCGCTGTTCGGACAGAACGGTTTTTCTCTCTTACCGCCGGTCAATCATAGGAGATGCCTGTCTATGACTGAGAAAAGATTAAAGGTTCTCGCTGCCTCGTCAGGCGGCGGCCATTGGGAGCAGCTGATGGCCATGCGCGGCGCGTTCGAGGGCTGCGATATCGTCTTTGCAACGACCATTCCCGGATTGCTTGCCAAATATGATATTCGCGACGGGCTGGTCCTTCCCGATTGCAACCGCGACTCGATTACCATGTCGATCCGGTGCTTTTTCAGCGCCTTCGCCATCGTTATCAAGCAGAGGCCCGATGTCGTCATTTCCACAGGTGCCGCGCCCGGGCTTTTTTGCCTGCTTGCCGGCAAATTGACGGGCAAGCGAACGATCTGGATCGACAGCGTCGCCAATGTCGAGAAGCTGTCGTTGTCGGGGAAATTGGCTGGCCGTATCGCGACGCTGTGGCTGACGCAATGGCAACATTTGTCGCGGCCTGATGGCCCCCACTACGCAGGAGCTGTGCTTTGATCCTTGTCACCGTCGGAACGCAGCTGCCGTTCGATCGCCTCGTCAAGGCTGTCGACACTTTCGCAAAGGAACTGTCCAGACCGGTTCTGGCGCAGATCGGCAAGGGCACCTACACGCCACAGAATATGAAATGGATCAAGAATATCGAGCCGGCGGACTTCGACCGGGTCTTTTTCGATGCAAGCGTCATCGTCTCTCATGCGGGAATCGGCACTGTGCTGACCGCGAAACGTTTTGGAAAACCGATCATTCTCGTGCCCCGGCAGGCATCCCTCGGCGAGCATCGCAACGATCACCAGCTTGCCACGGTAGGCCAGCTCGCGGGCCGGCCAGGCATCTATGTCGCGCATAGCGACGATGATCTCAGGAACTATCTTCTCGACGATCTGGACAGCCCCTCTCACGAGGATCCGTCCGAGCTTGGACGGGCTTCGCTGGTCAACTACCTTAAAGGCTATCTCGCGACAGTCTGAACCGGCAACGCGCTAAAGAGCGTCGCATCAAATTTGATTCATGCAACGAGCTTCGCCGCCTTGCGGACGGCGCTATCGGCAAGCAGGGAGCTTTCATTCGTTGCAATTGCCGCCGGCAATATGTTTGACAAGTTCCGGCACGATGATTTCGGCTGCAATGTCAGGCAGGGGATGGGCGCCATCAGGAATTGCCGCGGCCAGATCCCCCGGCGTCAGACGCTGCCAGTTCGGCCGGTGGTCGACAAACTCGAGACCGCGTTTTTCTGCTTCCGCCCGATGGGCCGAGATGTAGCTGCCAACAAACGGACGGATCAGTCCACGCAGTCCCGAAAATGGATTCATCGCCATGACGATGATCCGCGCTTGCGGCAGGCGCTGCCGAAGCTGGTCGAGGATGTCGCCGATATCCTGTCGGCTTTGCGCAAGCGACACGAACCGCTGCAATGCTGCGTCGTTAGCGTAAAGCTCGATCAGAACGACATCCGGCTGTTCGGCAACGACGCGATCAATCTGGGTCAGAGCCCAGAGCGACGTCTCCCCACTCTTTGCAACGCTCTCGATTTTCACCGGCCTCTGCAAGCAGGCTGCAAGCCTTGTCTTGAGAGCGGGCTGCCACCCTCCTCGGGCCGTCAACGATGTTCCGAAAGCTACTATTTTCAACGGCGAGGAATTTTCGGCATAACCGCTTTTCGGGGCCGAGAGCATCACCAGACACGCCAAAAGCAGAAGCCATCCATAGGTCGGTCGTCTCTCGATTGGCAGCATTCGCCAAAGCCGCAAACTTGTCATGGAGGAATCATATCTCAGCGGGACCGGTAGGTCACGCGTCAGAACTCCGGCTGGACGGGCAGCCATGCCCTTCTTCAACCAAGCTGCAGCCGCCTTGAGACAATGTCATGACGATGACCGCTCACGCCGCTTGTGACGCGGCACGGCCGCGCCATCACTCCTCACGAAATACATGCTGCATCTGATCGGTCAGCGGCTTCGTCAGATAGGAAATAACTGTTCTGTCGGCGATCTTGATGAAGACTTCGGCCGGCATGCCAGGATAGAGCTTTATCGACTTCAGCTTGGCGATGCTTGCAGCCTCCGGCTTGACGCGAAGGGGATAATAGCTGATGCCCGTCCGCTCATCCTTGACGACATCGGGCGCAATCGACGTGATCTCGCCGCGTACATCAGGCGTCGTGCGCTGATCAAAGGCGCTGAACCGCACGTCGACGGGCTGGCCGACGTGAAGCTGGTCGATATCGCGCGTAGCGACTTCTCGCCTCAACGGTAAGATCTTCATTTTCGGGAACGACGAGCATCAGGGTCTCACCCGGATTGACGACGCCGTTGACCGTGTGAATGGAAAGCTCGTGGACACGCCCGCTGAGCGGCGCGACAATGTCGAGACGGCGGAGTTGATCGAGCGCGGTTCCGCGGCGCTCTTCATTTTCGGCGATCTTCGCCTCGACGTCGGTCAGTTCCTTGGCGATCTCCGAACGGCGATCCTCGTCCAGCTGGAGCGACTGGCGATCGATCTCGATTGCCTTGCCTTCGGCCTCGGCCTTTGCAGCGATTTCCTGGCCGCTATTGCCCTGAAGGTCGGCGCGGGCGCGCTTGAGTGCATTCAAACGCTGCAGCGTGACCAGCCCCTTCTTGTAGAGCGTATCGACGCCTTCGAGCTCTTGTTCGATCAGGCTGAGGGAATCATTGGTGGCGTTGATCTGAACGACCAACCCCTTGATCTGCTCGGCCAGCTGGTCTTTGCGCGACGCCAACTGGCTCTTCATTCCCACAAGCGCCGACCTGCGGCTGTCGAACAATTTCGTCTCGCCGTCGAGCAGATCCCGCGCCGCGGTGCTGGATGTCAGATCGCTGATGTTTTCCTCGACATCGAATGACTCGGCGTCGATCCGTTCGGCCTTCAGACGGGCACGGCGCGCATAAAGCTGAGCGAGTGTGCTTTCGACGATCGAAAGCTGTGCTTTTGTCGTCGTGCCATCGAGCTGTATCAGGATCTGTCCAGCCGTCACATGGTCATTTTCGGAGACCAGCAGTTTCGACACGATACCGCCGGTCAGGTGCTGGATCTTCTTGACGTCGCCGTTGACGACGACCACGCCTTCGCCGATGACGGCGCTCGACAGCTCCGTCGTCGCCGCCCAACCACCGATGCCGCAAACGAGAGCTATCGACAACACGCCGACAAGGGCGACATGGCGATTGAGGGAGCGCTTGGATTCACTGATGACTTTTCTCACAATCTTCCTTCCGGCCTATTCAGCCGCATTCATGCCGTCGACCACGACCTTGAGCTGAGCCACGCGATCGGCAATCGGCGTACGCGCCGCCGGTTCCGGCCGGCTGACCCGTGCCAGAACTTCCTCCTTCGGACCGAATGCGATCATTCGGCCGTCCTGCATCATCAGCACGAAATCGCAGACCGCCAGAACCCCGGACCGATGCGCGATAACGACGACGATGCCGCCGCGTGCGCGCACGCTCATGATCGCGGCGCTCAGCGCCCGCTCGCCTTCCTCATCGAGGTTGGAGTTCGGTTCATCGAGCACGACGAGGAAGGGCTCGCCGTAAAGCGCTCTTGCAAGCGCGATACGCTGTCTCTGGCCGGCCGAAAGTGCCGCACCCCCTTCACCGATTTCGGTTTCGTAACCGTTCGGCAGACGAAGGATGAGATCGTGAACACGCGCCGCCCGCGCCGCGGCGACCACTGCCTCCGGCGACATCTCCTTGGCGAAACGGCAGATATTCTGTGCGACGGTTCCTGAGAACAGTTCCACGTCCTGCGGGAGATAACCGATATGCCGGCCAAGTGCGTCGCCATCCCACTGGTCGAGTGCTGCGCCATCGAGGCGAATGGATCCCCTGACGGTCGGCCAGATGCCCATCATCGCCCGCGCCAGCGACGACTTGCCGGAGGCGCTGTAGCCGATAACCCCGAGGGCGCTTCCTGCTCTCAGCCCGAAGCTGACATCGGAAATAACCAGGCGCTGGCCTGCCGGCGGCCCGCTTGCCAGCCCCTCGACTGTGACCTGCTTGGAAGGCGCTGCGAGCGCCAGCGGTGCCGGGATTTCCGGAATGGTTTTCAGCAGGTTCGCAAGCCGCGCCCAGCTTTGCTGGGCGGAAACGAAACCGCGCCAATTCCCGATCGCCGCCTCCACAGGCGCCAGAGCGCGCGATGTCAGAATAGAGCCCGCGATGATAATGCCTGAAGAGGCCTGCCCTTGAATGACCAGGATCGCGCCGGTCGCAAGTGTTCCCGATTGCAGAGCAATCCGGAAAATCTTCGACAGGGTCGCATATCCGTTGCCGACATCCGACGCCTGCCGGGTGATGAGCCGATATTCTTCGTTCTTGCGGTCCCAGATTTCAGCCATGGTGCCCGCCATGCCCATGGCGTGAATGACCTCGGAGTTGCGGATCGAGGTCTGCGCGAAGGCATTGCGCATATTGGCGGCGTCGGACTGCTGTTTTGACAGCGTCCGCGTTCCCTGGTTGGTCAAGAACGTCAGGATGGCGAGAACCAGCGATCCACCGATCGCAATATATCCGATCGCCGGATGAAACAGAAAGCAGATCACGAGGTAGAAGGGAAGCCACGGCAGATCGAACATCGCCGTCGGGCCCATGCCGGACAGGAAGGTTCTTATCTGGTCGAAGTCGCGCAACGGCTGAAGCCCGTCCCCGCCGATTTTGACCTTCAGCGGCGCCTTGATGAGCGCCCGGAACACCCGTCCGTTCACCATCTCGTCGAGCGCACCGGCAACGCGCACGAGCATCCTGCTCCGGAGAACCTCGAACGCGCCCTGGAACGCATAAAGAGCCAATGCAAGTATCGCGAGGGCAGCCAGCGTCGGTATGCTTTTGCTCGGAATGACGCGGTCATACACCTCAAGCATGAAAAACGAGCTGGTAAGATAGAGAATATTGATAAGCGCGCTTGCTATGCCGATGAAGACAAGTCCCCCCTTGCACTTCCGCAAGGCTTTGGACGGCTCACTGGCATCGGTCGCTGAACTCTGAAACACGAATTAAATCCCTCTCTACCGCATCGCATACAGACAAATAAGCCTGCGTATATCGCAGCTACAGGCCTATCAAGGCCAGACAATGACATAGCTACTTCGAACGTTCGACACTGGTGCCGAAACCCGCTGACAAGTCCAAAGCTTATTACATGAACCCCACTGAAAAATTACCGAAAATCCCCATTTATAGCGAATGATTTCAGAGGCCCTAGCTTAACGCTACGCTAAATATATCGGCCTAAGCAAGGGAAAACCGCAAATCGCCCAATAACGGTTCAAAGAGATGAACATGACGCGCCCATAGACGCGAGATTTACTGGGTGATTAACTATAAATTCAGTCTATAGTTTGTTCTGATTATGACCCGCAGACATATTTTGCCATCTGCCATCTCGCGCTTTCGACAGCCTGGCAGCAAGCATCGGCATTGAAGCCGGGAAACGTCAACCGGGCGAACACGATCGATTGACGCTGTCTCAGCGTTGGCGGGCTTCAGACCAACAAGTGCGATGCTTGGCTGGAATGAAACGCATCGACATTGATGTAGATACCCAGCGCGTCCGTGTCGATGTGCGAAGCACCGTCGGAAATTTTGTACTGGAAGGATTCGCTGACGTTCCCGTGAAGGCCGACGAGTTTTGCCGCGTCCACGGTGTAGGTGTAATCGCCATCACTCTCAATATGGATGACACCGTATTTCCCCGTAACCGTCAGCCCATGTTTATCCACGGCATTGTCGCCAAAGCGACGCAACAGCACACTGCCATTGGCAGCACTGTCGTTTTCAAGAAGGTTTCCATGATATGCGCTGCCGGTGTCGGCCGAAATCTTCAAGTTGTCGTGGACAGCGACAATTTTTGGGGCGGCGACCGACGGCGTGGTCGCGACCGGCGTTTCGGTCGCAGGCACTGGAGTGGTAGTCTGCGGCGCCGGCATTTCCGCAGGGTGTTCGACGACCGGTGCAACAGGCGGCTGCTCATGGCTCGTTGACGTATCGCTATTCGTGCCGCCGGCGCTGTCGAGTTCGGCCTGCGCTTGCTCGAATGTTTTGTTGTCGCCGACAAAGAACGTGTTTTGCGCAGCGATTGTGGCGGGCATCGTCAGCGTCGATACATCGCTGTCGATGATATTGTCATAGAAGGAGCCCGATGCTGGCCGGTCGACCTTAAGCGCCGAGGAGGACAGATCGTCAAAGACATTGTCATGAACATCGATATTCTCGCGAATATAGACGGGATTGCCGGCGGCGCTGACCAGAACCCCATACACCCCGTCATGGACATAATTCCCGCTAATATCGTAGTTCTTCGCATCGCCCTGATCGCCAAGGCCGATGCCGTAGGACCAGCTGTAGCCGCCATATCCCGAGATGTCGTTGTCGTGGATGGCGATGTTGGTGCCAGCCTGTGCGCTCAATCCGAAGCCGCCGCCAACGAGCGTATTGCCCTCGACCAAAGCATCTTGAGCTCGGACCAGTACCAAAACACCTTTGGCGCTGTTGGTTTGCGTTTGCTCCAGATGATTGTCCTTGACGAGAATATTGCTGCTGTCGTTGAGCTGAATGGCGTCTGCGGCACTTCCCTGGCTGTTGGTGACGGTGTTGTTGATCAGGGTGACGCCCTTGACCTTTTCCATCCAGATCCCGTCGGAATGGACACCGGTCAGCGTGCTGTTTTCGATGGTGATGTTCTGGCTGCTTTGGAAGCTGACGGATCCGGGCTTTCCGGCAAGGCCGGTATTGGTCACCTCGACATTCCGTACGACCCAGTTCGACACGTTTCCTGCATATATCGCGTTCGCTCCAGTGTCGGCGATCTTGATATTCTCGATAACGATATTCGAGGCCTTGGAACCATGGATGCCGTCATTGCTGCTGTGAATGACCGGGGCGTCGCCAAGACCGTAGCTGCCAATGGTGATCGGAGCCGCAACGCTGCCGGAGTATTTCAAATCGAATTGCTCATTGAACACGCTTCCGGCAGCGAGCAGGACACTGTCGCCGGGGTTCAGCCTCAGGGATTCGACAGCGGACAATGTCGCGAAAGCTGAGTTCTCCGTGGTTCCGCTGTTATGATCGGATCCTGTCGCTGAGTTCACGTAGTAGACGGTCATGCTTTGATCTCCCCAAGGTAATGGGAATCTTCTAAGCGTGGACCTCTCTCTGGCGGCTAAAATGAAACACTAAAATTCTTTCTATCTGCCGTTATTCTTCATCGTCAGACGCATTTTCTTCGTCGCCGATGTATTTCTATGGCGTTAAAGTTGCAACGCATGACAAGAATGTATTTTTACTAGAAAGCAATTCGATGGAAGCCCATTTTCCGTAACCGACGGATTGCCGTGATCATGTTGCTACAACCAGGCAGGTTGTTCCTCAGCCTACCCCAACTATGAGAATGACAGTGATGACCTTAATAGGATGTGAGAGAGGCTATCGAGAAAACATGACAAAATCACCAAAAGAGATTGCTAGCCCGATGTGATTATTTGACAATTTCATCTGCGGGGAAGTGACGTCCTGTATTCCTATTGATTGCTTCCGAATAAAACTTCTTACCTTGTGAAGAAATATGTTCAATTTTCCAATATGCCGCGTATTCACTTATTATTAATGCGCCGATCAGCCGGCGTTTCGCCCAATTACTCCGATTGTATGTGTGCCATTATTGCACACCGGGCACTCCAATGTTAATCTCAGGTTAATCTCAGCCTTGACTCTCTGTATTAATATATCCTTAATCGCACCCGTCGCTAAGGTTAAAATTGGCCAGCGAAGATCAATTCAAGGAGAGACAACAATGGCTATTCACGCAACCGACGATACTGCCACATTTCTAGAAACCGATGTCATCTCTGGAAATCTGCTCAGCAACGATTCATCCGACAACGGTCACCTATTCCTCCGCGCATTCGACCAGCAGAGCGTTGGCGCCAAGCAGGGCAACAGCCAGGTCACCGAGATCCAGGGCGATTACGGCACCTTCTTCGTCAAACCGGACGGCAGCTACACCTATGTCCTGAGCGATGCTGCCAAGGTCAACTTCACCAATGGTGAATTGCTCCAGGAAAAGGTCTCATACAAGATCTCCGACGGCAGCGGTCATACCGATGTCGGCCTGTTCACCCTGAACATTCAGGGCGTAACCCAGGTCAAGCCGATCGCTGTCGACGACCACTACAGCTTCACCGAAGGCAGCCCCATCGCCGGCAATGCTCTCGACAACGACATTCCCGGCGACAATGGACATCTCTTCCTCCGTCAGTTCGCCGGCACGAACGTCAACGGCAATCCGAGCGCAACGACCGACGTCGCCGGGACCTATGGCACGTTCCATGTCAAGGCGGACGGTTCATTCACCTACGATTTGGCAGCGGATATCGCTCCGGGCGATCACGTCACGGAAACCATCCAATATTACAAGATCTCCGACGGCGAAGGTCATACGGATGCCGGCGTTCTGACGCTCAATATCACGGGCACGGACTTTGTCTCGGGCGCCAGCGTCTAATCGTTCACCAGATAATCAATAGACGACGCCCGCCGCGCAAGCGGCGGGCGCTATTGCCCTTAAAGCCCTGGTTGACGGCGGTTCTGACTCTGCAGCTGTTCTCCTTAGAATGGCCGACGATTACTTGCTGCAGCGCTGCCGGAATCGGGCTGTCGCTCCATCCCCAAGCCCTGCCCAGGTTCGATCGAAGATAGGGCGGAGTTGTGGGCTGATCTCTCTAATAGCGGCGTTGACCCTGCAACGATCGCCAAGTTTCAGCATCGTCACGAGATCGCTATTAAGCGCAGCCTTTGCCGTTGATAGCGTTGCATTCGTAAAATCGTTCCAGAAGTAAAACCGCGTCAGAATCATCGACTCGTCGTGGGGCGCCAGAGCGACGGACCGCTTCATCATTTCCGCAACCGAAAGCGGATCTTCAGCAATCACGGATTGGACGGCGGCGAGACGAAGCCAAAAATTGCTGTTCGTCGGCATGCACGAGAGCGAATGTTGCAGGTAGTGTCGGGCGCTCGATGCCGCGGCAGCCCAAGCGTCGTAATTGACGTTGACGTTCTGCCGATCGAGTTGCGCCAGGACAAGTGTTACACCGGCGGCGACAATGTCGGACCGACAATAATGTCCATCGACAATATCGATGGTCCGCGCCGCATATTTGGCTTCAACATCATCGGTGACAGTCTCGCCGTGCTCGAGCCTTTCAGCGACGATAGAGATACTGGCGGTTTTTATCGAAGCGTACAGCTCTCTACCGGCCAGCACCGCAAAGACTGCGGTGACGACAAGGAAAACAATCCGTGTGACCGAAACGAACGGGCCGCGAGGCATCAGCTTTCAGTGTAGTATCGCGAGTAACGCTTATAATAATACTCACTGGAGCCGAATGTCCTGTAAAGCTTCATCTGCGACGGATCGACCTTGGTCAATATAGCGCCGACGCATTTCGCATAGAGCTCCGGCTCCGACAGCAGCGTCGACTGCACGACCTTGCGCGATGTCTTTCCCCACTCGATAACGAAAACCACTGCATCGAGCTTCGAGTTGATAGCGCGCGCATCGACGACGGGCGCCAAAGGCGGCAGGTCGACGATAATGTAATCGAAGCTTTGACGCGCAATTTCAAGAAGCTGGTCCATGCCGCGTGACGCGAGCAGCTCCGACGAATGCGGGACACGATACCTTGCAACCGTTGGAAGAAATGCAAGCTTTGTCTTGGGATCAAGAAGGATCAGATCCTTGAGCGGACGGCCATCGACGATCGCCTCGAGCAAGCCGGCCTCGGCATGACGACCAATTGCTCGGGTCGCACCGGGATTGCGCATATCGCCGTCGATCAGCAGGCAGCGGGCACCTTGCATTGCCAGAAGCTTGGCAAAATTGATTGATGTCGTCGACTTCCCCTCGCCGGGCAAGCTCGACACCACACCGATGACCTTGCAGCGCTGATCGGCCGCACTGAGGTCGATCGCAATCTTGGCGCTTCGAAGCGTCTCGGCAAACGCCGAGAGCGGGTGCTCCTCGACGTAGGTCGTGGTCTTGCTACCCCTGGCGATGCTTCGCGGGTTGCTCGGATCGACGAGCGTAGGATCATCGATGTTATCGTCAACCAGCGGCATGACGCCAAGCGATTCAACATCGAGCACTTCCTTGACGTCATCACCGGTGCGGAAGAACCGATCGCGGAACTCTCGGAAAGCGCCTATGCCGCTTCCGACCGCACATCCGAGGAACATCGCAAAAGCGACGACAAGGGCTCTCTTCGGAGCACTCGGCTTCGTCGGAGTCTCTGCCATGGTGATGATGCGCGCAGCGGTAATCGGGAAGCTCTGCTGCTGAATGGCTTCCTGGTAGCGCGTCAGGAAACTCTGATAAAGATTCTTGTAGGTGTCGCGCGTGCGCTCGAGTTCGCGAACCTGCACCTGCGTTTCACCGGCCGTCGCGGCAACGCCAGTCGCCTTCGTGACACTGTCACGCAAAGAGTTTTCCCGTGACTGCGCGACCTGCAGCTCGCTTTGATAGCTCTCGGCGATGCGGTTCAACTCATCGAACATGAGTCTCTTATATTCTTCCATCTCCGCACGAAGCCGAACGGCCTGGACGTGATCGGGACCAAGTCGCGCCTCGATTTCGGTCTCGAGCTTGGACGCCTCGAGATATTTCTTGCGCAGGTCGTTGGAAATGGAGCTGTCGAGCACGTCGGTGACGATCGCGTCGGTTTGCTTGGCGTCGATGATCGATTTGACGCGCGCATACTTTGCCTCGGCCTTCGCCGTCTCGGCCTGGGCATTGATCAACTGCGTGTTGATCTCGGAAAGCTGCTGCTCGCTGATCAGGGTACCGGATCCGGCCTCGACAAGCCCATGCTCGCTGCGGAATTTCTGAACCGCAAGGTCGGCATCAAGCGCCTGCTGCCGCAGCTCTTCGATACGCTCCTGAAGCCATTCGCCGGCCCGGCGTGTCGCCTCGTATTTCGAATTGAGTTTGTCGACTAGGTAGACGTCGGCAATGGCCGCGGCGATCTGACGCGCCATATCGGGCGACTGCGAGGTATAACTGACATCGAGAACGTAGGATTTGCCGACACGTTCGACATCGATATTACCGGCTACAGTTTCCGCAGCGTACCGCCGCAGCATTTCCCGATCGGGCGCGACTGCTGCGGCGTCGGCAAACCATGATTTGAAATTCACCATCGACTTCAGCGTCGCGACTGAAAACAGCGAATTCCGCTGGGCGTTGAACACCGGATCGTCGACCAGTTTCAACTTATCGACCACGGCATAGGCGATCGTGTCCGACTTCAACAGCTCGACCTGGCTGAGTACGGTCCCTTCGTCATCGTCCATCTGGCCGAAAGCCGCCAGTTGGTTGATCACCTGGTTATCGCTGCGGTCGATCAGCACGCTTGTATCGGCGGTGTAGACCGGCACCGACGTCAGCACATACACAACGCCGAGAATGGCGAAGGCGAACGCGCAAGCCGCAACCATCCGCCACTGTCGGCGGGCAATCGCGATGAGCTTGTCGAAATCGATGAAATCAGCGTCGTTTCCTGCATCGCGGGAGGGGTCGATACGCGGGGTAAGTTTATCTGGCGATAGCAATTTCGATCTCCAACAAATCAAGCGCTAAGATCTAAGGGCAATTCCAGCTATTGTATGACCGCGACGCTCGGACTCGTCGACTGCGTCGTGTCGGAGGAGGATTGGCCTCCCCCATTTGTGCTGACAATCGTAATAGTGCTCGAAGACGAGTCGTCGCCGGCATTCGAAACTTTCAGCGTACCCGCAGTCGTCGCGGCGCCGTCAAAAGGCGTGCCATCGTCAGCGCCGGGGCCAGTTTGGCCAACCTGCCCGTCATTGCCGATGCCAGATGCGGCAGCGGCGGAGCTTGCACCTGGACCGAGCGCCGCGGTCCCGCCTTCGGCAAGGACCTTTGCAAAGGCGGCGAGTAGCGGGGCAAGATTGGGATCGGCGCTCGCAGCCTCGGCGACCGCCTTTTCGATCGCCAGCTTGGATAGCGGGTCCGTCACCTGACAGCTGTTTGCAGCCCGACCAAGACCCGAGCCGATGGCCGCCATCTGTGCGGCATTGGCTGTCTTGGCCTGCTCGATTACCGGTAATAGAGCCTCGCCGCTACTGCCGACCAGCGCACGAACGAGTGACGATAGAACCAGCGGATCAGACATGTCGAGCAGAATGGCCGGATTAGCCGTAAACGCGTTGACATCGACGGTAGTGAGATTTGCGAGGCGCACGCAAGCGGCCGCCAAGGCGCTTGAATTCATGCCGGCAAACATCGCAACGGCAAGTCCACTATATGCAAGCTTACGATAAACACCAAACCTTGCCATATCGGTGGTTCCTTCATCAAATCCGCTATGGAAAATACCACGCGGCGTTGGTCATCTGCGAGCAACGCCGCCTATATTTCAATCAATTTCCGAGATCCTGGACCGCGTTGCGAGTATCGTTCGCATCGTCGGTCACGCCTGCCACAGTGGACGATACCGAGTTTACGATGTCAAGGAACTTGACCAGTTCAACCGAGTCCGAATTGGAAATATAGATAATATCCTTGTCTTCCATCTTGAATTGCTGAACCGCAAACAAGGTCGCCGGATCGCGCAGATTCGCGCGGACGATCACTGGAACCGTCTCACCCGCAAATCGCGTCGTGTCGACGTTCATCGACTGAACCGTTTTCTTCGGGACCAAGCGATAGAGCAAGACCTGAGCCGGATCGGCGCGGTCGTCGCGCAAACCGCCCGCCTTGGCGATCGCTTCTCCGAGGGTCAGGTCGGATTCTTCGAAATCGAAGCGGCCGCTGACGCCTGCGGCGCCGAGCGTGAGATAGGTGCGGCGCTCATGATCGATCGAGACCGTATCATTCGGCGCGACATAGATATTCTCCGCCGGATTCTTCAACAGCGTATTGTAGGCGACGGTTGCCGTCTTGCCGCGACGCTGCAGCGTAACATTCGTTTCGATATTGTTGGTCGTCAAACCGCCGGCGGCGGAAATGACATCGAGAACACGCTCTCCGGCCGGGCTGATCGTGATGCGCTGAGGATTGTTGACGTCACCGAGCACCGCCACCTGACTGGAGCGGTTGGTCGTCGTCGTGATGACCACCTGAGGCTCGATCGCGCGGCTCGCCAGCCGGTCCTCGACATCCTGCTCCACGGTCTCCTTCAGGCGACCGGCGGCCGGAACGCGACCGGCATAGGGAATCGTAATCGTCCCATTTCTATCGATGGTCTGCTCTGGCAAGGAAATGTAATTGCCGGGTCGACTGCCGGCATCGGACGGAATGAAGAGACCGCCGGACTGAGCTTCGAAGATGGCAACCTGGACGACGTCGCCATAACCAAGCGGAATTTCAGGCGCCCCGCCGCGACCACCGCCAAATCCTTTGAAGGACGTCGGCTGGGCAGAGGTAAAATAGGGCAGAACGTTCTTGCTGAGATCGATCAGGGCGTAGTCGATGCCGACACGACGCTCCTTCGTTGTCACTTTCACTGCCGCATCTCGATCAACATCTTTGTGATCGGGACCGGATCTTGGCAACGATGTGCAGCTTGCCAATATAGTGGTTAGCGCTACAACAATGGCGACGCGTGTACTACCGATACGAGAACAACCCATAGAATAACCTGTGTTGACGCCCCTGAAGCTACTGCCCCGCAATCTGACAAAATACAAGACAAACCCCGATCAATAACACTGAAAGCCGATTAACATTCCCCTAACTGTGGCAGGCTGGCAACGCCGAGCCTCTGAGGAAGCGAATAACGACCCAGTTTAACTTTTCTGGCGCCGTAAGAACCCGAGGGCTAGACCCGCTATAAAATTTCTTGCGTTTCAGAGTCAACAGTTCGCACCTGCACAATCGCTATTTTTCAAAAACCTTCATAAACCATCTGTTTAAATTTTAGCGGCTGAGCGGCCGCTCATATGCCACATCCGCGTCTCCGTTGCTCCGCCCAAGGCTTATGGCGACGACCGCACTGAGGAAGGCGGAATAAAACACGGCAAAACCCGGTATTTGCAGCGAGAAATCGACGGCCGCATGAAGCGCGACCAGTACCGTTGCCGCCAGGCCAAGCAGCACAAAATGCCTGAGACGCCGCCTTTGGGCGAACCCCTGCCGAAACACCTTGGCAAGGACCGCGAAGGCAAGGATTGCCGTGACCGGGAACAAAACCCCGAGGCCCAGGAATCCTTCGAGATAGAAATTATGCGCTCGGTCGAAGATCCCGAAAATTCCGCAGGCCGAGTCGCGGTAGGCAGGAAATACGGTCCGGAAGGTTCCGAGGCCGGTCCCGGTCAACCAATGATCCAAAATAGCACGCCATATGCCCGGCAGAATGCAGAACCGATCATCATCCTCGAGCCGACGCTCTTGCGCGCGCAAAATCGCCTGCCCTGCAAACACCGACAGCAGCACGACGATGAAAACGATCGCCGAGAGGAGTTTCAGCATCGAACGCCATTGCGGCGCCGGTTTCAGATAACGCCGCGAGCCGTTCCAATTCATGGCCAGCCATGGAAAATAAATGAGGGCGGCAATAAAGGTCGCGAATATGCCGGCGCGCGAGCGGCTCAGCATCAGTGCGGTGAAGCATGCGCAAAAGAGCAGCATGTAGATCCACGATTTTAACAGAAGCGTGTTTCGGCCCGGCTCACCGGGCGGGTGGTTTGAACAGGAACGGGCGATGTCTCTGACCAGGGTCAGCATCAGCAGCGTTCCAAGCCCGAGGAAAGTCGCCGCGGTATTGCGGTTGACGAACACCGCGGTCAGGCTGTCGAGGTAGGCCTGTTTCTCCACGACGATCAGGATGTTTGGGAACAGTGTAAACTGGATCAGGCCGAACACAGCGATGATGCCCGCTGAAAGCCCGAGGACGGTCAGCACTTTCCTTGCGCGCCGATCAGTATCGCATAAGAGAAGCCCCGTCAGGAAGGTGACGAAAGGCAGCGCCACCGAGAGGATCGAAGCCAGCGTGTCGGCCGGCGCGACCGAGATTGCCGCGTACTCGACACCTGCCAGGTCACGAGCAGGCCCCCAGGCCGGATTTGCCAGCCAGTTGGAAGGCAGTTCGATGGTCTGGATGAACGTCCAGCCTGTCACCGCGACGAGCACCAACAAAGCGCTGCTGAAGACCCATCTGCTCTGTCTCGGCTCTCCGAACAGCAGTGCAGAAATGGCGCCAAGGGCAAACATGCCGATCGCGGCAAAGGCGAAGGGAAAGGGCGTAACGCTCCCGAACGGAATGAGCGTCAGTATAACGAGGCCGATAAAGGCGAGCAGAAGAGCTTCTCGCAAGACCTGCCGATTGATGAGGTTGGATAACATTCGATTTCCTCACCAGCGGGCAGCAATAACGGAATTGCAACCAACGCGCTTAATATGCACGTACTAACATAAGTTGCATATCAATGGCTTGCGTGTTAAAGTGCAACAGAATTTCACATCGTTTAAAATTGTCGCGAAAGACTTAAGCCAATCGAGACAAGGCCCGGCTATGCTCCGTCAAGCAGCAGGAACGGGACAGACGTTCTGCGGTCAATACTTGGCAGATCACTAAATCGCCATGCCATTGACTGGGACAAAAGGCAAGCCTGATCTCAATCGGTTGCCCTGAACGGGGATTTAACAGATGAAGAAAACATTCGTTACACTTCTGGCACTGGCCTTTACAGCAGGAAATGCCTGCTCGGCATTTGCCGCCGGTCCCGCAGGTTTTGCCCGCGGCCTTAATGGTAATTCTGCGGTCAATTATATCTCTGAAAAGGGCAAGATCATTCCGCCCTTCGCCCAGGTATTGTTCTGCGCCCAGAACCCGGCCGAATGCCGTGACAACAACGGTGTCTCGGTCATCGCGCTCACCGATGAGCAGATGCTGCAGCTGAAAACCGTGAACGGCGCCGTCAATCGTACGATGATCGGCAGGAACGATTCCCGCAGCGAATTGAACGGCGACGTCTGGAAGGTGAACGTCCGCAGCGGCGACTGCGAAGATTTCGCCCTCACCAAGCGCAGCCGGCTGATTGCGATGGGCTGGTCGTCGCGCGCTTTGCGGATTGCGACCGCCTATACGCCCTCCGGCGAAGGGCATGCCGTCCTGGTGGTCAGGACTGATAAGGGCGACCTCGTACTCGACAACAGGCAAAGCAGCATCAAGAATTGGCGGGACACCGATCTGCGCTGGGACAAGATTCAATCGGGAACAGACCCCTATGTCTGGTACCGGCTGTAATAGCGGACGCAGCAAAATAAACCGAACGTACCTCCTCGAAATCGAAGTCGAGCCGCTCTGATGGACGGCTCGACTTGTCATATCGCCCACATAAACCTATGCTTTTTGCTATCGGCAGGGCCACCGACACAAAGCTGCGGCGCCCAAGTTCGATTTCCGATGTGGGTATCAAGCGATCTTCGATATTGTCTTTTCGCCCAGATTAAGTATGACGGACGCCATGCTGCGACGCAGCATGATGTCCTACTCTAATGATTTGAGGGAATTATGCGCATCACGATGATTGGATCAGGCTATGTCGGCCTCGTTTCAGGCGTTTGCTTTGCGGATTTCGGCCACGACGTCATCTGCGTAGACAAGGATCTGAGTAAGATCGAAGCCCTTCGCGAAGGCCGCATTCCGATCTACGAGCCGGGTCTGGAACAATTGGTCGCCGAAAATACCAGCACCGGCCGGCTGTCGTTTTCGACGGATGTCGGGGAAAGCGTCCGTAGCGCCGATGTCGTCTTCATCGCGGTCGGCACGCCATCCCGGCGCGGCGATGGCCACGCGGATCTTTCCTATGTCTACGCCGCTGCGCGCGAGATTGCCACTTATGTGGAAGGCTTCACCGTTATCGTCACCAAGTCGACGGTGCCGGTCGGCACCGGCGACGAAGTCGAGCGCATCATGCGCGAAACCAATCCTGCGGCGGATGTCGCCGTCGTTTCCAATCCGGAATTCCTGCGCGAAGGTGCGGCGATCGAAGATTTCAAGCGTCCTGACCGTATCGTCGTCGGGCTGAATGACGACCGGGCGCGCGAAACCATGACCGAGGTCTATCGTCCGCTTTACCTCAACCAGGCGCCGCTGGTCTTCACTACCCGCCGCACCTCGGAACTGATCAAATATGCGGCCAATGCCTTCCTCGCGATGAAGATCACCTTCATCAACGAGATCGCCGATCTCTGCGAGCGGGTCGACGCAAACGTCCAGGACGTCTCGCGCGGCATCGGTCTCGACGGCCGTATCGGCGCCAAGTTCCTGCATGCCGGCCCGGGTTACGGCGGCTCGTGCTTCCCCAAGGATACGCTTGCCCTTGCCAAGACGGCGCAGGATTATGACGCGCCGATCCGTCTCATCGAGACGACGATCTCGATCAACGACAATCGCAAGCGGGCGATGGGACGCAAAGTCATTTCTGCCGTCGGCGGAGATATTCGCGGCAAGAAGATCGCGATCCTCGGCCTGACCTTCAAGCCGAACACCGACGACATGCGCGACAGCCCGGCGATTGCCGTCATCCAGACCCTGCAGGACGCCGGCGCCAAGGTGGTCGGCTACGATCCCGAGGGCATGGAGAACGCCCGCAAGGTTATCGAGAACATCGAATATGCGAGCGGTCCCTATGAAGCGGCCGCTGACGCGGATGCGCTTGTTATCGTCACCGAATGGAACCAGTTCCGCGCGCTCGATTTCAATCGTCTGAAGCAGTCGATGCGCGCCCCGGTCCTGGTCGACCTGCGCAATATCTACCGCAGCGACGAGGTCCGCAAATACGGCTTTACCTATACCGGCATCGGCACCAATCTCTATCAGGAATCAAACGCCTGACAGGGTCTGGTGAACCGCTAATCGTCGTGACGCCGCGGAGCAAATGCCGCGGCGTTTTGGTTTTTGGCGCGCTGCACCAAAAGGCCTGAATGCGCTTTAGTTGAGGAGCCCGACCCGCGTTCCTTTTATCGTCAGCACGGTCAGCCGGCCCGTCGCCGAGACCGCGGTGTCGATGCCGATCCGTTGCGGACCGAATGTCGGGGTTCGCGCCGGGGTATGCCCATGGATTACCAGGACGGGAAGCTGCGGCCCGTTATCCAGGAAGGGTTGGCGAATCCACATCAGGTCGCTGTCCTTCTGTTTCTTAAGGTCGATGCCCGGTTTGACACCAGCATGGACAAAGACCACCCTACCCATCCGCAGCATGATTGGCAGGGATTCCAGGAATTGGATATGCCGCTCGGGGATCATGTTGCGAATGACCCGGGCAATCATTTCGCTTCCGGCCGCCGACTGCAGCAAGTGCTCGATATCGATACCGTATGAGTGCAGTGTCTCGGTCCCTGCAAAACCGAGCCATTCAAGAATGTGCGCCGGTTTGCGATAGAGCTTTACCAGTTCCGCGTCGTGATTGCCGCAAAGCGCGAAACGCTGAAACCCCGGCGGCGGGCTCTTACTCAGGAACTCCAGCACCGCACTCGAATCAGGACCGCGGTCGACATAATCGCCGAGCATGACGATAAGTTTCGGCCCCGGAATGCGCGCTGCGTCCTCCTCGATGCGGCGATGCGCCTCGACGAGCTCCTTATAACATCCGTGAATATCGCTCATCGCATAGACCGCAGCGAACTCGCCCTCGGCAAACGTCAGCCGAGCGCGTCCTTTGCGGTTGCCGGCCAGTATCCGTATCTGTTGTCGCCACGGCCCGAGATAGTTAAACATGTAACCCATATATGAGGTCCGACAGCCCTCGAGGGTGTCGGAAAAGCTCCAGTTCCTGCCCATCCTTGCATGGGTATCAGGCTCAGTGTTCAAAAATATTGGCCCGATCACGGCCTCAGCGAAATTGTAAACCCCGCGTGAAGAGGCTATCGGGCCGTCGCTCGTGAACCGACAGCACTTTTCCCGCGTCGTCGATCGCTGCCGGAACGGTCTCCTCCCACCGAACACTGAGCCTCGCGTCGAATCACCCAATCCTCACTTGATCCCTTCCGGCTTTCATGCGGAGCGGCTTTCGCAGGCACATCGTGCTGCCCCTGACGCAACGTCCCCGCGACAGCGAAATTATGATTGCGAGAAACGCAATTTGTATTCGGCCGTTTTAGAAGGACATCACGGTCAATATCGCGCTGTATTTTGGTAGATGAGGGTTAATTGAGCGTTAAGCCGTATTATTCGTTCCAGCAGCGGCTGTGTCGGCCGCTAGTTCTCCAAACCACAGAACTTCCGGCGATCGGATTTCCACAGGCGACACCTCCGAAAAAGCTGCATAAATCAACTATAGCGAGAGCCTGTAGAAAAAAATGAACGCTTAAGCTTATCACGCTTGACGCTACTGCACCGGCGCATGATGATGGCGCATTGCGAGCGTGAATGACATTCTTTACCGGGATTCTCAGATCCAAAACTGCGGGGTGCAAAGTGGAAACTGCGGTTGATTCGAAACTTATCGAGGCGATCAGCTACGACGAAGACAGCCGGCATCTACGGGTCTATCTGACAAACGGTCAGAGGCGGGAATATGAAGGCGTCCCCAAGGGCGTTGTCGTCGGCTTGACGATGGCGGAATCCCCGGGAAATTTTTATATGACGGCAATCAGGGGCAAATATCCTCCCCGCCCCTAATGTGATCTTCATTTCAGCTAAAATGCGAGACCGGCATCACCGGCCCCGCAAATCAGCGTCACCGACCGCGGCACATTCCATCAGTAGCCGCTGAAGAAATCGCGAACTGCATTGATCTCGAGCGGCGCAATCTCATGGCCGCCGGGATGCCAGACCGTTCTGACATCAGCGCCGCGATCCTTCAGATGCTCCGACAGCGCCTCGGTCATCGGGGCGGGAGCAATCGGATCGCGCTGCCCGGCCGTGACCAGCACCTTTCTCCCCGCAAGAGTTGCCTGAGCTTCGGGCTGAAATGGAATGAGCGGGTGCATCAGAACTGCGGCGTCGAATATGCCTTTTTCGATCAGCACATTGGCGAGAATGTTTGCGCCATTCGAAAAACCCAGACCGAGAATTTGGGAAGCCTGGTGCTTCTCAGCCAATGCCTTGACATAGGCGGCCATCTTCTCCGTCGCCCGTGAGAGGTCGGCCATGTCGTAGACCCCCTCCCCGGTGCGCCGGAAGAACCGCGCCGCACCATGTTCGGAAACGTCGCCGCGTGGCGAGAGAACCGTCGCTTCGGGCAGCAGGCGCCGGCCGAAATCGAAGAACTGGTTCTCGTCGCCACCGGTGCCATGCAGCACCAGCAGGATGGGTCTATAAGGTGCACCGGCATGCAGCCGGTGCACATATCCAGTTTCGGTCATAGCGCCTCTCCTTACGCTTCGAGCGGCTGCAGGTGCTGCTCGAGCAACGCGCGAAGATGGGCGTGCTGCTGGGGCAGCTTCAGGGCTTCGCCGAGATGGGCCGTATCCTCGTCGCGGTTGAACCCCGGCTCATTGGTCGCGACCTCGAACAGCACGCCGCCCGGCGTGCGGAAATAGATCGCCCAGAAATAATCGCGGTCGATCACCGGGGTCACCTGATAGCCGGTGTCCATCAGCGCCTTACGCACTTCGAGCTGCTTCTCGCGGTTTTCGACGGCGAAGGCGACGTGGTGAACGGAGCCAGCACCGGGAAGCGCGCGGGCAATGTTCGGCATAGTCTCGAGATCGATGAGATGCGCGCCGTTGCCGTCAGGCTTGATCAGCCGCTTGACCCCATCCCGTTCCTCGGCGACCTCGTAGCCCATGAACCTCAGGAGTTCGGCGGTGGCGCCTTCATCCCTGAGCCGCATCGCCACGGAATGGAAGCCGCGGATGGCGTGGTCTTCGCTGATGCCGCCATGGGTCCAGGCCATACGCGCATCGTCCTTGACCTCGACCAGCGCAAAGCCGTCACCGTCAGGACCCGAAAAGTTCAGGCGCTTCTCGCCGAAACTTTCCTCGGCCTTCAGCCCGCCAATATTCAACGCGCTGAAACGATCGCTCCAGAAGCCGAGCGAGCCTTGCGGAACGGAGAACACCGTCGTGCCGACCTCCCCGGTGCCGGGACGGCCCTGCGCCATCTGCGGGAACGGGAAATAGGTCATGACAGTGCCGGGCGCACCGGTCTCGTCGCCATAATAGAGGTGATAGACATCAGGCGCGTCGAAATTGACAGTCTTCTTGACGCGGCGCAGTCCAAGCGCATTGGTGAAGAACTGATTGTTGGTTCGGGCGTCCTCCGCCATCGACGTGACGTGGTGCAGACCCTTGATTTGATCGAGCATGTGAGACCCCTTTTCTTGTCTGCAATTTGCAGGCTTTCGATGGGGCTAAGATGCGCGCTGAAACTCCGGGGAACAGACCCCCAGACCAAAACGCATTGTCTTCTTTTAGTGAACGAACACCGGCTTGCGTTCACACCTCGACATCTTCGGGATCGGCCGGCAACTGCCAATCGATCGGGGACCGCCCGCGCGACTGCAGGAAATCATTCGCCTTCGAAAAATGCCCGCAGCCGAAAAATCCGTTATGGGCCGAAAGCGGCGAAGGATGCGGCGCCCTGAGCACGAGATGCCGCGTCGTATCGACAAAAGCCGCCTTGCGCTGGGCATAGGAGCCCCAGAGCATGAAAACGACGGCTTCGCACTCGTCGTTGACTTTGCGGATGACGGCGTCGGTGAAGCGCTCCCACCCCTTGCCCTGATGGGCGGCCGCCTGCCCTTCCTCGACAGTCAGCACGCTGTTCAGCAGCAGCACGCCCTGCCTTGCCCAATGTTCGAGAAAACCGTGACGCGCCGGCGCTATGCCAAGATCCGTCTGCATCTCCTTATAGATATTGATGAGCGAGGGCGGGATGCGCACGCCCGGCCGCACGCTGAAACACAGCCCATGGGCCTGCCCCAGCCCGTGATAGGGATCCTGCCCGAGAATGACGACCTTGACGCTGAAGATCGGCGTCAGGTCGAGGGCGCGGAAATATTCACTGCCCCGGGGAAAATGCGCTTACCGCCCTGCTTCTGCGCGACAAGAAAGGATTTGAGCTGCTGCATATAGGGGCTTGAGAACTCCCCAGCCAAGGCGGCTTTCCAGCTCTCTTCGAGACTGACTGATGTATCGCTCATCCAGCAAACCCTTCGCATATGCCGAAACAACGGACACACGGTTCTAACAAAATCGATCTACGCTGCAATGCCTGTCGGCTCGGCAATGGGTCCAGGCAGATAGAATTGGCGAAAGAAGGTTGCGATGGCTGTCCGAGGCACGGCCGTCCGTGTTTAACTATATGACGGCTTTGGTATTTACGCCGGCTGGCAGCCTGAGTAGAACCTTATGATAAACCGGAGACATGTCTTCAAATGAAATTCGGCACGAGCGGCCTTCGCGGACTTTCAGTGGATCTCAAGGGACGCGCCTCTGCGCTTTATGCGACGGCGTTCGGCAGATATCTGCTGCAGACCGGCAGGGCGCAACTCGGCGACGCCATTCTGATCGGCCGCGATTTTCGCGATTCGAGCCCCGATATTTCGGGAAATTGTGCCGGCGCACTCACCGCACTCGGCTTCCGGGTATTGGACTGCGGCAATGTCCCGACACCCGCCCTTGCCCTCTATGGCCTCGAGAGCAACGCTGCATGCCTGATGGTGACGGGCTCGCATATTCCGGCAGACCGCAACGGCATCAAGTTCTATCGCCCGGACGGCGAGATCGACAAATCGGACGAGGCTCATATCACCGCATCGGCGGCCGAGATCGAGCGAACAGGTGAGACCGTTGCAGAGGCCCCGGCTGAAACCGAAGATCATGAGGCGATCTGCCGTCAGCTGTTTTTCCAACGCAACGCCGACCTGCTGCCGCAAGGCGCACTGTCCGGCTTGAAGATCGGCGTCTACCAACACAGCACCGTCGCCCGTGATATGCTGGTTGACGTTCTCGCCCATTATGGCGCCGAGATCATTGCTCTTGGACGTTCGGAGAGTTTCATTCCCGTCGACACCGAAGCCGTTTCCGACGAGACGATCACGCTAATGAAACGCTGGGCGTCCGAGCACAAATTCGATGCGATCGTCTCGACCGATGGCGACGGCGACCGTCCGCTGGTGGCAGACGAAACCGGCATGCCGCTGCGCGGCGATCTTCTCGGCCTTGTCGCAGCCAATTTTCTCGGCGCCGGCACGGTCGTGACGCCCGTGACCTCCAATTCCGGCATCGAGGCCGCTGGCTCTTTCGCTGTCAAGCGCACCCGCGTCGGTTCGCCTTTCGTCATCGCAGGCATGGAAGAGGCCGTAGCCGCCAGCAAAGATCATGTCATGGGCTTCGAAGCCAATGGCGGGCTGCTGACCGCAACCCCTTTCGATATCAACGGCAGATCCGTGCGCGCCTTGCCGACGCGCGACTGTTTTCTCCCGATGCTTGCAATCCTGTCGCTCGCCGCCCTTCGCAGGCAGCCGCTTTCGGCCGTTGCCGCCTCCTACCATCTGCCCTTTGCCGCCGCCGATCGCCTAGAGAATTTTCCGTTGGAGACGAGTGCTGCGCTGATGGAGCATCTGCGCGCCTCCGGTGAAAACCTTGCCGCTTTCCTGCAGCCGATCGGCGAGGTGGCGGCGAAATCCGACATAGACGGACTTCGCGTGACGCTGAAAGACGGTAGAATCATACATTTTCGCCCCTCCGGCAATGCGCCCGAAATGCGCTGCTACGTCGAAGCCGGCAGCGAAACCGCAGCCCTGGATCTGCTGAAGGCTGGGCTCACCCGAATAATGCACTGGGCAAACGCCCGCTGAACATGCCACGAACAAGCTTTTTTCAAGGAACCCGCCTATGACGCAGAAAATCGTTCCCGTGATCATGGCCGGCGGCAAAGGCACGCGGCTCTGGCCGCTTTCCCGTGCCACCGCCCCGAAACAGTTCATCCAGTTCGTCGGCAATAAGACGTTGTTTCAGGAGACGCTCGAACGCGTTTCCAACCCGGAGCTCTATGAAGCCCCGATCATCGTCACCAATGAGGAATTTCGCTTCCTGGTCGCCGAGCAGGCCCGTACGCTGGGCATTCCGCTCGCCGCGGTGCTGCTTGAGCCGGTCGCCCGCAACACCGCCGCCGCGGTGGCCGCCGCCGCTACCCTTGCCGCCGAGCTTTTCGGCAAGAACACCATCATCCAGATGCTCGCCTCGGATCACGAGATCCTCGCCGACAAGAGCTATTTCGATTGCATCCGCATCGCCCGGAATGCTGCAGCCGACGGCAAGCTCGTTACCTTCGGCATCAGCCCCACCGAGCCGGCAACCGGCTACGGCTATATCGAAATCGGCGATGCGCTTGAAAATGGCGCCCACAAGGTCAGCCGTTTTGTGGAAAAACCGGCATTGGAAAGGGCCGAGCAGATGCTTGCCGACGGCGGCTTCTATTGGAACTCCGGCATCTTCATGTTCCCGGTGGAGGAACTCATCGCCGAGCTGCAGGAATATGCGCCCGATGTGCTGAAAGCAGCGAGCAAAGCCGTTTCCAAGGCAAGCCGCGACCTCGACTTTACCCGTCTCGACGCCGACCATTTCGCCAAGAGCCCCGATATCTCAATCGACTACGCGATTATGGAAAAGACCTCCAAGGCCGCTGTCGTCCCCTCGCCGTTCAAATGGTCGGACATGGGAAGCTGGGATGCCGTTTGGAAATCTGGCGTGCGTGATGACAACGGCAATGTCGCTGCCGCAAACACCACCGTCGTCAACACGCGCAACTCGTTGGTCATGACCCACGGCGTGCATCTTGCAGTACAGGGCATGGAGGATGTGGCCGTCATCGCCAGCGAGGACGCCGTCTATGTCGGACCGCTCAAAGACAGCCAGAATGTCGGGCAATTGGTCAAGATGCTGGCCTCCTCTTCCGCCACGGCGAAATTCACCGAAACCCATCCGACATCCTATCGTCCCTGGGGCGGCTATACCTCGATCTTCAACGGCGATCGCTTCCAGGTGAAGCGTATCTTCGTGACGCCGGGCAAGAAGCTCTCGCTGCAAAAACACCACCATCGCTCCGAACACTGGGTCGTCGTCAAGGGAACCGCCGAGGTGACGGTCGGAGAAACCGTGCGGATGCTGCGCGAAAACGAGAGCGTCTATATTCCGCTCGGCGAAGTCCATCGTCTGGCCAACCCCGGCAAGATCCTCCTCGAACTGATCGAGGTGCAGACGGGCTCCTATCTCGGCGAGGACGACATCATCCGCATCGTCGATGAATTCGGAAGAACGTGACGTCGCCGCCGGACTGGCGGCCCCAAACAATGCCGCCTTTTCCGGCGCGACCGCCATCGCTGTTGAATTCTCTATCGGACTTCTCGTAGAATGGACGCACCGAGAGACATGACCGGAGATATCCCCTGATGCGCATCCTGCCCGCCCTCGCCGGATTTCTTTTAATCATGGCCCCGGCAATGGCGTTTGCCGAAGCCGGAAAGATGCGAACCGCAAGCGAAGCTGAAATCCGCGAGCACCTGCCGGGCACGTCGGAGCTGAAAGAAAGCAGCAACGGTTACGAATATCGCCAGGGCAACAGCAATGGCTACAAGATAACCAATGGCCAAGTGTGCGTCCGGTTTGCCAATAAGTCGACCGACTGCGTCAGTGTGAAGACCGACGGCGAGAAATTTCAGATGATCGACAAGAAAGGCGGCAGGACGAAGTTTTGACTTTGACCGGCAGCTTATTTTGCCGGTGAAGTTTCACCGTCCCTGTCGAGAACGAATTCTGCGATCAGACCGGAATGGTTCGAGCCAAGATTGTCATCGAGATGTTTCAGCGATGTCAGATGAAGCGGCGCGCGCGCAAATATGTGATCGATGGCGATCCCCAATGAGCCGGCAGCAATCGGCCATGTCGCCGGTTCGGGCACGATTGTCTTCAGTCCCTGTTTGCGCAGGAAAGCCTGGATGCTCGGGGCAATCGACGAAGAGTTGAAATCGCCTGACAGCACCACAGGGCCGTCGATCGAGCCGAGCGTTTTCGCGAGATCTTCCAATTCAGCCATCTGGAAATCGTCGAAATATGGTTTGCTCAGATGCGCCGATACCAGATTGACGGTTTCGCCGCCGAAGTCGACGCTCGATATAACCAGCCTGTTTTTCCGCAGACTGCCCATGCTAACGACCTGCTGGTTGAGGAATGGGCGTTTGGACAGCACCAGCGTATCGCACGTATCCTTCCCGGTGTCGCAACCGATATGATAGGGATAGGCCTTGAACAATTGCTGCAGATGGAAGGCCAGCGGCTTTGCTTCAAGCAAATTGACGACATCGGCATTCGACGCGATCACCATGTCGGTAATGGCAGTCGAGTTTTTCCAGTTGTCGATCGCGATGTTGAACGACATCAGACGAAAAAGCGGCGGCCTGTCCGTGCCTCTACCGCCCTCCGAAAACTCGCCCAGCATGATGACGCCGTGAGCGATGAGAAGAAGCGAGACGAACAGAAGGACGAAGCCGTAAATCTGTCGCCTGACAGCCAGAATCACAAGGCTGGCGGCAACAAAGAGGACACCGAGGTGAAGCTGAAAGCTGTAGAGAAAGGACAGCAGCCAGAAGTTCGTGACATAGCGCAAGGATACGATCGCGATTGCAACGGTCAGAAACGCGCAGAGAATCCAATAAATTATCTCTCTCATCGATCCTGACCTGCTTGCAGACGACCCGCCGGCCATAACATGCAGGCCGGGATGTTGCAACGCAGCATAACGGCCGATGGCCGCGGCCGGGCTTTGGACGATACCGGCGGCCCTGCGTCATCCTGCAGGGCAGCGGGCAAAATGCCGTCAACCGCAGCAAAGGCCGCTGCCGCCTTCTCTTTCAAAGATCTATCGACTCGGCGTCTTCTTATCTTGTAAGTGGGGTCACGCGATACGGAATCGGCTTTTGCCGTCGGCAGCGAGCCGAGAGAAGGTGGGAATGCGCTACTTCATTACCGGGACGGCCGGCTTCATCGGTTTTCATCTGGCCAGGCGCCTGCTGCAGGAAGGCCACGAGGTCACCGGCTTCGACGGCCTCACTCCCTATTACAACGTCAAGCTCAAGGAGATGCGCCATGCAGCACTCTCCCAGTTCCCGGCCTTCAAACCGGTCATCGCTATGCTCGAAGATCGCGAAGCGCTTGAGGCAGCGGTTGTCGCGGCCAAGCCGGACATCCTGATCCACCTCGCCGCCCAGGCCGGCGTGCGATACAGCCTGGAAAATCCCGAGGCCTATCTTCGATCGAACGTCGAAGGCTCGTGGAACATCATGGAAATCGCCCGGCGCGTCGAAATCCGTCACCTGATGCTGGCCTCGACGTCATCGATCTACGGCGCCAATGCGACCGTTCCCTTTCACGAGACCGATCGCGCCGACGAGCCGCTGACCATCTATGCGGCGACGAAGAAATCGATGGAACTGATGGCGCACAGTTATGCCCATCTGCATAAAATCCCGACGACGGCCTTTCGCTTCTTCACCGTTTACGGGCCGTGGGGCCGTCCCGACATGGCGTTGTTCAAATTCACCAAGAACATGCTTGAGGGACAGCCGATCGAGATCTACGGCGAAGGCAATATGAGCCGTGACTTCACCTATATCGACGATCTCGTTGAGGGGATCGTCAGGCTGTCGGCAATCGCCCCTGGTGAGGATAACCGTCTGGACAACGTGGCTGTCGAAACGCTTTCGCGCCAGGCGCCCTTTCGGGTCGTCAATATTGGCGGCGGCCAGCCGGTCAGCCTGATGGATTTCGTCGAAACGGTGGAGAAGGCACTCGGCCGTCCGGCCATCCGCAAGATGCTGGCGATGCAGAAAGGCGACGTGCCGCGCACCTTCGCGGCCCCCGATCTGCTAGTTGCGCTGACGGGTTACAAGCCGGATACGACTTTGGATGTCGGCGTCAAGGCCTTCGTCGACTGGTATCTCGACGTCCGCGGCCAACTCGACGCCTAATTGGGTTACCTCAACGCCGACCCGAATTGTTCCCATAACCGGGAATATCAGGGGAGAAACGTCACCGCCGCAACCGCGTCGACCGCCTTCGAAAACACATAGTCGACGACAACGGTCAGCTTCTGCGAGCAGGTCTTGAGCTGATAACCCTCGCCTCCGATTTCAGCAGGGCTGCGCAGGACGAAAGGAACGCCCGGGCGCACGAAACCGGCGCGTGTCGTCAACGGAATTTCCGGCGAATGGCCAATGGCGGAGGTGTACATCAGGTCGCGGCCGAGGCTGGCGGGGCCGATGGCGAGCGCCGGCCCGGCAGCAGTGATGCTCAGAGTCAAAGCGATGGTGGCAACAATTTTGTGCATGTCGAAGTCCCCGTTTGCGGATCGGCGGGCTTCGCTTTGCCCGTCTCCAAACGATCGACGCGTCTGTCCACGCTTCGGTCGCTTTCATGAGACCACTCTACACATCAGTATTTGCAGGGCTTTTAAGCGGATCAGTCAAATTTTATGAAATTCGGCTTTCTGTCCCGATAGGGCACACGTGAAACGCCCCGAGGTCGCCAAGGCAAGATCGGCGGAATAACGAGGGACGCTGACCGCAATCTAGAGAACGCGATCCAGCTTCTTGTTGATATGCAGATTGGGCATCAATCCCGCACTTTGCGCGGCATGATAGGATTCGCGCGCCGCATCGAACGAGATCGACCACATGATGGCGCTCAGGAGCAGCGCAATAATATAAATTTGAATACGCATCTCATCGGCGATACGGAAAGAGCAAGGCAGTTTTGTGTCAAAAAATGACCGCGAAAATAGAAAAAATCGGCGGGCTTTTTCCCCGCGCGTTTGGCATCAGACATATTAGTATCGCGCGAATTTTGGCTACTGTTAGCAGCCAACCCCGAGGCTCGAGAGCCCTCGGAGGTCCCTCCGCCAGGGGCCTCTTTGCTTTTTTACCGACATTTACCGCAGGCGGCTGACATCCCCGATATATCGAGCTTGGCGAAAAATATATCAATCGATTGACTTATTTCGCGATCGGCGTTATAAAACTGTCATGAGTCAGGAACACGACACCCAAAACCCGCCAGCATCCGCCCGCGCCGAGGCCGCGCGCCAGAAGATGTTGGCCGCCGCTCTCGACGTCTTCGGCCGCTACGGTTTTGACGGCGCCTCGACACGGCAGCTGACCGAAGCCGCCGGCGTCAATCTGCAGGCGATCCCCTATTATTTCGGCAGCAAGGAAGGCCTCTATATCGCCACCGCCGAATATCTGATGGCCCGCATCGATACCCATGTCGGCGACATGAGAGCGCGCATCGGCACGCGCCTCATGGCGCTCGACGCCGCCGGCGAAAGGCTTGGCGAAACGCAAGCCCGTCTGTTCCTCACAGAAATTCTCCAGACGATGGTGACGCTTTTCGTCGGCAAGGAATCGGAATCCTGGGCGCGCTTCCTGATCCGCGAACAGATGGAGCCGACCGAAGCCTTCGCACGGATCTATCAGGGCATCATGCGGCCGATGATCGAGATGGGCCGGCGGCTGATCGGCGCCATCCTGGGTGAAGATCCCGCCTCGGAACACGTGCGCCTGCGCGCCTTCAACCTTATCGGCAGCATCCTTGTGTTTCGCGTCACCCACGCGGCCGTGCTTGCCCAGATGGAATGGGACGCCGTTGGTCCGAAACAGGTGGAAACCTTGCGCGGCCTCGCCGCCGAACTGGTCGATATGCTCGGTCCATCGACGAAGGGAGGCGTAGCATGAAACGCCTCGTCTTCGTCGCCCTCCTTCTCCTCGTTGCGGCAGGCGCCGCCGCCTGGTGGTACGGCCTGCCTGAAAAGTTCGGCTGGCTGCCCGAGACCCGCCGCGAATTCGTCCTTTACGGCAATGTCGATATCCGCCAGGTCTCGCTCGGCTTCCGCGTCAGCGGCCGCCTCGCCGAACTCGGCGTCGACGAAGGCGATGTTGTCAAGAGCGGTACGGTGCTGGCGAAGCTCGATGCCGCACCCTATGAATTCGCCGTCCGTTCGGGCGAGGCCAACGCCGCGGCCCTTCGGGCGACGCTCGACAAGCTGAAGGCGGGTCCCCGCCCAACCGAGATCGCCCAGGCGCGCGCCGCCTATGACGAAAGCCTCGCCGATCTCGAAAATGCCAACCTCGCCTATGACCGAGCCCGCCAGCTTCGTCCGCAGGGCACGATTTCCGAAGCGACGCTCGACCAGGCGACCGCTGCAAAGGCAATGGCCGCCGCCCGCTCCGAGTCCGCCAACGAGGCGCTGAAACTGCTGCAGGAAGGTTCGCGCGTCGAGGATATCGCCGCCGCCGATGCACAGCTGAAGGCTGCGGAGGCAACGCTGGCCTCGGCCCGCACATCGCTTGCCGATACCGAACTGCGCGCACCGAACGACGGCGTCATCCTCTCGCGTGTGCGGGAGAATGGAGCCATCGTCTCGCCGGCCGATACCGTCTTCGTGCTCTCCCTGACCGAGCCCGTCTGGGTGCGCAGCTATGTCGCCGAGCCCGATCTCGGCCGCATCCACCCCGGCATGAAGGTTTCCGTCGCTTCCGATACGGCGCCTGACAGGCCGTATGACGGCACGATCGGCTTCATCTCGCCGGTCGCCGAATTCACCCCGAAATCGGTGGAGACACCGGAACTCAGGACTGATCTCGTCTATCGCCTGAGGATCGTCATCGACAAACCAGGCCCGGATCTGCGCCAGGGCATGCCGGTCACAGTGCGTCTTCCGACACGTGCGGCAGACGGACGATGACCGCCGCCGAAACCGCCCCCCAGACAGAGCGGGACGACAGGCCGCTCGTCCGGATCGACGGCGTCACCAAACGCTTCGGCGAAGCGCCCGCAGCCCTCGACGCCGTCTCCGGCATCATCGGTGGCGGTGCGATCACCGGCCTCGTCGGCCCTGACGGCGCCGGCAAGACGACGCTGATCCGTCTGATGACCGGGCTGATGCTGCCCGATGCGGGGACAGTGGAGGTTCTCGGCTTCGACACCAGGAAGAACGCCGCCGGCATCCAGGCGGCAATCGGCTACATGCCGCAGCGCTTCGGCCTCTATGAGGATCTCTCGGTGCAGGAAAATCTCGATCTCTATGCCGATCTGCGCGGCCTGCCGAAAAGCGAGCGCGCCGGCGCCTTCGACGAACTGCTGACCTTCACCGACCTCAAGCGCTTCACCGGCAGGCTCGCCGGCAAACTCTCCGGCGGCATGAAGCAGAAGCTCGGCCTTGCCTGTGCGCTTTTGAAGAAGCCACGCCTGCTGCTGCTCGACGAGCCCGGCGTCGGCGTTGACCCGATCTCGCGCCGCGACCTCTGGAAGATGGTCGAGAACCTGACGAAGGAAGGCATCGGCGTGCTGTGGTCGACCGCCTATCTCGACGAGGCGGAAGCCTGCGACCATGTCCTGCTGCTGAACCAGGGAAAGCTGCTCTTCTCGGGAAAACCCGCGGAGATGACCGAGCGCGTCAACGACCGGGTCTTCAGGGTGTCTGATGTCGCCGGGCGCCGCCGGCAGGTGCTTGCCGAGCTCCTGCAGGCCGATGGCGTCATCGACGGCGTGATCCAGGGCGAAGCGATCCGCCTGGTGGCCGCCAAGGACAAAAAGCCCGATATCGGCAAGGCGGGCGATGGCGCATCGCTTAGCCCCGCCCCGCCTCGTTTCGAGGATGCCTTCGTCGACATGCTTGGCGGCGGCCCCGGCGGCCGCTCCAGCCTTGCCGAGGCGCAGGAGCCGCTCACGGCTGAGGGCGACCGGCCGGTGATCGAGGCCAAGAGCTTGACGAAACGCTTCGGCGATTTCACCGCCGCCGAGGATATCAGCTTCGATATCCGCCGCGGTGAGATCTTCGGCTTGCTCGGCCCGAACGGCGCCGGCAAATCCACCACCTTCAAGATGCTCTGCGGCCTGTTGAAGCCGACCGGCGGCGAAGGCCGCGTCGCCGGCTTCGACCTTCGCCGCGATGCCGGAAAAGCCCGCAACCAGCTCGGCTACATGGCGCAGAAATTCTCGCTTTACGGCGATCTCACCGTCATGCAGAATCTCGAATTCTTCGCTGGTGTCTATGGCCTGCGTGGGCAGCGCAAGCGCGAACGAATCGCGCTGATGGCCGGCATTTTCGATTTCGGCCGCCACGCCCGCGAGCCCGCCAAGGACCTGCCGCTTGGCCTGAAGCAGCGCCTGGCGCTTGCCTGCGCCGTCATGCACGAACCGCGCGCTCTCTTCCTCGATGAACCGACATCGGGCGTCGATCCGATCACCCGCCGCGAATTCTGGACGCATATCAACGCACTGGTCGAAAAGGGCGTCACCGTGCTCGTCACCACGCATTTCATGGACGAGGCGGAATATTGCGACCGAATCTCGCTGATCTATCGCGGCCGCTCGATCGCGCTCGGCTCGCCGGATGAATTGAAGGCGCGCGTGGCAACGAGAGAGCAACCGGACCCGACGATGGAGGATGCCTTCATCGCCCTGGTGCAACAATCGGAAGCGGAGGATGCCGCATGAGCGCCTCTTCCGGTCGGCGTCGGCGTCTTTTTGCCCTCGTGCGCAAGGAGAGTTTCCAGGCGATCCGCGATCCGAGCAGCATCCTCATTGCCTTCGTGTTGCCGCTGATCCTGCTCTTTCTCTTCGGCTACGGCGTCTCGCTCGACACGACCCGCACCCGCATCGGCCTCGTGACCGAGGAACTGACGCCGCTGACACAGGACCTGTCGGCGAGCTTCCAGGCCTCGCGCTATTTCGATGTTGCAATGGGCCGCGACCGGCGACTGTTCGAGGAAGATCTCGTACTCGGCAAGGTGCGCGGCATCGTCGTCATCCCGGCCGATTTCACCACGCGTTACACTGCAGCCAACCGTCCCGCCATCCAGGTGATCGTTGATGGTTCCGACCCGAACACCGCCAATTTCGTCCAGAACTACGCCCAGGGCGCCGTCGCCAACTGGGAAGAGCAGCGGCAGGCCGACGTCGCCTCCCGTAGTCCCGCCATCGCGGTCGAGCAGCGCTTCTGGTTCAATCCGGAGCTCAAGAGCCGCAATTTTCTCGTGCCCGGCTCGATCGCCATCGTCATGACGCTCGTCGGCACGCTGCTGACCTCGCTCGTCGTCGCCCGCGAATGGGAACGCGGCACCATGGAGGCGATGATGGCGACGCCGGTGACAGCGGTCGAACTGCTCACCGGCAAGATCCTGCCCTGATTTCCTGCTCGGCCTCACCTCGATGACGCTCTGCGTGCTACTCGCGGTCTTTCTCTTCGGCGTGCCGTTCCGCGGCTCCGTCGCCGCCCTTTACGCGCTTTCGGCCGCCTTCCTGATCCCGGCGCTGGGGCAAGGCCTGTTGATCTCGACCGCAACGAAGAACCAGTTCCTCGCCTCGCAGCTGGCGCTGATCTCAGCCTTCCTGCCGGCCTTCCTGCTCTCGGGCTTCCTGTTCGAGATCAATTCCATGCCGAGGATTATCCAGTGGATCACCTTCATCGTGCCGGCGCGTTACCTGATCCCCAGCCTACAGACAGTGTTTCTCGCCGGCGATATCTGGCCGATGTTCGCAAAGGCAATCGCCGTCATGCTGGCGATCGGAGCCGTCATGTTCGTGCTTGCGGCCCGCAGCACCCGGAAGAGGATCGGCTGAGATGGGATGGACAAGGCTCTACGCCCTCATCATCAAGGAGCTGCTCGCCGTGCTGCGCGACCCCAAGGGCCGCGCCATCCTGATCGGCCCACCGATCGTCCAGCTTCTGGTCTTCTCCTATGCCGCCACACTCGAAGTGCGCAATGTCGACGTGATGATCCTCAACCGCGACAGCGGTCACTGGGGCCAGGAGCTGATCGAGCGTATCGACGGCTCGCCGACCTTCCGCCGGATCGCGATGGCGGGAAGCCAGGCGGATATCAGGATGGCGATCGATAACCAGACGGCCATCGCGGCAATCGAGATCGGCCCGGACTTTTCGCGCAATATCGAGGCGGGAACGCCTGTTGATCTGCAGGTGGTGCTCGACGGTCGCCGTTCCAATGCCTCACAGATCGTCGCCGGCTACCTCTCGCAGGTCGGCGGCGCCCTTGCCGCCGAAACACCGGCAGGCAGACGCGCCGGCGCCGGCATTGTCTCGTCGGTGCCGCGCAACTGGTTCAACCCGAACCTCACCTACCAATGGTTCATGGTGCCGAACCTGATCGCCAGCATCGCGCTCTTGATTGGCCTGATCGTCACGGCCTTGTCGATCGCCCGCGAGCGCGAGCTCGGCACATTCGACCAGTTGATGGTCTCGCCGCTGCGCCTGCACGAAATCCTGATCGGCAAGCTGATCCCGCCGATGATGATCGGCCTCTTCCACATCACCGTCTATATCCTGGCCGCCGTCTTCCTGTTCGAGGTGCCGCTCCGCGGTTCGCTATTCCTGCTTTACGGCAGCGCGGTTTTCTATCTCGGCTCGGTCGCCGGCCTCGGCCTCTTCATTTCGGCGCTGTCGATGACGCAGCAGCAGGCGATCCTCGGCGCCTTCCTGTTCATGGTCCCGGCCATGCTGCTCTCGGGTTTCGCGACGCCGATCGAGAACATGCCGGCATGGCTGCAGCCGGTGACGCTGATCAACCCGCTGCGTTATTTCCTGGTGATCGTCAAAGGCGTTTTCCTCAAGGATATCCCCCTGAGCGAGGTTGTGAACCAGACGATCCCGCTGGCGCTGATCGCCGGCGTCACACTCAGCGCTGCCGCCTGGCTCTTCCGCCGGCGCCTGGAATAATCCAATACCGCCACATGCTTCGGTCGCCTCACAGAATGTGAACCGGCCTGCCAAAGCGTGATTCTCCTGCCGGAACCTCGGATTGGCGTGGTCGTTACCCAAACGCAACCCCAGCAAAGGAGAAGCAAAATGTACAAGATCCTACTTGTCTCCAGCGCCCTTGCGCTGTCGTCTTTTGCCACCAATGCGTTCGCTGATGGCGCCGTGACCGGTGCAGCCGGCGGCGCCATCACCGGCGCGATCGTCGGTGGCCCCGTGGGTGCTGCCATTGGCGGCGTGGCCGGCGGTGTCGCCGGTGCCGTTGTCGATCCGCCGCCGCGCGAGGTCGTCACCTATGTCCAGCAGCAGCCTGCCCCGACCGCCTCGGTGGTGGTCCAGGAGCCCATCGTCGTCGGCAAGCCGCTTCCGGCTGATGTCGTCGTGACGCCGGTGCCCGACAATCCGAAATATGCCTACACCGTCATCAATGATCGCCATGTGATCGTCGAGCCGCGCACCCACCGTGTGGTTCAGGTGATAGAATAATCAAGCAACCGAAGCCGCCTGCTGCGGCTCGGCAACTTCCGGCCCCGCCTCGGCGGGGCCCTTTTTCGTGAGATTGCGGAAACGCATTAATGCTTGTCGCCGGTTCATGCCCTGTAAGCGACGAGCACGGCGCCGCCGGCGATCATGATAACGCCGAGCCAGTTGGGAAGCGTCAGGCGTTCACCCAGGAAGAGCACCGCGAAGACGGCCACGAAGACGACGGATAGCTTGTCGATCGGGGCGACCCGCGCAGCATCCCCGAGCTTCAGAGCCCGGAAATAGCAAATCCAGGATGCGCCGGTGGCAAGGCCGGAGAGCACCAGGAAGAGCCAGCTCCTGCTCGACACCGAAGACGGTTCCTGCCAGTGATGGAGACCATCATTCCCGCCGCCAGCAGGATAACGATGGTGCGAATGAAGGTCGCGAAGTCGGAATTGACGTTCTCGACGCCGACCTTGGCGAAAATCGCCGTGAGCGCTGCAAACCCCGCGGAAAGAAGCGCCCAAAGCGGCCAGCTTGTCAGAAGGCTTTTCATCCCGCTTGTCCTTGCCCCGTTGCACCTCATCCTAAGGCAAATCAGACCTTCAGCTCGCGCCGCTCGCGCTCGGTCACCATGGCGAGATCCAGCACCTTCTGCAGGTTGGCGGCGTGGCGGAAGTTCGGGTCCGGCTGGACACCGGTTGCCACGGCCTCGGCAAAACGCTCGTAGTTGGTCGCCACCGGTTCAACCTCGATCTGCGTCCAGGTGGCGGTTTCGACACCCTCCCCAAGGCAGCCATGCAGTTCCGAACCGCTGGGGCGGTGGATGACCTCAAGGCTGCCTTTTTCGCCGTAGATGCGCAACTTCAGCTCGTTCAGATGACCTGTCGCCCAGCGGCTGGCGTGGATGACGCCGAGTGCACCATTGGCGAAATCGACCGACATGGTGAAGCTGTCATTGGCATCCAGCATATATTCGCCGATCTGTCCGCCCGGCGCCTTATTGAAGGTCTTCAATCGTGCAAAGACGTGGTCGATGTCGGTCGCTGCGCCATAGGCGGCGAAATCGAGGATATGGATGCCGACATCGCCAAGCACGCCGTTCGAGCCGTGGCCGGTGGAAAGCCGCCACAGCCAGGTCGATTCCGTGCGCCAATCGCCCCAGGCACGCGACACGAGCCAGCTCTGCAGATAGGAGGCTTCCACATGCCTGATCGTGCCGAGCTCGCCTGATAGCACCATCTCGCGGGCGCGCTGCAACGGCGCGACATTGCGATAGGTCAGGTTCACCATGTTGATGACGCCGGCCTTTTCCGCCGCCTCCGTCATCTCCAGCGCCTTCGCATAGTTCTCCGCCAGCGGCTTTTCGCAGAATACATGTTTGCCGGCAGCAATCAGCGCCATGGTCGTCGGGTGGTGGATCCGGTCGGGCGTGACATTCGTCGCCGCATCGAATTCACCCCAGGCGATCGCCTCGTCCAGTGAAAGAAACCGTTTTTCGATATTGAACTTGTCGGCGAAGGCGGAAAGCCGTTCGGGATCGGTGTCGACGGCGCCGACCACCGTCACGCCGTCGATGAGAGAGAAGCGGGCAAGCTGGTTTTTCGCCATCACTCCGGTGCCAAGAACGAGTAGTCGCATGGATGCTCCTCAGCGGTAACCGGCTTCGCCGGCCTGATGCAGTTTCGGGCCGCGTTCGACGATCGGCTCCAGGGCCCTTTCTACCGGCACATTTGGGGCGTCGGTAATTCCAGTCAACGACCCTTGCGGGTTGTACGCCCATTTGACGCCGTTGATCAGCACCTTCTGGATGGTGGCGTCGTGATAGGTCGGATAGGTCTCGTGGCCGGGCCGGAAGTAGAAGATGTTGCCGGCGCCGCGCCGCCAGGTCAGGCCGGAGCGGAACACTTCGCCGCCCTGGAACCAGGAAATGAACACCGTTTCGAGCGGCTCCGGCACCGAGAACTGCTCGCCATACATCTCCTCGTTCTCGAGCTCGAAATGCTCGCCGATGCCGGCGGCGATCGGATGGCGCGGATTGATCGTCCACAGCCGCTCACGCTCGCCCGCCTCGCGCCATTTCAGCGCGCAGGGCGTGCCCATCAGCCGTTTGAAGATTTTCGAGAAATGGCCCGAATGCAGCACAAGCAGGCCCATGCCTTCCCAGACGCGCTTGGCGACGCGCTCGACGACGACATCGGAGACAGCGCCGTGATCCTTATGGCCCCACCAGGTCAGCACGTCGGTTTCGGCAAGCCGGGCTTCACTCAACCCGTGTTCCGGCTCCTGCAGCGTCGCCGTCGTCGCCGAAATGCCGGGATCGGTGTTCAGCGCATTGGCGATCGTCGTGTGCATGCCCTCGGGATAGATCCCCCGGACGATTGCATTGGTAGTCTCGTGGATATTCTCTCCCCAGACGACGGTGCGAATGGCCATGATGTGCTCCTGCAGAAACTGGAAGTATCGATAGGCGGGAAGGCGGGATTCAAAGCGCTTTGGAAAACAGCGCTGGCTGCGCCTCGTCTCCTCCACGTCTCAGCAACACATAGACCTTTGTCAGGAATTTGACAAAGGGGAAAATTTATCGGTGGGATTCTGGTAATGCTGCACGCAATATCACAGCAATATCAATGGGAAACGGATTTGGAAAAGAGATTGACGACGACCACCCCTGAAATGATCAGTCCAAGCCCGACGATCGCCGGCAGATCAAGACGCTGCTTGAAGAATACCAGACCGACCGAGGAAATCAGCACGATTCCCAAAGCGCTCCAAATCGCATAGGCGATGCCGACGGGGATGCTTTTCAGCGTCAGCGACAGGCAATAGAAGGCGGCCGCATAACAGGCGACGACGAGCGCCGTCGGCCCGATTCGGGTAAACTGCTGCGACAGCTGCAGCGCGGTCGTGCCGATGACCTCGAGCACGATGGCAGCAAACAACAGCCCGTAGACGGCGGTTTGGCTCATGGCGAAATTCCTTCGGATTATTTCCCGGTCAGTTCGATAAGGCGATCGATGAGATCCCGTCTCAGAACGCCGTCGATATCATGGCTTTCCAGCGTATCCGCAAACCACAGCCCATCGGCGGCGAAACGCACGAGCTGTGCGTCGAGGGAAGAATCGGTGCCCACATATTCCTCCGCCCGCGCCTGCACCCATCGGCGCCAGCGAAGGCGTAGCCGGGGTTCGGCAAGAAGCGCGATCGTCACCTGCGTCCAACTCCTGGAATCCTCGGGACGATCCCTGAGACCGGATACGGCCCTCACATAGGCGCGGGTGAAGCGGCCCTGCGGCAGCGGATCGCCGCGCATCAGTTCCTCTATATCGGCGTCGAACTTTTCAAGCAGGCTCTCGAACAGGGCATCAAGCAGCGCATTCTTCGTCGGGAAGTGATGCAGCAGCCCGCCCTTGCTGACGCTGGAGGCGGCGGACACCGCATCGAGCGTGACGGCGGCCATGCCTTCGCTGGCAGCAAGGCGCGCCGCGACATCCAGCAACTGCTGGCGCACAAGGACGGGTTGCTTCTTGCGATGGTGAGCGTTCGACATGCGATTAAAAGATACCGTCCGGACGGTTTTGTCAAGGAGAATCGGTCGAAACCCCTGTGCTATAGGCATTATGTGCAAAATGCCGCGGCAGCTTGATGACAGTTGCGATCATTTTACCCCCGGTGCATGAAAGAGATTGTGTGGGGAATGACATTTGGGATGGTTTCGTGACGGAGAAGGTCACCACCCTATATGAAGCGATCGGCGGCGATCCCGTGGTGCGGGCGCTGACGCACCGTTTCTACGAACTGATGGACAAGCTGCCGGAGGCAGGCAACGTCCGCGCCGTGCACCCGCCGAGCCTTCACGGCAGCGAAGAGAAATTCTACGAATATATGAGCGGCTATCTCGGCGGCCCGCCGCTCTATACCGACAAGCGCGGCCATCCACGCCTGCGCAGTCGCCATTTCGTCGCCGAGATCGGCCCCGTCGAGCGCGACGAGTGGCTGCTTTGCTTCCGCCGCGCTCTCGACGAGACGATATCAAGCCAGGCGCTGCGCGACCTCATCTGGGCGCCGGTGGAGCGGCTCGCCTATCACATGCAGAACAAGGAATGACCATGAGCCTGAATGCGCGCCTGGAGCCAGTGCTCTATCTTTTTGCCGGCCTGTTCGGCGTCGCCGGCGTGGCTCTTGCTGCACTTGCCGCCCATGGCGGCGGCGAAGCCAACCTGGCGGCATCCGCATCCGCCATGTGCCTCGCGCATGCTCCTGCGCTGCTGGCATTGGCTCTTGGCACCGCCAAGCTCAAAACCGCCTGGCTGGCCGGTTTGCTCATGATTGTCGGAACGCTGCTCTTTGCCGGCGACCTCATGACCCTGCGTTTCACCGGCGCCGGCCTCTTCTCCTATGCCGCCCCGACCGGTGGCTGGGCGATGATGCTGGGGTGGCTGGCCGTTGCCGCCGGCGCCGTCTTGCGCGAACGGCGTTGAGGAAGTTGGGAAGCTTGACTTCCCGGTTCTGAGGATGGGCCACATCAGAGTAGCCATCCGCAAATTTGGCGGCTGTCGGGAAGCCCTACCTCTCCTCCCTGATTCCTGTGCTTGTCACAGGAATCCAGTGCGCCCAAGTCTTTGGGCGCGGGAGACCCAATTCAGGTCCTATATCATTCACGGCGCGGACGCGTCGTGGCTGGATTCCTGTGACAAGCACAGGAATGAGGGAGGGTGAGGAATGCCTCGCCTTCCCCTGCAAAATCGCTCGAACCCCGTTATATGCCCTCGACGACGTTGAAACCTTCGAAAACAGGCGGGCCCTTGTACATGGCCTTGCGGTCGCCGGCATTGCGGTGCGCCGCGCGAAAATTCTCGGACTTCGTCCAGTTCTGGAAATCCGCTTCGCTCGTCCAGACCGTGTGCGAGGAATAGAGCGTATAGCCCCCCTCTTCGCTGGCCTTGCCGCGCAGCAGGCGGAATTCGACGAAACCGGGTACCTTGGCCAGGCTGGAATCGCGATTGCGCCAGACTGTCTCGAAATCACCTTCGTTCCCGGCTGTGACCTTGAAGCGGTTCATTGCGATATACATGCGATCTCCTTACGCCTTCCTCTTGCCGGCCCTTGCCGCATACGAGGGAAAGGCGACAACATTATCGCCGTGTGCCGCCGCCGGGCCAAGCGGCCTCGTCGCCGCTTCTCCGGGCATGCGCGCTTCCCAGGTCGGGAACAGCGCCACATTCTGGTAGATCTCCTGGCGTTCGGCATGCTGCCGGAAAAGTTCGTGGAGCTCGGGCACGAGGCCCTCGCCCGTCTGCGCGGCAAGCTTGTGCAGGCCGATCATGGTGAAGCCGTCGGGACGCTGATCGCTCATCGGGAATTGTCTCGCTCGTTCATCGTCTGCAGCGCACGCTCAAGGCTGGACTTGCTGCCGTTGCGCAGCGGGATAAAGGCCTTGCCGAACTTTTTGCAGCCGGTCTTCACGCGCAGGCAGGCATCGTGGCTGATACAGTCGATCGGGCAGAAGACGCAGTCGACCGAAGGCAGCACGGTATCGATTCGGGACACCGCTTCGCGCAGGCCGCCGTCATGATGAAGGAGTTCGGCGCCAAAATTGCTGGCGATCTGGCGAAGATGCGCCACCTGGCAATCACGCCCGCCGACATAGAGGAAACTGCGGCCATCCAGTTTGGAACGCCCGGCGGACGCCTGAGCAACGCCCTCGCCCGCGACGTCGCGGACCTCCCGGTTCGATCCCTTCTTGCCCTTGCGAGCCATATACCCCCCAGTTCACTCGTTGATCGTCACACGATTCCTGCGTGTGCGGGTGGACCTTATTAAACTTGATTTTTGGAGTAAAGTATAAAGTTGATTATTTTTATCATATTTATCGCGAGGTGACCTGAACCTCCTGGATAAAGCTCCAACTGGCCTTACCCCACTCAGGCGGCAACGGCGGAAACGGCGCGGCGCGGCGCACACCATCGAGAGCAGCCTTGTCCAAATCTGGAATACCCGAGCTGCCGGCGACGGAGACTGACGACAACCTGCCGGTTCCATCGATCGTCAATCTGAGACGCACCGAAATCGCCTCGCCCATCCTCTTGTATTCGTCAGGCACTCGAACTGCGCGGCGAATACGCTTCTGCACTTTGCCAGGATAATTGGCTACAGCGGCGCTTCCAACGCCATCACCTCTGCCTGATGTCGTTGACATGCCATTAAATTCAGGCGCGTCCTGACCAGTCGTTACGCCTCTATCCGAATCCCGCCGGTCCGTGCCGTTTTTTCCACCTGTAGGCTCCGCCTTTTTCCGAGACGGCTTTTTTTCATCCGGCTTCGGCTTTTCGACCTTCTTGGGTTTCGGCTCCGGCTTTTCTTCGGGTTCGGGAGAAACTTCGGCAGTCTTGACGGGCTTCACTTCCTCTGGTCGAACTTCAGTTGGCGGCACCGCAACCGCCGTCTGTTCTGGTGCCGCAGTCGGCAAGATATCGGGCACCGGCTGTTCCGGCACCACCGTTGCCATGGGCTGAGCGACGAAAGTGTCGGCGGGATTCTGAGAAACAAGAATCTCCGGCTCCGCAGCCACAGCTGACTCAGGCGAAACACGCGTTACTTCTTGAGCAGGCTGAATCGCTTCTGCAGACTCGATCTTAACTGGTTGTGCCTGCTCGGGCTGCATCTCTGTCGGCTGAAGTTCGTCAGTCTCAGTCGTCGATTGAACCGTCTCCGGCTTGACTTCCTCCGCGGCAATTTCATCTGGCTTCAATTCCAGCTCTGGATCACCTGCCGAAGTCTGATCGACATCGGAGTCGCCATACACGATGACGCTGACGGCCTCCCCGGCGTCTTCAATCACTTCGGTCGGTGGCTGCGGCATGACCAAGGCAAGAGCGACCACCAAACTTACATGGAAGATCAGGGAGCAGATGCAGGTCAGCGTCAGCCGCCGTCGCACCGGCTTCTTCTCGTCATCCTGCTTTTCCACCGCCGCATCCATCGGCGGCGCGGAGAGCGGAGCGACCGGTGCGGTTTCCGGATGGTCGGGAAAGGAGGATATCTGCGCAAAACGCGTGTAGTGGATCACCGTTTCGCCGGCTGGCTGCAGCTGCGCATTGCGCAGTTCGGAAAGCTCATGGCCAGGATGCATGCCGGGCATATTGTCGTTCAGGCTACTATCGGCGTCCGCCTCCCCGATGAGCACCTGTCTCGATCTGGACTTCGCTGAAATCGCCATTGTGTACGCCTTAGACAGCCTGAAACATGTCCGCCGGAGATCATCCCCGGCGTTATCTTAGCCCTCGAAGGGAACCGAAATCTGCGAGCGGGTGACGAGACCCTTCATGCATTCGCCCGCAGCCGGCCCGTCGCAGACTGGCGTGTCGTTGATCAGGATGCGGGTCACGCTCTCGCATTTGACATTCGGCATATCGAACTGGCGCACGCGCTTCTTGCCCTGCGGCAGATCGCGGAAATCGAGCACGGTGATGCGGTCGACGGCATTCTTGTCGTTGAAGAAGGCTAGCTCGAAGGAGACCTTGTTGATGGCGGCGGGCAACTGATTCAGCGCCACGAAGGTCATCATGCAGCCCTTTTGCGAGGGCGCGAGCGCATTGAGTTCGACATCGAGGGAAGATGCCGGTGCCGCCTCCTGCGCCTGACATACGCTTGAAATCGCCATCGCCATGCCGGCTGCAACAGCCGCAAACCTACCTGTCATAAAACCTTCTCCGTCATCGGCCCGAGCCGCCCGCAGGCAGCTCCTATCAGCAATTTCGAAAACTTGACCGTAATAGTATCCTATTGCGTCTTTAAAAAACTATGAGTAAGAAAGTCAAGATAAATGTCATCGCAACCGGGCCTCAGATCCCCGGCCTCACGGAATTGCCAACCGAAATGATGGTTGAAAAGCCAGATAACTTTAAGCACGTGCCGCTGCCGAGCGAGCCCGCGGCGCAGCACCGGATCCTCGAAAGCGCAGATCTTTTCCGCGGCACGAACGAGATCATGATCAGACACGAGGGCGTGACCTATCGCCTGAAGATCACCCGTCAGGGCAAGCTCATTCTCAATAAGTAAGGCCAATAGTAGGTAAGACATGACCGAACAGACAAGACCGGCGCCAGCCGAAATCCGGGCGTTTCGCGCCAAAAATCCGAAGATGCGCGAGCGCGATATCGCCGCCCAGCTGAAGATTTCCGAGGCGGCCCTCGTCGCCGCCGAAACCGGCATCAGCGTCACCCGCATCGATGGCAGTGCGCTGAAATTTCTCGAACGCGTCGCGAGCCTCGGCGAAGTGATGGCGCTGTCGCGCAACGAAAGTGCCGTGCACGAAAAGATCGGCGTCTTCGAAAACATCAAAAGCGGCATACAGGCCGCAATCGTTCTCGGCGAGAATATCGACCTGCGCATCTTCCCGAGCCGCTGGGAACATGGCTTCGCCGTATCGAAGAAGGATGGCGATCAGCTGCGCCTTAGCCTGCAATATTTCGACAAGGCGGGCAACGCCGTGCACAAGGTGCACCTGCGCCCCAATTCGAATGTCGAGGCCTATCACGCGCTGGTCGCCGCGTTGAAGCTGGAAGACCAGTCGCAGGACTTCGTCGAGGCCGAGACCTCAGAGACCGTCGATGAAACCGCCGACGTCAGCCGCGACGAGCTGCGCGACAACTGGAGCAGGCTCACTGACACGCACGAGTTCTTCGGCATGTTGAAGCGCCTGAAGATCGGCCGCCAGGCGGCCGTGCGCAGCGTCGGCGACGACTATGCCTGGAAGCTCGATAACAGCGCGACCGCGGAGATGATGCATGCCTCGGTGAAATCCGGCCTGCCGATCATGTGCTTCGTCGCCAATGACGGCATCGTCCAGATCCATTCCGGCCCGATCTTCAACGTTCAGGCCATGGGCCCATGGATCAATATCATGGACCCGACCTTCCATCTGCATCTGCGCCAGGATCACATCGCCGAGACTTGGGCGGTGCGCAAGCCGACCAAGGACGGCCACGTCACCTCGCTTGAGGCTTACAATATGCAAGGCGAGATGATCATCCAGTTCTTCGGCAAACGGAAGGAAGGATCCGACGAACGCGCCGAGTGGCGCGAGATCATGGAAAACCTGCCGCGGGCAGCAAGTGTCGCCGCATAAAGGATTGCAACGATGACGATGCGTAACAATCTGCGCCGGATCCGCCCTTGGCAATTGGCCCTGACGGCGGCCGTCATGGCACTGCCGCTGATCCCGTCGGCACCGGCGCTCAAAGGCCTCGCCTTCGTCCGCCCCGCCCACGCCGAGGAAAAGAAGCTCGACACCTCGCGCCTGGTTTCCGTCGGCGGCGATATCACCGAGATCGTCTATGCGCTCGGCGAGGAAAGCCGGTTGATCGCCCGCGACACGACGAGCACCTATCCGGAGGCGGCGCTGAAGCTGCCCAACGTCGGTTACATGCGGGCGCTCTCGCCTGAAGGCATCCTTGCCATGAACCCGACGGCGATCATCGCCGTCGAGGGGTCAGGCCCGAAGGAGGCGCTGGCCGTCCTGAAAAATGCCAGCGTGCCCTTCGAGACCGTGCCGAGCCCTTTTACCCGCGATGGCATCATCGCCAAGATCGATCGCGTCGGCGCGCTGCTTAACGTGCCCGAAAAGGCGAAGACGCTTGAGGAAAATGTAGCGGCTGATCTCGATGCGGCGATCACTGAGGCCGAAAAGCGCCCGGAGGCCGAACGCAAGCGCGTTCTCTTCATCCTCAGCGCCCAGAACGGCCGGATCATGGCATCGGGCACCGGCACGGCGGCCGATGGCATCGTCAAGCTCGCCGGCGCCATCAACGCCATCGGCGCATTCCCAGGTTACAAGCCGCTGACGGACGAAGCGATCATCGAAGCCAAGCCCGACATCATCCTGATGATGAACCGCGGCGATGGCGCCGGCACCACGAACGAGGACTTGCTGGCTCAGCCGGCGATCGCGTTGACGCCGGCTGGCGAGAAGAAGGCGATCATCCGCATGGACGGCATCTACCTGCTCGGCTTCGGCCCGCGCACCGCAGCCGCCGCGCGTGAGCTCAACGCGGCGATCTACGGGGGCTGATCATGGCGCTGCCGCAAGCCATGATGGAACAAAGGCGACCACTGCCGATGGCGGAGGTCAGCGCAAACCGGCAGGCGGGCGACAGAACGAGGCTCTCCTCTTTGGTCATCGTGTTGCTCGTTATCGGCTCGGTCTTCTCGATGCTGTTTTCGGTAACGACGGGCGCCTCGGATGCCTCGATCCTCGACGTTGTCGGCAACATGGCCGGTTCCGAGGCAGCACTGAGCACACGTGACCGGATCATCATCTTCGACATCCGTCTGCCAAGAGCGATCCTCGGCTTCCTGATCGGCGCCTCGCTGGCCGTTTCCGGCACGGTGATGCAGGGGCTGTTCCGCAATCCGCTAGCCGATCCCGGCCTCGTCGGCGTCTCTTCAGGCGCAAGCCTCGGTGCGGTCACCATGATCGTGCTCGGCGGCAGCCTTGCAGCGCCGCTTCAGGCACTTCTCGGCATCTATGCCCTGCCGGCGGCCGCCTTTGGCGGCGGTCTCTTCACGACGCTGCTGCTCTACAGGATCGCTACACGTCACGGCCAGACCTCGGTGGCGACGATGCTGCTGGCCGGCATCGCGCTCGGCGCGCTCACGCTCGCCCTCACCGGCCTGCTGATCTACCTGGCCAACGACCAGCAGCTGCGCGACCTGACATTCTGGAGCATGGGATCGCTGGCCGGCGCCACATGGACGAAGATCGCCGCCGCCGTGCCGATCATCCTGTTGTCTTTCACCGCCCTGCCCTTCATGGCTCGCGGCCTCAATGCCATCACGCTCGGCGAGGCCGCCGCCTTTCATATGGGCGTGCCGGTGCAGCGGCTGAAGAATGTCGCTGTCGTCGGCGTCGCCGCAGCGACCGGTGCGTCCGTCGCCGCCAGCGGCGGCATCGGTTTCGTCGGCATCGTCGTGCCGCATATCCTGCGTATGGCGATCGGCCCGGACCATCGTTTCCTGCTGCCGGCCGCAGCTCTGCTCGGTGGCTCTCTGCTGATTTTCGCCGATGTCCTGGCGCGCACCTTGGTCGCCCCGGCCGAGCTGCCGATCGGCATCATCACCGCGGCAGTCGGCGGGCCGTTCTTCCTGTGGATTCTGCTGAGGCAGCGTTCGCGCCTTGCCCTGTGAGCGCTGTCGTGAGTGACGAGATGATCGAAGTGTCCGGCCTCTCCGTGCGCCTTTCCGGCAAGACCATCATCAGCGACGTCACTTTTACGGCCAAGGCCGGCGAGCTGACGGCGATCGCCGGGCCGAACGGGTCCGGCAAGACGACGACGATGAAAGCCATATCGGGCGAGCTTACCTATGGTGGCTCGGTGCGCATCGGCGGCGACGAGGTGAAGGAGCTGAAACCCTGGCAGCTTGCCGCCATTCGCGGTGTGCTGCCGCAGGCAAGCACCATCTCCTTTCCCTTCACCGTGCGCGAGATCGTCCGCATGGGCCTCACATCGGGCATCAACCTCAATCCCGACAAGGCCGAGCAGACGGCAGCCGCCGCACTTGCATCAGTCGACTTGACCGGCTTCGAAGGCCGTTTTTATCAAGAACTATCCGGCGGCGAGCAGCAGCGCGTTCAGCTTGCCCGCGTGCTCTGCCAGATCGCCGAGCCTGTCGTCGACGGCAAACCTTGCTGGCTGCTGCTCGACGAGCCGGTCTCAAGTCTCGACATCAGCCACCAGCTAACGATCATGACGCTTGCCCGCAATTTCTGCGAACGCGGCGGCGGCGTCATCGCCGTCATGCATGATCTCAACCTGACAGCGCTCTTCGCCGACCGCATCGTGCTGATGAAATCCGGCCGCCTCGCCGTTGCCGGCGGCATCGGTGACGTTTTGAGGGACGAGAACATGCTCTCGGTATTTGGCTGCGCGCTACGAATCAACCAGGTGCCGGCCGACGGCACGCCCTTCATACTCGCCCACAGCGCCGTTTCCCAGCGCTGACCGCCCGCGCGGCGGAACTTTTGCCCGCCCGGGACGTTTTTCGGCAGTGATTTGGGTCAATGCCGCGCGATATCTTTCATGCAACGGACGGTGGTGACCCCAGTGCGAAATAGGCGGGCTTGCGCGCGCCCCAGCCAATGGAGACAGCCATGAGCTATTCTATCTTCCAGTCCGGCCGCAGCCGCCGCAACGGCACCTTTCACAATCTGGAATCCGGCATCGAGGAGCAGGTCGAGGCGCTGCGCGACGAACTCGCGGAACTGACGCGCCTGGTCGGCAAGAATTCACGTCACCAGAGCGAGAAAATCCGCAGCCAGGCTGGCGCCGGTTATGAGGAACTGCTCAGCCGCAGCGAGGATCTCTTACGCGAATTGCAGCACGGCTATGAGCGCGGCACGACCGAAATGCGCGACACCGTGCGCAAACATCCGCTGGCAACCCTCGGTGCGGCAGCCGCTTTCGGCCTCGCCATCGCCTTCCTAGCCCGCCGCTGAGGAAGCGCAATGCTGTCGATCCTCAGTCTCGTGACGGGCGCAAGCGTGCACCGAACCGTTGCACGCGCCAAGCGCAATAGCATCATCGTCGCGCTCGCCGCGCTTTTTCTCCTCACCGCCTATGCGCTGGCTGTGACCGCCGGCGCCATCTGGCTCGCCGGCATCTACGGCGCGTTAGGCGCGGTTCTCTTTCTCGCCGCCTGCGCACTGCTGATCGCCATCATTGCGCTAGTGGTGATGGCGGTTATCAATACCCGGGAAAAGCGTCGCGCCCGCGAGCGCCGCGCCGCACTGGAATCGATGGCAGCAGTCGGCCTCGGCCTAATCCGCGCCCAGCCGCTCCTGACCGCCGGCGTACTGGCGGCCATCGTCGCGGCCAATCTGGTGGGGACGAAGCGGGAGGATTGACGGCTGGGACAAGGCGTCCACCCTGACCCCTTTGCCAAAACCAGGGAGAAGACCACTCAATTGGTATGGGATGGATGCTTTAACGGTTCATCCCATCTCTCCAGCCTTCAGTTTCCTGCTGTCCGGAGCGGCGCGCGAAGTCCACTCATGCGTCGGCCGTTGAGCATCAAGCCGGAGGAGTCTGGGGCAGGCCAGAGCCGGATAGCTGCTCTACACTCCGATTGCCAGCCCCTCGGGAGAGTTTTATCTCGAGTGGGTATTGGCTATGCCACGTTGTATGCGGTTTAACAGTTCGTGGAGAACTGCTCATGAACGCCGGTACTCCTCCTCGTGCGCCAGTGAAAAAATAGGCAAGGACGGTCAGCCCATCCTCCCTCATTCCTGTGCTCGTAACAGGGATCCAGCCACGGAGCGTCCGCGCCGTGAATGAATTGATCACCGAAAAAAGTCTTTCGCGCCCAAGGACTTGGGCGCGCTGGATTCCTGTGACGAGCACAGGAATTAGTTGGAGAGGGAGTGCCCTGATGGCGTCGGCCAAGCAGATGCTCGTTCTGCTCGGCAACCGACAACGCCAGAAAAGCCGGAGCCTAACAGGGCAACCGGCTTGCTCAAAACGCAAACGCCTTCGACGTCAGCGGTGCAGAGGTAGCATCCGGGCCGAAATCGGCTTCGCCTGAAATCTGCAGCAATTCCTGCAGCCGCTGGCGGGCGCGGTTGACGCGGCTCTTGATGGTGCCGACGGCGCAGCCGCAGATTTCGGCCGCTTCCTCGTAGGAAAAACCCGAGGCACCGACGAGGATGATCGCCTCGCGCTGATCCGGCGGCAGCTGGTCGAGCGCCTTCTTGAAGTCCTGCAGATCGAGGGCGCCGTATTGCGAGGGGTGCATCGCCATCGATTCCGTGAACAGCCCGTCGCTGTCTTGGATCTCGCGGCCGCTCTTGCGCATCTGGCTATAGAGTTCGTTACGCAGGATCGTGAAGAGCCAAGCCTTCATATTGGTGCCCATCTCGAAATGATCCTGCTTGGCCCAGGCCTTCATGATGGTGTCCTGGACGAGATCATCGGCACGATCATGCCGCCCGATCAGCGAAATGGCGAAGGCGCGGAGACTTGGGAGGGCCGCCAGCAGTTCCCGCTTGAAGCTGGGTTGCGCTTTATCTTCCATGCGCATGATCCTATTCGGCCATCTTGGCAGAAGCCATCATTTCGGCATGGTCAAGCTTTTCGAGAAGGTCGAGGAAACGATCGGGAATCGCCTCCTCCTGCGCGGAGGCATAGAGCGACCGTAGCCTGACGCCGATCTGATTGTTCGGGTCCAGGATATCGCTTGCCCGCAGCTCCAGCTTGCGCTGATCGGCTGCATCTTTCTTGCGTGTCGTCATCAATTCGTCTTCTCGCCGGTTGTCTGTTGGGGCGCGCACGGGGCTGATCGCGATTTCAACCATCGACACCGAGCCTTCGCTTGTCGATGTCGCTGGCATATTTTGCTGGATGGGTCAAAACGCTACGCCCTTTCTTCGTCGGCTTGATAATGCGGCGCGACAAAAAAGTTCCTGCCGTTCCGGAACTTTTTTATCAAGGCGGCGTTAATCGGTCATTGGAGCCAATGACCGGCCTGCATACGGGAGCCCTTAATGACACTTTCCACTCGAATTGCGCCGCACCTGCCTTATCTGCGCCGCTATTCCCGCGCCCTTACCGGCACTCAGACTTCGGGCGACGCTTATGTCGCCGCCGTCCTCGAAGCTATCATCGCCGATCTCACCATTTTCCCGGATACGGCGAATGACCGGGTGGCACTCTACAAACTGTTTACACAATTGTTTGGTTCCACCGCCGTCCAGATTCCAGAGCCGACTTCGCCCTATGCCTGGGAACAGCGCGCCACCCTGAACCTATCCAAGGTTTCGCCGGGCGCCAGACAGGCCTTCCTGCTTGCCTCCGTGGAGAATTTCCGCGTCGCCGAGATCGGCGAAATCCTGGAACTCGACGAACAGGACGTCATGCGTCTGCTCGACATGGCCTCGCAGGAGATTTCCCGTCAGGTCGCGACCGACATCATGATCATCGAGGACGAACCGCTGATCGCCATGGATATCGAGCAAATGGTCGAAAGCCTCGGCCATCGCGTCACCGGCATTGCCCGCACCCATGCCGAGGCAGTGGCGCTCTACAACAAGACCAAACCGAGCATGGTGCTGGCCGACATCCAACTGGCCGACGGCAGCTCCGGCATCGACGCCGTCAACGACATTCTCAAGACCTCGAGCGTGCCGGTGATCTTCATTACCGCCTTCCCGGAAAGGCTTCTGACCGGCGAGCGCCCGGAACCGACTTTCCTTGTTACCAAGCCGTTCAACCCAGACATGGTCAAGGCGTTGATCAGCCAAGCTCTTTTCTTCAACGAATCGACCAGAGTGGCCGCCTGAGACGCAATTTTCCGGCCTTCGGAACCAAATCGCCAAAGCAGACGTTCCGGTGCTACCGGGACGCTCCGCTGCTTTAACGGTTTTTGCAGCGCTTTGTTCTAAAGTTGACGGGCGGCGTCTCTATGGGCGCTTCCTTCAGCAACGTTCAAGATGTCACAAGGAAAGGCGGCCGAGTGAGTACGACTGAACCATTGTCCGGCATGCCTTTTACCTTCGAGGGCAAAGCCGCAATGATGGAGCGCGCGCTCGGCAGCGCCGGGATTTCAATCCTCTGCCAGGATGCCCGGCTGGCAATCTTCTATGCCGAAAATCTGCCGCCTCATTTCGCTGCACTTTTCACGCCCGGCGACGGTGATGCTGCCCTGTTCGGCGACGCGCACGGCCGGTATCTGACGGCGCTGAAATACAAGGTGCTGGAAACCGGTATGCCCAACAATGCCGAGGTCGAAATCGACGTCGACGGCGAAATGCGCACCTATGAGTTGAAGATCCAGCGCACCGGCAAACGCGGCACCCATGGACTTCTGTCGGTGATGGCGGAAGTCACCGAAAGCCGGCATCGTGAAAAAGTCCTGAAATCGCTGTTGCGCGAACTTTCGCACCGCTCCAAGAACCTTCTCGCCATCATCCAGGGCATCGCCACGCAGACGGCGCGCAACACGCTCTCCCTCGACAGCTTCCTGCTCAAATTCCGCGGACGGCTGCAATCGCTGTCCAACTCGCAGGATCTGATCACCGATTCAAGCTGGCGCGGTGCCTATCTCTTCGAACTAGCCGAAAAGCAATTCGCTCCCTACTGGCCGGAAACGGCCGGCTCCATGCCGATCTACGGCATCAATGCCCATCTGACACCGAATGCCGCCGTGCATCTCGGGCTCGCCCTCCACGAACTCATCGTTAACTCCGCCTCCTATGGCGCGATATCCGGTGGCGCCGCCTCGATCACCTTGAATTGCCGCGACGCCATGATCGGCGACAGGAAGGCGATTGAAGTCACCTGGGCCGAGGTGCTGCAGAACCAGGCGGAAGTCCACGAATTCAGCGACAACAGCTTCGGCCGCACCGTGCTCGAGCGTGTCGTGCCCTCGTCGGTCAACGGCAAGGCGGAGCTCAATCTCGTTCCCGGCCGCATCGAATATCGTCTGACTATTCCGGAAACCGAATTCGAAATCTTCAAGCGCGTGTGAAAGCCTGACGCCTAAAGCGCGTCGCGTCAAATTTGATCATGCGACGCGCTTTAGCTCTTTGTTTTTACGCATCTCGTTGCCGCAAAACCGCTGCACACTTTTGCGCGACATGCTCCAGGAAACGGGACTGCCGAACGGAAAAACAGCCGGTGCGAGGGCGGCGCACCGGCTGTCTTCACTCACCGGGAGGGGACCGTGAGTACGTCCGGATAGTGGGTTGGGGGCGCGCATGTTGGGTCGATGCGATCACCATCCGGATATCGCAATAACGACGACCTCCGACATTGGTTCCCTCCACCGACAAAAATATTCGACTTTTTTGAATCTTTTTTCGGATGTGCTTCTGCCGCCGCCCGCGCAATCATTTTACCGATAGGCACGTGCATAAATTAAGGCGATAAAACAGATACTTGCCTCGATGCGTCGAAGGCAAGTCCGTCAAAATTTTACCGTTTGATAAATTTTTAAACCTGAGTTACGCTTCCCTCACAGGCCGTTTACCAATAATGAGGGAACTTCAATGGAACGACTGGAAACTGGGATTCATGCCGGCCGGCTTTCGCCCGCCGAGTATGAGGCTAATTTTTCCGATCTTCATCCGCGCCTCGACAATCACGAGGCGCTGGTCGCCGCCGACCGCTGTTATTTCTGTTATGACGCGCCGTGCATGACGGCCTGTCCCACCTCGATCGACATTCCGCTGTTCATCCGCCAGATTTCGACCGGCAATCCGATCGGCTCGGCCAAGACGATCTTCGACCAGAACATCCTCGGCGGCATGTGCGCCCGCGTCTGTCCCACCGAAGAGCTGTGCGAACAGGCCTGTGTGCGCAACACGGCCGAAGAACGCCCTGTCGAGATCGGCCGCCTGCAGCGTTATGCGACCGATACCGCCATGCAGGCCGGCAGGCAGTTCTACGCCAGGGCCGAAGCATCAGGCAAGACGATCGCCGTCGTCGGCGCCGGACCGGCCGGCCTTGCCGCCGCCCATCGACTGGCCGTGAAAGGCCATTCCGTCGTCATCTATGATGCCAGGGAAAAATCCGGCGGCCTCAATGAATACGGCATCGCCACCTATAAGACGGTCGACGATTTCGCCCAGGCGGAAGTCGACTATGTGCTTTCGATCGGCGGCATCGAGGTTCGCCACGGCGCCCTTCTCGGCCGCGATTTTTCGCTTGCCGATCTGCAGGCGCAATATGACGCCGTCTTCCTCGGCATCGGCCTTGCCGGCGTTAATGCGCTGCGCATCGACGGCGAGAACCTCGCCGGCGTCGACGACGCCGTCGATTTCATCGCCGCACTGCGCCAAGCCGAAGACAAGAGCCAGATCGCCATCGGTCGCCGTGTCGTCGTCCTCGGCGGCGGCATGACGGCGATCGACGCTGCCGTCCAGGCCAAGCTGCTCGGCGCCGAGGAGGTGACGATCTGTTACCGCCGTGGCAAGGAGCACATGAACGCGTCGGAATATGAGCAGGATCTGGCAAGCTCCAAGGGTGTCATCATCCGCCACTGGCTGGCGCCGAAATCGATCCTTTCGCAGGACGGCAAGGTCGCCGCCATCGAGGTGGAATATACCAGGATCCTCGAAGGTCGCCTCATCGGCACCGGCGAAACCGGCGTGATCGCCGCCGACCAGATCTTCAAGGCGATCGGCCAGAGCTTTGATGCCTCCGGCCTCGGTTCGCTGCGCATGGAATCCGGCCGCATCGCCGTCGATGCCGAAGGCCACACCTCGCTCGACGGTGTCTGGGCCGGCGGCGACTGCGTCTTCGGCGGCGACGATCTCACGGTTTCCGCCGTCGCTCACGGCCGCGACGCGGCTGAATCCATCCATCGCACCCTCACCGCAGCAGCCGCTCCGGCTGTCGCGGTTGCCTGAAGGGGAGAATGAAAAATGGCTGATCTCCGCAATAATTTCGTCGGCATCAAGTCGCCTAACCCGTTCTGGCTGGCCTCCGCGCCGCCGACCGACAAGGCTTATAACGTCGAGCGCGCCTTCAAGGCCGGCTGGGGCGGTGTGGTCTGGAAGACGCTCGGCGAGGAAGGCCCGCCCGTCGTCAACGTCAACGGCCCGCGCTACGGCGCGATCTGGGGCGCCGACCGCCGCCTGCTGGGCCTCAACAATATCGAGCTCATCACCGACCGCGACCTCTACACCAATCTCAGGGAAATGAAACAGGTCAAGATGAACTGGCCTGATCGGGCGCTGATCGCCTCGATCATGGTGCCCTGCGAGGAACAGGCCTGGAAATCGATCCTGCCGCTCGTCGAAGAGACCGGCGCCGACGGCGTCGAACTCAATTTCGGCTGTCCGCACGGCATGTCGGAGCGCGGCATGGGCTCCGCCGTCGGCCAGGTGCCGGAATATATCGAGATGGTCGTGCGCTGGTGCAAGCAGTACACCCGCATGCCCATCATCACCAAGCTGACGCCGAATATCACCGATGTCCGCCGCCCCGCCCGCGCCGCCAAGGCCGGCGGCACCGATGCCGTCTCGCTGATCAACACGATCAATTCGATCGTCTCGGTCGATCTCGACAACTTCGCCCCAAACCCGACAGTAGGCGGCAAGGGCAGCCATGGCGGCTATTGCGGCCCGGCGGTCAAGCCGATCGCGCTGAACATGGTGGCCGAGATCGCCCGCGATCCCGAAACCTACGGCCTGCCGATCTCCGGCATCGGCGGCATCACCACCTGGCGGGACGCCGCCGAATTCCTCGTTCTCGGCGCCGGCAACGTCCAGGTCTGCACCGCGGCGATGACCTACGGTTTCAAGATCGTGCAGGAGATGATTTCCGGTCTTTCCGACTGGATGGACGAAAAAGGCCATCGCAGCCTCGACGATATCACCGGCCGCGCCGTACCTAACGTCACCGACTGGCAGTATCTGAACCTCAACTATATCGCCAAGGCGAAGATCGACCAGGACGCCTGCATCAAATGCGGCCGCTGCCACATCGCCTGCGAGGACACCTCCCACCAGGCGATCACCAACGTCGTCAACGGCCTGCGCCATTTCGAAGTGATCGAGGAGGAATGCGTCGGCTGCAATCTCTGCGTCAACGTCTGTCCGGTCGAGAACTGCATCACCATGGAGCCGCTTGCCGCCGGCACCCTCGACAAACGCACCGGCCGTACTGTCGACCCGAACTACGCCAACTGGACGACACACCCGAACAACCCGATGGCCCGCCAGGCGGCGGAGTGATCGGTCTGACACGCCGCGGAGAAAACCACTCCGCGGCGTTGCCCGGAGCCGGTAATAGAGTTAGGGGGTTCATGCTGCACGATCGCAGCGTGTAACCGCAGAGGAGGCAGCCATGGCTCGCAAACACCTCACCGACTTCAGCTTTTGAGGTCACGTCGAAACGACGTAAATCCTTCCCGTCCGAAGCCCGGGTCAAGACCGGCTCGCAGATCATTCATGGCGACGTTGAACTGATCGAAAAACTCGGCCGCAACGATCCCTGCCCCTGCGGTTCCAGGAGGCGGCTTCAAGAACTGCTGCCTACGATCCGGCCGCTTTGACGGCATCGAAAGGGATCACTATTTTTAGAGACCGCGATTGAACGTGGACGGCGCCCTCCATCGAAGGGCGCCGTCTATTGCCGCGTTCAGGTCGCGAAGTGAGACAGAAATGCAAGCGTGAGGTGGGTCAAAGACCGAACGACCGCCTGTAAGCGCTCGGGCTCGTCCCGAGCCGCTTGCGAAAATGATGCCGCATCGTCGCCAGCGTGCCGAAGCCGCTTGATATCGCGATGTCGTCGAGCGACACCGCAAGCTCTTTCTCGAGAAGGTCACGGGCATGGCGCAGCCGCTCCTTCAGCAGCCATTCGCCGACACTGAGACCCGTCGTCGCCTCGAACCGGCGCTGGAAGGTGCGCATGCTCATGCCCGCTCTTTTCGCAAGCAGGCTGATCGGCTGCTCCTTAGAAAGATTTCCACGCATCCATTCGATCAGCGGTCCCAAGCGAATGCCCTCACGCTCTTCAGGAACCGGCGCGCTGATGAACTGCGCCTGTCCGCCTTCGCGGTGCGGCGGCACGACAAGGCGGCGGGCGACGCTGTTTGCCGCCTCCGCGCCGAAATCGCCACGCACCACATGCAGGCAGAGATCAATGCCGGCAGCACTGCCCGCGGCCGTCAGCAGGCTGCCTTCATCGATGTAGAGAACGCCGGCATCGAGCGCAATATCGGGATAACGCGCGGCGATCGGAGCGACGTAGCGCCAATGCGTCGTCGCTTTGCGGTTGGCAAGCAGTCCGCATCCGGCCAGAACCGCAATGCCGGAGCAGAGCGACATGATGCGCGCGCCGCGCTGATGCGCTGCCCTCAGCGCTGCGGCGAGCGGCTCGGGCACCGGCGCATCTATCGCCCGCCAGCCTGGCACGACGATCAGATCCGCCTCATCAAGCACCTCCAGGCCATTGTTGACCCCGACCGTCAGCCCTCCTGCAGCGCGAAGCGGCCCGGGCTCGATGCCGCAGACAAGAAAACGATACCAGCCTTCGCCCATCTCCGGGCGCGGCAGGCCGAAGACCTCGTAGGCGATGCCGAATTCGAAGGTGCAGAGCCCGTCATAGGCAAGGGCTGCGACCAACGGTCCTGTCGTCTGCTGTGGTGAAAAGTTTGGCATGATCTTTACGCTGTCGGTCATGATGGCCAATTTCGCAAAGCTCTAGCATCGGCGATACCAGGCGGCAACTCCAACATGGAAAGGAAAGACCGATGCCAAGCCCCGTCGCCGAAATCCCTGCCGCCGAGCCTGATCTCGCAGCATCCCACTATGCCGCCAAGCTCGCCTTCGAAACCGATTGCTCGGATGTCCACGCCGCCTTTGCCGGCGCCAAAGTCGATTTCATTCTCCTCGACGTGCGCTCGCCGGCACTGTTTGCGCAGTCCCACCTGCCGGGAGCGGTCAACCTGCCGCACGGCAAGATGACCGCGCACCGCATGTCGGAATGGGCAAAGGACACCCTCTTCGTCGTCTATTGCGCCGGTCCCCATTGCAACGGCGCCGACAAGGCCGCTTTCCGCCTCGCCAGGTTGGGCCTCAAGGCCAAGCTGATGATCGGCGGCATGACCGGCTGGGCCGACGAGGGTTTCGCCTTCGAAAGCCAAGCCGTTGCCGCCGAATAGAAAACCGCTCCCCTCTGAGGGAAGGGAGCGCATTCTCAGAACTCGATGACGACCTTGCCGAACGGGCCGCGATAGAGATGATCGAGCGCCTGCGGCAATTCCTCGAAAGAATAGCGCCTGTCGATCGCGGGCTTCAGCCCGGTCTGATCGACAGCCCGCACCATATCCTCCAGCGCCCGGCGATGGCCGACGGTAATTCCCTGCACGACAGGCGCTTTGAGAAGCAATGGCGCCACGGGAGCCGACACTTCGAAACCTTCGAACACGCCGATCACCGAAATGCGGCCGTTGACCGCCACAGCCTTCAGCGCCTGGCCGAGATGCGGCCCGCCTACGATTTCGAGCACATGGTCGGCGCCATAATCGCCGGTCAGTTGATAGAGCTGCTCCACCCAGTTGCCCTCGTGCCGGTTGATCAGATGATCGGCGCCGAGGGCCGATGCACGTTCGAGCTTTTCGCCGCTGCCTGATGTGATGAAGACTTCGGCGCCATGCGCCTTGGCAATCTGCAGACCGAAGAGCGCTACACCGCCGGTCCCTTGGACCACCACCTTGTCGCCAGCCTTGAGCTTGCCGCATTCGACGAGCGCAAACCAAGCCGTCAGTCCAGCGCACGGCAATGTGCTTGCTTCGGCCGCATCGAGCGTTTTCGGTGCAAGCGAAAACCATTCCTCGGAAAGCACCGTGTGCTCGGAAAGTACACCAGGATAAAAGCCCCCGCGCGTCTGGTAAGGCGGGTTGCGGGCAGTACCAGGCCCGCGTCCGTCGATCCAATCCGGGGAAAAGGTGGAGATCACCCGATCGCCGGGTTTGAAGCGGGTGACCTCAGGCCCGACGGCATCGACCACGCCTGCCATGTCCGAGGCCGGCACGAAGGGGAATTGCAATGGCAGACCCATGCCGCTCTCAAGCACCAGCCTGTCGCGGAAATTGAGGGAGACGGCCTGCGTGCGCACCCGGATCATCGCGCCTGACACCTCGGGAATTCTACCCTCGCCGATCTTCAGATTGGCCAGCGGGCCGATGGCATCGGTCTGCCATTGTCTTGTCTTCTGCATTTTTATGCTCCTTCTCGATGGGCGGAGCAGCAGATATATCGTTGAATATTCCTCTCTAGTTGCGATATTAAATCGTCAGAATGGTGCCGTTTGGGAAACAAAGATGGAGCAGTTGAAGGGAATTTCGATTTTTGTCGAGACTGTCGAGGCTGGCGGTTTCTCTGCCGCCGCCGACCGGCTCCATCTCACCCGCTCGGCGGTCAGCAAGACGATTGCAAGGCTGGAAGAACGGCTCGGCGTCCGGCTCTTCAACCGCACGACCCGTGCCCAGAACCTGACTGACGAAGGCCGATTCTTCTACGAGCGCTGTCTGAGAGCGGTCGAGGAAATCCGCATCGGCGAGGCCCAGCTTGAATCGGGCAAGCGCGAAGTCCGCGGCCGTCTGCGCGTATCGATGCCGATGCTGTTTGGCCGCCATTGCGCCGCCCCGATCCTGGCCCGCCTGCTCGAAGACCATCCGGATCTCGAACTTGACCTCTCCTTCAGCGATCGCGTCGTCGATCTTCTGGAAGACGGTTTCGACCTCGCCGTTCGCAACGGCCCGCTGAAAGACAATCCCGACCTGATGGCGCGGGCGATCGCCCGACAGCCCATGACCGTCTGCGCTTCGCCCGCTTATCTGGAAAAATACGGGGTGCCGCAAACATTGGACGATATCGCCCATCACCAGGGCATCGTCTATCGCCGGGGTGATAACGACAAAGCTTGGACCTTTCCAGCTGTCGCGGGGCCTGCACGCGAAATTCTGCCGAAATCGCGACTGCGGCTCGACGATCTCGCCTCGATAGCCGACGCCGCTGTCGCAGGCCGAGGGCTTGCCTGGCTGACTTGCTGGCTGGTGCGCGACAGGGTCTTGTCGGGCGAACTTGTGCGGGTTCTGACCGATAGGCCGCCAAGCATCTTCGACGCCTATGCCGTCTGGCCGAGATCGCCCGTCATGCTGCCGAAGGTGCGCCTAGCCATCGATATGCTGGCGGCCGATCTACCGCGCCTGATGGGCTGACGTCCGGCTGCGCCTTTTCAACATTCGAAGGAGGCGAACAACGAGCTGCGAAGAAGAGGGGAAGCCCATGTTTTTCTATGGGTTTGTCTGGAAATACAGCGATGCTGCAATATATCGCCAATTTGCCATCCGGCATGAACGGCATCCTATGCCATATTCCTTAGAACACGGTCCGCATGTCACTTCGCAGCGTACTCCGCGCACAAACAGCAGATTGCCACGCCGAGGTAGACAGGCTTTTCGGCACGTTCGATCTCTCCCATAGACAGCAATACAGGACATTCCTTCGCGCCCATGCCCGGATCGTGCCGGCCACCGAAGATGCCCTTGAGGATGCGGGGATCATCGGCCTGCTGCCCGACTGGCCGGAACGACGGCGCACGCAGCTGCTGTTGGCCGATATCCGGAAACTCGGCGATCCGTTGCCCCCGCTCCTTCCGCCGCCGGCATTGCACGGCGAGGCAGCGCTCTGGGGCGCCCTCTACGTGCTCGAAGGCTCCAAGCTCGGGGGCGCCCTGCTTGCCAAATCCGTGCCCGACCACCTGCCCGGCAGCTACCTCACACCGCAAGGTCCGAAGGGCGCCACGAGGATCTTCATGGATCGTCTCGATGCCAGCGGCATAGACGATCCCGCGGCCGCCATTTCCGCTGCCCGCGATGTTTTCGGCCTCTTTTTCAAAGCCGGGCAACTCGAACTGGAATCCGTCCCATGAGCGGCACGTTTGAACCGGTCGACCTCACCAACTGCGACCGCGAGCCGATCCATCAGCTCGGCGCGGTTCAGCCCTTCGGCTTTCTGCTGGCGATATCCTCGGACTGGATTGTCACGCGCGCCTCGGCAAATCTGGCGGAGTTCCTCGGAATTACCCAGGCCGACGCGCTCGGTCGTCCTGTCACCTCGCTGATCACGCCAGAGTCGCTCCACACAATCCGCAACAAGCTGACCACGCTGCGCGGTTCCGACGTCGTCGAGCGCATTTTCGGGATCGCCCTGACATCCGCTCATGACAGGTTCGATCTTGCCGTGCACATGAGTGACAGCGGGGTCATCATCGAAGGCGAGCGCTGTCAGGAAGACAGGCACGACGCCCCCTCCCTTTCCATGCGCAGCATGATGTCCCGTCTCGACCACACGGAAACGATGGAGGCTTTCTTTCGCGACGGGGCAAGACAGGCGCGCGCCCTGACCGGCTTCGATCGGGTCATGGTCTATCGCTTCGACGACAGCGGCTCCGGCGAAGTCGTGGCCGAAGCCGCCCGGGCCGGCATCGGTTCGTTCCTCGGACTGCACTATCCGGCATCCGACATTCCGGTGCAGGCGCGGGCGCTCTATCTGCGCAACCTGTTCCGCATCATTGCCGATGTCGACGCCGCTCCGGTCCCGATCCTGCCGCAACTCAACGAGAACGGACAGCCGCTCGATCTCTCTATGTCGGTATTGCGTTCGGTCTCGCCGATCCACATCGAATATTTGAAAAACATGGGCGTCGGCGCCTCGCTCTCCATATCGATCGTCGTTGACGGTAGGCTCTGGGGCCTGTTTGCCTGCCATCATTACGGTCCGCGCCTGCCCTCGGCCCAAAGCCGCTCGACCGCCGAACTGTTCGGCCAGATGTTTGCGTCGCGACTTGAAAGCCGCGAACGGCGGCTGGCGCTTGACTATGAGACCAAGGCACGCCGGATCGCCGACCGGCTTCTTACCTCCGTGGCCGACAATGCCAGCTTGCTCGACGATCCGGCCTGGCTGATCGAAGCGCTTGCCGACGCCATTCCTGCCGACGGCATCGGCGTCTGGATCAACGGCCGGCTGGCGCTTGCCGGCATCGGGCCGAATGAGAAAAGCTTCGCGGCCCTTGTCCGCCATCTCAACCGCAATGCCGCCGGCCGCATCTATTCCGTCGACAGGCTCGCCGAAACCTATCCAGATCTCGACCTCGACGAAGCGGTGGCAGGCATGCTCGCCATCCCGATCTCGCGCTCGCCGCGCGACTATGTCGTGCTTTTCCGCCAGGAGCTGGTGCGCACCGTCCGCTGGGGCGGCGACCCGCATAAGCCGGTGGAGTATGGTCCCAATGGCCCGCGCCTGACGCCGCGCAAGAGTTTCGAAGCCTGGTCGGAACTGGTGCGCGGCCGCTCCCTGCCTTTCACGGAGGCCGAGCGCCGGGTCGCCGAAACGATCCGCATCACGCTGATCGAAGTGGTGTTGCGCCTCACCGACGAGGCCAGCATGGCGCGCCAAGCCGCCAACGAGCGCCAGGAACTGCTGATCGCCGAACTGAACCATCGTGTCCGCAACATACTGAGCCTCATTACCGGCATCATTCGGCAATCGCAGGCGACGTCGGTCAGCGTTGGCGATTACATCCGCCAGATCGAGGGCCGCGTCCAGTCGCTCGCCCGCGCTCATGACCAGATCACCCGCGATCATTGGGCGCCGGCTTCGCTGCGGCAATTGCTGCTGGCCGAAACGGCCGCCTATCTCGGCAAGAACGCCCAACGTATTCAGTTGAGCGGAACGGACGTGCTGCTGGAACCGCAGGCCTTCTCCACTGCAGCCCTTGTTTTCCATGAACTGATGACCAACAGCGCCAAATATGGCAGCCTTTCCGGCACCGGCAGCGGCACCGTCCAACTCGGTTGGCACCGCGACGACGAAGGCAATCTGCACATTACCTGGCGGGAAAAGAACGGTCCGCCGGTCGTCGAACCCAAACGCCACGGTTTCGGTTCGACGATCATCCGCCGCTCGATTCCCTATGACCTCGGCGGCAAGGCGGAAGTTCGCTACAACAGAAATGGGGTCGAAGCAGATTTCTCTATTCCGGCCCGATATGTTGTCACAGCGACGAGCGAACGGTCAGATCCGGCTGCGACCGGCGCGGCCGATCATAAGACGATTGCCGGCGATCATCGACCGCTCTCCGGCCTGAACGTCCTGCTGGTGGAAAACAACCTGATCATTGCCATGGATGGAGAGGACATCCTGCGCCGCCTCCGCGCCGACGTGGCAACGGCGCCCAGTGTCGCCGAGGCGATGGAGATCCTGGCCGGCCAGTCCTTTGACCTGGCGCTTCTCGACGTCAATCTCGGCGATGAGACGAGTTTCGGAATAGCCGACCGACTGGCAGCTGAAGGCGTGCCCTTCGCTTTTGCCACAGGCTATGGGGAAGGCATTGCCCAGGCAAACAGCCACTCGGACGCGCCCGTGCTGCAGAAGCCCTATACGATGGACGGTGTGACAGACACCCTCGCCCGTCTGCCGCTTCTGAAAAAGCAATAAACGTCAACTCTCGGAGCGATCCGGGCGGAGCCCGCCGATGAAGAGCTGTTCCAGAAACCGCGCAGCATCCTCGAAGCGCCCCTCTCCGGAATGCTCCTGTCCGAGCACGGCACGCACCTGGACGTCGAAATCCGCGTAATGCTGCGTCGTCGACCAGATGGAGAAGATCAGGTGGTAGGGATCACATTTGGCGATCTTGCCTGATTTCGTCCAGGCGCGGATGACCTCCGCCTTCTCGTCGACCAGTTCCTTCAGCGGCCCCTTCAGCTCGTCCTCGATATGCGGAGCGCCCTGCAGCACCTCATTGGCGAAGAGCCGGCTTTCACGCGGAAAATCGCGGGCCATCTCCAGCTTGCGTCTGATATAGCTGCGGATTTCCTCTTCCGGATTGCCTTCGGCGTCGAAGGCGCGCAGCGGCTCCAGCCAGGTGTAGAGCACGCGATCGATCAGCGCCCGGTGCATCGCTTCCTTGGTGCGAAAATAATAGAGCAGGTTGGGTTTCGACATGCCGGCCACTTCGGCGATCTGGTCAATGGTCGAGCCGCGAAAGCCGCTTGCCGAAAACACGTCGAGCGCCGCCTCCAGGATCTGCTCTTCCTTCTCCTCCTGAATTCGCGTCCGCCTCAGGGTTTTCGCTGCTCTCGGTATGGTCACAGGCTGTCGTTTCCCCTTGAAATTCAACTTCTTCGCTCAAGTTTTAGCAGGAGGAACCCCTGCCGCTTTCTTGAGCAACTGCCCGTATTTTTATCGGCAATTTTCGTGATTTTCGTCTTGAGCCCGGCGGTGGAAGTTGTAATGTTTACCAATCGGTCAAATTATCCGCCAGATGAAAAACAAAGGCAACTGGCGATTTTCCGGCGCTCGACAAAACCAATAAGAGGCGTTGGAATAGACCACGGGAACAGGCGGGCATGCCACTTCACATGGCTGCCGCAAACAGGTGAGGGCTTGAAGAATGGTGGCAGCACCAGGCGAGAACATGCGCGTCAATGGCGACCGTCTCTGGGACAGTCTCATGGACATGGCGAAGATCGGCCCCGGCATTGCCGGCGGCAACAATCGTCAGACGCTGACGGATTCGGATGCCGAGGGCCGAAGCCTTTTCAAGACATGGTGCGACGACGCGGGCCTCGCCATGGGCATCGACCAGATGGGCACGATGTTCGCTACCCGCCCCGGCACTGATCCCGATGCCCTGCCCGTCTATGTCGGTTCGCATCTCGACACCCAGCCGACCGGCGGCAAATATGACGGCGTGCTCGGCGTGCTGGCTGCCCTCGAAGTCGTGCGCACCATGAACGATCTCGGCATCAAGACCAAACATCCCATTGTCGTCACCAACTGGACGAACGAGGAAGGCGCGCGTTTTGCCCCTGCCATGCTGGCCTCAGGCGTCTTCGCAGGCGTGCACAGCCTGGACTTTGCCTATAATCGCAAGGATCCCGAGGGCAATCTCTTCGGCGACGAACTGAAACGCATCGGCTGGCTCGGTGACGAAGAGGTCGGTGCCCGCAAGATGCACGCCTATTTCGAATATCACATCGAGCAAGGCCCGATCCTTGAGGCCGAAGACAAGCAGATAGGCGTCGTCACTCACTGTCAGGGCCTGTGGTGGCTGGAATTCACGCTAACCGGCAAGGAAGCCCATACCGGCTCGACGCCGATGAACATGCGCGTCAATGCCGGTCTTGCCATGTCGCGCATCCTGGAAATGGTTCAAGGCGTGGCGATGGGCGAGCAGCCGGGCGCCGTCGGCGGTGTCGGCCAGATGTTCTTTTCGCCGAACTCCCGCAACGTGCTGCCCGGCAAGGTCGTCTTCACCGTCGACATCCGCTCGCCCGACAAGGCCAAGCTCGACCGCATGCGGGCAAAGATCGAGGCCGAAGCGCCTGGCATCTGCGATGCGCTGGGTGTCGGCTGTTCCGTCGAGGCGATCGGCCATTTCGCGCCTGTTACCTTCGACGAAAAGCTCGTCACCGCAGTTCGCTCCGCCGCCGAACGCCTCGGCTACACCCACATGAACCTCATCTCCGGCGCCGGCCACGACGCCTGCTGGGCCGCCAAGGTCGCGCCTGCGACCATGGTCATGTGCCCCTGCGTCGGCGGCCTCTCGCACAATGAAGCGGAAGAGATTTCCAAGGAATGGGCGACGGCGGGCGCCGACGTGCTGTTCCATGCGGTCGTGGAGACGGCGGAGATCGTGGTGTGATGTCTAACGTCGCGCCCGGAGCCCCCTCATCCGCCCTTCGGGCACCTTCTCCCCGAGGGGAGAAGGGGGAAGCCGCAACGTCAGCCGCTCCCCTCTCCCCAGCGGGGAGACGGTGGCCCGAAGGGTCGGATGAGGGGGCTCCGGGCGCGACTAGAATTATCAAACAGGATATCCGTAAACATCGCCCAGCGAATACCGGACAAGCCCGCCAGCTTCGCCGCAACGAAACCGAAGAGGAATACCACCTCTGGGGTGACTTACGCGCACGACGCCTGAACCGCTACAAATTCGCGCGACAAGTTCCGGTCGGCCCCTTCATCGTCGATTTCCTCTGTCGCGAAGAGCGGATGATTGTAGAAGTCGATGGCTTCCAGGATGCCGAGAGCGCGACCGATCAACGCCGAACGGAATGGCTCAATACCAATGGTTATTCCGTGCTGCGCTTCTGGAATCAGGAAATCTCGCGTGAGCGGCGCTGGGTCCTGGAAACAATCCTGGCAGCACTGCAGGGCCGACTCGAACTCAAGCTCCGAATTGCCGAACTTCTATTTCGCCAGCCGCTTCACAGATCAAGGATAGGGAACGATCATGACAACAGTCATCAAAAACGGCACCATCGTCACGGCCGACCTCACCTACAAGGCTGACGTCAAGATCGACGGTGGCAAGATCGTCGAGATCGGTCCGAACCTCTCGGGCGACGAGACGCTCGACGCCTCCGGCTGTTATGTCATGCCGGGTGGCATCGATCCGCACACCCATCTCGAAATGCCCTTCATGGGCACCTATTCCTCCGACGATTTCGAGAGCGGTACGCGCGCGGCGCTTTCCGGCGGCACGACCATGGTGGTCGATTTCGCCCTACCCGCTCCCGGCCAGTCGCTGCTGGAAGCGCTGACCATGTGGGACAACAAGTCGACGCGGGCCAATTGCGATTATTCCTTCCACATGGCGGTCACCTGGTGGAGCGAGCAGGTCTTCAAGGAGATGGAGACCATCGTCCGCGACAAGGGCATCAACACCTTCAAGCACTTCATGGCTTACAAGGGCGCGCTGATGGTCGACGACGACGAGATGTTCGCCTCGTTCCAGCGCTGCGCCGAACTCGGGGCGCTGCCGCTGGTGCATGCCGAAAACGGCGACGTCGTCGCCTCGATGTCGGCAAAGCTGCTTGCCGAGGGCAACAACGGCCCCGAAGCGCATGCCTATTCCCGCCCCGCCGAGGTGGAGGGCGAGGCCACCAACCGCGCCATCATGATCGCCGACATGGCCGGCTGCCCGGTCTATATCGTCCATACCTCCTGCGAGCAGGCGCATGAAGCGATCCGCCGTGCTCGCGCCAAGGGCATGCGTGTCTACGGCGAACCGCTGATCCAGCACCTGACGCTCGACGAGAGCGAATATTCCAATCCAGACTGGGACCACGCCGCCCGCCGCGTCATGTCGCCGCCCTTCCGCAACAAGCAGCACCAGGACTCACTCTGGGCCGGGCTTGCCTCCGGCTCGCTGCAGGTGGTCGCCACCGATCACTGCGCCTTCACCACGGCGCAGAAGCGTTTCGGCGTCGGTGATTTCACCAAGATCCCGAACGGCACTGGTGGCCTTGAAGACCGCATGCCGATGCTTTGGACCCGCGGCGTCAACACCGGCCGGCTGACGATGAACGAGTTCGTCGCCGTCACCTCGACCAACATCGCCAAGATCCTCAACATCTACCCGAAGAAAGGCGCGATCCTCGTCGGCGCCGATGCCGATATCGTCGTCTGGGATCCGAAGCGATCGAAGACCATCTCGTCCAAGAGCCAGCAGTCGGCGATCGACTACAACGTCTTCGAAGGCAAGGAAGTGACCGGCCTGCCGCGCTACACGCTGACGCGCGGCGTCGTCGCGATCGAGGAAAGCACCATCAAGACCCAGGAGGGCCATGGTGAATTCGTCCGGCGCGAACCGGTGACGGCCGTCAGCAAGGCACTCTCCACCTGGAAGGAGATCACCGCCCCCCGCAAGGTGACGCGCAGCGGCATTCCTGCGACCGGCGTGTGACGATGCTCCATGACCAAACCGCCATCAACCGGAGAACGGCGCCTTCATGTCGATGACCTCATGCCGGCACCAGCGCATCCAACTCCGGCAGCAGCACGACGCTTTCCTGCTCGTTCGGATCGGTGCGGGCGATGATCGCCGTGCACGGCGTGCTGCTGAGGTTTGCCGGCATATGCGGCACGCCGGCCGGGATGTAGAAGAGTTCGCCGGCATGGACGATAACGTGCTGCTCGAGCCGGTCTCCGTACCAGGTATGAGCCTCGCCGGAGAGCATGTAGATCGCCGTCTCATGCGCCTCGTGCAGATGCGCCTTGGCGCGCACGCCGGGCGGGATCGTCAGCAGGTGCATGCAGATGCCCTTGGCGCCCACCGTCTCGGCCGCGATCCCTTGGAAATAGCTGAGCCCCTGCTTGCCGTCATAGGCATGGTTGGGCCGAACGATGTGGCAGGTGGGTTTTGATGTCGCGTCCATTCTCTTCCTCCATAAAATGTGCCGCCGGCATGGCCTGCGGCGATGGTAACATGCAAACCGCCTCCCCGCGGCGAAAACAAGAACGGTCGCATTGATGCAAGCACCCTCCGTCGTATCCGCCAAGGATCTCTGTCTCACCTACCAGGCGAATGACGGCCCGGTGCGGGCTCTCAGCGATGTCAATCTCGATGTCCGCAAGGGCGATTTCGTCTCTTTCATCGGCCCCTCCGGCTGCGGCAAGACCACCTTCCTGCGTGTCATCGCCGATCTCGAAAAGAGCACTTCGGGCGAGATTTCGATCAACGGCATGACGCCGGAAGAAGCCCGCAAGGCCCGCGCCTACGGCTACGTCTTCCAGGCACCGGCGCTCTATCCCTGGCGCACCATCGAAAACAATATCGCCCTGCCGTTGGAGATCATGGGTTATTCCGGCGCCGACCGGACGAGGCGCATCGCTGAGGCGCTCGATCTTGTCAGCCTCACCGGCTTCGAGAAGAAATTTCCCTGGCAGCTTTCCGGCGGCATGCAGCAACGCGCCTCGATCGCCCGCGCGCTGGCCTTCGACGCCGACCTGTTGCTGATGGACGAGCCCTTCGGCGCGCTCGACGAGATCGTCCGCGACCATCTCAACGAAGAACTCCTGAAACTCTGGGCCCGCACCAACAAGACCATCTGTTTCGTCACCCATTCCATCCCCGAGGCGGTCTACCTCTCGACCAAGATTGTGGTGATGTCGCCGCGCCCCGGCCGCGTGACCGACGTAATCGACTCGACGCTGCCGGCCGAGCGCCCGCTCGATATCCGTGACACCCCGGAATTCCTGGAGATCGCCCATCGTGTCCGCGAAGGGTTGAGGACGGGGCATAGCCATGAGGTTTAGGCGGTTGAGTTCGAGGCTTACCCTCCTCTGCCCTGCCGGGCATCTCCCTCACAAAGGGGGAGATCGGCAAGAGGATAGCACGTCGGTCGTCACTGATTCCACGCTGGATCAGGGGCCCTTCGTTGTTTGGAGAAGCCGTTTCCGCATATCGATCTCCCCCCTTGTGGGGGAGATGCCCGGCAGGGCAGAGGGAGGTGGCTACGCATTCGACCTCAAATGGGGGCAGTCGCTATGACACCCGACACCCTCAAAAACAAGATTGTCCCCGTCACCACCATCCTGCTTGCTCTTATCGCCATCTGGTATGTCGCAGCCGTTCTCATGAATGCGCCGTTCCAGCGCGATATGGACAGCCGCACCGGCGCCACACCGACGACGCTCGAATTCATCGGCAAGACGCTGGCGCAGCCGAAGCCGATCTTGCCGGCGCCGCATCAGGTGGCGCAGAACGTTTATGAGAACACCGTCCTGCGCAGCCTTTCGAGCAATCGCAGCCTCGTCTATCACAGCTGGGTGACGCTCTCCTCCACCCTGCTCGGCTTCGGCTTCGGCATGCTGCTCGGCATTCTTCTTGCGGTGCTGATCGTGCACAACCGCGCCATGGACCGCTCGCTGATGCCCTGGCTGGTGGCGAGCCAAACCATCCCGATCCTCGCCATCGCGCCGATGATCGTCATCATCTCCTACAATGTGCTGACCGGTGACAATGCGCTTGCGCATCTGTTAAACCTCGATTCCGACGCCTCCCGCCTCGTCTCCAAGGCGCTGATTTCCACCTACCTTTCATTCTTTCCCGTCGCCGTCGGCATGGTGAAGGGCTTGCGGTCACCTGAGATCATGCATCTCGACCTGATGCGCACCTATTATGCGAGCCCGATGCAGACCTTCTGGAAGTTGCGGGTTCCGGCCTCGATCCCCTTCCTCTTCACCTCGATGAAGGTCGCGATCGCCGCCAGCCTCGTTGGCGCCATCGTCGGCGAACTGCCGACAGGTGCGGTTGCCGGCATCGGCTCGAAGCTGCTGGCCGGCTCTTATTACAGCCAGACCATCGATATCTGGGCGGCTCTCGTCGCCGGGTCGCTGCTGGCAGGCATCCTGGTTGCGATCGTCGGCCTTGCGGCGAAGATCGTCGACCGTGCCATGGGCGGGAGGCCGGCATGAGACATCTGACCTTCTCTTGGCAGGGCGTGACCGCCCTCCTCTTCTGCATGGCAGCGCTTGTCACCCTGCCGCTTTTGGCCGAAGGCGCGGCGCAGCCCTTCACCGACGGCACGGCAAGCCTTGTCTTCACCATCGTCATGGCGGCTGCCCTGCTGTCCTTTGCACCGCAGCCGCCGGCCTATCGCGCCACCGTGCTGTTCATCGGCGCGCATGGCGCCGCCTGGATGCTGCTTTCCGCTCTCTCCGGCAATGAGGGCATGGCAACGCGGGCTTATTTCCTGCTGTTGTTTTCCTGCTGGCTGCTTGCCTGGCGATGCGTAACCGAGCTGTCGAAACTGCAGCCCGTCACTGCTTTGGGCAAATCGGCGCTCCAGTTGCTGATCCCGGCGATCTTCGGCGCCTGGATCCTCATCCTCTGGGAAGCCGCGACGCGCGGCGCCGGCATTCCCTTCATCATCCTGCCGCCGCCGAGCGCCATCGGCGCCCGTATCATGGCCTCTCTGCCGATCCTCGGTGCTGATGTCAGGCAGACGATCTTCAAGGCGGTGCTGATCGGTTATATCGTCGGCTGCCTCAGCGGCTTTGCCGTCGCGGTGCTGGCCGACCGCATCACCTTCCTGCGCCGTGGCCTGCTGCCGATCGGCAACATGGTGTCGGCCCTGCCGATCATCGGCGTGGCCCCGGTCATGGTCATGTGGTTCGGCTTCGACTGGCCGTCGAAAGCAGCCGTCGTCATCATCATGACTTTCTTCCCGATGCTGGTGAATACCGTCGCCGGCCTTGCCGCCTCCGGCAGCATGGAGCGCGACCTGATGCGCACTTATGCCTCGAGCGACTGGCAGACGCTGCTCAAGCTCAAGCTTCCGGCCGCCATGCCCTTCATTTTCAACGCACTGAAGATCAACTCGACGCTGGCGCTGATTGGTGCCATCGTTGCCGAATTCTTCGGAACGCCGATCGTCGGCATGGGCTTTCGCATCTCCACAGAGATCGGCCGCATGAATGTCGACATGGTTTGGGCGGAAATCGCTATCGCGGCGCTGGCCGGATCGATCTTTTATGGCATCATCGCCCTGACCGAACGGGCGGTGACGTTCTGGCATCCGTCTATCCGTGGTGGCTAGGCGCGCCCGGGCTTCGCAAATGGGGTACGGGCATAACTTCAGAGGGTAAGGATAAGAAAATGAAAAAGTTGATGGTTGCAATGATGGCGAGCGCGATGACGCTTGCCGCTGCCCAGGCGATGGCCGCCGACAAGGTGGTGCTGCAGCTGAAATGGGTCACGCAGAGCCAGTTCGGCGGTTATTACGTTGCCAAGGACAAGGGCTTCTACAAGGAAGAAGGCCTCGACGTCGATATCAAGCCGGGCGGCCCCGATATCGCCCCTGAGCAGGTGATCGCCGGCGGCGGCGCCGATGTCATCGTCGATTGGATGGGCGGCGCCCTGGTTGCCCGCGAAAAGGGCGTTCCGCTCGTCAACATCGCCCAGCCCTACCAGAAATCGGGCCTGGAGATGATTTGCCGCAAGGATGGCCCGGTCAAGACCGAAGCCGACTTCAAGGGCCACACGCTCGGCGTCTGGTTCTTCGGTAACGAATATCCTTTCTTCGCCTGGATGAACAAGCTGGGTCTGTCGACGGAAGGCGGCGCGAACGGCGTCACCGTGCTGAAGCAGAGCTTCGACGTGCAGCCGCTCGTCCAGAAGCAGGCTGACTGCATCTCTGTGATGACCTACAATGAATACTGGCAGGCGATCGATGCCGGCTTCAAGCCGGAGGAACTGACGGTCTTCAACTATACCGAGATGGGCAACGACCTGTTGGAAGACGGCCTCTATGCGATGGAAGACAAGCTGAAGGACCCGGCCTTCAAGGAGAAGATGGTCAAGTTCGTCCGCGCCTCAATGAAGGGCTGGAAATATGCGACCGAAAATCCGGACGAAGCCGCCGAGATCGTCATGGACAATGGCGGTCAGGACGACAATCACCAGAAGCGGATGATGGGCGAAGTCGCCAAGCTGGTCGGTGACGGCTCAGGCAAGCTGGACGAAGCGCTCTATGCCCGCACCACAAAGGCGCTGCTCGACCAGAAGATCATCAACAAGGAGCCCTCCGGCGCCTGGACGCACGACATTACCGACGCCGCAGCCAAGTAATCGCGGCAAACAATGCGAAAACGAAACGCGCGGGAGATCTCCGCGCGTTTCTTTTATCCACCTGATAAAAAACACCTTGCAACTGTCGCATTTGTCGGGCGTCAAACGTCATAGGGGAACAGGATCAATCATCGTCATGTTCACATAACCCTCCGGTGATTGATTCAGGTTTCGATGGTAATTATTATCGGCTCATGGGGAATTGTTTTCTGCCGGGCTTGCATATCGAGCAAATCGATACCAATTAAAAGCCGATTTGCCGGCGAGGGACGAAGACGGCAATGATGTGCGGATACCCCTGAGAATGCAGGAAAGGCAGTGGCCTGGTCGCGAGCTGAGTGGCAGACGCGCGAGTTCGGCTAAGCTTGTTACAAGATTGGACGAAGACGCATGGCACGCAAGCCGATTGAAATTCTAGGCGCCGCTACCTTTTTTGCAGCAGCTCTCGCTGCATCCACGGCATTTTCGCAGGAAAAGCCGGTCGAAAAACCGCAGCAGAATCTGCCGGCGATCGTCGTCACCAAGGCTGTGAATCGCACGCTCGTCGACCGTGTCATCGGCACGGGAACGATCAAGCCCGTCGAGGAAGTTTATATTCAACCGCAGGTCGAAGGCCTGTCGATCCGTACGTTGAAAGCCGATGTCGGCGACAAGGTTGAGGCGGAAAGCACGTTGGCGACGCTCAACGACGACGCGCTGGTGCTGGAGAAGAGCCAGATGATGGCGACGAAAGCCAAGGGTGAGGCAAGCCTCGCCCAGCTGCGCGCCCAGCTCATCGAGGCGCAGGCCAATGCCGAACAAGCAAGGCAGCAGCAGGCCCGCGCCCAGGAAATGGTCAAGAAGGGTACGGTTTCCACCGCTCAGGTCGAGCAGGCCGATGCGACGGCCGCCGCCGCCAATGCCCGCGTCGTCTCCGCCGAACAGGCGATCGAGGTTGCCGAGGCCGATCTCAAGGTCTTCGACAGCCAGATCGCCGATGCGGATCTGAAGCTGGCGCGCACCGATGTGAAGACGCCGGTGGCCGGCACGGTCTCGGCGAAGAACGCCAAGGTCGGCGCCATTGCCGCCGGCAACGGCGACCCGCTGTTCACCCTCATCCGCGACGGCGATGTCGAGCTTGTCGCAGAGGTCGCCGAAAGCGACATCGTCAGGGTCGTGGCCGGCCAGAAGGCAGCGATTTCGCTTTCCGGCAGCCGCGAGAAGCTATCTGGCGCCGTGCGCCTGGTATCGCCGACCGTCGATCCCACCACCCGCCTCGGTCTCGTCCACATCTCGATCGACGACGACAGCAAGGCGCGCTCCGGCATGTATGGCAGCGCCGAGGTCATCGTTCGCGAGACGGAGGGCGTATCGCTTCCGCTGACCGCCGTGCTCACCGGCAACGAAGGCTCGTCGGCCCGCAAGGTCGAGGATGGCGTGGTGAAATTCGCCAAGGTCGAGACCGGCATCCAGGACGGTGCCTATGTCGAGATCGTCGATGGATTGAAGAGCGGCGACGAGGTCGTGGCCAAGGCGGGCGCTTACGTCCGTGACGGCGACCACATCACGCCGGTGCGTGAACAGCCCCCGGCTTCCAACTAAAGAGACCATCCGATGAATTTTTCAGCCTGGTCCATTCGAAACCCGATCGCGCCGCTGCTGGCCTTCTGCCTGTTGATATTCATCGGCATGCAGTCCTTCAATAAGCTGCCGATCACGCGCTTCCCGAACATCGACGTTCCGCTTGTTTCGATCAGCGTCACGCAGAGCGGCGCTTCGCCGGCCGAACTCGAAATGCAGGTGACGAAGGAGATCGAAGACGCAATCGCCTCCATCACCGGCATCGACGAAATCCAGTCGACGGTGACCGACGGCAGCTCGCAGACCAACGTCATGTTCCGCATGGAAGTGCCGACGGAACAGGCCGTGCAGGACGTCAAGGATGCGATCGACCGCATTCGCAGCGATCTGCCGGCGACCGCCGAGGCACCGATCGTCACCAAGGTCGATGTCGAGGGCCAGGCGATCCAGACCTTCGCAGTGTCCTCTCCCGACATGTCACTGGAAGAACTCTCCTGGTTCGTCGACGATACTGTCAAGCGTGCGTTGCAGGGTCAGGCCGGCATCGGCCGCGTCGACCGTTACGGCGGCGCCGAGCGCGAAGTGCGCATCGAACTCACCCCCGGCAAGCTCGATGCACACGGCATCACCGCCGCCAGCGTCAACCAACAGCTGCGCGGCACCAACGTCGATCTCGGCTCCGGCCGCGGCCAGGTGGCCGGCAGCGAACAGGCAATCCGCGTTCTCGGCGACGCCCGCAACGTCGCCGAACTTGCCGATACGACCATTGCGCTGCCGAACGGCCGTTTCGTCAAGCTGTCCGATCTCGGCGTCATCAAGGACACCTACGAGGAGCCGAAATCCTTCTCGCGCTTCAACGATACGCCTGTTGTCACCTTCGGCGTCTTCCGCTCGAAGGGCGCCAGCGAAGTCAGCGTCGCCGAAACCGTCGCGCAGAGCCTCGACAAGGTCCGCAGCGAAAACCCGAACGTGAAGATCGAACTGATCGACGATTCGGTTTATTTCACCTACGGCAACTACGAAGCCGCCATCCACACGCTGCTCGAAGGCGCGCTGCTTGCGGTCATCGTCGTTCTGCTGTTCCTCCGGAACTGGCGCGCGACGCTGATTTCGGCCATCGCCCTGCCGCTGTCGGCGATCCCGACCTTCTGGGTCATGGACATGATGGGCTTCTCGCTGAACCTCGTCAGCTTCCTCGCCCTGACGCTGGCGACAGGTATTCTGGTGGACGACGCGATCGTCGAAATCGAGAACATTGCCCGCCATATCAAGATGGGCAAGACGCCCTACCGGGCGGCGATCGAGGCGGCCGATGAAATCGGCCTTGCCGTCATCGCCACCACCTTCACCATCATCGCCGTCTTCGTGCCGGTTTCATTCATGCCGGGCATTCCCGGCCAATACTTCATCCAGTTCGGCCTGACCGTCGCCTTCTCCGTCTTCTTCTCGCTGATGGTCGCACGCCTCATCACCCCGATGATGGCCGCCTATCTGATGCGTGCAGAAGATGGCGTCGACGACCATCATGACAATGACAGCCTGCTGATGCGTGGATACACCCGACTCATCCGCGGCACGACGGGGCGCTGGTACACGCGTTATGCGACCTTGCTTGTCGCGTTTGGCTTCCTGATCGGCTCGGTTTTGCTGCTGATGCAGGTTCCGGGCAGCTTCCTGCCGCCCGAAGACGCTTCACGAATCGTTCTCTCCGTCGAATTACCGCCCAATGCAAGGCTTGACGACACCGAGAAGACGACGGATGCGATCTATGACAGGGTCAAGGATATCAACGGCGTCGAAAGCGTCTTCGTCCTCGGCGGCGCATCTCCGAAGGGCGACCTCGAACTGCGTCGTGCAACCATCACGCTGGCACTCCATAAGCTCGACCAATCGCTGATCAAGAAGATGGTCAACGACGGGCTCGGCCACATCCCCCTCATCGGCCCGATGCTGCCGAAAGTGGAAGTCCACGGCCGCGAGCGTCCGCAATGGAATATTGAAAAGGAAGTCTTCGCCAAGCTGCGCGACATTCCCGACGTTCATATCCTGAAGCTTAACGACCGCGGCGAACGCGACCTCTCCTTCAACTTCCTTTCCAAGAACGAGAAGGACCTGAACGACGCCGTCGGCATCCTGGAATCCAAGCTCCGCGCCGATCCGCTGCTTGCCAATGTCAGCGCCGACGGCGCCCTGCCTCGTCCGGAACTGCAGGTATATCCACGCAAGGACGAAGCCGCACGCCTCGGCATCACGCCGCAGCAGATTTCCGAGACGATCCGTGTCGCCACCATCGGCGATGTCGATGCCGCCCTTGCCAAGATCTCGCTCGACGATCGCCAGATCCCGATTCGGGTGCAGGCGGCAGTTGACATGCGCCGCGATCTCTCAGCCATCCGCGCATTGAAGATCCAGACCGCCAGCGGCGGCACCGTTCCGCTCGCGAGCGTCGCCAATATCGACTACTCCGAGGGCGTAAGCTCGATCAAGCGCAACAACCGTTACCGCGTCGTCTCAATCGGCTCCGATCTGCCGCAGGGTGTAGCCCTCGACACGGCTTCGGCCCGTTTCCGCGAGATCGTCAAATCAGCCAACATCCCGGCCTCCGTGCACCTTGCCGAAAGCGGCGACACCAAGGTGCAGACCGAGATGCAGCAGAGCTTCGTCAACGCCATGTTGATGGGTCTGTTGCTGGTGTTGACGGTGCTGATCCTGCTTTTCAAGGACGTGATCCAGCCCTTCACCATCCTGTTCTCGCTGCCGCTTGCCATCGGCGGCGTCGCGGCGGCTCTGATCATCACCAGCAATCCGCTGTCGATGCCCGTCATGATCGGCATTCTGATGTTGATGGGTGTCGTCACCAAGAACGCCATCCTGCTCGTCGATTTTGCGATCGAGATGCGCCATCAGGGCATGGCTCGTGTCGAGGCCATGGTCGAAGCCGGCCGCAAGCGCGCCCGGCCGATCATCATGACCTCGATCGCCATGTCGGCGGGCATGCTGCCTTCGGCGCTCGGTGTCGGCGAAGGCGGCTCGTTCCGCGCGCCGATGGCAATCGCGGTGATCGGCGGCATCATCGTCTCGACGGTGCTCTCGCTGGTCGTCGTGCCTTCCTTCTTCCTGATCATGGACGATCTGTCCCGCCTGCTCGGTTGGATGTTCGGACGCTTGGTCGGCCGGAAAGACGAGGAGGAGCTGCCGCTGTCGCGCGAGGATCTCACCCGTGTTACCCGCGAAAACCGCGAAGACATCGACTCGCTGGAGGAGCGGCTGACCGCGATCGAAAAGCCGGAAAGCAAGCGCAAGAGCGCCAACGACACCAACGTGCTCCGCTTGCCGCCTTTCGCAGCAGAATGAGCAAAACTCAGAACATGAACGGGCCGGGAGTGATCTCCCGGCCCGTTTCATTTTGCCGTTCGCGCCGCCATCCGCAGCGTCGGTCGACAGCGGCAGGTCTTCTCGTCAGAGCCCGCCCTGCTCCCTGATAAAACTGACGATCGAGCTAACGCCGTCACCGCGTTTCATGTCGGAGAAGACGAAGGGGCGGCTTGCGCGCATGCGCGTCGCATCCCGGTCCATTACCTCGAGATCGGCACCGACATAGGGCGCCAGATCCTTCTTATTGATGACGAGAAGGTCCGACCGGGTGATGCCGGGCCCGCCCTTGCGCGGGATTTCCTCGCCCTGGCAGACGGAGATGACATAGATGGTGATATCGGCAAGATCGGGCGAAAAGGTCGCCGCCAGATTGTCGCCGCCGGATTCGATGAAGACCACGTCGAGATCCGGGATCCGCTGGTTGAGGCCGGCGATCGCCTGAAGATTAATCGTCGCATCCTCGCGAATGGCGGTGTGCGGGCAGCCGCCGGTCTCGACGCCGACGATCCGGTCCGAAGGCAGTGCCTGCATGCGCACCAGCGCCTCGGCATCCTCGGTCGTGTAGATGTCGTTGGTAACAACGGCGACGGAATAGTCGTCGCGCATCGCCTTGCAGAGCTTTTCGGTCAGCGCCGTCTTGCCCGAACCGACCGGTCCGCCGATGCCGACCCGCAGAGGTCCGTTTCTTGATTTCATATGCCTTACTCCAATCGAACCCGATGATAGCGACGCCGAGGCCACACGCCACCGTCAAATGACGCAGATGCTCGGATAATTTACGCCATCACGAACGGAACAGCCGCGTCGCCTGCGTCTCATGCCGCAGGCCGGCAATATCGGCCTGCACCGTCGCCGAGCCGAGATCGTCGAGCGACGAGACCGCTGCCCGCCGCGCGACCTCGGTGATGCTCTCTTCAAGACCGGCGAGCACGGCAACACCGTCCTTCTGACCGGTGACGCCGAGGCGGATGCCTGAGGAAACCGCCTGCGAGGCATAGGCATGCAGGAAGACGGCGAGCGCCTTCTCAGCCCCGATGCCGTGCGCGCCGGTGACAGCCCCGACCGCGACGGGATAGGCCGCCTTGTCAGGCAGCCTTTCGAACACACCATCCGGCCAGGCGCGTGCCGCCGCCAGGAAGGCCTCGCCGAGCAGCATAGTTTCCTGATGGCGCTCGCGCGATCCGGCCAGCGCCTCCGCGAGCGCAGCGATCTCGGCAAGGCGCTCTGGCTCTTCCTGCCACCTGTGGCTTTCGGCCAAAAGTACCGCATCGTTCCAAACCGAGCCATGGCCGATCAGCGTGCCGATCCAGGCCGCCAGCGAGGCGGCATCGGTGACCAGCCCGTCGGCCACCGCCCGCTCCAGCCCGCCCGAATAGGCAAAGCTGCCGACCGGAAAGGCCGGCGAAAGCCATGCCGTCAGGCGCAACAATGCCTGCAGCTCACAATCTCCAGTCATCGAGCCTCAGTCGTGTTTATGGTCGTGATGATGCCCGTGATCGTGGTCATGGTCGTGATCACATCCCGGCCCATGCACATGCTCGTGGCCGTGATCATCTTTGTGCTCATGCCCGTGGTCATGAGCCGCATGACCTTGATCGCGCGAATGCGCGTCATGGGAATGATAGGCGCCGCGCGCCGGCTGGAAGGGTTCGTCGATGTCGAGGACGGTAGCGCCGAGCCCCTGCAGCATGCTGCGGATGACGTGGTCGCGCAGGATGACGATACGGCCTTCCTCGATCTGCGCCGCGAGATGGCGGTTGCCGAGATGCCAGGCAAGCTCGACCAGATGTGTGCGATCGCGGCCGCGAATTTCGAAGAGCTTCTCATCGGCCGCGAGAATCTCGATCAGTTCACCGTCGTCGCGCACCAGCAGGTCGCCATTGGCGAAAAGCACCGGGGCCTTGAGATCGAGCATGACCATCTCGCCATTTTCCAGATGCAGCAGCTTGCGGCGCAGATGGCGCAGATCGTGCGGCAGCTTGACCTGGGCGATCGGATGGGAGGACGGGGTTCCGGCGGGAAGATAGGAGGTAACGCGCTGCATGATATGTCCGTTTTGCTGAGGCGACCATGCAAAATAGCCTTTCCAGATGCAAGCACCAATGGCCTTTGTGCCCGCTTCGGGCTTTTATATTCCGTAAGCCTGCATCACGTTGTCGCTCTCGGTTCCCCTGCCCTTGGCCTCGAGGCCACTATCGGCGAGCCCGTGCCAGGCATGATGCAGGCCTTCCCGCTCGTGTACGACGCGATTGCGCCCGAGCGCCTTGGCGAGATAGAGCGCGCGGTCTGCCGACGCATAGACCGCCTGCTTGTTGCGGCCGGCGGCGAGATCGGCAACACCGCCGGAAACGGTAATACGGATATCGTGCCCTTCGGCCGCGATGGCGCCGCTTGCGATCCGGGCCCGGACACCTTCGATGCGTTCCATCCGCGCCTCCAGCGGCTTGCCGGAGATGATGATGCCGAACTCCTCCCCGCCCAATCTTGCGACGACGGACATTTCATCGAAGGCGGATATGAGTATGGCCGAGACCGCGGTGATGACGGCATCGCCGCAGCCATGGCCGAAGCGATCGTTGATCGCCTTGAAGCGGTCGACATCGAAAATAACAAGCGAGGCGTCGCCTTCGGTGTACTCGAGCGCCTCTGTGAAAGCGCGCCGGTTCAAAAGTCCCGAAAGCGTGTCCGTTCGGCTGAGCTTTTCGAACTCCGCCCGCGACAGCGTCAGTTCGTGCAGGGCAAAACCGGCGGCCAGCGACAGCATGCCGGAAACCGTCCCGCCGACAAGCCAGGAAAAAATGACGCCGAAGCCGATCGCGTTCGAAAGCGTCACCGGCAGCAGCCCGAGAAAATCGAGCGGCGGGATCGTCACTGCCATGATGATGCCGGAGAGAAGGACTGTCAGAAAGCTCATCTTCAATGCAAAGACATAGACGTTCCCGCGATATTGGAAATTGCCGAAATCGGCCTGCAGCGACATCCAGTTTCTCATGAGAATCGACCTTCCTGCCCGGCGTTTCAAGGCATTGATAGGAGCCAAATTGCTGCGGGTGTCTTAATCGACTCGTTAAAATTCGAACGGTTTCGGACCTTTCGGTGGACAGATTTTTTCTAGCAGGAGATGCAGCCCTCCAATCCCTGAATCGGACAGGGCGACGAGACAGTTAGCCGTTTGATTTAAAACAGCTTTATTAACCAGGAAGATGGGGCTGTTCCAGAATGGCCTAACTGAGGAAAATACCGGCTTTTCCACCGATTTTTACAACCGATCGGAGAGTATGATACACAATTCACTTTAAAGAGGGGATCGCCTGGCGATTGGCTCAATTGTAGACACCGAGAGACAATCGCAATGATTGTGGAAGCGGATTCCATAAGCCGGTCCTAAGTCCCGCCGAGCGGAGCGCGGCAGCCGTCCACGTGTTGCAGCCGAAGAGCGCGTTGAAATATCCGTTGGCCTCGAAGAACCGGTCGATCTCGCCGTAACCCGCATCCGGAATGCCCGCCACCACGCCCCCATTTCGAACGAAGCTGTCCGCGATGAAATTCCGCAGCCGCGCCATTTGATCGTCGCCGATATCGAACGCCGCAACGGCCGGCTGCGGCTCAGCGATGCGACCGGCAAGATCGACATGCAACACCGAACGGTCGATCGTCAGCGCCCCCAGCACCGGCAGCGGCTTCAGCTCCGACCAGCTCGGGGTTTCCAGATAGAAGGCGCGGCCGCCCCAGCCGACGATGAGCCACTCCGCATCCGGATGGCCGAGCGGAAAACCGGTCTCGGCGAGAAAGGAAAAGGCAGCTCGCGTCTCCTCGTCGAGCGGAATGGCAATATCAGTATGGATCGGTCCGGACAGCAGCAGAATCCGATGCGTCGCCGCCGCAGACGACGCCTCGACGGTGGCAATCAGCGGCCGGGGAACGAAGGTCCCGCAGGCCGCCAGAAACACAAGCAGAAACACGGCCCGCAACAGCCAGCGGATGCCTGTTATCATCGGCGCCATCCGTCGCACAGAGGGCCGTGTGGCCTAAAACAGGAAATAGCGCTGCGCCATCGGCAACACCGTCGCCGGCTCACATGTGAGCAACTCGCCGTTCGCCCTGACCTCGTAGGTCTCCGGATCGACTTCGATTTCCGGCGTCAGGTCGTTGTGGATCATCGACGCCTTGGAGATGCCGCCGCGCGTATTCTTCACCGCGACAAGTTGCTTGGCGACGCCGAGCCGGCCCTTCAGGCCAGCATCGACTGAGGCCTGACTGACGAAAGTGACGGAGGAATTGGTGAGGCTCCGGCCGTAGGAGGCGAACATCGGCCGGTAATGCACCGGCTGCGGCGTCGGGATCGAGGCATTCGGATCGCCCATCAATGCTGCCGCGATCGAGCCGCCGAGCAGCACCATGTCGGGCTTCACGCCGAAGAAGGCCGGATTCCACAGCACAAGGTCGGCGCGCTTGCCGACTTCGACAGAGCCGATCTCGTGGCTGAGCCCATGGGCAATCGCAGGGTTGATCGTATATTTGGCGATATAGCGGCGGACGCGGAAATTGTCGTTATTGCCCTTTTCCTCCTTCAGCCGGCCGCGCTGGCGCTTCATCTTGTCGGCAGTCTGCCAGGTGCGGATCGCCACCTCGCCGACGCGGCCCATGGCCTGGCTGTCGGACGAAATGATCGAAAAGGCGCCGATATCATGCAATATGTCTTCGGCAGCGATCGTCTCCTTGCGGATGCGGCTTTCGGCGAAAGCGATATCCTCGGGGATCGACGGCGACAGGTGATGGCAGACCATCAGCATGTCGAGATGCTCGGCGATGGTGTTGACCGTATAGGGCCGCGTCGGATTGGTGGACGACGGGATGACGTTCGGCTGGCCGCAGATCTTGATGATGTCGGGCGCGTGCCCACCGCCCGCCCCTTCCGTGTGAAAGGCATGAATGGTGCGGCCCTTGATGGCGCCGATCGTATCCTCGACGAAGCCGCTTTCGTTCAGCGTATCGGTGTGGATCATCACCTGCACGTCATATTCGTCGGCGACCGACAGGCAGCAGTCGATGGCGCCTGGAGTCGTGCCCCAGTCCTCATGCAGCTTCAGCGAGGTGGCGCCGGCCAGCACCATCTCGGTCAGCGCCCCTGGCAGCGAGGCATTGCCCTTGCCGGCAAAGGCAAGGTTCATCGGGAAGGCGTCGGCCGCTTCGATCATCCGGGCGAGATGCCAGGGACCGGGCGTGCAGGTGGTGGCGAGCGTGCCGTGCGCCGGTCCCGTGCCACCGCCGAGCATGCAGGTCATGCCCGACATCAGCGCTTCCTCGATCTGCTGCGGCGCGATGAAGTGGATATGGCTGTCCATGCCGCCAGCGGTGACGATCTTGCCTTCGGCGGCGATCGCCTCCGTGCCCGGGCCGACGATGATATTGACGCCGGGCTGCATATCGGGATTGCCCGCCTTGCCGATGGCGACGATGCGCCCGTCCTTCAGCCCGATATCGGCCTTGTAGATGCCGGAGTGATCGACGATCACCGCATTGGTGATGACGGTATCGACCGCACCGTCCGCTCGCGTCACCTGACTCTGGCCCATGCCGTCGCGGATCACCTTGCCGCCGCCGAACTTCACCTCTTCGCCATAGGTGGTGAAATCCTTTTCGATCTCGATGAAGAGTTCCGTATCGGCAAGGCGCACTTTGTCGCCGGTGGTCGGTCCGAACATGCCGGCATAGGCGGCGCGCGAGATCTTGTAGGGCATCCATCAGGCTCCGTAGGAGGAAGAGACAAGCGTTTTTCCGCCGAGCCGCTTGAGGCGGCCCAGGGCAATATAACTATCGACGAGCTGTCGTTCGGCCGCAAACGGGTGCCACTCCCAGCCGACGTGACCGAAGCCGGCCAACATCACCTCGGCTTCGGGAAATTTGCTCAGCACTTCGGCAATAACGATCATGCCGCTGCTCGGCACGACATAGGGTGCCGGCGCGAAAGCCGAGAGCGCCGCATCGACCACCTCGTGGATCGATTTGTCGATGACGACGTGCGTCTTGCCAGTCTCTGTGCAGAAGGCGCCGAATGCCTCCGTATAGTCGTCGCAGAAATCGTCGAGATCAGGATGCGAGACGGCAAGCGGCGCCCGCATCGCGGCGAATTTTTCCGGGTCGCGCACGCTCCAGACTTCGCGGGCCGAAACCACGCCGGGATGGGTGCGCCATTGTCAGGGAACCGAGCATCGCCTTTGCGGGCCGGCCGGTATTGCACACCGCGACGGCGTCCGTCCTGCTACCGCCGGTCCCATAGGAACGGCAATCGTTAAAGCGGACGACGAAATCAGCGGCATCGATCACGCCTGCTTCCGCCTCCGCGACCTCGCCATTGCCGACGATTACGATTTTCCTGATCACCTTAGTTGCTCATCGTGTCTTCGAGCTCTTTCAGCTCTTTCGTGCGTTTGTCGGTGATGTTGGCGAGGCACCCGGCGACCAGCATCGGCTCCATCGTGCCGCCGCGGGCCTGGAAACCGAAGGCGTCGCACTCGGCGTCTCGATAATCGATCCAGGCGCGCTGCGCCTTGACCAGCGCCTGCTCCGCGCCCTTCATGTCGCCGTCGAGATCCTTGTCGACCGCCGCCAAGGCGGCGCGGGTCTTCTTGTATTGCACATTCAAAGCCTTGTCAGCGGTCTCGTGGCGCGCCGCCTCGCAAGAGGTCATATCGGATTGCGTCTGGGGATTCTGGCAATCGACATCCTGAGCGGAAACGCTACCAGCCATCAGCAGCATCGCCGCCCCGATGAGGCAGATGTTCAAACGCATGCATCCCTCCCGTTAGAGCTTGCCCATCACCAGCTGACGGAAGCCATAGACCTCGCGCTTGCCGGAAAGCGGGATCAGCGTCACCGAGCGCGTCTGTCCCGGCTCGAAGCGCACCGCCGTTCCCGCCGGAATATCCAGTCGCTTGCCATGCGCCGCCGCCCGATCGAAGGAGAGTCCGGCATTGGTCTCGGCGAAATGATAGTGGCTGCCGACCTGCACCGGCCGATCACCGGTGTTGGAAACCTCCATCGTCACCGTCGGTGCGCCGGCATTCAGTTCGATGTCGCCGCTTGCGGCAATGATCTCACCCGGTATCATCTTATCTCCTTAAGCAGCCCTGGGCGCGCAGCCCTCGGCCTTCAGCACACGCTTCGTCGACGCCGGATGTTTGGCGAGCCTATCAGCCGGCCGGATGGGTCTGGCGACGAGATTGCCGCCGCAGTTGGGGCAGACGCCCTTCAGCACGCGATCAACGCAATCGGCGCAGAAGGTGCATTCATAGGTGCAGATCCGTGCCTCCGCGCTCTCCGGCGGCAAATCCTTGTCGCAGCATTCGCAATTGGGCCTGAGCTCGAGCATATCGGTCTCCCTACCGGATCGGTTCGTGTACGGTAACGAGCTTGGTTCCGTCCGGAAAGGTCGCCTCCACCTGCACGTCATGGATCATCTCGGCAATCCCCTCCATTACCTGATCACGGCCGATCACATGAGCGCCGGCCTCCATCAGCTCAGCGACCGGACGACCGTCACGGGCGCCTTCGACGACGAAGTCGCTGATCAGCGCAATCGCTTCCGGGTAGTTCAGCTTGACGCCGCGCTCCAGCCGCCGCCGGGCCACCATCGCTGCCATCGATATCAGCAGCTTGTCTTTTTCTCTCGGAGTGAGGTTCATCTTCTACCTGCTTATTGAACTCATAGATTCCAGACTTTCGGCACGGGCGCACCATTGCGCAAGGCGGAAATGACCGGGATCAGGATTTTTCTCAGCGAAAAGCCGTCGGCTGCCGCAAGACGGACGACGAGCTTGCCGTCCCAGGCGCTCGCACCGCCCATCGCGCCTTCGACGAGCGGCCGCACCTTGCCGAGATAGGCTTCCGCAAGCGGCCCGGCATAAAGCAGCGTCGCAAAAGCCACCTGTCCGCCGAGCACCGCCTGACGCGCCGCCAGAGCGGCTACCCCTTCGGAAAGCCTCAGTTCTTCCGCATGGATCAGCCGACCCGAGCGGCGGATGCGCCAGCGGTCCCGGAAAAGCCCGGTCGTCACCGTCTCGCCCATCGCCTTGCGGCCGAGCAGTATGGCCTCGACGGCCAAAAATTCTGCGCTCTTGTCGAGATCGACATCCAGCCGGCGAAAAGTGCGGAACGATCAAAGAGGATCGTTTCCTGCGGCAGCCAGTCGACGCGGGCCTGGGCTCCGACATTGATATTGGTCGTCACCTCGGCTGTGCCGGCCGATGCCTTGTAGATCTTCTCGCAGGCCTGAGTGGTGACGTCGATGCGCGTGTCCGCTCCGGCCTCAACGCTCCAATCCATCCGATCGCCGCCGGTCAGTCCACCAGCGGTGTTAATGATGACGGCTTCCATCGAGGCATCGAAGGTATCGGGCAGGCGGATCTTCGCCGCGCCCTCCTGATAGAGCTCACGCAGACGCGTGCGGCCGTCGAGCAGCTTTGCCGCCAGATGCCCGCGTCCTTCCGCTCTTTGCGGTCGCGTGCCTGCCGCCGCAATCATCATAACGTCCCTTTCGGTCGCGCCACCGGTTCGTTCGATTGCGCAGGTGACGGAAAGCAAGCAATTCCCATGCCGTCCTAGGATACCCGCAACGGACCCGGCAAATTTGAAAGGCGCTGCGCCACCTGCCGAAAAATGCAGCAGTTGCCGATCAGACGGTCAGATGACGGCGGGCCTCCGGCGTATCCAGTGTTTCGGCGAGGCCTTGATGGACGATCTCGCCGCGGTCCATGATGTAGACGTAATCGGCAAGCTCCCGGCAGAAGTCGAGATATTGTTCGACGAGCAGGATCGCCATGCCGGTGGAATCGCGGAGATAACGGATCGCCCGGCCGATATCCTTGATGATCGACGGCTGAATGCCCTCGGTCGGCTCGTCGAGCACGAGAATCCGAGGCCGCGTCACCATAGCGCGGCCGATCGCCAGCTGCTGCTGCTGGCCGCCGGAAAGATCGCCGCCGCGGCGCGACAGCATCGACTTCAGCACCGGGAAGAGGCTGAAGATGTCATCGGGGATATTCCGGTCGCGACGGCCGAGCGGGGCGAAGCCGGTTTCGAGATTTTCCTTGACCGTCAGCAGCGGGAAAATCTCCCGCCCCTGCGGCACATAGCCGATGCCCTGCTTGGCGCGGGCAAAGGGCGGCAGGCCGTTCAGCCTGGTATCGTTGAAGGTGACGGTGCCGGCCGACAGCGGATGCTGGCCGGTCACGGCGCGCAGAAGCGAACTCTTGCCGACGCCGTTGCGCCCCAGCACGCAGGTGATCTTGCCCATCTCCGCCTTGATGGAGATGCCGCGCAGTGCCTGCGCCGCGCCATAATGCAGATTCGCGTTGTCGACTGTCAGCATCCGTTCACCCATTCCCCATCAGTTCATCAGCGTCCGCCTCAGCATCTGCAGGGCGTACTCCTGTTCCTTCGTTTTCTCGCCGCCGGCAACGGCCACGTCCTCGGCAATGCCGATCAACTGCTGACGCTCTTGCATATCGAGCGCCTTCATCCAGAGATCCCGGAACCGGCGGATCGGGTCTTCGGGGCTGGTGACGTTCTTGGACGCCCAATCGGCGAAAACCAGCACCTCCTCCATATCGCCCGGCCGAATGATGCCTTTCATGCGGCTGCGGACCACATCCTTCGCAGCGTCGAGATACATCGGCTTCTCCTTGGCGAGGCAGAAGAAGAAGGCCACTGCCGCAATCGCCGGATCGGCGATCGAGGCCAGCGGCGCTGCCTCCGCCTGCTTGCGCAATTTTCCACGCTTATAGGCGCCCCGCATCCGCTCGACGGAATCGATGATCTCGCTTCCCGCCTCACGCACCATCTTAAAACGCCAATACCAGATGACCGCGCCGCTGACCGCCGCGACCAGAATACCGAGAAAAGCCATGATGAAACCCCACAAAAAACCCCGCCCGTTTTAGAGCGTTTTCTTTTGTCAGGTTCAAGCCTCTAAGTTGCATGGATCACCGGCCCAAATAGTTCTCGATCACCTTCGGATCCGAGCTGACGAAATCGATCGATCCCTCAGCCAGCACCGAGCCTTCCGCAAGGCACGTCACCTTGACGCCGAGGTCGCGGATGAAGCCCATGTCGTGCTCGACGACGACCACCGAGCGGGTCCGGGCGATGTCCTTGAGCAGGATTGCCGTTTCCGCCGTTTCGGCATCTGTCATGCCAGCAACCGGTTCGTCGACCAGCAGCAGCTTCGGCTCCTGCGCCAACAGCATGCCGATCTCCAGCCATTGCTTCTGCCCATGCGAGAGGTTGGCGGCGAATTCGTCGCGCCGATGCGTCAGCCGCACCGTTTCGAGGATCTCTTCGATGCGTGCTTTGTCCTCGCCCGAAAGGCGATAGAACAGCGTCGAGAACACGCCGCGGCGGCGGTTCAGCGCCAGTTCCAGATTGTCCCATACCGTGTGGCTTTCGAAGACCGTCGGCTTCTGGAATTTGCGGCCGATGCCGAGCTCGGCAATATCCGCCTCGTCCTTTTTGGTGAGGTCGATCGTGCCGTTGAAAAACACCTCGCCCACATCGGGCCTGGTCTTGCCGGTGATGATATCCATCATCGTCGTCTTGCCGGCCCCGTTCGGGCCGATGATGGCGCGCAGTTCACCGGGCTCGATGACGATCGACAGCGAATTCAGCGCCTTGAAGCCGTCGAAGGAAACCGAGACGCCGTTGAGGTAAAGCACGCTGTTGGGTTTGACGTCGGGGATCATGGCGCTCACTCCGCGGCCTGGATTTTCGGTTCGATGACGTCTTCCTGCGCCACCGGTGGGGCAGCCTTGGAGACGGCTTTCCGCCTGCCGAGATATTGAGCGATCGTGCCGACGACACCTTTCGGCAGAAACAGCGTGACGGCGACGAAAAGACCACCGAGCGCAAACAGCCAGAACTCCGGGAAGAGGCCGGTGAAGATCGTCTTGCCGCCGTTGACGAGGATCGCGCCGATGATCGGTCCGATCAGCGTCGCCCGCCCGCCGACCGCCGTCCAGATGACCACTTCGATCGAGTTGGCGGGGGCGAATTCGCCGGGATTGATGATGCCGACCTGTGGCACATAGAGCGCGCCGGCAATGCCCGCCATCATCGCCGAGACGACGAAAGTGAAGAGCTTGAAGTGTTCGACGCGGTAACCGAGGAAGCGCGTGCGGCTTTCGGCATCGCGCACCCCGACCAGCACCTTGCCGAACTTCGAGCGCACGATCGCTGAGGCAAGCAGCAGCGACAGCGCCAGCAAGACCGCGGTTGCCGCAAAGAGGGCTGCACGCGTGCCGTCAGCCTGGACGTTGAAGCCGATAATATCCTTGAAATCGGTCAGGCCGTTATTGCCGCCGAAGCCCATGTCGTTGCGGAAAAAAGCCAGCAGCAGCGCGTAGGTCATCGCCTGGGTGATGATCGAGAGATAGACGCCATTGACGCGTGAGCGGAAGGCGAACCAGCCGAAGACAAAGGCGAGCAGGCCGGGCACGACGAGCACCATCAGCGCCGCAAACCAGAAATGGTTGAAGCCGTACCAGAACCAGGGCAGATCCTTCCAATTCAGGAACACCATGAAATCGGGCAGGATGGGGTCGCCGTAGCTGCCGCGCGTGCCGATCTGGCGCATCAGATACATGCCCATCGCATAACCGCCAAGCGCAAAGAAGGCGCCGTGGCCGAGCGAGAGAATGCCGCAGAAGCCCCAGACGAGATCGAGCGCCAGCGCCAGCAGCGCATAGGTCAGATACTTGCCGAACAGCGACATGATGTAGGTCGGCACATGCAGCGGATTGGTCGGCCCGGTCATCAGGTTGAGGACCGGCACGAGAGCGGCGACCAGAAGCAGCAGCGCGATGGCAATGACGATCTTGCGATCCAGTGACCGGAGAAGGAAGGCCGTTATCATGCTTCCACCGCCCTTCCTTTGAGTGCGAAGAGCCCGCGCGGACGCTTCTGGATGAAAAGAATGATGAGGACGAGCACCAGGATCTTGCCGAGCACGGCACCGGCGAAGGGCTCGAGGAACTTGTTGACGACGCCGAGCGAGAGCGCGCCGACGAGCGTGCCCCAGAGATTGCCGACACCGCCGAAGACGACGACCATGAAGCTGTCGATGATGTAGGATTGGCCGAGGTTCGGAGAGACGTTGTCGATCTGGCTGAGCGCCACGCCGGCGATACCGGCGATGCCCGAACCGAGAGCGAAGGTGAAGGCATCGACCCAGCCGGTGCGGATGCCCATCGAGGACGCCATGCGGCGGTTCTGCGTGACGGCGCGCATCTGCAGTCCGAAGGCTGACCGCTTGAGCAGCAGGAGCAGCGTCACGAAGACAACCATCGAAAAGACGATGATCCACAGTCGATTCCAGGTGATCGAGAGCCCGCCGAGATCGAAGACGCCGGACATCCAGGTTGGATTGCGGACCTCGCGGTTGGTCGGGCCGAAGATGCTGCGCACGGCCTGCTGCAGGATCAGCGACACGCCCCATGTGGCGAGCAGCGTTTCGAGCGGGCGGCCGTAGAGATAGCGGATGACGGCGCGCTCGATGACCAGGCCGACGAAGCCGGTAAAGACGAAGGCGGCGGGCACGGCAAAGGCAAGTGAATAATCCGCCACGCCCGGGAAGGCCGAGGTGATGTATTCCTGCACGACATAGGTCGTATAGGCCCCGATCATCACCATCTCGCCATGTGCCATGTTGATGACGCCCATGACGCCGAAGGTGATGGCAAGGCCGATCGCCGCAAGCAGCAGCACCGAGCCGAGCGACAAGCCGTACCAGACGTTCTGGGCGACATCCCACAACGCCAGGCTGCGATTGATGGTGCTGATATTGGCCTGGATCGCCGGCTTCAAATCGTCAGGCGCGGTTTCGAGCGTGGTCGTGAGGATGGTCAGCGCATCACGATTGCCGCGAGCCGCGATCGTATCGATCGCAGCCTTCTTGTCTTCGACGCTCGCATCGGTCTTCAGCAGCAGCACTGCGCGCGCCGCTTCCATCGTATTCTTGATCTCGGCGTCCTTTTCAGCCGCAAGCGCCGCGTTCAGCAGGTCGAGATTGGCGGGATCGGCATCATTCAGCAGGCCCTGTGCCGCGGCGAGCCGCGCCGAGCGGTCCGGGCTCATCAGCGTCAGCTGGCTGGTGGCGGCGCCGATGACGCCGCGAAGCGCATTGTTGATCTTGACCTTGATCATCATGTCAGGGTCGACATCGGCAGCGGCTTCGCCGGTGATTGGATCGGAATAGGTCGGTTCGTCATCGGTGCCGCCCTGGAGGAGCACCGGGCCGCCGTCGGAATTGACGTAGAGAAGGCCCTCGCTCAACTGCTCCAGGATCTGACCGACATGCGGGTCCTTGGAGGCGACCAGCGTCTTGATGGCCGCTTCGCGCTCCGGAAAATCGCCGACGCCGAGCGCATCGATGAGCACGTGGATATCGTCCTCGGCGCGAACTTCGCTCGATGTTGGCAGGCCGGGAACCGCGAGGCCGATAAATGTCAGGCCCGAGAATGTCAGGCAGAGCGTGATGAGGAAAATCTTTATGGCGCGATACATCGGCTTTCTCGCCCTTGATAGTGTTGGCCTCGCGGCACAATCGCTGGGACGGAGCTTCCGCCCGGTGTTGAACCGGACGGAAGTCTTCAGGCAATCATCTGATCGGGGTCGTACTCAGGAACCCTTGCCGCCGCACTTGCCGGTGGCAACGTTGAAGTTGCCGCAGGACATCGGCTTGCGCCAATCGGAGATCAGGTCCTTGGAGTCGGGCAGGTAATCCGACCATTCGTCGCCAACAACGGCGGGGGTCTGCTGGACGATTTCGAACTGGCCGTTGGCCTGGATTTCACCGATCAGCACCGGCTTGGTGATGTGGTGGTTCGGCATGACGGTCGCATAACCACCCGAGAGGTTCGGAACGCTGACACCGATGATGGAGTCGAGAACCTTGTCGGTATCGGTCGTGCCGGCAGCCTGGACGGCCTTCACCCATGCGTTGAAGCCGATATAGGCAGCCTCCATCGGATCGTTCGTCACGCGCTTGTCGTTCTTGGTGTAAGCGTGCCAGTCCTTGATGAACTTCTTGTTGGCCGGGCTTTCCACAGACTCGAAATAGTTCCAGGCAGCGAGATGGCCGACGAGCGGCTTGGTGTCGAGACCGGCAAGCTCTTCTTCGCCGACGGAGAAGGCGACGACGGGAATGTCGGTTGCCTTGATACCCTTGTTGCCCAGTTCCTTGTAGAACGGAACGTTGGCGTCGCCGTTGATCGTCGAGACGACGGCGGTCTTCTTGCCGGCCGAACCGAATTCCTTGATCTTGGAAACTTCGGTCTGCCAGTCGGAAAAACCGAACGGCGTGTAGTTGGTCATGATGTCTTCTTTCGGAATACCCTTCGAAATCAGGTATGCCTCGAGAATCTTGTTGGTCGTGCGCGGATAAACGTAGTCGGTCCCTTCAAGAACGAAGCGCTTGACGCCTTCTTTTTCCATCAGGTAGTCGACGGCCGGAATGGCCTGCTGGTTCGGAGCAGCACCGGTGTAGAAGATGTTGCGCGAGGATTCTTCGCCCTCATACTGCACGGGGTAGAAGAGCAGCGAATTCAGCTCTTCGAAAACCGGCAGAACGGACTTGCGCGACGAGGACGTCCAGCAACCGAAGACAGCGGCAACCTTGTCCTTCTGGATCAGTTCGCGGGCTTTTTCGGCAAACAGCGGCCAGTCGGAAGCCGGATCGACAACAACCGCCTCGAGCTTCTTGCCAAGAAGGCCGCCCTTTTTGTTCTGCTCGTCGATGAGCATCAACATGGCGTCTTTCAGGGTGGTTTCGGAAATCGCCATGGTGCCGGAAAGCGAATGCAGCACGCCGACTTTAATCGTGTCGTCGGCGGCAAGTGCGCCCTGGAAGGCGGCCGATGCCGCCATGACGGCACCGAGCGCAGCGCCGGTGATCGTGGATCTGAGATTCATCTGGTTGAGCCCCTCTTCTTGTTCCGCAACAGGCCGGAAACGGAATTTAACTGTTGCCGAGGGGACTATCGGGTGCTGCATCACAAAAACACATACGCAAAATGACGTAGGTGCAGGGGGCAAACGAGCAGGCCGGAAAGCCAAGAGCATCCCCGCAGTTGGGAATGCCCTCTCGGTTCGCAAAGAAAATTATCCTTCGATCGTCAGTGTGACTGAGGTCGGACCGTAAGAGAGGCTCGCCTTATGGCCGGAGATGGTGAGCTTGCCGAAGGTGCCGGAAAGGGTGCCGGCCTTCAGGATCTCGATCTTCGTTCCGGTCGCCGGGACAAAACCATCGGCAAGCGTCACGTCGAGATCGCCGGCCAGCGCTGCTTTGCCCTCGATCGCCAGCGTGCCGGCGCCGTTTGCACCGAGCGCCAGTTTCGCCGTCGCATTGGCTGACTGCTGATAGTCCCCGCTTACGGCCAACGGCTTGTCGGCCGCCACGACGAGCGAACCGCCATCGACCATCAGTCCGCCGGAGCCGAAAGCCGAGGACGACCCGGCCACCAGCGCGCCCTCTTCGAGCACGGTGCCGCCGGCATAGCTGTTGGCGCCGGATAGTCCGAGAATGCCGCTGCCGCGCTTCACCAGCTTGCCCTTGCCGCCGATGTCGTTGCGCCAGCTATCGATCGCACTGAAGCCGCCCTTTGCAGCATCCATCGTCACGGTCACATCTTGATCGAAGGCGCCGTAACCGTCGGCGGCGGCAAACAGGTTGAGGCGGCCATAACCTTCCGCGTCGTCGAGGAGCGGATAGCCGGAGGCGATCTCCGTCGTCTTCAACACGTCGCGGCGCTGCTCGCCATCGAGATAGGGCAGACGCGTTTCGAGAAGCGCTTCGGCACCCTCCGGCACGCCGGGCGGATCGTCGGCAGGCCGTAGCTCAGGCGCTGCAGCACATAGGCGCGATTGGCGTCATGATCGGCAAAACGGTCTGCGGCGGTCGGCGCCGCATGCGCAGCAACTTCGAGCGCACCCGCGTCGGCAACGCCCGATTTGGCGATGAGCCAGGACTGTGTCTGGGCATAAGCATCGCTCTTCAACCCGGCATTGTCGGCCTTGTTCAGATTGTAGACGACCGTCGCGGTGCCAAGCATGCGGCCGCCCATCACGTCGAGAGGGGAATGCATGCCGGCAAGGATGCGATCCTCACCCAGCTCGCTGGCGCGCGTGATCATTTCCTGGAAGCGTTGCGGCGCGAGATAGGCCATGGCGAGCGCATCCCGCCAGGCTTCCGCCGTATGTCCGCTTGGGAAGCCGCCGTCCTCGACCGGCTTGCCGCTCTTGGCAGGCTCAAGCGTCGGGACGACCGAAACGTCCTGGCTCCAGCGGTAGGGACGGCCATATTTGAAGTAGCGCTTGGCGGGCTCCGTCGAGCCGTCACCGCTGGCGGCGTTGATGAAGTCGATTGCGAGGCCCATGTCCGGATTGGCATCGGTCTTGTTTTCGGTGTCCGGCTTGCTGCCGGCGCCGCGATTGTTGCCCTTGTCGTCATATTTGACGGTCGTCGCATCGGCGGCCACCGCGGTGATCGTGGTGGTCTGCTTGGAGCCGGCCTTCCAGGCGTCGGTCAGCGGACCAAGGCCATCGACGATGCTGGCATTCTTGCCCCGCCGGTCGTCGAGATAGGCGGCCACGGCCTGATCGGCCGTCCGCGCCTTGGTCACCTTGACGACATAGGCGATGTTCGCATCATGGACGAGTTTGTTGATGACCTGACCATCGGTCTTGCTGAGCGGAATGCCATCCCAATCCGTCTTGGCAACCGCCGGGCAATTGTCCTTGGCCGGCGCTTCGACGCCCGCATCAACGAAAGGCGTGCGCGGCGTCCAGACTTCGAGGAAACCGGAGAGAAGGTGAACGGCGGCATTGGTGTCCACCGTCGAGAAGCAGGCGTCACCGCGCTTGTTGGTGTTTCCGGTCTCGGCATAAGGCGCGTCTACCGCCGTGGCCTGCTCTGCGACGGCGAGCGACGGCACGATCGAAACGAGGCAGACGAGGGCGGTGCTCAGGCGGAAAAAGCTTGAAACAAACATAGGTGATACCTGAAATGGTTGAAGGAACGGCGGGAGAGTTAGAGGCTTGGTGTGACAGACCGGCTTCAAAAATATGGCGGTTCCGTGAATCTGCCAGTGCTCCGCCCTTGCCTTTCTCACCCATCCCGCCAAAACTGTTTCGAGACGATAGGCCAACCGGAATGCCGGAAGGAAGACATGGCAGCCCGCCAACGCATCATTCCGGTAAGACGCGAATATAATCGCTGGGTCGCCAACCAGACGCTGGAAGATTATGCGCTGCGCTTCACCGCAAAAAGCGCCCGTCATTTCTCCTCGCAGCGCATCGCCCAGACGGCGATCGGCGCGATCTCGTTCCTGGCGCTGGAAGCGATCGGCGGCGCCATCACCCTCTCCTACGGCACCACCAACGCCTTCTATGCCATCATCGTCGCTTCGATCGCCATGCTGGCGATCGGCCTGCCGATCAGCCGATACGCCATCCGCCATGGCGTCGACATCGATCTTCTGACGCGCGGCGCCGGCTTCGGCTACATCGGCTCGACCATCACCTCGCTGATCTATGCGAGCTTCACCTTCATGCTGTTTGCGATCGAGGCCTCGATTATGTCCGGGGCGCTGGAACTCACCCTCGGCATCCCACTCTGGATCGGCTACATCCTCAGCGCCGTCATGGTGATCCCGCTGGTGACGCACGGCGTGCGGCTGATCAGCAAGTTCCAGTTGATGACACAACCCTTCTGGATCGTGCTGAACATTCTGCCCTTCATCTTCATCGCCTTCATGGACTGGCAGAAATTCGATCTCTGGCGCGCCTTTGCCGGCATCCATCATGCCTCAGGGCCGCCCGGCACCGTCGCCGATTTCGATCTGGTGGAGTTCGGCGCCGCCTCCGCCGTCATCCTCGCCCTGATGTCACAGATCGGCGAACAGGCCGACTTCCTGCGCTTCCTGCCGCCGGAGCCGCGGCGCAAGTGGCGCCATCGCCTCGCTGTCTTTCTCGCCGGCCCCGGCTGGGTCGTCATCGGCGCGCCGAAGCTGCTTGCGGGATCGTTCCTGGTCGTGCTGACCCTGGCCTCGGGCGTGCCAGTCGATCGCGCCGCCGACCCGGCGCAGATGTATCTGACCGCTTTCGGCTACATGGTCCCCTGGCAGAATGCCGCGCTGTTGCTAATGGCCGCCTTCGTCGTCGTCTCGCAGCTGAAGATCAACGTGATGAATGCCTATGCCGGCTCGCTCGCCTGGTCGAACTTTTTCTCGCGGCTGACCCACAGCCATCCCGGCCGCGTCATCTGGCTGGTCTTCAACGTCGCGATTGCCCTGCTTTTGATGGAACTTGGCATCTACCGGCTGCTGGAGGAGACGCTCGGCATTTTCTCGATCATCGCCATGGCCTGGCTCTGCACGATCTCCGCCGATCTCTTCATCAACAAGCCGCTTGGCCTCGCGCCGCCCGGCATCGAGTTCAAACGCGCCCATCTCTACGACATCAACCCGGTCGGGCTCGGCGCCATGACGCTGTCGGCGACAGTATCGCTGATTGCCCATTTCGGCGCCTTCGGCGCGACGGCCGCCTCGCTCGCTCCCTATATCACCCTCGTCATCGCGCTCATCGCCTCTCCCGCGCTCGCCTGGGCGACGAAAGGCAGGTTCTACCTCGCCCGCAAGCCGCGCCACAGCTGGAAGAACCTGACGAGCATCACCTGCTCCGTCTGCGAGCATCCTTTCGAGCCGGAGGATATGGCCTGGTGCCCGGCCTATGCCGCGCCGATCTGTTCGCTCTGCTGCTCGCTCGACAGCCGCTGCCACGACATGTGCAAGCCTGCCGCCCGTCTCAACGCCCAGGTCGGCACCGTCGCCAAGGCGCTGCTGCCGGAAACCGTGCTTGGCAAGCTGACGACGCGCCTCGGCCGCTACGGCATCGCCGTCGTGCTGGCCTTGACCGCCATCGGCGCGATCCTGGCGATGATCGCTCATCAGGTCGCCGCCGCCTCGCCCGAGACGGCTGAGGTCGTCAACCGCACCATCCTGATCGTCTTCTTCGTCTTCTCGGTGATTTCAGGCGTCGTCTGCTGGTTCTATGTGCTCGCCCATGACAGCCGCGTCGTCGCCGAGGAGGAATCCTCGCGCCAAAACACGCTGCTGCTCAAGGAGATCGCCGCCCACAAGAAGACCGATACCGCCTTGCAGAGCGCCAAGGAGACAGCCGAGGCGGCCAACCGCGCCAAGAGCCGCTATGTCGTCGGGTTGAGCCACGAACTGCGCACGCCGTTGAACGCCGTGCTCGGCTATGCCCAGATCCTCGAGCGCGACGAAACCATCCCGGCGCCGCGCCAATCCTCGATCAAGGTCATCCGCCGCAGTGCCGAGCATCTCTCCGGCCTGATCGACGGGCTGCTCGATATTTCCAAGATCGAGGCGGGCCGGCTGCAGGTCTATTCCAACGAGATCAACATCCAGGATTTCCTCGACCAGATCGTCGACATGTTCCGCCCGCAGGCGCAGGCAAAAGGGCTTGCCTTCATCCACGACCGCGCGCCGGCCTTGCCGCAATTTGTCCGCACCGACGAAAAGCGGTTGCGCCAGATCCTCGTCAACCTGCTCTCCAATGCCATCAAATTTACCGACGAAGGCAGCGTCACCTTCGATGTCGCCTATCGCAACCAGGTTGCGACCTTCACCGTCACCGATACCGGCCGCGGCATCGCTGAAAAGGATCTGACGCGCATCTACGAACCCTTCCAGCGCGGCGAGGCCGAAAGCGTGCGGCCGATGCCGGGCCTCGGCCTCGGCCTCACCATCACCCGGCTTCTAACCAACACGCTCGGCGGCGAGATTGCGGTCTCGAGCATCAAGGACGAGGGCTCGACGTTCCGCGTCCGCCTCATGCTGTCGGCGGTCATGCGCGCCGTGGCCGCCGCGCCCCAGGAAAAGCGCATCGCCGGATATGATGGCCCGCGCCGCACGGTGGTTGTCGTCGACGATAACGAGGATCATCGCGAGATGATGCGCGAAATCCTGGCGCCTCTCGATTTCATCGTTCTGACGGCGGCGGGCGGCGCCGAATGCCTGACGCTGATCGAAGGCATCATGCCTGATCTTTTCCTCGTCGATATCCTGATGCCCGGCATGAACGGCTGGCAGCTCGTCTCGCGTCTGCGCGAGGCCGGCCAGACGGCACCGATGCTGATGCTTTCGGCCAATATCGGTGATGCCGCCGTGCTCAGCGACAGCGACGACAGCCACAATGATGCGATCGGCAAACCGGTCGACATCCGCCAGCTGCGCGACAAGCTGGCATTGCATCTTGGCCTGAAATGGGTCTATGCCGACGCAGCAGCAGCCGTTCCTGTTAAGACCGAAGCGCCGATGCTGAGCCCGGGTGCCGCCCATGTGCAGGAATTGCTGCGGCTCGGCGAAATCGGCTATATCAGAGGCATCGAGGCCAAGCTTTCGGATCTTGCCAAGGTGGAAGAAAATCAGCCATTCACCGAGAAACTCTACGCCTATGTCGCCGTCTTCGATCTCGCCGGCTTCATGACCTTCCTGCATGACTTCGACGAAAAGGTGGAACCCATTGGCTGAGCCGGCCCTGCCCCGCGACATCGTTCTGCTCGTCGACGACTCGCCCGAAGCGCTCGGCTTCCTGACCGACGCGCTCGAACAATCTGGCTTCTCCGTGCTGATCGCCACATCGGGCGCGGCGGCACTTGGCATCGTCGAGCGCATCACGCCCGATCTCATCCTGCTCGACGCCGTCATGCCCGCCATGGATGGCTTCGAGACCTGCCGCAGGCTGAAGGCGAATGCGGCGGTGGCGCAGGTGCCCGTCATTTTCATGACCGGCCTGACCGAGACCGAGCATGTCGTGCACGCGCTGGAATCCGGTGGTGTAGACTATCTTGCCAAGCCGATCAATATCGACGAGTTGCGCGCCCGCATCCGTGTGCATCTGCGCAATGCCCGCTCGGCGCAGAGCGCCCGGGTTGCACTCGACGCCGCCGGCCGCCATCTGCTGGCGGTCAAGGGCGACGGGGCAATCCATTGGTCGACGCCGCAGGCAACACGGCTGGTCAATGCCGCCATGGGCAGCGACGAGGGCATGGAAATCGTCGTCCGCCATATAGCCGGCTGGATGCGCGACCGCGCGGCCGCAGTGCGCGACGGCATCATCTCGATCGCCCATGCCGGCCAGGCGGCGCTGCAGCTTGCTTTTCTCGGCGCGATCGGCCCGGACGAATATCTTTTCCGCCTCACCGCCGCCAATCAGCGCAGCGACGACGAGATGCTGCGCCAGCGCTTCTCGCTCACCCAGCGCGAATCCGAAGTGCTGCTCTGGATCGCCAAGGGCAAGGCCAACCGCGACATCGGCGAAATATTGGGACTGTCGGCACGCACCGTCAACAAACACCTCGAACAGATCTACGTGAAACTCGGCGTCGAGAACCGGGCGTCAGCTGCGGTAAAAGCCACACACGTGCTGCACGAGATCTGAGCAAAGTCGGGCGGCACAGCGCCCTCGCCGCGGCAGCCCGAGATTGAAACCTCCGCAAAACAAAGAAGCCCGGTCGAAACCGGGCTTCAATCTCATGCAAAAAGGGAAGGCAAGCTTACATGCCCTGCGGCACGTAGGTGTACTTGCCGTCTGCGCCCTTCTTCCATTCGTACATGATGTACCCAGGAATCTTCGGGTCACCCTTTTCGTCGAACGAAATGTCGCCGAGAACCGTCGTGAACGGACCCTTTTCCTTCATGGCCGTGGCAACGGCTTCAGGATCGACCGAACCGGCAGCCTTGGCGGCACCGGCGATCGCCTGCATCGCAGCGTAGGAATAGAGCGTGTAGGCTTCCGGGTTGAAACCGGCAGCCTTGAACTTTTCGACGAGTTCCTTGTTGGCCGGGTTCAGTGTCGGATCAGGACCGAAGGTGTTCAGCGTACCGGCAACGGCGTCGCCAGCGATCGAGGCCAGTTCGTTCGAAACGATACCGTCGCCCGAAACCAGCGTTGCCTTCAGGCCCTGATCTGCGGCCTGACGAATGATAAGACCGGCTTCGGTGTGCAGACCGCCCCAATAGATGATCGAGACGCCGGCTTCCTTCATCTTGGCGATGAGGGCCGAGAAGTCCTTATCGCCGACGTTGATGCCTTCATACATGACTTCCGTCACACCGGCGGCATTCATCGCCTTCTTGGTTTCATCGGCAAGACCCTGACCGTAAGGTGTCTTGTCGTGAACGACCGCGATCTTGGCGTCCTTGAAGTGATCGGCAAGATACTTGCCGGCGATGGCGCCCTGCTGGTCGTCACGGCCGCAGGTACGGAAAGTGTTCCAGAGACCGCGTTCCGTAAACTTAGGGTTCGTAGCGGCCGGGGTGATTTCGAGGATGCCGTTTTCGGCATAGACTTCCGAAGCCGGGATCGAAACGCCCGAGTTGAAGTGGCCGATGACGAACTTGACACCGTCGGCAACGAATTTATTGGCGACCGAAATGCCCTGCTTCGGGTCGGAGACGTCGTCGCCGAGCTCGAGCTTGATCTGCTCGCCATTGATGCCGCCAGCAGCGTTGATATCGGCGGCCGCCTGCTCGGCGCCCTTCTGGAGCTGAGCACCGAACGCAGCGTTCGGGCCGGTCAGCGGACCAGCGACAGCGATGAGAACGTCGGCCCATGCGTTGCCGCTGAAGGCGACCATCGCCGTCAGAGCCACCGCCGACAGAAGAGACTTCTTCATATTGTTACTCCCAATTTTTGGGCGGGTTCCGGTCCAAGGCCCAGCGCACTACCCACCATTGACTGCGCCAGGAAAGCTGTTCCACTCTGAAGGCAATTCATGCCTAGTTTCAACGGACTGTCAATGTTTGTCCTTCCACGAAAACGCGGAAGTTTTTTCGTACAGCCAGTAATAGTTGTTGACCATCTGATTGGTGCGGCGAAAGCGGAAGCCGGCGGTCGAGAAGACCAGCAGCGTCACGAAATCGATGCCGTAGAAGAGAGCGCTGAGCATCGGCCCATCGAACAGGGCGTGGTGCAGGAACTGCATCGCCCAGGCGAGCAGGAAAGTGTAGACGACAGTCAGCGGGTAGTTGTTCCAGCCTTCGGCAACCGCCTTGCCGGCGCGCCAGGCCGTCCAGAAGCCGATCAGCACGACGATCGCGCGGATGATCAACCGGGCACCGGTATCGCTTTCGAAGAAAAGTCCCTGCATGTCAAACTCCCTTCGAGCTCAGTGTCTTCCGCCTTCGAGATAGGCGGCACGGACTTCAGGATTGGCGAGCAGCTCCTTGCCGGAGCCGCTCATCGTCACCTTGCCGTTCACCATCACGTAAGCGCGGTGCGAAAGCCTCAGCGCAGCAAATGCGTTCTGCTCGACGAGGAAAACGGTGAGACCTTCCTGTTCATTAAGCTTGCGGATCGCCTCGAAGATGCCCTTGACGATCAGCGGCGCAAGACCAAGAGATGGTTCGTCGAGAAGCAGCAGCTTCGGGCGCGCCATCAGCGCGCGGCCGATCGACAGCATCTGCTGCTCGCCGCCCGAAAGCGTGCCGCCGCGCTGGGCGTGGCGTTCTTTCAGGCGCGGGAAGAGCGTGAAGATCTTCTCGACGTCCTCGGCGAAGTATTTGAGATTATCGAGGCCTGCGCCCATCTGAAGATTTTCCAGAACCGTCATCCGCGGGAAGATGCGGCGTCCCTCAGGCGACTGCGCGATGCGCAGGCGGGCGATTTCGTGGGTCGGCATGTGTGTGATGTCGCGACCCTCGAAGACGACCGAGCCGGTACGGGCCTGCGGGCTGCCGCAGATCGTCATCATCAGCGTCGACTTGCCGGCGCCGTTGGCACCGATCAGGCTGACGATCTCGCCCTTGTTGACGTGGACATCGATGCCGGCCAGCGCACGGATATTGCCATAATAGGTTTCGACGCCATTCACCTGAAGGAGCGGTTGACCCGTCATTACTTCATCGCCCATCAATTTGCGCCTCCTTCGAGCTGCTCGACGGTTGCGATCACCTCTTCCACTTCTTCATCTTCGACACCGAGATAGGCCGCGATGACCTTCGGATCGTTCTTCACGTGATCCGGTGTGCCATCGGAAATCTTCTGGCCGTATTCGAGGACGACGACGTGGTCGGAGATTTCCATGACCACCGACATGTCATGCTCGATGAGCAAGATAGATGTTCCGGTTTCGGCACGGATGCTCTGCAGCAGCGCATTGAGGGTTGCCGATTCCCGCGGATTCAGGCCGGCGGCTGGTTCGTCCAGGCAAAGCAGCTCGGGGCCAGTGCACATGGCACGGGCAATCTCGAGACGCCGCTGGGCTCCGTAGGGCAGATCACCTGCCGGATCGTCGGCCCGGTCGATCAAATCGGCCTTCTCCAGCCAATGGCGCGCAAGCTCGATCGATGCGGCCGCCTCCCGCTTGTAGGGACCGATGCCAATGAGGCCGAGGATCGTATAACCCGACGCCTTCATCAGCTTGTTGTGCTGGGCGACGAGCAAGTTTTCGAGAACCGTCAGGCCGGAGAACAGCCGGATGTTCTGGAAGGTGCGCGCCACCTTGGCTTCTTTGGTGATGCGAAAGTCCGGCAGACGCTCCAGCAGATACTGCTTGCCGCTCTTCTGGTTAAGCGTGATCATCCCCATCGTCGGCTTGTAAAAGCCGGTGATGCAGTTGAAGACCGTGGTCTTGCCGGCACCGTTCGGGCCGATCAGCGCAGTGATATCGCCGCGCTTGGCTTCGAAGGAGAAGTCGTTGATGGCCATCAGGCCGCCGAACTTCATCGACAGGTGTTCGACCTTGAGAAGCGTGTCGCTCGACATGGTGTTGGTGACGGGGCTCATCAACCATGGCCCTCCTTGATGAAGCTTCCGGAAATTGCCTTGCGCGCCTTGAGGAAGGCGGTCGGTTCACGCGAACCGACGAAACCGCGCGGCTTGAACAGCATAACCACGACCATGGCGAGGCCGAAGATCAGCATACGATACAATTCCGGCGTGAAGGTCGGCCCGAAAACTACTTTCAGGAAGTCCATTTCGCGCAGCAACTCGGTGCCGCCGACCATGACGATTGCGGCGATCGCAATCCCGGTCAGAGAACCCATGCCGCCGAGGACCACGATGGCGAGGATCACAGCCGATTCCAAGAACACGAAAGATTCCGGCGAAACGAAACCCTGACGGGCAGCAAAGAAGGAGCCGGCGAAACCGGCAAACATCGCTCCCGTCGCAAAGGCCGTGAGCTTGGTCGTCACCGTATTGATGCCGAGCGAGCGGCAGGCGATCTCGTCTTCGCGCAGCGCTTCCCAGGCGCGCCCAATCGGCATGCGGCGCAGCTGGATGGTCACGTAGGCGGTCAGCATGCAGAGCGCCAGGATGAGGTAAAAAAGGAAGATCTTGTAGTAAGCCGAGGACATCGACAGGTGAAAGAGCTTGGCGAAGCCGCCGGCCGTCGCGTCGAAGGGAATGCCGAACAGCGTCACCTTGGGAATGCTCGAGATACCGAAAGTCCCCTTGGTGACATCCGTCCAGTTGATAAGCACGAGGCGGATGATTTCGCCGAATGCGAGCGTCACGATGGCGAGGTAGTCGCCGCGCAGGCGCAGCACCGGAAAGCCGAGAATAACGCCCCAAAGTGCGGCGAAAATGCCGGAGAGCGGGAGGAGAACCCAGAAGGACAGGCCGAAATGGCTCGAAAGCAGCGCATAGGAATAGGCGCCGACCGCATAGAAAGCGACATAACCGAGATCGAGAAGACCGGCGAGGCCGACGACGATGTTCAGCCCCCAGGCAAGCATCACATAGATCAAGATCTGGATGCCGAAATTGTCGACATATGTCAGCGACCCCTGCGGACCTTTGATCGCTACCACCACCATGGGATAAAGCAGCAGCGCGATCAGCGCGATCTTCAGGAAATGACGGTGGAAGAAGCTCTTCTCGGTTGAGATGGCGAGTTCGCCCTGTCTCGCCTTTGCCAGCTTGCGGCTGTCGAGATGTGGCCGCAGGAAAACCACCGTGGCGAAGCGCCCGATCGCGGCGACAGCGACGAAGACCGCAAGCAGCCCCCAGCGCTGGACGATGATCAACTCATTATTGATGTTCTGGTCGGTCTTGAGGCCGACATAGAGAACGAACATGCCGAACGAAAGGACGGCGGCGAAAAGGGCTTCGGTAAGGCCTTTACGGACAAGTCCGGCATCGGGCTTGCCTGCAGAATTTTCAATGTTTGCCATGACGTTATACCTTCTCGACTTCCGGCCGTCCAAGAATGCCCGTCGGCTTGAAGATCAGCACGAAAGCGAGGATGGCGAAGGTCGCGACATCCTTGTACGCGATGGTGAAATAAGCCGACCACAGCGATTCGATCAGACCGATCATCAGCCCGCCGAGAACGGCACCCGGCAATGAGCCGATGCCGCCGAGAACGGCTGCGGTAAAAGCCTTCACACCCGGCGTGAAGCCGTCGGCGAACGAAGCGACGCCATAATACATCAGATACATCGTGCCGGCGACGGCAGCCAGCGCCGCACCCATGACGAAGGTGATGGAAATCGTCTGGTCGACATTGACGCCGAGCAGCGCCGCCATCTTGCGGTCCTGCTCCGTGGCGCGCTGGGCACGGCCGAGTGCGGTACGATTGACGATGTACCAAAAGACGGCGAGCAGCACGACCGTGATCACGATGATGACGATCTGCTTCAGCGACACCGAGATGTTGCCGAACTGATAGACCGAGCTGATCATCGGCGGGATCGGCTTGTTGCGCGGACCCTGCGTCACCTGGATGAAATTGGACAGTACGATCGACATGCCGATCGCCGTGATCAGCGGCGCCAGGCGGAAGGAACCGCGCAGCGGGCGGTATGCGATCCGCTCGATCGTCCAATTCCACAAACTCGTCATCAGCATCGCCACGACAAGCATCGCCAGCAGCAGAATTGCCACCGGGAGACCTGCAAAGATGGATGTGAGGACGAGAAAGACGATAAGAGCGGCGAAACCACCGAGCATGAAGATATCGCCATGGGCGAAATTGATCATGCCGATAATGCCGTAAACCATCGTATAGCCAATAGCCACAAGGCCATAGATGGATCCGAGCGTCAGCCCATTGAAGAGCTGCTGGACGAAATACTCCATATGTCGTTTTCCCCTGGATGCGAACCACACGGGCTGCATCTCTTTTTGGTTCTTCGGTTCCCCGTTTCAGAGAACCTCATAGGCCGAATGCATACCGGTTTCGGTGGAAATGTGAAGACAAAAAGGATTTACTCCGACAAATTCTTGTCCGAACAGGCCTAAATGGCGCATTTTGAACCAAAATCCACAGAAAATCGGCAAAGAAAGGCCTATTTTTGATCAGAAACCGCCACTGAGTTAACGATTCGGAGATTTGGTCGGCGATTTCCCTTGTCCGCTTGGCGCGTAAGCTATTCCATAGAATTGGAAGATGGCGCAAATTCACACCCGAACTCCACCAATTTTGCGAATACCATTTCACATCAAGATACTCCTTCTTCGTCTGACAAGGCTAAAAACTTATGGTAGCTTCATGACACTGCGTTAGGGGATGCAGAGCGCGACGGGAAACACCATATCGAGGATCTGGTGACAGGGATGGTTTGCGGACGAGCGACAGTGGGGTGCTCGGCCCGCGCGGCGAACGGCAAAAGGACAATGCTGAGGACATTTGAAAGGGCGGCGCTCGAAGCCGGCAAGGCCATTATCACGGTCCTGCGCGAAGGCTTCCCGGTCGCCATGAAAGCGGATGCAAGTCCGGTCACGGTCGCCGACGAGGAGGCCGAACGCATCATCCTCGCTCATCTCGACAGAGATTATCCCGAAATACCGGTCGTGGCGGAAGAATCGGTCGCCGCCGGAAAAGTGCCCGACATCGCCGGCCGCGGCTTCTTCCTGGTCGATCCTCTCGACGGCACGCGCGAATTCGTCGACGGACGACCGGAATTCACCGTCAACATCGCTTATATAGAGAACGGCGTCCCGGTGGCCGGCATCGTCTACGCCCCGGCACTCGGGCTTGCCTTCTTGGGCGAACGCGGCCATGCCGAAAGGCTCGTAGTCACCGACGATTTCACCGTCGGCGCCCGCAGTGCAATTACCGTGCGCGAACAGCCGGAGGACAGGCTGGCGCTTGCCAGTCTCCGTCACAACAGTCCCGAGACCGGAAGCTTCCTCGCTCACCACGCCATCTCAAAATGCACCAATATCGGCTCCTCGCTGAAATTCTGCCTGCTGGCCGAAGGCAAGGCCGACGTCTATCCGCGCTTCACCCGCACGATGGAATGGGACACGGCGGCCGGCGATGCGGTATTGCGCGCTGCTGGCGGCTCCACGGTGACGCTCGACGGAGCGCCACTGACCTACGGCAAGACGGGCGCTGCAGCCGATTTCGACTTCGCCAATCCGAACTTCATCTCCTGGGGCGGCACGAAACGCGTCCTCGAACCGGTGTAACTACCCGCCGCATCGCCGAACTCGCCTCTATCCACGCGGCCGGGCCTCGGCGGCCAGCACTAAGAGTGATTCGCAAACGGCCGGTGATTCTCGATTTGAACCCCGTTTTTCCATTTTCCCGCGCCGGATCGTTACCCATCTCGCCTTGATTTTGTCATATTGTGACACAGTTTGGGAACGATCGAGCATCCCAGCCAGAAAAATTTGGTGTCGGAACTCGTTAACATACCGCCGGACGATGGTCGGTCGCGTGCCGAAACAACACGTCGCACCACCCCCGGAAGCCCTCGCCAAAGGCCTAAAAACCTTGACGAAATTCCAATTATTAACGAAATATCATGAGGTTGCCTCAACTTAACGCAGATGCGAAAGATTTATTGCGATGCGATATTTCTCTGGACAGCATTACACAATTGTCGCATTTTTCCGTTTTAGTAGGGTTACCAAGACCTGAGTGCAGCCCTGGTGACAGGGTAAACCATTGATCGCCTATTGCCGCCGCACCCCTCGAAGACAACAGAGTACGATCCTTGAGCATCACGGAACTAAACAACAGCATTTCGACTGAGTCCTTCCGGCCGAGCCGCCGCCAGCAGCCGAGCCTGAAGATCCAGACTCCCGTTATCCATAGCGACGCGTCCCAGGCGTCGTGGGTGGATCTTGCCCTGAAGCGGGCGTTCGACATCGTTTCGTCGTTGAGCGCCCTCCTCGTCCTTGCGCCTTTCCTTCTGTTCGTCGCCTTGCTGATCAAGCTCGACAGCCCGGGACCCGTGCTCTTCAAGCAGACCCGCTGGGGCAAGAACTGCAAGACCATCAAGGTCTACAAGTTCCGCTCGATGCGCACGGATCTCTGCGATGTCTCGGGTGTTGCCCAGACGGTGAAGAACGACCCGCGCATCACCCGCGTCGGTGCCATCCTGCGCCGCACGAATGTCGATGAGCTGCCGCAGCTGCTGAACGTGCTGATGGGCCACATGTCCGTCGTCGGTCCACGCTGCCATGCGATCGGCATGCGCGCCGGCGGCATGCTCTACGAAGAGCTCGTCCCGGAATACCACCAGCGCCACGCCATGCGCCCCGGCATGACAGGTCTTGCCCAGATGCGCGGCCTGCGCGGCCCGACCGATCGTCCGGCTAAGGCACGTGCCCGCATTGTGAGCGATCTCTACTACGTCGGAAATTTTTCGATCGGGATGGATATTCGCATCATTGCCGGCACCGTCGTGTCGGAACTGACCCGCGGAAAAGGCTTCTAAGCTTTTAAGAAAGGGGCCGGCAGCGAGAGCCGCCGGCACCCGACCGCTCCGGTGACCGCCTCCTGCGGCTGACCGAATCGAGCTTGCGCATCGCGCACTTCAAATAACCCGACCCCATATGCGACGAGAATTCGAGAATGATCGCAATCTCGTCGCTGCTTTGCCGGCGACCAGCGCAGGCATACGATTTCGCGCCAGGCGCGCCATCGCCTGCGGCCATGCCGGCATGAAACATCCGTCCGAAAGCGAAGATGTATTGTTTCAGGTCAGCGCTGTGTGGGCGCGAAGGCGAAAATATTGTTCGAGGCGTACATCTGAACACGAATTGAAGGTGCTTTTTTGGCGCCGCCGCCCGCCTCACTGAAAATCGGCCTCGATCGTCCGCCTTCTCGCGCTCACATCTGCCTCAAGACAAGAAAATCGCCGGCCCGGTGAAAAAACCGATTAAGCTTTCCGGCCAGTCAGCTGGTTTCCGTGAAAGCCGTGCGACAGCCTCTTGGGAAAGCTGAGCCCAGATAAAAATCGAAGCCCGCAAATCTCGCGATCTTGCCAAACCGCTCCCTGCCGCCGTTTGGCGAGATCCCATCGCGACCTGACTGCGAAGACAAAAAACCCAGCATGCTCAGCGCAATCACCGCGCGCATGCTCATCCATTTTCATCCTCACGCCACGGGTCTGCTTCAGTCTGGCCTCGCCGTCGGTAGTAAGAGGCCCTGTGCCGGGGCATCGACAGAGATGGCTTTTGCTCTCGCATGCCAAGCACACCAAGCATCAAAAGCGCGCGCTGGACTGAACCAGCGGGAAGAACAGAGACGATGTCTCACGTTCATTCCTATGCCCCGCGCGACAAAACTTATCACGGGAAATCAGTCATATTTATTCGGCAAGCCCCCATTCACGCCGCCCCAAGTTGACGGAGCGGAAGATGGCCATCCCGTATCGGCCGGGGGGCCCAGGGCATCTAAATTTGTTATCAAAGTCTTACGATGAGCTTAGGCAATTTTTAAATGTGGCAGGCTAGAGTGGCGTCCGTGGTCTTGCGTTGTGTAGAGAGTCCAATGACCGAAATGATACGTCCCCGAGTAAAATATGTCATCGGCCCCGATGGCAGCCCCCTGACGATCGCGGATCTTCCGCCGCCCAATACGCGGCGCTGGGTGATCCGTCGGAAGGCAGAGGTTGTCGCGGCTGTTCGCGGTGGCCTGTTGAGCTTGGAAGAGGCTTGCGAGCGTTATACGCTCACCGTCGAAGAGTTTCTCTCCTGGCAATCGTCGATCAACAGCCACGGTCTCGCCGGCCTGCGCACCACGCGCATCCAGCAATATCGCCACTGATCGTACGCCATCATCGAGATTTATTTCGGGCCGGACGCATTTCCCATCAGGGAATGAAGAAGGCCCGAAATCATTGACGAGGCTGCGTAGCACCAAAGGCCCGGCTGCGTGAAGGCATCCGCCAACCCCGTTGTCTTCGCCGCCGCAATGACGATCGCCACCAGCAGCACGTCCATCATTGACCACTTGGACAGATGCGGCACGACGCGACGATAAAACAGGCTGCCGGCCCCGCCGCCGGCACCTGCCGCTTCCGCGGAGATCCCGACCATCTTCAGTAGCGGAAGCACGATCGAGACCAATGCGACGATCGCCGCCAGCAGCCTATCCCCGCCCTGCCAGAGCGAGACGACGATTTCGATGAGCGACGGGGTCTGATCGAAGAAATACAGCGTCTCGAAACGGACCAGCGGCAGGATGAGGCCGAGCGCCAGGAGGAATGGCGCGGCCACGAGCAGGACGGGGCGGATCATCGAAAGCGCCCTCATAGGCCCGAACCTCGCGCCGACCCGACATTTTTCATGAACACTCCGTCTCCTCCAGCCATGGCCTTGCCGGCTTGGCACGATCGCGTCGCCGTGTCACCGTCGCCGACGACAATATCCCCATCCCTCAGCGAGGAAAGACAATGGACATTCGAAACGAGGAAGGCGCATCCGGCGGCCGTTATGCGGCCGAGGTCGAGGGGCACGAGGCGGCGATGACCTATTCGCGCACCTCGGCGAAACTCGTCATCGTCGATCACACCGCCGTTCCCGATGCGCTACGCGGCAAGGGCGTCGGCCAGGCATTGGCGCTGCACGCAGTGGAGGCGGCCCGGGCCGGCGGCTGGAAGATCATCCCGCTCTGCCCATTCTTCAAGGCACAGGCGCAACGCCATCCGGAATGGCACGATGTCGTGAATTGATCTTTGCGGCTCAGACGGCTGCGATTTCCGGGTGGGTGATAGAGTGTAAAACGGCGAAACACCAAAAGCCATGTATGACGGACAGCGCGCCCGTCATACATGGCTTCTCAGTGGCGATCCCAGGGCGCCGCAGCCGGCGCCCGCCGTTTTTTTACGCCCTTGCGCGGGCGCTGGTGTCACGTTCTTCCAGCGCCGTCGCCCTTGCATATTCCGCCTGCATCTCTTCGAGCGCCATTTCCAGCGACTCTTCCTGCATCTTCAGTTCCTTGATCGAAACCTGCAGGTTGTCGGCCCGCTGACGCGCGGCCTTGGCGAAGGTCGGATACGCAAAGTGATTCGGATCTGAGATTCCGGACTTCTTTTCCTCGACGACGATCTGGCTCTCCAGATCCTTCGTCATCCGTTCGAATTCGGACATCATCATCTGCAACTGCTGCAATTGACGTCGTTTTTCGTTCACCTGAAACTCTTTCAGGCGAACGAGACTCTCTCGCGACTTCATACGCATTACTCCCGTGATGCGAGACCCCGGCTCAACTTGAAACCGCCCTGCGCGCCGCTTTGACACGGTTTGCTAAAAAATTTCCTGCGATATTAACAAATACCTACCGCTGGTAACCTTTCGTTTACGGGCATCGTTAATGATAGGCCCGATGATTTAAGGGTCGGTAAATGCCGCGGCATTAAGTTCGAACCTTTTCATTGGCGAGTCGGATGAATCACTTAGCGCATTTTCCTAATGTTGAAGATGAAGAGCGCCATTTGAGATTCCTATTGGAAAACAGAGAAATGGAAAAAATATTTAATAAATTCGATACTCCTTGCCAGAGTGAATTAGAATTTGTTAACCATTTCGTGGCAGCTTCCAAATCACGTAGCGCGTTCGGTATCGTGTAGGGGGCCAGACCACCTTTCGGCGGCGGTAAAGGGGATAATTATGCGGGTACTACTCATCGAGGATGATAGCGCGACGGCGCAGAGCATCGAGTTGATGCTGAAATCAGAAAGTTTTAATGTCTACACCACCGATCTCGGTGAAGAAGGCGTCGATCTGGGCAAGCTGTATGATTATGATATCATCCTGCTGGATCTGAACCTGCCCGACATGTCCGGATATGAAGTGCTTCGCACGCTCCGGCTGTCCAAGGTCAAGACACCGATCCTCATTCTGTCGGGCATGGCCGGTATCGAAGACAAGGTTCGCGGCCTCGGCTTCGGCGCTGACGACTACATGACCAAGCCGTTCCACAAGGACGAGCTCGTTGCCCGCATCCACGCCATCGTCCGCCGCTCCAAGGGCCATGCCCAGTCAGTCATCATGACCGGCGAACTCATCGTCAACCTCGACGCCAAGACTGTCGAAGTCGGTGGCCAGCGCGTCCACCTGACGGGCAAGGAATACCAGATGCTGGAGCTGCTTTCGCTCCGCAAGGGCACCACCCTCACCAAGGAAATGTTCCTCAACCACCTTTACGGCGGCATGGACGAGCCGGAACTGAAGATTATCGACGTCTTCATCTGCAAGCTCCGCAAGAAGCTCGCCAACGCTGCTGGCGGCGCCAACTACATCGAGACCGTCTGGGGCCGCGGCTACGTTCTGCGCGAGCCGGATGGTGCCGAATACGCCGAAACCGCCTGATATTTCCGATCCCCCTTATCGGATAACGAAATCCCGCCCTTCCGGCGGGATTTTTCGTTTCTGCCTGGCAACGAGAAGAGGCCTTAATAAAAGAGATGTGAGGCTGGATAAGCGGTCGAACCTTCTCCGTTGCGATCAAGAAAACGGAGTGCGGGCGGCCGAACGTGCTTACGCGTTCGGCGAGGCTGCATGGAAAGGCGACCTGGCGTCAGGCAGCGATCGCGCGGTTTCCGAAAACGGCGGTCAGGATCTTGCGGTCGAACGGCTTCAGCAAGAAGTCGGTGGCGCCGGCCCGTTTGCCCGCCATCAGCTTCTTCAGATCCGCCTCGACGACGCAGTAATAGATCTTGACGTCTTTGCCGCCGTCCATGGCGCGGATGGCGGCGATGAGGTCGAGGGCGCCCTCCATGCCGGAATCGACGATCAAATATTCCGGCAGCTCCGTCTGGCAGCGCTGCAGCGCCTCGCCGGCGTTGGAGGCCTCGCTGACGAGAAAATCGAGTTCGGAGAGAATGCGCTTGCCGACCTTGCGGACGATATCCGAATTATCGGTGATCATGAACCTTTGCATGGGCGCTCCTTTGCCCCTCGCATTCGTCGCAGCAAGAGGCCTCTTACAACCCTGGAGAATAGGTCCATCAGGCTAACGAATCGTTACCGGACGGGCTGAGACACCCGTCCAATCTCGAAATCAGGCCGCCGCCGCGGCCACCGCCGTGAACACCAGTTCTTCGGCACTGGCGCTGTGATCAAGCGTCATTCCGCACTCCTGCGCCAGAAGCACAGTGTAATAGGGCTGGATCGAATGGGCGTCGATCGCTTCCTCGATCGTGCCGGTCGAGATCTCGACGAATTTCGGAGGCAGGCGCATCAGCTTGCCTTTGGCCGTGAGCTTGAACCTGGCATCGAACTCGGGATTCTCAAGCGTTACCTCGAGCACGCCGCCGCGCGGAATTGCCGAATAGGCAACGAGAAACAGGTTGAGCAGCAGCTTGACGCGATTCTTGGCGACGATGGCGCGCGGCCCGTTCCAGATGACCTCGGTTTTCTTCTCGGCGATGGCGAAATCCTTGGCCGCACGCTCGGCCTCGCCGGTATCGATCGAAGCGCCGACAGAACCCGAGGCACCAAAGGCGAGACGCGCGAATTTCAGACGGACGGAAGCGTTGAGCGCGCTGGTGCGGATCAGGTCCATCGCATCGGCGTCGGCACCCCCCTCATCCAGCAGCTCCAGCCCGTTATTGATCGCACCGACCGGTGAGATGACATCGTGGCAAACGCGGCTGCAAAGAAGCGCGGCCAGATCCGGGCCGGACAAGGTGAGATTGGGGTTCTTGGACATCATCGTCTCCTGAGGGGCGGCAAGTTCATCGCGCCCGGGAATATGCTTCATCAAAATTGCGCGAAGTTTGCGATCGTACTCGGTGCCATAATGACACCATATTTGGTAAACCGATTGTTAAGATCATCGGCGCAAAATGCACCAATCGCCGCGAGCGGTTGCCCGCTCCCAGCCAAACGACGAACGGATGACACCATGCGCCCTCGATTTCCGCACCGATTCATCGGCTTCTGCAGGTTGCTTTCGGCCCTCGTCTTTTCCTCGCTGATGGTCGTCGGGCCTGCCTCCGCCCAGGACAACGGCCAGTACACGATGCAGGAAATCGTCGATGCCGGCCACTCCTTCTTCGGCTCCGCCAGCGGCGGACTTGCCAAAGTCGTCGAGAGTGCCTTCCAGAAATACGGCCTGCCGAATGGCTACATCCTCGGACAGGAAGGCGGCGGCGCGTTCATCGCCGGCCTTACCTACGGCGAAGGCCAGCTGAACACCAAGAACGCCGGCGAACATAATCTCTACTGGCAGGGCCCCTCGCTCGGCCTCGATTACGGTGGCCAAGGCTCACGCGTGATGATGCTGGTCTACGACCTGCCCTCGGTAAACGGCATCTATGCCCGCTTCGGCGGCGTCAGCGGCTCGGCCTATGTTATCGCCGGCTTCGGCATGACCCTTCTCAAGAACAACGACGTGCTGGTCGTGCCGATCCGCACCGGCGTCGGCGCCCGCTTGGGTGTCAATGTCGGCTATCTCAAGATCACTCAGGCGCCGACCTGGAACCCCTTCTGAGACCGCAAAGCCGCCTGAAAGCGCCGCCGTTCGCATCGGCGGCCTTGCCCATATGCGTCATGCGTGCTTAATCATCGCGGCTGACCTCTTATCAACCTTCGAATCGATGGCCGCGCCGTGATCGAATACGCTCTCTTGTTCGGATTGGGCTTCCTGACCGCGGCCTTCCTGGTCTTTCTGGTCTCGCCCGCCGTTCACCGCCGTATCGTCTGGTATACAGAGAACCGCCTGAAGGCGACCATGCCGCTCAGCCCGCAGGAGGTTCGCGCCCAGAAGGATATGGTGCGCGCGCTCTATGCGGCCGAAAACGCCCGCACCACCCAGGACCTGCTGCGTGAGCGCGAGAAATCCCTGTCGCTCCAGCTTCGCCACGACGCGCTCGCCGTCGATGCCGGCAGGCTTGCCGCCGAGATCGGCGAATTGCAGGCCCAGATCGGCGAGATGCATGTCGAGGCCGCCGAGCAGCGCTCGCGTCTGCGCAAGGATGAGAATTATATTAGTCAGTTGAAGACCAATCTGCATATTGCCGAACAGTCCGCGGCCAACAAGGAGAGCGAACTGGCAACGATGCGGACGCGGCTGAGCAAGCTCGGTGAACAGACCGATGGGCTGAGGATCGATCTGGCCGCACGCGAAACCGAGGCGGAGAGCCTGAAATCCCGCGTCAACGCGCTACGCGACGAACGAGATACGTTGCGCCAGGACGTCAACCTGCTGCAGAAGCGCGCCAAGGATGCCGAACAGAAACTGACGCAACAGCAGCACATGGTGATCCGCCTGGAGGACAAGGCCGCGCGCGACAGCGCTTCCGCCGCCGAAAAGGAAGCCCTGGTCGCTCGCCGCCAGCAGGAGATCGCCAAGGTGAAGGAACAGTTGAAGGCCGCCAATGCCGAGATCCGCAAGGTCAATCGCGTGCTGCGCGACGCCGGCCTTGCCGGGATGGCCGCGGAGCTTGCCGGCGGAATCGACGGCCGAAGACCCGGCAACATCCACGCCCGACACCGCCGTCGTCACGGCTGAGATCGGCGAAGATGTCCGCAAGCGCAGCGCCGCCCTTGCCGAACGCCTGCAGAATGCAAAGACGGTGACCGGACGCGATGGGGAGATCCGCGAGGAAATCGCCTCAATCGCCGCCAACATGGTGGCCCTGACCGCACTCAAGGAGGGGCCCTCCTCGCCGATCCGCACTCTTTTGCCGAATGCGGCGGAAAAGACCCCGAGTGATCGCGTCAGCCTTGCCGACAGGGCGGCCGCCATCATCGCCGATCCCCAGCGCTAACGCATACCGCCCGGAAGCGTGCCGCGGTTCCGGGATAACGACATGCATCAAAACAAAGGACCGAAGCGCCCCCGCACTTATGCGACGCGCTTTAGGATCACAATTCAGATCCGATCCATCGCCGACGCCATCGAAAACAGCGCAATGCCGGTTGCCGTCGCGGCGTTGAGACTGTCGAGATCCTCCGACTGCGGGATGCGGGCGCTCTGGAAGCGCGCCAGCAGCGCCTCCGGCAACCCCTCCCCCTCGGTGCCGATGACAAGCGCCATGCGTGCCGAGGCAGGAATAGCGCGGATATCGGTCTTGCCGTGCGGGGAAAGCGTCCAGATGGCAAAGCCGCGATCGGCAAGCGAGAGCAGCACATCCATCGCCTTGCCGCCGCGCCGGTGCGGAACGCTCAGCACCGAACCGACGGAGACACGCAGCGCCTTGCGGTAGAGCGGATCACAGCAGGTTTCGTCGAGCAGCACCGCATCCGCCCGGAAGGCGGCTGCATTGCGGAACATCGAACCGGCATTGTCATGATTGGAAATGCCGCAGCCGACGAGCACCAGCGCCCGTTCCGGCAGCGCCTCGAGAAGGGCCGCCTCTCCGCGATCTTCCCGCCGGCCGAGCGCCAGAACGCCGCGATGCAGATGGAATCCGACGACGCCGTCAAGCACATCGGCCTCGGCGACATAGACCGGCACATCGGCCGGCAGCCGCTCGAGGATGGGCATAACGCCGTCGACGCGGTTGCGCAGCAGCAGGATCTTCTCGGCGAAAAAGCCGCGGTCTTGCGCATGCGCCTCAGCGAGCATGCGCAGCACGACGGTGCCTTCGGCGATGAAGCGGTTTTCCCGGCCCGTCAGATCGCGCTCGCGAATATTGCGGAATTCGGCGATGCGCGGATCGTCGGCGCTGTCGATGGCGATCGGGACGGCGGCCATGCCGGCCTCAATTGCCCGCGACGCTGACGTCGGCGACGGTGCGGCCGGTCCTGAGGTCGAAGACCAGCGCCTTGCTCTTGCCCTCGGCCGTTTCGCCGTAAAACAGGATCTGCCCCGCCGAAAACGAGGTGGACTGTACCTTGAAGCCGAGCGGTAGGGAAACTGTCGCCGCAAGCGGCGCATCCGAAGGCACGCCGGCGGCGGAAACGGTCGCCGCCGTCTCCTTGGGTTCGCTGTGCATCGTCTTATAGACAACCGCGCCGAAGACCGCCATAAGGCTCACGAACATGATGGCGCCGGAAACGATCTGCAGGCGGACCATCTTGCGCCGGACACTTTCCATTGCCGGATCAAGGGGCTTCTCTTCCTGGTCGTCTGGCTCGATTGCTGTCATCTGTGCGTCCCGTTCTAAAAAAATACGTCGGAGAAGAAGCGTCTTGAGCGACCCCTTTAAACAAGCAGCCGGCAATAGAAAAGTCCTGACCGCCGATGAAACGGCCGAAGGCCGGCTCGACGCCTGGCTGACGGCACAGGTCGGCGAGGAATTTTCGCGCAGCCGCATCAAGACGCTGATCAAGGACGGCCAGGTTTCTCTGCGCGGCGAACCCGTCACCGATCCGCAGCGCAAGGTGCGCAACGGCGATAGTTTCGAGATCACCCTGCCCGAGCCGGAAGACCCGACGCCGCAGGGTGAGGATATCCCGCTCGATATTCTCCATGAGGATGAAGACCTCATCGTCATCTCCAAGCCTTCCGGTCTCGTCGTCCATCCCGGCTCCGGCAACTGGACGGGGACGCTGGTCAACGCGCTGATCCATCACTGCGGCGATACGCTCTCTGGCATTGGCGGCGTGCGCCGCCCGGGCATCGTCCACCGGCTCGACAAGGACACGACAGGGGTCATGGTGGTCGCCAAGAACGACATTGCCCATCGCCACCTCTCGCTCCAGTTTGCCGATCATGGCCGCACCATGCCGCTGGAGCGGGCCTATCAGGCGGTCGTCTGGGGCCGTCCTCGCTCACTGACGGGCACGGTCGATGCGCCGCTCGGCCGCGCTACCGGCGATCGCACACGCCGCGCGGTCAAGCGGCCCGACAGTCATGACGCCGACGAGGCGATCACGCATTATGAGGTGATCGAGCGCTTCCAGGAGAACCCGGACGCGACCGCGCTTGCTTCGCTGGTCGAGTGCCACCTCGAAACCGGCCGCACCCACCAGATCCGTGTGCATATGGCCCATATCGGCCATCCGCTGCTCGGCGACACGGTTTACGGCGCCGGCTTCAAGACCAAGGCCAACCGCCTGCCCGAAGAAATCCGCAAGGTCGTCAACAGTTTCAACCGCCAGGCGCTGCATGCTTTCATGCTGCAGTTCGAGCATCCCCGCACCGGCGAAATCATGCATTTCGAAGTGCCGCTGCCGGATGATATGGTGGAACTGGTCGAGGCATTGCGGGGATAGGGGCTCGTCTCCGCCCCCTCTCACAGCTGCGTGAGCGGCACCTTGAACCGCTGTTTTGCCACACTTATCTGTATATTGACTTAGTGCGGGCTCGCAGCAGAGCCGCACGTCCCGGTTTGCCATTTTTAACGCGAGGGCGCGTTTCCAACGGGAACCGGAATTCACTTTAGGAGGGTGCACTATGGCCCGAAATACCTTGCCGTCCATTACCGCCGGCGAAGCCGGTCTCAATCGTTACCTCGACGAAATCCGTAAGTTTCCGATGCTCGAGCCGCAGCAGGAATACATGCTCGCCAAGCGTTATGCCGAGCATGGCGATCGTGACGCCGCCCACAAGCTCGTCACCAGCCATCTTCGCCTTGTCGCAAAGATCGCGATGGGTTATCGCGGCTATGGGCTGCCGATCGGCGAAGTCGTTTCCGAGGGTAATGTCGGCCTGATGCAGGCCGTCAAGAAGTTCGATGCCGAGCGCGGCTTCCGCCTTGCCACCTACGCCATGTGGTGGATCAAGGCCTCGATCCAGGAATATATTCTGCGTTCGTGGTCGCTCGTGAAGATGGGCACGACCGCCAACCAGAAGCGCCTGTTCTTCAACCTGCGCCGGCTGAAAGGCCGCATCCAGGCGATCGATGACGGCGACCTGAAGCCGGAGCACGTCTCCGAAATCGCCACCAAGCTGAAGGTCTCGGAGGAGGAGGTCATTTCGATGAACCGCCGCCTGTCCGGCGACGCCTCGCTGAACGCGCCGATCAAGGCGGCCGAAGGCGACAGCGGCCAATGGCAGGATTGGCTGGTGGACGACCATGACAGCCAGGAAGACGTGCTGATCGAACAGGACGAACTCGACACCCGCCGGCGCATGCTGGCGAAAGCGATGAGCGTGCTGAACGAGCGCGAACGCCGTATCTTCGAGGCTCGCCGCCTCGCCGAGGATCCGGTGACGCTGGAAGACCTGTCGACAGAATTCGACATCAGCCGCGAACGCGTCCGTCAGATCGAGGTCCGCGCTTTCGAGAAGGTGCAGGACGCTGTCCGCAAGGAAGCCCAGGAACGCGCCAAGGCCGTCCGCGTCGTCGAAGCAACAGCATAAACCTGGCTTATGAGAAATTGAAAAGGCGGGTCCTTGCGGCCCGCCTTTCTGATTCTCTGCTGTTCGCAACCTCGGCACCCCGTCAAAGGTCGAGAGTTCGAATTACGGCCAGTCGTCACTGGCTCGTCGACACGTCCCCGAGCGCGGTCCATTCCTTGATGGCGGTATTGAAGGCATCCGTTCCCGTATTGCCCTTTTCCATCGTCAGCAGCGCGCGGCGGCCGTTGCGGTAGGTGACGGGGATATCGATCCAACTGCGGGTCGACATCAGGTCGAGATTGGCCTTGCGCGCATCGGGATAGTCGTTGAGCGCGATCATGTGGAAATCGTCGGTGATTTTGGCCGGAACCGCGATCAGCGCGTCGCCGCGGTCCTGCTCGGTGCGCTTCATCGAAATGCGCTGAACGCTGTCGATGCTGCCGCCTTCGAAATTCGGCGGCAGCGAGAAGACGATCTCGACGAGATGGCTTGCCGGCAGCGACGGATCGGAATTGCGTTTGAAGGTGACGAGAGCAGAGAGATTGCGCTCCGGCACGGTGACGTTGCCCTGCACCGTCGCCTCCTGCCGGCCGCCTTGGCCTGCTTCGTGCTGCACGCTCCAGACCACCGATCCTTCGATCGCCGTCGGCGAGCTTTGGCCGATGCGCTCCTCATAGAGGAACATCTTTTGCGACGAGCCGACGAGAGCGGTTTGCTGCGGCGATGCTGTCGGGCCGTTCGGCGTCGGCGTTTCGGCCGGTGCGACATCGCCCTGCGCGGTCGCCGCCGGCGGCGTGTCCGCTGCCGCGACATTCTGTTCGGCGACCGATTTTCCTTCCGCGGTCGGCGTTCCCGGCACCGTCGCCGGTCCGCTGTCGACCTCGGTCCCATCGGTCAGCAGCCGCTGGGTGAATTTCGAATTGGCCGCGGCGCCGTCATTGTTCATTGACGCCACCTGCGGGTTCTGGTTCGGCGGAGCCGGCGCCGCTGGCGTATTCTGCGCTCCCGGTGTGGTCGGCTGGGCCGGCGTCGCTGCGTTCGGCTCGGCAGGCGTTGCGGAGCCGGCAGGCGGCGTCGCCGCCTCGTTCCTGGTCGCCTGCGACGGTGCCGAACTGACGAGCCCGTCGACCATCGCCACCAGCGCCTCTCTGTTCATCCAGCCGGCATAGGCGCCGCCGCCGATCAAGAGAAGCGCGAAGATGAGGGTGATGACGGTGCCGATGCCGAAGCGTCGACGCTTCGGCTCCATCCGGAAATTCTTGCCCTGCAGCTTGGAAGCGACCATCTGGTCGATATCCATCGCCGGATTGGTGTCATCGTCGTCGGCCGCGACAGAGCCGCGGCGGTCGTAGCCGCGTAGCGCCTTCGCCTCGCGCCAGTCCTCGCTCGGCGCGCCGCCTGCGGGGGCCGGCTTGCCGTTATGCACTTCCGCGAAGATATCGACATCGTCGAAATGCGAGGCGACCGGCGCCGCCTTTTTGTTGTTGTCTCCCTCGATCGGCGGCAGATCATCGAAGACTGCGGTCTCCCAGGAGAAACTTTCCTTGGCCGCCGGCATGACGGCCGCAGGTGCGACTTTTTCGAGGCTCGATATCACCTCCTCGAAGGCGCGCGCCGAGGTATCCGGGGTGGTCGGCGCCGTCTGCGAATACTGCCGGAGTTCCTCTTCCGTCCATTCGGTCTCCGCATCCTTCGGCGCCGGAGCCGGAGTCTCGGCGGCGGGCTCGGTCCAGACTGGATCGAAATGCGCTGCGGCATCAGCCTGCAGCGGCTCCTCGCGGCTATGCTCAACGAATTCCTCCGGACGATCGAACTCAGCGACGACCGGCTCTACCAGCCGATGGGCAGCATGGTCCAGGCCGCGCGCGACGCGTTGCGACGAGTCGATAGGCTCGTAGGCCTTCTCGGCAGCCGGCTCCTCGCTTTCCACCGTCGCCGGTTCGGCCGCGAGTTCTTCTGCCTCTGCGGGAGGCTGCTCGTCGGGATGATATTCGCCGGCTTCCTCGTGGCGATGGTCGGCAGGCGGTCCCCAGCGCTCATCATCTGCAGGCCAAGCCTCGGCAGCGATGTCGCGTCGCTCACCGGAATGCCATTCCTCGGCCGGCCCTTCCTCTTCATGCGAGGGATGCCAGTATGTTTCGGCAGGAGCCGGTGTCTCTGCCTGCGCGGGAGCAGTGGCCTCGGCCGCAACGGACGTGGGGAGGCTGGGTGCTTCTTCGGAGAGAGGCTCCTCGTCCGCGAACTCTTCCTGGGGCTCCCGCGGCGCGGCAGCTTCTACGTGATCCGGCTCGGCGGCGGCCTCAACCGCCTGCGGTTCCGCAGAGGCTTCGTCGACCGGCTCTTCGACGGTCGTCTCCGGTGCAGGCGCCGGTTCGCCTTCGTCGTGGACCGCTTGTTCTTCGGCGAATTCCGGCGCGACGGCGGCGGCAACCGGCTCATCGAGCGGCAGCGCCTCGGCGTGTTCGCCTTCCACTTCGCGGATGGCGGCCTCGAGCTTTTCGAGCTGGCGTTGCAGCATGGCTTCCGGCGGACGCGGCTTCATGTTCTCGAGCTGCCGCTGCACTGCGCCGCGGGCACGTTCGTAGACCTTCACCCGCATCTCTGGGGTATTTTCAGCCAGGCCGTCGACGGCCCGCCGAATAACTGCAATAAAATCCGCCATCAGTACTTTCTCAAGAAGTCCGGCACCCTACCGAACCATCCTCCATAGTGACCCGTGAGCTTAGTCCTCAAACGGATCGGTCACAAGTATCGTGTCATCCCGCTCCGGGCTGGTGGAAAGGAGCGCGACCGGCGCGCCGATCAGCTCTTCGACCTGGCGAACATATTTGATCGCCTGTGCCGGCAGGTCCGCCCAACTGCGGGCACCGACGGTCGATTCCTTCCACCCTTCCAGCGTGATATAGACCGGTTCGACCCTAGCTTGCGCTCCCTGGCTTGCGGGAAGATGATCAATCTGTTCACCGTCGAGCATGTAACCGACGCAAATCTTCAATTCCTCAAGGCCGTCGAGCACGTCGAGCTTGGTGAGCGCGATGCCCGTGATGCCGTTGGTGGCAATCGACTGGCGCACGAGGGCGGCGTCGAACCAGCCACAGCGCCGCTTGCGCCCGGTTACCACGCCGAACTCATGGCCTTTTTCGCCAAGGAACTCACCGATGGCATCCTTCAGCTCCGTCGGGAACGGGCCTTCGCCGACGCGCGTCGTATAGGCTTTGGTGATGCCGAGGATATAGCCGAGCGAGCCCGGCCCCATGCCGGAACCGGCGGCGGCCTGGCCGGCCACGGTGTTCGATGAGGTCACGAAAGGATAGGTGCCGTGGTCGATGTCGAGCAGGCTGCCCTGCGCGCCTTCGAAGAGGATGCGGGAGCCCTTGCGGCGCTCCTTGTCGAGGAAGAGCCAGACGGTGTCACGGAACGGCAGCACCCGATCGGCGATCGAGGTCAGTTCGTCCATGATCGTCTGGTGGCTGACTTCGGCGACACCGAGGCCGCGGCGAAGCGCATTGTGGTGCGTGAGAATACGGTCGACCTTGCCGGCAAGGCTGTCGAGATCGGCAAGATCCATCACCCGGATGGCGCGGCGGCCGACCTTGTCTTCATAGGCAGGGCCGATGCCGCGGCGTGTCGTGCCGATCTTGGTGCCGCTGTTCGAGGCCGCATCCTCGCGCATCGCGTCCAGCTCGCGGTGCAGCGACAGAATGAGCGTCGCATTGTCGGCGATACGCAGATTGTCCGGCGTCACCGTCACGCCCTGGGCTTCCAGCCGGCCGATCTCGGCGATCAGCGCATGCGGATCGACGACCACGCCGTTGCCGATCACCGCCATTTTGCCCGGGCGCACGACGCCGGAGGGCAGCAGCGACAGCTTGTAGCTGGTGCCGTCGATGACGAGCGTATGGCCGGCATTATGTCCGCCCTGATAGCGCACAACGATATCCGCGCGCTCCGAAAGCCAGTCGACAATCTTGCCCTTGCCTTCGTCACCCCATTGCGAACCGACCACGACTACGTTCGTCATCCAACTCTTCCTGTTACCGGCGGAAAACCGCGCACCTGCTCAAACCCGCGCATCTATAAAGCTTTGTTTTTGGGAAAGCGACCCTGTTGTCACAGGTGATTGGGCTTTTTACGTGACAAATCAGCAGCCGGCAGGCTATTGCCCGTCACAAAACGCCGCTCGGCGGTCGCGGAAAGACGGGAAAAGCGCTCTTGCAAGCCACGGCCTACATCTGCCTCGTTATCGCCACCCTCTGCTGGGGCGGCAACTCCGTCGCCGGCAAGCTCGCAGTCGGCCATATCAGCCCGATGATGCTGACCTTTCTGCGCTGGTTCATCGCCGTGGCCCTGATCGCCTTGATTTCGGTGCCGCAGCTCAAAAGAGACTGGCCGGTGGCCCGGAAGAACCTGCCGCTGCTCTTCTTCTACGGCGTCATCGGCTACACGCTTTTCAACGCCATGCTTTATTCGGCCGTGCAATATACGACGGCGATCAATGTCGCCATCGAGCAGGCCGGCATCCCGATGCTGATCTTCCTGTTGAATTTCATGTTCTTCCGCACCGGCATCTCGCTGGCGCAATGTCTCGGCTTCGGCATGACGCTGATCGGCGTCGCACTGACCGCCGCTCACGGCGACCTAGCAACACTGCTGCAACTAAGCCTCAACCGCGGCGACGGGCTGATGCTGATCGCCATTGCCGCCTATTCGGTCTACACCATCTTCCTGCGCTGGAAGCCGCCCGTCGACTGGCGCACGCTGATGGCGTTCCCCGCGCTCGGCGCCATGCTGACCTCGGCGCCGCTGCTCCTTTGGGAAGCCGGGCGGGGTGCCGCGCTGTGGCCGGATCAGGCCGGCTGGGTCATCACGTTCTACACGGCGACCTTCCCGTCGCTGCTGGCGCAGATCCTCTATATCAAGGGTGTCGAGGCGATCGGCGCCAATCGCGCCGGCCTGTTCATCAATCTCGTGCCGGTATTCGGAACTTTGCTTTCCGTCGCCCTGATCGGCGAGGCGCTGCAGTCCTTCCACATTGTCGCGCTGGCACTGACCTTAGGCGGCATCGCGATCGCCGAAAAAGGCCGGCCGAAAGCTTCGGCTCCGACCGTTCCAGCCTCACCTGTGGATTAGAGCCTTTCCTGGTTAGATTGAAGCATTCTGTTGGCGCAAACGGAGTCGGATGGTCGACCGGCTGGTGCGCGTCGTAGCCCAGCTCTACGGCCAAGCCGGCCGGTCGATCAGCCGCCCGTTTCAGCCAACCCTCCCGCAGATTTGCCAGGCAAATCTGCAAGACTTGGGAATCGCCGGACGCACTTATCGCTTCGCCACGGCGAAGCGGTGCGGCCGGTGGGCCGGGCATCTCTCCGCCAGGATCAGAGGCGATCGGCTCGAGCGTACCAACGGGCATGCCCTTCGCCAATCGCCTCTGCCCTGACGAAAACCGGCTCCGGCCGAATGCTTCAATCTAACCAGGAAAGGCTCTAACCAAGCTCCAGCGTCGTCACGCCGAAGACGTGCTTCAGCGGGGTGGCCGGCGCCGGGCCGCGATACATGCGCGTCGTCTCGAACACCGGTCGAAGGCCGAGGCCCTCGGCGAGTGCCACCGCCTCGTGGTTCTCCGTGGGGATATCGATGAAGAGAGCAGCCCCTTTCGCTTCGGGGATCAATTCGGCAAGCAGCGCTGCGGCGCTGTCGGCATCGTTGGCAAAGAGCGGCCCGATCTTGTAACCCTCGTAGCAGCGGCGGATCGTGCCGTAACCGCGGATCTTGCCGCTCTTGCGCACCACAGCCGAGCGGCGGCCCTTGCGAGCGGTGCACCAGGCGGCAAGGAAGGCATCCCGCGGCTGCGGAAAGATCGCCGAATCAAAACGCTGCAGGCCTTCGAGGCGCGAATCCATGACCGGGTGCGCGGCAAGCGCCGAGACAGGCAAGGTGGTGGCGACGCCGCCGTAGCGAATGGTGGAATAGGCGGGTTCGAAGCCGGCCTTGCGGTAGTTGTCCTGTTGTGCTGCGACGCCGTCGAGGCCGATCGTGCGGTCCCCCGCGCTTGATATGCCCGTCTCCCAGATCGCCTTGCCGTAACCCTTGCCCCGGAAATCGGGATGGACGATGTAGAGGCCCAGAAAGGCGAAACTCTCACCGTATTTGACGACCGAGATCGAGCCGACGGGGACTTCACCGACTGCGCCGACGAAAAATCCCGACGGATCGGCCTCAAGAAATGCAAGCGAATCGTCGAGGCCCGGGTTCCAGCCCTCCTGACGCGCCCATTCGAGCACGAGTTCCAGTTCGCCGGGCCGCATGGAACGAACGGCAAATTCCGAATTCATGCGACTTTCCCAGATTGAATGTCCCGCAAGTCCATCCCGGCAACGGCAAAGCAATTGTCAGGTCCCCAGTTCCCCGATTGCAGCTGCGAATGATGGAAAGTCGCGCTCATGATCTTGACCACGCGTATAATCATTTTTCGATGCAATGCAGAAAGCTTGGTTTCCGCATTAGCATGAAACAATGCCGATGCAAGCTCAAGAAAATTACTTGCGCCAATTATCTCTCCACGACCGCGAAAGCCTGCCGGCGGTCCCCACCGACGGATCACCGGGCCGTTCCGCCGACCGCCGCCTTCTGCTTTTCGATCCCGTTCGCCATAGGTGAGAAAAGACGAGCCGTCTCGGCCGCCGGTGCGGGATAACCAAACGCGTAACCCTGCAGGCCATCGCAGCCAAGCTGCGCCAGCACGACGGCATGCGCTTCGGTCTCGATGCCCTCGGCGATCACCTCGACGTCGAGCGCCTTGGCGATTTCCACGATCGAACCCACCACGCGCCGCTGCTCGGCGGAGCTGACGACTTCGGCGATGAGCTGCCGGTCGATCTTCAGCCGCTTTGGCCGCAGCTTGACGAGACCGATGAGCGAGGCATGGCCGGATCCGAAATCATCGATCTCGATGTCGATACCCATTTGTTTGATATCGCCGATATGATCCAGCAGTTTTTCGTCGCTGTCGTCGAGAAAAATCGTCTCGACCAGTTCGAAGACGATCACGTCGGGCGGAATGTCGAGTTTCCTCAGCTTGCCGAGCAACGTCGGATCGGCAAGGCGCGACGCCGAGATGTTGACGGCGATGCGCGGAACCGCAAATCCCTGCAACAGCCAGAACAGCCGGTCTTCAAGAACGTTTTTCAGGATCGCCGCATCGATCTCCGCCGCAAGCCCATGCTCGTCGGCGATCTTTAGGAATATCCCCGGGGCGAGCACGCCCTTCTCCGGGTGTTTCCAGCGCGCCAGGGCCTCGAAGCCAATGACTTCCCGCGTCCGGGCATCGAGCTGCACCTGATAATAGGGAACGATCTCGCCGCGCTCCAACCCGAGCTTCAGCTCTTCGGCGAGGCGACGCTTGGCGCGCAGATCTTCCTGCAATTGCCGCGTGAAGAATTCGACGCGATTGCGCCCGAGCTTCTTGGCCTGGTAGAGCGCCAGATCGGATTCGGCAAGCAGGTTGCGCGCCCGCCGATCGCCGCTCCAGGAAACGCCGATCGAGGCGCCGGATTGCAGCATCTCCTGACCGAAGCGGATCTTCTTCCGCAGCCGGCGCTGAAGGTCGTCGGTAATCAGCTTCAATTCGGCGAGATCGCTGAAATTAACCAGCACAATGACGAATTCGTCGCCGCCGACGCGGGCGACCATGCCATTTGCGGGAATGGCGGCGGTGATGCGAAGGGCTGCGGCCCTCAGAACCGCGTCGCCTGCGGCATGACCGTGACTGTCGTTGATCTGCTTGAACTGGTCGAGGTCGAGATGCAGGACGCCAAGCGTCGTGATGCTCCTGTCGGCCGGCAGCTCGGCGAGCCGCTTGTCGAGAAGGCGCCGGTTCGGCAAGCCGGTGAGATAGTCGTGATCGGCGACATGCTCAATGCGCGCATTGCTTTCCTCGAGCGCCAGCGCCCTCGCCTCGGCCACCATCTTCTGGCCGGCGAGTTCAGCGTTGAGCAGGACGTCGGCGGTGACATCCCATTCGGCGCCGATGAAGGAGGGCAGCCCCTCCGCATCCACGTAGAAATGTGCGCGTGACCGCAGATGGCGGATTTCGCCGCTCGGCAGCACGATCCGAAATTGCGAATTATAGGCGCCTCGGGTGGCGATCGCCTGGTCGAAGTCGTATTCGGCTTGCTCGCGGTCGTCGGGATGGATCGCATTCGACCATAACCATGCCGGCACTTCCCGGCATGTCTCGCCGGTCTCGTAGAGACGGTGCATCTGCGCATCCCACAAGATCTCGCTCGTTGCGATGCTGTGCTCCCAGACACCGATCCGGGATGCATCGAGAGCGAGTTCGAGCCGGCGCAGAAGATCCTGAAACTCTTGTTCGGATCGCGTGGGTCTATTTTCTGGCAACGCGGTCTCAGCCTTAGAAGCTTCCATAATCGCAATATGGTCTCAGGCCGGCATTAATGAAGCCTTGTTGCGATGATCGAACTAGTCACTAGGTGAACTGTCCGTTACGATTTTCCCTTTTTGGATCAAAGGACTTGCAGTCCGTAACACAGTCAAGATCAGTGGTTGTGCCGTGGCGGGTTTTTGGCAATCCCGCGGAATTCCGCCGCCCCTTCCAGAACCGCGCCGTCTGACAGTTGCGTGACCGAGCGCCGGTAGATCTGCTGCCACGGCGTCGCATCCGGGGGCACCGGCGGAATACCGTCGCCCTTGCGCCGTTCGATCTCGGTCTCGTCGACCAGCATGTCGCAACGCCCATGGTTGAAGTCGATGCGAATGATATCGCCGCTGCGAAGCCAGGCAAGGCCGCCGCCGGCCGCACTCTCCGGCGAGGCGTTGAGGATTGAGGGGCTGTCGGCCGTGCCCGACTGGCGGCCGTCCCCGATCGTCGGCAGGCTGCTGATGCCGCGCTTCAGAAGATGGTCGGGCGGCTGCATGTTGACGACCTCTGCCGAACCCGGCCAGCCGAGCGGCCCGGCGCCGCGGATGACCAGAATGGTATTCTCGTCGATGTCGAGATCGGGATCGTTGATGCGCTTGTGATAATCTTCCGACCCGTCGAAAACGACCGCCTTGCCTTCGAAGACGCCCTCCCGCCCGGGCTCCTGAAGGTAGCGCCGGCGAAAATCCTCAGAGACCACGCTCATCTTCATGATGGCGAAATCGAAGAGATTGCCCTTGAGAACGAGGAAGCCGGCCCGCTCCTTCAGCGGCTCGCCGAATGGCCGGATAACCTCGCGGTCGCTGGCTTCCTTACCCTGCAAGTTCTCGGCCATCGTCCTGCCCGTCACCGTATCACAGTCGCCATCCAGTTTTCCGGCCTGCAGCAATTCCCACATGATCGCCGGCGTACCACCGGCGCGGTGGTAACGTTCGCCGAGATAGGCGCCGGCCGGCTGGACGTTCGCCAGCAGCGGGATGTCGAAGCCGTGCACCTGCCAATCATCGGGATGAAGCTCGACGCCGGCATGCTTGGCCATCGCCGCCAGATGCGGCTGCGCATTGGTCGAACCGCCGATCGCCGAATTGGTACGGATGGCATTGAGGAAGGCCGCGCGCGTCAAGATATCCGACGGCTTCAGATCCTCGAAGACGATCTCGACGGCGCGCCGCCCGGTGCGGTAGGCCATCTGCCCGCGCTCGCGGTAGGCAGCCGGAATGGCGCCGCATCCGGTCAGCGACAGGCCGAGCGCCTCGGCAAGGGCGTTCATCGTCGAAGCCGTGCCCATCGTGTTGCAGTGGCCGACGGAGGGGGCAGAATCGAGCGCCGCCTGCAGGAATTCCTCCCGGTCGATCTCACCTGCCGCATATTTCCGCCGCATCCGCCAGATCACCGTGCCGGAACCGGCCAGCTCTCCCTCGTGCCAGCCGTCGAGCATCGGCCCGCCGGAGAGCACGATCGCCGGAATATCGACCGTCGACGCCGCCATGATCGCGGACGGCGTGGTCTTGTCGCAGCCGGTCGTCAGCACGACGCCGTCGAGCGGATAGCCATAGAGGATTTCAACGAGGCCGAGATAGGCGAGATTGCGGTCAAGTGCCGCCGTCGGGCGCTTGCAGTTCTCGAAGATCGGATGTGTCGGAAATTCGATCGGAATGCCCCCGGCATCGCGAATGCCGTCACGGACGCGCTTGGCAAGTTCGACATGCACCCTGTTGCACGGCGTAAGATCGCTGCCGCTTTGGGCAATCCCGATGATCGGCTTGCCGGAGCGCAGCTCTTCCGGCGTGATCCCGTAATTCATGAAACGCTCCAGATAGAGCGCCGCCATGTCGATATGATCTGGATTGTCGAACCAATCCTGCGAACGCAGGCGCCGCTTCGGAGACTGGCTGTCGGTCACCTCTTGCCTCCGGGCAGAGCATTCTTCTCTTCGAGGTGCAGGAGCAGGCCGCTATGATCCTTTTCGCCATTGCCGTTTGCGACGAATTCGCCGAATTCGGCGTGTACCGCCGCAGTCAGGGGCAGCGTCAGCGACAGGGCATTGGCCGTCTCCATGGCGGCGTTCAGATCCTTCAGCTGGTTGCTGGACGAACCGCCTGGAGTAAACTGCCGATCGACCATGCGTTTCCCGTGGAGGTCAAGGATACGGCTCTCGGCAAAGCCGCCGCGAATGGCGTCGCGGAAGGCCGCCGGCGAGCCGCCGCCGGCGGCAATCAGCATCATCGCTTCGGCGACGGCGCCGATCGTCACCGCGACGATCTGCTGGTTGGCGAGCTTGGCAAGCTGGCCCGCCCCGCTTGGACCGACGCGGGTAACGCGCCCCATCGGCGCAAAGATATCTGCAAGTGCGTCGATCACACCTTTCTCGCCGCCCGCCATGATGGCGAGCGTACCGGCGTCGGCCCCGACGACGCCGCCGGAAACCGGCGCATCGACATGAGCGATGCCGCGCTCAGCAAGCCTGGCAGCATGGTCGCGGGCAAAATGCGGGGCGATCGAACTCATATCGATAACGGTGGCCGCTGAGGTCATCGCATCGGCCGCTCCGCGGTCGAACAGCACGTCCTTCACCGCTTCGGCATTGGTCAGCATGGTGATGACGACGTCGGCGCCCGAAACAGCATCCGCGGGTGTCTCTGCACAGATCGCGCCGTCTCCCGCCAGAGCCTCGGCTTTGCTGCGATCGCGATTCCAGACGGTGACGGCAAAACCCGCGCCCAGCAGCCGGCGAGCCATCGGCGCGCCCATCAGCCCGGTGCCGAGAAAGGCGATCCGCCTGCCGTCATGACCTCTGCTCGAACCTGTCATTCAGTCCTCCCAACTGTTGTTCGTCTTTGATAACCCCCTCACCCATCGTTGCAACCGTTTTGATGACGCATCGGCTCGAAAACGATACGGGCGAGAACCGAAGTTCCCGCCCGATTTACTCGACAAAGGAAGGTTGAATTCCGTTATTCCGCCGCGAGCCGGATGACCTCCGCCTCTTCGTCCTTGTGTTCGTCCGGCTTGTGTTGGACGAGCGGACGGTTGCCCGTCAGCCGGCGCAGCAGCACGTAGAAGACAGGCGTCATGAAGATGCCGAAGAAAGTCACGCCGATCATGCCCGAGAACACCGCGACACCCATGGCCGCGCGCATCTCCGCGCCGGCGCCTGTGGAGACGACGAGCGGCACAACACCCATGATGAAGGCGAGCGAGGTCATCAGGATCGGGCGAAGACGAAGGCGGCTGGCCTCGATCGCGGCCTCCCGCGGCGTCCTGCCCTCGAACTCCAGTTCGCGGGCGAATTCCACGATCAGGATCGCGTTCTTCGCCGATAGTCCGACAAGCACCACAAGACCGATCTGGGTGAAGATGTTGTTATCTCCACCGGTGAGCCAGACGCCTGTGAGCGCAGCCAGCACACCCATCGGCACGATCATGATGATCGCAAGCGGCAGCGTCAGACTTTCATACTGGGCGGCCAGCACCAGGAAGACGAGCAACAGTGCTAGCGGGAAGACGACGACGCTCGAATTACCGGCAAGGATCTGCTGATAGGTCAGATCCGTCCATTCGAAGTCGATGCCTGCCGGCAGGGTCTCGTGAAGGATCTTTTCGATCGCCGCCTGTGCCTGGCCGGACGAGAAGCCCGGCGCCGGACCGCCGTTGATATCGGCAGCGAGGAAGCCGTTGTAGCGGTTCGCACGCTCGGGACCGGTGCTCGGCTCTACCTTCAGCAGGGCCGAAAGCGGGATCATCTGACCCGATGCCGAACGGACTTTCAGCTGGCCGATATCTTCCGGCTGGGCGCGGAATTTCGCATCGGCCTGCACCCGGACGCTGTAGGTGCGGCCGAAGGCGTTGAAGTCGTTCACATAGAGCGAACCGAGATAGATCTGCAGCGTCTGGAAGACGTCGGTGACGGAAACCCCGAGCTGCTCGGCCTTGGCGCGGTCGAGATCGGCATAGAGCTGCGGCACGTTGATCTGGAAGCTGGAGAACAGCTCGGCAAGCTCAGGCGTCTGATAGGCCTTGGCAAGCACCGCCTTGGTTGCCTCGTCCAGCGCCTGATTGCCCAAGCCGGCGCGGTCCTCGATCTGCAGCTTGAATCCGCCCGTCGTGCCGAGGCCGTTGACCGGCGGGGGCGGGAACATGGCGATGAAGGCATCCTGGATGGCTGCGAATTTCTGGTTCAGCGCCATGGCGATGGCCCCGCCCGAAAGATCCGGCGTCTTGCGCTCCTCGAAGTCCTTCAGCGTCACGAAGACGATGCCGGCATTCGACGAGTTGGTGAAGCCGTTAATCGACAGACCAGGGAAGGCGATCGCATTGGCAACGCCCGGCTGGGCGAGCGCAATATCGGTCATGCGCTTGATTACATCTTCCGTGCGGTCGAGGCTTGCGGCATCCGGCAGTTGGGCGAAGCCGATCAGGTACTGCTTGTCCTGAGACGGCACGAAGCCGCCGGGGACCGTGCTGAACAGACTGTAGGTCGCACCGACCAGCGCCAGATAGATCACCATGACAATGCTCTTACGCGACAGCAATCCGCCGACGCCCTTGCCGTAGGCATTCGAGCCGGCGCCGAAGACCCGGTTGAAGCCGCGGAAGAACCAGCCAAAGATGGCATCCATGAACCGCGTCAGCCAGTCTTTCGGCTGATGATGACCCTTCAGCAGAAGGGCTGCCAGCGCCGGCGACAGGGTGAGCGAGTTGAAGGCCGAGATGACGGTCGAGATCGCGATCGTCAGTGCGAACTGGCGATAGAACTGACCGGACAGGCCGGAGATGAAGGCGAGCGGCACGAAGACCGCGACGAGGACCAGCGCGATCGCGACGATCGGACCGGAGACTTCCTTCATCGCCTTGTAGGTGGCCGCCCGCGGCGACAGCCCCTGTTCGATATTGCGCTCGACGTTCTCGACCACGACGATCGCGTCGTCGACGACGATACCGATCGCCAGCACCAGCCCGAACAGGCTGAGCGCGTTGATCGAGAAGCCGAAGACGTACATCACCGCGAAGGTGCCGATGATCGATACCGGAACCGCGATCAGCGGAATGATCGAGGCGCGCCACGTCTGCAGGAACAGGATGACGACGAGAACAACGAGCGCGATGGCTTCGAGCAGCGTGTCGATGACCTTCTCGATCGAGGCACGCACGAATTTCGTCGTATCGTAGACGATCTCGTATTTGACGCCCTCGGGCATGGCGAGCTGCAGCTGATCCATAGTGGCGTGCACATTGTCGGCGATTTCGATCGCATTCGAACCGGGCGCTTGAAGCACGGCAACGGCGACGGCCGGCTTGCCGTCGAGCAGCGAGCGCAGCGTATAGTCTGCGGCGCCGAGCTCGATGCGGGCAACGTCGCGAAGGCGGGTAATCTCGCCACTGGCGCCCGTCTTGACGATGATATTGCCGAACTCCTCAGGCGTGCGCAGGCGGCCCTGGGCATTGACGTTGAGCTGCAGATCTACACCCGGCTGGCTCGGCGATGCGCCGATGATGCCGGCCGCGGCCTGGACGTTCTGGGAACTGATGGCGTTGCTGATGTCGCTGGCGGCGAGATCATGCTCAGCAGCCTTCTGGGGGTCGATCCAGACACGCATCGAATAGTCGCCGGCGCCAAAGACCTGCACCTGACCGACGCCGGCGATGCGGGCAAGCCGATCCTTGATATTCAGCGTCGCATAGTTGCGGAGATAGGTAATGTCGTGATTGTCGCCGTCGGAGACGAGGTTGACGACCATGATGAAGTTAGGCGAACTCTTGACCGTCGTGATCCCGAGCGAGCGGACTTCCGCCGGCAGCCGTGGTTCGGCCTGAGAAACGCGGTTCTGCACCAGCTGCTGCGCCTTGTCGGGGTCGGTGCCGAGCTTGAAGGTGACGGTCACGTTGAGCACGCCGTCCGACGTCGCCTGGCTGGACATGTAGAGCATGCCCTCGACACCGTTGATCTGCTCTTCGAGCGGTGTGGCCACCGTTTCGGCGATGACCGAGGGGTTGGCGCCGGGATAGGTGGCGCGCACAACGATCGACGGCGGCACGACCTCCGGATATTCGGAAATCGGCAGCGCCCTGAGGCCGATCAGGCCGGCAACCACGATGAGGACCGAAAGAACGCCGGCAAAGACCGGTCGGTCGACAAAGAATCTGGAGATGTTCATATCAAAGCCCTCTCCGGGGTGAACATGGATGCAACGTCCCTCTCCGGCGGTTGGAGCCGCCGGCGGGTCATTTATTTCGGGTATTGGCCCTCCCCCGCGAGGGAGAGCGAAGACTTATTGAGCGGTCGCGACCTTCTCTTCCATCTGCGGTATGACGACCGCGCCCGGACGAATGCGCTGCAGACCGTTGACGACGATCTTTTCGCCGGCGTTCAGGCCGCTTTCGACTACCCGCTGGCCGTCGGAAAGCGTGCCGAGCTGGACCTGCCGGTAGGCAACCTTGTTTTCGGCATCGACGACGAAGACGAATTTCTTGTCCTGGTCGGTGCCGACGGCGCGGTCGCTGATGACGATCTTGTTCTCGGCCTTCGGCTGGCCCATGCGCACCCGCACGAACTGGCCGGGGATGAGGCGACCGCCCGGATTGTCGAAGACGGCGCGTACGCCGATCGTGCCGCTTGCCGCATCGACCTCATTGTCGATCGAGCTGCAGCTTGCCTTTGATCGGCGTCCCGCTGTCGGCCAGCGTGCCGACCTCGACCGGGATCTGCTCGACCGGCGGCAGGGCGCTATCGGTCTGCGGAAGCTCGGCAAGCGCGCGTGTCACCATTTCTTCGCTGGCGTTGAAGCTCGCATAGATCGGATCGACCGACACCAGCGTCGTCAGCGCCGGCGAGGCCGAGCCGGCGGCAACCAGGTTACCGGCGGTCACCTCGATCTTGCCAATGCGGCCGGAAACCGGTGCCCGCACCTCGGTATAATCGAGATCGAGCTGGGCCGACTGCAATGCGGCCTGCGCCGAACGCAGCCCCGCCTGCGCCTCGGCCAGCGTGCTGTGGCGCTGATCGAGATCGCTCTGGGAGATGGTGCGGTTGTCGGAAAGCCTGCGGCCGCGATCGAGCTCGGTCTGCGCCAGGCTGACTTTGGCTTCGGCCGAAGCAACCTGGCCCTCAGCCTGCGCCACGTTCGCCTGATAGGGAGCCGGGTCGATGGTGAAGAGCAGGTCGCCCTGCTTGACCAGGGCTCCTTCCCGGAAGGCCACGGACAGGATGGCGCCGGCGACGCGGGAACGAACCTGGACACGGTCGACCGCTTCGAGACGGCCGGAGAAACTCTCCCAGGCCGTTACGTCGCGCGCCGCGACGACGGCAACCGTCACCGGCACGGCAGGCGGCTGCGCCGGAGCGGAAGCAGCCGTGGCGGTTGTGCTCATCGGCAATTCGAAAAACAATGCGGCGCCTGAAACGGACGCAACAAGGCCCATGCCGGCGCCCACCAGGGCCCAGCGCTTACTTCTGGACGTCATCAGTACTCTCCTTGCGGCCCAAAGCCGCTGAAATATCAGATCATCTTCAATGCAATTGCGGTTGGTCGCTTACGTCCTGAAGGAAGCTTCCGAAATGACGGCTGACGTGTTCCTGCCAGTCGGGCACTCCTTCGGATTTCCCACCATAAAGCGAGGGCCAGCCCGTCCCGGCGGGAAGGACATGCTGGCGCACACCGACGCCGGCCTTTTTCAGGCGGGCACCGTAACCAAGTGTTTCGTCGTGCAGAGGGTCGTCCTCGGCGGTAAAGATCAGTGCCGGCGCGACGCCTGAAAGACGCGAACAGAGGCAAGGCGCCGCATAAGGGTGGCAGCCACCACCGCTCAAGTAATGGCTCCAGCCCTCCGTCCAGCGCTGGCGCATGCCGATCGCCTCGGCCTTGCGGATCGAGGAGGTGCCCATGAAGGGATCGAGCAGCGGCGAAATCAGCACCTGGCCGTCGAGCGCATCCGGCATCTGGTCTCGCGCCTTCAGCGCCACGCCGGCGGCGACATTGCCGCCCGCCTCTTCGCCGGCGACGAAGAGCAGCGACTTACGGTCGCCGAGACCGGCGGCGCGCTTGTTGGCGAGATAGCTGAGAACGGAGAAGGAAACTTCCAGCGCCTTCGGGAAGAGATTGCCGGACAGACTGCTATAATCGACGGCAGCGACGATGGCGCCGGCCTTCGCGAGGCTAATTGCCACCGGCCGGTCGACATTCGTCTCGCTGTCGAGAAAAGCGCCGCCATGCAGGTAAAGCACGATGGGCGGACCCTTGCCGTAATCGGCGCCCTGGTAGATGCGTGCGGAAACGGGGCCGATGGCCACCTTATCCAGCATCATATCTTTCCATGCCACCGTCATGTTCCGGTCTCTTTTGCGTCGGCCACAAGCAGGCAACGCCTGCCGCTTGCATTTTGTACAAAAAAGATATTGTTATTCCATTCAGGGAATAAGAAGCGATATCGCGATTACACTGTTCCAGATCTCGAACAATGGTGCAACGCAAACTGCGGATTTCAAACCGATGGATCAGCTCTCGGCAATGCGCGTCTTCATCCGCGTGGTGGAGACGGGCAATTTCACCCGCGCCGCCGACATGCTCGCCATGCCCAAGGCGACGGTCACCAATCTCATCCAGGGCCTGGAGGCGCATCTGCGCACCAAGCTTTTGAATCGCACGACTCGCCGGGTGATGGTGACCACGGACGGCGCGCTTTATTACGAACGCGCCGCCCAGATCATTTCGGAATTGGAGGAACTCGACGGTAGCCTCTCCAATTCGCAAAGCCTGCCGAGCGGGCGGCTGCGCGTCGAAATGGCCGGTGCTTTCGCCGATTGGATCGTCGTTCCCGCACTCTGCGATTTTTATCAGCGCTATCCCGATATCCGCATCGACCTCGGCGTCGGCGACCGCACCGTCGATTATCTTGCGGAAAATGTCGACTGCGCGCTGCGGGCCGGCACGCCGACCGACCAGTCGCTGATCGCCCGACGTGTCTCCGAAGTCGAGATGATCACCTGTGCTTCGCCGACCTACATCCAGAAGTTCGGCATGCCCGAGCGGCCGGAGGATCTGGAGGCCGATCATTACTCGGTCAACTATTTCCGCGCCCAGAACAACCGAACACTGCCTTTCGAATTTCGTCGGCACAACGAGGTGATCGAGACCAGTCCGCGTTACATCGCCTCGGTCAACGACAGCCGTACCTATCTGACAGCTGCGCTGACGGGTCTCGGCATCGCGCAGGTGCCGATCTTCATGGCGCGTGAGCCAATGGCAAGGGGCGAACTCGTCCGCGTGCTGCCGGATTGGCGTCGCGATCCGCTACCGCTTTACGTCGTCTACCCCCCGAACCGCCATCTCAGCAACAAGGTTCGCGTCTTCGTCGACTGGCTGGTGAAGCTTCTGGTCGAGGCGAAATTGAACGACGTCTGAGCGTTAAGACAAATACGGCCCGGAAGGCAGGGGAAACCTTCGACGGGCCGCAATGTACAACTTTGAACATCAAGCCTGTCGCACCATAGCAAGGGCGCAGCAGGCTTTGGAGGCCGGAAGAGAGCGGCAGGGAATTCCACTCTCTCGCGATAAAACAGATATACGCACTCCCCGCACGATTGTAAGGAAAAATTCCGCAATCACGTTCACAGAATTGCGATAACGGGTTGGCTCCCATGTTCCCGCGCCAGCGGCGGGCGGGATTTCAATTCCTGGCAGCCGGCTTCAGCAGGTCCCCGAGGCCGATGCGGCGGAACAATTCCGCCCGGACACGGTCGGCGATGCCGTTGACGATCTCCGCGCCGTCCTCGGATGGATCGATATGGACGCGGAACGGCCTCGTACCGAACGGCTTGCCGACGACATCGACGATGGCGACGGCTACCGTGCCGGCATCGGCGTCAGCAGGTTCGAGTGCTGCCAGGCCCTGCAGCGCCTGTTCCGGCACACCCTTGTAGGGTCCTTCATTATATTCGGCGGCGCGGGCGGTATCATCCGGCGAACCGGAATGGGCGAAGTGGTTGGTGCCCCTGGTGAAGGCGCCGGGCACGATGATCGAGGTCTCGATGCCCCAGCGGGTAAGCTCGCTGGCATAGGAGACGGCAAGTGAATCCATCGCCGCTTTGGCGGCGAAATAGGGCGAGAGGTAGGGAGGCGTGCCGCCGCGGCTGCTCGACGACGATACCCAGACCAGCAGGCCTGTACCCTGCTTGCGCAGATAGGGGAGTGCCGCGCGGTTGACGCGCTGGGTGGAAAGCACGTTGATGTCGAAGAGTTCGGCGAACTGTTCCGGCGTGAAGGCTTCGGCCGGGCCGAAGGACATATGGCCGGCATTGTGGATGATGACATCGAGGCGGCCCTCATCGGCGATAATCCGGGCGATACCGGATACAACCGAGGCGTCGGAGGCGACATCGAGTTCGACCGAGCGCAGATCGACGTTATTGTCCCTGGCGAATTCAGCCGCGTCGGCGACGGCCGGAGCGTTGCGGCCTTCCGTTGCGCGCATGCCGGCATAGACGGTATGGCCGGCCTTGGCGAGGGCGCGGGCGGTAAGAGCGCCGAAACCGCTGGAAGCGCCGGTGATGATAATGACTTGCTTGCTCATGATCCTATTCCTTCTGGGATTGGGGTTTGGTTGAAGTGGAAGCTTGAGATTGGCGGCGGCATCGAGACAGCCGCCAGCCCTTCATCAGATCACGCCGCCATTGGCGCGCAGCGTCTGGCCGTTGATCCAGCCGCCATCCGGACCGGCAAGAAAGGCAACCGCAGCGGCGATGTCTTCAGGTGTGCCGAGGCGTTCCAGCGGGTTCATCTTCGCCATGCGGGCGATCAGTTCGTCCGACTTGCCGTTGAGGAAGAGGTCGGTGGCCACAGGGCCAGGTGCGATGGCGTTGACCGTGATGTTGCGGCCCCGCATCTCCTTGGCCATGATCGCCGTCAATGTTTCCACGGCAGCCTTGGTGGCAGCGTAAACGCCATAGGTTTCGAGCTTCAGGCCGACGACCGACGTCGAGAAGTTAACGACCCGGCCGCCGTCACGCAGCCGCTTGGCGGCTTCTCGCAGCGTATTGAAGGTGCCCTTCAGATTGACGCCGATCTGCCGATCGAAATTGGCGTCATCGGCCTCGGCAAGCGAAGAGAGCATCATGATGCCGGCATTGTTGATAAGCACATCGACGCCGCCGAAAGCGGCTTCCGCGGCATCGAACATGCGGCGGACGGCTTCGGCGTCGCTGACATCGGCTTTCGCCGTCAGCGCCTTGCCGCCGGCCTGCTCGATCTCCTGGACCAATTCCTCGGCCGGAGCGGCATTGCCGGAATAGTTGATGACGACGGTGAAACCGTCCTTGGCGAGGCGTCGGGCGACTGCCGCTCCAATGCCGCGGGAAGCACCGGTGACCAGTGCCACCTTGCCGTTTTCTTTGGAAGCCATTGTCCTTCTCCTTCATCATGCGCCGCAGCGCGTTTTCAATGAGGAGAAGATGCACCTGTTCATTCTGCGGATAATCAGGCATTATCCGGCATCACTATCCGGGAATTACGAACAACTAGATGGACAGATTTGATGCCATGCGCGTGTTTTGCCGCGTCGTGGAACGCCGCAGCTTCACGCTTGCCGCCGAAGACACCGGCCTGCCGCGCTCGACCGTCACCGATGCGATAAAGCAGCTCGAAGCCCGCCTCGGCGTGCGTCTGCTCCAGCGCACGACACGCCATGTCAGCCCGACGCTCGACGGCGAAGCCTATTACCAGCGCTGCCTGTCGATCCTTGCCGATATCGAAGATGCCGAAGGCGCTTTCGCCGGCGCCAAGCCGAAGGGCCTGCTGCGCGTCGATGTGCACGGCACGCTCGCCCGGCATTTCGTGCTGCCGAGCCTGCCGTCTTTTCTAGAGACCTATCCCGAGATCGAATTCTACATGAGCGAGGGCGACCGGCTGGTCGATCTGGTGCGCGAAGGCATCGATTGCGTGCTGCGCGTCGGCACGCCGCAAGACAGCGACATGGTCGCCCGGCGCGTTGCCCTGCTCGATGAGGTGACACTCGCCTCTCCTGAATATATCGCCACCCATGGCCCGCCGCAGCACCCTGACCGGCTTGACGGCCATCGCATGGTTGGCTTCCGCTCCAGCAGCACCGGCAGTCTGTTGCCGCTCGAATTCATCGTCGACGGCACGGTGCGTGACATCTCCATTCCCGCCACCGTCGCGGTCAATGCCGCCGAAAGCTATATTTCAGCGGCGAGGATGGGCCTCGGCATGATCCAGATTCCGCGCTATCACGCCGAAAAGGACCTTGCCGCGGGCACGCTGGTCCGCGTGCTGCAGGATTTTCCGCTGACCCCCACGCCGGTTTCCCTGCTCTACCCCCGCAACCGCCAGCTTTCGCCGCGCGTGCGCGTCTTCATCGACTGGCTGGTAAAGGTCTTCGCTCGACAAAATTCCGAAAACGCGCTTCACTAAAATGCGCCTTGCTAATATGAGCGCCCGCGGAGAACGGCCATGGCACTCAACGATATCACCGTCTACCAGACGGAAGACGGCTTCGTCGTCGAATTCGGCGGCGAAGGCGAAGACAGCATTGCCGTGACGCTGCGCAGCACGCCTGAGCTGACGTCGGAAAACGCCGTCCTGCGTGCCAAGGCCCTGCTTGCCGCAGCGATCGAACCTGCCCATGGCGACGGCGCGCGCAGCAAGGACCCCGCTTTGCTCGAGGAAGAGCTGGAGGAGGGCCTGGAAGACTCCTTCCCAGCGAGCGACCCGGTCTCGGTCACATCATCCTCGATCCCGATGCGCGATCCGAGCGCCGGCCGCTGACCCCTGTCGCGCAAACAGATGAAACGGTTTTGGGATGACGATAGGCGCGTTGAATGTTATCTGCGTCTGATATGACCGATGGTGGAACGATATCAGGTGGGATCGGCACCGGCACGCTCACCGGCGAAAGCCTCAGGAAGTTTTTCGAGCGCGATGCGATCACCGTCTCTCGCGACCTGCTCGGCTGCCATCTGACCGTGGACGGCGTCGGCGGACGCATCACCGAGACCGAAGCTTATTTCCCCGATGACGAGGCTTCGCACAGCTTCCGCGGCCCGACCAAGCGCAACCTCGCCATGTACGGCAAGCCGGGCAACGTCTATATCTACCGCATCTACGGCATGTACTGGTGCCTGAATTTCGTCTGCCATCCGGGCTCGGCTGCACTCATCCGCGCCCTGGAGCCAGAAACGGGAATTCCTGTGATGATCGAGCGGCGCGGCACCGATATGCTGACGTCGCTCTGCAGTGGTCCCGGCAAGCTCTGCCAGGCACTCGGCATCGATATCGAGATCAATGACAGGCTGCTCGATCGCCCGCCCTATGCGATCACGCCGTCCGCACCGGTGCCGATCGTCTCGGGAAAACGCATCGGCATCACCAAAAATGCCGAAGCACTATGGCGCTTCGGCATTCAGGGATCGCGTTATCTCAGCAAGCCGTTCCGCTAGAGCATGATGCCGAAAAGCGTGACGCAGTTTTCCGTCCAGAAGTGCGGCAACGCCTGGAGTTCATTCCATCACGGCGCTGTGGTCGACGGCAGGTGCTGCCTTCGGTTTGCGTAGCAATAGCACCAGCGGGATGACTGCAAGCGACATCAGCATCAGCAGCTTGAAATCGTCCATATAGGCAATGATCGTCGCTTGCAGGGTGATGACCTCGTTGAGCGAGGCGCGGCCGGCCGCAGTCACCGGGCTGAGCCCCTGCGCAGCCACCGCATTGAAAGCGTGATTGAACGGCGTCACATAGGCCGCGATCGATTCATGATTGCTCTGCGTGTTCTCGACGATCAGCGCCGAGACGATCGAGATGCCGACCGCCGAGCCGATGTTTCGCGACAAGTTGTAGAGACCGGTGCCGTCGCCGCGCATATGGGGGGGCAGCGTGGAAAAAGCGATCGTAGTCAGCGGCACGAACAGAAAGCCGAGACCGGCGCCCTGGATGAAGCCGACCGAGACGATCGTCCATTGCGAGACGTCGGGTGTCCAGCCGGTCATGTCATACATCGCCCATGCGGTGAGCCCGAGGCCCAGCGCCAGCAAGGCGCGCGTATCGACCTTGCCGACCAGCCGCCCGACGATGAACATGCAGAGCATGGTGCCGAGCCCGCGCGGCCCCATGACGATGCCGGCGGTAATGACGGGATAGCCCATCAGCGTCTGCAGATAGGGCGTCATCAGCGCCAGCGAGGCGAGATAGGTAATACCGATCACGAAGATGAAGACCATGCTGATCGAAAAATTTTGGTCGAGGAACAGCTTCGGATTGACGAAGGGTTTCTCCGCCGTCAGCGTATGCACCAGAAGCAGATAGAAGGCGGCGGCGCAGATGATCGCTTCCAGCATGATCTCACCGGAGGAGAACCAGTCGAGTTGCTCACCGCGGTCGAGGAAGAGCTGCAGCGAGGCGATGAACAGGCTCATCATCCCGAAACCGAACCAGTCCAGCTTGGCGAGCACATCCCTCTTCGTCTCCGAAACGAAGACGACGATACCGGCAAAGGCAAGCGCGCCGATAGGCACGTTGATGTAGAACACCCAGCGCCAGCTGATATTGTCGGTCAGCCAGCCACCGATGACGGGCCCGAGGACCGGTCCGACCATGACCGAGACGCCGAAGAGGGCCATGGCCGAGCCGCGCTCCTCGACCGTATAGATATCGAGGAGGATGCCCTGGGAAAGCGGCACCAGCGATGCGCCGAACAGCCCTTGCAGCAGGCGGAAGGCGACGATCTGATTGAGCGATTGCGCCAGGCCGCAGAGAACGGAGGCCGCCACGAAGCCGGCGATGGCAACGAGCAGCACGCGCTTGCGGCCGAACTTGGCGGCGAGGAAGCCCGACGGCGGCGTCATGATTGCCGCCGCGACGATATAGGAAGTCAGCACCCAGTTGATCTGGTCGGCAGAGGCCGACACGCTGCCCTGGATATAGGGCAGCGCGACGTTGGCGATCGTCGTGTCCAGCGCCTGCATGATGACGGCGAGAATGACGCAGGCCGTGATCGCACCGCGATTGGCAACCGGGCTCGCCGGAGAAGCAGAAGCGTTACTCATCATCCTTGCCCTGAGGCCGACCCAGAAGCTTGTTGACGAAGTCGGGCAGGCCGCGGGCATGGCCGGTCTCGACATCGACCACCGTGCTCATGCCGACGCGCAGCGGCGGCTTGCCTTCGCTGTCCTCGATGCTGACGCGCATCGGAATGCGCTGGACGACCTTCACCCAGTTGCCCGTAGTGTTTTGCGCCGGCAGCAGCGAGAAGCTGGAGCCGGAGGCCGGGCTGATGCTCTCGACCTTGCCCTTCCACATCACGCCCGGGTAGGTGTCGACATAGATTTCGGCCGTCTGGCCTGATTTGACATAGGTGAGCTCGGTTTCCTTCGGGCTGGCGGCGATCCAAAGGTGATCGGTGGCGACAAGCGAGAAGGCCTGCTGCGAAGCCTGCAGGTAGGAGCCGACCTGCAGCGCGTTGACATTGGTGACGATACCGTCGAACGGCGCCTTGACGACGCTGTGGTCGAGTTCGCGCTGGGCGTTGTCGACATTCGACTTGGCCTGCAAGTAGAGCGGGTTCTCCTCGATCGGCTGGTCGGCCGAGCCGCCGAGCTGGGCAAGCGTGGTTGCAGCTTCCGCCTTGGCGACGGCAACCTTCTGCTGCGCGGCTTCGAGATTGTGCTTGGCCTCGTCATAGGCCGACTGCGTCGCGCTGCCATTGTTGACGAGGTTCTGCTGCCGGTCGAACTGATCCTGGTAATAGGGCAGGTCGGCTTGCGCCTGCGTGATCTCGGCCAGCGACTGCTGATAGCTGGCCTTGAGGTTCATGATCTGGTTGCGCTGCACGCCGAGCTGCGCCTTGGCGCCATCGAGCGCGATCTTGAAGGAATCGGCCCTGAGGCTGAAGAGCACCTGCCCTGCCTTGACCGCCTCGTTCTCATGCACGTCGATCTTTTCGACGATGCCTGAGACATCGGTGGTGAGCCCGACCATATCGGCCTGGAGATAGGCGTTGTCGGTCGACATCACCTGGCCGCCATTGACGTAATAATAGCCGCCGACGACGAGCGCGACCGGCAGCAGGGCGAACAGGATCGGCCGCGTGAGACTGCGCCGGCGGCGGACCTTGTTGCCGCCAGGCGCAGCCACGGCAGCAGCCGGCGCTGAATTGGATGGAGGCGCTTCGGCTACCGTTTCCTGCTGTTTGGCTTGGTTTTCTTCGACAGGTGTCTTGGCATTGGCGTCGGCAACGACGCGGAGGGGGGATTGATCAGCCATCGTTCGTCTCATTCTCGTCGACCGGGCTCCGGCATGCCTGAACCAGGTTCGTCTTCATTACGGATAGGATGTGGAAAAGCTGCTCGCGCTGCTCGGCCGTAATGCTTTGCAACGCTTCTGCGCGGGTGGTGTCGCCAAGCTCGCGCATTTCGGCGAGCAGCGGGTGCGCCTCGTCGCGCATGTAGAGCAGCCAGATCCGCCGATCGGTCGGGTGCTGGCGGCGCTCGATCAGCCCACGTTCGGCGAGCTTGTCGAGGATGCGCACCAGCGTGATCGGCTCGACCTCGAGGATTTCGGCAAGGCCGCCTTGATGGATGCCTTCGTTATTCGAGAGATAGGCAAGCGTCTGCCATTGCGACCGGGTCAGCCCAAGGCACTTCGCACGTTGCTCGAACCGCTTGCGCAGCAGCCGTGCGACGTCGTGGAGAAGGAAGCCGAGGGTCGGAGTAGCGCTCATGAAGACCTGCGATCATTAATTTATAAGCATACTTATAATATCGGTAGATATATTGAGCATGCCGAGCGCGCAAGGGCACGGTCGCAGGATTTCGCAAGCGCAGCCAAAATGCCGCAGCTGCGACCGGAAGGCTCGCAATTCGCCACTCTTGTCCGTGCAAGACTTCCGTCCAGTGGCGGCAGCCCGGCTTCAGCCCTAGTTTCGGGCAGACATCGCCTCCGCCGGAGGTGCGCAGGAGGGTTCGATGGCGTTCTTCGAAAGCATGCTGACGCTGTTGCTGGTGGCGATCGTCTTCCTGCAATTCTCCAGGAAATTCCGCATCCCTTATCCAACCATGCTGGCGATCGCCGGCATCATCGTCGCCGCCGTCCCCTGGGCACCCGAGGTCGCGATCGATCCTCAGCTGGCGCTGGCGCTGCTGATCGCGCCGGTGCTTTTCGACGCCGCCTATGACCTGCCGCCGCGAACGTTGCGACGCAACTGGCTGCCGCTCTTCTCGCTCGCCGCCATCGCCGTGGTCCTGACAACCGCTGCCGTTGCCACCGTCAGCGTGACCATGGCCGGCCTGCCGCTCGCCGCAGCCGTCGCACTCGGCGCTATCGTCGCACCACCGGATGCGGCGGCGGCGACCGCCATGCTCGACCGTTTCGACCTGCCGCGCCAGACCTATGTGATCCTGAAAGGCGAGAGCCTTCTCAACGATGCCGTCGCGCTCCTGATCTTCAGCGCCGCGGTGGCGGCCGCCGCAAGCCCCGCCTTCTTCACCGGCGCCCTGGCGGAGCTGGCGCTCGCCGTGCCAGGCGGCCTCATCCTCGGTTATCTCCTTGGCCGTCTGTACATGGTGATCGGGTTGAAGCTCGCCGGCACGCTCGGCGGCACCCTGCTCGAATTCGTCGCCACCTTCGGCACCTGGATCATCGCCGAGCGGCTGCACCTTTCGGCGATTCTCGCCATCGTCGTCTATGCGATGGTGATCGCCCGCTACATGCCCGAGCGCCAGACCGCCCGCCACCGCATTCATTCCTATTCGGTCTGGGAAGCCGCGGTCTTCCTGCTCAACGTGCTCGCCTTCCTGCTGATGGGCCTGCAGGTCCGCCAGATCGTCCTCGACCTCGATCCCGGCCGGCTGAATTTCGCAATCACCCTGGCCGCCGCGGTCTTCGTCACTGTCATCGGCGTGCGCCTGGCCTGGGTGCTCCTCTATAACCGCGTGATCACCTTCCTCGCCGAGCGCGGCTACACCAGACAGGCCGTTCCCACCTTTGCGACCAGCCTGCTTGCCGGCTGGTGCGGCATGCGCGGCCTCGTGACGCTGGCGACTGCACTCGCGCTGCCGATCGACTTCCCCGATCGCGACATCATTCTGCTCAGTGCGCTGGCCGTCGTTCTCGGCACCCTCATCGTCCAGGGCCTGACGCTCGGACCGCTGATCAGCGTCCTGAAATTCGAGCCGGACACCTCGCTCGACCGCAACCTCACCAGAGCCCGGGTCGCGTTGATCGATGCGGCACTGGCCGAACTTGCCGGCGGCGAGGGTAAATCCACGCGCATCCTGCGCGACGTCTACACCTCCGAGCGCGAGATCACCGCCGACGGGAAACATCCACGCGAAGTCAGCAGCCTCGATAAGCAGCGCCGCAGCGTCATTGCCGCCAAACGCCGCAAACTGGCAGCGATGCGCCGCGCCGACGAGATCGACGACGATGTCTTTCACATGCTGGAACAGGAGCTCGACTGGGCCGAACTCGCCGTCCTGCCGCCCGGCCGCGACGAGATCGTCGAGAGCTGACGCCATCCATGAAGTTTTGATGGATTTCGCAATCCCGGCCAATTGGCATTTGCTATTTTTCGCCGCTGCCGTTTATATCCGGTTCCACAAGTTACGATTTTTCCGATGTGCATTGCGTGCCGGCCTTCCCTCCTATGGATTGAACGCCGGGGGAAATCGCGGGGGCCACGCCTTCGTTCAAAGCAGCAAAACATGAAATAACATCACCTTATCTTAGGTTCGGCGGCAGTCTATCGGCCGTCGCGATTGGAGGGACCGGTATGACTTACGTGCTTCGACGGATATTGATGCTCGGCTGCATCACCACGTTCATGCCCCTGGCCGCCATGGCACAGGGCGCACCGTCCGCCCCTCCTCCCGTCACCGTTGCCAAGCCGGTCGTTCGCGATGTCGTCGACAGCGACGAGTTCATTGGCCGCTTCGAGCCGGTCGACGAAGTCTCCGTTCGCTCGCGTGTCGGTGGATACTTGCAGGAAATCCATTTCCAGGACGGCGCATTGGTCAAGCAGGGTGACCTGCTGTTCGTCATCGACCAGAGGCCGTTCGTCACCGCGCTTAGCCAGGCGAAGGCGACGCTCGAAGCGTCGCAATCCGCTCTGGTCTTTGCCGATGCGCAGTTTAAGCGCGCACAATCGCTCACCGCGAGCGGCAGCCAGGCGGCGCAGACGCTGGACGATCGCCGCCGTGAGTTCGATTCGGCCGAGGCCAATGTCCGCGGTGCGCAGGCCGCCGCCGATCGCGCTTCTCTCGACATGGAATATACCGAGATCAAAGCGCCGCTCAGCGGCCGCATCGACCGCCGGCTGATCTCGGCCGGCAACCTTGTGCAGACTGACCAGACCGTGCTGACCACCATCGTATCGCTCGACCCGATCGATTTCTATTTCGACGTCGATGAGCGCCGCCTGCTGAATTTCGCCGACACGGCGCGCAAAATGGGTAAGGAACTTCAGCAGGGCGGCGGCGGATTGGATGTATCCGTCACCATCTCGGATCCTTCTGCCAAGCCATTCAAGGGGAAACTCGACTTCGCTGAGAACCGGGTCGACAATGAGAGCGGCACCATTCGTCTGCGCGCCCGCTTCCCCAACCCCGATCTCGTCCTTCAGCCCGGACTCTTCGGCCGCATTCAGGTTGAAGCCTCCAACACATACCAGGCCATTCTCGTCCCGGACGAAGCAATCGGCTCGGACCAGAATGAACGCGTCGTCTATGTGGTTGACGCGCAAGGAAAGGTTTCGACCAAGCCCGTGAGGCCCGGCCCGCGGCTCTACGGCTATCGTGTGATCCGCGAGGGCCTCGACGGCACCGAGACGATCATCGTCAACGGCCTGATGCGCGCCCGCCCGGGATCGACGATCACGCCTCAGATGACCAAACTGCCGCAGGAGCGCCAGGACACCCCGCCTGAAGCCGCCAATGCGGAGAACGGACAATGAGATTTGCGCACTTCTTCGTCGACCGGCCGATCTTTGCGGCCGTCATCTCGATTCTCTTTCTCGTCGTCGGCGGCATCGCATATACGCAATTGCCGGTCTCCCAATATCCGGAGATCGCGCCACCGACCATCGTCGTGCGCACCTCCTATCCCGGCGCCGATCCGCAGACGATCGCCGACACCGTTTCGACCCCACTCGAACAGCAGATCAACGGCGTCGAAGACATGCTTTACATGTCGTCCTATTCCAGCGCCGACGGCGCCATGTCGCTGACGATCACCTTCAAGCTCGGCACCGATCTCGATAAGGTCCAGGTGCTTGTCCAGAACCGTGTTTCGATCGCGCTGCCTCGCCTTCCGGAAGAGGTGCAGCGGCTCGGCGTCACCACCGACAAGAGTTCTCCGGACCTGATGATGGTGGTGCACTTGCTGTCGCCGTCGCACCGCTATGACCAGCTTTACGTCTCGAACTACGCCCGCAACCGCATCCGCGACGTCCTCGTTCGCCTTGACGGCGTCGGCGACGTGCAGCTCTTCGGCGAGCGCCAGTATTCGATGCGCATCTGGCTCGATCCGGAAAAGCTCTCGGCCTACGGCATGACCTCGGACGACGTCGTCTCCGCCTTGCGGGACCAGAACGTCCAGGTCTCCGGCGGCAAGATCGGCGCGCCGCCTGTCACCGGCAAGAACGCCTTCGAATATACGGTGCGAACGGACGGACGCTTCTCCGACGTCCGCGAGTTCCGCTACGTCATCGTCAAATCGACGGGCGCCGGCCGGCTCGTGCAGTTGCAGGATGTCGCCCGTATCGAACTCGGCGCCCAGGACTACGTCACCAACAGCTACCTCAACAACGACCCGGCGGTCGCCCTTGGCATTTTCGCCCGGCCGGGAACCAATGCACTGGATACGGCCCATCAGGTCCAGACATTGATGAAGGATATCTCCCAGAATTTCCCCGAGGGGCTGGAATATCGCATCGTCTACGACACGACCGAATTCATCTCGGATTCGATTAGCGAGGTCTATAGAACCATCGCCGAGGCCGCCATCCTGGTGGCGATCGTCGTTCTCGTCTTTCTGCAATCCTGGCGAACCGCGATCATACCGATCGTCGCCATTCCGGTCTCGCTGATCGGCACCTTCGCCATCCTGCTGGCGTTCGGCTTCTCGCTCAACATGCTCACTCTGTTCGGGCTGGTACTGGCGATCGGTATCGTCGTCGACGATGCGATCGTGGTCGTGGAAAATGTCGAGCGCAATCTGGCGCGCGGCATGACACCGAAGCAAGCTTCCCATGTGACGATGGACGAAGTCGGAACCGCCGTCATCGCCATCTCGCTGGTGCTGATCGCGGTGTTCGTGCCGACAGCCTTCATTCCCGGCATATCGGGCCAGTTCTACAGGCAGTTCGCCGTGACGATCTCGGTCACCACCGCGATATCGGCGTTGAATTCGCTGACACTGTCGCCCGCCCTCGCCGGCATATTGCTGAAAACCCACGACCACGAAACCCGGCGCGCGAATATCGCCGCACGGTTTGGCAGAGGTCTCGCGGACGGTTTCAATCGCGGCTTCGACAGGATGAGTTCCGGCTATTCATGGATCGTCCGGCATCTGGTCCGTAGTTGGGTCGGATTGACAGCCGCGATGATTGCCTTCGTCTGCCTGCTCGGAGCAACCTGGTACATGGGCACGCGCGTTCCCGCGGGCTTCATCCCGACCATGGACCAGGGTTACGCGATCGTCGTCATACAGCTTCCAGACGGCGCCTCGCTGGCGCGTACCGACGCCGTCGTCAAACAGGTGGGTGATATCGCCCGGACCGTGCCGGGTGTCGGCAACGCCGTGCAATTTGCCGGCTTCAGCGGGGCAACGTTCACCAATGCCTCGAATTCGGGCGTCGTCTTCGTGCCGTTCAAATCCTTTGCCGAACGTGAGGAAGGCGGAGAAAACGCCAACAAGATCATCGGCGAGCTTTACGGCAAACTGCAAAGCATCCAGGAAGCCTTCATCATTGCCATCCCGCCGCCGTCCGTGCGTGGCGTCGGCAACTCCGGCGGCTTCAAGATGCAGATTTCCGATCTTGAAAACGCCGACATGACGCGCGTGCTCGGCCTCGCCCGCCAGATGATGGGTGCCGCGGCCACCACCGAGGGGCTGACCGGCGTCTTTACGACATTCTCCGATGCAAGCCCGCAATACTTCCTGGCGATCGACCGTGACAAGGCACGCTTTCTGAATGTGCCGATCCCCAATATCTTCAACGCGCTTTCCATCAATCTGGGCGTCGCTTACGTCAATGATTTCAATGCGTTCGGCCGCGTCTACCAGGTTCGCGCGCAGGCCGACCGGCAATATCGCATGGACAGGGAAGACATCCTCGCCCTGAAGGTTCGATCGGCGACCGGCGCGCTGGTTCCGCTTGGAACGTTAATGGATATCCAGGATGCCAGCGGCCCGGCACTTGTCCAACGCTACAACATGTACGTCTCGGTGCCGCTTCAGGGCAATCCGACGCCTGGCACATCGACGGGCGACGCCATCGCAAAGATGGAAGCGCTGGCAGCGAAGATCCTGCCGCAGGGGACAACCTTCGAATGGACGGAACTCGCCTATCAGGAAACCCATACCGGCAACACCGCCGTCTACATCTTCGCCCTCTCAGTCGTCTTCGTCTTCCTGGCGCTGGCGGCACAATATGAAAGCTGGGTTCTGCCGCTCGCGATCATTCTCATCGTGCCGCTTGCGGTGCTCGCGGCGCTGATCGGGGTCTCGCTGAGGGGAATGGACAACAACGTCCTGACCCAGATCGGCCTGATCGTGCTGATCGGTCTTGCGGCCAAGAACGCCATTCTGATTGTCGAGTTTGCCAGGCAGGCGGAAGACGAGGGCAAGTCGCCAGTGGAAGCGGCCATCGAGGCCAGCCATCTTCGCCTGCGCCCGATCCTGATGACGGCATTCGCCTTCATCTTCGGCGTTCTACCGCTTGCCATCGCGACCGGCCCCGGCGCGGAAATGCGCCAGTCGCTCGGCACCGCCGTCTTTTCGGGAATGCTTGGCGTGACGATCTTCGGCCTGTTCCTGACGCCGGTCTTCTACGTCGTGCTGCGCGGCTGGCGCCGCAAGCAGCCGGCGGAAAAAACGGTGGAGGCCGTCCCGGTTGAAAGCGAAACGGTCTGATCCGCTCCGGCGGGAGGCCGAGAAGGCGGAAGTCAGGTGGAAAACAGATGCACCTGACCCTGCCACAGGCGGGCGACGGTCAGCTTGCCGCTGCGGTAGGCGCGCGTATCGAGATTGAGCCGTCTCGGCCGTATGTCGGGCTCGTCGTTCGGCGTGTGACCGTGAACGACGAGCTTCGGCAACGGCACCCGGCTTTCGAGAAACCGCTGTCGGATCATGACCAGATCCTCGTCCGTCTGCTCGTCGAGCGGCAGCTTCGGATTGATGCCGGCATGCACGAAAATCACATTTGGAGTCTCCAGCATCACAGGCATCGCCCGCATGAAATCGATATGCGTGCGCGGCAGCGACTGGCGCAGGAAGGAATCGAGCTTTGCGCCTGAAGGAAAGACCAGCGGCAGATGCTCCGGATCGAGGCCGTAGGATTTCAGCGACTCCGCCGAACCCATCCGCATCCACTCGTCATAGGAAATCCAGCCGTCGATATAGTCGAGCATGGCGATTTCATGATTGCCGGCAAGGCAGATACGGTCGAAATCATCCGGCGGCGGCGCCATGAGATGGGTGATGACCTGGGCCGATGCCGGTCCGCGGTCGATATAGTCGCCAAGCGTCACGATCAGTTTACGCCCCGGCAGCCGCGCGGCATCGCGCAGGATCGCCGCCTCGGCTTTCGCAAGCAGATCGAACCGCCCATGAATGTCGCCGATCGCATAGGTTGGGATCGCGGCAATATCCAGCGTCAGACGTGGTCTCGACTGGCGTGCCATTTTCGAAACCTCGCCGTTGCGAGCAAGAGTATCGCTCATCATGTTTCTCAATCAAGGAAGCCCCACTTGCCGGTAAGTAGAGGCGAAAACAAGGCAATCAAGCTGGTAAGAAAATTCAAAGCCTTGGAGTTTTGTAGAAAAACCGGCCTTATCATTCGAGGGCCGATCCCTCACTCCTGTATGCCTGCCATCGGCCCGACGATTGGAGCGATTTTCGGAAGGCACGAGGCGCCGAGTCAAACTGTTGCAGCGTTCTTCGCCATCCGAAAAGACGCAGAGCGCCGTAGGAAAGAGTGACCGATGGGAACGGTATCGCAGTTTCAGGATAGAAAAAGGCCTCCCGCGCATCGCATCGAAAGTGAAGAGGAGGCGATATCCACCGCCCGCGGCCTTGCTGCCGCATTCCGGCACCAGGCGAGCGAACGCGACATCAACCGCGTACTGCCCTTTGCCGAACTCGACGCGCTGTCGGCATCGGGACTGACGGCGATCACTGTTCCGCCCGACCATCAAGGGCTCGACGTATCGAACGCGCTGCTCGCCGAAATCGTCGCAATCATTGCCGAGGGCGATGCCTCGATCGGCGAGGCGCTGGAAAACCATTTCTGTGTGCTGGAAACGCTGCGCACCCAGGCGACCGAGGATCTGCAGGCATCGCTGTTTGCCCGCGTGTTGCTCGGGGACCGCTTTGCAGGCGCCACCTTTATCGAAGGAACCGAGCTTACGGCCGAAGGCCCAGGTTACCGCCTGAGCGGGCGAACGCGACAGGCGTCCGGTATTTTGTTCGCCGACTGGATCGCCGCTGTCGCCGCCGCTCCACCCAGCCGTCCAGTCACCCTTTACCTGGCAGGCGACGACGAAGGCTTGCAGGTGGTCGACGATTGGGATGGCTTCGGCCAGCGCACCAATGGATCGGCTACGGCCATCGTCGGCACGCTTTACGTCAGTGCCGATGCGATTGCGCCGCCCCCTCCTCCGACGTTTCGACCGGTGTCTCGCTCAGCCTGCTGCTCAAGGCAAGTGTCAGCCTCGGCATCGCCCGGGCCGCCTGGAGCGACCTGATGACAGCAATTGGCGATCCCGGCACGACGGTCCTTCCCCGCATCGGCGAACGCGCCATCCGCATCGAAGCGACGGCGGCAGCCTTAGAACGGGCTGGCCGTAAACTCGACATTGCACAGGTCAATCCCGTCGAGGCCGCGATGGCGGACGCGCATTTCTCCGCCTCGGCGGCCGCGATCCTCGCCGGGGAAACGTCACTCGACACCGCAAACGCGCTGTTCGAACTGGCAGGGGAAACATCGGCCGGCATCGGGCTCAATCTCGACCGGCATTGGCGCAATGCCCGCATTTACGCTCTATCGCTGCCACGGGACAGGCTGGTGCGTGCTGCAGGCGAATATCGGTCGAAGCCCGGCGACGTCTAAAGCTCTTTGTCTTGATGCATGTCGTTATCCCGGAACCGCTACACACTTCCGAGCGACATGCATTCAATTCAGCTGGCGGCGGAGATCGGCAATTCTTCCTTGGGGCCGTCGATGCGGCCGCCGGCGGCGACGAATTGCTCGAGGCTCATATTGTCGAGAATGGCGGCGATCGCGTCACGAACATCGGTCATCGAGCGCCGCACCTGACAGGTTTCCGGATCGGCGCAGTCGTCGCAGGCCTCGTAAGCCGTACGGCTGGCACAGCGGATCGGCGCCAGCGGCCCGTCGAGCGTGCGGATGACATGGCCGATGCGGATTTCGGAGGCCGGCCGCGACAGGGAATACCCGCCGCCCGGCCCCTTCTTCGAGCGCAGAATGCCGACATTGCGCAGTTCGAGCAGGATCGTATCGAGAAACTTCTTCGGGATATTATTACGGGCGGCGATGTCATTGATGAAGGCGGTCTCGCCGGGCGCCAGCCGCGCCAGGTCGACCAGCGCCTTCAGCCCATATTTTCCCTTTTTCGTCAGCATCGTCATTGCCCTGTAGAAAACGCAGTATTCACCCCTGCCAATAGCAGGCAAATAGCGTCAAAAGCGTGAACATACAACAAAATAGCTATTATTTATAGCTTATATCGGCAACGTCACAGGCCGCCCGGCAGTCTTGGAACCGACCGAGCAATGCCGCTACCGCTAAGTTCAAAGTGTTACAGCGCTGCGCTGTCGTCTCGCTCAGATCGTCTTCAGCATACCGCCATCGACAAAATAGGTCGAGCCGACGCAATAACTCGCCCGCTCCGAACTCAGAAAGACGAAGACGTTTGCCAGTTCCTCCGGCGTGCCGAAGCGTTTCGAGGCGGCATGCTCGTTGGCGACGCTCTGCAGGTAGCCCTCCCAGTTGCCGCCGGTTTCGGCGGTCAACTGCTTGGCGGTCTTGATCCAGTCGGGGGTGAGGATCAGGCCGGCATTGACGCAGTTGACGCGGATATTGTCCGGGATGAGTTCGGTCGAAAGCGTCTTCGAAAACATCATCAGCGCCGACTTGCTGACATTGTAGATCGGCTCGTACCAGAGCGGCTGGACGGCGCAGATCGAGGCATTGTGCAGGATCACGCCGCCGCCGCGCCTCTTCATCTGAGGGGCGATGCCGCGCGCAAGCCGCACCGCGGCCATCACATGCAGGTCCCAATAGCTCTGCCACTTCTCATCGGGCGCCTCCATCACCGTCTCGTTCGATCCGGTGCCGGCATTGTTGATGAGGATATCGGCGCCGCCTCTTTCCGCCGCCGCCGCAATGATCGCCTTCGTTCCGTCGACTGTCGCCAGATCGGCGGCAACAGCGACGGCGCTGACGCCGTACTTCTCGGCGATACGGGCGGCCTCCGCCTCGAGCCGTTCGCCGCCGCGGGCCGCCAGCACGAGATTGGACCCCTCAGCCGCCAGCCCCTCGGCGATCGCCAAGCCGATCCCGACAGACGCGCCTGTTATAACGGCGGTCTTTCCCTTCAGTCCCAGATCCATATTTTCCTCCGCGCAAGCGACTGGCGGTTCCGGCCTGATGTGCCAAATGTTCCGCCAATGAAACCTCGCGTCAAGCACTGAGATGCCTCTTGCGGAGGGCACCGATCTGTCGCAGCCTGCATCCCCACATGCGAGGAGTTTTCATGCGACGTTATTCAGCCTGCATAGAGTGGCTGTTTGCCGAAGAAGGCGACAGCTTTCCCGATCGCATCCGCCGCGCCCATGCCGGCGGCCTGACGGCCATCGAATTCTGGCGCTGGACCGACAAGGATCTGGACGCGATCGAGGCGGTTCTGAGGGAAACCGGCCTTGCCGTCACCAGCCTCGTCGCCGAGCCGATGATCGCGCTGACCGACGCCGGCAACCGGCAGGCATGGCTGAAAGGCCTTACCGAATCCGTCACGGCCGCAAAGCGTCTCGGCGCGCCGGTGCTGATTGCCCAGGCCGGCAACGATCTTCCGGGCGTGAGCCGCAAGGAGCAGCGCCGGGCGCTCACCGAAACGCTGAAGGCCGGCGCCGATATTCTTGCAGGCGGCGGTGTGCGCCTCGGCGTCGAGCCGCTCAACATCCGCATCGATCATGTCGGCTATTTCCTCGATTCGACCCGCGAAGGTCTCGACATCATCGATGACATCGCCCGCCCCGAGATCGGCATCGTCTACGACATCTACCATTCCGCGGTGATGGACGAACGCACCGAAGAGGTGCTGGACGGCCGTCTCGACCGTGTCTTCCACGTCCATGTCGCCGATCATCCCGGCCGCAACGAACCTGGCTCCGGCGGCATCGACCTAGCCCATCGCCTCGGCTGGATCTTCGCCAACGGCTATGACGGCGCCGTCGGCCTGGAATACCGGCCGACCAGACCCGGCGCCGACGCAGTCATGGCCGCGATCGCCTCGCTCGACGGTTAGGTCGGGTTTGCGCCTTCGGCAAAGGCTTCAAGCTCGGGGTCGAAATCGACCTCGACGACATTGTTAAAGACGGCAGTGGCCAGCATGATGCCGGCAAAGGCGACGAGATCGACCAGCACCTTGGTGTCGTAGCGCTGTTTCAGCTTCGCCCAGAGTTCGGTCGGGACCGCATTGGAATCGGCGACGATCGCCTTGCCGAAAGCGTCGAGCAAAGCTTCCTCCTCGGACAGTTTGAGCGCGTCGGGATTGAAAGCCTTGTTGATCAGCGCCCGGCGAAAGAAGGTGACGGCGATCTTCGATTTCGCCGCCTTCGAAATCGCATGCGAAAAGATCCAGATCGCCCGGTCGCTGATGATGGGGTCGAGCTCGGCCCGCAGCGTGAACCATTCGGCGTAGATGCGATGGGCGGCCGGCGAATGCAGCAGCGTCCGCTTCATATTGGTCATGCGTCCGCGCAGCCTGACTTCCTCGTCATGCGCCGCCCGAACCTCTTGTGAAGCGGTGTCGTAATCGATCTGCGGGAGGTGGCTCATTGGGTCCTCTTTCTGACGCACAAAGATAAATCCGCTTGGCCGCCGTGCCGCGCCCACTTAAGTTCCTCATATCGAAGGTGGAGGCAAGGCATGAGCGACGATCACGAGCATCACCACATCGACTGGCGGGAGCATGGCGTCAAGGTCATTCCCGGCAATTCGCTCGATCCGAACACCGCCCAGACGCCGGGGATGAACCGTGCGACGGCAATCAACAACGCCCGCGCCGGCGCCGAGAAGATCTGGGCCGGCACCGTGACGATCCACGCCAATGCCAAGACCGGCGCTCATCATCACGGCGATCTCGAAAGCATCATTTATGTGGTCAAGGGCAAGGCCCGCATGCGCTGGGGCGAGCACCTGGAATATACCGCCGAGGCCGGTCCCGGCGATTTCATCTATGTCCCGCCCTATGTGCCGCACCAGGAGATCAACGCCAGCCGCGACGAGACGCTGGAATGCGTGCTCGTCCGCTCAGGCCAGGAACCCATCGTCGTCAATCTCGATATCGAGCCGGTGGAAAAGCCTGAAGACGTGCCCTGGATCGACCCGATCCATCGCTGATGTATGCCGACATCCGTCAGGCGTGAACCGCATTCGCCCCACTCATGGCCGAGTTTTCGATGATCCGGCCGGTATCGGCGGCATAAAGATGGATCGCATTGTGGTCGATCGCGATGCCGATCGGATCGCCCGACTTCACGGTCACGGCCTCGGTCAGCGCCACAGCGAAGGGCAGCCCGTCGAAATCGGCGTGAACGACGCGGCTCGCGCCGAGCTCCTCGATGAAGTCGGCCGTTGCCACTAAGGCGCCGGGCGCATCCGGGGCCACCAGACGGGCAGCCTCGGCGCGCATGCCGAGCACGACGCGTTTGCCTTTCAGCGCTGCGGCGCGTTCGCGCGGCAGCGCGATCTTGCGGCTCTGGTCATAGACGAAGACGCCTTCATCGTTGATCGTGCCTTCGAGCAGGTTCATCGCCGGCGTGCCGACGAAGCCGGCGACGAAGCGCGAGACCGGATGATGATAGACTTCCTCAGGCGTGCCGACCTGCTCCACCCTGCCGCCATTCATCACCACCAGCCGGTCGGCCAGTGTCATCGCCTCGGTCTGGTCATGCGTGACGAAGATCGAGGTGGCGCCGAGGCGGCGGTGCAGGCGGCGGATTTCAGCGCGCATGGCGATGCGCAGCTTGGCGTCGAGGTTCGACAGCGGCTCGTCGAAGAGGAACACCTTCGGTTCGCGGATCATCGCTCGCCCCATGGCGACGCGCTGGCGCTGGCCGCCGGAAAGGGCGGCCGGCCGGCGGTCGAGGAAGGGTTCGAGGCTGAGCGCTTTGGCGACCTCGGCGACGCGGCGGCTGCGTTCGGCCTTCGCCACACCGGCCACCTTCAGGGCATAACCGATATTCTCGGCGACGGTCATATGCGGATAGAGCGCATAGTTCTGGAACACCATGGCGCAGCCGCGCTCGCGCGGCTCCAACTGGTTGACGACCCGGCCGTCGATGGCGATTTCACCGCCGCTGATTTCCTCGAGGCCGGCGATCATGCGCAGCAGCGTGGACTTGCCGCAGCCGGACGGGCCGAGGATGACGATGAATTCGCCGGACTGGATCTCCAGGTCGACGCCGTGAACGACGGAAGTCTTGCCGTAGCTCTTCTTCACATCACGGATTGAGATCGGTGCCACAGGACTGCTCCTTCATTTCTCGGTAGAAATAAGGCCGCGCACGAACCAACGCTGCATCAGGATGACGAGCACCAGCGGAGGCGACATGATGATAAGTGTACCTGCCATGGCGACGTTCCAGTCGGGCAGGCCGAATTCGGATGGGATGAGGGTCTTGAGCTGCGTCACCGCGATGCCGAAACTCGGGTCGGTAGTAATCAACAACGGCCAGAGATACTGGTTCCAGGCCCAGACGAACATGATGGTAAACAGTGCGATCATGTTTGGTCGCGACAGCGGCAGCAGAATGTCCCAGAAAAACCGGACCGGACCCGAGCCGTCCATCTTCGAGGCCTCGGCAAGCTCGTCCGGAACGGTCAGATAGAACTGGCGGTAAAGGAAGGTGCCGGTCGCGGTTGCGACGAGCGGCGCCACCAGGCCGGTATAGGAATTCAGCAGACCCCATTCGAGCTTAATCTGGATGCCGGACACCCAGGCGACCAGCGCGGTAATTCCGGTGATATCGAGAATCGTCTGGAAAGGCTGCAGCGCGTTGGCCGCGATCGAATAGGTCGGCACGATGCGGACTTCCAGCGGCAGCATCAGGGTGATGAAGATGATCCAGAAGATCAGATGCCGACCGCGGAAACGGAAGTAGACGATCGAGAAGGCGGCCATGGCGGAAAGGATAACCTTGCCGGCACCAACCGCAGCCGCGAAGATGATGCTGTGAATCAGCTTGTTGCCGAGATCGGCGCGGATCCAGGCGGCCTGAGCATTTTCCCAGAAATGCGAGCTCGGGGTCAGCGGTAGCGGCACTCGGTTGACCGTCTCCAGATCGAGCGTCGATGCGATAATGACGATGACGAAAGGCAGAAGCGCGATCACCATGCCGAGTGCCAGAAGTGTATAGCAGATGAAGTTGAATATCGGCGTGCGTTCGATCATGTCCGCGACCTCACTTGTAGTGCACGCGCCGCTCAATGAAGCGGAACTGGAAGATGGTGAGCAGGACGACGAGCGCCATCAGGATGATCGACTGGGCGGCGGCGCCCGAATAATCGAGCCCCCTGAACCCGTCGAAATAGATCTTGTAGACCATGAGTTCGGTCGCACGTGCCGGCCCGCCCTGCGTCATGACGTCGACGATGCCGAAGGAATCCTGGAAACTTTCGGTGATGTTGATGACGAGCAGGAAGAACAATGTCGGCGTCAGCAGCGGCAGCTGGAGATCCCACATCCGGCGCAGCGGCCCGGACCCGTCCATGGCCGCAGCCTCGATCAGCGAGCGCGGAATGCCCTGAAGCGCCGAAAGGAAGAAGATGAAATTATAGCCGATATATTTCCAGGAAAAGGCGATGATGACGGCGATCATCGCGTCCTTGCCGTCGAGTGCCGGGTTCCAGAGACCGGGCCAGACATGATTGATGACCGACAGGAGGCCGGCCTCCGGCGCCAGGATGAAGCGGAAGGCGAGACCGAGAGCGGGAGCGGCAATCGCATAAGGCCAGATGAAGACCGACCGGTAGATCTTGTGGCCGCGCAGCTCGCGATCCGTCAAAAGCGCCAGGATGAGCGCCATCCCCATGGCGATCGCCGTCGAGCTGAAGCCGAAGATCATGCTGCGGGTGATCGACTCCCAATAGATGGGGTCGCTGAGCAACTGCTTGAAATTGTCGAAACCGACCCAGGCGTTGCCGCCGCCCCATGGCTGCTCGAGCGTGAACGCCCAATAGAGCGCTTGCGCACTCGGCCAATAGAAGAAGACGAAGATCAGTAGCAGCATCGGAAAGGCGAAGAGCAGTCCGATCGTCGTCGAGGAGAAAGTGACGCGCTTTTCCATGAGTGGTCGTTTTCGCCATGATTTCGTTTAAAGCGGGCAGCAGCTTTGCATCCGCGACCGATGAAGAGAACTTGCGAAGACGCACCCGGCGCGCGCAAGGCGGGCCGGGTGCGTCTGATATCAGCCGATCAGGGGAGCTGAACGTTCTTATAGGTCTGCTGGAAGCGGCGCAGCAGCTGGTTGCCGCGTTCGGCAGCGCCGTCGAGCGAAGCCTGGACGTCGGCATTGTTGACGAAGATCGCCTGCAGGCCGTTGGCGATTTCGGTGCGGACCTGCAACAGGCCGCCGAGACGGATGCCGTGCGGCGCCGTGTCGTCGGCAGGCGATGCCGTCAGGCTCTGAATCGCCAGCTCACGGCCGGCATAAGGAGCCTTGTCGTAGAAGCCCTGCTTCTTGAGATATTCGAAGCCGGAGTTACGAACCGGGATATAGCCGGTGACCGTCGACCAGGTCAGGGCTTCTTCCGGCTTTGCGATGAAGTTGAAGAAGGCAGCGGCAGCCTTGTATTCGGCGTCGGTGTGACCCTTCAGAACCCAGAGCGACGCGCCGCCGACATAGGAGCTGTGGCGGGTTGCAGTGCCGTAGGTCGGGAGCATGGCAACGCCCCAGTTCATGCCCTGCTTGGCGGTGCGGCCGATATTGCCGTGGTCGCCGACCGAGGTCAGGATGACCTGGCAATCGCCGGCGGCGAAGGCTTCGACGAAGGTCTGGCCGACGGCCTTGTTCTTGATGAAAGCCAGCTTGTTGTCATACCAGGACTTGAGGTCCTTGATGTAGCTCACGAGCAGCGGGTTCTTGTTGTAGGTCAGTTCGGCGTCGAGGCCTTCAAAGCCGTTCTTCTTCGTCGCGATCGCTTCGCCGTTAACGGCTTCGAACTGCTCGACATATTGCCAGACTTCGTTGTTGGAGATGTCGAAGGCGAGCGGGCAAGCATAGCCTGCATCCTTCAGAGCCTTGAAATCTTCGCCGGCTTCCTGCCAGGTGGCCGGAGCATGGTCCTTGCCGATCTTGGCGAAGGCATCCTTGTTCCAGTAGAGCAATGCGGTCGAGGAGTTGAAGGGGAAGGAGTACATCTCGCCCTTGGACGTCGCGTAATAGTTAGCAATGCCGGAGAAGTAATCTTTCCAGTCGACGGTGTAGCCCATGTCCGTCATCAGCTGGTTGGCCGGGTAGTAGGCGCCGGAAAGCATGATGTCGAGCGTGCCGGCGTCGGAGACCTGAGCGATGGTCGGCTGCTTGCCGGCGCGGAAGGCGGCAATGGTGTTCTGCAGCGACGCGTCGTAGCTGCCCTGGCTGGTGCAGGCGACTTCGTAATCGGCCTGCGACTGGTTGAAGCGATCGCACTGTTCCTGGACACGCTTTGCGATGTCACCGGAATTGCCGAACCAGAAGTCAATCTTGGTCTTATCGGCGGCGGCAGCGGGACCGGCAAGAAACGCTGTAGCGAGAAGGGCGCCAACGGCGCCGAGAAGCTTGGCTTGCATGAGAACCTCGAACGTAAAAAAGGACGCGCACTTTCGGCGCACGCCCTATTAGCTGGTTCAAATTGCCGCGGCCAATGAATATTACATGACATGAAACGATCGAAATCGTTCCGTCACAAAACCTTCATGCGGATGTTATTTGCCACGGCCGAGGCTATATTTAGAGAAGCCTCGCCAGCCTCCCCAGCGCACTGCCGAACATTTATATTTGTATTCGAATATTTATGAATTTCAAGGGTTTTCAATATTTGCCTATATTGCGACGCAGCATCATTATTCGAAGCTACCGCCGCATGAAAACTTGCAAAATCGCCTATCTCGCCGCCATTGCACTGCTGTGCAACGCCTGGTTTTAACCCCAGATTTAAAGGAAATCCTTCAAAATTGCAGCGAACCGGGGATCGAATGCACGGCTGATCGGTCCGGCGGCCGCACCGATCGCCACCGACCAGGGATCGGCCATGCCGGGCTGCAGGCGCGGGAGCATGCGGCCAGGTCGTTCGGCGATCGAGGGCAGCAGCGGGCCGATGGCGGCGATCAACCTTTTCACCAGCGCTTCCGGGGCACTGCCGCACAGGATCACAGTCTGCGGATCGAAGACCGTTTCGATGAGATGGATGCTCCAGCGCAGGTCCACTGCCGCCGCCTCGATCCAGGTCTTAATGTTTGGATCGCCCCTTGAGGCAAGGTCGTTGATGCGTGCATGGAGATGGGGATCGGCAGGATCGGCCGAGAGATGCTGATAGAGCGAGGCGAGCGAAGCGCGATGTTCGAGCGGCGTCGATTTGCCGTCGGCAAACAGCAGCGCCATGCCGATCTCGCCGGCATTGCCGTTGGCGCCACGGTAGAGCTCGCCGTTCAGAATGAGGCCGGCGCCGATGCCGTAGCCGACGAAGAGGCAGACCGCATGGTCGACACCATGGGCGGCTCCCACCATGCGCTCGGCGGTCGCCGCAGCAGCAGCATCGTTCTGCAGGCCAACGTCGAGCCCGGTGCCGGCGGCCAGCCTTTCCAGCAGCGGGAACTTTTGCCAGGCCTCCATCATCCACGGATCGTCGCCGCTACCGGCGACCCCGAAGGGCCCGGGCATGGCGACACCGAGACCGACCATTCGCTTTTCCGACTGCTGGACGATCCCGGCAAGCTTGGAGCGCACATCGGCGACCAGATCGAGGATGACCTTTGCTCCCGTCGAGGGACCTCCGGGCGGAAGGCCGGCTTCTGCGCGCATCAGAACACTGCCGATGAGATCGACGGCGACCGCTCGCGTCACATGCCGATCGATCTGCAGGCCGATCGCGAAGGCGCCTTCGGGCACGAGCCCGTAGGGCGTCGAGGGCTGCCCCCTGCCCTTGCGCACCGGCTCCTGCGAACGGACGAGACCATCGCGCTCGAGTTCCTCGATGATATTCGACACCGTCTGCTTGGTCAGCCATGTCGCCCGCGCCAGATCGGCGCGTGAAAGTTCACCATTGATCCTCAAGGCATCGATCATCACGCGCCGGTTATGCGCGCTGGTGCCTTCGTGGTTGGTGCCGCTCTTGGCCCGGATCGGCCGGCTGTCATTCATGTGCAATTGCCTCTTGACTCCAGTAGAATGTTGAAGAAGTAATAAGTCAAGACAATTGACTTAATAAGGGACCGGAGAGTTCCAGGGAACGCAGGACGCCGACACGGGCTCCGACGACGCTCCGAGACGACTTCTCGAACACCGATGGCGGAGGGCCGCCCTTGGCAATGCGTAAATGTCAAAAACTGGAGGCTGCAATGCTGAAATCCTTTACCAAGACGCTTCTGGGTGCGGCCTTGATCGGCGCATCTCTTGCGCCGCATGCTTTCGCCGAAACGACGCTGAACGCGCTTTTCATGGCGCAGGCCGCTTACAGCGAGGCCGATGTGCGCGCCATGACCGACGCCTTCGCCAAGGCGAACCCCGATATCAAGGTCAATCTCGAATTCGTTCCCTATGAGGGCCTGCACGACAAGACGGTGCTGGCGCAGGGTTCCGGCGGCGGTTACGACGTCGTGCTCTTCGATGTTATCTGGCCGGCCGAATACGCCACCAACAAGGTGCTGGTCGATGTCTCCTCCCGCATCACCGACCAGATGAAGAAGGGCGTGCTGCCTGGCGCCTGGACCACCGTGCAGTATGACGGCAAATATTACGGCATGCCGTGGATCCTCGATACCAAATACCTGTTCTACAACAAGGAAATCCTCGAAAAGGCCGGCATCAAGGCGCCGCCGAAGACCTGGGACGAGCTGACCGAGCAGGCAAAGGCGATCAAGGACAAGGGCTTGCTCGCCACGCCGATCGCCTGGAGCTGGTCGCAGGCCGAAGCCGCGATCTGCGACTACACCACGCTCGTCAGCGCCTATGGCGGCGATTTCCTCAAGGACGGCAAGCCGGCCTTCCAGAGCGGCGGCGGCCTCGATGCGCTGAAATACATGGTCTCCAGCTATTCCTCCGGCCTGACCAACCCGAACTCCAAGGAATTCCTGGAAGAGGATGTCCGCAAGGTCTTCGAAAACGGTGATGCCGCCTTCGCTTTGAATTGGACCTACATGTATAACATGGCCAACGACCCGAAGGACAGCAAGGTCGCGGGCAAGGTCGGCGTCGTGCCGGCGCCGGGTGTTGCCGGTAAAAGCCAGGCGTCTGCCGTCAACGGCTCGATGGGCCTCGGCATCACTTCCGCCAGCCAGCATCCCGACGAGGCCTGGAAATACATCACCTTCATGACGTCGCAGGCGACGCAGAATGCCTATGCCAAGCTGAGCCTGCCGATCTGGGCATCCTCCTATGAGGACCCGGCGGTCACCAAGGGCCAGGAAGAGCTGATCTCCGCCGCCAAGATCGGCCTTGCGGCCATGTATCCGCGTCCGACGACGCCGAAATATCAGGAGCTCTCGACCGCGCTGCAGCAGGCGATCCAGGAATCCCTGCTCGGCCAGTCCTCTCCGGAGGATGCGCTGAAATCGGCGGCCGACAATAGCGGCCTCTGATCAAACTCAGAAACCCGGGCGCCGCCTGCCGTCGCCCGGCCTCCAAAACTAAAGAATGAAGAAGGGTCGCCTCGATGTCGGGCACTTGGCTGACAACTCGCGCGTGGCTGTTGATGCTGCCGCTTCTCGTGGTCATGATATCCGTCATTGGCTGGCCTTTGATCGATACGGTCGGCCTCTCCTTCACCGATGCCAAGCTCGTCGGCACCGAGGGCAGCTTCGTCGGCATCGACAATTACGCCAAGATGATTTCCGGCTCGAATTTCCAGCGCACGCTGATCACCACCACATGGTTCGCGATCGTCTCGGTTGCCGCCGAAATGGTGATCGGCGTCCTTGCCGCCCTGCTGCTGAACCAGCAATTCCGCGGCCGTACTGCGCTTCGCGCCCTGATGATCCTCCCCTGGGCGCTGCCGACCGTCGTCAACGCCACGCTCTGGCGGCTGATCTACAATCCGGAGTACGGTGCGCTGAACGCCGCGCTGACGCAGCTCGGTCTTCTCGACGCCTATCGCTCCTGGCTTGGCGAACCCGGCACGGCGCTGGCCGCTCTCATCGTCGCCGACTGCTGGAAGAACTTCCCGCTGGTGGCGCTGATCGCACTGGCCGCGCTCCAGGCCGTGCCGCGCGACATCACCGCCGCCTCCCTCGTCGACGGCGCCGGCCCCTTCGCGCGCTTCCGCTTCGTTATCCTGCCCTATCTCGCCGGTCCGCTGATGGTGGCGCTGGTGCTGCGCACGATCGAAGCCTTCAAGGTATTCGACATCATCTGGGTGATGACCCGCGGCGGCCCTGCCAATAGCACCCGCACGCTGTCGATCCTTGTCTATCAGGAGGCCTTCTCCTTCCAGCGGGCGGGCTCGGGCGCCTCGCTGGCCCTGATCGTAACGCTGCTGGTGACCCTGCTGGCCGCCGGTTATGCCGCCCTGGTGCGCAAGACTGCCGGGAGTGCGGCCTGATGGAACGCCAAAATCCACTCTTTTCTGCCTTCATCTATGTCAGCGCGCTGCTGCTTGCCGCCGTCATCCTGGCGCCGATCCTTTGGCTGTTCATCATGAGCATCTCGCCGGCCGCCGATCTTGCGGCAAAGCCGCTGCGCTGGTGGCCGCAGGCGGCGGATTTCTCTCGCTACGCCGTGCTGCTTTCGACGCTCGAAAACAGCGCCGGCGCCGCGTTTACTTCGTCGTTGCGCAACAGCATCGAGGTGGCGGGCATGGCGACGATCGCCGCCATCGCCCTTGCCATTCCGGCCGGCTGGGCCGTGTCGCGCACGCCTTCTGTCGGATGGTCGCTGTCGATGGTGATCGCCACCTATATGCTGCCGCCGGTGGCGCTTGCCGTGCCGCTCTATATGGGTCTCTCTCATCTCGGCATGCTGAACAACGTCTTCGGCCTTGCCTTGGTCTATCTGACAATCCTAGCACCCTTCACCACCTGGCTGATGAAATCGGGCTTCGATTCCATCCCGCGCGAGATCGAATCCGCCGCGATGATCGACGGCGCCGGCCTGTTCCAGACGCTGAGGATTATCACGCTGCCGCTCGCAGCCCCTGTCGTCGCGACATCCAGCCTCTTTGCATTCCTGCTAGGCTGGGACGAATTCTTCTATGCGCTGCTCTTCACCTCCGACCAGCGCGCCAAGACGCTGACCGTCGCCATTGCCGATCTCGCCGGCGGCCGCGTTTCCGATTACGGACTGATCGCCACGGCAGGCGTGCTCGCCGCCCTGCCCCCGGTGCTGATCGGTCTCGTCATGCAACGCGCCCTGATTTCAGGGCTCACCAGCGGCGGCGTCAAGGGATGAAGATGACGACAGAACGAACCCGGCCGGCCGGACTTGCCGCAATTGACCGCGAGATGGCGCGTCAGCACGCCGATGCGCTCGCCTCCTATGATGCCACCGCACCGATGGCGGTAAGAGCCGCTACGTCGCTGAAGAAGACTGGCCGGCTGCTCTTGCTCGGCATGGGCGGCTCGCATGCCGTCAACCGCGCCGTCGAGCCGCTCTACCGCACCCTCGGCATCGATGCCGTCGCCCTGCCGCTCTCCGAACAGCTCGGCCAGCCGCTGCCGATCGCCGGCAAGACGGTCTTCGTCACCTCGCAATCGGGCGAAAGTGCCGAAGTCCTGCGCTGGTTCGAAGAGACCGGCGGCCCGCAGGAGACCTTCGGCCTGACGCTCGAAGCCACTTCCTTCCTTGCCAGCACCGCCCCGTCGCTGGTCGGCAGCGGCGGCACCGAACTTGCCTTTGCCGCGACCCGCAGCCTGACGGTGACCCTCGCCCTGCATCTGGCAATCCTTTCCGCCCTCGGCGAAGATCCCACGGCCGCACTTGCCGTCCTCAGGGCACCCAAAGACCATGACATCGCCGCGGCGCTGGCCGCGCTCGAAAACGTCGCGACCGTCGTCACCTCGGGCCGCCGCCTGCAGGGTGTTGCCGAGGCGCTGGCGCTTGGGTTGACCGAATTATCGCGCCGTCCCTGTTTCTCGCTCGAAGGCGGCCAACTGCGCCATGGGCCGATGGAGATGCTGGGGCCTGAGATCGGTCTGGTGCTGTTCCGCGGCCTGGACGAGACGGCCGGCTTGGTGACGGCTATGGCGGTCTCCGCGGTCGACACCGGCGCGCCGGTCATCCTGTTCGACGCATCCGGCCAAGCGCCGGTCGCCGGCGCGGTGACGATCCGCTTTACCCCTGCGACGGGCCTTGCGGCGATCTTCGCCATGCTGCCGGTCGCCCAGCGGCTGATGATCGCCTTTGCCGACGCCCGCGTGGATAATGCCGGAATGCCGGTCCGTTCCACCAAGATTACCCGGAGCGAATGAATGCGGCCGCTTGCAGTCATCGGCAACGTCAATGTCGACCTCATCCTCGGACCGGCGGCCCCCTGGCCGAAAGCCGGGACGGAAATCATCGTCGATCATGACGAGCTCAGGGTCGGCGGATCGGCCGGCAACAGCGCGCTCGCCTGGCAGGCGCTCGGCATCGAATTCGAGATCGCCGCCAATATCGGCAGCGACCAGTTCGGCCGCTGGCTCGCCGAAGCCTTCGGGCATCGTTCCGTGAACTGGCCGGTCCGTCCTGAGAAGACGACGCTCTCCGTCGGCATCACCCATCCGGATGGCGAGCGCACCTTCTTCACGACGACGGGCCACCTGCCGCGCTTCGCGCTTGCCGATATCTTCGCCGTCATCGACGGCGCAAGACTCCGGGGCGGCTACGCGCTGCTCTGCGGCGCCTTCCTGACCGAAGATCTGACGAGAGAATACGACGCTCTCTTCGATTGGGCCGATAGCCATGACATCACCGTCGCGCTCGACACAGGCTGGCCGCTCGACGGTTGGAAGGAAGAGAACTGCACGGCGACACGCGCCTGGCTCTCCCGCAGCGGCATCGCATTGCTGAACGAGGTCGAGACGACAACGCTTGCCGGCATCGCCGATCCGATCGAGGCTGCCCACGAAATCAGGTCGCACATGCCGGAAGGTGCGATCGTCGTCGTCAAACGCGGCCCGGACGGCGCCGTCGCCATCGGGCCAGACGGCCTGCCGGCTTCGGTGCCTGCACCCGTCGTCAAGGTCGTCGATACGATCGGCGCCGGCGATGTCTTCAACGCCGCCTTCCTCGCCGCGCTCGCAAAGGACGAGCCTTTGATCTCCTGCCTGAAAGCGGGTACCGAGATCGCCTCGCGCGCCATTTCCACCCTGCCCCGTAGCTACGGTAATCCGTCATCCCTTCAGGAGCCCGTGTCATGAGCGCGCTCGACATCCAGAACATCCGTAAGACGTATGGCGAAGTCGAGACGCTGAAAGGCATCGACATTTCGCTGGAAAGCGGCGAATTCCTCGTGCTGCTCGGCTCGTCTGGCTGCGGCAAGTCCACGCTCCTGAACATCATTGCGGGCCTTGCCGAGGCAACGAGCGGCGACGTCAGGATCGGCGGGCGCTCGGTGCTCGGCGTGCATCCGAAGGACCGCGACATCGCCATGGTCTTTCAATCCTATGCGCTCTATCCCAATCTGACGGTGCACAGGAACATCGGCTTCGGCCTGGAAATGCGCAAGGTGCCGGCGCCCGAGCGCGACAGGGCGGTGCGCGACGCTGCAAAACTGCTGCAGATCGAAAACCTCCTCGAGCGCAAGCCGAGCCAGCTTTCCGGCGGCCAGCGCCAGCGCGTCGCGATCGGCCGCGCGCTGGTGCGCAAGCCGGAGGTCTTCCTCTTCGACGAGCCGCTCTCCAATCTCGACGCCAAGCTGCGCATGGAGATGCGCACCGAGATCAAGCGGCTGCACCAAATGCTGAAGACGACGGTAGTCTACGTCACCCATGACCAGATCGAGGCGATGACGCTGGCAAGCCGCATCGCCGTCATGCGCGACGGCCGCATCGAGCAGCTCGGCACGCCGGAAGAGATCTACAACCATCCGGCAACGCTCTATGTCGCCACCTTCGTCGGCGCGCCGCCGATGAACCTGCTGAAGGCGACGGTGCGTGACGGCCGTCTAGCGCTTTCAAGCTCCGATGCCACCCTGCCCCTACCCGCTTGCTTCCGCGATACCGTCGGCAATGGCCGCGATCTCGTCCTCGGCATCCGTCCCGAGGCGCTTCGCACCGACGGCAACGGCCTGTCTATCAAGGCAACCACCGAGGTTTCGGAACTGACCGGTCCGGAACTCGTCGTCACCGCGCTTACGGGAAATCAGCGGCTGATGGCTTGCCTGCCGCCGCGCACGCCGATCCGGGACAACGAAAAACTGACCCTCTTCTTCGACGAAGAGGCCATGCATCTCTTCGACCTGGAAACCGGTCTCAGCTGCCTCGGCGAGCAATAGGCCCACCAAGCACCCTGAGTCTCCCCGTTCAGTTCGCCGCTTCGGCGGGCTTTCGCTTGTAAACATGGATATAATCGACCAGCAGAATGGAAGGGTTCGGCGTTTCATCGATCGGCCATCCCGAGCCGAGCGCCAGATTGACCAGCGGATAGAACGGCATGTGGAACTCCTTCGGGGTGTCGAAGCTCCAAAGGTATTGCCGATCCAGATAGAAGGTCGTCTTGTCGGCCTGGATATCGACGCCGTAGGTATGATACTCGCTGTTTAGAATTCCGTCCTCGACCGTTTTCCAATAGCCGCCGGTCGAGTTCTGGCCGCCTTGGCTCTGACGCCAGATATGAAAACCCATGCTGAATTCGTAAGGCGCGCGGCCGTAATATTCCAGTACGTCGATCTCGGCTGTATATTTCGACCGGTCGAGCCCGATGAGCCAGAAGGCCGGCCAGACACCCTTGCCCGGCGGCAGCCTCATCCGTGCTTCGAAATAGCCGAACTGCTGCGAGAAACCTTCGCCCTTCGGGTTCACCGACGACAGCAAGCCCGAACGCCAGGTGCCGTCGGCCTCCTTGCGCGCTTCGATCTTCAAAATTCCTTGATCGGTTGTAAACGGAAAGCCGGGAGCCGGATCGGTGAAACGGGCATCACCGAAATCGCCGTTCCAGGGCGTATGGGCGATCCAGCGGGAGCTCTTCTCTCCCCAGGCCGAAACGTCGAGGCTGTCGAAACTCTCGTCGAATGTCAGCTGGTATGCATCGATATTGAGCGGTTCCTGGGCCACGCTGGGCTGGCCGGGCAGCGCGCCTAGACCGAGAACGACGAGCAGACCGAGCCACTTGGCAGATATCCCGTAACGCATTGTTACTCCCTTGAAAACGCTTGAACACAATCGGCGGGGGGGCATTTGCCTCGATCATGAGGTGAGAACCTCGTTTCGTCGCGGCATCAGCCTTTGAACGACAATGGTCTCGATGCCGTCGGGCTTTCCGACCATCTGCCACAGCAGCAAGGCGACAGCCCAGAAAATGCCCGCTGCCACCCCGCCGCAAAGCGCGACACAGACGACAAGAGTGACGCCGACAGGCATGGCGACGAGCATTGGCCCCACCCAGAGCAGGAAGGCGATCATCGGCAGGCTCGCGGCCAGCGGCCGGAAAAAGGAATTCAATTGCGCGGCAAAACTCGCGCCGATCAGCCGCCGTGTGATGACGAGCGATGCGCCATAGGCGACGAGGACTGCCACGATCCGCGCGCCGAGTGCCCCCGACACCTGAAAATAGGCGATGCCCAAAATGGTGACCGGGACCCTGACGGCGAACTCGACAAACATCCTGAGAGCGACATAACGGGTATTGTTCATGACCATCGCCAATGGTGGCATCATGTTTGTGGGAAGACCAAGCAGGCTGACAAGGCACAGCCACTGCAGGATTGGCGCGGCCGATGCCCATTTCTCGCCGACGAGGATGCGCACGGTCGGCTCGGCCAGAAGGGCAAGCGCAATGAGAATGGGTGCCGCGACGAAGGTGATCGCATTCGTCGCCTTCAGATAGGCGGCGATCAGGTTGCGGCGGTCTTCCACCGTGGAGAAGGCCGCCATCAGCGGGCGCAGCAACGGTCCGACGAAGGTTTGATACGGAATACCGGCGATATTGTCGGCGACGCTGAAGGCGCCGAATGTCGACAGGCCGGTAAAACGCGGCAGAAGCAGCCGGTCCAGCTGCCAGTTGATCGAACTCAACACCTGCGACACGGTATTCCAGCTGATCATGTCCTGAAAATGCTTCCATTCGGAAAGGCTGAACGTCGGTCGCATCGGCGCAAGAACATAGGAGGTGATCATCGCCGCGGTCGGGCCGGCGACCGCTCCGATCGCCAGCCCCCAATAGCTGCCTGTTGCGACAGCTACCCCCACCCCGAACAGCAATGTCGATCCCTTGGCGATGAGATCGAGCGCGAACTCGCGTTTGAAATCGAACCGCTGCATGAAAAGAACCATGCGCGGGCTGACCACGCTGCGCATCGCAGGCGCAATCGAGAGAACGGCGACAAGGGCGAAAAGCCGAGGATCGTTGTAGACCAGCGCCATTGGCCAGGAGATGATCATCATCAGCAGGCTGATGGCCAGCCCTCTCAGCAGGCTGAGGGTGAAGGCCGTGGCGAACATCTCGTCCGAAGGCGACGATTGACGCATCAGCGCCTGGGTCAACGGCAGGTCCAGGATTGCCTCGACGATAACCAGGACCGACGTCGCGATGGCGACTAGGCCAAAATCCGCAGGACTCAGCAGCCTTGCCAGGACAAGGAGGCTGACGAAATCAAGCATCCGCGCGAGGAATTTTCCACTGATCGTCCAGATGCTCGCCGTCGCCGTCCTCTGAGATACGCTTGACATGATCGGTTTATCTATTTCTCGTCGAGGGGTTGAGAGGGCGGTCGGGGCTGCAAGGCGGGCTGCTCCGTTCTTTTCCCCTCAACCCGCCCGTCTTCTGAAGACGCCGGCAGCTCCGTCTGCGTGGCTGGACAGTTGTTGCTCAATCAGACCGGACAGACGATCGCGGAATACGGCTGAGGAGAATTTCAGCGAATGCGCGCGGATTGCATGCGGATCGATATCGTCCTCGACCTCTTCGAATGCTGCCATCGTTTCCAAAAGGGCTTCCGTCGTCTGCTCGGCAAAGCGAAAGCCGACCTGCGGGGCGGATACGGTTTCCCGGGCGCCGCCCGCATCGAAGGCCAAAACCGGCCGCCCTGATGCCATCGCTTCAACCGGCAGGATGCCGAAATCCTCCGTGCCCGGAAACAACAAGGCCCTGCATCGCGACAGGTGGTCGCGCAGCACGTTGAAAGGCTGATGGCCGAGAAACTGAACGGTCGGTCCGGCGATCGACTTCAGGTAAGGGAGTTGTTCGCCTTCACCGATCACCACCAGTTTCCGGCCGGCCTCGGTGCAGGCGCGCACGGCGATATCCGGCCGCTTGTAGGTGGTCAGCTGTCCCGCATAGAGGTAGAATTCGCCTTTTCCCTTGCCCACGGCAAAATCATCGGTCGCAACCGGCGGATGGATGACGACGGAGTCCCGGTCGTAGAACCGTCGGATGCGGCTTGCGACATATTCGGAGTTGGCGACGAACACATCGACGCGCGAGGACGTCGTCACGTCCCAGGCGCGCAGCATGGGCGCGGTAATCGACATCAGGGCACGTCCCACCCAGGGCAGGCCATGGCGATAGACATGGAACTGATCCCAGATATAGCGCATCGGCGAATGGCAGTAGCAGACATGGAGAGCGTCGGCGCGTGTGATGATGCCTTTGGCGGGGCCGGATTCGCTCGACAGCACTAGGTCGTAATCCTGCAGATCGAACTGCTCGAGCGCAAAGGGCATCAACGGCAGCATCTTGGTGTAGTGACGCTGCGCGCCGGGGATCTTCTGCAGGAAGGACGTGCGGATGTTGCGCGTCTTCAGAAAATCGCTGATGCGATCCCGGTTGCAGACGAGGGTGAAGATATCCGCTTGCGGAAACATCCGGCACAGCTCTTCCAGAACCTTCTCGCCGCCGCGCATCGAAACGAGCCAGTAATGCACGATGGCGACACGAAGTTGCCCGCTCTCTTTTGAGGTTCCCGCCTCGGTGACGCGTCTTTTCGCCATAACAGGCGCATCGGGGAGAAATGCCCTCGCGTCGGGGAGAGAGGTCGCTGCTTTAAGGGTCAACTGAGTACTCCTTGTATCGCCACACCGTCTGCCGGCTCGGAAACCGCGTTCGTCGAAATCAGGCTTTGGTATTCGGCAAGAAGCGCATCGCGCCATTCCTCGTGTGTCGAGGCGAGATCCGGCGACAGCTGCAAGGCCCGCTCGCTCATGGCGCGAACCTCTTGCGCGGACATTTGACTGAATCGCGTCAAAGTCTCGGCAAAGGCGCTTTCATCGGCCGTATCGCAGGCAAGCGCCATGCCGGCTCTTTCCATTTCTTCGGCGAGAAAGGCGCTACGCGACATGATGACCGGCAGACCGCTCCTCGCCGCTTCGATAGCGACGAGACCGAACGGCTCGGGATAACGCGAGGGCATCAACAGCGCACGCGCCTTGCGGATGATCGGGCCGATCTCCGCATGCGACTGCCAGCCGACCGCCCTGACGTGATCTCCCGACGCTGCGACCCGCGACATCAGCGGCCCGTCGCCGATCACGCAGAGCCTGACAACGGCTCGGCGCGTGGCGGCGACGGCGTCCTCAACGCCTTTTTCCTCGTCTAGCCGTCCGATGAACACGAACTCGTCGTTGGCTTCCGCTTCGATGCGATTGATGGAGAGTGGAGCGACGGGATTGCGGATCGTCGTCAGCCGTTCCGGCCGATAGCCGGTGTCGACGAGAAAGCTCGCCATCTTCTCATGCAGCAGGATGATCCGGCCGAATTCGGCCTGCCCCTTCAGGAGCCGGAGGATATTCGAGCCGCGGGCAACCCGCCACAATTTGTGCGAATAACTTCTCTTGTCGCAGGCCGTCGCAATACAGCCTCCGCCAAGCGGGCGTCGCAGGCAGATTTCCTGCGCCTGATAGTCGAAGAAGGCGCCGTTGGGGCAGGCCGTGAAGAAATCATGCGCGTGAACCACGCATCGTCCGGCGACCGGCGCCAGCGCCTTGAAAATCGCGGGAGACAGGATCTGGTGCCAGCCATGCACATGGTAGACGGTGTTGGCGGTATCGTTTTCGGCAATCCAGTTCGCCACCATGCGGACGGCGGCTCCATTGTGAATGCCGGCGACGAATGCCTTCGCACGCTCGGCGCTGAGCAGGTCGCGGCTCTTCAGCCCGACCATCGAGACGCCGAGTGCGACAAGCTCCGCATTGGCCGCGTCATCCCCGCTAATATAGGTAACGGGGATGTCGAGCCCGCGAAAAAGCTTGGCTGACAGTACCGCCAGGCCTGTCGCGCCGCCTCTGGCCACCGAATAGTCGTCGATGACGACCACGCGATCGATCTTTGCCGTGCGGGGGCCGGGAAAGCGGCCAATGCTTGCAGTGGATCGGAGGCCCTCGGAAAGCGACGGGCGCATTACTTCACCAAAACCGCGCCGTTGGCACAGGCCTCAAGCGCCTTGCGGTTGAGAATGCGGATCTTGCCCTGCCCCCCGTCGATGATCTTGCCTTCCCGCAGGCGCCGAAGGCATTGATTGACCTTCTCGCGCGACGCCGGCAACGTCGCGGCCAGGTCATTTTGGGAGATGATCAGTTCGTCCCCGTTGTTTGCTGCGTCTTTTCCATAAACAGCCGAAAGCCGGAGCAGTGTGCTGGCCAGTCTCGACTGCAGGCTCGACGCCGCATTCGAAATGATCCGGAGTTCAAGCTCCGAAATACGCGCCAGCGCCCTGGAAAAGACCTTTTCGCGGAAGGAGGCATCGCTGGCGTACATGTCGCGCAACAGGCGACCTTCGAAGAAATGCAGCTCGCAGTTGGAGCCGGCTCGGTATTCGAGGCTCAGCGTCTGCCTGCGCAGAACCTCGAGCTCGCCGATCAGGCCTGATTTCGGAATGATCTCGACAATGAATTCCCTGCCGTCGGGCAGCATCGTGCTTGCGCTGACCACCCCGGAATGTACGCGCGCGAACATATCGATCAGGACGCCGGCCCCGGCAATGACCTCGCCGCGCCGGAAACGCCGGACGCTCGATCGGCAGGAAAGAAATTCATCGTCAAGCACGATGCGGCTGCCGAGATGAATGCCGCCGCTCGCCGATATCGTCGGCTTGCCGATGCCGGCCCTGCGGTCTGATGCGTGCGTCACCCCGTCCATGCGCATAACTCCAATACTCGAATAACGATAAGAATGCTGCACTGCATCATTTATATTGCCTTAATATCGAAGTCAAATAACATCGCCGAGAGTTTACGTAAATATTGAGATTACAATTAGTTGAAAACACAAAAATACATCATTTGTCTCATTAATAGCCTCGATAAGTTCAAATAAAGCCCATTTTACGGAAATTTTCGCTTATTAAAAAGTCTTGCTGATTAAAAATATCACTAATCCGAATGATGATATCATAAATATAGGTGTATCTACGCGCCTTAACCACGACTGGGTAGTTTATATCCTGATTTAGAATGAAAATAATTTGCCAGACGCCACGATCGGATCTCTCTTCTGCGGTTTCGTAGCATAAAGTATTTATTAAGGATTATGACTTTGGTAACAGACAACAAGAGTGCGGCGCAGCAAACTTTGAACGGTTCTTAATCGGAAAGTTTTGGAGACCCCAATGGCATGGGATGCACATAGTTTCGAGGCATGGTCGCGTGTCGGAAGGCCTGCGAAAGACGGCGGCCTCCATGCGTCCCGACCTCGTGCAGCGGGTAGATCGGTCAAGCGCGCGCTCGACCTTCTGTTGGCGATCACCGCCCTGATCCTGCTTTCCCCGCTTCTGCTGCTCGTCGCAATGATCGTGAAATTCTCCGACCGCGGCCCGGCCTTCTATTCCCATACGCGCATCGGCTTCGGCGGAGCGCCGTTCGGATGCCTCAAGTTTCGCACGATGAAGACCGATGCGAGCGCGCAGCTTGCCGAATTGCTGCAAAACAGCGCGGCTGCGCGCAGCGAATGGGAAGCGACGCGCAAGCTGAAGGATGATCCGAGGATCACCGCCGTCGGCGACATTCTGCGACGGTCGAGCCTCGACGAGCTCCCCCAGTTGTTCAATGTCCTGCGCGGCGAAATGAGCCTGGTCGGCCCGCGGCCGATCACCGCTGAAGAATTGCCGCGCTACGGCGAGCACATCTGGGCCTACATGGCCGTCCGTCCTGGACTGACCGGTCACTGGCAGACCAGCGGGCGCAACGATGTCAGCTATGAACACCGGGTTTCCCTCGACGTGCACTACCTCAATAACTGGTCGCTCGGCCGGGACTTGATCATCATCGCCAAGACCATCCCAGCTCTGTTTTCGCAGCGTGGCTCGTACTGAGCATTAAAGGGGAAAGCTGCCGATCATGTCCGTCGGAAGATACGCTACCCCTTCGTCCTCTCCAGGCTGCCAGTATCTCGTAACTCCGTAATCTCGCCATTTTGGATTTGGACGACATGACCTCAAGCACGATCTTCAGCGGTGTTTCCCCGATATCCCTGCCTGCCGCCGCAGCCGCTGGCGGGAACTCACCGCTGACCCTGCGGGACATGCTGTTTTTTCTCAGAATGCGCTGGCTATGGATCCTGGCCACGACCTTTGCCTTCCTTGTCATCGCCGGCAGCTACCTTCTCACCGCCGCGCCGACTTATGTTGCCAGCACGCAACTTGTGATCTTCCCTCAGGTGAACAGCTCCGAAGCTCAAAGAGCCTTCGCGGAAGACGCATTCATCGAAGGGCAGCTGGAGATTGCCAGATCAAGCGATGTCGTCGACGGAACGGTAAGAGCGCTCGATCTTGATAGCGATCCCGACTTTGTCGATTGGAAACCTTCGCTTCTGGACAAGTCGAAGGACTGGCTTCTGGGAGTTTCTGCTCAAGTGGATACGGGGCAGGAAGCGGCTGGCATCAGAGCGAGTGATACGCCATCCAGACCGCGGACGGAGCAGGAACAGCTGCACGACCTGGCAATTGCCACGCTGCAGAACATGATGGCCTTACGCCGGATTGGGAATTCCACGATCATCGAGATATCAGCCGCAGCGTCGACCCCTCAGAAGGCGGTCGCCATCGCCGATACGCTCGCAAGGCAATATATCCAGAAGAACATCGCAATGAAGGCCGATTCCTCCCGGCAATATAGCGACTGGCTGGAAAAATTCGTGAGGGAGCAGCAGCGCGGGCTCGCCGATGCCTCCAGCGCCCTGAACACATTCAACAGCAACCCGCGCGACCAGTTCAAGCTTGCGGAGCTGCAGAGCGCGACCGATGCCCGCCGCACGCTTTATGAAAGCACGCTGACCCAGCTTACCGAGGCCAAGCAGCGCATAACCTACCCCGTATCCGACGCCACGATCGTCTCGCGCGCCACGCTGCCTCTTTCGAAGGCGAGGCCGCGCAGCACGCTCATCCTCGCCTTTGCCGGGGCGGTCGGCCTCGGCGTCGGCCTGGCACTCGCCATGGTAAGGCACGCCGGCGACCGCCGGATCGTCCGTCCTCAGCAGATCGCGGATGTCGGCGGAGTGTCCATCGTTACCTTGCTGGCAAGATCGAAGCAGAACCGCAGTGGGCATCCAGCCGGCGTCCTCGCCGCCGACGCGGGCAGCATCGATACGGCCGCCTATCCCGTTATTCCCGGCATGGCGGAATTGAGCGCAACCGTCGTCGGCCTTCGGCGCAAACGCCGCGTCGTCATCGGAATCGTCGCCGTCGATCCCGGCAGCGGGACATCGACCATTGCATGCGAACTGGCAGTGCTATCGTCGATGTCAGGGGCGCACACACTGCTCATCGATGCGGCAGCGCAGAATTCCTCGCTCAGCAAATCGATCGCGCCTGATAGTTCCACAGGTCTCGTCAATGTGCTCGACAATGGCGAACTCATCCGGACGGCGGCGTTGCCCCTCACCCCGACCCTGAAATTCCTTCCGCTCGGCAAGGTGGAAGCCGTGACGCCGGCCGTTCGGCTAAGCTCCCGACGTACGCAGTTGAGCTTCGCCGACCTGAAAAAGGAATTCGACGCCGTATTTGTGGATATTTCCGCCTTCTCGACTTCCCCCGATGCCAATGCGATCGCGCCGGAGCTGGATGGCGTCCTCGTCGTCACCTCGCATGGGCGCACCTCGATCGACGATACCCTGCGCGTCATCGAGACCATGCGCAATGTCGGCGCTGAGATCCTCGGCGCGGTCATCAACCATGCACCGAAGAGAATAGAGTTCATGATCTCACCTTCGGCAGGAACAGCAAAACAGGGCCGTCCATTGCGAATTGCCTTGGGGATCGCCTCGGCGGGTCGCCCTTCGATATTGCGGGAGACGATCGATTATCTCACCGGCTTGCCGGATCAGGCGGAACGGCTCATCGTCTGCGTGCCCGTGATCGAGGACGCGGCCGGGCTTGCCGACCGCCGCGATTTGGACGTCATCGTCGGCAGCCGCGGCCTGACCGCCCAGCGCAACAGGATCATCCAGGCCGCTGCGGCTGATACAGACGTTCTGATCTTCCTCGATGACGACTTCATTCCCGCCGCGACTTTCCTGTCGCGCATGGCGGCCGTCTTTGCGGCAAAGCCGGAGGTGGCAATCGCCACCGGCGAGGTGCTGGCCGACGGCGTCCTCGACGGGGGCCTCAGCATGGCGAAGGCCTTGGAGGTTCTCCATACAGCAGGCGAAGGCGCCGAGCATGTGGCGGATGTCTACAACGCCTATGGATGCAACATGGCGGTTCGCCTTGCGCCCGTTGTCGAGCACGCCCTGACCTTCGACGAGCAGTTGCCGCTTTACGGCTGGCTCGAAGATGTCGATTTCAGCAGATCCATCGCCCGCCACGGCCGGTCCGTCTATGTCGAAGGCGCCCGCGGCGTGCATCTCGGCGTCAGATCCGGACGCCAGCCCGGCCGAAGGCTTGGCTATTCGCAAGTCGCCAATCCTGTCTACCTGATCCGCAAGGGCACGATGTCGAAAGGCCGTGCAATCGCGCAGATCGGCCGCAACATCCTGGCCAATATGTCAGGCATCCTATTGAAGGATCGGCTGATCGACCGGTGGGGACGTTTGAACGGCAATTTACTAGCGCTATCCGACCTTCTTGTCGGTCGCGCCTCTCCGTCCCGCATTCTCGAATTCGGCACTCCGTCGCCGCGCGAAATGCGTTCACCGTCGATCGCAACGAAGCGGAGATAGACCAATGCAGCCGAGATCCTTGTTCGATCGCCTCGTTTCCACGGCACTCACCCTGCTGGCATTCGCCTGCCTGACCGGCTGGAGCGTCGCCCACGCGCAGACATTCACTCTCGTGCCGGAAGACAAGGTCAGACTGCGTGTCGTCGAATGGCGGTCGTCGGATTCCCGCTATGCCAGCTGGGAGGCCCTCGATGGCGTCTATACCATCGACGATGCCGGCAATCTGTCGATCCCGATCGCTGGCCACCTGCAGGCGAATGGAAAGACGACCGAGCAGCTTGCCGATGCCATTGCCAGCGCGCTGGCCGAAAAATCCGCACTTCCGGGCAAGCCGTATATCGCCCTGGAGATTGCCGAGCATGCACCGATTTTCGTGACCGGAACCGTGCAGACCCCCGGCCGCTATCCGTTTGAACCCAACATGACGGTGATGAAGGCCGTCAGCATCGCCGGCGGCTTCCTCAGAGAACGCGAGGACAACACCTATTTCGAGCGCGACCGGATCCAGGCTGCCGGCGCCTACCGGACGGCCGTTATCAACCGGCGCGATCTCCTGATGCGACAGGCGCGGTTGCGCGCCGAGATCGCCGGCCAACAGAGTTTCGAGATCCCCGACGAACTGGTGGGAACGCCCGACGTCGACAAGTTGAAGGCACAGGAATTGAACCTGATGCGGTTGCGGCGCGTCGATATCGACAGCCGGATCGAAGCGGCGAATGACCTGACCCGCCTCTATGGCCAACAGGTCGAATCGCTCACGGCCAAGATCAGTTCGCAAAAACGGCAGATCGACCTCGCCCAGAAGGAACTGGACAATGTCAACAGCCTGGTGAGCAAAGGCCTCGTCAGCAATTCCCGCCAGGTCTCTGTCGACCGCTGGGTGGCGGATGCGCAGGGCACCTTGATCGATCTCGAAGTCGCCCTGACCACGGCTCGCCAAGGCCTCAGCGAAGCCGACCGTTCCAAGATCAACATCGTCAACAGGCAGAACAGCGAAAACCAGGACCTACTGAACCAGGTCAATCTCGCGATCGGCAGGGCGGCGATCGATATCCAGGTAGCCCAGCTCCTCGGCGAACAGGCCGGCTACGACGCTCAGCTCGCCCAGATCAACACGGACGCGCCGGGGCTCGGCCGGGCAAAAAAGAACTACAGGATCGTGCGTCGCAACGATGACGGAACCTCCCGCGACATCGTGGCGGACGAGCAAACCGCATTGCTACCGCATGACCTCGTCGAGGTCGGTCTGGACACGGCCCCTCAAGCGCCATCCTCATCGCCGCAGACAGCACCGCAGAAGCAGAGCTCGACGGTCCCGTCATCCGATGTGGCCCGAGACAATCGCTCCGCTCCCGGCTGGATATCCCGGACCGGATCGAATTAGGAGGCGATTGTGATCATCGACGACAGCCGGCGGGCTTTCGCCTCGCACATCCTGCCGAAAGCTGGATGCCACTTTTCGGCAAATGCCAGGCCTCGGCCGCTCATTCTTCTGCTTGGGATCTGAAGCATGTCGATAGAGCCGATCGGTTTCGTGGTTCTGCTGCTTGGCGTGCTCAGCATGCTGAACGGCGCGCGTTTTGCCGTCACCGCCCTTTGCCTTTCGACGCTGCTCGGTGCCGCAGCGGCTCTGCAGTTGCCGGCGCTCGGCGGCAGCAGCATCCAGCCGAGCCATCTTCTGGTGCTCTTTCTGGTCATGACGGTCTTGCTGCGCCCGGTTCAGATGCAAGCGACGCTCGCCAGCATCGCCTATCCCGGCCCCGGCTTCTGGTTTGCCTGCTACATCCTGTTCTCCGTGGTGTCGTCCTTCTTCCTGCCCCGTATTTTTGCCGGCGCGACCCTCGTTTACTCCTCCGCCAGAGACCCCTCGGGGATGATGTCGACGGTAGCGGCTCCACTGGCTCCGGGTTCATCCAATATCAGCCAGTCCGTCTATCTTCTCGGCGACCTCGCCTGCTTCGCCGTCGTCGCCGGACTTGCCCGGTTGGGATATGGCCGGTTCATCGCGCGGCAGCTGATCGTCGCATCGATAGCATGTTTTGCCTTCGCGCTGATCGACCTCGCAACGTTCCAGATCGGCCAGGCCCAGTTGCTCGATATCATCAGAAATGCGAATTATACGATGCACACGGCCGAGACCATCCACGGTTTCAAGCGCATCGTCGGCCCCTTTCCCGAAGCAAGTGCTTATGGCGCCGTTGCATTGGCCTATTTCGCCTTCACACTCATGCTATGGCTGGAGCGCGTCCAAAGCCGCATGGCGGGGTTGGCAACTCTTCTGATCGGACCGACCATCGTGCTCTGCACCTCGACAACCGCCTATGTCGCGGGCGTCTTTCTTGTCTGCATGTTCGTGTTGTTCTGCCTGAAACGACTGATCGGCGGTTCCGCCACGACCCCGCACGTGACTTTCCTTGCGATCACGCTTTTTTTCATACCCTGCGCCATCACCGCGCTCAGCCTTGTCCCCGATGCGTGGAATTCCATCGCCGGTCTCCTGACCACCACCGTATCGGACAAACTGCAATCGCAGTCCGGCGAAGAGCGCACCGCCTGGAACACCCTGGCATTGATTGCATTCGTCGATACCGCCACTTTCGGCGCCGGATTGGGCACGGTTCGAGCTTCCAGCTTCATCGCCGCGTTGCTGTCCAATGTCGGATTGACCGGCACCGCCCTGTTCGCCGTCTTCGTGTACAGCTTGGTGAGGGCAGCCGGCCGGCACAAATCCGGCGACCGGGAAACCCACGCGATCGGAACCTCCGCTGTGATGGCATCCATCGCACAGATCGGCTCCGCAGCGATATCGGGAAGCGGCACGGATCTCGGCTTGCTGTTCAGCACTTCGGCGGGGCTGGCCGCGGGCTGCCTTGCCGGAGCTTATGTGCCGCGGCATCGGGCGGCCTCATCGCCGGCGAACCGACGTCCCCTGGAGGCATCGGCATCTCCTTTGAGAGCGCCGATGTTTTCAACACCATGACGCCCGCTCGGGACTTTCGCGATGGCGCCGAATGGCGGCTTGGCGCAGCCGGACTCGGGCGAACACAGGTTCGCGGCTGCTCGGCCGCGCCACATCCTCCAGGGATTACCGGTGAAATCAGGCTGCCGGTCGCAAACGATCCCAGACCGCGATCCGGGGAAGGATATGCTGCAGCATCCGTCTCAATTTCAGCTCTGCTGACGCTCGCTGGCGGCAGAGACCCTGTTTGCGGAATTGCTCTGCCGCAGTCTGGCATTCCGTCGCAGGGCACCCGACAGGAAGACGCCCGTGAGATAGCCGATCTCCATCAGCACGAGGATCGCGATACCGGATCCGATCGCCGCTACCGTGGAGGACCCATCCACGAAGGCCACGCCGCCGAAGCCGATTGCCACAAGCAATGCGAAGATCGCGAAAGCCCAGGCGCGGATGCAAGCACCGGCAGCTATCGAAATCACGGCGGCGATGAACGCGGTGATCAGCATCCAAATACCTCTTCTCGCTGCAGCCCAACAAGCGCTCCGACCCCCATCGTCGTGCCAGGCAAGAAGATATCGAAACGCAGCGTCATCGCAGGCAGGGCATTCTTCATGGTGAATATCTCAACAATGAAACACACGAAAATCGCCGGCAGCCATACGCCGATCAGCCAACGACCGAGACTGCATCTCGGCAATATATACCGGACCGGGCTTTCATACGACAGGCCCTTTGGCTCAATCAACAACTGTTCCCTCGACTTGGAAGGCGACAGCGATTCATTCCTGTTGCGGACAATCGGAAAGGTGAAGACATGAACAATCAGTGCGTCGTCTACGTCACGGATGTCGAATATTCATTTCCGACTATTCTCTCGGCGCTGCAGGCTCGCAAATTCACAAGCCCCGCGACCGATGTCTGTGTCCTCATGTCGGAACATCTCGATAATTTCGACGAACTGAAAGCCCTGCTGGCAACGAGCGGGGTCGACTTGATCGATGCGACCGAAGCGCTGCAGGATTCGCTCGGCAAGCTCGATGGATCGCATTTCCAGGGACGTATCAGCGTCAGCACCATGGCCAAGCTGGTGCTTTGCGAGATCCTGCCTGCCAACTATACCCAGATCATCTACCTCGATGGGGACACACAGATCGTCAGCGATCTCGGCGGGCTCGAAAATGCGGTTGTGCCCGAGGGCAGGTTTTTCGCGGCGCGCGATTACACGGCGATCCACGACTTTCTCGACACCGGAAAGAACAGCCACTATTTCAACGCGGGTGTCCTGAAATTCCACCGTAACGGCTGGATCGGACAGGAGGCGCTTGAGCTTTTTGCTAGAAATCCCGAGGCCTGCGAGGGCAAACATGACCAGGGCGCATTAAATTATGTCTGCGGTTCATCGCTCATCCTCGTATCGAACCGCTGGAACTTTCCCAAACAGTTCCTTCACCTGGTCAACATGTCCGCCCTGTCGATCGTCCATTATATGGCGCATCCAAAGCCCTGGCATGGCACCTTCTTTCCCTGGACCGATCGGGAAAGCCAAGTCTATGTCGACCTGCGCAAAGCACATCCGATTTATGACTCGCTGTATCGCGGCATAAGCATCGATCGTAAGGCCCTGTATAAGTACCGGTCGATGCGGGCGCGCATCAAACACGCAATCGAGGCGAACGGCCCCAATCCGCGGGTCCAGAGCCTGCTGGTTGGCGATTACGCCGTGTGAGCATTGTGGTCCGCCTGGGGGTGAATAGCCGCGCACCTGATATCAGCATGGCGGTCGACCCTTGGATGGCAGGCGGACGCGCAACTATTCATTTCTTCATTGCAGGATGGATAATGGTCAGGACAGAATATGAGTTATAGGGCTTCCGCCGCCAGTATCTCGCATTACGCAAAAGCCCGCCTGCGCCGCTCGCTCAAGGCTCGGCAGGTTCGCTACGACCTGCTGCGCATCGGGCTCAAGCAGGCGCGTCACGTCGTCATCTGCGTCATCCGCGACGAGGGGCACCGGCTGGCATTTTTCCTGCAGTATTATCGCGATCTCGGCTTCGAGCACTTCATCTGTATCGACAACGGCTCGACAGATGGCACGGTCGAATTGCTGGCCGGCTTCGACGATGTGTCCCTTCTTTCTGCCCACGGATCCTACAAGGCGGCGAGATTCGGTAATGACTGGATCAACGAAGTCATCAACCGGCACTGCCAGGAGAAATGGGTTCTCTATGTCGATGCCGACGAGTTCCTGGTCTATCCGCATTGCGACACAAGGCCGATCGATCAACTGACCGCCTATATCGATTCCACCGGCGGCCATTCGCTGCGCTCGGTGATGATCGACATGTACAGCCCGCATCCCGTTCTAGAAAACATATGCGAACCCGGCCGCAATCCGCTTGAGGTCTGCAATCTCTTCGACCGGTCCGGCTATGTCGCGCATTTCGACGAACGCAACTGGACTATATGGATCAAGGGAGGTGTTCGTGGACGGGTCTATTTCCACGACCGGCTCTGGGACGGTCCCGCGCTCAACAAGATTCCTCTCGTCTATATCGAAGGTGAACGTCTTTTTCTCAAATCATCGCACCAAGTCTGGCCGCTCTCCCTGAATTTGGGCGACATGCGCGGAGCGCTCGGCGTCTCCGGCGCCCTTCTGCATTTCAAGTTCCTGTCGACCTTCGTTCACAAGGTTGCGGATGCCGCGCACCGGTCCCAGCACACGGAGGAATATGCCGTATATTCCTCGAGCAAGGACAAGGATGATTTCGTCTACGACGATACGGGCACCTACCGCAGCTGGAAGGATCTCTCCAATCACGGACTCATTCAGGGTGAAGGCTGGAAATACTGGAAGAATGCCTCCGAAAGCGACGTCTAACCACTATTATCGGGAAGCCGCTTCAGCCGAGGCGGGTTTTGTTGAGGCTTCACTGCCGCATTCTTTCGTCGAGGCGTCCTCAAGCGATGGACGCCACACCGTCGGCATCGGCTTCCAGCGCCTTCCGATTGAGAATGCGGATTTTGCCCTGCGTCCCGTCGACCACTTTGCTTTCGCGCAAACGCCGCAGGCATTGATTGACCTTTTCGCGCGACGCCGGCAGCGTCGCTGCCAGATCATGTTGGGAGATGATCAGCTCATCGCCGCCATGTTGCGCATCCACTTTGTACACGGCAGAAAGGCGCAGCAGCGTCCGGGCCAATCTCTGCCTCAGGCTCGATCCGGCGTTGGAAATGATCCGCAGTTCGAGTTCGGAAACACGCGCCAGCGCCTTCGACAGGATCTTCACCTGAAATTGCGGATCGTTCGCACACAAGTCCCGCAGCAAACGACCATCGAAGTAGTGCAGTTCGCAGTCTGATGAGGCGCGATATTCCAGGCTGAGGGACTGCTTGCGCAACACCTCCAATTCGCCGATCAAGCCGCCTTTTGGAATCATCTCCACGATGAACTCCCGTCCATCGGCAAGCGGCGTGCTTGCGCTCACCATTCCGCGCTGGACGCGGACGAACATGTCGATGGCGTCCCCGGCGCCTGCAATCACGTCACCCCGTCGAAACTTTCGAACACTCGAACGGCAAAACGGGAACTCGTGATCCAGATCACCACGGCCGCCGTATATGACATCTGCAGGCCCTGAAGTAACCGCTTCGCCTACTCGCGCCGCGCCCGCGCCAGTCTTGTTATCTCTGATGTTAATCGCTCCGTCCATACGACGCAACTCCATGCAGATTAATTTAGCTATTGCTATTCGGCGATATTCGTAATTCATTAAATTGTAAAGTTAAATGATAATACTATAAAATAGTCATCCGGATTTATACACAAATAGTGACTGATACTCACATTAATATATAACAAATTCATATTTAATTCTATCTCATCGATCGATCTTAAACCACGACTTGACTTTTATACGTTTCATGACGATCAGCAAACTGAAGATCAGGTCTACAAAATAGAAGAATAATATCGTCTCCACTAATTAATATTAATAACATTTTGTTTATGGATCCTCAAACGCAAAACAGTATCTTAAAATTTCAAAAGAAAATCTTTGGGAAATAAAGAATTTATTCACCATTATGACCTCGGTCACAGACATCAAACCTGTATTGAAGCAAGCTTCGGATGGTATTTCTGGGATTCGCCCAACGGAGACGCGGATGGCGGGAAAAAATCAGGGCATCAACCCGGCTGACCCTTGGCGGCGTAGCACCGGGGCGCGCAAGGAAGGGCGTCCATTCAATTCGTCAAAATCCCATACGATCAGCAGAATTCTGAAGCGCGCGTTAGACCTTGTCATTGCGGCATCTCTTTTATTTCTTCTGTCGCCGCTACTTCTGTCGGTAGCAGTCATTATAATGCTCAGCGATCGGGGCGCCGCTTTCACATCCCATCGGCTTATCGGCTATAAGGGAAAAGAGTTCGGTTGCCTCAAGTTTCGGACGACACGATCCGACGCAACGGCCAGCCTGCATGCGACGATCGTCGGCGACATCCTGACGCGATCGAGCCTCGACAAGCTTCCGCAACTGATCAACGTGCTACTTGGGCAGATGAGCCTCGTCGGGCCTCGCGCCATTGCCAAAGAAGAGCTGCCCCGTTACGGCGAACACACCTATGCCTACGTCGCAGTCCGTCCTGGCCTGACCGGTCATTGGCAGATCAGCGAACACGTCAGTTATCAGAATAGAGTTTTCCTCGACGTCGAGTATCTGCGCAATTGGACACTCGCGTTGGATTTCATGATCATGGCAAAGACTCTGGCGGCCCTGCTTTCCAGGCACGCTTTACTGCCCAAGACGGACCTGTAGGGTCATTCGATTTTCCCTCATGCTCATAGCATTATCCGTGGGGGCGCTTGCCGGTCATAGGAGCGCGCTCGGCAACAGAGTTCCGTTTCCGGCGCTTTTGCATATGCTCCCACAACGAGTAGGCGAATAGACCCGCCAAATAGCTTACTTCCATCAAGACGAGCGCTTGGAGGCAGTAGGCGATCGCATCCGAAAAGGAGGAGCCTTTCAACAGGATCACGGCACCCAAGGCAACGACCAGCAGAAATGCAAAGATTGCAAAGGCCCAGGCGCGAATGGTCGCTCCAGCAGCGATGGAGATGGCAACCACGACAAGCGCGCTCTTCAGCATTAATCCGCTCCTCTCTTCACACCTCCTTTAAGCCGCCGGCTGCCTCAATGACATGGCAAAAGCTCAAAGTCGAAACGAAGTTCGATTAAAGTATTTTATCTATTATTGTTAAAATATTCCTAAGACACGCTCAGTAAGCCGACCGAACCAAGCGCAGAATATTCGACTATTCATCCGCCAGGACCGTTCTATCGTCCGGGACCAAGAGATCTTTCAGCACGCAGCAAGATTAATGCACGTCGTCAACAAGCGTGTAGCAAGCCTCCTCCTTACCAAGACAGGTGATGATCCTCCCCCGACAATCGCCACGGTTCAACGAAACAGGGCTCGCCGGTGATTGGCGAGCCCTGCTGATGTCCGGCATTGATAAGGCTATTTCGAGACTGCGGCGGCCAACTGCCGTTTTGCGCCGCGTTGGATGCTGAAGTTTTCAAGCCATGTGACCTGTTTCCTCAATTTCAACGCCGGCTTTTCGATGAATCTCCACGAGAAGGCGGCAAAGCAGGTCGCAACGATGCTGCAGACAATGCCATTCAACCACCAGTTATGCGCCCAGGGTCCGAGCGCTACGAACGCCTGTTGAATGGGATAGCCGTATAGGAAGACGCCATAGGAATAGTCGGCCCCACTGAGAATGCCAAGCTTGCGGGGCGAGGTCAGGCCGAGGAAGACCGTGACATATCCGATTGCCGGAATGGCAATGAAATCCCCAAAGGAAGTGAACCAGTAGGCCCATAATATGATTGCCACCGAAGCAAGGAAAATTCTCACATCCCAGAGAACCTTGTCCTTGTACAGATAGAAGGTCACCCCCACGAGAAACGCGCAGATGAGCAGATTGCCCGACGCTGTCGTGGGCATGGTTGCCCAATCGCTCGAGTGTTTCCAATACCTTGCGATACCGAAGCTGATGATCAAAGCCGGCGTTGCGATCAGGGCGATCACCCGCCGCCTGACCACGCCGAGCAGAAACAGGGCGGCGATCGCGGCGTAGCACTCCAGCTCGAAGGGCACCGTCCAGAGCTGCCCATTGACCATTGCGGCGTCGGGATTATTCAGGAATACACCGGGGAGATTGAAGTGGATGTGGCCTGTGACATTCAGCAGATAGGTAAAGAACTGAGGATCGGTGAAATAGTCACGCAGGTCATACTCTGTATAGATTGCTCCGAGTATAAAGGCCGCCAGCAATACCTCCACCGCAAGAGCAGGGTAGATCCGGATAAATCGGTTGCCGAGAAAGGAGATCAATGTTTTCGACCGTTCAAGACTGCCAGCCACCAGGAATCCGCTCAAGACGAAGAACATCGGCAGCACTGATTTGATGGCAGGACGGAAAGGTGACTCCCAGAGAAACAGGTCATCGCCGTATGTAACGCGGGCCGTATGTATCCAAAGTACTGAAAAGGCTAACAGTAATCGCATATAATCGAATCCTGTCGGTCGCCCTTTCGCTAGATCAAGCTTTTCGCCGAGAAACATCTGTGGCCCTTTCAGAAGTATTGACTCGATTTGGATTGGCAAGCTGTCGCCGCAGAGCAGCGGCGGCATGATTGCCGGGTCGGGACCGCGTGTCAGTGACCAGAGCTACATTAGGAAAAATTGAACGAGAGAGCGCCCCTCTCCCGAAGAAGAGGCAACTGACCACAACCCAATAGCCCTGCGCTTTCCGCGGCGCCATGCGACGGTTGGAGTGGACCAGGCGATCGGGCGGCGAATACAAATGAGGAAACCATGAAATTTCTGGCTGGCCTGTTTTTTATTGTTCTCGCCTTTATCGGATTGGGCCTGATAGGAGGCGGCACCTTGCTGCTCAGCCTCGGCGGCTCGCCCTATTACGCAATCGCCGGGCTTGCCTATCTGGCTGCCGCGCTTCTGCTGTGGCGCCGGCAGGTGTCAGGCGCCCTCATTGTCCTGCTTGTCGCCGTTCTCACCCTTCCCTGGGCACTATGGGAGTCGGGTTTCAATTTCTGGGCGCTCTTTGCGCGTTTGATGTCCCCCATCGCGCTGGCGGGCTTTGCACTTCTCTTTGCGCCGTCGCTGTCGCCAACTGCCAACCGGAAACTCTTTTATGGCGGCACTTTGCTTGCGGCCATCCTGTTCGCGGCGGGGTTCAGCCTTGCTTTAACGCCGCATGGGCTGATCCGCCCTTCTACCGATATCCCCGCCTATAAGACCGCCAAAGGCGACAACTCACCCTCCGACTGGACATCCTATGGCCGCAGCACGGCCGGGGATCGCTACTCCCCATTCGATCAGATCAACCGCGGCAATGTTGCCAAGCTCGATCTTGCCTGGACATACCGCACCGGGAAAAGCGATGGCGCCGATCAAAACACGCCGCTGCAGATCGGCGACACGATCTACACCTGCACGCCGACGGACGTGATCGCAGCGCTTGACGCAGATACGGGCAAGCCGCGCTGGACCTTCGATCCGAAGGCGACGGCGCCATACTGGCAACGCTGCCGCGGCCTCGGTTACTACAAGATGCCACCGGAGGCCCAATCGGCCGACGGCCTTTGCAATGAGCGTCTGGTGCAGACGACGATCGATGCCCGCCTGCTGGAGATCGACAGGAAGACCGGCGCACCCTGCAACGGCTTCGGAGACAATGGCACCGTGCAGCTTTCCCAAGGCATGGGTGAAGTCAAGTCAGGTTATTATTTCCAGACATCGGCGCCGCTGATTGCCCGCAATCTGATTGTCATCGGAGGTTGGGTCATCGACAATCAGGAGGTTGGCGAACCCTCGGGCGTCATCCGCGCCTTCAATGTCGTTACCGGCGAGCTCGAATGGGCATGGGACCTCGGCAATCCCGAGATCACCAAACTCCCGCCTGAGGGCCAGACCTATACAAGGGCCACGCCCAACATGTGGACGACGGCGGCATTCGACGACAAGCTCGGCCTCATCTATGCACCGCTCGGCAATACCACCCCAGATTATTACGGCGTCAATCGACCGGCTTTCGCCGATCAATACAATGCCACGTTGGTGGCGCTCGATGTCACGACGGGACGGGAGAGATGGAAGTTCCAGACCGTGCATCACGATATCTGGGACTATGACTTGCCGGCCCAGCCGGTTCTGCTCGACCTGCCCGATGGCAATGGCGCCACCGTGCCGGCTCTCCTGCAGACCACCAAACGGGGGCAGCTTTTCCTGCTCAACCGTCAGACCGGTGCACCCCTTGCTGAGGTTCAGGAGAGGCCGGTGCCGCAGGAAGGCGGCGCACCGGAAGAGAAATTGTCTCCGACGCAGCCCTATTCCGTAGGCATGCCGACAATCGGCGCCGAACGGGTGACGGAGCAGACGGCCTGGGGACTGACGATGTTCGATCAGTTGGCATGCCGCATCGCCTTTCGAAAGATGCGCTACGACGGCGATTTCACCCCGATCGGCCCGCAATATGCGATCCAGCAGCCGGGAAATCTTGGCGGCCTCAATTGGGGGAGCGTGTCGATCGACCTGCCCAACAACCGGGTCTTCCTGAACGATATCCGCGTGCCCAGCCTCTTCGCGCTCATTCCCCGCGAGGAGTATGTCGATTTTGCCCTGACCACAACCGCTCACGGCCCCTCCGCCCCGCAGCGCGGCACGCCTTACGGCATGGCCACCGAAATGTGGACCTCGAGGCTCCGCGTTCCCTGCACGCAGCCGCCCTTCGGCACCGTCACAGCCGTGGATCTGAATACCCGCAAGATCGCATGGCAGGTCCCGGCCGGGACCGCCGAACAGCTCGGGCCGTTTAAGATCAAAACCAATCTGCCGATGCCGATGGGCTTGCCAAGTTATGCCGGCACGTCGGCGACTGCCGGCGGTGTCGTCTTCTTTGCTGGCTTCCAGGACTATTACATCCGCGCTTACGACGCTGCGAACGGTGATGAGCTCTGGAAATATCCGCTGCCGGTCGGCTCGAGCGCCACGCCGATGACCTACGTCTCGCCGAAAACCGGCAAGCAATATGTGGTGATCTCGGTTGGCGGAGCGCCATATTCCAGGGACAACGGCGACTACGTGTTCGCCTTTTCTTTGAAAGACGAAGATTAGCGCCGCCGCCGGTCACACTGTGCTATTTTGGTCCGATGAGGAACTGAGGCTACGAGCGTGACGCGAAAATTGGCGGCGATCCTGGTCGCGGATGTGGTCGGCTACAGCCGTCTCGCCGGTGCGGACGAGGATCGCATCCTGGCGCGCCTGAGAACCCTGCGCAGCGATTTGGTCGATCCGACGATCGCCGTGCACAATGGCCGTATCGTCAAGCGCACCGGCGATGGAAGCCTTATCGAGTTTCGCAGCGTCGTCGACGCCGTGCGCTGCGCGATCGAGGTGCAGACAGCCATGGTCGAGCGCAATATCGGCGTGCCTCCCGAGCATCGCATCGAGTTCCGGGTTGGGATCCATCTGGGAGATGTTGTCGAGGAGAACGACGGCGACCTGATGGGCGACGGCGTCAACATCGCCGCGCGGTTGGAGGGAGTTGCCCGGCCCGGCGCCATCTGCCTCTCCGAAGATGCCTACCGCCAGGTGAGAACGCGGCTTGAATGTGCCGTGACCGATCTTGGCAAAGTCCCTCTCAAGAATATCGCGGAGCCGATGCGGGTCTATCTACTTCAGGTCGGAACCGTCTCGCAGCCGGCGTCGGCACGGCAACCGGGAGAGCAGCCGGCGCCGAAACGGCCTTCGGCTATCGCCGTTCCCGACAAGCCCTCCATAGCCGTACTGGCCTTCAACAATATGAGCGGCGACGTCGAACAGGAATATTTCTCCGACGGGATCAGCGAAGACATCATCACCGATCTCTCGAAGCTGTCCGAATTGCACGTGATCGCCCGCAACTCATCCTTCGTCTACAAGAATGTAACAACCTCGGTACCTGAGATGGCCAAGGCGCTCGGCGTCCGTTACGTTCTCGAAGGCAGCGTGCGCAAGGCCGGCAACCGCGTGCGTGTGACGGCCCAATTGATCGACGCCAGCAATGGCGGACATATCTGGGCCAGCCGCTACGATCGCGATCTCACCGACATTTTTGCGGTTCAGGATGAGCTGACACAGGAGATCGTCACAGCGCTGAAGCTCAATCTCACGCATGGCGACCAGGACCGCTTGGCCCAGGGGCGCGCCGTCGATGTCGGCGCTTACGAGCTGTTGTTGCGTGGCCGTGAGCAGGCGTCAGCCCATAACCGAACCGGAAATAGAGCCGCCCGCAGCCTGGCGGCAGACGCTCTCGCCGTAGACCCGGACTATGCGGCGGCCCGAGCCCTCATTTCCTTCACGCATGTGCTCGACTACGTCAACGCCTGGAGCGACGATCCGGAGGGTTCGCTGCGGACCGGGCTGGATCTCGCGCAGCAGGCAGTTGATATGGCCGAGGAACAGCCCAATAGCCACTTCGCATTAGGCATGGCCTGCATGTGGAACCACGACCTGGACCGGGCGCGGGCAGAAGTCCTGCGCGGTCTGGCGCTGTCGCCCAACTCGGCTGAACTCCTGACACTGATGGCGCATATCCAGATCTTCTCCGGCGATCCCGCAGGCGCCTTGGAAACGCTCGATGCATCGATGCGGCTTGACCCGCACCATCCGGAACTTCTGTTCCAGTTTCTCGCCGATGCGCGCTTTTCTCTCGGTGAATATGAACAAGCCATCGCCGCGATCGCGCAGCGGCTCCAACAAAACGCGCAATCGGAAACGGCTTACGCCCTGCTGGCATCATGTTATGGCCATCTCGGCCGCGCGGAGGATGCCCGACAGGCGTGGGAGAAGGCGCTCCAGATCAACCCGGACTTCTCCATCGAACGCCGCCGCCGCGTCCTGCCATTTCGAGACCCCGAGGACTTTAACCGCCGCGTCGAAGGACTCCGCAAGGCGGGACTGCTGGTTCCGGATCTCCGTCAATGCTGACAGAAACTGCGGCTCAGTCCGATGTCGCGTCGCCGCCCGTCGATGCCCGCAGCATTCATTTTTTCCCGTCAGCCGCCAGCGCCTCTTTCCGCCGGCGACTCGGCAGGAGTGATTTGAGGCACCGCCACATTGGCGAAATGATGTAGCCTGCAACCGGAATCGTGATCAAGCCGGCGACAATACCGACGATGCCGGCACCTGCCGCCTCGACGGTCCAGCGCAGCACGGACGCCAGGACGGGAACGGCATGGACGGCCACCTCCCCGGCATCATGGATAAGATGCGCTAGGCCGGCCACGCCATAGGCTTCGAGGCCGTGAACGATGATGCCGCCGCCGACCCAGATCATCGCAGCCGTTCCGACAATGCCGAGCGCTTTCAGAAAATAAGGCATGCCTGTGACCAGCCCTCGTCCGATCACGCGCAGCAAAGGCCCCGTCGGATGCGCCGTCTGTGCACGAGCCATCATCAGCCCCAGATCATCGGCCTTCACGATCAGCGCCACGCCGCCATAGACCATGACCGTTATGCCCAATCCAACGACGGCAAGGATGAAGGCCTGCGCGAAGATGCTGCCTGCCGGAACCGCGGCGAGCGTAATCGCCATGATTTCCGCCGAGAGGATGAAATCGGTCTTGATCGCACCGGCGACCTTCTCGTCTTCGAGCGATTGCGCATCGAGGCTTGTCGCCTCGAGTGCCGATTCATGGGCGTGGGCTGCATGCGGCAGCACCAGTCCGTAGACTTTTTCCACGCCCTCATAGCAGAGAAAAAGTCCGCCGATCATAAGCAGCGGTGTTATCGCCTGCGGTGCGACGAGGCTCAGAATAAGCGCCGCCGGAAGCAAGATCAGAAGCTTGTTCTTCAGCGAACCCACCGCAATCTTGCCGATGATCGGCAATTCGCGTGCGGCCGAAAATCCGGTGACATACCGAGGCGTGACCGCCGCATCGTCGATGACGACGCCTGCCGCTTTCGCGCCCGCCTTGGCTGCCTGGCCGGCAATATCGTCAAGCGAGGCCGCAGCCACCTTGGCCAATGCGGCGATATCATCAAGAAGGGCGATCAAGCCAACGCTCATTCAAGACTCCGTTGAGAAGACACTCAGCAAAAAACGGAAAACCCGTCATCATCTCGAAGCGACACGCGGCATCCACCGCCGGGAAGATGCCACGCACAGATCGTGACGGCAATGCCGTTATTCGGCCGGCAACGGGCTCAGCCCGCTCTCATCCAGCGGAGGACGTGCCTGAACTGACGGATCCCGCTGTTGCGCGCTGAATCCCACGACCGTTCCCAGCAACGCCAAAACCCGCCGAGAGGCGGGTTTTGGGGTGTTGTGCTAAGGGAATTTGGTTGCGGGGGCAGGATTTGAACCTGCGGCCTTCAGGTTATGAGCCTGACGAGCTACCGGGCTGCTCCACCCCGCGCCATGGCAAGTCTGATTGACTTGCTTGATTATAACACGAAAGGCCGCTTTGTGAGCGGCCCTTTGATCGGCTTTGGGCCGTTAGTTTTGTGTGAGAAGATTTTATTTCAAGAAGTTGCGTTTTGCAGACCTGGCAGCGACCTACTCTCCCGCGTCTTAAGACGAAGTACCATGGGCGCAGGGGCGTTTCACGGCCGTGTTCGGAAAGGGAACGGGTGCAGCCACCCCGCCATAACCACCAGGTCGGCAAAGCGCAACTTTATGTTTGAGAAGCTGGTACACGAGTGACTAGTGATTAGTGACTAGTCGGTAGTGTTTTGTTTTGAACACGTCTTTGAGGCTTGTGAGGAAAGAGGCGGAGCAGTTTTCACTACTTGCTACTGCCTATTCACTACTCACTATCGAACTTCGTTCGATGAGCACAGTCAATGAGAACGATCAAGCCGATCGAGCTATTAGTACCGGTAAGCTTCATGCGTTGCCGCACTTCCACACCCGGCCTATCAACGTGGTCGTCTTCCACGGCTCTGATAGGGAATACTCGTTTTCAGGTGGGTTTCCCGCTTAGATGCCTTCAGCGGTTATCCCGTCCATATATAGCTACCCTGCTATGCCCTTGGCAGGACAACAGGTCCACCAGAGATATGTCCATCCCGGTCCTCTCGTACTAGGGACAGATCCTGTCAATATTCCTACACCCACGGCAGATAGGGACCGAACTGTCTCACGACGTTCTGAACCCAGCTCACGTACCGCTTTAATTGGCGAACAGCCAAACCCTTGGGACCTGCTCCAGCCCCAGGATGCGATGAGCCGACATCGAGGTGCCAAACAACCCCGTCGATATGGACTCTTGGGGGTCATCAGCCTGTTATCCCCGGCGTACCTTTTATCCGTTGAGCGATGGCCCTTCCACGCGGGACCACCGGATCACTATGACCGACTTTCGTCTCTGCTCGACTTGTCAGTCTCGCAGTCAGGCGGGCTTATGCCATTGCACTCGACGACCGATTTCCGACCGGTCTGAGCCCACCATCGCGCGCCTCCGTTACTCTTTCGGAGGCGACCGCCCCAGTCAAACTACCCACCATACACTGTCCCGGACCCGGATGACGGGCCGCGGTTAGACATCCATGACGATAAGGGTGGTATTTCAAGGATGGCTCCACGGAAACTGGCGTCCCCGCTTCAAAGCCTACCACCTATCCTACACATGCCGACACGAATGCCAGTGTAAAGCTATAGTAAAGGTGCACGGGGTCTTTCCGTCTGACCGCAGGAACCCCGCATCTTCACGGGGAATTCAATTTCACTGAGTCTATGTTGGAGACAGCGGGGAAGTCGTTACGCCATTCGTGCAGGTCGGAACTTACCCGACAAGGAATTTCGCTACCTTAGGACCGTTATAGTTACGGCCGCCGTTTACTGGGGCTTCGATTCAAAGCTTGCACCTCTCCTCTTAACCTTCCAGCACCGGGCAGGCGTCAGACCCTATACGTCGTCTTGCGACTTCGCAGAGCCCTGTGTTTTTGATAAACAGTCGCTACCCCCTGGTCTGTGCCACCCCATCATACTTGCGTAAAATGGGGTCACGCTTCTTCCGAAGTTACGCGTGCAATTTGCCGAGTTCCTTCAACATAGTTCTCTCAAGCGCCTTGGTATACTCTACCTGACCACCTGTGTCGGTTTCGGGTACGGTCTATACGGTGGAGCTATTTCCTGGAACCGCTCCGCTGCCCATCCAATCCAATAAGAATGAACAACTTGTGCAATCCGTCACTACCACCAGGCCCACGAATATTAACGTGGTTCCCATCGACTACGCATTTCTGCCTCGCCTTAGGGGCCGGCTAACCCTGCTCAGATTAACTTTAAGCAGGAACCCTTGGTCTTTCGGCGAGAGGGTCTCTCACCCTCTTTATCGTTACTCATGTCAACATTCGCACTTCCGATACCTCCAGGAGCCCTCACGGGTCTCCCTTCATCAGCTTACGGAACGCTCCGCTACCACGTGTATTGCTACACATCCTCAGCTTCGGTGCATGGCTTCAGCCCCGTTACATTTTCGGCGCAAAGACCCTTATTTAGACCAGTGAGCTGTTACGCTTTCTTTAAATGATGGCTGCTTCTAAGCCAACATCCTGGTTGTTTTGGGATCCTCACATCCTTTCCCACTTAGCCATGACTTGGGGACCTTAGCTGGAGGTTAGGGTTGTTGCCCTTTTCACGACGGACGTTAGCACCCGCCGTGTGTCTGCCGAGTAGTACTCCCCGGTATTCGGAGTTTGGTTAGGATCAGTAAGACGGTGAGTCCCCATAGCCCATCCAGTGCTCTACCCCCGGGGGTATTCGCTCGACGCTCTACCTAAATAGATTTCGCGGAGAACCAGCTATTTCCGAGTTTGATTGGCCTTTCACCCCTAGCCACAAGTCATCCCAATCTATTGCAACAGATGCGGGTTCGGTCCTCCAGTTGGTGTTACCCAACCTTCAACCTGCTCATGGCTAGATCACTCGGTTTCGGGTCTAATGCAACAAACTAAATCGCCCTATTCAGAACTCGCTTTCGCTTCGCCTACACCTACCGGCTTAAGCTTGCTTGTTACACTAAGTCGTTGACCCATTATACAAAAGGTACGCCGTCACCCTTTCAGGCTCCGACTGTTTGTAGGCATCCGGTTTCAGGTTCTATTTCACTCCCCTTGTCGGGGTGCTTTTCACCTTTCCCTCACGGTACTTGTTCGCTATCGGTCATGCACGAGTACTTAGGCTTGGAGAGTGGTCTCCCCATGTTCAGACAGGATTTCTCGTGTCCCGCCCTACTCTAGGACAATCATGATATCTACGCGTACGGGGCTGTCACCCACTACGGCCGCACTTTCCAGAGCGTTCCACTTTAATCACAATTGCCACTGGCCTGGTCCGCGTTCGCTCGCCACTACTTGCGGAGTCTCGGTTGATGTCCTTTCCTGCAGGTACTTAGATGTTTCAGTTCCCTGCGTTCGCTTCTTACACCCTATGTATTCAGGTGTAGATACCTTATCACAATGCTTGGAAACCCAAGCCGACCTTACAGTCAGTTTGGATTTTCCAAGCATTTAAGGTGGGTTGCCCCATTCGGAGATCCATGGATCAAAGCTCATTCGCAGCTCCCCACGGCTTTTCGCAGCGTATCACGTCCTTCATCGCCTGTGCATGCCAAGGCATCCACCAAATGCCCTTACGACACTTAATCGTTCTCATTGCCAATGCTCATCATCTCGTTGCTCGCTCCATAAGAAACGGCAACAGACCGGGTTACCTTTTACAACCCAGTCAATCCAACAATGCCATCGACGTGTTCGACCTGATCACTTTATTGGAGCTACGCCGAGCAGCTCGCTTGTGTCAGGTCTTAAGACCAGCTTCTCGAGATTGGATCCGATACCGCGCGGTCAGGCAACGGTAATCAAGCCGTCCGTCAGATGCTCATCCCTAAAGATGACCAAACAACAACGACCCAGAGCGACAAGCTTCCTTCCTACCTCCAATTCCTCCACCATATCCGGCCGGCTAGGCCATCCATGGTTTCACAAGAACTGGGCTCGGACGCTTTGGGCAAAACCCAAAACACCTGGAAGCCTCCA